>NZ_CACVAF010000006.1 GCF_902726565.1 Yersinia vastinensis
CTGCATGAGAGTGATTGTGTAGCGAGTTGATGAAAACAGAATTTGCCTGGCGGCCATAGCGCGGTGGTCCCACCTGATCCCATGCCGAACTCAGAAGTGAAACGCCGTAGCGCCGATGGTAGTGTGGGGTCTCCCCATGCGAGAGTAGGACACTGCCAGGCATCAAATCAAGCCGAGACCCCATGCCAAAAGCGTGGGGTTTTTGCTATGTGTGGAATATGAAAAGAGAAAGCCTTCTGCTATGCAGAGGGCTTTTTTACGTTTGTACTTAAAGCAAAATACAATATTAAGTGTTATTTGACGAGAAATAGGCCGTATAAACGGTTATTCAGCTGATTTCGCACTAGTTAACCGCTTGATAGAGGCTATAACCGGTAGCTGCTCCAGCAACATCCCAAGCGAAATCTTTCCAACTCCAGCCAGTACCCCCTTGGCGGCTATCATACAACTCTTTACCCGCGCCTATCCCTATTGAGAACAGTAACCCGAAATGACGACTTTTCGTATCTGACCAATTTTGATGTTCACCATAGGCCGTTCCTGCGGCGGCTAACGCCGCAGAAACAAAGAAATGTTGTGCTTTGTCTTTCCCTGTCCAGTTGTCATTGGCCATGTGGGTGCATGCAGAGCTGATAAAAAGGAGCGGGAGGATAATTAAAGGGCGAAGATAAGGTGAGCACTTCATGCTGTCTCTCCTCTGACTTGAAACAAAAAACCCGGTAGAGAACCGGGCTTTATGTTTAGATTTACAGAATACGGCTAATGAGCCGATCGATACGAATGCGGCGTAGACGACGGATCAATTTACGAACCTTGACGGGATATTGTTGAATATTCTCTAGTTCAAGGTAATGCGAAACCACTTTGGTATGCGTGCGGATACATTCTAGCTCTTTCGCCCGCTGCTCATGCATCTCATGCTTAGGATCATGGATCAAAATCGCATTTTCCAAATCAAGACGCCACGCTCGCGGATTCAGATTATTACCCGTAATCAGTTGCCAGTTATTATCAACCCACATACCTTTCAGATGGTAAGTGTTATCGCCATCTTTCCATAAGCGAACAATCAGTTGACCATTATCGACAAAGCGCTGTAAGCGGCTAAGGAAGCGGCGCAAATTGATTTCGTATAAGTACGGCAACGCGCCAATAATCTTAAATGGCTGATCTTCAGGAATATAAAAATCATTTGCTGTTTTATCGCCAACAATAATCTCGACCTGTTTACCTTCACGCAGCAGATAAATGATATTACGTACCAAAAGCGCGGGCAGATTAAAGTAGGGCGTGCAAATCGTGAGGCGTTCGTCAGCGGAAGCCATTAAGTGATGAATGGTTTTGTTGAGTTGGCTCTTTTTACCTAACCCAACTAATGGAGTGACGGCCAATTCATCATTACCTGCTTGTGCTGAGAATTGATAACCGACGTCGCGCAGTGACGAGCGGAACTGCCGAGTCTCATTTTTGATCTCAGGATTAGTTGGCCTATCAGTACGATCTAGACGTTGAACCGCACCAGCACTCAGTACCCGCTGTTTCACATAATCAACCATGATTTTGGCTAATGATGAGTTTGTGATTAATTGATAGCGGTCATAACGGTATTTATCATTTTGATGGAGATAGACATCATTAATGCTGGCGCCACTGTAAATTACGGTGTCATCAATGATAAAACCTTTAAGATGCAATACACCAAGGGCTTCACGGGTATTCACAGGAACACCATAAACCGGGACACACACATCCGGATGCTTGCTGGCCATCTCACAATACCAATCAGCATTGGTATTGACTGCTGCGGCTCCAATGCGGCCACGCTGGGCACGATGCCAGTCGACCAACACACAAATTTCCAGTTCAGGATGCCGCTGCTTGGCCTGATAGAGTGCGTTCATCACATCGTGGCCTGCATCATCCTGCTCAAGGTAAAGCGCCACCAGATAAATACGTTTGGTCGCTTGGCCTATTAATTCCAGCAGAGTAGAGCGGAAAACCTTGGGGCAATAAAGCGTTTGGACATCATCAACTGGCTGGGGGAGTTTGGGCAGTTGTGCAAGGTGTTGTTGATGTTTGCTACGTTTGAATTTTGACAACATCACAGTGCGCTTCTTCTCTTGTTATTTGATGGCAGAACCGCCATATCCAAAAAAACACTAATCCATAGAATCGGGCGATAATACCACTACTTCTTCGGATTGTGCGCAAGTTTTGCCTGCCATAGACCGAATCGCTAATCTATGTGGTCTATGTCACTTTGATTGATGTAATTGAAATCAAAGTGCCAGTTCCAGATTAACGATTCCATCTTCCATCTGTACATCAATGCTAAAGCCGAGTTTTTTCGCCAAACCTATCATGCCGCGGTTATTGGGCATGGTAACAGCGGTCAACCGTGTTAAGCCGTGGCTGCGCGTATAGTGAATCATCTTCTCTAGCAACTCTCGGCCCAATCCCAACCCTTTTAGGTCTGAACGCACTAATACTGCAAATTCTGCGTCGATATTGTCAGGATCCGATAGCGCGCGCGTAACACCAATGATTTCCGGGCCGGTCGTGCTTTGGCGCACTGCAACAAAGGCCATTTCCCGATCATAGTCAATTTGCGTCATATTCGCCAAATCATCATGGCTGAATTCGTTGATTTCACTGAAGTAGCGATAATAGAGATCTTCTTTAGTGACTTGATCAATAAACAGTTTCAGTAGCGGTTCATCTTCCGGCAAGATGGGGCGGAACAAGCAATGAGAGCCATCTTTCAGCACCACATTCTGCTCTAGTTCGTGTGGGTAAGGCCGAATAGCCAGCCGGGCCTGTGGGTCACCGGTGACGGGGGCCAACTGCATTGAGACATCCAGCAACGTAAACTCACTACCGGATGCAAGTACGGGGTGAATGTCTAAGCGTGAAATTTCAGGGCAATCTAGAATCAGGTTAGAAACCTGCACCAGCAGGCGGCTTAGGCCAGGAATGTCCAACGGTTGTAGTGAGCCACGACTGCGAATTTTTCCGCCTTTGACTGCCTGTATTATCAGGTAACGAGCCAGCGCCATATTCAGGGGGGGCAAAGCAACGGCCGCTTGGGTTTCATGGTGCCACTCAATACCGCCTTCCCCCAGCATGATCAGGGGGCCAAAGATAGCATCTTGCTCAACGGCAATCCGTAGCTCCTGCGCTCCGGCCCGATTTGCCATGCTTTGCACCAGTAAACCGTGGATGCGGGCTTGCGGGTAAGTTCGTTTTACGCGATCAAGGATATCATCTGCGGCTCGCTGCACTTCAATCGCGGTGCGCAGATACAGCATAACGCCCTGAACTTCCGATTTATGTGGGATATCAGGTGAGCGCAATTTGATGGCGACCGGGTAACCAAGGCGCTCTGCAATATGTACTGCTTCAACACTGTCACTGGCAATCCAGGTCGGTAACATGCGCAGCCCATAGGCTTCAAGGATGGGTTGCACTTCATGGGTATCAAGCTGGGTTGTTCCTTCTGCCAGCGCCTGACGAATTAGCTGATGCACATGGGCAGTATTTGCTGTAAGGCCCACAGGCAGTGCCGGGGTTTCTTTTAGTTGTTTTTGGTTACGACGATATTCCACCATGTGCATAAAGGCCGTAATCGCGCCTTCTGGTGTGCGATAGGTCGGGATCCCGGCTTCTGTGAATAAGCGGCGAGCATCTTGAGATGAATATTCACCGCACCAGTTAGTCAGCAGAGTGATACGTTTGCCGCGTGGATGCTGGCGGATAGCAGAAATCAATAACTCTGCAGTTTTGCTACCCGGTGCGGCGGCACTAGGGGAGTGGATCAGCAGCAGAGCATCGTAATCGGTGCTGTCCAATAGTGGTTTAACCGCTGCCAGATAGCGCTCAGCACTGGCATCATCCCGCAGGTCTATTGGGTTACGTAAGGAAACAAAAGTCGGTAGTGCCGCACTCAGGGCGGATTGGGTGGTATCAGACAAGGTTGCCAGTTTGCCATTACGGCTAATCAGTTCATCTAAGGCCATAGCCGCAGGAGCCGCACCATTGCTAACAATCAGTAACCGCTCCCCGCGTAATGGATGCATATGGCTCAATGTTTCGACGGCGGAGAACAGTTCATGAGTATCTTGAACACGCAGCAAACCAGCGCGCTGAATAGCGGCGTCATAGGCGGCATCCAAACCTTGCTGGCCATTGAGCAATTGCTGGGCGCGTTGGCTGCGGCCGCTTTTGATAACCAGAATCGGCTTATTGCGTGAAGCACTACGTGATGCCGATAAGAAGCGGCGGGCATCACTGATATGCTCGATATACAGCATAATGGCGCTGGTTTTACCGTCACGGGCTAAGAAGTCGAGTAAATCGTCGACATCAATGTCGAGGCTTTCACCCAACGCAATAAAATAAGAGAAACCAACCTCACGCTGCTGTGCCCAGTCCAAAATAGTGTTTGCTACCGCCGCAGACTGGGAGATAAACGCCAGACGGCCTTTTTTGATTGGTACCGGAGAGAAACTGGCATTCAGTCCTTGCCACGGAGCCAGCAAACCCAAACTATTAGGGCCAAGCAGGCGCATGTGATGGCGTTGCGCACAGGCTTTCAGATCCGAGAATTGCTCGGTTGCCGCCGACAAAATAATCACCGCTTTACAGCCACGTGTACCTAAATCTTCCAGTAGGGACAGATTACGATGATCGTTAGTACATAAAATGGCCAGATCGGGCGTGATGGGGAGGCTGGCAATATTCGCGTAAGCCAGTACCCCGCAAACTGCTTTGTGGGTCGGGGTGACCGGTAAAATAGGGCCGTTAAATCCGCCATCAAGCAAATTGCGCATCATCAGGAAACCCGCACGATCAGGTTTTTCAGAAGCGCCAATAACCGCGATAGACTTCGGGCGTAGTAGTGCTTCTAATCCGCGTTGGCTCATAGGGTATTCCTTAAAGGAAAAACAGCTGGCCTAATTTTATGCGATTTCTTCGATACTTGCTGTGACTCGGCCCACTGGATGATGAGGTTTTCCGGCTAAATATTGCTGGCGAAAATAATGAAAGTGCGCCGTCAATCCATCTGCCGCTTGAATATCACCTGCTTGCTGGAGCAGAGCAGCGGCGACCTCTACGGTACAGTGTTGTTCCGGGCGTGGTGATTCTCGTAGCAAATAATCTGAGGTATTACTGACGTTCAGTGATAGCACAGGTAAACCGGCAAGGTACGGGCTTTTACGGAACATTTTTTTTGCCTCATTCCAGGTTCCGTCCAGCAGAATGAATAATGGCGGTTTATCGCTGATGGGTAATTGATTGAGAACCACCCGCTCGGGTTCAGCATATTTTTCAGGGAAAACTACATAAGGCTGGCGCTGAGGGTCACGAATCGCGGCTAGCAACTCAGGATCAACTTCCGTTCGCGCCCACATAAAGGCTTGAGTGTTCGGCAATATATCGGCAATCAGGCGGCCCGTATTACTGGGTTTAAGTGGTTCAGTATCAAACATCACCAGACAAAACCGACTGTTGGCTTGTTGCGGTTTAATGGTATCACACAAACAAAAACGTTCAGTTAGCAGGCAACCTTGGCAACGAATGGCACGACAACCTCGGGCGCGGTAGGGGCGAGTGGATAATGCCAGCCGCTGGTGACGCAGGCGCAATACCGCATTTCCCGTCGTTATATTTACGGGCAATGAATGTGCGTTGGTCAATGTTTCTGTCACGGCGGCTCCTGAAGAAATAGCGCTATTCTAATGAACCTAGGGTCTGAATTATAGAAAAAGTCACGCCCCGACAGAAAACTGCCAGGGCGTAGATGTGATGGGGATTTTCCCTCATCACCAGTAAATGGGGTAAACTTATTGAGCGAGCTTTTATCAGGCTGATGGCTCTACTGCTAATTGTTCATCTAACCAATTATCAAAAGGTGCTTTTGGCACTGCGCCGTTAAGCATGTCGACCATTTTGCCGTTGCGATACAGCATAATAGTGGGAATGCTGCGGATACGAAAACGGGTGCTAAGTGTGGGTTCCGCTTCTGTATTGACTTTAACGAAGCGAATTTTTCCCGCACGTTCTGCGGCGACATCTTCAAAAATCGGGGCGAAGCTGCGGCAAGGGCCACACCAAGGTGCCCAGAAGTCGATGACGATAGGTAGGTCATCTTGCAGCAGTTTATCCAGCGTTTCGGCGGTGGCGTTAATCACTTCGCCATCAAATAAAGAGTGGCCACAGCGCCCACATTTAGCGCCGTCATCAATACGTTCTTCCGGCAGGCGGTTGGTCGCCATACAAGCTGTACATACCGTATTCATAGATTAGCCTTTATTGTGTATCTCAGTAGATAAGAGAAACCAAACAGTCAAAGTGAGCTGAATTGTTTCGTTGTTGTTATCTATTATGGGTATAAATGAGGCCAGTGCCAAAAAGGTTTATTCGATGAATACGATAGTTGGTAGCTTTTAGCGCTTGCTTATGGCTAACCGGGCAGACATCAGGTAATCTTCGCGCCCTGCGCGTTGGTGGAGAAGACAATGAACGATTCATTTAGTGGCAAGAACGGCAAAGTTAAAGTGATGTACGTCCGCAGTGACGAAAGCAGCGACGACCGTAATAATAACCGCGGTAACAAACAACGTCCGGCGGGTAAAGGTCGTCCGGGTGATAATGCCGGCCGGGGCAGCTCACAGCGGAATAATGACTCACGTCGTAATGATTCCGGCCGTAATGAACGCGATCGTCCTAGCCGTCCGGCACGCTCTGACAGCAGTGGCCCTTACGATTCACCGTGGAAAACCGTGTCTCGTGCGCCTTCTGAGGAGCCAGAGTTTGATCACGGCGGCATCAGTGGCAAGAGCCATGTAGATCCTGCGCAATTGCGTCGTCAGCGAGCTGAAGAAACACGTGTTTATGGCGAGAATGCCTGTAAAGCGCTGTTTGAAAGTCGCCCTGATGCTATTGTGCGCGCCTGGTTTGTACAGTCAGTTACTCCTCGTTTCCGTGAAGCACTGAAATGGATGGCGGCTAACCGCAAGGCTTACCATGTGGTTGAAGAAGACGAGCTGGCGAAAGCATCGGGTACAGAGCACCACGGTGGCGTGTGTTTCTTAATTAAAAAACGCCAAGGTTTGGATGCAGAAACCTATTTGCAACAGCAAACTCAGGCAAAAGATTGCGTGCTGGCATTGGAAGATGTGGGTAACCCACATAATCTAGGCGGTATTATGCGTACCTGCGCGCACTTCGGTATTAATGGCGTGTTGTTGCAAGACCCGGCGATGCTGGAGTCTGGTGCCGCAGTGCGTACAGCAGAAGGTGGTGCAGAGCATATCAAGGCAATCAATGCCGACGATTTCCTCTCGGTGCTGGATACCTTCCGTAAAGCGGGTTACACCATCGTGACGACCTCAAGCCATAAAGGTGTCAGTCTGGCGAAAGCGGAACTGCCAGCTAAAATGGTGCTGGTGTTGGGTCAAGAGAGCGACGGCCTCACCGACAGCGCTTGGCAGCAGGGAGATATGAGCGTGTCTATCGGCGGTACTGGGCGAGTTGAAAGTTTGAACGTGTCGGTTGCGACGGGGATTTTGCTGTCAGAATGGTGGCGTCAAAATAGCGCCCAATAATACCCTGCGTCCTTGACGTTGCAGGGTTGTTAGCTGCGTTCATGCACTCGAGCTTGATCGGGATGCATTTATCTGCAACGTGAATGATTTTGGGTATGCTCAGTATAAAAACGGGCGCTGATGATCAGTCAGCGCCTGTTTTTTTATGTTAAATCTTGATTGATTTAGTGCGCACCACCGCCACTGCCACCGGAGGTGAATGGGGGTTTGGCGAACCAGACTAATGCCAGCAATAGCAGGAATACGCCTGCCGAGAGCCAGAAAATTTCATTAGCCGAGATAATTAGCCCCTGATTAGTTATCTCTCGCGCCAGATAAGCCGAGGCTTGTTGCTCGCTCATCCCCAGTTTTTCCAAATCCTGATACATCTGTGTCGCATTCGGGTTGAATGGGTTAACAAACTCCGTCAATTGCGAATGATGCATCGATTCTCTTTGCGTCCACAATGTGGTGGTGATTGACGTACCAATCGACCCCGCCAGTGTTCGCAGGAAGTTAGATAAGCTGGATGCCGCCGCCATTCGCTCTGGCGGTAAACCCGACAACGTAATTGCAGTCAGTGGCATAAAGAAGCAAGCAATGGCAAAACCTTGCACAAACTGCGGCCACGCCGAGGCACCAAAATCCATCCCCGGTTCGAATGTATATGCTCGCCAGTAGAAACAAACCGCATACATAATGAAGCTGAATGTGACTAACTGTCGCATATCAATTCGATGAGAGAAGCGACCAATGATTGGCGACAGCAATACCGGCAATATCCCAACGGGAGCCGACGCCAGACCAGCCCAAGTGGCGGTATAGCCATATACCTCCTGTAGTAACTGAGGTAGCAAAACGATCGCGCCAAAGTACAACATATAGGCCAGGCTGATACACAAACAACCAATGGTAAAGTTTCTCGACTTGAATAATGACAAATCGATCACCGGATGATCGTCGGTTAACTCCCACACGATCAGGAAGGAAATCGCAATCACGGCTACGATTGTCAGGACGATAATTTCGGTGGAGTTAAACCAATCCAGTTCCTTACCTTGGTCGAGCATGATTTGCAAAGCGCCGATACCGACGACCAACAGAACCAACCCCACAGTATCGATCGGTCTGATTTCGGTTTTGGTCTCTCGCCCTTTCAGCGTGCTGCCTGCAATTAAAACAACCACTATCCCGATCGGGATGTTAATAAAGAAGATCCAGCCCCAGTGATAGTTGTCACTGATATAACCGCCGAGAATTGGCCCAAAGATCGGGGCGACAACGATAGTCATCGACCACAATGCCAGGGCCATACTTCGCTTCGCGGGTGGGTAGTTGTTCAGTAGTAAACTTTGTGACAATGGGATCAATGGCCCGGCGACCAACCCTTGAATCACTCGGAAAAAGATAAGCATTCCCAAGCTGTTTGAAATGCCGCACAGCCATGAGGCCAGTGCAAATAAACCGATTGCCCACAAGAATAATCTGACTTCACCGACCCGTTTTGCTAGCCAGCCAGTGATAGGGATGGAAATCGCATTTGCTACACCAAACGAGGTAATGACCCACGTGCCCTGCGAGTTGGACGAGCCAAGATCACCGGCAATCGTTGGAATAGCCACGTTCGCAATGGTGGAATCCAGCACTTGCATGAAAGTCGCTAATGAGAGCGCGACCGTCATCCAGGCGAGCTGGGCACCTTCAAGCGGTTTTTGTGCCACAGTGGCCTCCGGCGCGCTTAACCTGCATTGGCATGAACATTAACCTGCGTTCGCATGAACAATGTCGCTAATCATTTGATTAACTGGCGCTAAATCCAGCGACAACGCGTCAGTGACAAATGCCGGATCTTTACGTACGTTTTGTGCTAACACCAGACCTTCGGTATTGGCGGTATCCACTCTTACCGTGGTGGACAGGCCAATACGTAGCGGATGATCTGCCAGTTGTTTTGGTTCAAGTGCGATACGCACAGGCAGACGCTGAACAACTTTAATCCAGTTACCCGTTGCGTTCTGGGCAGGAAGCAGTGAGAAGGCGCTGCCAGTCCCCATATCCAAACCGACAACTGTTCCCTGATAGACTACGTCATCGCCATAGAAGTCCGTCACCACAGTGGCGGGTTGACCAATCCGCATATTGGCGAGCTGTGTTTCTTTAAAGTTGGCATCGATCCACATCTCATTTGCTGGGATAACGGCCATCAATGGGGCGCCATTGGCAATTTCAGCACCCACTTGCACGCTGCGGCGTGAAACAAACCCGGTGATTGGGCTAACCACTTTCGTGCGTTGCAATGCTAACCAAGCATCACGCAGTTTGGCGGCGGCTTGCTCGACAGCTGGCTGTTTTTCCAGCGGTGTATTGAGAACCAGCGCCTGATTGGCATTGTACTGTGCAATCGCCACATCCAGTGATGCTGCCGCAGCTTCCGCGGCATCGCGGGCATGTTGCAGTTCTTCGCGACCAATGGCATCAACTGAACCCAGAACTACGCGGCGCTTCAAATCGCTTTGGGCTTTATTCAGTTCAGTTTTTTTCAGAGCAATATTGGCTTGATACTGTTTGCTATTAATCATGAGCTGGTGGGTTTGGCGCACGCTGTTAGCCAACGCGGTTTTTGCCTGCTCATAGGTTTGTTCTGCATCGGTAGGATCCAGAGCTAGCAGCACATCGCCACTTTTCACAAAGTCAGTATTTTCAAAATTGACACTGACTACACTGCCGGGCACCTGAGACATAATTTGTACCTGGTTGCCTGACACATAGGCATTATCCGTCTCTTGGTGATGGCGCAGTACCAAGAACCAATAAATCAGGTAGGCCACCCCAACGATGATAAAAATAACCGTCAGCAACAACAGCACGCGCTTGCGTTGCTGCTTTTTGTTCTGCGGTTGTGGCGGGGTTTGAGTTTCCGCGTTTGCACTCATGGTCTTCTCCAAACTCTCTATTATTTTATATTGTTTTATTCTGTGAACCGTCACTGACAGGGGCCTGATAGCCACCACCGAGTGAACGGATCAAACCAATCTTGGCCTGCAATAAATTGTTGCTGGCACTGAGTTCTGATTGCTGCTGTTGTAGATATTGCGACTGGCTAGTCAACAGTTCATCTCGTCCAATAACCCCTGCCTTATAACGTGCGTCGGCGACGTTATATACCTTCAGCATGGACTGCGACGCAGATGCGGCCTGTTGGAGTTGGAGCTGACTGCTTTGTTGGATGGTGATGGCATCCGCTGTTTCTTGCACAGCATTGAGGATGGTTTGGTTGTAGGATTCAACCGCTTCATCATACAGTGCCGATTCTTCGCCTAACTGACTGCGCAAGGCACCAGCGTGGAAAATAGGCAATGAAATTGCGGGAGCAAAGTTCCATGCCTGGCTGGCGGCTTCTAGCAAATTGGGGTTTGTGCCTTGAAAATTAGTGGTCGAGAACCCTGCAAATCCAGTAATGGATAAACTTGGATAAAACTCCTTACGTGCTGCTTTAACTCGCTGGTCATAAGATTCAACCAATTGACGTTGAGCGGTAATGTCTGGGCGCTGACCGAGTAAATCGGTGGTCAGCTCACCTTTCGGTGCCAAATGCGTGATATCTGGCAGAGAAACCGGATGCAGATTTTGCGTACCACTTGGGCCTTGGCCAGTCAGTGCGGCTAACTGATGCTTTAGCTGTTCACCTTGTGATTGCAGTTGGGTCATTTGCTGCTTGGCGGTGTCTGCCTGCACTTGTGTTTGTTGCGGAATTTCAACGCCATAAATGCCCGCCTGATATTGCTTACTACGCAACTCAGCCAGACGCTCATTATTATCGACTTCCTGCTGCAACACTTTTTGCAGGGCAAAATTGCTCTGTAGCTGGTAATACACTGATGCCACTGAACTGGTCAGTGTCAGTGCCGCTTGCTGCTGTTCGGCACGGGCAGCATTTACCTGCGCATTGGCGGCATTGACTCGGTTGCGGTATTTACCCCACCAATCAAATTCATAACTGAGATTCAGGCCAAGTGTATTAGCGGTTTCATACAGTGGCTTACTCGGGTAAGCCTGTAAGAATGGTTGCAGCGTATTTTGTGCGATTTTTTCCCGCGTACTGCTGGCGGCTAAATCCAGATTAGGGCCATTGGCTGCATCAGCCTGACCCACAATACTTTGTGCCTCCCGAACCCGCGCTGCAGCTTGTTTGAGTGACGGTGAGGTTTGTAAACTTTGTGACATCAAAGCATCAAGTTGGGGATCTTCCAGTACCCGCCACCACTGAGGACTTAACGCCAACGAACTGACTTTGGGTTGCGCCAATTGCAGTTGTTGGTTATTCAGCATTTGAGACTGAGGAGCAATATTATCGCTTGAGGCACAGCCCGCCAGTAAAAAAACGGCGAACAGGGGCGTGAGTCTCCAGCTATGTGGGGATGACATAGTTATTTACCTGGACAGATATTGTGTGGAATTACTGTTCCGGTATTTCCATTTGGTCCAAACGTGTCAGTAACTTACGCGTCAGCGTTTCAAGCTGTTGCTGTTCGTCGGCGTCAAGTGTTGACCAAAGAAAATGCAGACACTTATGTTGTGGGGGCAGCAGCTGATTTAAAAATTCCACGCCCGCTTCGGTGAGATGCAAATGCAAACAACGGCGGTCGTTTTGGCTTTCGCGGCGCTCAATCCAGCCTTTCTTTTCCAGCTCGTCAGCAATGCGCGTGGCATTGGTACGTGAAGAACCCAATGCTGCACTCAATTCTGACGGTTGGATACTGTGGCTTTCCTGCGCATCCAGCGTAATTAATGCCATAAACAGGGTCTCGTTAATCCCTTGTGCTTTTAGCATTTTGTTGCGATTTTCTAGCAGTTTACTGTGCATATGCATACACAAACGCGTCAGTAGAATTTCCTGATAAGGGAAATCTTTCTGGCGTTTTGCACGAAAATTAAGCATTTGTTCTATGGGACTAAACGAACTTTCCATTATAAGGAGCCTCATTAATTTCAAATGGTACAGTAACGATAGTGACTAATAATGTAAACGGTATAATTAAGGAAAAATTTAGCAATTAGTGTTATTCAGTCACTGTGTGTAAGTAATTAGTATCATTAATTGTAAGGATATTGTGTTTTAGCTCACAATTCATGCAAATTGTTACGCCAAAAGCATCAGTAGCTTGAATGTTAGACCGTAGCTAAGTGCGCCAAGTAAAGTGGCGAAAATAATACTGTTGGTTTTATAAAAGCATCCACAAATAACTAAGAAACCAATAAGTGTTGGGATTAATTTCTGGGGGTTATGCATGATCTCTGGCGTACTGGATACGACCAGTAAGGCACATATCGAGGCGATGCCGATGCTGTCTAGCAACAGTGAAATTTTTCCTCGTTGCAGACCGGCTTGCTGACGTGCTGGTCCAAGGCGCAGCGGTAAATAACGAAACAGGTAATTTACCGTTCCCACAACTAAGCCAATTATCAGGACATCCATATTCATGGTGTTTGCTCCTGTTTATTGTTCTCGTTCTGTTCTGTCACCACCTCTGGGGCGGGTTGAAGTAGTGCGGCCAAACATCCACCACCAATACCCGCCAAAATGGCGACTGGAATGGAGAATAATAATACGCCGAGTAATGCACCTGTCAGTGATGCCATCACTGTTAGGCTGTATTGACGTTTAAAAGAGGCTAATAGGAAACTCAAAAACAGGGCTGGCAGCATAAAGGAGAGTGAGGCTTCAATTGCAGGATAGTTTTCCAGCGGACCATTGCCGAACATGGCCCCGATGGCTGTGCCTGCCACCCAAGACAGCCAAGAGGTGAACGCGATGCCGAGCATCCAGTTCTCACTCCAACGGCGCTGGTCTTTCATGAGTTTGGTGGTCGCGGCAGCAAATACTTCATCGGTCAAACCGAAAGCCCATAAAGCCGTTTTTTTACCCGATAATCGGGTCAGAATGCGGTGCTTAAGTGCGGGACCATACAAAATATGGCGGATGTCCATGGCCATTACGGTTAAGGCGGAAACCCACAATGACATTCCGGCACTGAGCAGGGCGGTAATAACAAATTGGCTGGCACCAGCATAAATAATACAAGAGAAGAAAATCGCTTCCCACGGCGAAAAGCCAAGTTTTACCGAACTCAAACCAAAGGCAAAAGCGACAGGCAGATAGCCAATAACAATGGGCAAGCTATCAGTTATGCCCTCGATAAATGTTGCGGCTGGCTGTGTCGTTGGCGGGGAGTCGGTGGTTTGGCTATGCATAGGGTCAGCTATTAATTAAGTTTCAGGGAAAAATAATACGTTAGATAACACTAACAGAGTAGTAATTGTCTTAATACCCTAGAACCCAAATTTCTATCTACGTTGATTAGTAGTTAGCTAATTAACAACCAGAGGTAATATCTCGCTTTATAGCGAATAGCCCAGCCTCTGATAAGAGGCTGGGTATAACCGACATCACTCAACAGGCTGGTTTGCTGGTGGGTCAAAACGTTTACCGGCCAGCCAAGTCGTTATGTTCAAAATGCACAACACTAAACCGGCGATAGCCACACCATACCAACCCGCATGTTGATAGGCGGCGGCTGAAATTAATGAGCCCAGTGCGCCACCAATAAAGTAGGTGGTCATATAGCCTGCGGTTAACCGGTTTCTGGCTTCCGGCATCATGCGGTAGATAACGCTCTGGTTAGTGACATGAACCCCTTGAACAGCCAAGTCCAACACGACTATCCCAATAATTAGCGCAAGAATGGAGTACTGCCCCAATGCGATGGGTATCCATGAGAGCAGCAACAATACCAAGCCGACACTGGTGGTTACACGCGCTTTTCCTTTATCCGCCAACTGACCTGCTTTGGTGGCCATTAATGCACCGGCCGCCCCGACCAAACCAAATAGTCCGATAGCGGCTTCTGAATAACCATAGGGTGGTGAGGCCAGCAGAAAGGCCATTGATGTCCACAAGACACTGAAGTTGGCGAAAGATAGCGCACCCAGTAAGGCCCGAGTGCGTAATACAGGGGTACGGATAAATAAAGAAAATATCGAGCTGAGTAGCTGGCCGTAATTCAGACCGGTATGTTGTTTATAGCGAGGTAGGTAGCGCCACAGCGTCAGTGCCATAAAAATCATCAATACGCTAGCAACCCAATAGATCGTGCGCCATCCGCCAACAGAGGCCAATGCACCCGCTACAGTTCGTGCCAGTAAAATCCCCAGCAACAGGCCACTCATAATAATGCCGACAACTTTACCGCGTTTTTCTGGTGCGGCGAGCGTCGCTGCCAGTGGCACTAATAATTGTGCTACGACGGAAAAGAGGCCGGTGAGTGCTGTGCCGACAATCATCATGGTGAGGTTTTGCGACAAGGCGGTGATTAGCATTCCGCCTGCGGCCAGCAAGGTCATGCTGACGATCAGCCCACGGCGCTCGAACATATCTCCCAGTGGTACCAAGAACATCAACCCCACCGCGTAACCCAACTGGGCTGCTGTGACGATAAAACCGGCCTGATTGACCGAAAGATTAAACGCTTGCGCGATAGTTTCTAGTAGGGGCTGGGCATAATAGTTGCTAGCAACCGCCAATCCGGTGGCGACGGACATCAAGACAATTAATGCTGGGCTTAAACCGGCGGTTTCGGTTTTTTGTGTCATGGGGGATTATTCTGAATTGAAAAGAGTGACAGTATTAGATAAATGGCAGTGATAAACCAATGGATAATTTTTTATTTCATTTTGATCGGGTTTGGCTTCGGTGGGTATTCGATTTGTTCTCTTTGCTAGCTCCGTCATCTCAGCCGAGTAGGTAGGCTGGCCCTCTTGCTCGGTTGAGGTGACGGGGATTCAGTTGCCGTTGATCTCATGTCAATCAAACAGATTCACCTGAACGATTATCCGCTCTTGAGTCGGACTCTGCATCCGGCATCATATCCGGTGAACCCCAATCAACCCTTGTTGCTCTAATGCATAAGCGGCCCGCAAGCAGAAATCTTCTCGCCATGGCGCGGCGATTAATTGAACACCTATCGGCAACCCATTGGTGGTTTTCAGTGGCACGGTAACCACCGGTAAACCGAGGAAAGAAATGGGCTGGGTTAACATCCCCATACTGGCGCGAATGGGTAAATCAGTATCGTTAATCCGCATGAATTCCTGCCCGATGAGTGTGGCACTGCTAGGGGTTGCGGGTGCAATCAAGATATCCCAGTGCTCAAACAGCGGCAGAATTTGCTGACGAAAATGGTGACGAAAGCGTTGAGCTTGAACATACCAGCTTGCTGGCAACATGGCACCGGCTAACAGCCGCTCTCGTGATAGTGGTTCAAAGCGCTGGGGGGATTTTCTCAACGCAGGGAGGTACTGATTTCCCCCCTCGGTGGCACTGATAATAAATGCCGCTGAACGTGCCAAATCGCTCTGCGGCATCTCGACCTCGGTAACCGCTTCCAGCCCTTTGGCCACACGATGTACAGCAGCTTTTGCATCGCTATCACACCATTGGGCGAAATAGCCCCCCAATACCGCACTTCTTAATCCTTGTTGTCCACGATACAACTGGTCAGAACAGGGGGCCGGTGGTTTTTCCGATTGGAAACTGTCATGAATATCAGCCCCTTGCATAGCATCATACACAGCGGCCAAATCTGGCACACAGCGCGCCATCGGGCCAACATGATCCAGACTGGCGACAAAAGGATGAGTGCCCGTGCGTGAGAGTCGGCCAAAGGTGGGTTTCAATCCGAAAATACCGCACAGTGAGGCCGGGACTCGAATGGAGCCATTGGTATCGCTACCCAGCGAAAAATTAACCAGCCCGGCAGCCACGGCGGCGGCTGATCCTCCCGAAGACCCGCCGGCAATACGGTTAAGGTCATGAGGGTTACGTGTTGCGCCATAATGACTATTTTCGGTAGTAAAACCATAGGCATAGGCATCCATATTTAACATGCCAGAGAGCATGGCCCCTTGGCCGGCTAAGCGTGAAATAACGGCTGCATCGTGTTTGGCGGGTGGGCGTTCGCAAAATAAGCTGGCTCCGGCGAGGGTGGTTTCACCCTCGACATCAAACAGATTTTTCACGGCATACGGAATTGCCGCCAGTGCCGGTAAGGTTTGGCCTTTGGCGCGCAGGCTATCAAGTCGGTAGGCTTCACTGAGCATGCGATCCGCTGTGATGTGGGTATAGGCATTGATGGTTGGGTTGACAGCGCTGATAGTGTCCAGCGTGTGTAGTGCAATATCTTGTGCGGAGAGTTCACCATGATTCAAAGCCTGCTGAATTTCACTGATGGTGAGTGTTGGAATCTGTTTCATAGCCGGTATACCCCAGCAATTTCCTGTTTCTCATCCAAAGGCACGGCCATCAAGGGCCCCGCCATGGCAGCAATTCGTTCAAATTGCAGTAGCAAGGCGGCGCGGCGGGTATCATCCAGTTCTAATGCCAATAAGACTTCCATTTGCTGAATATAAGTAGCCCAATCCATGGCGGTTTTATTTGAAGTTTTTTTCATGACAATTCCTGTTCTAAATTGTGGATGAAATTAATAACCAACGGCGCTGCCACCCTTCCTTGCAGGGCCATATTGCTGTTGATTATCTGGCTTCCCTCATTGCCCATTGGTTGAAATAGAAAAAAGGAAATCACAGAAACAAAGCAAGAGGCGTTCCAGAATGTCGAGTTTTGTGCTGAGAATGAAAATTACCATATTACCGGTAGGGGCAGATGTGCTATGTTCCGCAAAAAATGGCTATATTGAAACGATAGTTTCAAGGGCTGGGGAAGAATATGAAACAGATTGATGAGCGTTTACGGGCGCACTATGCGCAATTAACCCCACAGGAGCAGCGAGTTACTGACTTTATCTTTGACCATTTTGATGACCTGATCAGTTATAACAGTGCCGAACTGGCGCGGTTAAGTGGCGTGTCTAAGGCCACCGTCAGTCGGCTGTTTAAGCGGCTTGGCTACAGCAGTTATCGGGAGATGCGTGAAGAGGTGCGAACCTTGCGCCAAAGTGGAATGCCGTTGACGGATAACCGTGATGCTGTGCAAGGAAATACCTTGCTGTCTCGCCACTATAAGCAGGAAATGGCGAACCTGACTCAGTGGGTCAATCAATTAGACAGTCAGCAATTTAGTGACGTTATCTCAGCACTGGTGCATGCACCGCGCATCCTGTTGTTGGGGTTGCGTAACAGTTACCCAGTAGCACTGCATTTACGCCAACAACTGCTACAAGTACGCCCGCATGTCCAACTCATACCACAAGCGGGGCAGACATTATCAGAGGAGTTGGTAGATGTCAGTTCACAGGATGTGGTGATTGTGGTGGCTTTTCGTCGGCGGCCTAAGATTATCCGCGACATTCTGCAGCATATGCAGGTGCTGGGAGTACCGACATTATTGATTTGTGAACCACAGGCCCAGTCATTGCTACCGTTGGCACACTGGCGATTTACCACACCACTCGACAGTGTGTCGGCTTTTGATAGTTACTCCTCAGCGATGAGTTTGGCAAACTTACTGAGTAATGCATTATTGCATGAGACTCTGGCACAAGGGCGACAAAGAATTCATCAAATAGCTGATTTATATGACGCTTTTTCTGAACTAGAACAACGGTCATGACTGAACCCGCAAGAGGACTTCTCGAAGGCAGGTTTCCACGTCGTAATTACCACTGACTGCTCTTTTATGGTGCATTTCATTTGCTGATTTGCACTTTCTCTGTGATTTTCCCTCCGTGACATTTCCCTTTACCCGGCATAGAACTCCTGATTATGGGCCTTCTCTGCAAGTTTATCTTTGGCACAGTAGTTGCAACGATGGTTTCAGTATATTGAATTAAAGAATCTATCGTTTCATCACTTACTTATCGGAGATAAGCTATGAACATGAAAAAGCGGATGTTGGCCTGGTTGGGTGCTGCACTGATACTCGTTCAGGCACCTTTAGTGTTAGCCGATCAATTAGAGCAAATTCAACAACGTGGCGTATTACGAGTGGCTGTTCCACAGGATTTTCCGCCTTTTGGCTCTGTGGGCACCGATCTTCAGCCTCAGGGGTATGACATCGATATGGCCCACTATCTGGCTGATAAGATGAAACTAAAGTTGCAATTAGTGCCTGTGACCAGTGCTAATCGGGTGCCCTATCTGCAAACCGATAAAGTGGATTTAGTCATTTCTAGTTTGGGTAAAAACCCGGAACGAGAAAAAGCCATCGCCTTTAGTCGAGCTTATGCGCCGTTTTTCCTCGGAGTATTTGGCGCGAAGGAGGATGCACTGAAGCAACCCGATCAGTTAGCAGGGAAAACGGTCGGAGTGACCCGTGGGGCTGTGGAGGATATGGTGCTGAGTGAGTTAGCTCCCAAAGAGGCTCAAATAAAACGTTATGAGGATAACAACACTACATTGTCAGCTTATTTATCAGGTCAGGTGGATTTTCTGGCTACCGGTAATCTAGTGGTTAGTGCATTAGCTCGACAGAATCCAACCCAAGCGCCAGTGGCGAAATTTATGCTGAAAGATTCACCCTGCTATATCGGTTTGCGCCAAGGAGAACCTGCTTTGAAAGCAAAGGTAGATGCACTGATTGTTGAAGCGCTGCAGGACAACACTCTCAATAATTTGTCTGAAAAATGGTTAAAGGCTCCGTTACCTGCTGACCTTGGTGCATAACAGGAGCGGCCGATGACCTATCAGCTAAATTTCTCTGCTTTGTGGCCCTATTGGCCGGATCTATTGTCTGGTCTGCTGATCACCATTGAGTTGACGGTCATGGCGACCATTGGCGGCATGGCACTGGGGATCGTCGGTGCGGCGATCCGCTGTAGTGACAATAAGGCTAGCGGTAGCGTCATATTGCGCCATATATGGGGGGGATATGTGGAAATTGTGCGCAATACCCCTTTTGTTGTGCAGTTATTCTTTATCGTTTTTGGCTTACCGGCGCTGGGCTTGAAGTTAAGTGCGGGGCAAGCTGCCTTGCTGGCGATGATAATCAATTTGGGTGCTTACAGTACCGAGATTATCCGCGCCGGAATTCAGGCCAGTGCCAAAGGCCAATGGGAAGCCGGGCGAGTATTGGGGTTGAGTCGCAGCCAGACATTTTTCCGGGTGATCCTGCCGCCTTCATTACAGCGGATTTATCCTGCCCTCGTCAGCCAGTGCATTATTGTGATGCTTGGCTCTGCGGTGGTGTCGCAAGTGGCATTTGAAGAACTGACATTTACGGCCAACTTAATTCAGTCACGTACATTTCTCAGTTTTGAGGTCTATTTGGTGACCACATTGCTGTATTTGTTGTTGTCCATTGCGATGCGTCAGTTGTTGTTGATGGCAGGACGTCGATTCTTTGGGAGCCGTACCTCATGATGTTTACTGACTGGGATATTATCCGCAATTTGTTACTGGCGGCCCGCTGGACGCTCTTACTGTCACTGACTGCCTTTATGGGGGGCACTCTGGTGACATTGCCGCTGATGTTGATGCGCATGAGCCGTTGGCGGTGGCTGGCATGTTTTGTACGTGGCTATACCGAGCTATTTCAAGGCACTCCCTTGCTGATGCAGCTATTTTTGGCGTTTTTCGGTTTAGCGCTGTTTGGTATTGATGTTAGCCCGTGGACGGCGGCGGCAATGGCATTGACCCTGTTTACCAGTGCGTTTCTAGTGGATATCTGGTGCGGCAGTATTGATGCTTTACCAAAAGGTCAATGGGAGGCTTCGCGCTGTTTGGGCCTGAGTTTCAGCCAAACCTTGCTCCGAGTTATCGCCCCGCAAGCGATGCGCATTGCCATTGCACCCACCGTAGGATTTTCGGTGCAGGTGATTAAAGGCACTGCACTGGCTTCGATCATTGGTTTTATTGAGCTGACTAAAGCAGGAACCATGCTAAATAATGTCACTTATCAGCCATTTAAAGTCTTTTGGTTGGTGGCGCTGGGCTACTTTCTGATGTGTTACCCCTTGTCGCGCTACAGCCATTATTTGGAGAGAAAATTCCATGCCGCTGATCACCATTAATCAAGTTCAAAAATACTATGGTCAGAACCATGTACTGAAAGGTGTGGATCTGGATATTGAAATGGGTGAAGTTATCTCAATCATTGGCCGCAGTGGTTCTGGAAAAAGCACGCTACTGCGTTGTATCAATGGGTTGGAAGCCTATCAGGACGGCAGTATTAAACTGGGCGGCATGACGGTGACTCATCGCGATTCACAGGCGCGGGAAATTAGCCGTTCAGTCGGGATGGTGTTCCAGAGTTTTAATTTATTCCCACATATGACGGCGCTGGAAAACGTCATGCTGGCACCGCGCCGGGTATTGAAAAAGAGTGCTGCCGAGTGCCGTGCTCTGGCAACCGAAATGCTAACCAAAGTCGGGTTAGCAGATCGAATCGATTACTATCCTGCCAATCTTTCTGGCGGTCAGCAGCAGCGAGTTGCCATTGCACGTGCGCTGGCAATGCAACCTAAAGTCCTACTCTGCGATGAAATAACTTCCGCGTTGGATCCTGAACTGGTGGGCGAAGTATTGAAAGTCCTTGAACAACTTGCGGCGGAAGGGATGACCCTGATCCTAGTCACTCATGAGATGAATTTTGCTCGAGAAGTGGGTGACAGAGTGGTGTTCATGCATCAAGGACAAGTGTGGGAGCAGGGTGAAAGCCGCGCCCTATTTTCTGCTCCTCAAACAACTGAGTTAAAACAATTTATATCCACCGTTCGCGGTTTATAACAACGTCTTACCGATTTAGAAAATGGAGATTTTTTATGTCAGCGCTCAGTCATAATCCGCTGTTTAGCCAGATAAACCCGCCAGCACGATTACTGATGGGGCCAGGGCCAGTCAATGCTGATCCGCGAGTACTACGCGCGATGGCCAGTCAGCTGATCGGGCAATATGATCCGGCGATGACCGACTATATGAATCAGGTGATGGCGCTGTATCGCGGTGTTTTTCGCACTGAAAATCAGTGGACAATGCTGATTGATGGCACTTCGCGCGCGGGTATCGAGGCAATTTTGCTGTCGGCTATCCGCCCCGGTGACAAAGTGCTGGTGCCGGTTTTTGGCCGCTTCGGCCATTTGCTATGTGAAATCGCCCGCCGTTGCCGCGCCGAGGTGCATACCATTGAGGTGCCGTGGGGTGAAGTCTTCAGCCCAGAGATGATTGAAGATGCCATCAAGAAAGTACATCCGCGCCTGTTGCTGACTGTGCATGGCGATACCTCGACCACTTTGTTGCAACCGCTGGTGGAGTTAGGTGAGATTTGTCGTCGCCATCAAGTGCTGTTTTATACCGATGCCACTGCTTCATTGGGGGGAAACGCGTTGGAAACGGATGCTTGGGGGTTGGATGCGGTTTCGGCTGGGTTGCAAAAGTGCCTCGGAGGGCCATCAGGCAGCTCTCCGGTGACCCTCAGTCCACAATTCGCCGAGCAAATTCGTCGTCGTAAATGTATTGAGCAAGGGATCCGAACCGAAGCTCACGCTGACGGTGACGAAGAGATGATTTACTCCAATTACTTTGATTTGGGCATGATCATGGATTACTGGGGGCCAGAACGGCTCAATCATCATACTGAAGCCACCAGTATGCTTTTTGCAGCACGAGAATGTGCGCGGGTGATATTGGAAGAGGGGCTGGATAACGGCATCGCTCGCCATGCCTTGCAAGGGGCTGCACTGCTGGCAGGCATTCAGGGAATGGGGTTGGCGGTGTTTGGTGATATGAAGCACCGGATGAATAATGTACTGGGCGTGATGATCCCCGCAGGTATTGCTAGTGAGCAAGTACGTCAACTGATGCTAAATGACTTTGGGATCGAGATAGGTACGTCATTTGGGCCATTGAATGGCAAAATTTGGCGCATTGGCACCATGGGATATAACGCCAGAAAAGACTGCGTGATGCAAACGCTGGCGGCATTGGAGGCGGTGCTGAACCGGCTAGGGTTTGCCACCGTTCAAGGCGCGGGGCTACAAGCTGCATGGAATATTTATCAAGCAGACAGTGATAAACCGTTCTTTGATAAACAATCAATGAATAAACCTGATGGTGCCAGATAATGGCCGCCACCCTGCCTGATGCCGAGGCAGAGCAGGCCGCATTACGGGTTTTGGCCCGTTGTGATGCGCTGGCGGCAATCAGTGAATCACCCGAGATGTTGACGCGAGTGTATATGTCACCTGAACATTTACTCGCGAATCAGCAAGTTGGGAAATGGATGCAAGCCGTCGGAATGCGCGTTTGGCAGGACTCTGTTGGTAACATTTGTGGCCGTTATGAGGGACTGCAACTCAATGCTCCAGCCATATTACTTGGTTCCCATCTTGATACAGTGCGCAATGCAGGCCGCTATGACGGCATGCTCGGGGTATTAAGCGCCTTGGAAGTCGTGGGGTATTTGCATCAGCAGCGGCGGCGACTACCGGTTGCCATCGAAGTCATTGGTTTTGCTGATGAAGAGGGAACGCGCTTTGGTATTACTTTGCTGGGCAGCAAAGGAATTACCGGGCACTGGCCAACTGACTGGCTAAATAAAACGGATGCTGAAGGTGTTAGTGTGGCGCAGGCGCTGGATAAAGCCGGTTTCCCCCCCGCAGCGGTTGGGGAATCGCAGCGGGCAATCAGTGAGTTCTGTGCTTATCTTGAGCTACATATAGAGCAAGGTCCGTGTTTGGAAAACGCTGATTTAGCCTTGGGCGTCGTGACGGCAATTAATGGGGCTTGCCGCCTACATTGCCAGTTTATCGGGCTAGCGGGTCATGCTGGAACCGTCCCAATGGGGCAGCGCCAGGATGCATTATCCGGTGCGGCTGAATGGATATATGCGGTTGAACAGTTCACTGAAAGTTATGGTGAGTATCTCGTGGCGACGGTAGGGACGCTGGCATGTTTACCCGGCGCAGTAAATGTTATTCCAGGTGAAGTGACGTTAACTCTGGATATTCGCGGCCCGCACGACAGCGACATAAACCATTTGTTAGCCCGCTTATTGGCTGAAGCTGAAGTGATAGCGGTTCGCCGTGGCCTGACATTCTCGGCTGAAGAGTTTTACCGCATCAATGCAACTTGCTGCGATGATAATTTACAGCAACGTATCAGCGAGAGCGTTAGCCGAGTACAGGGGCGTTCATTAGCCCTGCCCAGTGGCGCGGGTCATGATGCGATTGCGGTTGGCGAATGTTGGCCGGTGGGAATGTTGTTTGTACGCTGCAAAGGGGGGATAAGCCATCACCCAGATGAATCCGTTACCAGTAATGATGTTGCTCTGGGCATTCAAGCCTACCTAGAGACGGTATTGTCATGGGCTTGAGCCGCGGGGTTAACGTGCCGCGAGGCACGCTTCCCATTGCTGGATATTTATACCAGTAAAAATTTGTCGGCATCATGATAAGCCGGAAACGCTTCGCGGTAATTTTGCAGTGTTTCTAGCGATAGCTCCGCATTTAATTGTGTGGCTTGCCCTGGTTCTGCCTGTGCCAGAACCTCGCCTTGCGCATCTAGAATGAGGCTATCGCCTTGATAATAATGACCATTATCATCATCACCGACTCGATTACAGCCCGCTACGTAAGCCTGATTTTCTATCGCACGGGCTGCCAGCAAGGTTTGCCAGTGTTTGGCACGAGCTGCAGGCCAATTAGCGACATACAACGCTAAATCATAATCTTGCAGGTTACGTGACCACACCGGGAAACGCAGGTCATAACAGACTTGCGGTAAAATACGCCAGCCGCGCCATGCCACAATTTTGCGCTCTTTACCTGCCTGATAATGATGATGTTCACCCGCCATACGGAATAAGTGGCGCTTGTCATAGCGATGGATTTTTCCACTAGGTTCAGCCAGCAGAAAACGGTTAACTGCGCCCTGTGGTGTGCTCAACGCCACACTTCCCCCCACCAGAGCATCAGTACGTGCCGACCATTGGCACAGCCAGTCGATGATCTCGGCTTCTGAAAGTGCATTTTCAGCTGCATTCATGGCAAAACCGGTGGTAAACATTTCTGGCAGCACAATCACATCTCGTGGCGTCAAAGACGCTAATAGCATGTCAAAGTGACGCAGATTAGCTTGCGCATCCAACCACACCAGCGGTTGTTGCAGTAGAGTCAGTTTTAAAGTTGACACAATCGCTCCGCAGCGGCGTCCAGCGTGGCATCTTGTTTGGCGAAGCAAAGCCGGATCAGTTTATGGGGGAAGGGGCCTTCACAGAATACCGATAAAGGAATAGCCGCCACGCCCACTTGTTCGGTCAGCCATTGGCAGAACTCAACATCATCAAGATCTGAAACCGCGCTGTAATCGACCAAGAGGAAATAAGTGCCCTCGCTGGGTAGGATTTTCAGGCGACTGGCAGATAACGCATCGACAAAGCGGTCGCGGCGAGCGCGGTAAAACGCCGGCAATTGCTGCCAATGTTCTGGTTCGGCATTCAGCATATCGGCCAGTGCCAACTGAACGGGGGTGCAGACTGAGAAGGTCAGATATTGGTGAATTTTACGCACTTCAGCACTGATGGCGGCAGGGGCAATGCAATAACCCGCTTTCCAGCCAGTCATGTGAAAAGTTTTGCCAAAAGAAGATACCGCTATCGCCCGCTCCCGTAATTGCGGATGAGCCAATATGCTGGCATGGCCTGCGTCACTGAAGCAGATATGTTCGTACACTTCATCACTCAATACATAAATATTGCGTTCAGCAATCACTTGCCATAGCTGTTCAAAATCGGCTGCGCGCCAAACCGTTGCAGAAGGGTTATGGGGTGTATTCACAATCACCAATCGAGTGCGCTCAGAAATCAAATCGGCAAATTCGGCCCAGTCAGTGGTGAATGCTGGGGGCTTGAGAGCGATACGCTTGAGAATACCGCCTGCCAGTTTCACCACTGGGGCATAACTGTCGTAGCTGGGGTCAAAGCAAATAACTTCATCGCCGGGACGAACCAAGGCTGTAATCGCGGCAAATAAGGCTTCACTGGCACCGGTAGTCACGGTAACTTCGCTATCGGCATCAGGCTGCCAGCCATAACTTTTTGCGGTTTTCTCCGCAATGGCATGGCGCAGCGGTGCAACACCCGTCATGGGCGCATATTGGTTAGCGCCTTGGCTGACATGATAGGCCAATCGCTGCTTTAGATAGTCAGGTCCATCGAAATCCGGGAATCCCTGCGACAGGTTAATGGCTTGATGTTTTTGCGCCAATGCACTCATTTGGGTGAAGATGGTGGTGCCTTGTGCAGGCAATTTACTGTCTGGAATAAAAGATAAAGTGCTCATGGCAGGTGAATACTCCTGGTGCCGTATGTTGCCGTCAATATAACACGATGTTAAGATTTGGCAATCGAGACGCTTAGATGTTTAAACGGCTAAATGACGTAATGTGCTAAGCATAGATAAAATTGTGCTAACAGCGATTATCCAGCTAATTGCAGTAGCTGCGGGCTAGGGCACACCAACACCACAACAGGGATATGCAATGACCGAAAATGTACAACTTGGCGCGTTACTCGCCGCCTGCCACTGGATCGGTGAGAAGGGCTGGTGCCCTGCGACCGGTGGCAATATGTCCCTGCGTCTGGACTCAGCACACTGTCTGGTGACGGAATCTGGCAAAGATAAAGGCAGTTTGACCGCAGATGACTTTTTACTGGTGGAAACCGCCAGTAATCATGTGCCGAGTGGCCGTACACCTTCAGCCGAAACCGGCCTGCATACCTTACTTTATCGTCTGTATCCTGAAATCAATGCGGTCTTACATACTCACTCGGTGAACGCTACGGTGTTATCGCGAGTAGAACGTAGCAATGAGTTGGTATTGCAGGGCTACGAAATGCAAAAATCGCTTTCCGGGCAGCGCAGTCATCTTGATACCGTGGTCATCCCTATCTTCGATAATGATCAGGATATTCCTGCGTTGGCGCAGCGAGTCGCCGCGTTGGCGGATAATCATCCACTGCGTTATGGCTTTTTAGTGCGTGGCCATGGCCTGTATTGTTGGGGGAATTCGGTATCTGAAGCGCGCCGCCATTTGGAAGGGCTGGAGTTTTTGTTCCAGTGTGAATTACAACGGCGCTTGTTTGACGTAAACCCTTAAGGCTGGAGGCCGAATGATTCAGGCAATTGTTACCGATATTGAAGGCACCACCACTGACATTCGCTTTGTGCATCAAGTGCTGTTTCCTTATGCCAGAGAGCGATTAACCCCATTTCTGTTTGAACATCAACAAGATGAAGAGATTGTTGCCGCTCTAACTGATTTGCGCCGCGAGATTGAGCAACCCGATGCAGATACTGAAACGTTGATTGATACTTTGCACCGTTTTATGGATGAAGACCGCAAATCTACGGCACTGAAGGCCATTCAAGGCATTATCTGGCGTAGTGGCTACCTGCACGGTGATTTTCGCGGCCATCTCTACCCGGAAGTTGCTCAACAATTGGCTGATTGGCAACAGCAGGGGCTAGGACTGTATGTCTACTCCTCCGGCTCTGTTGATGCCCAGAAATTGCTGTTTGGTTACAGCGATGCAGGAGATTTACGCCCCTTATTCAGCGGCTATTTTGATACCCACGTAGGGGCCAAACGTGAAGTGAGCGCTTACCAGAATATTGCTAGTCAATTGGCGATTGCACCGCCAGCGTTACTGTTTTTATCTGATATCCGTCAGGAATTGGATGCTGCACAACTTGCCGGCTGGCATACCTGCCAGTTGATTCGCGACCTTCCTGATAGCGAGAGCCGTCATCCACAAGTCAACCGCTTTGATCAGATAGATTTAGCGCGTTTTAAATAAAGAGCTGGGGGTTTTACAGTATGAGCGGATTAACTATTTTCAGTGAAGAACAGCCGGCGCAGCCACTGTGGCAAAGTGTTGATGCTGATGCAATCCAACAGGAGTTGACGGCCATTGGCGTGCGTTTTGAGCGTTGGCAAGCAGACCGTGAGTTGGGCGAAAATCCACAACCTGAAACGGTGATAGCCGCTTATCAGCACGAAATTGATCGATTAGTCGCAGAAAAAGGCTATCAGAGTTGGGATGTGATCAGTATGCGCCCCGATAACGCGCAGCGTGAAGTTTTACGTGAGAAATTTTTATCGGAACATACTCACGGTGAAGATGAAGTGCGTTTCTTCGTTGAAGGCAGTGGGCTATTTTGCTTGCACCTGAATGGTAAGATTTATCAAATTCTCTGTGAAAAGAATGATCTCATCTCCGTCCCTGCGAATACTCGTCATTGGTTTGATATGGGATCGGCACCGAATTTCACCGCTATTCGTGTATTTGATAACCCAGAAGGATGGGTGGCACATTTTACCGGTGATAAGATTGCCGATGCTTATCCTCGATTGAATTGAGCAAAAGTTGACCTCAGGCGGCAGTATAGCCACCTGAGGTTTTTTTTAATGCTCAGGTTGGAAGAAGCCTGCTGTCACTTGCTCTGGTGTAATTACACCACTGTCCAAAACCCAACCGCTAATTAATGCTGCCGGGGTAACATCAAACGCCGGGTTGTACACTCTCGCATCTTGTGGCGCCCATTGGCAGTTGCCAAAACTCCCAGACACTCCGGTGACTTCACTGGCTGCCCGCTGCTCTATAGGGATGGCTGCACCATTAGGACAAGCCGGATCATGGGTAGTGTGTGGTGCGGCAACGTAGAATGGAATACGGTGGTAGTGAGCCAAGACCGCCAGACTATATGTGCCAATTTTATTCGCGATATCGCCATTGGCGGCAATTCGGTCCGCACCGACCCAAATGGCATCTACTTGACCTTGCGCCATCAAGCTGGCGGCCATCGAATCACAAATTAATTGATATGGAATACCCAGTTCCCCTAACTCCCATGCCGTTAAGCGGCCACCTTGCAACAAAGGGCGGGTTTCATCGACCCACACTTGACGGATTTTGCCCTGCTGGTGAGCGCGCAGTAATACACCGATAGCCGTACCGATCCCCGCAGTTGCCAGCCCGCCGGTATTGCAGTGAGTCAGCAGGTTGCTGCCGGGTTTTACCAGTGCAGCACCATGTTGGGCAATACGCTCACAGAGTTCGCGATCTTCCTCTACCAAGCGCAAAGCCTCGTGCACCATGGTTTCCACCCAGTTGGCTTGCAAAAGTGCTTGCTGCATCCGGGCCAGATTATTCATCAGATTAACCGCAGTAGGGCGCGATTCCCGTAGAGCAATTAGGGCTTGCTCAAGTTGAGCTTGTGATAAGCCACGTTCTGCCAGCAAGGCCAACAATAGGCTGGCAGACAGACCAATCAAGGGGGCACCGCGTACTCGCAGTGCTTGAATATGCTCAATCAGCAATTCCACAGTATCGGCAGACAACCATTCTTGGCGCTGCGGCAAGGCCTGTTGATCGAGTATCCAAAGCTGGTTATCAACAATTTTTAAGCTGGTTGTTTGTAAATTGAGCATGTTAAGCATCTGCATTGTCAGTTAAATCCATGTTGCGTTATTGCATCTGGTTTCTTATTCTGCCAACATAACTTATGGATGTGTAGACGTCTATATGGTTTTACGCCTAAATTTGGGATTTTTGTACTAACAGGGAATAATTTCACGGCTAAACACAGGGTTGGCGGTGAGTGAATCAGAATCAGATAAAAGAAAAAGAGGTTGAAGATGTCGCGCTACCATACATTTACTGCTGCGGATGCTGTTGAATATGCTCGTCAATTCGGCCAAGTGGCCGATCCACTGACTTTAGTGTCGGCTGATGAAATTGGTGATGGAAATCTCAACTTGGTATTTAAAATCCGCGATACAGCAGGGGTGAGCCGAGTCATTGTCAAACAAGCGCTGCCTTACGTACGTTGCGTTGGTGAATCTTGGCCGTTGACCTTAGATCGCGCCAGAATTGAGGCACAAACGCTGCTGACACACAGCCAATTCTGTCCACAACATACCGTCAATATATTGCACCATGACGTGGAATTAGCCGTGATGGTGCAAGAGGATTTATCTGATCACCATATCTGGCGCAGTGAGTTGCTCGCTGGAAAGCACTACCCGCAGGCCGCTGCACAACTGGCGGAATACTTGGCGCAGACCTTATTCCATACTTCAGATTTTTATCAGTCAGCCCAAGCTAAAAAAGCCGCAGTAAGCCAATATACCAACCCGGAATTGTGCCAAATAACCGAAGATCTGTTCTTCACTGATCCTTATATAGACCATGAACGCAATAATTTTGACCCAGCTTTATTAGCCGATGTATTGGCACTGCGTCAGGATCATGCGCTTAAATTGGCTGTGGCTTCCCTGAAGCATCGTTTTTTAAGTAAAGCTGAGGCGTTACTTCACGGTGATATTCACAGTGGTTCAATTTTTGTCGCGGATGGCCGCCTGAAAACCATTGATGCGGAATTTGGTTTTTATGGCCCGATTGGCTTTGATGTGGGCACTGCGCTGGGGAATTTGCTGCTCAATTATTGTGGCTTACCGGGATTGGCTGGCGCACGTGATGCAGCGGCAGGTCGTGAACAACGACTAAAAGATATTCATGTTCTCTGGGAAACTTTCTCTTACCGTTTTTTGGCATTGAGTCAGGAAAAAACGCAGGATTCAGCACTGGCAATCGAGGGCTATGCCCAGCTATTTCTTCAGCAGGTTTGGCAAGATACCATTGGTTACTGTGGTAGTGAATTAATCAGACGCACCATTGGGCTAGCCCATGTTGCTGATTTGGATAGTATTGCTGATGATGAAATGCGCAGAGCATGCCAACGCCATGCCCTGAACTTAGGGAGGACATTGATATTGGCGGCGTCGCACATTGACAGTATTGATGATCTAATAGCCCGTATTAGGCAAAATGGATAACTAAATCGGCCACACTGCATTAATTGCCGCTATTTCTATAAAAATATAGCCACCCTGCATAGCAATCTAGGGTGGCTTTATTATTTTAAATACTATTAATGTTAATAACACTTTTCTCATGCAATGAATTCAATATTTTTTAGTGTAATTTAATTCGATTTATTTTCTTTCATAACTTATTGATATATTAAATTAGCTTTGAACGCTACGCTTTAATAGTCTTGTTGTTTAAATTAATGATTTTCATAAGGTTACAATAATTCATTGCTATTAATATAAGTAATACTTATTTTGAAATCATTTACCTTTGCGACTTATTATTGTTTTGGATTAATAACTTACTATTCAACTAAAATAACTATTTGTGAGAAAGAGACCTGTCCTACTAGGCTGTTTTCATAACAAACAGATGAGAGTTTAGCAGTTAACATACTGTTTTTTTATTGCTCATTTTTAATTTATCTAACTATTATCACTCGAGGTTTATTTTAATTAACTATTATATTGATAACTAAAAAATTTACTGAGTGGCCGACTAATTAAGTAATTAGGGTGGTTATTGTTTGGCTGATGTTATCTCTAATTAAATGGGCATGTATTTATGCGATATTTTTATTACCCAGTAATGATGTTAAACCAATCAAAAAAAAGTTCGGTTTTATTTCTTTTTTTCCCTTTCTCTGTGCTCTTTTTAAATTTTAATCTTATCGCTGCGCCTCAAATAATAAATATACCTAATGCAGGTAATATTAGTAATGAAATTAGGCAAACAACGGTAGAGCCTACGCCAGTACCACATGAAACAGAAATACAGTTCCAGACACTGACGCCAGCATCGCCACCCAATCAACCTGTTGTCGAGCATTATATTATATTAAGTAAGGTGAGATTTGAGGGGGATACTGAGTTGTTGTCTACCAGTTATCAGGATTTGTACACGGTGGTTACCCCTTGGTTAGGCCAGTCATTAACATTTTCTGATTTGCAGAGTATGGCGTTGGCAATAACTCGGTTCTATCGGAATAACGGATGGGTCGCCGCTCAGGCAATATTACCGCCTCAAACTGTTCATAATGGTATTATTTTGGTTAGAGTGATTGCCGGAAGATTAGATAAACCTGAAATCAATAATCAAACTCGACTGAATACCCCATTTGCTATCGCTATGATTGAAAGTAATAGTTGCGGCAAAGAGGTTGGATTCTTTGGTGGAAAAAACTGTGCCGCTTCTCCAGTAGAATTATCCCGCCTGGAACGTACAGCACTTATTCTTAATGAAATTCCCGGTATCGATGCTTCTCTGGCATTAAAGCCAGGAACTCAATCTGGAATGACTCGAATTTACGCTGATATTACTCCGGGGCAGCGTGCAATGGGGTATCTGGGGATAGATAATCAAGGTAATGATTATTCTGGTCATAATCGGCTATTAGTTGGAGGGGCATTTAATCATTTAACTGGATGGGGGGATCAATTACGGGCAGATCTAATATTATCCAGTTCAACAGATGTTTTTAGTGGTTTGCTAGATTACAACTTTCCTATTAATACCTATGGTACCCGTGCTGCAATTAATTATAGTCATTTGAATTACACCTTAGCCGGGCCATTCGATGCGTTGGATGCTCATGGGTATTCCGATACGTGGGGTATTAATTTACGTCATCCATGGATACGTAATTCACAAGTCAGGGTAAATGCAAATGTCGGCTATTATCAGGCCAGAATGCGCGATTCACTGATTATGCTGCCAAAACAAAAACGAAATCTGGATGCTGGTGAGTTCGGTATTGATGGCTCGCTAAGTGCCTTGCCTCGAGGGCTGAGTCATTTCAATTTACTCGGTACAGCGGGCCACCTTTCTCTGGACGATGAATTTAGCCAAAGTGTAAATACGCTGACCGGAATAGGGGGCACCTTTGCTCGCTTTAATTATCGTCTCGGCCATGATCAGGGTTTTAGTTCCTATGTTTCATTTTTTAATCAGTTCACCGGCCAAATGGCCAGTAAGAATCTTGATAGTTCTCAAAAGCTATTACTGGCAGGGCCATTGGCTGTCCGTGCCTATGGTATTGGTGAGGGGGCGGTAGACAAAGGCACTGTATTTACCACGGAGTTACGTACTCACTGGCAACCCCATTTTCCTGCATGGGCAGGCGTCGGGAATCAAATTATGATTGCTGCATTTTTTGATCAGGGGTGGGGGGCATATTATCGCCAACCAATTGAGGGCCTATCAGAAAATAACATTAATTTATCTGGCGCTGGTGCCTATATTTCATTCGCTCGCCCGGCAGATTACACCTTAAATCTGACTTGGGCACATCGAACCGGTCAGGCAATAACACGTAATCAAGACCACGACCAGTTATGGCTCAACGCTTATAAGATGTTCTAGCGTTTACCTGCATATTTGTCAGATTAAATGGAGGTGAATAATGAACAGTAAATTATACAAACTTATTTTTTGTCATAGATTGGGATGTTTCGTTGCTGTTGGAGAATTTACCCGATCCTATGGGAAATCATTTTCGTCAACAGGGGAGAAATTAATTAAAGAGCATTACACCAGAATATTAACGCCTCTAGCCATAATGATGGGACTGGCTCTGGGAACATCGCCTTTGCTGGTATTCGCTCGTTCCTCATTACCCATTGACGGTCAAGTTGTTGTCGGGCAAGGCGAGCTAGGTATAAATAACGCCACTCTCACGGTGACACAGCAAAGCGATAAATTAGCGATTAATTGGCGCAGTTTTGATATCGCGCAGGGGAATAGCGTTATTTATAACCAGCCTAGCGTCCAGAGCATTGCATTGAATCGCGTATTGGGACGAAATGCATCGCAGATATACGGCAACCTCAAAGCAAACGGTCAGGTGTTCCTACTTAATCCTAATGGCATTTTATTTGGCAAAGGGGCTGAGGTTAATGTCGGTGGGCTGGTTGCCACGACGAAATCCATGTCTGATCATGATTTTATCAATGGACGCTATACGCTGATAAGTCGAAAGCAGGAAGGTAGCGTTATTAATCAGGCTAATTTACGTACCACATCAGGTGGCTATATTGCGCTCGTAGGGCAACGAGTGGATAACCAGAGTTCAGGCATTATTCATACCCCCCAAGGCAGAACATTATTTGCTGCTGGTCAACGTGTCACACTCAATTTGGATCATGGGCAATTATTGGGAGTGCAGATTCAGAGTGAGCAGATTACTGCACTATTACAAAATGGTGGGCTGATTCAGGCTGATGAAGGGGTTATCCAACTGACGGCTCATGGTAAAGATATGTTGATGAATACCGTAATTAATAATACGGGTATTTTACAGGCCAACGGAATATCTGGGAAAAATGGTGTTATTCACCTCGATAGTGGTGGTGTCGGTGTCACGAAACAACATGGAAGGGTCGATGTGAGTCATCCACAGGGACGTGGTGGGGAGGTTATTCTTCAAGGTGAAAATATTCATTTGGTCACCGGCAGTAAAATAGATGCGCGCGGCCGTGACGGCGGTGGAAAAGTATGGGTCGGCGGCGGTTGGCAGGGTAAAAATAAAAATATAAGAAATGCTCACTCAGTCGTCATGGATAAAGGTGCAAAGATTGATGTTTCAGCCACCAATAAGGGGCATGGTGGTGTGGCTGTGCTTTGGTCTGATCATTACACGGGCTTTTATGGCGATATTTATGCCAGAGGTGGGGGGGAGTCAGGAAATGGTGGGCAGGTTGAAACATCCAGTGTGCGTAATTTGCAGGCTTTTGGTCAGGTTGATGCTGCGGCTATTTATGGAAGAAGCGGAACTTGGCTGCTCGATCCGGCAGAGGTGAACATCGTCGGCAGTGGTGCTGAGAGTGGAGTATTGATTCAGGCGGGAAACATTCCTGCCGGGCATGTTACTAACGCACAAATTTTTATTCCAACGACTAATGTTGCACAAATAGCCAATAGCAGTATTAATGCTCAACTCAATAGCGGCACGAATGTCACGATTACTACCAGTAATGGCCGTTCATTGAGTTGCCGATGGTGTAATATTACGCTGCAAGCCGATATTAATAAAATTTCTGGGACAGATGCTACGCTAACGTTACATGCTGATGGCAATATCGTCGCTAATAATAATATTACCGCGAGTGCGGGGAAATTGAATGTTAATTTACTGGCTGGCAACACAACAGTTGACTCAGTTATTACATTAAATAACAGTTCTGTGCTATTAAATGGCGGGGATTTGTTGGCAAAGCACGCGAATGAGAATAATACAGCTCGTATCAGTGTGATCGGTGGGCGTTATGACGTCGGTAACCTGACGTTTGATGGAAATACCGGTGTTGCTTCTCAGGTCGGGGTGAATATCAGTAATGCCGCTAACATAACCGTAGCAGGTGAAACGCGGATAGCAGGTGAGAGCAGCAATTCGAATGGACAAGGGTGGCGGAGTGTTGAAATATCAGGTAACTCAACCATTATCGGAAAGGGGGATATAATCTTTGCCATTACTTCTAATTCCAAAACTGCATGGATGGCATCTTTCTCTAATACAACAATAACCAGTGATAAAAATATTATATTCCAAGCGAATGGGACTACATGGGGTGGGTTAGCCTTTAATTCGAGTAAATTAACCTCATTATTGGGAAATGTTTCGATTAATTTAAATGGCAGTATTATGACTGCGTCAAATAAAGGTGTTGATTTTAATAGTGGTTCATTGGTCAGTGGACAACATGTCAATATTGAGAGCCATATTACTGGTGCAGATGGTTTTTTATTGGCGAACAGCCGTATTATAGCGACAGCGGGCGATATTAATGCCAATAGCACAACAACCAATAAAGGGATATGGATCTCTGGGAATAGTAGTTTAAATGCCAATGGCAATATTGCGTTGCAAGGTATCACCACTGGGTTGCTTGCAGGCACTGAGGGTATCAAAATTGGTGGTGACTCCACTGATTATGCCAATATTACGGCGAGTGGGAATATCTCAATGAACGGGAATGATTCGGGTAAATCCGCCGGAATGAGTGTCATTGTGGATTATGCCAATATAGAAAGTCTTAATGGTGATTATCATTTAAATATTGCAGGAGAGAAAACAAGTAACATTACCAATACAAATATCACTGCAAATAATATTGAAATAACGTCCGATCCTGTCGACCTTGGAGGTATCGTGCTATCAGGGGTTAATGTAACCTCAACTGTTGACGATATTCATATTAATACCACAGCGAAAAATAAAAGCATTTGGATTAAGGCTAACTCCTCCTTAAATTCTAACCGAGATATTATATTGAATGGAGAGGCGAACAGTACGGGTGAAGGGATTGTTATTCAAGGTGCTTCAGATACTTCACGTAATATGATTAAGGCCCAACGTGATATCACCTTAAAAGCCAATAATAGCAATGTTAGTGTTCAAAGTTCATCAATGAATTTAGACAATGTTAGTCTGGTATCTGGAACGGGTAACATTGCGATTAATGGTTCGGGGTTGGGGAGTGTACATTTTAGTAATATAGATCTAACTGCCATTGCGGGTAATGTGACGGTTTATGCCGAGACAGTATCAGCTTTGACTTCAGCACTCAGTTCAACTTTGAGTATGGTAGGGAATAATACTATCAAGGCTCAGAATGGTTCCGTTATTGGCAGTGCGCTAAATACGTCACAGGGAGCCGGTATTGGATTCAGAGAAAATAACAGCTTATCCATTGAAGGCATTATTACCTTTCAAGGAAAAACGGAAGGAATAGGTGCAACACGAAAAGGTATTTATTTTTATGGGCCGAATACACTTAATATCGCCAAAGGAAGCCAACTCTCTTTAGTTGGAGAAAATAATGGCGCACAAGATACCGCTGGTGGGAATGGTATCACCCACTCAGGCCCAATTAAGTTAACGATTAATAATAACGGATCGTTAAAAATGGAGGGCAGTTCAACCCGTGGTTCGGGAATTCACTTCCCGAGAGATAATAATACGGTGGTATTAAATGGTGAGGGTGACACGTTGATTAGGGGCAGTAGTGTTGCCGGTCACGGAGTTGCTATTTCTGGGGTGGTGAATAACAGTACAGGTCCCGTCACTATTGAAGGTACTAGCGTTGATGGCATTGGCGTTCACCTTTTTAGTCCAGAGCATCAAGTCAGTCGGATTAATATTACGGGGAATTCCACTCACGCAGAAGGCTTAATCATTAGCGGTAATGCAACAATTACTGATGCCACACTGAGTGGCGGTTCAATTAGTCATAGCGGTGTGAGAATTGATTCTCCTCCAGGCTCTAATGTTATCACTCGTACTGTATTAGATAATGCTGCACTCAATGGTGTCAGCCGTCATGGTAAAGGCGTGGAAATCACCAGTGAAGTAAAAGGAATTCACCAAAGTACGATTAATGGGACAGTTAATGGTATTGGCTACGGCATTGATATTGCTGAAAATGTGAATGTAACTGGCACCAGTCAAGTTGATTTACTCACCCTTGCTGGGGAGGCGACGGCAGGAGCAGGAACGGGAATAAAACTGAATGGCAATAACGATTTAAGCAATACCAGTTTAAATGGTTCTGCTGTAGAGGGTATTGCATTAGATGTTGACGGCTCGTTAACTAGCCGTGGCAATACGGGATTAAGTGGTACGGCTTCCGGTACCGGTATCGGTGTACAAATTAATGGTTCACTGAATAATCATGTCGTTAATGGGACCTCAGTCAGCGGCATTGGTGTTCATATTAATGGCTCACTTGGCGATAGTCGTATTAATGGTGTTTCAACTAGCGGCAGTGGGGTGAAAATTGATGGCGATACAGTTCTCAATAATGTTGCGCTAGTGGGGGGAAGCATCGACGGTAAAGGGGTGGAAATGGCGGGAAATATCGTAGGTCGCCAAAGCAGCGTGGTGCAGGGTAATACGGTGAATGGCACGGGTGTCATGGTGAGTAATAAGGTCACCTTAACCGGGAGCAGGGTTGATGACTTGCTGGCAGTGGCCGGTAATGCCACCGGCGATAAGGGGAGCGGCGTGCAACTACGCGGTAATAATGCTCTCGATAACATTTCACTTCATGGCAATGCCACTGACGGCAGTGGGGTGGATATCTCCGGCCCGTTGGTGAATACCGGCAATACAGCTATTGACGGTAAAACAAATCACGGCGACGGGATCCAACTGGATGGTGCGGTGAGTGGCGGTGTGGTGATTGGTACATCCGACACCGGCGTCGGCGTTATAGTGGAGGGTGACACTACGCTTAACAATGTAGCGCTCAATGGTCGCAGTACCGACGGTAAGGGTGTGGAGATTGTCGCCAATCTGGCCGGCAGCAATGGCAGCACCGTGCAAGGCAATACCAGTAACGGCAGCGGTGTTGATATCGGCAAAGATGCGATTTTGACCGGCGGTGGGGCGAATGATCAACTGGCAGTGACCGGTAATGCGATCGGCGGTAAAGGTACTGGCGTGCAGTTGGGCGGTAATAACACTCTCGATAACACCTTCCTTAATGGCAATAGCGTCGACGGGCATGGTGTAGCGATCACCGGCGCTGTGACAAATAAAGGCAATGCCACTATTACAGGTAATGCCGCTAACAAGGGTCATGGGGTGGATGTTGATGGTTCGCTCACTGGGGGGGTAATAAGCGGTATCTCCGGCAATAATTACGGTGTTTTTCTCGATGACGATGCAGAGCTACGCGATCTTGCTGTCATTGGCTCAGGTAAGCCTCTTATATACATAACATCACCCGGCCTTATCCATGACAATGTGACGTTCAATGGCAAGCCTGTCGATAACACTCATTTAGGCGGAAATATTACGCGTAGCGGCGCTAATGTGAAGACGACTAAACCGAAACCGAAACGGAAACCGAAACCAGACCTCGTTTCCGGAAGGAATACTCTGAGAATCGCGGGAGAAATAACCCTCCCGTCACGGAGAGAAGAGCCTGAATTATTGTTGGTGGAACACGGGCAGATTCTCAGTTCTCTTGAACACCAGCCTTTCCCGCCCTCGATTGTGAGCGAGCCTGAGAGAGATATTGTCGCCAACACCAGTATTGCAATTTGTATTCCGTCTGATGCCTCTCTCCAGCAGGAAGTCTGCGACAAGCACATTTTTGGGCGATGGAAACCGCAACATTAAGTCGAGGATGAGGAGCAGCAATGCATTGTTAGGGGAGTTATTTAGCGGATAAATGCATTCATTGGGTGAGTGCGTCATGGCCAGGGAGAGCAACAATAGTGGAAAAAACAATTGAAATCGCGCCGATAGTCGAGGAGCCAACAGTATTTTCACTGCCCTATTTTGAGTTTTTAGTCAGCGCCCGACGCTATGAAGAAGCGGGGCGAGTATTAATATTCATGCTGGAGCAGTTAGATACACACTATGGTCGTTGGGATGTTTTCTCGCTAAATAAACCGTCGCCGCAGCAGCAGGCACATTATTGTAATCGGCTGGCGGCCGCCATTGGGAATCTGTTTTCCGATCCGGGTTTTGTGTTATCGGAAAAAGGATTTTTACAATTAATCAATTTTCATCGTTGGATTGCCTTAATTTTTGCCGCCTCTCCATTTGGACATGCTGATCATGTGATTACGAACCTGAATCAGGCAGGAGAAGGCTGTGCACATCCTCTTCGGTTTGAACGAGGCCACTTTCTTAAATTCTGTGTGATGTATTTACCTGAATCAGGTATTCCCCTACAACCGGAAATATTATGGCAATTTAATCCGTATGCGACGGCGGCACTATTTCTGGCTTTATTGTCTCCGCGGATTTTACCCAGTACGGTAGGGCACGCTAAGCGCGAGTTCCTCTTGGGTTGGCTGCCTGAAAAACTATTAACGTTGGACCGTATTGAACATCTGCCAGAGCGCATTCTGCATGATGTTTATATGCATTGCAGTTATGCCGATATGGCACAAAAGCATGCTATAAAGCGCAGCATTAATTTTCATCTGCGCAATTCACTGCTTCATCGTGGATTATCTGATAATGACTTATTGCCACCCTTACGCGATAAACCATTAATGTTAGTTATTTTAGAGTGGTTTAACAGCGGCCATTCTATTTATCGAACCCATTCCAGTACATTACGTGCTGCGCGGGAGCACTTTTCTACCCATGGCACTACAATTTCGGAGGCGACAGACACCCTCGCTCGCGAGGTATTTGATGACTTTACCGAGGTCAGCCGTGCAGGCGCTGTCGAGGCCATCGTGGCTTTGGCACAGCGATTACTTCCTGACGTTATCTATTTCCCCAGTGTTGGTATGTTCCCACTGACCATTGCGCTGACCAATTTACGTTTAGCGCCCCTACAGGTGATGGCGTTAGGCCATCCTGCCACAACACATTCCGATTATATTGATGCCGTTTTAGTGGAAGAGGACTATTTAGGCGACATTGGCTGCTTTTCCGAAAACGTGGTCTCATTACCCAAAGATTGCTTACCCTACGTCCCTCCCGCCAATATCAGCCAACCGGAACCTCTATTGCACGTTGATGAGCGGCCCGAGGTACATATTGCTGTTTGTGCATCTGCCATGAAGATTAATCCGCGTTTTCTCGCCACCTGTGAGGAAATAGCGCAGCGCACATCTACACCAGTTATTTTTCATTTTCTCGTGGGTTTTTGTTGGGGTATCACCCATCGGGTCATGGAAAAAGCGGTTCATGAGGTGGTGCCCCAAGCGAAAGTTTACGAACACTTGGCGTATCTGGATTATTTGCAGGTGATTAACCAATGTGACCTCTTTATCAATCCATTCCCTTTCGGCAATACCAATGGCATCGTTGATACCGTGCGTCAGGGATTACCCGGTGTGTGTCTCAGTGGGGCCGAAGTTCATGAACATATCGATGAAGGGTTATTTCGCCGTTTGGGGCTGGGTGAGGAACTGGTTGCACATAGCTTAGCTGAATATATTGCAGTGGCTGTTCGGCTGATTAGTGACAAAGTTTGGCGTGATAGCTTGCGCCGTCGATTGCTACAGATTCAGCCAGACAATGTACTATTTGCTGGTAAACCTGAGCAGTTCGGGGTGATTGTCCGCCGTTTGCTCGACGATAAAAAAAGCCTCCATTAATAGGAGGCTTTGTCAGTTAGACACACACATCAATAAGACAAAAATTAGGCTGCTTCAGTATGTCGTGGTTTAGTCGGTTGCTTTACGGCGGGTTTAACCGCCAGAGCATCCGCTTCAAACTCATCGACATTAATAGAACGTAGACGACTCTCTTCTGCTTTAGTCAATATGGCGGCTTCTTCGGCATTGATTTTACCTTCTGACAATGCGCGTTTTGCCAGCATATCTAGGCGAGTAAATGGCAAACTCTTGCCCGCTTCTTTACTCAAGCGTTTATGAATTGGCTCGGCCGCGATAACATCTTGCAACGCCGCTTCCAGTAAGCCCACCGGGTTGAACTCACTTGGTGTCAGATATTGACCACGGCCAATACGGCTGCGGGTTGCTGATGGCACTTGTAGCAACTGGGCTAACTGGTGATCCAGTCGGTCTGACGGTGCCTTATGTACCCGGCCAAGTGGGAAGATCCCGAACCGCATGACGCCCGCAATGAATTTGTTCGGGAAGTTACGCAGTAAATCATCCAGTGCAATTTCAGCCTGATTTAGGGCATCCTGCACGCCCCAGTGTACCAGTGGCAAATCTTCTTTCTGACGGCCTTCATCTTCATAGCGTTTCAGTGTGGCTGAAGCCAGATACATTTGGCTGAGAATATCCCCTAAGCGAGCTGAAATTCGCTCACGACGCTTCAGACTGCCACCCAGCACGCCCATTGAAACATCGGACATCAAAGCCAAGTTGGCACTCAGCCGGTTCAGGTGCTGGTAATAACGGCGTGTACTGTCTTTGACCGGTGTCGCACTAGTACGGCCATTAGTCAGCCCCAACCAGAAGCTGCGAACTTTGCTACTACCCACATGGCCCAAGTGGCCAAACAGGGCTTTATCAAATGCGGAAACATCATTGGATTGCGCGGCGGCCATTTCGTCCAGCACGAACGGATGACAACGAATAGCGCCCTGACCGAAGATAATCATGCTACGAGTCAGTATGTTAGCGCCTTCCACCGTAATACCAATCGGGGCACCTTGATAACCACGAGCGACAAAGTTAGCTGGGCCAAGGCAGATACCTTTGCCTCCGGCGATATCCATCGCATCCATCACTGCGCGCTGACCTCGGTGGGTACAATGATATTTAACAATGGCGGACAACACGGCGGGTTTCTCGCCCAGCATAATACCGCTGGTAATTAAGGTCGCCGCAGCATCCATCACATAGGCATTACCGGCAATGCGCGCTAATGGCTCTTCAATCCCCTCCATTTTACCGATTGAGATCTTGAACTGCCGACGTATATAGGCGTAAGCGCCGATCCCCATTGCCACACTTTTCAGGCTGCCTGTGGCGTTGGATGGCAATGTGATGCCACGGCCGACAGACAGACATTCCACCAGCATCCGCCAGCCTTGACCGGCCATTTTCGGCCCGCCAATAATGTAATCAATAGGAACAAAGATATCATTGCCGCGTGTCGGACCGTTTTGGAATGGCACATTCAGTGGGAAGTGACGATGGCCGATTTCAACCCCTGGGGTGTTGGTCGGGATAAGCGCACAGGTAATGCCTAAATCAACGGTTTCACCCAACAGATGCTCAGGGTCAGATAGCTTAAAGGCGAGCCCAAGCACGGTGGCAATAGGGGCCAGAGTAATATAGCGTTTGTTCCAAGTCAGGCGCATGCCCAGCACCTGTTTACCTTGCCATTCACCCATACACACAGTGCCGGTATCTGGAATGGCGCCGGCATCTGAACCGGCCTCCGGGCTGGTCAAGGCAAAACAAGGGATCTCATCGCCACGGGCCAGTCCCGGTAAATAATGATTTTTTTGCTCTTCAGTACCGTAGTGTTGCAGCAATTCACCGGGGCCGAGAGAGTTAGGTACACCAACGGTGATAGCCAAGATACCGGAGACTCCGGAGAGTTTTTGTAGTACTCGGGCCTGAGCATAAGCAGAGAACTCAAGACCGCCATACTCTTTCTTAATGATCATCGCAAAGAAGCGATTCTCTTTCAGATAATCCCACAGCTCAGGCGGTAAATCAGCCAATTCATGCGTAATCTGGAAATCATTTGCCATGCGGCACGCTTCTTCAACCGGGCCGTCGATAAAGGCTTGTTCTTCCGCGGTTAATTGCGGTTTTGGATAGTTGTGTAATTTTTTCCAGTCAGGTTGACCCTGAAATAAATCACCTTCCCACCAAGTTGTGCCTGCATCAATCGCCTCTTTTTCGGTGCGCGACATCGCAGGCATGACTTTTCGGAACATGCGCAATGCTGGGGCGGAAAATAGGGATTGGCGCAGAGGGGTTAGTGTCAGAGGTAACAGAACAATCACTATCGGCAATAATGCCCAATATGACCATAACTGTGCGGCCCCCATGGCAGCGGCGTAAACCACCAAAATCAAACTACTGAGATAGAGGTTCACCCGGTGATAGAACAACACACCAATAAGAACCAGCAAGGCAATAATGCTAAGAACCATCATAATGAAGCTCCTGAGATGTAGGAGGTCTGACCTGTTGAGTGATACATTTGTTGTAGTTCATCTCATTCTATTTATCAATACCATTACATGTCATTTACAACTTACTTCACAAATTGTTCTCATTAAGCGCCCAAATAGCCCCATCGATGTCATTGCTGTTTGGCTAATTCATTACAGTACTTCTCGCTGTTTGTGCTATCCGGTACACTGGCGCAGGAAGAACATTGATGCCATAGGACTATTAAAGAGGCTCCCATGTACCACGATTTAATCCGTAGTGAACTGAACGAAGCAGCAACCACGCTGGCAAACTTTCTGAAAGATGATGCCAATATCGATGCCATCCAGCGCGCAGCCGTATTACTGGCGGACTCTTTTAAAGCGGGCGGTAAGGTATTGTCATGTGGCAATGGCGGTTCCCATTGTGATGCCATGCATTTTGCCGAAGAGTTAACGGGCCGCTACCGTGAAAATCGCCCGGGTTATCCGGCGATTGCTATTTCTGATGTTAGCCATCTCTCTTGCGTCAGTAATGACTTTGGTTATGACTATGTTTTCTCTCGCTATGTTGAAGCTGTGGGTCGCGAAGGTGATGTGCTGTTGGGCATTTCAACTTCCGGTAATTCAGGTAATATCATCAAGGCAATTGAAGCTGCTCGCGCCAAAGGCATGAAAGTCATCACTCTGACAGGTAAAGATGGCGGCAAAATGGCAGGCACTGCGGATATCGAAATCCGGGTTCCTCATTTCGGTTATGCTGATCGTATTCAGGAAATTCATATCAAAGCGATTCATATCTTGATTCAGTTGATTGAAAAAGAGATGGTAAAATCCTGAGTTAGATAGAGTGAGTTATTGGCCGTAATTTATCCCCTTCATCTTTCAAGATGGAGGGAATAAGAAGGAGGAATGTATGTGCGAATTGCTCGGGATGAGCGCAAATGTTCCTACGGATATTTGCTTTAGTTTTACCGGCCTAGTGCAACGAGGCGGCGGGACAGGGCCACACAAAGATGGCTGGGGGATTACTTTCTATGAAGGTAATGGTTGCCGTACGTTTAAAGATCCCCAACCCAGTTTTAATTCTCCCATTGCCAGATTAGTGCAGGATTACCCTATAAAATCCTGCGCGGTAATTTCCCATATTCGTCAGGCAAACCGGGGCGAAGTCGCGTTAGAAAATACCCATCCTTTTACTCGTGAAATGTGGGGGCGTAACTGGACTTATGCCCATAACGGCCAACTTAAGGGTTATCGCCAACTAGATACCGGTACTTTCCGCCCTATTGGCCAAACTGACAGCGAATATGCTTTCTGCTGGTTGCTTAATCAATTAGCAAAACGCTACCCGCGCACCCCCAGTAACTGGCCTGCGGTATTCCGCTATATTGGTACGTTATGTGAACAATTGCGGGCGAAAGGGGTGTTTAATATGTTGCTGTCGGATGGACGTTTTGTGATGGCATTCTGTTCCACCAATCTATATTGGATAACCCGCCGTGCACCTTTTGGTAAAGCGACTTTGCTGGACCAAGATGTTGAAATCGATTTTCAGCGTCAAACCACACCTAAAGACGTGGTCACCGTGATTGCCACTCAGCCGCTTACTGGTAATGAAACCTGGCACAAAATTGCACCAGGTGAGTTTGCATTATTCTGTTTTGGCGAGCGAATCTGATTGGAGCATAGAGCCTGGTTTGCTCAGTGCGTACTGGGATGCAGGTTCGCTGGAGACCGGAGGGCGGCTTAAGACATACTGCCCGTTTATTACGGCAACCGATGGTGGCATCCGGTTTTTGGCAAAATACGCATATCCCGGCTGCAATTGGCGCCAGAAGTTGTAATCTGAAGAATTACGGTGACGTTGCATATTTTGTTCGGTCATGCGAAATGGATAGATACTGATATCTACTTTTTCTTGGCCGAAGATAAATGCCGTTTGCACGTAGTTAAATATCTCGTCCATATAGGCATCCGTCATCGCATAACAGCCGATTGATTTGCAAGCGCCGTGGATCATCAGATATTTCCCTGAGTAACCTTGCGACTTATCATAATCATTTGGGAAGCCGATATTGATTGCCCGGTAAAACTTACTGTCAGGTTTTAAATGGCGCATATCAATGCTGTAAAAACCTTCTGGGCTCTTAAAATCGCCTTCACGGCGTTTCGGGCCAAGGCCACCTGAGAATTCGCAGATGCGATAGCTTTGTACCAAACGATACTCGCCTTGCAGCTTGGCATATAATTCCAAAGTGCGTTCTTCTTTGAAGATCTGAATATAGACCGATGACCCTAGTAATTGCTGTTTTAGCTCTTTGGATACCGCGACAGGCTCACTGGCCGAGCTGTTGAAGGATACCGCAGGCAAGCAAATTATCACCGCAAACATTATCATCGCAAAAAACGGCGTGATTTTGCGCATTTATTATTCCTACTTATATTTATAGATGCCACTGACTTCTTCTGATTTATAGGCGCAGATTATCAGCCAGAAAATTTTTAGCAATATATGTTTTGTATAAAATAAATACAAAGTCGGTAAAGATGAATTAATGACACGATTTTACCGAATACATACAAAATTTAGCAGCAAATTATTTATGTTTGCTTGACTCAAGTCACTGCATTTGTCAGACAGTGCGAGATGGAAATGCTAGAATTGCCCGCGGCTGGGACCTGCTCAATTAATGACTCTTCCTGCTATTATTGGTTTAGATAACATTTAATATGGGGGCCGCATTAATTATCGGGCTTTTTCTGCCGATATTCTTGTATATCTAATCGACTAAGTATTAATCCGTCGTTTAACAGAACCATGAAAGTCTCAACTCCTTGCGTGGCTGTACGCTCTGGGCTAAGTACAGCATTTGATATAACTAATAAAGTTGTTCAACCCTATGATTAAAATAAAGAAAGGACTTGACCTCCCTATCGCGGGAGTACCTGCACAAGTGATAGAGGACGGTCCAGCGATTCACCATGTCGCCTTGCTTGGTGAAGAATATGTGGGCATGCGCCCCTCAATGTTGGTACACGAAGGCGATTGGGTTAAGAAAGGCCAACCGCTGTTTGAAGACAAAAAGAATCCAGGCGTGCTATTTACCGCCCCTGCTAGTGGCAAGGTCAGTGCTATCAATCGTGGTGAGCGCCGTGTTTTGCAATCGGTCGTGATTGAGATTGAAGGGGATGAGCAAATTCCTTTCGAACATTATGATGAAGCAGACCTCAATCAACTGAGCAATGAACAGGTACAACAGCATTTGCTGGCGTCTGGTTTATGGACGGCACTGCGCACGCGGCCTTTCAGCAAAACCCCAGTTCCAGGGAGCCGCCCGCGGGCTATTTTTGTCAGCGCGATGGATACACAACCTCTGGCAGCCGATCCGCGTGTAATTATTGCCACTGAAGCCGATGCCTTCAACCAAGGGCTAACCGTATTAACGCGTCTGACCGATGGCAAAGTTCATGTGTGTCATGCGCCAGGGCAAGTGGCAACGAGTCATCAGAATGCGCAGGTGACTTACAATGAGTTCTCCGGCCCGCATCCTGCGGGGTTGGTTGGTACTCACATTCATTTCCTTGAACCGGTGAGCCTGAAAAAAATTGTCTGGCACGTGGGGTATCAGGATGTCATTGCCATCGGTAAATTGTTCACCCGTGGTGAGTTGTGTACTGACCGCATCATCGCACTGGCAGGCCCCCAAGTAATCCAACCAATTTTACTGCGCACACGTGTTGGTGCCAGCTTATCTGAACTGACGGCTGGTCGACTGAAAGAAGGAGATAACCGTATTATCTCCGGTTCGGTACTCAGCGGTACGGCTTTCTCGGCAACGCATGGTTATCTGGGGCGCTTTCATCAGCAGGTGTCTGTTATCCGCGAAGGGCGAGAAAAAGAGCTATTCGGTTGGGTGATGCCAGGGCGCGATAAATATTCAATTACCCGGACGACTCTGGGGCACTTTTTCAAACGCAAACTGTTTGCCTTCTCCACCGATATGCACGGCGGGGAGCGCGCTATGGTACCAATTGGCAATTATGAGCGAGTGATGCCGCTGGATATTTTGGCTACCCATTTGCTGCGTGATTTGTTGTCCGGCGATACCGACAGCGCACAAGCGTTGGGTTGTCTGGAGTTAGACGAAGAGGATTTGGCTCTGTGTACATTTGTCTGCCCGGGTAAGTATGAATATGGGCCGGTATTGCGTGACATACTGACCAAGATTGAGCAGGAAGGATAACTGATGGGCCTGAAAAGTTTTCTTGAGAAAATAGAGCATCACTTTGAAGCGGGTGGAAAACTCGAGAAGTATTATCCGCTGTATGAAGCTGCTGCCACTATTTTTTATACGCAGGGTAAAGTGACACCCGGTGCTTCTCACGTTCGAGATGCCATCGACCTGAAACGGATGATGATTTTGGTGTGGCTGGCGGTATTCCCTGCCATGTTCTGGGGGATGTATAACGTCGGGGGGCAAGCGATCCCGGCCTTAAACCAACTCTACAGCGGAGCAGAACTACAACAGATTATCGCCAGTGATTGGCATTATCGGCTGGCACAACTCTTGGGCGCATCACTGGCACCCGATGCCGGTTGGGTTAGCAAGATGGTGCTCGGTGCCGTCTATTTCCTGCCGATTTATGCCGTGGTATTCGTGGTGGGTGGTTTTTGGGAAGTGGTCTTTTCCATTATCCGCAAACATGAAATTAACGAAGGTTTCTTTGTTACCTCGATTCTGTTTTCCCTGATTGTGCCGCCCACGTTGCCCTTATGGCAGGCGGCGCTAGGGATCTCTTTTGGGGTGGTGATTGGTAAAGAGATTTTTGGTGGTACTGGGCGTAACTTCCTCAACCCAGCTCTGGCTGGGCGTGCTTTCCTGTTCTTTGCATATCCGGCTCAGATTTCGGGTGACTTAGTTTGGACTGCGGCGGATGGCTTCTCTGGCGCCACGCCTTTATCGCAGTGGAGTGTTAATGGTAGCCACAGCTTGGTCAATACAGTCAGTGGCCAACCTATCACTTGGATGGATGCTTTCCTCGGCAATATTCCCGGTTCTATTGGTGAAGTTTCCACACTAATGATCCTGATTGGCGGTGCCATTATCCTCTTTGGTCGAGTGGCATCTTGGCGCATTGTTGCCGGTGTCATGATCGGCATGATGGCGACGGCTTATCTGTTTAACTGGGTTGGCTCCACGACTAATCCATTATTTGCTATGCCGTGGTACTGGCATTTAGTGCTCGGCGGTTTCGCTTTCGGCATGATCTTTATGGCGACTGATCCGGTATCGGCTTCCTTTACTAATAAAGGCAAATGGTGGTATGGCGGCTTAATCGGCGCGATGTGTGTGTTGATCCGCGTGGCCAATCCGGCTTATCCGGAGGGAATGATGCTGGCAATTCTGTTTGCTAACCTGTTTGCGCCATTGTTCGACTATGTGGTTGTTCAGGCCAATATCAAGCGGAGGAAAGCCCGTGGCGAATGATAAACCAAGAAATAATGACAGCATCGGCAAAACACTGCTGGTGGTGATTGTGCTGTGTCTGGTGTGTTCGGTTGTGGTCGCGGGAGCCGCCGTGGGCCTGAAGGCCAAGCAGCAAGAGCAGCGTCTGCTGGACAAGCAGCGTAATATTTTGGCCGTGGCGGGTCTGTTGCAACCAAGAATGCCAGCAGAAGAGATCCAACGTGAATTTGCCGAGCGCATTGAGCCGCGTTTGTTGGATTTGCAAAGCGGGGAGTTTATTCAACAGGATCCGGCCACATTTGATCGTGCAGCCGCACTGCGCAGTAATCAAATGAGTATTGCGCTGACGCCAGCACAGGATATTGCGGGCATTCGTCGCCGAGCTAATATCGTTGAAATTTATCTGGTACGTGCTGAAAGTGGGCAGATCAACAAAATCGTGTTACCGATTTATGGTTCTGGTTTGTGGTCAATGATGTATGCCTTTGTCGCTATTGATACTGATGGCAAAACAGTACGTGGTATTACCTATTATGACCAAGGCGAAACTCCGGGGCTGGGGGGCGAAGTTGAGAACCCGATTTGGCGTAACCAGTGGATTGGAAAACGGTTATTCGATGATCAAGGGCAACCGGCTATTCGCATTGTTAAAGGGCGTGCTCCGGCTAATGACCCCCATGCAATTGATGGTTTGTCGGGTGCGACACTGACCTCTAATGGGGTACAAAATAGCTTTGATTTTTGGCTTGGTGAAAACGGCTTTGGCCCGTTCCTGAAAAAAGTGCGCGAAGGAGCGTTAAAAAATGGCTGATAGCAAAGAGATAAAACGGGTTTTATTCGGGCCGTTATTTGATAACAACCCGATCGCATTACAAATCCTTGGGGTGTGTTCGGCATTGGCTGTCACCACCACACTGGGAACGGCTTTAGTGATGACACTGGCGGTTACCTTGGTAACGGCTTTCTCCAGTTTCTTCATCTCACTGATTCGTCATCATATTCCCAACAGCGTACGTATCATCGTTCAAATGGTGATTATTGCCTCACTGGTGATAGTGGTAGATCAGATCCTGCGTGCTTATGCCTATGAGATATCCAAACAGTTATCAGTCTTTGTCGGCTTGATTATCACTAACTGTATTGTGATGGGGCGGGCAGAAGCCTATGCCATGAAATCCCCTCCGATTGAAAGCTTTATGGATGGTATCGGTAACGGCTTGGGCTATGGGGTGGTACTCGTGCTTGTCGGCTTTGTTCGTGAGTTGATAGGCTCAGGTAAATTGTTTGGTGTAACAGTATTGGAAAGTGTCCAGAATGGCGGTTGGTATCAGCCGAATGGATTGTTCCTGTTAGCACCAAGTGCATTCTTTATTATTGGCATGCTGATTTGGGGTCTGCGGACTCTGAAACCTGCGCAGATTGAGAAGGAGTAATTGACGATGGAACATTACATCAGTCTGTTTGTCCGCGCAGTGTTTATCGAAAATATGGCGTTAGCTTTCTTTCTGGGGATGTGTACTTTTCTGGCGGTTTCCAAGAAAGTCTCCACAGCTTTCGGCCTTGGCATTGCGGTTACCGTGGTATTAGGTATTTCAGTCCCCGCGAACAATCTGGTTTATAACCTGGTTCTGCGCGATGGCGCTTTAGTTGAAGGTGTGGACCTGAGTTTCCTGAACTTTATTACCTTTATCGGGGTTATCGCTGCCATTGTGCAGGTATTAGAGATGATCTTGGATAGATATTTCCCGGCACTGTATAACGCTCTCGGCATTTTCCTGCCACTGATCACCGTGAACTGCGCCATCTTCGGCGGCGTGTCATTTATGGCGCAACGTGATTACAACTTCCCTGAATCTATTGTTTATGGCTTTGGTTCCGGTATTGGGTGGATGCTGGCGATTGTCGCGCTGGCGGGTATTCGCGAAAAAATGAAATATGCCAATGTGCCCGCGGGCTTACAGGGGTTAGGGATCACCTTTATCACTACCGGATTGATGGCATTAGGGTTTATGTCGTTCTCCGGTGTGAACCTATAAAGGCAGGAATAATTCATGGAAATAATTCTGGGCGTAGTGATGTTCACCCTTATCGTGCTGGCATTGACGGTGATGATTTTATTTGCCAAATCTAAGTTGGTGAATACAGGTGATATTACAATTGAAGTTAATGACGACGCGGATAAAAGTTTTACAGCCCCGGCTGGGGATAAGTTACTCAATATGCTGTCCAGCCATGGCATTTTCGTATCTTCAGCTTGTGGTGGCGGTGGTTCTTGCGGGCAGTGCCGTGTGAAAATTAAAGAAGGCGGTGGCGATATTCTGCCAACTGAGCTTTCTCATATTTCTAAGCGCGAAGCGAAAGAGGGCTGTCGGCTGGCATGCCAAGTTAGCGTGAAGCAGAATCTGAAAATTGAATTACCGGAAGAAATCTTTGGCGTGAAAAAGTGGGAATGTGAAGTTATCTCTAATGATAATAAAGCCACTTTTATTAAAGAGCTGAAGCTAAAAATTCCTGATGGTGAAGTGGTGCCATTCCGTGCCGGTGGGTTTATTCAAATTGAGGCCGAACCTCATACCGTGAAATATGCTGATTTTGATGTACCAGCGGAATATCGTGGTGATTGGGATAAATTCAATCTGTTCCGATTTGAGTCGGTGGTGACTGAACCGACAGTACGTGCTTACTCCATGGCAAACTACCCGGAGGAGCGTGGCATTATCATGCTTAACGTGCGTATTGCCACGCCGCCACCGTCCGTTCCTGATGCTCCGCCGGGGATTATGTCTTCCTATATTTGGTCGCTGAAACCCGGCGATAAGGTGGTTATTTCAGGGCCATTTGGTGAGTTTTTTGCCAAAGATACTGATGCCGAGATGGTCTTTATTGGTGGTGGTGCCGGTATGGCTCCTATGCGCTCACATATTTTTGATCAGCTCAAACGGCTACACTCGAAGCGTAAAATCAGTTTCTGGTATGGCGCTCGTTCACGGCGTGAAATGTTCTATGAAGAAGATTTTGACCAGTTACAGGCTGAGAATGAGAATTTCCGTTGGCATGTCGCGTTGTCTGATCCGCAACCCGAGGATAACTGGACCGGCTATACCGGTTTCATTCATAACGTATTATTTGAAAATTATCTTAAAAATCATCCAGCCCCTGAAGATTGTGAATTTTATATGTGTGGCCCACCGATGATGAATGCGGCAGTTATCAAGATGCTGAAAGACCTTGGTGTAGAAGATGAAAATATTATGCTCGATGATTTCGGTGGTTGATTTGCTATCACTTGAGTTTTCACGGTAAGTGAGGATATCCCCAAAGAACGTGGTGTTGCAGTGAATATTCTGCAACTTCACGTTTGAGTGGGGCACAATAATTTGAGGATATCGTGCACAGATATATTATGCATTGGTTCATGGCGGTAGCGGGGGTTTTACTACTCACCGGGTGCGGCCCTGAGCAAATCAATCTCGAAGGTAAAACCATGGGCACCACATACTCAATTAAGTATGTGAGTGATTCTTCAGCACCCAGTCCTGAAAAATTACAGCAGGAAATCGATCGGGAATTGGAGCAGGTTAATGACCAGATGTCGACTTATCGACCCCATTCTGAATTAAGTCTTTTCAACAAAAGTCAGGCAGTGGATACGCCGTTCCCAGTCTCAGCTGCGACAGCCAAAGTTGTACGCGAGGCTATCCGCATTAATCGCCTGACCGATGGAGCGCTGGATGTTACTGTTGGTCCTCTAGTTAATTTATGGGGATTTGGGCCACAAGGGCGACCCAATGTTGTCCCTACCGATGCTGAGATTGCGAAACGACAGGAATGGGTCGGTATCGATAAGCTCGCTGTAAAAAGAGGTGCGTTGGTCAAACGGATTCCTGAGTTGTATGTTGATCTTTCTGCGATTGCTAAAGGTTATGGTGTCGATGTTGTTGCCGAGTATTTGGAAACTCAAAATATCAATAATTATATGGTTGATATTGGTGGTGAAGTACGAACCCGTGGTAATAATGGGGAAAACAAACCTTGGCGCATAGCCATAGAGAAACCTGTCGCAGGTTCCGCGCAGAGTGCGCAAGAGATTATCGAACCTGGGCGTATGGCGATTGCAACGTCAGGGGATTACCGTAATTACTTTGAGCAGGAGGGGGTGCGTTATTCTCACACCATTGATCCTGAAACTGGCCGCCCGATTAACCACCGCTTAGTCTCAATAACAGTTTTAGACCCAAGTTGTATGACAGCTGATGGTTTATCGACAGGATTAGGTGTTCTTGGCCCTGAGCGAGGAATGGCTCTCGCTAATTTATTGGGCATCCCCGTGCTTATGATAGTCAAAACTGATGAAGGTTTTGAGGAACATCACTCTGAGTCGTTCAAGCCTTATCTGCAAAAACGGCCCTAATAGGAGAAGATATGTTGACTGTTTTTATCGCATCCTTTGTCTTTTTTCTCTTGGTCATCGTAGGGATGTCACTGGGTTATATTGTAAAACGTAAAACCTTGCAGGGCAGTTGCGGAGGTATTGGGGCATTGGGGATGGAGAAAGTCTGTGATTGCCCCGAGCCTTGTGATTCGCGTAAAAAGCGGCTGGCAAAAGAGGCTGCACGTCAAAAGGCGCTGGATCAGTATCGTATTTTATAGTTACCGAATTATTTTATGGGTATACCATAAATCTTGGACATTAAAATATCCCCTCGGCCAATATTGGTGGTTGAGGGGATATTTCTAATAAAAAGCCATTTAATTATTTACTCAGCAATAAGCTAATGTTCACTGTTAATCTATTATTGGCTGTTATTGTTAACTATTTTTTTAAATAGTGCGGGAGAATCAACCATAACAGCGTTAGCACCTAACTCTTTCGCTTTCTTGTAATCTTCAGGTGTATTAATACCGAAGAAAATAATATGGGCATTAGTATTTTTACGGAAACAATCAACGGCTTCTTTGTCCCAGCTTAATATGGCGTTAGACCGCCCCTCACCCAACGTGTATTTCTCGATAACTTCGACTTTGCGGTGTAACTCCAAACCATACCACCGTTCTTTATTGTCTGCTGGTAATTCACATTTATGGTCCATAGTGATATTAGCGAGCTGCGTTCGAGTAAAATCGCGGCTTTCAAAACGCTGGATTTTATGTGCGTTGTCATTGCCTTGATTGACGACATCCAGTGCATCCAAATAGTGATCGTCCGTTGAGTAGACCCGGGTTCTGTCTAACCGGTTTTCTTCACCTTTAGTCGTCGCAGTCAGTGTCTTTTGTAGCGCTTTAGCGAATGTTGCCGGGTTTGCATCTGGGGATTTTATGTCGAGGTAAAAGGTTGTTGTCGGAAATGTTTTTAATACTTCATCAAGTGTGGGAATACCAACGCGTGTATCCGATGTCGAGGTAATATTATGTTTTTTATTGTAGCCAATACTGGCATTCGCTTGGGCAAGTTGCTGTGCTGTATAGGCTGAAACTTTACCACTCTTATCTGTTAATTCTTTTAGATCAGAGGGGCGGTACAATACTGGAATATTATCCTTTGAGAGTTGCAGCGTAATCCAGATTGCATCGGCACCGTTATCTAGCGCTTTTTTGATAGCGGGTATAGTGTTTTCAGGAGCATCGCCCGTTCCACCACGGTGAGCGATAATTTGCGGAGATTGTAGCGCTGATGTCGTTGATTGAGCATTTGTGATAAAAGCTGCGGAGAGTAATAGAGTCGCCATTATATAATTTCGCATAGTATTTATTTTCCATCCATTGATTGGTAATGATTTTCTGTAGGGTGATTTCAATCATATAGATAATAGTCTTCGTCTATGTCAAATTTAATGATTTTTTATTAAAAATAAATAATAAAAAGAGTGTTGATACTAATAACAGAATTCAATTCTGATATTTTTTGAATTAAGTGGCATTTTGATTAGGATAATTATGACTCTAAGCTACTGTTACCTTGTTTTGAGAAAATTCTTTAGAAATCTTAAAAAACATTAGTTAAGTATGCAAAATTTGTATTAGTGTGATGTCTGATTTTATTGGGTACTCATCCCCTTCAGTACCCGGTCTTTAAGAAGGAATGTAGTGTGTCGAAATTACGGGTTGGTGTGATTTTTGGCGGTAAATCGGCTGAACATGAAGTGTCATTGCAGTCGGCAAAAAATATCGTAGAGGCAATTGATAAAGAAAAATTTGATGTGATGCTCTTAGGTATTGATAAGCAAGGGCAATGGCATGTTAACGATGCTTCCAGTTACCTGCTAAATGCAGAAAATCCTGCACTGATCTCCCTGAATCATTCAAACCGAAATGTAGCCTTGATTCCTGGGCAAACCAGCCAACAACTTATCGCAGCTGAAAATGCCTCTGCATTGGCTCAGTTAGATGTTGTTTTCCCTATTGTGCATGGCACATTAGGGGAGGATGGCTCCTTGCAGGGTCTACTACGAATGGCGAACATTCCTTTTGTCGGATCAGGGGTCGTGGGTTCAGCGGTCAGTATGGATAAAGATATCACGAAGCGGTTGCTGCGTGACGCCGGGCTGAATATTGCTCCTTTTATTACCCTGACACGAGCGAACAAAGGCCATTATAATTTTGAGCAGATCACGGCAGAACTTGGCTTGCCATTATTTATTAAGCCAGCGAACCAAGGCTCTTCAGTTGGAGTGAGCAAGGTTCGCAATGAGGCTGAATACCAGCAGGCTGTGGCATTTGCATTTGATTTTGACCATAAAGTGCTGGTCGAGTCGGCCATTGTTGGCCGCGAGATTGAGTGTGCCATTTTGGGGAATGATAATCCGCAAGCCAGTTTATGTGGTGAAGTGGTCATTAGTGACGAGTTCTATTCCTATGACACAAAATACATCAATGAAACCGGTGCACAGGTTGTTATCCCTGCGGCAATAGACAGTGAAGTCAGTGACCAGATTCGTGGCGTCGCATTAGCGGCTTTTCGTGCTCTCGAATGCTGTGGTATGGCGCGGGTTGATGTCTTTTTAACACCAGATAACCGCATTATTATCAACGAAATAAATACCTTACCGGGTTTCACCAATATCAGTATGTATCCCAAATTGTGGCGAGCCACGGGTGTTGGTTCTACCGAGCTAATCACTAAACTTATTGAGCTGGCATTAGAGCGTCATCAGCACGATAAAAACCTGAAAAGTTCTATTCTTCAGTAATTCTCGCTACTGTAATTTCAATAAAAAGAGCTGCCGTGTGCAGCTTTTTTTATGGGTATCTTTTCACATAACGAATTTGACAAAGTGTCAATAAATGACAATACTTCACAAATGAAACTAACTGAAGACCAACTCCTGTTACGGGAGAGCAAAAAAATCGTTGAGGCACTGGGTAAAACGTTTGCACCCTTAGTGGAATTTGTTTTGCATGACCTTACGCAACCTGAACATGCCATCGCAGCGATTTCAAACAACTTATCTGGTCGCGAAGTGGGTGAGCCCGCTACTGAGCTGGGCTTGAGCCGCATTGCAGATCCTAATTTCCCTGAAGTGATCCTCAATTATTCGAACCAGTTTCCTGATGGACGACCGGCAAAAAGTACATCAATTGGCCTGAAAAATAGTAAAGGGGAGTTCATTGGAGCACTTTGTCTCAATATGGATATCTCTTTGTTTTCAGCCGTTAGCGCCAGCTTGTCGCAATTGACACAAACCACGCCAACCGAAATCCAGGAGTCTCTGGCCTCTCCCCGCCTTGAAATGCTACGCACCCAACTGGAGCAATTCGCGGCGGCACACAATACCACTCCACGCGCGCTAAACCCGGCACAGCGGCGTGAAATTGTCCGTCAATTGGCCCAAGCGGGGTTGATGGATCTGAAAAATGCACAGACTGTCGTTGCCAATAATCTGGGTGTTGCCCGTTCTACGGTCTATACCTATCTCCCGACTGAAGGAAACTGAAAATGGCCCCATTAGCAATCTGTTATGACGATATTGTTCAAGCACATCAGCGGCTTGTTGGTTTTGCACTAAAAACACCGGTGCTGACTTCAGCCACAGCCAATGAGATGACGGGCGCGCAGCTTTTTTTTAAATGCGAAAATTTTCAGCATATGGGGGCATTTAAATTTCGCGGTGCCTATAACGCGCTAGTGAAGTTATCGCCAGAACAGCAAGCTAAAGGGGTTGTTGCTTTTTCCTCGGGCAATCATGCACAAGCTATTGCTTTGTCTGCCCGTAAGTTGGGAATTCGTGCCGTTATCGTTATGCCAAAAGATGCACCCGCAGCCAAAATTGCCGCTACCCGGGGCTATGGTGGTGAAGTGGTGCTGTATGACCGTTATCGAGAAGATCGTGAAGCCATTAGTCATAAACTTGCGCAAGAACAAGGGCTAACCTTAATTCCTCCTTACGACCATGCTGATGTGATGGCAGGGCAAGGAACGGCTGCACAAGAGCTATTTGACGAAGTAGGCGAGTTGGATGTACTGCTGGTGCCTTTAGGGGGCGGGGGATTGTTATCTGGCTGTGCTACGGTTGCTAAAGCGCGCTATCCGAATTGTCAGGTTATTGGTGTAGAACCGGCCGCAGGCAACGATGGCCAACTTAGTTTCCGTGGTGGCAAAATTGTTAAAATCGATACGCCAGTCACGATTGCTGATGGTGCACAAACCTCCGCGTTGGGTCACTATACCTTTCCCGTCATTCAGGAGCGGGTTGATAATATTCTGACTGCGACTGACGAGCAGCTTATCTCGGCGATGAAGTTTTTCACTAGCCGAATGAAGATAGTGGTGGAACCAACGGGCTGTTTAGGTGCTGCGGTGGCCTTTGGCGACGAACTTGATCTGCGTGGTAAGCGGGTTGGGGTGATTCTTTCTGGCGGTAATGTTGATTTAGCTCGTTTGGCCACTTTTATTGGAGAGGCTTGATGATGCCAGAGAGGGTGTTGATCAATGCTACGCAGGGCCTGCCTCCGGCGGGTCATTATAGCCATGCTGTCTGTGTGGGAGGCATGGCCTATCTTTCTGGTCAACTGCCGGTGACAGCACAAGGGCTGGCATTATCAAACCAACCTTTTGATATGCAGGTTCGCCAGGTTTTTGCCAATATCGAGGGGGTACTGGCTGATTGTGGATGCAGTAAAAATCATTTGATTCAGGTGCGTGTTTATCTGTGTGATGTCACGTTATGGTCAGATTTTAATACACTTTATGCTGACTGGCTGGGGCCACACAAACCGGCGCGCTGCGTCGTACCCGTGCCTGCTTTGCATTATGGATTAGCTTTAGAGATTGAAGCTATAGCGCAACTGCCCTTCGAGTCTTTTAACGTGTCGAAAAAGGATGAACAGATCCTAGGATAATCTTGAATACTCCCACATTGGCTGTATACTTATACAGTGGTTGATTGGGGGAGTAAATATGCGAAAAATTATTCATATTGATATGGATTGCTTCTTCGCGGCAGTCGAAATGCGCGACGATCCTAGCTTGCGTGATATCCCCATTGCCATTGGTGGTAGCCGGGATCGACGTGGTGTCATCAGCACGGCTAATTACCCGGCACGTCGTTTTGGTGTGCGCAGTGCGATGCCAACCGCCATGGCACTTAAATTGTGTCCACAACTTAGAGTGATCCCTGGCCGAATGGCCGCCTATAAAGAAGCTTCGCTGCATATTCGCGAAATATTTGCTCGCTATACTCCGTTGATTGAACCGCTGTCCTTAGATGAGGCTTATCTTGATGTGTCTGATTGCTCGGCGTGCAGTGGTTCAGCCACCTTAATTGCACAGGAAATTCGCCAATCTATTGCGGATGAGCTTAATCTGACGGCTTCTGCTGGCGTTGCCCCCATTAAGTTTTTAGCCAAGATAGCCTCTGATTTAAATAAACCTAATGGTCAGTATGTGATAACCCCGGAAAAGGTTTCGTCCTTTTTACATAACTTACCGCTGAGTAAAATTCCGGGAGTGGGTAAAGTGACGGCTGGCAAGTTACAAGAGCTGGGTTTGATAACGTGCAGTGATGTACAAAACTATCCACAAGCCGAATTGTTAAAGCGTTTTGGTAAGTTTGGCCATGTATTGTGGGAACGCAGCCACGGCATTGATGAGCGCCAAGTTTCTCCAGACCGTTTGCGAAAATCTGTCGGCGTAGAGCGAACTCTGGCCGAGGATATTCATGATTGGCAAAGCTGTGAGTCATTAATTGATCAGCTATATATGGAGCTGGAAACTCGCTTACGTAAGGTGCGGCCAGATCTGCATATTGCCCGGCAGGGGGTAAAATTGAAGTTTCATGATTTTCAGCAAACGACACAAGAACATGTTTGGCCGAAACTGAATAAAGAAGATTTACTGCATGTTGCACGAGCAGCATGGAATGAACGGCGAGCTGGGCGAGGTGTGCGTCTGGTCGGGTTACATGTCACGTTACTTGACCCTCAACTTGAGCGGCAATTGCTGCTGAGTTGGGAATAGCCCGTAAATGACATAAAAAATGGCAGGTCAGTTAGACCCACCATCATCATTTTAACTATCACTCTACAGTAAATAATTCGAGCGGTAGGAGTGCGAACCCCTAGGCGCTGACTGCTGGTAGTCAACGCCCCTGCGGCTCGAAATATGACCCGTATTATGCGCGCTCAGGTATCGCTTTCAACAGCGCAGTCAACAACTGCCAATATTGACCCACACTCTCGATATGAACTTGTTCATCTGGTGAATGTGGCCCAGTCATGGTTGGCCCAATGGAGACCATGTCCATATCTGGATACGGTTTTTTGAATAAACCGCATTCCAGACCCGCATGGATGACCATAATATTTGGCGTTTTGTTAAACAGTTTTTCGTAGGTTTCCCGCACCAATGCCATCACAGGTGAGCTAGGATCTGGCTGCCAGCCTGGATAGCCGCCTTTTGGCGAGGTTTTCGCGCCAGCCAACTGACCAATTGCTGTCAGCATGCTCACTACGTAATCTTTGCCGCTGTCGATCAGAGAACGAATCAGGCAAATAATTTCTGCTTCGTTTTCATTCATGGTCACCACACCCACGTTCAGTGAGGTTTCAACCACGCCTTTCACCGCATCACTCATGCGGATCACACCGTTTGGTGTTGCATTCAATAATGCCACCAAGCGTTGTTGAGTCTCTTTTGTCAGCGCCTTCGCATCAGTAGATACTGGCTCAAGCAAGACAGTCAGATTTTTTTCAACTGCCGCTAATTCGTTTTTCAGTATTGCCAGATACTCCTGGCTCCGCGCTTTCAACTGATCGACTTTATCTGTGGCAATTGCCAGAGTGACAGAACCTTCGCGTGGGATAGCATTACGTAATGTGCCGCCATTCAGATCCAACACTCGCAGGTCTAAATCATTGGCCTGTTCAAACAGGAAACGAGCGAGAAGTTTATTGGCATTGCCTAATCCCAGATGGATATCAGCGCCAGAGTGACCGCCTTTCAGGCCCTTAATGGTCAGCTTTAACGTCTGATAACCGGTAGGAATCGCTTCCCGTTTCAGCGCCAGAGTGGTGATAAAATCAATGCCACCGGCACAACCCATATAGATTTCACCTTCTTGCTCGGAGTCGGTGTTGATCAAAATATCGGCTTTTAACCAGTTCGGTTGCAGACCGAATGCACCGTCCATACCGGCTTCTTCGGTCATCGTCAGCAGCACTTCCAGCGGGCCGTGTTCGACGCTATCGTCAGACAACACAGCCAGTGCAGAGGCCATACCAATGCCGTTATCGGCACCTAATGTTGTGCCACGCGCTTTAACCCATTCACCGTCGATATAAGGTTGAATTGGATCTTTGGTAAAGTCATGTACCGTATCATTATTCTTCTGCGGGACCATATCCAGATGGGCTTGCAGTGCCACGGGCTTACGATTCTCCATCCCTTTGGTAGCAGGTTTACGCAGCAGGATATTACCGACCTGATCACGCTCGGCGTGCAGACCTTTTTCCTTGGCCCACGTCATAATATGTTGTGCTAGCGCTTCTTCATGATAAGACGGATGCGGGATAGAGCAGATTTTTGCGAAAATATCCCACAACGGCTGAGGCGAAAGTTGAGACAGTTCAGACACTGTAAGTCTCCTGTAATAGCACTCTTATATCGACAACCCGCAACGGGGATGTCAAAGAGGCTATTGGGTTGATGACTAAAGATTTTAGGGGTAATGACAAACCGCCATCAAGATGGCGAGATAGTTTGAGAATATCACTTTCATTAGCATTACGCGCGTATCGCAGCACATTTACTGCGTCTAACCTGATTAATTAGCCAGATAATTGCTGGTTTTTATCCGGCTGGCTCTCTATAATCTCGCGCAACCTTTTTTCCCCTTCTGATTCATGGCAAGCCACTCCTATACTGGCTGGGATTACACTTTATGAGCGAAAAATACGTCGTTACCTGGGATATGTTGCAAATTCACGCCCGCAAACTGGCACAGCGTTTACTGCCAGCCGAGCAATGGAAAGGTATCATCGCGGTGAGCCGTGGTGGGTTAGTACCGGCTGGTATTCTGGCGCGTGAGCTGGGTATTCGTTATGTAGACACCGTTTGCATCTCTAGCTATGACCATGATAACCAACGTGATCTCAAAGTCTTAAAACGCGCAGAAGGCGACGGTGAAGGCTTTATCGTGATTGATGATTTGGTTGATACTGGTGGCACCGCGAAAGCGATTCGCGATATGTATCCGAAAGCACATTTTGTGACTATCTTTGCCAAACCGGCTGGCCGCCCATTAGTTGATGACTATGTGGTTGACATCCCTCAGAACACATGGATTGAACAGCCGTGGGATATGGCTGTAACCTTCGTTGCTCCTCTGAGCAGCAAGTAATCTAGCCATCTTTAAAGCGCCCGATGTACCTCAATGACACCGGGCGTTTCATTTTCCTCGCAGTATGAGTACACTTGTCCCCATCTGACCAGCCCTCAACGGGCTTGAATCACGGCTTATGGAGGCTATTGTTATCATGGCACAAGCCAACCTTTCTGAAACTCTGTTTAAACCAAAATTCAAACATCCTGAAACCTCGACTTTAGTGCGGCATGCACATTGTAACCACCCTATGAGTGTTCACTCAGCACTTGATGGCGACACCGCCAGCCATTGGTATCGGATGATAAACCGCCTAATTTGGACTTGGCGTGGTGTCGATCCGCTGGAAATTGAAGAAGTGTTGTCGCGCATCGCATGTTCCAAAGCCGAACATAGTGACAACGAATTGCTCGATACCGTTGTGGGTTATCGTAATGGCAACTGGATTTATGAATGGGCCCAGCAGGGGATGGCATGGCAACAAAAAGCCATGGACGAGCCAGACCCGATGAATGCTGGCCAGTATTGGTTGAATGCGGCTAATTTATACAGCATCGCGGGTTACCCACATCTGAAAGGTGATGAGTTGGCCGAGCAAGTCGAAGTGCTGTCTAATCGGGCTTATGAAGAAGCTGCTCAACATTTGCCTTACACACTAAAAGAACTTAGTTTTGCCATTTCAGATGGCGGTACTTTGACGGGGTTCCTGCATATGCCCACCGTGGGCAGTGCGCCTTTCCCAACAGTATTGATATGTGGTGGGCTGGATACGTTACAAAGTGATTATCACCGCCTGTTCCGTGACTATCTGGCACCGAAAGGGATTGCGATGTTGACCATCGACATGCCTTCTGTTGGGGCTTCCTCTCGCTGGAAACTCACTCAGGACACCAGCTTCTTACATCAACAAGTATTGCATGCTTTGCCCAATATACCTTGGGTTGATCATCAGCGTGTCAGTGCTTTTGGCTTCCGTTTTGGTGCTAATGTCGCGGTTCGTTTAGGGTATCTGGAACCGCAACGTGTGCGCGCCGTGGCTTGTCTCGGGCCGATTGTGCACCATCTGTTATGCAATGCCGATTGCCAGCGCAAAGTACCCGACATGTATATGGATGTGATGGCTAGCCGCTTGGGTATGGCTGATGCTTCGGATGAAATCCTCAAAACAGAAATGAGCCGTTACTCGCTGAAAACTCAGGGGTTACTGGGGCGGCGTTGCCAAACCCCGATGCTGGCCGGTTTTTGGGAGAATGATCCTTTCAGCCCGAAAGAAGAATCTAAGCTGATTTCTTCTTCTTCCGCAGACGGTAAGTTATTGCCCATATCATCAACTCCGTTGTATGACAATTTCCATCGCGCATTATTGCAAACCAGTCAGTGGTTAGAAGATAAAATGCGTTAATGAGTTGCTAATTTTTAACAGTTTGCTAAAAAGGTGAGTCTACATAAGGAGATTTAAGAATGACGTCAACCAGTGCTCATCCTAAAAGCAAGCTTATGAAACGTTTTGCAGCTTTAGGACCCTATCTGCGTGAAGGGCAGTGCCAGAACGACCGGTTCTTTTTTGATTGTTTAGCTGTGTGCGTCAATGTGAAGCTAGCACCAGAGAAGCGTGAGTTCTGGGGATGGTGGATTGTACTGGAACCTGCGGCGGACCATTTTACCTACGTTTACCAGCTTGGTCTGTTTAATAAAGATGGCAACTGGAAAGTTGAAAAGATTAAAGATCCTGAAGTACAAGAGAAGCTGGAGACCACGTTACGTGGTTTCCACAAACGCCTCACTGAAATGCTGACGTCAATTGAAATGAGACTGGAGCCAGCACAAGACTTTAGCGATCAACCCGTTAAGCTGTCTGCCTAGAAATAAATCCCCCTTTTAGCGCAATAAAAAGGGGGATTTCTCATTATGCCTGTTGGCATAATGCCTCGCGCCTGCTACAAAGACCCCTATATCATTTCTTTTATTCATCCCAACGGCAGAAAAATTATGAGTGGCAGCCAGACATTGGTTGTGAAATTGGGGACAAGTGTTCTGACTGGCGGTTCCCGTCGTCTTAACCGTGCCCATATTGTTGAATTGGTGCGCCAATGCGCCCAGCAACACGCAAAAGGTCATCGTATTGTTATTGTCACCTCCGGGGCGATTGCCGCCGGGCGTGAGCACTTGGGGTATCCGGAATTACCGGCCACCATTGCCTCGAAGCAATTGTTAGCCGCAGTCGGGCAAAGCCGGCTTATTCAGCTCTGGGAACAACTGTTTTCCATTTATGGCATCCATGTGGGCCAGATGCTACTGACCCGTGCTGATTTAGAAGATCGTGAGCGTTTCTTAAATGCCCGCGATACCATGAATGCTTTGCTGGATAACCGTATTGTTCCTGTTATCAATGAGAATGATGCAGTGGCGACTGCCGAAATAAAAGTCGGCGATAACGATAATCTCTCGGCATTGGCCGCTATCCTTGCGGGTGCCGATAAACTGTTATTGCTGACAGATCAGGCAGGTTTATACACCGCCGATCCGCGCAATAATCCAGAAGCAGAATTGATTCGCGAAGTGCATGGTATTGATGATGCCTTACGTGAGATTGCCGGTGACAGTGTCTCTGGCCTTGGCACTGGTGGCATGGCGACAAAGTTGCAGGCTGCGGATGTTGCGTGCCGTGCAGGTATTGATGTGGTGATTGCTGCGGGTAGCCAAGTGGGTGTCATTGCTGATGTGATTGAGGGAACGCCGGTAGGTACTCGCTTTCATGCGCTGGAAACACCATTGGAAAACCGTAAGCGCTGGATTTTTGGTGCTCCTCCTGCGGGTGAAATTACTGTTGATGATGGTGCGGTTGCCGCCATCATGGAGCGGGGTAGCTCGCTGCTGCCGAAAGGCATCCGTGATGTTAAAGGGAATTTCTCACGCGGCGAAGTGATCCGTATTCGTAACCTCAGTGGGCGCGACCTAGCTCACGGTGTGTCACGTTATAATAGCGATGCTCTGCGCCTGTTGGCGGGGCACCATTCGCAACAAATCAGTGAAATCCTCGGATATGAATATGGCCCTGTGGCAGTCCACCGTGACGATATGATTGTCAGCTAAGGAGCAAGCATGAACATGCTGGAACAGATGGGGAAAGCCGCGAAACAGGCTTCCTGGCAATTGGCGATGTTGAGTACAGCAAAGAAAAATCAGGCATTGGCCGTGATTGCTAACCTGCTAGAGTCTGAAAGTCAGACTATTTTGCAAGCGAACGAACAAGATATGAGCGCTGCACGCGACAGCGGCATGAGTGAAGCGTTACTGGATAGGCTATTGCTGACCCCGACACGTTTAACCGCGATTGCTAATGATGTGCGCCAGGTATGCCGTCTGAATGACCCGGTAGGTCGAGTGATTGATGGGAGCCTGCTCGACAGCGGCTTAAAATTAGAACGCCGCCGTGTCCCCTTGGGGGTGATTGGCGTGATTTACGAAGCTCGCCCTAATGTGACGATTGATGTAGCCAGCTTATGTCTGAAAACCGGTAATGCGGTAATTTTGCGTGGTGGTAAAGAGACTCATCACACTAATCAGGCTACGGTGAAAGTGATCCAGCAGGCACTAGAGCAGTGCGGTTTACCGGCAGCAGCGGTGCAGGCGATTGAAAGCCCTGACCGTGAGCTAGTTAATCAATTACTGCGGATGGATCGCTATGTTGATATGTTGATTCCACGAGGGGGAGCAGGTTTACATAAACTGTGCCGCGAGCAATCAACGATTCCAGTCATTACTGGTGGTATTGGTGTTTGCCACACCTTTGTTGACGAAAGTGCTGATTTTGAGAAAGCATTACTGGTTATTGAAAATGCTAAAATTCAGCGGCCAAGTGCATGTAACTCATTGGAAACATTACTGGTTCATCAGGCAATCGCCGAGCGTTTCTTGCCAGTGCTGAGTGACAGAATGCATGCTTTTGGTGTGACACTTCATGCTAGCCCGAAAGCTATGCCGTATCTGACAGAAGGTAAAGCTAAGGTTGTGGCAGTGGAAGCTGTTGATTACGATGATGAATGGTTATCACTGGATCTTAATGTCGATATTGTTGCCAATATTGATGTCGCGATTGATCATATCCGCGAACATGGCACCAGCCATTCAGATGCTATCCTGACTCGCTCACTCAGTAGCGCTGAACATTTTGTCCGCGCAGTTGATTCATCAGCAGTTTATGTCAATGCCAGCACCCGTTTTACCGATGGTGGTCAGTTCGGTTTAGGTGCGGAAGTGGCTGTCAGTACACAAAAACTCCATGCCCGTGGCCCAATGGGATTGGATGCACTGACAACCTATAAGTGGATTGGTTATGGTGATGATTTAGTCCGCAGCTAAATTCCCGTTATATTGGAATTTATTGGGTACAGAAATAGATATTGTAAAGCGACATTTGGCATTGCCAATGTCGCTTTCTTTTTTGCTCGGCCATTTCTGTTTGAGAGAATGTAATGAAATAGATACTGTTTAAGTGTGGCGGTAATTTACGTGCTAATAATTTAATCGAGGGGATGGCGCTTAAGATAGTAACTAATTTTATAATCGACCGGATTAAAGGTAATCACTGAAAAATCCACAATCACACCATCCGTTGTATTCGACACTGCCAATAATTGCAGTAATAGCGTGCGTGGATCGCAATGAAGTTGTAGGGCAAATTCCTGACTGGCTACAATGGGCAAAAATGTTTGTCGGCATCCTTCAATCTGGTAATGAGCATGTTTCTCGATAAAATCATATTTTGATGACTCAAGATGGTGATAAGTTAAATCCGGCATTAGGGCGACGGGTAAATAACTCTCTTCTATTTGAATAATCTGTTTATCGGCATAACGCAGTCTCTTGATGTAATATGTTTTATCATCTTGTTGAACATTCAACTGGCTAGCTATGGCTTGTGGTGCTCTGATGATTTTGAATTCAGACACTTCAGTATGGGGCGTTTTTCCTAGCATTTTCATATGCTCGGTAAAACTGTTCAGATGATTATTGTCGTGTTTTAGGTCTTTCCCAATAATAAACGTTCCCCGACCTTGCTGGCGTTCCAGTAAACCATCCTGAATTAAGACATCCAGTGCTTTTCTGACCGTCATTCGTGATGCACCGAAACGCTCCGCTAACTGAATCTCAGACGGTAAACAGTCACCGACAGAAATATCCTGATGGTTTATTAATTTTCGGATATTAGTGACCAGGTTTTTGTATACCATCTTTATACCTATTTTAAGGGTGATGTTTATCACGAGACGTTTTTTAATTCATTGATAATAATATATTAAAATATATAGAGTATAAAAATTGGCTTAAACGTCTAATTTTTATCTTAATAATATACAAATCTGTTTGGAGATTTAATGCAGTTCTGATCACAAATTTTTATTAATCGCCAAGTCATCGCCTGACGATTCCATAGAGTGATGATGGTTTACACTCACACGGGAAGCGATCATGTTAAGTTCGTTTAATCGGTTTGGCGGGGCAATGCTCGGCGCGGTGCTACTCTTCCCTTTTGCAGGGATGGTCGTTGGCATATCTTTGGTACTGCAAAGTCCTACCTTTGCTAGCCCAGACAGTTTATTTTTCCAATTAATGAAAATCATTGAGTCCGGTGGCTGGACTGTATTTAACAATATGGGATTATTATTTGCCGTTGGTTTGCCCATAAAGTTAGCGAATAAAGCTCCAGCTTCTGCCTGCTTGGTCTCTTTAATTACCTACCTGACATTCAACGCTTTTCTCGGCGCAATGTGTGAAGTCTGGGGCGCACATTGGGGCGTTAATTTCGCACAAGAAACGGGTGGTACGAGTGGTTTGGCAACCATTGGTGGTATTAAGACATTAGATACCAGTGTCATTGGTGCAATATTATGTGGCAGCTTGGTTACATGGATACATAATCGTTATTACTCAACAAAGTTACCTGATTACATCAGTATTTTTCAGGGAGCAGCCTTTGTTAATATCCTCGGTTTTATTGTGATGTTACCGCTGGCCTTTTTAACATTGATGCTGTGGCCAAAAGTGCAATTGGGCATGATTTCATTGCAAGGTTTTATCCTACATGCCGGCAACTTTGGTATCTGGTGTTATATCTTTTTAGAAAAGATTTTATTACCAACGGGCTTACACCATTTTGTTTATAGCCCTTTTCAATATACCGATGTCGCTGTACCTGGCGGCACCACTCTGTATTGGTTGACCCATTTACAAGAGTTCAGTCAATCCACCGAGCCTTTAAGGCAACTTTTCCCTGCGGGGGGATTTGCTATGCAGGGAAACGGTGCGGTATTTGGTGGTTTAGGTATGGCGTTAGCAATATACAGCACGGCAAAACCAGAAAATAAAGCTAAAGTTGCAGGGTTACTGATCCCAGCCACCATTACAAGCATGTTTATCGGTATTACCGAACCATTGGATTTTACCTTCCTCTTTATTGCTCCTGCACTGTTTGTTGTCCATGCCATGCTCTCTGCCACCATGACAGTTGTAATGTATAGCTTGGGTGTGGTGGGGAACTTTGGTTCAGGGATCCTTGAGTGGGCAACACAAAACTGGATACCGATGTTTAGTCATCATGCCAATGTCATGGTGACCCAAATTATTGTCGGGCTGATATTCAGTGGTATTTACTTCCTGATATTCCGTATTTTGATTCTCAAATTTAATTTTAAAACTTTGGGTCGTGAAGATAGTGATATCAAACTTTATTCAAAACAAGATTACAAACAAAAAGGCGAAGACCAAGGGAATGAATTCCAACAGAGAGCCAGTGCATATTTAGAGGCCGCAGGTGGAAAAGATAATATTGCTAGTTATACCCACTGTTTTACCCGCTTGAGATTAGTGGTGAAAGATATTAGTCGAGTTCAACCTAGTACAGCATTTAAAGCCTATTCCGCCATTGAAGTTTATAAAAATGGCAATGATGTACAGGTGATTGTTGGTAACAATGTGACGCATATTTATGAACAATTTGCAGAGTTGATGAATTAAGGAGTTTTTTAGATGAAAAAATCATCCATTTTGATTGCTGGTGGTGGTTCAACTTATACACACGGCATTATTCTTATGTTGTTGGATAATTTACACCGGTTCCCTATTGCAGAAATAAAGTTATATGACAATGATGGCCCACGTCAGGAAGTTGTGGCAAAAGCCTGCGAAATCATTTTGCGTGAACAATCCAGTGGAATAACATTTTCTTATACTACAGATCCTAAAACAGCTTTTAGCGGTGTTGACTTCGTGATGGCACATATTCGGCAGGGCAAACTTCCGATGCGCGAAAAAGATGAAAAAATCCCAATGAAGTATGGCTGTGTTGGGCAGGAGACATGCGGGGCAGGGGGGATTGCTTATGGAATGCGTTCCATTGGCGGTGTGTTAGAAATTCTCGACTATATGACGGAATATTCCCCGAATGCTTGGATGTTAAATTACTCTAATCCAGCGGCTATCGTTGCTGAGGCTACTCGCCGACTGCGGCCCGCGGCACGTATTTACCATATTTGTGATATGCCCATCAGTATTGAAGAGGCAATGGCAAAAATACTGCACTATCCTTCAGCAGCAGATTTAGAAACCCGTTATTACGGCCTCAACCATTTTGGATGGTGGAGTTCTGTGCGAGATAGAGTGACAGGCGAAGATTTAATGCCGAGGTTGGCGGAACATGTTCACCAATATGGCTATGCTGATGAACAAGGTGAAGGTAAAGAAGAAATAAGTTGGAATGAAACTTTCGCGAAAGCCCGTGATAGTTTTGCATTAGATCCTAGTAGTTTCCCTAATACCTATTTGCAATATTATCTGTATGGCGATGATATGGTGGCACACTCCTCACCAGAGCACACTCGAGCGAATGAAGTCATGGAAGGGCGAGAAGCATTTGTGTTTGATGAGTGCCGGAAAATTATTGCAGAGGACAGTGCGGTAAATACTCAACTTAAAATTGATGAACATGCCTCTTATATTGTTGATTTAGCACAGGCCATTACATTCAATACCAAACGCCGCATGTTGCTGATTGTGCCGAATAAAGGTGCTATCAGTAACTTTGATGACGATGCCATGGTTGAAGTCCCATGTCTGGTTGGAACTGAAGGTGTTGAACCTTTAGCGATTGGTGATATTCCTACCTTCCAGCGTGGCTTATTGTATCAGCAGCATGCAGTAGAAAAGTTAGTTGTTGATGCTTGGGTTGAAAAGTCCTATCAAAAACTCTGGCAAGCGCTGACATTATCTAAAACCATTCCCAGCGCAAAGATCGCAAAGTTGATTCTAGATGACTTGATTGAAGCGAATAAAGCCTACTGGACGTTAAACTAGCACTGGCTAAATCCTATATAGCCCGTTTGAGTTTGTTATAGCTGCACATCTTGACAGTGAGTGCCCAACACCAGGGGAACGGCTATCTTCAAGTTATAGATGTGTTAGCTATAGATTTTATTTTTTGTTTTTATAGAAGAATCAGTAAAGTATCTCCGCCATCTGCCGATAACAATTTTTGATATTTATATGCTATTTGATACTAATCTGGGCGACCAGAGCAATAAATTAAAGATGGGGAATGGCAGGTGAGCGAAGCGTCTAAAGAGAATTTTGTAAAAACGAATAAATTAGCGATCTGTGCAATTCTTCGTGATTTAAAGAAGAACGATACCGCAGTGATGGTGATTCATGCTCGAGGGCAATTCATTAGCCGCATTTTGGATGTGGTTCCTGAAACTAATCAATTTATTTTTGATTTTGGTAGCGTAGCCCATGAGAATATTGCGGCTCTTGCCGCTAATCAACTGACAATCATTGCTGAACCGACGGGCGCAAAAATTGAATTCATTTGTAATCCTCTGAAAGAGATAAAGTATTTATCATTACCCGCTTTTAGCACTGTGATACCAGAGAGCCTTTACTTCATTCAACGTCGGGAGTATTTCCGGGTCAATATCCCTCAATGGCCTGCCTATTATTGCTCTGGTAAGTTCGCTGATGGCAGTAAATTCTCCTATACCCTAGCCGATGTTTCTTTGGGCGGCATGGGGCTATATGCGGTGAAAGGTAGCGAATTTCCTGTTCAGGACTGTGGCATCCTGCGTGATGTCTCAGTCGATTTATGTGGCTTTGGTATTTTTAAACTGGATTTACAATTTATCCGAGCCATCGATAAACAAGTAGTGAATAACAAAGGCGAAACGCTCACAGTGCAGCGCTTGAGCTTTAAATTCCCTCGGTTAAGTCCAATCCAAGAGAAAGGGTTGCAGCGTGCCATTTTTGAACTGGAAAAACAGCAAACGGCCAAGGCAAGAAAATTTCAGGACGGTCTCTAGTTTTTGAACAGATATTCCTAAGGTTATGGCGTTGCTGCACAATAATTGCTGTGGCGTCATATAAAAAGGAATAGTCAATCAGCGCAATCTCGACTAAATAAAATAAAAGCTAAAAAATGTATTGAATTATCATGCGACTGGCCCAATATTATAAGCTTGTCACTAAGGAGGACTAAGCATGGGGATCAGCGAGGAAGAGAGTATCCGCCGTTTGACTGATGAGAAAAGCTCTATTGGTCATTCGGCTAAATGGGTAGCGATTATTTCTGCAGTCTATTTTGTTATTATGCTGTTTTATCAGCATGAATTGGGCGTACTAACATTAGCCGGTGGGATTTTTGTAGTGTCATTCTCAATCTGGATGAAGAAACGCCAGAAAGTGAAATCCTACAAAAATCAGTTGCAACAGATGGGCGATGATAAAATGGTTTAATCCGAAACTCATACGCCGATGAGACTGATATATTTAGAAGAACAGTACGTAAAGCACTTGGTGAACTGTTCGTCCAATTTCCAGTCCATTCTCTATTTCCGTTTGCTGTCTGCAAGCGCGTAGTTGATATTGCCCTCATCTCTATTATGTGTTGTTCGTTGATTTAAGTGATTTAGACATATTAAATCCAGTTACCACAAATGCCATTTGCTCATACAATCTTTTGGCTCGTGGATTATCGGCCGCAACCCTTAGCTTTATCTCGAATATCCCCTGTGCAACTAACAGCTTTTCCAATTCTAGCAATGATGATGAGCCATAACCTTTTCGTTGATACTCCGGTAGTACATAGAAATCCTTAATAAAGGCTGCACTATCATTTTTACCCAAGCCAAACCATAAATAGCCTACAAGCTGTTCTTCATGGCCGGTATTTTCTGTGTTTTCGATACAATAGAGATGGTCATGAGGACTATTAACCCCCTCTGGTAGATAGTTATCAAAGCTGTTTGCCGCATGGCTTAGGGCCTGCTCTGCGCTATAGCCATTATTTGATGATAAATCTTGTGCATATTCAGTGATAAATAAATTCCGATAACCGTTAAGCTCCTCAGTCCGCATTGTTCGGAGTGTTACCATGATGTTTTCCTTAATGAAATTACGCTATTGTGATAATACAGTCTATCCATAGCGTTAATTGCTATAGAGTGAATTGAGTCTGAGGTAAACATAGTAACGCTTTGTAGGAAATAAGAATATAAAGTCAATCAGAAGGTTAACGATAAACGGGGACGTAATGACAATACAAAATAGCCATCAAGATGCAGTTGAAAGGCAGTTTGGTGATCAAGCCAATGCTTATTTGACTAGTGCGGTTCATGCCCAAGGTAAAGATTTACAGCGCCTGACGACACTACTGCAACCTCATGGAGATGCCCGTTTACTTGATCTTGGATGTGGTGCTGGACATGCCAGTTTTACAGCGGCGACGGTAGTCAAGTCAGTGGTTTCCTATGATCTTTCAGCACAAATGTTGAATGTGGTGAGTCAGGCTGCATCGGATAAAGGGCTGACTAATATAGAGGTAAAACAAGGGCTGGCAGAATCATTGCCCTTTGATGACCAGAGTTTTGATATTGTTATTAGCCGATATTCAGCCCATCACTGGCATGATGTTGGACAAGCTTTGCGTGAGGTTAAGCGGGTATTGCGCCCTGGTGGCAAAGTTATTTTTATGGATGTTATTTCTCCCGGCCATCCGGTGTTAGATATTTATTTACAGACGGTGGAGGTTTTACGTGATACCTCACATGTTCGTAACTACTCTCCTGGCGAATGGTTAGCGCTGTTTACCGAAGCTGGATTGATCATTAATGAAGTGACCTCCGATAAATTATATTTGGAGTTCAGTAGCTGGATTGCCAGAATGCGCACACCAACCTATTTCGCGACGGCTATTCGGGAACTACAAAAATGCGCATCTGACAGTGTGATTAATCATTTTGCGATTCAAGCTGATGGTTCATTTACCAGCGATATTATGATGATTGTTGCAAAGCGTAACTGAGTATTTGTTTATGTGGGCGACGGTGTTAATATATCGCCGTCCTTCATTTGGTATTTTCTATGCGTTTTTTCTTGTGACATATATTAATTTATTTCCTCCTTATTATCGTCACAATGATTGATTTTCTTTACATAGCATTACGTCCCCTTGCACTGCCCCGCTCATAATTAACTTCACAAAGACATTATCTATAACCTGTCAGTTGGAGCATATTATGAAACTATTACCTGTCATCGCTGCTGCACTTATTGCTGCCGCTTCGTTTGCCACAATGGCAGCACAAGAAGTTAGTCCGGAACAAGCGACTAAGTTACAAAGTATGGGGGTGATTACTCTTTCCAATGTGAGTGGTTCTCCAATGGATGTCGAATCAGCGCTAAGTGCTAAAGCTGCAGCTGATGGCGCGAATCATTACCGAGTCATTGGTATAAGTAACCCTGGCGATTCGAGTAATTACAGTGCTAGTGCAGAGATCTATCATTAATTCGTCACAATAAATGACAATGAATGAAATAGTTAGATACAGTATGGGGCTTGATTACAAACGCAATATGACAATAGTAGGTGATTGTTATATTGCGTTTTATTATTTTAATATTGCGGGTATTCATATGGTTGTTTTTTTCAATTTTGCTACCGAAAATAATTAACTCTTAGAGCAATCTTAATGATAACTTCAGGAATATAAGGTGTTATTGTAGTCCATCCGGGTTTTCGAGGAGCGGCTATGTTAAACACTGTTAGGCGTAATTTTAAAAGTCAGTTTTCTTATTTACAGCGTTTTATTGCCTCACCCCGTACTGTTGGTACATTAGCTCCTTCGTCGCCTTGGTTGTGTCAGGCGATGTTGAATCAGGTGGATTGGAAACAAGATCTTAATATAGCTGAATTAGGCGCGGCTGACGGTGTGCTGACAAAGCGTATTTTGTCGCACATGTCAGTAAATTCCCGCTTGCAAGCTTATGAGATTCAGCCACATTTTGTGCATGCATTGCACCAGCTTGAGGATTCACGTTTGCAGGTGGTTTTTCGATCAGCTGAACAGTTGGATGAAAATTACGATGTCGTTTTTTGTTGTCTGCCACTGTTATCCATCCCGACCAAGATAAGTATTAAGATATTGCAACAGGCCCAGCAGCGCTTACGTGTAAATAATGGTGTTTTGGTTTTATTTCAATACAGTCATCTTTCTGAACCTTTATTATCTCGCTACTTTACGTGGAAAAAAATCCGTGTCGTACGTAATTTTCCCCCCGCGTTAGTCTATATTTGCCAGCCTCGTTAGAGGCTCATATTCTCAGTTAACCGCATCTTAATCCTCTGGCTTGTCAGAGGATTATCAGGCGAAAAGCGCAATTTGATACCGCCAAAGAAGGCTTATACATTCCTGCCTGAAACCTCTCGCTCTTTTTCAAATGCCTAGCCAATTTTATTGAAAACCTCAATGATAATGATTATCATGCGCGACTATTTTTTTCTGATTATGTGAAGTACATGCGCTATTTTCAAGCTCTCTTGGCTTTTTGTCTGTTAGCTGTTTCTTTAAACGGGTTAGCTAAGAATGTCACAGATATTTTAGGGCGTCAGGTGGCGGTGCCAGATAATCCGCAACGTATCATTCTGGGGGAAAGCCGGATGTTATATACGTTGGCATTACTAGAACCAGGAAACCCAGCACAGCGTGTGATTGGTTGGCCCGCTGACCTTGAACGTTTTGATGCGCAAAGTTGGCAACTTTATACACAAAAATTCCCTGCAATCGCTCAGATTCCAATCATTGGTAGTGGGAATATTCGGCAGATAAACGTCGAGCGGCTCATCCAATTACAACCTGATCTCATTATTTTGCCACGGTTTGCTCGTGCAGAAGATGATGATGGAACACTGGCAGATTTAACAAAAGCCGGTATTCCGGTTATTTATGTCGATTTGCGGGTTGATCTGCTCAGCCACACAGTACCCAGTATCAAATTGCTAGGCGAAGTGCTTAATCGTCAGGTTCGTGCTGAGAAATTTATCAATTTTTACCAGCAACATATGCAGCTGATCCAACAACGTTTGGCAAAATATCAGGGGCGAAAACCGACCGTTATGTTGCATTTGCACCTTGGGCGGCGGGAGAGCTGCTGCACCACGGCCTCGAAAGGTAATCTCGGCGATCTTATTGCGTTTGCTGGGGGAGACAATATTGCTGCTTCGCGCATTAATACCGTTTACGGTGAGCTAAATCCAGAGAATGTGCTGCAAGCGAATCCAGATATTTATATCGCTACTGGCATGGCTGGGCCGGTAGGCAAGCGCTTCTCCAGTTTGCAACTGGGCCCGCAAGTTAATATGGAACAAGCGCAACATAGCTTCCAGCAAGTGTTATCCGGACAACCCATTCTTGTTCATCTTGATGCCGTGACCCACGGACGAGCCTACAGTATTTGGCACAATTTTTATCTTAGTCCTTATCACGTCGTAGCCGTAGAAATGTTCGCTAAGGCGTTTTATCCAGACCTCTTCGCCGATATTAATCCGCAGCACACTTTCCAACAATTATATCAACAATTTTTGCCGTTACCTTTTTCAGGGATTTATTGGAGTCAGTTTAAAAATGAAAATAATTAAGCACCAGCATGTTTACTGGTGCAGCCTTCCTATGCTTGCAATAGGGGCGGTAGCCCATGCTGCAGAAAATCTTACGGCAGATGAGAATAATGAAGAAAGAACCAAAATCGTTGTCATTGGCCAGCAGCGCGAAGCTGACACACAAAGCTACCAACCGACAACTTCGGTAACAGGAACTCGTACTAATACCAATCTGTTGAATGTGCCACAGGCAGTGAATGTGGTACCACGGCAAGTATTACGCGATCAGGCGGTAAGAAATATTGATGAAGCTTTATATAATGTCAGTGGGATTACGCAATCGAATACATTGGGTGGCACTCAAGATGCTGTGATGAAACGTGGGTTTGGTGATAATCGTGATGGCTCAATTTTGCGTGACGGTGTCCGCTCGGTACAGGCTCGTAATTTTACCCCGACCACTGAAAGGGTTGAGGTTTTTAAAGGCCCGGCATCAATGCTATATGGCATGGGAGAGCCTGGTGGGGTAATCAATATCATTACCAAGAAACCACAACTCGTGCAGCAAACTCATATTGAAGGTTGGGGCAGCAGCTTCAAAGGGGGCGGTGGCCAGTTGGACGTCACAGGCCCATTAGGCCAATCGGGTTTCGCTTATCGAATGATTGTTGATCACGATGAAACGGACTACTGGCGCAATTTTGGTCGTAATCGTCAAACTGTAGTGGCACCCTCAATCATGTGGTTTGGTGAAACAACCACAGTACGCGTTGCTTATGAGCATATGGATTATCTCACTCCTTTTGATCGCGGCACCATTATTGATAGTCGTACGGGCAAGCCGGTTGATACCCCGAGAGTTCGCCGCTTTGATGAGGCCTACAATGCCACTCGGGGTGATCAGGATAATATCACTCTGCAAATTGATCAGGTGCTCAATGATAGTTGGAAAAGCTCACTGACATACGCTTATAACCGTAATCGGTATAGCGATAATCAGGCTCGAGCATTGCTACTTGATCCGGTGACCGGTGTATTGAGTCGGCAGGCTGATTCCACCGCCAGTGCAGTGAGTCGTGCCCAAGCGGTACAGATGACGCTGAATGGTGATCTTGATCTGGGTGGAATGGGTCATCAGATGTTATTTGGTTTTGATTATGAGGATAACCGTACATATCGTGGTGATATGATTCGTGGTAAAAAGAACTCGAATTTCAATATCTACCATCCAATATATGGTTTGATGCCAATCTCAACGGCTGTCAGCGCGAAGGACAGTGACCAGCGTGAGAATCTGAAAAGTTACGGCTGGTTTATGCAGGACTCAATTGAACTGACGGATAAATGGTTGATACTGGCAGGTTTACGTTACGATCATTTTGATGTTTTTGCGGGTAAAGGCCGGCCTTTTATCACCAATACCGACACTTCAGACAGTAAATTGATACCACGTACTGGGGTGGTCTATAAATTAACACCCGAGCTTTCTTTTTACGGCAGCTACAGTGAGTCTTTTAAACCCAATTCCTCTATTGCGACACAGATAGATTCTTTGCCACCGGAGCAGGGACAATCTTGGGAAATAGGTAGCAAAGTCGAATTAGTTAATGGCGTTACTGGTACATTGGCGCTGTTTGATATTGCAAAGCGTAATGTCATGGTTAATGAATTGGTCAATGGTGAAACCATCACCCGTACTGCGGGTCGTGTGCGCTCTCAGGGTGTTGAGTTAGATGTGGCAGGGCAGTTAACCGATAACCTAAGTGCGATAGCCAGCTATGCTTATACAGATGCTAGAGTAACGGAAGATCCTGATAATAAAGGTAATCAGATGGCTAACGTCGCTCGTAATAGCGCCTCTTTATTCCTAACACAAGCACTGGGTTCTACTGGTTGGCAAGGTGGTGACTATCTGCGAATAGGGGCGGGTGTGCGTTATGTTGGTCGTCGTGCCGGTGATGCGGCAAACAGTTTTACTTTAGATGATTACACAGTAGCTGATGCATTTATTTCATATTCGCTACCCATTAATAATTATCAGGTGAAATGGCAGCTTAATGTGAAAAACTTCTTTGATAAAACATATTATCCTTCTAGTGGGGGAAATTTGCGGGTTGCTGTGGGAGAACCCTGACAGTTTGTTCTGCGTGCCAGTGTTGATTTCTAATTAGGGTTATCACCCGATGTGAATTAATGCTGCATGTCGGGTGGTTGTGTAATATTATTCATTCTTGGTGTATCGTTAATTTTACGGTGCTGTAAAGTTTGCACTACTCTCAATTATAGGTATGATTTGCATCTACAGCGTAGAGCTGAGTGTGAATCCTGTTTAACCGGTTAACACGAGTTACTGGTTTTTTGATGCCGAGAATTTATCCTAAGAAGTTGATACTAAAGGACTTTCAAGTAATGACACAGGCTATCTTCATGGTAGGTGCGCGTGGTGCGGGTAAAACAACAATAGGGAAAGCGTTGGCACTGGCGTTGAAATATCGGTTTATTGATACAGACTTGTTTATGCAGCAAACATTGCAGTCGAGTGTTGCCGAGATTGTCGCACGCGAAGGATGGGATGGTTTTCGTCTGCGAGAAAGTATTGCCCTACAAACCGTAACCGCAGCTAAAACGGTAGTGGCGACGGGAGGGGGGGCGGTGTTGTCTCATGAAAATCGTGCATTTATGCGTAATCATGGAATAGTCATTTATTTGCGAGCCTCTGCTGATGTGCTGGCTGAACGGTTAACCGAAGATCCAGAAGATGCCCAACGCCCAAGTCTGACAGGTAAACCGATCGTTGAGGAAATGTTGGATGTGCTGGCCAGTCGGGAAGCGTTATACCAAGACGTTGCTCACCATGTGCTGGATGCCACTCAGCCACCCGAAGACGTTGTTGAACAAATTTTACAGATTTTAGCCGATGAAAAAGTGAAGTAGTCATAGCTGCTATTTGTAGGATGAATATTTAGCCCATCTGATTGCCTGATAATTGTACGAAGCGTATAATTATCACCTACGGAATCATTTTGACGTAAATCATTTACGTTAGTTAATGCCACTCAAGGCAAGGCCATTCAAGGCGGGCCGATGAAAATCTTCAAATCTTTTATCCAACAACACACTAATTTTATGCCAGCTTTCTGGTCAATATTGATTGTCGTTTTTGAAACTTCGCTCGCATTGTATATTTTACGTAATCTCTAATATTCCTCTCATTTCCCGCCAGTGGACCTTCACCTTTGCTGTGAAGGTGGTTCGTTTTATTCAAATCATCCCTTTTCAGGTATAGAAAAAAGTGCCTTTTGGTCGCAAAGTGTACGCTTTCTTCGTAACTTTGTTAGATGATCCCATTTCACCATAATAATCAGTGACAGAGCGTTTACAGAGACTCTAATATGAAAGCTCAATTTTGATTAAGACGCGGGTGCAAAACTATGCTGAAATTTAATGAGTATTTTACCGGGAAAGTGAAATCTATTGGTTTTGACAGTGACAGCATTGGGCAAGCTAGCGTTGGGGTGATGGAGAAAGGCGAGTACACGTTCAGTACCGCTAAAGCGGAAGAAATGACCGTCATCACCGGTAGCTTAAAAGTACTGATTCCTGGTTCTGCGGGTTGGGAGGTCTTCAAGCCGGGTGAAACTTTCTATATCCCGGGGGAAAGTGAATTTAATCTGCAGGTTGCTGAAGCATCTTCTTATTTATGTAAATATTTAAGCTAATTTCTTCTTTGAATTCCGCCCTCTCCATGCCAGAGAGGGCGATACGTTTTTTTGATGTGATGCGTATTAGTGCTGTGCTTCGCCACCTAAAGCTTCAATCAGGTTTTTTATCAGAGCCGCTAATTCACTCGTCATCAGAATAAAATCCGCATCAAAACGCTGTGCAAAGTCTTCCCTATCAATATCTTCGTTCTGCTCGCGCAGAGTGTCAGAGAATTTTAGGCGTTTTAGCGAGCCATCATCGGACAGTACCAACTGAATGCGCTCTTGCCAATCGAGTGCTAATTTGGTGACCAGCTTGCCAGCTTCTATATGTACTGCAATTTCATCACTGAACAGATCCTGCTTCTTACAGCGGATCACGCCACCTTCTTCCAAAATAGCTTTTAATTCAGCTTCATCCATTAACGCAAAACCGGCTGGTAATTCTTTACTGCGTACCCATTCAGTTAGCGTTAGTTCAATTGGATTTTCTAATGTCAGCGGCACGACAGGCAAAGAACCCAAACTTTTACGCAGTAGCGCTAAGGTGTCTTCGGCTCGTTTGGCGCTGGCGGCATCCACCATAATCAGGCCATTGACGGTATCAATCCACAAAAACGTTTGGTTAAAACGACTGAATGCCCGTGGCAATAAACTATGCAAAACTTCATCTTTTAATGAGTCTTTCTCAGTTTTTTTTAGTTTGCGGTGTTGTTCACCTTCCAACCGCTCAATTTTGGCCTGCAACTCTTGCTTAATCACGGGGGATGGCAAGATTTTCTCTTCTTTACGCGCACAAATGACAATTTGACCATTAACTGTATGGGTTAATGCATCACTGTGTGAACCCATTGGTGAGACCCAACCGGTTTTGGCCATATCTTGGCTGCCACATGGCGTGAAACTGAGGGCGCTTAACTGTTTCTCCATTTCATCCGCAGACAGTGAAACTTCCCGGCTCAAACGGTAAACCATTAAATTCTTAAACCACAGCATAGTGTTATCCCTGGCTCGGGCGCGCTTGGAGCGCGCGAGTTAATCAAACGCAGGGCGGCATGATAACGAATTGAGGCGTCGGCCCCTAGTAAAAAGAATAAGAAAAAACAGAGTCAGTCGGTAATTCGTTGAACATTATTTCTGTCTGAAGAGATTCACATCGCACAAAGTACAAAATTGCCGGTGACAAAGATTGTGCCACGGCGCGGTATTGTCCAAACTGAATGATAGGATTCTTATTATTGTTAGAGCCTTTGATTGGTAGCGTTTTCAGCCAGAAACGGATTTATTGCTAATACTGAGGTATTAATAACAATTTTTATTAATAAAATAGAGAACAACCCTGTCAATGAGGTGAAGCACCATGCGCATTGGTATAGATTTAGGTGGCACCAAAATAGAGGTTATTGCTTTAGCCAATGATGGACAGGAACTTTTCCGTAAACGGGTCGATACTCCCCGTCATAATTACCAAGAAACATTGCAGGCGATTGCCGCTTTAGTTGCCGATGCTGAACACGCTACTGGAGAGCAGGGTAGCGTGGGGGTGGGAATTCCTGGCACACTCTCCCCATTTACCGGGAAGGTAAAAAATGCCAATTCTGTCTGGCTAAATGGTCAGGTTGTCGATAAAGATCTGTCAGGGCTGCTCACACGCCCGGTGCGTTTGGCTAATGATGCTAACTGCCTTGCCGTTTCTGAGGCGACTGATGGTGCCGGTGCTGGAAAGCATCTGGTGTTTGCAGCCATTATCGGTACAGGCTGTGGCTCTGGGATTGCAATTAATGGGCGAGTGCACGCCGGAGGTAATGGTATTGCCGGTGAATGGGGGCATAACCCGTTACCGTGGCAGAATGACGAGGAGCGGCAATATCAACAGGAAGTGGCTTGCTATTGTGGCAAAAAAGGCTGCATTGAAACCTTTGTCTCTGGTACTGGCTTTGCCACTGATTACTTTCGTCTGAGTGGTAACCCCCTTAAAGGACACGAGATTATCACCTTGGTAGAGCAAGGGGATGCTATAGCTGAACAAGCCATGGGTCATTATGAACAGCGTTTGGCTAAGTCGCTGGCCCATGTTATCAATCTGTTTGATCCCGATGTGGTGGTGTTAGGCGGAGGAATGAGCAATGTCGACCGCCTGTATAAAACATTGCCCGCTTTAATCAGCCCTTGGGTATTTGGCGGCGAGTGCCAGACGCCTATCCGTAAAGCATTGCATGGGGATTCGAGTGGGGTGCGTGGTGCGGCTTGGTTGTGGCCTACTATTCCCCTTCGTCCTTGACGCTACAGCGTTGTTAGCTGCACTCACTTACCCGAATCACTTACTGATGTAAGCTCATCGGGATGCATTCGTTTGCTGCCTAGCTGTAACGCTAATGACATTGGGGAATAGCGTTGCCCTTGACGGGGGCAGCGTTGTTAGCTGCACTCACTTACCCGAATCACTTACTGATGTAAGCTCATCGGGATGCATTCGTTTGCTGCCTAGCTGTAACGCCAATGACATTGGGGAATAGCGTTGCCCTTGACGGGGGCAGCGTTGTTAGCTGCACTCACTTACCCGAATCACTTACTGATGTAAGCTCATCGGGATGCATTCGTTTGCTGCCTAGCTGTAACGCCAATGACATTGGGGAATAGCGTTGCCCTTGACGGGGGCAGCGTTGTTAGCTGCACTCACTTACCCGAATCACTTACTGATGTAAGCTCATCGGGATGCGTTTGTTTGCTGCCTAGCTGTAACGCCAATGGCATTGGGGAATAGCGTTGCTATTGAGGCGCGCGGGGTGTTTAGTCACTGATCTTAAAAAGATTATCCAGACGACTGACACCCAGTCCATTGACTTTTTTGACTTTAATCTGCACCGGAATTCGGTCTTTCATGGCTTCGACATGGCTGATAACTCCAATGGTTTTACCGGACGCATTCAGGCTATCCAGTGCATCCAGTGCCGTATCCAGTGTTTCTGCATCCAATGTACCGAAGCCTTCGTCGAGGAACAGTGAGTCAATACTGGTTTTATGGCTGACCAAATCGGATAGTGCCAAAGCCAGAGCCAAGCTGACCAAAAAGCTTTCTCCTCCTGACAGAGTGCGGGTATCGCGGATTGCATCTGCTTGCCAAGTATCGACTACTTGTAGCTCCAGAGCATCACTGGTTTTGCGTTGCAATTGATAGCGGCCATGCAAGCGACTAAGTTGGTTATTGGCCAGATAAACCAGATGGTCAAGTGTTAAGCCCTGAGCGAATTTACGGAATTTATCACCCTCTTTGGAGCCAATTAAGTGATTGAGATAACTCCAATCATCATATTGCTGCTGGCTACGTTCAATTTGTTCAAATAGAGCATGTTGGTTGCTACGACGAGTGGCGTCTGTTTCTAGCTGATTACGTAATTCACCTTGTCGCAATGTAGTGGCTTTTAATTGTGCCAGTAACTGTTCTGATTGCTGCTGCAATATGGCCAATTCAGAGGTCTGCGAGACGCCCTCTGGGCAAGATTGTCTATATTGCTCCAAGGCTTCATTGGCTTGTTGCTGGCGGATATTGGCTTGTTGTTGACGTTCATTCAGCAGCTGTTTCAACTGCTGCAAACGCTGTCTTTCTTCTTCACTCAATAATGCTGCGGCTAATGCTTCTTTATCAGCAAATTCACTGCTGACTAGCGCCTGTTGCAGTTCAGTTTGGGCAGTTGTTGCGCGCTGCTGATTTTGTTGATGTTGTTGTTCTAATCCCGCCAGTTCACCCGAGAGTAAGTTAAGCTGAGATTGTGCTTGTTGCAGAGCCTGTGCGGCATTCTGCTGCGCCAATTCAGCTTGTTGCTGTTGCTGACGTAATAACTGGCGTACCTCGGTAACGCTGTTGTTACCAAACAGGGCTTGGCGTTGCTGACTTTGTTGTTGTAGTAGGGTTTCAGCTTGTTGCTGTTGTTGATTAATGGCAGCTAACTGATCGACATATTCTTGTAAATAGCGGCGCTCATTTTCAATCTGTGTTTCCAGTGCTTTTTGCCCAATTTCCAGCTGTTGTTGTTCTTGCTGGTGCTGGTGCCAGCGTTGATTTTCTTCTTCTCTTTGAGCTAACCAACTTTGTTGCTGGTCGGCTTCTGGTATCGACAGCGAAAATGCAGCTAAAGCAGTATCGAAATCTTGGCGCATTCTCGCCAGGTCGTTTTGTTGACGCTGATGTTGTACCAACAATTGTTGGTGAGATTGCTGGGTATCTTGTTGACGTTGAGTGACGAGTGCCAGCTGTTGTTGATGTTTTTGTTGCTGCTGTTCTACGTGAGCAAGTATATCTTTAGCTTGTTGATATGCTTGATTCAGTTTTTCATATTCGGCAAGTTTTTGCTGGCAGGTTTGTTCTGATTGTTCTTGTTGCTCCAGCCAAGCTGATAAGGCTGCCGTGTCATTTAATGCCAATGTCAGTGCCAGTGGTTTTATCCACATTTGCCAGCGCTGTTGATAATCGGCCAGCTGTTGCTTGCTGTGCTGTAACTCTTGCTCTAGGTGTTGAAGTTGCTGAAGCAGGCTTTGAGTCTGAGCACTGAGTTCGGAACCTTCCGTCGATAATTTCTCAACGTATTGACGCTGTTTATCAACACGTTGGGCAGTTTCAGAGGGTTTTACCGTCTGATATTTAGTCACTGCTGGGTGATCCAATGCGCCACACAATGGGCATGCTTCTCCCGGTTGCAGTTTGGCTCTTTCTGCCTCGAGTCGAACTATCTGATTTTCGCGATCCAGTAGGGATTCCAAATCCGTCAGATGTTGTTTTTGTTGTTTGTATAACTGACGTTTTTCCGCTAACTGTTTTTCCAGTATTGCTAGCTGTTGCTGTTGGTGAGCAAATTGCTGCTGCTGCTTATCGTGTTGCGCCTGAACTTGCTGCGCCAAGGGTGATAACGCGGCTAATTGTTGTCTCACTGATCGTTGTTGCTGAAGTTCATTCAACTGTTGGCGTAATTGTGTAGAAGGTTGGGATTGTTCAAGTGCCGAGAGTTGTTGCTGGATGCTACCTGCCTGCAAATTAGCTTGTACTAATGCCGTTTGTTGCTGCTTATCTTGTTCATTCAGTGTGGCAATTTGCTGCTGTAATGCGTTGAGCAATGTGACCTGTTGTTGTAATTGTTGCTCGCTTTCAACTGATAGTCGTTGTTGCGTTTGCAATTGGCGAAACTGTTCACGCCACAAAGGAAGGCTTTTTTCCCAGTGCTGATGATGTGCATGTTGGTGCGAATATTCGGAAAGTTGTTGCAGGCGCTGATGAGTTTGCCGCAACTGCTGTTCATTAAGTTCGAGTTGTTGTCTGCTTTGTTTTTCTTTACCACGCAATTGCTGCAACTGTGTGGCAAATTGCGCTAATAAATGCTGTTGCTGAACAACAAGGTTATCCAGTGGAACCACTTTTTGTTCGATCAGCGTTTCTTGTTCATATTGCCTGGTGGTTTGTTGTTGGCGAGCAAGGTTGGCTTTTTCCAGAGCCAGAGCTAACGGAGTCAGTTGCGTTTGAAGTTGATGCTGCTGTTGGGTCAGCGTAGCCATGCGTTGTTGTAATTGTTGTAAATCTTGCAAGCTACGTGAGCATTCGTGTAGTAAAGGGCGCAATTTCTCCGCGGGCTCACTACGAGCGAGCCGCTGTAATTCAGGTTGAGCTTGTTGGTATTCTTGCTCAATGAGCTTTTGTTGCTGTTGATATTCGAGCAAGTTTTTTTGCTGCTGTTGCCAACCTGTTAGCCAGTTTATGTGGTTCTGATTTACCCGTTGATCTAAAGTGAGTTGCTTTTCTTGTTCACTCAGAGCGTCTAATTGTTGGGTCAGTTCTAAGCGCTGTTCTTCATTGAGTAGTTCAATGCCACTGGCGCGCTGGTGTAAGGCATCTAACGAAATTTTGGCTTGCTTATGTTGTTCAAATACATACTCAGATAAGCGCCCATAGATATCAGTACCGGTTAATTCTTCTAATAATTCAGCGCGGTCATTGGCGTCGGCATTGAGAAAAGCGGCAAATTGCCCTTGTGATAGCATCATGGATTTGGTAAACCGGCCAAAATCCAGCCCAGTGATTGCTGCAATCATATCCAGTTTATCACGCACTTTATCAGCCAGAATTTTGCCGTCTTCGCAAAGTGCCAGCTCAACTTTGGGGGCTTGTAGATTTCCTTCCGGGCTATTTTTAGCGCGGCGCTGGCTCCAGAATGCGCGATAACGGATATTTTGTACTTCAAACTCAACTTCAGCCAGTGACTCTGCAGTGTGGCGTGTCATCAACTCATTATGACTTGGCGTGACCGTCAGGCGCGGAGTCTGGTGGTATAGCGCAAGGCAAATTGCATCCAGCAGAGTGGTTTTACCTGCTCCGGTGGGGCCAGTGATGGCGAATAACCCGTTGCTGGCGAAAGGCTCTGCAGTGAAATCTATTTTCCACTCTCCTTGCAGAGAATTAATGTTTTTCAGGCGCAGGCTTAAAATCCTCATGCGGATTGCTCCTCTGCTGCATCTTTATCTTGTGTAATGTCTTCAACAACCTGATTGAACATCTGGCGCATACGCTGTTGGCGAGGTTCGGCGAGGTCTATCTCCAACGCGAGTCTACGTTCAAATACATCGGAAACACTTAGTTCATTGAGGGTCTCTTTTTCCTGTCGCTCAATACTGCTATTTCGTTGTTCCTTACTGCGGCGCAATAGCACCACTTCAACAGGGAGGTCTGCGGCAAGAGCCTGAATTCGTCTTTGAATATCAGTGAGGTAGTCTTGAGTGGCAACTTCGATATCTAGCCATACCGGCAACCCCTGATGGTCAGTAAATTTAGCCAGTTGATGCTCTATTTGTTGTAAATCGCCTTTAATTAGCTGCATTGGTTGAAATTGTGGAATAAACAGCGGGGTTACTGATGACAGGACCTGCTGCTTAAACTCCACCAGATAGACACTTTTTTCTTTGCTTAACTCGTCAAAGCTCAAGGCTATTGGCGAGCCGCTGTAACGAATATGCTCGGTTTTTGCGACCTGTTGGGCGCGATGAATATGGCCCAAAGCAATGTAATCGGCTGGTGGGAAAGCGTGTGCAGGGAAGGCATCCAATGTCCCGATGTAAATATCACGAACTGAATCACTTGTGGTCACGCCTACCGTGGTTAAGTGGCCAGTAGCAATAATAGGTAAAGATAGGCTGAGCTTCGTTCGCAGTTCAACTGCTTGCTGATAGAGCGCGTGATAATGATTAGCAATGGCTTCTTGCAACGCTAACTGTTTTTGTCCGCCAGATTCACCAGCTTGGCTGGTTACTAAATCTCGAGGACGCAAGAAAGGAATAGCGCATAGCAACGCGGCAGGCTGATGTTGGCGATCTTTCAAGATAATGATTTGTTGCTCCAGTTGGTTGCTGGCGCAGGATATTACCGTGGTATTTAAATAGGAAAGCAAACCCCGAGATTCATTGAGTGTTGATACTGAATCGTGATTCCCCCCCAGCACGACTAATTGGCACCCTGTGGGTTGGAGTTCGACTACAAAACGGTTATATAGCTCACGGGCATAGCTGGGAGGAGAACCTGTATCAAATATATCACCGGCAACAATCAGCGCATCCACCTGATTTTCTTCGATCTGCTCAATAAGCCAATGCAGAAATGCCTGGTGTTCGGCTGCACGGCTTTTGGTGAAGAAATGCTGGCCCAAATGCCAGTCAGAGGTATGAATAATGCGCATAAATCTCCCGCTATGGCAGGTTATCTCTCATCGAATGGCGCTGATTATAAACGCTGTTCGCCGGATGTCTCGGCTAAAAAAAGGTGATGGCGAAAATCTCCGAGGCGCTTCGCAAACTTGAGTGCTGTATTTTGCAATTAACATGAAATTAATCACTATGCTTATTGCTCACGAGAGCGTGATGTTTTTCATAAAAATGTCACAAAACTGACGCATAATGGCTCGCGGCATAACATAGTGACCACTAACTTACTGGCAGGATTGATGATGGCAAGACGCATACTTGTGGTGGAAGATGAAGCACCAATCCGTGAGATGGTGTGCTTTGTGTTGGAACAGAATGGCTACCAACCGTTAGAAGCCGAAGATTATGACAGCGCAGTGGCGGGTTTGTCGGAACCTTTCCCTGATTTGGTGTTGCTAGACTGGATGTTGCCTGGTGGTTCGGGCATCCAGTTTATCAAGCATATGAAACGTGAAGCACTGACACGTGATATTCCTGTGATGATGCTGACCGCTCGTGGCGAAGAAGAAGACCGTGTTCGTGGTTTGGAAGTAGGGGCGGATGATTATATTACCAAGCCTTTTTCGCCAAAAGAGCTGGTGGCACGAATTAAAGCAGTCATGCGCCGGATATCGCCAATGGCAGTAGAAGAAGTTATTGAAATGCAAGGATTGAGTCTTGACCCCTCCTCACATCGGGTTATGGCTAACGAGCAAGCGCTAGATATGGGGCCTACAGAGTTTAAATTGCTGCACTTTTTTATGACCCATCCAGAGCGTGTGTACAGCCGTGAGCAGTTGCTTAATTATGTCTGGGGCACTAACGTTTATGTAGAAGATCGCACTGTTGATGTGCATATTCGTCGGTTACGTAAGGCGCTTGAAATTGATGGTCATGACAAAATGGTACAAACCGTCCGGGGAACTGGATATCGTTTCTCAACGCGCTACTGAGTTTTCAGTGCCGGAGAATTCGTTGTGTTAGAACGTTTATCGTGGAAAACGCTGGCTTTAGAGCTGGCTATTTTTTGTTTACCTGCATTATTGTTAGGTGCCTTTATTGGGTATCTCCCTTGGCTATTACTGCTTTCAGTGCTCGCCGCTTTAATCTGGAATTTCTATAACCAACTCAAATTATCTCACTGGCTGTGGTTAGACCGCAGCATGACGCCACCCGCCGGGCGTTGGAGTTGGGAACCTTTATTTTATGGCTTGTACCAGATGCAACTGCGTAATCGCCGGAGGCGTCGCGAATTAGCATTGCTTATCAAGCGCTTTCGCAGTGGTGCTGAATCATTACCTGATGCTGTGGTGATGACTACGATCGACGGTAATATTTTTTGGTGTAATGGTCTGGCCCAGAAATTATTGTGTTTTCGTTGGCCGGAAGATAACGGTCAACATATTCTCAACTTATTACGTTATCCAGAATTCAGTCAGTATCTACAGCAACAAGAGTTTTCTCGCCCACTAACCCTGCAATTGAATAATGGTCATTACGTGGAGTTCCGTGTGATGCCCTACTCTGAAGGGCAATTACTTATGGTGGCGCGAGATGTCACGCAAATGCGTCAATTGGAAGGGGCGCGGCGTAATTTCTTCGCCAATGTCAGTCATGAGCTGCGTACACCACTGACGGTGTTACAAGGGTATCTGGAAATGATGCATGACCAGGAATTGTCTGGCCCATTACGCGAAAAAGCGCTAGGAACCATGCAAGAGCAGACCAAGCGAATGGATGGGTTGGTAAAGCAACTGTTGACGCTATCACGCATTGAGGCCGCACCTAACGTGGATATGAATGAGCAGGTCGATATTCCGCGTATGTTGAAAGTGTTGCAGCACGAGGTTCAGGCACTGAGTAATGGGCGTCATGAGATTACTTTCCGTATCAATGAGCAACTGAAGGTTTTTGGTAACGAAGATCAATTGCGCAGTGCGGTCTCTAATCTGGTTTATAACGCGGTTAATCATACCCCTGAAGGCACAAAAATTGAGGTGTGCTGGCAGCAAACACCACAAGGAGCGCAATTTCAGGTCAGCGACAATGGGCCAGGGATTGCTCCTGAGCATGTTCCGCGCCTGACTGAGCGCTTTTATCGGGTGGACAAAGCTCGCTCAAGACAAACTGGCGGGAGTGGGTTGGGGTTGGCTATTGTGAAACACGCACTGAGCCACCATGACGCGCGTTTGGATGTTATCAGTGAAATTGGTTTGGGTACGCGATTTATTTTTACCTTACCGAACCGGTTGATTGTTCCGACGGTTTTAACCGAGAATGCAGTCAAATCCTAAGACTGCATGGGCACCAAGTTGATGAGATGGGGAAAATGGGCGCTGTTGAATGCCATGCTCTGCCTGAGTTATGGCGCATTGGCGCAACCGGTGGTATCGCCTACGGTGGCGGAGCAGCCATCATCGGTAGCGGCAAGCCACACCTTGTCTGGCAATCTTTCCAGTGTCGGATCGGACACTTTGGCTAATTTGATGTCGCTGTGGGCGGAAGATTTTAATCATCACTACCCCGGTGTTAATCTGCAAATACAAGCGGCGGGATCCTCTACAGCCCCTGCGGCATTGGCTGCCGGGGCTGCTCAACTTGGTCCGATGAGCCGGCCAATGAAGGCTGCTGAAATCGCTGCATTTACTCAACGATACGGTTATCCCCCTCTTGCGGTTCCTGTTGCTGTTGATGCACTCGTGGTTTTTGTTCATCAAGATAACCCATTGAATAAAATTACTTTATCTCAGCTTGATGCTATTTTTTCGCAGAACCGCCGCTGTGGAGAGCCTCGTCGAATTGTGCGTTTTGGCGAATTGGGGTTAGGAGAGGGCTGGGCCGCTCGTTCCTTACAACTTTATAGCCGAAATTCAGCCTCTGGAACCTACGGTTTTTTCAAACATCGCGTACTGTGCGATGGCGATTTTATGGATAATGTCAATGAGTTACCCGGTTCGGCATCCGTGGTGCAAGCCATCGCTGGTTCATTAAATAGTATGGGTTATGCCAGTATTGGTTTTCGTAATAGCGGGGTTAAACCATTATCACTGTCTGCTAACGGTCAGGATTTTGTGATGCCGACGGCCGAAAATGTTAAAGATGGCCGCTATCCTTTGTCGCGCTATCTGTATATCTACATCAATAAAGCACCTGGTCAGCCGTTAGAACCTTTGACTGCGGCATTTTTGGCACGGGTTTTATCACCTGAAGGGCAAAAAAGAGTGACACACGATGGTTACCTGCCGCTGCCCCCCGATATGCTGGCTCATACCCGAGAAGCGTTGGGTTTTGCTCATTAAATTGTTAACGGTTGGCTATAAATGATACAAATCATATGGCGTGTATTTCTCTAAAGCTGGCACGATTAACTGGTTTAGAGGGATTGTCTGGATGAAGACTCTGCTTTTGTGATCCTGACTTGCCTTTCTCCGCTATAAACGGTCTACTTACCGCCGTTGTTGGCCTATTCCACCTGCAAATAACTTCAAAAACACTGCATACTGACGAAATAGATTGCTTATTAACCGCTGGAGTTTGCGTTTATCAGAGCTTTGTATCGTTTCGATCACGTCGGAAAGACCACAACTGAGAACTTTTTCTTTTGGTCATTTAACTAGGCAACGCACACCACTATGAGTCATCGTTTATCATCTAAAGATATTATGGCATTAGGTTTTATGACCTTTGCCTTATTCGTTGGCGCGGGCAACATCATCTTCCCACCGATGGTTGGTTTACAATCCGGTGAACATGTTTGGTGGGCCGCACTGGGCTTTCTGATTACTGCGGTTGGATTACCGGTTATTACGGTGATTGCTCTTGCCCGTGTGGGCGGCGGTATTGATGCTTTGAGCACGCCAATTGGCCGTGGCGCGGGCTTGGTTCTGGCGACCGTCTGTTATCTGGCGGTGGGCCCACTGTTTGCGACTCCACGAACTGCCACTGTGTCCTTTGAAGTCGGCATTGCCCCACTGACGGGGGATGGCCCACTGCCGCTGTTTATCTATAGTGTGGTCTATTTCGCATTGGTTATCGGGATTTCGCTGTATCCGGGGCGTTTGTTGGATACGGTTGGGCATATTCTGGCACCACTGAAAATTTTGGCATTGGCTATCTTGGGTATCGCTGCGTTGATTTGGCCCGCTGGGCCATTGATTCCGGCAACGGACGCTTACCAACAAGTGCCATTCTCCTCTGGTTTCGTTAATGGTTATCTGACCATGGACACTTTAGGCGCATTGGTCTTTGGTATTGTTATTGTCAACGCTGCTCGTTCGCGTGGTGTGGTTTCTTCCGGCTTACTAACACGTTACACCATTTGGGCCGGGTTGATTGCCGGTGTCGGTTTGACGCTGGTTTACCTGAGTCTGTTTAAGTTGGGTTCCAGTAGTGGCAGCCTGACACCGGATGCACAAAATGGTGCCGTGGTGCTGCATGCTTATGTTCAGCATACTTTTGGTGGGTTGGGGAGTGTGTTCCTAGCGGCTTTGATTTTCATCGCTTGTATGGTGACGGCTGTGGGTCTGACCTGCGCCTGTGCTGAGTTCTTTGCTCAGTACCTTCCTTTGTCATATCGAGCACTGGTCTTTATTCTTGGTATCTTCTCAATGATGGTATCGAATCTGGGGCTGAGCCATCTGATTCAGGTCTCTATCCCCGTGCTGACAGCAATTTATCCTCCATGCATCGTGCTGGTGTTGATGAGTTTCACCTTGCGCTGGTGGCATCATGCTTCGCGTATTGTGGCCCCTGTGATGTTGGTCAGCTTGCTGTTTGGGATTCTCGATGCGGTAAAAGCCTCGACATTTGCGCATTTCTTGCCGGAATGGACCCAGCACCTACCGCTGTCTGAACAAGGTCTGGCATGGTTATCGCCTTCTCTGCTGGTATTCGTCGTCGTAGGGTTGTACGATCGCCTCTGCTGTCGTCAGGAAGTTGCTGCCAAGCAATAACTGCACAGTTATAAGATATTTTTAGCCACGGCTCATCCCCGTGGCTTTTTGCTGAAAAAAGACGGGAAAATGTTGATGGAATTACCAGTCAAAAATAAGCTGAAACGCGGCCTGACGACACGCCATATCCGCTTTATGGCATTGGGATCAGCAATAGGTACGGGCTTATTCTATGGTTCGGCTGATGCAATAAGAATGGCAGGGCCAAGTGTATTATTGGCATACCTGATTGGTGGTGTGGTGGCATTTATCATCATGCGTGCCTTGGGCGAAATGTCAGTCAATAACCCGCAGGCCAGTTCTTTCTCTCGTTATGCCCAAGATTACCTCGGGCCGATGGCGGGTTACATCACTGGCTGGACATATTGCTTTGAAATTCTGATTGTTGCGATCGCGGATGTGACCGCTTTCGGTATCTATATGGGCGTCTGGTTCCCCGATGTGCCTCACTGGGTATGGGTGCTGAGTGTTGTCCTTATTATTGGCGCTATCAATATGATGAGTGTCAAAGTATTCGGCGAGTTGGAATTTTGGTTCTCATTCTTTAAAGTTGCCACCATCATCATCATGATTCTGGCCGGTATTGGTATCATTATTTGGGGTATTGGTAACGGTGGGCAACCGACTGGCATTCATAATTTATGGACTAACGGCGGCTTCTTCAGTAATGGTTTTGTCGGCATGATTTTGTCATTGCAACTGGTAATGTTTGCTTATGGCGGTATTGAAATTATCGGTATTACTGCTGGTGAAGCCGAGAATCCAAAAAAATCCATTCCAAAAGCAATCAACTCAGTACCATGGCGTATTTTGGTGTTCTACGTCGGTACTTTGTTTGTCATCATGTCTATTTACCCATGGAATCAGGTGGGTACCAATGGTAGTCCATTTGTTCTGACCTTCCAGCATATGGGGATTACAGTGGCGGCCGGCATACTGAACTTCGTGGTTATCACCGCATCATTATCCGCTATCAACAGTGATGTGTTTGGGGTCGGGCGTATGCTCAATGGGATGGCTGAACAAGGCCATGCACCCAAAGCCTTTGCCGCTATTTCCAAACGCGGAGTGCCGTGGGTTACAGTATTGGTGATGATGTTCGCTATGCTGATTGCAGTGTATTTGAACTATATCATGCCTGAAAATGTCTTTCTGGTGATCGCGTCGCTGGCGACTTTCGCTACTGTCTGGGTGTGGATTATGATCCTGTTTTCCCAGATTGGTTTCCGCCGCTCCTTGAGTAAAGATCAGATTAAAGCGCTGGATTTCCCGCTGCGTGGCGGTACTTTTACCTCGGTACTGGCGATCATTTTCTTAGTCTTTATCATCGGCCTGATTGGTTGGTTCCCAACCACTCGCATCTCTTTGTATGTGGGGCTGGTGTGGATTGCACTGCTGTTGGTGGGATACTATTTCAAAGTCAGTCATCAGAAGAAACAAGCAATACCGGTGAAAGAGGCCGAGTAATACTTAGCTGAACGCCATCTGAAGCCGGGAAATTTCCCGGCTTTTTTTATTAGACTCGGTATGTTGCCATTTAATTAACTTTTCTCCGCCCCCAGCCTCATCCCCGATATTTATGCTGGCAGATGAGGGGCAAGCTCCTACTGCATGTCATTATTTATGTCGGCGAACTGTTTATATAGCAGGGCTGTTTATTCAGCTCAATCGCCTATCATCGGGTGAATGTGTCGCGGCGTTAATGTCTGCACCAGATAGCCTTAACAGGAATGGTTTTGGTTAAAGCAGGAGAGTTTTATGCTGAGTGGTTGGCATCTACCGGTCACGCCTTTTGTTCGTCAGCAAGGCGATGCATTACATATGACGTTATGGTTGCAGGGGAATAATTTACCCGAGCAGGTTTTCTTGCGCTGTGAACCCGATAATGAAGAATGGCTGCTCAGTATGAAGGGGCAGCAACGAGATGGTTTTTGGTCTTATAGTGCGAAACTCCCTTTGCATGAAGGTCAGCCGACACGGCGTTATTGTTTCAAACTGCTGTGGAATGATGATCAACAGTGGTTTGGTCCATTGGGATTTTCAAAAATTCCCCCAGCACAGTTGGCACAGTTTGCTATTGATACACCTGATAGTGGCCCTGATTGGGTAGCTGACCAAATTTTTTATCAGATTTTCCCCGATCGTTTTGCCAGCAGTCAGGGGGAATATAGGGTGCAGGAAGGCAGTTATCCTCATCATGCTGCGGGTGTGGCGGTGTCGCGCCGAGAATGGCAGCACCCATTGGAAGATATAAATGCCTCCTCGACATTCTACGGCGGTGATTTGGCTGGTATCTGTCAAAAAATCCCCTATTTACAACAGCTCGGTGTTACCGCACTGTATTTAAACCCTATTTTTACCGCTCCCAGTGTCCATAAATACGATACGCAAGATTATTATCAGATTGATCCCTACCTCGGTGGTGAGAGTGCTTTTTTGCAATTGCGCCATGCAACGTATGATGCCGGTATCAAATTGGTGCTTGATGGTGTGTTTAACCATACCGGGGATTCTCACCATTGGTTTGACCGCCATCAGCAAGGAGAGGATGGCGCTTGCCACCATCAAGATTCACCTTACCGTGGTTGGTTTAATTTCTTCCCCGATGGGCGGGCGCTGGATTGGAAAGGCAATGCCAGCCTGCCAAAACTCAACTTTGCGAATGATGGCGTGGTGAATCAAATTTATCGTGGCGAAAATAGTGTTGTTCGTCATTGGTTAAAACCGCCTTACAGTATTGATGGCTGGCGGTTGGATGTAGTGCATATGCTCGGGGAAGAGGGCGGAGCAAAAGGAAATTTACACCATCTGGCGGGTATCTATCAGGCAGCGAAAGAAGAGAATCCTCAGGCTTATATACTGGGGGAGCACTTTGGTGATGCACGAAATTGGTTACATGCCGGAGTAGAGGATGCGGCAATGAACTACATGGGATTTGCTTTGCCGGTGCGCAGTTTTTTGGCCGGTCAGGATGTTGCCTATCATCCCATAAAACTTCAGGCCGAAGAGTGTGCTTATTGGATGGATGAATACCGTGCTGGGTTACCTCATGGTCACCAACTTCGTCTATTTAATCAGTTGGACAGCCATGATACTGCCCGTTTTATCACGCTGCTCTATGGTGATAAAGCACGTATGCAAATGGCGCTGGTGTGGTTGTTTAGTTGGATTGGCGTGCCTTGCTTATTTTACGGCGATGAAATTGGGCTGGATGGGGGTAATGATCCGTTCTGCCGTAAACCATTCCCATGGGATGAGTCTCAATGGCAGAGCGATTTGCTGAAGTTGTGTCAACGAATGGCCGCTCTGCGGCACAAAAGTATGGCTCTGCGACGCGGTGGATGTCAGGTTATTCATGCCGATGGTGATTCTCTGATATTTATTCGTTGCTATCAGCGTGAGCGAGTGATGGTGGCAATCCAGCGCAACCACAATACTGATATTTCCTTAGTGGCATCTCCTTTACTCAATGTGGCTAAATGGCAGCGCCTGGAAGGTTCATCCGAGTTGAGTGTCACAGGTGAGGGGGTCAATCTGCAGTTGTCTGGTGAGAGTGTCACCCTATGGTGTGGAGTTGGTGAGCGCTAACTCAAGGGCGGTTACACTCTGTAAGATAGAAAAAGCGGCTAAACGCCGCTTTTTCTTTAGCTGAGATAGTATATATAAGGCAGCTATAGATAGTGACTGAGTCACTTCATCGAAGGGAGAGTAATATGAGCACAGCGAAAAGACAGGCATTGATTATCGGCGCTTCTCGAGGCTTAGGGTTGGGGCTGGTTGACGAGCTTAATCGCCGTGGCTGGTCAGTGACTGCGACAACACGTGGCACTGCGCAAGATACCAGCGCACACAAAGCCCACTGGCTGACATTGGATATTAATCAACCTGAAAGTATTACTGCGTTTTTGCCTCAGGTGCAGGGGCAGACGTTTGATTTGATATTTGTTAATGCGGGCATCTCAGGGCCAGAACATCAGTCAGCGATTGAGGCTAAACCTGAAGAGATTCTCGAATTGTTCCAAACTAATGCAATTTCTCCAATTCGTATTGCCCAGCGCCTGCTGGCACAACGTCATCCCGCCCACAGTGTATTGGCCTTTATGTCTTCTCAACTGGGTAGTCTGGGTCATAATGCATCTGGCCATAAGCCTTTATATTCAGCCAGTAAGGCGGCACTGAATATGATGACGCGCAATCTGGTGGCTGAGGTCGCAGATCCGTCACTGACTGTATTATCCATTCATCCGGGTTGGGTGAAAACCGATATGGGGGGGGATGCCGCGCCATTGACGATTGCGACTAGCGTGAAAGGCGTTGTTGACCAGATTGAGCATGCATCAGGCAAAGGTGGTCATGGTTTTATTGATTATCAAGGACATATATTACCTTGGTAATGACTTTAAACTGATAAATCTCCCCCATCGATACCTTGATGGGGGGACGAGTGAACCCAATTAGTAACCGATAGCGGCTCCGGCAGGGCGGCGGACATCATTAGCCCCGTACAAGTAACCTTCACGCACTTTGCCTGATACCGCAGAGTCATTCCCGGAGTTTGCAGGGCTAACGCCTTCAACACCGGCTAAGCCGACTAAAATGAGCTCCGCAGCGCCCCATGGATTCTGCTCAACCATGTTATAGCCCATTGTTTTCAGTAGACTAAGACTGTCAGCAGAAACTCCACGTTGTTCGTAGTAAACTTCATCAGGTAACCACTGATGATGGATGCGTGGCGCATCTACCGCCTCTTGCGGTGCCATACCATGGTCAATCACATTCAGTGCTGTTTGCAGGGTAATGGTAATAATTCGCGAACCACCAGGTGACCCCAACACCATGAATGTCTTACCGTCTTTGGTCACTAATGTTGGGCTCATAGATGATAGTGGGCGCTTACCGGGGGCGATAGAATTCGTCGCTCCCTGAACTAAACCATACAGATTTTGCTCACCTACTTTGACGGTAAAATCGTCCATTTCATCATTAAGGAAAAAACCGGTACCAGGCGCTATCACTACAGCACCAAAGCGGCCATTAACTGTGTAGGTAGTAGAGACCGCATTCCCCTCATGATCGACGATAGAATAGTGGGTTGTTTCTGGTTTTTCATGCGGTTGCATACCCGGCTGCACTTCTACTGACGGCGTTGCTTTATTGGCAATGATTTGCTTGCGAATATCTGCGGCATAACTTTTGCTCAACAGACGATCAATGGGGTTCTTAACAAATTCTGGGTCACCGAGGAAAGTATTGCGATCCATATAAGCATGGCGCATAGCCTCAGTCAGCGTATGAATGTAAGCGGCAGAGTTGAAGCCCATGCTTTTTAGGTCATATCCCTCAAGAACATTTAATGTTTCACAGAGTGTGACGCCACCAGAGCTAGGGGGTGGGGAAGAGACAAATTTATAACCGCGATAACTACAGGTAATAGGCGCTGTTTCAGTGATTTTATAGTTAGCAAAGTCGGCAGCGGTCAGAATTCCCCCGTTATTTTTTGCCGCAGCCTCAACCGCTTGAGGGATTTTCCCCTGATAGAACGCATCTGGTCCGTTCTCGGATATCGCGGCTAGAGTATCAGCCAGATCAGTCTGGACAAGACGATCACCCGGCTGCAGTGCTTCCCCATTTGGACGCAGGAAAATACGTGCAGATTCAGGGTCTTGCCGGAAGCGTTTGACAGTTGTATCCAGAATGTCTGTGTCAGCGCGGGTCAATGTAAAGCCCTCGCGGGCTAGCTTGATTGCTGGCGCCATCACTTGCTGGCGTGTCAATTTGCCGTATTTCTTCTGGGCACTGTCCATACCCAATACGGTGCCCGGCACGCCTGCGGCCAAATAGCCATATAAACTGGCATCTTTGGTGACGTTGCCCTCTTTATCCAGATACATATCAGCACTGGCTGCGGCAGGGGCGGTCTCACGGAAATTTATAAATGTATCGGTTCCATCAGCAAGATGAATGGTCATAAAACCACCCCCGCCAATATTGCCGCAGCAGGGATTGACTACTGCTTGTGCGTAACCCACAGCCACCGCGGCATCTACCGCGTTTCCACCCATTTTTAAAATATCCGTCCCAACCTGTGAAGCCAGATACTGGGAGGTGACCACCATGCCATTTTTTGCCTCTACCGCCGGTGTTGAGGCCGCATGTAGCGTACCACTGACCAACAAAGCCAATATAGCCAAGGGTTTGTTCCATTTTTTTAAATGCATTCTGACTCCTGTTATTTCCTGTCCGCCAGGGATTACCCGGTCATTTTTGTCTGGCAGCCTAAAAGATCTGCTTATGGAATGTGCAAAACACATACCAGTAATAATTAATAGCAGAATAAATGTTTGTGGCAGCTAATTAATTGGCGGCGGAAGGTGGTTGAGCCAGTTATGCGCGGGCTAATAGGTTGGTTTTGGCTCAGTGAGAATTAAATTAAATGAAAACAACTGATTGAAAATAAAGCGATCTGCTTAAGGAAGATAAGGTGGGATTAGAAATAATAATTATATAGACTTCGTGGCGGGTGCTTGAAGCTGTCTGCTTTAGGTGCTTATTTCGGGTTGAGAGTAGACAGAGAAAAGCCCCGTATCAATGTTAATTAATACGAGGCTCTCTGTAATACCGGACAGTATTACGGTAGCCTTTTCCCCGCCGAAAGGCAAGGCAAGGAGGCTTGATATGTTGCCACAAAATACACTTGTTTGGTGCCTATTGATTGTTTGCATAACAGTTCTGGCATTTACATTAATTACGCATAAATCACTGTGTGAATTACGCCTAAAAGATGGAAACAAGGAAGTTGCGGCCATTTTAGCTTACGAATCTGAAAGGTAAGGCAACTGGGCGGGGAGTCATTCTCGCCCTTCGTTGTCCGGGTAGCCATTTTATTGTTGGTTGCAGCTTTCAAGCACCCATTTTTAAGTTATATCAAAATAAAAAAGCCAGTCAGCGTGAACTGACTGGCTTAATATCCCCTGAGTGAATCAGGAGAGGCATAAACTGTTATTACAGTTTAGAAGCGTTCTCAGACAGGTATTTAGCTACGCCATCTGGAGATGCGCCCATACCTGCTTTGCCTTTTTCCCACTGAGCAGGGCAAACATCGCCGTGTTCTTCATGGAATTGCAGTGCGTCAACCATACGCAGCATTTCGTCAATGTTACGGCCCAGTGGCAGGTCGTTAACTACTTGGTGACGAACTACGCCGTTTTTGTCGATCAGGAAAGAACCACGCAGTGCAACACCAGCATCTGGGTGCTCAATGCCGTAGGCTTTCTGAATTTCACGTTTGATATCAGCAACCATTGGATATTTAACTTCACCAATACCGCCGTTATCAACAGGGGTTTTACGCCATGCGTTGTGTACAAATTCAGAGTCGAAAGAAACGCCTACAACTTCAACGCCACGTTTCTGGAATTCTTCGTAACGGTGGTCGAAAGCGATCAACTCTGAAGGGCAAACAAAAGTGAAGTCCATTGGCCAGAAGAACAGGACAGCAGGGCGGCCGTTCAGGTGTTTTTTCAGGTTGAAGTTTTCAACGATTTCGCCGCTACCAAGAACAGCAGCTGCTGTAAAATCAGGGGCTTGACGAGTTACCAGAACCATAAATTACTCCTGTTAATGAAAGATGGATTAACCAGTTGTCTTAAAAGTATCGGCACAGCATAGGTATTTAAACTCAATGAATAAAGGGATAAATACCAATCGCTGTGATAGCTTTCACCTATTGTTACAACGATTTTAGTTTCGTAGTCTTGCTAAGATACCCATTCTTACAGAAAGAGCAAGTGACTTAAGGCCAATAACCACACAAACTAAAATGTTTAATCTATATCTGCTTATGTTTCGCCTGCGACATCATCGTAGGATAAAACGCCCAAAACAGTTGTTCTAGTGGCTGATAGTGCTGTTCTATATCCTGAAAAGATCCCGCAAGCGCAGCCAGTTTGGGACGTCGGTTTGCCATACCTTGTAACACATCAGCTATAAAGGGTAGTTCAGCGTAGCGTTCCAGCCAACGTTCAGGCCACAGATAGGCATTCAGGTTTTGGAAACGAGCAGGTGTCTGCGGTAAATGCGGTAAAATCTGGCGTTGCGCATGGTCAATAAAATCGGGCAGAGGGCAGTCGGGCATCAATTTATCCCAGTCACGCGCGAGGAAATGGTCCCACAGCACATCCAGCGTAATAGGAGCCACTCGGCGATAATCGGCACTAAAATAGGTTCGAGCTTCTTTAACTAACGGCAAAGTATCTGTCATTACGTCAACACGACGATGCATCATGATGCCAGAGACTATCTCAGGGGAATACTCACCCTGCGGATTACCCCGAATAAAGTCAGCCAATAAATTGCCCAATAAAGAGCTATCAGCCAATGTGGCGAGATGGAGGTGAGCGAGAAAATTCATGAACTGAGTATATACCTTTATTACTTTAAGTTGCAGCCTGCCCTTGGTGGCTCTAGACTAGCGGCCTATTTTTTGTAAACCAGTCCATCATTCCTGTTGGTCGGGTCTGCCCTGATATAAAGTGGAAAGCCATGCGTGTTGCCGATTTTTCTTTTGAGCTCCCGGAATCTCTGATTGCCCATTACCCTCAGCCCCAGCGGAGCGGTTGCCGCTTATTGTCTCTGGATGGCCCTACGGGAACGTTAACGCACGGCATTTTTACTGATTTACTGGATAAGTTGGAGCCAGGTGATCTACTGGTGTTCAATAACACTCGGGTGATTCCAGCGCGTTTGTTTGGCCGTAAAGCCAGCGGTGGCAAACTTGAAGTGTTGGTAGAGCGCGTTCTGGATGACCATCGCGTTCTAGCCCATGTCAAAGCCTCAAAAGCACCCAAACCGGGCACTGAGCTACTGTTGGGGGATGACGAAAGCATTCGCGCCACGATGCTGGCACGTCATGACACCTTGTTTGAGCTGCGCTTTGATGATGAGCGGGATGTTTTTACTATCCTGAATCTGGTCGGCCACATGCCTTTGCCTCCTTATATTGATCGCCCTGATGAAGATGCTGATCGTGAGCTATATCAAACGGTATACAGTGAACGTCCTGGGGCAGTAGCTGCGCCAACTGCTGGGCTGCATTTTGACGAGCCGCTCTTGGCTGCGTTACGTGAGAAAGGCATTGAGATGGCTTTTGTCACCTTGCATGTGGGGGCTGGGACATTCCAGCCAGTGCGAGTCGATACCATTGAAGAGCATATTATGCATTCCGAATATGCAGAGGTGCCCCAAGAGGTCGTAGATGCGGTTTTGGCCTGTAAAGCCCGCGGCAATCGTGTCGTCGCGGTAGGTACCACGTCAGTACGCTCACTGGAAAGTGCCGCTAAGGCCACCGAGAACGGCTTGATTGCTCCTTTCTTTGGTGATACTCGCATCTTTATTTACCCGGGATATCATTATCAGGTCGTGGATGCCTTGGTCACCAACTTCCATTTACCTGAATCAACATTGATAATGTTGGTTTCTGCTTTTGCTGGCTATAAAAATACCATGAATGCATATCAGCAAGCGGTTGCCGAGCAATATCGCTTTTTCAGTTACGGTGATGCTATGTTCATCAGCCGTAATCCACGGGCGCCGCAAGAGACGGTCAACCCGTAAATTTTCGGTCACACTTGCCGTGTGATCAGGCAAAACAACATTGGACTGTTTTTCCGATGCTGGAGGTTATGTGAAGTACGAATTACAAAAAACTGATGGCCGCGCCCGTCGTGGTCGTCTGGTGTTTGAACGCGGTGTGGTAGAGACTCCGGCATTTATGCCAGTCGGAACCTATGGCACAGTCAAAGGGATGACACCGGAAGAAGTTAAAGAAACGGGTGCTCAAATCTTATTGGGTAACACTTTCCATCTTTGGCTACGCCCAGGTCAGGAAATTATGAAACTGCACGGTGACTTGCATGACTTTATGCAATGGCCCGGCCCAATTCTGACCGACTCAGGCGGCTTTCAAGTGTTCAGCCTCGGGGCGATGCGCAAAATCAAAGAAGAGGGGGTGACGTTCCAGAACCCAATCAACGGCGATAAAGTGTTCCTTAGCCCAGAAAAATCGATGGAAATTCAGTACGATCTCGGTTCTGATATCGTGATGATTTTCGACGAATGTACCCCATACCCTGCGGATTGGGATTATGCCAAACGCTCGATGGAAATGTCGTTGCGCTGGGCAGCCCGTAGTCGCGAACGTTTTGATGAGTTGAACAATAAAAATGCATTGTTCGGTATCATTCAAGGCGGTGTTTACGAAGATTTACGTGATGTGTCCGTAAAAGGGCTGGTAGAGATTGGTTTTGATGGTTACGCTGTGGGCGGCTTGGCGGTAGGTGAGCCAAAAGAGGATATGCACCGCATTTTGGAGCATGTTTGCCCACAGATTCCGGCGGATAAACCTCGTTACTTGATGGGCGTGGGGAAACCCGAGGATTTGGTTGAAGGTGTACGTCGCGGCATCGACATGTTTGACTGTGTTATGCCGACACGCAATGCCCGCAATGGTCATTTGTTTGTCACTGACGGTGTCGTAAAAATCCGTAATGCCAAGCATAAGAGTGATACTGCAACGTTGGATGAGCACTGTGATTGCTACACTTGTCGCAATTATAGCCGTGCCTACTTGCATCATCTTGACCGTTGCAACGAAATACTGGGTGCACGGCTAAATACCATTCATAACCTGCGTTACTACCAACGCTTAATGGCGGGTTTACGTCAGGCTATTGAAGAGGGTAAATTAGAGAGCTTCGTTGAAGATTTCTATGGCCGGATAGGGAAACCTGTTCCACCATTAAATGTTTGATTTTAAAATTATTACCTTTGTATTTAAAGATTAAGCAGTTACGATTTACCGTTTTTGGTTCTATCGCACTGATTTCACACTACTGATATTGATAACAATGAGGGAATTTTAATGAGTCTTTTCATTTCTGATGCTGTCGCATCCGCTGGGGCTCCAGCTCAGAGCAGCCCGTACTCCCTGGTGATTATGCTGGTGGTATTTGGTCTGATTTTCTACTTCATGATCCTGCGTCCACAGCAAAAACGTGCCAAAGAACACAAAAAACTGATGGATTCTATTGGTAAAGGTGATGAAGTGTTGACCACTGGTGGTTTGCTTGGTCGTGTAACTAAAGTAGCGGAAACAGGTTATATCGTAATCGCACTGAACGACACCACTGAAGTGATGATCAAACGTGACTTCGTTGCTGCCGTTTTACCGAAAGGTACAATGAAAGCTCTGTAATTTTCGATTTTCCCGAAGGGAATTGCCGTGTTAAACCGTTATCCTTTGTGGAAGTACCTGATGCTGATCGTTGTGATCTTCGTCGGTCTGCTATATGCACTTCCCAACCTTTATGGTGAGGATCCGGCTGTTCAAATCACTGGTGCGCGAGGAATCGCCGCCAGTGAAACAACGCTGGTCCAAGTCCGTGACGTTTTAGAAAAAGACAACATAGCGAGCAAGTCCATTGCGCTGGAAAACGGTGCAATCCTGGCTCGCTTTAAAGATCCCGACGTCCAGCTGCGCGCCCGTGAGGCACTGATGGCTGCGATGGGGGACCAATACGTAATCGCCCTGAACCTGGCTCCAGCAACGCCTTCTTGGCTTGCTAAATTAGGTGCAGAGCCGATGAAGCTTGGCCTTGACCTGCGCGGTGGTGTGCACTTCTTGATGGAAGTGGATATGGATACCGCACTTGGCAAGCTGCAAGAGCAAACGATGGATACTCTGCGCACCGATTTGCGTGAGAAAAATATCCCGTATGCGACTGTGCGCAAACTCGACAATTATGGTGTTGAAGTACGTTTCCGCGATGATAAAACACGCGATGACGCTATCAGCTACCTCTCTTCTCGCCACCGTGATCTGGTGATTAGCTCCAATGGCAGCAATACCTTAAAAGCTGTGATGAGCGATGACCGTCTGCGTGAAGCGCGTGAATATGCTGTTCAGCAAAACATTACTATTCTGCGTAACCGGGTTAACCAATTAGGTGTAGCCGAACCGTTGGTTCAGCGCCAGGGTTCAGATCGTATTGTGGTTGAATTACCGGGTATTCAGGATACCGCTCGTGCTAAAGAGATTCTTGGTGCAACGGCGACTCTGGAATTCCGCTTAGTCAATAGCAATGTTGACGCCTCTGTTGCCGCTTCCGGTCGTGTACCGGGTGACTCAGAAGTTAAAAATACCCGCGAAGGTCGCCCGGTTGTCTTGTACAAACGCGTTATCCTAACCGGTGATCATATTACCGACTCAACTTCCAGCACTGATGAATATAACCAAGCTCAGGTTAATATTTCGCTCGATAGCGCTGGTGGTTCATTGATGTCTAATTTTACCAAAGACAATATCGGCAAGCCGATGGCGACTTTGTTCGTAGAATATAAAGACAGCGGTAAAAAAGATGCTAATGGCCGGGCAATTCTGGTTAAGCAGGAAGAGGTTATCAACGTCGCGACGATTCAGTCTCGCTTGGGTAACAGTTTCCGTATTACCGGCATTGATAACCCAGCTGAAGCTCGTCAGCTTTCCCTGTTACTGCGTGCGGGTGCATTGATTGCACCAATCCAGATTGTGGAAGAGCGTACTATCGGGCCAACTTTGGGTTCACAGAACATTACTCAAGGTTTGGAAGCCTGCTTGTGGGGCTTGGCGGTCTCTATCCTGTTTATGGTGATTTACTACCGTAAGTTTGGTGTGATTGCCAGTACAGCACTGTTGGCTAACCTCGTGTTGATCGTGGGCGTTATGTCTCTATTACCGGGGGCGACATTAACTATGCCGGGTATTGCCGGGATCGTATTGACGCTGGCGGTAGCAGTTGATGCTAACGTACTGATTAACGAGCGAATAAAAGAAGAGTACAGAAACGGGCGGACGATACAGCAAGCGATTCATGAAGGGTACAAAGGTGCCTTCTCTAGTATCGTTGATGCAAACGTAACGACACTCATCACAGCCATTATTCTTTACGCTGTGGGGACCGGTTCGATTAAAGGCTTTGCTATTACAACAGCTATTGGTGTTGCGACATCAATGTTCACCGCAATAGTCGGTACTCGTGCCATCGTCAACCTGCTTTACGGCGGCAAGCGCATTAACAAGCTGTCTATTTGAGGAGTACGTTGTGGCACAGGATTATACTGTTGAACAACTGAACTATGGCCGTAAAGTCTATGACTTTATGCGCTGGGATTACGTTGCTTTCGGTGTCTCATTGCTATTGTTAGTGGCATCCGTAGTGGTGATGTCCACGAAGGGGTTTAACTGGGGTCTCGATTTCACCGGTGGTACGGTGATTGAAATTAGCCTGGAAAACCCTGCCAATATGGACCAACTGCGTGACACTTTGGAAGCGGCGGGCTTTGAATCGCCAATCCTGCAAAACTTTGGTAGTACCCGTGATGTGATGGTTCGTATGCCACCCGCCACTGGCACTGCAGGACAGGAGTTGGGTAACAAAGTCATTTCCGTTATCAATGAATCAGTTGATAAGAATGCATCAGTAAAACGTATCGAATTCGTCGGACCTAGTGTGGGCAGTGATTTAGCTCAAGCGGGTGGTATGGCGTTGTTGGTCGCGTTGCTCTGTATTCTGGTTTATGTTGGTTTCCGTTTTGAATGGCGTCTGGCGTTGGGGGCGGTTATCGCTCTGGCGCATGACGTGGTCATTACTATGGGGATCTTGTCGTTATTCCATATTGAGATTGACCTAACCATCATCGCTTCATTGATGTCGGTTATTGGTTACTCACTTAACGACAGTATCGTGGTATCGGACCGTATTCGTGAGAACTTCCGCAAGATTCGCCGCGGTACTCCTTATGAAATCATGAACGTGTCTCTAACCCAGACGCTAAGCCGTACTATCATGACATCTGCAACCACGCTGATGGTGGTATTGATGCTGTTTATCTTCGGTGGTGCGATGCTACAAGGCTTCTCACTGACGATGCTGATCGGTGTTTCCATCGGTACTGTTTCATCTATCTATGTTGCGTCCGCGTTGGCGTTGAAACTGGGTATGAAACGTGAACATATGTTGCAGCAGAAAGTTGAGAAAGAAGGTGCAGATCAACCTTCGATCCTGCCGTGATAGTGTAGAGCCGTAATACGCATGAAGCCCTGATACCGTTAAAGCGGTATCAGGGCTTTTTTATTGCTGATTGGTTGCGTTAGATTCCCTATGAAATCGCATTGTTACGTTGTTCTTTGCTATTATCTCAATTAATATAGTTATTATTGATGTGACTGTTATTTTATTTAAACTTACAAGTTCTAATTAATAAGAATAAAAGATCATTAAGCAGATGTATTCTGGAAGTTATGGCATTGATTTGATAGTTAATCCCTCAATTATTTAATAATGTTTATAATAGATGTTCTATATCATGTATGAATATTCCATTAAAAAAGAAGGGGTTGTTAATGTGCTTGCTTGCCAAAAGTGTTATTACGAATATTAATTCGCCACTCCATTTACCTCAATTAATTGATAACGAAAAAAACAGTGATTTATTGAATGACATTAAAGTGGAAATAATACGGGAATTTAGTCAAATAAATTTTGATAAAAAATCAAAGATAAGTAAATGTATAGAAGAAATAACAAAAAGCCCTAATGTTAATGATGTTATCGATAATGTTAATGCCTACCTTGATAAAAGTAAGGGGACAGACAGAAATAAAGAATTTATTGATGATTTAAGTGCATTGATTAGAGACGAAAATTCAGTGATTGGTAAAGAGTATCATTTAATTACTCAATCAAAAAAATGTTATAAGTTGGTCCATAAACATTTTTCTGACTCAGAAGCTGCATTGACGCCATCCGCGGTTGAACAGGGGGTTAGACAACACGAAACTAAAATCAAAGCCCAAATTTTGGAGGGGTTGGGAACTGAAAAAGAGAAAGAAACTATTATTAATAAAACAATGGAAACGATAAAAAATGCAGATGAAGAACTTATCGCACTGAAAGATCTTCATAGGATAACTTATCGTCTGGTAGCAATGTTTAACCAAGTTTTCTCCAGAGATAACAAGGTAGTTGATGACAAAAAGTGTGAAAATATTGAGCCTCAGACTGACATGTCGAGTTATGACTTAAAATCATTAGAAGACCATGCCAATAAACAAAAAAACAATATTGAAATTTATTATCATGCAATAGAAGTAAATTTGAATTCATTACCGACTTCGATTGATGAATTAAAACATCTGACTAATAAAAACATTCCTGATGTACTAAAGATGATAATTACGGCAAGATCTGAGTTGTTGTGTCCGCTAGAAAATATTTGGACGCGGCTAGCAAATGCTATCTCCGCTTTTCTATTCCCGGCAATCTCTAAAGAGAAGCAGGATAAAAAAATGCAGCTTGAAAATAACCTGTCAGAATTGGATCAATTAATAACTGAATTAAGTAAAAAACCAAACTACGATAATGTGATGAAATCCCCATGGCTTTATGAATTGGTTTCTCATTTGTTAGTTCAGGGTACGCCGGTTCAATACCCTTTTGATCCTTTCAATGTGTTGTCCCCGGATCGTAAAGTTTGGTTAGAATTGCAAAAAGAATGGTTAACACTTTTGCAGGATAAATCCGTTGAACCAGAGCTTTCGCAATAATTGATCAAGATAAACTGCCGTTTCCGGCCTTTGTTGTCGCAGCAGTTCGCGGTAAACTATAAGCAAGTTTAAGTTCACCAATCAGGAAGCGCTATGCATTGCCCGTTTTGTGCCGCCGTGGATACCAAAGTCATTGATTCCCGTCTGGTGAGCGATGGTTCGCAAGTGCGCCGTCGCCGCCAGTGTTTAGATTGTAATGAACGCTTTACCACTTTCGAAGTGGCTGAATTGGTACTTCCGCGCGTTATTAAAAGTGATGATGTGCGCGAACCCTTCAATGAAGAAAAATTACGGCGGGGCATGCTTAAAGCATTAGAAAAACGACCTGTCAGTTCTGATGATGTCGAAACCGCCATAAGTCATATTAAATCTCAGCTACGTGCCACTGGCGAACGTGAAGTTCCCACCAAGATGGTCGGCAACTTAGTGATGGAAGCACTGAAACGTCTGGATAAAGTGGCGTATATCCGTTTTGCCTCTGTATATCGCAGTTTTGAAGATATTCGCGAATTTGGCGAAGAGATTGCCCGTTTGCAGGATTAACTCGCATTTTATACTGTACGACATAGTTCAGTATCAGAATTGCAGCATAAACAGTAAGGAAAGTCATGCAGCCCGATGAGTTCTATATGGCCCGTGCCTTTGAGTTGGCACGGTTGGGGCGTTTTACGACGTCACCTAACCCTAATGTCGGGTGTGTTTTGGTGCGTGACGGTCAGATCGTGGGTGAAGGTTATCACTTACGAGCCGGAGAACCTCACGCTGAAGTGCATGCGCTGCGCATGGCAGGAGAAAAGGCGCGCGGCGCGACTGCCTATGTCACTCTTGAGCCATGCAGTCACCACGGACGCACACCACCGTGTGCTGATGCGCTGGTTGCCGCAGGGGTTGTGCGGGTTGTCGCGGCTATGCAAGACCCTAATCCACAGGTTGCCGGGCGCGGGTTATATCGCCTGAAACAGGCGGGTGTCGACGTTCATCATGGCCTCATGCTGGCGGAGGCTGAAGCGGTCAACCTCGGTTTTTTAAAACGGATGCGTACCGGCTTCCCTTATCTGCAACTGAAAATGGCGGCATCGTTGGATGGCCGAACGGCAATGGCCTCAGGCGAGAGTCAATGGATTACCTCACCACAAGCACGCCAAGATGTGCAGCGTTTTCGTGCTGAAAGTTCGGCGATCCTTAGTACCAGCGCTACCGTCTTGGCTGATGATCCTTCATTGACGGTTCGCTGGCAGGAGTTAGATGCTGAAACCCAAGCATTGTATCCTCAAGACAACCTACGTCAGCCAACACGCATTATACTCGATAGTCAAAATCGCGTGACGCCAGAGCACAAAGTCACACAGCAAGATGGTTCCTGCTGGTTAGCTCGAGTCGAGGCAGATAAACAGCCGTGGCCTGCCAATGTTGAGCAATTATTGTTACCCCGCCATGGCAGTGGTGTGGACTTGGTTTTATTGATGATGCAATTGGGCAAGCGGCAGATTAACTCAGTGTGGGTTGAAGCCGGGCCACAATTGGCCGGAGCCTTGTTGCAGGCCGGTGTGGTTGATGAGCTAATTCTTTATATCGCTCCCAAACTACTAGGTAGCGATGCGCGTGGTTTATGCCAGTTAGCAGGTTTAACACATTTATCGCAAGCTCCAGAGTTTGAATTTAGTGATGTGCGTCAGGTGGGGCCGGATCTCCGCTTGCGCTTGAAACCGAAGTATTAATGACATTATCTGGCTGAGATTCTCTCTGCCATTCATTGTCTTGCCCGCGTTTTACAAATGCGCAGGGGCGGGGCGCGAAAGAATATGATAGAATCCGCCCCCCTGCGGGGTATGAACCCATATTGAGGAAAGCTATGAACGTTATCGAAGGTGTTGTTGCTACTCCTAATGCCCGCGTGGCGATTGCAATTGCGCGTTTTAACAACTTTATCAACGACAGCCTGCTGGAAGGTGCAATTGATGCCCTCAAACGCATTGGTCAAGTCGCAGATGACAACATCACTGTTGTTTGGGTACCGGGTGCCTACGAGTTACCGCTGGTTGCCAATGTGTTAGCAAAAACAAATCGTTACGATGCGGTAATTGCGCTGGGTACAGTTATCCGTGGGGGTACTGCACATTTTGAGTATGTTGCTGGTGAAGCAAGTTCTGGTCTATCGAGTGTCGCCATGAACAGTGATATCCCAGTCGCTTTCGGTGTGCTAACCACAGAAAGTATTGAGCAAGCCATTGAGCGTGCGGGTACTAAAGCGGGTAATAAAGGTGCAGAAGCTGCCCTGACCGCGCTTGAAATGATTAATGTAATCAAGGCTATTAAAGGCTGAATTTAGTTAAGTTAAGGGGAATTCCGTGAAACCTGCTGCTCGTCGCCGCGCTCGTGAGTGCGCTGTTCAAGCGCTTTACTCTTGGCAGTTGTCTAAAAACGACATCGCTGATGTTGAATTACAGTTCCTGTCGGAGCAGGATGTCAAAGACGTCGACATCGCCTATTTTCGCGAATTGCTGTCTGGGGTTGCCGTGAATGCCGCATCTCTGGATGCGTTGATGGCACCAGTTCTTTCCCGCCAGCTCGAAGAATTAGGCCAGGTTGAAAGGGCGGTTCTGCGTATTGCGCTGTTTGAACTGAGCAAACGTGATGATGTCCCTTATAAAGTGGCAATCAATGAAGCAATCGAACTGGCCAAAACATTTGGTGCAGAAGATAGCCATAAGTTTGTCAACGGAGTGCTGGATAAGGTAGCTCCGATGGTTCGTAAGAAAAAATAATCTCGTTATATCCTTTGCTCTTGAAGCTACAGGGTGGCTAGTGACCTGCAACTTGAAGTTCTTTAGGCTATACCTGAAGTAGTTTGAATTAAGGCCGGTTTCCGGCCTTAATCATGTATCGGCAAACATTTCTGGAATTGTATTATGGCATGTGGCGAATTTGACCTCATTGCCCGCTACTTTGACCGGTTCAGAAGTAATCGCCGGGATGTAGAGTTGGGTATTGGAGACGACTGCGCACTTCTTACAGTGGCAGATAAACAGCTGTTGGCCATCAGTACAGATACACTGGTGTCCGGTATTCATTTCCTTCCGGATATCGATCCGGCTGATCTTGGTTACAAATCTTTAGCGGTGAACCTTAGCGATTTAGCTGCGATGGGTGCTGATCCTGCCTGGTTATCTCTTGCTCTTACTCTCCCAAATGTTAATGAAGACTGGTTACAAGCATTCAGCGACAGTCTGTTTGATCAATTGAATTATTACGGCATGCAATTGATTGGTGGTGATACCACTCGTGGGCCACTGAGCCTGACATTAACTATTCAGGGCTTAGTACCAGAAGGGCGGGCCTTGACCCGTGCAGGGGCGCGGATTGGTGATTGGATTTACGTCACGGGTACTTTGGGTGACAGCGCAGCGGGTCTGGCTATTTTGCAAGATGAGCTACGTGTTGATAACGAATCAGATCGTGCGGCTTTAATTCACCGCCATTTGCGACCACAACCTCGTATATTGCAGGGGCAGGCGCTGCGAGACCTTGCAAGTTCTGCGATTGATATCTCGGATGGGTTGATTTCTGATCTGCACCATATTCTGAAAGCGAGTCATTGTGGCGCACGTATTGATCTGGATGATTTACCCTATTCTGATGCTTTAACACGTCAGGTGGATGCGGAACAAGCATTACGCTGGGCATTAAGCGGTGGTGAAGACTACGAACTGTGCTTTACCGTACCGGAGATAAACCGCGGTGCACTGGAGGTCGCTCTGAGCAATACTGGTGCAGCCTATACCTGCATTGGCCAGATTGGCCCACAGTCGGAAGGTGTGAAGTTCTTCCGTGATGGTAAAACCATTGAACTGGACTTTCATGGGTTTGACCATTTCTTAGTAGGTAAATCCCATGGATGAAGCCAAACGTCGCCTGCGACTATCTAATCCGTGGCATTTGTTGGCAACCGGGTTCGGCAGTGGCTTATCGCCGTGGGCGCCGGGCACGATGGGGTCGATTGCGGCTATTCCATTCTGGCTATTATTAATTCAGTTACCTTGGCAGGTATATTCTCTGGCGGTGATGTTCAGCATCTGTATCGGCGTCTATATCTGCCATCGCACAGCCAAAGATATGCAGGTTCATGACCACGGCAGTATCGTGTGGGATGAATTTGTCGGAATGTGGATTACTTTGATGGCCTTGCCAGTGAATGATTGGCAATGGGTTGCTGCTGGTTTTGTGGCATTCCGTATTTTTGATATCTGGAAACCTTGGCCGATTCGCTGGTTTGATCGCAACGTCCATGGCGGCATGGGAATAATGGTCGATGATATTATTGCTGGTGTGATTGCCGCCGCGATTATTTTTGTTATTGGGTATTACTGGCCAATAGATTTATTTTACTGATACCCGTCATCTTTCAAGTTACAGGTGTGTTGGCTGCACTCAATAACCCGAATCACTGACTTATGTCAGCTCATCGGGACTATCTCGTTTACCGCCTTCCAAGATGCAGGGGGAGTTGGCGGTGCTGAATAGAATAAAGGCATAACCTCGTGGTTATGCCTTAAATTGAGTTATCACGCCAGCCACGCGTCAATTTGGCGTTGTATGCCCGCGGCATCCAAACCAAATTCAGCGCGCATTTCATCTTGCTCACCCTGTGGTACAAAGTGGTCTGGTAATCCAAGGTTGAGCACCGGAACTAACTGCCGCTTCGCCATCAATAACTCATTCACGCCGCTACCCGCACCACCCATAATGGCATTTTCTTCCACCGTGACGAAGACTTCGTGATTGGCAGCTAAGTTCAATATGAGTTCTTCATCCAGTGGTTTGACGAATCGCATATCCACCAGAGTGGCATTAAGGTTGTCGGCGACAATTTGTGCTTGAGCCAGCAACGTACCAAAGCACAGAATGGCAACTTTTTCACCTTCGCGGCGCACAATCCCTTTACCGATAGGTAAGATCTCTAATGGTTCCAGTACTGCACCGGTGCCATTGCCTCGAGGGTAACGCACTGCCGCGGGACCATTGTGATGATAGCCGGTGTGTAACATCTGGCGGCACTCATTTTCATCACTTGGTGCCATGATGACCATATTAGGAATGCAACGCATGAATGAAAGATCAAAAGCACCCTGATGGGTTTGACCATCAGCACCAACTAAACCACCACGGTCAATGGCAAACAAGACTGGTAGGTTCTGGATGGCAACATCGTGGATCAACTGATCATAAGCGCGTTGCAGGAACGTGGAGTAAATGGCAACTACCGGTTTGTAGCCACCAATGGCCAAGCCAGCCGCGAAAGTCACTGCGTGTTGTTCCGCGATCGCCACATCAAAATACTGTTGTGGGTATTCGCGCGAAAAGCGAACCATCCCCGAACCTTCCCGCATTGCGGGTGTGACGGCCATTAACCGGCTGTCTTTCGCGGCTGTTTCGCATAACCACTCACCAAAAATCTTGGAGTAAGTCGGTAAACCTCCTTGGCTTTTCGGTAGTGTGCCTGAGGCCGGATCAAATTTAGGCACGGCATGCCAGCCGATGGGGTCTTTCTCCGCAGGAGCGTAACCTTTGCCCTTTTTGGTCATGATGTGTAGAAGTTGTGGGCCTTTCAAGCTGCGCATATTTTTTAATGTTTGCGTCAATGCCTGTACATCGTGACCATCGACCGGGCCGATATAGTTGAAACCTAGCTCTTCAAACAGGGTGCTTGGCACCACCATGCCTTTAAGATGTTCTTCCGTGCGTTTCAGAAGATCTTTGATCGGAGGTAAACCGGATAACGCTTTTTTACCGCCCTCACGTAGACTGGCATAGAGCTTGCCAGATAATAACTGGGCCAAATGGTTATTCAGGCCGCCTACGTTTTCTGAGATGGACATTTCGTTATCGTTAAGGATAACCAGCATGTCTGAATGAATATCACCGGCATGATTCATGGCTTCAAAAGCCATTCCCGCAGTAATCGCGCCATCACCAATAACACAGACGGTACGCCGGCCTTTACCTTCACGTTCAGCGGCAACTGCCATCCCCAAGCCGGCACTGATTGAGGTGGAGGAGTGGCCAACAGAAAGTACGTCATATTCACTTTCACCGCGCCAGGGGAAAGGATGCAAACCATCTTTCTGGCGAATAGTACCTATTTGTTCACGGCGACCCGTCAATATCTTGTGTGGATAAGCCTGATGGCCCACGTCCCACACCAAGTGATCAAATGGGGTGTTGTAGACGTAATGCAACGCGACAGTGAGCTCGACTACACCCAGCCCAGAAGCAAAATGCCCACTGGATCGGCTGACCGAGGCAAGCAAATACTGCCGTAGTTCATCACACAACTTCGGCAGACTTTTTTCCGGCAACATGCGGAGTTCTTCAGGATTCTCCGCAAGTGCCAATGTCGGGTATTTGGCTATATCAAGACTCATTCGATGCTCATATCAAAATTGTAAGTAGGCATTCACGCACTGCCAGTATATTTCTAATTATCACGCTCAATAACAAAGCAGGCTAATGCTTGTAATGGCGCTATGTTATAGGATTGCTCCGCCAGCGCATTCAGGGCGCTAATAGCTTCCTGATAAAGATCCATGGCTTTAGCCTTGGCACACTCTAATCCCAGAAGCGCCGGATAGGTACTTTTTCCGAGTTGCTGGTCTGAACCTTGACGTTTACCAATGGTTGCGGTGTCGCCAATCACATCTAAAATATCGTCCTGTACCTGAAAAGCCAGACCGATTGCATCGGCATAACGATCAAGCAGTGGCAGTGCCTCACGCCCAGGAGCACCTGCCGCCAAAGCGCCGAGACGCACGGCAGCGCGGATCAATGCGCCGGTTTTATGACGATGGATTTGTTCAAGGTCAGCCAGTGAAATCTGACGCGCTTCTGCTTCCAGATCCAATGCCTGACCGCCACACATTCCTGCGACACCACTGGCGTAAGCTAATTCTGCAATCATTGACAGGCGATCTTTATCTGCCACGTCGGGCATTGTCGCTTCTGACAGTATAGAGAAAGCTAAGGTTTGTAGCGCATCACCCGCCAAAATGGCATTGGCCTCGCCAAATTTAACATGGCACGTTGGTTGTCCACGGCGTAAATCATCGTCATCCATTGCCGGTAAATCATCATGCATTAATGAATACGCATGGATACATTCAATTGCCGCGGCTGGCGCATCTAAATTAGCCAGTGACAAGCCAAACATTTGGCCGGTGGCATAAACCAGATAAGGGCGTAACCGTTTACCGCCAAGCACAGTGCCATAACGCATAGCGTTGACTAAATCACTGTTACCAAAAGGAAGTGGCGTGATGAAGTCCAGTATGGCCTGATTAACCCGCTGCTGGTGAGCGGCAAGCTGCTGGCTAAAATCAACAGTTGAGTGGGCGTTGGACATAAGGCTACTCAGCATCCGGGGCAAAAGGGGTTAATGGTGCATCGACACTGTCGCTCAGAAGGACCTGAACACGTTGCTCGGCTTGCAGCAAGGTCTGCTGACCAACACGAGCCAACTGTACGCCACGCTCAAACTCATTCAAGGCTTCTTCCAGCGGAAGTTCACCTGACTCCAGACGAGTGACAATTTGTTCCAGTTCGCTGAGCGATGTCTCAAAACTGGTTGCTTTGGTTTCGGGTGCTGCGGCTTTTTTCGGCATAGTTTTTATTCGACTCGATATCTTTGATGAAACGTAACCTTGATGGCGCGTAACGTCTTACTGCTTGCTGAAAGCAACTTTTCAGGCCTTAAACTTATTACCGGCTATTCTAGCGGATAATGAAGGGGAAATCGTGACGTTTAAGTCTGGTTTTTAGTACGCAGCGTAGCCCTATATAGTGATATACTCCACGGCTTGCATGTTTTCGCTAACGCCTTTGACTGTTGCTAATCGATAGCGACGCCATCACTCCATAACCTGACAACTAAAGACCGCCATGAAGTTTATCATTAAATTGTTCCCAGAAATCACCATCAAGAGTCAATCTGTGCGATTGCGCTTCATTAAGATCCTCACAACCAATATTCGCAACGTATTGAAAAACCTTGAGGATGATACCCTCGCCGTTGTCCGTCATTGGGATCATATTGAAATCCGCACTAAAGATGACAATCTTGGCCCACAAATTTGTGATGCGTTGACCCGCGTTCCGGGGATCCACCATATTCTTGAAGTGGAAGACCGCAGCTACACTGATATGCACAATATTTTTGAGCAGACGCTGGAAGCCTACCGCGAAACATTGGTCGGAAAAACTTTCTGTGTTCGAGTGAAGCGCCGTGGTAAGCACGAGTTTTCTTCTGGTGATGTTGAGCGGTATGTCGGTGGTGGCCTCAATCAACATATTGAAAGCGCCAAAGTTAAACTGAACCACCCTCAAGTGACCGTTCATCTGGAAATTGATCAGGACAAACTAACACTGATCAAAGCGCGTCATGAAGGGTTGGGCGGCTTCCCAATCGGTACGCAAGAAGATGTTTTATCTTTGATTTCGGGTGGTTTTGACTCCGGTGTATCGAGCTATATGCTGATGCGTCGTGGTTGTCGCGTACACTATTGCTTCTTTAATCTCGGTGGTTCAGCCCACGAGATTGGTGTTAAACAAGTTGCGCATTATCTGTGGAATCGTTTTGGTAGCTCTCATCGGGTACGTTTTATTGCCATTGATTTCGAACCCGTGGTCGGAGAGATTCTCGAAAAAGTTGAAGATGGCCAGATGGGCGTCGTCCTAAAACGTATGATGGTGCGTGCAGCGTCTCAGGTTGCTGAGCGCTATGGCGTACAGGCGTTGGTTACTGGTGAAGCTCTGGGGCAGGTATCCAGTCAGACACTGACTAACTTGCGCTTAATTGATAATGCTTCTGACACTTTGATTTTGCGCCCACTTATCTCGCATGATAAAGAGCACATCATTAATTTGGCGCGGGAAATTGGTACTGAAGATTTCGCGAAAACCATGCCAGAATATTGCGGTGTTATCTCAAAAAGCCCAACAGTAAAAGCTGTTAAGGCCAAGATTGAGGAAGAGGAATCTCACTTTGATTTCTCTATTCTGGACCGTGTTGTCAGCGAAGCCAAAAATGTTGATATCCGTGAAATCGCCGAGCAGAGTCGTGAACAGGTCGTCGAAGTTGAAACTGTTGCAGAGTTGGCCGATACCGATGTGTTACTGGATATCCGTGCGCCGGATGAACAGGATGAAAAACCGCTGAAACTCGATAGTATTGAGGTTCGCGCTTTGCCTTTCTATAAGCTGAGTTCGCAATTTGCCGACTTGGATCAGAGCAAAACTTATTTGCTGTATTGCGATCGCGGTGTGATGAGCCGTTTACAGGCGCTGTATCTGCGCGAACAGGGATATTCTAACGTGAAAGTCTATCGCCCTTAAGAGTGTGATATGTCAGCAGCTACTGCGCTTTGCCATTTCGGGATTGCGCAGTGCCCAAGCCTTGTATCATCGCCCCACCTGAATAATTCTCAGCCTTAAAACAAGCGTGGGGCGACCCTGAGGCTATTTAAATTCAACTAAATCGTCAGGTTTGATATTTGGTACAGTTGGTGAGAATGGGCAACAAATACCACCAATATCGCTGGGATCAAAACAGCGACCGTCTGGAAAACAGACTTTAATATTAAATTTGGGTATAAGAATTTTACTGTTTAATGGCGACTCAGCAGCTAGGGAAACAGAAGAAAATAGGCTAAACGAAGCCATTAATGTACTAGCTAATAATAAATTTTTCATATTTTCACCTTATTTATTTTAGATTAGCATATTAAAGTAGAATTAGGATGTATCAGTAATTCTAATTTGTTAAGTATCTCTAACTAAATTTGATGTTATATGAACTCTTCACTGCTCACAATAATTAAATAGATGTTCATTATTTTGCTTTTCGTAATGATTTTTATTTCCAAGTGTCATTATTAATATTTATATTATTGATTAATATTGTTATTTTGTTTTTTGATATCACTAAAATCATAGTGGGAATATTTTTGTTTTCCGCTCTATAGCTATATTAACTGATAACAATTTCGTCTTTTTGATTGATTGAAAGCATGAGGTAAGAGTGAGTTTATAAATGATTTAAGAGTAAAAGCCGCTGATGGTAAAGAAATACTAACTTGATTCATAAAAACACTATAAGATGAGACACTATTAATAACAGTGTCCCCCTTCTTTATTTACAGTGACTTATTTACTCGCGGTAGTTATAAATTCCCGGCGGCAATACTAATTGCCAGGCAATTTCTTCTGCTTTCTCGCGTCCAAGCAATAAGAAAACAATCTTTAGGGCGAAATCGATGGACGTTCCCGGCCCTTGGCTGGTCACTAAATTAACCCGTCGGTCATAAACTACCCGCTGATCCATCCATTTAGTCGTAGCGATTTTATCTTTCAGCCCCGGAAAACCTGTCATATTGCCCACCGGGAACAGATTGTGATGTTCAAGCACTAAGGCGGGGGCGGCACAGATTGCCGCAACCAAGCGGCCTTCATTATGTGTTTGCTGCACAGTCGCGACTAATAGTGGGCTGTCACGAAAGCATTCTGCCCCTTTGATGCCACCGGGCAGTACCACCACATCAAATTTTTCATCTGCGACATCAACTAGTCGAGCATCAGCCAATAACCGCACACCGCGCGAACAGACGATTTCTAATGCGCCATCGCTGGCGACACTGGCTGTCGTGACCTGAATTCCCGCGCGTACCAGAATATCAATCGTGGTAACTGCTTCTGTTTCTTCGCTACCAGGAGCCAGGCAAACCAGCGCCGATACGCTCATACTCATTTTCCTTACGCTTAATTAAATCATACAGCCGGGAGTTTTCCGGTAATGTCATACCGTGACTGCGTGCTCGGCGTAATAAATAGCCGGTGATATAGTCTATTTCGGTGTGCCGCTGACAGCGTAAATCCTGCAATAGGGAGGAGATATTATCGGCCGTATTTTGGATAACGTCGTTAACATAGCTGAGCAGACTGTCTGTAGAGGTATGGTAGCCCTCCATCTCCATCACACTGGCAACTTCAGCGCATAGACGAGCAATTTGATCTGGATAGCGCTGCAAATCACCATTGCGGCAGTCATAGAGACCGGTCAGTGGGTTAATCACACAGTTTACCGCCAATTTTTGCCAGCACGCAGCTGAGATATCGTTGTGCCAGGCGACATCGGGCAATGCTTGATGGAGAACATCGGCCAGATGGCTGATATCCATTGCGATAGGAACTGTCGGGCCGATATGCGTTATGCCACTCGCCACATGGACAATCGTGTTACCGTCCCGACGCGCGGCATGGGTTGTGACACCATGTAGAAAAATATGCTCATCACGAGGCAATTCTTCCTGAGTTCCCATCCCATTATGTAACAGTAAAATCTGACATTCAGGGTGGAGTTTAGGTAGTAAAGCGGTTACGGCGCTGGAAACTTGCCATGCTTTTAAGCAAACCAGCAGTAATTCACTTTTCGACAAGTGCTCTGGGTCATTAGTGGGGAGGTTTTGGTTGAATGCTTCACCACTTAACGTAATGACATTGACCGAACAAAAGGGCTGCGGTACACGTAACCAGCCTTGTACATCATGGCCTTGCTGGTATAACGCTGATAACCATAATTGCCCAAGAGCTCCGCAACCAAGCACAGTAATTTTCATTGAGACCTCCTTGGTGTGAGCGCAATACACTGCTTCTTTCTAAGTGTTATGCTTTGATTATAGACTTTTTGGTCATTAAAAGCAGAGTTAGCTACACGCGGGATTAGCGAAGAACACTGTAATTGCAGTGGCTTGACTTTGTCTGCGGGGATAAAGCGGTTATTATGCTCGCCATTCATCTTATCAGGAGGAGGGAATATGCCATCTTTCGACATCGTATCTGAAATTGATATGCAGGAAGTGCGTAACGCCGTTGAAAACGCCACCCGTGATCTGGCGAACCGTTGGGATTTTCGTAATGTTCCAGCGAGTTTTGAATTAAATGAAAAGAACGAAAGTATCAAAGTAGCCAGCGAGTCTGATTTTCAGGTCGAACAGTTACTGGATATTTTGCGTGCTCAACTCAGTAAACGTGGCATTGAAGGCGCGGCACTGGAGATCCCAGAAGAAATGGATCGCAGCGGCAAAACCTACAGTGTAGAAGCCAAGCTGAAACAAGGCATTGAAAGTGTGCAAGCGAAGAAGCTGGTTAAGCTGATCAAAGACAGCAAATTGAAAGTTCAAGCTCAAATTCAGGGTGAACAAGTTCGTGTCACCGGTAAAGCTCGTGATGATTTACAGAGTGTCATGGCCTTGGTTCGTGGTGCTGATCTGGGGCAACCCTTCCAGTTCAATAATTTCCGTGACTGATATTTAGCTGAATCAGGTACAAAGGTATTGACCACCTTTGTACCTTCTTTGGATTTATAGCGCGTTGACTAACTGCTCCAACTGACTGCGATTGGTTTTTTTGGTATCCACTTTGACGTAAGCACTGCGCTCTGCTGTCACGACAATAGCTTCTGTAACACCCGGTTGTGCTTTGATTCGTTCTTCCAATGCCGAGTCTTTTACCGCCAATTCTGACAAGGTGATGCGCAGGCTACTGACGTAAGGGGGTTCTTGCATGGTAGCACTGACGGCAAACCACACTAGTGCGATAACCGCTCCGGCGGCAAACACCATACTCGCGCCTTCCAGACCAAATATCCAACCCCCTAAACTCCCGCCGATAGCCACACCAATAAACTGGCTGGTGGAGTAAATTCCCATAGCGGTGCCTTTATAGCCAGCAGGCGATTCTTTACTGATTAATGACGGCAATATAGCCTCCATCACGTTGAAAGCAATAAAGAATAACTGTACACCGGCAATGATGATCCAGAGCTGCTGCCCAGCAGACCATAGCACGACTTCGGCGGCAAATAGCACAGCAACGCAGCCCATAAACACGTGCTTCATGCGGCGTTTGACTTCGGCATAGATAATGAATGGTACGACGGCGGCGAACGAGACCAACATAGTCACTAAATAGACAATCCAATGCTGAGCAGGGGCTAATCCGGCGCTGGCCATAATTTGTGGTAAAGCAACAAAGCTCGACATCAGCAAAATATGCAGGCACATGATGCCGAAATTGAGTTTAAGCAGCCGGCTATTATTAAGCACTTTGCTCACACTGCCTTTGACGATACTGGATTCGCGGTTAAGCACGTGCTTATCCGCATCAGGTACTACGGCTAAAGTGATGACAATACCCAATAGCGCCAGTATGGCTATTCCCCAGAATAAAGCTTGTAAACCAAAAGCATGGGTTACTATTGGCCCTATCACCATCGCAATGGCAAAGGTGATACCAAAGCTGACACCAATAAATGCCATCGCTTTGGTTCGATTTTGTTCGCGAGTCAGGTCAGACAGTAGCGCCATGACGGCAGCCGCGATAGCACCGGAACCTTGCAATGCACGACCCAGAATGATGCCCCAGATAGAATCACTCAGTGCAGCAATAACACTTCCCAAAGCAAATACCAGCAAACCACCGACGATCAGGGGTTTGCGGCCAATACGATCGGAAATCAGCCCAAAGGGGATCTGGAAAATAGCCTGTGATAGACCGTAGATGCCAATGGCAATACCAATCAGAGCCTCACTGGCACCGGAAAGTGCCATGCCATAGGTGGTGAGAACCGGCAACACCATGAACATGCCCAGCATGCGCAGGGAGAAAACCGTACCCAGCCCCCAAGTAGCCCGAAGCTCTAACGGGGTCATTTTATTGTCGTTCATTACCACCTCAGAAAAACCAATTGCGCTATTGTAATGATGTTAATGCCAACCGGTAAATCTATTGATGTTTAGAATGTATTACCGGCGATATTTTAAGCATGAATTAGTAGGATATCGTCTCTATAAGGACACACTTTACAAATAATGGGATTGACTGTTATAGGCACATGCGAACATAGAAACAGGCAGATAGAGAAATGGGTATGTGTAAAAGGCAGGGGAGGGCCAAAATACAAAGCGGCTGGTAGGTTATCTGCCTACCAGCCGCTCACATTATTTTCTTACATCAACCCGATGGACCTTACCCGACGTAAGTCAGCAATCCAGCCGAGGAGGGGACGTTGAAGTCAACCGACATCATAACGCTCAATGACGTAATCGCAATGATAGAGAAGACAAAGAGTTTTCTCGCCCAAACGATGTCATTGGTTGCCTTGTAACCGCGCAACGCCATACCCAACCACCAGACACTGACCGCCGCAGCCACAACCAGATATTTATAACCGGCATAGCCACTTAACGTCAGCATCAAGGTTGCCACCATAAATGCCAGAATATAAAGGGTAATATGGTTTTTGGTGACCGATATTCCTTTTATGACCGGCAGTACTGGAATGTTGGCAGCTTGATAATCCTTAAAGCGGAAAATCGCGATGGCATAAGAGTGCGGCATCTGCCACAAACTGAAGATCAGCAGCAGGATCAACGCACCCATATCGAACTGCCCGGTAACGGCACAGTAACCAATCACTGGCGGTGCGGCACCTGACAAGCTACCAATTAACGTGCCATAGACTGATTTACGTTTCATATAGAGGCTATAAACCCCGACATAGATAACGAAACCGATGACTGCCAGCATCATTGCTAATGGATTGGCGGCGACGTAGAGCAACAGCATGCCAGCAATACCCAGTACTGATGCATAAATCAGGCTCACTTTCGGATCGATAAGCCCTTTGACCAGGACACGATTCTTCGTTCTCTCCATGATACGGTCGATATCACGGTCGATATAGTTGTTAAATACACACCCGGAGGCAACAACTAACGAGACACCGAACAGGGTGGCGAGAAAAAGGGGGTAATCAATCACGCCTTTGGAAGCGAGGAGAAATCCCCCAACGACAGAAATTAAATTGCCGAAAATAATTCCTGGTTTAGTTACTTGCAGGTATTGCTTAATCATCACATGCAGCTCTTCAGTCAACCATCATATTGATGTTGAGGTTGTACATAATCCAGAGTGAGCCCACAACAACGATTGCGATAATCATAGCGGTGAACAGGAACGCCACCAGATTCCAACGTTCTTCGGACGATCCATTCATATGCAGGAAGTACACCAGGTGCACAATAATCTGCACCACGGCTAAACCGACCACTGTGGCCAGAATAGTCGTATGGGAGGCGGTACCGCTCATCACCATAGCAAATGGAATAACTGTCAGAATGACCGACAGAATGAAGCCAATAAGATATGACTTCAAGCTACCGTGGCTGGCTCCACCGTGAGTAGTTGTTGGATGACTCATTACATGGCTCCTAACAGATAGACAACGGTGAATACGCAGATCCAAACCACGTCCAAGAAGTGCCAGAACAAGCTCAGACACATCAGGCGGGTACGGTTCGTCTCATTCAGGCCGCGTTTTGCTACTTGAATCATCATAATGATGATCCAAACCAGGCCAGCAGTAACGTGAATACCGTGGGTGGCAACCAGTGCAAAGAAGCTGGACAGGAACGCACTGCGGTCCGGACCATAGCCTTCAGCAATCAGGTGATGGAATTCATAGATTTCCATTGCCACAAAGCCTAGGCCGAACAGGAAAGTCAGACCTAACCAAGTGTTTACTTGGTTTTTATGGCCTTTATTCATGCCCAGCATAGCGATGCCGTAAGTAATACTACTGAACAGTAACAGGAAGGTTTCGACCAGAACAAAGTTCAAGTCGAAGATATCCCGTCCTGAAGGACCGCCAGCGGTCCCGTTTACCAGCACTGCATAAGTTGCGAATAAGGTCGCAAACAAAATACAGTCGCTCATCAGGTAGATCCAGAAGCCGAATACTTTCGTCGCTCCCGCATCGTGATGCCCATGCTCTGCATGGGCGACGTTGTGGTTAGTCAGAGTTTCAGTTGACATGATTCACGCCTGCTTTGCTGATTTGTTCATAATGAAGATCTTCAATGCGCTCAACTTCTGCAACCGGCACATAGTAATCAACATCCTCGTCGAAGCTTTTCACAATCCAGGTCACAATCATGCCGACGAAGCCAACGATGGCTAGCCACCAGATATACCAGATCATGGCAAAGCCAAAGATCAAGCTGAAGCCAGCAATAATCACACCTGCACCGGTATTCTTCGGCATGTGGATCTCTTCGTATTTCGCTGGGCGTTTGTATGCTTCGCCTTTCTCTTTCATATCCCAGAATTCGTCACGGTCAACAACTTCAGGAACAACGGCGAAGTTATAGAACGGCGGTGGGGAAGAGGTAGACCACTCCAGTGTACGGCCACCCCATGGGTCACCCGTCAGATCGCGATTTTGCTCGCGGTCGCGAATACTGACAAACACTTGGATAACCTGACACAAGATACCGCATGCAATCAGTGCTGCACCGCCTGCAGCTACCATCAACATCGGGTGGAATTCCGGGTTGATGTCTTGGCTTAGACGACGGGTCATACCCATGAAGCCCAGTACGTACAGCGGCATAAAGGCGACGAAGAAACCAATAATCCAGAACCAGAATGCACGGATGCCCCATTTTTCATTCAGCGTGAAGCCGAAGGACTTAGGCCACCAGTAAGTCAGGCCAGCGAAGCAACCGAATACCACACCACCGATAATCACGTTATGGAAGTGCGCAATCAGGAACAGGCTGTTATGCAGGACAAAGTTTGCACCCGGAACGGCGAGCAGAACACCGGTCATCCCACCGATAGAGAAGGTGATGATGAAGCCAACAGTCCACAACATTGCAGAGTTAAACTGAATGCGGCCTTGGTACATGGTGAACAACCAGTTGAAGATTTTCACCCCAGTAGGGATGGAAATGATCATCGTGGCTATACCGAAGAAGGCGTTAACGTTGGCACCGGACCCCATGGTGAAGAAGTGGTGTAGCCAAACAATAAACGACAGTACGGTAATGGCGATGGTTGCCCAGACTAAAGAGGTGTAACCAAACAGACGCTTTCTTGAGAAAGTCGCAGTCACTTCGGAGAACACACCGAATACTGGCAGCACCAAAATGTACACTTCCGGATGGCCCCAGGCCCAAATCAGGTTGATGTACATCATCATGTTGCCACCCATATCATTGGTAAAGAAATGGGTGCCAAGGTAACGGTCCAGTGTCAGTAACGCGACGGTCACTGTCAGGATTGGGAAAGAAACGATAATCAAAATGTTGGTGCAGAGTGCCGCCCATGTGAAGACAGGCATCTTCATCATCGACATGCCTGGTGCACGCATTTTCAAAATAGTCGCGAAGAAGTTAACACCGGTCAACAAGGTCCCAAGACCCGAAATCTGTAGACTCCAGATCCAGTAATCGACCCCGACACCAGGGTTGTACTCTTTACCCGACAGTGGCGGATAAGCCAACCAACCGGTTTGTGCGAATTCACCGACCCCCAGAGAGATGTTAATTAACACCACCCCGACGACAAAGAACCAGAAGCTCAGTGAGTTCAGGAACGGGAAGGCGACGTCACGAGCGCCGATTTGTAGCGGTACAACCACGTTCATCAAGCCGACGACAAAAGGCATCGCCATGAAGAAAATCATGATAACGCCGTGCGCCGTGAAAATCTGATCATAGTGATGAGGCGGGAGGAACCCAGCCTCACCAGCTGAAGCAAGTGCTTGCTGGCTGCGCATCATGATAGCATCGGCAAAGCCACGCAACAGCATGACCATGGCGACCAGAATGTACATGATACCGATTTTTTTATGGTCAACCGAGGTCAGCCATTCGCTCCATAACCATTTCCATTTGCCAAAATAGGTCAGAGCGGCGACAAGAGCCAGCCCACCCAGAACAATTGCAGCAACGGTAACCATAATGATTGGTTCGTGTAGCGGAACCGCATCAAGTGTTAATTTTCCCAACATCGTTTTATTCCTCGGCTCCGGCGTGAGCGGCGTGTTCGCCCATATCCATGCCCTGGCTCATGTCCATACCTTTATGGGGGTCATTGCCTTTCTGGTGCATGTTCATATCGCCCATAAACTTGCCAATAATTCCTTTAAACAGCTCCGGTTTAACACTGGAGAAATACTCAACCGGGTTATTTTCACTCGGTTCAGCCAGCTTATTGAAATCGTCAGTGGTATTAAGGGTATTTGGCGATTTTTTCACTTGTGCGACCCACTGGTTGAAGTCTTCCTGCGTTGGTGTCGCTATCGCAGTAAATTTCATACCAGAGAAGCCTTTGCCGCTGAAGCTACTGGAAATACCATTGTATTTACCGGCTTCGTTGGCGATCAGATGCAGTTTGGTTTGCATCCCGGCCATCGCATAAATCTGCCCGCCTAACTGAGGGATAAAGAACGAGTTCATTACTGAGTTAGAGGTGATTTTGAAGTTCACCGGAACATCAGTAGGGAAAGCCAGTTCATTTACTGTAGCAATACCTTGTTCTGGATAGATAAATAGCCATTTCCAGTCAAGGGAGACCACTTCAATAGTGATCGGTTCTTTGCCAGCCACTTCAAGCGGTTTGAACGGGTCAAGTTCGTGGGAGGTTTTCCAGGTTATCGTTGCCAAAATAGCGATGATAATGATTGGAACAGCCCAAACAACAAGCTCAATTTTGTTGGAATGGGACCAGTTTGGGGTGTAGGTCGCACTTTTGTTGGACGCGCGGTACTTCCATGCAAAAGCAAACGCCATAAAAATAACCGGAACTACGACGATCAACATTAAACCGATAGCAGTAAGTATCAGTGTTTTTTGTTCGACTCCGATTGCGCCTTTGGGATTCATCAATACCATATCGCAACCACTGAGCATTACCGTGGCTGCTAATAAAGACAACATACCCATATTTTTAATGTATTTCTTAAGTCTCATCTAACGACCTCAATTACAAAAGGGCTCTATTGTCGTTTCATGTGTGCGGGCATTTTACGGGAAGGTTGCAGGACTGTAAACATGCTTAAGATTGTGTCAGCGGCTTGTTGACACTTTATGTTAAGGGGGTCACAGATGTTGCCATGCGTGACAATTTACTAATAGCAACAATATGTTGGCGATAGTGACTGGTGGAGAATCGCTAGATGTTAAGGAAAAACAACGGTAATTAGCGTTTTATTCATGGGAAATACTGATTTTAAATTATTACCTAGGCTTATTTTATGTAAATAATATGTGATGACACGGTAAAATAAAATATATTCAGGGGCGCTATAAATAGTCACCCCAGAATCATTTAACTAGAAATTATATTTAATTGAGTAAACGATACCGTCTTGTAAGAAATCTTCACCCAATTTGTTATAAGCATAACGGTACTGAATACCAGTAGTGAATTGTTTTACCGGTGTCCACCAAAGTGCAATGGCACCATTTACCCCATTACGGCCACCGTTACCTGCGGCATAACGTTCAGCGCGATTAAACTCCAGTTCATTCCAGTTGGTGATACTGAAGTTTTCATCGAATGCGGTGAAGTCATAACCTGCAACCCAGCCCACTACATAACCGTTATTACCTGAGTAATAGGTTTGGTCAACATAATGCAATGCGACGAAAGGTTTCATCCAGACACCTGCTACGGTGGCGTTATAGCCGATACCGTACAGGGTATTTACTTCGTGGAAGTTGCTGTAATTGTTACCTTCAGCACTCGGTAGCGAGTAAGTGCCATAAAGATGACCATACAGGTTGAAGCCGGAATCACCTAAATAGTAGCGGCCTGTTGTTTTGAAGGTATAGCGCTGGTTATCACCCGGTTGCGCCGTTTTTGAGTTGAATGGGTTTTCTAAATCAAAGAAGCCGTAGACCTCACCCCAGCTATAACCTGCACCACCTTCAAGTTCGATATAAGCAAAGTCATCTTTGTGCGAAGAATCACCTGATTTATGCGTAGTGCTGCGGGTCCAGTCAAGATAGTTCATGCTGATATTAGCAAATCCCCACTGGTATTCAGCTTGTACGGCGGGAGCCACCGTGACCGCAGTCAGCGCGACAGCGCCGAGAAGAATTTTACGCATAAATGCCTCTGTGTAGTTGAAAGATATCAGGAGAAATAAAAGGACACAGTCCTTAACAAAAAGTGCGCACATCATAGTCTCAGAGCACGAAAGGATAAATAGCTAGAGGTGATGCAAGTCTCATTTTGTGAATAATATTTTGCAAGTGTTGCTGTAATTTGTGACTTGGTTCAATAAATATGCAGGGTTCTTCCGAGAGTAGAATGAGTGGAGCGGGCTGATAAATGCAAAAAAGCCGGCACAAGTGCCGGCTTTGGTTAATGAGTGTGGTTTATTAAGCTAATTTTTCTCGTCTTAGCGCAAGATAATCCAATACCCCGCCAAGAACCATGCCGACCACACTGAGCTGAATGCCGCGTAGCAACAATATATCGGCTATTTGTGGGACTGCCGTCCAATCCAGAGCGTTACAGATCAGTAAAACTAACCATGCACCTAATAATATGCAGCCAATCGTTAAAAAGCGTAGCGCCCAACGATAAGCTGTTTTGAACGCCGTTCGAGGCATAAATTCATCTGTTTTCTGGGTATGTTCCAGCGTCTGTCGGCAGATATAAAGCAGAAGCAAGCCGGGAATCGCGGCAGCAATTGAAAACAAATAAAACAGCGGCCAACCGTGAGTCTCAACGAACCATCCAGCAATTGGGCCGACATAAACTCGACCTACCGCAGAAAGTGCCGATAACAACGCAAATTGTGTGGCGGAGAACGATTTATTACAAAGCGTCATCAGCAGTGCAACAAATGCCGCAGTTCCCATTCCCCCACACAAGTTCTCCAAGAAGATAGCGCTGCCCATGGAGATTATATTCTTGTCGGTGATGGATAATAGCCAATAACCAATGTTGGAGATCGCTTGTAAAATCCCGAAAATCATCAATGCGCGGAATAAACTCAAGCGCTGCATCAGCAAACCGCCATACAGAGCGCCAATAATAGTGGCAATCAACCCTAGCGTTTTATTAACCAGCCCGACTTCGCCGGCATCAAAACCGACTCCACGGATCAGGAACGTTGTACTGAGGCTGGCTGCAAATGCATCCCCCATTTTGTACAACACAATCAGCAGCAGAATCAGCCATGCATTATTACGACCAAAAAAATCACGCAACGGCTCAACAATTGCCTGCTCCAGCGTTTTTGGTGGGGCAATTCGAATCTCAGGTTCAGGGGCAAACAGCGTGGCAAACACCCCAATTAGCATTAACCCAGCCATCAGCCAGTAAGTGGATTGCCAGCCAAGATAGCGGTCAGCTATCCATAGCGCTAACCCACCCGACACCAACATGGCGAGACGATAGCCTAAGACGGAAACTGCCGCCCCTGTACCGCGATCTTCCGCTGCGAGCAAATCGGTTTTATAGGCATCAAAAACAATATCTTGTGATGCAGAGCAGAAGGCAACCAGCACGGCAATTGCGGCCAGCCACCATAAATGTTTGGCAGGCTCCATAAAGCCCATGGCGATAATAGCCACAATTAATAACAACTGACTGACCAGCAACCAACCACGTCGACGGCCAAGGAATGAGGGAGTGTAGCGGTCCATCAACGGGGACCAGAGGAACTTAAATACGTAAGCCTGACCGACCAGCGAAAAGATACCAATAGTTTTCAGGCTGACGTTTTCGACCGTCATCCAGGCTTGCAGCGTTCCGCCCGTAAGGGCCAGAGGAAGGCCTGAAGCAAAACCCAACAATAGCAGAACAAGAGAATTTCGCTGGGTAAAAAGATTTGAATAGCGATTGGGCATGTGAGACCTACATGCTCCACCCCATGAGCGGGGCAGAGCATTCTGTTAAGCAGTAATCATGATGTTAAACGCACAACCAATTAACGGGCATTTTGCTTGATAAAGCTGCTGACGCTAGTGTCTTGCGCCATATCGGCAATAACATCGCTTAATACGGTATTCACTGCGTCAGTAATCTTTTCATTGGTCGCAGTAAATGCGCCCTGAACATTGTAGCTGGCACGGTAATTCTTCACCTGTTTATTGCCATTTTTCGCGGTAGCGGTAATAGAAATATCGGCTTTCGTGGTGATGTTGTAGCGCAGGTTACCTTCTTGTACATCGGCATACAGTTGATTGACAACAATTTGCAGGTCAACAGGTGCATTAGTACCAATCATGTAACCACGGGCGGTCATTTGTTTTTCAAGCACTTCTTGTAACAGGAACCGCAGATCACGAGATGGGGTCAACACGACCAGTTGACCATCACGATTGACTTTAGCCAGCGCAGAGTCCTGACGCTGGTCTGCCCCATTAATGCTGATAGTAATCCCCATTAATGTTGGGTCTTGTGGTGGTAATACGACTTTTGGGGTGACATTCAAGGTGTTGTTACTGGCAGCACAACCCGCCAATATAAAAACAGCCAACAGCGGGAAAAGAATTTTCTTTAGCATGTTCACTTTCTCAATAGTTATGGAATTTTTTAATAATCAGAGCGGGATAGCAGCCATGTTATTTTGCAAGTTTGCAGTTGCCACATCATATCACCGCGATTGACGGGTGGAAGATCCCGATGCAGAGATATTCAGGATATTTTGTATCTGAAATGTTATAAAACAGCGAAAATCAACTAATATTGTAATAAATAGTAGGCAGTTTTCTGCCTCAGTAGTAAGGAGAGCATGATGATTTTGATTCGAGAACAAATTGAAGAAAAACTAAAAAGGGCATTCGAACCGGATCATCTGGAGGTGATTAATGAAAGTTATCGCCACAATGTTCCCGCGGGTTCTGAAAGTCATTTTAAAATTGTGATCGTCAGCAATAAATTTCAAGATCAACGCTTTCTGAATCGCCATCGCGCGATTTATAGTGCGTTGGCTGATGAGCTGGCAAGCACTGTTCATGCGCTGGCCTTACATACTTACACTCAAAAAGAGTGGGCGGGTTTACAAGATACTGTACCGGCTTCACCTTCTTGTCGTGGCGCGGGTACACTGGCTTAATCTGCGAGCGTAATCAAATACAAACCGGATAACAGTAGTAATTCTGGTCTGATTTAGGGTATTAGTAGGTGAGAATTTTGCGAGCGGCCTATAGGGCCGCTTCTGTTTCTGTATAGGCGACGTCTTAGTTTAATCGGTGCGCCGCAGGAGTTTTAGCCGAGGGAACGATTCACGCGTGAATTTTACCGCGACAACATTCGCTTGCTTTCCTCGACTCATAACCTGTGCGCCGCTATAATGTCGCGTCTTATTTTTCCGGAATGGTTTCGGGACGCTTCTGACATCTGGGATACTCGGTTCTGTTTAATGCGGCCGTCCCGGTTCTTAGAGGGTGTTTTCAGAGTTCGCATCATTCCTGAAAGGGTAATGGTGCTGCTTCGTTGCAGCTTCTGGAGTTGACCGAGCACTGTGATTTTTTTGAGGTAACAAGATGCAAGTTTCTGTTGAAACCACTCAAGGCCTTGGCCGCCGTGTAACAATTACTGTTGCTGCTGACAGCATTGAGAAAGCAGTAAAAAGCGAATTAGTTAAAGCCGCTAAAAATGTTCGTATCGACGGTTTCCGTAAAGGCCATGTGCCAATGAACATCGTTGAACAGCGTTACGGCGCATCAGTTCGTCAGGATGTGCTGGGTGATCTGATGCAACGTAATTTCGTTGATGCGATCATTAAAGAAAAAATCAACCCAGCAGGCGCGCCAAACTATGTGCCGGGCCAGTACAAGCAGGGTGAAGATTTTACTTATTCCGTTGAGTTTGAAGTGTATCCGGAAGTTGAGCTGAAAGATCTGGAAAGCATTGAAGTTGAAAAGCCAGTTGTTGAAGTTAATGACGCTGACGTTGATACCATGCTGGAAACTCTGCGTAAGCAACAAGCAACTTGGAAAGAAACTGACGCTGCAGTAACGGCTGAAGATCGCGTCACTCTGGATTTCACTGGTTCTATCGACGGTGAAGTGTTCGAAGGTGGCAAAGCATCTGATTTCGTGCTGGCAATGGGCCAGGGTCGTATGATCCCAGGTTTCGAAGAAGGTGTAATCGGCCATAAAGCCGGTGAAGAATTCACCATCGACGTCAACTTCCCAGAAGATTACCACGCAGAAAACCTGAAAGGTAAATCAGCTAAATTCGACATCGTGTTGAAAAAAGTTGAAGTGCGTGAATTGCCAGAACTCACTGAAGAATTCATCAAACGTTTCGGCGTTGCTGATGGTTCATTAGCGGGTCTGCGTGCTGAAGTGCGCAAAAACATGGAACGTGAGCTGAAAGGTGCAGTGCGTAACCGTGTTAAAACTCAGGCAATCGACGGTCTGGTTAGTGCTAACGAAATCGACGTTCCAGCAGCACTGGTTGAAGGTGAAATCGACGTTCTGCGCCGTCAAGCTGCACAGCGTTTCGGTGGTAACGAGAAACAAGCTGCTGAACTGCCACGTGAATTGTTCGAAGAACAAGCTAAACGTCGCGTTGTTGTTGGTCTGTTGCTGGGTGAGGTTATCAGCCAGCACGAGCTGAAAGCTGATGAAGATCGTGTGAAAGCACTGATCGAAGAAATGGCTTCTGCTTACGAAGATCCACAAGAAGTGATTGAGTTCTACAGCAAAAACAAAGAGCTGATGAACAATATGCGCAATGTTGCTCTGGAAGAACAAGCCGTAGAAACTCTTCTGGCTAAAGCCAAAGTAACTGAAAAACCAACGACCTTTAGTGAACTGATGAATCAGACCACGACTGCGTAATGTTTTTTTAGCGTAGTAAACTGATTAAGCCCGTCGCCTTTGGCTACGGGCTTTTTCTTTTAGTAACAATAATCCCTCAATAGTATGATTAATCTGGCATGTTTCGCTGTAATCTGCGCTATATTTGAAAAGTGAAATGAAGTCATTAACAAATAATTTATTAATACGGCGTCGGGATTACGGCAGGGATCGCGAACGATGGTTAGGTTGAAAAATGTGTGTGGGACTTGAAAAAGAATATTAATCCCCCAATTAACTTAATAGACGTTCATATTCGATGTTGATAAAACACTGGCTGAATACCACCGTCAAATGAGTCTGGATAACCAGACTGTTTGCATGCGACCTTGATGCATGAACATAGTCATCATTGCTTATCTCAAGTAGAATCGGTTATGAATGGCGCCAAAGTAAATTCTATTAGGAGACGGTAATGTCATACAGTGGCGAACGAGATCAATTTGCACCTAACATGGCTCTGGTGCCAATGGTAGTTGAGCAGACTTCACGTGGGGAGCGTTCTTACGATATCTTCTCCCGTCTGCTGAAAGAGCGCATCATTTTTCTGACCGGTCAAGTTGAAGACCATATGGCCAACTTGATCACAGCGCAAATGCTGTTTCTGGAAGCAGAGAATCCGGAAAAAGACATTTTCCTGTATATCAACTCACCAGGTGGGGTGATTACTGCCGGGATGTCAATTTATGACACCATGCAATTTATTAAGCCTGATGTCAGCACTATTTGTATGGGCCAGGCGTGTTCGATGGGCGCATTCTTGTTGACTGCGGGTGCCAAAGGTAAACGTTTCTGCCTGCCGAATTCGCGGGTGATGATTCATCAACCGTTGGGCGGCTTCCAGGGCCAGGCCACAGATATTGAAATTCATGCAAAAGAGATTTTAAAAGTGAAATCACGCATGAACGAACTGATGGCGCATCACACGGGAAAATCTCTCGAAGAAATAGAGAGAGACACTGAGCGCGACCGTTTCCTGTCTGCCGAACAGGCTGTAGAATACGGTTTAGTCGATTCTGTGTTCACCCGTCGTGACTAACGACTTATTTCTGTGAGCCGATATACTATAGTGAATGTAAATAGAACAAATCGCGATGCTTAATTAGCCAAGTTGCGTATTGTTTGTTCACTCCATATGATGTCGACTGTCCGTTGAAGGCTAACGTGGCGTACAGAAGTTGCGAGAATAGTCTCCCTGCCGCAGGTTTTCGATGTGGCAGATATTAAAGAAGAGGTTTGCTGATGACAGATAAGCGCAAAGACGGTTCTGGAAAGCTGCTGTATTGCTCTTTCTGCGGCAAAAGCCAGCATGAAGTGCGTAAGCTAATTGCCGGGCCGTCAGTGTATATCTGCGATGAATGTGTCGATTTGTGTAACGACATTATTCGCGAAGAGATCAAAGAAGTCGCACCGCACCGCGAGCGTAGCTCGCTGCCAACGCCACACGAAATTCGTCGCCACCTTGATGATTACGTCATCGGGCAAGAACCGGCGAAAAAAGTATTGGCGGTTGCGGTGTATAACCACTACAAACGTTTACGCAATGGCGACACCAGCAATGGTATCGAATTGGGTAAAAGTAACATTCTGCTGATTGGCCCGACAGGCAGTGGTAAAACGCTGTTGGCGGAAACGCTGGCTCGCTTCTTGGATGTGCCATTTACGATGGCAGATGCAACCACACTGACTGAAGCCGGTTATGTGGGTGAAGATGTTGAAAACATCATTCAGAAGTTGCTGCAGAAATGTGATTACGATGTGCAGAAAGCACAGCGCGGTATCGTCTATATCGATGAAATTGATAAAATTTCACGCAAGTCTGATAACCCATCTATCACCCGTGATGTGTCGGGTGAAGGTGTGCAACAGGCCCTGTTGAAATTGATCGAAGGGACTATTGCTGCTGTTCCGCCGCAAGGTGGCCGTAAACATCCTCAGCAGGAGTTTTTGCAGGTTGATACCTCTAAGATTCTGTTTATCTGTGGTGGTGCTTTCGCGGGCTTGGATAAAGTTATCGGGCAGCGTATTAACACCGGTAGCGGTATTGGCTTTGGTGCCACAGTAAAAGGTAAGTCAGAAAAGGCGACTGAAGGTGAATTATTACGCCAGGCAGAGCCAGAAGACTTAATTAAATTCGGTTTAATCCCTGAGTTTATCGGCCGTTTACCTGTTGTAGCGACCTTGAGCGAGTTGAGCGAAGATGCTCTGATTCAGATTCTAAAAGAGCCGAAAAACGCTCTGACGAAACAATATCAGGCATTGTTCAATCTTGAAGGGGTAGAGCTTGAGTTCCGTGATGAAGCGTTGACCGCTATCGCTAAAAAAGCGATGGCGCGTAAAACCGGTGCTCGTGGCCTGCGTTCTATCGTAGAAGCTGCTTTGCTCGATACCATGTATGACTTGCCATCAATGGACAGTGTGGAAAAAGTCGTAGTAGACGAGTCAGTTATTGCTGGTCAGTCTGCGCCAATGCTAATTTATGGTCAGCCTGAAGCTCAAGCTTCTGGCGAATAATTAGCCAAATAATCCAGATGGTTAGTACGACAATGGGGGATTTTATCCCCCATTTCTTTTTCCTCGCATTGTAATCGTTGAATGTAAGACATTCGTCCCCATATACTCAATTACCTATTTAGTGAAACTCGTGATGATTCGTGTTTCACGAGATTCCCAGTAATCTGGCGGAAGCTAAACTAAGAGAGAGCTCTATGAACCCTGAGCGTTCCGAACGCATAGAAATCCCTGTATTGCCTCTGCGCGATGTGGTGGTTTATCCGCATATGGTGATTCCACTGTTTGTCGGCCGGGAAAAGTCGATTCGGTGCCTGGAAGCGGCAATGGACCATGATAAAAAAATCATGCTGGTTGCGCAGAAAGAAGCCTCAACTGATGAGCCTGGTATCAACGATCTGTTTTCAGTCGGCACTGTAGCCTCAATTCTGCAAATGCTTAAATTGCCTGATGGCACAGTCAAAGTGCTGGTTGAAGGGCTACAGCGTGCGCGTATTACCACGCTTTCCGACAGCGGTGAGCACTTTGCTGCTCAAGCAGAATATTTAGAATCACCGGTGATGGACGATCGCGAGCAAGAAGTGCTGGTTCGCACGGCGATTAATCAGTTTGAAGGTTACATCAAACTGAACAAAAAAATCCCACCAGAGGTACTGGCTTCATTGCACAGTATTGATGATGCAGCACGTCTTGCTGACACTATCGCGGCACATATGCCGTTGAAATTAAATGATAAGCAAGCTGTTCTGGAAATGTTCGATGTGACCGAGCGTCTGGAATATCTGATGGCGATGATGGAGTCTGAAATTGACCTGTTGCAGGTTGAAAAACGGATTCGTAATCGCGTCAAAAAACAGATGGAAAAGAGCCAGCGTGAGTACTATCTGAATGAGCAAATGAAAGCTATTCAGAAAGAACTGGGCGAGATGGATGACGCACCAGACGAACATGAAGCATTAAAACGCAAAATCGAAGCGGCCAAAATGCCGAAAGATGCGCGTGAAAAAACAGAAGCTGAACTGCAAAAACTGAAAATGATGTCGCCGATGTCGGCGGAGGCCACCGTTGTTCGTGGTTACATTGATTGGATGTTGCAGGTTCCGTGGAACAGCCGCAGTAAAGTGAAAAAAGATCTGGTCAAAGCGCAGGAAGTTCTGGATACCGACCACTACGGCTTAGAACGTGTTAAAGATCGTATTTTGGAATACCTCGCAGTACAAAGCCGGGTTAGCAAAATTAAAGGGCCAATTTTGTGTCTGGTAGGGCCTCCTGGGGTAGGTAAAACCTCCTTGGGGCAGTCTATTGCCAAAGCAACCGGGCGCCAATATGTGCGCATGGCATTGGGTGGCGTGCGGGATGAAGCGGAAATTCGCGGTCACCGCCGTACCTATATTGGTTCTATGCCAGGTAAATTGATCCAGAAAATGGCAAAAGTTGGAGTGAAAAACCCACTTTTCCTGTTAGATGAGATCGACAAAATGGCATCTGATATGCGTGGTGATCCTGCCTCTGCATTGCTTGAAGTATTAGATCCAGAACAAAACGTCGCATTTAACGATCACTATCTGGAAGTGGATTATGATCTGTCAGATGTCATGTTTGTAGCAACGTCTAACTCCATGAATATTCCGGCCCCACTGCTGGATCGTATGGAAGTTATCCGTCTGTCTGGCTATACCGAAGATGAGAAACTCAATATTGCCAAGCAGCATCTGCTGCCAAAACAATTTGAGCGCAACGCCATCAAAAAAGGCGAGCTGACCATCGACGATAGCGCCATTATGAGCATTATCCGTTATTACACCCGTGAAGCAGGGGTACGTAGTTTGGAACGTGAAATCTCCAAACTGTGTCGGAAAGCGGTAAAAAATCTGCTGATGGATAAAACGGTTAAGCACATTGAAATCACAGGCGACAATCTGAAAGATTTCTTAGGTGTACAGAAAGTCGATTATGGCCGTGCTGATACTGAAAACCGTGTTGGTCAAGTCACTGGCTTGGCATGGACCGAAGTCGGCGGCGATTTGCTGACTATCGAAACGGCCTGTGTTCCGGGTAAAGGTAAACTGACTTACACCGGTTCGCTGGGCGAAGTCATGCAAGAGTCAATTCAGGCCGCATTGACGGTGGTGCGCGCACGTGCAGATAAATTGGGCATTAACCCTGATTTTTATGAAAAACGTGATATTCACGTGCATGTGCCTGAAGGTGCGACACCGAAAGATGGTCCAAGCGCAGGTATTGCAATGTGTACCGCATTGGTTTCTTGCTTGACCGGTAACCCAGTTCGGGCCGATGTGGCGATGACCGGCGAAATCACTTTACGTGGTTTAGTATTACCTATCGGTGGTTTAAAAGAGAAATTACTGGCCGCTCACCGTGGTGGGATCAAAGTGGTGCTGATTCCAGATGATAATAAACGTGATTTAGAAGAGATTCCGGATAACGTTATTGCTGATCTGGAGATTCACCCGGTTAAACGGATTGATGATGTTTTAGCCATTGCTTTGCAAAATCCAGCCTTCGGGGCACAGCCGGTAGCGTCAAAATAGTGACGGATCGCAAAAAGTATTGATAAAACTGATGCTGGTGAGTGAAATGCTACTTGCCAGCTATTTTTTGTGCGGCTAAGTTAGTTCGGCTGTCTGGCAAAAGTTTAAGCCTTTGGGCTGCTTGCTAAGGTCGGGCAGGATTGATATAACAGCTGCGCTGTCGTGTTGTCCGTAGGGATTTTCGGCGCGACGATAGAATTCTAAAGGGGATGAAAGAGTGAATAAGTCACAACTGATCGACAAAATTGCCGCAGGTGCTGATATTTCTAAAGCGGCCGCTGGGCGCGCATTGGATGCAATTATTTCTTCTGTTACTGATACCTTGAAAGATGGGGATGAAGTAGCTCTGGTTGGTTTTGGTTCTTTTACAGTTCGTGAGCGTGCTGCACGAACTGGCCGTAACCCTCAGACTGGTAAAGAAATCAGTATTCCAGCAGCTAAAGTACCAGGCTTCAAGGCCGGCAAGGGTCTGAAAGACGCTGTAAACTGATTGCCGCGTCAATTCTCACCTGCGTTTGTGTTAAACAATAACCTGACGCAGTTGAGCTGGTAAGGTAAGATACAAGGCGCATCGTTAATGATGCGCTTTTTTTTCGTTTAGGCAGTTGAACTGACTTAGCGCTGAACTTACGTAACATTCTGGTTTGTCGAAAAAATGTCGGTAGCCTTTTGAGTAAAAAATGCAGTAGTAAGAAAGTACAATAAGCAGTTTTAACGCGCAGCAGCACGAAGGGCTGTCGCAAGGAATGCTGGGTTTATTTAGACCTGCGCAACAGTTTTAATCCATATTACAGCGGAGTATTGTCACATTATGATGGACAATTTACGCGCGGCTGCTAATAACGTCGTGCTCAAAATCATTCTGGCCTTGATCATGTTGTCCTTTATCCTGACTGGGGTTGGCAGCTATCTGATTGGTGGTTCCAACGACTTCGCCGCCAAGGTTAATGGCCAAGAGATTAGTCGTGCTCAGTTAGAACAGGCTGTACAGAGTGAACGTGGCCGCTTGCAACAGCAATTAGGTGAACAGTTCTCCGCACTGGCTGCGAACGAAGGCTACATGCTGCAACTGCGCCAGCAAGTTCTTGGGCAGTTGGTCAACAATATGTTACTTGACCAATATGCTAAAAAACTGGGCCTGACAGCGAGCGACGAACAAGTTAAAGATGCCATTCGCCAGGCACCTTATTTCCAAACTGATGGTAAGTTCGATAACAGCAAATATCTTGAGCTGGTTAATCGCATGGGTTACACCCCAGATCAATTTGCTCAATTACAACGTCAGCAGCTCATTAATCAACAATTGCTGCAAGCCTTTGGCGATACTGGTTTTGTTCTTCCTGTCGAAGCACAAGCCATGTCAGAGCTGATTTTGCAGCAACGTGAAGTCCGCTTGGCAACCATCGACCTTAAAGCTCTACAAGCACAGCAAAAAGTGACCGATGAAGAGCTGCAAGCCTACTATGATCAGAACAAAAATAGCTTCATCGCGCCGGAACAGATGAAAGTCAGTTTCATTGTGATGGATGCTGCAGCGATGCAGGACAAGATTACGGTTACCGAAGAAGACATTTCTGCTTATTACGACCAACACAAAAGCAGCTACACCCAACCAGAACAGCGTAATTACAGTGTTATTCAGTTTAAAACCGAAGCAGAAGCCAAAGCTGCACTGGATGAACTGAAAAAAGGTGCTGATTTTGCCGCGATGGCAAAAGAGAAATCTACCGATATCATCTCTCGTAAGAATGGCGGCGAATTGGGTTGGTTGGAGCCAGAAACTACTGCGGATGAACTGAAACAAGCTAATCTGACTGAAAAAGGTCAGTTATCTGATGTAGTTAAATCTTCTGTAGGCTACTTGATTGTCCGTTTGAATGACATCAAGCCAGAGCAAGTTAAACCATTATCTGAAGTGCATGATGCGCTGGCTAAACAGGTTAAGCAGGAAAAAGCGGTTGATGCTTATTACGCGTTACAGCAAAAAGTGAGCGAAGCGGCAACCAGTGATAACGAGTCTTTGGCCTCCGCCGAAGAAGCAGCAGGGGCTAAAGCCAAACAAACAGATTGGTTTACCCGTGATACGGTACCCGCTGAAGTTAATTTCAAACCTGTTGTTCAAGCCATCTTTGATGGCGGTTTAGTGGGTGAGAATGGCGCACCGGGTAGCAACTCAGATGTCATCACTGTTGATGGTGATCGTGCGTTTGTTATTCGTATTGATGGGCATAAACCAGAAGGTATTGAGCCATTCGCTCAAGTTCGTGATCAAGTTGCTGAATTGGTGAAACGCCAGAAAGCAGAACAACTGGCACGAGTTGATGGTGAGAAGATCCTAACGGCGCTGAAACAAGGTAAAGGCGAAGAAGCCATGAAAGCCGCGGGTATCAGCTTCGGTGAGAAGAAAACCTTGTCGCGGGCACCAGATGATGATCAACTGGTGCAGACCATCTTTGCATTGCCTCATCCGCAAAAAGACCAACCGGTTTATGGTTTGTCTCAGGACCGTCAGGACAACATTGTATTGATTGAACTGTTATCAGTGACGCCGGGTAAATTGCCGGAAGGTGAAATGAAAACCTTTATTGCTAAAATGCAAGAGGGTTCCAGCGGTGTCACTTTTGATGCGTTGATGGCTAACCTGCACAAACAGGCGACTATCAAGATGGGGCCTGCGGAGCAGCAGCAACCGCAATAAGTCTCGCATTCATTTGCAAATCGATGTAACAACGAAAGGTCGCTTTGGCGGCCTTTCGCATATCTGAAATCTGTCATTTGCGGTGAGTCGGGAGGTACGGCAAGGTAGTCATGCTGTCAAATACAAGGAGGACACAGCATGAAATCCCTAGGAAAATTATTTGTAGTTACGTTGCTATTAACCGGTTTAAATATCCACTCTCCAGCCCACGCAGTAGCTGCAAGTTCCGCCAGTAGCTCCCCGCAAGAAAAAGTGCTTCATTCGTCAGGTAAGGTGGCCGTATCCAGTAACGCATCAAAAGTGGTACAGGACAAAATGACGGTAACCGCTACAGCGGACAAGCACTCAGCAAATAAAGCATCAGATAGTCTACAAAGCCAAATTGATATTAATCGTGCTGATGCAGAACAGTTAGCGCAGTACCTCAATGGTGTTGGTAGGAAAAAAGCCGAGGCAATTGTTAGCTATCGCGAGCAATTCGGCCCTTTTACAGAGGCTGAACAACTGCTTGAAGTCCCGGGGATTGGTCCCTCTTTTCTAGAGAAAAATAGCACCAGAATTAAGATATAAATAGGGCAGTCAGGCAGATTCGAGAGAGTGTTTGCCTGACTATTTTCATAACGAATAATTCCCAGTATTTCATAATGTAAGTCGCAAAGGTGGGGTAAAACTGTGATGCTGATCCAGATTATATAGTCAGCGTGCTATGAAGTGTTTTTCCTCTGCTAATCTTTCTTTTTGAGGTCATACCAGTTGTGCCCGTCACTCTATAATTACAATTAACTGTCTGGAGAAGCTCGTCGTCATGCATACTCATATTAAAGTTAGGGGTTTCCATATTGATGTTTTTCAACATGTTAATAATGCCCGCTACTTAGAGTTTCTCGAAGAGGCGCGTTGGGAGTGGCTTGAGGGAGAGCCAGCAGCACAGTGGATGGCGGAACACCAAATCGCTTTTATCGTAGTTAATATCAATATTAACTACCGACGGCCTGCAGTATTGGGTGATCTGTTGCGCATTGATAGTCAGCTATTGAGGCTGAATGGTAAAAGCGGCGTAATGAAGCAAACTGTCACACTGGAACCAGAGTCTATTGCTGTCGCTGATGCGGAATTGACTTTTGTTTGTATTGATTTACGTAGCCAAAAGGCATTGCCCATTGAAGGGGCGCTGCGCGAAAAACTTGAGGAGTTTGTGAATCGGGAGCGCTAAAAGAAACGGCTTTGCTATTTATAATCATAACGAATTATTGCTTATTAATAGCTACCTCGGCCGGATAGCACGAGGTAGCGACAATAAAGAGTTAAATCAATCCGGTTTTTTGCTTTAGGCTCAGCAGAACATTAGATTTATTCGCCAGATAAAACTCTAACCCTTTAGCACGCAAATGACATGCGGCACATTGGCCGCAGCCATAACCCTGAATTCCATTGTAACAGGTGAGGGTGTTATGGCGGACTCGTTCGAGTTGCTGATAATAATCGGCTAGGGCCCAGGTTTCGGCCTTATCTAGCCACATCAAAGGCGTGATGAACGCGATATCTCGGCCAATACCTAAATCTATGGCATGGTTGAGTGCTTTAACGAACTCATCCCGGCAATCTGGATAGCCGGAGAAATCAGTTTCGCAGACCCCAGTGATGACGGCTTCAGCTTGTACCTGATATGCATAAATAGCCGCTAAGGTAAGAAATAAAATATTACGGCCAGGGACAAAAGTACTGGGAACAGCATCTTTTTCGTCCTCACTGTAGAGAGGGACGGGGATACTGTCGCGGGTCAGGCTACTAACCGCTAACTCATTGAGCATACCGACATCCAGGACTTTGTGAGCCGCAGCACCAAGTTCAGTTGCCAATTTTTGGGCAACCTCTATTTCTGCACGGTGGCGCTGCCCGTAATCGAATGTAATACAGTGGACTTCATCATATTGCTGTAATGCTTGGATTAAACAGGTGGTGGAGTCTTGCCCACCACTAAAAACAACGACGGCGCGTGTCATGCTATTACCTCGTGCGGCTGTGGGATTTAAGGACGTCATCCCCTACAGCAAAATTAAGAACTGACAGTATGGTACTCAGTTAGCACGAGAAAAGGTAGCAAGGTGCGTTTGGCCATCAGACTGTAGTTGGGGGGAGCCACGCCTGACTAAAGTCGAACCAGCCGTAAGCAGTTAACGTAACACCATTAATTCGTGGTGGGGCATTGACCTGATATTGATAGTTAAACAGTGGCAGAATCAGCCCTGACAGCATTAACTCATTGTAATGTGCGCGCAATTGGCGAAAGCGCTCTGGAGAGGGTTCGATTTGCTGAATACGGGTCAGCGTTTTTTGCTGCTGTTCCCACTGTTCGGGTGAGAGAATGCCACGCCACAGCGGGTCAAGCCGGAGCCAACTTTCCATCGTCGCTTCAGGTGATTCACCAACTAAATGGTCTGCAAGCAATAAGTCAGCTTCTTCAATTTGGCGAATACTTTTCCACTGCTTATCATTGTTGGCGCGAATATCTAATGTGCAGCCGTGAACAGCCAGAACTGTTTTGAGTTGCATGGCGACCGTCTCAAGCTCCATTGGCGGCTGATAAACCAATACCAAATGGTCTGGCAGTGGTGGGTCTTCATTGGTGCTAAATTGTGGAATAGGCCAGCCCGGCAGCATCTCATGGCTGGGGGTGATAATACCGCGCTTGATGGAAAGCTCCTCCAATATTCCAGAGGTTTGCACGATCATCAGTAACTTAGCGGTTTGCTGCGAAGTCATATGATGTCGGTGCTGATTAATTGCCAGATAGCAAAAGCCAAGGCTCATACTGCGCTGGACAGGGCGAACCAGAGGGAAATCCTCTTCTTGACCGATGGTGATGCGCACCGGATGCTGACAACTGCCATCGGTTGAGGGGATCGCCAGACTTGGCGTTATCCAGTATTCGATGATTTCCAGATAAGGGTGCTGCAAATGGTAAAATTCATGCTGTTCTAATCGCACCAGATGCGGTTCAAACGTGGCTAGCTTAAAAGGGCCAGCCCCTAGCAGCGGATGCTCTGGATGAAATAACCGGCAGGGTAAATCAGCTAATCGGTGAGCCAGCCAGTAATCAGGCCGAGAAAGCGTAAATTGCAGACACAGAGCATGGGGCAGGGTAATAGTTAAAATATTGGCGAAACTAGGCTGACTGCGCGTATTTTCCTGCAGCAGTGTCAGTGTTTGTAATAATTGTTCGCCACGGATGTGTTCACCGTTATGCCAGCGCAATTGGCTACGTAAAAAGAATTGCCAGATTAAACCATCTTCACTGACGTGCCAGTGATGGGCCAGATCGGGTTGGGGCTGTGGGTCACCGGTATTAAACCGAGTCAGGCCCGCATGTAACGTATAAATTAAGTGTTGTTCAGCCCGGCCTGTGGCGGTAAGAGGGTTTAATGGTTCAAGTTTGCGGTAGTAAGGGATTCGCAATATTGGGCTATCGGCTTGCCACTGCCCACCCATATGCGGGTTCAACAACGCTTGGAGGCGTTCAGGTTCCAACTGAGCTAATTCAAATGCGGCTTGATGATCACCTTGCTCAAGAAAGATTTGCAGATAACTTGCCCTGAGTATTTCCGGGCTTTTCAGGCATTGCAACTGCGCGCGTTTTCCTCGGCCAACCTGAGAGTGCCAACTGAGCCAGTCGTTCGCTTGTAGTTGCTGAATCAGGGTGCGAGCATGACGTTCACTGCAAAATAGTAGACCCGCAATTTCACCTACCGTGGTAGATACCTGCTGGTCTGCAAACTTCTTGTATAGACGCTGATATTGGGCAAGTCGGTGAATAATGCGCATAATTAATAACCTATTCCATTAGGGCTATCTTATCTGCCAATTCGAATCTCACCAGCACTCGCATAAAAATAGACCACTGATTGAATCGATGCTAAATACAGAACAGTTTAAATTAATTGTTCACTATTAGTTCCGTAAATATTACGCCATAATTTTATACATATCACCAGTTTCACTCTTTATGAGGTTTTGAATGTACCGTTTAGCCGCTTTTGATATGGATGGAACTTTACTGATGCGCGACCATAATATTGGTGGCGCGACATTGAACGCGTTACATCAATTGGTGGAAAATGGCATCATCCTGACCTTTGCGACTGGTCGACATTACATTGATATGAAAGGGATCTTATCCCACTCAGGTATTAACGGCTATTTGATTACGGGTAATGGTACTCGCGTCTGTGGCATGGATGGGGAGCCGCTTTATGGCATGGATTTGCCTGCAGAACTGGTGGAATTTGCTCTACACGCACCATGGCAAACGAATGCCAGTATTCATATCTTCCGTGATGAGGGCTGGTTTACTGACTGCAATGATTCCACCCTGTTGACGGCACATAAAACCAGTGGTTTCCGGTTCCAACATACTCAATGGGATACATTGCCCCTGACAGGCAATCACAAAATTTGTTTTATCGCGCCTCATGAAGAGCTGGTTGAGCTGAAAACTCAACTTGAGCAGCAAATGGGGGGGAAAGCTGACTTCTGTTTCTCTGCGCTGGAGTGTCTGGAAGTTTTACCCCTCGGTTGTAATAAAGGGGCGGCTTTGGAGCGATTAAGTCACCACCTCGATTTAACTCTGGCAGATTGCATGGCATTTGGTGATGCCATGAATGATAAAGAGATGTTGTCGCGAGTGGGTCGTGGTTTGGTGATGGGAAATGCATTGCCACAATTGAAGCAAGAGTTACCTCAATTACAAGTTATTGGACGCTGCGAGCAACAAGGCGTGGCGCACTATTTGCAACATTGGCTAAGTTCACCACACCTCACCTATTCCCCCGAATTCTGAGGTATATCCCAGCGTACTTTACGTTGGGGTAGCTATTAGCCAGCCGGATAACCATCCGGTTTTTTTCTTCCGAAAGGGGCCAGTGTCAAGGCCCCTTTTATCTGTCAGCTACAGGTTGTTTAACTCATGGCTGAAGGGGGTTAAGTCGCCGATATTACTGCTTACCCAGGGTGGGTTGTAGTAGGTATCAAGATAACGTTCACCGCTATCACAGAGCAAAGTCACAATCGCGCCGCTTTTACCCTCTTCGCGCATTTTCTTGGCCAATTGCAGCGCTCCCCAGACGTTTGTGCCGGTTGACGCTCCCACTTTACGGCCAAGAATACCTTCTAACCAATGAATGGTAGCGATACTGGCAGCATCCGGTACGCGTAACATACTGTCGATCACTTCTGGAATAAATGAAGGCTCTGCACGTGGCCGGCCAATACCTTCAATACGGCTCCCACAACTGCCAGTGACTGCGCGGTCACGATTGCAGAAGCAGTCATAAAATACTGAATTTTCCGGATCAACCACCACAAGCTGAGTATCATGACCTTGATAACGGATATAGCGGCCTAAGGTCGCCGATGTGCCGCCAGTACCTGCACTCATCACAATATAGTCAGGGACTGGGAAAGGTTCGCGGGCCATTTGGCGGAAGATACTATCGGCGATGTTATTGTTGCCACGCCAATCGGTCGCCCGCTCGGCGTAGGTGAATTGATCCATATAGTGACCGTTAAGTTCGCGCGCCAATTGTTCTGATGCGGCATAAATTTGCCCTGCACTTTCAACAAAATGGCAGCGGCCACCATAGAAGGCGATTTGTTCAACTTTACGTCGGGCGGTACAACTAGGCATTACTGCAATAAAGGGTAAACCAATCAGACGTGCAAAATAGGCTTCAGATACCGCGGTGCTTCCTGACGATGCCTCTATTATCGTAGTGCCTTCTTTTATCCAACCATTACACAAACCATAGAGAAACAGTGAGCGGGCTAAACGGTGCTTCAAACTGCCTGTTGGATGTGTACTTTCATCTTTTAAATAGAGATAAATGCCGGGAAAAGCGGGCAAGTTGAGTCGAATTAGGTGTGTATCAGCGGAGCGTTGAAAATCGGCTTCTATTTCGCTGATAGCGTTTTTTACCCAAGTATTGGTCATTTCATGGCCTGCGATGTAGGTAGTAAACTAATGATGACTAGATTAACGGTTATCAAAGAAAAAAACGTTGCCATTTTTCCTGCTTTATCGCCAAATGGTAGAAATTTATTCTATGGTTAATCGCTATGCTAGATAAAACTGACCGTAAACTCCTCTGTATGTTGCAAGAAGATTGCACACAGTCACTGCAAGTTCTGGCCGAGGCGGTCAATCTGACCTCCACTCCGTGTTGGAAACGTTTAAAGCGCCTTGAAGATGAGGGGTTTATTCGTGGGCGAGTCGCGTTATTAGATAGTGAAAAATTAGGATTAGGACTCACCGCATTTGTGCTGATCAAAACACAACAGCATAATAGTGGCTGGTATCAAGAATTCGTCGAGTTTACTAAGCAAATGCCAGAGGTGTTGGCGTTTTACCGTATGGCGGGTGAATATGACTATCTGATGCAGGTTGAAGTTGCCGATATGAAGAGCTATGACCGTTTTTACAAACGAATGGTTAATGGTGTGCCTGGGTTGATTGATGTGACTTCGAGCTTTGCGATGGAAAAGATAAAATATACAACCATGCTACCTGTGCCCGAATGATTTTTTGAATAAAAAGCTATTTTAATGATGATATTCTACTCTTAGTCGCTGTAGTGAAATACCGATGCTTTTCGGTGTCAAACCATGGAATAAAACTGCGTGAGATTGTTTGCACAATTAGGCTGGTATTTCCGCCGTGAATGGCGCCGTTACGTGGGCGCGGTATTGTTGCTGATCATTATTGCTATCTTGCAATTATTGCCACCTAAGCTGGTCGGGGTGATAGTCGATGGCATCAGTACAAAACAGATGTCGACTAATATGCTGTTGGTCTGGGTCGGCGTGATGCTGTTAACGGCGATTGTGGTCTATCTATTGCGCTATGTGTGGCGCGTCCTACTTTTTGGTGCTTCTTATCAATTAGCCGTAGAGTTGCGGGCAAAATTTTACCGCCAACTCAGCCGGCAGGCCCCAGGTTTCTATTTACGTCATCGCACTGGCGATTTAATGGCGCGTGCCACAAATGATGTTGACCGCGTGGTATTTGCTGCCGGTGAAGGGGTCTTGACGCTAGTAGATTCACTTGTGATGGGCTGCGCGGTGTTGATTGTGATGAGCACGCAAATTAGTTGGCAGCTCACCTTGTTGTCATTACTGCCGATGCCAGTCATGGCAGTGGTCATCAAATATTACGGTGACCAGCTACATCAGCGATTCAAGTCAGCTCAAGGGGCATTTTCTACCCTCAATAATCAGGCGCAAGAAAGTCTAACCAGCATTCGCATGATTAAAGCTTTTGGTTTGGAAGATAGCCAGTCACATCAGTTTGCGCAGGTCGCAGAGCAGGCTGGTGCGAAGAACATGTACGTTGCACAAATTGACGCCCGCTTTGACCCGACGATTTATATCGCCATCGGCGTCGCTAATTTATTGGCCATCGGCGGCGGCAGCTGGATGGTGGTGAATCACAGCATTACCCTTGGGCAGTTGACCAGTTTTGTCATGTACTTAGGGTTGATGATTTGGCCGATGCTGGCACTGGCATGGATGTTTAATATCGTCGAACGGGGCAGTGCGGCCTATAGTCGCATTCGCAGTTTGTTGGAAGAAGTGCCAGTGGTAAAAGATGGCGATATGGCTTTATCTGATGAGCGCGGCACTTTGGCGGTGAATATTCACCACTTCCAGTATCCGGGGGCTGAAAAACCATCATTACATGATGTGGCGCTGACATTGGCCCCGGGGCAAATGCTAGGACTCTGTGGGCCTACGGGGTCGGGTAAAAGTACCTTACTGGCATTAATTCAGCGGCAATTTGATGTTGATGATGGCTCGATTTGCTATCAGGGACATTCGCTGTCTGATATCCGCTTGCATGACTGGCGCGGGCGATTATCTGTGGTCAGTCAGACGCCATTTCTGTTCTCTGATACGGTCGCTGGCAATATTGCGTTGGGTAAACCCGATGCCACCCAAGCACAGATTGAACGGGCAGCCCGTTTAGCCAGCGTGCATGAAGACATTCTCCGTCTCCCGCAAGGTTATGAGACGGAAGTGGGGGAGCGTGGTGTGATGCTGTCAGGCGGGCAGAAACAGCGAATTTCTATTGCTCGCGCACTGTTGCTTGACACTGAAATTTTGATCCTAGATGACGCGCTTTCAGCGGTTGATGGTCAGACGGAGTATGAAATATTAAAAAATCTGCGCGAATGGGGCGAACATCGCACCGTTATTATCAGTGCTCATCGTCTTTCTGCTTTGACTGAGGCGAATGAAATTTTGGTGATGCAACAAGGTGGCGTGATGCAGCGAGGCACGCATAACGTATTGGTTAATCAGTCTGGTTGGTATAGAGAAATGTACCGTTATCAGCAGTTAGAGGCCGCTTTGGATGAGGGTGAATCGGAGGCCAAAACCGATGAGTAAAGTTCAGCAACCTCTACCAATACGGAAACTCTGGCCCACACTAAAGCGCCTGCTCTCTTATGGATCTCCGTACCGTAAACCTTTAGGGCTGGCAGTCTTCATGCTGTGGGTAGCGGCGGCGGCAGAGGTTAGTGGCCCCTTGCTTATTAGTTATTTTATCGACCATGTGGTTGCCAAAGGCACGTTGCCTCTGGGGTTGGTCAGTGGGTTGGCGTTGGCTTATTTGCTGCTGCAATTACTGGCTGCATCATTGCACTATTTTCAGGCATTGCTATTTAACCGAGCGGCAGTCGGCGTGGTTCAACGGTTGCGTATTGAAGTGATGGATGCCGCTTTGCGCCAGCCTCTGAGTGCTTTTGATACTCAACCGGTAGGGCAATTAATATCTCGCGTAACGAATGACACCGAAGTGATAAAAGATTTGTATGTGATGGTGGTGTCAACGGTGCTGAAAAGTGCAGCATTAATCGGTGCGATGCTGGTAGCTATGTTCAGCTTGGATTGGCGCATGGCGTTGATTTCGATTTGTATTTTCCCTGCGGTGCTGGTGGTTATGGCGATTTATCAGCGCTATAGCACGCCTGTTGTGCGCCGGGTTCGGGCTTATTTAGCGGATATTAATGACGGCTTTAATGAAGTTATTAACGGCATGGGTGTTATTCAACAGTTCCGCCAGCAAGCCCGTTTTGGGGAGCGTATGGAGTCTGTCAGTCGCGCGCATTATGTTGCGCGTATGCAGACGCTGCGTTTAGAAGGTTTTCTCTTGCGCCCGCTACTGAGCTTATTCTCCGCCATGGTGCTCTGCGGCTTGTTACTCCTGTTCGGCTTCAGCCCAGAAGGTTCCGTGGGGGTTGGGGTGCTGTATGCGTTCATTAACTATCTGGGGCGCTTGAACGAACCATTGATTGAGCTGACATCTCAACAATCCATCATGCAGCAGGCTGTGGTGGCAGGGGAGCGTATTTTCGAGCTGATGGATCGCACCCAGCAAGGTTATGGTACGGATGACAATCCACTGACCAGTGGTCGTATTCAAGTGAATAACGTTAGTTTTGCTTACCGTAGCGATAAAATGGTGCTGCAAAATATCTCCCTTGATGTGCCTTCTCGTGGTTTTGTTGCTTTAGTCGGGCATACGGGCAGTGGTAAAAGCACCTTGGCTAACTTGTTGATGGGCTACTATCCCGTGCAGAAAGGTGAGATTTTGCTTGATGGCCGGCCTCTATCGACATTATCACATCAAACCTTGCGCCAAGGTGTAGCTATGGTGCAGCAAGACCCCGTGGTTTTGGCAGACTCGTTTTATGCCAATGTGGCCTTAGGTCGTGATATCAGTGAACAGCAAGTGTGGGATGCTCTGGAAACGGTGCAATTGGCTGCCTTGGTCCGTGCCTTGCCTGATGGGTTGCACAGTTTGCTTGGTGAGCAGGGCAACACTTTGTCTGTTGGGCAAAAACAATTACTCGCGATGGCTCGGGTGTTGGTGCAGGCACCACAAATTCTGATTTTGGATGAAGCAACAGCGAATATTGATTCTGGCACAGAGCAGGCGATTCAGCGGGCATTACAACTTATTCGGAAAAATACCACACTGGTAGTGATCGCTCACCGCCTCTCAACCATTGTTGATGCAGATACTATTTTGGTATTGCACCGCGGTGTTGCTGTTGAGCAAGGGACACATCAAGCGCTATTAGCGGCTCACGGGCGCTATTATCAAATGTATCAGTTGCAATTAGTCAGTGAAGATTTAGCCGCCATTGATCAGGTGGAAACCGCTGCAAGTTAAGCAAGAGTCTGCGGAGTTGCTGGCTCCGCAGATTTTTTCAGTCAATATCTCCTAATTTCTTCAGCCCATAGCCCCGTAAACGCCCATCTACTATGAATTCCGCACCATAATCTGGCAGCGCAATCCTGAGCTAAAGGCGGAGTGCACTTCTGTGACGCGCATCGCACTATTATGGTGCACAAAAACTAGTCAATCTGCTTGATTCCTTCAGGCTGTCACTAAGCTGACTATCTCAACCTCCCTGTGTTCGCCCTTTTTGCATTAAATTCTCGTGACTGATATTTGTGGCATAGCCTTTGCTTTATCTGTTTCGTGGCAGACATGAATTCGACTTAATTCGAGAAGGGGCAAATATGAAGCTGGTTACCGTGGTGATCAAACCATTTAAGCTGGAGGATGTGCGTGAAGCCTTGTCCTCTGTGGGTATTCAGGGGCTGACCGTCACCGAAGTAAAAGGATTTGGTCGCCAGAAAGGGCACGCCGAACTTTATCGAGGGGCTGAATACAGCGTTAATTTCTTACCCAAAGTGAAAATTGATATCGCTATTGCGGATGATCAATTGGATGAAGTTATTGATGTGATCAGTAAGGCGGCCTACACCGGCAAAATTGGTGATGGCAAAATTTTCGTTGCTGAATTGCAACGTGTTATTCGCATTCGTACCGGCGAAACAGACGAAGCAGCACTGTAATTTGCAGGCTCAAATTTAGTGAATAGGGATGGGTTGATGATGAAAAAACTTTTATCCGTGTTGGGCCTGAGTTCGGTAGCGATGCTGCCCTCTTTGGCAATGGCCGCAGCACCGGCTGTAGCTGACAAAGCCGATAACGCTTTTATGATGATTTGTACCGCTTTAGTGCTGTTTATGACTGTGCCCGGTATTGCCCTGTTCTATGGTGGCCTGCTGCGTTCTAAGAACGTGTTATCCATGATGACTCAGGTCATGGTCAGTTTTGCGCTGATTTGTGTGCTGTGGGTGCTGTATGGTTACAGCTTGGCGTTCAGTACCGGTAATGCATTCTTTGGCAGTTTCGATATGGCGATGCTTAAAGGGATTGAGCTGACAAGCTTGAGCGGCACGTTCTATCAATATATCCATGTGGTTTTCCAGGCTTCATTTGCCTGTATCACGGTGGCATTGGTTGTGGGTTCATTCGCTGAACGTATTCGCTTCTCCGCCGTATTAATCTTTGCGGTGCTGTGGTTCACCTTCTCATACCTGCCAATGGCGCACATGGTATGGGGCGGCGGTTTCCTGGCAATGGACGGCGCGCTGGACTTTGCGGGTGGGACCGTGGTGCATATTAATGCCGCGATTGCAGGTCTGGTTGGCGCTTACTTGTTGGGTAAACGTGCCGGTTTTGGTAAAGAGGCCTTCAAACCGCACAACTTACCGATGGTCTTCACTGGGACCGCTATCCTGTATATCGGCTGGTTTGGTTTCAATGCTGGCTCCGCTAGCGCGGCTAACGAGATTGCGGCACTTGCCTTCTTAAATACTGTCGTGGCAACCGCGGGTGCCATCCTCTCTTGGGTCTTTGCTGAGTGGATTTTGCGTGGCAAACCGTCACTGTTAGGTGCATGCTCTGGTTGTATCGCGGGTCTGGTAGCGATTACTCCTGCGGCAGGGACTGTCGGAGTGGGGGGCGCATTGATTATCGGCTTGATTGGCGGGGTTGCAGGTCTGTGGGGTGTGGTACTGCTGAAAAAATGGCTGCGGGTGGATGACACCTGTGACGTGTTTGGCGTCCACGGAGTGTGTGGGATTGTCGGTTGTATTCTGACCGGTGTCTTCACCTCAGCTTCACTCGGCGGTACAGGCTATGCCGCCGGCGTCACAATGGGGCATCAAGTTGGTGTTCAGTTGTTCAGCGTCGGGGTCTGTTTAGTCTGGTCGGGTGTTGTTGCTTTCGTTGCTTACAAAATTGCTGACTTGGTGGTCGGATTGCGAGTACCGGAAGAGCAAGAACGCGAAGGTCTGGATGTTAACAGCCACGGCGAAAATGCATACAACCAGTAATGGCTGGCAAGTTAGAAAATAATAATTAATGATGATGGTAACAGGGGCGATGGAAACATCGCCCCTGAACTTTTCAAGGAACTAACGGTGTAAACGAATAACCCCTTCCTGAACCGTTGAGGCGACCAACACGCCTTCGCGAGTATAGATTTGCCCACGAACAAAACCGCGAGCGCCTGAAGTTGAGGTACTCTCCACGGCATACAATAGCCACTCATCCATACGGAATGGCCGGTGGAACCACATTGAATGGTCTATCGTGGCAATTTGCACACCCGGTTCTAGGAAACCAATACCGTGCGGTTGTAAAGCGGTCAGTAGAAAATTGAAATCAGAGGCATAACCCAGCAAATACTGATGAATTCGTAAGTCATCTGGCATTTTTCCATTGGCGCGGAACCAGACATAGCGATGGGGTTCATCAATTGAGCCTTGCAGGGGATTGTGGAATTTCACAGGCCGCATTTCTATCGGCTGAGGACCAATGAACTTTTCTCGTACTTTTTCGGGGATTAGATGGGCAAATTGACGAGCGATATCCGTTTCAGACATTAATCCCTCCGGCGGAGGAACATCTGGCATGGTATTTTGGTGCTCAAGACCTTCTTCCTGACCTTGGAAAGATGCTGTCATATAGAAGATAGGTTTACCATTCTGGATCGCGCTGACCCGGCGGGCACTAAAACTGTTGCCATCACGCAATGTTTCCACGTCATAAATAATTGGCTTGCTGCTATCACCCGGACGTAAAAAATAGCTGTGAAATGAGTGGACGAGCCGATCACTAGGGACGGTCTGCTTTGCAGCATAAATCGCCTGACCCACCACCTGACCACCAAACACCTGACGTAAGCCAAGGTCTTCACTTTGGCCACGGAAGAGCCTTTCTTCAATTTTTTCCAAATCGAGTAGATCGAGCAGTTCTTTTAATGCTTGGCTCATGTTGTGGCCTCTGATGATTGAGTTCAGCCACAGTGTGCTGAATCCGTTAGGGGGTCGTCAATATATTGCTGTGAAACTGCTACCTAACTGATACTTCTTTTATAAGGATTAGTCTGATAAATAGCTTAATTGGGCCGAGAACGGTAGGTGGTAGCATATTGTGCTATAATTAGCTAGCTAGGTGGTTGAAGCCACTTATTAAACGCGGGCTTTTCTGTGAGTAGCCAGCATCTTAATAATAAGAAGGAGTGCGACCTATGAAACCTTGGCAACCCATAAAATTTTGTCAGTTAGCGGGTGGGGCGATATTGGTAGTGAGCCTATCCGCATGTGCTCATCAGGGCGCAGATGTTCCGGTTCCAGCACCAGCTGGGATATCGACAGCCGCGGCACCTATTGCGCAACCTGCCGTACAAGGGACAGTGAATATCCGCGAGCGCATTGCCTTGCCACCTGATGCAGTTGTAACGGTGACGCTGTCGGATGCCTCACTGGCTGATGCCCCAACTCGGGTGATCGCTCAAAAAGCAATTCGTACCGAGGGTAAACAGGCACCTTTCACTTTTACCTTGCCGTTTAACCCATCAGAGATTCAGCCAAATGCACGTATTATCGTCAGTGCGGCGATTACGCATAATGGCCAGCTGATGTTTATCACTGATACCATTCAAGAGGTGATTAACAATGGCAACGGGACTCAGGCTAATCTGCTGCTGGTTCCAATGACTTCAGTCGCCATTGAAACAGCGCCGACTGCGACAACATCAGGTACTGGGACGATACAGTAATCCTATATAGCGCAGCAGGATAATCGTTATTCTGTTGCGCTAAAGTCATGTGTATTGCCAACGATATTGCTGTAAATCAATCCGTCCAGCTGGGGTTATTTCAATGCCCTCGGCCAATAATGCCTTTTTCTGCCTGAGATAATCTTCTCCGACTAATGATATTTCGCCATGGCGATTAATAACACGATACCAAGGGAGTGTAGAACCTTCCGGTAAGCGCTTTAACACCCCGCCAACTTGTCGTGCGGCTCTGGGGGAACCTATCAGCCGGGCAATATCACCATAGGTGGTCACTTGGCCGTAGGGAATAGCGGCGACCACATGAAATACGCGTTGGCGAAAGCTGTCTATTGTCGGCGTGTTGCTTTGCTCTGCCATCTGATTCTGAGCATCCGCTTCATCCCAGTTTGCAGTTTCTGTTTTTGATGATGTCACAGCATCCTCTTTATTTTCTGTTTTTGGCACAATGCGCTAGGAATAAATAATATCATCAGCGTTTTTTTTGCTAGAAGAAAATAAATTCAGCATTCATTAACAGATAGCTGGGTAAGAAATCACCGGTTAGCGCGGGTTGTCTTGCTATTTGGTGGGGCATGGTCGATAATGCCCGTCGCTCCAGAGCATAAGGAGCCGTTAACGTCAATGGAGGCCCTGTTGGTTCTCCCGCAACACTAACTTGTGAACTCGGTCAGGTCCGGAAGGAAGCAGCCGCAGCAGGCGAGGTGTGTGCCGGGATGTAGCTGGCAGGGCCTCCACCATTTCTAACGTATCACTCTTTTGTCTGATTAGTTCCGAAAGCAATTCAATGTGTCATGTTTCCATCACGTTTACTGGGATTTTCCAAACGAGGTATCTTTAAGTTTTGGGGATGAACTGCGCGGATAGGATATTACACGGTGTAGTAGGATTTTTCTTATTTCTATGTGTGTTAGGTTTTCTAATTACGCTTTAAGTTTAGCGAGGAATTAATAAAGTCTCTAAATTATTAGCGATAAGATCGAATGTTAATAAGTTAAATAGGGCAAAATGCACTTTTACTTAAATGCTCTGATCGGGTTCAGAACTTCACTTAATCACACATAGGCAATAACGCGGGATTAAAGATAACCTTCAATACCGTATCACTATCACGACATTTATCCCAAATTAAAACACGTACAAACCGCTTGCTGCATTGAAGCCGATAACGATTATCGGCTCAACGTTGTGTGTCTTAACCAGCGTTAAGCAGACTATTTCACATGTTGCCAGACAGTAGGCGGAATTTTATCATAAAGTTTATTCATTGTGAGTTCCGCTAAACGATGGTCAGCAGCTGAGTAAAACAATTCCAGCTCATCATCGGATAGTTCGTACTTATTTTTTTCAATTACACGCTCCAATGTATCAATAGTCGTACATTTTCTTAAACGCATCAGGTAGTCAGTTTTTGTCATGGTGATTTTTCTTCTCAATATACAAATAATATTAGGGAAACTATCCCTTAAGTTTTCATCAGGGTACAGATGTATTCCCCTGAGAAAAGTCTGAATAAACGGTCTTTGGTTTTTTGCCAGCGACGCAATTCAGGATCATTGATCCCATAACTACTAAACAGAGTATATGTATCGTCTAAATATTCTTCCACTAACTCTGAGAGATCGCCGCCGTCAGGGTATTTTATTTTAAAACTCATCACAAATGAAGCTATATGCTCGATCAAATCATTGAGTTGTAGGTTTACGGCAGATGTGGGGTCATTTACCCAGCCATGGTGGCTATCACCTAGAGTGGCAATGCCTTCATCATACAAACTCTCACATAAGAACTTCAATTGGGCAATGTCATGCCGCTTCGGTGAGTACTCATCCATATCATCCCCTCCGTAAATTCTTAATTCGGTGTTGATAACACAATGTGAGTAGATCGGTAATCATATTAACGCAGAAGCTTATCGGTAAAGTAAATAAGCTTGTCTTGCTATGAATATAAATCATTTCTCCGCTCACCGCGCAACTTTATTACTTAATCTTACAATTCGTCAGCGGTTGAAGGCCTGTCTTTGTTAATTATATCAAAGATGATTTTATCTGGATGTACAACAAATCTTACAGTATCTGTTAGTGATTCTTCAGTATTGATATCTAAACAAGGATTAAAAATATACCACTGATAACAGTAAGTCATTGAATAACAGCTAACTTCCAACTCGGTAATATCAAGAATTTCTAATGAACCAGCACTGTATCTGGCATTTTCAGAATAATACATTAAGCCGGAAACTAAGCTTCCTTCAATTTTCTGGATATTATTGCTGATAACATTCTTCAGTAATGAAATTGGGTAACACCCTGAGGTGAAATCGCCAGCTATTTCATTGTTCATTAATTGTCCGCTCATGGTGGTAAGAATAATTCATTACCGTGTTGCTATCGTTACAAAAAATGCGATGATATTTGTTTTCAACAACTATTGACATGATTTGAATCAGAAAATTCAAATTTAATGAGATTTATCAACCCAAATGGTTAGCGAACACATAGTGATGTTATTTGAATCACCCTCTCAATAACACGGTCTTGCAATAAAATAACAATACTTAAATAGAATTCTCAATATTTAAGATAATTACCCGCGATTAATTTAACACATCACTATTAATTTAGAATGCCCAACGAGTTTTATCAAGTGTGCGGTTGCCACTGGCGTTATTTTTTATTGTGTAATTTACCATTTTGCGAGCGTTAACGAGTCATTCTCACCGTAGAGTACCAAAATCCAACCAACCATAACCAGCCAAGCTCCCGTAAAGATAGTTTAATTTACTGTAACTAATCATGTTTGCAGTGCTTGTTATATCTACAGCGGTAATTTTCCTTCCTCCCGTCATCTTCATTGATCAGCTATCTCGCTAGAGTTTGTTACTAATGATATCGATAAGACATCCACCAGCTCTTGAATCGAAGTAAAACATGTGATGTTATATTGTATCAATTGTGGCTATGTGTTTCTTTCCGATATGAATAGATTATCTGCCTGGCTTAACTTTTTTTCTTACAGAACCCTGTTTTCACTTTCTTCATCATGGCGTGTTGCCGCCGTTGCACCGCTTTGCATATTGCTATGGTGCGCTATTTATTGGGCTAATGTACTGCCATGATAAATTTGAGAAATATCGAAATTGGATATGAGCAGCATGCTCTCACTCCTCCTATCAATGGTTGTTTTTTGGCCGGGTCTTTGACTGCCATCATTGGAGCAAATGGCACGGGAAAATCAACACTACTCAAAACATTGGCAGGTTTACAACCAACAGTCAGTGGCCAAATAGCATTCACTGGCGGTAAAGCCCCACAAATTGCCTATCTTCCCCAACAGGCTGAATTAGATAAGCAGTTTCCTATTGCTGTCCAAGATGTTGTGGCGATGGGGTGTTGGCCGCAAAGTGGATTACTCGGTGGGATTAATCTTCAATCACGTCAACGAATCAAGCAGGCACTGAGTATTGTCGGTATGCAGGATATGGCGCGGTGGCCCGTAGGGGAGCTTTCAGGTGGTCAGTTACAACGTGTGCTATTTGCTCGTCTGTTAGTCCAGCAGGCCCCCTTGATTTTACTGGATGAGCCTTTTACCGGCATTGATAGCCATACACTGCAATTATTACTTGAGGTTATTCATCGGTTACATAATGAGGGGCGAACAATTATTGCAGTTCTGCACGATATGTCGATGGTCGCAGAACATTTTCCTCATGCATTGTGGTTAACCCCTCAGGGCTATTGTTGGCAATCATCTGAGCAGGTTTTAGCGCAATGGCATCACTCTCACCATTCATCTTGTGCACTTTCCTCGTTGGACCTACATGAACCATTGAGAGTGATGAACTCATGATTTTGCTTCATTTACTTACCGACCCTTTTATCGATTTCGGTTTTATGCGCCGAGCTTTGATAGCTTGTTTAGCATTGTCACTAAGTTCAGCTCCTTTGGGCGTTTTCTTATTATTACGTCGCATGAGTTTAGTCGGCGACGCTTTGTCCCACGCAGTATTGCCCGGAGCAGCCATCGGTTATTTGATTTCAGGGATGTCACTGGTCGCCATGGGGATAGGGGGCTTTATTGCTGGGCTGGCCGTTGCCATGATGTCTGGATGGGTCAGTCGGCGAACACTCTTAAAAGAAGATGCCAGTTTTGCCGGCTTCTATCTTGGCTCTCTGGCCTTAGGGGTGACGCTGGTATCACTGCGGGGGTCCAGTATGGATCTGCTCCATGTGTTATTCGGTTCTATTCTGGCCGTTGATACCAGCGCCATGGCGATGGTCGGCATCATCACTACATCATCCATGTTGGTACTCGCGGTTATTTATCGCGCACTGGTGGTTGAATCGTTCGATCCTGTCTTTTTGCGCGTCAGTATGGGCCGTTGGTTGATGGTGGTCCACGCACTATTTTTGTCACTGGTGGTACTCAATCTTGTGGCTGGGTTCCAGATCCTTGGCACCTTGATGTCAGTCGGGTTAATGATGTTGCCGGCAGCTAGTGCGCGTTTTTGGGCTAAAAATCTACCCCAAACTCTGGGCGTAGCCATGCTAATTGGCATGATTGCCAGCATTGTTGGCTTGCTCTGGTCTTATTACGCCTCATTACCCGCCGGACCGGCAATTGTGCTGAGTGCCAGTCTGATTTTCTTTTTATCTATTCTATTTGGAACGCGAGGTGGCGTTTGGGTCACTGCGCGCCGTTGAGAAGTACCTGTCATTAAAGGAGAGTAAAATGAAGCGTTTACCTATCGCTTTGGCGGTGGCTGCCCTACTGTCAAGCCCATTGGCAATGGCCAAAACTGTTGAGGCCGTTGCCAGTTTTTCTATTTTAGGTGACATCGTCCAGCAGGTCGGGGGGGAGCATGTCAATGTCGTCACTTTGGTTGGAGCAGATGGTGATCCCCATGGTTTTGAGCCGACACCGAAAAATAGCAGGCAATTATCTAAAGCGGATGTGGTGTTTATCAGTGGGTTAGGGCTTGAGGGGTGGTTGGAGCGATTAATCAGTGCTTCAGGTTATAAAGGACAGGTTGTTATCGCATCAACTGGAGTCGACACTCGTAAAATGGATGAAGAGGGCAAAGTGGTGACTGATCCTCATGCATGGAACAGCATGGCTAATGGTATTAAATATGCCACCAATGTGATGAATGCATTAATTGTCGCCGATCCAGAAGATGCGGATTATTTTCGCAAACGGGGAGGGGAATATATTCAGCAGTTAGAAAAGCTGGATGCTTATGCCAAAGCCCAGTTTGCCGCGATCCCTGCCGGACAGCGAAAAGTACTGACCAGCCATGATGCTTTTGGTTATTTTAGCCAGGAATATGGGGTTCGCTTTTTGTCACCAGTCGGATTTTCTACGGAGTCTGAAGCCAGTGCCAGTGGTGTGGCGGCACTGATTCATCAAATCAAGCAAGAGAAAATAAAAACATATTTCATTGAAAATCAGACGGATCCACGTCTGGTTAAGCAAATTGCTGCAGCCAGTGGCGCTAAAGCGGGTGGGGAACTGTATCCAGAAGCGCTGTCTGATGTAGGTGGCCCGGCTGCGACCTATGCTGAGGCGTTTAAGCACAATGTAGATACGATTGTGGGCAGTATGAAGTAGTTGCAAGAATGAAGACAGTTCGGTCTCTGATTGATATCAGAGGCTGAATTTCAGTGCCTTTTATGACAGAAAAAAGCCCCGTTGGGCAGCAACGGGGCTTATTCGTAGGCATATAACTCAACATCAACGCTTTTTATGCGTACCTCCTTGAACCGCTTTAAAACGTGGGTTGCTTTTGCAGATAACATACACCCGACCACGGCGGCGGACGATTTTACAATCGGGATGGCGGTTTTTTGCTGAACGTAATGAACTCAATACTTGCATAATTAACTCTCAGAATTAGCTGGCTTTTTTGGTCAAAAAACTACCGAAACGTTGATGGAAGCGTGCTGTGCTGCCCTCTTTTGAAAACTCTTTTTGTTTACCGGTGTAATACGGATGAGAAGCTGAAGAAATATCCAATGTGACATATGGATACGTCTGGCCATCGCGTTCAATCGTGCGTGATGTGGCTATGGTAGAGCCGACAGTGAAATAGGTGTCAGCGCTGGTGTCGTGAAAAACCACTGTCCGGTAGTTAGGATGGATGGCAGGTTTCATAAGAACTCCATTTGTTATGTTATAATATAACAATAATTATGCGCCATTCACTTTCCAGTTTCAAGCCCGAATAAAAAAAAACCGCAGACTGATGCCTGCGGTTTCTCAATACGGATGACACTATAGTGGTGTTTCAGGCAACAACATGTAATCCGAGAACAGCAAAGATATTTGCCAACACCCCGACGATAATGGCGGCAATTGGGCCAGCAGCCAGTTTCATGACTGGGCGACCACAAATTTCGTTCAGGATGTATAAGCTGACGACGACAAAAATACCGGTGCCGGGCCAGATCTGATTAGCTGCATTGACCCCGCCAACTAATAGTGCAATTTCAAGAATTTGTGTCATGGCGGTACGAATATTGTCACCGGACATCTTTAAGGATGGGAAGCGGTTCATTGCTTTGCCAATTCGGCTCAGGCTGGTAATTTCCACCCCCATAGCGCCAGCGCCGAGGATGCCAGCTACCACCGGGTTTGGGGCAAGATAGCCCAATCCGAGGAACCAGTCACACCAGCCGTTAGTGCCATACACACCACTTATCATTGCGGTAGTAATAATCAGCGGCATAAAAGCAAGTGCCTGGACAATGGCCACAATGGCCGCTGATGTGATTTGCCCTTTGCCGAGCAATGCCGCGGCAATGGGTTCACCTGCAATCCAATGGTAGTGGGCAGTGATGGTGATCAGTGCTGCCATGGGCAATAGATAAATCGCATTTTTCCGAATACGTTTAATATTGTCATCAAATAGGCTGTGCTCAACTTCTTCGCCATGGCGCTTATCGCGAGAGGCAAAAAACAGCAGGCAAATCATGCCAAACAGCATCGCGATCCCTTCAGGACTGAGCGCAACTTCATTGCCGGCAATGGTGACCGGGTTAATGCGCTCAATCACTACGCGGGCCAAGAAGGCAATGATAATGGTGATTAACCCGGCTTTCTTGCCAAATTGATAACCGACGGCAATCGCGGGGAAGGCCACAAATGCATAAATTATGGGATCTCCCACTGATGCTAATGCATCGAGGAAATTTACTGGCAGATAAGCAAAACCTTTAATCAGACCATCCAGTGCAATCGTGACTAATGCACCATAAACCGTACCAATTAATACAGCCAGTTTAGTATTGCTCAGTGATACCCCAATAATATCGGCCGTCAGCAACACAATATGGATAACAATAATCCCGGTTGCCAACGTAATCGGCATTGCAAAGCCGGTGATAAAACCAATGCTGATGGCAAAAGATATACCGGCAAGTTCTTTGCGGCTCATATTGCCGTTCATAAACTCCGGCATTATAGGGCGCAATCCATCGTGATAAACCGCGATAGATTTATTGGCAAGAAAAGTGGCATATCCTCCCATTAACGAGAAAAGGATAATCTTGACTAAATTAAACGATTCCATATCACAATCCCATCAGGACCAATCGGCCCTAGGTTAATTTGTTTATTATTGTTGTTAGCTGTAACGCCAAATCCTTTGGATATAGGCAACAAAGTGACTAAGCGTTATTAATTGACAGCATTATTTGTCGGCCAGTAAAACGGCGCATAAAGCTTTAACTGAGTTTTCAACGCGGTCATTGGTAAACCCAAATGCTTTTTTTCCCTGTTCTATCAATTGACTCACATTCGCTTCTGAAGGTTGAGTCAGCGCATTGGCGATAGTGGCACATTTGTCGCGGCCAATCAGGGCATAGGCCATAGCCAGAGCACCGCCTGCGCCACTTTGGCAAGCACCGACATAATAATCGAAGCTACCATTTTTAACTTTCATGGCAGCATCCATGTCGGTGAATATTTCAGAAGAAACTTTCCCTGCACCATATTTAATTAAACAATCTTGTATTTCATTTTTATTAAGCTGCCCACCAATAGCAATTTTAAGCATTTCCACGTCCCCACTTTGAATATTATTTAAGCAGTCTGTATTTATTCCATTATTTGCTGGCATTAGTTAGTTGATGCCAGAAAGAGTGGCCATTTTGTGGTGCAGGAGCGGCAAAGAACTCACAAACTGTCGCGCCGACATCAGACATTGTTTTGCGGATCCCTAGCTGAATAGGTTTCTGCATTGAGCCTTGGGTGCCCGCATGATAAACCAGCAGCGGGACCTGCTCTCGTGTGTGTTTACTGTGGCCAATTGTCGGGTCATTACCGTGGTCAGCCATCACGACCAGACAATCACCTGCGGACATGGCTGAAATTATTTTGCCTAACATAGGGTCGACCAATTGCAGACGTTCAGCATAACGCTCGACATCTTGCCCATGCCCCGCCAAGTCGGTTTCCTGAATGTTGGTGCAGATAAATGCACTGCCGGCACGTTGAACCTCTTCCAATGTGATATCCAAAATAACTTGGGAATCAACCAATTGTTGGTAATTTCGCCCTGCTGGATTGGCAACAATATCAGCAACTTTACCGACTAAAACCGTTGGAATATTCACTTTCTCCAACTGGCGTGGAACTTGCACATCGGCATCAACACCATAACCGAGATGAATAACTTGAAAGCCGTTATCGTAAACTCCGGATTTTGGGCTATTGATGCCAATATAATGTTGTTGCTTCACTTCAGCAGCGCTGATGATTGCGAGACTGTCCGTCAGTTGCCCACCATAGGCAATCACGCGGTTCACTTCCACACAACCGCGCACTATCCTACCTATTTTTTCTACCTGAGAAAAATCAATGGCGCTTAAATTAGCACAAATATTAAATACTTGACCTAAATCTGCCTCAAGATTATCGCCAATGGCGACGCAGTTATTGACCCATAGAAATTGTAAATTGCTGCTATCACCTGGCGCACTGCGCTCTTCCACCCAATATCCCTGCTGGCGTAATGCATCAGCCACCAGTGATCTTAGGGTGGAAAATGGCATGCTTAAGGGCGAACGGGGCAGGGTACCCATAATTTCCTGATGGCCCATAAACGTATCTCCGCCCTCGTGTTGCAGTAGCGCGACACCAAAATTGGCCTGTGGATTATCTTGCATCACACTGTCATTGAAATCAGGTGAGCCAATATGCAGCGCATTGATTAACCCCAACGTCTCCAGATTTGGTAAACGTAACGTCGGGTAGGTTTGCAAAATGTGGGCGCAGGTATTGGCCTCTTTATCTTGTGGTCGAACGTCACAAACATCAGGCATGGCACCCACGCCAAAACTGTCGATAACCAGCACGATAAACTTACTCATAACCCCTCCTGTCCTCTGGACGTTGGAATGGTATTACCTTGACTATCATAAATACCCAGCAAGGTTGGCTGACCGCAGTGAATCCCAGCGACAAGAGCTACGTCACTGCGTGTGGCAAAAATTTGGGTACGAAAACACATCACAACCGGGCTACCAACAGTGAATGACTCGGTGAGGCTCAGCGTATAGTCGATGCTGTCATTAGCGGGTTTCAATACCTTGCTCATTTGCCATTGTTGGTCATAAACCAGCGCATTACTGAGGTGACCACGCCGATAATATCCGCCGCCATAGCAATAGCTTTTGCCTTGGTGACAATGCGAGATTTCAGTGAGATAGAGCATGGCGACTTGCTCGGGCTGATTGCCATGCTGATTGGACGGCATGGTGCCGGTCAATGAATGCCCCGGCTCGGCATGAGTTACACCAAAGCGAGCCAACTGTGGAAGACTTTCAACTCCCGTGGCCGAAGGGCCATTAACTTGCTCTACCTGTATTCCCTTTTGTTCAAGGATACTTTTTGCCTCAATTAAGGTATTGAGGTTGGGGCTGGGCAATGTTTTTCCTTTTTCATCATCAAACAACATGCAAGGAAAATGTGTGACGCCCACCAGACGAACACCGGATAAGGTTTTTATTTCATTAATAATGGAAGGTAGTTCTTCGAGGGCGAATCCCGCCTCTTGCCCAGGATAAATTAGGTCACTGTGGTGCCAAACTTTTAGTAATAAAGCCTGTTCTGTTTTTTGGCGTAGGGCCGCGGCGGCAATTTCCCGCGCTTTAGCGATGCTGTATACCGTGATCACCTCTGGCCGATGAGCCACAACATCATCCACCATTGCACTGGGGATTTGCACCAAATGTCCGACATGGGCCACTGGTAAGTGATGTTGGTAAAGCTGGCGTGCCTCTTTGAAGTCCACCGCCACGATACCTTGATAACCCCATTCGAGCAGTAGTTTGCAGAGTAGGGGGTTACGGCCAAACTGTTTACTCATCAGATAAAGTGTAATGCCATAACGGGCAGCGGTTTCCAGCAATAAATGGGCATTTTGCTTGACCTGATCGACGTCAATGACATAGCTATCGGGTTTAATTGCACCTTTCTGCCAGAGTAAAAGTGCTGCATCTATAAGTGCTGGATTCTGTTTTTGTAGTGCTTTCAATAGCATATTAAATTTCCAAATAGCGATATTTTATTATTCATTTTTTTGAATATTTAGCTTATGTAAATACAATTAGCTCTCTGCCTGCTGGGCAAGATGCAGGCCATATAGGTTGACGAGTAAATATCCTATTTCGTAATCGGGAACATTAAAGGTAAACAGCGAGAGTAAATCGTTATTAATTTCCCTGATATTGGCATAAATTTCTGCGGCTTCGATTTCTTTTAATATTTCTTCATCAATAGGGGGAATTGCCTGTCCTTGGTTGGCCCGCATCAGCGCATTAGCCATATGCGTTATCAGCATTTCTCCCTGAGGATGGCGAATAGAGAGTTGCCAGTGTTGTTCTAGGCGCTCGAGGACATTAAGCATACCGAGATAAACATCGGAGTTAATAACCTGCGCCTCATAGAGAATTTTTAATCTTGTTTCCATCTATCTTTCCTTGATACTGCTTGTCTTTATCTTCATTTTTATGAATATTTACATCATAGTAACTTATTTCCTTACTGCAAATACTCAACTCACCATTTGGCATAGAGATCACAATATAGTCACATTAATGGAATTGTCTGCTTTATCGCAGAGACAGTGCCCTGTTTTCTACTGCATCAGTGGGGCATTGATAAAGTAGAGATAAAGAAAAAGGCCGCTTTTGCGGCCTTTTAGGTATGACATCATCTGCTGTCAGTTTGAATTATTTCACTTATGCTCAACTGGATGTGCATGTTCTACATCTTCGCTTTTCCGACTGAAACGGCGGCGAACTACCACGAAGAAGACTGGAACAAAGAAGATAGCCAGTACTGTCGCGGTTATCATACCGCCCATAACACCAGTACCAACCGCGTTCTGTGCGCCAGAACCTGCACCGCTACTGATAACTAGCGGTAGAACCCCAAGGATAAAGGCCAGTGAGGTCATCAGGATTGGACGCAGACGCATACGCACGGCTTCCAATGTTGACTCAACCAAGCCTTTGCCTTCTTTGTCCATCAAGTCCTTGGCGAACTCAACAATCAATATGGCGTTCTTGGCCGATAGCCCGATGGTGGTCAATAAGCCGACCTGGAAGTAAACGTCATTTTCCAACCCACGCAGTGTCGCAGCCAGTAACGCACCGACTACACCCAGCGGAACCACCAACATAACAGAGAATGGAATCGACCAGCTTTCATACAACGCAGCCAGACATAAGAAGACCACAATCAGCGAGATGGCATACAGTGCTGGAGCTTGGTTACCAGACAAACGCTCTTGATAGGACATACCCGTCCAGTCATAGCCAATGCCGCTTGGTAATTTAGCCGCTAACTCCTGCATCAGATCCATTGCTTCACCGGTACTTTTACCCGGTGCTGCTTGACCCAAAATTTCCATGGATGGCAAGCCGTTATAACGCTCTAATCGCGGCGAACCATATTCCCATTTCGCGCTGGAGAAGGTAGCAAATGACACCATCTGGCCAGAACTGTTACGGACATACCATTTATCGATATCACCCGGCAACATACGGAATGGGGCATCAGCTTGTACGTAAACTTTCTTCACACGACCGCGGTCGATAAAGTCATTGACATAGCTGCCGCCCATAGCGGAACCCAGAGTGGTATTGATATCAGAAATGGCGACGCCAAGGGCTTGTGCTTTTTCCTGATCAACTTCCACTTTGAACTGCGGTGTATCTTCCAGCCCGTTTGGACGCATTCCCACTAACATATCGGGATGTTGCGCAGCCATACCAAGCAGTTGGTTACGTGCTTCAGTTAATTTCTGATGCCCCAAGTTACCTTGGTCAATTAACTGGAAGTCAAAGCCGGTAGCTGTACCTAATTCTACAATCGCTGGCAAGTTAAAGGCGAAGACCAAACCGTCTTTAATTTGTGAGAAAGCAGCAGAAGCACGGCCCACAATGGCTGGAACTTTGTTTTGCTCACCCGGGCGTTCGTCCCAGTTTTTCAGACTCACGAATGCCAGACCGGTGTTCTGACCTTGACCACTGAAACCGAAGCCGTTAACGGTAAAGACCGAGTTAACCACATCTTTTTCTTTGTCGAGGTAATAATCAGTCACCTGATTCAGTACATTCTGAGTACGTTCTTGGGTTGCCCCCGCAGGCATTTGTACCATGGTCAGGAACACGCCCTGATCTTCTTCTGGTAAGAATGACGAAGGTAAGCGCAGGAACAGCAAGCCCATACCAATCACCAGTGCCAGATAGATCACCAGATAACGGCCGGTGCTGCGCAGGATGTTGGCAACACTGTCGGTATAATGGTGGGTACTGCTCTCAAACATGCGGTTAAACCAACCAAAGAAGCCGGTTTTCGGGCCATGTTCGCCTTTGGCGATAGGTTTCAACATGGTGGCGCACAGTGCTGGTGTCAGAATTAATGCCACCATAACCGAGAGCACCATGGCCGAAACGATAGTGATAGAGAACTGACGATAAATCGCCCCGGTTGCGCCGCCGAAGAAGGCCATCGGGATAAATACCGCAGAAAGTACCAAGGCTATCCCCACCAATGCACCCTGGATCTGCTCCATGGATTTCTTGGTCGCTTCTTTCGGTGGTAGCCCTTCCTCTTGCATGACACGTTCGACGTTCTCGACGACCACGATGGCGTCATCCACCAATAGCCCTATCGCCAACACCATCCCGAACATTGTTAGGGTGTTTATCGAATAGCCAAAGGCAGAAAGGATGGCAAACGTCCCCATCAATACAACCGGTACCGCAATCGTTGGGATCAACGTTGCGCGGAAGTTTTGCAAGAACAGGTACATGACCAAGAACACCAGAATGATAGCTTCTACCAGTGTTTTAACCACTTCGTTAATCGAGATCTTAACGAACGGCGTGGTGTCATACGGATAGACTACTTTCAACCCAGCGGGGAAGAACGGCTGTAATTTTGCCAGTTCAGCTTTAACCGCAGCAGAGGTATTCAGGGCGTTAGCCCCTGTTGCCAACTTAATACCGATACCTGCTGCTGGCTTACCATTATAACGGGCAATGATGTTATAGCTTTCAGCGCCCAGTTCAACAATAGCCACATCTTTCAGACGAACCTGCGAACCATCGGTATTGACTTTCAGCATGATCTGGCTGAATTCTTCCGCATTGGTTAAACGGGTTTGCGCAATAATGGATGAGTTCAGCTCTTGGCCCGGTACGGGTGGTGTTCCACCTAACTGGCCGGCTGCAACCTGATTGTTCTGTACTTTAATGGCGCTAATAACGTCAACAGGTGTCAAACCGAAGTTATTCAGCTTGTGCGGGTCCATCCAAATACGCATCGCATATTGGGAACCGAACAACTGAACGTCACCAACCCCTGTCGTACGGCTGATCGGATCTTTAACGTTTGAACCCACATAGTCTGCAATATCTTCCTGTTTCATCGTACCGTCTTCAGAAATAAAGCCGGCCACCATCAGGAAGCTACTACTAGACTTTTCAACGCTCACACCTTGTTGCTGCACTTCTTGTGGCAACAGTGGCATGGCTAATTGCAGTTTGTTCTGGACCTGAACCTGAGCGATATCCGGGTCAGTGCCTGAGTTAAAGGTCAACGTCAACTGAACGTTACCGGATGAGTCGCTGCTCGAAGACATATACAACAGGTTATCGATACCGTTCATATTCTGTTCGATAACCTGCGTAACTGTATTCTGCACAGTTGTCGCATCGGCGCCAGGGTAGTTGGCGGAGATTGTAATTGCCGGTGGCGCAATGGTCGGATATTGCGCGACAGGTAATTTCATTATCGCCAGGGCGCCCGCCAACATAATTATGATAGCGATAACCCAAGCGAAAATAGGGCGATCTATAAAGAACTTAGCCATGAATTACCGGCTCCTTTTAAGACTTCTTCGCTGTATCAGCTGGGGCTGCTGCTTGCGTCTGCTCAGTAACTTCCTGCACTTTTACCTGCACGCCCGGTCTGATTTTCTGCAAGCCGGAAACAATAAGGCGATCGCCTGCTTTCAACCCTTCGGTAACCAACCATTTATTACCAATAGCTTGATTAGCAACCAGCGTACGCATTTCAACTTTGTCGTCGGCACCAACGACCATTGCTGTTGCCTCACCACGTGGGTTACGGGTCACACCTTGTTGAGGCACTAACAGTGCATCAGGTCTAACACCTTCATCCAGACGGGCTCGGACAAACATCCCTGGCAGTAATGCTTCATTCGGGTTAGGGAAGATGGCACGAATAGTGATTGAACCGGTGGTTTCATCCACGGTCACACCCGAGAATTCCAACGTACCTGTTTCAGAGTACTCAGTCCCGTTTTCCAGCAACAAGCGAACTTTGGCTTTGCCGTTCTCTTGTTTGAGCGTGCCGTCAGCCAGCTCTTTTTTCAGGCGCAAGAATTCATCGCTTGATTGAGTGACATCAACATACATCGGATCAAGCTGCTGAACAGTGGTCAGTGCAACGGTCTGGCCGCTAGTCACCAGTGCGCCTTCAGTGACTGAAGATTTACCTGTACGGCCACTGATTGGTGATGTGACCTGAGTGTATGCCAGATTAATGCGCGCAGTTTCTACTGCGGCTTTTGCAGCGACAACCGCAGCATTGGCTTGCATTGAACTTGACACTGCCTGGTCATATTCTTGCTTACTGATGTAATTGGTGCCCAGTAATGGTTTGTAGCGATTTACTGTCAGACGTGCGATTTCCGCAGCCGCTTGCGCCTTAGCTAAATCACCTTTTGCACTATCATAAGCCGCCTGATAAGTCGCAGGGTCGATTTGATAAAGAGATGTTCCAGCGGTGACATCACTGCCTTCAACATAGTTACGTTTAAGGATAATCCCGCTAACTTGCGGACGAACTTCTGCAACACGGAATGCGGACGTGCGGCCTGGCAATTCGGTCGTGATGTTCAGTGGAGCCGCTTTCAATGTCACAATGCCGACTTCAGGTGCCTGTTGAGCATGGGCTTGCGCCGCATCTTTATCATTACATCCTATAAGTACTAAGCTGCCTGAAAGAACCAGAATTGCAGCCAGAGGCATTACCCCTCTGTTTTTGCTCATAGATAAACCTCAAGTGTCCGATTTTTAATTTAATCCAATGGATCACAAGCTTTAAAACCCATTGCTGCGTAAATTATATGTGCGTGCTATGGTACATACATTCGTGAATGTATGTAAATCGCACCCCCTCGAAAAAACAACGCTATGGCACGAAAAACCAAACAACAAGCCGAAGAGACCCGGCAACAAATTCTAGATGCCGCCGTGCGGGAATTTTCTGCGCACGGTGTTTCCAGCACCTCGCTTACTGATATTGCCGCCGCCGCTGGTGTCACTCGAGGGGCAATTTACTGGCACTTCAAGAATAAGGTAGACCTCTTTAACGAGGTTTGGGAATTATCAGAGTCTAAAATTGATCAGCTCGAATCAGAGTATCAGGTAAAATATCCTGATAATCCACTACGTATTCTGCGCGAAATACTCATCTATGTACTTGTTTCTACGCGTGAGGATTGTCGACGCCGCGCATTGATGGAGATTGTATTCCATAAATGTGAATTTGTTGGTGAGATGACCTCAGTCCATGATGCGCGTAAAGTTCTTGATTTAGCTAGTTATGAGCGAATTGAATCGGTTTTGCAAGGTTGTATTGAAGCAAATCAATTACCCGTCGATCTTGATACTCGCCGTGCTGCGATAATCATGAGAGCCTATATTACAGGTTTGATGGAAAATTGGCTTTTTATGCCAGAAAGTTTTGACATAAAACAAGAGGCCCCTACATTAATTGATGCATATCTGGATATGTTAAGTCACAGCCTTTCATTGCGAAAAGAGATTAATAGCAAGGTATAGGATTAACTGGAGAAGTTTATATGAGCGATAAAACGAATTCACTGGTCGTGATTGCAAGTGGTGCCGCTTATGGTCACGAATCACTATTTAATGCGCTGCGTTTATCCATCGCTTTGAAAGAACAACAAATAGATCTTGATTTACGTCTATTCTTAATGTCAGACGCGGTTATTGCAGGCCTTGATGGGCAGAAACCAAATGAAGGCTATAATTTGCAGCAGATGCTGGAAATACTGACGGCGCAGAATGTTCCGGTGCTGCTCTGTAAAACCTGCGCCAATGCGCGGGGGATTAGTGAGTTGAAATTGGTCGATGGTGTGGAAATTGGCACTTTAGTCGAACTGGCCCAATGGACACTGGCTGCTGAAAAAGTACTGACATTCTGAGTGCTGATGATCGCTGTTTTTTTGATTTATTGAATTAACTGATATTTCTGGCGGTTGCATCCCATCGAGCTGTCATTGCATCACTGCTCGCATTATTGCAGCTATTCATGCTCAGAAATATTTTTCCTATTATGGCCTGAGACTGAACGTGATAGGATCTCAGCTTCTCTGTTGAAATGAAGTTCAAATATGAGCATCAGATTTCACAATCAATATTCTTTACCCTTCTCTTTGCCAATAATGGCGTTAACAGGTGTATTTTTATTACGCCTGAAAGTAATGGTTACTCTGCTTATAATTGCATTTACATTTTCTCCGTCGATCTTTGCTGCGGGAATGAATATTGATGTACCGACCCGCTCAGAAGTGATGAGCCAGTTGGATACATTATCCAAGCAAAAGATATTGTCACCAGCGGAAAAACTATCGCAGCAGGATCTGACTAAGACGCTCGAGTATCTTGATACTATTGAGCGGACTCGGCAGGAAACGGCTCAGCTTAAGCAGCAACTAGCGCAGGCTCCGGCGAAGTTACGTCAGGCGACAGAAGGGCTGGATACACTCAAAAACGATAGCGCAGATACTCTAACTCGCGAGTCGCTGGCCAATTATTCATTACGCCAGTTAGAGTCACGTCTCAACGAAACGCTGGATGATTTACAATCTGCTCAGGAAGATCTCTCCGCCTATAATAGCCAGCTCATTTCTCTGCAAACTCAGCCTGAACGCGTACAGAGTGCGATGTACAATGCATCTATGCGTTTAATGCAGATTCGTAATCAACTCAATGGGTTGACTTCAAATCAAGAGGTTTTACGGCCCACCCAACAGCAAGAGTTATTGACTGAACAAGTCATGTTAAATGCGCAGCTAGATTTGCAGCGTAAAAATCTGGAAGCTAATACGACGTTGCAAGATTTGCTGCAAAAACAGCGCGATTACACCACGGCACACATTAATCAATTAGAGCGCTATGTTCAGCTACTGCAAGAAGTTGTTAGCGGAAAGCGGCTAATCCTATCAGAGAAAACAGCCAAAGAAGCGCAAGCACCCAGTGATGCGACTGATATCCAAAATGATCCTTTAGTCAGTCGTGAATTAGCCATTAATAAAGAATTAAGCCAACGGCTTATTAATGCCACTAAAGAAGGCAATACACTGGTACAGCAGAACATCAGGGTTAAAAACTGGCTCGATCGTGCCCTGCAATCTGAACGTAATTTAAAGGAGCAAATTACCGTATTGCGTGGCAGCTTACTGCTTTCTCGTATTCTGTATCAGCAACAACTCAATTTACCGACTTCTGGCTTGATTACTAATATGGGGCCACGCATTGCTGACCTGCGACTTGAGCAGTTTGAAATTAACCAGCAGCGTGACCAGTTATTCCAAGGCAATGACTATATTCAAACCCTGACGAGTGACAGTAAAGAGAAAGTTAGCCCCGATGTGGAGGATGCCTTAGGGCAAATTGTTGATATTCGGCGTGAATTGCTGGACCAATTAAATAAGCAACTGGGTAACCAACTGACGCTGGCAATTAATCTGCAAATTAACCAACAGCAGCTTTTGAGTGTCAATGAATCACTGCAGCATACATTGACGCAGCAGATTTTTTGGGTCAGCAGTAACAAACCGATGGATTGGTCTTGGTTGAAAGCATTACCAGGGGCGATTAAAGCAGAATTAAGCAGTTTTCATTTTACCCTGTCATGGGATGATGTATTTGCGGGATTACTTAAGTCATTGGTATTCCTGATACCAATGCTGGTTGTGGTCGCAGTCATCCGCTCACGCTATAAAATCATCAATAAGCATTTGGAGCGGCTGGCTGCTGATGTCGGGCAGCTAAAGCACGATAGTCAAATGCACACGCCCAACGCCATTATGCTCACTTTACTGAAAGTGCTGCCGGGGGCCTTGATCATTCTTGGTGTGGGTTACTGGTGTTTCCGCTCAGACTTCAACCTCAGTGATTTATTCTGGAGCTTCTTCCAGCGTCTTGCCCTGTTCTGGCTCGTGTTTGACTTGTCATACCGCATGTTATCGCCCGGGGGCATCACTGAGCGGCACTTTATGATAGCGGCTGACCGATGTGCACATTACCGCCGCCAAATGGTGCGGTTAGGTGCGGCCTTATTACCTGTTATTTTCTGGTCTGTGTTGGGGGCGAAAAGCCCACTTCGTTTGGTCGATGATGTCATTGGGCAGATTGTTATTGTGATTGCTTTGGGGCTGCTGGCCCTATTTGTCTATCCGTTCTGCCGAGATAGTTGGCGTGAGAAAAACTCACATGCAGTACGGTTAGTGATTGTTACCGCAGTAGCGATAACACCGATAATACTGATCGGCTTAATGATCGCTGGGTATTTCTACACAGCATTACAGCTTGCTGGCCGCTGGATTGATAGCCTGTATTTATTATTCTTGTGGAATATTGTTTATCTAACGGCTATTCGCGGCTTGGGGGTTGCAGCACGGCGCTTGGCCTATCGGCGAGCCATTGCGCGGCGACAAAGCCTAGTTAAAGAGGGGGCTGAAGGTGGTGAACCAGTAGAAGAACCGCCACTGGCTTTGGACCAAATTAATCAGCAGTCATTGCGTCTGACTACCATGACACTGTTCGTGATATTCGGTAGCGCCTTTTATGGCATCTGGGCGGATCTGATAACCGTTATTTCCTATCTGGATAGCATCTCTTTATGGCACTACACCTCAACAGTAGCTGGTGCGAGCATCACACAAGCTGTCACATTAGGTAATATGCTAGTGGCAGTGATGGCTCTGGTGGTTGCTTATGTTTTGACACGTAACCTACCTGGTTTACTTGAAGTGGTGGTGCTGTCGCGCCTGCAACTACGTCAGGGGACTTCTTATGCAATCACCACAATCCTGACCTATCTGATTACCGCTATTGGGGTCATTACCGCACTTGGTTCACTCGGTGTCTCGTGGGATAAGTTGCAATGGTTGGTTGCGGCACTCTCCGTCGGTTTGGGGTTTGGTTTGCAGGAAATCTTCGCCAACTTTGTTTCGGGTTTAATTATCCTCTTTGAACGTCCTGTTCGTATCGGCGATACAATCACTATTGGGACTTTCTCGGGTAATGTCAGCAAGATACGTATACGTGCAACAACTATTACTGATTTTGACCGCAAAGAAGTCATTATTCCAAACAAAGCCTTTGTTACCGAGCGGCTGATTAACTGGTCACTGTCAGACACTGTTACCCGGATTATTATTAAAGTCGGGGTGGCATATGGCTCTGATTTGACAAAAGTAAAAGACATATTGCTGCAAGCGGCCCATGAAAATCCACGGGTAATGTCTGATCCGGAACCTCATGCATTCTTCCTGAACTTTGGTGCCAGTACCCTTGATCATGAGTTGCGAGTGTATGTGCGTGAATTACGAGATCGAAGCTATACGGTGGACGAATTAAACCGGGCGATTGATAAACTATGTCGTGAGAACGACATTAATATCGCGTTTAATCAGTTGGAAGTGTATCTGCACAAAGCGGATGGAACAGAAGTTCAAGAAGTTAATCGTCCTTTTGAAACCAAAGAGTTACCTTCAACTCAGGCTAAAATTGGAAATGCCAAACCTGGTTTACCAGATATCAATAAACCACTCGCTTAAGATACTCTGCTGGGAAAGCATGGAATGAGGGATGGCGACCAACCACACTGCATTTCGTAAAACGAACGCTATACAACAAGGCGATACCTGAATGTATCGCCTTGGTTAAACATCATGACTAATCCGAAGTCTGGCGGCGGAGCTTACGCTGATAATCAAGTTGCACGATCGCTAATGCCGCCAATGCTGTTTCTGGCGCTATCTCATTGCATTCCAGCAAGTAGATAAGATCTACTGCCAGTTGCAGTTCTGGTGAAGCTTTTTCAACTGACATAATGTGGCCAACATTTGATTTTCAGTTAATTGGGAAAGTCGGGGAACACCGCTACTGTGAGTTTTCACCTGACTTGATTTCAATCTCTATACCTAATTAGTTGCAATATGTAGGACGGATCTACTGGGTGAGCCTCTGGAGAGGCCTCATTAGCCCTGATGAGCTTACATAAGTAAGTCATTCTGGCGATTGAAACAACCGACATACCTGCAACCTGAAGGACAATAGATTTAAACATTATAGAAAACTATTCGATGTCGAAACCCTAATGATTCAAAAAATGTGACAAATATTCAAAAACCGTTCTCTTTCCTTTCAATGCTGCGCTCAATTTTTATTAATGCCTGCCGACAACGCATTAAACGTCCCTCTAGTGCGGCAAGTTCTTTTTGTATTTTTTGCTGTTCACTTAATAGACTTTGCTTACCGAGCAGGCTCTCTCTATCTTGGATCATCGCCAGTATTCTTCGTTCATAATCTTGGTGTTCAGCCAGTTTATGGTAAGGGTCCGACTTGCTTTCACGAGGTTCAGGATTAGATTTTCTCAATTTCTGCGTCGCTAACTCTCTTTGTAATGCGGATATCTGCGCTACCAATTTCTCAGCCAAAAAGGCGACCTGTTGTGTACGATTCTCTGCCACGACTTGCTTTAGTTGTGCCATATTCTTATGCACTTCTAATAGATAATCGCGAAAACGATTACCATGATTACTGAATAAATTCAGATCAAAACGGGCTTGCTGGGATGGAGTATTGGCTTGTGGGCCAACCTGCGTAGACAATGCTTCAATTTGGCTTTCAAGCACCTGTAATAATTTTTCTGTACTCATGGCGCTTCTCCTGAAGGTTTCTCGCCAGCTTGCCCTCGAAAAGGGGGGGTGACAAGCAAGGACGAGTAAATATATGTATCGTGTTAATAATGCCAAGAATATCTATTGATGATGCTCAACGCATGCGCTAATGATAGAGCGGCATATTTTGATGAATATTATAAAGGGAGTTTATGTCTCGTTGGTTGTTAATTGCCTTGGGTTGGGTGGCGGTGGTTTTAGCAACCTTAGGTGTTGTGCTGCCTCTTCTGCCCACTACGCCATTTTTACTATTGGCTGCATGGTGTTTTGCGCGTTCATCGCCCCGCTTTCATCATTGGCTACTGTATCGTTCGTGGTTCGGCAGCTACATACGCACTTGGCAACAACATAAAGCGTTGCCACCAGGTGTTAAATGGAAAGCAATAATGGTGACCTTACTCACTTTTGCTATTTCGCTATGGTTAGTGAAAATTTGGTGGGTCAGAGTCATCTTGCTCGTTATATTAACGTTATTGCTGACTTTCATGTTGCGCATGCCAGTTATTGACCTATCGCAACAAAAAAAGCCCTGAGCAGCTTACACCAGTTGCATTTTAGTATCAGTTTGCATAGATTTGAGCGTTTTCGTGCGCGGGGTAATCCCACGTTGCGTCCTTAGGGTTAAGGATGCAGTAATTTACTCTATTCAGGCGATATTGATGGGTAGAATAAGTTACTCAGTTGATGCCATTTTGCACCGACTGGCCGCGCTTTAGTATGTACAGCAGTTTTATCAGGCACAAATTATGACCGCTACTGCACCTAATACAGCACAACAGCTTGAATATATTAAAAACAGTATCAAAACTATCCCCGATTATCCAAAAGCGGGAATACTGTTCCGTGATGTGACCAGCTTGCTGGAAGATCCTTTAGCCTATGCCGCCAGTATTGAATTGCTGGTTGAACGTTATCTGGATGCAGGCGTGACTAAAGTCGTCGGTACTGAAGCTCGTGGTTTTCTGTTCGGTGCGCCAGTGGCTTTGTCGCTGGGCGTGGGTTTTGTTCCGGTACGTAAACCGGGCAAGTTGCCGCGTGAAACCATCAGCGAAAGCTATGAATTGGAATACGGTACTGACAAACTTGAGATCCACACCGATAGCATTCAACCTGGCGATAAAGTCTTGGTAATTGACGACTTACTGGCGACCGGTGGAACAATTGAAGCGACGGTTAAGCTCATCCGTCGTTTGGGTGGTGAAGTGACAGATGCTGCGTTTGTCATCGATTTACCTGAACTGGGTGGCGAAACGCGTCTGACTCAGCAAGGGATTACTTGCTACAGTTTGGTCTCTTTCAGCGGCCACTGATCGCATTGATAATATCAGTCTCGCAGCAAGTCGTGAGGCTGATATTTGGGTTATCCGACCTACTATTTATTTTATTAGGCCTGTATTAGGCCTGTATTAGGCCTGAGAACGTTAGGTTGGGGAAGGGTACCCGGTATAAAGATATTCTCATCACAGAAAACCCGCCTTGCTATCACCATGTTCCCCACTATCTCCCATGATCTCGCCAAGACGACTTGGCATCCACAAAGTAAATTTATGGGAATGAGGATAGACGTACTGGTACACTACGCTGAGCATCATCATTATGCGACTTGCATATGTCCGAAAACCGGCCAAATTAGATATACTAGGTTAAATTATCCATCATAAATCAACGATGAAGCATTAATGAGCTATCAGGTACTGGCCCGTAAGTGGCGCCCCAAAACGTTTTCAGACGTCGTTGGTCAGGAACATGTCCTGACGGCGTTGGCTAATGGCCTTTCGTTAGGGCGAATTCATCACGCCTATCTATTCTCTGGTACTCGTGGTGTCGGCAAGACCTCTATAGCTCGCTTGTTAGCCAAAGGTCTTAATTGCGAAACGGGCATTACTGCGACACCTTGTGGCGTCTGCGCCAATTGTCAGGAAATCGAACAAGGCCGTTTTGTTGACCTCATCGAAATAGACGCCGCCTCTCGCACGAAAGTCGAGGACACCCGAGAACTGCTAGATAATGTTCAATATGCTCCGGCCCGTGGTCGCTTCAAGGTCTATTTGATTGATGAAGTACACATGTTGTCACGGCACAGTTTTAACGCCTTACTAAAAACGCTTGAAGAGCCGCCTGCTCATGTGAAATTCCTGTTGGCGACTACTGATCCGCAAAAGTTGCCAGTGACGATTCTTTCCCGGTGCTTACAGTTTCATCTCAAAGTTATTGATGTTGATATCATTCGTGCGCAGCTTGAAAAAATACTACTGGCTGAACAGATTAGCAGTGATGCTCGCGCCTTACAGTTACTGGCTCGAGCGGCTGATGGTAGCATGCGCGATGCGCTAAGTTTGACTGATCAAGCCATCGCGATGGGGGATGGTAGTGTGACGACCTCCACTGTCAGCCAAATGTTAGGGACATTGGATGACGAGCAACCATTGGCAATAATTGAAGCCTTGGTGAGTGCTGATGGGGCGCGGGTAATGGCCCAACTTGAACAAGCGGCATCACGCGGCATCGATTGGGAAAACCTGTTGGTCGAAACCCTAAGTTTGTTGCACCGCATTGCCATGGTGCAGTTATTACCATCGATGCTGGATAATCATTACGCTACCTTGGAACCGCGATTGCGTGAGTTGGCCCGGACTCTGCCGCCTACGGATATTCAGCTTTATTACCAAACCTTGCTGGTGGGACGTAAAGAGTTAGCTTTTGCCCCCGATCGCCGCATGGGGGTTGAAATGACCTTTTTGCGAGCGTTAGCTTTTCACCCAAAAGCGATAATTGCTGAATCTCAAATGGTGCCAGTGAGTGTTCCGGCGGCCATTAATCATAGCGTACCTGCCCAGCAGTATACGCAAGTCTCTGCTCATACTCAGCCAGCTCCCCAGCAAGAGGCGCCGCCATTAGGTGCAACTATGCAGGTGAATACTCAACTTCCGGATTCTACTGCGCAACTGCTTCAGGCACGTACACAGCTACTGCGACAGTCGGGGACAACCACACCAAAAAAGAATGAGCCGGCAGCGCCAGGAAAAGCGCGGCCGGCAAACTCAGCACTGGAGCGATTAGCCTCGGTGACTGAGCGAAGCCAGCAACGTCTGGCGGCTAAATCAACGGAAGAAAAGAAGCCGGCGAAGAAAGAAGCGTATCGCTGGACTGCGCAGAACCAACCCGAGGTGTCGCCTGAACCTGTCGCCACACCGAAAGCACTACGTTCTGCGTTGGAACATGAGAAAACACCGGAGCTATCTGCGAAATTGGCTGAAGCTGCTATAGCTCGAGACCCTTGGGCTGCTGAGATAGATAAGCTACAGATTCCTAAGTTGGTGCAGCAACTTGCACTGAATGCATTTAAAGAAGAAATAGAACCGGGTAATATTTGCCTTCACCTGCGTTCTGCTCAGCGCCATTTAAACTCGCCGTCAGCGCAAAAGGCGCTGGCTGATGCGTTGAGTGAATTACACGGTAGCGCTGTTACATTGAGTGTTATTGAAGATGATAATCTAACGGAGCGTACCCCGTTGGAATGGCGGCAGGCCATTTATGAAGAAAAACTGGCACAAGCACGCCAGTCAATTATTGCGGATAATAATATTCAGACGCTGCGTCGTTTCTTCGACGCTGAATTGGATGAAGATAGTATCCGGCCGGTTTAATCGCTGTGATAAGTGCGTGGTGCACTGACGCAGCCCCTTGCTATGAGAGATGACTATGTTTGGTAAAGGCGGTATTGGCAATTTAATGAAACAAGCCCAGCAGATGCAGGAAAAAATGCAGCAGATGCAGGAAGAAGTCGCCAAATTGGAAGTTACCGGTGAATCTGGCGCGGGCTTGGTCAAAGTGACAATTAATGGGGCGCACAATTGCCGTCGGGTTGAAATTGACCCAAGCCTGTTGGTTGAAGACGATAAGGAAATGCTGGAAGACCTGATTGCTGCGGCCTTCAACGATGCTGCTCGCCGTATCGATGAAACGCAAAAAGAGAAAATGGCTTCTGTCTCAAGTGGTATGCAATTGCCACCAGGCTTTAAGATGCCGTTCTGATGCAAACCAGTCCACTCCTTGAGTCATTAATGGAGGCGTTGCGCTGTTTACCGGGTGTCGGCCCAAAATCAGCGCAGCGTATGGCATTTCAGTTGCTACAGCGTGACCGTAGCGGTGGGATGCGTCTGGCGCAGTCTTTGACCCGCGCGATGTCTGAGATTGGTCACTGTGCGGATTGCCGCACATTTACCGAGCAAGACCGTTGTACTATTTGCGCTAATCCACGCCGTCAGCAAAACGGCCAAATCTGCGTGGTCGAAAGTCCAGCGGATATCCATGCAATTGAGCAAACGGGCCAATTTGGTGGGCGTTACTTTGTGCTGATGGGGCATTTATCACCGCTTGATGGTATTGGCCCCGGCGATATAGGTCTGGATTTGCTTGAAGAACGGCTGAGAACTGAAACTATCAGTGAAGTTATTTTAGCAACCAACCCAACCGTTGAAGGTGATGCAACCGCCAACTATATTGGCCAGATGTGTGGTCAGTATGGTGTGCAAGCTAGCCGTATAGCACATGGTGTACCGGTGGGGGGCGAGCTGGAAATGGTTGATGGTACGACCTTATCCCACTCTTTAGCCGGGCGGACTCCCATTAAGTATTAATCGTATTTAATCTGGTGGGCGATTGTTTTCCATTGATTATCATATGAATATTTCAATTCCTGATACTCAGTAAATCGCCCCTGATTCTCTGTTTTTTTCTCTGTAACGACTTGAAACCCCCTCCTGTTGGCCCCATTTGATACACATTGTTCGATTTTATATACCTGTCGGTAATTTGGATTGAGGTAATTAATGAGTATGAAAGGTCAAGAAACCCGTGGATTCCAATCTGAAGTTAAACAACTTCTCCATTTGATGATTCACTCGCTCTATTCCAATAAAGAAATTTTCTTGCGCGAGTTGATCTCTAACGCTTCTGATGCGGCAGATAAACTGCGTTTCCGTGCGCTGTCTAACCCTGAATTGTTTGAAGGGGATGGTGAGCTGCGCGTGCGTTTATCTTTTGATAAAGAAAAACGCACTTTGACCCTAAGTGATAACGGCATCGGTATGAGCCGTGATGAAGTCATTGATAATCTCGGCACCATCGCAAAATCAGGGACCAAAGCATTCCTCGAATCTATTGGTTCTGATCAAGCCAAAGACAGTCAATTAATCGGTCAGTTTGGCGTGGGCTTCTACTCTGCTTTCATCGTGGCAGATAAAGTCACTGTTCGTACCCGCGCGGCAGGTGCCCCGGCTGATGCTGGCGTATTCTGGGAATCAGCAGGCGAGGGTGATTACACTATCGCAGATATCACCAAAGAAGATCGCGGTACAGAAATTACATTGCACCTGCGAGAAGGTGAAGATGAATACCTTGATGACTGGCGCTTGCGCTCCGTTATCAGCAAATACTCAGACCATATTGCACTGCCGGTCGAAATTCAGAGCAAGAATGAAGAAGATGGCACAGTGACATGGGAAAAAATTAATAAAGCCCAAGCGCTGTGGACTCGCGGTAAAGCAGAAATAACCGACGACGAATATAAGGCATTCTACAAACACATCGCGCATGACTTCACTGATCCACTCATTTGGAGCCATAACCGCGTTGAAGGTAAGCAAGAGTACACCAGTTTGCTATATATCCCGGCACAAGCGCCTTGGGATATGTGGAATCGCGACCATAAACATGGCCTGAAATTGTACGTCCAGCGTGTCTTTATCATGGATGATGCTGAACAATTCATGCCGAATTATCTGCGATTCGTTCGTGGTTTAATCGATTCTAATGATCTGCCGCTGAACGTCTCACGCGAAATTCTGCAAGATAGTCGTGTGACACAGAACCTGCGTAGTGCGCTGACAAAGCGTGTGCTACAAATGCTGGAGAAACTGGCGAAAGATGATGCTGAGAAATATCAGCAGTTCTGGCAACAGTTTGGTATGGCATTAAAAGAAGGCCCTGCGGAAGATGGTAGCAACAAAGAGACTATCGCCAAGTTGTTACGCTTTGCTTCAACTCATACTGACAGCTCTGCGCAGACCGTGTCGTTAGAAGATTATGTCAGCCGCATGGCCGAAGGGCAGGAGAAGATTTACTACATTACTGCTGATAGCTACGCTGCTGCGAAGAACAGTCCGCATCTAGAATTGTTCCGTAAAAAAGGCATTGAAGTCTTGCTGTTATCTGACCGTATTGACGAATGGATGATGAGTTACCTGACTGAGTTTGAGAGTAAATCTTTCCAATCTGTCAGCAAGGCCGATGACTCACTGAACAAACTGGCAGATGAAGAACGCCCAGAGCAGCAAGAGGCGGACAAAGCGTTGGAACCTTTCGTTGAGCGTGTGAAAACGCTGTTAGGTGAGCGTGTAAAAGATGTCCGTCTGACACATCGGCTGACGGATACTCCGGCGATTGTGACCACAGATGCTGACGAAATGAGCACGCAAATGGCGAAATTATTCGCTGCTGCGGGTCAACAGGCACCGGAAGTGAAGTATATCTTTGAATTGAATCCAGAACATAGCCTGGTCAAACGTGCTGCTGATGTGGCTGATGACGCTCAGTTTGCCGAGTGGGTCGAGTTATTACTGGATCAAGCTCTGCTTGCCGAGCGTGGAACATTAGAAGATCCTAACCAGTTCATTCGTAGAATGAATCAGCTATTAACTGCTTAATTAAGTAATGAGACGCCCTTGACAGAGATGTTGTCAGGGGCGTTTTTTGTTTAATTTCATTGTGTTATTCTTATTTTTTGTCTTGTTCTTATGAATTCTATCTCATGAAACAAAATCGCATACCTTGAGCCAACCCCCCTGAAAATGGTAAGGTTGCTTGTTTTCCGCAATTTCGATTTAATTTAAAAAAACACAGATACCCAATAGATTTCATGATGCAGAAAGGCGACAAACGAGAGAAAAATTGGTCGGGAACCGATTTGAACCGTGTTTGCGCTAGTCCGCAGGGTGAACCTCAGAGATGGGATTCATTAATCCCGATGAACTGACTTAAGTCAGTGATTCGGGTGACCTAGAGCAGGCAACACATTTGCAGCTTGAAAGATGAAGGGTATAGAAAAACTACATAGCAAGGGGATTTACGCAATGCGTATCATTCTGCTGGGCGCTCCGGGCGCTGGTAAGGGTACTCAGGCTCAATTCATCATGGAGAAATACGGTATTCCGCAAATCTCTACTGGTGACATGTTGCGCGCCGCTGTAAAAGCAGGTTCTGAGTTAGGTCTGAAAGCGAAAGAAATTATGGATGCCGGCAAGCTGGTCACTGATGAGCTGGTTATCGCATTGGTTAAAGAGCGCATCACTCAGGACGATTGCCGTGACGGTTTCCTGTTAGACGGGTTCCCACGTACCATTCCTCAGGCTGATGCCATGAAAGAAGCCGGTATCAAGGTTGATTATGTGCTGGAGTTTGATGTTCCGGACGAGTTGATCGTTGAGCGCATTGTCGGCCGCCGAGTGCACGCCGCTTCAGGCCGTGTTTATCACATTAAATTCAACCCACCAAAAGTTGACGATAGAGACGATGTGACCGGTGAAGATCTGACTATCCGTAAAGATGATCAGGAAGCCACGGTCCGTAAACGTTTGATCGAATATCATCAGCAAACTGCACCTTTAGTTTCTTATTATCGTAAAGAAGCTGATGCAGGAAATACCCAATATTATAAACTGGACGGAACCCGTAAAGTAGCAGAAGTCAGTGCAGAGCTGGCGACTATTCTCGGTTAATTCTGGATGGTAAGATAGCGAAGGCGGCCTGAGGTCGCCTTTATTATTTTACGGGTTTATCCATCTGCTCACATAATCGGTGCAATACCCACAACAAGGACTTATGCATGATGCACAGCAAGCTTGGCGTACTGATGGTTAATCTAGGGACACCGGATGCCCCTACATCACAAGCGGTTAAACGCTATCTGGCTGAGTTCCTGAGCGACCGTCGTGTGGTGGATACTTCCCCTTGGCTCTGGTGGCCACTGTTGCGTGGGGTTATTCTGCCAATTCGCTCGCCCCGTGTGGCAAAATTATATCAATCAGTCTGGATGGAGGAAGGCTCTCCTCTCTTGGTTTATAGTCGGCGACAGCAAAAAGCACTCGCTGCACGTATGCCTGAAATCCCCGTCGAATTAGGTATGAGCTATGGTTCGCCAAATCTAGCTAATGCTATTGATAAATTGTTAGCGCAAGGCGTGACCAAGCTAGTGGTATTGCCGCTTTATCCGCAATATTCTTGCTCAACAAGTGCCGCCGTTTGGGATGCTGTTGCTCGTATTTTGAAAGGCTATCGCCGCTTACCGTCGGTGTCATTTATCCGTGATTATGCTGAACATCCCGCTTATATTTCGGCATTGAAACACAGCGTTGAACGTGCTTTCGAGCAGCATGGAAAACCTGATCGGTTAGTGCTCTCTTTCCACGGCATTCCCAAACGCTATGCCCACTTAGGTGATGACTATCCACAGCGCTGTGAAGATACCAGCCATGCTTTACGGGCAGAATTAACGCTACCTGCTGAACAAGTCATGATGACTTATCAATCTCGATTTGGTCGCGAGCCTTGGCTTACCCCCTATACAGACGAGACATTAAAAAGTCTACCTTCCCAAGGTGTTAAGCATATTCAGCTGATTTGCCCCGGCTTTTCTGCTGACTGTCTGGAAACATTGGAAGAGATCAAAGAGCAAAACCGAGAGATTTTCTTGCATGCAGGTGGCGAGAAATTTGAATATATTCCGGCACTGAACGACGACGAGAGCCATATTGATCTTTTAGAACAACTGGTAAAACAAGAAATTGGTTCACTATCCTTGTCTTCATAATTTTTTATGTATCAGTCGGTCGCTAAGTGGCCATCATTACACTTTTTTTACTCGGCCTTTTGCTTGTAATACCTGTTTAGATGTATGAGAATTACTTAATTATAAAAAATAGGCATGTGATTATATCCTGTAACCATTTGTTATAAATTGATTTTTATTCGGTCGAACAGAATGCTGATTCCCAGAACAGTACATTGGTAGCTGCAAGCCAAGGGCGGTAGCGTGTCTCTATTATATCTGTAAAAATGACTTCTACGCTTACCGTGATTTTGTCTAGTGCGAATCTAGTATTTAATAAGCTAAGTCTTATATAAACTAAAAATAGTTTCACATATAGCATGTTTTGTAAGTTTATAATTAATTTCTTAATTAAACTATCATAAGTAAAGAGTTCCTAATGAAGATACTATTTGTTATCACAGGGCTTGGTATGGGCGGCGCCGAAAAGCAAACATGTTTATTGGCAGATAGAATGGTTGATGCTGGACATGATGTTATAATCATATCTCTTACTGGTAATACAGTTGTAAGACCAATAAACAATATTTCTATTAAAGAACTTAAAATGGGTAAGAATATATTTTCTTTTATATATACATTGATAAGAGCAAGGGAATTAATAAAAAAATTCAAACCAGATGTGGTTCATAGCCATATGTTTCATGCAAATATTTTTTCACGTATATTACGTATTTTTACTAAAATACCTTGTCTAGTATGCACTGCTCACAGTACTAATGAGGGCAATAAAGCTAGAATGTTTATATATCGATTAACTGATAAACTGGCGTCTATCACAACAAATGTAAGTCAGGAAGCAGTCCAAACTTTTATTGATAAAGGAGCTTCATACCCTGGACGGATTATCAGTATACCCAACGGAATTGATACTGATAAATTTAAATATACGACTGAAACTAGGTTGATAAAAAGAAAAGAATTAAATATTAATGATAACAATCTAATGTTATTAAGTGTAGGTCGACTGACTGAAGCCAAAGATTATCCTAATCTATTTAAAGCATATGCTAAACTATGTAAAGAAAATTATTTTGGTAGGGAATTATTATTTTTTATAGTTGGTGTTGGACATCTACAGACAGAGCTTGAAACTTTAGCTGAAGAGTTGAATATTAAAAGTAGTATTCACTTTTTAGGAATAAGAAATGATATTCCTGATTTAATGTGTGCTGCGGATATATTTATATTATCTTCTGAGTGGGAAGGGTTTGGTTTGGTTATAGCAGAAGCAATGGCCTGTGAAAGAGTTGTTGTCGCGACTGATTGTGGTGGAGTAAAAGAAGTTATTGGAAATTGTGGTGAACTAGTACCCATAAAGAATCATATTGCATTATCTGACGCTATATCAAGAATGTTAACAATTACCGTTGAGGAAAAAACAAAATTGGGTGCCCATGCGAGAGAACGAATTATTAAAAATAATTCTATTGATGTAATCATGAATAGATGGGTTGATATATATCGTGGGCAAATGAATTAATTATTAAAAACTAATAATTTTGTGATGAGATGATTGTTCAGTATCAATATTCATTGAAGCTATAATAAAACTTTCTTTGTTTATTGTGTTTTTATATGTAATTTCATTGTCTATAAAACGTGAAGAGAATATATGTCTAATATTATGTTGGAGTTGTTCTTCTATCTTGCTCTATCGATTATATTAACTTGGCAGTTGCGTCGTTATGCTCTTAAAAATAATATTATAGATACACCTAATTCACGCAGTTCACATGTGATTCCAACCCCACGTGGTGGCGGTGTTGCTATTGTGATTAGTTTCCTTGTCGGCATAGCTCTTTTTTATTTTCAAGGTTATCTACCACTATTGCCTTCTGTAGGATTAATTATCTCCGGTGGGATCATTGCATTGGTTGGTTTTTGGGATGACCATGGGCATATTGCGGCTCGTTGGCGTCTTCTTGCCCACTTTTCTGCTGCGGCATTTTTATTATTTTGTTTAGGTGGTTTCCCTGTATTAACTTTCTCTGAATATACTCTTAATCTTGGGATATTGAGCAGTTTGTTTGGTTTACTATTTCTAGTCTGGATGCTGAACCTCTATAACTTTATGGATGGTATTGACGGTTTAGCCAGTGCTCAAGCGGTAACTAGTTGTATTGGTGCAATCGTTATCTATTACATTAGCGCCGATCATATCGCACTAGATAATTATTTGGTTCTTTGGTTACTTGCGAGTACAGTTTTGGGCTTTTTATTGTGGAATTTTCCGCCAGCAAAAATATTTATGGGAGATGCAGGTAGCGGCTTTTTGGGGCTGGTTATAGGGGCTTTGGCGATAAACGCGGGATGGATAGAAACGAAGTTCTTCTTCTGTTGGCTAATTTTATTGGGTTTATTTATTGTTGATGCAACTTGGACTTTAATACGTAGAGTTCTTGGTGGGTTTAAAGTTTATGAAGCTCATCGAAGCCATGGTTACCAAATTGCGTCCAGAAAATTTAAACGACATTTGCCCGTAACACTGTCTGCCATTGCTATTAATGTTATCTGGCTTTTCCCTATTGCACTTCTGGTTGGATTAAATATTGTTAATCCGGTAGTTGCACTAATTATCTCTTATATCCCTCTTTTTTATATTGATTATAAACTTAATGCTGGAGTTAATAATAATTAATTGATTGGGTTTGTTGTCAGATAACTGGTTGCATCCGAATATTTAAAACGACGTATTCCGTCTTGGGTTGGTACTCTATGTTCCTTGTTTTTTTATTATCTTTACCAAGGCCTGTAAAACGAATCATTATGCTTTTGCTAGATACTATTCTTATTGCTTTAGCATACTGGGGCGCTTTTTGGGTACGATTGGATGTTGATAGTCCATTTAGCAGTGTTGAACAGTGGGTCGCCTTGGCTGTAATTATACCACCGACTCTATTGGTATATATTCGTCTTGGTCTATATCGGACTGTATTACGTTATGTTAGTGCAAAAATTATCAGTACCGTACTTGTTGGTGTTGTGTTGTCCTCTGGTTTACTGGTATTGGGTTCCTATTTCCTAGGTGTGTACTTGCCAAGAACAGTATCCGTTATGTTCTTTATTTTCTCGTTAGTGCTAATCTGTGGTTCTCGGATATTCTTCCGAATGCTATTAAACTATGGTGTTAGGGGGCAGGTTCCAGTCGTTATTTATGGTGCAGGTGCATCTGGCCGACAATTAGTACCTGCACTTATGCAAGCAAGTGAATACTTCCCAATCGCCTTTGTTGATGATAATCCTAAACTACATAAAGCTGTTATCCATGGTGTGACAGTTTATCCCTCAGAAAAACTTGAATATTTAGTTGGCCGTTATGGCATAAAGAAAGTATTACTGGCGATGCCAAGTGTTAGCCAAAGTCAGCGCAGAGCCGTGATAAGTAAACTTGAAAATCTTTCTTGTGAAGTTCTATCTATTCCTGGTATGTCTGACTTAGTTGAAGGTCGAGCACAAATCAGTAGTTTAAAGAAAGTGTCAATAGAGGAACTTCTCGGAAGAGATCCTGTCGAGCCGGATGAAAAGTTGTTAGCTAAAAATATCACCGACAAAGTCGTTATGGTGACCGGCGCTGGGGGGTCAATTGGCTCAGAATTATGCCGCCAAATTATTGTTGAAAAACCAACTTTACTCATTCTTTTTGATATTTCTGAGTTTTCACTTTATTCCATTGAAAATGAAATTGCTGCAATTTGTAGACATCATCATATTGATACAAAATTTGTGGCACTACTTGGTTCTGTACAAAGTGAAAAGCGCTTAATTCAAGTCATGTCTAGTTTCAACGTGAATACAGTATACCATGCCGCCGCTTATAAACATGTCCCTCTGGTTGAAAATAATGTTATTGAAGGGGTGAAAAATAATATATTTGGTACGCTTTGTTGCGCTAAAGCGGCAATAAAATCTGAGGTGGAAAAGTTTGTTTTAATTTCTACAGATAAAGCAGTTCGGCCAACCAATACTATGGGAGCAACCAAACGGATGGCTGAACTTGTATTGCAGGCATTATCTAAAGAACAGGATAAGACTAAATTTTGTATGGTTCGCTTTGGTAATGTTCTTGGATCTTCAGGTTCTGTTGTACCGCTTTTTAAGAAACAGATCGCTGAGGGAGGGCCAATAACGCTAACCCATAAAGATATTATTCGCTACTTCATGACCATTCCAGAAGCAGCTCAACTTGTTATTCAAGCTGGTGCTATGGGGCAAGGAGGGGATGTTTTTGTATTGGATATGGGCGATCCGGTTAAGATTATTGATTTGGCAAAACGTATGATTAACCTTTCAGGTCTTTCAATTAAGAGTGAAGATAATCCTGAAGGTGATATTGCAATAGAGATCTCAGGTTTACGCCCTGGTGAGAAATTATATGAAGAGTTACTCATTGGTGAATCTGTACAGAACACTTATCATCCACGAATTATGACTGCAACTGAAGTTATGCTTGCATGGAGTGATTTGAATATTTTACTAAACAAAATTGAAGCTGCTTGCAATGACTTTAATTATGAGTCTATTCGCTCTTTATTATTAGAAGCGCCCGCAGGATTTCAACCTACAGATGGTATCTGCGATATAGTTTGGCAGAAGACTCACGAAGGAAATGCAAAAAATATAACAGTCCATTGAGAGTGTTGAGGCTGTTCTCTCGTCATATTTGCATTTTATTGTTTATGGAAAAGATATGAAAAATATTGCATTTGTCATCACAAAGTCAATCATTGGTGGAGCCCAAGGCTGGGTTCTTGAGCAAGTAAAATTACTTAAAGATGATTGTAAGATTATTTTAATAACTTCTGAGCCAGGTTGGTTAACTGAAACAATTATTTGCGATAAAGTCGTTATTATTCCAGAGATCAGAAAAATGGCCAGTATTAAGGCTATCTACTCTTTATATAAGACTCTTAAAGAAAATAAGGTTGATATTGTTGTCTCTAGCTCTGCAAATGCAGGTCTTTACAGTCGATTAGCTCGTTTGTTCTTACGTTTTCGTGGTGTCTATGTTTCCCATGGCTGGTCATGTATCTACAATGGGAATGTATTGAAATTTATTTTTTGCTATATTGAAAAGTTATTATCGAATATTACTGATGTTATCTGGTGTGTTTCTCAAAGTGATGCTGATAAGGCTATAAATATTATTGGTATCAAGCCTGAAAAAATCATGACTCAACTTAATGCAATTACACCATTGGTTGAGAGAGCCGATCGTCCTTGCCAAAATAAAATCATTTATGTTTGTCGGTTAGCCTATCCTAAACGACCTGATTTGATGTTAAAGGTAGCCGCATCTAACCCTCAATATAACCTAGATGTTGTTGGTGATGGTGAATATTATCAAGATCTAAAAAAAGAATATGATGATTATAAAAACATTCATTTCTATGGTGAGATAAAGGGATTTGATAAATTTAATGAGTATGATGTATTTGTATTAACATCAGAAAGTGAAGGTTTACCCATGGCAGCGATTGAAGCGACTAGTGCCTGCTTACCCGTTATTCTGAGTGATGTCGGTGGTTGTGGTGAGGTTGTCGATCAAAATGGCATCTTAATTGAAAATACAACAGAAGCGCTAGAGTCAGCGCTTAATACTGTATTTTCAAATTATGAGTCATTCTATAAAGCAGCTCAGAAACAAAAGAGTAAGTTTGATATAAATAATGTTAAAAATAAGTGTCGTGAAATTATTCTTGGTCAATGAATTCTGTTCAAATACCTCAAATACAATAGGTGCATTATGACTATTTTAGTAACTGGTGGTGCAGGATATATTGGCTCACATACAGTATTAACATTATTAGAACAAGGCAACGATGTTGTTGTGTTAGATAATTTATCTAATGCTTCGGTAGAGTCACTGCGACGTGTAGCCGAAATTACGGGCCGAAGTGCAATATTTTATGAGGGCGATGTACTCGATAGGCATTGCCTAAAAAAAATATTTTCTGAACATAAAATAGATGCTGTCATTCATTTTGCTGGTTTAAAATCAGTAGGTGAATCGGTTATTAAGCCGATTGAATATTATCAAAATAACGTTACCGGCTCGCTGCTCTTGCTAGAAGAGATGGTCAGTGCTGGTGTAACAAAACTAATATTTAGCTCATCTGCAACTGTATATGGTGATCCAGAGTTTGTTCCTTTGACAGAAAACGCACGCATCGGTGGTACGACAAACCCTTATGGCTCATCTAAAGTCATGGTTGAGCAAATACTGAAAGATTTCTCTGTCGCGCACCCAGACTTCTCCATCAGCGCATTACGTTATTTTAATCCTGTAGGTGCTCATCCATCTGGGTTAATTGGCGAGGATCCAAATGGGAAACCTAACAATTTGTTGCCTTTTATCACGCAAGTTGCTATTGGAAAACTCCCTAAGTTAGCTGTCTATGGTGATGATTATCCTACAGTAGATGGTTCAGGGGTTCGTGATTATATCCATGTTATGGATCTTGCTGAAGGGCATCTTTGTGCACTGAATAAACTAACGACAGGATTTAAGGTTTATAATCTCGGCTCGGGCGTTGGGTATTCTGTGTTACAGATGATTAATGAGTTTGAACGTATATCGGGTAAAAAAATTCCTTATGAGATAGTCGCACGACGGTCTGGCGATATCGCCGAATGTTGGGCGAGTGCGAAATTAGCATTTAACGAGTTGGGTTGGGAAGCCAAAAGAAACTTAACCGATATGCTAACAGATGCATGGAATTGGCAGCAGCGTAATCCAAATGGTTATGCGCGCTGAATCCCAGATGACTTGTGCTAAAATTCTTTATCTTTTCATTTCTAAATTTGTAACTCATAACAATGAAATTTCCTGGCAAACGCAAATCTAAACACTATTTTCCTGTTAATGCTCGCGATCCCTTATTGCAGCCAGCTCAAACAGAAAATGAAGTGAGTACATCTTATATTGTTGGCATTGATCAGACGCTGGTTGATATTGAAGCGAAGGTCGATGAGGACTTTATTGCGCGTTATGGTTTGAGCCAAGGGCACTCTTTGGTGATTGAAGATGATGTTGCTGAACGCCTTTATCAGGAGCTCACGGCCAAGGGATTAATTACGCATGAGTTTGCTGGCGGTACCATTGGCAATACGTTACATAACTATTCCGTACTGGCTGATGATCGTTCAATTTTGTTGGGTACGATGTGTAGTAATATTAAGATTGGTAGCTATGCCTATCGCTACCTGTGCAATACCTCAAGTAGTACTGATTTGAATTACTTACAGGCCGTTGATGGTGCTATTGGCCGCTGCTTTACTTTAATTACGGACAATGGTGAGCGGACATTTGCCATCAGCCCGGGGCAAATGAATCAATTGCGGCCAGAAAGCATTCCTGAGGATGTTATTGCTGGGGCATCAGCGCTAGTTCTTACCGCTTATCTGGTGCGCTGTAAACCTGGAGAGCCGATGCCAGATGCGACGATGCAGGCAATTCGTTATGCGAAGAAGCATAATGTGCCTGTGGTGATGACTCTGGGAACAAAATACGTCATTGCAGATAATCCGCAGTGGTGGCGTGATTTCCTTAATGAGCATGTTTCTATCGTCGCAATGAATGAAGATGAGGCTTATGAGCTGACGGGCCTAAATGATCCGTTAATGGCCTCTGATATGGCATTGAACTGGGTTGATTTGGTTCTGTGTACTGCTGGCCCTAATGGTCTTTATATGGCGGGCTATACAGAAGAAGCTAATAAACGGCAGACACAGCACCCTTTACTCCCCGGCGCTATTGCCGAATTTAACTTGTATGAATTCAGTCGAGCAATGCGTAAAGAGCATTGTGATAACCCATTACGTATTTATTCTCACATTGCTCCCTATATGGGGGGACCTGAGAAAATAATGAATACCAATGGGGCTGGTGATGGTGCTTTATCAGCTTTGCTGCATGACATTGCTGCTAATGGTTATCACCGTAATAATGTTCCTAACTCAAGTAAACATGTACGTAGTTATCTGAGTTACTCTTCCTTGGCGCAAGTGTGCAAATATGCCAATCGGGTCAGCTATCAAGTATTGAATCAACATTCACCACGTTTAACTCGTGGATTGCCTGAGAGAGAAGACAGTTTGGAAGAGTCTTACTGGGAGCGATAATTTACGTCGCGCCGAACATCAAAAATAATGAGGGCCAGCTTATGCTGGCCCTTTTTGTCTATATGGCGTGAAATCATCGCCATCGAAACGATTTAGATTGGGCAAATCGGGCGCTTATCATCCTCGGTTAGTGTTTCTATTTTCAGCATATTAAGCATGCTATTGGCAATTTCACGTTCACCCATAACAACCTGATTCGCACCGCGATCCGAAATATAAACCACTTCGTCGTCATAATGTGCGCGTGCAATAATTTCAAGGTCTGGTCGCTTAATTCTGGCAGACGCGACTATCTCTCCAGCTTCGTAGCCATTTGGAATGGTTAGCAATAACCAGCGTGCGCAATCCAGACGTGCCAGTGACATTATATCAGCGCTAGCAGCATTCCCTAATACGGCATTAATACCCTGTTCACGTAGCGCTTCAACTCTTGGTCGGGAATTTTCAATGACGACCAGTGGAATGCCCGCAGCATTCAGTTTTGCCCCTAATAAGCTACCGACTCGACCATAGCCAACCAATAATGCATGGTTACACAAGTCGACAGGGATCTGTTTTTCTTCTTCTACGGCTTCTTCCAGAATCAGATCTTCCATCGTCTCATTTTTGGCTAAATAGCGGTCTAGCAAGGTGAAAAGCAGGGGGTTGAGCATAATGGATAAAATTGCGCTAGCCAGCACTAAATTACGGCCCTGTTCTGACATCAAACCAAGGGAAATCCCAAGCCCTGCCAAAATAAAGGCGAACTCTCCAATTTGCGCCAGACTGACTGAGATGGTCAGTGCAGTGCGTTTGGAGTGACCAAACATGCGTACCAATATGAATGCTGCAGCAGATTTACCGAAGATGATGATAGCCAGCGAAGCTAACACGGTTAACGGCTCATGCACCAAAATCATCGGATCAAACAGCATCCCAACAGAGACAAAGAACAGTACGGCGAATGCGTCGCGTAGTGGCAAAGTATCTTGCGCAGCACGGTGGCTGAGTTCAGATTCATTCAAGACCATTCCGGCGAAGAATGCACCCAGAGCGAAGGAGACATCGAACAACCCGACAGCGCCGTAGGCAATACCGAGAGCTAATACCAGCACGGCCAGAGTAAATAACTCACGGGAACCCGTGCTGGCAGTTTTGGCCAGTATCCACGGGACCAATCGGCGACCGACAACAATCATCAAGGTAATGAAAGCGATAACTTTACCGATGGTAATGGCCAGCTCAGTGAACAGTTGGCCCAAACTGGTGGTTTCGTTCCCCATGACGCCTGCAAATGCCGGCAAGAGGACTAATGTCAGTACCATTGCCAAATCTTCAACAATCAGCCAGCCAATCGCAATTTGCCCTCGTTGGCTATCAATCAGTTGCCGCTCTTCCAATGCTCGTAGCAATACCACTGTACTGGCGGTTGATAGACAAAGACCGAAGACAAATCCTGTCATCAAATCCCAGCCTAATAAATGCGATAGCCCCATACCCAGTAAGGTAGCGACAGCAATTTGCGCTACGGCTCCGGGGATGGCGATGGCTTTTACGGCGAGAAGATCTTTAAGTGAGAAGTGAAGCCCAACACCAAACATCAACAAAATAACACCAATTTCAGCCAGTTCAGGAGCTAATGAGGTATCAGCAACAAAACCTGGCGTGAATGGCCCGGCAAGCACCCCTGCAGCAAGATATCCCACCAGAGGTGAGATGCGCAGGCGATGAGCCAGAGTGCCCAAAAGGAAGGCGAGAACAAGGCCTCCGACAATCGTGGTAATTAAGGGTGTTGAGTGGTGCATCCAGACTCCTTCTCGTGACTACCCGTTATTTTTCAAATTACAGGCGTGTTGGCTGTGTTCAATGACTAAAGTCACTTACCTGGGTAAGTTCATCAGGGTTTTTGAGCTTCATAAGAGGCTCACTCTTCGGGCCGGTGTTTGCCACCTTCCTGCATGTTAAATCGATGGGTATATACAGAGCGACAAGCATTTCACAGCAATAACATCAGTTTATTGCATTTATGCGATCAATGCGCGATAAAATTTCATTTTTTATCAAGAAAAGTCTAGTTTGGCACGAAAATTGTTTGAAGTGGTTGTTTGTCGTGGACTTGATGTTTTCATCTCGATAATGCAGGGGACTCTCCCGACTGAAACACATGTCTCAGTCGGGATTATAAGGTTATTACTATTACTTATCTTCTATATTAGGCAGTAAGGCAGTAAATATCCCCAGTAATGGTAAGAATGCACATATTTGGTAAACCAATTCGATACTGGTTAAATCAGCAACATACCCTAGTACAGCCGCACCTAACCCCCCCATACCGAAAGCAAAACCGAAGAATAAACCAGAAACCATACCGACTTTTCCTGGGATCAGCTCTTGCGCGTACACCAGTATGGCCGAGAAGGCCGATGCGAGGATTACACCAATGATCACGGTTAAAATCCCAATCCAATACAAAGATGCATAGGGTAAAATGAGTGTAAATGGCGCTACGCCTAAGATTGACCCCCAAATAACATATTTTCTCCCAATCCGATCGCCAAGAGGGCCGCCAATAATAGTGCCAGCGGCTACGGCAAAGAGGAAAACAAACAAATGTATCTGGGCGTTTTGTACCGAAACTCCAAACTTATGCATCAGATAAAAGGTGTAATAGCTGCTGATACTAGTCAAATAGAAGTATTTAGAGAATATCAGCACCATCAAGATAGCTAATGTGCTAATAACTGTCTTTTTTGGCAGTACTTTTGCCGATGAGACTTTTATGGCTTTGCCATGGCTGGCTCTTTGTTGTTGCTGATACCATTTACTGACTTGCAGTAGCACCACGATCGCCAGTAATGCCGCGAGTGAGAACCAACCAACGTTGCCTTTACCATAAGGTGCAATCAGAATTGCGGCTAGCAGTGGGCCAAGAGCACTACCGAAGTTGCCACCAACTTGAAAAATGGATTGAGCCATACCATGACGCCCACCAGAGGCCATCCGGGCGACTCGCGAAGATTCTGGGTGGAATACTGAAGAGCCGGTCCCGACCAACGCCGCTGCCAGTAAAACCACAGGGAAAGTCGTGGCAACAGCCAACAACAAAATACCTGATAGGGTAAATCCCATACCGATGGGCAATGAGTAGGGTTGTGGATGTTTATCTGTATACAGGCCAATCAATGGCTGTAACAGTGAGGCGGTAAGCTGGTAAGTCAGAGTAATTAACCCGATTTGGGCAAAACTCAGTGAAAACTCGGCTTGTAAGAGAGGATAAATCGCCAAAATCAGCGATTGAATCATATCGTTGAGCAAGTGAGATACGCTGATCGCACCTAAAATAGAGAATGAGGTGCGTTTTACGGAGGCAGTAACGGAGGGTGGGAATTCCGTCTCAGAGCGATCGGTCATAGTGAGTATTCGCCTAATAATTTTCACTGTTAATAATATGTTGGTAACGAATACATATTATGCAGTTCGGACGATTTTTACTACTCCTGACATTCTTTGATATCTATTCCAAAGTTATGAAATTGATAGCGGCACTATCATATTACAATACAAAGTGTGTCACAGTATGGTCTTGATTTATCGTGGTATTAATATATACCACTCAAACTTCACTCATTAGACTGGCATTGATGGTGTCGGTTTTTAACGACAATATGGAGATTTGCCATGCGTTTTTCATTACCGACCACCGCCTGTGCTTTGGCTGTGTCGCTGGCGTTTACACCGGGATGGGCCGCTGCGTGGGAAAAAGACAAAACCTACGACATCACCATTTTGCATACTAATGACCACCATGGGCATTTTTGGCAAAACGATCACGGTGAGTATGGTCTGGCGGCACAGAAAACGCTTGTTGATGAGATTCGCAAGCAAGTTGCCGCCCAAGGAGGAAGTTTACTGTTACTCTCCGGCGGGGATATCAATACAGGTGTTCCTGAGTCGGATTTGCAAGATGCCGAGCCAGACTTCCGTGGGATGAATCTGGTTGGCTATGATGCGATGGCTATCGGCAATCATGAATTTGATAACCCACTGAGTGTGCTGCGCCAACAGGAGAAGTGGGCGACTTTCCCATTATTGTCGGCCAATATTTATCAGAAAAGTACCCAGCAGCGGTTATTCAAACCCTACACTTTGTTTGATAAACAAGGGGTAAAAATTGCGGTAATTGGACTAACGACTGACGATACAGCAAAGATCGGTAATCCCGAATATTTCACTGATATTGAATTTCGAGTGCCAGCAGTAGAAGCAAAGCAAGTTGTCGATCAGTTAAGAAAAACAGAAAAGCCGGACATTATCATCGCTGCAACCCATATGGGGCATTACGATGATGGTAAGCATGGTTCTAATGCTGCGGGTGATGTCGAGATGGCACGCAGTTTACCAGCAGGCTATTTAGACATGATAGTAGGTGGTCACTCGCAGGATCCGGTTTGTATGGCTAGCGAGAATCATAAACAGGCTGATTATGTACCAGGGACACCTTGCGCCCCCGATCGACAAAATGGCACTTGGATCGTACAAGCCCATGAGTGGGGAAAATATGTTGGCCGAGCTGATTTTACATTCCGCAATGGTGAGCTGAAATTAGTGAGCTATCAGTTAATCCCAATTAATTTGAAGAAAAAAGTCGAGAAAGCTGATGGCACTAGTGAGCGTGTCTTTTATACGCAAGAAATAGCCCAAGACCCATCGATGCTGAAACTGTTGACCCCATTTGAAGAGCAGGGCAAGGCGCAGCTGGAGATTAAAGTGGGGAGTGTGAATGACAAGCTAGAAGGGGATCGCAGCAAAGTCCGTTTCGAGCAAACGAATTTGGCTCGCATGTTATTGGCAGCACAAATGGAACGTGCGGGAGCAGATTTTGCTGTGATGAGTGGTGGCGGTATTCGTGATTCTATCGAAAAAGGTGATATCACCTATAAAGACGTGCTCAAAGTTCAACCATTCGGTAATACTCTGGTTTACGCTGACATGAAAGGGCGTGATGTTGAGAAGTATCTGGCTGTGGTGGCAAATAAAAAAGTAGATTCTGGTGCTTATGCCCAATTTGCCAACGTTAGCCTAGTGGCCGATGGTGAGGGGGTGAGTGATGTCAAAATACAGGGCAAGCTGCTAGACCCAAATAAAACCTATCGTTTGGCAACATTGAATTTTAATGCGTTAGGGGGGGATGGATATCCGAAGATTGATACCCTACCTGGCTATGTCAATACCGGTTTTATCGATGCAGAAGTTCTAAAACAGTATATTGAAAAACACTCTCCACTGGATGCCAGTCAGTATCAGCCGAAAGGTGAGATTGTCTATAAGTAATTAATTGTAACGTGCTGTATTTAATAAAGATGATGTTCAGGTGGTATACTGTGCTTCATCTTTTTTTTCGTCCCCGATAAGCAGAACTTCTTGAGAAGACTGCTGTTTTAGAATAGATTTCGTAAAAGAAAAATTTTTGCTAGCTGTATGCAACAATAATTTCTCACCCATCGATTTTTTGTCCTCATTGAGCAAGGAATTAACTGGTTTTTCTTGCATCCATCCATGGTGATAGTTCATGTCGCGTGTAGCAAAAAATACATTCTGGCTAATGTTGGCACAAATTGGCGGTTTATTTATCCCCTTGATTGAGCTACCTGTGTTGGCTCGAGCTTTGGGGCAACAAGGTTATGGGCAAGTGCTTTATGCTTTGGGGCTAGCATTGACTGCTTCCGTTTTTGTCGAGTTTGGTTTTAATTTCAGCGCAGCACGTAGCGTCGTAAAAGTGAAAGAAGATCGTGCAAGACTAGCTCAACTCGTTACTAACGTATTGGCAGCAAAGCTGCTATTAAGTTCGGTAGTTATTCTTGCCATCGGAGTTTTGATATTTTTCAGTATGGGGGCGACTACGATTCCTCACTATTGGTTTATTTGGGTTTCACTGTTTCTTGTTGCATTTGGTTTTAGTCCACTATGGTACTACGTAGGAATTGAACGGCTAATCTTGCCTTCATTATTAGATCTTGCACTACGCAGCACGGGACTTTTATTTACGATCACTTTGGTTTCATCACCAGAACATGCCCAACGTGTATTAATTATCCAGGCAACGGTTGGAATTCTTAACACCTTTATTCCAACATTTATTATGCTGCGCCAAACGGGCTTGGGGCGAATAAATCTGAATGGTACATGGCAAGTTATTCGTGATAGTTGGGAGCTATTTTTGTACAAAGGTGCTCAAAGTATTATGGGTTCCATTGCTTCAACATTATTAGGTTTTTTAGGTGGTGCTCGTGCTGTTGGTTCGTTTGTCCCTGCGGAAAAACTAATTCGAGCGGCTAGTGGCTTGGCTATTCCGGCTTTAAATGCAGCATTTCCACATCTGGTTAAATTGCAGCGTGACTCAGAACGTACTGCTAAAAAATTAGTCACTATCGCACTAGTGGTAATTTCAATCGCCACTATATTATTCTCAATTACCACTGTATTTGCATCAGCCTGGGTTGTGAATATTGTTTTCGGGCCAGGCTATCAAGATGCTATTAATTTATTAAAAATACTGGTGTGGGTAGTGCCATTTCGTATTAATAGTATGATTTTGGCCGTTTTATGGTTCATTCCTACAGGAAAAGAACGTATTGCCAGCAGAGTGATGATAGCTAATATAAGCCTTATTTGCATGCTTGCTATACTATTAATTCCAACGCTAGGTGGCCTGGGTATGACACTCGCATTTTTGGTGGCCGAGATAATAATGTTCTTGGTGCTAATATTCTTTTTTTGTAGGAATAGATAGTGAATGATTTAACTCTAAGTGTTGTGATTACAACTTATAATCGCCCCGAATTAGTGGTTAGGGCTGTTAATTCCGTAGTGTCACAGAGAAGTCAGAAATATCGTATTGAAATCATAGTTGTTGATGATGCCTCGACATCACTTTTACCCGAATTCAATGTACCTGAACTTATCACTTATCGCATGCCCATCAACGGCGGTCCTGGTTTAGCAAGGATGCAGGGGCTTAAATTATCCCATGCACCTTGGGTATTAATACTAGATGATGACGATGTGATGACATCAGGATCTGTTGAAAAACTTATGCATATTCTTGATGACGAAAATCTTGATTCATATTTAGTAACTATGTTTGCCTGTTCTAACGGGAGTATGAGGGATAAATATCATCTAATTAGTTTTGATGATTATATGTCTGGGTATATTATCGGCGATTTTACGCCTGTCTTTAATAGAGAAAAATTCTTAGCAACAGGGTTAAGCTATCCTCAAACTAGGCTTGGTGGTGAGCATCTATTGTGGTGGCGTATTGCGTTAGATTATAAAGGAATCCCTACCTTTAATATGAAATTAATCGATGTTTCAAATGATGCTCCATCGCGCTTAACTAGTGCTACTACGCAAGTTAAATATTCAGCAGAACATAAAATTCTCGCCGATCTAACATTGTCCCAATTTGGTGAGCGTATATCCAAAGATTATCCAGAGCAATTTCGTCGTATCAGTTTAGCGAGAATTACTTATAGTCTATTAAGTAATGATAAGGCGAGTGCTCGCCGTTATATACTCACGAGTACTATTAGCTTAAGTATGAAGATATCTTTGCTGGTTATCAGCCTTTGTCCTCAGAGTATAATTCGCAAAGCTTTTGTTTTTTATAGGGGTAGATAAAAATCCTACGCAATTATTAAGCCGAGCAGGGCTAGGTTGTTAATTTCTGCTCGGTTTCGTGGCTGTTCATCAATCCCTTTTTGCGATATCAGCAAATGTGCCTTGCAGTAATCGGCATAAATCTGTTGCGGCTAGTTCAATATCTAATCCCCGCTTACCCCCGGAAACAAATATCGTGGCGTATTCTTGTGCTGGGCTATCAATTACCGTGGGGAGGCGTTTTTTTTGCCCCAATGGGCTAATACCCCCCACTAAATATCCGGTGCTGCGCTGTGCCAATTGTGGATCGGCCATTTCAGCCTTCTTTGCCCCCAATGCACGGGCTACTTTTTTCAGGTCAAGTTGGGTGGCGACAGGGGTGACGGCAACGGCTAAATTTTTGGCATCACCATTTAAAGCGACCAGCAATGTCTTATAGACTTGATCGGCATTGAGACCCAATTTTTTAACGGCTTCATCGCCAAAGTTGGTTTCTGCTGCATCGTGGTGATATGGGTGTAGTGTGAAAGGAACTTTTTGTTTTTCCAGCAAAACAACGGCAGGTGTCATAATAAACGTCCAATTAAAAATGAAGATTTATTCAGGTGGATTATCCTACACGGAATCATGGTGACAGGGATAAAAATTAACCGAGCAAAATCAGCATAATGGTTAGGTGCTCCGCGAGTTATGATGAATGTCGGTTGCTAATCTAATCGTCAGGTTGCTACCCTGTATTGGCTGCTCATATTATCCGCAAGGAATGTGGGCGCTTAATAACTAAAATAACGAAAATTCCTCTTTGACTGGCCGATAGCGATATCGGCCATTTTTTTATTGGGCGTTGGATTTTAATAAATCAGGAAGATTCCCTTCGCCATACAAGTGTAGCGCACCGACGGCAATGACATAGCGCCCGGAAGGCAGTTGTTCAAGTTGTCTTTGCCAGCGTTTGTTCCTTTGAATCATCAGAACATCGTACAACCCTTGGCTAAAGGTGGGGGCCAGAGCCGTCAGGTCATTGACTGGATGATGTTCCAGCCACCAGCTAATCATGGTTTGCAGTAAACGGGCATTGGTGTGCCAGTGAGTTAAGGTATCCAGCAGTAACGACATGCCGTTGTCAGGCAATGTTTCCAACAAATCGAGCTGCATCTGCGCACCTTCCAGCTCAATCACGTTTTTGTCCTGTGCTGTCGCCGCTTTCAATAATTGGTAATCGATACCGTATTCCCCTCGTAACCCTAAACGCTGGGCCTGACGGGCCTGAAGCATTAAGGCCACTTGCCATGCTGGCAGAAAGGCCATAGTAAGTGGGTCATTGTCCAGTTCTTCGCAGCGTTGCAAAAATTGTTGATAATGCTCTGCAGATAACCTGTCAATTAATGGTTCATCAAGGCTATCGTTACCAAAGGGAGAGGCTGTATCGGTGATATCAGCTTCGACAATAAGTGCATCAGCCTGATTCAATTTATTGAGTAACTCATGGGGGAGGGGAAACATCCCCTCGGTTCCCATATGGATACTGCCAACCAAGTGAAAATGACGTTCACCAGGTAAAGTCATGTCTAAAGCTGGGTAGGAATAGCTCGCCGGGGCAGTCATGCCCAAAAATTTTGCGAGGCGGCGTAATAATTGGCCCATGTGGTTCCCTTATTAGCGTTTCTTAACATGCTAAACGCTAAGTGGCGCACAAGAAAGGGGTTGTGCGCCATTAGGTTCCTAATTATTGCTTAGGCTTAAACCGCAGTAATCGGTTCGCATTGCTCACAACGGTAATAGATGACAACGCCATCGCCGCCCCTGCCACCACAGGGCTGAGGAGGGTTCCGGTGAAGGGGAACAAAATACCCGCAGCAATCGGAATCCCTAAGGCGTTGTAGAAGAACGCTCCCAGCAGATTTTGTTTCATGTTGCGCAATGTTGCTTTGGAAAGCTCTACTGCATCAGCAACGCCATGCAAACTGTGGCGCATCAAGGTAATAGCGGCGGTTTCAATCGCAATATCACTACCGCCACCCATAGCAATCCCAACATCGGCTTGCGCCAGTGCTGGTGCATCATTGATACCATCGCCAATCATCGCTACTTTGTGTCCGGAAGCTTGCAGTTGCTTAATTGCCTCTGCTTTACCATCAGGCAAGACTCCGGCGATCACCTGATCAATACCCGCTTCTTTAGCAATAGCATTCGCAGTAATAGGGTTATCGCCGGTTAACATCACCAAATTATATCCTTGCTGATGCAATCGTTGCAGGGCACTAACACTGTCACTGCGCAGTGGATCACGAATCGATAACAGTGCCGCGGGTTTGCCTTGTGCCGTCAGAATAACTGGTGTTGCACCACTTTCTGCTTGTTGCTGCATCAATGCTTGCAACTCGCTGGTGTCAATCTGTTGCTCTTCCAGTAGGCGGTTATTCCCCAGCAATAGTGGAATGCCATCCACTTCACCACTGACCCCTAAGCCGCGCAGTGTGCGGAATTGGCACACTGTCGCCAGTGTCAGTCCTTCCGCCCGTTGTAAAATCGCACGAGCCAAGGGGTGATTAGAGCCAGTCTCCAGTGCTGCTGCCCATTCCAGCGCTTGCTGTTCGTTCACGCCATTGAAAGTATGAATGGCAACTACCTGCGGATGCCCTTCGGTCAATGTGCCGGTTTTGTCGAACACTAAAGTATCGAGGTTGCTGGCCTGCTGTAATGCATCAGCATCACGTACCAGAACGCCAAACTCAGCCGCTCGCCCAACACCTGAGATGATCGACATAGGTGTTGCCAGCCCGAGAGCACATGGGCAGGCGATAATCAGTACTGTCGTGGCGACGACCAGGGTATAGACCAACTGTGGTTGTGGGCCGAAGAAATACCAAATCAACCCGGCTATCACCGCAATTGCGACCACGGTTGGAACAAATACCGCAGAGATTCTATCAGCCAGTTTGCCGATTTCCGGTTTACTGCTTTGCGCTTGCCGAACTAATTTGATGATGCGCGCCAACGTTGTTTGGCTGCCGATGGCATTGGCGCGGAACAGTACTGAACCATCCTGAACTTGCGTCCCTGCATGAACCACATCACCAGCCGATTTTTGCTGTGGGATAGGTTCGCCAGTCAACATGGCTTCATCCATCCACACTTCCCCTTGCACAATTTCGCCATCAACCGGGACACGGTCACCCGTAGTCAGACGTAATGTCATGCCTAATTGAACATCCGCCAATGGAATAACTTTCTCACCTTCATCAGTTACCAGCCGAGCGGTCGGAGGGGCTAAATCTAATAAGCGCTCCAGCGCGTTGGATGAGCGCTGTCTGGCGCGCTGCTCCATGGCATGACCAAGGTTAATCAAACCGATGATCATGGCACTGGCTTCGTAGTAAAGATGGCGAGCTTCCATTGGAAAAACGTCTGGCCAGATATTCACCGTAATGGAGTAAACCCAAGCGGCACCTGTCCCCAATGCCACCAAGGTATCCATAGTGGCACTGCCATTCTTCAGACTGACCCAAGCATTACGATAAAAGTGACCACCGGCAAATATCATCACCAGCAGAGTGATTATGCCGACAATCAGCCACGGCGTTTGGGTTTCTGGTGTTAGCGTCATACTGCCGCCAAATAACCCCCATGCCATCAATGGGATACCCAGCAATAGGCCGAGCGCGGCTTGCCATTGGAAGCGCTTCATACTGGCTTGCGACATTTGTTGCTGACGCTCGCGCCGCTCCCCTTCATCTTCAATAATTTCAGCACCATAACCGGCATTCTTCACGGCCGTGATTAAAGCCTCGTGACTCGGATTACCGGTAACCAATGCACTACGTTCGGCAAGATTGACGCGTGCAACTTCAACGCCATCAACACTTTCCAGTGCATTTTGTACTTTAGAGACGCAACTGGCGCAGCTCATCCCCGTGAGCAAGAGTTGGACACTATCGCTATCACTGGCTGGTGGCTCTGCGGCTGTCGTCGATGCGGTTGTTGCCAATGTTGATACTGTCGCTGCCGGAACAGTTGAAGAGGCCGCTGCCAGATGTTCCGGCTGAGATGGGGCTGAGTGAGTCAGCGGCTCAGTTTTTGGGAGTTCAGCCCCTTGCAGGGTAGCGTGATAGCCCGCTTGTTCGACAGCATCAATCAATGTCTGTGCATCTACTTTGCCGTAAATCTTGGCACTGTCGAGGGTCACATCAGCAGCTATCACATCGGGAACTGCCTCCAGAGCTTTTCGGGTGGATTCAGTGCAATGCCCGCAACTCAAGCCCGAGAGTTGTAGTTCAACATCAGGAGTCTGCGCTTCTTCTGCCTGATAACCTGCTTGTTTGATTGTATCAATCAGCGTATTGGTTTCAGCTTCACCGGTCACTTTTGCGTAGTGAACATTCACTTCTGCATGATGGACATCTTCACGGCTTTCTAGCGCTGTTTTCACGCGTTTGGCACAATTCATGCAGGAAAGGCCGTGTAAGGCCAGTACTGTGGTTTGCAACATAGTTAACTCCTTATCGAGTAGGAACCTATCCATAAATTTTGTAGGGATAAGTTTAGTCGGTATTCCCCGTCATATTCCTTATCTATGGCAATAATGGTCTTATTCATTGCCTCTAGTTGTACCGGTTTTATTGAGCTTGAACGTCTTTCATTCCGCTTGACTCGCATGGTTCTTTTCACTAATGATAGAGGTTAAACCTTCCAGCAAGGGGAAGGTCAAGGGGGGAATATGAATATTAGCGATGTCGCAAAAAAAACAGGCTTAACCAGCAAAGCCATTCGCTTTTACGAAGAAAAAAAGCTGATGACGCCGCCGATCCGCACGGATAATGGCTATCGCAGCTACAATGCTAAACATATTGAAGAGTTAACTCTGCTGCGTCAGGCACGGCAGGTTGGCTTCACATTGGATGAATGTCGTGAATTGCTGGCATTGTTTCATAACCCAGCGCGGCATAGTGCGGATGTAAAAGCAGCGACATTGCAAAAAGTCGCCGAAATTGAGCAGCACATTAATGATCTTAATCAGATGCGATTACGCTTATTAGCGTTAGCCGATGAATGCCCTGGTGATGATGGTGCAGATTGCCCGATTATTAATAACTTGGCGGGATGTTGCCACATGAGTGATAAGCAAAAAGTGGTAAGTTAACAAATCAATCGGCGATTAATTTATGTCATTAGCCTCGGCGTATTTAGATAAATACGCCTTTAGATTCAATCATCAGTGATGAATTGTGGGACGGACATGCAAAGTATTGCCTTCCACTAGTATCACTTCAACTTCGGTGCCCACATTCAGCTCCGTCGCACTGTAAATACGCCAACTGCTGTCGCCTACTTTCATACGGCCATAACCGTCAACCGTGGCCTCGGTCAGTGTTGCTCGAGTTCCCAATAATTGATGATTACGCTGGTTCAGCATAGCGGGTTGCGGTTTGGTACGTTTACTTAGCCAATACCACCACAGGATGGCAGAGACTACTGTCAGGACAGAAAACAGCACGCCCTGCATTTCCCAGCTAAAAGGAAATAGCCAGACCAAAATGCCGACGACCACGGCAGCAACACCGCTCCACAACATATAACCACTGGCACCTAGCATCTCAGCGGCCAATAATAAGCCGCCGAGTGAAAGCCAAAACCAGTTTGGATTTGCTGCAATTTCTTCCAGCATGGTTATTTACCCCGGCTGTTTTTACTCTCACCAATCAGTTCTGCAATTCCACCAATAGCGCCCATTAGGTTGCTGGCTTCCAGTGGCATCATAATGACTTTGCTGTTATTGGCAGAGCCAATATGTTGCAGTGCATCGGTATATTTTTGCGCTACAAAGTAGTTAATGGCTTGAATATCACCGGCGGCGATAGCTTCAGAAACCATTTTGGTTGCTTGAGCTTCCGCTTCTGCGGCACGTTCACGCGCTTCAGCCTGTAAGAATGCGGACTGACGCTCACCTTCCGCTTTCAGAATTTGTGACTGTTTTTCACCTTCAGCACGTAAAATCGCGGCCTGACGAACCCCTTCAGCTTCTAGAATATCGGCACGCTTGGTACGTTCAGCTTTCATCTGAGCATTCATCGCTGAAATCAGTTCAGTCGGTGGGCGCACATCACGGATTTCAATTCGCGTGATTTTAATGCCCCACGGGTTGGTGGCTTCATCGACGATATGCAGCAAACGGCTATTGATGTTGTCACGCTGAGACAACATTTCATCCAACTCCATTGAGCCTAAAACAGTACGGAAGTTGGTCATGGTCAGGTTAACGATGGCCAGTTCAAGGTTGCTGACTTCATATGCGGCTTTTACTGGGTCAATTACCTGAATAAAACAGACGGCATCAATTGCCACGTTAGCATTATCGCGGGAGATGATTTCTTGGGATGGGATATCCAGGACCTGCTCCATCATATTGATTTTACGACCAATACGATCCATGAATGGCACAACGATATTCAGACCCGGCATTAGCGTTTTGGTATAGCGACCAAAACGTTCGACCGTCCACTGAAAACCTTGTGGAACAATTTTGATTGAGGAGAAGACCACAATCAGGGCGACAACGATAAGAACAGGGATAACCGTAAACATATTTAACTTCCTGTCAGCAATGAATATTGTTTCTTAATATTACGTGACAGAGCGCTAAATGCCTAACGAAAGGCGGGTAAAAGCGTGTAAATGAGAGAAAGCTTGATTAGGGCAGAATAAAACTGCGCGGGATGGCCTCGCGCAGTCGTAAATAATGGCAACGAATGCCGGTTAAATATGTCAATCAGTACAATAATGCATACAACTGACGACGATATTTAGCTGCCAGTGCATCGCCAGTGCCTAATGCGGCCAAAATATCCATTAATGTCTTACGGGCAGTACCATTGGCGGCAGCTAAGTCTTTCTTCAAGTGCCCCAATAGCAGTTCCAGCGCTTCTTCATTGCGACCAACCTGATGCAATTGCAGTGCTAATTGCACGGCCAGTTCAACGTTATCTGGTTGATCGGCCACTTGCTGCTGTAATTGCTGAATTTCTGGTGTGTCAGCGGCTTGTTTGAGTAGCTCGATTTGTGCAATCAGCCCCTGATAACGTGTATCACGGTCTTGCAGTGGGATTGTCGCCAGTACGCCTTCGGCATCTTCACTGCGATTTAGCAAAATTTGTGCTTCAGCCAATTGCAGCGCGATATCGCTGGTTTGTGGGTTGTGATTTTGCTGCATCAGTTGCCAGGCATCTTTGAGCAATGGCAGAGCGTCTTGCGCATTCCCCTCGCTCATCAAACGTGCCGCTTCTGCCGCTTTTAGCTCTTCTGGTTTTGGCAACACTCGTTGCAGCAATTCGCGAATCACTTCTTCTGGCTGTGGTCCCTGAAAACCATCAACCGGCTGACCATCTTTAAAGAGGTAAACTGCCGGAATGGAGCGTAAACCAAACTGTGATGCGACCATCTGTTGTGCATCGCAATCGACACGCGCCAGAATAAATTGACCAGCATATTCTGCGGCCAGCTTATCCAGTACCGGGGTCAGTTGCAGGCAGTGCTGACTGCGTTCAGACCAAAAATAGAACAGCACGGGCACAGCCATGGATTGTTCTAATGTCTGATGCAGATTCGCTTCGGTAATATCAATCGTTGTAGGTGCTAGCATGACTTATTTCTCTCATCCGTTTTAGCAGTAGATGGGGGCAGATTATGTAGCTTCAACCCTCACGACGCTTATCAAGAATTACCACGCAGGACTTTATCTAACATGCGACCTGGCAATATACGGCGCAGTACTGTCAACGCATGGGCCACTAAGGTGACCGGATAACGTAACTGTGGACGCGGGCTTTCCAATGCGTGGCGTAATTTCGGTAATATAGCCTCTGGCGGTAGTGTAAAGCGTTTTGCAATGCCGGGATTGTTCACCGGTTTGTCGGCTTCGGCCTGGTTAACATTTTGCGTAAAATGGGTGCTTATCGGGCCAGGCTCAATCAGACTGACTTGAATTCCACTGCCGTGTAGTTCCATACGTAATGCATCTGACCAAGCCTCCAGAGCGTATTTACTGGCAGCATAGGCGCCACGACCCGCAGTTGAAACCAACCCCATAACGGAACTGGTTTGAATAATGCGGCCTTCGCTGTGAGGCAGCATCGCGGGTAGCAGCAACTGTGTCAGTTGGTGAGTACCAAACAAGTTGGTTGAGAATTGTTTCTCCAACTGCTGGCGCGAGATGGTATGTAACGGTCCGTAGAGGCCAAAACCTCCGTTGTTGAACAAGGCATACAAGCGTCCACCAGTCAGCTCGATAACTTGTGCCGCAGCACGCTCGACACTGTCACTGTCATCCAAATCCAGTTCAATACCTTCCAGACCCATCTGCGTCATTTTTACCACGTCATCGGGTTTACGGCAGGCCGCGAGTACGCGATAACCGCGGTTTTTCAAATCTTTCGCCGCAACCAGGCCGATACCACTGGAACAACCGGTAATTAATACTGCTTTTTGCATAACTTTACCTAGTGAATGAATCTATTTGTTTAAACAAATGTTATACCTTTCATCTTTCAAATTGCCGGTGTGTTGGCTGTTCTCGCTCACCCGAATCACTTGACTTCGTAAGCTCATCGGGATTATCTCCCTTGCCGCCTGCCTGCATTTTGAAATCTATCAGGTAGAGTATTCATACTAATGACTAACTAACGGCTTGAGTTGTTGCGCCATCCAATCAGCGATAAAAGGTTGCGCTTCTGCGTTAGGATGTAAACCATCATCCTGCATCCACTCAGGCTTTACGGCAACGTGTTCCATAAAGAATGGGACAAGCGGGATGCCAAATTGTTGTGCCAATTGCGGATACATTGCGGTGAAGGCCTCAGTATAACGGCGGCCATAGTTAGGCGGAATGCGGATTTGCATCAATAATGGTTGGGCTTTCGCTTCCTTGACCAGATTGATAATTTGTGTGAGATCCCGTTGAATATCCTGCGTTGGAAAACCGCGTAGGCCGTCATTGGCACCCAATTCAATCAATACCCAGCGCGGCTGATGTTGCTTGAGCAGCGCGGGCAGGCGAGCTAAACCTTGTGCCGCCGTATCACCACTGATACTGGCGTTGATGACCTTTGGCAATGAGGGCGTGGCCTGCCATGTTTTATCCAGCCGTGAAGGCCATGCTTCGGCAATGGGCAAGCGGTAGCCGGCGCTTAAACTGTCGCCGAGAATCAAAAGTGTGTCGGTTGCGGCGGCACGCAAACTGAATAATCCCAACAGTAATAGGAAGGGAAGATGCCAGCGGAAAACGTTCTTGAAGTTCATCATCTTAATAAACACGTCGGTCAGGGTGAGCAACAGCTCTCCATCCTTACCGGAGTTGAGCTGGTTGTCAAACCCGCTCAGACAATTGCGCTTATTGGTGAGTCAGGTTCAGGCAAATCAACTTTGCTGGGAATTCTGGCAGGGCTGGATGATGGCAGTAGTGGTGAGGTGAGTCTGCTCGGCCAGTCCTTGACCGCAATGGATGAAGAAGGGCGGGCGCAGTTGCGCGCAAAAAACGTCGGTTTTGTGTTTCAGTCATTTATGTTGGTGCCAACACTCAATACATTGGAAAACGTTCAGCTTCCAGCGTTGTTGCGCGGCGAAAGTGAGCGCGAAAGTAAAGTGCACGCCATTGAACTGTTAAAACAGGTGGGGCTGGAGAAACGTCTGCACCACCTTCCTGCCCAACTTTCTGGCGGTGAACAGCAGCGTGTGGCGCTGGCGCGGGCTTTCAGTGGCCGACCCAAAATACTTTTTGCCGATGAACCCACCGGTAATCTTGATAGACACACCGGCGATCGCATTGCCGACTTGCTGTTTTCCCTTAATCGGGATTACGACACCACGCTTATTCTCGTCACCCATGATGTGCAACTGGCTGGCCGTTGTCAGCGTCGGCTGCGCTTACAGGACGGTAAATTGTGGGAGGAAGCATGATCTGGCGGTGGTTTTGGCGTGAGTGGCGCTCACCCTCACTGCTGATTGTCTGGCTGGCATTAACACTGGCGGTGGCTTGCGTATTGGCACTGGGCAGTATTAGTGATCGGATGGAGCAAGGGCTGAGTCAGCAGAGCCGTGATTTTCTGGCAGGTGATAGAGTTCTGAGATCATCTCATCCCGTCCCCGAAAGTTGGTTGCAAGAAGCGCAAAAACAGGGGCTGGTTATCAGTCGTCAGCTTTCGTTTATGACCATGACCTTTGCCGGTGACCGGCCACAGCTGGCGGATGTGAAGGCCACTGACTTAGCCTATCCGCTGTATGGCGAGTTAGAAACCTTACCACCTCAAGTCAAACTTGAGCCGGGTACGGCACTGGTGGCCCCACGGTTGCTAGCCCTGTTGGGCGTTAAGGTAGGTGACACCCTTGAAGTGGGGGATACGTCCCTGAAAATCATTGGTGAAGTGATTCAGGAGCCAGATTCGGGGTTTAATCCATTCCAAACGGCCCCACGTATTTTGATCAATCTGAGCGATGTAGAAAAAACCGGAGCAATACAACCGGGGAGCCGTTTAAGTTATCGCTATATGTTTGCAGGCCCGCCAGATGCGGTTACGCAATTTAGTGATTGGCTCACACCGCAACTGACACCTGATCAGCGTTGGTATGGTTTACAAGAATCCGGTGGTGCGTTGGGGAAATCACTGCAACGTGCGCAACAGTTCTTGCTGTTATCGGCATTATTGACGTTGTTGTTGTCCATTGCTGCTGTTGCTGTGGCGATGGGGCACTATTGCCGCAGCCGCTACTCTCTGGTGGCGGTGCTGAAAACATTGGGGGCCGGGCGCAGTGCATTACGGCGGTTGATTATTGGTCAGTGGTTCTCTGTTCTGGTGTTGGCAGGCCTGTGTGGCAGTGTGATTGGGCTGCTGTTTGAGAAAATATTAATCCGCTTATTGTCCCCGGTATTACCGGCAGCATTGCCAGCGGCTGGTCTATGGCCATGGGTATGGTCAATGGGATCGCTGGTATTGATTTCGCTACTGGTGGGAATTCGCCCTTATCGGCAACTGCTGGCGACTCAACCTTTGCGAGTTTTGCGCCGCGATGTCTCTGCTAATGTTTGGCCGCTTCGTTACTTTATTCCAGCCATGATCGTAGTTGTGGTGGGGTTATTGGCCTTACTCATGGGCGGAAACACGCTGCTATGGGCGATTCTTGGCGGTATGGTGGTGTTGGCGTTGTTGTTGGGGGTGATTGGCTGGGGCGGTTTATTGCTACTCCGCCGCTTGACGATCACTCGTCTGTCACTCCGGCTGGCTATCAACCGGTTATTGCGCCAACCTTGGATGACACTGACTCAACTGGCGGCATTCTCACTGTCGTTTATGTTATTGGCTTTATTATTGGTGCTGCGCGGCGATCTATTAGATCGTTGGCAACAACAGTTGCCACCCGATAGCCCGAATTATTTTCTGCTAAATATCACGCCGCAGCAGGTGCCACAAGTCACGGAGTTCCTTACACAGCATCAAATAACGCCGTCGACTTTCTATCCTATTGTCCGGGTGCGTTTAACGGAGATTAACCAACAACTGGCCACGGAGCGTGTACATGAAGACGACCCTGGCGGCGAGGCGGTTAACCGTGAGTTGAATCTGACTTGGCAGCAGGATTTACCTGCACACAATATTTTGACTGCGGGGCAGTGGCCACCGAAGGAAAATGAAGTCTCGATGGAGCAGGGGATTGCTGATCGACTAGGAATTAAAATCGGCGATAAACTGACATTCAGCGGCGATACTCAATCATTTGAGGCAACGGTGAGTAGTATTCGCCAAGTGGATTGGGAAAGTCTGCGTCCTAATTTTTACTTTATTTTCCCGCCGGGCGCACTGGATAACCAGCCGCAAACTTGGCTGACCAGCTTCCGCTATCAGGGGGATGGAGAGGTTCTGACGCAATTAAATCGCCAATTCCCAACACTCAGTTTGCTGGATATCGGCGCGATGCTGAAACAAGTCGGGCAGGTGCTGCAACAGGTCAGTCGTGCACTGGAAGTCATGGTGGTTTTGGTGATTATTTGTGGCACCTTGCTGCTGTTGGCTCAGGTGCAGGTCGGCATGCGCCAGCGCCGTCAGGAGCTGGTGGTCTATCGCACACTCGGAGCAAGTAAACGCTTACTGCGAGGTACATTGTGGTGGGAGTTTGCGCTATTGGGGTTGGTTGCGGGTCTTGCAGCGGCCATCGGCGCAGAAGCCGCACTCTGGGCATTACAGCGGTTAGTGTTTGATTTCCCGTGGCAACCTAATTGGGTGATGTGGTGGCTATTGCCACTGGCGGCCGCGCTCTTGCTGTCTCTTTGTGGCGGATGGCTAGGCGCGAGGTTATTACAGGGGCGGGCGTTGTTCCGCAATGACGAAATTTAGGAGCATCGCGGGCAGCCTCTGCCGCCCGCGATTTATTTATAACTTCGCCTGTGCCCAACGTAGAGCATTCTGATATTCAGTAGGCAGCAAAGGCGCTAATGCGGCCAGTGCGGTACTCAGTGCTGCGCCATCGGGATCATTTAAATTCAAATGACCCACTTTACGCCCGTCACGCACCTCTTTTTCATACCAATGCAGATGTACTAATGGCAGCGATAACCACTCGGTATTCACTGGCGTACCAATCAGATTGACCATGGCTGATGGGGTATTCACTACCGGCGTTGGCAACGGTAAATCTAAAATAGCGCGCAAATGCAGCTCAAACTGGCTGATAGAAGCCCCATTCTGAGTCCAGTGACCGCTGTTATGCACTCGTGGTGCCAGTTCATTGATCAGTAAACTGTCCCCGACAATAAAGCACTCCACCGCCATCACACCGACATAATTCAGCTCATCCATAATGGCTGACAGCATCTTTTCAGCTTGCTGCTGTAGACGGCTATTTGGCTGTGGCAAGGCTACGCTCATGCGTAGGATGCCATCCTCATGCAGGTTATGAGTGAGTGGGTAAAAGACAGATTTACCTTGATGGCTACGTGCGCCCACCAAAGAGACTTCGCCGGAAAAATTGATGCCTTGTTCAACAATACATTCGCCATAAGCATCAGCAGGCAAGGTGTTTTGCTCGCCAGCACGTATACGCCATTGACCACGTCCGTCATAGCCGCCGACTCGACGTTTCACGATGGCTAATTCACCTAGCGTGGCGAAGACTTGTGGCCACTCGCTGGCACTGGCCAATAATTGCCATGGCGCTGTCGCCAAATTCAGGCTGTCGAGTAACTGCTTTTGTGTCAGACGATCAGCCAGGCGCGGGAAAATATCGCGGTTAACAAAAGCGGTGTGTGTGGCGAGTTCGCGAGTCAGGGCGGTTTCTGGCCAGCGCTCAATCTCAGCGGTGATAACACTGTGCTGATAAGGTACGGCTTCCGGTTCAGCATCCAAACCTACCGGATAAACAGCAATACCCAGAGGCTCGCCAGCTTGACGCAGCATGCGCCCTAACTGACCGTTGCCTAATACGCAAACGGGTTTCATGCTTTCACCTGTGAATTCGGCATTGGTAGATCTGATTCCCGTGGGTCTGGGTTATCTAACACTTCGTCAGTTTGGCTTTTACGCCAATCGGCTAGACGCTCTGCTAACTTGTGGTCATGTAACGCCAGTATTTGAGCTGCTAGTAAGGCCGCGTTCGCTGCCCCTGCTTTACCAATCGCCAGCGTTCCCACCGGAATACCGCGCGGCATTTGCACAATAGAATACAGGCTATCGACGCCACTTAATGCGGCACTTTGTACTGGAACCCCTAAAACCGGCACCAATGTTTTTGCTGCCAGCATACCCGGCAGGTGAGCTGCACCTCCCGCGCCAGCAATAATGACATGTAAGCCATTGGCATCCGCTTGTTCGGCGAAACTGAACAGTTTGTCAGGGGTTCGGTGTGCAGAAACAACTTCGACATGAAACGGAACATTGAGCGTGGTGAGCACGTCGGCGGCGAACTGCATGGTGGCCCAGTCACTCTTGGACCCCATTACGATAGCGATTTTAACCCCGGCTGCATAAGCCGAATCGAGGTTGGCTCCCATGGGTGTAAAGCTCCTGTAATTGCGCAAGCGTCGGCCAGAACGACTTGATATAAATCGTGACTGGCGAAGAGGGCGTAGAGCATATCATGAGCCAAAGGCAAGGAAAACGGTTGCGTCGCGGCTTTTAGCGGGATTTACCGGTTTTTTTATCTATGGGGATGCTGTCGTGATTTATAACGATGTCTGATTAAAAGGGGAATTTAATCAACTCGACGCTCTCTTTAGTGACTTTTACCATCGACCCTTCAACATGCCAAGCTCCTAAAACGACTCGATGGGCTGTTGTTGTTGGCAATTCTACAGTATGAACTGCAGGGCGATGGGTATGTCCATGAATCATCCAACTGACATTATTACGCTGAAAAGTGTCCACCACAGCCTGTGGATTAACATCCATAATCAGTTGCGATTTACCGGTGTTATTTTGCTGACTTTGGCCGCGCATATAAACTGCTATTCGCAAGCGAAAGCGCAAAGGGAGCCACAGGAATAATTTTTGGATCAGTGGGTTGTGCACTCGGCGGCGAAAATGTTGATAGTCAGCATCATCAGTACACAGAGTATCTCCGTGTAAAATCACAATACGGCGGTCATACAATTCGACCACTTTTTCTTCGGGCAGTAAGATCATGCCACTTTCAGCCGCAAAGCGTTTACCGAGCAAAAAATCGCGGTTGCCGTGAATAAAGTAGCAGGGTACACCCTGTTGCTGGAGGGATTTTAATGCAGCAGCGACTTGCCGATACAAAGGTTCGGGGTCATCGTCGCCAATCCAAGACTCAAATAAATCACCCAGAATATAGAGGGCATCAGCATGAATAGCTTCACGCTGTATAAAATGCAGGAAACCGGCAGTGATTGCCGGTTCCTGAACACTAAGATGCAAGTCTGCGATAAAAAGCGTGCTCATTAAGCCGTTATTACTCGCTAACAGTAACGCTTTTAATGATCACATCTTCTTTCGGCACATCTTGATGCATACCGCTGCGGCCAGTTGAAACGTTTTTGATTTTATCAACCACGTCCATGCCTTCAACAACTTCAGCGAATACACAGTATCCCCAGCCATCTGGGCGCTCTGAACGGAAGTTCAGGAAGTCGTTATCTGCAACGTTAATAAAGAACTGAGCAGTGGCAGAGTGCGGATCATTAGTACGTGCCATTGCCAAGGTGCCGCGGGTGTTTTTCAGACCGTTGTTGGCTTCGTTCTTGATAGGAGCATCAGTATTCTTCTGGTTCATGCCGGGCTCAAAACCACCGCCTTGAATCATGAAACCATCGATAACACGGTGGAAGATAGTGTTATCATAGAAACCTTTACGGCAGTAGTTCAGGAAGTTTTCAACGGTAACCGGCGCTTTATCGGCGAAGGTGTTGATGACGATATCGCCATGATTAGTATGAAACGTGACCATAATAATGTTCCTGCTAGTGTAATAAGTGTACTCACAAATGAGCCGTAACTCTTTAGACGGCTCTTATATCATATCTCTGAGATTGAGTCAGCACTCGAAACGCCGCCAAGATGTGCGAAAAAGTACTGTATCAGAGGCTGATTTGCCTCATAATCTAATGATATCCTATTAAACCATGCGTACCGCAAAAACAAAAACCACGGAATGTCCCGATGCTAAAGATTTTTAATACACTGAGTCGCCAAAAAGAGGAATTCAAGCCAATCCATGCCGGTAAAATTGGTATGTACGTGTGCGGGATCACCATTTATGACCTGTGTCACATCGGGCATGGGCGCACTTTTGTGGCTTTCGACGTTGTTGCGCGTTATTTGCGTTATTTAGGTTACTCTTTGACCTATGTTCGTAATGTCACGGATGTCGATGATAAGATCATTAAACGTGCGATTGAGAACAATGAAACCTGCGAGCAGCTCACGACGCGGATGTTGGCCGAAATGCACAAAGATTTCGATGCCCTGAATCTTGAGCGCCCAGATTTAGAACCACGAGCTACGCATCATATTCCCGAAATCATTGAGTTGACTGAGCGTTTGATCGCCCGTGATCACGCCTATGTGGCTTCAAATGGTGATGTTATGTTCGCTGTCGACAGTGATCCTGACTATGGCGTGTTGTCTCGTCAGGATCTGGACCAATTGCAGGCGGGAGCACGGGTTGAAGTTGCTGATGTTAAACGCAATCCGATGGATTTTGTTTTATGGAAGATGTCCAAACCCGGAGAGCCTAGCTGGGAATCACCTTGGGGTCCGGGCCGCCCTGGTTGGCATATTGAGTGCTCTGCCATGAATGGCAAGCAGTTAGGGGCACATTTCGACATTCATGGGGGGGGCTCAGATTTGATGTTCCCACATCATGAAAATGAAATTGCGCAATCTACCTGTGCGCATGATGGCCCCTACGTTAATTACTGGATGCATTCCGGTATGGTGATGATCGATAAAGAGAAAATGTCGAAATCACTGAATAACTTTTTCACTATCCGTGATGTACTGGCTTATTACGATGCTGAGACTGTGCGCTATTTCCTGATGTCAGGGCACTATCGCAGCCAGCTTAATTACAGCGAAGAAAATCTCAAACAAGCGCGAGCTTCATTAGAGCGTCTCTATACTGCGTTACGTGGTACAGATGCAAGCGCAGCCCCAGCCGGTGGCGCTGAATTTGAAGCGCGTTTCCGCGCCGCTATGGATGATGATTTCAATACGCCAGAAGCCTACTCAGTGTTGTTTGATATCGCCCGCGAAGTGAACCGCCTGAAAACCGAAGATATCGCTGCGGCGAATGGTTTAGCAGCGGAACTGCGCAAACTGGCCCGTGTGCTGGGCTTGTTGGAACAGGATCCTGAACTGTTCTTACAAAGTGGTGCGAAGACTGACGACGATGAAGTGGCAAAAATTGAAGCTCTGATTAAGCAACGCAATGATGCTCGCAGCAGCAAAGATTGGGCATTGGCCGATTCTGCTCGTGATCAACTCAATGAGCTGGGCATCGTGCTGGAAGATGGTCCACAAGGAACGACTTGGCGTCGCAAATAGCCGGGCGAATTAGGCAATAAGATAAAAAAATTGCGGTTCTGGTGCTAACCAGTAACCGCATTTTTTTGCCCATACCGTGTGCTACCAGCAGGGAAGATTAAGCTCAGGCTTTAACCTGCACTTTCATACCTTCAAACTCAACAATCTGATCGGCCACGATTTTGCAGCGCTTGCGCGTTTCTACATTTCCGTCGACTTTTACCAGCCCATCAGCGACGGCGGCTTTTGCTGAGGCACCACTGTCGCTCCAACCTTGCAACTTGAGTAAGTCACACAGCTCGACATGCGGGTGTTTTTCCAAATGAAAAATGTCCATTACTGTCCTTTCTATCAATTTTCGTTGATGTCGTGATATTCCTCGCAGGCTTGCAAGGTATTTTGTATCAGCGTTGCAACGGTCATTGGCCCGACACCACCGGGGACCGGTGTAATCCAACCCGCACGTTCAACAGCGACATCAAATTCTACATCACCGACTACTTTACCACTTTCCAGGCGGTTAATGCCCACATCAATCACGATAGCACCGGGTTTAATCCACTCACCGGGAATAAAACCAGGTTTGCCGACTGCCACGACCAATAAATCCGCATTTTCAACATGCTGACGCAGATTTTTGGTGAAACGGTGCGTTACGGTTGTGGTACACCCCGCTAGCAGTAGCTCTAGGCTCATCGGGCGACCAACAATATTAGATGCCCCAACAACGACCGCATTCAACCCATAAGTTGGGATCTCATAGCGTTCAAGTAAGGTAACGATACCGCGTGGGGTACAAGGGCGTAGTTTTGGTGCGCGCTGGCACAGGCGACCAACGTTATACGGATGGAAGCCGTCGACATCTTTATCTGGATGGATACGCTCCAAGACTTTGACATTATCAATACCGGCAGGCAGCGGTAGCTGTACTAAAATTCCATCAATTTCACTATCGTCATTCAGTGAATCAATCAAGGATAGCAGCTCGGCTTCAGTGGTGGTCATCGGCAGGTCATAAGAACGGGAAACAAAGCCGACCTCTTCACAGGCCTTACGCTTACTGGCGACATAAATTTGTGACGCCGGATTCTCGCCAACCAACACCACGGCAAGACCGGGAGCACGCTTACCCGCAGCTAGGCGTTTCTGTACTAACGCAGCAATTTCATTTCTTACCTGCTGCGCAATCGTTTTACCATCAATAATTTTTGCTGACATCAGTGGAGGGGTCCATCAATTAAAAAAGCGGGAATCAGTCTATTTTGTCAGAAGCGGGGCGTGCTGTCAGGCGTATAATAACGATTAATTAACGATTAAATAGCCAGATGATAAACCGTAAGGCGAAAACCCATTGACTCGAAAGCGACTGCCCGTATAATCCAACCCGCAACTGACAACCAGCAGTATTCTGTGCTGCGGTAAATATCAAATGCGCCCTTAGCTCAGTTGGATAGAGCAACGGCCTTCTAAGCCGTAGGTCACAGGTTCGAGCCCTGTAGGGCGTACCATTAAAATCAATGAATTACCCTCCGATCATATCCTAATTATCAACAACCTTTTTCCAACGTGTCAGATTAGTGACATTAATCCCCACTACCTCATCAATTTTACGCGCATGCTCAGTTAAGTGGTTTGGCGACAAGTGTGCATACCTCTGTATCATTTCAATCGATTCCCAACTGCCCACTTCTAGCAAAACCGTCAGCAAAACTCCTGCCTGAAGCAGCCAACTTGCCCAAGTATGACCTTACGACCGTCATCAGTTTCCACGGAAAACTCAATTGATTTAGCGCCGCCAGAGCTGATCACATATTTAGCTTCTGAGATGGTGAAGATAAATGCTATGCAAGAAGCGAGATAAGACACTCGGCTTGAATATCAATATATCGTAATTGAAGCCATCATAGCCCACCTTTGCGCGGTTTTTTTCATTTATAGGGGGCGTAAATGTCTTTTTTATGCTTTAAATTCAGTTTGTTGACTGATTTAGTGCATCGGAATTTTCTCTAAGGCTACCTACGCCAAGCCGTATCAGTTGGTATATGTGATGGCCCCCCCTTCAATAAAATCTTGTACAACAGCTAGCAACGCTGGGTTTCAAATGGGTAAGGAGCATTTACTGCTACTGAAAGAGCAGAACCCGCTATGACAACACGTAATATTGGTTGTTACTCAAAAAGCGAAATTCGCTTTTACTAAACTATAAAAAGTTTGTCGAATGACTCAGGGCGTGAAGCGGATTTGTATAACAGTGTTGAGGGGCTAAACGGAACTATACATCAGCCAGCGATAGTTGTTGTAGGCTGTTCGATGTGAACAGCCCAGCATCGTCGGGCCTGCGTCCACTAGAGGCAAACTTCCCTAGCGCTGCGGTGGCGTATCAAGCGGTTCAGCACAGGTTTCGTGCCGGCATTCGAGGTGATTGCCAGCGGTTGTCGGCGATGATAAACCACTTCTCAAACTAGGTTTTTCCTATCGCTTTGACATGCATGTTGGCGACGTATTGATCTTCTGCCCAGAAGATACGCTCGGCAACCATGGCTTCTGGGTTGAGGGTGACGCCGCATAGCACTCGTTCCTTGAACTTGTGATAACCGGCTCGATCGATCAGATGGCCCATGTGGAGGTAAATGGGTTTACCACCCAACATCTCGGCTTCAAATTCGAACAGGTTCTTGATCACCGCATGCAGCACATCTTCGGTTACCCAATTGAGAAACTGCTTGCCGGTACGAGGAGTCTTCTTGCTGGTACGGCCTCCCAACTTGACCATGTAGAGCTGTTGGGGATCTCGCTGCCAGGCGAGCGTCGGGCAGGCCAGCACGCACTCGCCACACCCGATGCACTTGCTCTTCTCTTTCACCGCCTTTCCATGTTTGATGGTGAGGCAATCTACCGCGTGGTGACTGCATGCCTTGATACAGGCACCGCAGCCAATGCAGCGCTCGGCCTTGAAGTGGATTTTGGCGATACCGAAGATGCCAAAGTCGGCCATGTTAGCCTTGGCACAGTCGTTAGGGCAGCCGGCGATCACCATCTTGAGGTGATAGGGATTGGGATAGAGGTGCTTTTCCATCCGCTGGGCCAGACCGGTACAGTCGATATTGCCCTTCTGACAGATAGTGTTGCCCTGACAGGCAACGATGTTGCGCCCGCCGATGCTCTGGTAACCCGCTTTGGTATCAGCTATCTCGATGCTACAGGTCTCCACCTCGATTTCTTTAATGAACGGCTCCAGGGCGGCGTTGACTTTGTCCATGTCACGGTACTTGATGCCGGGCATAGCCAGTTTCTGTCGGGTAGTGAGGTGTATCAGACCATTGCCGTACTGTTCGGCGATCTGCTGGGCGACTGCCAGTAGATGGGCGGGCATAATTCCACCGGGAATGCGGACGCTGATCATCGCCTCACCGCGCACTTTGGAGAGGCGGTATTCGTTATTAGCGCGTGCCTTGATGATGTCAATATCGAGACTCATAATGTTCTCCCTCAATCGATCAGATGCTGGGCTTGGTCAAAACGAAAGACCGGGCCATCCATGCAGATATAGGTGTCACCCATCCTGCAGTGACCACACTTGCCAACTGCGCAAGCCATACGCCGCTCGTAGTCGACCCAAATGCGATCCTTGGAGATGCCGAGTTTGAGGAAGGCGAGTACCACGAAGCGGATCATTATGGGGGGGCCGACCACGATCACTTGGATATCCTCTTTGTCGGCTAAATCCAACTGATCAATGTAATCGGTCACCCGACCGATGCGAAATTGCTCGCTTTCCTTGCCCTCATCTAGCGTGACGATGAGGTTCTGCTGCTCGGCCCATAGAGGCATTTCGTGGCGATAGAGCACTGCCTGCTCGTTTTTGAAACCGAGGATGATGTCGAGGGATTTCACCTCCTCTGGGTGTTTGCTAAAACGACGTAGCAAACCCTTGACAGGGGCGACACCTGTGCCGCCAGCTACGACAATAAGATGCTGATTGCTATAGCTCTCCAGTGGATAGCCGTTGCCATGAACGCCGCGCATCCACACCTTTTCACCCACATCAAGAGTGAATAGAGCATCGGTTACTTTGCCAACTTTACGGATCAATAGATCCACGTAGCCATCTCCATAGTCTGAGACGGAGATGGGGGCCTCGCCGACGGCGGGTAGAGAGACCTCAACAAACTGACCATAGTGGACATCAAAGTCACGGGAAACACGAAAGTTCCACTCCAGTTCAGTGTGACGTTCGATGTCTTGGATGGTGTAGGGTTTGGGGAGCAGACGGTTCTTCGACTCTGTCTGTTCCATTGTTGTGGTTTGCTGGCAGTCGGACATATCAGTTCCCCCCCTGTGCTTGGTCAGCCTCTATGGTCTGTTCGACCACATCAGTCATCTTATTGATGATGTTGGTAAAGGAGATGTAGTGAGGGCAACGATCGTCACAGCGGCCGCAGCCAACGCACATGTGTTCCTCCCCCTGACGGGCTTTATAGTCATTAACCTTGTGCAGAGCTCGGTAACGCAACCGCTCGCCATGCTTGGCTCGAAAACCGTGGCCACCAGCCATGTCGCTGAAACCATCAACCATGCAGCTTGACCACTGGCGGCGTCGCTCGCCCTGCTGTGAGTTCTCGGCATAGGTTAGGTCGTGTACGCTATAGCAGCTACAGGTAGGACAGGAAGTTGTGCAGCGACCGCAACCGATACAGCGGCTGTCATATTCAGCCCAGACAGGATGGCCTGTAAGGATTTGACGAATACGTTTGGGATCATCACAGACACTGTCTGGAGTACGTACCTTGACAGGATTGCTCTGGACAAATTCTGGCGTGAAAGCGTCAGGTTTTCCCAGTTCGGCAAAATAGGGCAACAGATCTGGGTCTTTTATCTCGATGCGTGCGTTATGGTCGCTCATGCGAATGGCGGCAGCGTAGTCATGCGTTTTATTGCTGCCCATGGAAACGCAAAAGCAGTTCTCGAAGCTCTCGCGGCACTCCAGCAACACCAGCTTGAGCTTACTGCGTAGCCTCGCGTAGTAGACATCCTGATTTTGGCCGTTCTTAAGGTAAATTTGATCCAGTCGGCGCAGGGCGTGAATATCGCAGCTACGCAGGAACAGCAGGGTGGGCTTGGCATCGACTTTCGATTCCCGTAGTTCCAAATTGTCGAAGTGAAACAGGGTCTGAGTGATGGGAAGTACCACCTCCTTGGGGGAGAAGTGGGACTTTTCCTGCCACACCAGTTCCGCGGGTTGACGGATATTGCGGTAGGTGACGTTGTCAGTGTCGGAGAAGCGGCCACCCCGATATTCGGCCACTGGCGCCATAATCCTGTAATCAAGTCGCAATCGCTTGAACAACTGCTCCAACGCAGGATTGGTGAGAAGAAATGACATAAATAAACACCTTGTTTGAGGGTTACATGCCTTGGCACTGAAATGGTTTAGGAGGGGAAGAATAAGTCACTAAATATAAGTGAGCGACTCTGTCACTAACTGGAAAAAATAAAAATTATGCTCATTATAAATGACCATTTTTTCCTCCTTAAGCGTGTTTTACTACTGTAAAATCATTCTATGGAGATTATTTTATTTAGAGTATCTATTAATAATGAATGTATCGTTTGGTATTTCTAAACGATACGGTGCTGCTGCGGAGGTTGATGTAGCCACGCCATTCCTAGCCAAAATGCAACACAGTGATTCACCCGTGTGTGTTATTTCTTCAGTATCTACCTGAGCGGTTACCAACAAAGATATGTGTAGAATTCGCCGTAGCCTCTTGTCGACGATGACACGGCGTAGTCCCCTGTTTTTCCTTTTATAGGGCACAGGGTGGTCAATAATATCGAACGGCTTGAGCCTCACTTGATATGGGAGGGCTATTTTGCAATAGCCCAAATTTACATCTTATCTTCATCTTCACTCTATTTTAATGGGCTAAATAGAATGTCCTCAATGAGTTAGCTCATACAGGGAGACTGATGCTACCTAGCGATGAGCGCGAACACGCCCCAGCCAAAGTATTCCCTTGTGTAGGTGACGTGGCGTTTCGGCGATATCGTTAACTCCGCTCTGACCTCTTCGGCAAAGTCATCGTTAGGATTTTCCTCCAGCCAGCGGCGCATGGTCAGCCACTTAGCTCCTTCATATCTGTCCCAGCCCTCTTGATCCGCCAGCACCATTTCCACCACATCATAACCGAGTGTGTCGAAAGAGGTGACCAGCTCGGAAAGGGTAAGAAAATCGGCCAGAGATGTGACGCCACTCTCACACTCTCTTGCCATTTCATCCGTCGTGGGCAACTGACGCCAATACGGCTCCCCAATGAGCAGCATTCCGCCAGGCTTAAGGCTTTTTGCTAGCAGCTCAATGGTCCCGGCGACGCCTCCAGCAATCCAAGTGGCACCGACGCAGGCTGCTATGTCGCATTTCTCTTTTGCAACATAACCCGTTGCGTCGTTATGGATAAAAGTCACCCGATCGCTGACGCCGAGTTCTTCAGCGCGCAGTTTAGCTTGCTCACTGAACAGTTGGCTCATGTCGATGCCGACACCGGTAATGCCATAATCGCGAGCCCAAGTGCAGAGCATTTCGCCCGAGCCGCTGCCGAGATCGAGGATTTGCGTGCCCGATTTCATGCGTAATACGCGCCCAAGGGTGTCATACTTTTCTGGTGTGAACGGGTTATGGATGCGGTGCTCACTTTCGCTAATCGTAAAAATACGTGGAATATCCAATGCTTAATTCCTTTTATAGGGTCGAGTGTTAAGGGGAGTTCCCTTACAAATTTTGGTGACTGCTTTTTCAGACAGCAGCAACACTGAGTAGATGTTTTTGTTATCAAACACATCAGCCACCAGAGTGGCTGCTGTGTTGAATCCAAATGCGCGAGTTTTAACCTCGTGAATGTCATCGGTGTCGCATTCTGCGGCGATGTGAACGTTGCAGTAATGTGATGTCATAAAGCGCTCCTTAGCGATTGTCCAACTGGGCACGAACATTGTTCAGCCCGGTGGTGTTGATGCGGTAAGGTTGACCATTGACGGATTTAATCAGTTTTTTGGTTTTGAGTTTTTTAAAAACGGCAAGTGTACAATTGGTGAGCAACAGTCCTTCGCGGCTGTAGCATTCAACGGATGTGACGCGGCCTGATGTGTCGCGAACGTACACAATACGTCCACCTTTGGCGAGAACGTGTAAGGTACGTTGTTCCTGACGGGATAAATTCATACTGGAAAACCTGTTTAATCATCATGTGCAAAACGTGCAAACACACAGCGGTGTCCGCATTCGATTTCGGCGCATTGATAATCAGCCCGGCCTGAAAAAGTCGGTAAACTGATTATCGGATGATTACATTCTCCAGCATCAAAGCCTCGGATTGAGTTGAAAGGTATTTACGAGGTGAATAATAACACGTGGTTTTAGAAGATGTATGTGGGCGCCGGAAAAGTGTGATCTGCTTCGATAAACTTGATCTGACAAATTGCAGTAGTTAACCAGAAATAAATGTTCAGGAAACGCAAAAAGAGAAATGCGATATCAGTTTCTGTCGGGATTCTGGTGTAATGGAGCTATACGCCACAGATGCAATATAGATTTTTCCAGAGATATATCATCTCGTTACCACTCCTTTCTACTCACCTAATTGGCTATTTTTGTTACTCGGGTAGTCAGTGCCATCGCTGCGCTGGCCACGGTAAATACTGCGATTATCCAACCCATGTGCCATCACTTAATGGCCCCCAAATCAATTTAGCAATGCAAAAGCTGATTAAAAATCCGGTGATGGTCAGTTCCACATTGCCTTGCAAATCTTCCGCCATGGTAGGCATAGCCGGTAAATAAATATCGGTAGATAAAGAGGTGAAAGCCATTAATGCACTGAGAATAATAACAAAAGAAAGGCCGGTCGTTTTTCGGGAAATGGTCTGCATGTGCGCCTGAGTGTCAATCATAATTATTGATTTGGAGATAAGGAGATAGACATAGGTTAACGCTTTCAGGCGGGGAAATAGTTACATGTAAAAGGATAGAAGTTATGAATGGTACTCATAAATACTGTTGGCATTAGAGTATTCCCATACATTTACAATGATCGCTTTTAGCTAATATCAGAAACTGAAGCGCGTGCAATCAGACGGCCGGTGATTGTATGGCCTTCCGTGCTAAATACGGGATGCCCGTCAATCAATGCGCGAATACGTTGCATACAGTTTTCTAAAAGCTGTTCCACCGGGTAAGCGATGCACGTCAGTGGTGGGTAGAGCAAGGATGCCAGTGGTGAATCCTCAAGGCTAACCAAAGAGACCTCTTGCGGAACTGCGATATTAAATTCACGCAACAAACGCATAGCTTCAGCCGCGTAGCAATCGCGCTTGGCAATAATGACCGAGTACTTGGTGAAACTGTTTATGAGGGTGAGCAACGCCTGCTCAACATTGCGATTAGCCGTGACCAATAATTGTCGGTTAAAGGGGAGCGAGTAGTTTTGCAAGACACTGCGATAGCCTTCGAGCATCTGTTTGCTGGCTTCATCCTGTTCGCTATCGACCAAGAGAGCAATATTACGATGCCCTTTCCCCAAGACATAGCGGCACGCACTTTCAGTGGCAAACGCATAATTATAGCCCTGACTGACGTTGCCTTTTACTGAAAACTCATCAAAAGCAATGACATTGTTGGCAATAGCTGTGCTATTTCTCCCCAAAGTCACGACAGCAACACACTGGTGCTGTAAATCTTCAACAGCGCGTTGCTGTTCAATTTCATCGTTTACATATTGAATCAATAATGACTTATTGAGGGATTTTATGGCTTGAGATAGCTGAGGTAACAGAGAGGCGCTTAACCCGGCTTCAGTTGCCGGCAACACCATTCCAACGTAACTGGATGTTTGGCTTGCCAAATTTTGGGCGGCAAAGCTTGGACGGTAGTTTAACTCTTCTACCGCCCGTAATACGGCCTCACGGCTTTCATCACGAACGCCGCGTGTGCCAGTAAGAACACGTGACACGGTGGCTCGGGAAACGTTGGCTAACTTTGAAACATCATCAATTGTAGGCATGGTGTCTTCTGTATAACGATTTTCCCCTTATAGTAACACAAATGCGAAGTGGAATTAGCCCACTTGCGAAAGCGTATATTCTCAATATTACGTCAATGTTGGTAACCACGCAGCCCCCCGTACACCACTAGAATCGCCATATTTGGCTTTCAGAATGGCGGTGCGGCAATGTGTTGAGAAAATATATTTTTCAATAACTTTCGGTAGATCCTGATAAATTTGCTCAACATTTGATAATCCACCGCCAATGACTATCGCGTGGGGATCAAGAATGTTGATTACACTTGCGAGGCTGCGAGCAAAAGCATCAATAAAATGCTGATAATGCGCAACCGCGTGTGCCTCCTGCTTTTGCACGAAATCCATAATGGCTTCTGTGGTGAATAATGTTCCATGAGTTTCATTAAATCGTCTGGCAAAACCGGTCCCAGAGATAAAACTCTCAATGCAATTCTCTTGGCCACAATAGCAATATTGCGCCGGGCCATCGTTCATTTGGTTCATGGCGGGTAAGGGGTTATGTCCCCACTCACCGGCAATTGCGTTAGGGCCGCGGAGTAAATTCCCATTAACCACAACACCGCCACCGCAGCCAGTTCCAACAATGACGCCAAACACGCAAGCATACCCCGCACCTGCACCATCGACCGCTTCCGAGAGTGCAAAGCAATCGGCATCATTTGCCAAAAATACCGGTTGTTTGAGTTGATGGATAAGATCGCCTTTGAGATCCTCACCATTGAGTACCAGACAATTACAATTTTTGATAAGCCCACTTTGTGGATCAATGGCCCCCGGTAAGCCGATACCGAGAGTAAATTCTTCTTCTGCCCTGTGTCTGACACTTTCAATCATCGAGAGCAGGTTACTGAGAAAACCTTGATAACTCTCTTTATGTGTTGGGCGGCGTTCACTGTAGTGCAGGTTGCCATGCTGATCGAGCAGCACGGCCTCCATTTTAGTGCCACCGATATCCAGGCCGAGATGTAACATATTGTCCTCACAAAAAAGTCAGAGAGGCGATAGCGCCTCTCTTAAAAGACACAGAAACTTACTGGCGGGTGCGGTAAATCTCAATCAATTCGGTCACGAGTTCTTTGGCGAGAATCGAGGTCATTAAATGGTCTTGCGCATGCACCATGACCAGTGTCATTTTGGTTTTTCCCTCCCCCTCATCGGCTTCAATCAACTGGGTCTGAACCAAATGAGCTTCACGAGCATAATGTTGAGCCTGCTTCATTTTTTCATCAGCATCGGCAAAATCACCTTGTTTCGCACTACTGAGGGCTTCGTAACACAAGCTACGCGATTGACCGGCATTAATAATGATGCCCATAACCTGTTCTTCTAATTCCATGACAACCTCTGATATTTAAGACAAAAAATTATGCAGTTTCTGATTGTGCGTTCGCACCTTGCAGTTCAGTATTTTCAGATTCCTGTTCAAGTAATTGTTTTTCATATGCTTTCAGAAACGGGAAGTACATTATGGCGGAGCTTACCATGCACAGCAGGCACAAAATGACCGGGCTAAATGTCCAGTTAGCCGCCCACGAGGCACCTATTGGCGCTGGGGTTGTCCATGGCGTCATCGACACCACACGGGACACTAAATCTAAATCGAGGGCAAAATACGCAAAAGTGGCATTTACCATCGGTACTAATACAAAGGGGATGAAAAACAATGGGTTCATAATGATCGGTGCGCCGAACAAAATAGGCTCATTAATATTGAAAAGGCCGGGAACCACACCCATACGACCAATGGTGCGCAAATGTACGGCTTTGCTACGCATCAGTAAAAATGCCAGTGGCAGAGTGGAACCTACGCCACCAATGAGCAAGTAGTGATCCCAGAAACCCTGAACATAGATGTGCGGAATGGCAGCACCAGCCGCCATCGCCGCCTGATTGACTGACAGGTTTGCCATCCAGAATGGGTTCATGATGCCTGTAACGATTAATGCCCCGTGGATCCCCGCAAACCAAAGCACTTGGCAAACTAAGACAGAAAGTAAAATGGCTGGCAGTGTGTCAGAAGCCGCCACTAGCGGTTTGACCAGCGACATAATGGCTTCAGGAATAATCATGCCAAGTTGCGTTTCGATAAACAGATTCAGAGGATGTAAAGTGAGCACGACGGCCAGTACTGGGATCAAAATTTCGAAAGAACGCGCGACCCCTGTAGGAACTTCTGGTGGTAAGCGTATCGTAATATTGTGACGTTTCAGGAAGGCGTATAGCTCTGTGGTGTAGATAGCCACCAGAATGGCCGTGAAAATGCCTTGCCCAGAGAAATAAGCTGTCGATATTTGCCCTTCTTTTAAAGGGGCAGCTACGAGCAAGAATCCCATCAGCGATAGCATTCCAGACGTTAGCGGGTCAAGGCCATGATGCCGAGCCAAGCTTGCCGCAATCCCAACAGAAATAAATATCGTCATGATGCCCATGCTGAAATTAAATGGCAGCATAAGACTTTCTCGATTTTCTAACGAAAATTGGAGCCAAGCCCGGGCGAAGCCCCACTGGGTATCCGGCGAAAAAGGAGGGAAAATAAAGACCAACATGAATGAACCGACAATCATAAAGGGCAGGGCGGTAATAAAGCCATCACGAATAGACGTGACATATTTTTGCTGTCCAACGACACCGGCCATTGGCGTGATTTTTTCTTCTATCACGCTGATTAATTTAGAGTACAGAGTGCTCATACCTTATCCTTTATTTATTATTTTCAATTAATGAAAGGGCAAAATCTAAAACAGCCGCACCTTTTTGCATGCCGTAATCCATCATGTTGATGGGTTCGACTTTAATGCCGTATGCGTTCGCTTTGTTTTGCAGGTCTTTTTGCATGTACTTCACTTGAGGACCAAGCAAAACTACCTGATAACCGCCAACGACTTGCTCAAATTCCGCGACGCCAAAAGCTTTGATATCCACCTCAAGACCGCGCTTATCTGCTTCTTCCACCATTTTTTTAACCAACAAGCTGGTGGACATTCCGGCAGAGCAGCAAAGCATGATTTTTTTCATTGGTAACTCCTGATTGGGTAATAACAATGAGCGGACTATAATTATATGGATTCAAAACGGAAAGCGCTTTCCGTTAATGGATCCGTTAAATGTGAGCACGATCACCAGATGGAGGCTTTCACTTTCCACGGATGTAAGCGATCATCGCGGAACTAATAGGTTCCTTATAGGTTTCCAGATGAACATTCAGTTTATGAATGTTGCTGTCACGCTGATTGAACAGCGGTTGACTCCCTTTGCGAATATGCTCACTCGCAGCCAACACATCACCGCAATGCGCGACAGCTTTGCTCTTGCCATGCCATTTGTGATTATTGGCAGCCTCATGGTGCCGCTGATATTTCCCCCTTTTGCCATTGATATTTTTTCTTGGTATGGCGGGGTTTATCAGGTTGTTCGCCCGATGTTGTTACCGACTTTTGAATTAACCATTGGACTGGTGGCGGTGATTATCGCCTTCGGTGCGAGTGCCAGTTTGGCCAAGCAATACTGCCTACCTGAACGGTTATCGGGTTTGACTGGGTGTCTGGCTTTTTTGATGTTTGTTGGGTTTAAGGAAAATGCCGGCACGAACGTTTTTCTGGGCGGAATGGGGATTTTTAGTGCGCTTATTTCAAGTTTTTATACGATTGAAATAATACGTTTTTTTTATCGTAAAGGGTGGTGTATCCGCTTACCTGAAGAAGTCCCTGTGATGACGCGTAACAGCTTCCAGTTATTGGTGCCGTTGCTCGTGATTATGTTGTCGATCACGGTGATTAACGCTTGGCTCAAACTGACAACAGGGATGATTTTACCTAACCTAATTAGCGAAGCATTTCGCCCCTTAATTATTGCATCCGACACCCTGACGGCTTTGCTTATCTCGCTACTTATCTGCCATCTACTGTGGTTTGTCGGTATTCACGGTGCGCTGATAGTTACTGGCATTATGAACCCGTTTTGGATGACGTATCTGTTTGAAAATCAACAAGCATTAGCACAGGGTATTACGCCACTCCCCCATATTTATTTGCAGGGATTCTGGGATTTTTATCTGCTGATTGGCGGGATTGGTTCTACACTTCCGCTGATATTTATGGCGATGCGTAGTCGTTCAAGGCAGCTAAAAAGTGTCGGTAAAATAGGCCTTATTCCTTCCTTGTTTAATATCAATGAACCGATTCTTTTTGGATTCCCCATCATTCTTAACCCTGTATTTTTGTTGCCTTTTATTGGTGTTCCGATGATTAATGCCTGCATTGCCTGGTATCTAACACACTTAGGTGTGCTCGACCGGGCTGTGGCGATGCTTCCTTGGTCTATGCCGTCACCCTTAGGGGCTGCATGGGCCGCTAATGGTAGCTGGAAAAATATGTTTATGTGTTTGTTCGCCATCTTTAACTCTTGGATGATCTATCGGCCATTCTTCAAAGTCTACGAACGGCAACTCACTGAATTAGAAAACAAATAGCTCATCAATGTCATGTTTTACTCTTAGCCAGCGCCTACGGGTAGCTGGCTTTTTTATGCCTGCAAACTTTATAGAGTGATCTCTATCACGATTTAGCGAACATTCACCGCTAATTTGTGACGCAATCCGGCAATTATGGAAAGCGCTTTCCGTAATTGGATGTACATTTCCGCAATTGATCCGTAAATTTCCCTCCGCGTTATTCAGATGCCATCTCACTCAAAATACAAAAGGGAAATCATGAAAAGTCTGAACCGATTATTACCTCTGTCTTTACTGGTTAGCTCTGCAATTAGTGGCCTTGCTTATGCGGATCAATACGATTTTAAAATGCATGGCTATATCCGCTCCGGCATTCTTGCAAACACTGATGGTAACCGTGTCGATTCTGTTGGCCTGATGCCGGACGGAAAATTCCGCCTTGGCAACGAAGACGACACCAAGATTGAACTCATCCCACAAGTCACACTGAAGTCTGATTCTGGAGTAGTTGCAAAAGTTCAGGCCAATATTACTCATCAAAGCAAATGTACCTCTGACTGGAACTGTCTTGATGATGATGGCAAATCAGTGCAATTCCGCGAAGGATACGTCGAGCTAAGCCAACTGGATTTCGCGCCAGATATCACGTTCTGGGGGGGGAAACGTTATAGCAGTTCCAATACTTCCAGCCACCAATTTGACTGGGAATATATCCAATACAACGGTACGGGAGGCGGCTTCGATAATCTTGATCTGGGCTTTGCACGTTTTGATGCGGGAATCTATTCCTTTTCCACGACAGATGAAGCCAAAGCCTATCCAGTGGATAAGAGTGAACAGGGCTACCCAGATGATTACTCCCTTAATCTGTGGTTCAAGAAAATTGGCGGCTCGGCTTTTGACCTGGAACTGGTCGGCCACCATATGAACAACAACGAAAATCATGTTGGGGCGGCAGAAAAGGGTTATGGCGTCACCGGTGTGTATCACTTTGATGGATTCTATGGCCTGCTTGATGGAAGCTCCAAATTTGTTGCTCAGTACGGCCGCGGGTTAGCAGCAGGCGATTCATTGGGCAAAAATGGTTGGGGATGGGCGAATCTGGAAGACACGCAATCTTGGCGAATCGTGCTAGATGGTCTGGTTTCTGTGGGTGATGGTTGGGAAGTTTCCACTTTTGCTTACTACCAAAAAGATAAGAATTACCGTTGGTGGACCAGCGACGACAAAGGGTGGGGACGCACCAGTTGGGTCGCCGGTATTCGCCCTTACCAACAAATCACCAAAAACTTCGCGATGCAGTATGAGGTGGGCTACGAGTATCTCGACGATGAAAACTACAAAGGTGTGGATGGCAAAGGCAAAGGCGGTTTAACCAAAGTCACAATCGCACCCACGCTGACTTTTGACTCGGGCTTCTGGAGCCGTCCACAAATCCGCGTATTTGCGACTTATGCTAAATGGGATAAAGGGGTTTCCGACGCACTCGACGGCAACTATGACTGGAGCACCAACACCATTAGTGCTGGCGGTTATAGCCGTACTGGTGGAACCGACACTCTGAACTTTGGTATTCAGGCCGAAGTGTGGTTCTAAGGAGAAATACGATGAAACTACCTATCAGAAAAGCTCTGTTATTGTCGCTATTATCGGCGTTGGCAAGTGTTGGTGCCATGGCGGCGGAACAATCCCATTTTGAGCACTTTATTACTCGGCAGGGCGCTCAGTTAATGGAGGGCAGCAATACATTTCGTTTTGCTGGTATTCATGCCCCTGAATTGCATCGTATTGAAAATGATGCGCGTGGGGTTTGTAAGGCTGACCCGCGCGGTTGGGGTCAATATTTTACCTGGCCGACGGCTGAAGAGCAGGAAAACTGGATCAAAGCCATCGTGCAAACGGGCGCTAAGGTGCAGCGAGTATATGTACTCTCGGTGCAACAAGAGAATGATAAAGCGTGTGAGCGAGAGACGCATATTCTGGCACCGACGACGCCTGATGGCATGCCCAGCCTGAATGAGAAAGCCATGATAGTTTACGACAACATGATTGCTGAGGCTGATAAACAAGGGTTGAGATTAATCCTGCCTTTTATCGATCAATGGTGGTGGTGGGGAGGGCGCGAGCAGTTGGCCGCTTTCTATCATGAAAAACCAGAAGATTTTTATAATACCAACAGTAAAACCTATAAAGCATACCAAGACATTATTCGTCAGGTCATCACCCGTACCAACACGATTACGGGCCGCCCTTATTACGATGAAAAGGCCATTATGGCGTGGGAAACAGGGAATGAGCTTGAAGATACCAACGCCGCTTTCCTACATGAAACCGCCGCATGGATAAAACGTTGGGCGCCACATCAGTTGGTGGTGGATGGTACATATAAGAAAATTAATGATTTTTCATTAGATGATCCAAACATTGATATCGTCAGCAACCACTATTACACCAATGCTGGAAATAACCATCCTGACCAAGTGAAGAAAGATTTACAGGCCATAGCAGGGAAGAAAGTTTATCTGGTGGGTGAGTTCGGTTTACTCGATAGCAAAAATCTCAACGACATCATGCAATCGATCGTCCATACCGAGGTGAATGGGGCGAAAGCCGCAGGCGGTTTCATCTGGGGCTTCCGTGGGCATCGCCATGACGGCGGTTTCTACTGGCACAAAGAGTACACCGGTCACTACAGCTACCACTTACCGGGCTTCCCGCAAGAGGGGAAAGATAAACAGGAAATGGATGTGGTTAATCTGGTGCGGACAGCGGCCGCACAAATGGATGGGCGGGATAAAATGTCACCGCTTCCTGCACCAGAGGCCCCAAAACTCCGTGAAACGGCATCGCCATTCGCCATTAATTGGATGGGGTCCGCCGTTGGTCGTCACTACGATGTTGAACGGGCAGAAACGAAAGAAGGTCCATGGATAATGGTCGGCCAAGATATTTCCGACGGTATTCAGGAGTGGGATCCAGCCAAAATGGACCTGTTCCGTGACGATTATTCCTCACTTGAGCTAGGTAAAACTTATTACTACCGAGTTATTGCTAAAAATGAATCGGGTCAGTCGGCACCTTCAAATGTTATTAGCGTGACGCATAACCAGAAAAACCAGCCACCGGTTATTGAACTGAATAACTCTGCATCAACGGTACAGAATAAAGGTATTAGCCTTGATGCTCGCTGGACAGATGACAATCTGCCTAACCGCAATGTCAGTGTGAAATGGCGGAGTTCGGGCAAAAGTAAGGCGCATTTCTGTGATGCGGAAAAACCATCAACGCGAGTTTGGTTCTCTAAGCCGGGTCAATATCAACTGACATTTACTGCGGATGACGGCCTGTTGAAAAGTAGCAAAACCATGGACGTTACCGTGACTCAAGCGACGGGGCGAGTGCCAACTGATTTTTGCAAGTTTGACAGTAAACCCCTGTCTCTCAAGCAGGGGAAAGTCACGGTCGTGAAGAGTGCAGAAAATCAACTGGCAACCGGTGACGATGGTTTCCTCGGCCCGTTTGTTAATGAGGGAGATAAGGTGAGCTGGTTGGTTGATGCACCTTGGGATGGCGAGTATTTATTGCACCTGAATTTTAATGCCAAATGGGGCAGCAAGAAAAACTCAGTACAAATAAACAGTGAGAAACCGCAGCAAATAGAATTCCCGGAAACGGATGATAAAGGTCAGAAAATGACAATACCTGTGCAACTTAAGCAGGGGGAAAATATCATCGATTTCGGGAAATTTGCTGGTGATTGGGGATATCTCTTTATCAAGTCTATCCAGGTGACTGCCGAGTAGTGTTTTAGCTGCGTCATGATTGGCGCAGCTTTTTTTTTGAATCATTGAGGAGGTTAAATGACAACGTATTCATTCCCAGCAAACTTTTTATGGGGAGCCGCGGCTTCTGGTCCACAAACCGAAGGTGCGGATAACAAGCCATATCGCTCAATTTGGGATAGCTGGCATGCTCATCAGCCAGAACGTTTTTTTCAGGGAATAGGGCCGGAAAAAGTCTGCGAAACTCTGCACAAATATAAAGAAGATGTCGCGTTGATGAAAAAAATTGGTTTTAATTCGTTTCGCACGTCTATTCAGTGGTCGCGCCTTATTGAAGACGTTGAAACCGGTAAACCCAATGCAGAGGCCGTGCGTTTTTATAACGACTATTTTGACGAGATGATCAATCAGGGCATTGAGCCGATGATCAATCTCTATCATTTCGATATGCCAGAAGTTTTGCAAAATCGCTACGGTGGGTTTGAATCCAATCATGTCACCGACCTTTTTGCCCTCTTTGCCAAAACGGCATTCACTCTTTTTGGGCATAAGATTAAATACTGGATAACATTTAATGAACCTATCGTTCCAGTAGAGGGTGGGTATTTGTATGATTTCCATTACCCTTGCAAAAAAGACGGTAAGCTTGCGGCTCAGGTAGGTTTTAATATCATGTTGGCCCATGCAAAAGCCGTAAAATGCTACCGAGAATTAAATTTGTCGGGCGAAATTGGTGTGGTTCTCAATTTAACGCCATCCTACACACGTAGTGATTCGCCAGAAGATAAAAAAGCAGCTTGGTATGCTGACCTCCTGTTTAACCGTAGCTTCCTTGACCCTCTGGTGAAGCATCAGTTTCCACAAGAACTGTGTGATGTACTGGCAAAGCATCATTGTCTACCTGACGTCAGTCATACGGACGTGACGTTAATTACTGAGTCACGCATCGATTTCTTGGGCGTTAATTATTATGTACCGCGTCGTGTAAAAGCACGCGAGACAGAATATGCATTAGACTATTTTACGCCTGAGTTTTATTTCGAGAACTATATCGATCCAGATGGCCGCTTTAACCCCTATCGCGATAATAATGAAATATTTCCACAGGCTATTTACGATATTGCCACGAATATCCGCGATAACTACGGCAACATAAAATGGTATCTCGCTGAAATTGGTATTGCGATGGATCTTGAGTCCGAAGGGCCAGTTCAACAAGACGGTATAATTGACGACAGTTTTCGCATTGAACTGATGAAAGAACATTTAGTTCAGCTTCATCGTGCTATTACGGCTGGTGCTAATTGCTTTGGTGTGCACCAATGGACGTTTATTGATAACTGGTCGTGGATTAACTCCTTTAAGCGCCGTTACGGTTTTTACCGTTTGGATCTTGCAACAGGTCAACGGCAAATTAAACGTAATGGTTTATGGTTTAAAACGTTAGCGCAAAGCAATCAATTTTCTTGTGAGGATGACTCATGAGCCATGCCAATTTTTATCCGCTGACCAATGTTGTGAAAAACTACCCATGGGGTAGCCATACTGCACTGAATACATTTTTTCATGTTTTAAATCCAGATAATCAGCCGCAGGCAGAGTTATGGATGGGTGTGCATCCCGCCGGTTCGTCAAGTGTTATTGAAAAGGGAACGCCTTTACTGCTTTCGGATTTCATTGCGCAGAACAAGCCTGCCATGTTGGGAGCTACTGTTTCTCAGCGTTTCGATAACTTACCGTTTCTTTTGAAAATTCTTAGTGCAGAGACGGCATTGTCGATTCAGGTTCATCCTACTAAAACTCAAGCAGAAGCGGGTTTTTTACGTCAGAAGCAAAGCGGGGCAGCTGATTATAACGATGAAAACCATAAGCCGGAGTTGGTCTACGCTATTACCGACTTTATGGCGATGAATGGTTTTCGCGAGATTGCTGACATCATAAATAACTTCAAATTGTTAGCGACTCCAACACTGGACAGCGCAGTGAGTTCTCTACAGCAATGCCCAAACTCTGAAGGATTAAAAAGGTTCTTTATCGCCCTGATGCAGATGTCTCTGACGGTTAAAGAGCAGGTATTACATCTGTTGGTCAATGCATCCCAGAGATTATATGGTGAAGAACTCTCTGCGTTTATTCAGCGCTTTCATAAAAATTACCCAAATGATATTGGCATTCTCGCGCCACTCATTCTTAATTGCATCACACTGAAACCTGGCGAAGCTATGTTTTTGCATCCCGGCACACTACATGCTTATGTCCAAGGTACTGCCATTGAAGTGATGGCCAGTTCAGATAATGTACTTCGCGCGGGATTAACGGGTAAAAACATTAATTTGACTGAACTGGTTCATTGCACATCGTTTGAACCTACTCGGTTTGAATCGTTATTAATGGCACCCCATTGGGAGAGTGAGCAGGCGAGTTATCCGATTCCAGTGGATGATTTTCGTTTCAGTATTTTTAACGAAGTCAATAATCACCCCGTGAGTATTAGCAGCGGTGAGATTTTATTAGTCATAAGTGGTAATGCCTTGCTAAGACATTGTGATGGAGAAATATTGACAGTTCAAACCGGCCAATCAGTATTTATCCCGGCATCAGCAGGTAGTTACTCTCTCACAACTTCCGGCCGCTTGTGCCGGGTTTTCTGTTAATCAATTCATTTCTATTTAACCCCACAATTTTACGATTGTGGGGTTTTACTCGTTGATTTAGTATCTTATACCGTCAATGATGTTCGTATGTCAGGAAATTAAACTATATTATTCCCCTATGTCAGGAATATTCTTACTTGCCCTGTCAGAATATTCATACAAATTTGTTTTTAACGAATTAATAACAACGATTTTATTTTTCAATATGATTGAATATAGGTCGGGGAGAGACTTAACATCTCGCTATTACTGAATTAGTTTGCCTGCAATCTAAAAGTAGATAATATCACTCAACATAATATTTATTGGTTTTTTTATCTTACTAGGATGAATTTTTTACATGAACAGGATCATCAAACTTGGCATCATTTCGTTGCTTACACTCTCCTTTTTTCCAGCCTATGCGCAGAATATCAATATTGATGTTTTGAGTGCGACAGTAAAAGATCAAAAAATTTCGGACGCCAACATCTTATTACAACGCAATGGCGGACAGACACTCACTGCGACAACTCATTCGAGTGGTAGTGCGCAGATCAATAGTGCTTCTGCGGACGATGGCGAAAATATACTTATCATTAAAAAAGAAGGCTACTCAACGTTGGTGGTTAAATGCCCTTGCGATGGCATGTCATACGCGCTGAGCCCCGTAATGAAAGGATTAGACAGCATTCGCGTTGTGCTGACATGGGGGGAGACGCCAAGTGACCTTGACTCGCATATGGTTTATCCCGGTAATCACATTTATTTCGACCACAAAATAGGTGAAGACGGTAATCTTGATGTTGATGATACCGACAGTTTTGGCCCTGAAACGGTGACATTAAGCAAAAAACGATATGGTGAGGATTATATCTATGCCGTTCATGACTACAGCGATAAAGATGACAGTGAGACCACAAATCTTTCCAGTAGCCAGGCGAAAGTCTTTGTCTATATTGGTGAGTCATTAGTGCGAACCTACTATGTGCCAACAGGCAAAGTGGGCAATTTATGGACTGTTTTCAAAATAAATAAAACCGGTGAAATTGAAGATATTAATAACTTTGCCGGTATGACACTTCAGGCGTCAGATATCGCTAATCAGCTACAACCCCTACTGAGTAATAGTGCTGTTGTTTCTCACTCATCACTTAGCCCCACAACAATTGAACAGGTTAAGAATTTGAATTTGCAGGGTGAGAAAGCTTATCAGGATAAAGATTTAGAATTAGCGATTTCGCTTTTTACTCAGGCAATCAATATTGATGCCGAAAACGGTAAAGCATACGGTAATCTGGGGCTGGTTTATCAGAAAGCGGGGCGAACAGCGGAGGCTATTTGGGCTAATCGTAAAGCTATTGCATTAGCCAGTGGGCCAAAGGCTGCCACAATTCGTGCAGGAGCTAATTACAATATTGCACGTATCTATGAAGCTGCGGGTCAAAACTCAGATGCTTTACGCTATTATCAATTGGCAAAAGAGCAGAAAAATAACCCTGTTTATGACACAGCAATAGAACGTATTCAGAATAAATAAGCGCTAGCCTGTCATTAAAAAAGTCCCACTGAAATTCAGTGGGACTTTTCACGTATTAGTTTTTCGCAGTCTGGCCAGCAGTATTGGTATTTTGGCCTTGGCTTATAGAGTAAGTACCTTGATAGCTGTCATGGTCACCGATATTTGCCATTGAAATTGTTGGGGCTAACATTGCTGCGATCAGGGTCAGTGCTGCGATAGTTGTTTTCATGATAAATTCTCTTCTGTTTTTTATGGGAAAGCAGGTTGCTTTCGATAGAAGAAATGTTACTCCGATCACATAATTTGGATATCAAAGAGAATTGCTGATGTTGTTCAAAAAATATGAACGATTTTTCCGGTATACAAAGTCGCGAATATCATCCACCTGATTAGCCCATTACTCTGATACGTGGCAGAATATAAAAAAATAATGACAGCTTTTTCACCTGAGATGACAGATACCTAAATATGGATCGCTCCCGTTTACTGAAGTTCCTGCTGCCTTATCTGTGGCCCCAAAATAACCCCAAACTACGCTACTACTTGATTGCTGCTGTTATCTTTATGGTGGCATCTAAAGTCAGCACCACACTGGTTCCACTCGCCTATAGGGCAATGGTTGATGCATTAAGCAGTGAAAGTGCCAAGATGCTGGCGATTCCAATTGGCTTTATCGTTGCTTATGGGGTCGCGAGAATTAGTGCCTCTTTATTTGAAGAATTACGTAACGTCATGTTTATCCATATTAGCCAGAATGCAACTCGGCTACTTGGGCTACGGGTATTTAAGCAATTACATGAACTTAGTTTACGTTTTCATCTAGACCGGCAAACAGGGGGGTTATCTTTATCTATTGAACGCGGAACACAAGCTGTTGCGACGGTACTTTCGCGTTTGCTGTTCTCTATTTTTCCTATTTTATTTGAGATAACACTGGTCTCTTTGATCATGTGGCATCTATTAGATGGCTGGTTTGCGGTTGCTATTCTTGTCACTGTTGCCTGTTACATCTTATTTACTGTTATAGCCGTTAGTTGGCGAACCCGCTTTCGGCGAGAATTGAACCAAGCTAATGCGGATGCCAACACCAAATCTATCGACAGCCTGATAAATTATGAAACAGTAAAATATTTTGGCAATGAAGAGTTTGAGGCCCAACGTTTTAATACGTCACGGCAACTTTATGAATATGCCGCGATAAAAAATCAGTTCAGTTTTACGGCGTTAAGTCTGGGACAGACTGCCATTATATCAATAGGGCTGGTTGTCATGATGGCCATGGCAGCGAAAGGCATTACGCAAGGCCATATGACTATCGGCGATTTCGTACTGGTCAATGCCTATCTTCTTCAGTTATATCAGCCACTCAATTTCTTTGGATTTATTTACTCGGAGATCAGACAGGCATTAATTGATATGGAGAACATGCTTGATTTGTTGATGGTGAAAAAAGAGATTACTGATCGTCCTAATGCTCCGGCTTTGCATCTTACAAAAGGTGAAGTGCGTTTTGATTCAGTCAGTTTTGGCTATGATCCACGTAGACCTATTTTGAAGAAAGTGAGTTTCACTATCCCTGAGGGCAAAACTGTGGCGGTGGTTGGAGCTTCGGGCGCAGGTAAGTCAACACTCGGTCGTTTGCTATTTCGTTTTTATGATGTGACCGATGGTGCGATTTATATTGATGACCAAGATATTCGCAATGTTACCCAAGCGAGTTTGCGTGAAGCCATTGGTATTGTGCCCCAAGATACGGTGCTATTTAATGACACGCTGCGTTATAACATCGCTTATGGTAGAACTACTTCCAGTTTTGAAGAGATAGAACGAGCCGCAAAACTTGCTCACATTCATGACTTTATCGTTAGCCTACCCGATGGATATGATACCCGAGTGGGGGAACGCGGACTTAAGCTATCCGGTGGTGAGAAACAGCGGGTGGCGATTGCGCGTACAATCCTTAAAAATCCAGCGATTTTGATTTTTGATGAAGCAACCAGCGCATTGGATACCCACACTGAACGCGAGATTCAGGCTCACTTGCGCGACGTTAGCCGTGACCACACCACGTTAGTTATCGCTCACCGTTTATCCACCATCATTGACGCAGATGAAATCATTGTGATGGAGGCCGGTGAAATTGTTGAACGTGGGCGGCACGAGACGTTGTTGCTTAACAATGGCCAATATTCAGCCATGTGGCAAAATCAATATCATGAAGAGGAAGAACTCGCTTTGTGATGACGGTTATAGGCATTTAAGGCGGCACGATTCGGCCGCCTTAGGCACCAGTAAAGTGAGTATACGCAAATACAGCCAGAGCTATGGCAATCATAATCATCGTTGTTTTTCGCATTTCAGTTCCGTTCTAGTCATAGATTGTTGGTGGTCGGTGGGATACCCAAGAAGATAACGGAAAATCAGTGAAAAAACAGCGATCCGCTACAAAATACCCAAGCTCAGTTTAAATCCAATTAAACCAATCAAAGCACCAATCTTGGGATTTTAGCGGTGTGCAATCTTTTTAAATTGATCATGGTCACGGTTTTAATATAATTATTTGTGTTAAATTTGACCACGTGCTAGGCCGCATAAGGGGGTTATCATGTCAGCACTTGAGAAGCTTGTTTCCACATATTGCCATACCAGCCTGGACTTTGTGGCATCCACGGTTGCATTTATGGAAAACCAAAAAAAGAAAATTAATGTTGGTGAGATTGAAGCAAAACTTTCGCCTGAGGAATGCAGTTTTTTCCGTGAAAGGTTAGCGCATTACAGAGATATTTATCGCCCTTTGTAATTGCATTGCGTTCGATACATCAGCCATGAATAGGCCGCCTGAGGGCGGCTTATTCATGAAAAAAAGACAAAAATGTTCAAGATTTTTGAGTCGCAAGAATCACGCTTGATGCTTTAAATAGCGCAGTGACTTCACTTCCGACAGATAAAGCCATCTCTGTCAGACTTTCATTAGTAATCACTGAAATAAGCTCTAACCCATTAGCGGTAACGACATGAACCGTTGAGTTTACGGCCCCTTTAGTGACGGTTTGAACTTTGCCGGTAAATTGGTTGCGAGCAGAAAAATTCAAACCGCAATCCAGCGACGCTAAAATAACCCAAGGTGCCTTGATCAAGGCAATTGCAGGTTTACCTACAGCCAAACCTAATGCTTTACAGCTGGTTTTGGTTATTATGGTGGTTAGCTTTTCTCCTCCTTCTAAAGAGAGAGCGACCTCATCATTGACCGAGCCTTCAATAATGGAATGTACTGTTCCAGCTAACTGATTTCGTGCGGAGATAGACATCGTGTTTCCTCATCGTCATGCCAGATTGAAGTGAGGCCGTAGGGCTTTCACTCGACACTTCATTTGACCAAATGCGCCGATGGGAGTACAGGCATGACACCCTTGAAGTGGATAAAAGTATGTACATGTGCTGATGGTCACAATCTTGCCCCTATTTTTTGCTGAACTCTCGCGCTACTTGCTCATAAAGCATGCAATTCAACTAAGGTTAATATTAGGCAATGCACTGACTGTGGAGCCTGTTATGTACCAGAAAATTAATGGCAGCGAATACCGACGTATCTTTATCGTCGGAGATATTCATGGTTGTTATAAAAAACTGATGAATGCTTTAGACAGTGTGCAATTTGAGCGAGCGTCAGATCTTGTCGTTTCAGTCGGAGATCTTGCCGACCGTGGCGCGCAGAATATTGAATGCTATGAGCTGCTCAACGCCTATTGGTTCCGCGCAGTTCGCGGAAATCATGAGCAAATGGCCCTTGATGTGCTAGCAGGTGGAGAACCGGATACTTGGATTGCAAATGGCGGGCGGTGGTTTTTCTTATTGGAGGAGAGCCAGAAACATCAGGCAGAGCGCTTGATTAAACGGGCGGAAGAATTGCCATTAGTGATCGAAGTAAATACTGACAGTGGGAAATATGTTATTGCTCATGCAGATTACCCCGCTGATGAATATGTTTACGGTAAACCAGTTAGCGAACAATTAGTTGTATGGAACCGTAAGCGCTTGAATGCGGCGATGAAAGGGGAGAGCCAGGAAATTGTGGGGGCGGATAAGTTTATTTTTGGTCATACGCCTCTGGTCACACCATCACTATTTAAAAATCAGCTCTATATTGACACTGGGGCTGTATTTGGTAACACACTGACCCTAATTCAAATTCAGTGAATAGGGCTGTTGTCATCCATGAGTTGATTTCTGCAATAAAGGTATTGCTTTAACTTAACACCTTCACTTTTCGATATTAAATCTGTGACGGGAAGCCTGTATGTTATTTTTCGCTGTTAACAGTGACGGCCATTATTACCTCAATGAGTTTGTATAGGATTAGCCCATTTTCTCTGTTTTGATGATACGACACATCTTGTGATGTGAGCAGAGGTCGTATCAATCAAAATGAGATAAAGCGCGATGTATACTTATTGAGTAATAAAATCCGCGATAACAATACCGATGCTGCGAATACGGATAACAGCAGAGTGAATCTCAGTGTCACATCCGATAAGTTATATGCGCTGGCAATAAAGTAGAAAATCCCATCATGCAGAATATAAACTCCGATCATGGATGGGCTGATATAAGCTAATGTTTTCTTTATCCATTCATATTGGGTATCAAAGTTATCAAATATGACAAATAAACATAAACTCAGTATTAAAACATGCAAGTTATCGAGGAAGTACCCTGCATTCACTGTTTTATATACATGTATCGACATAAAACTTTCATAGTAATACATCGAGATTGCTGTCGGGATAAGGAGTATTTTAGCTGTAAGCAGTACCCGCGGCATTTTTGTTATTTTTTGGCAGACCTTCGACCAGAGGAATCTACCCGTCATATAATAGAAAATCCAGGTCCACAATCTAAAGTATTGTGGAAAATCAATCAGGTAAGGTCTTTCACTGAAAGCACTGATGAGGTCAATAGAAATGGAGAATATAACCAAACAAGAAAGGGTTATTATTGCCGTTCTGTTACTTTTTAACACTTTTGAAATTATTGGGTTAATAAGGTAAATAATGGCAATGCTGAATAAAAGCCAGCTTTGTAAGAAGTATCCTCGCTTAAAACCATCTTCATTGATAAAGTAGAAAAGTACGTTCCAGAAGATAATAATACTGATTATAGATTTTAATTTTCTCAGGATATCTTGTTGATCTATCTCATCATTTGAGTCGATGTAACCAATAATCATAAAAAATAGAGGAGTGGCGATGATCGATAAAAAATACAGTACGGCCATCACTTCGCCACCTAAAAAACACTGGTCTGTACAAGTCTTGCTGGCAGAATAAAAAGTCACAGCAGAAAAACAGCTTAACGTTTTTAGGGCATGTAAACCTACGTTTCTCATAAAGTAGTCTGACTTAGAATAGGGTTAGATGAGATGTTCAGCTTCATAGGGCTTAGGTCTAGCATCTAAACCATCCTATTTAGGCTACTAATATTCTTGTATTTTTACATATAATCCCAATTCTGTCACGTAATGGAAACTTAATTTTAAATAAAGCATCAGGAAATATTTCTTAGAGAAAAAGACGTTTCCTACACTCTCCGGTGTTGACATCCTATATATCTTCCACCCCCCCTATGGTCTACTCAAAAGTAGGGTATGAACTAGGCTATCTTTATAATTTGTAATGCTATTTGATTACATCACAAACAGATGTGAGTTACCAATTCATAGGGTGCTGAAGCACTAACGGGTGTGGCCAATATGATAAGTTGTATGATAGTTGATAACGATAAATATCAAACTTTAGGTATGGTAGCTATCGTAAAAAAGATATTCACATCATTAGGATTTAAAAAAGAGATTAAATTCTATCGGAAAGCATTTTATTCTGCTGATGTCATTTTTATTGGGGTTGATGAGTTTAGTTTTTTTGAAGCGTTAAAACGTCTGGATAAGGCACCATCAGAAGCTGATGTGTTTTTGATTTGTGATGCCAGATTGAATAGCTTTTTGCAGGGTATCCCAAGATTTAGCAATGTCACTATGATCTTCCGAGAAGATTCTGTCGATACAGCGACTAACAAGATTACTACTGTGCTTAAACGTAGGCTCCGTGGCATTAAAGATAATTTTACTGAGCGCAAAGTGACCAAAGTACTAAGTCTGGAATCAGCAGAGCGGCAATATTTAACACCGAATGAAAATATTGTGTTGAAGTTGTTTAACGAGGGTTTTTCGGGCGGTGATATTGCCAGAATTTTGAAAAAGAGTGAAAAGACAGTCAGTGGGCAAAAAAGGTCTGCGATGAAAAAGTTGGGTGCTCGTACTGATGTAGAGTTAATTAAAATGTTTATGTTCAAATAGTTAGTATGAAGAATGGACTGGATTTTTAGTTACTTTTGCCGTCAACACCAGAGAATACCAAAGGGATTTTCTTATGCTTGCAGGCAGGGATGCCAGCATCAGATTCCCGGGGGAGGGACCCGGGCAGCCCCAGTATTATGATATTTGGGGCTGTTGGTTGGTTATGATTTCAAGCGGTTTCAGTAAAAACCGTATCCAATATTAAATGCACTTCAACTTAGCAATCGTACTGTCGATATCAACTTCATGTTCAGAAAATGTATAAGTTATATTTTGGAATGTGGTTATCGACAACATTCTTAGTGGTACCGTTTTTTCTGAAATATCTTCTTCCTGCGGCCGGATCTTATTCATCAGTAAATTGACTGAGAGGATGGTGTTGGCTTTATCAACTTCAGCCTGCGCAGGAACTTCTTTGGTGAAGGTATTGAATGATTTGATGCTAGTGAGTTTGATTCTCTCATTGGCTATGAATATATATTTACTCTCAATAGCCACTTTCACCGCATAAGCAGATAAACCTTTAGTGTTGGTTGTTGGCTCAAAAGTCACTTCCGCGCCTTTTTTGATCATCTCGGGATTAGCAACTTTAATAACGTGAAAATAACGGTTATCTCCGTTCTCATCGGTGATAAAACCAAAACCTTTATCTTCAAAAAAAGTTGTTATTCTACCGTTCATCATGCATCTCATATTAGCGTATCCAATGGGTAAGTATAATACAGGTGAATCGCTTTCAGATACAGTCTGGTGGTTTAACGGTGCTTTTGGACAGCAGTGAAGGTGAGTCGTAAAAGAAAAAAATATGGATTTCTGTGCTATAAATTGAGCAAAAAAAGGCGGCTTTTCACTTTTTCTCTGTTTTTTGTGATCCCTGCCGTGGACAAAAAACGGTTCTATTGCTGTACTGTATCTGACACACACTTTGTGTCCAACATTCACGTAAAGGTAAGTTTGATGTCTAAGATTAAAGGTAGCGTTAAGTGGTTCAATGAAGCTAAAGGCTTTGGTTTCATCACCCCAGAAGATGGCAGCAAGGACGTTTTCGTTCATTTCTCAGCCATCGCAAGCAACGGTTTCAAAACTCTTGCTGAAGGCCAGCGTGTAGAATTTGAAATCACAAGCGGTGCCAAAGGGCCATCTGCTGCTAATGTTATCGCTATCTAAGTAGCCCATATCTCTTAAAACCCGCCTCAATAGGCGGGTTTTTATTTGTGGCGTTGGGACGCAACCAGAAAGATCTGCAATTAAAAGAGATATATTTTCAAGAAAGCAGTGGTGATAAACAGACAAAAAATCACTGTCAACCATTCAACCCTTGTTTTGGGTAAACTAAACATAAATCTTATCCTGCGCATCAGTTGCCCCATTGACCAACTGTTCTGGTGACCAGTATCCGATGCGAAGATTAAGAAAACATTAAGACACGACTCTCAGCAAATTCATTGACTGACAAAAGAATTAACCAGCATAAAAGCCAGCATCGTCATGGCGAGTGAGCCGGCCAGATTAAGTAAAATAGTGCCAGCCGCCCATGCCAATTTCCCATCCTGAATTAAATAAACAACTTCAACTGAGAAAGTTGAAAATGTAGTCAGCCCCCCACAAAATCCAGTAGTAATTAATAACTTCCAAACGGGATCAATGTGCGCAATACGGGTAAATAGCGCTAATGTTAGGCCAATAATAAAAGCGCCAAGTAGGTTTACAATGAGTGTCCCCACCGGAAGATTGCTTGATAAGCTGTTTAACTTCATGCTGACCAGCCAACGGGCAACGCTACCCATGCCCCCACCAATAAATACTGCAATTAATGTATTAAACATAAATACCTATTTTTATTGGCACCTGTATTAAGTGCCTTGTTCAGCTCGCCAATTCAATACGGTTTCGGCCATTATCTTTTGCCACATACAGCGCAGAGTCAGCCGCTTTCAGCCATTGTTGATAGTTAATCATGTCGTGCCGGTAGTCGGCAATACCAGCGCTGACTCTAAGTTGCAATGGAGGGGCTTGGGTAAAAACTAAATCTGCCAGTTTTTCTTGAATCCTAATTAATACTTCCCGCGTTTGCTCCGCCGTCGTATTTGGCAAAATAGCACCAAACTCATCCCCACCATAGCGACCAACAATATCAATGGCTCGCAGTCCTAATAATAACTCTTCTGCAAGAACGGTAATGGCTTCATCGCCGACGGCATGACCAAAAGTATCGTTGATAGACTTAAAGTTATCGATATCAAGTAAAATCAGTGTGGCACCGTGTTGGTAACGACGACAACTATCAAATTGATTATGTAGCTGATGTTCCCAATGTCTGCGGTTGTACAAGCCCGTTAATCCATCTCTTACACTAATGCGTAAAAGCTCTTCTTTATTTTCGGCCAAACGTTTTGCTGTTCTATAGGTTACTAATCCAAGCAGGGAAGGGTAAATAATTATCATGGGTAAGCAGGCATAAACTTGGAGCGGCGAGGTCTCTGGCTTAAAGGGTAAATTAAATATCCATGCAGTCAGTAAACTACAGGCAATTTGTAATGCCAGTCCTTTGCAAAAAACGTTTTTCCCGCCAGAAGCTATATTATTCATACTCATCATTGAGAGAATAACGACCGATGGTAGAGCATTGAATGACATTATTGCGACCCAGACACCACCGAGTGCCGAGTCTATTTTCATATTTATTATTTCTTGTTCGAACGGTTGTTCTGAGCGCAAGGCTAGCAAAAAAGCAATATGTGGCCAGATCAATCCATTAGTAGCGAGTGCGAGCCATAACCATAATGAAGCATTTTGTGTGTAGAGTACTGAGCCGACACAAAACATACCAATGCCTAAGCCAAATGCTCGTGGTAAATAAGTCCTTTTAGCAAAACTTAATCCTGATCGGCGGGTATTTATTCTCGTTGAATAAGGCAATTGGCGGTTCCCTCGTTTTTTCTGCTTTAGGGGGATGTTAACGGCAATGTCTCATCCGGAATGAGTCAAAAATCAGGATGCATAGACTCTTGAATAAATCATAGTTCACTAACTAAATCTGTTACATATTACTGTTGTTTTAATCGGTGATTTATTCGTAAATAGCCCATGATTAAATGAACAGTGCTAACCAAGAAGGTGAGTATGGAAGGTATCAGTATTACCAAATTGCTGGTCGTCGGCATATTAATCGTATTGTTGTTTGGTACCAGCAAATTACGTACGCTTGGGGCAGACTTAGGTGCCGCTCTGAAAGGCTTTAAAAAGGCCATGGGCAATGATGATGCGCCATCGGCGAGTACGACGGCTGAATCTAAAGCAGCAATCGATACCAAAATAACACCGCCAAACGAGCATAAAGACTGATTGTACTCACGGAGAGGGCCTCTATTTCGGTTATCCCGGTAGACTCATCATCTTTTGATTCGCGTATTATCATGCCACGGCATAATAGCGGATAACAAAAAAACGGATCTCCACTGGAAATCCGTTTTTATTTATTGGTTGTCTAAGGTGTAATAAATTATTTCAGTTACTCAGGTCAAAACGTCTATTCAGACCCGATTTGCTTATTTGACTTCCAATCCTTTTGCTTGCAGATCGGCATGATAAGAGGAGCGAACGAACGGGCCACAAGCGGCATGGGTAAAGCCCATAGCCATAGCTTCAGCTTTCATCTCATCAAACTCTGCTGGGCTGACATAACGCTGTACCGGTAGATGGTGACGGCTAGGTTGCAAGTACTGCCCCAGCGTTAACATGGTCACTCCGTGGCGGCGTAAATCACGCATCACTTCTACTATCTCGGCATTGGTCTCACCTAAACCAACCATCAAACCCGATTTGGTTGGAATCTCAGGATGCGCTTCTTTAAAGCGCTCTAATAATTTAAGCGACCACTCATAGTTAGCCCCTGGACGAACCTGTCGATATACCCGAGGAACGTTTTCCAAATTGTGGTTAAACACATCTGGTGGGGTCACGGTCAAAATATCTAGTGCACGATCCATACGACCACGGAAGTCAGGCACGAGTGTTTCAATTTTAATGGTTGGATTTTTGGCACGTATCGCGGAGATGCAATCGGCAAAATGCTGGGCACCGCCGTCGCGCAGGTCATCACGGTCAACAGAGGTGATAACCACATAACGCAGCCCCATATCTTTAATGGTCTGGGCCAGTTTCTCCGGCTCATTGGCATCTGGTGTCACCGGACGACCATGGGCGACGTCACAGAATGGACAACGACGGGTACAGATCGCGCCAAGGATCATAAAGGTCGCGGTACCGTGGTTAAAACACTCCGACAGGTTAGGGCAGGATGCTTCTTCGCAAACCGAGTGCAGACCATTTTTACGCATTGCTGCCTTGATACCCTGAATACGGCTGGAGTCAGCAGGGAGCTTGATTTTCATCCATTCGGGTTTACGTAGCAGCTCTTGACGTTCGGTAACCACGGTTTTAATCGGGATTAACGCCATTTTATCTGCGTCACGGTATTTGACGCCGCGTTCCATCTGAATCGGTTTACTCATAATCGTGCTGGTTCCAGTTCTGAATCTCTCAATTTGAGATTTTTCATTAAATTCAACGGGATGTGGCGTTCGTTAAAAAATATTTGAAAATTGTTTAAAAATTATATCATCTTTGCCCCACGTCATTCAGCCCCCAATTTTGTAAGTGTTAGTGGCTGTGGTTGGGTCATTTATTTTGTGTCGGATGATACATAGTCCGCCAGCGACCAAGGCTGTTGTTCTGCCTCGGGATAATCTAGCTGACGGGTAAATTCATGCACCAATATCGGCTGGATATCAGCAACAGTGGTACCTATTTTCAATGCGCTGACCTGAGTCATCTGCATACCGGCATAGCCACAGGGATTAATGCGCTGGAAGGGTTCCAGATCCATCGCAATGTTTAATGCCAGACCATGAAATGAACATCCCCGACGGATGCGCAATCCAAGCGAGCATATCTTCTGCTGGCCGACATAGACACCAGGCGCATCCGGACGAGCTTGCGACTCAATACCCAAATGGGCAAGCGTTTGTATCACGGTATTCTCAATGGCGGTGACTAACTGCCGCACACCCAATTTGGCGCGTTTGAGATCAATCATGATGTACATGACTTGCTGGCCGGGGCCATGGTAGGTGACTTGCCCACCGCGGTCACTTTGGATAACCGGTATATCACCGGGCATTAATACGTGTTCGGCTTTTCCGGCCTGACCCTGAGTAAAGACTTTCTGATGTTCAACCAGCCAGATTTCATCCGCGCTGGCAGCAGTGCGAAACTCAGTGAAGTTATGCATGGCTTGAGATACGGGGGCATAGGGTTGTAACCCGAGCTGGCGTAAAATGATCTTGTGTTGTTGCAAGCGAGGCATCATCTGGTTACAGAAATGGTGGCGTCAGTATACCAGCCCAGCAGTGTGGGGCCACTATTTTGACATTTTAAAAATCAGTTTGATATTTTAAACACAAATCTACCGCTTAATTCGCAGGGATAACGATATTGTTTAAAAGGAAAAAGACAAAAATAAGGCCCAGAGAGCGTTGCTGTCCAGGCCATTATATGAGGCGGTGTTGAATTGATGGGATATTTTGTCAGCAGGCCAAATGGGCTAAATTACAGCACCATCCGCACTAATTCCAGATTGCCCAATTCTTCATACAGCGTTTCCACTTGATCAATATGAGTTGCTGTGATGGTGATGGAAACAGAGTGATAGTTGCCTTTGCTGCTCGGTTTTACCTGCGGGGTATAATCGCCCGGAGCATGGCGCTGTACCACTTCAACCACCTGGTTAACCAGCTGAGGTTCAGCAATGCCCATTACCTTGTAGGTAAAAGAACAAGGGAACTCAAGCAGTTCGTTCAGTTTAGTTTTCATGTGCGCTCCTGGGTTGTCGCCGGACCAGATTAGGATTAAAGCATCCGACTCTAAAATTATAACTCCCGCCAGAGCGGGAGTTTCATATTATTTTTAATATGGGGCTGGCTTGCTGATTTTCAAGTATTCCCATCATCTTTCAAGTGAGTTGTACTCTTGAAATCTATAGGGTGAAATCAGAGGACTAACCGAACCAGCGGTGGAACATCAGCTTGATGTAGTCAACCATGCGGCTAAAGATGCCGCCTTCTTTCACTTCGTTCATCACCACTAATGGGCGTTGATCGATGGTTTTGCCATCCAACTGGAAGTTAATTGTTCCGACAACCTGATTCTTCGCCAGAGGGGCATGAATTTCAGGTGTATTGAGTACATAGCTGGCTTTCAGGTCTTTCATTCGGCCACGAGGGATAGTCAGGTAAACGTCTTTATCCACCCCTAACTGCACACGATCACTGTCGCCGAACCAGACCGGCTCAGAGGCAAATTCTTTACCCACTTTCAGCGGTGCAACAGTTTCAAAGAAACGGAAACCCCAAGTCAGCAGTTTTTTGCTTTCAGTTTCACGGCCTTTAAAGGTATGACCCCCCAGTACGGCTGAAATCAAACGCATTTGCCCATCAGTTGCTGATGCCACCAAATTGTAGCCCGCAGCTTCGGTGTGGCCAGTTTTAATGCCATCAACGTTTAAGCTAGTATCCCACAGTAAACCATTGCGGTTGGTCTGGCGGATATTGTTGAACGTAAATTCTTTCTCTTTATAAATGGCATATTCATCGGGCACATCACGAATGAGTGCCTGACCAATCAGCGCCATATCACGGGCAGAACTGAACTGGCCGTCAGCATCTAAACCGTGAACCGTTTTGAAATGCGTGTTTTTCAGGCCTAAAGCGTTAACGTAGTTGTTCATCAGATTAACGAATGAATCTTGGCTACCCGCCACGTAGTCGGCCATCGCAACACAAGCATCATTACCTGACTGCAGGTTGATGCCGCGGGTCAGCTTAGACACGGGCACACGGTCGCCGGGCTTTAGGAACATCAACGAGGAACCTTTGAACTCAGGATTGCCGGTCGCCCATGCATCTTTGCCCACGGTAACCATGTCTTCCGGCCCGATTTTACCTGCTTTGATGGCCTGGCCAATAACATAGCTGGTCATCATTTTAGTCAGACTGGCTGGGTTGCGACGCGTATCTGCGTTCATTTCAGCCAAAACTTTACCGGAGTTGTAATCAATCAGAATGTAGGCTTCCGCATCGATTTGTGGAACGCCGGGGATCATGGTTTTCAGATTGACGTCATCAGCGTTTGCAGCAGACGCTGCGCTCATAACAATAACAGTGCCGAGCGCCAGGCTCTTGATAATGCGAGAAGTAGTTACATATTTCATGATCAGGACAACAACATCCGTGGGAGTAAGTTAAGAACATGCCACACTATAACATACCCTTCTTCATTGATATTGCAGGGCGCAGCTTTCACCTCCCCGCAGCATCAATAAATTTGGATATACACCCATGTGGCGTTTATGCATTTTTACCGGCAGATTTCTCTACGCGGTTATGATTATGTTTTCAACCGTAACATTCTGTTTGTACAGAGAGTTACGGTTATTTCTACCAGACCGACCTTAAATTGCTACAAGGTATGTCTATACCTTGGAACATCATTTATGGCGCCGCGACGACAAATGATTGCTGTTGTGCTTCACTCGACAGGCGTTGTTGAAGCGCCACAGCTTGCTGGCGAGTACTGAACGGCCCAAGCTGGACACGATGTACGCTACCATTGGTCGCAACCTTCCCCGGCACACCAAAACGCTGACTCAAACTCTGTTGCCAGGTCTGTGCGCGCTGTGCATCACTCAATGCCCCCACTTGCACCACATACCCATAGCTGCCAGATGTTGCTGTGGCTGCTGATGGGGTGGTCGCCGCTGATGAGGTCACAGGGCCTGGATTAGCAACGACTGGTGGCCTGACGGGTTCAGAATTCACTGTGGGAGTGGCGCTACTCAGCGCCGGTTCTGAACTTTCCAGCACCCCAGCCGGTACCGGTGTTGAGGCGCGTAGGAAACCGCTACTTTGTGGGGCAACGGGTTGTGTGGCATCAGCACCTGACAAATTGCTGTTATCGATCGGACGCACTGGCGCACTCACTTCCGGAGCATCTTGCTGAATAGGGGTTCCCATGCCACCGGAGGTCAGATCCGGGCGGCTAGGTAACGCATAACTTTGCTTGGCAATAGTCGTGCCGACCATGCCGGGACCAGATAATGAACCATCGGGTGCCACATTGATAAAATCAATTTTTACCTTGGTATTATTTGAGATATTTAAACGGTCGGCAGCGGCTTTGGACAAATCAATGACCCGGCCCGGAGTATAAGGGCCACGGTCATTTACGCGGACGACAATTTGGCGGCCATTGCTGACGTTAGTGACGCGCACATAGCTTGGAATAGGCAGGGTTGGGTGGGCAGCGGTCAGCGCATTGGGATCAAAAATTTCGCCAGTCGCGGTGGAATTGCCATTCGCTTCTTCACCATACCAAGCAGCCAAGCCAATTTGAGTGAAGTTTTGTGGATCTTTGACGATGGTGTATGACTGACCATTCGCTTTGTAATCCTGATTAAAATTAGGATTAAAAGGCTCGTAGCGGGGTTCCGCACCACCAATTTCTTCAACTGGGCCATTGTATGTCTGCTGCACTTGTTGCTGCGGTGCCGGGGGCTGACTGGTACATGCTGATAGCAGCACGCCTGCGATGCCTGCCCAAAGCCATTCCTTACGCATTGCTCACCTCTATAAATTCTTAGATAACATTTTTCGATGAGTATGTATCGACATCACGATACCAAACCCGGCCATCAGGACTATCAGCGCCGAGCCTCCGTAGCTGACCAAAGGCAAAGGTACGCCAACTACAGGTAAAATTCCACTGACCATACCTATGTTAACAAACACATATACAAAGAGTATCAGCATTAATCCGCCGACCATCACCCGGCCAAAGGTCGTCTGCGCATGGGCAGCAATCACCAAACCACGCATGATAAGACAGAGATAAAGTGCCAGCAGCACCAGTACACCAATTAACCCCAACTCTTCTGCCAGTACAGCAAAGATAAAGTCAGTATGACGCTCTGGCAAAAATTCCAACTGTGATTGTGTTCCGTGCAACCAGCCTTTACCTGATAACCCACCCGAACCGATGGCTATTTTCGACTGAATAATATGATAACCGGCCCCAAGTGGATCACTCTCTGGATCCAGCAGCATCATTACACGATCCCGTTGGTAGCCGTGCATCAGGAAGAACCAGAGAATAGGAATAAATCCAGCAACGAGCACAGCAGCAATGGCAATTAAACGCCAACTCATACCTGAAAGGAATAATACAAACAGACCAGAAGCGGCAATCAGGATAGAGGTGCCAAGATCGGGTTGAGCCGCAACCAGTAAGGTAGGCATAAAGATTAAAATCAGCGCAATACCCGTATTTTTCAATGAGGGCGGACAGACATCACGGTTCATAAAGCGTGCGACCATCAGCGGAACTGCAATTTTAGCAATCTCAGAGGGCTGGAAACGAATAAAACCCAGATCTAACCAGCGTTGTGCCCCTTTACTTATTTGCCCAAATGCATCAACCAACACCAGTAAGATTACGCACACAAAATAGAGATAAGGCGCCCAGCTTTCATAGACGCGAGGCGGTATCTGCGCCATCACCAGCATAACAACTAGGCCCATGGCAATTTGGCCAACCTTGCGCTCCATCATACCTATGTCTTGCCCACTGGCACTCCACATGACAAAAGCGCTATAAGCCAGCAGAGCCAGTACGCAAATCAGAAACGGCAGGTCGATGTGCATTTTGTACCACAACGAACCCTTTTGTTGATTATCAGTCATGAGTTACCTTAATCCGCTTCAACTAGTCGGCTTCGACGCCCGGAGGCAGGGGGGTGGCATCCGGCAATTCAGTATTGTTATCGCCCAACAAAATGTGGTCGAGAATTTGGCGGGTAATCGTCCCCACCGCTGGCCCTGCACCGCCGTTTTCTAAAATCATGGCGACTGAGACGGTCGGGTTTTCGTAAGGTGCAAACGCGACCATCAACTTATGGTCACGCAAATGTTCCGCCACTTTATGGGCATTATAGGTCTCGTAGCTGTAAACCTGCGCGGTACCCGATTTAGCTGCCGCCTTATAGGGAGTCCCCTCAAAGAATTTACGACCAGTTCCGTTTGGACGGTTGGCTACACCATACATGCCATCTTTAGCAATTTCCCAGTAACCCGAATGGATATCCCCTATCTGGGTTGTATCTTCTTGTTTATAAGGGACTAATGCGCCATCAATGCGCGTGCTTTGCAGCAAATGAGGTGTTTTAACGGCCCCATCATTAATTAGTGTCATCAACGCTTTTGCCATCTGGATAGGCGTTGCCGTCCAATATCCCTGACCGATACCCACTGGGATTGTATCCCCTTGATACCAAGGTTTTTTATGGCGCTTTTGTTTCCATTCACGGGTTGGCATGAGACCCGCCCGCTCTTCGGATAAATCGATACCAGTATATTCACCGTAACCAAACTTGCTCATCCATGAGGATAAGCGGTCAATCCCCATATCATAGGCTACTTGGTAGAAGAAGGTATCGGCAGATTCTTCTAGCGCCTTGGTGACATTCAACCGGCCATGGCCCCACTTTTTCCAGTCACGGAAACGCTTTTCGGAGCCTGGCAATTGCCACCAACCGGGATCAAACAAGCTGGTGTTTTTATTGATCACGCCAGCACTGAGCGCAGAAACGGCAATATAAGGTTTTACCGTCGAAGCAGGAGGGTAAACACCTTGAGTAGCGCGGTTAATCAGTGGGCGATTTGGGTCGTTCAATAACCCCTGATAATCTTTGTTAGATATGCCATCAACGAACAGGTTCGGGTCATAACTTGGGTTTGACACCAAGGCTAATATTCCGCCGGTGCGCGGATCCGTAACCACCACTGCGGCGCGGCTGCCACTGAGAAGTTGCTCGATATAAGTTTGCAAATGCAAATCAAGTGTCAGGTAAATATCTTTACCGGCCTGAGGTGGTTGCTCATGCAATTGGCGAATGACTCGGCCACGGTTGTTGACTTCAACTTCTTCATAACCGGTTTTGCCGTGTAAGACAGATTCATAATAGCGCTCAATACCCAGCTTGCCGATATCGTGAGTGGCAGCATAGTTAGCCAAGATACCTTCTTTATCCAACCGCTCCACATCTTTATCGTTAATTTTGGAGACGTAGCCGATAACATGGGTTAGTGCAGAGCCATAGGGGTAGAAGCGGCGTTGATAACCTTTGACTTCAATGCCGGGGAAGCGGAATTGATTTACGGCAAAACGGGCGACTTGCACCTCGGTGAGCGGTGTTTTTACCGCAATAGAGGTGAAGCGGCGTGAGCGTTTACGCTCTTTTTCAAAATTGGCGATATCCTCATCCGTCAAATCGACTATCGGGCGCAGTGCATTGAGGGTCGCAGAAAGGTTTTCGATTTTTTCGGGCATCAGCTCTAGCTGATAGATAGTTCGGTTCATCGCCAGAGGGGTGCCGTTGCGGTCAAAAATCATGCCACGGCTAGGGGCGATTGGTACCAGTTTAATGCGGTTTTCATTGGAACGGGTGCGATAGTCTTCGAAACGGACTATCTGCAAATTGTACATGTTTGCGACCAATATCCCGCTTAACAGCAGGATACCGAGGAAAGCCACAAGGGCACGGCGGACAAACAGGGCCGATTCAGCCGAATAGTCGCGAAAAGGGTTAGGTTCTTTTTTCATCCCGCAGCTTACTTCATTCTATTCAGGGTCATCATGTTACTCAAATTCATCGCCCGCTTATTCCCGATGATAAGGGTGATTGGTCGTAATGCTCCAGGCACGGTAAAGGCTTTCAGCCACTAAAACGCGCACTAAAGGGTGTGGTAGCGTCAACGGAGAGAGCGACCAGCTCTGCTCTGCTGCAGCTTTACAGGCCGGGGCTAACCCCTCCGGCCCGCCAATCAACAGGCTGACATCACGGCCATCCTGCTTCCAGCGCTCTAATTGTTGAGCTAACTGCGGAGTCTCCCAAGGTGTACCTGGGATATCCAGTGTGACAATGCGGTTGTTCTTACCAACCGCTGCTAGCATTAGTTCGCCTTCTTTTTCCAAAATACGTTTGATATCCGCATTTTTGCCCCTTTTCCCTGCGGGTATTTCTACCAGCTCAAAGGGCATATCTTTGGGAAAGCGGCGCAGGTAATCCATAAAACCTGTCTGCACCCAGTCTGGCATTTTGGTACCGACGGCTACCAGTTGCAGTTTCACCGCTTAGCTCCAGAGTTTTTCCAGTTCATACATACGGCGGCTTTCTTCTTGCATAACATGCACAATTACTTCACCCAAATCGACAACGATCCAGTCAGATACACCCTGACCTTCGATACCCAAAGGTATCATGCCTGCCTTGCGGGATTCCTGAACCAGATTATCAGCCAATGCCATAACATGGCGAGTGGAGGTCCCGGTACAGATGATCATGCAATCAGTGATGCTGGATTTACCCTGAACATCAATAGCAACGATGTCTTGGCCTTTTAAATCATCGAGTTTGTCGATAACAAACTCTTGGAGTGCTTTACCTTGCAAAGGTTCCCCCTCAGGTGGTTTCTGTCCATAACGCTCTCAGGTACTGTCTCACGGGAAAACCCGTCGAGAGTGACCGGCAGTGAACGGTTATGATTGATTTATCGGCAGGATGCCGCTGAAAGCCAACTGTTTTATGTTATTTCACAGGGGTTTTCAGCGAATACCTGAAATTTAGCGGCGGAGTATAACATGGGTCAATGCGTCGCGATATAAACCCTCAGCCTCGATATAAACCTTGTAACTCAATATATCGCTGGACAGCTCGCGGCAGCAGATCATCACAGCTCTCACCTTGATGACGCCGATGGCGAATATCGGTAGCAGAAATATCCAATAAAGGCGTATTTGCCAGATAGATAGCCCCATGTGATCGTGTGCTCAACACCTGTGGATCAAAGACCTGATGGGCTTCAAGCCAGTGCTGCAATTCTACTGTGTCCAATGTTTGTGAATAACCGGGGCGGGCGCACACCAACAGATGGCACATATCCAATAGCGATTCCCAACGATGCCATTTATGCAGTGACAATAATGAGTCCTGCCCAATGATAAATGCCAAAGGCTGTTCAGCACCACGTTCTTTACGCAGTGATTCCAGTGTATCGATAGTGAATGATGGGCTATCGCGTAATAACTCGCGTGAATCGACGCTGAACAATGGGTTGCCTGTCACTGCCAGTTCGACCATCTTCAGCCGTTGTTGTGCATTGGCCTCGGGTTGAGGGCGATGGGGCGGGACATTATTGGGCAATAAAATAATGCGTTGTAAACCAACTTCCTGAGCCAATGCTTCAACCGGCTTTAAATGACCATAATGGATGGGGTCAAATGTACCGCCGAACAGGGCATGAAGGGCGCGAGTCGGGGAGTTATTGGGCATCAAAAAAGCTCTCGGGTAATGTTTTTCCACAGATCAGCATAGATAGCGTTTCTAACTCAGGCCAGATTGATTGGCCGTAATCCTGCTTAAGGCGGACTTCCATCTGTGCCAACAAATGAACGGCTTGTTGTAGTTGCCGCATAGAAAGACGTTGTAGCGCCTGAGCCATCATTGGGCGGCGATTCTGCCAGACTTTGAATTGGTCAAATAATGTGCGCAGTGGCACCTGTTCCATCCGGCGTTTGAGCGTTAATAACTGCAATAATTCACGTTGCAGGGTACGCAGCAAAATAACTGGTTCGCTGTCTTCCTGTTGTAATTGTTGCAGAATATGCCAAGCGCGTTTGCTTTTCCCTGCTAATAAAGCATCAAGCCAGTGATAAGGTGTGAAATGCGCAGCATCGTTGACGGCTTGTTCAACTTTGGGCAATGTCAGCTTACCGTCAGGATAAAGCAGTGATAGCCGCTCCAGTGCCTGCGATAACGCCAGCAGATTACCTTCGTAGCAATAGCACAGCAGTTGAATGGCCGCGTCATCAACGTCCAAATTAAGACTTTTGGCACGTGCACTGACCCAGCGGGGGAGTTGAGCTTGTTCGGGTGTTTGGCAACTGACAAAGACACCGTTCTTGCTAAGAGCTTTAAACCAGACGCTGTTTTCTTGTGCTTTGGTCAGTTTGTTTGCCCGTAGTATCAGTAAGATATCAGGGTGTAGTAGGCTCGATAATTTGACTAATTGCTCATTCATCGGTGCCGTCAAGCCACTTTCAGGGAAGCTCAATAGCAGTGTCTGGCGGCTGGCAAATAGGCTCAGAGCCTGACATAGACTAAAGATGTTGTCCCATTCAGTGTGGGCATCCAGTGCAAAACTGAAGTGTTCGCTGAAATCATGCTGAGCCGCGATTCGACGAATGTGATCCTGACTTTCCTGTAGTAATAGAGGTTCATTACCGCACAACAAATAGCAAGCGCGCAGCCCTTCATGGAGCTGCGCGACAAGTTGTTCAGGATAAATACGAATCATTTGGCTGAGGTACTGACTGCAGGTTTGCCAATGTTGATTTCTTTGACATCGGCCGTTTTAGCACTACCTGTAGTGACAGCCGTACTCCCTTCTTCCTGTGCGTTTTTGACTTCCGCAGCATGTACTGTCAGGAGTTGACGAACTAACTGTTGAGCTGCTTGATCACGCATTTCCTGACGGAGAACATCGGCTTCTGCCGTTTTCGCAAGTGCGGTTAACGGGTTATCGAAGAAGCTACGGAAGACATTAACCCGCAGTGGATAAATATCATGTCCAGGAATTAATACCTGAGCATTTACATGCAGCACCAACTGATATTCAGCCGTAACACCGTTTTGGAAGATTGACACAGTGGTCTTATTTTCAGTAGAGCCGAGAATCCGTAGCGCTGGTAAATCTTTACGCATTGGGTCATCAACAATGGTGACGTTGCTTAAGCGTAGCTGTTGGCGCACCGCACGGGTTAGTGGACCGTAGGGGTCACCACTTTCCAGCAACAGTTTTTGCAGTTCAGGTGGCACCTGAGTGGTGCCCCGCAAATTAAAGCCACAGCCAGCGGTGACCAGCACCGCTAACCCCAGCAACAGCGTCAGAATACGATGTCGCACAACTCCTCCTCGTCTTAACCCACTACCAGGTTAAGCAGTTTGCCAGGGACATAGATTACTTTACGCACGGTAACCCCATCTAGGTATTTAGCCACCAGGTGCTCTTGAGCAGCACGTTCACGCACTTGTTGCTCAGTGGCATCGGCTGGCACAGTAATTCGTCCACGCACTTTACCATTAACCTGTACGACCACTAATTTAGAGTCTTCGATCATCGCTTGCTCATCAGCCACTGGCCATGGGGCGGTATCGATATCACCTTCGCCACCCAGTGCTTGCCACAAGCTGAAGCACACATGAGGGGTGAATGGATAAAGCATACGAACCACTGCCAGTAATGCTTCTTGCAGCAGAGCACGGTCTTGCTCGGTTTCCTGTGGCGCGCGACCCAGTTTATTCATCAACTCCATCACTGCAGCGATAGCGGTGTTGAAGGTTTGACGGCGGCCCACGTCATCAGTGACTTTGGCGATTGTTTTGTGTAGATCACGACGTAAGGATTTCTGCTCTTCCGTTAGGCTGGCAATATCCAGTGGTGCGGTAGCTCCTTTTGCGGTGTGATCAAAGGCCAGACGCCAAACACGTTTCAGGAAGCGGTTAGCTCCTTCAACGCCAGACTCCTGCCATTCCAAGGTCATTTCTGCGGGAGAGGCAAACATCATAAAGAGACGTACGGTATCGGCACCGTATTTTTCTACCATGACTTGCGGGTCGATACCGTTATTTTTCGATTTCGACATTTTGCTCATACCAGCGTAAACCAGTTCATGGCCTTCGGCATCACTGGCCTTAACAATACGGCCTTTCTCATCACGCTCTACAATGGCGTCAACCGGTGAAACCCAGATACGTTCACCGTTAGGGCCGGTGTAGTAGAAGGCATCAGCTAGCACCATCCCCTGACACAGCAGGCGTTTAGCCGGCTCATCAGAATCAACCAAACCAGCATCACGCAGCAGTTTGTGGAAGAAACGGAAATACATCAGGTGCATGATGGCATGCTCAATCCCCCCCACATACTGATCGACTGGCAGCCAGTAGTTTGCTGCGGCTGGATCCAGCATGCCTTCGTCAAATTGTGGGCAGGTGTAGCGTGCGTAATACCAAGACGATTCCATAAAGGTATCGAAAGTATCTGTTTCACGCAGGCCCGGGATCCCGTTAACGGTAGTTTTAGCCCACTCAGGATCAGCCTTAATCGGGCTAGAAATACCGTCCATCACCACATCTTCAGGCAGAATAACGGGCAATTGATCTTCTGGTGTTGGGACGACAGTACCATCTTCCAGTGTCACCATTGGAATTGGCGCACCCCAGTAACGTTGACGAGACACACCCCAGTCACGCAGACGGTAATTCACTTTCCGCTGACCAACACCCAGAGCAACCAACTTATCGGCAATGGCATTAAAGGCATCTTCATAATTCAGACCATCAAACTCGCCAGAGTTAAACAATGTGCCTTTCTCGGTCATTGCCTCCTGACTCAAATCTGGCTCACTGCCATCAGCCGCTAAAATAACGGGCTTAATTGGTAGGTTATATTTGGATGCAAATTCATAGTCGCGAGCATCGTGGCCAGGAACCGCCATCACCGCGCCAGTACCGTAATCCATCAAGACGAAGTTCGCCGCCCAAATTGGTAATTTCTCACCACTCAAAGGGTGGATGGCATACAGACCGGTTGCCATGCCTTTTTTCTCCATGGTGGCCATTTCAGCTTCGGCAACCTTGGTATTACGGCATTCAGCAACAAAATCAGCTAACGCTGGATTAGTGGCTGCCGCTTGCAATGACAGAGGATGACTCGCAGCAACCGCAACGTAAGTCACGCCCATAAAGGTATCTGGACGGGTGGTATAGACTGAGAGTTTATCGTCGCTATCAGCGACATTGAAAACGATATCAACCCCTTCAGAGCGGCCAATCCAGTTACGCTGCATCGTCTTCACTTGCTCCGGCCAGCTTTCAAGCGTGTCCAGATCGTTTAACAATTGGTCAGCGTAATCAGTGATTTTGATAAACCACTGTGGAATTTCTTTGCGTTCAACCGGCGTGTCACAGCGCCAGCAACAGCCCTCGATCACTTGTTCGTTAGCTAATACGGTTTGATCGTGCGGGCACCAGTTAACTGCGGAGGTCTTTTTGTAGACCATGCCTTTTTCATACAGCTTGGTGAAGAACCACTGTTCCCAACGATAGTAATCTGGTTTACAGGTGGCAATCTCGCGATCCCAGTCGTAGCCGAAGCCCAGTAGTTTCAACTGGTTCTTCATGTATTCGATGTTGTCGTAAGTCCAAGGCGCTGGCGCGGTATTGTTTTTTACCGCAGCACCTTCAGCAGGCAAGCCAAATGCATCCCAACCGATTGGCTGTAATACGTTTTTGCCCAGCATACGCTGGTAACGGGAGATAACATCACCAATGGTATAGTTACGAACGTGCCCCATATGTAGGCGCCCTGAAGGGTACGGCAGCATAGATAGGCAGTAATATTTTTCTTTGCTGGTGTCTTCAGTGACTTTAAAAGTTTGCTTCTCTTGCCAGTGAAGCTGTACTTGCGTTTCGATATCTTCTGGGCGGTATTGCTCTTGCATGGCGGCCGGTGGTCCTATAGTGAAAAACAGCTACGCCTGTAGCATCATCTGTTTCATATCATAAAGAGAGATCCGCATAGCATAGCTGATAAGCGGCAGCCGCAACAACACTCTGCGTCTTGTGGAGGGCTTTTTCTGCGCAGTGGATGGCAGAAATAACTAAAGTGGGGGAGGAACAACCTAATGATGACGTGACTTCAGTCATTTACGACTAAAATAATTAACGTTAGCTTTAATATCATAGGCAATAGAATCTGCATGAAGACTTCCCGATAACAGCAACGAGGTAACAAAAATCAGCCGAAAGAAGTCGATTGCCCCTATTTTCTTTGTCACAACTTTTGCTTTATCACAACCGTGGATCGAGGAGATTGTATGAACAAGGTCGCTCAATATTATCGTGAGTTAGTGTCATCACTGACGGAACGCTTGAAAAATGGTGAACGTGATATCGATAAGCTAGTGGACAGCGCCGAACAGCGGTTGAATGCTGTAGAAGACTTAACTCGGCATGAAGTTGAGCAAATCATTCAGGCAGTACGCCGTGATTTGGAAGAGTTTGCTCGCAGTTATGAAGAAAGCAAAGATGAGTTCACCGACAGTGTATTTATGCGAGTTATCAAAGAGAGTTTGTGGCAAGAACTGGCTGATATTACGGATAAAACACAGTTAGAGTGGCGCGAGGTGTTTAAAGATGTCAGCCATCATGGGGTTTATCACAGCGGTGAGGTGGTTGGATTGGGGAATCTAGTGTGTGAAAAATGCCATTACCATTTGGCTTTCTATACCCCAGAGGTGCTGCCTTTGTGCCCTAAATGTGGGCATGACCAGTTTAATCGTCGGCCATTCCAGCCTTAAAATCAGTTTGGGATAAAGAGAGACACTCCGTGCGTGCGGAGTGTCATGAGCTTGCAATCATTGACCACAGTCATGCGTTGAGTGCATGTGCCACGGGTTTCCATACCGACCCTGTGTTCAATGCTGTTGAATACGTTCGATATTTTCCTCCCCGATAAAGGCGGGGAGGAGGAGAGCGCTAGTGCAGGATTTTTGCCAAGAAGTCTTTGGCACGATCAGATTTAGGATTGTTAAAGAAATCGTCTTTGTTACTGTCTTCGACGATTTTCCCCTCATCCATAAAAATCACCCGGTTAGCCACTTTGCGGGCGAAGCCCATCTCATGAGTGACCACCATCATGGTCATACCTTCTAACGCCAGTTTGACCATCACGTCCAGCACTTCATTAATCATTTCGGGATCAAGAGCGGAGGTAGGTTCATCAAACAGCATAGCGATGGGATCCATGCACAGCGCCCGGGCAATAGCGACACGCTGCTGCTGGCCACCCGATAGCTGAGAAGGGAACTTATCGGCGTGAGTAGAAAGACCGACGCGGTCTAACAGTTTCAGACCTTTTTCCCGTGCTGCCGCTTTATCGCGTTTCAATACTTTGATTTGCGCCAGTGTCAGGTTTTCAATAATAGACAGGTGAGGGAACAGTTCGAAATGTTGGAATACCATGCCCACTTTGGAACGCAATTGCGCCAAATTGGTTCCCTTATCATTCACACCAATACCATTAACCGTAATGCTGCCTTTTTGGATAGGTTCTAGCCCATTAACGGTTTTGATTAAGGTTGATTTGCCTGAGCCTGAAGGGCCGCAGACCACCACGACCTCACCTTTTTTAACTTCGGTGGTGCAGTCAGCCAGCACCTGAAACTGACCGTACCACTTAGAAACATTTTTCAGGGAAATCATCAAACAGTCCTTTTCTTCAAATAGTTAACCAGCATCGACGCGGCAAAACTGATAACGAAATACACAAAACCGGCAAACAGCACCATTTCAACCTGAGTCCCGTCCCGCTCGCCAATGGTAGTGGCGGTACGGAAGAAATCGGCCAGACTAAGGACATACACCAATGATGTATCCTGAAATAACACAATCCCTTGAGTTAACAGCAATGGCACCATTGCGCGGAAAGCTTGCGGCAGGATAACCAATCTCATTGATTGGCCTTGAGTCATGCCTAACGCTAAGGCGGCAGAGGATTGCCCACGAGAGATACTTTGGATCCCGGCACGAATAATTTCTGAATAATAAGCCGCTTCAAATAGTGAAAAGGCTACCATGGCAGAGATTAGGCGAATATCAGTTTTTGGTGATAAGCCCAGCACATTTTGTAATAAGCTCGGAACCACCAGATAAAACCATAGCAACACCATCACCAACGGAATAGAGCGGAACACGTTGACATAGGCGGTGGCGAACCAACTGATGGCTTTTATCGGCGACAGACGCATGACGGCCAGAACCGTGCCCCAAATAATGCCGAACACAATGGCGATGAGGGTTATTTTGGCGGTAACCGCCAAGCCTTGTAGCAGATATGGCAGGGCAGGGGCGATGGAGCTCCAATCAAATTCGTACATTATTTACTCCCCAGATTGCCGGGTAACTGCACTTTCTTTTCAACTAATCGCATCAACAGCATGATCACGGCGTTGATCAGTACATAACCAAGGGTGATGGCGGTGAATGACTCATAGGCGTGAGCTGAGTAATCCAACAGCTTACCGGCCTGTGCCGCCATATCGACCAGCCCGATTGTTGACGCGATGGCTGAGTTTTTTACCAAGTTGAGCATTTCTGAGGTCATCGGGGGAATGATCACCCGGTAAGCATTTGGTAGCAAAACATAGCGATAAGTCTGTGGCAGGGTTAACCCCATAGCCAGACCTGCCGCTTTCTGACCGCGAGGCAGTGATTGAATTCCCGCACGAACCTGTTCGCAGACTCGGGCTGCTGTAAATAAGCCAAGACAAATCATTGATGAGAGGAAGAATTGGATATTCGGGTCCAGCTCACTTTTAAACCACATACCGATATCCGTCGGTAATAATTCAGGCACCACCAGATACCAGGTAAAAAATTGTACAATCAGCGGTACGTTGCGAAACAACTCAACGTAACAGGTCCCTATCCCTGACAAGATTCGATTGGGTACGGTTCGTAAAATACCGAACAATGAGCCGACGAAGAAAGCGATCACCCAAGCGCATAGTGATAATGCGACCGTGACCTGAAAGCCAGACCAGATCCAGCCGAGATAGGTGGTATTACCGAAAGGGGCAGGTTGCAGGAAAATGCCCCAGTTCCAGTCTATTGACATAAAAAACTCCCTTAAAAGGATGGGTAAACCATCCTGATGACTGATGATTCAATGCGTTGCGGCCTCCCGAGGGCTAACAAAAAAATGCGGAGTGGGGAACGGCCACCCCGCATCCTGTCCTTACCTGCCATCGGTCCATCATCAATCTGTAGGGCAAGCATTGCCTACCCTGATTATTATTGTTAGTTCAATGCTTTATCGTTAGGGGCTTTGAACAGCGCCTTCATCTCATCAGACAGAGAGAAATTCAGGTTAAGGTTTTTCGGTGGAATTGGGTTTTTGAACCAACGATCAAAGGATTTTTCAGCAACGCCGCCAGTTTGTGCGGTGGCGATGGTTTCATCCAGCAGGGCTTTAAAGGCTGGATCGTCTTTACGCAGCATGCAACCGTAAGCTTCTTGAGATTGCGGTGTGCCTACAATTTCCCACTGATCCGGTTTCTTCGCTTTAGCACGTTCGCCGGCAAGCAGAGCATCATCCATCATAAAGGCCACTGCACGACCACTTTCCAATGTGCGGAAAGAATCACCGTGGTCTTTAGCGCTGATGATGCGCATGTTCATTTTATCTTTTTCATTCAGTTTATTGAGCAGCACTTCAGAGGTTGTTCCGGAGGTTACCACCACTGCTTTACCCGCTAAATCTTTGAAGTCTTTAACTTCTGAACCTTTTTTGGTCAGTAAACGGGTACCAACAACAAAAATGGTATTAGAGAACGCAGCTTGTTTTTGACGTTCCAGATTATTCGTGGTTGAACCACACTCGAAATCAAAAGTGCCATTTTGCAGCAATGGGATACGGTTCTGAGAAGTGATTGGGATCAGTTTTACCTGTAAGTCCGGTGCGTTAAGTTTTTTCTTGATCGCATCGACAATCAGATTGGAATAATCTTGCGAATAACCGACCACTTTCTGCTGATTATCATAATAAGAGAATGGAACGGAAGATTCACGATGACCGACCACGATAACGCCGTTATCTTTAATCTTCTTCAGTGTGTCAGCTGAAGCTGCTGCGGCTTGCTCTGGTTTTGCTGCTGCTTCTTCTGCTTGGGCTACGCCACTTGCCATCCCAGCTAACAGTAGCGCTAACGCCAATTTACGCATATGCATGGTCTAACTCCTTTGCTGTTGTTTTTTACCTAATGTTTTCTTGCTCGATGTTGTGATACTTAAAATGTAGTCATGTTAAAAACGTGAAAAGTGAAAAATCGTCTTATTTTGTGGTATAGGCGTAACCACAGATATTTGTTGGTTAACACGCTATTTTCGCTGTTACTTGTATCAGATTATCTTTAAAAAATAGCCAATTGTTATGTAAATGATGAATAAATGTTTGTTTTTTGAGACGCAAATCGCACCAAATAGAGGCAATAAAACAGCAATGCACTACCTTGGTGCGCGCTATGCCCTATAAATGTGCGAGGAAATAGTGGCAATTCCCCCATGTAAACTGAGCTTTGCATACCTGCGGCGGTGATACTCATCACTGACAAAACAATGGCTAATGACTAACACCATTTGGTTACAAACAATGCAATGTTTGTGCCAGTAACAGAAAAAACGAGGGCAATAGCCCCATGAATTGAGGGCTATAGGCGTCTTCGAGGGGAGTTCTATTTCATCAAAAACCAACCAGCAGGCATGAAACTACTGGTTTGCTTAACTGTTGCCAGTTGATGGAGACTAGCTTAGCTGTTGGTTGTTGATAGCCAGATGAGCTTTAAAGACTTCCAACGCGGTAGGAACAGCCTCTTTTGCTGCGTGTTTCTCTGGATTCCACAAATCAGCAAAAGTAATCGCACGGCCACAGTGAATAAAGACCTCATCCACTTCAATGACTAGCACACTGCGTGCTGGTTGGCCGTTTTGGCTAAAACGTTCGCAGAGTTCTGGGTCAACAGAGATTTTTGCTCGGCCATTAACGCGGAAACCTTCAGTCCAGCCAGGGATCAGGAACAAAATACCGATAAAAGGGTTATGCAGCAAATTGCGGATACCATCCAAACGGTTATTGCCGGGCCTGTCTGGCAACATCAGGGTTTTACTGTCCTGCACATGAATGAAACCTGGCTCCCCACCTTTTGGCGAACAGTCTATTCCATTGGCGCCCAATGTTCCCAAAACAGCAAAAGGCGCGGCTGCAATCAGTTGTTTGGCGTAATCATCAATATGATCTATCTGTTTTTTCAACACATTCTGATTAGGGGAGGCGTAATGCTCACTTAATTGTGCTTCGGTGGTGAGAATAAATTCAGGATTCAGTGACATAAGGCTCTCAAATTGCAAATCATGCTAATTATTTGTACTAGGCGGCAAGATAACAGCAGTGATAACGATTCACAATACTGATAATGAGGGAGTTCAAGGGAGGGCGGGAATATCAACGACATGCCCGTGATATAGTTTATTTTTTATCTGAACGACAACGGATAGCACGGTACAGCGTCAACGCTCCAAGAACCAAGGTGATAATCCACATTGGCCACGAACCAAAACGAGCATAAGGAGTAAGACCCGTGGTTGGTGTCACTTTAACCTCCAGCACTTGCTGGGTGAACTGTGGAATTTGTGCCAAGACTTCCCCACTTGGGCCGATAGCCGCGGTAATACCATTATTGGTTGAGCGCAGTAGAGGGCGGCCCAACTCCAGTGCGCGCATACGTGCCATCTGGAAATGTTGCCATGGCCCGATAGAGTGCCCAAACCAAGCATCATTGGAGATAGTCAGTAAGAAATTAGTATCCGGGCTGAAGTTATCGCGAACCTGCTGCCCTAAGACGATTTCATAACAAATGGCCGCTGTCAAATTAAAGCCTGCGACATTGAGCTGTGGTTGCACATAACTGCCCCGGCTGAATGATGACATCGGCAGATCAAAGAATGGGGCCAGTGGGCGTAGTAATGATTCCAGCGGTACAAATTCACCAAATGGAACTAAGTGGTGTTTGCTATAGCGGTTATGGGTTGGGTACTGATATGGCTCTTTATCCCCTAACACAATGATACTGTTAAAGAAGTGATAACCTTTACCCTCTGGCCGACGCTGTGCGTCAACAATACCGGTAATCAGACTGCTGTGGTTTGCCCGCATGAGGCCATCGACCATCGTAAGGAAAGTCGTTTGGTCGGTTTCGATGTCAGGAATTGCTGATTCTGGCCAGATAATAATTGGTGCTCTCCCCATAAATGGGCGAGTCTCATCCAGATAAATTTGTAATGTACTGAGCAGGACTTTGGGATCCCACTTCATTGATTGGGCGATATTACCTTGCACCATAGCGATATTTACAGCACGTTCAGGTTCAGGGGTGAACCAGTGCAATTGGCGTAGCGGCCAAGGTAACAGTAACATCGCAATGGCAATAACCGCCGCAGTAATACGACGCTGATAGCAGGCATAGACCAATAACCCACTGATAGACATCAATATAAAGGTGATGCCATCAACCCCAAGAATAGGGGCAATGCCGCGAAGTGGGCCATTAACTTGGCTATAACCGAATTGTAGCCATGGGAACCCTGTCAGTACCCAACCGCGCAGGAACTCAGTCAGTTGCCACACCACCGGAGCGGCAATTGCTAGCCGCCACCAGCTTACTCTCGGGCATAATCGTGCTAATACACCAGCAAACAGCATGGTGTAGAGCGAAAGATAGGCGGCCAGTAATACCACCAGGAAGATGTTGATAGCCGTCGGCATCCCGCCAAATTCGGAGATGCTGACGTATACCCAATTGATACCACTGCCAAATTGCCCCATACCCCAACAGAAGCCAATGAACGCAGCTTGTTTGGTACTACGGTTCAATGTCAGGCTGAGTAAGCCAAATAGTGAAACAATGGCCGCAGGCCAGTGGTCAAATGGCGAGTAGGCCAGCGTCCCGCAGGCGCCAAAAAATAGCGCCAGTAGGGCGCGAACCCACTGGCGTTGGAGGTATGAAGCGATAGGCATCGAGGATTTATTCTTCCAATTTTGGTTGCGGAGCATCATCCGGGATTTTTACATGAACCTGAATAATACGTCGGCTATCCGCCATGGCAACTTTAAATAAGTAACCTTCAATTTCAATGGTTTCACCGCGCGCAGGTAGATGGCCAAAGGCCTGCATCACTAAACCACCGATTGTGTCTACTTCATCATCGCTGAAATGGGTATTGAAAACTTCGTTAAAATCTTCAATCTGTGTCAGCGCGCGAATGGTATAAGTGTGCCGACTAAGCTGACGAACATCTCTGTCTTCTTCATCGTCATACTCATCTTCGATTTCGCCAACGATCAGCTCAAGAATATCCTCAATGGTCACCAAGCCTGAAACGCCACCAAACTCATCAATGACAATGGCCATGTGATAGCGCTGGGAGCGGAACTCTTTTAGCATCCGATCAACGCGCTTACTTTCAGGCACTACAACTGCCGTCCGTAAGACTTTATCAATGCTGAATGGCTCGGAATCTGTGCGCATAAACGGCAACAGGTCTTTGGCCATCAGAATGCCTTCAATATGATCTTTATCTTCGCTGATCACCGGAAAGCGGGAGTGAGCAGATTCAATGATGACATCCAGACACTCATCCAGCGTTTGATTACGCTTTAATGTAACCATCTGAGAACGGGGGATCATGATATCCCGAACGCGCTGCTCGGCGATATCCATCACGCCTTCCAGCATGTCGCGGGTATCGGGATCGATCAGATCGTTTTGCTCAGAATCACGGATAAGCTCTACCAGATCACCACGGTTTTTAGGCTCACCGTGGAATAACTGGTTAAGAATGAGAGTAAAGAACCCTTTCTTGGGACTGGGGCTATCGCTGTTTTGTGAGTGGTCGTCGCTCATGGCGTTTTAGTTAAGTTTACCTATATCAAATTATATTATTATCGGCAGTGGTGGACTCACACCGCCGACATCACTTTTTATTTTTACCCGATCAATAGGGTATTAGTACACCCGCTTTGACGGGATTATTCGGAGTCCTTCTCTGAAATATACGGGTCTGGGTAGCCCAGACTTTGCATAATTTCAGTTTCAATAGACTCCATTTCTTCAGCTTCATCGTCAACGATGTGGTCATACCCTAGCAGATGGAGGCTGCCGTGAACAACCATATGCGCCCAATGTGCCAATAGTGCTTTCTCTTGCTCAATGGCTTCTTGCTCAACAACCTGCCGACAAATGATTAAATCACCCAATAATGGCAGTTCAATTTCAGGTGGGGCCTCAAAAGGAAAAGACAAGACATTGGTCGATTTATCTTTACCACGATAAGTCAGATTGAGTTCATGGCTTTCAGCTTCATCAACCAAGCGAATAGTCACTTCAGAGACTTCCTGAAATTGGGGGAGTACCGCTTCCAGCCAACGTTGAAAATCTGCTTCGGTAGGTAAGCCATGGCTATCAGCGCAGGCAATTTGTAAATCGAGAATAACTTGGCTCACGGAGCCTCCTGCTCAGACGGGGTATGGCTTTCCCGCTTACGTTGTTCGGCAATAGCATCTTTACGTTTTTGTTCCGCGGCTTCCCAAGCTTCATAAGCAATGACTACGCGGGCAACCACAGGGTGGCGTACCACATCTTCACTATGGAAGAAGTTAAAACTCAGCTCTTCCACCTCAGATAACACCTCAATGGCGTGTCTTAAACCTGACTTTTGGTGGCGCGGTAAGTCAGTCTGCGTGATATCGCCGGTAATCACTGCTTTGGAATTGAAACCAATGCGGGTTAAGAACATTTTCATCTGCTCAATGGTGGTGTTTTGGCTTTCATCTAAAATGATAAACGCATCATTCAGGGTACGGCCACGCATGTATGCCAATGGGGCAACCTCAATCACATTGCGTTCAATCAGTTTTTCAACGCGTTCAAAGCCCAACATTTCAAACAGTGCATCATAGAGTGGACGCAGGTAAGGGTCGACTTTTTGGCTGAGGTCGCCGGGTAAGAAACCCAGTTTTTCGCCCGCTTCGACAGCTGGACGCGTTAGCAAAATACGCCGCACATTCTGGCGCTCTAGGGCATCAACTGCCGCGGCTACCGCCAGATAGGTTTTACCGGTCCCGGCCGGGCCAACCCCAAAAGTGATGTCGTGATCGAGAATATTGGCGATGTATTGTGCCTGATTAGGTGTGCGTGGCTTCACCATCCCGCGTTTGGTACGGATATTTACTGCTTTCCCGTAGTCAGGTACGCTCTCGGCGGTTTGTTCCAATACGCGGCTCTCTTTGACCGCAAGGTGGATATCCTCAGGATCAATATCGGGGATGACGCCACGAATAGGGGCGGTATCCACATACAGGTGGCGCAGGATATCTGCCGCTGCAACAACGCAGATATTCTTACCGACTAGTTTAAAACGATTATCACGACGATTAATTTCAATACCTAATCGGCGTTCCAACTGTTTAATGTTGTCATCAAAAGGGCCGCATAAACTCAGCAGGCGCTGATTATCCGCGGGTTCCAGCAAGATTTCTTGTGTCACTACGTGCAAACTATTTCTCTGAGTCACTGCGTTCCTCTGGGTCACTTAGGGCCAGTTTAGTGTGAAGCCTGAGTACATCTCTAATAACGTTGAATATATCATTAATGGATATGATGCTAATCATACATGTCATTTCTGAATTATTCATGGTGCAGGGCGCTGACGCAAGTTTGCGGCTTACCAATTCATCTCTTCGGCCTTTATTCAAATAGCAGCGGCCTGTTGGTGCAACTTGAAAAGTCAGAGTCTGCGTGACATCGCGCCAAAATAAAACAGGCACTGACAATGCAGTGCCTGTTCTTGCGAAGTGGCTCTAAATTAAGGTTGATATAGGCCAACACCGATTTCATTCTCTTTGCGAGTGCGCGCAATGACCGATTGCGGTGATTCATGAACTCGCAGGTCCATTTGGTCTTCGGTACGTAGCAAGATGCCACGCAGTGAACTGGCATAAACGTCGACAATTTCCACATCAACGAATTTACCGATCATCTCCGGAGTGCCCTCAAAGTTCACGACACGGTTATTCTCAGTGCGACCCGCCAGCTCCATCACGTTTTTACGCGAGGTGCCCTCTACCAGAACCCTTTGCACGGAACCCACCATCCGGCGGCTGATTTCCATCGCTTGTTGAGTAATTCGCTGTTGCAAGATGTGTAGCCGCTGTTTTTTCTCTTCTTCGGACACATCATCGGGTAGATCTGCCGCCGGTGTACCGGGGCGCGAGGAGTAAATAAAGCTGTAACTGGTATCAAAATGAATGTCTGTAACCAGTTTCATGGTCTGCTCGAAATCTTGCTGAGTTTCACCAGGGAAACCGATAATAAAATCAGAGCTAATCTGAATATCAGGCCGTGCCTGACGCAGCTTGCGAATAATTGCTTTGTACTCCAGCGCAGTATGGGCGCGCTTCATCATCGTCAAAATACGATCAGAGCCACTTTGTACTGGCAGATGCAGGAAGCTCACCAATTCTGGCGTATCACGATAAACATCAATGATATCGTCAGTAAATTCAATTGGATGGCTGGTGGTAAAGCGCACGCGGTCAATACCATCAATAGCAGCAACTAAGCGCAATAACTCGGCAAAACTACAGATGTCGCCATCATAGGTGGCTCCACGATAAGCATTTACATTTTGGCCGAGTAGATTCACTTCTCGCACACCTTGAGCAGCTAACTGCGCGATTTCGAACAAGATATCGTCGCTTGGTCGACTGACTTCCTCACCACGGGTGTAGGGCACCACACAGAATGTGCAATATTTATTGCAGCCTTCCATGATGGAGACAAAGGCGGTAGGGCCTTCGGCACGCGGTTCCGGTAGCCGGTCAAATTTTTCAATTTCAGGAAAACTGATATCTACGACTGGGCTATTTGTCCCTTGTACATGGTTAATCATTTCTGGCAAACGATGTAGGGTTTGCGGTCCAAAAATCACATCGACACAAGGGGCGCGCTGGCGCAGATGTTCACCTTCTTGCGAGGCAACACAGCCGCCGACGCCGATAATCAGCTCTGGGTTTTTCTCTTTGAGTAACTTCCAGTGGCCTAGCAAGCTGAAGACTTTTTCTTGCGCTTTTTCGCGAATAGAGCAGGTATTGAGAAGCAGTAAATCAGCTTCCTCAGGGATTTCGGTCAACTGATAACCATGGGTGCTGGCCAGTAAATCAGCCATTTTTGATGAATCATACTCATTCATCTGGCAACCCCAAGTTTTGATGTGCAGTTTTTTAGTCATTGAATTATTCATCTTAAAAGTCACATCGCGCGGTGTGGTACTCCGTGCCGTGCTCCGTAATAGAATAGTGGGTAGCACAAAGGCTCCGTGGTGATAGGGGTATTGTAGTCATTTGCCACTGCGATGACCACCGCATAACGGCTTACTTATTCTGATGGGCGGTGAAAAATCCGGTACACTTGGGGCAAACAAGACACTTACCAGTGTAGGTGTTATTTTTCACTTTAAAAGCATGGCCAAAATGAATAAATCGCAACCAAATTATGATGTTGTGGTGGTGGGGGGCGGCATGGTGGGTGCCGCTGCTGCGCTGGGATTGGCTCAAACAGGCTGGTCCGTGGCATTACTGGAACATGAGGCTCCCACAGCGTTTGATACCAATAGTGCACCGGATTTACGGGTTTCGGCTATTGGTTGCGCCTCTGTGGCGTTACTAAAGCAGTTACAGGTCTGGCCCCGAGTTCAACAGATGCGTTATGCCCCTTACCGTCGTTTAGAAACGTGGGAGCAACCGGGTTCTCAGGTTATTTTTGATGCAACATCACTTGCGTTACCTGAGCTGGGTTTTATGGTCGAGAACCGAGTTTTGCAGTTGGCGTTGTGGCAACAGATGGAGGAATGCCCAAATTTGACGCTACTGTGCCCATCACGGCTACAAAGCATGGTTAGAGTAGATGAGCACTGGAAAGTCACTTTAGATGCACAGCAAGAGATACAGGGCCGTTTAGTGATAGGCGCGGATGGTGCCAACTCTCTGGTGCGGCGTTTAGCCGGTATTGGGACCAGTGGATGGCAGTATCGCCAGTCATGCATGCTAATCACCGTTGAAACTGATACCGCCAAGCAAGATACGACCTGGCAGCAATTCTTCCCAACGGGGCCACGTGCTTTCCTGCCATTGTTTGATAACTGGGCATCCTTGGTCTGGTACGACAGTCCACAGCGTATACGCCAGCTTCAGGCCATGCCGATGCTTCAATTGAGTCAGGAAGTCGCTGCGGCTTTTCCGTCACGTCTGGGGGCGGTTAAGGCGATTGCTGCGGGGTCTTTCCCGTTGGTTCGTCGCCATGCACAGCAATATGTGCAGCCGGGGTTGGTTCTACTGGGGGATGCTGCCCACACCATCAATCCATTAGCCGGACAAGGGGTTAATCTGGGTTACCGAGATGTCGATGCGCTGCTAGATGTATTGAATCAGGCACGTGAACAAGCTGAGCTTTGGCACAGTGAGCCAGTATTGCAGCGTTATCAACGCCGCCGCCGCACCGATAATTTAATTATGCAAAGTGGTATGGATGTGTTTTACACGGCATTTAGTAACAACCTGCCAGCCGTAAAATTTGTGCGTAATCTGGCACTGATGACCGCGCAACGGGCAGGTAAGCTTAAAGAACATGCGCTGAAATATGCATTGGGGCTGTAGGCTTACAACTCCCATTCTGGCCTGTAGACAGATATTGGTTCTGCTTACAGGCTGCTGAATCTGCAATTCTTCAATGATTAATTAAGAAAACGAAATTCAGAAAAGCAAAAAGCCCGCCGAAGCGAGCTTTTCTAAATTTGGCTGGGGTACGAGGATTCGAACCTCGGAATGCTGGAATCAGAATCCAGTGCCTTACCGCTTGGCGATACCCCAAAAGATGGTGGCTACGACGGGAATCGAACCTGTGACCCCAGCATTATGAGTGCTGTGCTCTAACCAGCTGAGCTACGTAGCCATCTTAAAATCTTTATGCTAAGAAATTGTATGGCTGGGATACCAGGATTCGAACCTGGGAATGCCAGGATCAAAACCTGGTGCCTTACCGCTTGGCGATATCCCAACTGAAATACAATTCTTTTCTGATGCAGAACTACTACAGCACATCTTTGCCGCCTTACAGCTACCATCCGGTAAAAAAGATGGCTGGGATACCAGGATTCGAACCTGGGAATGCCAGGATCAAAACCTGGTGCCTTACCGCTTGGCGATATCCCATCCGCTGTGACAAACCGATGAACGAATAATGGTGCGGGAGGCGAGACTTGAACTCGCACACCTTGCGGCGCTAGAACCTAAATCTAGTGCGTCTACCAATTTCGCCACTCCCGCAAAAAGATGGTGGCTACGACGGGAATCGAACCTGTGACCCCAGCATTATGAGTGCTGTGCTCTAACCAGCTGAGCTACGTAGCCATCTTTTTTCGCATTACCTTCATCGGCGTTGCGGGGCGCATTATGCGTATATGGCCGAATTGCGTCAACTAATTTTTTCCCAAAAAAGCGCTGAAAGGGTTCGTTTGTTTGGCTTGTGAACAGTCTGGCGATTAAAGCAGCAATTATACTGATTAATTGTTGAATTTGCCCGCAAAAGGAATGTATCTCTCCACTGGTGGGGTTGCAGCATAATGATATGCGCTCCTTGAGCTTTGTCTCTTGGAGTGGTTAATACCATATAAAAAATAAGGCCGCCCGTAGGCGACCTCAGTATCAGAATAAGTTATGAAAGCTTGATTACTTATAGGCGTCCTGATGTACACCAACCGCACGGCCTGATGGGTCATCCATGTTTTTGAATGCTTCGTCCCACTCGATAGCTTTAGCTGATGAACATGCGACTGACGGGCCGCCAGGAACACATTCAGCGGCACTTGGTAGTGGGAACAGCTCTTCAAAGATTTCGCGATACAGGTAGCCTTCTTTAGAGGATGGCGTGTTGTATGGGAAACGGAAGTGCGCTGTCTCCATCTGTTGGTCTGTGACTTGTTCGGCAGCTTTCTCTTTTAATGTGTCAATCCAGCTGTAGCCCACACCATCGGAGAATTGCTCTTTCTGCCGCCATGCAACGCTGTGCGGCAGATAAGATTCAAAACATTCACGCAGAACGTGTTTCTCCATTTTGCCATTGCCGCACATTTTATCTTGCGGGTTGATACGCATTGCCACATCGAGGAAGTTTTTATCCAAGAAGGGCACGCGAGCTTCAACACCCCAAGCTGACATTGCTTTGTTAGCACGAGCACAGTCATACATATGCAGCGCTAACAGCTTACGCACGGTTTCTTCATGCAATTCTTTGGCGTTTGGCGCTTTGTGGAAGTAGAGATAGCCACCAAAGACTTCGTCAGAACCTTCACCCGACAGCACCATTTTAATCCCCATCGCCTTGATTTTACGTGACATCAGGTACATAGGTGTTGAGGCTCGGATGGTGGTGACATCATAGGTCTCAATGTGGTAAATCACATCGCGGATAGCATCCAGACCTTCTTGCACGGTGAAATGAATTTCATGGTGTACAGTGCCTAAATGGTTGGCGACTTCTTTCGCGGCACGCAAGTCTGGGGAGCCGACTAAGCCGACAGCGAAAGAGTGCAGTTGTGGCCACCAAGCCTCACTGCGTTCATCATCTTCTACCCGACGAGCCGCAAATTTTTTGGTAATAGCCGAAATAACTGAAGAGTCCAGTCCACCAGACAACAGCACGCCGTATGGGACGTCAGACATCAAATGGCTTTTGACGGCTTCTTCTAATGCGTTGGCCAACTCTATTTTGTTGGTGACATTATCTTCTACGTTATCGAAGTCAAACCAGTCGCGATGATAATACTCACGAACTTCGCCGTCTTTACTCCATAAATAGCTGCCTGCTGGGAATTCTTTAATGGTACGGCAAACCGGAACTAAGGCTTTCATTTCTGAAGCGACAAACATGTTGCCATGCTCATCGTGGCCCATATAGAGCGGAATAATCCCCAAGTGATCACGGCCAATCAGGTAGGCGTCTTTTTCTGTATCGTATAAGACAAAAGCAAACATGCCTTGCAGGTCATCAAGGAAATCTGGGCCTTTCTCCTGATACAACGCCAGAATGACTTCGCAGTCAGATCCAGTCTGGAATTCATAACGGTCGCCATATTGTTGACGTAATGCTTGATGATTATAAATTTCACCGTTTACCGCCAGAATATGGGTATGAGCCGCATTATACAGTGGTTGGGCTCCCGTATTAACGTCAACAATCGATAGGCGTTCATGGGCGAGAATAGCTTTATCATTTGCCCACACACCAGACCAGTCCGGGCCGCGGTGGCGCATTAAACGTGACATTTCCAGCGCTTTTTTGCGCAACTCGATGGGGTCGGTTTTAAGGTCGAGGACCCCGAAAATAGAACACATAGTAATCTCCCTAACTTCTCTGCTTTGGCGGTGATGATGTGGAATTTGAGTCGTTCATCGCTGGAACTGTTATTTACAGACTTGCTTATGATTGATGCAAGTTATGCCCCATGACGATGCAGTCATCTGAATAATTGTTAGAAAGTGATGCAAAAAACACGCCAATTTATAGCATCTGTGATTTGCTGCTATAGCAGGGGCGGTTCTTAGGGCATAAAAAGAAAATGCGCCAAAACAGGGAGGAATGGCAAGAAACTTTGGTGCAATGCACCAAAAAAGGGAATGTGGCGAACGAGGAGAGTGGCGGTCATATACGCATGACCGCCAATCGAGTTTAGATAATATCGATTTCAGCAACAGAGGAGTAAACGCGACTCGGGCGGAATGGCATAGCTTCAATATCAGATAATGTCGACACACCAGACAGCACTAAGATAGTCTCAAGACCGGCCTGGAAACCCGCCAAAATATCAGTTCTCAGGTTATCCCCAACAATCACGGTACTTTCCGAGTGAGCTTGCATTTTATTCAGTGCAGCGCGGATGATCCACGGGCTAGGTTTGCCCACATAAAAGGGCTTACGACCTGAGATCTTCTCGATGGGGGCGCATAATGCACCACAAGCAGGTGCAAAGCCGTGACCATGGCTATCGGGGTTAGTTGCAATGAATCGCGCGCCATTGGCAACAAAATAGGCAGCTTTATGCATCATATCCCAATTATAAGAGCGGGTTTCACCCACGATAACAAAATCGGGATTGATATCAGTGATGGTAAAACCGGCTTTATACAACTCATGAACCAGCGCACCTTCACCAACCACATAGGCTTTTTTACCTTCCTGACGGCGTAGGAAGTCGGCAGTTGCCATCGCTGAGGTATAAAACGCACTCTCTGGGACTTCCAACCCGGCAGAACTGAAGCGGTTAGCCAAGTCCTGAGCGGTTTGTGACGGGTAGTTGGTCAAGATGACCAGCGGCATGCCCGCTTCTTGAATTCGGGCCAGAAAAGTATCGGCACCCGGAATGGCTTTATTGTCATGCAACAATACGCCGTCGATATCACATATAACGCTTTTAATTGTCATTGTTTATATTACTCTTTCGGCCGCAGCAATGAGTCACTATAACATGGCCGATCACGGGATCGACCATGCAACTTCCTTATCAGCAGGTTATACCCGTCATCTTCAAATCTATGGATTCTGATTTTCCAGCAGCCGTTGCAGCAAAACACCATTGAGCATGGCGCGTTTAGCCAGAGCAAAAGCGCCAATGGCAGATTGGTGGTCAAGCTGCGAGGTGACGACGGGCAGATTTTGGCGGAAGTTTTTCAACACTTGTGTATTGATACACCCTTGGATGGCAGGAAGCAGGATTTTGTCTGCTTCGATGATTTCACCGGCGATCACCACTTTTTGTGGGTTAAATAAGTTGATGGCAATAGAAATGGCTTTACCCAAGTAGCGGCCAACATGCTCAATCACTTCGCTCGCCAGTAAATCACCTTTGTTAGCTGCTTTGCAGATGGCGCTAATGTGGCAATCATCCAATGTCAATTTGCTGGGATAGCCCTGAGCAAGCAGATGGCGTACGCGGTTTTCAATGGCCGCATTAGATGCAACGGTCTCCAGACAACCAAAATTGCCGCAATAGCAGCGCTCGCCCAGTGGGTCAATCTGGATATGGCCGATTTCTCCGACGTTACCATTACTGCCTAAGAATATCTGACTGTTAACGATGATACCGGCACCCGTACCGCGATGCAGACGAACCAAGATGGAGTCTTCACAGTCGCGGGTTGCACCAAAATAGTGCTCGGCCAGCGCTAGGCTGCGAATATCGTGGCCGACAAAACTGGTGACATTGAAGCGGTTTTGTAGGTTTTCGACCAGTGGCCAGTTGCTTACACTGATATGTGGCATATAGCGCACGATGCCTTTACTCGGTTCAACCAAGCCCGGAAGAATAACGGCGATGGCAATCAGCTCACGTAATTTGCGCTGATAGGCTTCGATAAACTGACTGATAACATTAAAGAGAGCGTATTCCAGCGTCTCTTGGGTGCGTTCCGGTAGTGCATAATGCTCTTCACCGAGCGATTTCCCACTCATGTCAAACAGTGTGATGGTGGCGTCATGGCGGCCCAGACGGACAGCGATGGTATGAAATTGGCGATTTTCTGTGACGATGGAAATGGCGCGGCGGCCACCGGTAGAGGCTTGCTGATCGACTTCTTTGATCAGCCCGCGCTCTAACAGTTGACGGGTAATTTTGGTGACACTGGCGGGGGCTAGCTGGCTGAGGTCGGCAATTTGAATGCGCGAAATCGGGCCTTGCTGATCAATCAGCCGATAAACCACGGCACCATTGAGTTGTTTCACAAGATCTACATTACCAATTTGTGACAGTCCGCCAGTGCTCATCAATAAAATTACTCGCTTATTTTAAAACCTCGTCACCGTTAACGATGGTTTTAGTGATTTTATAATCGCGGGTAAATGCGGTTAGGTTGGCGACTTTGCCGACTTCAATACTCCCTAACTGCTTATCCACGCCAATGGCGCGTGCCGCATAAAGTGTTGCCATACGCAATGATTCATCCAGCGCGATGCCGACATGTTCAACACTGTTTTGTACTGCTTCTATCATCGTCAGTGCTGAACCGCTTAAGGTGCCGTTCTCATCTACACATAAACCATCGCGATAGTATATTGTTTTACCAGCAAAAATAAATTGATCAATTTCTGCCCCTGCCGGCGCGGTGGCATCGGTAACAAGTACTAACTTTTCACCTTTCAGTCGTTTAGCATTACGAATATTCGCCCAATCGACATGTAGACCATCAGCAATAACACCCGTGTAGACTTCTGGTGTATCAAAAATAGCCCCAATCAAACCGGGTTCACGACCGGAAATATATGGCATGGCATTATAAAGATGCGTTGAAAAACGGATGCCGGCAGTAAACCCTTTACGAGCTTGCTGATACGTTGCATTCGAATGACCGGCAGAGACCAGAATACCGGCCTCCGTCAGCTGACGAATATATTTTGCATCAACAATTTCTGGTGCCAGCGTCAGTTTGGTAATCACATCAGCATTGGCGCACAGATAGTCAATCATTTCTGCGCTTGGTTTACGGATAAATGCCGGGTTGTGAGTCCCTTTCTTCAGTGGGCTGATATAAGGCCCTTCCAGATGTAAACCCAAGGCTTTATGTTGATTTTCTTTCTTTTGCAGATATGAACGCATGACGTTAACGCCGTGCTTCATAAACTCATCACTGCATGTAATCAGTGTCGGCAGGAAACTGGTGCAACCTGATTTTTCATTGGCGCGTTGCATGATGTCCAATGTCTCTTCTGAGATAGCGTCAAGAGAATCATTGAATTGCACGCCGCCGCAGCCATTAAGCTGAACATCAATAAAACCGGGGGCCAGAATGGCACCACCCAAATCGCGTATCTCAATACCAGCCGGAAGTTCATCGACAGGACAGATACGTTCGATCAATCCATTAGCCACGATAACGGCATGATTATCCAGTACTTCGTGGCTGGTATAAATACGGCCGTGAGTTAAAGCGTACATCTTAGCCCCCTGATAACTATTAAAGATTTTTGACGTTTTCAGCTTCTAATTCGCGGAAATATTTTACCGTTTTGACCTTCAATTCCATAGTGGAAGGTTCATCACACACCATGATGGCTTTGGCATGCAGTTGCAGGCAACTGATGGTCCACATGTGGTTAATGCTACCTTCGACAGCGGCTTGCAAGGCTTGTGCTTTGCCATGACCGGTAACCAGAATCATCACTTCTTCTGCGTCCAGCAATGTCCCCACACCGACTGTAAGTGCATATTTCGGCACGAGGTTTGCATCACCACCAAAGAAGCGAGAGTTAGCCATACGGGTTTCTTGTGTCAGCGTTTTGATGCGCGTACGAGAAGCTAAAGAAGACGCTGGTTCATTAAATGCGATATGACCATCAACGCCCACGCCACCCATGAACAGGTGAATCTTGCCGTAAGACTTAATTTTCTCTTCGTAGCGACGGCATTCTGCATCGATGTCAGGTGCATTGCCATTCAGTAGATTGATATTTTCAGCAGGAATATCAACATGATCGAAGAAATTGGTGTGCATGAACGTGTAGTAACTTTCTGGGTGTTCCTGCGGCAAGCCGACATATTCATCCATGTTGAAGGTAACAACATGCTTGAAGCTAACGTCACCCGCTTTATGCATAGCAACTAAGTGCTTATACGCTTCCATTGGTGTGCCGCCAGTCGGCAGCCCCAATACGAATGGGCGGTCAGCTGTTGGTTTAAAGGCGTTGATACGATTAACGATATGACGTGCTGCCCATTTGCCAACTTCTGTGGTGTTTTTCAGTGGGATAAGTCTCATCTTGCACCTCTTGGATTGCGAATAGTGGCTATACTCTACGCGGTTCGAATCATTCATCTAAGCGTAACTCAGATTTTGACTGATGCGCTGGTACAATGCTTTGTTCATTTTTCGAATGATAAAATAAGTTTTGTGTCATGGCTAGTGCATTGGTGCTTTTTGACTGGTTTTTGGTGACATTTATCACATATTAGGGGGTTTTAATTTGCGTTACGAAATAATTTTTTTACACTCCGCAATGAGTAATACGTGCCGTGAATAAATAAAAGTGTGCCATGCGTTTTTCTAAAAGGTAGTGAGTCAATTAAATAAACTACTTAAAGGGTCCGATATCGGACGAATAGGGGGAAAGGTGAATATTCTTAGTTACTTGCAAAAAGTAGGTCGGGCTTTGATGGTCCCAGTGGCCACACTGCCTGCTGCCGCAATACTGATGGGGGTGGGTTACTGGATAGACCCAGTAAGCTGGGGGGGTGATAATGCACTAGCGGCATTATTTATCAAATCCGGTGCTGCCATCATCGATAACATGTCCGTGCTGTTCGCCATTGGTGTGGCTTACGGTATGTCAAAAGACAAAGACGGTGCTGCTGCACTGACCGGCTTTGTGGGCTTCTTGGTGTTAACCACGTTGTGTTCTCCAGCCGCGGTCTCGATGATTCAAAAGATTCCGGTTGATCAAGTTCCAGCGGCCTTCGGCAAAATCAACAACCAGTTCGTGGGTATCTTGGTCGGTATCATCTCAGCTGAGTTGTACAACCGCTTCAGCGGTGTTGAACTGCCAAAAGCACTTTCTTTCTTCAGTGGTCGTCGTCTGGTTCCGATTCTGACGTCTTTCCTGATGATCGTCGTGGCTTTCATCCTGATGTACGTTTGGCCACTGATTTACAACGCATTAGTGACCTTCGGCGAATACATTAAAGATATGGGTTCTGTTGGCGCTGGCATCTATGCTTTCTTCAACCGTTTGCTGATTCCTGTTGGCCTGCATCACGCCTTGAACTCGGTGTTCTGGTTTGACGTTGCTGGCATCAACGATATCCCTAACTTCTTGGGTGGCCAACAGTCTATCGATAGCGGTAAAGCGATCGTCGGTATTACTGGCCGTTATCAGGCAGGTTTCTTCCCGATTATGATGTTCGGTTTACCTGGTGCCGCGCTGGCGATTTATCACTGTGCACGCCCGGAAAATAAAGCAAAAGTGGCAGGTATCATGTTGGCGGGTGCATTTGCAGCCTTCTTCACCGGTATCACTGAACCACTTGAGTTCTCCTTCATGTTCGTTGCACCGGTGCTGTATTTCATCCACGCCGTGCTGACCGGTATCTCTGTGTTCATTGCAGCCAGTATGCATTGGATTGCGGGCTTTGGTTTCAGTGCAGGTTTGGTGGATATGGTGCTGTCTTCTCGCAACCCGTTGGCTACACATTGGTACATGCTGATTCCACAAGGTCTGGTGTTCTTCGCCATTTACTACGTGGTCTTCCGTTTCACTATCCAAAAATTCAACTTGCTGACACCGGGCCGTGAATTGGCTGTTGAAGGCAGTGAAGAAGATGGTTATGACGTCAACGTTGATAAGAATCCAGAAGTTAACGAAAGTGAAATTAATGGGTTAGCGCGTCGCTACATCGGTGCTATCGGTGGTTCAGATAACCTGACGGGTATTGATGCTTGTATCACTCGTCTGCGTTTGAATGTGAAAGATTCTGCACAGGTTAATGACAGTGTTGCCAAACGCTTAGGTGCTTCTGGTGTTATTCGTCTGAACAAACAAAGTGTGCAAATTATTGTCGGTACCCGTGCAGAACTGATTGCTTCGGCGATGCGCAATGTATTGGCAGGCGGCCCGGTTCCGGCAGCAAGCACGGCTGCACCTGCGGCCAAACCTCAGGCGGTGATTAACACAGCAAAAACAGCCTCTCTGGTCTTAGTTTCTCCCATTACCGGTGATGTTGTGGCTTTGGATCAAGTTCCTGATGAAGCATTCGCCAGCAAAGCGGTGGGTGAGGGTGTTGCTATCCGTCCGACGGATAAAATGGTGGTTTCTCCGGCAAACGGCACTATCGTAAAAATCTTCAATACTAATCATGCTTTCTGTCTGGAAACTGAAACCGGCGCAGAAGTTGTGGTTCATATCGGGATTGATACGGTGAAACTGAACGGTCAGGGCTTCGCTCGTCTGGTTGAAGAGGGGACGACGGTGGTTGCTGGTCAGCCTGTTCTGGAACTGGATCTGGCTTATCTGAACGCTAATGCGCGCTCCATGATTAGCCCGGTTGTTGTCAGTAATATCGATGATTATGCCGGCATCGACGTCTTGGCGGGGGGCACTGTGGTTGCTGGTCAAAGCCCTCTGTTCGAGGTGCGTGGCAAGTAATCTGTTTAAAATTCACGGGAAGTAAGGCACTGATGTCCTGAACAACCGGTCTGAGTTTTAATCGATATAACGGGAAGAGAGCGATCTCTTCCCGTTTTTTTGTTTTATTTACTGTAACAAACGGTTGTTTCCGGGCCGGGCTTGTTGGATTATATGCGGTTATATTTGTTGCGTTTGCATTGAGGAATAGAACAATGAGTGAGGCAGAAGCCCGCCCAAGTAATTTTATCCGTCAGATTATTGACGAAGACTTAGCCAGCGGCAAACACACGTCGGTTCATACCCGCTTCCCGCCAGAGCCGAATGGTTATCTGCATATCGGCCACGCGAAGTCTATTTGCCTGAACTTTGGTATTGCACAAGACTATCAAGGTCAATGTAACCTGCGTTTTGACGACACTAACCCCGTGAAAGAAGACGTGGAGTTTGTCGAGTCAATTAAACACGACGTAGAGTGGCTGGGCTTCACCTGGAGCGGTGATATACGTTACTCCTCAGACTATTTTGATCAACTGTACCAGTACGCGGTAGAGCTTATTAACAAGGGCTTGGCCTATGTGGATGAGTTAAGCGCTGAACAGATGCGCGAATACCGTGGCACATTGACGTCACCGGGTAAAAACAGTCCATACCGTGATCGCAGTGTGGAAGAGAATCTGGCGCTGTTTGAAAAAATGCGTGCGGGTGGTTTTGCTGAAGGCACTGCGTGTCTGCGTGCCAAAATCGACATGGCGTCGCCGTTTATCGTCATGCGTGACCCGGTGTTGTATCGCATTAAATTTGCCGAGCATCATCAGTCTGGTAACAAGTGGTGCATCTACCCGATGTATGACTTTACCCACTGCATTTCCGATGCGATCGAAGGGATCACCCACTCGCTTTGTACTCTGGAGTTTCAGGATAACCGTCGCTTGTATGATTGGGTGCTGGATAATATCTCTATTGAATGTCACCCACGTCAGTATGAGTTTTCACGCCTGAATCTTGAATACACCATCATGTCTAAGCGCAAGCTGAACCAATTGGTGACCGAGAAGGTTGTGGAAGGCTGGGATGACCCGCGTATGCCAACCATTTCAGGCTTACGCCGTCGTGGTTATACTGCGGCTTCCATTCGTGAATTCTGTCGTCGTATTGGTGTAACCAAACAAGATAACAACGTTGAGATGATGTCACTGGAATCTTGTATTCGTGATGATCTGAACGAAAATGCACCACGCGCTATGGCCGTTCTCGACCCAATCAAAGTGGTTATCGAAAACCGTGCGGCTGGGGAAGAGTGGCTGACCATGCCAAATCACCCAAATAATCCGGACATGGGTACCCGTCAAGTCCCATTCGATAGTGAAATTTATATCGATCGTGCTGACTTCCGCGAAGAAGCTAATAAGCAATACAAGCGTTTAGTGCTGGGCAAAGAAGTGCGCCTGCGTAATGCATATGTTCTCAAAGCTGAGCGTGTTGAGAAAGATGCAGAAGGCAATGTCACTACGCTTTATTGCAGCTATGACCCAGAAACCTTGAATAAAGATCCCGCCGATGGACGTAAAGTTAAAGGCGTTATCCATTGGGTTTCTGTTAATCACGCATTGCCTGCGGAAATTCGTTTGTATGACCGTTTGTTTAGCGTACCAAACCCCGCAGCAGCGGATGACTTCCTATCGACCATCAACCCTGAGTCGTTGGTTATCCGCCATGGCTTTGTTGAACCAAGCTTGGCTGATGCCGTGCCAGAAAAAACCTATCAGTTTGAACGTGAAGGCTATTTCTGTGCTGATAGCCGTTATTCGCGTCCAGAGGCTTTGGTGTTTAACCGCACTGTAGGCCTGCGTGATACTTGGGCGCTCAAAGCAGCTAATTAATTTTTAGCTTCCAGAAAAGGCGTGGCTGAAGCTGCGCCTTTTTTATGGAATTAATGAAATAGTTTCTTTTACTAAACACCGATGGTTACCCCTCTTTTTATCCTCTCGTTTCGCTTTACCCCTTGGTCAATCTCGAAAGATTGTTTTCCGTTCTCTCTTGAGAGCACCTGCCTGTAAGTCTTTCTTAAATATTCGCTTTACGAATTAACTGAATAAATATCGCTATTTTTTCCACAAAAAGACATGTTTTATTCAGTTTGCTGAAACCATTCAAGATGTCAATGAGAGACTATTTTCACTTGATGAGTTGCCCTTATGCATTGTTTTTAAAGCTTTTGTGACCTCTGTAATATTTTTTCATAGTTATGTGCTCGTTGTCATACTTTGAATAATTAGCTTCTTTTTTGATTGATAATTCGCGTCGCGAAAAATAGTCTGTACTCCAGCAGCAATCTTCAAAGAGTTTGTTTTCCGAAAGAGCAATTGCTGGTGGGGGCTTTCCTCCCCAGCAAAATTTTACCCACTTAGGGTTTTTTTGAGGCAAAGCTTGCGGGCAGTGGTGAACACAGGCAATGCACTTTAAATGTGATGTCAAAGAGGAATTTTTTTATATGGTTATGCACGGTGCTAAACGTAAAACGTTAGCGCTCGCAGTCGCGGGCGCACTGTTAGGAACTGGCTTTATGGTAGCTCCAGAGGCCAAAGCTGAAGGTTTTATTGATGATTCGTCACTGACCGGCGGTATTTACTATTGGCAGCGTCAACGTGACCGTAAAGACTTAACTCCAGGTAGTGCTGAATACGGTAAGTATGTCGCTAACCTGCATCACTCCACCTTTAACGCCAATCTGGATTTCTCCTCCGGCTATGCCGCAGATATGTTCGGTATCGACTTAGCGGCTTTTGGCGCAGTTGAGATGACCAACAGTGGCCCGGCAGCGCCAAATGAAATTGGCTTCAGTGATGCTAAAACCCGTTGGGATGAAAAATGGACTGGCGATAAGAGTGGCGTCAGTGTTTACAAAGCGGCAGCCAAATTCAAATTGGGTGATTTCTGGGCTCGAGGTGGTTATATCCAACCCACCGGACAGACTTTGTTAGCCCCACATTGGAGCTTCATGCCGGGGACATATCGTGGTGCTGAAGGTGGTGCAAAATTTGATTTCGATACCGCCGGTGCTCTGTCCATGTCTTACATGTGGACTGATGAATATAAAGCACCGTGGTATCAGAATATGTACAACTTCCGTCAGGCCGACGGTAAAACCGGTGTGAGCTACCTGCATTCATTCGGTGCCAAATACGACTTTAAAAATAAGTTGGTATTGGAAGCTGCTTTCGGTCAAGCCAAAGACTATATGGATCAGTACTTTGCTAAGGCATCTTATGCCTTCCCGGTTGCGGGTAATGAGCTGCGTACTTCCTACCAGTTCTACGGTGCAAAAGACAAAGTTGACGGCGGTTTCAAAGATGTTAATGACGTTTATGATGGGCTGGCTTGGTTACAAGCACTGACATTGGGCTACACCACCGGCCCATTTGATTGGCGTTTAGAGGGGACTTGGGCCAAGGCTGATGGCAACCAAGGTTACTTCCTGCAACGTATGACTCCTGGTTACGCGACCTCAAATGGCCGCTTGGATGTTTGGTGGGATTCGCGCTCTGACTTCAACGCCAACGGCGAAAAAGCGTTGTTCGGTGGCGTGATGTATGACCTGAAAAACTGGAATATGGCTGGCTGGTCTGTCGGAACTTCCTATGCATATGGTTGGGATGCGAAACCAAGTACCAACCCAATTTATGACCAGAATGTACGTCTGAAAGAGTCTGCATGGAACTTTGACATTCTTTATACACTGCAAGAAGGCCGGGCGAAGGGCACCTTATTCAAACTGCATTACACCCTGTATGACAACCATACCAATATTCCAAGCTATGGCGGTGGTTTCGGCAATATATTCCAGGATGAAAAAGACGTTAAGTTCATTGTTATTGCACCATTTACTATTTTCTAATTTTTTGAGTGCCATCCCCGGCGATACTGCCGGGGATGTAAAAATCAATACGCAATAGCAATTGAAACTAACAATAATTCTGCCAGCAACAATACTTCAAGTCACAATGCTGGCAGTAATTATTAATTACGGATGAGGTTAGTGATGAACAAATTCAAATTAAATGCGTTAGCGGCAATGACCGCAACCTTTGGCTTGATGGGATACGCCAGCGCGAGCACCATCAATCAACAGATTGTTGACCAGCTCAGTACCTTAAAAGTTAACTATAAAATAGTGGATAACCGCGCGGCTGAGAATGGTGTTGATTGTGCCAAGTTGGGCGCTGATTGGGCATCATGTAACAAAGTAATGATTACTCTGACCAACACCGGGGATGAGATCAAAGGTCAAGAATGGGCCATTTACTTCCACAGCATCCGTCAGATTCTGGCTGTAGATAACGACCAATTCAAGATTACTCATCTGACGGGTGATCTGCATAAAATTGAGCCAACCGCTAAATTTACCCGTTTCCCAGCTAACCAGTCAGTTGAAATCCCGATGATTGGTGAATATTGGCAGTTGTTTGCTACTGACTTTATGCCGCGCTGGTATGCGACTTCTGGCGATGCCAAACCAAAAGTACTGAAAAGTACCGATACTGAGGATATCAGCGAATATCTGACACAGTTTACTGGCGATCAGTGGAAGCGGACCAAAGACGATAATAATGTGTTGATGACGCCAGAGTCTCGTTTCACTAAAAATGAGGCGGTGAAAACATTAGCGGCAGCTGATCTGCGTGGGCAGATTATCCCAACGCCAATGCAAGTGACGGTTCATCAGCAAGATGCCGACCTGAGTAAAGGGGTTAAGCTGGATCTCAGCGTACTGTCAAAACCCGCCGCTCAAGTTGCCCAACAGCGTTTCGAGTTACTCGGTCTGACAGAGAACTCAACCGGCTTTCCAATTAAAACAGCGATCCAACCTACTCACTTTGCAGGTGATTTAGCGGTTTCCGGCGCTTACGAGCTGACGATCGGTGAGAAAGGCGCGCAAGTTATTGGCTTTGATCCCGCAGGCGTCTTCTATGGCTTGCAATCGATCCTTTCATTAGTCCCGACGGATGGCAGCAAGAAGATAGCGACTCTTGATGCGAAAGATGCACCGCGTTTTGAATATCGTGGTGTTTTCCTAGATGTTGGGCGTAATTTTAAAACCAAAGATGCGGTGCTGCGCCTGTTGGATCAGATGGCAGCTTACAAGTTAAACAAATTCCACTTCCACCTGAGTGATGATGAAGGTTGGCGTATTGAGATCCCCGGTCTGCCAGAACTGACGGATGTTGGGAGTAAACGTTGCCACGATTTAACTGAGAACACCTGCTTACTGCCGCAATTAGGTTCAGGCCCGGAGAGCAATAATCTGGGTTCTGGTCACTTTACCCGTGACGATTACATCGAAATTCTGAAATACGCGAAAGCTCGTCAAATTGATGTTATTCCTGAAATTGACATGCCAGCACATGCTCGAGCTGCGGTGGTGTCGATGGAAGCGCGTTACAACAATCTGATGAAGCAGGGCAAAGAGAAAGAGGCCAACGAATTCCGTTTGGTTGACCCGACAGATGACTCTAACACGACTTCAGTGCAGTTCTATGATCGCAAAAGCTATCTGAACCCATGTCTGGATTCATCGAAGCGTTTCGTTGATAAAGTGATTGGCGAAATGGCCCAGATGCACAAAGAAGCTGGCATGGCGCTGACCACTTGGCATTTTGGTGGTGATGAGGCGAAAAATATTCGTCTGGGGGCCGGTTTCCAAGATAAAAATGGCACCATTGAGCCGGGCAAAGGCATTATTGATAAGAGCGTTGAAGATAAACCTTGGGCCAAGTCACAAGTTTGTCAGGATATGGTTAAGCAAGGCAAAGTTCAGGATGTTGAACATCTTTCCAGCCACTTTGCCATTGAAGTCAGTGAATTAGTGAAGGCTCACGGCATCGAAAAAATGCAGGCTTGGCAAGATGGATTGAAAGACGCGAAAGATTCGAAAGCCTTCGCCACTCAACGTGTTGGCGTTAACTTCTGGGATACTCTCTTCTGGGGCGGTGCTGACTCAATCAATGACTGGGCCAATAAAGGCTACGAAGTGGTTGCTTCTAATCCCGATTATGTCTACTTCGACATGCCCTATGAAGTTAACCCCAATGAACGCGGTTACTACTGGGCAACTCGCTTTACCGACGAAGCCAAAGTCTTTAGCTTTGCACCAAATAACATGCCGCAAAATGCTGAAACGTCTGTGGACCGCGATGGTAATTACTTCAGTGCGAAAAGTGATAAACCTTGGCCGGGTGTACACGGAATTTCCGGTCAATCGTGGAATGAAACCGTGCGTACTGATGAACAGATGGAGTACATGATTTTTCCTCGCGTATTACCGTTGGCGGAGCGCGCTTGGCACCGTGCATCTTGGGAACAAGATTATAAAGCAGGCCGCGAGTACAAAGGTGGTGAGACGCAACAGGTGGATACCCAAGCGTTACACACTGATTGGCAACGTTTTGCCAATATTATGGGCCAGCGTGAGTTGGCAAAACTGGATAAAGCCGGTATTGCCTACCGCTTGCCAGTACCCGGCGCACGAGTTGTCTCTGGTGTATTGGAAGCAAATATTTCCTTACCGGGCTTGATTATTGAGTATTCCACCGATGGTGGTCAGCAATGGCAGAAGTATGATGCCAAAGCACAACCTACAGTCAGTGGTGATGTATTTATCCGCTCGACCAGCCCGGATGGTAAACGCAGTAGTCGTGCGGAGCCGGTTAAAATCTGATGGTTTTTTCAAAGTGCTGTGTCTGATGTTATTCCTGTTTGCTTGGTTTTTGAGGTAAACAATATTAAGTGAAGTTGAGTTGATGGTTTTCCCCCGGCATGTCCGGGGCTTTTTTTGCCAGAAATATCGTGATGGGCAGTCGGTTTGGGCGGTGGTAAGGGCGGTTTGATTGTTTGAGGTAGACAGAAATGTTCAAAATTAGATAGGGAAGGAGGGCGAGGTCTCAATAAGAAAGACCACCTGAGTCCCGGCCGAGCTGAACTCGGATGATTGAACGGGAAAGGTGGCCATCTTGCTGATGGGTTTATGTTCACCAGATAATCTCTGGATAAAAATAAACCCTAACATTATTCGGTACTTAAAATTTCAACGCTTAAAGTCTTTATAAAATCAATGCGATAACATAATGCCCAATAGATTTCAAATTGCAGGACGGCGGCAATCAATGGAATCCCGATGAGCTTACATCAGTAAGTGATTCGGGTGAGTGAGAGCAGCCAACACACCTGCAGTGTGAAAGATGATGGACATACTTTATCTTTTATCGTGCGCAGACTCATTTTCGCGGCAATCGCCGGTCTCACAGTGGCCGTACAAATACAGACTGTGATTGGTCAGTTTGATACCATGCTGTTTAGCAATTTCACGTTGAAGCGATTCAATGGATTCATTACTAAACTCGATCACTTTGCCGCAATCAAGGCAAATTAGGTGATCATGATGGTGCTGCTGCGTCAGCTCAAAGACTGATTTACCGCCTTCGAAATTGTGGCGGGTCACAATACCGGCATCGTCAAACTGGTTGAGTACACGGTAAACCGTGGCTAAACCAATTTCTTCACCGATATCGATCAGCTTTTTATAAAGATCTTCCGCGCTGACGTGATGGCACGCCGGATCCTGCAACACTTCCAGAATCTTAAGCCGGGGCAGTGTTACTTTAAGTCCAGCGTTTTTTAAGGCTTTATTGTTGTCAGTCATGCGGATTCAGTCCTGTTACTATCGATTCAAATTAAGGCTGTTCAGCCTATGACATCCGTGGCGCAATAATTACAATTGCGTCTCATTATAGAACTGCTAGCCCCAAATGAAAACCGTGGTTGTTAACAAAGATATAATTGCACACTTTGTCAGATTAATCATGCAATGTATTGATGAATGGGATTGTTGCATGCTTCAAGTATAAAGCGGCTACGCCGAACGTTACACATTTGTAGCGGTTTATTTTCATTTTGCACAGATGATAATGCTGATCTGTGGGCTGCTTAACAAAGCGCATTCTGACCACAAATAAAACCATGTGAAATTTGTGACTATAAGCCGAGCTTAATGAGATTAAGAGTCTGTGAGGGGCAAAAAAAAGAGCGCCAAAAGGGATTGAAATTTATGGAAACGCTTAGCGGAGTACATCATCCACCAAGCGTTTCCTATCTGACAAATTTAGCCAGTGATCTCGGCCAGATTCAGCTCTTCACTGATCTGTTTAACCCAAGCTTCAACACGTTCATTGGTCAATTCTGGCTGGCGGTCTTCATCGATAGCTAATCCAATGAAATGATCATCATCAGCCAGACCTTTAGATGCTTCGAAGTGGTAACCCGCAGTTGGCCAGTGACCGACGATTGCGGCACCGCGTGGTTCGATGATGTCGCGCACGGTCCCCATCGCATCACAGAAATATTCTGCGTAGTCTTCCTGATCACCACAACCGAACAAAGCAACCAATTTGCCATTGAAATCGATCTCTTCCAGTGTTGGGAAAAAATCATCCCAGTCACACTGTGCTTCGCCGTAGTACCAGGTAGGGATACCAAGCAGCAGGATATCGAAACCTTCTAAATCTTCTTTACTACTTTTGGCAATGTCGTGAACCTCAGCAACCTCTTTGCCCAGTTGCTTTTGGATCATCTTGGCAATGTTTTCGGTATTGCCAGTATCGCTGCCAAAGAAAATGCCTACAGTTGCCATATAACTTAATACCTTTTAAATTCAAATAGTTATGCCAATTACTGAGCACGCTGCCCAACAATATAACACATTTCATAGGGCGACATCATGCCAGAAAACGCCGTCAGGCTCATATCAAGTTCATGCGATATTAAATTTTTGTGAGCCGCTCAATCTTATAACGCTATTGCCGATAACCTTTGTGTAACTGAATGGTTGCAATTTGCGGTGCCAGGGGGAAAACCGCCAGATGAAAGTTTGTCGGGAAAGGAGTTGTCGTTAGCTGTATGGAACGTCCTTTATTGCTTTTAGGTCATCAAATAACACCAGAGTCTCTATCGGTAACTATCCGATATATAAGGGGAACGAACATGCAGTTTTTAAAAAATATCACCATCAGAGTTGCATTACTTTGGGTGCTTGGCGCCTTTTGTCTGCTTTGGGGCGGCGTATCCACTTATACGTTGCTGTCACTGAACCAACTCACCCAATCCTCTAACGCCAATAGCGTGCTGGTTGAAAACATGAATTTGGTCAATCAGGGGACAGATCAATACTTCCGAATGGTAACTCGTCTCGCCCGTGCAGTGGATTATCGCCAAAGCGGTAACATTGCAGACGCAGATAAAGAGCTAAAATCATCCAATGTCGCGCTGGAGAATCTGAAGAAAAAACTCGCAGAGTTTAAGGCTATCGATCATGCACAGATTGATCCTGCTTTAGTTACTGGAGTGATTGATGGGTGGAGTGGATTAATTGAACAGGGTGTAATGCCGCTTTATCAGGCGGCAATGGATAACAATAGTGCCACCTATCAAGATTTAGCGAAAAAAACAGTACCCGCATTGAGTCGCCAGTATGGCTCCGTGGCTGAAGCCTTTAATCAGGCTGCCTCGAAAGCTATTGGTGTGGCCAAAGATCAATTCTCTCAGTTAACCAAAGTGAGCAGCATTACATTGATCTCTGCTTTAGTTGCGGGTCTGGTGATTTTGCTGGCAACCGATCGTTATCTGGTTGCCAATTTGGTACGTCCATTGGACGATATTCGCGCACATTTCCGGGTTATTGCTTCAGGGCAACTTGGGCAACCTATCGTCGATTTTGGTCGTAACTGCGTTGGACAACTGTTCCCACTATTACGGGACGTACAAACCAGTCTGGTAAACACGGTACAAGCGATTCGCAGTAGTACTGATGGGATTTATCATGGTGCTGCCGAAATTTCTGCCGGTAATACTGACTTATCTTCTCGTACCGAACAGCAGGCAGCTGCTCTTGAAGAAACGGCAGCCAGCATGGAGCAGCTAACCGCAACGGTGAAACATAATGCGGATAATGCGCATCATGCCAGCCAACTGGCGGCTAATGCTTCTGCAACAGCGAAAAAGGGAGGGGCGCTGGTTGCCGATGTGGTGAACACCATGAACGAGATTTCAGCCAGTTCGCGGAAAATAGCTGACATTACGACGGTGATTAACAGCATTGCTTTCCAGACCAATATTTTGGCACTGAATGCGGCAGTTGAGGCAGCCCGTGCAGGCGAGCAAGGTCGCGGTTTTGCCGTGGTTGCCAGTGAGGTTCGTAATTTGGCTCAACGCAGTGCTCAGGCTGCGAAGGAGATTGATGGTTTAATTAATGAGTCCGTCGGTCGGGTCAGCAGCGGTTCTACTTTGGTGGAAAGTGCCGGTGTCACGATGGATGAGATTGTTCGTTCTATCACTAATGTGACAGATTTAATGGGCGAGATTGCCTCTGCTTCTGATGAACAAAGTAAAGGTATTAGTCAGGTTGGGCAGGCGGTGGCTGAAATGGACAGCGTGACTCAGCAAAATGCAGCGCTGGTGCAAGAAGCGTCCCGTGCAGCGACATCACTTGAGGAGCAAGCGACACAATTAAATCGGGCTGTCGCGGTGTTTAAACTGCGGTCAGATGATGAGCAAGCAAAACCGGCGGTGAAATCTCGGGTAAAAGTACTCGCTGCTACACCTGTTGTTAGCAAGGTAGACAGCAACGCCAATTGGGAAACATTCTAAGTCGATAGGATATTAAGGGATAACGGCGTGGCGTAATAACTTACGCCACGCCGTCGTGGTCACCGAAAAGGTTAAAACCCCTCTTGCGAGTGCTCTAATTGAGCAAGCAACATCTGTTCAATCAGTTCACTGCGGCTGATGTTACGTTGCTCTGCAAGGCTATTGAGAGCATCGACGGCATCGGCATTAATCTTCAGTTCCACGCGTCGTAAGCCACGTACTTTATCGCGCCGTAGTTGATTTCGCTTATTAATTCTAAGCTGCTCATCACGGGATAATGGGTTTGTTTTCGGGCGCCCCGGACGGCGTTCATCTGCGAACAGATCCAGCGTCGTGCGATCCGTTTGTTCTTTTGCCATAGGTAGCGGTACTACAAGGGATTGACATCAAAAAGCTTGATGATTCGGTTTACACGTTTCAGGTTGAGAACATAGATAGAGAGCATTGAGTTACCTATAGACCAGCAGCCTGAATTTGTATTTGCCACTAAACGCCGCAGCAAATTTATAGCGCGCCATAATACCTCAGCCAACCGAGCAACGACAATGCTTTACTGTGATTAGATTGGGCTAATTCATTCTTTTTTGCACAATTTTTCCACAGGTAATACATTTCTTTTCCCCAGGAGATGTTTTTTTAAACAATCCCAGTGGCGGCCTCTTTAATCGTTATCAATAAAGCGGTGAATCGCGCGCAATACTGAATCTGGTTTTTCCGCATGAACCCAATGACCGGTCCCCGCTACTACATGAGCACGCGCTTGCGGGAACTGACGTGCTATTTCATCACGGTAGCCGTCTTGAATATAGGGTGATAATTCACCACGAATAAACAAAATAGGGTGTGGCCAAGGGGGGATGGGTTGCCAGCCAACAATATTTTCATATTGATTCCACAATGCTGGTACATCAAAACGCCACTCACCATTGTGAAATGATTTTAATAAGAACTGAATAACTCCTTCATCCCTTATTAACTCGCGCATTAATTGGGCGGCCTGCTGACGCTGGGTGATGCCCGCGACACTGACAGCATTAATTGCAGCAAAAATTTGATCATGGCGGCGTACTTGATAATTCACTGGCGCGATATCAATGGCGACCAGCTTTTCAATGCGGTTTGGTGCTATGGCTGTCATCGCCATCGCCACTTTTCCGCCCATCGAATGACCGATAATGATCGCTTTTTCTATGGCGAGCTGATCCATTAATTCCAGTACATCTTGCGCCATATCCGGGTAACTTACCTGTGGCGAACGTGGGGATAAACCGTGGTCGCGCAAATCCACTTGAATAACGTTATGGTCTTGATGCAAATCACGCGCTAATACACCAAGATTATCAAGATTACCAAATAACCCATGAATCAGAATAATGGGTAGAGATGGGGTGGGAGAAAGTGCGTTTTGTATGCGGAAGTTTAATTTCATGGCGAAGTTCATACTGAGAGATATTCTGGTTAGGGTATCATGACTGAGCAACGGTGTGCTGCTCCATCATTATTTGCCTTGTCAGGTATATGTAGATTATTGCGTCATTACTGCTGCAATGGGGGATTTATCCTAATAAGGCCATGATAAAGGTACTCGTCAGCGCGCTTTGACTTTATAATCCTAAGATATGCATAAGAAAGTAGAAAACCGTACTGGATAAAGATGAAAACTATTGAACTCGACGAAGAACTTTATCGCTATATTGCCAGCCATACGCAACACATTGGTGAGAGCGCGTCCGATATTTTACGGCGCATGCTGAAGTTTACGGCTGGTCAGCCGGTACCGAATTTACCTACCAATAATGAGGCTGCGAAAACAGTCACCGCGCCAGCACCGCGAGATAAGGTCCGTGCTGTTCGCGAATTATTACTGTCTGATGAATATGCGGAGCAAAATAGGGCGGTTAACCGCTTTATGTTAGTGCTGTCAACATTATATACCTTGGATGCACAGGCATTTGCTGAGGCAACTGAATCATTACATGGCCGTACTCGGGTATATTTTGCCGGTGACCAACAGACCTTGTTACAAAACGGGACGCATACTAAGCCCAAACACGTTCCTGGTACGCCATACTGGGTTATCACCAATACCAATACCGAGCGTAAACGCAGCATGGTGCAACATATTATGCTGACAATGCAGTTCCCGCCGGATTTGGCTGAGAAAGTGTGCGGAACTATCTGATTTCATTTAACTATCCTCTTTTATCTTTGATGGTTTTTTGCACCATCAAGGGTAAAAGTGCAAGCATATAGGGAGTCGTGACTTTGGCTAATCACCCTCGTGCTGGGCAAGCTGCTCAGCAAAGCGATTTGATTAATGTTGCTCAGCTCACATCGCAATATTATGTATTGCAGCCTGAGGCTGAAAACCCAGCCCATGCGGTTAAGTTTGGCACTTCAGGTCACCGCGGCAGCGCGGCACGTCACAGTTTTAATGAAGCCCATATTTTGGCTATTGCTCAGGCAATCGCGGAAGTTCGTCACGAGAACGGTATTACCGGCCCGTGCTATGTGGGTAAAGATACTCATGCACTGTCTGAGCCCGCCTTTATTTCGGTATTGGAAGTGCTGACGGCGAATGGTGTGGATGTTGTTGTTCAACAAGACAATGGTTTCACCCCGACGCCGGCTATTTCACATGCCATTCTTTGCTATAACGCGCAGGGCAAAAACGTTGCTGATGGTATTGTCATTACACCATCACACAATCCACCCGAAGATGGTGGTATTAAATACAATCCGCCAAATGGTGGCCCAGCGGATACCAACCTGACGTCAGTCATTGAAAAACGTGCAAATGAATTACTCCGCCTGAAATTAAGCGGTGTTAAACGTCAGACATTGGATAAAGCTTGGAAAGGCAATCACCTGCGTGAGCAGGATTTGATTCAGCCCTATGTCGAAGGTTTAGTTGATGTGGTGGATATTCCCGCCATTCAAAAAGCGGGTCTGAAGTTGGGTGTTGATCCCCTCGGCGGTTCTGGTATTGCCTATTGGCAACGTATTGGCGAACACTATAAGTTGGATCTGACACTGGTCAATGATTCTATCGATCAGACTTTCCGCTTTATGCATCTGGATCATGATGGCGTGATCCGCATGGACTGCTCATCAGAATCAGCAATGGCAGGCTTGTTAGCTCTGCGCGATAAATTTGATTTAGCCTTTGCCAATGATCCCGACTATGACCGCCACGGCATTGTCACTCCTATCGGGTTAATGAATCCCAATCATTATTTAGCAGTATCAATCAATTATCTGTTCCAACATCGTCCACAATGGGGTGCTGATGTGGCTGTCGGTAAGACACTGGTATCCAGTGCGATGATTGATAGAGTGGTTGCGGATTTAGGCCGTAAGCTGGTGGAAGTTCCCGTCGGATTCAAATGGTTTGTCGATGGGTTACACGACGGCAGTTTTGGTTTTGGTGGTGAAGAGAGTGCCGGGGCATCTTTCCTGCGCTTTAATGGTAAGCCTTGGTCGACAGATAAAGATGGCATTATCATGTGCTTGTTAGCGGCTGAAATCACGGCAGTAACCGGCAAAAACCCACAACATCATTATGATGATTTAGCGAAGCGTTTTGGTGCGCCGAGCTATAACCGTATTCAGGCTCCAGCAACGCAGGCACAGAAAAATGCTTTGTCGAAGTTGTCACCTGAAATGGTCAAAGCCAACACACTGGCAGGTGATCCTATTACTGCTCGCTTGACTACGGCACCGGGCAACGGCGCGTCAATTGGTGGGTTGAAAGTGATGACTGATAACGGTTGGTTTGCTGCCCGTCCATCAGGCACTGAAGAGGCTTATAAAATTTACTGTGAGAGCTTCCTTGGTGCGGAACATCGCGAAAAGATAGAGCAAGAAGCGGTCGATATTGTCAGTGATGTACTCGCGGGTAAGTAGTTATTGCCAGTAAGAAATAGCGCCGGTATGGCGCTATTTCTTCGGCATCAGTTGAAATCGTCACTGTGCAAACAATCTTATTGTGATTAATGATTTATAGCCGCAATTTTATTAGAAAAATAATCTTGAGTATTATTATCGTGTTTGAGATATATACTATTTTCTTGCGAAATATCTTTTGGTGAAAAATAAGAAATAGCGAATGTAATTTGAGATATATCGGGAATATTATCGCACGAATGGAGATGTTGATTTTTATGCGCTGATACTCGTTGGTCATTTTTAACCTTGAGCACATCTACAAGTTTTGTTCCTTTCAATTTCTCAAGATCAGGCATTTGGTTAGAAAAACCTATTGATAAATCAGTCCGATAAAAATCACCTAAATCATTTTTAGTCGCCAGTTGAGAAAGTGCTTTTTCAGGGGTATTAGCGTATTGTTTTACCATAATATCGAGCAGTTTTTTTTGGCGTTTCTTATCATTTTCACTGCCATGCTTGAGATAAGATTTTGTTTGTAAATTTTTAACTTTATAACCATTTTTAGAGTATTGATCTTTGATGATAATAATTAAGTTATCACTTTTTTCTTCGTCGCCTGAGATAACCAAGTGATTACCATAGCGTTCGAAATTTAATTGATGGAAAAAACGGTCAAGAATACTAATAGTATTTTCTTCACCACTATGCTCATTAATTAAATTAATCCCATCCGACGGAGAGAATCCGTACAAGTCATCACCCTCGCCACCTGCTAAATAATCGTTATTTCTTCCACCTATAATAAGGTCGTTACCTTTTCCACCATATATATTATCATTACCACATCCTTGATATTCTGCTGCATAAAGGCCCAAACCGTCAGCATCTCCCTGTAATTCATCGTCACCATCACCTCCATCTAGATAATCATCACCATCCCCTCCTGCTAATCCATCATCACCTGCACCACCGACTAAAACATCATTACCATTTTGGCCAAACAAGGAATCAAAAGAATCATGACCAAAGATAATGTCGTTACCATCACCCCCTGCTAAATTGTCATTTTTATCACCGCCAATAATAGTGTTGTTGCCTTTCCCTCCGGTGACACCATTTCTAATATATTTCTCTCCTAATAATCTCTCATTATCATTTAGGATGACTTCTTTTAAAGGAATAGTATTAGAGATTATATTTTGTGCAGAGATATAGGGTAAATCTTTTCTCGTTAGGAAGAGATATTTGTTGGGACCGTCGTAAACATTTTTCTCTTTGTAAGGTTCTTTTAACGTCAAGAATAACTCATTTTCAACACCATTTTTTTCACGCAATATTATAGAGTTTATAATTAAATTTTTGTTTTTAACGACTTCGTAATGTTTTTCGGATAAAACGTTTTTATCACTATCTAATATTGTTACTATCAGTTCTGAATTTGAGTAGTGAAAGAATACGTTATCGAGAGATAGGTTATCTAAATAAATGGTTTTTTTATCTCGATATATACTCAATGGATCTGTTGGTGGGGTGAATTTTATATTTGCATTGGTTTTTATTGCGATCAAAATGATTTCCTTTTATTTGATTGTTAGCGGGTGTACTCCTGTTGTAATTTATCTGTATTATTATTTTTAATAAACTTAAATAGCATTATTATTGTTTCTTTAATTAATCATAGTTATAATCCCACTCTATTTATTTGCAACTATTGACAAACTATTCTTCTTAATTATAGACCATGGCAAGTCTATTAGGTAAGTTATGAGAGTATATATCACTTTCTGATAATGGCAGTATTGCTTTGGGGGCATCTTTAGGTGCGAATGATGAGAGCGCCTCAGAGATATAGGTTATATCAGGTAAATTTTCAGAAAAATCACTGGGGTTATCCTTGTAAGTATTAGCTAGTATATTATTTTGGGTAGTAAGTTCAGCAATAAGTTTATTTCCTGTCTCATCCTCAATATCTTTCATGTTATTTTTATTAAATACATCAGGCAATACAACAGTGAAGTGACGACCTGAGTCGGAATGAGCTGTTGTCATTTCTAGTTCTTTGAGAGCACTGTCAGGATCTTTTGTCACTAACTCATACAGTAACGAATGAAAGTCATCCCTATTTATTTTACTATTGTATTGAGAATATGACTGCGTCTTTATATATTTGACTTTATAACCATCAGCAGAAAATTGATCTTTAATAATGACTGTTAAGCGACTACCGATCTTTTTACTTGAAATGACTAAGTGTTGACCGTAGCGTTCAAATTTTAATTCATGGAAATGATAGTCAGTAATGGCAATGATATCTTCTCCACCACTGTGTTCAACTATCATATTAATTCCATCATTGTCTGAAAATATATATAAATCATCGCCTGCCCCTCCAGCTAAATAATCATTATTTTTTTGCCCTTGGATGAGATCATCACCTTTCCCACCAAATATTCGATCATTTCCCCGTCCATTCACCTCGGCTGCAAAGTAGCCAAAAGCTTCAGCATCACCGTGTAGCTCATCATTGCCATCGCCGCCATAAAGAATGTCGTCACCCGGGCCACCAGCCAGCCCATCGTCACCTTCACCCCCCACTAAAAGGTCATTACCTTCCTCGCCAAATAAAGAGTCATTCCCTTTCTTACCAATTATGGTGTCGTTACCCAGTAGCCCGGATATATTGTCATTCAGGTCACCGCCAATAATGATATCATCCCGTGAACTACCTAAAATAGCATTTCTACCTTTCTCACCTACTAAAATATTATTATCTTCATCATTCAGTTTTATCACTTTCTCGCCATTGACAGTTAAATAATTTTTTGGAGTATTCTCTGCAAAAGAAATATTAACAATATCTTTTACTAAATAAAGCTCCAGATATTCCATGTTAATATTAACATATTTTCTTGAGGGGGTATCTGTAGGCATACTATTATCCGTGCGTAAAATTAATTCTTGCCTCTCTCCATTAACATCAGAAATCGTCACTGATTTAACACGAAGAATACCATTCCTATATATATTATGATGCAGCCAGCGATGATAGACTCGATGACTATTATTTAATGTATTGATGATAAGTGTTGATTTTGAATGCCGAAAAAAAACTTTCCCAGCAGATGAATTTGGTAATAATATAGAATAATTTACTTTTTGTGTTTTTACTGCTCCTTTGCTCATATTAACTCCCTTTATTGAATAAGCGGTTGTTTTTATATTAAGGTGAGAACCTTTTTATGTGAAATTTAATAAAATTATAATTTCTTATTGTTAATTAATGAACGGAACATAATCATAAAGACAAGAGTATTATACTCTGTCTTTATTTTATATTTTATTATTACCAGAAACAGTATTACCCTAAGGCTACCATCAGTGCACCCGCTGTAATCAATGCCACACCTAACCCTGCGACCAGCGATATTTTTTCACCAAACAGGATAAAAGCTAGAATGACGGCGAAAACGACACTGAGTTTATCAATAGGAGCGACTTGCGAGACATTGCCATTTTTAATCGCCATAAAGTAAAACAACCAGGACAATGCCCCTGCGACACCACTAAGCACCACAAATAGCAGCGCTTTTTTATCCGCGAGTACGGCACCGACTAGGTTAAATTTCCCCTGAACCACGACGACTCCGACCAAAAATAGCGCCATCACCACAGCACGTACGGCGGTTGCTGTGTTGGCATCTAAATGTTGCAGACCGATTTTGCCGAAGATGGCGACTAGCGAAGCGGTGAGGGCAGACAGCAGGGCATATATCAACCAAGTGCTCATAATAAATAAGACCTATTATCATTAAAAGTCTGATGCTACTCCGCCGAACTGTTTTTTCCTAGTCTGAATGTGAAATCTTATGGCGAATAAATCGTTATGGAATAAAGCGATAACCTACGCCGGTCTCGGTTAATAAGTGTTTAGGGCGGGTGGGGTCGGTTTCTAATTTTTGGCGTAAGTGGCCCATATAAATGCGTAGATAATGGCTGTGTTCGACATAATTTGGCCCCCAAACTTGGTTGAGTAACTGGCGTTGGGTAATCACTTTACCTGTATTGGCGATTAATGCAGAAAGTAGGCGGAATTCAATCGGTGTCAGGTGAAGATTTTCACCGGCCCGAGTCACCTGACGGTTAATCAGGTCCACGCTAATATCAGCAAAATTCACCAACGGACTTTCTTGGCTCCCCCCACTATGGCGGCGTAAGGCAACACGCACTCGCGCTAATAATTCGCTGATGCCAAAGGGTTTACTCAGATAATCATCCGCACCAGCATCCAGTGCTGCGACTTTATCTTCTTCACTATTACGTGCTGATAACACAATAATTGGGATGGCGCTCCACTGGCGAAGGTCCTGAATATAACTGAGCCCATCACCATCTGGCAGGCCCAAATCTAAAATAATCAGGTCTGGTTTGCGAGTACCGGCCTCAATTAGGCCCCGTTGCAACGTATCGCTCTCAAATACTCGCCAGCCCTCGCTCTCCAGCGCAATGCGTACAAAGCGACGGATCTCTTTTTCATCTTCAACAATCAGGATGTTAGCCGGGGATATAATTAACACTCCTCTCAATCAATATTTTCACCATCAATGTCAGGTGCTTTCTCCAGCGGCAACATAAAGTGGAAGCTGGCACCGCCTGCTGAGTTTTGTTCGACCCAAATACGACCATCGTGTACATCAATAATGGCACGGCAAATGGCTAAACCCAAGCCCACCCCCGGAATGGCTGACTCTTTGTTGCCACGGGAGAATTTGTCGAAAATAAGTTGCTCTTGCCCTAAGGGAACGCCGGGGCCATTATCCCAGACTTCCACATGCAACCATTCATCTTCAACGGTTGCTCTAATCCCCAGCAAGGCATCAAAACCGGCGTATTTATGGGCATTCTCCAACAGATTAATAAACACGCGCTCTAATAGGCTACCATCACAGTTAATCAGTACCATTTCATCTGGCAGCTCGACATTGATGTGGTGATGATTGAGAGCCGTTTCCAACATATTTAATGCGCTACCGACAATTTCTTCGAGCGATTGCCACTCTTTGCGCAGATTAAATCCGCCTGACTGGATACGTGCCATATCTAATAAGTTATTGACCAGCCGGGTGGTACTTAAAACTTGCTGACGGATTTGGTTAGCTTGTGGGGCGTGTCGCGAACCTTCGGCAGCCAGATCCAGCGTCAGGATTTCTGCTTGACCGAATAGCACCGTCAGCGGTGTGCGTAGGTCGTGGGAGAGGGCAGCCAGTAGTGAATTACGCAATTGCTCCCGTTCAGCATCCAGTTTGGCCAGTTCAGCACTGCGAGCCAGATGTAGCCTTTCCAGCGCGTTGGCAATCAGGTTGGTAAAAGTTTGCAGTAAACGCTGCTGTTCCGGCACCATTAATTGGCGTAGGTTCGCCGGTTCAATCGCCAGCACTCCGAAAGTTTGCTTGGATGCGGTCAGCGGCAGTAATTGATAAGGTACGCCCGGCAGCGTATCAGTCCCCGCGCCAGCAGGCGCGCCTTTATCGAAACTCCAACGAGCAATGGCTTCGTCAACGGAAAGGGCGCCGCCTTCATCAGTGGCAACTTGTTGCAAACGCCCATCCTCCTGTGGCAATAGCAAGTCAGTTTTAGCCTGAAAGCTACTGGAAAGAAAATGGCGGCTGGTTTTGGCAATATCTGCTGGCGTCAGGGCACGGCTCAATCCTCGCGACATCTCATATAAATGCCGGGCGCGCTGTTCGCGATAGCGGGCAATTCGGGCCTGATAGCGCACGCCAGCGGTCAAATTCCCCACCACGATGCCAACAATTAACATCACACCGAAAGTCACCAGATACTGCACATCCGTGACCGCCAATGACCAATGTGGTTGGACAAAAAACAGATCGAAACTGGCGACATTGATCACTGCCGCCAATACGGAAGGCCAGCGGCCATAAAATAGCGCAATAATAACCACACCCAGCAAGTAAACCATCACCAGATTTGCCTGATCGAAACCGGGTATAAGCCACTGCGATAATACCGTGATCAGCGCGCACAAGCCGATGGCGGCAATACAACCGCGTAATTGCATACGCCACTTTTCAGTGAATGCTCGAGAGTCGGTTTCTTTTGCTACATTGGGTGAGTTGTCTCCCTCTAAGGCAATAATCACTAAATCGAGGTCTGGCCCCAGCTTGCCCAAACGATCGGCAAAACTGCCGCGCAATTTCCACTGTTTCTCTGCCCGGCGACCAATAATAATTTTACCCAGATTATGTTCACGAGCATAACGCAACACCGCCTGTTCCTCACTGGGTTCGGAGAGTGTGGCAGTTTCAGCTCCCAGTTCTTGGGCCAACTTAAGGGTACGCAAAATGGCACGGCGTTTGGCTTCGGGCAAGCCATGCAGCCGTGGTGTTTCAACATAGACGGCGTGCCAGATACAGCCCAAACGCGCAGCTAACCGAGCCGCGGTACGGACTAATTTTTCGTTACCACTGTTATGCCCGATACATAAAAGGATGGCATCGCGGGTATGCCAGACTCGCTCTCGGCCCTGCGTGTCACGGAAGGCACGCATCTGGTCATCAACCCGATCAGCAGTGCGGCGTAGCGCCAGCTCGCGCAAGGCGATTAAATTACCTTTACGGAAGAAATGTTCAATCGCCCGTTCTGCCTGCCCCGAGATATACACTTTGCCCTCATTCAGGCGCTGGCGTAGGTCATCTGGGGGCAGGTCGACCAAGACCACTTCCGTGGCGGCATCAAACATATGGTCGGGGACCGTTTCCCGCACTCGGATTCCGGTGATACCGCCGACCACATCGTTTAGGCTTTCCAAATGCTGCACATTGACCGTAGTCAGCACATCAATCCCGGCGTCTAGCAGTTCTTCCACATCTTGCCAGCGTTTGGGGTGGCGTGAGCCTTGAGCATTGCTGTGTGCCAGCTCATCCATCAAGATCAGCGCCGGATGACGGGCCAGTGCAGCATCTAAATCAAACTCGCGTACCTGACGGCTGCGGTGGTGAATACGTTTTGGTGGTAGGATTGCCAGCCCGTCTAGCAGGGCGGCAGTTTCATTTCGCCCATGGGTTTCTACCACCCCAACCAACACATCTAGCCCTTGAGCACGCAGGCGCTGCGCCTCTTGCAGCATGGCGTAGGTTTTACCCACCCCGGCACAAGCCCCAAAGAAGACTTTCAATCGACCACGGGATTTTTCATTCGCCACCGCAAGTAGGCTATCGGGATTTGGGCGGGTTGGTTCTGCATCCACCATGATCTGTCCTTAAGGTTTTGCCGGGGCCGCCGGTACTGTCACGTGACTTTGGGCATTCAGCGCCATATTGAGTTTCAGCACATTGACGACGGATTCACCGAAGAAATTGGGCACTGACCTTTGCACGTTTTCATCAATTAATTGTTTCACTTCAGACAACGGCATCTGGCGTATGTCCGCAATGCGAGGGGCCTGATAGTAAGCCGCTTCCAGTGAAATGCTGGGATCCAGACCACTGCCGGAGGCGGTGACCAGATCAACCGGTACCGGGCCAGTTTGTGTCGGATTTGCCTGACGCTGTAACTTAACGCGTTCACTGATGGCTTGATCCAGTGCCGGATTACTGATAGCCAAATTGCTGCCACCGGAGGCCATTGGATTATAAGGCATATCTGCCGTGACCGACGGACGACCGACAAAATAACCCGGTTGAGTAAAGTTTTGCCCCAACAAGGCTGAACCGACCACTTCATCACCCAGCATGACCCGTGAACCATTAGCTTGCTGAGAAAACATCAATTTTGCCAGCCCAGTGGTCAGCAGAGGATAAGCTATCCCGGTGATAAGTGTCAGTAATATCAGTAAAACCAATGCTGGCCGGAAATATGAAATAGGGGTTATCGATGACATGGTTATTGCCTCTATGTTGTTTATCTTGCGACTAACTCGCCATCAGGGCAGTCAGCACCAGATCGATCAATTTAATACCGACAAACGGCACCAGTAAGCCACCCAAACCGTAAATCCACAGATTACGGCGCAGCAGGGCCGCAGCGCTCATTGCCTTATAACTGACCCCTTTTAAGGCCAGGGGGATCAGGAACACAATCACCAATGCGTTAAAGATAACTGCCGACAAAATAGCAGAAGCCGGAGAGTGCAACTGCATCACATTCAGGGCATTGAGTTGTGGGTAAGTAGCAGCAAAAGCGGCTGGAATAATGGCAAAATATTTTGCAACGTCATTGGCGATGCTGAAGGTTGTTAGCGAGCCTCGGGTCATCAGCATTTGTTTACCAATATGCACCACTTCAATCAGTTTGGTGGGGTTGGAGTCCAAATCCACCATATTGCCCGCCTCCTTCGCTGCTTGCGTCCCTGAGTTCATCGCTACCGCTACATCTGCTTGAGCCAGTGCTGGAGCATCGTTGGTGCCATCGCCAGTCATCGCGACCAAACGGCCTTCTGCCTGATATTGACGAATCAGCGCCAGTTTTGCCTCCGGTGTCGCTTCAGCCAGAAAATCATCAACGCCCGCTTCAGCCGCAATAGCCGCTGCGGTGAGGCGGTTGTCACCGGTGATCATCACGGTTTTAATCCCCATTTTGCGCAGTTCTGCAAAACGTTCTTTAATGCCTCCCTTCACGATATCTTTTAGGGCAACCACCCCCAAAACGCGTGGCCCGTCAGCCACCACAAGAGGCGTTCCTCCCGTACGAGCGACACTTTCTACGGCATCTTCTACCGCTCGTGGGAAGTGGCCCTGATTAGATTCCACATGGCGACGGATGGCATCAACCGCACCTTTGCGGATCATTCGATCCTGTACATTAACGCCGCTCATGCGTGTTTGTGCAGAGAAGGGCACAAAGGTGGCATTCAGGCTGTGCAAGTCCCGTTCACGCAAATTAAAACGTTGTTTAGCCAGAACCACAATACTGCGGCCCTCCGGTGTTTCATCCGCCAGAGAAGAGAGTTGTGCGGCATCTGCCAGTTGTTGTTCGGTGACTCCGGGGGCGGGCAAAAATTCGGACGCTTGGCGGTTACCTAATGTGATGGTGCCGGTTTTATCCAGAAGTAACACATCGACGTCACCGGCGGCCTCAACGGCGCGTCCGCTGGTGGCTATTACATTGGCCCCTAACATGCGGCTCATACCGGCGACTCCGATGGCTGATAATAAACCGCCGATGGTCGTTGGGATGAGGCAAACTAACAGCGCGACCAGCACGGTAATAGTGACGGGGATACCCGCCTGGTTAGCCTCAACACTGAAAATTGAAAATGGGTACAAGGTGGCGGTTGCCAGTAAAAAGACGATGGTTAACGCCACCAATAAAATGGTCAGGGCCACTTCGTTGGGGGTTTTGCGCCGTTTGGCGCCTTCAACCATGGCGATCATTCGGTCAAGGAATGTTTCGCCGGGGTTTACACTGCACTCAACGACCAACCAGTCTGATAACACACGGGTGCCGCCAGTTACAGAGGAGAAATCGCCGCCTGATTCGCGGATAACCGGTGCAGATTCGCCGGTAATGGCGCTTTCATCCACGGATGCGCCCCCCTCTAAAACTTCACCATCGCAAGGCACGGTGTCGCCAGCTTCAATCAGGACTAAATCCCCTTTACGCAGGCTATCGGCAGAGACTTTCTCTTGCGGTGCGTCAACGCGAGCTTCTGACAGTTTTTTGGCCCAACTGGTTTTTTTCACCCCCCGCAGACTTTCAGCCTGCGCTTTGCTACGCCCTTCGGCCAGCGCTTCGGCAAAGTTGGCAAACAGCACAGTAAACCACAACCACAGGGAAACACTGCCGGTAAATAGGGCGCTGCCGGTAGTTTGCCCACTTAAAATGGCCAACCAAATTAAGGTGGTTAGCCCACTGCCTAAATACACTACGAACATCACCGGATTGCGCCACTGGACACGCGGATCCAGTTTTTTCACGGCATCAAACAGTGCCGTACGCACTAGTGCGGGTTCAAAGATTGCGCGTTGTTTGCGAGTCATCATTATTCTCTCAGCGAGTTAACCAAATTTGCAGATGTTCAGCCACCGGACCTAAGGCTAAGGCAGGGATAAAGGTCAATGCACCGACCAACAGCACCGTGCCGACAAGTAAGCCGATAAACAGCGGGCCGGAGGTTGGCAGTGTGCCGTTGCCTGCCGGTTGGCGTTTTTTCGCGACCAGTGAGCTGGCGATAGCCAACACCGGCAGAATGACCCCGAACCGCCCCAAGAACATCGCCGCAGCCAGTAGCAGGTTATAAAACGGCGTATTGACACTTAGGCCCGCAAAGGCGCTACCGTTATTGTTTGCCGCCGAGGAGAGGGCGTAGAGCACTTCACTAAAACCATGTGCGCCGGGATTCAAGATCCCCGCCCGCCCAGCATCGGTACACAGTGCCAGTGCCGTACCAATCAGTACGACAGTCGGTGTCACCAAAATGGCTAACGCAGTCATTTTCATGTCAAAGACATCGATTTTTTTGCCCAGATATTCTGGCGTCCGGCCAATCATCAGCCCGGCAATAAAGACGGTCAGTAGCACGAACAGCAACATGCCGTACAAACCCGAACCGACACCACCAAACACCACTTCACCTATTTGCATCAACCACATTGGCACCATGCCACCCAAGGCAGTAAAGGAGTCGTGCATGGCGTTTACTGCCCCGCAAGAGGCCGCCGTAGTGACCACGGCATACATGCTGGTGGCCAGAATGCCAAAGCGAGACTCTTTGCCTTCCATATTGATATTGCTGTCGGCACCCAACTGGGTTAAATGCGGATTACCGGCCAACTCGGCGAACATCACCACCACTACAGCCACGACAAAAATCAGTGACATCGCCCAAATAAGTGCATGCCCTTGGCGGTTATCCCCCACCACCTGACCAAAGGCAAAACACAGCGCGCAGGGGATCAGGAAAATGGCCAGCATTTGTACAAAGTTGCTAAAGGCAGTTGGATTTTCAAAAGGATGAGCCGAGTTGGCACCAAAGAAGCCCCCCCCGTTTGTTCCCAACATCTTGATGGCTTCCTGCGATGCAACCGGCCCCATGGGTAAGGTCTGTTTTACGCCTTCCAATGTGGTGATATGCAGATAACCGTCCAGGTTCTGTAGTACACCCTGACTGACAAAAATCAGCGCGATAAGCAGCGCAATGGGTAATAGGACATATAAAGTGATGCGAACCAAATCTACCCAGGCATTACCCAAGGTGGCAGCAGAATGACGAGCAAAAGCGCGGATCAATGCAAAAGCAACGGCAATCCCGGTGGCGGCTGACAGAAAGTTTTGCACGGTGAGGCCGACCATTTGGCTGAGATAACTGAGGGTATTTTCGCCGCTATAAGCCTGCCAATTAGTATTGGTGACAAAACTCACTGCTGTATTGAGTGCCAGATGCCATGACATCCCCGGCATATTTTCCGGGTTCAAAGGCAATGAACCTTGAGCCATTAACAGTGTGAATAGCAGCACAATGCCCAGCAAGTTGAAGCAGAGAAGAGCCATCGCATATTGCCAGCCATTCATTTCTTCATTTTTTACACCACTACAACACCATAAACCGGCCTCGATTTTTTGCAGTGGTCTGAAAGATTCGCCCTCAATCAGGCGCGCTAAAAAGTGCCCCAATGGGCGGGACAGCACCAACAACACCAGCATGAAACTGGCGATAAGCAGAAATCCTGACGCCGCCATTTAAAAGTCCTCCGCGTTAAATAAGGCATAGACCAAATAGCCCAGAAGCAGCAGAACCAGCAGCGCACCACCCAAGATGCTGAAACTCACGATATACCTCCACAGCGCTCATTTTTGATAAACCAGTTTTTGTTAACAGCAGCTTAGGAATTTGTAAGAAAAGTTCTTGATAAAAAAGCATGGGGGGGCGTAAAAAAAGTATAAAAACGGTCAAAAAATGAACAGTAAATGCGTGTAAATTAGTCAGTGGCACTGTGTGTTATCAAAGGGGGATGTTTTCTGACTACATTGCCAGCCTGCTAAATACATCCAGTTTTCTTATTCACAAAAGAATGCAACTCAGGCGCAACAAATTTAGAGTCTTAATTAACTTCGATGTAACAAAATTACAGGATTGATGTTTTTTTTCGCTTTTTTATGTGATGTAGTGGTCGGATGAGTGGTAAAGTTTCAATCAATGCGGTAAAATTTTGTCCAATTTCCAATTTTGTTTATTTTACTTTCAACGCCAGTCTGTTAATCGGTTCACTGTTTATTCGGGTTAACAGCGCACAAAGGCGTTTTAAAGGAGGACTATTATGTCTATGTATAACGCATACCCACTGCATCAGATTATCTTGCGCCGTAGCGTAGTGATTCTGGTTGGCTTATTGGCGCTGCCTATCATGTTGTTACGTAAGGATCGCGCCCGCTTTTATAGCTATCTACACCGCGTCTGGGTTAAAACCAGTGATAAGCCGGTCTGGTTGGCGCAGTCTGAAATGGCACCGCAGGATTTCTATTGATTTAGGTAATGTTTGAATTAAAGATATTAACCTCAACTCAAAAATGCCCTTAAGTTAAATAACTAAGGGCATTTTTATTTTCTATATATTTTATTTTCTATATATATTATTTAATTATTATATGATGTTATAATATAGATTATAACTATAATACATTGGTTGTTTTCATATTTATTATTAATTACATTAAAATTTATTTTTAAATGCATAATTTAAATATTATGTATGATACTTTTTCATCACCAACAGACGTTGGCTATTAATACATAATTATCATTAGAGGGTTTATGGAAAGTTACGTACAAACAACATCATTGGTTAATTATAATAAAGGTATTTTTTCGCTTTATTTTGTCAGCCAGGATCAAAATAAAATGGCAAAAGGTATTACTGCCGTGAATGATGAAGAGCTTGAATTAAAACAGGTTGTGCATATGCCAGCATCAGGTTTTATGTACATGGTTTCTATGGTTAAAAATATGCTGGAAGATCCCCGAATGGAGCAAGAAATAAAAAATCTGATTAATTCAGGATTATTACCATCGATGGATAATTCAAGCGATAATATCGTAGAAGAAGTTGATATGAAGAAACTTAAAAAATAGTTAAATAAGGCAGTTATGTGGATAATAAAATTAACTCCACAATACCTCTGTCACCTGAAATACAAAATATAATTGGTGGGGTAATGTTGCTTACACGATATTCCCCACTACACCTATTATATTCTGTCTCAGAATGGCAGCAACGTATTGTTACTTCCCTCTTGTTAAATCAATTCAGATATTATGAAACCAAAAATGGAAAACCGATTGCATTTTGTAATTGGGCGTTATTGTCAGACGATAATTTGTCAGCATTAATTTCTGGTGAAAGGGATATTAATATTAATGATTGGCAGTCAGGGGATAATTTGTTTTTTCCTGAAATGATTGCTCCTTATGGTCATGTCAGGTTAATTGCAACTGATCTTCGCCGCAATATTTTTTTATATAAAAAAGGTGATATAGCATGTGCCATTAGAGGACGAATATATGATAAAGATTGTGAAATAGAACCAAAAATACAGTGGTTTACAATTTAATTTAAATAAGGAATTTATTATGGGTAAGAATGCATCACGTAGTGCAGAATATTTTTTTACGGGTAAATATAATGGCGATGACAGTAGTGAAGAAATTACTGCCATTGGGTTTGGGGGTGAAATTTACGCCCGTGGTGGTGATGATGAAATCACTGTTGGTTCTGTTGCGGCAATAGTTTATACGGGCAGTGGGGATGATAAGGTGGAAGGTGGGGCTGCTTATCTGGAAGTACAGGATACCTCGGGGGATTTAAGCATATCAGGTGCCGCTGGTGCATTTAATATCAGAAAGCAGGAAGGTGGAAATCTAAAATACCGAGGTGGTGCAATCGCTAATATTATAGAGCATTCGGGTAATGATGGCAGTATAGACTTTGCCGGAGTTGGTGGTTATAACCAAATAACACGGAGAGCTACCGGTTCATCCAATATACGAAAATTAAAACTGGATGATATCACTCTGGGGGATATCAGAGTAAAAGATAATAATAGTGGGGAAACGGTAATTGCAAAGCAAACTAAAAATCAGAACGAGGCTTATGAATATATAGTGAGGAATAAGTATGGAGAAAGAGTTAAATACTTAAGGTTAAGATTTAATTTATTTATGGATGAAACAACGGGAGATATTAAGTTTAATTTAATTAAGGCTGATAGTTCTTTTAAGGCTAGATCCCTCGGTCGAATTAGTCGTGTCCCCAAGACATATAGAGGTGGCTATTCAATTGATAGTATAGAATATTCTGTTCGCGAAATACATAATATCCCTATGTACAGTAAGCCAATAAAAGTTCACACTGGAGAAATAGCGGATTTTGTGGATGATAGTGGTTATAAATTAGCAGTCAATAATGATGACAATATTAAACTCTCAGCTTTAAAATTTATTGATTTTAATGAAATTGTAAAATTATATCGTTCAGAGAGTCAACCAAATATATATTACTATCAGTTTACTAGTAAAGGTACTGTCAGTATTCTTGGAAGAATAAAGTTACATATGCAAGCTATTGGTAGTATGAGTCGCGGGAGTTTTTATTATTCTTACGAAATGGATATGTTTACAGTACCTGAAGAAAATCTTCCATTAGAAGAAAAAATTGATATGGAATATGTGTTGGGTAATGGTATTGATAGCCATGTTAAGCAATATTATAAACAATTAACTATATATTCTGATGGCTCTAATGGTCTAGATGTTAGTCTATCTTATACTATTGACAATGAAATGAAGATTGATAAAAGAAAAGAAATTATTAATGGGAATGTAAGAAATAATAAGACAATACTTAATTTCACCAAAGAACAATTAAATGACAGTAACAAAAATATTTCATTTGTTGGAGGTGGTGTAGCTAACGTCATAAATTCCGATGTGGATAAAGGTGATGTGAAATTTAGCGGTGGTGGTATTGCGAATGTCATTACCCACCGTGCCGGGGAAGGAGATACAGATTTTAAGGGTATTGGTGCTGCTAATATTATTGTAAAAAGTGGTAAGCAAGGCGATTTAACATTTGATGGTGCAGGGTTAGCAAATGTTATCGTGCATAAAAGCGATCACGGGAAAATGGATGTTACCGCCGGTGGTGCAGTTAATGTACTGGTTAGAATTGGTGATGGTCAATACCATGCAAAATTAATTGCACTAGGTAATATCTCGGTTCAGATGGGGGAGGGTGACAGCCGCATTTTAATGTTCGGTGGGCTTAATACACACACGCAAATTGGCTCCGGTAAGGCATTCTGGATTGCTGCGGGTGGCCTTAATGTCATGACGAAGAAAGGAGAGGGATCTATCTTCTCGATAGTGGGGGGCGGCGGTAATGTGGTAACTAACATTAACAGTGGTGATGCAACAATAATTGCCTTGGGGCTGGGTAATATTATTACGCATATGGGGGATGATGAACATCACTCTAATCTCAGTGTTATTGCGGTAGCAGCAGCAAATGTGGTGACCCAAAAAGGCAACGGAGATGTACAGGCTATTCTAGGCGGTGGAATTAATTTATTAACACAAATTGGTTCAGGTAAAACAGATGCCATCATGCTGGGTGGCGGCAATATTTTAACTAAAGTCGGCAATGGTGATACTAATGCCTTTATGTTTGGATTGGGTAATATATTAACCCATGTTAATACTCAAGAGAGCCAAACCTTGGGCGTGATAGTTGGGGCGGGTAATATTTATACTAAGGTCGGCAATGGCACAACGATTGGAGCCATGCTAGCTGCAGGTAATATGATGAGCCACATTGGCATCGGCGACACTTATGCATTGATGGGGGGTATTGGAAATATCTTCACTAAAGTCGGTGATGGCGATGTTTTGGCATTAATGGTGGCCAAAGGGAATATATTAACTCAAGTAGGTGATGGTCAAACTATCGCTCTTATGTTGGCGAAAGGCGGTAATATTTTTACCAAGGTAGGAGATGGAACAACCATAGCCGCCATGGTCAGTATGGCCAATATTATGACCCATATTGGTGATGGTGAAACATTCGCCTTAATGGCGGGTAAAGCGAATATCTTTACCAAAGTGGGCTCTGGTTTAACCGTGGCTTTGATGGCCGGTAATGTAAATGTTTATTCTCAAATTAACCGGCCGGGCACAAAAGAGGTTGGTGTAGGGATTTTTGCCGGTAAATTAAATGTAATGACCAAAGTGGGGGATGGTACCGCTGTGGCTATTATGTTCGGTAAAGCTAATATCATGACTCATGTGGGAGATGGTTCCACCGGTGCTATTTCAATAGCTAAAGGTAATATTATTACGAAAGTAGGTGATGGCTTTACGGGGGTTTTAGCTAAAGCTGAAGGTAATATTGTTACCCATGTAGGTAAAGGGATGTCTGTAGCTGTACTGCATGGTAAGGGCAATGTATTGACTAAAGTAGGGGATGATATTGCTGTCGGGTTACTCATATCAGATAAAGGCAACATCATGACGCATGTCGGTGATGGTCTGACGGTGGGAATAGTCAAGGGTAAACTCAATATTGTTACAAAAGTTGGTCATGGTGATGGGGTTAATATTGCCTGGGGGGATTCGAATATTATCACCCATATAGGTAATGGTGACAGATATAATTTCATTAATGGTAAATATAATGTTATTACGCGAGTAGGGCAAGGTAAAGAGTTTACCGTAGTTAAAGCTAAGCATAATTTAATTAATTTAATTTCTGAAACTGATGGCGGTAAGTTGGATAGCTATACCGCCGCATGGGCAGAGAATAATATTATTACCTCGGTTGGTGATGGGCAGACTGTGGTTTTAGCAAAAGCTAAAAATAATGTTATTACTAAAGTTGGCGAGGGCGATTCTTATAATGTTTTGTGGGCTGATAGAAATATATCAACTCATGTCGGTGATGGTACCAAGGTGACATTAGCTAAAGCTGATCTGAATGTGATTACAGATATTGGTGATGGCTTAAATGTGACCGCGATTTATGGGAAAAACAATGTAAATACTAAAGTTGGCGATGGAACCTCTGTCAGTGTGATGTGGGGTAAACTCAATGTGAATACTAAGGTAGGGGATGGCCTGAATGTAGGAGTAATGAAAGGAAAGGCTAATGCTAATATTCACGTTGGCAACGGTCTTTCTATTGCGGCGAATTACGGTAGAACTAATGTTGTTATAAAAGTAGGTGATGGTGATTTTTATAATTTATCTGTTGCCTCGAGTAATACTCAAAGTAATAAATTAGCAAGTCTATTTAACAATATTAAACAACATGCCATGGGGCGTGCCGGTTCTCAGGCTATTAATTATTTAGTCAATGGAAATGAGAGCCATACTTCCGGCTTCAAAAATGGCCGTGGAGGCTATAAAATATCAGAACCGACAAACGATCTTGCTGGTTTCGAACTGGATAGTAAGGGTTTAATTGATGATTATAAATCGCCGGAGACATCACATGATTTTCAGGCGAGCAGCAGACAATTATCAACAATAAATAAACCAGATATTGATAGCGCAAAACAAAATGCAGAAAGGGCACTGGAAGATACATCAGGCAATCTCCACGATGCTGCTAACGGAAGACTGTATGAGGATAATAGTGCTGCCCTAAATAGTAATAAAGTAGCGATAGAAAATGATAAAACCGGGGCAGAGAATGATGGTGAAAAATTAAGGCAAGAAAAAGAAAAGCATCACCAAAGCAGCCAGCACGTCCAAAATCAATTAGCCTCTACCGATGAGTCCGCTTTAGCTAATATTGGTGCGGAGTACCAACAGCAGGTTAATCAGGAGGCTGAAGAGTTAGTTAGCCAACATCAATTGGCAAGCCTGGCACTTAGTAAACTTTCAGAAAGTAATATCATCAATTCGGTCAATGGGGATGCGGGTTCTTCAGTTCGTAATCCATTTGCTCAGGGTATTTTATCTGATGTCGATAGGCGGGTTTCTCAGGCAACAGTAACCGCAGATGAAAAATTAACACAAATCAACACTGATAGTGAAAAATATAAATCGCAGGTAGATCAAGCATTGGCAAAATCTGAATCTGCTGTCGTGGAGGGAAGAAAGAATGCAGAGCAGGCCAAGGCAGAAGAGCGTACCCGAGTTTCAGTAGCAACAGAAAGAACAGCAGAGGCTGAAGGGCAAAAAAAAAGCGCCATGCAGTCAGCAAGTGCGGCAGAAAATAAAGCAAATGCAATGCAAAACGGTGCCAGAAGAGCAGTGGATGATGCTGAAAATAAAGCGAATACAGCAAAGAATAATGCAAAAGGGGTACAGCAAGAGGAGGGGGATCGGCCCACAGATAGAAAGGTAGCAGAAGGCAGTGGTCGTCGTGTAGGTCAAGTGGCTTATACAACCAATGCTGCAGAGGTCTCTGATGAGTCAATCACCGATAGCGGAAATACACCCGAAAAAATAATATTAGCCAAAGCTGATGGCAGCATAACTAAAGAAATAAACAGAAATCCAGCCCCAGATATCGTTAATTCAGGTAAAGATGCTATCAATCAAGCTGTTGTTCCAGGCTTTAAAGATACTATGGATATTCCTGAACCATCGACGTATAAGCATACGAAATATGGGAGGTTATCATCTAAATATTTAGAAATCGGTATGCATAAATATACTCATGGTAAAGATGATAAAAGTCTCTCTTTCGAGTTTTCTCAAACATTAAAAATAATAAGAAAGGCATGGTATAAAAATTATAAATTAGCGAAAAAACATGTTACACCTAACGAAATTACAAATTCTTTCAATTTTAATTTGGGCGTCTGCTTTGCTTTGTCAGCAAAATATATGATGGCTGAGCGTAATTATGGTGTTGGCGGGGGTAAAGCTTATATAAGTTGGTTGCAGGATGTGGCTAATGGGTACAGTGCTAATATAGGAAAAACTAGCAATATAGATAAAATTCAAAAAAGTATTATGTCAAATTACTATCGTCAACAGTTTGAAAGTGAAATGATCAGTATTTTAAATATTCAAAATAGTCAATCAGTTTACAATCGTGCCGATATCTTTGCATGTGATCTTATTAAAATTAGAAATGAAATGGCTTTATCTAGAAAAGTATATGATGATGATTCCGTTTTCAATATTATTAATAATATTGAAAGTAAATTGAAGGTAAAAAATGCTTTCACCAAAACGACTTTCGATAGTTTAAGAAAAAACTATGTAAGTACTGATATAGAAACGCCTTCAGACATCATTAATATTCTTACAGGGTATGCGGAAGATGAGAAAGCGAGAGGGTTAGATAATTATTATGGTGAGCTGAAACGTAATGGTATTAACCGTGCCGAAAAATTTAAAAATCCTTATCCTGAACAAGAAAATTATACTACTTTGATGGCACAATTGAGGAGCCCAGGTGAGAATACTTTCGTGGAATTTGATTCTACCAATCATGCTATGAATATAACAATTATTAAAAAAGGCAGCGGGTATCAGTGGTCTTTTTTTGAGCCAAATTATGGAGGGGTTTCGTTTGACAATTATAATGACTTTAGAAAGTTTATGGATGGTTTTACGAAAAACAGGAATAGCTACAATAGGTTAGAGGATGACTTTGAGGTTAATTATAATTTATTTATTTCAGATAAAGATATGCAGTCTGTTAGAGGAAAATGGGATATTTTCCGTAGTAATGAACAAGCCTACTTATTAGATAGATTAAAGTCAGAGGGTATTGAGTTTTCCCTAGGTAAGAAAATGAAAGGAAAGATTACTGACTATAAAGCAGAAACCAATAATAAAGGTGATGAAAAAGTAACTTCATTTACTGTTGAAGTTTTTGATGAGAAAAATAAAAAATCAACATCGGTACAAATAGATGCTATGGAGTTTAATTCATCCATTAAAAAACTAATGCCGCATGCTGATCATCTGAATAAAGTATCGGATGGTGCTAACGTTAAAATGTTGGTAGGTGACGATACAATTCGTTTCATCAATATTAACACTTCTGCGGAAGTATTTATTGTTAAGTCGCCTCATTCAAGAGTATTAGGCGATGAGAATTACGATCCTGTCAAAGTAAAGCAGAAGGAGAGAAAAACTATTCACTCTGCTAATGGGGATGGTAAAACTCGTTATGACGGACAAGTTATTGTCCAACTTGAAGAGAATACTGCTGTCCACGAAGCTGCTGTTAATTTAGCCGCGAAGCATTCTAATTCTGTGCATGTCAAACTTGATCAACAAGGTCATTATCAAGTTATATCCGGTGATCCTGGTTTGTTAAAGGGGGACATCCGTTGGCAATTAGTCGGCCATGGACGCGATAAAAACGATGAGGGCAAGGGGAATCAGACATTTGCTAACCACTCTCCAAATGAATTGGCAAAAAATATTAAACGGCTGCGTGGTGATCTTGATAGTGTTTATGGAATAAAAAGTACCCCACAATATATCAGTCTGGTTGGCTGTCGGTTGACGGGAGAGAATAAACAGCAAGGTTTTGCTAAGGCATTTATGCGAGCAGTCGGTAAAGAAGGCATCCGTGCCGATATTTCCGCAAGGCGTGCTCGTGTATTAGTTGATGACCAAGGCCGTAAAATTACATTGGATGAGCAGGGTAATCAAAGGCATAAAATCAGCGAAGATAAAATTGTATTACACTGGAATGAGCAAGGTAACATTGAACATATTAATGACGATGTACGAAATAATATTGCGCGGTCTACAATAGATATTCACAGAGTTGGTGCTACATCAGATGACAGCACGGTACAGGGGGCTATAGACCGTAATACTGAGAGATATATCAGGCCAACTGACAGAAGGACATCGACAACTACAGAATCAGCTACCACGGATAACTCAAAACAAGAGTTCAGTTATGGTGGAAATATAAGTATTCAAGTTGGCGATGATGAGTTTACTTCTATTAATTGGGGAACCTCTAATCTAGGCATAAAAGTGGGAGAGGGTGGATTCAAGACCTTAACCTTTGGCGATAATAACGTCATGATTCATATCGGTAGTGGTATGAGTAAACACAGTGTTGATATTGGTGGCTATCAAGCCTTTGAAGGCGTCCAAGTATTTGTTGGTAGCCGGAATGTTGCGTTTAATTATGGTCACAGTAACGATGTTATTTTTATGGCTGATAAATCGATTATTAGCCCACCATTAGTTAACCCGTTTGATCATGCAGCGCGGATGAGCGAAATATTAGTTACTATTGCGCAGGATGGTGAAGGTGAAGATTGGCTGGCTACTCAAGACCAACAATGGACATTGTCTGGAGCAAAAAAATACCTATCAGACTTCTCGGGGCTAGATGCTAACAGCAGCGTAGATTATGACACACTAATAAATTTGGACTCACAGACTTTACGCAGCGGACGTGGTTTCACAACTGATATTGAAAGTACGCTAAATGATAAATATAACCAGTGGCTAAGCAACTCGCGTGGCGGACAATCCAATTCAATGGGGCAAGCTTCAACGAAGTCAAGTCAGTTGAAAGACCTGCATAATAAGGCTGTTTTTAATATAGCTGTCGCCGGAGAAGGTGCTGATATTATTGCGACCAACAGCAACTGGAATTTTGTTTTTGGTGATAACGTTCAATCTATTATGGATATTAATGTTGGCTCACTATTTAGTTTAAGCACTCAAGAATATACCTCATCAGGTAGGGTGAAAACTACCATGACCTATAAGCTTGACGACTTACCAAGGCAAATGAGGAATAAGCTGATTAATCGCTTGGCGGGTGTTAATGCTGATACCACATTGGGTGATATTTTTGGTGTGGATTATGACGAGTTTGGCCGAATTATTTCTCGTGATGGTCAGGAGATTGATCAAGACGCTGTACTTAAGGAAATGTTGGAAGTCGTTGCTGAGTTTGGTGGCGAAAAACTGAAGGTAATTAGTAATCCAGAAAAGTTACTAGATGGTATAGAAGCTAATCTGAATATGGGTAGCAGTGCTATTACCTCGTTTGCTCAGAGGCATGGTTTACAGGATAAAGCGCCTGACGAAACTGATCATGATTCTGTCGCCGATATTTATACCAATCCGCCGGTACCTGAAAATGATCAAGCATTTGGCTTTAACTCACTGAATATTCCTAATTTATTTGCTGTTATGTTTAATAAAGATCGGCAAACAGAATTAGAAGGTATGGTTGACGATATTAAAGAAAATATGGCTAAAGATCTGCTTAATATGGAGCAGAAGTTATTTGAATTTTTACAAAATAGTGGTCATTTAATCGATGATGGAGATATCCATGTCTCGTTAGGGAATTATAATTTCACTTTTGGTGGCCACGGGCGTGATTTAGCTGCTTATTTGGGTGATAACAATAATTTCTGGGGAGGTCATGGTGATGATGTTTTCTATGGCATGGGTATTTCTAACATATTTACCGGCGGTAAAGGTAATGATGTCGGTGTACTAATGGGCCGAGAAAATACTATGTTTGGCGGTGTCGGTGATGATATTGCCGTGCTTGCTGGACGAGTTAATACTGCTTACCTCGGTGAGGGCAATGATCAGGCCTTTATCTTCGGAGAAACGGGGGGTATTGATACCGGTTCTGGGCAGGATTATGCCGTGGTTGCTGGTAATTTTAACCGACTCTCTAGCGGCTCTGAACAAGATTATGTGGTCATCATTGGCAATAATAATGTGGTTGAATTAGGTTCGGGGGATGATAGTAGCCGAGTATTTGGCAACCAGAATACAGTCTATGGTGATAGTGGTAACGATAATATCATCCTGCTGGGCTATTCATCTATTATCTACGGTGGTACAGGCGATGATAAACTTATCGCTAATTCGATTTCCAAATTCAGCAAGATAGAGGCTGGGGAAGGTAATGATACACTTGACTTAGGGGGTTACAAAAACCTCTTTAGTGGTGGCATTGGCAACGATTGTTTTGTGATTACTGAAGCTGTTATTGACTGTACTGTGAGCGATGCCAGTGGTGGTGATGATATTCTATTTAAAGATATTAATTGGCAAGATATCTGGTTCCAACGCAGCGATAATGACCTTATTGTTCTGGTTGATCGCCGGATCGGAATAACGACTGAACAGAGTGAGTTTGAAAATATTGGCTCAGTGACTTTCTCAGATTATTTTGCCGGCGAGCGGGCAAATATAGTTGTGAGTATTGAGGGTTCAACGTCGAAGACGATTCTGCAAGATGGAGCACTGGATAGCCTTGTGGATATGATGAGCAAGCATGATATCACTGAGAGTAGTAGCGACTTTATGCAGCAGATAGATACGAGCTTGCGTAATAATATCGCAGCAGCTTGGGGTAATGTCCTCACTGCGTAAGATATTCTTCTTTATTTAACCTCAGATATTGAGATAAAAATGCCGTTCAGATAATCACTGAGTGGCATTTTTATTGGTATCTATTACGCCCCGCAGCGATAAGATTGTTATGATTAATCTCATGGTTTTTACATTTGGGGCTGGCGCATGTCGATAACAAATAAGCAAGTTAACAGTACTGAACATCTTTATGCTTTACACGAACTTGATCAATTAATTGCCAGCGGTATCACCCGTGGCAAGTTGATGGAGTTTCATAGCCGCTATAAACTCGTGCTCTTGGCACATTCACAGCCTGAATATCGCGAGATTGGGCCTTTTGTGGCAGAGCTGGATAAATGGCCTTCATTAGCCGAGTTTGCCACTGAGTATCGTCAACGTCTGATTCAGCTGTTATCTCATCAGCCCACCGCTGCTAACCACACCAATGTATTGATGCATGTGCAAGGTTATTTCCGGCCTTATCTCACTTCTGACCAGCGCCAAGCTTTGGCGCAATTGATTGAAAAATATCGGTTAGGGGAGGTGCCGTTAAGCGCACCTATTGGCCAAATAACGGCTTATATGGTGGAGTTCCCTAATGATTATCTGGCCGGGCAGCACTATTTTACTTTTTATTCAGCGCAGGGATAAAACATGGCAACGCATTTGGTCTGGTTTCGCACTGATTTGCGCCTAACGGATAATTTGGCGCTGCATGCGGCTTGCCAGGATCCACACGCGACGGTGATTGCACTGTTTATTGCTACGCCAGCACAATGGGCGGCGCATGATATGTCGCCACGGCAAGCCGCGTTTCTGCTACAAAATTTGCAACAGTTACACACAGCACTCGCCGCACGGGCGATACCGCTCCACTATCATCAGTGCGATGATTTTCAAGATTCCATTGCCTGGCTGGATGATTTTTGTCAGCAACATCAGGTTGATGCCCTGTTTTATAATCAACAGTATGAATTGAATGAACGGCGACGCGATGAAGCACTAACAGCTCGGCTTCATCGTCGGGATGCTCTTTGCCATTCGTTCCATGACAGTGTGCTATTGCCGCCTGGGAGCGTTCTGACGGGCAATAATGAAATGTACAAAGTATTTACCCCGTTTCGTCGGGCGTTTATTCAACGCCTGATGATGAGTGATTGTCGCAGTGTGCCAGCTCCCAAAGCCCGCAATACCTCAATGGAAATAGTGCCGCAGTCACTGACTCCGTTTGATTACCCACAGCAATCTGTTGACCACCAGCTTTTTCCGGTGGGTGAAGAGGCCGCGCTTCAGCGCTTGCGGACTTTCTGCCGTGAGCAGGTGCAGGATTATCAACAGCAACGTGATCTCCCCTCGGTCGCGGGAACCAGTAGTCTGTCACCTTATTTGGCATTGGGAATACTTTCGCCCCGCCAATGTGTTAACCGTCTGAGAGCAGAATGCCCAGAGGTATTAGAGAATGCCGACAGCGGTGCTTTTATCTGGCTTAGTGAACTGATCTGGCGTGAGTTTTATCGTCATTTACTGGTTGCTTATCCGCGGTTATGCCAGCACCGTCCCTTTATTGATTGGACTGATGCCGTAGTATGGAATCACTCTGAACAGCAATTAATTGCCTGGCAACAGGGGCGAACCGGTTATCCTATTGTTGATGCAGCAATGCGACAGTTAAATGAAACTGGCTGGATGCATAACCGGTTACGAATGATTAGCGCCAGTTTTCTGGTCAAAGACTTATTGATCGACTGGCGACAAGGCGAGCGCTATTTTATGTCGCAATTATTGGACGGTGATTTGGCCGCGAATAATGGTGGCTGGCAATGGGCTGCATCAACCGGTACAGATGCCGCGCCCTATTTTCGTATTTTTAATCCCACCACGCAGGGAGAGCGTTTTGATACTGACGGCGTTTTTATTCGTCGCTGGCTGCCTGAATTGGCGGCGGTACCAGACAGTGATATCCATCAGCCATGGCGTTGGGCGCAGCGGCAACAGCAACAGTTGGATTACCCGACACCGCTGGTGGACCATAAAGCAGCCAGATTGGCGACACTCGCGGCATTTGACGCCGCAAAGCGGGATGACCGCAAGGATCCCTAACCACAAGGAGCCTTCATGTTTTTGACATATTCTTCGACGCAAACGACATCAAATGTCAGCAAATTTTGCCGCAACCAACGCCGCAATAGGCTATTCACTGTCGGGTTGGTTTTCTCTTTTAGCCTGTACAGCTCACTGGCCTTTGCCGGTTTTGAAGTTATCGCTCTTGGCGTGGAGGGCGGTGTCAGTGACGGCAATCTGACGTCATATCTCATTCGTGATGATAGCCAGCCGCTCTATTTGGCACTGGATGCCGGTTCGGTACTGCCGGGAATCGCCAAGGCACTGGAGAAAGGCAATTTTCCTGATATCACGGATGAAGTTGCAGCCCCATTGACCCGGCAGGGATATATTTTTCGCCAACGTATTAACAGCTATTTCATCAGCCATGCTCATCTTGACCATGTTTCCGGCCTGATTATTGGTTCGCCAGAAGACAGTAAAAAAACCATTTATGCCTCGGTAGATACTATTGATGTGCTGCGAAATTACTATTTTAACTGGCGTGTCTGGCCCAATTTTACTGATAGCGGCAGTGGCACCCGTTTAGGCACTTATCGGCTGCAATTGGTGCGGCCAGCCCAGCCGCTGAGTTTGGGGTTGACCCGCTTAACCGGTGAGATGTACCCCTTAAGCCACGATAAGTCACCCTCTTCGATGTTGCTTATCAGCAGTAATAACGCCACTTTTGCCTATTTTGGTGACACTGGCCCGGATGAGATAGAAAAGTCGAAAAATCTGGATACGGTGTGGCGTAAACTGGCGGAAAAGGTTAAACAGCAGCAATTGAAAGGGATGATCATTGAGGTCTCCTATCCCAATGAAGCGCCAGACAGTAAGTTATACGGGCATATGACACCGCAATTTTTGCTCAAAGAGCTAAAAAAATTGGCTACATATAGCGGCGAAGGAGAGCCATTAAAAGGTTTGTCAGTGGTGATTAGCCATATCAAGCCCTCATTCCAACAGGGGAAAGATGTGCGTAAAACCATTGCTGCCGAGTTAGCACAAGGCAATGATATGGGCATTAATTTTATTATTATGGAACAGGGCGATAGCCAGAAATTCTGAGCTTGTATCACGTAGACTGATATTTTTGAATTTATCCTTTTCATCTGTATTGATAACTGACGAGACAAATAGAAATGCGTAACACGGAACTGGAAACCCTCATTAATACTAAGCTGGACATCGCGGCTTTTCAGGATTACGCACCCAATGGTTTACAGGTAGAGGGGCGCGAAGAGGTTCGCCGTATTGTCACGGGTGTGACCGCCAGTCAGGCATTGCTTGATGCGGCTGTCGAGCAACAGGCTGATGCTATTGTGGTGCATCACGGTTATTTTTGGAAAAACGAACCGGTAGTGGTTCGAGGAATGAAGCGTAACCGACTGAAAACATTGCTGACTAATGACATTAATCTGTATGGCTACCATTTGCCACTTGATGCTCACCCCGAATTAGGCAATAACGCGCAGTTGGCTAAATTACTCGACATTCGGGTGTTAGGAGAAATTGAATCTCTCTTGCCTTATGGTGAGTTTGATACCCCGATAAACGCCGTCATTTTGCGTGAAAAACTGGAAGCATTGCTGGGCCGCTCGGTACTGCATTGCGGTGACCATGCGCCTGTGAGTATTCGTCGCATCGCCTGGTGCAGTGGCGGTGGGCAAGGATTTATTCAGCAAGCTGCTGAATTTGGTGTTGATGCATTCATTACTGGTGAAGTTTCTGAGCAGACAATTCATATTGCTCGTGAGATGGGTGTGAATTTTTATGCGGCAGGGCATCATGCGACTGAGCGCTATGGTATCAAAGCGCTGGGAGAATGGCTCGCGAGCCAGCATCAATTTGACGTTATCTTTATTGATATTCCTAACCCAGCCTGAGTCGGGTTGGGTTCTTTGCCAGCACCGATGGTGAACATCGGTGCTCAAGTATTATTTGATGGGCAGGTTTTTAACAGCAATAACATTTAACCACAATAAAACAAGGGTTTATCAGTGGTGTGGCTATTCAAAACAGTCATCTTGCTGTAGTTAGATGATAAAGCTGCAATTTTTAAGAATATTTCCTCGCTTCACACTGATTCTAAATAAGAAAAAATTCGCATCATCCCCGCAATCCTCATTAAAAAACCACCAAAATACATGTTGCTAGTGATTAATATCGCTCTTTTATCTGAATCTAGTGATTGCTCTTAATTATTGGTTAATTCGCTTCTATTGACAGCGCTTAGGTGCTAACGCATAAATATGTACTTATGGCTGCTATTTATCTAAAAACGAAAAAGATAAGTTGATGAAGGGGATGTGAGTGCAACGAGCACGATGTTATTTACTGGGAGAAAGTGCGGTGGTTCTGGAACTGGAACCGCCGGTGACATTAGCAAGTCAGCAACGGATTTGGGGTTTAGCTGATCGTCTGATTCATCATTCTGATGTCCTTGAAGCGATCCCCGGCATGAATAATCTAACCTTATTGCTGACAGATCCACAAAATACCGCGCTGGATGCGATTGAACGGCTACAGCGCTGGTGGGAAGAGAGCGAGTCATTAATCCCTGAGTCACGCGATATCACTATCCCGGTGATTTATGGTGGGGAGGCTGGCCCTGATCTGGCTGAGGTCGCGCGCCATACCGGTATGACAGAGCGTCAGGTCGTTGAATGCCATGCCGAGGCGAGCTATATCGTCTACTTTCTCGGTTTCCAGCCGGGCTTCTCTTACATGGGAGGGATGCCAGAGCAGCTGGCCACACCGCGCCGCGCTGAGCCACGATTGGTTGTTCCGCCGGGTTCGGTTGGTATTGGGGGGAGCCAAACAGGCATTTATCCACTGGCCACCCCCGGTGGTTGGCAGCTTATTGGCCGTACATCACTGGCACTGTTTAACCCGCTAGAGATGCCGCCTACCTTGCTGCGACCGGGTGACAATGTGCGCTTTCTGCCTTTGAAGGAGGGCGTATGCTGAAAATTATTCGTTCTGGTATTTACACCACAGTTCAAGACAGTGGTCGCGGCGGTTTTCGTCGTTTGGGGATAAGTCAGGGGGGGGCACTTGATTTACCCGCACTGAGCATGGCAAACATGTTGGTCGGCAATGACGTGGGTGCTGCTGGGCTGGAAATTACCTTGGGTCAATTTACTGCCGAATTTACTCAACCGGGCTGGATAGCCGTGACCGGTGCGGGCTGTGATGCCAGACTTGGAGGCCAACTGTTGTGGACAGGATGGCGTTATCCAGTCAAACGAGGGCAACAATTAACACTCGGTGTGCCGCACCGCGGGATGCGCAGTTATCTGGCGATTTCTGGCGGCATTAATGTACCGGAAATGTTGGGATCGCGCAGCACCGACTTGAAAGCCGGGTTTGGTGGCTATCAAGGACGATTGATTAAAGAGGGCGATAGCCTGCCGCTCGGCAAACCGACCCGTTTGCCACGTGAGTCAGTGGGTATCAAACAACTGTTATTTGGTAACCGTGTGCGAGCAGTACCGGGGCCGGAATATCATGAATTCGACGATATCGCACAAGGGGCTTTCTGGCGTGAAGCTTGGCAACTTAGCCCGCAAAGTAACCGGATGGGGTATCGCCTGACGGGCCGCGAGTTAATGCGTACGACGTCTCGCGAAATGTTATCCCACGGTTTATTACCCGGTGTGGTGCAAGTCCCTCATAACGGCCAACCGATTGTGCTGATGGCCGATGCGCAGACAACAGGCGGCTACCCCCGAATTGCTTGTGTTATCGAAGCTGACCTCTATCACTTGGCACAACTGAGACTCGGCGAACCGGTGCACTTTGTGCAATGTAGCGTGGAAGAAGCGCTGAGAGCCAAATCGGAGCAGCAGCATTTTCTGCAACAGATTGAGTGGGGTTTACAACAAGGATTTGATGACAAGGAGGCTAAATGAACATTGATTTAAATGCAGATTTAGGTGAAGGCTGCGCCAATGATCACGCGTTGTTGCAATTAGTCAGTTCCGCCAATATCGCCTGTGGATTTCATGCCGGTGATGCACAAACAATGCGTCAATCTGTGCGTTGGGCGATGGAATATGGGGTAGCTATCGGCGCCCATCCAAGTTTCCCAGATCGTGAGAACTTTGGTCGTACTGCGATGCAGCTTCCACCCGAGACGGTCTACGCCCAAGTCGTTTATCAGCTTGGCGCCCTTGCGGCGATTGTGAAAGCGGAAGGGGGCGTGATGCAACATGTGAAGCCCCACGGTATGTTGTACAACCAAGCCGCGGTGGATTCGCAATTAGCCGATGCTATTGCCCAAGCAGTCAAAGCTGTCGACTCGTCCTTACGGCTGGTTGGATTGGCAGGGAGCGAATTGATCAGTGCTGGTCAGCGTGCGGGTTTAGTCACCCGTCAGGAGGTTTTTGCAGACCGACGGTATCAATCTGACGGTACTTTAGTCCCGCGCAGCCAGCCCGATGCTTTAATTGAAAGTGACGAACTGGCTTTGTCACAAACCCTAGCCATGGTGCAGCGCCATCAAGTGCAGGCCCGCGATGGCCGTTGGGTGTCGGTGCAGGCAGATTCTGTGTGTGTGCATGGCGATGGTGCTCATGCCTTGAGCTTTGCGCGTCGTTTACGTGAGCGTTTTCAGCAAGAAAATATCACCGTCACCGCACAGTAATACCATGCTTTTTGGGCAGTAAAAACCATAACCGCTTGGCCCGAGCGGAACCCTTAAAAGTATGCTTTATGACAGGAGAGTCACCTTGGAACAAACAGTCAACTTATGGCCGCTGATTGGTATTGCGGCGATTGTCATCGGATTTTTACTGCGTATTAACGCAGTTTTAGTCGTAATCAGTGCCGGGATTATTACCGGTCTGGCTGCACTGATGCCGATAGCAACTATTTTAGAAAAGCTCGGTGAGGGATTCCTCAATACGCGTAACTTGCCTTTGATTCTGTTACTGCCTTTGGCCGTTATCGGTTTACTTGAGCGACACGGTTTGAAAGAGCGGGCGCAAGCATGGATATCGCAAATTAAAAGCGCGACTTCTGGCCGTTTACTCATTGTGTATTTGTTTGTGCGTGAAGCCACGGCAGCGCTGGGTTTAACTAGCCTCGGTGGTCATGCGCAGATGGTGCGGCCACTGTTGGCCCCAATGGCGGAAGGTGCAGCCACCACTCGTTATGGCGAGTTACCAGAGAAAGTGCGCTATCGACTACGTGCGATGTCTGCTGCCACAGATAACGTTGGCCTGTTCTTCGGTGAAGACATTTTTGTCGCCTTCGGGGCCATTATCTTCATGCACAACTTTATGTTGGAGTCCGGCGGTATTCAAACCGAACCACTGCATATTGCGCTGTGGGGGATCCCGACGGCGATTTGTGCCTTCCTGATCCATGCCTATCGCCTACAGCGCTTAGATAAACACCTTGCCGCTGAATTAACTGCACTGAATCAGTCTGCTTTGGCTACCAAAGGAGACGCCAAATGATTTTCCAACAGCAATATTTATACTGGTTGGCGGGCGTCGTACTCCTAATTGTCGCGGTCATGTCATTTCGGGATAAAGCTAACCCACGCCGTCTGACGACCGGTTTATTTTGGGGGTTATACGGGCTCATTTTTCTGGTAGGGGACTGGACCTACCGCTTGGCGAATACGCTAGCCGGTGAAGGGCCGGATGAAAAACGCGTATTGAATATTACGGTCGGCGTGGTGGTCGTGATCATGGCACTGATAGCCGGTTTCGGTGGGGTAAAGCTGGGCAGCTATCATCAGCGTACTGCACAAGAGCGCGAAGTGAGTGCCAAGCGTTTGGGCAACAAATTATTTCTTCCAGCGCTGACTATTCCGGTTGTGACCGTTATCGGCGTGCTGCTGTTTAGCTATGTCCCGGCGTTAGATCAATGGCTGTTTGGTACGGGTAACCACGCAACTTTAGTGACCTTATTTTCAATGACCGTCGGTTGTGTGCTCGGTTTGCTGATTGCGGTTGTCCTGACCCGCGAAACTGCGGCACAACCGGTGCAGGAAGCTCGGCGCTTGCTGGATTCTATCGGTTGGGCATTCATCTTGCCGCAAATTTTAGCAACACTGGGTTTACTGTTTACGACTGCTGGCGTGGGCACCGCGATCGCGCATCTAACACAGGAATATCTGGCGGTAGATCATCGCTTTATCGCCGTGGCAGTCTATGCTATTGGCATGGCGTTACTGACCATGATCATGGGAAATGCGTTTGCAGCTTTCCCCATTGTGACTGCGGGGATCGGTATTCCAATTCTGGTGTTGCAGCACGGGGGTAACCCGGCGGTCATGGCCGCAATCGGGATGTTCTCTGGTTATTGTGGCACCTTGATGACACCGATGGCCGCCAACTTTAACATTGTCCCTGCTGCATTATTGGAGCTACCGGATAAAAATGCCGTGATCAAAGCGCAAATCCCAACCGGGGTAACACTTTTGATTGTTAACGTATTTTTGCTTTATTTCCTGATGTTCCTCTAGGAGAGATGATGAGAAGTGTATTAATTACAGGGTTTGAGCCATTTGGCGGTGAGCGGGTTAATCCCTCTTGGGAAGTGGTCAAGCAACTGAATGATTTAATGATGGGTGGGGTCAGAGTGGTGGCCCGCCAACTACCCTGCGCTTTTGGTGAAGCCCTGACCGTGCTGAATGCTGCTATTGATGATATTCAGCCGGTATTGGTACTCGCGATTGGTCAAGCCGGTGGGCGTGCAGATATCACCATCGAGCGGGTTGCCATTAATATTGATGATGCCCGTATTCCAGATAATCTGGGTAATCAACCTGTCGACCAGCCCATTGTTGAAGACGGTCCAGCGGCTTATTTTACCCGTTTGCCTATCAAAGCGATGGTGCAGGGAATTCGTGATGCAGGCATTCCGGCCTCGATTTCCCAGACGGCAGGAACCTATGTCTGCAACCATGTGATGTACGGTTTATTGCATCGGTTAAATTCATCCAATAATGATGTTAAGGGTGGGTTTATCCATATCCCTTATTTACCTGAACAGGCGGTCGATCACCCTGGTGCGCCTAGTATGTCAACACAATCGGTGTTGATAGCCTTGGAACTGGCCATCTCTATTGCACTGCAAATTGAACATGATTTGCATATTCCCGGCGGTGCCATTCATTGATTCAGCCATAAAAAATGCCACCGAAAGGTGGCATTTTGCATGTGTTCAGAAAGATAAAATGACTTATTTTTTCAACTGACTCTTAAATTCACGTTCTGCATAACCGGTATAAAGTTGGCGCGGACGGGCAATTTTAATGCCTTCGTCGTGCATTTCATTCCAGTGAGCAATCCAGCCAATGGTACGGGCGATTGCGAAGATAACAGTGAACATTGATGATGGGATCCCCAATGCTTTCAAGATGATACCTGAATAGAAATCGACGTTTGGATACAATTTACGCTCGATGAAGTACGGGTCGTTCAGCGCAATATGCTCCAACTCCATCGCCACTTTCAGCAGGTCGTCTTCCAGTTTCAACTCTTTCAGCACTTCATGGCAGGTTTCGCGCATGACTGTCGCGCGTGGATCGTGGTTTTTATACACACGGTGACCGAAGCCCATCAAGCGGAATGAATCATTTTTGTCTTTTGCACGACGGATAAATTCAGGAATGTGCTCAACCGTTTTAATTTCTTCCAGCATTTTCAAACAAGCTTCGTTCGCGCCGCCATGAGCAGGTCCCCACAGAGAGGCGATCCCAGCGGCAATGCACGCAAACGGGTTTGCGCCAGAAGAACCGGCGGTACGCACAGTTGAGGTTGAAGCGTTCTGTTCGTGGTCGGCGTGCAGGATGAAAATACGATCCATTGCGCGCTCTAGCACTGGGTTAACTTCATACTCTTCGCAAGGTGTTGAGAACATCATGCGCAGGAAGTTACCCGCATAAGACAGGTCGTTACGTGGGTAAACGAACGGCTGACCAATGGAATATTTGTAACACATCGCGGCAACGGTCGGCATTTTCGACAGCAGACGGAAGGCGGTAATTTCACGATGACGCTCGTTATTCACATCCAGCGCATCATGATAGAAGGCTGCCAGCGCACCTGTCACCCCACATAATACGGCCATTGGGTGTGAGTCACGGCGGAAACCACGGAACAAACTGGTGATCTGCTCGTGGATCATAGTGTGGCGAGTGACCGTCGCTTTAAAGGTTTCGTACTCTTCAGTTGTTGGAGCTTCGCCATACAGCAGAATGTAGCAAACTTCCAAATAGGTAGAATTGTTAGCTAACTGGGCGATCGGGAAGCCACGGTGCAGCAAAATACCTTCATCACCATCGATATAAGTGATTTTTGATTCGCAGGATGCGGTAGAAGTAAAACCGGGGTCAAAGGTAAAATAACCTTTAGAACCTAAGGTGCGGACGTCAATGACGTCAGTGCCGAGGGTTGGGGATAGCACGCCCAGTTCGATCGCAGCTTCGCCTTCTAAATTCAGCGTCGCTTTCTTGTCAGCCATTTACAGTCTCCTTAGCGCTTATTTTAAAACCCCTAACAACTGAAATATCTTAGATGGCTGCAGGCCATCACCTCATCAGCACTGCTCTGTTTTATTCACAATGAAAAATGTGATTTAGGGTACAGAGTGTTTTGCCAATGCGGCCCGTGATCCAAACTCTGGATCGACAGGCGATGTTGTAAAGTTGTTAACGATTTGTCGGATACTTATCGTTTATGGTTCATTGCCTACGATATCTGTGGGGATATTTACTAAATACACTGTTGCATAACTTAGGCTTATGGGGAAGTGTATCCGCAGACCTTTAGTGCATCATAGGGCTTATTTCTACCCTAGTTGTAATGGAAATGTTTATTCTTTGTCAAATCAGATAATTAATTTTATATAAATTGTGTAAATCGTGATCCTAATCACTGTTCAGGGGAAATGTTACCAATCAGTTTGTGTGGGAATTGTAATAAGAATGTGAACCACCTATACTGCCGCCAGGTCTCCGGATTACCCTGAAGTAGGAGCACCCAGCGTTATAAAGAACACGCCAACTAAGCATTCAGGATGTTATGTTTAGATGTGCGATGTGAAGGGTTTTGGCCCCTAACGCTGTCTGACCCCCACCCAGATCCGGAGGATGGAAAATAATAAAAGCTGTGTGGGCAAAACCGTGAAAAAACAAAGACCTGTCAATTTGGATCTGCAAACGATTCGATTTCCTGTTACTGCGATAGCGTCCATTTTACACCGAGTCTCTGGCGTAATAACTTTCGTTGCCGTTGGTATCCTCCTCTGGCTGTTAGGTTTGTCTGTTTCCTCGCAAGAGGGATTCATGCAAGCTGCGGCGATCATGAATAGCTTTTTTGTTAAATTCATCTTCTGGGGAATACTCACTGCGCTGGCCTATCACGTTTGCGGTGGCATTCGTCACTTGCTAATGGATTTCGGCTATATCGAAGAGAGCTTGGCTGCGGGGACCCGCTCCGCCCAAGTCGCAATGGTGTTAACTTTGGTGCTGTCAGTTTTAGCTGGAGTCCTTGTATGGTAAGCAATGCTTCTGCGTTAGGGCGTAATGGAGTACACGACTGGCTGTTACTACGTGCTTCTGCAATCGTCATCACTCTGTATATTCTTTATATTCTGGGCTTTGTCGTCATCGTCCCAGATATCACCTACGAAATCTGGCGTGGCTTTTTCGCCTCGCACATCACAAAAGTATTTACCCTGCTGACATTACTGTCGATTTTGGCTCACGCCTGGATTGGTCTCTGGCAGGTATTAACGGACTATATCAAGCCGCTAGCGGTACGACTGGTGTTACAACTGGCCGTCGTGGTTACGCTGCTGGTTTATCTATTGTATGGAACTATTGTGGTGTGGGGTGCTTAAATGAAACTGCCGGTCAGAGAGTTTGATGCTGTTGTTATCGGTGCGGGTGGCGCAGGTATGCGCGCGGCCCTGCAAATTTCACAAATGGGGCTGTCTTGTGCCCTGATATCGAAAGTTTTCCCAACCCGTTCCCATACTGTCTCGGCGCAGGGGGGGATTACTGTCGCATTGGGTAACACCCATGAAGACAACTGGGAATGGCATATGTATGACACGGTAAAAGGCTCCGATTATATCGGTGACCAAGATGCCATCGAATATATGTGCAAAACCGGCCCTGAAGCTGTTCTTGAGCTGGAGCACATGGGCTTGCCTTTCTCCCGATTAGAAGATGGTAGCATTTATCAGCGGCCATTCGGCGGGCAGTCGCTTAACTTTGGCGGCGAGCAAGCTGCGCGCACTGCGGCTGCGGCTGACCGTACTGGGCATGCACTATTACATACCCTTTATCAGCAAAACCTGAAAAATCACACGACGATTTTCTCCGAGTGGTATGCACTGGATCTGGTGAAGAACCAGGACGGCGCTTTTGTTGGCTGCACCGCTATCTGTATCGAAACCGGTGAAGTGGTTTATTTCAAAGCGCGGGCGACGGTGCTGGCCACCGGCGGTGCCGGGCGTATTTATCAGTCAACGACCAACGCGCACATTAATACCGGTGACGGTGTGGGCATGGCCCTGCGTGCCGGAGTACCGGTGCAGGACATGGAGATGTGGCAGTTCCACCCGACAGGTATCGCTGGGGCAGGGGTGTTGGTAACCGAAGGTTGTCGTGGTGAAGGCGGTTATCTGCTGAATAAACACGGCGAGCGCTTCATGGAACGTTATGCCCCGAACGCCAAAGATTTGGCGGGTCGTGACGTTGTGGCTCGTTCCATTATGATTGAAATCCGTGAAGGTCGCGGCTGTGAAGGTCCTTGGGGCCCACATGCCAAACTGAAACTGGATCATTTGGGTAAAGAAGTGCTGGAGTCCCGCTTGCCGGGTATTCTTGAATTATCACGCACTTTTGCCCATGTCGACCCGATCAAAGAACCTATCCCGGTCATTCCAACCTGCCATTACATGATGGGTGGGATCCCGACGAAAGTGACCGGTCAGGCAATTACAGTAAATGAAAAGGGTGAAGATGTTGTTATCCCAGGTTTGTTTGCGGTAGGTGAAATTGCTTGCGTTTCTGTCCATGGTGCAAACCGTTTGGGCGGCAACTCGTTACTCGACTTGGTGGTCTTTGGTCGTGCGGCCGGTATGCATCTGCAAGAGTCCTTAATGGAACAGGGTGCCAGCCGCGATGCCAGTGATTCAGATATTGACGCCTCGCTGGAGAGAATGAACCGCTGGAATAGCACCCGCTCAGGTGAAGATCCGGTTGAGATCCGCAAAGCATTACAATCCTGCATGCAGAATAACTTCTCGGTATTCCGTGAAGGTGATGCGATGGCAAAAGGGTTGGAAGAACTGAAAACTATCCGTGAACGTCTGCAAACAGCCCGTCTGGATGACACTTCCAGTGAGTTCAATACCCAACGTATTGAATGTCTGGAATTGGACAACCTGATGGAAACTGCGTTTTCCACCGCTGTGTCTGCAAACTTCCGTACCGAAAGTCGTGGCGCGCATAGCCGCTTCGATTTCCCGGAACGTGATGACGCGAACTGGCTGTGTCACTCGCTGTATTTGCCAGACACTGAAAGCATGACCCGCCGTGAGGTAAACATGCAACCTAAGCTACGCGCGGCATTCCCGCCGAAAGTGCGTTCTTACTAATGTATGTGTTGTGTTTGCAGGGTTAAACCCGTTGCGGAGGAATAGGTCATGAAGCTTGAGTTCTCAATTTATCGCTATAACCCGGACGTTGATAACGCGCCGCACATGCAGGATTACACCCTGGAAGCGGAAGAAGGCCGGGATATGATGTTGCTGGATGCGCTTATCCAGTTAAAAGAAAAAGATCCGACCTTGTCGTTCCGCCGTTCATGCCGTGAAGGTGTGTGTGGTTCTGACGGTCTGAACATGAATGGCAAAAATGGATTGGCTTGCATTACGCCTATCTCAGCTTTGCAAAAAGGTAATAAGAAGATTGTAATTCGCCCATTACCGGGTCTGCCGGTGGTGCGGGACTTAGTCGTCGATATGGGTCAGTTTTATACTCAGTATGAGAAAATTAAACCTTACCTATTGAATGACGGTAAAAATCCGCCAGCACGTGAGCATTTACAGTCGCCGGAGCAACGTGAAAAACTGGATGGCTTGTATGAATGTATCCTGTGCGCTTGTTGCTCAACATCTTGTCCGTCATTCTGGTGGAATCCGGACAAATTTGTTGGCCCGGCAGGGTTATTAGCCGCCTATCGCTTCCTGATAGACAGCCGTGATACCGAAACAACAGCACGTTTGGATGATCTGGACGACGCTTTTAGTGTTTTCCGCTGCCATAGCATCATGAATTGTGTCAGTGTTTGTCCTAAAGGCCTTAACCCGACCAAAGCAATCGGCCACATTAAGTCTATGTTGTTGCAACGTAGTGCATGATGTGAGTTTATTAACCCGGGGAATGTATTCCCCGGGTTGCTTCAAGGTAGGGAATCTCTAAAAACTGGCGAGTTGTCTGTTTTTAGAGGTTCCTTGAACGGGACCGTTAAGGTCCATAACAGAATGTGCATTGAGCACATCGAGTGAACCGTTTTTACGGCAAACCGTTGATATTACGGTGTATATGTTAACCACGGCGAAAACTGAAGCTTCAAAGCTTAAGGGATCATGATGCAGAACGGCGCAATGAAGGCCTGGCTGGATTCCTCCTATCTGGCGGGCGCGAACCAGTCCTACATAGAGCAGCTCTATGAAGACTTTTTAACCGATCCTGGTTCCGTTGATGATAGTTGGCGTTCAATTTTTCAACAACTACCTACAACGGGTGTAAAACCTGATCAGTTCCACTCTCAAACACGTGAGTATTTCCGTCGCTTGGCGAAGGATACCTCTCGTTACAACTCATCCATCAGCGATCCTGAAAACGATGCCAAGCAAGTTAAGGTGTTGCAGTTAATCAACGCCTTCCGCTTCCGCGGCCATCAACATGCCAACCTTGACCCGCTCGGTTTGTGGAAGCAGGAGTCTGTTCCAGACCTTGAACCTTCCTATCATCATCTGACCGAAGCCGATTTCCAGAACACCTTCAATGTCGGTTCTTTTGCTATTGGCAAAGAAACCATGAAGTTGTCTGACCTGTACGCGGCGCTAAAGCAGACTTACTGCGGCTCTATTGGCGCTGAGTATATGCACATTACCAACACCGAAGAGAAACGCTGGATTCAGCAGCGTATTGAGTCGGTGGTCGGGAAACCGACATTCAGCGATGAAGAGAAGCGCCGCTTCCTGAGCGAACTGACAGCCGCTGAAGGTTTGGAACGTTATCTAGGGGCTAAATTCCCGGGTGCCAAGCGTTTCTCGCTGGAGGGCGGCGATTCGCTGGTCACCATGCTGAAAGAAATGATTCGTCATGCGGGTAAGAACGGCACACGTGAAGTCGTTCTGGGGATGGCTCACCGCGGTCGTCTAAACGTATTGATCAACGTGCTGGGTAAGAAGCCAGAAGATTTATTTGATGAATTCTCTGGTAAGCATAAAGAGCATCTGGGGACTGGCGACGTTAAATATCACCAAGGTTTCTCATCTGATGTTGAAACTGAAGGTGGTTTAGTCCATCTGGCACTGGCCTTTAACCCATCGCATCTGGAAATTGTCAGCCCGGTTGTTATCGGTTCCGTGCGCGCGCGCCGCGACCGTTTGGATGAAGCTCGTAGCAACATGGTATTGCCAATCACTATTCATGGTGATGCGGCTATTGCGGGTCAGGGAGTGGTGCAAGAAACCTTGAACATGTCTCAGGCCCGTGGCTATGAAGTGGGCGGAACAGTGCGAATTGTTATCAATAACCAGATTGGTTTCACTACCTCGAACCCACTGGACGCACGTTCTACTCAATACTGTACCGATATCGCCAAAATGGTACAGGCACCTATTTTCCACGTGAATGCTGATGATCCTGAAGCTGTGGCGTTTGTTACCCGTCTGGCGTTGGATTTCCGTAACACCTTTAAACGTGACGTGATGATTGATCTGGTTTGCTACCGTCGCCATGGGCATAACGAAGCCGATGAGCCAAGTGCAACGCAGCCAGTGATGTATCAGAAAATCAAAAAACACCCGACGCCGCGCAAGATTTATGCTGACAAGCTGACCGAACAAAATATCGCCAGCCTGGAAGATGCCACGGAAATGGTCAACCTGTATCGTGATGCACTGGATCACGGTGACTGCGTGGTCGAAGAGTGGCGTCCGATGAATCTGCAATCCTTCACATGGTCGCCTTATCTGAACCATGAATGGGACGAAGAGTATCCAAGTAAAGTTGAAATGAAGCGCCTGCAAGATCTGGCTCGTCGTATCAGCCATGCGCCGGAAGCCATTGAGATGCAATCGCGTGTTGCCAAGATCTATGGTGACCGTGCTTTGATGGCTGCAGGTGAGAAACCATTTGATTGGGGTGCTGCAGAAACACTGGCCTACGCGACACTGGTAGATGAAGGTATTCCGATTCGTTTATCCGGCGAAGATGCTGGGCGCGGTACTTTCTTCCATCGTCATGCTGTGATTCATAACCAGAAAAATGGTTCTGTCTACGTACCATTGGCCAATGTTCACAGTGGGCAGGGTAACTTCCAAGTATGGGACTCTGTGTTGTCGGAAGAAGCTGTTTTGGCCTTTGAATATGGCTACGCCACAGCAGAACCTCGTACCCTGACCATCTGGGAAGCGCAGTTTGGTGACTTTGCCAACGGTGCTCAAGTTGTTATCGACCAGTTCATCAGCTCCGGCGAACAAAAATGGGGCCGGATGTGTGGTCTGGTGATGTTGCTGCCGCATGGTTACGAAGGGCAAGGCCCTGAGCACTCCTCTGCGCGGTTGGAACGTTATCTGCAACTTTGTGCTGAACAAAATATGCAGGTGTGTATTCCGTCAACACCAGCGCAGGTTTACCACATGATTCGCCGTCAGGCACTACGTGGTATGCGTCGTCCATTGGTGGTCATGTCGCCTAAGTCATTGTTGCGTCACCCGCTGGCAGTCTCCTCTCTGGATGAACTGGCGAATGGCAGCTTCTTGCCAGCTATCGGTGAAATTGACGAGCTGGATCCGAAAGGCGTCAAACGTGTCGTGATGTGCTCAGGCAAAGTCTATTATGATCTGCTGGAACAGCGTCGCAAAAATGGGCAAACAGATGTCGCTATCGTGCGTATCGAGCAGCTTTATCCGTTCCCACATCAAGCGGTACAAGCGGTGTTGGAACAATTTGCTCATGTCCATGATTTCGTTTGGTGTCAGGAAGAACCGCTTAATCAGGGTGCTTGGTATTGCAGCCAACATAACTTCCGTGAAGTGATTCCATTTGGTGCCTCTTTGCGTTACGCAGGCCGCCCAGCTTCTGCTTCACCGGCTGTTGGGTACATTTCCGTACACCAGAAACAACAACAAGCTCTGGTTAATGACGCGCTGACTGTCGAATAGCGAGCCGGTTAACACATAAAGGATAGAGAATGAGTAGCGTAGATATTAATGTTCCTGACCTCCCTGAGTCTGTCGCCGATGGCTCCGTAGCAACATGGCACAAAAAACCGGGCGATAGCGTCAAACGTGATGAAGTGCTGGTTGAGATTGAAACGGACAAAGTGATTTTGGAAGTTCCGGCTAGCCAAGACGGTATTCTGGATGCCATTTTGGAAGACGAAGGTGCAACAGTTGTTTCACGTCAGGTACTGGGGCGTATTCGTCCAAGTGACAGCTCCGGTCTGCCAACGGAAGAAAAAAGCCAGAGCACAGAATCCACACCAGCCCAGCGTCAGACTGCTAGCTTGGAAGAAGAATCTAACGATAACCTCAGCCCGGCGATCCGTCGTTTGATTGCAGAACACTCTCTTGACGCTGCGGCTATTAAAGGCAGCGGTGTGGGTGGTCGTCTGACTCGTGAGGATATCGAGAGTCATTTGGCAAGCCGCAAATCGGCACCAGCAACGGCAGAAGCCAAAGTTGAAGCTGCAGCCCCTGTAGCTCCTATCGCAGGTCGCAGTGAAAAACGTGTTCCGATGACACGCCTGCGTAAACGTGTTGCCGAGCGCCTGCTGGAAGCGAAAAACAGCACCGCGATGTTGACGACGTTTAATGAAATCAACATGAAGCCAATCATGGACCTACGCAAGCAGTATGGTGAAGCTTTCGAGAAGCGCCATGGTGTTCGTCTGGGCTTTATGTCCTTTTATATCAAAGCTGTTGTTGAAGCACTGAAACGCTACCCAGAAGTGAATGCTTCTCTTGATGGCGAAGATGTGGTTTATCACAATTATTTCGATGTCAGTATTGCGGTTTCTACTCCGCGCGGCTTGGTGACCCCAGTTCTGCGTGATGTAGACACCATGGGCATGGCTGATATTGAGAAAAAAATCAAAGAACTGGCTGTAAAAGGCCGTGACGGCAAACTGAAAGTTGAAGAACTGACTGGCGGTAATTTCACTATTACTAACGGCGGCGTATTTGGCTCATTGATGTCGACTCCGATCATTAACCCACCACAAAGCGCGATCCTTGGCATGCATGCCATTAAAGAAAGGCCAATGGCGGTAGATGGTCAGGTAGTGATTTTGCCAATGATGTATTTGGCACTGTCCTACGATCACCGTTTGATCGACGGCCGTGAGTCTGTTGGTTATCTGGTGACAGTGAAAGAGATGCTGGAAGATCCAGCTCGCTTACTGCTTGATGTATAAAAAAGATAAATGACAAGGTCAGTCTGATTGCAAGGTGTTGATAACCTGCCTCCGCGCAATCAGGCTACCTAGAAGGCTTCGGCCCATCTCAGACCTTATATGGATAGAACATCATGAATTTACACGAATATCAGGCAAAACAACTGTTTGCTCGGTATGGCATGCCCGCTCCAACGGGTTACGCCTGTACCACACCGCGTGAAGCAGAAGAAGCCGCATCTAAAATCGGTGCTGGCCCGTGGGTGGTTAAATGTCAGGTACACGCTGGCGGTCGCGGTAAAGCGGGCGGCGTGAAACTGGTTAACAGCAAAGAAGATATTCGTGCTTTCGCTGAACAGTGGCTGGGTAAAAAACTGGTCACCTACCAGACAGATGCTAATGGTCAGCCGGTTCATCAGATTTTGGTTGAAGCGGCAACCGACATTGATAAAGAGCTGTATTTGGGTGCGGTTATCGACCGTAGCTCCCGTCGTGTGGTGTTTATGGCATCCACAGAAGGCGGTGTTGAAATTGAGAAAGTAGCCGAAGAAACACCAGAACTGATCCATAAAATCGCATTGGATCCGTTGACTGGCCCGCAACCTTATCAAGGTCGTGAATTGGCCTTCAAATTAGGGCTGACGGGTAAACAAGTTGCTCAGTTCACCAAGATCTTTATGGGCTTGGCAACGATGTTCTTGGAACGTGATCTGGCGATGGTTGAGATAAACCCACTGGTTATCACCAAACAGGGTGATTTGGTGTGTTTGGATGGCAAACTGGGTGCCGATGGTAACGCTTTGTTCCGCCAGCCTGAACTACGTGAGATGCGTGACCCAAGTCAGGAAGATGCTCGTGAAGCACATGCTGCACAGTGGGAACTGAACTATGTGGCATTGGATGGCAACATTGGCTGCATGGTTAACGGCGCGGGTCTGGCTATGGGTACCATGGACATCGTGAAATTGCACGGTGGGGAACCTGCGAACTTCCTGGACGTCGGCGGTGGTGCAACTAAAGAGCGTGTGACTGAAGCCTTTAAAATCATTTTGTCTGATGACAAAGTGAAAGCCGTCTTCGTTAACATCTTTGGTGGAATTGTGCGTTGTGACCTGATTGCTGACGGCATCATTGGTGCAGTTGAAGAAGTGGGTGTCAACGTGCCGGTGGTGGTTCGTTTGGAAGGGAACAATGCCGAGCTGGGTGCCAAAAAACTGGCGGACAGTGGGTTGAATATCATTGCTGCGACCAGCCTGACAGATGCGGCTCAGCAAGTTGTAGCGGCAGTGGGGGCTAAATAATGTCTATTTTAATTGATAAAAACACCAAAGTTATTTGTCAGGGTTTTACCGGTAGCCAAGGGACTTTCCACTCAGAACAAGCTATCGCCTATGGCACAAAAATGGTTGGCGGCGTCACACCAGGCAAAGGCGGCACTGAGCATTTGGGCCTGCCGGTGTTTAATACAGTACGCGAAGCTGTAGAAGCAACTGGGGCGACAGCCTCTGTTATCTACGTGCCAGCGCCATTCTGTAAAGACTCCATTCTGGAAGCGATCGATGCTGGTATCAAACTGATCATCTGTATTACTGAAGGCATCCCAACGCTGGATATGCTGGTGGTAAAAGTCAAACTGGAACAGTCTGATGTGCGGATGATTGGCCCGAACTGCCCAGGTGTCATCACCCCAGGGGAGTGTAAGATTGGTATCATGCCCGGCCACATTCACTTGCCAGGTAAAGTCGGTATCGTTTCTCGTTCCGGTACACTGACTTATGAAGCGGTAAAACAGACGACGGATATTGGTTTCGGCCAATCAAGCTGCGTCGGCATTGGTGGTGATCCAATTCCTGGTTCTAACTTTATTGATATTCTGAAGTTGTTCCAAGAAGATCCACAAACTGAAGTCATTGTGATGATCGGTGAAATCGGTGGTAACGCAGAGGAAGAAGCGGCGGCTTATATTAAAGAGCACGTGACCAAACCTGTTGTGGGTTATATCGCGGGTGTGACTGCACCAAAAGGTAAACGTATGGGCCATGCTGGTGCCATCATTGCAGGCGGGAAAGGGACAGCGGATGATAAATTTGCTGCTCTGGAAGCGGCTGGCGTCAAAACCGTACGTAGCCTTGCTGAAATCGGCAATGCTGTGAAAGCTGTCTACCAACGTAATAAATAATACCGAGCGATAACCGTCATTGCTGGCTAATGGCTAGCTGGACATCAAGGCCACCCTTCGGTGGCCTTTTTAATACTTAAGATTAGAACTTATTCAACGCAGTAATTAATACAATATCCGTTTGCGCCTGTTGTTTAGCTTGCTCAGTTGTGGCGCTGGCGGCTTGCTGTTGCAGTGCCGTTAATGCCGCACTGTAACTGGCTTTATCTTTAAACAACTTATCTTTAACGTTAATTGAGGCAATATTGGTATAGCGGCCATCGGCAGTTGACGGCACGGTAATTGCCCCCTGATTAATGAGTCGTTTTACAATTTTCCGCTCTTTGTCATAGCCCTCTATCCCCTCCAAATGCCATCGCTGTTGAGGTTTCCCCTCAAATTGACCCGCCTTCACATTTGTCAGATAGCGAATTGTCAGATTACGGATGGTACCTTCTTCTTCACCATACTGCGCTTTACTGTCCGATAAGATAGGGAAGGTTTGTCCTTCGAGTACGCCACCTTTTTGTGTCAAATGCCCCATTCGATAACTGTTCATTCCTAGATGAATTGGTGTGATATCAATGACTGGGGTGCCATCAGTAAGGCGCAAATCAGTGATTCGCGAACCGACAGGTTGACGCAAATCAATGGTATAGGTAACACCATCAAAGAAGTCATTGGTTGAATATTTAGAGGCTCGGCGTTGCGGGTTAAAACTGTAAGTGACATCACCCGGTTTGACCTGATTAAAGTAGTCTGCTGACCATTCCATATACTGCTTTAGCTCTTTGCCAGTCAGAGAATAAACGGTAATTTCGCCCCCAGCATACTGATAGTTAAATGCAATATCTTTAGCCGTGATATTACCGACATCCAGTTTAGGATGGTCATTATCAATCTGTAAGGCGATGACTTGAGCTTGTGGTGCGTAACGATGCGCGGCTTCTTGATACAGTGCGCTGATACCCGTGTCCTGCACATGCACCTGAGGAATGCCTTTAATCTCATCTGGCGGCACTAGATTAACGCCACTTAAGGTTGCAATGACTCGGTTAGCATTGGCGCGCAAAATGTCATGATAAGGCTGATAAATGGCTTCCAGTGTTTTATCAGATTCGACCCCTTTGATGGGGTAGGTGTAGCTGTCTTTGTCAATTAGATGATACTTCCCGTCTCGCTGTTCAAATTTCAAATCAATTCGGGACAGGGCACGACCATATTTATCTGGCTCAGTAATAATGACACCATTAACTACAGCTTTATCAATCTTCACATGCATATGACCGGCAACGATAGCAGCGAGCTCTGGGTTAGCTTTGGCTATGTCGCCAACCCCGGTTCCTGGCCGCTGATTTTCATTGTCGATCCCCATATGCGCAACCAGCACAATGGCATCGACTTGCGGCTGGATTTGCTGAATCACTTTTTTCACTTCCAGCACTGGGTCAGTGAAATGAATACCATTAATGCGGTCGGTACCCAGCGCAAACTCGGCTGTCATTGGGGTATCCATACCAATAATGCCAATCTTAACTCCTTGGCGTTCAATGATTTTGTAAGAGGGTAGATAGGGTTTACCCGAATCCCAGAAAATATTGCCCGCCAATGCCGCGCCCTCAAATTGCTTTAGCGACGTGGAAAGCGCTTTCAAGCCAAAATCAAACTCATGATTACCCATCACCCAAGCATCATATTTCATGGCATTGAAACCGAGGATCATTGGGCTAATAGGCTCATTTTTAAAGGTTTCGACAAAGTTGCCCTGAAGGGTATCGCCAGCATCGACCAGAATAATATTGGGTTGTTCGGCGCGAATATTCTGCACTTTAGTGGCTATTTGGCTCAAGCTACCGGCCAAATTTTCACTGTCGCTGGCATAGTCCCACGGTACAAAAGTGCCATGTAAATCAGAGGTGCCCAAGATGGTGACGTCGACTTGTTGCGCGGCGAGAGTGGCGGTGCTGACACAGAGTAATGTAGTGAATGCTATTTTTTTCATTGTGCGGATTCAATATTTTATCAAGTAATAGCACTTTATCATGCAACAAAATGGCAACACTAGCGAACGCTTCCCTCAAGATGGGCTAATATATTCATATAAAAGTTGGAATTGTGATTTAACTCACTCTGAAATTAATAAATTTAAAAGTTAACTTGGATCGCATAATAACGACGTAATAAAGCATTAGATAAACCATAAAATTACATCTTATTAACAGTTCTAGATTATATAAAAACAATCAAACTTTTAATTAACACAAAAAAGAATTAATTGTTCTAAATCAAGTTTTGAATATGGCAATAATGTTCATATGAGCTTAAATTGTTCTGGATCAAACTACGGCAAGGTAGGCAAATGGCCTATTTGTTGACCTGTATCCAGAACTCTAAGCTGGGTCACGTAAAATCCTATTTATTGTGTGGGATTAGAAGCGTACTATTACCGCGGTGTAATACTGGGTAGTTGATATTGTTATTTTTTGTTGTGTTTTTTTGGGCATTCACTGCGAGTAGTTATGGGGTTTTCAATTTTATGAAGGCCGGATTGCCGCAAGTCGGAGTCTTCCTGCGAGGAGCAAGGAGTCAAGATGTTTGATATTGTCGAACTGTCACGGTTACAGTTTGCCTTAACGGCAATGTACCATTTCTTATTTGTCCCACTAACGCTAGGTATGGCGTTTATGTTGGCAATTATGGAATCGGTTTATGTGCTGTCTGGTAAACAAATCTATAAAGATATGACCAAATTCTGGGGTAAGTTATTTGCTATTAACTTTGCTCTGGGGGTTGCTACTGGTTTGACTATGGAGTTCCAATTCGGGACTAACTGGTCATATTTCTCTCATTACGTCGGTGATATCTTCGGTGCCCCTCTGGCTATCGAAGGTTTAATGGCGTTCTTCTTAGAATCTACTTTCGTCGGTCTATTCTTCTTCGGTTGGGATCGTCTGAGTAAACACCAGCATTTGGCCGTAACCTGGCTGGTTGCATTAGGCTCTAACTTCTCTGCGCTGTGGATCTTGGTTGCGAACGGCTGGATGCAAAACCCGATTGCATCTGACTTCAACTTTGAAACCATGCGTATGGAAATGTTGAGCTTCTCAGAACTGGTTCTGAACCCGGTCGCGCAGGTGAAATTCGTTCACACTGTGGCAGCAGGGTATGTTACCGGTGCGATGTTTGTTCTGGGTATCAGCTCTTACTATCTGCTGAAAGGCCGCGATATTCCATTTGCTAAACGCTCCTTTGCTATCGCTGCAAGTTTTGGTTTAGCAGCCACGCTGTCTGTTATCGTGCTGGGTGATGAATCTGGTTACGAAATGGGTGACGTGCAGAAAACCAAACTGGCAGCAATTGAAGCAGAATGGGAAACTCAGCCACCTCCGGCAGCCTTTACGTTGTTTGCTATTCCTAATCAGGAAACCATGGAAAACCGGTTTGCGGTTCAGATTCCATTCGCTTTGGGCATCATAGCAACCCGTTCACTGGATACTCCGGTCACCGGTTTGCGTGATTTGATGTCACAACACGAAGTGCGTATCCGTAATGGTATTCAGGCGTACCATCTGCTTGAACAATTACGTAACGGCAATACTGATCCGGCAATACGTGAAGCTTTCAATAAAACGAAGCAGGATCTTGGCTATGGCATGCTACTTAAGCGCTATACAGAAAACGTAACAGACGCGACTGAAGAGCAAATCCAGTTAGCCGCCAAGGACTCTATCCCTCGTGTTCTGCCGCTTTACTTCGCTTTCCGCATCATGGTGGCATGTGGCTTCCTGATGTTACTGATCATCGGCTTGTCGTTCTATAACGTGGTTCGTGGTCGGATTGGCGAGAAAAAATGGCTACTGCGTGCCGCATTGTATGGTATTCCATTACCGTGGATTGCAGTAGAAGCAGGTTGGTTTGTGGCTGAATATGGCCGTCAACCATGGGCCATCGGTGAAGTGCTACCGACAGCAATTGCAAACTCATCCGTCACCGCCGGCGACATTCTGTTCTCCATGGCGCTGATTTGTGGTTTGTACACGCTGTTCTTGGTGGCAGAAATGTACCTGATGTTCAAATTCGCGCGCCTTGGGCCAAGCAGCCTGAAAACGGGCCGCTATCATTTTGAACAGCCGACTGCCCCAGTGCAGGAAGCACGGTAAACAGGAGTCCACTTATGTTTGATTATGAAGTATTACGATTTATCTGGTGGCTGCTGATCGGTGTGCTGCTGATTGGTTTCGCAGTGACCGATGGTTTCGATATGGGTGTCGGGATCCTGCTGCGTATCATCGGTAAAAATGATACAGAACGCCGTATTATGATTAACTCGATTGCCCCTCACTGGGATGGTAATCAGGTTTGGCTAATTACCGCAGGTGGGGCGCTGTTTGCGGCCTGGCCGATGGTGTATGCAGCCGCATTCTCCGGCTTCTATATTGCGATGATTCTGGTGTTGGCTGCGTTATTCTTCCGTCCGGTCGGTTTTGACTACCGTTCCAAGTTGGAAGATAGCCGCTGGCGCAATATGTGGGACTGGGGCATCTTTGTCGGTAGTTTCGTGCCAGCAGTCGTATTCGGTGTGGCGTTTGGTAACTTGCTGCAAGGCGTACCTTTCCACATGAATGAATATATGCGCCTGTTCTATACCGGCAACTTCTTCCAGTTACTGAATCCATTTGGTTTACTGGCAGGGGTGGTGAGCTTAACTATGCTGGTTACCCAAGGTGCCACGTATCTGCAAATGCGTACTCGCGGTGAGTTGCATCTGCGTTCTCGTGCAGCAGCGCAAATCTCTGCGCTGGTGATGGGGGTTGCATTCCTGTTGGCCGGTATCTGGTTAGTTAAAGGCATTGATGGTTTTGTTGTGACATCCGTGTTGGATACAGCAGCTGAATCTAACCCGATGCGTAAAGAAGTCGCACATCAGGCTGGTGCATGGTTGATTAACTTCAACAAGTATCCAATCTTGTGGGCGCTGCCAGCGCTTGGGGTTATTCTGCCGCTGTTCACTATTTTACTGTCGCGCTTTGAAAAAGGGGCTTGGGCCTTCCTGTTCTCATCACTGACGATTGCTTGTGTGATTTTAACCGCCGGGGTCACTATGTTCCCGTTCGTTATGCCATCAAGCACAATGCCAAATGTCAGTCTGACAATGTGGGATGCAACCTCTAGCCTGTTGACGCTGAAAGTGATGACGATTGTTGCGATCATCTTTGTTCCTATCATCCTGCTTTACACCAGCTGGTGTTACTACAAGATGTTCGGGCGCATTGATAAAGACTTTATCGAAAACAACAAGCACTCACTGTACTAAGGAGCATAAAGCATGTGGTATTTTGCCTGGATTCTAGGGACACTTCTGGCCTGCTCCTTTGGTATCATTACTGCTCTGGCGCTGGAGCAGAGTGAAGCCAACGCAGCAGAGAAAGCCGCTAACAATGGCAATGATGATGTTGTCCGATAAGCTATACGATCTAATGGATAAGGGCCCTTTACGGGCCCTTTCACTGGTGCTCGCATTTGCTGTCGCTTTCTGTGTATTTTGGGACCCTTCGCGTTTTGCGGCGGCGACCAGCTCACTGGAAGTTTGGCAAGAGGTCTTTATCGTGTGGGCTGTGTGTACTGGTGTAATTCATGGCGTCGGTTTTCGCCCTAAGCGGGTGTGGTTACGCGCTTTTTTCTCACCACTTCCAGCAATTGTGATCTTGGGCGCGGGATTATTCTACTTTTTTGTCTAATCTGAATACGTTTCGTCTAATCTGAACACAAACTCTCCTTTATGGGTCGCCTGGCCCATAATTATTTTCGTTCTATTCTCGCAAGTGATTCCAAAGCTTAACGCTCTTCAGTATAGTGTGTCCGTTAATTGCATTACTGGGAAGTAGAGTGAGTAATACGTTGTTTCGATGGCCGGTACGTGTCTACTTTGAAGACACCGATGCTGGTGGCGTGGTTTATCACGCGCGCTACGTTGCCTTTTACGAAAGGGCGCGCACGGAAATGTTGCGCCAACGCAATTTTCACCAGCAGCAATTGCTCAGTGAGCATGTCGCTTTCGCTGTCCGCCGCATGACGGTAGAATATCTGGCGCCTGCACGTCTTGATGATATGCTGGAAGTTCAGAGTGAAATTACCGCAATGCGTGGGGCTTCTCTCACGTTTGCTCAACGAATTCTCGACTCACATGGCAATCTTCTGAGTAGTGCAGAAGTATTGATCGCATGTATCGATCCACACCAAATGAAGCCAAGAGCGCTTCCTAAGTCTATTGTCGCGGAGTTTAAGTAGTGGCTGACATGAACATTCTGGATTTATTCCTGCAGGCAAGCCTATTCGTTAAGCTTATCATGCTGGTTTTGATGGGCTTTTCTATTGCTTCATGGGCGATTATCATTCAGCGAACGCGTATTCTGAATGCTGCCACCCGCGATGCAGAGGCTTTCGAAGATAAATTTTGGTCTGGCATCGAGCTGTCTCGCCTATACCAAGAGAGTCAAGCTCGCCGTGATACGCTTGGTGGTTCCGAGCAAATCTTCCATTCCGGATTTAAAGAGTTTGCTCGTTTGCATCGCGCAAATAGCCACGCACCTGAAGCTGTGATTGACGGCGCTTCCCGTGCGATGCGCATCTCTATGAACCGCGAGCTGGAAGCACTCGAAACTCATATTCCTTTCCTTGGTACTGTTGGTTCCATCAGCCCGTATATCGGTCTATTTGGTACAGTATGGGGGATTATGCATGCCTTTATTTCTCTGGGTGCAGTCAAGCAGGCGACCTTACAAATGGTGGCTCCTGGTATTGCTGAAGCACTGATTGCTACGGCAATTGGTCTGTTCGCCGCAATCCCTGCTGTTATGGCTTATAACCGCCTGAACCAGCGAGTGAATAAACTTGAACAAAACTATGACAACTTCATGGAAGAGTTCATTGCTATTCTGCATCGTCAGGCTTTTGCCAGCGCCGAGAGCAAATAAGTAGGGGGTTGTATGGCGCGAGTACGTGGTCGTAGACGTCGCGAGCTTAAGTCTGAAATTAACATTGTTCCCTTACTTGACGTTTTGTTGGTGCTATTGCTGATCTTTATGGCTACCGCTCCGATTATCACGCAGAGCGTTGAGGTAGATCTTCCTGATGCGACGGATTCAAAAACTGTATCCAGTGATGATAACCCTCCGGTGATTGTTGAAGTTTCTGGTGTGGGGCAATATTCACTGGTGATTGATCATCAACGGATGGAGCAGCTGCCTTCAGAACAAGTGATAGCAGAAGCTCAGGCAAGGTTGAAATCGAATCCGAAAACTGTTTTCCTGATCGGTGGTGCTAAAGAGGTTCCTTATGATGAAATCATTAAGGCGCTGAATATGCTGCATCAGGCTGGCGTTACGTCGGTGGGCTTAATGACTCAACCGATATAAATTTGCGTTGATATTGGCTGGATTGAGCGTGAACCCAGCCAGTAGATACCTTGTTTTTAGCAGTTCCGTTTTTTAGCAATAGAGCGCGGACATCGAGTGTGGAAATCGAGCGTGGGTAAGGCAACCGAGCAAAATGATAAGCTGAATCGCGCCGTTATCGTGTCGGTGGTTCTGCACATCATATTGATTGCCCTGTTGATTTGGGGCTCTCTGACGCAGACGACTGAAATGGGCGGCGGCGGTGCTGGCGGCGAAGTTATTGACGCCGTCATGGTCGATCCGGGCGCGGTGACAGAGCAATATAACCGCCAACAGCAACAACAGACTGACGCGAAACGGGCGGAGCAGCAACGCCAGAAAAAAGCTGACCAGCAAGCTGAAGAGCTGCAGCAGAAGCAGGCAGCAGAACAACAACGTCTGAAAGAATTAGAAAAAGAGCGTCTGCAAGCACAGGAAGATGCAAAGCAGGCGGCTGAAGAAGCGAAAAAACAAGCAGCTGAGCAGCAAAAAGAAGCGGCTGAACAACAGAAAGCGGCTGCTGCCGCAGCGGCTAAAGCAAAAGAAGAGCAGAAGCAAGCTGAAGCTGCTGCCGCTCAGGCCAAAGCTGAAGCAGATAAACTCGTGAAAGCGCAGGCAGAAGCCCAGAAGAAAGCGGAAGCTGAAGCTAAAAAAGAAGCTGCTGTCGCTGCTGCTGCGAAGAAACAAGCTGATGCTGACGCGAAGAAGGCGGCAGAAGATGCGAAAAAGGCTGCCGCAGAGGCAGCTGAAAAGAAAGCGGCGGCTGATGCTGAGAAAAAAGCTGCCGCTGATGCTAAAAAAGCCGCAGCTGCTGAGGCTAAGAAAAAAGCTGCTGCAGAAGCGGCCGCTGCAACGGATGTTGATGATTTGTTTGGCGGCTTGGCCAATTCCAAGAATGCGCCGAAAAGTGGCTCAGGTGCGGGTGCTGCTGCTGCCGGTAAAGGTGGTGGTAAAAAGAGCGGGGCATCCGCCGGTGATATCAGTGGCTACCTAGGACAGGTAACTGCGGCTATCCAAAGTAAATTTTATGATGCAGATCTTTACAAAGGCCGTACCTGTAATCTGCGAATTAAATTAGCACCAGACGGTCTATTAATTGATGTTAAAGCGGAAGGAGGGGACCCGGCACTGTGTCAGGCCGCCATCGCCGCAGCCAAACTTGCTAAAATCCCTAAACCTCCAAGTCAGGATGTTTATGAAGTGTTTAAGAATGTTCCACTTGATTTTAAACCGCAATAAAGTTTGATTGGCAGTGGATAACTCTGTTAATCAACCATGGATTATGTAGTTTTGTTTGCGTTGGTTTGTTAAAATTCTGCTAATTATCGCGAGCATCCCGCTCGGATAAGGGAGATAAGATGAAGCAGGCATTTCGAGTAGCGCTAGGCTTTTTAGTTTTATGGGCTTCTGTATTACATGCGGAAGTTCGAATAGAGATTACCCAAGGGGTAGACTCAGCTCGTCCAATTGGGGTTGTTCCATTCAAGTGGATGGGGCCAGGTACACCACCAGAAGAAATTGGCGCTATTGTCGGCGCGGATTTGCGTAACAGTGGTAAATTTAACCCAATTGATGCGGCTCGCATGCCACAACAACCTTCCACTGCTGCTGAAGTCACACCTGCGGCTTGGACTGCGTTGGGGATCGATGCTGTTGTTGTTGGCCAGGTTCAACCTAGCGCCGATGGCAGCTATGTCGTGTCTTACCAGTTAGTCGATACTTCTGGTTCGGCTGGTAGTGTTTTGGCGCAAAATCAGTATAAAGTAACCAAACAGTGGTTGCGTTATTCTGCACACACAGCCAGTGATGAAGTCTTTGAAAAACTGACAGGGATTAAAGGTGCTTTCCGCACCCGTATTGCTTATGTTGTGCAAACCAACGGCGGCAAATTCCCACATGAATTACGGGTTTCTGATTACGATGGCTACAACCAATTTGTGGTTCACCGTTCTCCTGAGCCTTTGATGTCACCAGCCTGGTCTCCAGATGGTAGCAAGATTGCTTATGTAACGTTTGAGAGTGGCAAATCAGCACTGGTTATTCAGACGCTGGCGAATGGTGCAATTCGACAAGTGGCTTCATTCCCTCGTCATAATGGTGCTCCAGCCTTCTCTCCGGATGGCACTAAACTGGCGTTCGCATTATCTAAAAGCGGTAGCCTAAACTTGTATGTTATGGATCTTGGGTCTGGTCAAATTAGCCAAGTTACCGATGGTCGTAACAATAATACTGAACCAAGCTGGTTCCCGGATAGCCAGAATCTGGCCTATACCTCGGATCAGGGTGGCCGTCCACAAGTGTATAAAGTGAATATTAATGGCGGTGCGCCTCAGCGAATCACATGGGAAGGTTCTCAGAACCAGAACGCAGATGTGAGTCCTGATGGTAAATTCTTGGCATTGGTCAGTTCCAATGGTGGGGCACAACACATCGCCAAACAGGATCTAGAAACGGGAGCCGTTCAAGTGTTAACGGACACGTTCCTGGATGAAACGCCTAGTATCGCGCCTAACGGCACCATGGTTATCTATAGCTCGACACAAGGGCTGGGAGCCGTGTTACAGCTGGTCTCGACTGATGGGCGTTTCAAAGCGCGTCTTCCGGCAACTGATGGACAGGTCAAATTTCCTGCCTGGTCGCCGTATCTGTGATGCATGTGTAAATACGTATGTATGGCAAACTATAAAAAAGGATCAAAGAGATGCAACTGAACAAAGTGCTAAAAGGGCTAATGTTGGCTTTGCCAGTTCTGGCTGTAGCGGCTTGTAGTTCCAACAAAAGCGCAAATAATGACCAATCTGGCATGGGCGCTGGCACTGGTACAGAAAACGGCAGCAACCTGTCTTCCGAAGAGCAAGCGCGTCTTCAGATGCAAGAACTGCAAAAGAACAATATCGTTTACTTCGGTTTCGATAAATACGATATCGGTTCTGACTTCGCTCAAATGCTGGATGCACATGCTGCATTCCTGCGTAGCAACCCATCTTACAAAGTTGTTGTTGAAGGCCACGCGGATGAACGCGGTACGCCAGAATACAACATCGCGTTGGGCGAGCGTCGTGCAAATGCAGTGAAAATGTATCTGCAAGGTAAAGGCGTTTCTGCTGACCAAATCTCTATCGTTTCTTACGGTAAAGAGAAACCAGCAGTACTGGGCCATGACGAAGCAGCGTTCGCTAAAAACCGTCGTGCAGTTCTGGTTTACTAAGAGAATCGCATGAACAGTAACTTCAGACGTCACTTAGTGGGTCTGTCGTTACTGGTTGGCGTAGCGGTCCCATGGGCCGCTACTGCCCAAGCGCCAATCAGTAATGTCGGCTCCGGCTCGGTAGAAGATCGAGTCACTCAACTTGAGCGTATTTCTAACGCTCACAGCCAGCTATTAACTCAACTTCAGCAACAACTGTCAGATTCGCAACGCGATGTTGATAGTTTACGCGGTCAGATCCAAGAAAATCAGTATCAGCTCAATCAAATTGTTGAGCGGCAAAAACAGATCTATCAGCAGATAGATAGTCTGAGCGGTGGTCAGGGGGCGTCGAGTGCAACGCCTGCGGCTACTGGCGCTGCGACAGATAATGCAGCGGCAGGAAGTTCTGGCACGGCCTCTGCGGGCGCTGCAGCGGCTACAGCGGCACCTGCAGCAAGTACCGGTGATGAAAACAGCGATTACAATGCTGCCGTTTCTCTAGCTCTTGAGAAAAAGCAATATGATCAAGCGATCACTGCTTTCCAAGGTTTTGTGAAACAGTATCCAAAGTCGACTTACCAGCCTAATGCCAATTATTGGTTAGGGCAGTTGTATTACAACAAAGGTAAGAAAGACGATGCTGCATATTATTATGCTGTTGTAGTAAAAAATTATCCAAAGTCTCCAAAAAGTTCAGAAGCAATGTTTAAAGTTGGGGTGATCATGCAGGATAAAGGCCAAAGCGATAAAGCAAAGGCGGTTTATCAACAAGTGATCAAGCAATATCCCAATACCGATGCTGCTAAACAGGCACAGAAACGGTTATCTGCTCTTTAGCCTTTTTTGAGCCCAGGAATTGGTCTTATTGACTAATTTCTGGGCTTTAGCGAGCGAAGAACAAGCAGTTAAACGTATTAACAGAAATTTAAGTTGCACTGTGAAGAGAAATTAGTAATATATGCCGCCGTTGCCAAGACAACTGTAAAACGTTCAGGCAGCAGGAAATTATAGTAAGCAGTAGCGCATAATGGGTCGTTAGCTCAGTTAGTAGAGCAGTTGAATTTTAATCAAATGGTTAAAAGTTCGAGCCGAGCGAAGCGAGACAGCAACGCGTTAGCGTTGACCCGAAGGGCGAGTCCGCAGGACGAGTAATCCCGCACGACTGGCACTGAATTGTCATTAAGCAATAATACATAATGGGTCGTTAGCTCAGTTGGTAGAGCAGTTGACTTTTAATCAATTGGTCGCAGGTTCGAATCCCGCACGACCCACCATTCATACTGAAGTTTAGTTTGAATGTAAGAAGTTGAAATCATCGCAACGATATTCCTCTTCCTGTTTTGTCTCGCAGTATTCTCTAAAGCGTTTAAGCAATAATACATAATGGGTCGTTAGCTCAGTTGGTAGAGCAGTTGACTTTTAATCAATTGGTCGCAGGTTCGAATCCCGCACGACCCACCATTCATACTGAAGTTTAGTTTGAATGTAAGAAGTTGAAATCATCGCAACGATATTCCTCTTCCTGTTTTGTCTCGCAGTATTCTCTAAAGCGTTTAAGCAATAATACATAATGGGTCGTTAGCTCAGTTGGTAGAGCAGTTGACTTTTAATCAATTGGTCGCAGGTTCGAATCCCGCACGACCCACCAT
>NZ_CACVAF010000007.1 GCF_902726565.1 Yersinia vastinensis
AAGGGGTTTTTATAACTGATTCAAAGCTGAAAGCTTTACGGAACCTCCAGCCTAGCTGGAGGTTTTCTGTGCACAAAAAGGCGAGAATATCTGAGTATTCTCGCCTGATATCACAACAACTGCGCTTATGCGTTATTTAAATAACCCACGCAAGTTATGCGGTTCGCAACGTAAGTATTGAGGTGCAACTTTAATGGTAGCGCCTAATTTAGCCGCCGCATGCCATGGCCATCTTGGGTCATAGAGAATACCACGAGCCAGTGCAATAAAATCAGCCTGCCCAGTGGCAATGATAGCTTCTGCCTGTTCCGGTTCAGTAATCAAGCCTACGGCCATTACTGGGGTTTTTACGGCTTCGCGAACTTTCTGTGCCAATGGCACTTGATAATTCGGGCTAACAGGGATTTGCTGATCCGGCGACAATCCCCCACTGGAAACATGAATATAATCACAGCCTAACATTTCCAATTGCTTTGCCAGCACGATAGATTGCTCAGTATCCCAACCCCCCTTAACCCAGTCAGTGGCTGAAATTCTCACTCCTACGACGATCTTTTTGTCGATGGCTGTACGGATTTCGTGGAATATCTCTAACACCAGCCGCATACGATTTTCCAACGATCCGCCATAATTATCGTCGCGCTGATTTGATAACGGCGATAAGAATTGATGCAATAAATAGCCGTGCGCCGCATGGACTTCAATCAATTCAAATCCTGACTCAACTGCGCGTTTTGCCGCAGCAACGAAAGCTGATTTTATCTCCGTGATACGCTCAATAGAGAGTGCCTGAGGGATATGACGATCACCAAAAGGCAATGCTGATGGCGCAACAGTTTGCCAACCACCTTGATCAGTAGGAAGTTCATTGCCCCCAAGCCAGGGTAGATTAGAAGATGCTTTACGCCCTGCATGCCCCAACTGAATACCCAATTTGACCGGCGAGTAACGGCGAATAGCCTCGACCACTGGACGAAGCGCCTGCGCATGCTCATCATCCCAAATCCCAAGATCTTTATCACTGATGCGCCCTTCTGGCTCCACCGCAGTAGCTTCAAGAATTAGCAAGCTGGCACCAGATAGCCCCAAATTACCTAAATGAATCATATGCCAGTCGGTTGGAAACCCCCACTGCGCCGAATACTGGCACATTGGGGCGACTACAATTCGGTTTTCCAGCGTCAACTCACCCAGCTTTGCCGGAGAAAATAATTGGCTCATACATTTACCCCTAGATTGCTTATTCCCGTGCGGCCTGAGGAGACTGCTGCAACGTCCAGTTCAGTACTTGTGCGGCCAACTGATTGCTAGCCAAACCAAAAGCCTCAACAACTTCGTTCATTTGTGCGCCTTTAATCGGCTGGCGGATTTCAAAATGGCGGGTCGCAATAATTCGACGGTCAGAAATCCTTACCAGACGGGCATCGAAGCTGATTAGCACTTCACTGTTCCCGGCCTGATATACCCCTTGAAACGCCGATAAATCGCCACTCAACTCAACATCAGCCTGAAGGCTGTCATCGTCACTGCTGACGGCGGGAATACGGCCATCAGTGCGGAACTCTTGAATCAGGCGATTACGTACCAAAATAGGTGCAGGATCAGTCCAACGTGAGTTTTTATAGACCGCGATTTCCTGCCCATCTGGCTGAACAGCAATACGTGAGCTATTAATAAACTGATTGGTCGCGGGTTGTGAAACCCGTAATGACCAGTTGACTGTCGGCGCACGCGACGTATTTGCCGCAGGTGGTACGGGCAATAGATAGACTTGTGATACTGGCGCACTGGGCAAAATAGTACAGGCTGACAGTAACATAACCAGCATTGATGCCGTCAATAACCCTGCACCACGGCTAACAACATGCATTACCTTAAGAGATATCATCGAGGCGTAAACTCCTGTGTTCTTTCACGGCCACGCAGCAGAGCCGCAGGGTTTTCTTCCAAACGAGAAACAGCGGCACGCAATGTCGCTAATGTTCGACGTAACTCATCAACAGCCGGCCCGAGCTCATTCATCCCTTGCATACCATTATTGAGTGATGTCTTATTTTCATTGACCAATTTATTGAGGATGATGCTGGTATTTTGCAGCGATGCCATGGTCTTCGCAGCATCATTAACCAACTGTTTCCCCTGACCATCCATCAGTCCATTAGCATTGCGCAGCAGGCGATTAGTTTGAGTTAACGTCTCATTAGCTTGCTTACTGGCCAGCGCCAATTGTTGCAACATGGTACGAATGTCTTGGCGTTGATCAGCCACCGTCTGAGTGACCAGAGAAAGATTATCCAATGTGGTGATTAGGCGCTGTTGGTTATCCGGTGCCAGCAGTTGATTAAGCCGCACTAAGACTTCATTAGCATTGCCCATAAAGTTCTCACCGTTAGCCAGTAACTGACTCATCGGCGACGGAGTGGCGATAATAACAGGTACTTCGCCATCTTTGCTTTCCAGCATGGGGCTGACCTGACTGCTACTACTGAATTGAATATTTGACGTCCCAGTAATGCCCGCAACCGTCAATCGGGCCTGAGTGTCTTCGCGGATGGGAGTGGATGCAGACACGCGGACACGTGCCCAAACCTGATTAGGGTTATCTCGGTCTAGGCGCAACTGAGTGACTTCACCGACTCGAATACCGCTGTACTGCACAGTGCTGCCCTGAGACAGACCACTCACCGGTTCGTTGAAAACGATATCGTACAATTTGAATTGGCGGTCAGAGCCAGCGCCGGTCAGCCACAGGCAGAATAGCAGTGCGCCACTGACCACAATGAGAGTGAACAAACCAATGACAACATGATGGGCACGGGTTTCCATTTACAACCTCTCTTCAATATTCGTCGTTGCCGCCTGATAAGCAGCCCGGCCACGTGGGCCATGAAAATATGCTTGAATCCACTCATCATCCGTCGCGGCGACGTTATCTAAGGTATCAACCACCAACACTTTCTTCTGCGAAAGCACCGCGACACGATCACAAAGGGTATAGAGCGTATCCAGATCGTGCGTGACCAAAAACACCGTCAGATTCAGTGCATCACGCAAGGTGCGAATCAAACTGTCAAAAGCGGCTGCACCAATAGGGTCAAGACCCGCCGTCGGCTCATCAAGAAAGACAATATCCGGGTCTAATGCCAACGCACGAGCCAGGGCTACGCGCTTTACCATGCCACCGGACAGTGACGCGGGATATTTGCTACCCGCCCCCGGCGGTAACCCCGCCAGCGCCAATTTAACCTGTGCCAACTGCTCGGCCTCAGCCCGCGACAAGCCGGCATTTTCGATTAATGGCAAAGCTACGTTCTCTGTCACCGTCAGAGAACTGAATAATGCTCCTCGCTGGAACAACACGCCAAATCGCCGTTCTACCCTCGAACGAGCTTGACCCGATAACGTCATTAAATCTTGGCCAAAAACATGAATCTGCCCATCAGTTGGACGGCGCAGCCCGACAATACTGCGCAACAGCACCGATTTGCCGGTACCCGAACCGCCCACAACCCCCAGAATTTCGCCGCGCTGGACATCCAGGTTCAAATCTTGGTGGACACATTGTTTTCCAAAGCAGTTCACCAGATGACGAATTTGAATAATTGGCTCTTGCGTCATATGGCTTACCATCCCATTTCCATGAAAAATAGCGCCGCGACGGCATCAAGTAAGATCACGACAAAGATTGAATGCACCACACTGGTGGTGGTGTGCACACCAACAGACTCCGCACTGCCGGTCACTTTGAACCCTTCAAGACAGCCAATAATAGCAATCAGGAAAGCAAAGATAGGCGCTTTGCTTATCCCCACAAGAAAATGCTGTAGCCCGTTGCTGTTTTGCATAATCGACAAGAACATGGTCGGTGAAATATCGAGCGTTAAAGCACATACCACCATCCCGCCGAAAATACCGCAAACCATGCCAATAAACGTCAGCATCGGTAATGAAATCAATAGTGCCAATACCCGCGGTAATACCAGTAACTCAACCGGATTCAACCCCAAGGTTTGGATGGCGTCGATCTCCTCATTGGCTTTCATCAGGCCAATTTCAGCCGTAAAAGCACTGGCGGTACGACCCGCCATCAAAATGGCCGTCAGCAGGACAGCAAACTCACGTAGAAAAGAAAAGACAACTAAATCGACAGTAAAAATACCCGCCCCAAAGGTGGTTAATACCGTGGCACCGAGGAAAGCAATGACTGCGCCGACCAGAAAAGTCAGCAACATAATGATAGGAACAGCATTGAGGCCAATTTGCTGAATGTTGGCAATCAGTGAGGTTATTCGCCAACGAGAGGGCCGAAATAGCGTGCCCAACAGCGTTTCAAGTGTCAGGCCGACAAACCCCAGCAACGACTTGAAATCTTGCCATAAATTGTCAACCGAGCGCCCCGTATTCGCCACTAACTCAAGCCAAAATGCCGGTTTCTTGTCTGATGGCTCTGGCGCGATATCCGGTAAAACCTGACTGACCGTCTCCAATAATATCCGACGTTCCTGCGGCAACGTTGGAGCGAGTTCTCGCAGATGGCTAACTCGTTCCTCACCAAGCAGCAGCGCTAACAACGTCGCGCCAGCAGTATCCAGTGCCCCTAATTGGTTGAGATCAAATACGACACCATGAGGCATATTTGACCGTAATTGCGCGACCTTAGGTTCCAGCGCTGTGTAATGCGCCAGCACCCAATCTCCAATAATCGAGACCCGGGCAGGCTGGGCCGAGCTGTCAATATTAAGTTGTGCTGCAAACTGCCGCTCTGTCATAGAGAAAGCCTTACTCTTTATTGGAATACGGTTTTGACATCATCCACATATCAAAAACCAAGCCACCACCTTAAATAGGTATATCACACACTTTAGTCAGAGTAATGACTAAAGAGTAAGGGCTTAAGTGCAAAATATCTCTGTTGGTTGAGTGCCAACGCTAAAGCAGCTTATTGTTGGCATTATCTCCGTTGATTTTTACCCATTGCGATACTTTTTTCCTCGGCATTGAGAACCAAACAACAATAGCGAGCAAGATTAATAGTGCACTGGCGGTGCCTAATACCAAACTGTGTGAGGCGGAAAACGCGAGTTTGGCACTGGTGAGCAAAGCATCATATCCACCAAGATGATTAATCACCTGAATAGTTTCGCTAATAGAAGCGCTGGCTTGCTCAGTCAAACTGGTGGGTAAATCCTCCGGTAACACAATAGAAGCGGTATAAGCCCGCGATAGCATCAAACCAAAGATAGCCACTCCCAATCCTGCACCCAGCTCATAAGCCATGCCTTCGACCGCCCCTGCCGCGCCTGCTTTTTCAGGTGGGGCCGCGCTCATAATTGCCGCAGTAGAGGCCAATAAAGAAGCCTCTATGCTGAAGCCCAACAATATCATCCAGCCCCATGCCTGATAGATCTGCGTGGCAAAATCTGTCCAAGCTAATCCTAGAAAACTTAATGAACTCAATGCAATACCTGCACTTGCCACCGTGCGTAACCCTAACTTGGCCACCAACCAGCCAGAAAGCGGCCCACTCACGCCACTGGCAATCATTAATGGCAGCAAAAATATACCGGCTTCGAGCGGGCTTTTGCCTAGAACAAACTGTAATTCTTGGGTCAGAAGTAATTCAAATCCCACCAGCGTGATCATCGCCGTCATTGCCATGACCATACCGACTGCAATAACTCGCTGGCTTATCAAACGAAAATCAATCATTGGGGCAGATGTGGATAATTGGTGACGAACAAATGCAAATAACATCCCCCCCCCCACGATGGCTGTCAGCGAGGTCGTTATAGGGTCACTTCCCCCTCGCAGCCCGGCTTTGGCGGCATAGACCAGCAGCAAAATAGCCGTAATCAAGACCAATGCTGGAGCTAATTTCCAAGTCTGTTCAGTGCGTATCGGTTGATCAGGAATGACCAGCAGCGTTGCAATCACCACGGCGATAATAATGGGAATATTGATCAGGAATACCGATCCCCAATAGAAATATTCCATTAATAATCCACCGACCAACGGCCCCATCGCCGCACCTACGGTGCCGATAGCAACCCAAATGCCCAAGGCCATGGCGCGTTCACGTTCATCCGTAAAAATATGGCGCACTGCCGATAAAGTTGCCGGCAGGATCATCGCCGCCCCCACCGCTAAGAAAGCGCGCGCGGCGATCAATACCGCCACCGAAGGTGCCAATGCTGCCGCCAGTGATGCCAACCCAAATAGTATTGATCCCAACAAGGCCAGCCGTTTAAAACCAATGCGATCTCCCAGTGCGCCCATTGGCAGCAATAAGCACGCCATCACTAATGAGTATATATCGATGATCCACAACAACTCGCTGCCTGTGGCAGACAGAGCAATCCCCAGCCGGGGAGCCGCGACATGGAGTACCGTTGCATCAATAGAAACAGGGAGATACATCAGAATAATAACGTAGAAAATCATCCACTTTTTAGACATACAAACACGCTCAAATTGGGCATAAATTAATGTTGAACACATGTTCAACACGGCAATAGTAGCGGAAAGTTGAACTGGCGTCCAATTCACCACATAATGGCGAAAATGCTAATAAGTCAGATAAAGGAGCCGCTTTGGCCTATTTAAACCGTGAAGAGCGGCATGACACCATTTTGCAAGCAGCGATGCGGGTTGCGATTACCGAGGGGATGACTGCGACTACCGTGCGGCGAGTGGCCAGTGAAGCAGGCGTTGCTGTTGGGCAAGTTCATCATCACTTTTCATCTGTTTCGCGGCTACGGGCAGATGCTTTTCTCTTGTTAGTTAAGCACTCACTGGCGTCTTTTGTGCTAAACAGCCAAGGCTTACCTGCTCATGAGCGCATGTTACAGGTGCTTGGTTATCCGCAAGATGAAATCTGTCAGCGGGAAACCCGGCTGTGGAATGAAGCCTCCATATTGGCTGAACGGGATGAACTGATTAAAGAGGCTTATGCGGCCTCAATGTCGGACTGGCATCAAGCAACTGTAGAAGTGATACACGCAGGGATTGTCAATAATGAATTCCGCTCAAATATCAACGCCAGTGATATTGCGTGGCGCTTGATTGGGCTGGTCTGTGGTCTGGATGGGCTAACCCAATTTACCGAACTCGGCTTCTCGGAAACCGAGATACTGCGCCATATCGCTGCGATAATGGAAACCGAGTTACTCAATAAATCCTCCATCTAACCCCCATTTTTACCACTATCTCACGCTAACGGCTTTTGCCGGAGATACAGGCTATAATGGCAATTTGTCACCTATCATCCCCATCAATTTATCGATGCTGTAACGGGGATATTTTCTTTTGAGAGCCGATTATGACTCAACACTCTACTGTCGCCGATGTTATCTACTACAACGGCACGATTTACACGGCAGATGCGAATAACCAAGTTTGCAGCGCTATCGCCATAGGTCAGGGCTATATTCTGGCCACCGGCGGTGATGAACTCACCCAGCAGTTTGCTTCCCCAAAGACTCGTCTTATCGATTTAGAGGGCAAATTTATGATGCCCGGCCTTATCGACAGCCATATGCACCCATTTTGGGGCGGGAAACAACTGATCGGTTGCAACCTCAATTATGCCGCGCTAAGTGTTGAGCAGACTCTGGATATCATCCAGAAGCATCTTGATAACGACCCATTTGAGGGTGAAAATGACTGGCTAACCGTCCGTGCTTGGCAACGTCAAGCTATGACGCCGGTTGGTGCCGATATGAGCCGCAGCGCACTGGACTCGCTCAATACCCGCCGCCCGATCGCCCTATTCTCTAATGACTGCCATACGCTGGCGGCTAACAGTCGCGCCCTTGAATTACTGGGGATCGATGAAAACACGCCCGTCCCACCAGATGGCAAAATTGCCCGTGATGCGCAAGGCAAACTCACCGGCATTTTGGAAGATGCACCCGCCATGCGTGCTTTCGACAGCATCCCGTCCGCGACACCGGAAAAGAATGTGCAAATTGCCGCCCATGTGCAGCAAGTGCTGAATGCTCAGGGTGTCACCACCGTGATGGATACGCGCGTATTTGCCGAGCAATTGCTGGCTTTCCGCCGTCTGTATGAGCGCGATGAGTTAACGCTGCGGGTGCTAGGCGCCAAAGAAGTGACACCCGACAGTTTGCAGGGGCCAGAAGATGCCGCGCGGGTGGTGCAAGAAGTGGTGGAATTTGGTCGCCAATGGGGCAGTGAAGAATGGACGCCGGCACCGGGTTTTGCCGTTGACCACCTGAAGCTGTTTATCGATGGTGTGCTACAACCCCCAACGATGACCGCTGCGCTACTGGAGCCTTATCGTGCCAACCGAGGCACACCAGACAAACCCGATTGGCAAGATACTGATCATTATGGTGATCTCTACTTTACTGCACCGGTGGTCAATGCTGTGATTCTGGAGTGCGCACGGGCGGGCCTTCATCCTCATACTCACACGGTGGGTGATGGGGCTATCGAAATGGTATTAGATGCAGTAGAACAGATGCGGGCCGCTATGCCGGGTAAAGATATTCGCCCAGGGTTAGCGCATAACGAGCTGGTTGCTGCTCACCAATATGACCGGTTTGCCAAACTGGGGGCCACGGCAGTGCTTTCTTTCCAATGGGGCGGTTTGCCGGGCGTTCTCATTGATGAAGAGCGTGAAATGTTGGGCGAAACCCGCTTCCAGCATATGGAGCCGGCAGCTCGTTTTCTGGATGCAGGGGCGCGAATCGCTTATGGCAGTGACTGGCCCATTGACCGCTTAGATGAATGGTACAACTTGCAAGTGGGTATGACCCGCCGCGCATGGGGTCTGGACGGAAGTCCCGCAGGCCCACGGCTGGATAATGACCGGGATTTGACCTTGATTGAGACACTGCGTTCGGCCACTATTGATGCCGCCTATATGATAGCCAAAGAGCAATATATTGGTTCTCTGGAAGCGGGTAAATTTGCCGATATTATCATTTTGAAAAATAACCTATTTGAGCAGTCGCCAGAAACGATTTACCAAACTCAAGTGGAATCCACACTGATCGGCGGTAACGTGGTTTATCAAGGCTAATAACCGCAAAATAATCCTGTTCTGGCTCACTGACTTATCTCAGTGGGCCAGTAAAATCAGTGTTGCAAAGTCAGGCCAGAAGGAAGTCATTGGCGTTACCGCTACCCTTGTGGCAAAATCCGCTCCTTTGTGTTTTACAGCTGCATAAAAATGCAGCGTAACGGTGCTTGTTTACACCAGGAGATGATAGGGTAATGCCACAAAATATTCAGCTGCGCAGAGTGCTTAAAACCCCGGCGCTCGTCGCTTTCGGGCTTGCCTACATGGTGCCTTTAGGCGTATTCACCACCTACGGACAGGTGACCGTATTAAGTCAGGGGCATTTACCTATTGCCTATCTGGTCACGGTTGCCACCATTCTGTTTACTGCCCTCAGTTATTGTCGGATGACCAGCGCCATGCCGCTATCAGGTTCTGCTTACTCTTATGTGCAGCGCAGTTTTGGTGGGAAAACCGGTTTTCTGGTGGGTTGGGCTCAAATTTTGGATTATCTGTTCCTACCAATCCTTAATTATTTGGTTTTAGGCATTTTCTTGCACGAGGCGTTTCCGGCCATTCCCGCGCCGGTCTTTATTATTGCGTCTATCGTCAGTGTCAGTCTGTTAAATATTCTTGGCGTGCGTTTGCTCACTTCAGTGAATTTCTCACTGATTGCTGCTCAAATGGTCTTTATCGTCTTATTTATCGCGCTTTCTTTCAGTCAGGCCGATTTAAGCCCGGCGGCATTAATGAAGCCATTGCTGGTGGATGCCGGCGACTTCTCAGGCTTACTCTCCGGTGCCGCCGTTCTGTGTTTGGCCTTCCTCGGCTTTGATGCTATCGCCACAATGGCAGAAGAAGCTCATGACGCTAAACGCACTCTGCCACGTGCCATTTTGTTTACCGTAATAAGTGCTGGGGCTATTTTTATCGCCGTTTCTTATGCCGCGCATTTGGCTTACCCCGACTGGAAATCGCTCATTCCTCATCAAGATACCGCCAGCCTGATTATCTCCGAGCACGTCGGCGGTAAGTGGATGTATAACTTCTTTATGGCCACTTATCTGACCGGTGTTTATGCCTCGGCAATGACCGCGCAAACCAGTGTGTCACGCATCTTCTATGCCATGGGGCGCGAAGGCGTATTACCACGTAAAGTGTTCTTCCATCTGCATCGTAAGTTCCACACACCTTGGCGGGCAATTTTGTTCGTGGCGACTATCTCATTGCTAGCCCTGTTCCTTGACCTGAACTTGGTGGTGTCGATGATCAGTTTTGGTGCACTTGGTGCATTCACTTTTGTGAATTTAAGTGTGGTAAAACATTTTATTATCAATGAGAAACGTCGCGGTGCTAGTGCAATGTTCAAATATGGGCTGCTACCGATGATGGGCTTTGTGATGTCGGTATGGCTGTGGGTTCATCTTGAACAACGCGCGCTTGAGGTAGGCTTGCTGTGGTTGCTCGCAGGCTTTATCTATCTGCTCTGGCTGACCCGCGGTTGGCGTAAATCACCGCCTTCAGTTCATCCGGATGATATTTCCCATCTCATGTGATGAAGAATGTTGCAGTAAAAATGGCCACTCTGAGTGGCCATTTTTATATGGTTCAAAGAACCAAGTGTGATTGGGCCAATACCCTATAGATTTCTTGCTCGGCCCACCGCCTCTCCCAACTGCCAAACGGCCATTGCGTAGTGGGTGCTGTGGTTATAGCGAGTAATGGTGTAGAAGTTTGGTAAACCATACCAATATTGATAACCACTACCGACATCAAGGCGTAATAAACTGGCCTCTTGATATTCACCCAGTGAACTTGTTGGGTTTAACCCTGCTGCTGCCAGCGTTGAAACGGGATATTTGGTTTTAAAGCCATTATCAAGATTGGGCGCTTGTCCGTTTGCAGGTATTGCGACTGTCGCCCCCTTCGTCCAACCATGAGATTTAAAGTAATTGGCCACACTGCCGATGGCATCTACCGGGTCCCACAAATTGATGTGTCCGTTACCATTAAAATCAACTGCATAGCTCTTAAACGATGAGGGCATAAACTGACCATAACCCATCGCACCAGCATAAGAACCTTGCAAACTGAGCGGATCATTACCCTCAGCCCGCGCCATTAGCAGGAAGGTTTCCAACTCACCAGTAAAGTATTCGGCACGGCGCGGATAAGCAAAGGAGAGTGTCGCCAGCGCATCAATAATGCGGGTCTTGCCCATCACCCTACCCCAGCGGGTCTCAACCCCGATGATTCCGACGATAATTTCTGGTGGCACCCCATATATCTCATAGGCGCGTTGCAGCGCATCTTCATATTGATTCCAGAAATTGACGCCATTCTGCACATTATCCGGGGTAATGAATTTGCTGCGATAGCGGTTCCAAGCCCCATTTGGTCCGGAAGGACGGCCTGACGTGGGTGCTTGCTTATCCATCAAACGGATAACCCAGTCCAACTTTTTAGTTTGAGCCAATACATCATGCAATTGCTGGCGTTCAAAACCGTGTTCGCGCACCATTTTGTCAACAAAACGAGCGGTGTCTGCATTATAAGCAAAATCGCCATTTTCCAGATGGCCTACATGTTGCGGCTCCAGCAAGAAACCACTCTGCGTCAGGTTATCTGACGGTGTAGCAGCAGGAGGCGTCGGCTTGCTGCTACAGGCGCAGAGCAAAGTGAATAAAGGGAGAATAACAGCCAAGTGACGCATCAAATACCCATAAATCATGCAAAAAGTGATAGCCATGTTAAGGCATTGTCAGATTAGCACAAACAGGAAAATGCAGTGTTGCCGCGGGTTCTTTATAAAAATTGAGGCATTAGCTCTGTTTGTCGGCACAGATTGCATTATGCTGCTGAAATCATGAATTACGGAGCCGCATCCAATGGATGAAACACATGTCATCATAGTGACCGTCGGGCTATTTGTGCTCACCTTTATTAACCCTGGAGCCAATCTGCTGGTTGTGGTGCAGACGAGCCTCAGTTCAGGTAAAAATGCTGGGTTAATGACGGGGTTAGGTGTGGCGTTAGGCGATGCCATTTATTCGGGGTTGGGGCTATTTGGTATGGCAGCACTAATTGCAGAAGGTGGCATGCTATTCTCGACCATTAAAATCGGGGGCGGCTTATATCTGCTTTGGTATGCCTACAATATGGTGCGGCATCGGCAAGAACTCCATATGGGTATCGAGGCGGTCACCACTACAACAAGGACCCCTTGGTATGTTTTCTTCCGCCGCGGTCTGCTGACTGATTTATCTAATCCACAAACTGTATTATTTTTTATCAGTATTTTCTCCGTCACCCTCACTCCCACCACCCCCGTATGGGCTAAAGTGGTTGCCTGGCTTGGCATCGTGCTCGCTTCGGTTCTGTGGCGGTCATTACTCAGTATGGCGTTCTCGCGCCCCAAAGTACGCCGAGCTTATGGAAAGGTTCAGCACCTACTCAGTGGCATTATCGGTATCGCGGTCGGGGCTTTTGGATTGCGCTTAATTTATGAAGGCATCACCCGCCGCTAACCCACTATTTAATTAACATCACAAAGGTCTTATTTGGGGGCCTTTGTGCTCAAGACGTAGCTGCCGATATTCCAGTATCGTCAATACAATCACCACCAAGTCCAGTAAGGTAATCAAGATTAATAGTACTGAATGGGTAAAGGTATAGCGGTATAGTTGATAGACAATAAATAAGCTGAAAATCACAATGGCCGCCGGATAATAACCCAGTTTTTTACGCCACAAGCCAATGATGACCCACAGCTTAACCACCCCGTGAATGAGCAAATAAAAGGCAGCAAAATGCAGGCTGCTAATGGAAAGGCTTTGTGCTGCATGCAACAAATAATTGGCAATGACATCACCACGACCTTCAATAAATTCAACCTGTGTAATGCGATGTAATAAATTAAGTAAAAACTGCGGAGTGATAAAAAAGGTTAAAATGCCGGACAGAATCTCCATGACAGCCAAAAAGGCTTTCAGCAGCAAACTGACTTCAAAAACAGCATGAATATTTTTCTCGCCAAAGAGATTATGGCGCTCAAAGCGGTTTTTAATATTCCACATCGCGCGGATTCCCTGCATATAAATACGGTAAAGATGATTCGGTACACCATAGAGTAGCAGCTTACGTGGCGCCGGTTAAAGCACCACATTTTCACGATTTACCCGCAAAGCTTGGCGATTTAGAATGTAATCACAGTTTTTAATCCTGTAACCCAAGCATCTTGTGTCTGACTGACGCCCGCTGGCGAGTGCCAGTATTGTAAATCAGGCTGCAATTCCAACCATGACGTTACACGGAAACGATAATAAAGTTCTGCGGTAATGGAATGGCCCGGTACGGGGGAATAACGTGGATTCGCATAGTCAGAGATATTATTGATTTGATTATGATAGCGTTGATTATCTTTATAATGATCACTGAGTTTCACCATTGAAACACCCAGCCCTAACCAGTCCTGTGGTCGGCTATCAAATAGGCCACGATAACGAATACCGGTAGCGGCGGCATAATGCATGTAATTCGTCCGCTGATCAGCCAAGGACATACTGTAGAACACACTTAAGCCGCGGCTGGCATCGTCTTGATGTTTTGTGACCTGCTGATTAAATCCGCCGTAGAAGAACCAAGTATCATTGTGGTAGCGATAACCACCGGGATCAGTAGCACCGGGTGCGCCGGAGACTCCAGTATAAAGATCGCGTTGTTCCGCATTGGTGTATAAAAGCCCCAAGTTATAAATACCGGGCAGGCCCGCCACGGCATGAGTTTTTAACTCCAATTCCAATGGCAATAATAGGCCTTTACTGCCTTTGGTTGACCAACTCCACGCTCTGCCACGGCTTGGTGCTTCTGGATTTTGCTCCATGACCCCAGTTTTTAAGGTGAGGTCATCAGTAAGTTTATATTGCAGCGTGGTCCCCCAATAGTGAACATTCCAGTTAAACCAAGTCAGTGAGTTTGCTGATTTACCACCACATAATCCTAATGTCTGAAAATCACAGGGAATGATTTGGTCAAAATCCTGTACTTTATTCATTAAACCAATTCGCCAATGCAATTTTTGATCAGCGAAACTTCGGGCGAAGGTTAGCCATCCCAAACGAGTAATTGACTGGCCGCCAAAACTTTCCTGCGATAAATCCGTAATGTTGACACGGGGGTCTTGTAATCGATCACGCGTCAGGTTGTTATCATGATTCCGATTAACAATATTCCCTTCAATAACTGCATCTGGGATGCCTGTATATAATTCAAGGTTTTGTTGAAAGGTTAATGAAAATTGATCAATATAAGAAGCTTGTTTGTCATGATTATAACCACCACCTGCGTTATAGGATAATTGACTCAAATAACCGAGTGAGTAATTAAAACCGTGCTCCGATAAAATAGGTCGAATACCTAACATATCCCCCAATAACCCCTCTTGCGGCGGTTCAAAGCCTAACGCTATTCCTTGCCACTCTGGTGTTGGCGGTTCGCTATATTCACCACTGCCGGTTAAACCATCGCTGAACGCTGATGACGAGAATAGAATTGTCGAGGTCAGTAAATAAAATGCAGCAGAATTTATCTGACGAGTCAGATATATAATTGGTTTCATTTTTTTCCCTTTTAGAATAATTAGCGCACCCGATATAAAATAGGTGCGCTATACAACATTAAATATCACTGAATTAACGTTTCAGTTTTTCTCCATTACTCTGGATGACATCGCGATACCAATAGAAGCTCTTCTTACGGCGACGCTCTAATGTGCCATTACCGTTGTCATCGCGATCGACATAAATAAAGCCATAACGCTTGGATAACTCCGCTTTTGAAGCACTGACCAGATCAATCGGCCCCCAACTGGTATACCCCATGATCTCAACACCATCCTCGATGGCCTCGCTCACCTGAACCAGATGATCATTGAGATATTCGATACGGTAATCATCTTCAATATTGCCATTGGCATCAGGCTTATCTTTCGCCCCCAGTCCATTCTCAACAATAAACAGTGGCTTTTGATAACGATCCCACAACTCATTGAGTAAAATGCGCAGCCCATCGGGATCGATCTGCCATCCCCATTCAGAACTGGCAAGATGCGGATTTTGTACCATGCTAAGAATATTGCCTCTGGCCTTACGATTTAATTCTTCGTCAGCAGTCACGCAGCCACTCATGTAATAGCTGAAAGAAATAAAATCGACCGTTTCTTTTAATGCCACCTTATCTTCAGCGGTTATTTCAATGCTAATCCCGTGCTGTTTAAAATAGCGCGCCATATAAGATGGATAATAGCCACGCACCTGTACATCACCAAAGAATAACCATTCACGGTTCTGTTGTAGTGTTTCCAGAACATCGGCAGGTTTACAGGTTAACGGGTACATCAAACCGCCCAATAACATATTACCGATACGGCCATCAGGAATGATTTGGTGTAATGCCGCAACCGCTTTAGCACTGGCGACCAACTGGTGGTGAATCGCCTGATAGATCTCACTTTTACTGCTTGGCTGCTCTAACCCTACCCCTGTGAAAGGGGCATGCAATGACATATTGATCTCGTTGAATGTTAACCACAATTTTACTTTATGCTGATAACGCTGGAATACCGTGCGAGCATAATGCTCAAAAAAACCTATCGTTTTACGATTGCCCCAACCGCCATAATTCTTCACCAGCCCGTAAGGCATTTCATAATGGGACAATGTCACCAGCGGCGTAATATTATATTTCGCCATCTCATCGAATAATCGGTCATAAAATGCCAGACCTGCTTCATTCGGTTGCTGCTCATCGCCTTGCGGGAAAATGCGTGACCAGGCAATAGAGATTCGCAGGCATTTAAATCCCATTTCTGCAAATAACGCGATATCTTGCGGATAGCGATGATAAAAATCGATCGCCACATCTTTGACATAACTGTCACCACTGACTCGTGGAATAATGTCACCGAAAATACCGTATGGCTGTAAATCAGAGGTAGACAGCCCTTTTCCATCTGTTAGATATGCGCCTTCGACCTGATTAGCCGCAATGGCACCGCCCCAAAGGAAATTATCTGGAAATGCATATTTCATTAGTTTTCTCCTGAATCTGAATTAACGGATCACGGTTAATAACGGTGCTTGCTCAGTAATAGACGTCCCTTTGGTACACAGAACATCCTGATAATCTTCACTATTGCTGATAATGATTGGTGTTGTTAGGTCATAACCAGCGGCAGTAATGGCCGCACAGTCAAACTCCAACAACAAGTCTCCGGCGTTAACGCGATCACCCGCCTTAACATGGGCTGTAAAATATTGTCCACCGAGTTTGACGGTATCGATACCTACGTGGATGAGAATTTCAGCCCCCGCATCAGACTCAATACCTATCGCATGATGGGTTTTAAACAGAGAGGCCACGACCCCATTGACTGGCGAAACTACCCGTCCATGCTGTGGAATAATGGCGATCCCCGCCCCCAATAAACCACTCGCGAAAGTGGTATCGCTAACATCGGCTAATGCCAATAATTCACCACGGATAGGGCTGAACACCACTTCACCTAACCCGTTGTGGTTCTCAGTTTTGGATGCGGATTGAGACAAATCATCAGTTTCTACTGTGATAGCTGGAGCTGGCAGGCCAAAAAAGAAGGTACTGACAGCGGCAAAAGCCAATGCGGTTAGAGTACCAATAACCGCGCCCCAGACACTGGCATCAATACCGCCTGAGGGAATTATTTGGGCAAAAGAGAAAATATTGACCAGGCCAAATGAATAGATATATGTCTGGCTATAACCGACAATAACACCCCCTATTGCCCCACCAATACAGCCGAATACAAAGGGTTTTTTCGATGGTAACGTCACACCATAAACAGCAGGTTCAGTGATACCGAATATCCCAGCGGTAAATGCCGAACCAGATAAGGCTTTCATTTTGGCGTCACGAGTCCGTAAAAAGACACCGAGCGTAGCCCCGACCTGCCCCATCACCGCGGGTAATAGCAGAGGTGCCATGGTGTCATAACCCAAAACACTCAGGTTATTAATCATCAGTGGTACCAAGCCCCAATGCAGGCCAAAGATGACACAAATCTGCCATAGCCCCGCCAGTATGCCGCCCGCGACAGGTGGTGCGGCGGAGTAAATCATTTGGAAACCCGCCGCTAATAAATGACTCAGCCACGTCGCCAATGGGCCAATCAGCAAGAAGGTCGCAGGGACGGTGATTGCCAGACACAGCAAAGGAGTAAAGAAGTTTTTAATACTGCTGTGTAAAACGCGGTTGAATCCTTTTTCCAGTCGGCAACTGACCCAAGCCGCTAATATGATGGGAATAACAGATGAAGTGTAATTAATAAAAGTGACCGGAATGCCAAAGAAATAAATGGTGGCAGCATCGGGTTGCCCAGCGGCATTAAATGCAGCGATCATCATGGGGTGTACCAAGGCCCCACCTATTGCCATCGTGATAAAGGGATTGCCGCCAAATTTTTTCCCCGCGGTATAGCCTAATACCAATGGGAAGAAATAAAACAGTGAGTCGCTGGCAGCAAATAAAATCATATAACTGCCACTGGTGGGTTGCAGCCAACCACACACAAGGCTCAGTGCCAAAAAGCCCTTAAGAATACCCGACGCGGCCATGATGCCGAGCAATGGAGTAAAAATTCCCGAAATAATATCGATACTATGACTAAGTAAATTCTCTTTTTGCTGGCTTGGTTGATCACTATTGTTGTCAGTGTCGGATAAATCGGCTTGTTGCAATAAAGCCTGATAGACCTCACTGACATGATTTCCGATAACCACCTGAAATTGTCCACCGCTCTCCACGACCATAATAACGCCCGGATTATTTTTCAGCGCTTGTGCATCTGCCCGCGATGTGTCCTTGAGTTTGAAGCGCAAACGGGTAGCGCAATGGACTACGCTGTTGATATTACTCTTGCCTCCAACTCCGGCGAGGATTTCGCTGGCGACCGTTGTGTATTGCATAATATTTTCCTTCGATGGCGCTATAATTTATTTGGCTAGCTAAGTTCGGGCAAAAAAAAACCTGAATGCACTTCGTACCGCAATGAGGCGATACAAGCACTTTCAGGTTTTGCCTGCCGTTGGCAGTAACAATCCTCTTTTCCTTTTGGCTATTTGAGTGTTATCCCCCCACTGCAACCTATGGAAAACATTCTCTCTTTAACACATTAATCCGGTAAGTTAAAACATTCCCGCCGAACCCTTTCTATATGGATAGTCAAAAACATCAATTCTTCTTTGCTCAAATCCTGCTGATATTGCAATGTCATATGCTGTTGGATCTTAACGGCACAACGGTATGCTTTGGCATAATTCTCTTTTACTGCATCATGTAAAGAATCATCATCACTGGTGACTCCTGTACGCCCCAGCATGCGTTGTGAAAAAAATTTCAGGTGGGTCACAAAACGGTGATAACTCAATCCATCCTCGTCATATTCCAACTTAAATTGGTATTTCACGATATGCAGAATTTCCTGCATAACTTTCGTTACTTGCATCACTTCCGGCATTTCACCGTTCAATTGTGCATTCACTAAATGCAGTGCAATAAATCCGGCTTCATCTTCACGTAACTGCACACCGAGTCGTTGTTCAATGATTTGCAATGCTTCACGCCCCAAAGCAAATTCTTTTGGATACAATCGACGAATCTCCCACTGCAACCCATTAGTAATATCCAAGCCCTGTTTATGCCGCTCAATTGCGTAGAAACAGTGATCAGTGAGTGAGATATAGAGATTATCTTGCAACTTACCCAGCTTGGCAGTTGCCAGCGTAATAATGCAATCGCAAGTAATCATCACTTCCAATGGAATGCAGCTCAGTAACTCGCTCAACCGCGAAACCATTTCGTTATCTTTCAAAGCAAACACTTTTTCTATCAATGTGTTATCCAGCGACTCTCCGGGAGATTTTTGAAAGCCCAGACCACGGCCCATAATCACCTGTTCCTGACCATGCTGATCAAGGACAATAACCACATTATTATTAAGTATTTTAGCAATCTGCATGTGTTAGCCCTGAAAACAAAAAAACCCGATTCAGCAGCATTTATCAAGCTACTCAATCAGGTTTTGCCCGCCATTGACGGTAACAATCCAACTACGGATAAATTAGCATGTTAATGCTGTATCGCAAGCAACGAGAGATAGAAATCGTGATGGAGATCTCCTCTTGCCTCATTTCTCCATTATTAATACGGTACTCAGACAGCTAACTACTCATTTTATATCAACAAGAAAAATTGCTAGATAAAAAAACAAATATATTAAGAGTTTTCTCAAAAAATTAAGTTAAATTAAATAAAAACACAGTCGCTATATAAACAATAATACAACCCTTTCATTTGAGAGTGATTCTTTATTACTCTTAACTAACAATAAATATATTAAATTTATGTATAGGGAATAGTTAATATCTCGCAGTAAGTCATTAATGATTTGCGCCATACGTACATAAATCACCGCTATATTTTCGTTATACCGCCTTAATTGATTTATATCATATGCAAGTAACAAAACATTTCATAAGGTGAGATTCTATCGTCCGACTCTGTATTTTATTTTCGCCAAAATTTTTTATTTTTTCAAAAAAATGTCCTCCGCAAAGGTAATGTCGATGAATAACAATAAAAGACCTATCACCGGCTCACTAAGCCGCCGTGAATTTATTCAAACATCTGCCGCAGTGACCGGGGCTGCGGCAATCGCCGGTTCAATCACCCTTCCTTTCTCAGTGCAAGCCGCGCCAGAACAGGCGACAACATCAACAGAAAAGGAAACCATTAAATATAGTGCATGCTTGGTTAACTGTGGTAGCCGCTGCCCGCTAAAAGTGCATGTCAAGAATGGTGAAATTATTAAAATTGCTAATGAAGCTATTTATGATGATTCCACATTTGGCGAGCATCAAATTCGCCCATGTTTACGGGGGCGCTCAGTAAGATGGAAAACATATAACCCAGACCGGGTGAAATATCCCATGTTACGAGTGGGTAACGTGGGGAAGGTAAATTCAAACGCATTAGTTGGGATGAAGCCACTACTATTGTGGCTGATAATCTGAAAAAAACTATTGCACAGCATGGTAATGAAGCTATTTATTATCAATATGGTTCTGGCTCTACCGGTGCTAATTTGCAAGGCCGCAACGCCTGTAAAAGAATGCTAAGTTTACTGGGCGGTTTTTTAGACCAACACGGCACCTACTCCACAGCGCAAATCAATACAGTAATGCCGTATATTTATGGCGGTGCTGAGGAAACGCTACTGGATGAAATTAAAAACTCAGATTTAGTGGTAATGTTCGGCCATAACTTGGCAGAAACACGAATGTCAGGTGGTGGACAATATATTGAAACAGTCCACGCGCTAGGGAAAAGCAAAGCCAAGGTCATTATTATCGACCCACGCATGACCGACAGTGTGACCACTTTCAATGCCGAGTGGATCCCTATATTCCCCGGAACTGATGCCGCCTTGGTTGCTGCATTAGGTTATGTATTAATTAAAGAAAACCTGACCGATGAGGATTTTCTAGCACAATATTGTGTCGGTTGGGATGCTGCCACACTTCCCGCATCAGCTCCTGCCAATGGTTCTTATAAAGACTACATTTTAGGTCATGGTGCCGATGGGGTAGAAAAAACGCCAGAATGGGCCAGCGAAATAACCGGCATTGATCCCGTGCGTATTATCCAACTCGCCCGCGAATTAGGTAATGCTCGAGCAGCCTGGATTTCACAAGGCTGGGGCATTCAGCGTAGTGCCAATGGTGAGCAGACTGCACGCTCAATTATGATGTTGCCACTAATGACTGGAAATATCGGTCGAGCAGGAACCAATACTGGCGCTTGGGGCGGAAACGTAAAATACCCGGTGCCGGGATTCAGTATTCCTAATCCGGTAAAAACAGCCATCCCCTGCTTTATGTGGACTGACGCTATCTTCCGCGGTACTGAGATGACGGCTAAAAATGCCCATGTGAAGAATAAAGATAAACTTGATACCAATATTAAGTTTATGTGGAACTACGCCAGCAACGTCATTGGTAATCAACATTCTGATTTAAATAAAACTCACCAAATTTTACAAGATGAATCACTGTGCGAATTTATTTTAGTGTGGGAAAACCACATGACAAACTCCGCTAAATACGCTGATTTACTCTTACCTGACGTCACATCGGTTGAATCAAATGACTTGATTGATAACTCTTATGCCAGTGGGGCTTATCACTACGTGACACGGCTACAAAATGCTATCGAGCCGATGTGGGAATGCCGCCCTTCTTATGACGTTTTGGCCGAGATTGCCACTAAATGCGGGATTGGAGACGCCTTTACCGAAGGCCATACCCAGCAAGAGTGGATCGAAATTAGTTATAACAAAATGCGTGAGAAAAACCCGGCGCTACCGACGTTCGAGCAAACCGATGATAAAGGCATTATTGACCGTATTTATGCCGACAGTAACCAATATATCGCATTAAAAAGTTTCCGCGACGATCCGCTAAATAACCCGTTGAAAACCCCCTCAGGTAAAATTGAGATCTATTCAGAAGCACTGGCGACATTAGGAAAAGAGTGGCAACTGGCACCGGGTGACCGTATTACAGCAGTCGCTGAATACTGCCCAACATTTGAAGGGGTTAGTGATATCGACACCATGAAAACCTATCCGCTTCAAATGACCGGTTTTCATATCAAAGGCCACACTCACTCATCCTATTACAACGTGGCAATGCTGCGTGAGGCAGTACCACACCAGTTCTGGATGAACCCGATTGATGCAAAAGCTCGTGGTCTGCAACAAGGCGATATGGTTGAGATTTTTAACGATCGAGGCCGAATCCTTATTGCCGTCAAAATTACCGAGCGCGTGTTACCGGGCGTGATCACTGTGCCGCAAGGAGCATGGCGCAACCTCAACAAAGAGGGCATTGACGTGGGTGGCTGTATCAATACCTTGACGACACTCCGCCCGTCGCCACTGGCGAAAGGCAATCCACAACACACTAACCTCGTTGAAGTTAAACGCGCATAAGGAGTTGAAAAATGAAGCAATATGGATTTTTTGTCGACTCCACTAAGTGCACGGGGTGTAAAACCTGTCAGATCAGTTGCAAGGATGAGAAAAACTTGGAACTGGGGCCGAAACTGCGTCGAGTGTATGAGTATGGCGGTGGTAGCTGGACTCAACAGGGCAATATCTGGGTACAGAATGTCTTTAATTACTATCTGTCCATTGCGTGTAACCATTGTTCGTCCCCGACGTGTGTCACTGGCTGCCCTACCGGCGCGATGCACAAACGTGAAGAGGACGGTTTGGTGGTGGTCAATCAGGATCTCTGCGTTGGCTGCCGCTATTGCGAGATGCGTTGCCCATACGGCGCACCGCAATTTGATGCCAAGAAGAAGTTAATGACCAAGTGCGATGGCTGCTATCAGCGAGTCGCAGAAGGGAAGAAACCGGTTTGTGTCGAGTCTTGCCCACAGCGCGCATTGGATTTCGATGAAATTACCGTCTTAAGAGATAAATACGGCGAAGAAAATGCCATTGCACCTTTGCCGCTTGCCCATCTCACCCACCCGAATCTGGTGATAAAAGCCCATCGTGATGCCAAACCATCAGGTGATACATCAGGCAGTATTCAAAATCCGGCGGAGGTATAAAATGCACGAATTACCTTTGGTATTTTTCACCGTGCTAGGGCAAACAGCCGTCGGGTTGTTTGCTTTAGCACTGTTGAGTCACAAACTCGGCATGACCACCGAGCCGCAACTCAAACAAGCCAATATTATTGGTCTGATTCTGATGCTGGTCGGTTTGGTCATCGGTGCGTTGCATGTAGGACAACCGCTTCGTGCCATGAATATGTTGCTCGGTGTGGGGCGCTCCCCCATGAGCAATGAAATTCTGCTCAGTAGTCTGTTTGTTGCCATGGCCTGCGGCACGGTCTTCTTCTCTGTTATCGTAAAAAAAACAGGGCTGGCGACACTATGCAATGTCGCGACAGTCATCTTTGGGCTGGCTTTCGCTTGGTCAATTACCCAAGTTTATCAACTGACTACCGTACCTAACTGGGATACGTCGTACACCTCTTTACAGCTGTGGATGACGGTATTAGTGGGGGGGGGCGCTTTCGCTATTCTCACCGGCGCACGTCAACTCGGTGCTGTGGCGGTATTAATCGGTGCTATTGTAACATTGGTAAATAAACCCGGTTATTTAAGCTTTCTTGGGCAAAGTTCAGCCGAACTCAGCAGCCAGCAGGCGCTGTTTTGGGGCATTCAAATTCTGCTACTAACGTTGGGCATCTTTGTCGCCGCTGCCGCATTATTGAAAGACAGGATTCCTCGGGCCACATTGGCAGTCAGCGCATCAGCGCTGGTGATCGGTGAATTGGCAGGGCGCATCGCTTTTTATAATCTCTGGCAAGTACCAATGTAATTTAACCTGTTGATTTTAAAACCCAATTAGCCGCCACTTGCGGCGGCTAATCAAAACTTAAATAACCGGGCCGAAAGAGAGAACATGTTGACGTTATTAGACACTACCTTGCCACGCATTCTGGGCGCGTGTTTTTACTACCCACCACAGTCCGCGACGGTGCAGCGTTTGTGGCCATTGTTGCCACACATGGCGGATATTTTTCCATGGACAAACGCTGCAAAAATTACCGGTTATTGTCAGCAGATACCGAATATTACCCCAGAGCAACTGGAATATGATTTCTCGGTGCTATTTGAGGGGCAAGGCGAAATGCCCGCTCCCCCTTGGGGATCCGTTTATCTGGATAAAGAAAATATTCTGATGGGAGGCAGTACACTGCAATATCGTGAATTTCTCTCCCGGCAAGGGCTGGTAAGTCAAAGCACTATCCATGAACCCGAAGATCAATTTGGCTTAATGCTCTTGGCCTGGGTGCATTTACTTGAACATCAACAATTACCTAATCATCAACAAGATGAAGCGGCAATAGTGCTGCTCACCGAGCATTTATTACCTTGGGCATATCGTTATCTTGAGTTAGTTAAAAATGCACAGCTTGAGTATCCGGTTTATCCGCTATTGGCAGAAATTACCGAGTGTTATCTGAAAACGCTGCAAGCCGAGTTGGGCTTATTTCCAGAACCACATGAGTTATATCGGTGATCCAGAAAAAGGGAGGATAAAAAATAAATGGCTAGAGATGAGCGTTATTACAAAGCCTATTTGGAAAGTCGGGTCATCAGCCGCCGCGGGCTATTTCGTGGCTTATTAAAAGGTGCGGCGGGAGACGCCGTGCAGACTACGCCCCCGACGCTGCCTCATCCTATCCTCAAAAACCCATGTCAAAATACGTATATTTATTGCAATAGCTGCACTGATTTTTGTGATAAACAAGCACTGCTATGGCACCCCCGCCAGCCCCCAACATTAATTGACCAACAATGTGATGGTTGTGGCGAATGCGTTGCCAGATGCCCGGCAATGGCGCTGGAAATGTCAGTAATATCACCATCACTCTGCTAATCCTCTCCCTAAATGAATCGACTAAATAGGTAACTCCACCTCGCTGATACCAGTACAATGCCTGCTAACTTAAGTTCTTTGTTCCTACAGGAGTCACCACTTTGTTCCATTACCCTGCCAGTTATACTTTTGATGAAGTCAGCGGCGAATACCATATTCAGTATCGTGACTTTCCTGAATTGGAATCAGTGACCTACTCTCTGGACGATATTGAATTAGAAGCACAAGAAGGGATTAAAAATGGGATCGCCGTTGAGATGGAAGAACGCCGCCCAATTCCTGCGCCATCGCCATTACAAGCAGGTGATATTGCGGTTCATGTCTCCATTCTGGTGCGTTTAAAAGCAGAATTACATAATGCTATTCTCGCCACAAACACGCGTAAAGCCGAGATGGCACGTAAGCTCGGTTTGAGTTTGCCACAAATGGATCGTCTGCTTGATGTGGATTACGCGTCCAAAGTTGAAGTGCTAGAGCAAGCCCTTTATTTACTGGGCTTTGAGGCAGATATCATGGTAAGAAAAATCGATTAAGCACATTGCCACCAACGTCATCGCTTAAATTTAAGTCAAGAGAGTAACAAATTGTTATTAAGCGATAATTTAAAAAAACGTTAATAGCCTCACACTTCAATACATTGACTAACATCTACTGCTATTTAAATGTAGAAGTGTGATCTAATGCATAAAATTACAGTATTGAAAACCGCTCTCTGTTGGGATTACATTAGCGCCATCGACTCGCAGACAGTCACTGAGTGACTCAGGCTGGCGAGATGGCTCCAAGGAGGAGTTGTTCAATGAAATATTTCTTTATGGGTATCTCAATCATGTTAGTGGTTTGGGTTGGCACTTTCATGATGATGGTCGAATAATATTCACTTAAACCATCAATGACCAGACATAGTATAAAGGGCGCATTTGCGCCCTTTATCATTTTTAGCTGAATATCATTTCCCCGGCATCATTCTGCGCAACGTATCATCACGGCGAATATAGTGATGGTAAAGTGCTGCCAGCGCATGAACCCCAATCACGAAATACCCCAAATTGGCGATTAACTCATGGGTCTGTTTTAGCCAAGCACGCGCATCGTCATTTGGCGTCACCCATTGCGGGACTTGCCAACCCAGTAAGAACCAAGTTTTCCCGCCATAAGCCTGCGCTAAAACACCCAATACCGGTAACGATAAAAACATCAGATACAGGCCCCAGTGCAGCATATGTGCGCCCAAAAGTTGCCAGTCAGGTAATTTAGGTGTGATGGCTGGGGTCACATTTCGATGGCGTAGCCAGAGTCGCGCGAGCATGAGCAGCCAGACAGAAATACCAAAATTAAAATGCAGATTTTTTACCAATGTCCGATCTTCATCAGGTACAGCATCACTGAGCAGCATGGCTGAGTACGTCAAAATGATCATCACTAACGTCAACCAATGCAGTGTTATCTGCGGTAATGAATAACGATTTCTCATGGCTGCGCGCTCCGCTATATAGCTAATCGATTAAACCGCGTCTCCCGAGCTGGATTTAGGTTTCAATAAACCATCAGCACGAAACATACTTTTAATCCCACGAACTGCCTGACGGATCCTGTCCTGATTCTCAATCAAAGCGAAACGGACATGGGTATCGCCATAATCACCAAAACCAATCCCAGGTGAGACACAAACTTTCGCCTCTGATAATAAGCGCTTAGCAAACTCTAGTGAGCCTAGATGTGCATAAGGTTCTGGAATTTTGGCCCAGACATACATTGATGCTTTCGGGTTTTCGACCATCCAACCCGCCTCATGTAGCCCACGGACCAAGGCATTACGGCGCTGCCGATACTGCTCAGCAATATCACGCACGCACTGCTGATCCCCCTCCAATGCGGCAATAGCGGCAACCTGCAATGGAGTAAATGTACCGTAATCGTGATAGCTCTTAATTCGCGCCAAGGCATTGACCAATTCTGGATTGCCGACCATAAAACCAATACGCCAGCCTGCCATATTGTAACTTTTCGATAAGGTAAAGAACTCAACCGCAATATCTTTCGCACCGGGGACTTGCATGATTGATGGGGCTTTCCAGCCATCATAGACAATGTCGGCATAAGCTAAATCATGCACCACCAGCACATCATATTGCTTCGCCAACGCCACGACGCGTTCGAAAAAGTCCAGCTCCACGCATTGTGCTGTTGGGTTAGAAGGAAAACCGAGGATCATCATTTTAGGTTTAGGAATGGTTTCTCGAATGGCGCGTTCCAACTCCCCAAAGAAATCAATGCCCTCCGTCAGTGGCACCGAGCGCACTTGCGCTCCAGCAATGACCGCCCCATAAATATGAATGGGATAGCTGGGATTTGGCACCAACACGGTATCACCGTGATCCAACGTCGCCAGCATCAAATGGGCCAGCCCTTCTTTCGAGCCAATGGTAACAATGGCTTCACTTTCGGGGTCAATATCTACTTGATAGCGATCGGCATACCAGCGAGAAATTGCCCTACGCAAACGGGGGATACCACGGGAAGTTGAATAACCGTGAGTATCTTCACGCTGCGCGACGCTGCACATTTTTTCCACAATATGCGGTGGCGTCGGGCCGTCCGGGTTACCCATACTAAAATCGATAATATCTTCTCCACGACGACGCGCGGCCATTTTCAGTTCAGCGGTAATATTGAAGACATAAGGGGGAAGGCGATCAATACGGGTAAAACGACGCTTAGAAGGTTGTTCAGACATAATTTCCTCGAGGATACGTTAGCGCCCGGACCGTCCGAGCGACGCTGACCATCAAATGGTCTGTTTATGAACATATCCCAGCGCTGAATACCTGTCGAGTGGCTGATAACAAATATCTTGCTCATCGGACGTCAGGGCTGTGGAGCAAACTCACGGGCCAGCAACCCCAATACCCAGTCATCACACCACTGCCCACCAAGCCGGTAGTTATCCCGCAAGGTGCCTTCCACCTGAAAGCCACAGCGTTCAAGCACCGCACGCGAGGGGTGATTCCCCACAGTCACCGTGGCTTTCATTTTATGAAACTGGCATTGCTGAAAACCAAATGCCAGTACCGCCATCAGGGATTCTTTAGCAAACCCTTTGCCTTGATAAGACGGCAACATGGCATAACCTACCTCGGCTTGTTGTAGAGGTGACCATTCCGCTAAAAAACCCGTCAACCCCATAGCCTCCCTGCCCTCTTTCTCACGGATAACCAGACATAGCCAGTGGCAGGCAGTCTTCGTCCAAGGCATCAGGCGAGATTCAAATCGTGCGCGGATCTCAGTGATATCCATCGGGTCAGACATATAACGCTGGACCTCGGGGTCTTGATATAAACGCAAAAATAGCGGCCAGTCCTGTTCTACCAGGCTGTCGAGGGTGAGTCTGGGTGTTTTTAGCGAGATAGGATTGCGACTAAACATAGGAATGACTGGCACCCTTTTTCCTTTTATTTTAACAAGTTAGTGACGAAAAGACGTTAAGAAACTAAAGAGGAAATTTTGCTGAAACCTCATCCCTTTATTCTTCTCTATTTTGCTCAAATAATGTTTACCTGAAGATAACAAAAAACAAACAAATGGTCAGCAAAATGCAAACCATTACCGCAGCCTCAACCTACAGCTATCGGAGAATCAGCATTATGGCTTCATTACAAATAGACGATATTCCCGCAGCAATCAAAGCGGTGAAACAGCAATTACGTCAGGCACTACCTGATTATCAGTCGGTCTTCCAAGCTGTAGAAGAAAATATTCGCCAGCAAGTCACTGAAATCCGCCGCAGTTTGGCACAGGGTGAAAGCCCGGTTCCGCGTATTCATGCTGATGATATTATCAATGGCAGAGTCACTGACGAACAAAAAGCACAAATAAAACAGCGGGGATGCTGTGCCATCCTCGGTGTATTCCCTAGGGAAAAAGCGGCGGCATGGAACCGTGAAATCGGCCACTACCTGGAACGTAATAATTTTGTAGAACGTCTGAAAAATGCGGCGGAAGATAACTACTTCGGCACATTAGCTGCCAGCAAGCCACAAATTTACGGTATTTACTGGTCAACACCACAGATTGAAGCCCGTCAGGATCAGCGCATGAATGCGGTGCAAATATTCTTAAATAATTTGTGGCAAACCGATAGCAACGGTAAGCAACACTTTGATGCCAACCGTGTGGTGACCTATGCCGACCGTACACGTCGTCGCCCACCAAAATCATCATCATTGGGCTTGTCACCTCATGTTGACGGCGGCTCAATCGAACGCTGGTTGGACGAAAATTTCCGCCATGTTTATCGTCATGTATTTTCCGGTGAATGGCAAAAATACGATCCCTTTGCCGCTGAAGGTCGCCCACAAGTGCGTGAATTCCCGTCACCCGCCGTGTGTTCAATGTTCCGTACTTTTCAGGGCTGGACGGCGCTCACACCGCAACGTACCCACGCCGGGACCTTAAATGTGATTCCGATAGCAAATGCGATGGCCTATATGTTGCTGCGGGCATTGCAAGACGATGTGGCAGATGATGATTTGTGTGGTGCTGCGCCAGGACGAGCATTATCCACCTCCGAGCAGTGGCATCCTCTTTTAATGGAAGCCATTTCCCCTATTCCAGATCTAGAGGCTGGTGATACGGTATTCTGGCATTGCGACGTAATTCATTCTGTAGAAAACGAACATAACGGGGAGTTTGACAGCAATGTTATGTATATCGCTGCGGCTCCTTGGTGCGAAAAGAATGCCGCCTATCTGCCACGCCAATTAGCCAGTTTTATTGATGGCCGCTCGCCACCCGATTTTGCGGCGGATGACTTTGAAGTCGATTTCACAGGCAGAGCCACTGCTACAAATTTGACCGCCATTGGTAAACAACAATTAGGAATGACAGAGTAGGCTCCCCACCGAATCTGCTGCCGGAAAATCAACTCCGGCAGCATTTTTCTCATCTCTGAAGATAAAATGGTAGTCAGCCGCTATTCTCCCTATAATTAGCCGCTTGTTCGCCCTACGACCCGATTATTTCTCACCTGAGACACCGGTTGTTGCCAAGAGAAAATAGTGTGCACCAGATATTTGAAATGCTACTGGCGGTGTTTGATCGCGCCGCATTGATGTTAATTTGCCTGTTCTTCCTGACCCGCACTCGCCTATTTCGCCAGTTATTGCAAAAAGAAAAACATACGCCATTGGAGCTAGCAGCGGTCACGGCTATTTTCTCGTTGTTTGCTATTTTTGGCACCTATTCCGGCATCAATGTTGAAGGGTCTCTGGTTAATGTGCGGGTGATTGCCGTCATGTCAGGCGGTATTCTCTTTGGTCCGTGGGTTGGAATTATTACCGGGCTAATTGCAGGTTCTCACCGATATTTAATTGATATTGATGGCATTACCTCTGTTCCCTGTTTAATTACCAGTATTATTGCTGGTTTGATGTCGGGCTATATCAATCTAAAAGTCAAGAAAGAGCGGCAATGGAGTATTGGTATTCTGGCCGGTATGATTTGTGAATCACTGACCATGCTCTTGGTGGTTATCTGGGCTAAACCGACAGCTTTGGGTATTGATATTGTATCTAAAATCGCGATTCCGATGATTTTAGGGGCGGTTTGTATCGGCTTGATTGTGTTGCTAGTACAAAGCGTCGAGGATGAAAAAGAGGTCATTGCCGCCCGACAAGCAAAATTAGCCTTGGATATTGCTAACAAAACCCTGCCTTATTTTCGCAATATTAACGGCGAATCCTTGCGCAGTGTGTGTGAAATTATTCGCAACGATATCAAAGCAGATGCGGTCGCCATCACGGATACCCAGACTATCCTAGCTTATGTCGGCGTGGGGGCAGAAACCTACAATATCGGTCATGAAATTATCAGTGACATCACCAAAGAAAGTATCCAACGCGGTAAAATTACTATTCGCAATAATGATGAAGTCCACCGCACGCCACAAATTCATTCGCTTATCATCATCCCACTATGGGAAAAAGGCGAAGTCACTGGTTCACTGAAAATCTATTATTGCCACGCTCATAAAATTACATATTCACTAAAAGTAATGGCGGTAGGTTTATCACAGATAATCTCAACGCAAATTGAGGTTTCTCGCATTGAACAGCTACGTGAAATGGCCAATAAAGCGGAAATGCGCGCACTGCAAAGTAAAATTAACCCGCACTTTTTATTTAATGCGCTGAATGCAATTTCCTCGTCGATTCGCATTAATCCAGATACCGCGCGCCAGTTGATCATCAATTTGTCTCGTTATTTGCGCTACAACCTTGAGCTAAATGATGAGCAAATTGATATTCGCAAAGAATTGCATCAAATTCAGGATTATATCGCCATTGAGCAGGCACGCTTTGGCAGTAAATTGACCGTGATTTATGATATTGATGACGATATTTCACTCAAAATTCCAAGTCTGCTGATTCAACCACTTGTAGAAAATGCCATCGTGCATGGAATTCAGCCCTGTCGTGGTAAAGGTGTGGTGGTTATTGCGGTTAAAGACTGTGGTGACCAGATAAAAATTTCAGTGAAAGATACAGGTAACGGAATTAATCAGGAAACCATTGAGCGTGTGGCAAATAACGAAATGCCAGGCAATAAAATCGGTTTACTGAATGTGCATCATCGGGTGAAATTACTTTATGGCGAGGGTTTACAGATACGTCGGCTAGAGCCCGGCACCGAGATCTCTTTTTATATCAGTAAGAATGGTGGCAAGGTCCATGCAGAACCCAGTATTTCAGCCGGAGTTTAACCTGTGAAAGCAATCATTGTTGAGGATGAATTTCTGGCTCAGGAAGAGCTAAGTTACCTGATCCGCCAGCACAGCGGCATAACCATTGAAGCCACCTTTGAAGATGGGCTTGATGTACTTAAATATCTACAAAATCATCAAGTTGATGCTATTTTTCTCGATATTAATATTCCATCACTCGATGGCGTTTTACTGGCGCAGAACATCAGCAAGTTTACTCATAAGCCTTATATTATTTTTATCACGGCTTACAAAGAGCATGCCGTTGAAGCCTTTGAAATTGAAGCCTTTGATTATATTTTAAAGCCATATCACGAGTCGCGAATTGTGACGATGTTGCAAAAACTGGAAGCTCTGCACAAACGCGATAATCAAAATAATAAAGAGCAGGCCAGTAGCCCCAGTCATCGTTCAGCCGCCCATACTATCAATTTGATGAAAGATGAGCGCATCATCGTCACGGATATCAATGATATTTACTATGCAGCGGCACAAGAGAAGGTCACGCTGGTCTATACTCGACGCGAAGAATTTATTATGCCGATGAATATCACTGAATTTTGTAGCCGCCTGCCGGAAGAGTACTTTTTCCGCTGCCACCGCTCTTATTGTGTGAATTTAGCTAAAATCCGCGAAATTGTCCCTTGGTTTAACAATACCTATATCCTACGACTGAGTGATTTAGATTTTGAAGTCCCCGTCAGCCGCAGCAAGATAAAAGAGTTCAGGCAACTGATGCGCCTTTAAATGCATTTCATTCCTCCCTGAATGCAGCTCATTCCCCTTTCGATCTATAGCCGTTAGCCCGCCCGTATACTGGTTTCATTCGGCGGGCTGATAACACCTCAATACAAGATTTTCGGTGCTCCCTCAGCGCGTAATTTTCTGGCAAACCGACGCTATTGCAATCCACTGTTACAGTCGCAATAGCCCTATTCGGGCCATATGCATTGATGTTTAAGGAGTCCGGCATGAGCAGTAAACCGGTAAATCGTTGGCTAATTGTTGTTGGTACTATCATTGTTCAGATGGGTTTAGGCACTATTTATACTTGGAGCTTATTTAATCAACCTCTTGGGGAGAAATTCAGTTGGTCACTGGGGGCCGTTGCCACCACGTTTTCCATCACCAGCTTCTCATTAGCGATTGCCACTCTGTTTGCTGGCCGTCTACAAGAGCGCATCGGTATCCGTAAACTGACATTGATTTCCGGTATTATTCTCGGCCTTGGCCTGATTGCCAGCTCCTTTGCAACCTCTCTGGGTATGATTTATCTACTAGCTGGTATTGTGGTCGGCTTTGCCGATGGCACTGCCTACATCACCACTTTGTCAAATCTGATTAAATGGTTCCCAGAACGTAAGGGGCTGATTTCAGGGATTTCGGTTGGCGCATTTGGTACTGGTAGCCTGTTGTTCAAGTATGTGAATGCTAGCTTGATTGCCAATCAAGGAGTATCGCTGGCTTTCTTTTACTGGGGTATTATTGTCATGGTGCTGGTCGGGGCAGGGTCATTCCTACTACGCGAGAAGGTAGTCGCACCCCAAGCTGCCAACAGCTTGCAATCTGCATCCGCTGGCCGTGATTTCAGTGTCAAAGAGATGCTGGCAGTGAAAGAGTCTTACTTCCTGTTTATCATCTTCTTCACAGCATGTATGAGTGGCTTATATCTGATTGGTATTGTGAAAGATTTAGGCGTACAACTGGCGGGGATGGACATGGCGATGGCGGCTAATACGGTGTCTGCTATCGCCATATTTAACACCGCCGGGCGCATTATTTTAGGGGCATTATCAGATAAAGTAGGCCGCCTAAGAGTGATCAGTTTTACCTTATTGGTGACGACTCTGGCCGTATCTGTACTGAGTTTTGTTCCACTCACTCACGCGTTATTCTTCTTGTGTGTTGGAGCCATTGCTTTCTGTTTCGGCGGCAATATCACCGTGTTCCCCGCCATTGTTGGTGACTTCTTTGGTCTGAAAAACCACAGCAAAAACTATGGTGTTATTTATCAAGGGTTTGGTTTGGGAGCGCTGGCGGGATCATTTATCGCAGCCCGTCTGGGCGGATATCACGCAACCTTTATCGTGATTGCAGTATTGTCAGTGATCTCTTTGCTGTTAACACTGATAATCAAGCCACCTAAAGGTGCCACTGCCGAGGCAGAAAATGTATCAACTGCCCCAGCAAGAGTGACTGCCAGCAGCCATGCATGACAGCTAATTTAGACACAAAAAAGCAGAACCTTGGTTCTGCTTTTTTTATCAAGTAGTCTAAAAAACTATCCTTGACGTCATTACAAATGAGGGGACTTAAAGAGTGATAATCACTCCCTATTAAACCTTACGTTCCAACGATTAGAGTTCATGCCCTAATTTTTGACGTAGGTACGCTCCGGCCCCCAGCAAGCCGGGCTGTTGATGCGTAATCATGTAAACGGGAATATCCTGCAAGAAATCTTTGAAACGCCCTTTATCTTCAAAAGCACCACGGAAGCCAGAGGCTTTAAAGAACTCCATAAAGCGCGGCACGATACCACCAGCAATATAGACGCCACCAAAGGTACTGAGATTCAGTGCCAGATTACCGCCAAAGCGCCCCATGATCACACAGAACAGTGATAGTGCGCGGCGGCAGTCGGTGCAGCTATCAGCTAAGGCACGCTCAGTCACATCTTTAGGGGCAAGATTCTCTGGTAGGCGCCCATCAGAAATCACAATCGCCCGATATAAATTGATCAACCCCGGCCCGGACAAAACCCGTTCAGCGGAAACATGGCCCAGTTCATGGCGCAACACCGCCAGAATTTGGTCTTCTTCATCACTGTTGGGGGCAAAATCCACATGCCCACCCTCACCCGGCAAGCTTATCCAACGTTTATCCACATTGACTAAATGCGCCACTCCCAACCCTGTCCCCGCGCCATAGACGGCAACAGGCTTACCTGGCTGTGGTGATGTGCCACCAAATTGCAGAATATCCTGTTCTGAAAGCACCGGAATCGCCATTGATACCGCCGTAAAATCATTGATAACTTCTAAATGATTCAGCCCCAAACTTTTCTGCATTGCCGCAATAGAAAATGCCCAAGTATGGTTGGTCATCGCCACCCAATCCCCGGTAATCGGGCAGGCAATGGCAATACAGGCATCAGTGACAGTAACCTGATGTTCTGACAAATATTGCTTAATCACATCTTCCAGACTGTCGTATTCCAGACCTGAATATGTTTGTGCTTGTGATAGTTCGCCCGTCGTCACAGCGCAGAGCGCCAAACGGGCATTAGTGCCGCCAACGTCACCCACCAGGGCATAGCTCGTCATCAGAAACTTCTCCATTACAGGGATTCTTAACTTCAACTACGCTCACTGTAAAATCAGGTTGGAGAAACAACAATCTCATTGCTGTAAACCCTTTCGCTTTGGGATAAAGATCACAAAAAAACGTTTCAGCAGCAGCAAATTGCCGCGACTGAACACGAAAAAGGGGATATCGTTTTGAGGAAATTAGTTCGAGCCACGCCCTTTATCAGACGCTGGGGTCAATGTACTTGACTGGCGGGAACGAATAATCCGCATCCGTAAGCTATCATAGGCCCAGTTGTAACAGACGGTGTATGGCAGGAAGAACAGGAAGAAACCAATCTCCAGTATAAATGCCTGTAACAATGAAACCCCTAATACGAAAGCAGCGATAGGCAAGCCAATCAGGATAAATCCACCTTCAAAGCCCAAAGCATGCAGCACCCGCACCAATGCCGTTTTTGCCACCCGGCTCACTGGCCAGAAGTAGTCGAACAGGCTGTTGTAAATAATATTCCACAGCATCGCCACTGAAGAGAGAATGACGGCCAATGCCCCCATTTGTAAAATAGGACGATCCAACAGCCACGCTGCAACAGGGGCAGAAATAGCCACCGCAATCACTTCAAAACCTACGGCATGAATAACTCGTTCAAAAAAAGATCTGTGATGGACTTGCATAAAACACCTACATAATTAACCGATAATATCTTGTTGATGGTGATTATCATCGTTTTTTAAGATAGATTAAAAATAGAACCCATCGATAAAATAGATAGTTTATGCACTATTCTCCTGAGGCATTAATTGCGTTTGTTGAAGCCGCAGCACTTGGCTCCTTCTCAGCCGCAGCCCGTAAACTTCGTAAAAGCCAGTCAACCATCAGCACTGCTATTGCCAATTTGGAGGCTGATTTGGGCTTGACGTTGTTTGACAGGCAAGCGCGTCAGCCAGTGTTAACTGACCATGGGCGCCGTGTGCTGTCTCATGTGCAGGAGATTCTGGCCGCCAGTGAACGGCTGGATAATTTATCCATTAGGTTGGCCGGTCAGGTTGAAACACGGCTGACGTTTGTCCTCTCTGACACTTATCAACCCACACATCATGAAAGCCTGTTGCGCCGCTTTGAGCAGCGCTACCCCGATATTGAATTTGAGTGTTTGATTGCCGAAGATGACGATGTCATAGATTTGCTACAACTGCGGCGTGCTCATATTGGTGTGGTGGAGGTTCAGTCGCACTATCCGCCGGACATTGCAGCCAGCCGTTTAGCCGCACAAACTGAAATGGCGATATTTGTCCAAGCTGACCATCCGTTAGCGCAGTTTTCCCACGTTCGTCCTGAGCAACTGGCAACCACTCGCCAGCTTCGCCTCAATACATACAACCGCACGGAGCGTAATCAGTCGCAGGGGCTAATGTGGTCAGCGCCGAGTTATTTAATGTTACTGGAAATGGCTGAACAAGGTTTTGGCTGGGCCATTTTACCGCGCTGGCTAGTTGAGCAATATAGTCATAGAAAACTGGTGGCCTTGCCCACCGCCGGCTGGCCAAAGATGATCTCAATTGATGCGGTTTGGTCGAAAAAAAGCCCACCTGGCCCGGCAGGCTATTGGTTATTGGATCAATTGACTGGCAATACCAATACAGATAAATAAACCGTTAAAGCACTGTATTTCGGGCCTGAAGAGATTTAGCGATATTGATAAGTAACTCTGGGGCATCCATTTGTGGTAATACCACTTCGATAAAAGCCAACTGCTCAATATTCTCGATGTCTGCCAGCACCTGCTGCAATTGATCAACCTGAGTTACCGTCGCCGTAAAGGATTCTTTACCCTTAGCTAAGGCTTGTGGTAGCTGTGACCAGTTCCATTCGGCCACATCGTTATAGCGTTGCTGTGGCCCGTTAATCATTCGTTCCACGGTATACCCTTGGTTATTCAAGAGAAAAATAATGGGATTTAAGCCACTGCGCAGCATCGATCCTAGCTCTTGAATGGTTAATTGTGCCGCCCCATCCCCCAACAGCAATATCATTCGCCGCTGAGGTTGCGCCACTTGTGCGCCATAAGCTGCGGGTAAACTAAAACCAATTGATCCCCATAATGACTGAGTGAAAAGGATACATTCTGAAGGTAACGTCAGTGTCGCCGCACCAAAGCAAGAGGTGCCCTGATCCGTCACCACAATATCGTTCGGGCGCAGAAAATGTTGGATGTGATACCAAAATGCCTTTTGATCCAGAATGTTATATTGTGGTGCCTCCAACACTGGATGAGCGATCATGGAGGGTTGCCACTCATCTTGCAGTGATTTGCACAATTGATGCAATACCTCCACAGCGACCACCATGGGGATTTGGTTGAACACTTTTTGCCCAATACGCACCTGTTCTGGTTGGATATCAATACAATTATCCTGGGTAATATGCTGGCTGAATCCGGCAGTAGTGGTATCGACAAACCACACTCCGACGGCGATCAGCACATCAGCCTCTTCGATATATGCTTTGACGTTGGCCTCACTGGCCGCACCAGCATAAGTGCCGATAAACATCGGGTGCGTCTCATCCAATAGCCCTTTTCCCATCAATAACGTTGCATGTGGCAGATCCACCTCCGCCAGCCAGTGACGTAACGGTTGTCGGGCACCAAAACGATCGGCCAGAAAATCAGCTAATAGGGCTATCCGTTGCGCCGACTGCAATTTTTCGCGAGCGGCATCAGTAAATGCCTGCAACGATGTCGGCGATAAGAGAGGTTGCGGCAGAGACAACTCACCCAAAGATGTTGCCACATCAGCTTGTGCAACATCGGCGGGCAGTTGGAGATAAACAGGGCGTCGCTGGCACAATGCTGCCACAAGCAAGCGATCTATTTCGGCTACCGCATTCTTGGCAGTCAAGTTGGCCTGCGCGCAGGTAACCTCTTTTGCCATACGGGCAAAATGACCAAAGTCACCGTCACCTAATGAGTGATGCAGCAATTCTCCCGCCTTTTGTGCATCTAGTGCAGGAGTGCCAACAATATGAATAACAGGAAGATATTCAGCATAACTACCTGCTATTCCATTAATGGCGCTTAACTCTCCGACCCCTACAGTGGTTAACAATGCCGCAGCAGGCATGACACGGGCATACCCATCTGCGGCATACGCCGCATTAAGCTCATTAGCGCATCCCATCCAGTGGATAACGGGATGATTTATCACATGATCAAGAAAATGAAGATTGAAATCACCAGGAACACCAAAGAGATGTCGGACACCTAATTGCGCCAAGCGATCCAGTAAGTAATCCGCCACTTTGTAGCTGCTGACCATAACCATATCAACCTTAATGCTGATTATCGTGAGATAAGTATTAAGCAAAACATAAATATATCTAATATTTTTGAATTATTAATTAGCGCGTACTGTCATCTTTTGCTGACATCCCGACTTCAGTCATAAGCATCATCACGTCAACAAGAGATAACGTGATCTCACTAGCTTACGCAGCGGGTGAACACGCATACACTCAAGTGTCGTTTATTCTCATCAATAAGGGTCATCATGGTCTATCAAGCAGCCTCCTCCCGCTATCAGGAAATGGAGTACCATCGTTGTGGTCGTCATGGGCTATTGCTCCCGGCTATTTCACTTGGACTATGGCATAACTTTGGTGATAGCACGCTGTATGAAAATAGCCGTCATTTGGTTCTCCGAGCTTTTGATCACGGTATTACCCACTTTGATTTAGCCAATAACTACGGCCCTCCCCCCGGATCGGCTGAACTGAATTTTGGTCGTATTTTGCAACAAGACCTGCGCCCTTATCGCGATGAGCTGATTATCTCCTCCAAGGCAGGCTACACCATGTGGCCCGGCCCTTATGGTGATTGGGGTTCTAAAAAATATTTGGTGGCCAGTATCAATCAAAGCTTGCAACGTATGGGGTTGGATTATGTTGATATTTTCTATCACCACCGCCCAGATCCCAATACGCCATTGGAAGAAACGATGGCAGCGCTAGACCTGCTCGTACGGCAAGGTAAGGCACTGTATATCGGCTTGTCTAACTACCCGGCGACACTTATGCGTCAGGCTTGCGAAATTTTGGCGCAACTGGGGACTCCATGTCTGATTCATCAACCCAAATACTCAATGTTTGAGCGCTGGATTGAAGCAGATCTGCAAAATACGCTGGAGGAATATGGGGTGGGTTCCATTGCCTTTTCTCCACTGGCTGGCGGGTTATTAACTGATCGCTATTTGACTGGCATCCCATTGGACTCACGAGCCGCCAGTGACAGTAAATTCCTCAATCCTGAACAACTTACAGCGGAAAAACTGACGAAAGTGCGTCAATTGAATGAGTTGGCATTAGATCGTGGGCAGAAGTTGTCGCAGATGTCTTTAGCTTGGGTCTTACGAGGTGGGCGGGTAACCTCGGCTCTGATTGGAGCCAGTAAAACGAGTCAAATCGATGATGCCGTCGGCATGCTGGCAAATACTGAATTCAGTGAAGCTGAGATAAAAATTATCGAAGACATTTTGGTGTAAACGTTTCCTCTCCTATCATCAAACAGGGGCTAAGTGCCCCTGTTAACGTCCTTTCATCATCCTCACAGATAATTCCTAAATCTTTATTTTACAGTTTTATCCGAATCCCAGCGGGGACCGCACTGTTTAAGATGGTGTCATAGCCATAAGGCCAAATAAGGATGAATGATGATAAAAGCGGCCCTGTTTAAATCGACGCTGTTGAAACTGAGTGTCGTGAGACCGAGAAGAATCAAGCCCTTGCTATTGATAACTATATTAGCTTGGTTCCCTCTCATTCCAATGGCAAATGCCGAGAGTATTGAATTGCTACCCAGTGTGTCTTTGCAAATTGGCGAACAAGACCGCAGTGGTAATTATTGGGATGGTTATGATTGGCGCGACCGGCAGTGGTGGCACAACCATCAAGGCCGAGATTTAGGTGAACGAAACCGCCACGGCCATTACTGGGATGGTCACCGCTGGCAAAATAGAGGTTGGTGGAAAAAGAATTATTACTACCATGAAGGCCGCTACTGGAAATATGACAAGCACGCCAAAAAGCAACATCGCGGTCATGGAAAAGGGCATGGTCATCATCACGACTAAGTCACGTTTGTTGTCAGGCGGGAGTTTGCCCCACCCGCCTTATGGCATCATTGTCTGTCGTTGACTAAAGCAAACCCACAAGCAAGTATGCATTTAATCCAACCACGACCAGCACAATCAGTTTCCCCAAATTCTGAATCAATTTTGAGTTAACCATATCTCCCATCAATTCTTTATTGCCGGTGAAAACCAGCAGTGGCACCAATGCCAGTGCGATACCAAAACTGAGCAATACCTGACTCATAACCAGTATCCGGGTAGCATCTAACCCCGCTAAAATAACAATAAAAGAGGGCAGCATAGTCACCAGACGACGAACCCAAATGGGAATGTAAAACCGCACAAAGCCCTGCATAACCACTTGCCCAGCTAACGTCCCGACCACTGTTGATGAAAGCCCGGCGGCCACTAAACTTAAGCCAAAAATAGTGGCGGCAGCATTCCCCAGCAATGGTTGCAATGTTAAATAGGCTTGTTCAATCTCGGCAATACTGCCGTAACCATTGAAATGAAAAGCTGCTGCGGCTGTTGCCATCATCGCCAGATTGACGAAACCGGCGATGGTCATCGCAATCGCGACATCCAATTTCGTCGACGCATAACGATCCGCTTTAGAGCTCTCCCCTGCCGTTTGCGTCAATGAAGAATGCAGATAGATAACGTGCGGCATAATGGTGGCACCCAATACCCCGGCGGCTAAAAACACCGCATCACGGTTAGGTAAATCTGGGACTAACATCCCTCGCCCTAGCGCTGCAATCTCAGGGCGCGAGAAAATAAGCTCAACAATGTAGGCGGCAGCAACAAACAGCAACAACCCACCGATGACCAGTTCGAGCGGTTTTTGCCCACGGTTTTGCAGCATGAGAATGAGGAATGTTGCGATACCCGTCAGTACCGCCCCTTCCAAAAGAGTGACACCTAAGAGCAATTTAAAGCCGATCGCCGCACCGATAAACTCAGCCAAATCCGTTGCTATTGCGATTATCTCGGCTTGCACCCAGTACGCCCAAACTACGGGACGGGGGAAACGATCTCGAATGTGTTCAGCCAGATTTTTACCCGTTGCAATACCGAGTTTGGCAGAAAGTAATTGGATAAGCATGGCCATGATGTTGGCCCAAACGACTACCCATAAAAGGGTGTAGCCAAATGAAGCGCCCGCTTGAATATTGGTGGCAAAGTTACCGGGGTCAATATAACCAATGGCCGCGATAAAAGCAGGCCCCATCAGGGAGAGCTTAATCCTCCTTGATGTACGGCGGGATGTATCGACAGCACGGCTATTCAACATTCAGTATTACCCTTGGGGAATTTACGGCTACTCTCTGATCACCAATAATAGATAAATGATAATAATTATCAAGCGCATTTAGAACGACAAAACTTATCTCTCTGATAGCCAATACCGCATAATTTGCCGTGCAATAATCTTTTGCGCATTGTTTCTGAAAACCGTGCCAAATCTGACATCGCAGCTTCCAAGACTGGGAGCTACAATTATCCAAGCTCATGGATTAAAACTACCTCTTTAGCATATTATTAACATCCTATTTTTTGTGATCTACCCCACTAATTTGTTTGCATTTATGAAAGTGAATTTCTATATTTGCAGCCTACGTCTCGTTTTTAATGTAGCCGTTACATAAAATGTCCACGAAAATCTAGCCTGCCTCAAATTTGGAGCACATATGTCCCATATTCTGCAGTTTGCGTTGGCCTTGATCGTGGTGGCCATATTAGCTCTGGCTGCCTGTAAAGATCGCAAGAGCATCCGCATTCGGTTTGTTATTCAATTGCTGGTTATTGAAGTGTTATTGGCGTACTTCTTCCTCCATTCGGAAGCTGGATTAGGTTTTGTGAAAGGATTCGCCGGCTTATTCGACAAATTACTCGGATTCGCTGCTACCGGTACTGACTTTGTCTTTGGCAATATGGGGGATAAAGGTCTGGCGTTCTTCTTCCTGAGAGTGCTGTGCCCTATCGTCTTCATTTCTGCCTTAATCGGTATTTTGCAATACATCAAAGTACTGCCGATCGTTATCCGTATCATTGGTACTTTATTGTCCAAAATTAACGGCATGGGCAAACTGGAATCATTCAACGCAGTGAGTTCACTGATTCTGGGCCAGTCTGAAAACTTTATCGCTTATAAAGACATTTTGGGCAAAATGTCCGAAAAACGTATGTACACCATGGCAGCAACTGCAATGTCGACAGTTTCTATGTCGATTGTGGGGGCTTATATGTCAATGCTGGACGCGAAATTCGTGGTCGCGGCACTGGTGCTTAACATGTTCAGTACCTTTATCGTGTTGTCATTAATCAACCCGTATAAAGCTGAAGAAGAAGAAGAGTTACAACTCAGTAACTTGCATGAAGGCCAAAGCTTCTTTGAAATGCTGGGGGAATACATCCTGGCGGGCTTCAAAGTCGCCATTATTGTTGCTGCAATGCTGATTGGTTTTATCGCATTGATTGCTGCTGTAAATGCCTTGTTCAGCCTGCTGTTCGGTATTAGCTTCCAAGGAATCTTGGGTTATGTGTTCTTCCCGTTCGCATGGATTATGGGCGTTCCGGCGCATGAAGCCTTGCAAGTGGGTAGTATCATGGCGACCAAACTGGTTTCTAACGAATTTGTGGCAATGATGGACTTGCAGAAAGTCGCATCAGAACTGTCACCACGTAGTGTCGGTATTCTGTCCGTGTTCTTGGTTTCATTCGCGAACTTCTCTTCTATCGGTATCGTAGCCGGGGCGATTAAAGGTCTGAATGAACATCAGGGGAATGTGGTTTCTCGTTTTGGTTTAAAACTGCTATACGGCTCCACACTGGTGAGCGTATTGTCCGCCTCTATCGCGGGTCTGGTACTCTAATAAGTCGCATCAGAAAGCAGTGAATAAAAAGGCGCTACGGCGCCTTTTTTTACAGCTGCAATTCAAGACCAAACGATTCCCCAAAGTCATTGGCGTTGCAGCAAGGCAGCAAGCGAGCAAGCCCCGATGAGCTAACTCAAGTCAGTGATTCGGGCGCGTGAGCACAGCTAACACCGCTGCAGCGCCAAGACCAAACGATTCCCCAAAGTCATTGGCGTTGCAGCAAGGCAGCAAGCGAGCAAGCCCCGATGAGCTGACTCAAGTCAGTGATTCGGGCGCGTGAGCACAGCTAACACCGCTGCAGCGCCAAGACCAAACGATTCCCCAAAGTCATTGGCGTTGCAGCAAGGCAGCAAGCGAGCAAGTCCCGATGAGCTGACTCAAGTCAGTGATTCGGGCGCGTGAGCACAGCTAACACCGCTGCAGCGCCAAGACCAAACGATTCCCCAAAGTCATTGGCGTTGCAGCAAGGCAGCAAGCGAGCAAGTCCCGATGAGCTGACTCAAGTCAGTGATTCGGGCGCGTGAGCACAGCTAACACCGCTGCAGCGCCAAGGACGAAGGGGAATCACCAATCAATACCCTTCTGCGCCTTAACCCCACAATCAAAAGCATGCTTAACAGGCCGTAATTCGCTGACGGTATCTGCGAGGGCAATGAGATCGCGATGACATGCTCGCCCGGTGATGATGACGCTTTGATTCTTAGGTCGTTCTTTTAACGTGGTTATTATTTCGTCTAGTGCCAAGTAACCGTAAGTGATCATGTAAGTTAACTCATCTAGAATCACGAGATGGTATGACGGGTCGGATAACATTCGACGGCCTTGTTCCCATACCCTCTGTGCTGCGAGGGTATCTGCCACCTTGTCTTGTGTCTCCCAAGTAAAACCGGTTTTCATAATATGAAACTCAACCCCGTTGCGACTCAACAGATTATATTCACCACTTTCCCATGTGCCTTTAATAAACTGAACGACGCCAACTTGCTTATCATGACCAATAGCTCGTGCCGCCGAACCAAAAGCTGCTGTACTTTTTCCTTTACCATTACCGGTAAATACAATGATGATACCGCCCGTTTTAGTCGCTTCAGCAACACGCGTTTCAACCTGTTCCTTAAGATGTTGCTGCCGCTGCTGATACCGTTCTTCGCTCATTGAGATACCCTCCGCGCAAAAGCTAGTGCTGACAACCTGCGCATACTTTCATCTGAATTAGGTCAAAGAATGAGTTACCTTTATCATCAAGCAAAATAAAGGCGGGGAAATTTTCGACTTCCATTTTCCATACTGCTTCCATGCCCAGTTCGGGAAACTCGATACATTCCAGGCTTTTGATATATTCCTGCGCCAAAATAGCCGCAGAACCACCAATGCTGCCTAAATAGAAGCCACCATGCTTTTGGCAGGCTTGCGTGACTTCATGGCTGCGATTACCTTTAGCCAACATCACTAAACTGCCACCATGGGATTGAAAAAGGTCGACATACAAATCCATGCGCCCTCCTGTTGTTGGCCCCATGGAACCTGAAATAAATTCGTCTGGCTTTTTAGCTGGCCCCGCATAATAGACAGGGTGATCTTTCATGTATTGCGGTAATTCCTCTCCTTGTTCCAGACGCTCTTTCAGTTTGGCATGGACAATATCTCGGGCCACAATTAATGAACCATTCAGCGAGACACGCGTAGAGACGGGATAGCCTGAAAGTTGTCGACGAATTTGATCCATCGGTTGGTTTAGATCGATATTCACCACCGTCCCTTCGTTACTTTCCCGTAAGTCTTCGGGGATATATTGCTCAGGATGCCGCTCTAACTTCTCAAGCCATATTCCCTCTTTGTTTATTTTGGCTTTAATGTTTCGATCAGATGAACATGAAATCGCCATACCTATCGGGCAGGAACCACCATGGCGTGGCAAACGAATAACGCGGACATCATGGGCAAAATACTTGCCACCAAATTGAGCACCCAGACCAAATGCCTGAGAAGCTTGAAGCAATTCTTGCTCAAGTTCGATATCACGAAAAGCTCGCCCGTATTCATTACCTTCCATGGGCAAGTTGTCATAATATTTAGTTGAGGCTAATTTTGCCGTTTTCAAAGTTAATTCAGCAGAGGTACCGCCGACGACAAATGCTATATGATAAGGAGGGCATGCCGCCGTTCCTAACTCTCTCATTTTTTCAATTAAAAAAGCAGTCAGTTTTTTCGGCTCCAGCAATGCTTTAGTCTCTTGATACAGTGCTGCTTTATTTGCTGAACCGCCCCCTTTATTAACAAACAGGAAAGAATATTCCGCCCCGGTAGTCGAGAAAATATCAATTTGCGCAGGAAGGTTTGTTCCAGTATTGATTTCGGTATACATATCCAATGCGGCATTTTGTGAATGGCGCAAATTATCATCACGAAAGGTGTTATAAATACCGCGAGACAGTGCTTGTGCATCATCAATATCGGTCCACACTCTCTGGCCTTTTTGGGCAATAATGGTAGATGTCCCCGTATCCTGACAGTTTGGTAAAATGCCCTTAGCTGAAATTTCTGAGTTTCTCAGTAGTTGAAGTGCGACATATTTATCATTTTCGCTAGCTTGAGGATCGTGCAAAATAGCAGCAACTTGCTGTTGATGTGCTGGGCGTAGAAAAAATGAGGCATCATGGAAAGCTTGTTGAGAGACTAATGTCAGAGCCTCTGGTTTCACTCTTAATATTTCTATTCCCGCAATTTTAATAGTCGAAACATACTTATCTGTTAGTAAGTAATACTCTGTTTTATCCTCAGTAAGAGGAAATAGTTCTTGATAGGAAAAACCATTTTTATGCATTATTTTCACTCTATTAACCAAATATAAACAGCAGGCAGAACATACTTGTTATTTATATTGAAAAGGGTTTGAGAAATAACATCTTGAATTGCCATATGCATTACACCTCCATTATTGGCGGGATAAGATAAAAAGCAATTGTTCTATCTGCAATACATAATGTTTTCTAGTGAACAAGTCGGTGACGAAATGATATTTATATACACAATTAAAGCATATTGACCACAATGATTTTTATAAATGTCCGTTTAATAAATTATCAGCTAACCCATGTTCTTTTTAGCTCTTCTTCTTTCGATTTCGCATGTACCCAACGGCTGAATTTTTGCAAACTTCTTAACCCTCTTTTGCCATCTTTATAAGTCAGTACAAAATGATTTCCAGTACTCATCGGCAAATCACAAGGAATAACCATATCACCATTTTCTAAATCCTTATGAATGGCAAAGCGAGGTAATAACGCCACGCCCAAATTAGAGCGAACGGCTGAAATTAGCATTGATAAAAGATCAAATCGCGGCCCCATTCGCACTTTGGGATTGTTCACTCCAGAGAGTGCAAACCAATCATACCAAGAGTCTAAACGAGTCGTTTGATGCAGTAGTGTAAATTCGTCCATCAATTGTTCCGCACGCATAACCTTTTTATCATCGCGCCACAGCATGCGGCTACATACCGGAATCAGTTCTTCTTCAAATAGATGCTCATTTTCTGCCCAAGGGCTGCTGAAATCTTCACGCATAATCGCAGCATCATATTTCAGATTCAAAAAATCTGCAGGTGTCGTGAGAGCAATTAAATTCAGAACAATCTCCGGATGATTCTCATGAAAATCACTAAGATTCGGGATCAACCAATGCGTGCTAAACGTGGGTGTTACTGCTAATTCTAAAATCTGTTGAGTCGATTGATAAGACATAATACTTTGCGTATCCCTTTCCAATTGCTCTAAGGTATCTCTAACTAAGCCAAGATAATAACGCCCTGCATCATTCAGAAATATCCGCTTACGAACATGGTGGAATAGTGAAACGTTAAGTAAATCTTCCAGTGCTGTAATTTGGCGGAAAACGGCACTTTGTGTTAACGCCAATTTTTCGGCTGCTCGAGTATAACTTTCATATTGAGCAACTGCTTCAAATGTCACTAATAAGTCTGTTTTAGGAATTTTGCACCGCATTGTGACTCACCCATTATTTCATGAAATCATTGATTAGATAGCCTGCTATGCCATACCGAGACATTTACATTAGAAATGTAAGACGGATTTTATTTGTTTTTAACATACACAAAATTATATATATAAACATAGCGATCAGCCATTTTTGTGATTGCCCTCATAATTATCAATAACAAATGTAATATTAAAGTTAAAAAACAAAATAATGAATGAAAACATAATTAATAACAATGCAAAAAAAAATAAAATAACAGACTTAAATTTAAAAATTAATATCATATATTATGAAGAGTTCATTCCTAAAAGTGATTAAATAATGGGAGCAAGGTCATGTATCTCATTCTTCTTTTATGGATAATGATGCTGCGCTCAAGCTATACATTAATTTTTAGATAATAAACTCTTACGATTTTAAAAAATCTTATGCCTTCGCTGCTATAAAGGTCGTTCTAATGAGTCTAGGAAAAGTATTATTAGTCGGGGCAGGCCCGGGAGATGCATCATTAATCACCGTGAAAGGGTTACTGGCTATCCGTGAAGCCCAAGTTCTTGTCCATGACCGTTTAGTTAATCTTGAGCTAATTGCTCAAGCACCACCTAATTGCCAAATTATTAATGTAGGAAAAGCCTCAAATCACCATCCGATTCCACAGGAACATATCAACCAAATACTGATCGATCACGCATTAGCTGGTAAAAATGTCGTGCGCCTTAAAGGCGGTGACCCCTATGTATTTGGCCGTGGTGGAGAAGAGGCCGAAAGTCTTTCACACCGTAATATCCCTTTTGAAATAGTGCCAGGCATCAGTTCCTCAATTGGTGGATTAGCCTATGCGGGGATTCCGGTAACCCATCGCCACTATGCTTCCAGTTTTCATGTTGTCACCGGGCATATGAGTCAGGGAAATGAACCACAGAATTGGAATGCATTAGCCCAATTAGACGGCACACTGATTGTGCTGATGGGAATGAGCCGACAAGAGGAAATTTGCCAGCGATTAATCAAAGGAGGCAAATCGCCGGAGACCCCTGCTGCTGCAGTGATGTATGCCAGCCACCAGCAACAAGAAATAGCTAAAGGAACACTGAGCACACTAAAAGATGAGATTGCTCGTAAAAAGGTCCATGCGCCAGCATTGTTAGTCATCGGTGATGTGGTCAATCTTAGCGATGTGCTGGCTTTTACTTCTCATTCAATCGACATCAACCATGAGCCACTCTTGCAAGTCATATAATGCATTGTCCGCAAAAGGGTTATCGTTGTAGGGATTATCATTGTAAGGATACTTTTCATGGCTGAAGCACACTGCCCGGCCTCCTGCGGTGAATTACTCCAGGGGTGGATCTTGGGTGGCGAAAAACTGATTTCCTGCCCGATAAATTGGTACAGCAATGTATCTGTGACACAAGGAAAGCCAGGTCCACGCGAGCGGCCTCGTATGCGCCAAATGGTGAAACAAGTCTTGGCGCACTTTGACCAATCTCCTCTCCTTGCTGAGAATATCTGTATCGAGTTCGAATCAACTATTCCGGTCGCCAAAGGATTAGCGAGCAGCACCGCAGATATTGCAGCGACAGCAATGGCCACCAGCCGTTTGTTGGGCCAACCATTAAGTGATGAGTCACTAGCCCAACTCTGTGTGGCGCTTGAACCGACCGACAGCACTATATTTAAGGATCTCACTCTTTTTGATCACCAAACAGCACAAACCCAGCTCTCATTTCCTTGGCTACCTGACATCGATATTGTATTGCTCGAAAGTTCACAAACAGTGCTAACAGAGGAATTTCATCAACGAAAGCGCCATTCATTGCTGCTGAAACAGGCTCCCTATTTGGTAAAAGCGATGCAACAGTTCCTGTTAGCAAATGAAAGGCGATGTTGTTACACACTTGGAGAAGCAACAACCTTGAGTGCCATCGCCAGTGAGTCACTACTGCCTAAACCCCAGTTCTATCAATTGCTGGATATCGTCGAACACAGTGGCATTTATGGTTTAAATGTGGCTCACAGTGGCAGCGTCATTGGGCTACTGCTTAATCATTGTCAACATGACGTCGAGCGCCTGCTCAGAATGTTGCACCGAAAGCAAATAATTAAAAATTATCCTCGTATGCATTTGGTCAAAATGGTAGCAGGTGGAGTCCGTTAATTAATGTAAGAAGGGTATCTATCTTTCGGATGGCATATTATCAATTTGAGCATGAATATATATTTTTTATATTCAAAAGAACCACCATTAAAATATGATCACTATCACAACTTGAGAAGATAAATAATTTGGCACAGATCACAATTCATCTATAAATATTCACATTGTCAAAAATAACATTTATCCATCCTTATTAACAAAGTGATAGCTGTTATTTTAACAAATTGATTTACAATGAGTTTAATCAACAACAGCATGTAAAAACTAATAAATATTTTTGTTTTACACTTTTTTCAAGATGTCCTGACAATAAATCAATTGTATTTAATTTAATGGAGAAGCACATTAAACAACAATAAAACCCCAGCAAGTCTCCATCGCATTTATAGACCAGGGGAATGAAATACGTCATTACAAAAAATAATATTATTTAATTTCGCGTGGAGAGTGAAATGCTAGGTTTTACTTTCTGCTCACCAAACAAAAATATAGAGACCGTAATCTACATAGAGGGCTTAACATGCAAAATCCAACAATTGTTATTGGCGTCATTGGTGCTGATTGCCATGCTGTTGGTAATAAGGTGCTAGACCGCGTATTTACAATGCACAATTTCAACGTAATTAATCTCGGCGTAATGGTGAGCCAAGATGAATATATTGATGCAGCTATTGAAACCGGTGCTCAGGCCATTGTCATTTCCTCTATTTATGGACATGGCGAGGTAGATTGTATCGGTATGCGCGAGAACTGCATTGAGCGCGGGATTGGTGAAATATTGCTTTATGTCGGTGGAAATTTGGTGATCGGCAAACATGATTTTTCAGAAATCGAAATCAAATTTAAAGAGATGGGCTTTAATCGTGTTTTCGCGCCAGACACAGACTTGGAATTAGTCTGCTCCCTGATGAAAAGTGATATTGACCATGTCATGCAGGCAGAGGAAACAGCCGAGGGCATGCAATGATCAGCGTTTCTATCGATATTGGCTCCACCTGGACGAAAGGGGCGGTATTTGAAGTAGGTGATAATGACAATATTGTTGTGAAAAACTATGCCTTGTCCCCTACAACCCCCCACCACTTAGCTGAGGGGTTCTTTTCTGTATTAAATAAGATTCTGGGTGTTAGCGATGCACGCCCATTATTGGCCTCTGGGAAGGTAAAGATTGATTACTCCTCCTCTGCTAAGGGGGGGCTGTCTGTTGCGGCTATTGGATTAGTGCCCAATATTACGTTGGAATCGGCTAAAGTGACGGCACATTCCGCAGGTGCCAAAGTATCGCAGCATTTTGCCTATAACCTAAATAAGTCAGATGTACGGGCTTTAGAGAAATCACCACCGGACATTTTGTTATTTACCGGCGGCACTGATGGTGGAGACTGCAGCCACGGCTTATTAAATGCCAAACTCTTGGCTCAATCGGATCTTGAATGCGCCATTATTTATGCCGGAAACCGTGATCTGGATGATGAGGTGCAGGACATTCTCGGCAGTAAAGACTTAACCATTGTTGACAACGTCTTGCCCAATCTTGATAGCCCTAATCCGTATGGTGCACGCAAGGCCATTTGTGACATTTTCTTGCATAAAATTGTGAAAGGGAAAGGGTTAGATATTATCGTCGATCAAACCGGCGAAGAACCATTACCCACCCCCTATTCCGTCTTTGAATTAGTTCAGCAAATTCGCCAACACGTGCCCGATTGGGAAACCTTCATGCTGATCGACATGGGGGGAGCGACTACAGATATCTACTCCTCCTACAATAACCACTTACTGCCTGACACGGTCATGCACGGTCTGCCAGAACCACTGATTAAGCGCACCGTCGAGGGTGATTTAGGGATGCGTGTTTCAGCCATCAATGCCGGCGAAACCGGCGCATCCATGATCGACCATTATTTCGCCCATCAACAAACCAAAATTGATGCTTTTCATCACTATTTAAAATACATCACGACCCATCCAGGTTACGTGCCAAGTTCCGATGAAGAGTGCGTATTTGACCAGTTGCTTGCCGGGATTTGTGTCGGATATGCCTCTGAGCGCCATGCGGGTACTAAAACGCAGGTCTGCACCTGTGCGGGCAATATTGACCTGCAACTTGGCCGTGATTTAAGTCTCGTACAAAAAGTCATTGGCACCGGAGGGTGGCTCTCCAGAGCAGATTCATTTGATATCCATAACTGGCTGAAATATCGCGATTTTGATGATAAAGGCAAGCAAGTGCTGCTCCCCAACCAGTTTGAGTATTACAGAGATACGCAAGGTTTACTTCCCCTGCTCGCTAATGTCGCTCGTCGCTTTCCTAAAGCTGCCGCCCAGACTGGCGTTCGAATTTTGAACAAGTGAAAATTGGAGTCATGATGGAACTTCGAAACAAAAAAATATCTTTAGACGATTTTATGTCCGAACGCTTTCAAGTGTTAAAGACTTGGCACACCGGCAAAGATGTTGAAAATTTTGAGGATGGCGTGAAGTATCAGCAGACCATCCCTGAAGCAAAAAACTTCGCCAGAGCGCTGTTTGACGCTGATCGCGACGGGATCACGTTGAGCCAGCCTCGTGCTGGGGTCGCATTAATTGAAGAACATATTGAACTGCTAAGAACGCTGCAAAAAGACTGCGATCTGTTGCCGACCACTATTGATGCTTATACCCGTCTTAATCGTTACGAAGAAGCCGCTGTGGGTATCCAAAAATCCGTTGAAGCCGGTACATCAAAGCTCAATGGGTTACCGGTGGTCAATCACGGGGTAAAAGCCTGTCGCCGCATCACGGAAACCTTATCTAAACCACTGCAAATTCGCCACGGAACACCCGATGCGCGTCTGCTAGCCGAGATAGCCATGGCGAGTGGATTCACCAGTTACGAAGGTGGCGGAATCTCGTACAACATTCCTTATGCAAAACGCGTGACGCTAGAAAAATCCATCCGGGATTGGCAGTACTGCGACCGTTTGATTGGTGTCTATGAAGAACATGGTATTCGCATCAATCGCGAGCCATTTGGCCCGTTGACTGGCACTTTGATTCCACCGTTTGTGTCACATGCCGTCGCTATTATTGAGGGTTTGTTGGCTCTGGAACAAGGAGTGAAGTCAGTCACTGTCGGCTACGGTCAGGTCGGTAATGTGGTGCAAGACATTGCCGCCATCCGTTCTTTACGTGAACTCGCTGATGAATACTTTCATGCTAATGGCTACGAAAACTATGAGCTAAGTACCGTATTCCATCAATGGATGGGGGGGTTCCCAGAAGATGAATCCCGTGCATTTGCGGTTATCTCATGGGGGGCCGCCGTCGCGGGCATGGCCGGCGCGACTAAGGTCATTACTAAAAGCCCACATGAAGCTTATGGCATCCCAACGGCCGAAGCGAATGGTCAAGGACTCAGGGCATCGAACCAAATGCTCAACATGGTTCGTGACCAAAAATTCCCACCTTGCGTTGAAGTTGACCGCGAAATTGCATTGATCAAACGCGAAGTTCGCGCAGTTATGGACAAAGTATTGGAACTGGGGCAAGGCGATATTGCCATCGGCACTGTCCGTGCATTTGAAGCTGGCGTTCTTGACGTACCTTTTGCGCCAGCCACCTGTAACTCCGGCAAAATGATGCCAATTCGTGATAACCACGGTGCCATCCGAGTGTTTGATCCCGGTTCCGTTCCTTTGCCGAAAGATGTTCTCGCACTGCACCATGATTTTGTCGCAGAGCGCGCTAAAGAAGAGGGGCGAACCCCCTCATTCCAAATGATCATTGACGATATTAACGCCGTATCCCACAGCAAATTAATTGGAAGACCATAATGAAAATCAAACATGTATTGTTCACTGCCGGTAATTCATCTTTCTATTTCGATGACCAACAGGCAATAAAAAACGGCGCCAAGCTGGATGGTTTTATCTATCAAGGCACACCTGTCACTGATGGTTTTACCTCTATTCGTCAAGCTGGCGAATGCGTCAACATCCAATTAATGTTAGAAAACGGCGCCGTTGCCGTAGGTGACTGCGCGGCAGTACAGTACTCAGGTGCCGGTGGCCGTGATCCTTTATTTATCGCCGCTAATTTCGTTCCTTTCTTGGAAAAACATATCAAGCCCCTGCTAGAAGGGCGTGATATCAGTGAGTTTCGCCTAAATGCCCGCTTCTTTGATGAAGTAACCATTGAGGGTAAACCACTGCACACCGCTATTCGTTATGGGCTTTCCCAAGCATTGTTGGATGCAACTGCATTGGCAACGGGCCGCTTAAAAGCCGAAGTCATATGTGACGAATGGCACCTGCCACTCGTGGCGCAACCAATTCCGCTGTTTGGGCAAAGCGGTGATGACCGTTATATCGCTGTCGATAAAATGATTCTTAAAGGCGTGGATGTTCTGCCGCATGGCCTTATCAACAATGTTGATGAAAAACTGGGCCGCAATGGGGAAAAACTGCGCGATTACGTCAGTTGGTTGGCAAAACGCGTTACTGATTTGCGGACTAATTCCGATTATAAACCTAACTTACATATTGATGTTTACGGCACGATTGGTTTGATTTTCGATATGGATCCAATGCGGTGTGCGGAATATATCGCCAGTTTACAAGAACAAGCTGGTGAGCTGGATCTGTATATCGAAGGGCCGGTTGATGCCGGCAATAAGCCGGACCAAATCCGATTATTGACTGAAATTACCCGTAACCTAGAAAAACTGGGGTCTTCCGTCAAAATCGTAGCCGACGAATGGTGTAATACCTATCAAGATATTATCGACTTTACTGATGCCGGGAGTTGTCACATGGTGCAGATCAAAACCCCGGATCTGGGCAGTATCCACAACATCGTTGACGCTGTGCTCTATTGCAATAAAAAAGGAATGGAGGCCTATCAGGGCGGGACATGTAACGAAACCGATATCAGCGCCCGCACCTGCGTGCATGTTGCTATCGCCTCTCGCCCAATGCGCATGCTAATTAAGCCGGGAATGGGCTTCGATGAAGGCATGAACATTGTGTTTAACGAGATGACACGTACCATCGCGCAACTGAAAGCAAAGGCAAATTAATATGTCTAAAACCTTTAAGATCCTCTCGCCTACAGCCATTTTGGGATATGGATTTCCAGAAGAGAGTTTTATGAAAGCGATGGAGGAGTCTCCCGATTTAATCGCGGTAGACGCGGGTTCCTCCGATCCTGGCCCTCACTATTTGGGTTCTGGTAAGCCGTTTACTGATCGTGCCGGGGTAAAACGGGATCTCCGTTATATGATAACTGCAGGTGTGAATAACGGAATTCCTGTCGTTATCGGCACGGCGGGAGGTTCAGGTGCCGCGCCACATTTAGAATGGTGTCGCCAGATAATTTTAGAAATTGCTCAAGAGGAATCACTAAACTTTACCTTGGCGGTGATCCCTGCCGACGTGAGTAAAGAAGTGGTCCATGCCGCTCTTGATGCAGGTAAAATTCGGTCGCTGGATTTTGTCCCTGAACTCACCCATGAAGCTATTGATGCAACAACTTATATCGTGGCACAAATGGGGGTTGAGCCTTTTCAGGAAGCGCTGCTTGCTGGGGCACAAGTGGTATTAGGTGGCCGGGCTTATGATCCCGCATGCTTTGCCGCCTTACCTATCATAAAAGGGTTCGATGAAGGTCTGGCGCTGCATTGTGGCAAGATTTTAGAGTGCGCCGCGATTGCTGCAACACCGGGATCGGGTTCTGACTGTGCCATGGGGATTCTGGATGAATCCGGCTTTACGTTGAAAACCTTCAATGATAAACGCCAATTTACTGAAACCTCCGCGGCCGCACATACATTGTATGAAAAATCAGATCCTTACTTCTTACCCGGCCCCGGAGGGATATTAAATCTGTCCGCTTGCCAGTTCAAAGATATGGGGAAAGGGCAAGTTCGCGTCAGCGGATCAGTGCATGAAAGTACCCCCTACACGGTGAAGTTAGAAGGTGCCCGGCCGGTAGGCTATCGTACTATCAGTATTGCCGGTACCCGAGATGCCATAATGATCGCGGATATCGAGAATATTTTGTGCGAAGTCCGCAAAAGCGTAGAGAAAAACCTGAGTATCGCGCCTGATACCGTGCAACTCAATTTCCACCTGTACGGGAAAAATGGCGTGATGGGAAAAATGGAACCCGAGCCTAATACCACCGCTTATGAATTGGGTATTTTGCTCGATGTCGTCGCCCCCTCTCAAGCCATGGCTGATAGCATTTGCTCACTCGCTCGTTCGACGTTACTTCACTATGGCTATATCGGGCGGATTGCAACTGCCGGTAATTTGGCTTTCCCATTCTCACCATCAGATATTCGAGCGGGTCTGGTTTATGAATTTTCCATTTACCACTTAATGGAATATACACCGGAGGTTGCATTTAAATTCGAGCTGGAGAATGTGACAGCAGAAGGAGTGATGGCATGAATATATCAATCATCGAGCTGGCTCATGTCGTCAGATCAAAAAATGCTGGGCCATATGAATTAGTGCTGGATATTTTATTTAAGAATAAAAGTATCTATTCCAGCATTAAAGATTCTGGGCAATTTCAAAAGGAGATAATCGCAAAAATATATAATGTCGAGCCAAAATTCGTCTCTCGTATTATTTGGTTCGACCCAGCGAATGCAGTCAAAATCGTGATGCCACGCCACCTTGTATCTGGTGCCGTGGGTGATACGGATGTTTATGGTGCTCAGCAACATGCGCCTTTATTAAAACTCGAGTTCGATATTTAGTTTTATTAGCGTTAACAGTAAAACACAAACATCCGAATAGCCGGTGCATTGTGATGCCTGATGCACCGTTTCCTTATAGAAATAAAATACAACATCGGTGCCACTATTCAATATTTTATAAAAACGATACCACCCTACTTATAAATGGAATCATTATGAAATCAAAAAATTTGACCACAATGATCATCTTGGGTCTGATAATAGGTATTATTGTTGGGTTTTTAATAAATTCCTTTAGCAGCCCTAACTTTGCCAAATCATACGCATCTGAAATATCGATTTTTACCGATATTTTCCTGCGTTTGATCAAGATGATTATTGCGCCATTAATTATCTCAACCTTAGTGGTTGGGATTGCAAAAATGGGTGACGCCAAAACATTAGGGCGTGTTTTCTCAAAAACATTGTTCCTGTTTATTTGCGCAGCATTCATTTCAATTCTGCTGGGCTTAGTTGTCGTTAACATCTTGAGGCCAGGTGATGGAATCAACTTTGTGGCGGCTACCGCAAGCGCGGTTGATGGTATTGAACCTGTTCCATTCTCCGCAAAAGTATTTATATCGCATGCTATTCCCACCAGTATTATTGATGCGATGGCGCGAAATGAAATCCTGCAAATCGTTGTATTCTCTATTTTTATGGGGATTAGCCTTTCAGCCATTGGTGAAAAAGCGCAACCCATTGTTTCGGTGCTGGAATCACTGGCACATCTGATGTTGAAGTTGACCGGTTATGTCATGCTATTTGCCCCACTGACCGTATTTGCCGCTATCTCAGCGATGATCTCTGAACGTGGTATGGGTGTATTGGTCAGTGCCGGTATATTTATGGGTGAGTTCTATTTCACTCTCGGACTGTTGTGGCTGATTCTGATTGGCTGTTCAATTGTGCTAATTGGCCGTTGTACCCTGCGGTTAATAAAAGGTATCAGCGAACCTGCACTGTTGGCTTTTACCACGTCAAGTTCTGAAGCAGCCTTCCCCGGTACGTTGGAGAAATTGGAGGAATTTGGTGTATCTAACAAAATTTCCAGTTTTGTTCTTCCTATTGGTTATTCCTTCAATCTGGTCGGTTCGATGGCATATTGCTCATTTGCCGTCATCTTTATCGCTCAGGCATGTAATATACATCTGAGCATGGGTGAACAAATCACTATGCTATTAATCCTGATGTTGACGTCTAAAGGTATGGCGGGTGTTCCTCGCGCATCATTAGTGGTTATTGCCGCAACTCTTAGCCAATTTAACATTCCAGAAGCGGGCTTGATTCTGTTAATGGGTGTCGATCCTTTCTTAGATATGGGTCGTTCTGCCACTAACGTGATGAGTAATGCGATTGGTGCGGCATTGGTTGGGCGTTGGGAGGGGGAACATTATGGAGATGGCTGCCGTGGTACGCCCAAAAGTTACACAGAGGTGCAGACCGACGATATCGAGACAGAAACTCTTCTTGCTCAAGAGGCTTTCACTCTCGAAGCGCCAGTAAAATAACAGCGAGTATATATTGACATCACTCTAGAAATACAAAAAACCCGAGTTTCAGTCAGCTTGGGTTTTTTCGTTTTCTGGTTACGTTGAGGTACTTTGAGCCGAATGGGATGACTCGCCCTTCGGGTCAACGCTCGCGCGTTGCTGTCTCGCATCCTCGGCTCGAACCTGAACGCAGGGTCTCACCCACACGAACTGGGTAGTCTGTGATTTCTGAGCTTGGGGGATGTGCTGAGGTACTTGATATAATGGTGGGTCGTGCGGGATGACTCGTCCTACGGACTCGCCCTTCGGGTCAACGCTGGCGCGTTGCTGTCTCGCATCCTCGGCTCGAACCTGAACGCAGGGTCTCACCCACACGAACTGGGTAGTCTGTGATTTCTGAGCTTGGGGGATGTGCTGAGGTACTTGATATAATGGTGGGTCGTGCGGGATGACTCGTCCTACGGACTCGCCCTTCGGGTCAACGCTGGCGCGTTGCTGTCTCGCATCCTCGGCTCGAACCTGAACGCAGGGTCTCACCCACACGAACTGGGTAGTCTGTGATTTCTGAGCTTGGGGGATGTGCTGAGGTACTTGATATAATGGTGGGTCGTGCGGGATTCGAACCTGCGACCAATTGATTAAAAGTCAACTGCTCTACCAACTGAGCTAACGACCCATTATATAATCTGAGAGTAAGAGAAGTGGTGGGCGATACCAGATTCGAACTGATGACCCCCTCCGTGTAAAGGAGATGCTCTACCAACTGAGCTAATCGCCCACTTCTACTACTTTTAATGCTTTAAAATCAATGAGTGATGAGTGGTGGGCGATACCAGATTCGAACTGATGACCCCCTCCGTGTAAAGGAGATGCTCTACCAACTGAGCTAATCGCCCCGCCGTGTTGTTGGAGTCGCATTATAGGGATAGTTCGAAGTGAGTCAACGGTTTTTAAAACGAAAACAATCGTTCGCCGCAAATTTAAACAGGATGCGATATTTATCGCCGCTGCGGACGTTTCTTTAGCCGTATCTGCCAGTAATCATCAATTGCATGCCGGTAACATCGTTGAGGAATTACCACAGGGTGGTAGAATGTCGCCTACTTTTTCGAATTTCGAGCAACTGCCAGCGTCCGCTGGCTGGCGTCGCGTAATAAGGCATCGATCCCAATGAAAATTAAAACCCGCTTTGCACCCAGTCCTACCGGCTATCTTCACGTAGGTGGCGCACGTACCGCGCTTTATTCCTGGTTATTCACCCGTCATTTAGGCGGCGAATTTGTTTTGCGCATCGAAGACACTGATCTCGAGCGTTCAACTCAGGAAGCTATCGACGCCATTATGGACGGTATGAACTGGCTGAATTTGGATTGGGATGAAGGTCCGTATTTCCAAACCAAACGCTTTGACCGCTACAATGCCGTCATTGACCAAATGTTGGAGAACGGCACGGCTTATCGATGCTATTGCTCTAAAGAGCGTCTGGATGAACTGCGCGAAACCCAAATGGCGAATGGCGAAAAACCGCGTTACGATGGCCGTTGCCGCGATAGCCAATGTACTCATGGTGCCGATGAACCTTCAGTGGTGCGTTTTCGTAACCCGCAGGAAGGCTCCGTTATTTTCGATGATAAAATCCGTGGGCCAATTGAATTCAGCAACCAAGAGTTGGATGATTTAATTATTCGCCGTACCGATGGATCGCCAACCTATAACTTCTGTGTGGTCATTGATGACTGGGATATGGAAATTACCCATGTTATCCGCGGTGAAGATCATATCAATAATACCCCTCGCCAGATTAATATTCTGAAAGCATTAGGTGCACCAGTCCCTGAATATGCACACGTCTCAATGATTCTCGGTGATGATGGCAAGAAATTGTCTAAACGCCACGGTGCAGTCGGCGTCATGCAATACCGCGATGACGGCTACCTGCCAGAAGCATTGCTGAACTATCTGGTACGTTTAGGTTGGTCCCATGGTGATCAGGAAATTTTCTCTGTCGCCGAAATGACAGAGCTATTCACCCTTGATGCTGTCAGCAAATCAGCCAGTGCGTTCAATACTGAAAAACTACAATGGCTGAATCATCACTACATCAATAGTCTGCCACCTGAACATGTCGCCGTTCATCTGTCATGGCAGGTTGAACAGTTGGGCATTGATACTCGCAATGGCCCTGAGCTGGCTGAGATTGTTAAACTACTGGGCGAGCGCTGCAAGACACTGAAAGAAATGGCCGAGTCATGCCGTTACTTTTATGAAGAATTTGATGAGTTTGATGCAGATGCAGCGAAAAAACATCTGCGTCCGGTTGCGCGTCAACCGCTTGAAGCGGTCAAAGCTAAACTGGCTGCCATCACTGAATGGACTACTGAGAACGTCCACAACGCCATTCAGGGCACCGCTGATGAGTTAGGTGTAGGTATGGGCAAAGTTGGCATGCCGTTGCGTGTTGCTGTCACTGGCGCAGGCCAATCACCGGGTATGGATGTCACTGTCCATGCCATTGGTCAAGCTCGCTCTCTGGCGCGCATTGACAAGGCACTCGCTTTTATTAGCGAACGCGAAGCCCAGCAATAAATTTGGATTTTTTATACTTAAGGTGGCTTATTCAAGCCACCTTTTTTATGTTTGAACATAACCAACTGAAGTATTTATCATGCTGTTTGCTCGCTGATTTGGCGGCTTTTTCAGCGCTTAACGCGAGAAATTGAATTAGCCGTTGACACTTTTTCAGTGGTTTCATATCATGCGCCCCGTTCACACAATTTATTATGTGCACATTGGGGCTATAGCTCAGCTGGGAGAGCGCTTGCATGGCATGCAAGAGGTCGACGGTTCGATCCCGTCTAGCTCCACCAAACTTTCAGGTTTGATGGCATAGAGATAAATCAGTACGAACAACCACATTTGTGGGGCTATAGCTCAGCTGGGAGAGCGCTTGCATGGCATGCAAGAGGTCGACGGTTCGATCCCGTCTAGCTCCACCACCATTTAAAAAACCGGCTTAGGCCGGTTTTTTGCTTTTCAGTGATGCCATATTCACTCTCCAATTTATCCTTTTCTACTGCTATCCTGTTGACTCTCCGGCGCATTGATTACAGAGGGAAAAGATAATGGACCAGCAGCAACAAATCATCCAATGGCTACGTGCTGACCCCTATCGGATGCGTGCATTGTCTATTGCTCATGAACTAGGACTACATCAGTGGTGTCTAGCGGCAGGATTTGTCCGTAATCTTGTGTGGGATAAACTGCATGGCTACTCTTCACCCACGCCACTCAATGATATTGATTTAGTCTATTTTGATGAAGAAGATGCCAGCGAGCAGCGTGACTTACAGCTCGAGGAACAGTTGCTTAAAACGCTGCCTTTTCAGGGTACATCATTCCCCTGGTCAGTAAAAAACCAAGCCAGGATGCACCTCTATACTGGCCGCTGGCCCTATACCAGCACAGAAGATGCCATCAGCTTTTGGGTGGAAGTCGAAACCGCCATTGGTGCCAAAATAAACAGCAAAGGCGATATTGAATTGATTGCTCCACTCGGTCTGGATGCTTTATTTGCCAGAACTATCACGCTTAACCCCAAAAATGGTGAAATTGATACGTACAATCAAAGGGTCAATAGCAAAGGTTGGTTGCAGCATTGGCCGCAATTACGTTTGGTTGTTTAACTGCGCTAACCTCTGGTTTTATGCTTAAAAAAACAGCGTAGTGATAACCAAGTGATAAGCAAGTGATAAGATTGCGTAAAACCCCCCTTAAACGTTAAGGCTAATCTTCCTCTCACCGATAGTTATTATTCCACCCACGTTTTTCTAAGGAATAATAATGTCGAATACCATCTCTACAGCATCCGTTTCTGTCAGCAGCGGTAGCTCTTCTTCAGATAGCAGCGCGGCGGCACAGATTAAATCTCTTAACCAAGAGATCCAAAAACTGACCGAGAAATTAAGTACCTTAAAAGATTCTGGTTTAACTGCTGATGAACTACAAAAACAGCAGCAACAAATTCAGAGTCAAATTGCCGCGCTACAGGCTCAAATCGCACGTATTGAGGCTAAAGAGGCCGAAAAAACCAAAGAGGGTGATAATAATACCGTGAGTGCGAACGCACCGACCGGTGATGGAGTAAACCGCCCTTCTGCACAGAACCAGATTGACGTTTATATCTAATGGCGTTTGTACCCTACAAAACTAGGGCGATGAACGGAGTAACGCCCATCGCCCTAGTTTAGTCGACCGAATTACCCCTGCTTGAGGGGTTTAACCAAACCATCCAGCCCTTCAATCTTAATTGCCAGCGTCATCTCCATGAGCATCCCCAACTTTCCTTGCGGAAACTCACCTTTGCGGGCAAACCAAAGCAGGTACTCTTCAGGCAGGTCGATTAATACCCGCCCTTGATATTTTCCGAAGGGCATCCGAGTATTGGCTATCTCAACCAGATTCTCTTTTTCCATGTTCCACGCGCCCTCTATTCACCTAATAAACGGATCATTTCCGCTTCATCGATGACTGTAATTCCAAGTTCTTGTGCTTTCGCTAATTTTGAACCTGCTGCTTCACCAGCTATCACCAGATCGGTTTTTTTAGAAACACTGCCACTGACTTTAGCCCCCAGTGCCGTCAGGCGATCTTTAGCTTCGTCTCGCGAAAGGATCGTGAGTGACCCCGTCAACACCACGGTTTTTCCCGCAAACGGACTGTCGATCTCTTCAGCAATAATTTGTTGTGGCTCGGGCCAGCTAATGACTTTTTCGAGCGCTTCGATCACTTTTTGATTGTGCTCTTCATTCAGGAAGTTGATGACGTGCTTTGCCACGACTTCACCGACATCAGGTACACTTTTTAAAGCATCAATATCTGCCGCGCGAAGATTATCCAAATAACGGAAATGAGCGGCTAAATTGGCCGCAGTTGCTTCTCCGACTTCACGAATACCCAAAGCATAGAGGAAGCGTGCAAATGTGGTCTGTTTCGCCTTCTCTAGCGCCGCAATCAGATTTTGCGCAGACTTTGGTCCCATACGGTCAAGACCCGTTAATTTGCCAGCAGTTAATGTAAATAGGTCAGCCGGGTTTTCGACATACTGTTTTTCCACCAATTGTTCGATAATCTTGTCGCCCATTCCCTCCACATCTAACGCCCGACGTGAAACGAAGTGTTTCAGCGCTTCTTTACGCTGCGCAGCACAGAATAAACCGCCAGTACAGCGGGCAACGGCTTCTCCCTCAACTCGCTCAATATCAGAGCCACATACTGGGCAATGGTCAGGGAAAGTGATCTCTTTGGCATCCTGTGGGCGCTGCTCCATCACCACACCCACCACTTGTGGAATCACATCACCAGCACGGCGGACAATCACAGTATCGCCGATGCGCAGACCCAGTCGCTCAATTTCATCGGCATTATGCAGCGTCGCATTACTGACAATCACCCCCGCAACTTGTACCGGTTCTAGACGTGCAACCGGAGTGATAGCCCCAGTACGGCCCACCTGAAACTCCACTTCACGAACTTGGGTTATCTGCTCTTGTGCTGGGAATTTAAATGCAGTTGCCCAGCGAGGTGCTCGCGCCACGAAGCCTAATTGCTCTTGCAGATCGAGGGAGTCAACCTTGATAACCACGCCATCGATGTCAAAACCCAAATCAGCACGGTCTTGTTCAATCTGACGATAAAAAGCAATCACCTGGTCACTACCCGTACACAATTTAACCCGATCACTGACCGGCAACCCCCAGGCTTTAAATTGCATCAGCCGTTGAATATGACTGCGCGGCAGCTCACCGCCATCCAATAACCCCACACCGTAACAGAAGAAAGTTAATGGACGTTTGGCCGTGATTCGTGGATCAAGCTGGCGCAAAGAGCCCGCAGCCGCATTACGCGGGTTGGCAAAAATTTTGCCCCCTTTGCGCCGCGCCTCTTCGTTCAGTTGTTCAAACCCAGCCTGCGGCATGAAAACCTCGCCACGGACCTCAACTCGGCGTGGAATATTATCGCCACGTAGGCGCAGTGGAATCGCTCGGATGGTGCGCACATTCGCGGTAATATTCTCACCAGTGGTGCCATCGCCACGGGTGGCCGCTCTCACCAGCTCGCCCTCTTCATACAATAAACTGACCGCCAAGCCATCGAGTTTTAGTTCACAACAAAATGTCAGCGGTTCTGCCGTTTTCAGCCGATCATGCACCCTTTTATCAAAAGCCAAATAGCTTTCTTCGTCGAAGACGTTATCAAGAGATAACATCGGAACTTCGTGCTTAACCTGCTCAAAGGCATCAAGAGGGGCTGCGCCAACTCGTTGCGTCGGTGAATCGTTGGTAATAAGTTCAGGATGTTGTGCTTCCAGATCGCGTAATTGCTGCATTAAGCGGTCGTATTCAGCATCAGGGATCTCAGGCGCATCCAAAACATGATATTGATGTTCGTGATGGCGCAATGAAGTTCTTAGTTGATTAATTTGCTGAATTATCGATTCCATGGCTCACCATCAAAGATAAAAAACCCCCGGCATGCGGGGGTTCGGGTTAATTCGATTCATTGCGAGGTTACGTTATCAGGCGCTTGCGTTCGCATCCAACACTTCACGAATGCGGGCCTTATACGTTTCCAATTTTTGCGGGGTCATCATGCGGCGTTCATCATCCAGCACCACACCGCCAACATCATCTGCAATACGCTGGGCTGATTGTAGCATTAGCTTGAAGTTCTGATTAGCATCGCCATAAGACGGCACCATCATAAACATTGACACACCCGGCGTTGAGAAATCAGACATGGTATCAGGGTCAAAAGAACCTGGTTTTACCATATTCGCCAGACTGAACAGCACTGGGCCACTGCCTGCAGGGCTAAGGTGGCGATGGAAAATGCCCATCTCACCGAACTGGAAACCAGACTGAAGAACACTCTGTAGCAGCAACTCGCCACCGAGAGCACCACCATGATGAGCGGCAACATGCAGCACCAAAACAGTCTCTTTCAGTTTTTGTGGTTTAACCTCTGGAGCAGGAGCTACCGGCTCTGGTTGTGACTCCACATGCTGTGGTGCCACTTGAGATACGGGTTCCGCCGCATGCTGCGGTTCTGCGTGTCGCGGTTGCGAATAAGACTCCTCAACCGAGCCAAACAAAGGGTCACGCTGGGATTCATGCGGTGGTTGCTCAGCAGAGAGTCCACCCAATAATGGGTCGTCATAATCTGTCTGCACAGAAGCAAAAGGTTTTTGACGTGGTTCCGCCTTAACCTGCACCGGTTGGGTTTCAATATGCTGAATGACCGGCATGTCTTCATCGTCATCATCAATATGATTAAATGAAGGCTTCTCCTGTGGGTGAGCTGTGCGGACGCGCACTTCTCCAACCCCTTCATCGAGATTCTCGATCGGGGTTTCAACACGTTCTTGTTTCGGACGTTTAACTGGGCGATCGCGAAAAAGTGATGAGCGTTCTTTACGGCTGGTCCATAAACCATGCAATAACAACGCTATTATGGCGATCGCGCCAACAACGATTAATATCAGACGCAAATCCTGCATCATTACTATCTCTGTTGTTCCAATACATTGCCACCGCGGCAAACATTCACCCTTTAACTCTATTTCCCAACGAACACAAGTGCAAGTCCGTGCTCAATTTTCTTCGAAGAAAGATGATTATGCTAGATGTTTCGCTTATTTTTTGAACAATATGTGACTATGCAGTGGGAAATCATACCGATATGATACGTAGGTCAATAAGCTAACAGAGAACTCAACGGCATGGCGTATACGCAAAAAGCGGTAAAAAAGGTCAGTGGTATCCATTATTTTGCTCAAGGATGGCAGTTAATTTCCCGCCCAGGTATCCGGCGATTCGTGATTTTACCTTTATTGGTGAATATTCTGCTGATGGGAGGCGCTTTTTGGTGGTTATTCAACCGGATAGGTGACTGGGTTCCTCATTTGATGAGTTATGTCCCGGATTGGTTGCAGTGGCTGAGCTATTTATTATGGCCAGTGATGGTTATTTCGGTGCTACTGGTATTCAGTTATCTCTTCAGCACCCTCGCCAATTTTATCGCAGCCCCCTTTAACGGTTTATTAGCTGAACAATTGGAAGCCAGCCTCACCGGCAAGCCCCTACCCGATACGGGTATCATGGGGATTGTGAAAGATTTGCCGCGCATTATGGCGCGTGAATGGCGTAAATTAGCCTATTACTTGCCACGTGCTGTGGTATTGCTCTTGCTTTACCTCGTCCCTGGTGTGGGGCAAACACTGGCCCCGGTACTGTGGTTCCTGTTCAGCGCTTGGATGTTATCAATTCAATATTGTGATTATCCTTTCGATAACCATAAAGTGAGTTTTCAGCACATGCGCAGTGCATTACGCCAAGATAAAGTCGATAACTTGCAATTTGGTGCACTGGTGAGCTTATTCACTATGATCCCATTCCTGAATCTGGTGATTATGCCGGTTGCCGTCTGCGGTGCCACAGCAATGTGGGTTGATCGCTATCGTGAGCAGTTTATTCAACCATCACGTTAATGTTCCATGGGCGTGCGAGTCACGCCCTTGTTATTGGGATTAAAACTTATTTCTTAATAACATATCGATATACCAATTACTTACTTCCATAGCCATACTGTTAGCGTATGCTTTGAACGTTTCCTACATTTTCATAGAGTTAAAGGACGGGCTATGAGCAAGATATATGAAGACAACTCTTTAACAATCGGCCATACGCCGCTGGTTCGTCTGAACCGTATCGGCAACGGACGCATTTTGGCGAAGGTTGAATCACGCAATCCAAGTTTCAGCGTTAAATGTCGTATCGGTGCCAATATGATTTGGGATGCCGAAAACAAAGGTATCCTGACCGAAGGTAAAGAACTGGTGGAACCGACCAGTGGCAATACCGGTGTTGCACTGGCTTTTGTCGCCGCAGCACGTGGGTATAAATTAACCCTAACCATGCCTGAAACCATGAGCATTGAGCGGCGTAAATTACTGAAAGCGCTGGGAGCAAATCTGGTGCTGACTGAAGGCGCTAAAGGGATGAAAGGGGCGATTGCCAAAGCCGAAGAAATTCAGGCCACTGACCCAGACCGCTATATCATTTTGCAGCAGTTCAGTAACCCGGCAAACCCAGAAATTCACGAGAAAACGACTGGCCCGGAAATCTGGGAAGATACAGACGGTGAAGTGGATGTCTTTGTTGCAGGCGTTGGGACTGGCGGTACACTAACGGGTGTCAGCCGCTACCTCAAAAAGACCAAAGGCAAGGCCATTACCGCCGTTGCGGTTGAGCCAACAGATTCTCCTGTAATCACCCAGGCATTGGCGGGTCAGGAAATTAAACCAGGCCCACATAAAATTCAGGGTATTGGGGCAGGTTTCATTCCGGGTAACCTTGACCTGAGCCTGATTGACCGTGTTGCTTTAGTGACCAATGACGAAGCCATCTCTATGGCTCGCCGTTTGATGGACGAAGAAGGTATTTTGGCCGGTATTTCTTCTGGTGCAGCAGTGGCTGCTGCGGTTAAGCTTTCTGAAGAAGAAGGCTTTACTGACAAAACAATTGTGGTTATTCTTCCCTCCTCGGGTGAGCGTTACTTAAGTACGGCATTGTTTGCAGACTTGTTCACTGAGCAAGAGCTGCAACAGTAATCTTGCTGCCGCACTAAATGCTAAAAAAGCACCCACTCGGGTGCTTTTTTTGTGGCACACTTCAAAGTTTTCACTACATAAAGATTGATTTTACCCTCTGGGTTTAGTATTTAACCGGTCAATTATTTTGATACGCGAAATTAATCACGTATTGAGCGCCTCTCTGGCTGAATCGATTTATCAATTATGCAACACAACAAAAAATGTCATCACCGAATGCTGATTGAAGACATAACGCAAAGAGAGCATTATTCTTAGAAGTAGCAGTTTCGATTTTTGGCCTGAACTCAGGTTATATCGGAAATTGTCTTTGTGACTAACCTGCCGTTGAGGCAAAGTCATGCGCGAGTTGAAAGATGTCGTAATACGCGCACCAATACAGGCTAAAGTTTAGTTTTTACACTAAACTTTAGCTCCACAACATAAATCCAATAAGTTGGGGAAATACAATGTTCCAGCAAGAAGTTACTATTACTGCACCAAACGGTCTGCATACCCGCCCTGCTGCCCAGTTCGTAAAAGAAGCAAAAGGCTTTGCGTCTGAAATTACCGTGACCTCTAACGGTAAAAGCGCCAGCGCCAAGAGCCTGTTCAAACTACAAACTCTGGGCCTGACCCAAGGTACTGTTGTTACGATCTCTGCTGAAGGCGAAGATGAGAAGAAAGCTGTTGAGCATCTGGTAAAACTGATGGCAGAGCTTGAGTAATCACGCGCGCTTTTTGAGTTAACACCAGTCAAGAGTAAGGTAGGGTTATGATTTCAGGCATTTTAGTATCACCGGGTATTGCTTTTGGTAAAGCACTTTTGCTGAAAGAAGATGAGATTGTCATCAACCGGAAAAAGATCTCTGCTGACCAAGTGGAGCAGGAAGTCGAGCGTTTCAAAACTGGGCGTGCCAAAGCGGCTGAACAGTTGGAAGCGATTAAGACCAAAGCTGGCATAAGCCTAGGCGAAGAGAAAGCTGCCATCTTCGAAGGGCATATCATGCTGTTGGAAGACGAAGAGCTTGAGCAGGAAATCATAGCCCTCATCAAAGATGAGCATGCCACTGCTGATGCAGCCGCTTATTCAGTCATTGAAGGGCAAGCAAAAGCCTTGGAAGAGCTGGATGACGAATACCTGAAAGAACGTGCAGCTGACGTACGTGATATCGGTAAACGCTTGCTGAAGAATATTCTCGGTCTGACCATTGTCGATTTAAGCGCAATTCAGGATGAAGTGATTCTGGTTGCCACCGATCTGACGCCGTCAGAAACCGCACAGCTTAATCTGGATAAAGTATTAGGGTTCATCACCGATTTGGGTGGCCGAACTTCCCACACCTCCATTATGGCGCGTTCCTTGGAGTTGCCGGCGATTGTCGGAACAACTGATGTGACCAAACAAGTCAAGAATGGCGACTATTTGATCCTGGACGCGGTAAACAACAAAGTTTATTTAAATCCAACTGCAGATGTGATTGAGCAGTTGAAAGCGGTAAATACTCAGTACATCACTGAGAAAAATGATCTGGCCAAACTGAAAGACCTGCCCGCTATCACCCTTGATGGCCATCAGGTTGAAGTCGTTGCCAACATCGGTACTGTGCGTGATATCGCCGGTGCAGAGCGTAATGGCGCTGAAGGCGTGGGTCTATACCGTACAGAATTCCTGTTCATGGACCGCGACTCACTGCCGACTGAAGAAGAGCAGTTCCAGGCTTATAAAGCCGTTGCGGAAGCCATGGGCTCTCAGGCAGTTATCGTCCGCACTATGGATATCGGCGGCGATAAAGATCTGCCGTACATGAACTTGCCGAAAGAAGAAAACCCATTCTTGGGTTGGCGCGCAATCCGTATTGCTATGGATCGCAAAGAAATTCTGCACGCACAATTGCGCGCAATCTTGCGCGCATCTGCGTTTGGTAAATTGCGTATCATGTTCCCGATGATCATTTCGGTTGAAGAAGTGCGCGAACTGAAAGCAGAACTTGAACTGCTGAAGAGCCAGTTACGTGAAGAAAACAAGGCCTTTGATGAAACTATCGAGGTCGGTGTTATGGTGGAAACACCAGCGGCGGCGGTCATCGCTCGCCATCTGGCTAAAGAAGTTGACTTCTTTAGTATTGGGACAAACGATCTAACTCAGTATACTCTGGCAGTAGATCGTGGCAATGAGCTGATTTCTCATCTCTATAATCCAATGTCGCCATCGGTATTGGGCCTGATCAAACAGGTTATTGATGCATCTCACGCTGAAGGTAAGTGGACCGGTATGTGCGGTGAACTTGCTGGCGATGAACGTGCTACACTGTTGCTATTGGGCATGGGGCTGGATGAGTTCAGCATGAGTGCAATTTCGATCCCACGCATCAAGAAAATTATCCGTAATACGAATTTCGAAGATGTGAAGGTGTTGGCGGAGCAGGCATTAGCTCAACCAACAGCGAAGGAATTGATGGATTTGGTTACCACATTCATCGAAGAAAAAACGCTCTGCTAATTCCACGATACTGGAACGCTGCCCAATATAAATACTTAGGAGAAGATCATGGGTTTGTTCGATAAACTGAAATCATTGGTTTCAGATGATAAAAAAGACAGTGGCACGATTGAGATTGTTGCTCCGCTGTCTGGCGAGATCGTTAACATCGAAGATGTTCCTGATGTTGTATTTGCAGAGAAAATCGTTGGTGATGGGATTGCCATCAAGCCTTCAGGCAACAAAATGGTTGCTCCTGTTGACGGCACCATTGGTAAAATTTTCGAGACTAACCATGCTTTTTCTATCGAATCAGACAGCGGCATTGAGCTGTTCGTCCACTTCGGTATTGATACTGTTGAACTGAAAGGCGAAGGCTTTAAGCGTATCGCTGAAGAAGGCCAGCGCGTCAAGAAAGGTGATGTGGTTATTGAGTTCAATCTGGCCCTGCTGGAAGAGAAAGCCAAGTCTACACTGACTCCGGTTGTTATCTCTAACATGGACGAGATTAAAGAGCTGATTAAGTTGTCTGGTAGTGTCACCGTGGGTGAGACACCAATTATTCGTATCAAAAAGTAATTTTATGCGAATGAAAAACGGCGCCTAAGGGCGCCGTTTTTGTTGACGATGAATATGGAGGTTAATCTGTCGTTATCCATCGTGGCACTCGCAGTGTAATCACCAACCCCCCCTGATCGCCATTTCTTGCGTCAACCTGCCCACCATGTGCCAAAATCACTTTCCGTGTAATTGCCAGCCCCAGCCCATAACCTTTACCAGACATTGCCGACTTGACGCGCACGAATGGGTCAAAAATACTGGAAAGTTTGCTCTCTTCAACACCCGGTCCTTGGTCAGAAACCTGAATCTGATAACTCTTATCACTTTGCGTCAGTGCCACTATGACTTGTTGACCATGGGCAGAAAAACGCAGCGCATTGCGAACAATATTATCAATCGCCCGCCGCATTAGCTCGGCATTCCCTTTAACGGTATAGCCTATTTGTGGTGTGACCTGTAGTAGGATTTCGACTCCCGGCACTTGTGCTTCGTAGCGAGCATCGTTAACCACGACTTTCACTAACTCGTGCAAATCGAAATACTCGTCATCATCAGAAATATCATGGTTTTCAGCACGAGAAAGCGCTAATAACTCACCAATCATCTTATCCAGCCGTTCCGACTCATGCTCAATACGCTGCAATGAGTTCTCAACATTAACGGGATTTTGGCGTGCCAATCCAATGGCTAATTGCAATCGCGCCAATGGTGAACGTAGTTCATGGGAAACATCATGCAGTAATTGTTCACGAGCACTGACTAATGCCTCCAGACGTTCAGCCATTGAGTCAAAATCTCGCGCCACTTCAGTAAGCTCATCATGACGGCGTCGCATAACAGGCAACAGCCGCACTGATAAATCGCCCTGTGCCACTCGCTCAAAACCGGCCCGAAGCTGGCGCATTGGCCGTGTTAGATTCCAAGCCAACAATGCGCTAAAGAACAGCCCCCCCAGCACCCCCATCCAGATCATGGGGATCGGAATGTTCAGAATTTCGCGGCGACTTTCCCCCTCCTGCCGATTGACCTCACGCAAACCATCGATATCGTAACTGATACGATAATTCTGACCATCAGGGCCTTTGACCCATTCCGTGACTTCTCTGCTGTAAAATTCAGGCTCCCGACCTTCAGGCGGTCGCGCGTTATTCAAGGGTTTTTCTGCAACAGGTGGTATCTCGGTGGCCGGCAACACCGAAAAGTGGTTTTTATCGGCCTCAGGCCAGTTTGCAATCATGGTATTTAATGCAGGAAGGCCACCAGACTGAAGTATCGAGGCCGCTGATGCGACTTGTAATTTAGCAATCTGACGAACCATCTCGCGTTCAGGAGGTTCGTGGCGATTACCGTAAAAGGAGAACACCACCCAGAGCATCTGAGTCATTAAAATAAAGGTAAGCCAAAATCCTAATAGGATTTTCCAAAATAACCTTCCGCGCATAGCCTATCTGCTCCACCAATCGCGATTATCTGATGCGATAGCCAATACTACGTACCGTTTCAATGTTTAACGTATTCCCCGGTAACGCCGCGAGTTTCTGTCTAATATTGCTAATGTGCACATCGACACTGCGATCATAGGCTTCACGTGGTCGCCCTAGCCCTTTATCTGATAACTCATCTTTGGTGACGACACGATCGGGTGAACGCAACAGCAATTCCAGCAAATTAAACTCTGAGGCAGTTAGGTCAAATGGCTTACCCTGCCATTCACTGCTTCGGGTTGATGGATTGAGCGTTAAGTCACCCTGAGTAATGACACTGTCATCGGTTGATGACAAATCTGGATGCTCATCAAAGCGGCGTAATACCGCGCGCAGGCGTGCTACTAATTCACGTGGGTAGCACGGCTTTGGCATATAGTCATCCGCCCCCATTTCAAGGCCAATAACCCGGTCAATATTGTCACCTTTGGCCGTCAGCATAATAATTGGCAAACGGCTTTTTTTGCGCACTTGTCGCAAAACATCAATACCACTCATATCAGGCAACATAATGTCGAGGATCAAGGCGGTATACTCCCCGGACAAGGCGCCTTCAATGCCCGCTTTGCCGGTTAATACCAATTCGGCGTTAAACCCCTCGCCACTTAGGTATTCCCTCAACATAGTGCCCAGTTCAACATCATCATCGACTAACAAAATTTTCATGTTTTAACTCTCCTGCCTGATTTCGGCTATTTTCATGCCTATTTAACTCGCGCGCAGCCAGTTTTACTCAATCCTTACATATTCTTGAGTTTCACTTAACTCACACTTTTTGGGTCTTAGCGGTAAATTATCCCCCTGCATTTAGCTTCACCATTCTCTTCATCGTGGTTCAAGGATCTTTGATTGATTATGCAACAGGTTACAGGGTCGAAACGACGCCTTATCTGGCTGGCTACCGTGCTACTGATTGCCGGTGGTGTACTGCTGTTTATAATGATGTCACCCACAGATAAACCCCGGTTTATTACCGCACCCGCAGAAATCCGCACACTGGAACAAACTGTACTGGCTGATGGAACGATTAAGGCAAGAAAACAAGTCACGGTGGGTGCTCAGGTATCAGGGCAAATTAAAGCTCTTCATGTCACCCTAGGACAACAGGTAGAAAAAGGCCAGTTAGTTGCTGAAATTGATGACCTTACTCAGCAAAATGCCCTGAAGGATGCACAAGAGGCTCTGAAAAATGTGCTGGCGCAACGCGCAGCAAAAGTGGCTGCACAGAAAAATAATCAACTGACCTACCAGCGGCAACAGCAAATTCTGGCGAAAGGCCTCGGTGTTCGTGCTGATTTTGACAGCGCGAAAGCAACATTAGACAGCACCCAAGCTGAAATTAATGCGCTGGACGCACAAATTGCGCAGGCCGAAATCGCCGTCAGTACCGCCAAGCTCAATCTAGGCTATACCAAAATCAGCGCCCCCATTGCCGGGACTGTGGTCGCCATTCCTGTCGAAGAGGGGCAAACCGTCAATGCGGTGCAAAGCGCCCCAACCATTATCAAAGTGGCACAACTCGATACCATGACTGTCGAGGCACAAATTTCCGAAGCGGACGTGGTCAAAGTTAAAGCAGGCATGCCGGTTTACTTCACCATTTTAGGGGAGCCGGAAGAGCGATTCAGCGCGACATTGCGAGCCATCGAACCGGCACCGGACTCAATTAATGATGAAACCACCACCACCTCATCATCAAGTAGCAGCTCCAGTTCTTCGACTACCACCGCTATTTACTATAACGGTTTGTTTGATGTCGCCAATCCGAATGGTGCATTACGTATTTCAATGACCGCGCAGGTATATATCGTGCTACAAAAAGCCGAGAACGCCATTGTTATCCCCGCAACAGCGCTGGAAAACGACAATGGGCACTACCGGGTACAAGTGGTGGATGATGGGGGCAAGATCAGTGTCCGTGAGGTGACGGTTGGGCTAAACAACAATGTTGATGCTCAGATACTCTCCGGCCTGCAAGCTGGGGAACAAGTGATTGTCAGTCAGGCAAGTGCCAACACCTCCAACAGTAAGGCCCAGCGTATGGGGCCACCGATGGGGATGTAACAGATGCCAAATCGCAATCAAGGCAAGATTTTACTGCAACTCGATAACGTCAGCCGTTGGTTTATTACCGGGGAAAAAACCACGGGTGAAACCAGAGTTCAGGTACTGAAAAATATCAATCTGACCATTCACCACGGTGAAATGGTAGCGATTGTCGGGGCATCAGGCTCCGGCAAATCCACATTGATGAATATTCTTGGTTGTCTGGATAAGCCGAGTTCAGGCGAATATCTGGTGGCCGGGCGCATTCCTTTGCATTTGGACCCAGATGCATTAGCTGAATTACGTCGCGAGCATTTTGGTTTTATTTTTCAGCGCTACCATTTGCTCAATGATTTAAATGCGCAGGAGAATGTTGAAATTCCAGCAGTATATGCCGGTGTCGAACGTGAAGAGCGCCGCCGCCGAGCAGCCAGCCTACTGTCGCGCCTTGGGTTGGCTGAACGAATGGATTATCGCCCAAGTCAGCTTTCTGGCGGTCAGCAGCAACGGGTCAGTATTGCCAGAGCACTGATGAATGGCGGGGAAGTTATTCTGGCCGATGAACCCACCGGCGCACTCGATACGCACAGTGGGGTTGAAGTCTTAAACATTCTCAAAGAGTTACACCGGCAAGGGCATACGGTGGTCATTGTCACGCATGATATGTCAATTGCAGAACATGCTCAGCGAATTATTGAACTCAGAGATGGCGAGATTATCGCTGACCGGCAAATGCTGCATGCCGAGTCCTCAGAGCGACCACAGAACCGCGGTGATGTTGAGCAACCTCCTGATACAACGAGTAAAACGCCACTCACCCCATGGAAAGCCCAACGCGACCGGCTACAAGAGGCATTCAAGATGGCGGTGCTGGCAATGTCAGCGCAGCGTCTACGCACTCTGCTGACCATGTTGGGGATTATTATTGGTATTGCCTCCGTGGTTTCTGTCGTGGCTCTGGGTAAAGGGTCGCAACAACAAGTTCTGGCAAATATCAACGCAATGGGTACCAGTACATTGGAGATTTTCCCCGGTAAGGATTTTGGTGATATGCGCTCTGCGGCAATTCACACTCTGCGTGCCACCGATGCTGACGCACTGGCACAGCAGGGTTACATTCACAGCGTGACGCCGACGGTGTCTACCAGTACCACTTTGCGTTACGGCAATAAATCGGTCAGTGGCACGGTGAATGGTGTCGGTGAACAATATTTTGTCGTGCGGGGTTATAACATCGCCCAAGGCATGGCCTTTAACCGCACCAGCGTCAATAACTTGATGCAAGAGGTCGTTATCGATGAGAACACCCGCGACAAGCTATTTCCCAATGGTGAAAACCCTATTGGCAAAGTTATCTTACTTGGCTCTCTGCCTTGTCGGGTGATTGGTGTCGCGGCCAAAAAACAGAGTGGCTTTGGCAGCGATGAAAATCTCAATGTGTGGATCCCATACACCACCGCAATGAAGCGCATGCTTGGGCAATCTTATTTGAAAAGTATCACTGTGCGAGTGAACGATGATATCGATCTGGCCAATGCCGAGCAGGGTGTGACCAAGCTACTGACTCAGCGCCATGGAACACAGGATTTTTTCGTTATGAACACCGACAGTATTCGTCAAACTATTGAGAAAACGACATCAACCATGACATTGTTGGTATCGATGATCGCGGTTATCTCATTGGTGGTCGGTGGTATTGGAGTGATGAATATCATGCTGGTTTCCGTCACCGAGCGCACCAAAGAGATTGGTGTTCGAATGGCGGTCGGCGCGCGAGCCAGCGATATTATGCAGCAATTTTTAATTGAAGCCGTGCTGGTGTGTCTGTTAGGCGGTAGCCTTGGTGTGGTGTTATCTCTGGGGATCGGCCTGTTATTTAGCCAATTCAGCACTAACTTCTCGATGATTTACTCCGCGACATCCATTATTACCGCGTTTGTTTGTTCCAGTTTGATTGGTGTGATTTTTGGTTTTTTCCCTGCCAAGCGGGCAGCAGAAATGGATCCGATCAGAGCATTAGAGCGGGAGTAGAATCAGTTATTCGATTAGCTAATATTCAATTTGCTCGCTTCGCCGCTACATGGCGTCAAAAGAGTCGGGCCGCTAGACGGCGGCCCACCACTGGCGGCCGTGTTTCTATCCAAAAACCCCAGTCGATAAATAGCGATCTCCGCGATCACAAATTATTGCTACGATAACCGCATCTGGGTTTTCGGCGGCGATACGTAGTGCTCCAGCCACCGCCCCCCCAGAACTGACACCACAAAAGATCCCCTCCTCCGTGGCTAGGCGGCGCATGGTCTGTTCGGCGTCATCCTGGCTGATATCTAACACCTGATCCACCCACTCAGGGCGAAAAATTCCCGGCATATATTCTGGTGACCAGCGGCGAATCCCTGGAATACTGCTACCTTCAGCCGGTTGCAGACCAATAATAGTGACCTGCGGATTTTGACTTTTCAGATATTGGCTAACGCCGGTAATCGTGCCGGTGGTGCCCATACTGGAGACAAAATGGCTTACTTTTCCTGCAGTTTGCTGCCAAATTTCCGGCCCAGTGCCAGTAAAATGTGCATACGGATTATCTGTATTATTAAACTGATCCAGCACCTTGCCTTGCCCATCGGCTTGCATCATTAATGCCAGATCCCGCGCACCTTCCATACCTTGCTCGCGGCTGACTAAAATTAACTCTGCACCGTAGGCACGCATGGCCGTTTGACGCTCCAGACTCATATTTTCCGGCATCAGCAATTTCAGCCGATATCCTTTCATCGCGGCAATCATCGCCAGCGCAATACCGGTATTCCCACTGGTTGCCTCAATCAACACATCACCCGGTGCAATCTCGCCACGCAGTTCGGCCTGTTGAATCATGGCAAAAGCCGCACGGTCTTTCACCGAGCCTGCCGGATTGTTACCTTCCAATTTGACCCAAATCTGGGCATTCAGCCCTTGGTTCAAGCGTTGCAGTTTTACGAGGGGGGTATTGCCGATGCATTGTTCAAGGGTTGTCACGTTGATTACCTATTAAATACCCCTCCTCCTTGAAGTCGCAGCGGTGTTCGCTGCTCTCACGAACCTGAATCACTTATTTAAATAAGTGATTCAGGATTCGCTCATTAGCTGCCTGGCGGCCACTCCAATGACTTTGGGTATGATTCTGTGTCTACAAAAAAGAAGAAAAACTTATCAGGCGCTTTGGGCTAAAGCAATGGGTTGTAATAATTGATCGCCTGAATATAAGCGAGCATTTAATCCACCGACGTAATAGCGATTGCCGCGTACAGGAGCATCAATATTGCCCTCTGGCAGGACGACACTGATAGGGTCCTGATGCCAACCAATTGGTTGTACAGTCAATTGCCAGAAGTGACCACGCGGGCTAACTTCAAGCACCTGCACTGGCAGTGGGCAGCGATCACTTGATTTTGTGCTGACTTCCATCTCCCATGGACGCAGGAATAAATCGACACTGCCTTGGTGCATTGGTGCAAGATCCAACGGCCAATGGTGGGCACCAATAAACAGTTGTGAACCGCGAATTTCACCGCTCAGGCGGTTAACCTCACCGAGGAATTCCAGCACAAAGCGGGTCGCGGGGTCACGCCACACTTCATCTGGCGTTCCGACCTGTTCGATATTGCCCTGACTCATCACCACCACACGGTCAGCCACTTCCATCGCCTCTTCCTGATCGTGGGTCACAAAAACGCTGGTGAATTTCAATTCTTCATGCAATTGGCGTAACCAGCGGCGCAGCTCTTTACGCACCTGTGCATCCAGCGCACCGAAAGGCTCATCCAGCAGCAAGATTTGCGGTTCAACGGCCAATGCGCGTGCCAAAGCTACGCGCTGTTTCTGACCACCAGAAAGTTGAGAAGGATAACGATTTGCAAGATGACCTAATTGCACCATCTCCAACAATTGTTCCACTTTCTGCTTAATAGCCGCAGCATTGGGACGCTCGCGGCGCGGTAACACGGTTAAGCCAAAGGCGATGTTATCGAACACGGTCATATGGCGGAACAGCGCATAATGCTGGAAAACGAAACCCACGCGCCGATCACGGGCATGCAGCCGGCTGACGTCAGTGCCGTGGAAGCTTAAACGCCCGGCATTTTGATTCTCTAGCCCGGCAATAATGCGCAATAGCGTGGTTTTCCCCGAACCGGAAGGACCAAGCAAAGCCACCATCTGACCAGAAGGAATATCCAGAGAGATGTCGTTCAGCACTTTGGTGCGACCAAAATACTTGCTGATATTATCAATCTCAATGCTCATGCTTTTGCTCCTGTTCAAGACGAACAACTTGGCGCGCTAAACGCCATTGCAGGCCACTTTTCAGAAAAAGGGTCACGATTGCCATCAGCGTCAATAACGCCGCGGCAGTGAATGCCCCGGCAGTATTGTAATCCTGATGCAACAACTCAACTTGCAGTGGCAAGGTGTATGTCTCGCCACGAATAGAACCCGAAACCACCGATACTGCACCAAACTCACCGATAGCACGGGCATTGGTCAGCACGACACCGTATAGAAGTGCCCAGCGAATATTGGGTAACGTCACGCGGCGAAACATCTGCCAGCCTGAAGCTCCGAGCAATACCGCCGCTTCATCCTCTTGGCTACCCTGACTCATCATCACAGGCACCAGTTCACGTACCACAAATGGGCAGGTCACAAAAATAGTGACCAGCACCATGCCGGGCCACGAGAACATTAATTGGATATCGTGAGAATCCAGCCAACCTCCGACGATGCCGTTTGAACCGTAAAACAGCAGATACATCAAACCGGCCACCACGGGTGAAACCGCAAACGGGATATCAATTAACGTCATTAATAACTGGCGACCGGGGAAAACAAATCGGGTCACCAACCAAGCCAGTACCACCCCAAACACCAGATTGACCGGCACGGTAATCAGCGCCACCAACACCGTCAACCAGATGGCATGCAGCATATCGGGGTCAGTTAAATTCTGAACCACCACCTCATACCCTTTCGAGAATGCAGTGATAAAGATCCACACCATCGGGATCACTAACAGCAAAAACGAGAACAACGCACCAATCGCAATGAGTGTCCATTTGCCCCAGTTAATCGGCGGGCGGGCCACACCATTAAACTCCGTGATATCCGCCATCAGTGCCCACCTATCCGCCGACCAAAACGGCTTTGTAACGTGTTAATACCAAACAGCAGCACCAGTGAAACCGCCAGAATGACGGAAGCGATGGCACTGGCTGCCGGGTAATCAAATTCTTGTAAACGGATGAAAATCATCAGCGAGGTGACTTCCGTCTTCCACGCGATGTTGCCAGCAATAAAGATAACGGCGCCAAACTCCCCCAGACTGCGGGTAAAAGATAACGCGGTTCCAGCTAACAGTGCCGGAGCCAGTTCTGGCATCACAACCAGACGGAAACTCTGCCAGCGGCTAGCGCCCAAAGTCTCTGCAGCTTCTTCATATTCCGGCCCCAATTCTTCTAACACTGGCTGTACCGTGCGCACCACAAATGGCAAGCTGGTAAAGGCCATGGCGACGGCAATCCCAAGCCAGGTAAAGGAAACTTTGATACCAAACTCGTTTAACCAAGCCCCATACCAGCCGGTGGTAGAAAACAGGGTTGCCAATGTCAGCCCCGCCACTGCAGTAGGCAGAGCGAACGGCAAATCCATCAAACCATCCAACACACTGCGACCAGGGAATTGGTAGCGAGTCAGGATCCAAGCCATCAACATGCCAAATACCGCATTAAAGACACTCGCCACACCTGCCGCCAGCAAGGTCACTTTATAAGCCGCCACAACCTGAGGGTTGGTAATAACTTCCCAGTATTGCGCCCAACTCATTTGGGCGACCTGCATGACTAATGCGCTGAGGGGTAATAACAAGATCAGGCAAGTGTAAAGCAGGCTGCTCCCGAGACTGAGGGTAAATCCGGGCAGAACCCGTTTACTGGATGCCGACAACATTACTGATGCCCTTTCGCTAACAACTTATCCAACTCACCGCCGGTGACGAAATGGGTGTTCATCACTTGTGGCCAGCTACCAAATTGCTCTTCAACACGGAATAATTTGGTTTCTGGGAATTGGGATTTCGCCGCTTCCATTGCCGCTTTGTCATAAACGCGGTAATTAAAACTGGTGATAACCTGCTGTGCCGCGGGGCTATAAAGGTAAGTTAGGTAAGCTTTGGCTGCTTTTTCCGTGCCATTCTTCTCTACATTCTTATCTACCCACGCGACAGGAAATTCCGCCAGAATATCGACCGGTGGGACAATCACTTCATATTTGTCGCTACCATATTCTTTACGGATGTTATTCACTTCAGACTCGAAACTGATCAGCACGTCACCTAAGCCATGCTCAACAAACGTGGTCGTTGCCCCACGACCGCCGGTATCAAAGACCACTACATTTTTCAGGAAACGTTGCATCCAATCGCGGGTTTTGGCCTCATCCTTGCCATTGGCTTGCTGAGTCGCCCCCCAAGCTGCCAGATAGGTATAACGGCCATTACCTGAGGTTTTAGGATTTGGGAAAACCAATTTGACGTCTTCACGCACTAAATCATCCCAGTTATGAATATTCTTGGGATTGTCTTTACGCACCAGAAAAGCCATCGTGGAGTAGAATGGCGAGCTATTATTCGGCAGGCGGGCTTGCCAATCGGCCGGAATCAAATTGCCACGATCATGCAGAATTTGCACATCCGTCACTTGGTTGTAAGTCACTACATCGGCTTTCAGACCTTGTAAGATAGCTAGCGCCTGCTTAGAAGAACCAGCATGAGACTGTTTAATGGTCAGTTTGTCACCGGGATTTTGTTGTTCCCATTGCTGCTGGAAACCCGGATTCAATGCGGTGAATAATTCGCGGGAGACATCATAAGAGCTGTTAAGCAACTCAGTGGCGCAGGCGGTTGCACTGGTGAAAATTAACGCGCTTAATAAGGCGGCACGAGTTAATCCGTTACGTGGACTTTTCTTCACTGAGTTCTGTTTCATTCTGCACCTTATTCACTGAGTTCATTCACCAAGCATTTATCATTGATTACGAATGATGAGCTTTAATATCTTCAGTGTATTTATAACTAGGCGCATACCTATAACGGTTTTATATACCGTTTAGTGATGTTCAAGTATCAAATGCTCTAAGCCAGTCACAACGCTGGTCGCCAGCCTCTCTAATTTGCTGGCCTTCGCCCATGAAAAAGCCCAGCCAACCTGCACTGGGCATAAAAATGAATTATTTTATTTCTGCACGACAACCGCGGCGGTATTTGGACCAATAGCACCACTGAATGGCTTGCCGTCGATAGCATCTACCATCCGTAAGCCCGACGGACGAATCCAGCGCTGCACACGGGATGGCATGTCAAAACCAATCAGCAGAATAACCACAAATGTCAGACTGAATGAGAGTGAACCCAGTGCGGTTCCGAGACTGAGGTGTTGAGCAATCGATGCCCCCATAATCGGTGCCAATGCTCCGCCCAATGCACCGACGTTATAGGTAAAGCCCAGGCCCGCAGCACGTTGTTCAGTATCAAAGTAGCCCCCAAGCAGTTTTGGCAACAACCCCGCAATCCCCTGCCCCAGCATCTGTTGCAGGAACAATAATCCCCCCAAGAACAAGATGCTGCTGCCCTGAATCGCAAACAGTGGGATTATCAGCAATTGTGAAATCAGCAAACTGGTCACATAAGCCTTACGAGTGCCTAGCCAATCGCCTAGGAAGCCCCCCACACAGCAGCCTACTGCCGCCCCAAAACCACTGAAGAACAACACATTGCCCACAGTGTGTGGGTCATAGCCCAAATCCATTTTCAGGTAAGTTGGCAATAATGCCTGAATCGGCCATGAATAGAGGAAGGCGCAAAATACCACCACCATCAGCATCACACCGGTTGGCCAGCGCTCACCACTGGTTTGAATCATAAAGTAGATAAATATCGCGGCACAAACAATGCCGAGAATCACCACCAGCGGTGTCGATACCATGCCAGTGAAACAGGCATAGAGTGCGGCGGCGGCAAAGATTGTCAGGGCAATATTCAGGTAGCTCAAATGGCTGCGATACAGAATATCCACCATATTGCGGTCTTTCGTCTGCTTCGATTGCTGTTGTTTACTTTGGGCTTTTTCCCAATCCTCGGCTTCTGGCAGATTTTTACGTAACCACAATGCAAAGATAATTGGCAGTAATCCAATGTAGAACAACATACGCCAGCCAAATGCTGGAACCACGTAGCTATAAGCCTGAGCCGCTAATACCGCGCCGATAGAAAAACCAGAAATCAAAAAACCGCTGGCTTTGTTGCGCATATTTTTAGGCCAGCTTTCCATCACGTAGGTGGAACTGGAGCCATACTCCCCGGCCATCCCGATACCAATAATCAGACGGGCGATGAACAGAGTGGTGTAACCCGGAGCTAAACCGCAGGCCAACGTACCGAAGGAAAACAGCACAATACTGGTGATCATCGCCAACTTACGGCCATAACGGTCACCCATGGCCCCAAGCACCAACCCACCAAACCAGCGTGAAATGAAGGCCGCTGAAATCAGGCTGGTCGCTTCAATCAGCGTCAGACCGAACTCTTGTTTAATATCTGTCAGAACCAGAGTAATAAGAACAAAATCAAAACCGTCCAGGGCATAACCGATCCAGGCGGCAATAAATGCCTTCCATTGCGCAGGCGTCAGTTGCTTATACCAACGCAATGGTTTGTCTCCACGAGATTGTACTGAAGTGCTCATATCGTCGCTCTCTCTCCACCACCAGCTAAGTTCACTGGCGGAAACTGTTTTCCTCGCGGCAGGGTTAACCCTAGCAACTGATTGTTTAACAACATTTAATCTGTCACTGCCAGACGGTTCTCGCCACATTTATATTTATGTGGTTTTACTCCAAACTAAATATAACAAAGGAGTAAAACTCCATTTGAGTGTATAAGATCAGCCCGCTATTTCAATCACAATGTGTCTAAAACGTGACAAAGATGGCGAAATGCTGAGGAGAATGAGACTGACAACAGGATGAAGAGGTGTTTACCACTGCGGGCGGAATATCTCCGCCACTGTGGCTAGGTATTGCAGCAGGAAATGTATTACCGGTCATCCATTTTGGCTAACCGCTTGCGTCGTTTTACGCTTAATGCTCTCAGCCTGCGCCGGATCCGCTTTCACCAACAAGGCGTAGATCAGATCCAAAACAAACAATTGTGCGATCTTGGTACCAATGGAATCCCCCTGCAACTGGCCCTGACGGTTGCCGTTAATCAACACATAATCCGCCAGTTCAGTTATGGTGGAACCCATATTGTGCGTCAATGCGACCGTGGTCGCCCCTGCCTGCTTGGCCAATTTTAATGCATGTACCGTTTCAGCCGAAGTACCTGAATGACTGATACCAATTGCGACATCACCGGGACGCATCAATGATGCCTGCATATACATAAAATGGTTATTTGTTGCGGCATCAACTCGCAATCCAATACGCATCAATTTGCCTTTAGCATCTTCTGCGGTGATACCTGATGAACCGACACCAAAAATACAGATACGATCGGCTGGGCGCAGTAACTTGACCACCTGCTCGACACTCTCGATAGAAAGCAAATTGAGCGTCTCTGACAGCACATTATTAATTGCCGATTGCAATTTACTGCCAATTGCCAGCGTATCATCGCCCTCTTGCACATCCGCATCTAACAGACTGTTTTCGCTGTTATGCCGGGTAGCAACTTCAATGGCTAAATCCATCTTGAAGTCCTGAAAGCCTTTATAGCCCAGTGTCCGGCAGAAACGAATAATCGTGGCTTCTCCGGCTTGTGTCAGCGAGGAAAGGTCGGCAATAGAAAGCTGGGTAACATTGGCCGGTTCCGCCAAAATATAAGCGGCAATGCGCTGTGCTGAACGGGTCAGGCTATTTTGCATTGCACCCAAGGCATCAAGGATTTTACCTGGCTTAAAACGGGGAGCACCAGTTTTCACGCGGACACCTCAAGTGAAAGAGAATGGATGGATTGAGGACAGTGGTTCTGGGGCGCATCATTACATAATTGGCCCAGTTCGTGAAGAAAAATGGCAGTGTGATGCGGGGTGAGATCAATAAAAAAACCCCGGGGGGCCGGGGAAGATGTCAAAGATAACGTGCGTTATTATTATATCAAAATCATAAACCTAGCCGGCGCTATAGCAAACTTTTGTGGACTTTTACTACCACCTTCTTGATAGAACCGGAGCCAGTAATCAAGCACCCTGGCTTATGCGGTTCACCCGGTAAAAATACCGCAAACATTCCCGGCAGCATACGTAACTGACTTTTATCTGGAATATCAGCAATCAGTTGGTAGTCATCATCGGCGTGATAAGGTTCAACATGCTCGGTCGGCGTCAGTGTTGAATATTCAATCCCTTCAATGCCACTTATCAATAACTGAACATCAGCATAGGTGCGGTGCATCTCTGCTTTCTTATTTTCAGCCGGCTGAGTATCGAACTCCATCACATTCATGAATAGCAGCTCGCCGTCGATTTCATGACGCCCACAACTTAACGCCGACAGGGGTTGCTCGGCCAAATAAGCTAAAACCCATTGAAGACGTTCAGGTAATACACTAAAAAATGCTGTTTGTGTTAATGATCCGTTGATCATAGCGATCCTCTTATTTTACTTATAATGATAGAGCACCCAGTTATTGGCGGCAGCGTTGGCTGCCACGTCAATGACCCAAGGTATGTCTGGCCCACAATGCCGCACCTAATAACCCGCTATCTTGACGATGATGGGCTGACTGCATTGGCACGCGATAAATTTCTGGCAGAATTTTCTGTGCGCCAATGACTCGCTCTAGATACCCCACAGCCAAACCAACACTGCCCCCCAGAATCACCACTTCCAGATCTAACGCCATTTTCATGTCTGCCAGCATCTGAGCAATCGCCGTCGCAGAGCGATTAATAATATTTTCTGCCTGAATATTGCCAAGCTGTGCCATTTCAAACACTCTGGCGGCGGCAACGGGCTGCTTCCAACCTAAGGTTTCTGCGGCAATCGCCGTGCCGGAAGACACACTTTCGACACACCCCCGACGGCCACAACCACACAGTAAACCGTGGGGGTCAGACAGTGTGTGGCCAATGTGCCCAGCCAACCCACGGTGACCCACCAGCAACTTTTTATTCAAAACAATGCCGCCGCCCACGCCGGTAGATACGGTCACAAACATCATATTGTCGTAATCATCGCTGAGCGCCTGATATTCAGCCCAAGCAGCGGCCTGCCCATCGTTGAGCAACACACAAGGCAATTGTGCAATTGACTGGATGCAGTCTTGTAATGGGAAATCAGCCAACCCGCCTAAATTCGCCGGATTCAGGGCCGTCAGCCGCCCATCATTGATAATGCCCGTTGATGCAACAGCAATAAAATCAACCAGATGTCGATAAGGTGCTATCAAGGTTTCCAGTGCTACTGCCAATTGTTCAGCTCCACCGCGCGGTGTTGCCATTTGCTGACGGCCAATCAACATGCCGCTTTCAGTAACCACCGCGGCCGCAATTTTTGTTCCACCGATATCCAATGCCAACACTTTTCCCATCTGGCGTGACCCTCTTGCACCTGTAATAAATGTAATGATGATGACGAAATGACTATGGCAACTTTTCGCCTTAAACTCCATTGTTATTTTTGCATTGGAGTAAAACTCCCAAATAAATTTAACTGGCCCCCTCCTACCGCCTCAAACCGAAGGGGATAACTCACATTTTGGCGTTCTTAGCATTGCGCCGTACAAATAAAAGATCTAACATAATGGAGTAAAACTTCATTTAAAATTAAAGATCGGAGCTAAAAACCGTGAGCAACCTGACTGCGAGTGATAAAACGATGAGTAACACAAGTAATCTCCGCCACAAGCTCCAGAATGGACTTATCGCCTCTTGTCAGCCCGTCCCTGGCAGTGCTATGGATACACCTGAAATCGTGGCAGCAATGGCAAAGGCAGCACTCGATGGCGGCGCGGTTGGCCTGCGTGTTGAAGGGATTCGCAATATCGAAGCGGTGCGTCGGGTGACCGATGCGCCAATCATCGGCATCATTAAACGCGACCTGCCTGATTCTGAAGTCAGAATTACACCTTGGCTAGAAGATGTAGACGCGCTCAGTGCCGCCGGTGCCAATATTATTGCTTTTGATGCCACTTGCCGCCCTCGTCCGGTTTCAGTTGAAGCCTTATATCAGCGGGTTCGAGCCACAGGCTGCCTGACGATGGCTGATGCCTCCAACATTGAAGATGGTCTGGCCGCATATCGGCTTGGCATCGATTTTATTGGCACGACCCTGTCGGGCTATACCCAAATCACAGTGCCCACTGAGCCGGATCTGGCGCTGGTTAAACAATTATCCCAAGCGGGCTGCCGAGTGATTGCCGAGGGCCGTTATAATTCACCAGCATTGGCCGCAGCGGCTATCTCTGCGGGCGCTTATGCGGTGACTGTCGGATCCGCCATTACCCGAATTGAACACATTTGCGGTTGGTTCTGTGATGCTATTGCAGAACAAACAACGTCAGAACAGATGACTGAAGAACCGGAAACCGCAAAACTGACCGAATACTGATTGCTATCGTACTCAAACTATTGTGACCACCAGGGTCATCTCTCTGATTGATTAAGGACGCGTATGAAAAAGTTAACTGGTTTGATTGCTGCTCCGCACACTCCCTTTGATGAATTGGGTGAAGTTAATTATCCCGTCATCGACCAAATTGCAGAGCATCTGGTCAATGACGGCGTAGAAGGCGTCTATGTTTGCGGTACCACCGGCGAGGGTATTCATTGCTCGGTTGAAGAACGCAAAAAAATTGCAGAACGCTGGGTAAAAGCAGCCCAAGGTAAATTGAGCATTACCTTACATACTGGTGCACTGAGCATCAAAGATGCCGTTGACCTGTCGCGTCATGCTGAAACACTGGATATTTTCGCCACCTCAGCCATCGGCCCTTGCTTCTTTAAGCCGGGTAATCTGGATGATTTAATTGCCTATTGTCAGGCTATCGCGGCTGCGGCTCCATCGAAAGGTTTCTATTACTATCATTCCGGGATGTCTGGTGTGAATTTGGATATGGAACAATTCCTGATTAAAGCAGAATCGAAGATCCCAAATCTGTCAGGAATTAAGTTCAATAATGCGGATTTGTATGAATTCCAACGCTGCCTGCGGGTCAGTGGTGGTAAATTTGATATCCCATTCGGGGTGGATGAACATTTACCGGGCGGGTTGGCAGTCGGTGCCATTGGGGCGGTCGGTAGCACATATAATTATGCTGCCCCACTGTTCCAAAAAATTATTGCGGACTTCAACGCAGGTAATCAAGCCGCCGTTCAGCGCAGTATGGATCAGGTTATCGCGCTTATCCGTGTACTGGTTGAGTTTGGTGGGGTGGCAGCCGGTAAGGCAGCGATGCAATTACACGGTATTGATGCCGGTAACCCGCGTTTACCACTGCGTGCGCTGACCAAAGAACAAAAGCAAACGGTGGTAAACAGAATGCGTGATGCCATCTATCCGGCTTAAAATAAATTAACGCGATGACACAAAAAACAGAAAGGCCGGATATCCGGCCTTTTATTATAGGGACAATAGCTTAGTCAGTGACGGCGCAAAATAATAACTACCGGTCACAGGCTTACTAAAGCCCAGTAACAAATCATGCTTGCCATCAAGTGAACCGAACATGCTCAATAATTGCTGTTCAATATTATGAAGGCGGGCGCAATAAGCAATGAAATACAAACCGTGTTTCCCGCTAGCAGTCCCATACGGCAAGCTTTGACGCAGAATTTTCAACCCTTTGCCATCTTCTTTAAGATCAACCCGACTCACGTGGGAGGTATCCGGACGTTGGTCCGAAGGTAATTCCTCACTATCAGATTTTGTGCGCCCAACAATTTGCTCTTGCTTGTGCTCAGGGATGCGTTTCCATTTTTTCAGGTCATGTTCATAGCGCTGAACTAATATATAGCTCCCTCCGGCATCCTCTTCACCCTCTGCGATCACCGCCACTTCCGGGCGACTGTCGCCTTGCGGATTTTCTGTACCATCAATAAAACCGGTAAAATCACGCTCTTCAACCCAACGGAAGCCATGGGTCTCTTCTTCAACCGCAATAGCATCACCGAAAGCCGCTACAGCAGCTTGCGCAAGGGTAAAGTTAATATCCTGACGCAGTGACTGAATATGAATTAATAAGTCGCGTTGCGTCGCTGGAGCGATCATGGGAGCTTTGCCCAATGGAACAAAAGGTTTCAATTCTTTCGCGCCCTGCCCATTCGACAGGTCATGCCACACATCGGAACCAAAAGCGATAACTGCGCCTAAATGCTCATTAGGAAATTTATTTTTTAATTCTTCTAATGCCTGACAGAATTTTTTGCATCCCTGACGAATGGCATCAAACTCACCTTGCACTTTGGCTTCCATGAAAATGGCAAAACGGCAGTGCTCCAGCAATATGCCACTCTGAACTTCGGTCATATTTTTTCCCCACTAAAAATGAGTATTGGTTATGCTGGGTATCATAGCTGAAGCGATTAAAATAACCTTGCGTCAGCGCAAAATAAAATTGAGCGAGGGAATAGGCTATTGAGAAATATAATAATATTATTAAGGCGCTTAAAATAACTCGCGCCTTAATGAGTAGCTAATCGGAGGGGAATAATATTTATTCGCTTTTAGCGCGCCAAATAATTTTACTCACCTTCCAGCTTTGCAGCGAGTCATCAGAAGGCATTAACCCCTCCGGGCCATGCCAGTCGCCATCAAATAAATAGCTCACATGCGAACTGTCTGGTGCAGCGCATTCGATTTGTGCGGCATCATCACCCGAGCCATGACGACAAACGCCAAAAGCTTTTTTATATAATTTACTAAATGGCGTACCTATCGTCACACCCCATTGACTCGGAATATTTTTATCCATCACGTCGATTCGCTCTACCGTACCTTTCGGCTGGCCAGAGATAACCAACTTAATTTGGTCTTCTTTCATAGCCTGATAGAAAGAAATCAATTTACCATCGTCAGTTGCCATACCACTGCGTAGCCGATAATCCCCTTTCAGACCTTCTTTTATCTCATTTTCACTCAAGGGTGTGCTGGCTGTTATCCCACCGACACCCTTATCAGTAACCTGCATGCTGCTACTGCCGCTGAACCAATTAAGTGGCGACAAACTTGACCAGGAGAAACCGGACATACTCGAGCACCCGGCTAACAACAAAGGGGCACCCAGTAATAACAACCGCACCCCAGAAAATCGTGGGCGAAGATTCATCTAAAGCTCCTTAAAAAAACCACTGCATCCAATAAGCCTTTCTGCAGATAAGGGGCAGAAGCAAAAGAGGGGCAGTTGAAAAAAAGATAACCAGTGATTGGAGTCCACGTAGCTGAAAAAGTGCCATATCCCATCAGGCTTTGATCATTAGAGCCACAATAAACAAACTAAATCAACTCAGGAAAACTAGAGAAAAAACCGTTGATAGGGTTGATAACATAGGTTTTATCCCCATTTATATTCATCGAATCAGGATACTTTGCTGTCGATAATCTGGTGATTAAGCAAGTTCCACCGCCATATTGGTCTAGTATTGGGTAACACGAGGTTAATAAGGCTTTTAATTTCAGATGTCACTATTCATTCATTGAAGGAGCAATAAAATGAAGAAACTTACCTTAGCTGCCGCCTTGGTTATGTTATGCAGCACCCCATTTGTCGCTCAAAGTGCAACAGCTACCGCGCAAGGTGGCTTTGATGGCCCAGCAACAACGCAAACTCAACCAGCCACTCAAGGTGGTTTTTCTGGCCCGAGTGCCAGCAATACAACGGTAGATAAAGTGAAAACCATGCGTGATGACGCCCGCGTCACCCTGCAAGGGAATATCATTGAGCGCCTGGGTCACGATACATATACTTTCCGCGACAGCACCGGCACTATCACGGTGGATATTGATAACAAACGCTGGAAAGGTCAAACCATCACTCCACAAGATAAAGTACAAATCGAAGGGAAAGTCGATAAAGACTGGAATTCTGTTGAAGTTGATGTAAAAAACATCATCAAGATTAAATAATTAAGCCGTGACTCCCGGGTGCTGTAGACATTCAGCACCCGTTATTTATCTTACTCTTGCACTCCTATTTCCCACTGCCTCTCCATCTCTATCCTGCTGAATATTTCACACAAAACACCATAAAAAACAAATATATTAAATTATACAACTACCACACTATGTTTATGAATTGTTTATTTCAACCACAGTAAAAATTTATTACAGTCCAGTTGGTCTGGAATTTACACCCGACAATATATAAAACAAAAAAATTATATATAATGAATAAGGAAAAATAAAAATGGAAAATAATCATCAGGTCGAAAAGGAAAATCCGGCAGCGGCGAAAATCATAAAAGGTAATTATGGAGATACAAATTTCAAAGTAAACTTAAGAGAAAGTCACTATGTTATTAGAGATCCCGGTGGTACTGATACGCTTACCTTTATAGATGCAAAAAAAGAAGATTTAGAGTACTCAGCTAAAGATGGTCGTATCTTCATCCGTGATAAAGCATCTAAAAATGTCGTCACTTTTGATGATATAGGCTGTGCCGGCCGTAAGCAGAATATAGATAAAGCTTATGCTGAGTTTAATTTAACGACTCGTGGAAATAGAGTGAATAGTCACTATGAGAATGCACTAGATATAAATATTAACTATGAGCATAAGTCGTGGGATTTTAATAAAATGCATGGCTTTTATCAGAGAGGGTTAGTACCAGCAAGTATACTTTCTAGATCAACCAATGACGTTATCAGTGCATTAAACGAAAAGATTAGAGTCGCTAAAGAAAATAATGATCAACAAGCTGTAAATGAGTTTACTGCGGAAAAAAACGCATTCTCTCACTATACGTCTCAGTTAATTAATTTAGACATCAATCATGGTGCTGTTATTGAAAAAATAAAAATTGGCGATACTACATATAATGCAAAGGATCTTTTAATTTCTCAACCATTAGGAAAATCACGTACCCATTCTGATCAGAATATTTCCGACATTGTTGATATAACTAAAGTCGAAAAACTTAGAGATAAAGTTAGCGACTATACTCTAGAGGAAATAGAAAAAGCAGAAAGTGATATTGAAGAAGCAAGAATGACTGCGTTTATTAATAATGAAAAATATTCACCAGACACAATGATAGAATATATGGCAGGATTCAAAGACCTCGGCCAAGAGTTAGGAATACAACGTATACCAAACTATTTCGACTTTCAGCCTATGCAGAATATAGCAATGCCAGCAGTACAGTAACATCAAATACCCACTTTCCCTCCAAGAACGAGGGAAAGTTTATTTTCTGTAATACAATCAATACTCTTGATCCACAATCAGCCGTTTGCCCAGCATAATGGTATCTTGTGTCTCGTAATCGAGCTTTTCATACATGCCAATCACTGCGTCATTGTCTTCACGCACCATGATATTGAGCTTCGGGCAGCCGCGGGCGATAAGTTTCTTTTCTAACCGACTGATCAGCGCATTGGCAAAGCCACGACCACGGAAATCAGGGTGGACACCAAGATAATAAGCAGACCCACGATGACCGTCATAACCGCCCATAATAGAGCCGACAATCGCGCCACTGACTTCCGCCACTAAAAATAATTCGGGATCATGATTGAGCTTACGCTCAATATCCATTTCCGGATCATTCCATGGCCGCAGTAAGTCGCAATGCTCCCACAGCAGAATTACTTCTTCAAAATCGCCTTGTTGAAATACGCGGATTTCCATGGATATACGCACCCTTGAGTCAAATAGATATTTTGATTATTACGCAATATTATATCACGCAATAATAAAGTGATATTTGTTGCAGGTACAGCACGTAATAGAACCAGATAAATCTTGTCATGTTCGGCGTTAATCCACACGGAGAGTACAACAATGAGGATAAATCGGGGTATACTTGGCCCCTGAAAATTGCCAGGCCACTAGAACCCTTCTGATGAATTTACCCGATATCGCCCAAATCAAAACCTACCTGCTGGATCTGCAGGATAAAATCTGTGCCGCACTGAGCGAGGCTGATGGCAGCGCTGAGTTCACAGAAGAGAACTGGACCCGTGAAGAGGGCGGGGGCGGCCGCAGTCGGGTATTGATCAATGGGGCCGTATTCGAGCAAGCTGGCGTCAATTTTTCACATGTTTCTGGCGCCACGCTACCGGCATCTGCCACAGCACATCGCCCCGAATTGGCCGGTCGTAGTTTTCAGGCGCTTGGTGTATCGCTGGTTATTCATCCACTCAACCCCTATCTGCCTACCAGTCACGCCAATGTGCGTTTCTTCATTGCTGAAAAGCCCGGCGAAGATCCAGTGTGGTGGTTTGGTGGCGGCTTTGATTTAACCCCGTTCTATGGGTTTGAAGAAGATGCTATTCACTGGCATCAAACGGCCTGGCAATTGTGCCAGCCCTTTGGTGAACAAATTTATCCGCGCTATAAAAAATGGTGTGATGACTATTTTTATATCAAACATCGTCATGAAGCTCGTGGCATTGGTGGGCTGTTCTTTGATGATTTAAATAGCCCCGATTTTGATACCTGCTTTAATTTTGCGCGAGCCGTGGGTGAGGGGTTCCTTGATGCCTACTTGCCGATTGTAGCGCGACGCAAAATGTTGAGTTGGGGTGAGCGCGAGCGCCAGTTCCAACTTTATCGCCGTGGTCGTTATGTGGAGTTCAATCTGGTTTGGGACCGTGGCACCTTATTTGGCTTACAAACCGGCGGGCGTACTGAGTCTATTTTGATGTCACTGCCGCCATTGGTACGTTGGGAATATAATTATCAACCAGCTCCCGATAGCGCAGAAGCGGCACTGTACCGTGATTTTCTGCCTGTAAAAGATTGGTTAACCGCAGGAGAGCAACACTGATGCAAATTTGGGTTGATGCGGACGCCTGTCCGAATGTGATTAAAGAGGTGCTATTTCGTGCCGCAGATCGTACCGGTATGATGGTCACATTAGTGGCTAACCAGCCATTAAAAACGCCCCCTTCAAAATTTATCCGTACGTTACAGGTAGCTTCCGGGTTTGATGTTGCCGATAACGAAATTGTCCAGCGGGTAGAGAAAAATGATCTCGTTATCACCGCTGATATTCCACTGGCGGCAGAAGTGATTGAGAAAGGTGGCATCGCTCTTAATCCCCGTGGCGAGCGCTATACCCCAGATACAATTCGTGAGCGCCTCAATATGCGTGATTTTATGGATACCATGCGCGCCAGCGGCATTCAAACCGGTGGCCCTAATACCTTAAATCAGCGCGATCGCCAGCAATTTGCCAATGAATTGGATAAATGGTTACAGCAAGCCAGCAAAGCCCGCAGCTAAATTTTCTCTCAAAAGTAAAAAACCCGCACAAGGCGGGTTTGATTGGCAACACCTAAAAACAAATCGTTATAAAGGTTGGGTTTGTGCCTCCACCACCGCTAACGCCACCATATTCACGATGCGGCGCACTGAAGCAATCTGCGTCAGAATGTGGACTGGTTTCGCCACCCCCATCAGTACCGGCCCGACAGTTACCCCCTCGGAAGAGGTTACGCGCAGCAGGTTATAACTGATTCTCGCCGCTTCCATATTCGGCATAATCAGGATATTCGCAGCTCCTTTCAGTGGGCTGTCTGGCATCAAGTCATGGCGAATACTGGGAACAAGTGCTGCATCACCATGCATTTCACCGTCAATTTCTAGCTCCGGTGCCATCTGATTGACCAATTCCAATGTTCGGCGCATTTTACGTGCGGCTGGACAATCCGAGGAGCCAAAACTTGAATGTGATAATAATGCGACTTTTGGCTCGATCCCGAAGCGGCGTACGGTTTCAGCAGCCATTAAGGTAATTTCAGCCAATTGCTCTGGCGTTGGATCATCATTGACATAGGTGTCTGCGATAAAGGTATTGCCGCTTGGTAGCAGCAGCGCATTCATCGCCCCCGCCACATGCGCTCCTTCACGGAAACCGAACACTTTTTCAACCACATCATAATGTTCATGATAGCTACCGATAGTCCCACAAATCATCGCATCGGCTTCCCCGCGATGTACCATGATAGAACCTATCAGGGTTGGGTTGCCAATCACCGCGCGGCGGGCCTGTTCTTGTGAAACTCCTCGGCGTTTCATGATTTGATAATATTCGTGCCAATACTCATTAAAGCGCGGGTCAGACTCATTATTCACCACTTCAAAGTCTTTCCCGGCAGTAATGTGCAGGCCGAGTTTCTTCAGCCGCGTCTCAATCACGCTTGGGCGACCAATCAAAATAGGATAAGCCAGCCCCTGAGAGACCAGCTCTTGAGTCGCATGTAATACCCGCTCCTCCTCCCCTTCCGCCAATACCACCCGTTTCATCTCTTTCTTCGCCTGAGAGAAAATGGGTTTCATAAACAGATTGGTTTTATAGACGAACTCTGTCAGTTTCTCGATGTAAGCACTAAAGTCGGTAATCGGACGTGTGGCCACCCCTGAATCCATCGCCGCTTTTGCTACTGCCGGAGCAATTTTTACAATCAAGCGCGGGTCGAACGGCTTAGGAATAATATATTCTGGACCGAAGGACAGGTCTTGCTCACCATAAGCTGATGCCACGACATCGCTCTGTTCTGCCAAAGCCAAGTCAGCTATGGCATGTACGCAAGCCAGTTTCATCTCTTCATTAATAGTGGTGGCCCCCACGTCTAATGCGCCACGGAAAATAAACGGGAAGCACAGCACGTTGTTGACCTGATTCGGATAATCCGAGCGGCCAGTGCAGATAATCGCATCTGGACGGACGGCCTTTGCCAATGGCGGCAGGATTTCAGGTTCCGGGTTTGCCAGCGCCAAAATCAGCGGGCTAGCTGCCATGGTTTTCACCATATCTGGCGTTAATACACCCGGGCCGGAGCACCCCAGGAAGATATCGGCACCGGGAATAGCGTCACCCAAGGTGCGCTGACCATTATCTTTAATCGCGTAAGCCGCCTTGGTTTGTTCCATATTGGCTTCACGGTCTTGATAAATCACGCCTTTAGAATCACAGACAGTAATATTTTCGTGCTTTAACCCCAGCGCAACCAACAGATTCAAACAAGCAATAGATGCCGCGCCAGCCCCGGAAACGACCAGCTTCACATCACTGATATTTTTCTTCACCACTCGCAGGCCATTGAGCACCGCAGCAGTACAGATAATCGCCGTGCCATGTTGATCGTCGTGAAATACCGGGATCTTCATACGTTCACGCAATTTCTGTTCAATATAGAAACATTCCGGCGCTTTAATATCTTCCAGATTAATGCCGCCAAATGTCGGTTCTAACGAGGCGATAATATCAATCAGTTTGTCTGGGTTGTGCTCATCGACTTCAATATCGAATACATCAATGCCGGAGAATTTCTTAAACAGAACCCCCTTCCCCTCCATGACCGGTTTACCTGCCAACGCGCCAATATTCCCCAGCCCCAGCACTGCGGTGCCATTTGAAATAACCGCCACCAGATTACCACGCGCCGTGTATTTATAAGCTGCCAAAGGATCAGCAGCAATTTCCAGACAAGGGGCAGCAACACCCGGAGAATATGCCAGCGCCAAATCCCGTTGGGTCGCTAGCGGTTTGGTTGGCGATACCTGAATTTTTCCGGGGGTTGGATATTGGTGAAAATCAAGCGCGCTCTGTTTTAATTGTTCGTCCATCGTAGGTTCCCTTTGATTTTATGCTTTGAGGTGGAACGACCAGTATAGTGAGTGATTTATCACAATCTATGAAGCAGGGCATACTCTGCATAACATTTTTGCAGCAATAGGGGGATTTAATTATCAAAAAGGGAAAATGGACAACAACAGGGAATGAAATGCCGCTCAAATAGCGGCAATAGACTTCGGAAAAAAGCTAGTTAAACCAATGATGAATTTGAGCGTACTGTAAAAGCATAATAGTTTTGCCATCTTTAATTCGGCCATCCGTAATCATCGCAATGGCGTCAGCAAAAGGCAGTTCAACCACCTCAATCACTTCATCTTCCACACCAACATCATCGGTGACTTTTTGCTCTGGATGATATTCCGCAGCAAAGAAATGGATAATTTCAGTCACTCCGCCCGGAGACATATAAGCTTCGAACAGCTTCTGTACCTTATCAACCTGATATCCCGTCTCTTCTACAGCTTCACGGCGAATACACTCTTCTGGCGAATCGTTATCCAGCAAACCGGCACAAGCCTCCAGTAACATCCCGTCAGGATTCCCATTCACATAGGTTGGCATGCGGAATTGCCGGGTGAGCACCACCGTACCTTTGTCGCGGTTATACAGCAGAATAGTCGCACCGTTACCTCGGTCATATACTTCGCGAATTTGTTGTACCGAGGTGCCATTATCCGATTTTAAATCAAAGGTATATTTGTATAACTTAAACCAGTTTTTAGATAACAATTGGCTGTGAATATTTTCGATTTTGACTGACATAGGGCCTTCTTTATCTGGCTAATAATAATTAGCGAATGGCATCAAATAATTTTTGGTGACGGCGATTATTAGCCAGTTTAGCTAGCTCATGATCATCAAGAGCATCCATTATTTGCTCATAAAGCTTTGCGGGTACGCAATAGAAGGCGGGCTGATTGCGGTTGAGAATCGCAACAGGGAATCCGGCCCCCGCATTGACGGTTGCCATTGGGTTCTTTTTCAATTCACTGACACTTGCGCTAATGTCCGTCAAAATTATGCTTGGCATAAATTACCTAAAAAGACCTGTTAACAGGTCTAATTATGAGAAGAACAATCCAATATTGCAATAAAAAACGCCCTGCCAACATCGTGTCGACAGGGCGTTTGATTCGGGTGAGCGAGCGCAGCTAACACCGCTGCGGCACCAAGAACTAAGGATAAATCCAACGTCATGGGTGTTGCAGCAAGGCAGCCAGCAAACTCATCCCGATGAGCTGACTCAAGTCAGTGATTCGGGTGAGCGAGCGCAGCTAACACCGCTGCGGCACCAAGAACTGAGGATAAATCCAACGTCATGGGTGTTGCAGCAAGGCAGCCAGCAAACTCATCCCGATGAGCTGACTCAAGTCAGTGATTCGGGTGAGCTAGCGCAGCTAACACCGCTGCGGCGCCAAGAACTAAGGATAAATCCAACGTCATGGGTGTTGCAGCAAGGCAGCCAGCAAGCTCATCCCGATGAGCTGACTCAAGTCAGTGATTCGGGTGAGCGAGCGCAGCTAACACCGCTGCGGCGCCAAGGACGAAGGATTTTAGAAACCGGTTGGAACATCCTTCATATCCGGCAACTTATGCGCAATACCTTTATGGCAATCAATACAGGTTTTGCCTTCGGCAATGGCGGTGTTGTGCATTTTGGCTGCGACGGTTTTTTGGGCGGTGAAGTCCATGTTGTCGAAATTATGGCAGTTGCGGCATTCTTGCGAACCGTTGGCTTTCATCCGCGCCCACTCATTTTCAGCCATTGTTAGGCGATGGGCCTCAAATTTCTGCGGCGTATCAATCAGCCCAAAGGTTTTGGCATATAACTCTTTACTGGCTTTGATTTTACGCACCATTTTCGGCCCCCACTCATGGGGAACATGGCAATCAGGGCAAGTTGCTTTCACGCCACTGCGGTTGCTGTAGTGGATGGTGCCCATATATTCCTGATAAACATTGTCTTTCATTTCATGGCAGCTAATACAGAATTTTTCGGTATTGGCCATCTCCATGCCGGTATTAAAACCGCCCCAGAAAATGATGCCACTGACAAAGCCAATGAGCAGTAAAGTCCCGAGCGCCAGTCGACTAGGCCGACGCCACCACTGCCATATCCGTCGAATAACACCGGGTTTTTTAGTCTCGTTCATGTTTTATTCTCACAATAGCTATCTCGCTTATTGACCAAAGCCAGGAGCTGGCTGGAAGCTGTTCCCGACAATGGGTGCCGCGTCGGTTTGTGGCACATGGCATTGCAAGCAGAAATAGCGGCGCGGAGACACTTCACTCGATACTTTGCCGTCGCGGTCAATAAAGTGAGTCGGACTGACGCGCGGCGCACCGGTGGTACGGTAATGTTCAACACCATGGCATTGCAGGCAGCGATTGGTATTTTTGCTGATCTGATAGCCATCTACGCTGTGTGGAATAAGCGGTGGTTGGTTAACATAGTTGAGAGCCATCCGTTGTTGCTGTTTTGGCATTTTCACCTTGCCTTCCGCTGTAGCAGAGACTTCTGGTGATTGACTTAAATCCATCTCGACATTGCTGGCCGCATTAACCACACCGGCCATCACCAATACCGCCAGTAGCGATATGATGGATAAAAATCGGCGGTTTAATGATTTAAAAATCTGGTTATTCATTATTTTCTCCTGAAAGACACCGTCTTTTCCTGAGCATCCCTGGATAATTTCTATAGAGACTGGCAAAGCCCGCCCCGTAGGGCAGGCTCCCGAATTACGCGACTACCCGAGCCAATTTCACTGCACATTTCTTGAAGTCAGTTTCTTTGGATAAAGGATCGGTGGCATCCAGCGTCAGGTTATTGACCAACTGGGCCGCATCGAAGAATGGCATATACACCAGACCTTGCGGCGGACGGTTACGGCCCCGAGTTTCCACCAGCGAGATAACTTCACCACGGCGTGAAATCACCTTCACTTTGTCACCACGTCGTAAATCGCGGGCTTTGGCATCCAGTGGATGAATGAATAACACCGCTTCCGGGAAAGCACGATGTAGCTCAGGGACTCGGCGCGTCATTGAGCCGGTATGCCAATGCTCCAGCACACGCCCCGTAGAGAGCCACAGGTCATACTCCTCATCCGGGCTTTCAGCGGCAGGTTCGTATGGCAACGCAAAAATCACCGCTTTGCCATCCGGTTTGCCATAAAAGCGCACGTCTTCACCTTTCGGCACGAAGGGATCAAAGCCTTCGCGGTAGCGCCAGAGCGTCTCTTTACCATTGACGACTGGCCAGCGTAGGCCGCGCTCTTGATGATAAACATCGAAAGGTGCCAGATCATGGCCATGACCGCGGCCAAAATCGGCATACTCTTCAAACAGACCTTTTTGAATGTAGAAACCAAAATCACGAGCTTCATCGTTCAATTGATCTGCTGGGATTTCACTGAGTGGATATTTGTTCACCACGTTATTGGCAAACAGCACGTCATACAGCGTTTTACCGCGGTACTCTGGTTTTTTATCTACCAACTCGGCAGGCCATACCTCTTCAACTTTGAAGCGTTTGGCGAACTCCACCATCTGCCACAAGTCAGATTTAGCTTCACCTGGTGCAGGAACTTGCTGACGCCAGAATTGAGTGCGACGTTCAGCATTACCATAAGCCCCCTCTTTCTCGACCCACATTGCGGTTGGCAAGATAAGGTCAGCGGCCAGCGCGCTGACTGTTGGGTAGGGATCGGAAACCACAATAAAGTTACGCGGGTCACGCCAGCCCGGCATACGCTCTTCATTGATATTTGGCCCGGCCTGCATGTTGTTATTACACATCACCCAATAAGCGTTAAGTGTGCCATCTTTCAGCGCCCGGTCTTGTGCCACAGCATGTAAACCGACTTTCTCTGGGATTGTACCTGCGGGCAGTTGCCACTTGGTTTCGGCTATCTGGCGATGTTTTTCGTTGGTGACCACCATGTCTGCTGGCAGACGATGAGAGAAAGTCCCCACTTCACGTGCAGTCCCACAAGCGGAAGGTTGACCGGTCAAAGAGAAAGGCCCAGAGCCGGGCTTAGAAATTTTGCCCGTTAACAGGTGCAGGTTGTAGCACATGTTATTGGCCCAAACTCCACGGGTATGCTGGTTGAAGCCCATGGTCCAGTAGGAAACCAATTTAACGTTTGGATCAGCGTACAGCTGTGCCAATGACTCCAGCTGGTCTTCCGGCACCCCGCTCATTTTGGCGGTTTTTTCCAGCGTGTACTCGGCAACAAAAGTTTTGAAATCATCAAAACTCATTGGCTCAGAGGCATCACTACCGGGGTTTTTGGCTGCTTTTTCCAGTGGATGAGTTGGCCGTAGACCATAGCCAATATCGGTTGCGCCACGGCGGAAATTCACATGGCGGTCAAGGAAGCCCTGATCAACCGCATTATTTTGAATAATGTAGTTGGCAATGTAATTCATGATGACCAGATCAGTCTGAGGGGTAAAGACAATCGGGTTATCTGCCAACTCAAAGCTGCGGTGTTCAAACGTGGAGAGCACGGCAATTCTGACATTGTCATTGGTCAGACGACGGCTCGTCATACGTGACCACAAGATAGGGTGCATCTCCGCCATATTGGAGCCCCAGAGCACAAAGGCATCTGCTTCTTCAATATCATCGTAACACCCCATTGGTTCATCCATACCAAAGGTACGCATAAAGCCCACAACCGAAGACGCCATGCAATGACGTGCATTCGGATCGAGGTTATTCGAACGGAAGCCTGCTTTGAGTAGTTTTGATGCGGCATACCCTTCCCACACCGTCCACTGGCCTGAGCCGAACATTCCCACGGCGGTCGGGCCTTTTTCTTTCAGGGCATTTTTGAATTTCAGCTCCATGATATCAAAGGCTTTCTCCCAACTTATTGGAGTAAAATCACCTTCTTTATCATATTGACCGTCTTTCATTCGCAGCAGAGGTTGTGTCAGGCGGTCTTTGCCGTACATGATTTTAGGCAGGAAATAGCCTTTTACGCAGTTCAACCCACGGTTGACCGGTGAATCCGGGTCACCTTGTGATGCCACGATACGGCCATTTTGCGTCCCGACGAGGACACCACAGCCAGTACCACAGAATCGGCAAGGTGCTTTATCCCATTTTATTGCATTTGTTGTCTCGCCCACGGCAGCCTTGGCGACAGTGGGTATGGTCAATCCGGCTGCGGCTGCCGCAGCAACTGCGGCATTGGCCTTCATAAAATCCCGGCGACTGAGTTTCATGGCATTTCCTCACCTTGCTGATCCTGCTGGTGATACACCAGCGATACAGCCAGCACACCATCCAGATTACGTGCTGACTCAATATAATTCAGGAGCACGTCTGAGCGCGCCGCCTGCATAACCACCACCAACTTACCCAAAGCGGCATCACTGGTCGGTATTTCTGTTCCCGGAATCGCTAGCAAGCTGTCGGTTAGCTGCGCAATGCGCGCAGGTTTGGCCTGCACTACCAATCCACAGACATGCCACTCTTTATCGTCCATCTTCACTCCGGGTGAGGGTTACTGCCTGAACGGGACAACTGGGTACACAGGCACCGCAGCCGGTACAGGCAGGAAGGTCTAATTCGGGCTGAGCAATACCATTCAGACGTGGACGAAATCTAATCGCCCTAGTTTCACAACTGTCCTGACAACTGCGACATTCAATATTGTGAAAAGGTAAACAGCGGTCCGAGATGTTAATTTTAAGTGACCAGGCAGCCAGATCCGTCGAGGTAAAAACACCCGCTTTACAGACCTGCACACAGGCTTGGCAAAAAGTGCACTCAGCACGTTGGAAATCTATTTCGGGGAATCCACCACTACCTGCCACCAATACGCCGGTTTCACAGGCAGCAACACAGTCATGGCAACGAGTACAACCGGCTATAAAATCAGCTTCTAAGACCGACCAAGGGGGGCGGGTCGCTGTGGGTTGCTGTTTACCCGCTTGCCAAAAACCAGTCAGCAATTTACGCCGTGATAAATCAGTCATGCTGATATCCTTAACATCTGCTGGCGCGCCCGCGAGTAGCTATGAAGACTGTTCACTTAAGTCCAAATATTTATATCGGACTAATGGTAATGATTATTGTTTATATAATAGGAGAATTTCCCCAGTGTTTGTGTATTAGATACAGAATAATGAGTAATAAAATAATTACTCTTTAGGGTTAATCGGGGGGAGATATTGAGCAAGATCAATTAATTTAGTGGTTATTAGCGAGTTTTCTCGCTGTTAAATCTATTTGCGTTATTACATTTTTTATATAACGATTTGCTTAATGAGAATCGCTATCAAAAGAAAACCGTCATTTGATAATTATTTCCTCAGATAAAGTGGTGCGGCGGAATGACTTCGCCCTGAATTTAACACAACCACACTTCCTTTTCGCGGGTATAAATAGAGATCTGTCGGGAACCCTTTTATACTACGCAAGAGAATTACAGCAAGAAATCAGTGAGACTACGGTACACTTTGATCGTGGTTTAACTAACTATGATGGATAAAATGGTCTGCCAAATTAACGGCCCTAAATAATCCACGTTCAACAGCCAGACATTTAATGCTATCGGTTACAGGGACATTACTTATCATGACCAAAAGTCACACTATCATGATCGTTGACGATCATCCCCTAATGCGCCGTGGTATTAGGCAGTTACTTGAGCTGGATAGCAACTTTGACGTTGTTGCTGAAGCCAACTGTGGTAGCGATGCCATTACCAAAGCGGCGGAATGTCAGCCAGATGTCATTCTGCTCGATTTGAATATGAAAGGCATGACCGGGCTGGACACCTTGAAAGCTTTGCGTGACAAAGATATTGATGCGCGAATCATTGTTCTAACCGTTTCTGATGCGCGCAGTGATGTGTACGCCATGATAGACGCAGGCGCCGACGGATATCTGCTCAAAGACAGCGAACCGGAAATATTGCTGGAAAATATCCGCCATGCTGCAAAAGGTGAAAAAGTATTCAGTGAAGAGGTCGCGCAGTATTTATCTTCTCGTCACGAACAGGTAAACCCATTTGCTGAATTAACCGAACGCGAATTAGATGTACTGCAAGAAGTCGCGCGTGGGATGTCCAATAAACAAGTCGCCTTTGAGTTACACATTTCGGAAGAAACCGTAAAAGTGCACATCCGTAATTTATTACGTAAGCTGAATGTGCGTTCACGTGTAGCAGCAACTATCATGTTTTTGGAAAATAAAAAATATTAAAACCCGTACTGTTATTTAATGGCTGGCGAACTATTTGGTTGTTCAATAGCCGCTAAAATAAGATTATGGTTATCGTATACCCATCTTTTATTTAATGGCCCCCAGCCCTCCAACTGGTAAAAACCGGCATTATTGCGCGCCCCTTGCTGCACAAATGTCAGTGTGACCCCCAAACCCGGTAGCGCTTTCAACACATCTTGAATTGTTCGCCGCGGCCAGCCGGTCAATTCCATCAAACGCGGCACATTGAGCGAATCATCACCACGGCTGATTAACCAACAAAGATAGAGACGGCGGGCAAATACCGGATTAAGTTCCATAACACTTTCCTCAGTTGAATCACTACTCATTAGTCTATACCTAAAGCCATTGAAGTTGCAGTTAGCCTCCAACAAGCCCAAGTCCGAAAAGGGTATTTGATGCCTGCCAAAATACCGCTTTACCACTCTTTTCTCTATTGATGTGAATTAACTCGGTTATATCGATGTTTTTTACAGGTTCTCCTTATTTTCTTCACGTTTTATGCCGCATTCCCGCGTAAAGTGCACAGTGGATTCTGCTGTATCTAATTTTGATCTTTCTTTATAGAGGCTGGCACTGCATGGCAAACTTTTTCATCGACCGCCCGATTTTTGCTTGGGTCTTGGCGATAATTTTGTGTCTTACTGGCGCATTAGCAATCTCAACCTTGCCTGTTGAGCAATATCCAAATCTGGCGCCACCCAATGTGCGCATCAGTGCCTCATACCCCGGAGCCTCAGCACAAACACTGGAAAACACCGTCACACAGGTCATCGAACAAAGTATGACGGGCTTGGATAATCTGCTGTATATGTCATCACAAAGCAGTAACTCTGGCAGTGCATCCATCACCCTGACTTTTCAGGCCGGTACTAACCCTAATGAAGCGATGCAGCAGGTTCAGAATCAATTGCAATCTGCTATTAAAAAACTCCCCCAAGATGTGCAGCAGCAAGGCGTTTCGGTCTCTAAATCGGGCGATAACACGTTGATGATGGTGGCATTTGTTTCCACCGACGGCAGCATGGATAAACAAGATATTGCCGACTATGTCGCCAGTAATTTACAAGACCCTCTTAGCCGTATTGAGGGGGTGGGTAGCATTGATGCTTTTGGTTCGCAATATGCCATGCGTATCTGGCTGGACCCCAATAAACTCAATAATTACCAACTGACTACGCAGGATGTTGTCACCGCGATCCAATCACAGAATAGCCAGATAGCGGTGGGGCAATTAGGCGGAACCCCCTCTGTAGATAACCAGGCACTGAATGCCACCATTAATGCTCAAGCACAATTACAAACACCAGAGCAATTCCGGGAAATCACGCTGCGTGTCAATCAGGATGGGTCACTGGTCACTTTGGGAGATGTCGCCAAAATTGAGATGGGGGCAGAGAAGTATGACTATCTGAGCCGTTTTAATGGGCAAGCGGCATCCGGTATGAGCATCAAACTGGCATCAGGCGCCAATGAGCTACAAACTGATGAATTGGTTAAAGCGCGTATTGCCGAGTTAACCCCTTTCTTTCCGCATGGCCTTGAAGCCAAAATTGCTTATGAAACCACCCCTTTTGTTAAAGCCTCCATCAAGGACGTGGTCAAAACACTGCTGGAAGCCATCCTATTGGTTTTCCTGGTGATGTATCTGTTTTTACAAAACTTCCGTGCCACGTTGATCCCGACGATTGCCGTCCCGGTCGTGCTATTAGGGACTTTCGCAATACTGTCGGCATTCGGTTTTAGTATCAATACACTCACCATGTTCGCCATCGTGTTGGCCATCGGCCTATTAGTTGACGATGCTATCGTGGTGGTGGAAAACGTTGAGCGCGTGATGAGTGAGGAAGGGCTTGATCCGCGCGAGGCTACCCGTAAATCTATGGGGCAAATTCAAGGTGCTCTGGTGGGTATTGCACTAGTACTGTCAGCCGTATTCATCCCCATGGCTTTCTTCGGAGGAACGACCGGGGCTATTTATCGCCAGTTCTCTATCACTATTGTGTCAGCCATGGTGCTCTCCGTATTAGTCGCGCTGATTCTCACCCCTGCACTGTGCGCTACCATGCTAAAGCCCATCAAACCGGGGCATCATCACGCCAAGCGCGGTTTCTTTGGCTGGTTTAACCGCATGTTTGACCGCAGTGCCCACCGCTACGAGCGGGGGGTTGCTCGTGTTTTACACCACAGTTTACGCTATATGCTGCTGTATTTATTGCTCTTGGGTGGATTGGCGCTGCTGTTCATCAAGCTGCCGACCTCTTTCTTGCCCTTAGAAGACCGAGGCGTCTTTATGGCACAAGTGCAGCTTCCTGTCGGATCAACGCAGCAACAGACGCTGAAAGTGGTCGAGAAGGTGGAGAACTACTTTCTGACAGAAGAAAAAAATAATGTTCTGTCGGTATTTTCAACGGTAGGTTCCGGCCCCGGTGGTAATGGACAAAACGTAGCGCGCTTGTTCATTCGGCTGGCGGATTGGGATCAACGCACAGACAGCGACGACTCCTCTTTTGCGATTATTGAACGCGCCACCAAGGTCTTTAATAAAATAGCCGAGGCGCGAGTGTCCGTCAGTAGCCCGCCCGCCATTTCAGGTTTGGGTGGCTCATCCGGTTTTGATATGGAATTACAAGATCACGGCGGTTTAGGCCACGATAAATTAATGGCAGCCCGCGACCAATTGTTGCAAATGGCATCCAAAGACCCAGCGCTCACCCGAGTACGACATAATGGGTTGGATGATAGCCCACAATTGCAGATCGATATCGATCAACGCAAAGCACAGGCGCTAGGGGTGTCATTGGATGATATTAATAACACGCTCAAAACCGCGTGGGGTTCAACTTACGTCAATGACTTTGTAGATCGTGGCCGAGTGAAGAAAGTTTATGTTCAATCAGAAGCCACCGCCCGCATGTTGCCGGAAGACGTCAATAAATGGTTTGTGCGCAATAAAAGCGGCGGCATGGTGCCTTTCTCTGCATTTTCGACCACGCGTTGGGAATATGGCTCACCACGGCTGGAGCGCTATAACGGCTATTCCGCGCTGGAAATCGTTGGCGAGGCTGCTCCGGGAGTCAGTACCGGTACTGCCATGAATGTGATGGAAAATTTGGTCAAACAGTTGCCAAATGGCTTCGGGCTGGAGTGGACAGGAATGTCTTATCAAGAGCGGCTATCCGGTTCACAGGCTCCTGCCCTATACGCAATTTCGCTGTTGGTGGTGTTCTTATGTCTGGCAGCATTGTATGAGAGTTGGTCAATCCCCTTCTCTGTGATGCTGGTTGTCCCCCTTGGGGTCATTGGGGCGGTTGCCGCAACCTGGATGCGCGGCCTGGAAAATGACGTTTATTTCCAAGTGGGGTTGTTGACTATCATCGGGCTATCGGCCAAAAACGCCATCTTGATTGTCGAGTTTGCCAGTGAGTTAAATAATAGGGGCAAAGATCTGGTGGAGGCGACACTGGAAGCCTCTCGTCAGCGCTTAAGGCCCATTCTGATGACGTCACTGGCATTTATCTTTGGTGTATTGCCAATGGCCATCAGCCAAGGAGCGGGTTCTGGCAGCCAGCATGCCGTCGGTACAGGTGTGATGGGTGGCATGATTTCCGCGACGGTATTGGCCATTTTCTTTGTGCCTTTGTTCTTTGTCTTGGTGCGCCGCCGCTTCCCTGGCCGACCACCACGCGCTAAAGAGCAAAAATAAGCAGCTTACAACGGTATTGGAGCGGTAACTTATCCCTTGCGGCTCCAAGAATGAAGGGCATAAAAAAGGCAGACACCTTAATTGGTCTCTGCCTTTCTGCGAGCGATAACTCGCCCCTGGTATATCGATAAAACAACAAAAAGATAATTATTCTTACTGCTGGTTTATTCGCTTATGCCTTACGCAGCATAGCATCGATAAACTCTTTCCACGTGCTTAACTCAAATTCAACCATAACATCCTCTCTAATTATCGCGATCAATTATACGCCTATTTTTTGAACAGTCAAAACGGAAGGCAGGCTTATGCCATCGCGAAAATGAGATCTATCGCTGATATATTGAAATTGACCGACTTACGGAGTAGCGTGCTGAGATATACGAGGGTAAACGCCATTTCTGACATAATCCGTTGTTGGCAAAATGCAGAGCAAAACCATGAAACACTCCATTGATTCGCTAAAAGAACTGGGCCGTTATGATGATGCGGTGGCCATGGCGCAAAATTTACTGCGCAGCTCACCTGACAACCCCAGTCTGCTGTATAAAATTGCCTCTCTTTATGATGTGCAAGGGTTGGAACTGCAAGCTATCCCTTTCTATCGTGCTGCTATTGAGCACCATTTGGCGGGTATTGAGCTACAGGAAGCCTATCTAGGGCTGGGCAGTACTTACCGATCTCTGGGGTTATATCAGGCGTCATTAGACACATTTGACGCGGCATTAGCTCATTTCCCACAGGCGAAAGAGATAACCTTATTTCGGGCGATGACCTTATACAATCTAGGTGAAACCAAAGAGGCAGTCGCTGCATTATTGATATTGCTGGCTGACACCTCAAATCATCAAGAAATCAGCCTCTACCAAAAAGCGATTCGCCAATACGCTGCTGACCTTGACCGTATAAGCTAATCCTTCAGACGGCAGATGTACGTTTAGCGGCTCATCTGCTCATAGCTGTCTGGATTCAAACCCCATTTTCCCGCATTATGGGCAAATAGCTCGGCCAGCCTTATCAGTGGCTGGCCTGATTTGCCATTCTAGCCGAGAGACTATTTTTCCATGTCAGATAATCCAGCAACCCCATCATTGCGCCTTTATGGCATTAAAAATTGTGACACCATAAAAAAGGCCCGCCGCTGGCTGGAAGAACAAGGTATCGCCTATCAGTTTCACGATTACCGTGCAGATGGATTGAGTGACGCGCACCTACAACGTTTTATCGATAAGCTGGGTTGGGAACCACTGCTCAATACTCGCGGCACCACTTGGCGGAAATTGCCGCAAGATCAGCGTGATGCAATTACCGATGCACAAGCTGCCAAAGTCCTGATGTTAGAGCAGCCCGCGATAATCAAACGCCCGCTGTTAGAAGCCACGAATGGCGAGATGCTACTCGGCTTCAATATTGAAAGTTACCAAGACTTTATACATAACCAAACCGCTATTGAGGTGCAATAACATGTTCTGTCCGGTAATCGAACTGGCCCAACAACTGATTAAACGCCCGTCACTTAGCCCTGACGATGCGGGCTGCCAAGAGATCATGATTCAGCGCCTGGAAGCTATCGGCTTTACCGTCGAACCCATGAATTTTGGCGACACCCTCAATTTCTGGGCATGGCGCGGCGAAGGGGAAACACTGGCGTTTGCTGGTCATACTGACGTAGTACCTACCGGTGATGAAAAACAGTGGACCACTCCCCCTTTTGAACCCACCATTCGCGACGGTATGCTCTACGGTCGAGGGGCTGCCGACATGAAAGGTTCACTGGCTGCTATGGTCGTTGCTGCTGAACGTTTTGTTGCCGCACACCCCGACCATAAAGGCCGATTGGCATTTATGATTACCTCCGACGAAGAAGCCAGAGCGATTAACGGCACCGTGAAAGTCGTTAACGCCCTGATGGCACGTAATGAGCGGCTGGATTATTGTCTGGTTGGCGAACCATCAAGTACTGAGCGTGTCGGTGATGTCGTCAAAAATGGCCGTCGTGGTTCAATTACCGCTAACTTGCATATCCACGGTATTCAAGGACATGTGGCCTATCCTCATCTGGCAGATAACCCGGTTCACCGTGCGATGCCAGCCCTCAATGAGCTGGTGGCAACCCAATGGGATGAAGGCAACGAGTTCTTCCCTGCAACCAGCATGCAAATCGCAAACCTGCATGCCGGTACTGGTAGCAATAACGTGATTCCCGGCGAGTTCTATGTTCAGTTCAACTTCCGCTTCAGCACTGAGTTGACCGACAGCATGATCAAGCAGCGGGTTGAAGCATTATTGGAACGTCATCAACTCAATTATACTTTGGAGTGGGTGCTGTCCGGCCAACCGTTCCTGACTGCACGCGGCGCATTGGTGGATGCCGTGGTTAACGCCGTTGAGCATTACGCTGAAATAACACCGCAGTTATTAACCACCGGTGGCACTTCAGATGGTCGTTTTATCGCCTTAATGGGAGCACAAGTGGTTGAACTTGGCCCGGTCAATGCCACCATCCATAAAGTGAATGAATGCGTCCACGCCGCTGATTTACAGCTACTCAGCAGGATGTATCAGAGAATCATGGAGCAACTTATCGCATGATAACCCCGCAGATGCTTACCGGGCGCTCAACAGACCATTTGGTGGTATTGACGGGTAACCATCGGATGCAGCCTGAAGCGGTGGCCGCTTTTCTGTCCATGCAACAGGCAGCAAAAGTGGCGGGTTTTAATTTGCAACCTGCCAGCACTTTTCGTGATTTTGACCGCCAATTAGCTATCTGGAATGGTAAATTTCGCGGCGAGCGACCAGTATTAGATAAAGACAGCCAACCAATAGACGTTTCTCAACTTGACGCTGCGGCGCGTTGTGAAGCCATTTTGCGCTGGTCAGCACTACCGGGAGCCAGCCGCCACCATTGGGGCAGTGATTTGGATATTTATGACCCATCACTGTTACCTGCGGAGGCAAAACTCCAACTGGAGCCGTGGGAATATTTGTCAGGTGGCTATTTTTACCCGCTAACCCAATGGCTTGATACCCATATGGATGAGTTTGGTTTTTACCGGCCCTTCAATGAAGACACCGGCGGTGTCGCGGCAGAACCTTGGCATCTGAGTTATCGCCCTCTGGCAAAAACAGCAGAACATTTATTGACCCCAGCAATTCTGCTGGAAGCCTGGCAGTCACAGGATGTGGCAGGCAGTGAGTGGCTTACCCGCCATTTACCTATGATATTTTCACGCTTTATAGGAAATAAACCATGCATTGGCTAGCAGATTACTGGTGGATAGTCCTTATCCTTCTGGTGGGCATTATTTTAAACGGCATCAAAGAGTTACGCCGACTTGACCATAAGAAGTTTTTAAGCAATAAGCCGGAGTTACCCCCACACCGTGATAATAATGCACAGTGGGACGACGACGACGATTGGCCGGATAAAGACAAGAAAAAGTAAGTAGGCGACGTAAAGCGAAGGGGCCACCCTTCGCTAACACTCATTACTTCTCTGCAATATCCTGATGCAGTCGGGCAATAGCGCGTTCCAACATCGGTTGATTAATGCCATGCCCAGTATTGGCATCTAAATCCAGCGTTGCCTGATTGCCTAATGCCATTAAACTGCTGACTGCGGCTTTGGCATGCTCAACCCGGATGACCCCATCCAGCTCTCCGTGAATCAGATGAATCGCCACATCCGTGATTGGCTGTTGCGGCAGAGTGGCGAAACGGCCGCTAAATCCGATAACCTGCCCTGCTAATTGAGGCTGTGCTTTCACCCCCTCCAAGGACATGATTGTCCCTTGTGAGAAGCCTACTAACGTCGTTTGCTGTGCACTCAGGCCACTTTGCTGCTGCCAATGATGCACAGTAGCAATGAATTGCGGCATCACTTCATCAACACGCCCTTGACGGCCTTCTTCAGTGATTCCTTGTACTGAAAACCACTGCCGACCACTGCCCATGCCACTGGCAAAAGGCCCATCAATACTAACCACCAGCGCCTGAGGAAAAGCGTGTGCAAAGTGACTCCCTACCGGAGCCATTCCAGCCGCGCTATCGCCAACCCCATGAAACAATAAAATTAATTGTTCTGGTTTTGTCGGTTGCTGCACCACGATATTCTTCTGACTCATTACTGGGCCTTTTATGGTTAAGTGTTAATAAAATGACTATACGCTGTTGGTTTGGTAGGGATATTAGGTTTTATTGATGAAGTTGGTGGGAATTATTGATGATCAGTGTTGATGAGCATGGTATTGGTTTCGGTTGATATCGGTTCAGATGATCCGGTTAGGTTGACATAAGATGAGCAACGACCTGCCCTCCTATACCTCAACCAAATCACCGACATAACGAGCTAACCCACTCCCTCATTAACCCCACCTTAATAACATCAACTGCCGCCATCCCCTGCGCGGCCTCTTGCCGCCACTGAGCCATCAATGCCTTGCGACCTGAAATCCCTAAATGTTTAACAATTTCTGCTGACGGCCTCCTCTGTTGCAAATATTGCCGTAATGCCACAAGAGGTAACTCTGTCTGCAATAACAATCGCTGCAAAGCAGGTAGAGTGGCTTCCAATGAACGGAAAGCAAAAGCAAATCCGGCAAGTTCTCGCCAGTCGTCATCGTTTAGGGAAGTATCAACAGATTTTGGCAGTGACAGTGATAATGGCGTTTCCAGATCAATCCATGGCTGTAACCAATACCAATCACGCACTAATTGTTGTCGTGCTGAGTCACAGAGAGATTGCCCTGCGCGACTCAATGGCAATATCGCCATCGCAGCATAACAGCCACTACTGGCTTCTCGGTGGCTACCAATACGCACCAGATAAAAACCGCAGGCACGCCAGAATGCCTCTAACTCTGTGGTATAGCCAAAGCTGACCGAAAGAAAATCAAGTGTGTCCTGTTGCGCACGCGCCAGTTGTGCAGTGATCATCTGCCGGGCAATCCCTTGATGCCGCCACAATGGCGCTACCGCCACCCGGCTAATACGTCGCGATAACAACATGGGGGCCTGCCATTGCCCACTATGAGCGGCCAGTGATTGGGCGACCAAACTGCCCTTAGGTCGCCGCCTGCCAGCCCACACATCCTGTGCTAGCTCACTTTTCAATCCCCCCTCATCCACCAGCCACAAGGCACCAATCACGGAATCTGCCGCTTTCGCCGCTGAGAAATGCATTCCCGGCGCATCCATCAAACGTCGAAGATCAAGAGGGGTGGTGCGGTAATGTGCACTGGAAAGTAGGCCATAGAAGTGGCGCAATAATTCAGGATTGTCCTGCCAAACGCGCTGCTCACAGGGGAGGATGTCAATCGGTGCATCAAGAGAGTTGGCCGTAGGCAGTTCATCATTAAATAGCATGATGTCATCCACTATGTGCTCCAGCGGATCGTGCCGCGCCCAACGAATCGGATCCGTCAGTGTTAAGTGGTGCCAATCACTCAACGTGGCGCAAAATTTCAACAAGAAGCCGCGCCCAGTCCCCTCATACCCTTGCACTGTGGTGGTTAACAATGCCCGTGGGAAGTAAGCCAAAAGCGCCGATAAGAGGGCGGTCGGGATAGCGGCGGCTTCATCAATCAATAACCAATCAACTTCACTGACATCATTTTTCTGGCAATGATCCAATAGCGCGTCCGGTGCCCAAAAGTGTGTTCGGCTCCCCGCGCGCTGGCTTAATACTTGAGTCGCTGCTTTACCCGGCCCGGTGACCCAGCAGGTGCCCGGCCATTGTGCCACCAGCATTCCGGCGAGTGTCGACTTCCCTCGGCCTCGGGCCGCCGTCAGCACCCAGACGCCACTTTTTGCCTGCATTAAGCGCTCAAGAATGTCGTGCTGTTCCGCGGTTGGTGAGCCATCGGGCGGTTGCCAGGCTGGATGAGATTGTCCCGCAGGCAAGGATAATGGCTGCCCCTGTTGCCATAAAACCACATCAGGATCAGCCAAAATTTGGTGCTGTACATGATGGATAAAATTCGGTGTGGCAATAGGTATGCCCTGCTCGCTCCAGCGCAAGCTGTCACTGTCGGGCAGATGCGGCCAATGACTCCACTCGGGTACTAGCAGCACCAGCCAACTACCCGCCTGTAATGTGCCAGCCAACACCGCCAGCGCTTCAGTATTCAAGCCATCAGTGGCATCAAATACGGCATGCAACCACTCCTGACCCAGCAATGTTTTCGCCGCTGTCGGGCGGATGCCATTAACACTGTCAGGGAGGGCCTCCCCCATCCATAACCAATCCCCTGACAACTCACGCAGCACCAGAGCCTGCTGTCGTGACCAGTCTGCATGGCCACTGAGCACCAATAAACGCCGGATCCCCTGCTGCGCCATCAATGATTGGAGGGCGGCAATCGACTGATAGGGAATACTTTCATGGTTCACGCTAGGATTTTCCGATCACCAACGACAGCAGCCCAGCGGCAATCAACGGCCCGACTGGCACACCGCGGAATAGCGCCACCCCCAAAACCGTTCCGACTAATAAGCCCGCTACCACTGACGGCTGATGCGTCATTAACGAGACACCGCGCCCACCAAGCCAAGAAACTGCCACACCGACGACGATCGCTAAGATCGACTTCCATTGAATAAAGGAGTGCAATACTTCGCTAGCACTGATTTTTCCACTGGCAATCGGCGTCATCACGCCAATGGTCAATATCAAGATACCGATGGTTAAACCATACTTTTCTATCCACGGGAAAAACTGATTCAGCGGGGTAATACGAACAGCAATGAGTGCCAGAATGGCTAGTGTAACAGTCATGTTATGGCTGATGATGCCAAGGGCTGCCAGCACTAACAGGATGAGTAAAGTTGGGTCGAGAGCGGCCATGGTTATCCCTGCCTTACAATAAAATGCCGGCGGCGAATGCGCCGGCAAAAAGTGGTCTTATGATAGTCTCTGCTGGGTTGAGGTTCTAGCGCTATTCACGGCTGGCAAAGGTGTTGCAGCTGTTAGGATCACCACTGTCAAAACCACGTTTAAACCAAGCATAACGCTGTGCTGAAGTACCATGAGTGAAGCTGTCTGGTACAACACGCCCGGTACTTTGTTGCTGTAATCGATCATCACCAATGGCCTGAGCAGCATTCAGGGCTTCTTGTAAGTCCCCCACTTCCAGCACATTTTGCGCTTCCATGGCTTTCCCCCACACACCAGCAAAACAGTCCGCCTGCAACTCCATTTTCACCGACAAGCGGTTAGCTTCAGCCTGAGATGCACCTTGCTGCTGTTGGCGCACTTTAGTATCAATCCCCATCAAATGCTGCACATGATGCCCAACTTCATGCGCAATGACATAAGCCTGAGCGAAGTCACCGTCTGCTCCCAGTTTATTTTTCATATCTTCATAAAAAGAGAGATCGATATACACCGTGCTGTCCGCCGGGCAATAAAATGGCCCCATAACCGACTGGCCTGTACCACAACCGGTGCGAGTGGCGCCACGGTACATCACCAATTTCGGCTCCTGATATGCGCGCCCCATCTTTTGGAAAATAGGTTTCCAGGTGTCTTCAGTATCCGCCAGCACCACCGAGGTAAATTTGGCATATTGGTCATCTTTCGCACTGACAGAACGTGGTGGACTTTGCTGTGTTTGGCTTTGTGACATTGGGTCACTGCCATTTAATAACGGTGTCAGATCAACGCCATAGTAACCCGCAACCAGCACCACAATTAGAATAACCAGACCGCCTTTGCCACCAATGGGGGGGCGAAAACCCCCGCCGCCGCCTGATGAATTACCCCGTCTGTCTTCCACATTGTCACTTTCACGACGACCTTGCCAACGCATAGCTGTACTCCCAAAGATATTCCTTACACATTATCGTAGGAAATCTATGGAGCTAATACCATTAAAAGAGAAAATGATCAGTATTCAGGGGGGAGATTTGGCATTTTTGAAGGGAGATAGAGATTACCTCCCTTAAACATGAAAACGTAATCGATTGCGCGGTTAGTCTAATTTTACGCCGATACGGTGTGCAACTTCCTCGTAGGCTTCAATCAAACCACCCAAACTTTGACGATAACGGTCTTTGTCCATCTTGTTCAGGGTATTCTTATCCCACAAACGGCTACCATCTGGTGAGAATTCATCACCTAAAACGACTTCACCCTTGAACAAACCAAATTCCAATTTAAAGTCCACCAAGATTAAATCCGCATCATCGAAGATTTTGCTCAGTACGTCATTGGCCAAATAGCTCAGTTCTTTCATCCGTGCCAATTGTGCTTCTGTCGCCCAACCGAAGGTTTTGCAGTAAGACTCATTGACCATCGGGTCATGCATGGCATCGTTTTTCAAAAACAGATCAAACAGCGGAGGATTCAGCGGCAAGCCTTCTTCAATACCCAGGCGTTTAACCAAAGAGCCAGCAGCGCGGTTGCGAATCACACACTCAACCGGGATCATTTCCAGTTTTTTCACCAGCACTTCTGTATCTGACAGCAAACCTTCCATTTGGGTAGGAATCCCGGCTTCTTCCAATTTAGCCATAATGAAATGGTTAAATTTGTTATTCACCATGCCTTTACGATCAAACTGCTCAATGCGCTGACCATCCAGTGCTGACGTATCGTTACGGAACTCCAATACCAATAGGTCAGGATTTTCGGTGGTATAGACGGTCTTCGCCTTGCCACGATACAACTCAGCTAGCTTTTGCATCTTATTACTCCAGTAATGTGAAAGTGTAACTTGCCATAAAATGAATAAGCCCTAAATAATTCGAGTTGCAGGAAGGCAGCAAGAGAGAAAACCCCGATGAGCTTACAAAGTCAAGTGATTCGGGTGATTGAACGCAGCCAACGCACATGCAGCTTGAAGTACGACGGGATTAAAGGGGCCGAAGCCCCTTTGGTTTTATTTGGTACTTGTTGCACTTGTCTGGCTAAGTGCCGCCTGGAACACAGCTACCAGTGCATCATTCTGCGACTGGGTGAGTGTCTGCCCTTTAGGGCCGATGAACTGTAAGCTACTGCGGTTATCAAGGTCACCGACTTGCAACTTATAATCACCCTCTGGCAATTCTGGATCTTTAGCACCTAGCGCATCCCAACTGCTGCTGCTCATCGATTTAACGGTAACGTTAATCGTACCCAGTGGACGGCTGCGATCTGTCACTTTCATACCGACTTTTTCAAGTGCGGCTGGCAGACGTTCCCACAGCACAGCATAAGGTGCGCGAACAATCAGTTGCGGTAAACCGGTATCATCGCTGCCACTTTGAACATCTAACGCGCCGACTCGACGAGCCGCTTGGTTGCTTTCGCTATCAGAACGAACTTTATCCAAGCCCTCTACGATGGCATTCAACATTGCACCATTGTAGCGTTGAATTTCGGTATAGCCGGTAACAGGTTGCCCGCCTTGCTGTAAACCAAGGGATTTCACCACCAATGCCAACTGATAACCTTGTTCTTGTACGCTTATCTGATAACGGCCTTCAAACTGAACGTCTTCATCTGCACGGTTCCATTTGATCCAATCAGTTGTCAGCGTTTGGTTGGCATCCTGACGGCTGGCGATCGTCCAGTTTTTGTCCTGAAGAACGCGCGTAACCTGCGTCCACAGATTACGATTCTGCGGGCTATTTTCTAACAATAGCTTGCTGGTATCGTTGGCATTTTCAGCGCGAGAACCGCTTAACAATGCCAGTGGCTGTACAGGAGGACGAATATCCAACTGTTTGCCCACAGCGCCTTGAGAGTTGACGGAACGGACATCATACTCGCCATTTTGCACAGGCAGAATCATCCCCGCCGGTGAGTTCAGAGGTTTTAACCCCGGAGCTTCAAGATAAGACTCGTCACCGCCAACCTGGCGTTTGTAGCGTTGGTCTGTGGTACAACCTGCCAGCAACATTGCCAGCGAGACACCCACAACCGTTACCACCGTCGACTTTTGCAATGATATTGCCATCAAATTTCCCTAAGAGTTACAGCAAACCTGCGCTTTTCAGCGCGTCTTCCACAATCCGTTCCGCCGGAGAGGTCAACGGAGTCATTGGCAGACGCAATGTATCATTTGCCATGAGCCCCAGTCTCTTCGCGGCCCATTTCACCGGAATTGGGTTTGCTTCTACAAATAAATGCTGATGCAACGGCATCAAGCGCTGATTCAAACGGCGTGCTTGGGCAAAGTTACCTTGCGCAGCCAGTGCACAAAGTTCAACCATTTCACGTGCAGCAATGTTTGCTGTCACCGAAATAACACCTTTGCCGCCCAGTTGCATAAAGTCCAGCCCGCTCGCATCGTCACCACTAAGCAGGATGAAATTTTCATCATCAACCAGCACTTGGATCTGACTTACACGACTTAAGTTCCCTGTTGCCTCTTTAACGGCAACAATATTTTTAATCTTGGCTAAGCGGGCAATCGTTGGCGGTAGCATATCGCAACCTGTACGCGATGGCACATTATAGAGAATTTGTGGCAAATCGGTACTTTCTGCGATCGCTTTAAAATGCTGATATAACCCTTCCTGCATAGGACGGTTATAATATGGCGTCACCGTCAGGCAACCCACTACACCGGTATTATTAAAGCGCTGTGTGAGCGAAATGGCTTCGGAGGTAGCATTAGCCCCGGTTCCGGCAATCACAGGAATCCGGCCATCGGCCAGTTCGAGCGTCTGCATGACCACATCAACGTGCTCGTCATGGTTCAGTGTTGCTGATTCGCCCGTCGTTCCCACGGAAACAATCGCCGCAGTTCCACTGGCTACATGATAATCAATAAGTTTCTTCAGGCTCGCACGATCGACAGCACCTTTGTCGTCCATCGGCGTTACCAGTGCAACTATGCTTCCTGTAAACATCGGACTTCCCGTAAACATTGCCCACCCCCTACTTAAACAAGTCCCTCATGGTACTTTTGACCTCTATCCAAAAGCAAGCAAACAACTGTGTTGTAAGCGCTTGGCAGCAGGTTTTTTTTATGTTTACCATGGTAACCCCAAAGAGCATGACAGGAAGAGCGATTTTGCCGCAGCTTGACGAACATTATCTGGTCATTACCGCACTCGGTGCTGACCGCCCTGGAATCGTGAATACCATCACCCGCCATGTCAGTAGCTGCGGTTGCAATATTGAAGATAGCCGGCTGGCCATGTTTGGTGAAGAGTTCACATTTATTATGCTGCTATCAGGCAGTTGGAACGCAATTACCTTATTGGAATCAACCTTGCCGCAAAAAGGGGCAGAGCTTGATTTACTGATTGTCATGAAGCGGACCAATGCTCAAAATCAGAAAGCAATGCCTGCCACAGTATGGGTCAAAGTGGAAGTGAATGACTCCCCTCATATTATTGAACGGTTTACCAACCTGTTCCATTGTCACAATATGAATATTGCGGAGTTGGTTTCTAAGACTCAACCGGCTGAAGGTGACATTCCTCCTCGGTTGCATATCCAGATCAGTGCACACAGTCCCGCCAGCCAAAACAGTTCATTAATAGAACAAGCCTTTTATCAGCTATGTACAGAACTCAACGCGCAAGGCAGTATTAGCGTTGTGAACTATCCACAGCATGACTCACGAATGGAGAGTTAGTAATGAGCCCATTGAAAGCCGGTGATATTGCGCCGAAGTTTAGTTTGCCCGACCAAGATGGCGAGCAGATTAGTTTGGCCGACTTCCAGGGACAACGTGTCTTAGTCTATTTTTATCCTAAAGCCATGACACCAGGCTGTACTGTCCAAGCCTGTGGTCTGCGCGATAATATGGATGAATTGAAGAAAGCGGGTGTCGAGGTGCTGGGTATTAGCACCGATAAGCCTGAAAAACTGTCGCGTTTCGCCGAAAAAGAACTGCTAAATTTCACTCTGTTGTCTGATGAAGACCATCAGGTTTCCGAGCAATTTGGCGTTTGGGGTGAGAAAAGTTTTATGGGGAAAACCTACGATGGCATCCATCGTATCAGTTTCTTAATTGATGCTGATGGTAAGGTGGAGCATGTGTTTGATAACTTCAAAACCACTAACCACCACGATATCGTTATGGATTACTTGCGCCAAAGTGCCTAAGTTATGATGCACGCGTCATTATCCTTCATTGCAAAAAAGAGCGCTTAAGCGCTCTTTTTATTGACACCTGTCAGTGATTCGGGGGAGTGAGTGCAGCTAACACCGCTACAGCATCAAGGGCAATATATCCCCAAAGCCATTGCTGTTGCAGCAAGGCAGCCAACAAACTCATCCCGATGAGCTGACACCTGTCAGTGATTCGGGGGAGTGAGCGCAGCTAACACCGCTGCAGCATCAAGGGCAATATATCCCCAAAGCCATTGCTGTTGCAGCAAGGCAGCCAGCAAACTCATCCCGATGAGCTGACACCGGTCAGTGATTCGGGGGAGTGAGCGCAGCTAACACCGCTGCAGCATCAAGGGCGCAGGGGATAGTCAATCTGCGTCAGGGATAAACTCCTCCGGCCACGCATGAATAACCGCTTTAATCAATGTCGCCAACGGGATAGCAAAGAATACGCCCCAAAAACCCCACATGCCGCCAAAGATGATAACTGACAGAATAATGACCAACGGATGCAGGTTTACGGCTTCAGAGAACAGAACGGGCACCAGTAAGTTGCCATCCAGCCCTTGAACGACCAAATAGGCGACAAACAGAGTCCAGAAATCAGCACCAATACCCCATTGGAATAACGCGACTAGTACGACTGGGATCGTCACAATCACTGCACCAATGTAGGGAATCAGAACAGAAAAACCGACCAATACCGCCAGCAACAACGCATAATTCATGCCCATCACGAAGAACACTAAATATGTGGCAATACCGACCACCACCATTTCCAGCACTTTTCCGCGAATATAGTTGGTAATCTGCTGGTTCATTTCCAACCACACTTGCCCGGCTAAACCACGGTTACGTGGCAAGATACGCCGCACGGCATTCAGCATCTGCTCTTTGTCTTTAAGCAGAAAAAACAGCATCAATGGCACTAAAATCAAATAGATTGCCAACGTCAGTAAGCCGATAAGTGAAGCCAGAGAGATTTTAACCACCGACTCGCCCATGCCAGACAACTTGTTGCGCAGGTTTTCTGCCATCATGTCAACAATGCCAGCATCCACCAATGCGGGATAGCGAGAAGGCAATGTCTGAGCAAAGGCATTGAATTTATTCAGCATTTTTGGCATATCGGATATCAGAAGATTGCCCTGCTGCCAGACAGTCGGCGCCACTACAAATACCGCCAGCAGCATAATGCCACCGAAAACAACCAAGACGATACTGGCCGCCCACGGGCGCGAACAACCGATACGTTGTAACCGAGCCGTTGGCCACTCCAATAAATACGCCAGCACAATCGCGGCCAGCAGAGGCGCCAAGATACCGCTGAAGAAGTAGATAATGCAGAATCCGGCCAACAGAATAACCAGTAAGGCGATAACCTGCGGGTCAGTAAAACGCCGACGATACCATTGTAACAACAGCTCTAGCATCCGAAATTGCTCCTTAAGTACCATGAGAAACCCGCAAGTTGGCGAATTCCTTTAATCGCCCCGATAAACAGAGGCTGAACCCGAAGGCCATTTTTGCGCGACAGCCATTCTTTTATCGCCATTGCCTTAGCCACCATTCCTTTATATAACTGTTCCTTTATAACGATAGGCTGACTAAGATAGTTGCAAGTCTCAGCAACGGATGAAGAGCTTAACCTTTGACCTATTTGAGCCTTTTTTTGTGATCTAACTCGCTTTCGTGATGATTGTACTGGAGAGCAGACCAAGGAAGAAGAACTCTTACACATCTCGGAGTCTAATTGTCATTACATTAGTAGGGGCAACCTCGTTTATGACATATTGGTTACGTAAAACAAGTCGGTTACGTCAAACAGGCCAGTTAAGTAAAACGGGTCGGTTAAGCAAAACAGTGATCGCCACACTCCTGAGTAGTTTACTGCTCACAGGCTCCATGCCTGTGAAAGCTGAGAGTCAAGACTTGCTACCTGATATCGGTACCTCGGCAGGCGCGACCTTGAGCATTGATCAGGAAAAAGCCATGGGGGATTTCTATGTCCGCCAAATGCGCGCTAGCACCCCGCTGATTTATGACCCGCTCTTAACTCAATACGTAAATACGTTAGGCAATCGCCTCGTCGCCAATGCCTACTCTGTACGTACCCCCTTTCATTTCTACCTGGTTAATAACGATCAGATAAACGCCTTTGCTTTCTTTGGCGGCAATGTGGTGCTCCACTCAGCCTTGTTCCGTTATACCGACAACGAAAGTGAGCTTGCTTCTGTCTTAGCCCATGAAATATCCCATGTCACACAGCGCCATCTGGCGCGGGCCATGGAAGAACAGCAACGTATGGCCCCGCTGACATGGGTTGGCGTATTAGGGTCTATTCTATTGACGATGGCCAGCCCTCAAGCGGGTATGGCAGGCTTAAGCGGCACGCTGGCAGGCGCCCAGCAAGGTATTATCAGTTTTACACAAGGCAATGAGCAAGAAGCTGATCGCATTGGTATCCAAGTGCTGCAACGATCAGGATTTGATCCACAAGCTATGCCTAATTTCCTGCAAAAATTAGCCGATCAGTCACGATATGCGTCAAAACCACCCGAAATGTTGCTGACTCACCCCTTACCTGACAGCCGATTATCCGATGCTCGCAACCGTGCCAATCAGATGAAACCGCACCCGATTGCCTCATCGCAAGACTATTTATTTGCCAAAGTGCGTATTCTGGGGATGTATGGTTCAACTGAAAATAGTCTGACGCCAGACCTGCTAGACACCTTGAGTAAAGGCACTACACGTGAGCAACTGGCGGCTAAATATGGCCAAGCCATATTGTGGTATCAAGCCAAAAAGTATGATGAAGCCCGTAACCAACTACAGCCCCTATTAACCCAACAGCCTGGCAATATTTGGTTCCTTGATTTGATGACAGATATCGATTTAGGCCAGAACAAACCAGCACCGGCTATTGAACGGCTACAAAAAGCCATTGCGGCTCAAAAAGTTGAACAACCGGTGTTGCAGCTCAACTTGGCTAATGCGTATGTTCAAGGTGGGCAACCCGCTGCCGCCGTTAAATTATTGAACCGCTATACTTTTGCCAATCCAAATGACCCTAATGGTTGGGATTTACTGGCACAAGCGGCGGCGGCGCAAGGTTTACGCGACCAAGAATTAGCCGCTCGTGCGGAAAGTTTGGCGCTCAGTGGCAAGCTGACACAAGCCATCGGGCTACTCAGTGATGCCAGTGCACGCGTAAAATTAGGGAGTTTGGAACAGGCTCGTTATGATGCCCGCATCGACCAGCTGCGCCAATTGAATGAGCGCTTCCGCAAGTACCAGAAGTCTTAAGGAAAGTTACAATGAAAGACGTCACGATTTATCACAATCCGCGTTGTTCCAAAAGCCGAGAGACCCTCGCTCTTCTGGAACAACATGATATTAAGCCACGGGTGGTTTTGTATTTAGATACTCCCCCCTCGGTGGCTACACTGAAAGAATTACTGCAACAGCTAGATTTTAGTGATGCTCGTCAATTGATGCGCACCAAAGAAGAACTCTACAAAACACTAAATCTGGCCGATAAAGCGCTAACGCAGGCGCAGTTGCTACAAGCGATGAGTGATAATCCTAAGCTTATCGAACGCCCCATTGTGGTCTATCAGGGCCAAGCACGCATTGGCCGCCCACCAGAACAGGTGCTTGAGATTTTATCGTGATTTAGATGGCCTCGAAGAGGCGAAGCCCATGGAGGGGCTGAGTAACTGAATGTAGTTAACATTGCAGCGCCCCAAGGATGCAGAGGGTTACAACCCCAAAATCTCTTTCACAAAAGGAATAGTCAGCTTACGTTGGGCGGTGATAGAAGCGCGATCAAGTTGATCTAGCGTCATAAAAAGGGTGCGCATTTCTCGATCTAGGCGTTTGAGCAGAAAACGGCCCACATCTTCTGGTAATTCAAAACCACGTAATTTGGCGCGCAGTTGCAAAGCCTGCAATTTTTCATCATCTGACAGCGGCTGCAATTTATAAATCTGGCCCCAATCAAGGCGAGAAGCCAAATCTGGCAAACCAAGATTTAATTGGCGCGGCGGGCGATCACCGGTAATGAATAAGCGAGTACGGCCGGTTTCCACAATGCGGTTATAGAGATTAAATATCGCCATTTCCCACTGTTCATCACCCGCAATGCACTCAATATTATCAATACAAACCAGAGCTAACTGCTCCATGCCATCAAGGACTTCCGGCACAAAATAGGCCCGTTTATCTAGTGGAACATAACCGACAGCCTCGCCTTTTTGTGATAACTCAGCGCAAGCGGCATGTAACAGATGGCTGCGGCCACCGCCTTCGCGTGACCAGAAATAGATATAACTACCATGAGACTGGTGAACAGCAGACTGGATCGCCGCTAATAGAGACGGGTTCTCCCCCGGATAAAAACTGGCAAAAGTTTCATCATCGGGAAGATAGAGTGGCAGTGAAAGCTGTGCCGGCGTATTCAGAAGCACCTCAACCAACAAAACGGGCGGGAAAACATGGCAAGCTTACCACAAAAAATTCCAACAGCATAAAAACCTGAACTGAGGCGAAAAACTGGCCGAACCGACAATAACCGCTCGGCCAGATATCACTTTTACTTAAGCACCGATTCTTCTTCCGGCGCGTCAATAATCTCTTCTTCGGTACGAACCATACTGATCACTTTGAACAGCAAACTCAGGCCAATACCTACAACCGTTGCCAGTGCCATACCTTTCAATTCAGTTGCACCGATGTTCACTTTCGCGCCACTGACACCGATAATCAGGATAACTGAGGTTAAGATCAAGTTTTGTGCTTTGTTATAATCAACTTTTGACTCGATCAATACACGGATCCCAGAAGCAGCAATCACTCCGTACAGCAATAATGAGACACCGCCCATGACCGGTACTGGGACCGCCTGAATAGCCGCAGCAAGTTTACCGACACAAGAGAGCATAATGGCCAAAACGGCAGCTCCGCCGATAACCCAAGTACTGTAAACACGGGTAATCGCCATAACGCCAATATTCTCGCCATAAGTGGTATTCGGTGTTGAGCCAAAGAAACCGGAAATGACTGTCGAAATACCATTAGCAAACATAGAGCGATGCAGACCTGGGTCACGAATCAAATCTTTCTTCACAATATTCGCCGTCACTACCAAATGTCCAATGTGCTCGGCAATGACAACCAATGCCGCTGGCAAGATAGTCAAAATTGCGAACCACTCAAAGCGAGGTGTATAGAACGTCGGTAAGGCAAACCAGTGAGCATCACGGATAGGTGTTAAATCCACCACGCCCATCACGAATGACAAGGCATAACCAACCAACACACCAATTAGGATAGGGATAATGGCAAAGAAACCACGGAACAGCACCGACCCAAGAATAGTCACACCCAATGTCACCATTGAGATGATGATGGTGGTTGAATCGACTGTCACTCCTTGAGCTGGCAGTAACCCCGCCATTCCGGCAGCAACGCCGGCTAGCTCAAGGCCAATAACAGCAACAATCGCCCCCATCGCCGCGGGCGGGAAGAGAACATTTAACCAGCCAGTGCCCGCTCTTTTTACAATCAGCGCCACCAGACAAAACAGCACGCCGCACATGATAAAACCACCCAATGCGACTTCATACCCCAGCGGGAGTAACAGCAAAACCGGAGAAATAAAAGCAAAACTAGACCCCAGATAAGCCGGGATTTTTCCCTTACAAATAAACAAATACAGCAATGTACCGATGCCGTTAAACAGTAATACCGTTGCCGGGTTAATCTTAAATAAAATCGGCACTAAAACGGTGGCACCAAACATGGCGAACAGGTGTTGAAAACTCAAGGGAATCGTTTGCAATAATGGCGGACGTTCACTGACCCCAATGGTGCGACGGCTCATTTTCTCTTATCCTCTGGCAAGGTTATTTAATTCTGGACGGCAGACCAAAAAAAAGCCGACTATCAAGTCGGCCATCACTTATTATTTTGTTCCGAAAATCTTATCACCGGCATCACCCAACCCTGGGATAATGTAACCGTGTTCGTTCAAGCCCTGATCGATTGAAGCGGTGTATAGCTCGACGTCTGGATGTGCTTCCTCCAACGCTTTGATACCTTCAGGCGCGGCAACCAATACCAAGACTTTAATACTCTGGCAGCCGGCTTTTTTCAGCAGATCAATGGTTGCAATCATTGAACCACCGGTTGCCAACATCGGGTCGACAACTAATGCCATGCGCTCATTGATATTGGAAACCAGCTTTTGGAAATATGGCACTGGTTTTAGGGTCACTTCATCACGATAAACACCCACCACACTGATACGGGCGCTCGGTACGTTTTCCAATACCCCTTCCATCATGCCCAAACCGGCACGTAGGATAGGCACCACCGTAATTTTCTTACCTTTAATCTGATCTACCTCAACCGGCCCGTTCCAACCTTCGATGGTCACTTTTTCAGTTTCCAGATCAGAGGTTGCCACGTAAGTCAGCAAACTTCCCACTTCAGACGCTAACTCGCGAAAGCGCTTCGTACTGATGTCATTCTCACGCATCAAACCAAGTTTATGTTTTACTAGCGGGTGTTTCACCTCAACGATCTTCATTATTTTTCTCCTGGTTAGGCGGCTGACGGCCAAAAAAATCGCGAGATTATACCGCCTTTTTTTTTGAACGCCACAATGAATAGCCTGATTCAGATCAATAGAAAATCATTATTAAGTCAAGAAAGCTAAAAATCAGGGTGATATCACAAGCTACTCGCAAACGTTTGCCTGCGCTGTTAGAATTGTCGCGTTTTCTTCCTAAGCTCAAACAGCCAACCGCCGTGGGGACCTCGCAGTGACCAACAAAACCTCTCTCAGCTATAAAGACGCAGGTGTAGATATTGATGCCGGCAATGACCTTGTTGATCGCATAAAAGGTGTGGTTAAACAGACCCGTCGCCCTGAAGTCATGGGTGGACTGGGCGGGTTCGGTGCCCTGTGCGCTTTGCCGCAAAAATACCGTGAACCTATTTTAGTTTCAGGCACCGATGGCGTAGGCACCAAGCTACGTCTAGCAATGGACCTGAAACGCCACGATACCATCGGTATCGATTTAGTCGCTATGTGCGTCAATGACTTGGTTGTTCAAGGCGCAGAACCGCTATTCTTCCTTGACTATTTTGCTACAGGCAAACTGGATGTAGACACTGCCGCCAGTGTCATTACCGGGATTGCCGAAGGGTGTAAACAATCAGGTTGTGCACTGGTTGGTGGCGAAACTGCCGAAATGCCGGGCATGTACCACGGTGAAGATTATGACGTCGCTGGCTTCTGTGTCGGCGTGGTCGAAAAATCTGAAATTATCGATGGCAGCAAAGTTGCCCCCGGTGATGTTCTGGTTGCTTTAGGTGCCAGCGGCCCACATTCCAATGGGTATTCACTGGTACGTAAAATTCTGGAAGTGAGTCATACCAACCCGGAACAGACCCAATTAGAAGGTAAATCTTTGGCTGACCATCTGCTGGAGCCGACCAAAATTTACGTCAAATCAATCCTTAGTCTGATTGAGCAACTGGAGATCCACGCTATTGCTCACCTGACCGGTGGCGGTTTCTGGGAAAATATCCCGCGCGTGTTGCCACAAGGGACTCAAGCTGTCATCGACGAAACAAGCTGGCAGTGGCCTGCGGTATTTAGCTGGTTACAGCAAGCCGGCAATGTTAGCCGCCACGAAATGTATCGGACATTTAACTGCGGTGTCGGGATGGTTGTTGCCCTTCCGGCGGAACTGGCTGACCGTGCAGTTGAGTTACTGACGGCATCGGGTGAGAAAGCCTGGAAAATTGGCGTAATTGCTGCTGCGAATGAAGGCGCAGAGCAGGTTATTATTAACCAATAATATTATTTACGGCATTAGCCCCTGCAGCTTCAAGTCGAAGGGTATACCCAAAGTTATTGAAGTGGCAGGTAGGCAGCAAGTAAATGAATCCCGATGAGCCTACTTAGGTAAGTGATTCGGGTGAGTGAGCGTAGCTAACACCCCTGTAGCTTCAAGTCGAAGGGTATACCCAAAGTTATTGAAGTGGCAGGCAGGCAGCAAGTAAATGAATCCCGATGAGCTTACTTAGGTAAGTGATTCGGGTGAGTGAGCGCAGCTAACACCCCTGCAGCTTCAAGTACGAAGGGTATATGAAAAAAATCGTAGTTTTGGTCTCCGGCCAGGGCAGCAACTTGCAAGCACTGATAGACGCCCAGCAGCAAGGGCGTATTGCAGGCACAATCAGTGCAGTGTTCAGCAATAATCCGCAGGCTTATGGTTTGGAACGTGCGGCACAAGCTGAGATTCCGGCTCACGCGCTGGATGCTCAAGCATTCTCTGACCGTGCTAGTTTTGATTTAGCATTGGCGCAGGCTATTGATCAATATCAGCCTGATTTACTGGTGTTGGCGGGTTACATGCGTATTCTCAGCCCGGAATTTGTGCAGCATTATGCTGGCCGGATGTTGAATATCCACCCTTCCTTATTGCCGAAGTATCCCGGTTTGCACACCCATCGGCAGGCTCTGGAAAATGGTGATCAGGAACATGGCACTTCGGTACATTTTGTTACTGAAGAGCTGGATGGCGGCCCCGTTATCCTGCAAGCCAAAGTCCCGATTTTCAGTGATGATAGTGAAGAGGATGTGGTCGAGAGAGTGCAAACTCAAGAACACAATATTTATCCACTGGTAGTTAGTTGGTTCACCGATGGCCGTCTGTTGATGCGTGATAATGCGGCCTGGTTGGATGGTGAGCGCTTACCTATACAAGGTTACGCGGCTGAATAGTCACCAATAAAGCACATAATAAAGGCGCAACCCGTGATAAGGTCTGCGCCTTTTTGCTTATTCTTTTATGATACCCAAAGTCATTAAAATTGCAGGAAGTCGGTAAGGGAACGCATCCCAATGAGCTTACGAAGCCAAGTGATTCGGATAACTGACCGCAACCAACACACCTGTAACTTCAAGTACGAAGGGTATAAGAGTATAATTTTCAGAGGCAGCAATCGCTGTCGCCCTATGAGGAATAAGTATGTCTACCACCAGCAGCGTCCGGTTACGTCCACTGGAACGGGATGATCTGCCGTTTGTTCATCAGTTAGATAATAATGCCAGTGTTATGCGCTACTGGTTTGAAGAACCTTACGAAGCCTTTGTCGAACTGTCTGATCTGTACGACAAACATATTCATGATCAGAGTGAACGCCGCTTTATTATTGAAGGTCAGGGAGTCAAAGTCGGTTTGGTTGAATTGGTCGAAATTAACCATATTCACCGGCGCGCTGAGTTTCAAATTATTATCGACCCAGCCCATCAAGGCAAAGGTTATGCTGGTTCGGCTGCCAGACTTGCGATGGAATACGGTTTTTCTGTACTGAACTTGTATAAACTTTATCTGATCGTCGATAAAGAGAATAAAAAAGCCATCCATATCTATAGCAAATTAGGCTTTGAACTGGAAGGTGAGCTGAAACAAGAGTTCTTTATCAATGGTGAATACCGCACAGCCATTCGTATGTGCATTTTCCAGCCCCAATACTTGGCTAAATATAAAACGCCATCGATAAAGAGTGCTTAGTCGATTGGGGCCACATGGCCCCAATACATATGAATACAATCAATTCAATAAGTTAAGCAAGGTGATATTATCATTCTCATTAACTGCATCTATGTTTGATAACAAAAAGTTTTGGGCACCTTTATTATGTAATCTAAAGATATTATATGAATAAACAATATTGATAATATCGTCCTCACTTAAAGAGTCATTATGTATCACAAAAGCGCTAATAACCGATTTAATAATGAAGTAATCAATAGTATAGGCGTAAAAATCTTTATTTAACGCTTCGGTTTCACTCAATGCAAACTGATTATGGTAGAAGTTATACTGAAATAAATTACGTAAAATATGTGGATGTTGATTAAGTAAAGGCATCACTTTGTTATTCCATGTGGAGCTCAGCAACGCCATGCGTACTTCTAGCTGATTAATATCCACATCATTCATTAAGTGATGAATTAAGAAGGCCATATAATTAAACAACATTTTTTGACCTCTAACCTGTAAAGCGCTCACCGTCCGCCGTTGAAACATCATCAAAAAATGCCAGCGTGCATTTGCATTGAATGGAATATTAACCATTTCATTGCCTATCTCGCCCGATACCAACTTGGTATAAATTGCCTCATATAGCCCTGTGATTGTCGGTATTTTATCTTCTAAATTTTTATCAATATCTTGGCAACAGTGAATAAAAATATTCGCCCCATAAATATTCTCTTCAAAGTTCTCATTAGGGACAAGGATAAGTTGATTGCAATAAAAATTAATCATCTGCCCTTCAGGGCTAATATTCCTCTCGTTAAAATAATTTTTCTGGTTTATCACTTCATGGTTAAAGTGAAATGCATCAGGATTAAACAGGACTAATCGGGTCACCTCTGGGCAGGACAACGTCAACGTATTAAATTTCTCGGATTGATATTGATGATGACTTCGTGGGTAAGTTGAACATGTATGGCTCAATGCCTCCCCCCCCAATCGCTTATGAACTTCACACAAGCGAGCTTCATCAAGATAAGGACAATTGCCATCTTCTTTAAGGCGAATTTTAGCCCAGTCATCTAAGCTAGTACGAGTGACTAAAATATTCTTTATTGCAATATTCCGAATGGTTTTGTTTTGGCTACTTTTATATTTACGATAAGTATTTTTATCGATACCAATATCCCAGCCGTTGCAACAATGATCACGGCAATCTGAACCGATACAATTGAAGTTTTTGACAAAGTCCGGTTGAATAATCTGTAATTCTTTCACGAAATAGAGTCCTGTTTATCACTGCTCATTTATAGATAACTAGCGACACAATCACAGGCCAACTTAAATCGCATGAGAAAATGTTCTTTCACACGAGTAAAGATAATATGGAAAAATCATCTCTTACCGCAAAATCGGTCAGTTGTTGCATAAACTGCTGACTGACGCTGTCAGTGGACTCACGACAAGCATGATACGAATAGATAATATCAACCACATCATCGTCACTAATTTGTTCATTTTTAGCGAGGTGAGCACTGATTAATAATTTTAAATAAAAATAATCAATAATCTGTAGATTAAATACTGTGGCTGCTGGCTTTTCCCCCATAGCTAATTGATCATGGTGAATACGATAGAGAAAATAATGACGAAAGACTAAATTGTGTTGTATGAAAAAAGGCCATATATGCTGCGGCCATAAGTTACTTAATTTCTGTTCATTATTATCAACATCACGATGTCTATCGGCGAAGTTTTCCAGCAATGTATCCGTATAAATAGACAGTGTTTTTCTTCCACGAATATTAGGCAGTTGAGTCATAAAGTCTCGTAAGCAATCTAAGAGTTCACGACGAATTAGCGGTGCGTCATCTACAACCATTAATGCATCAGCAGCCTCCCCCGCCTCTATTTTTGCCGTTAATTCAATGCGCAGATTGTCTATCTCGGCTATTTTATTTTTGTTCACATCATAGCTGACTTGATAACTGTACAAAAATTGGTTTATCGCCCACAGGTTTTCTTCAATAGAGGCCCGTGGAATGGTCACTGTTATTGTGGCACAGGCACGATTGACCAACCGCTCCTCAGTCACAATCTCAGGTGCTTTGTAATAGTCATATTGGTTGATAGTAGAAAAACGTAATGTTAATGCATTAGATGAAAATAAAACCTGCCGGGTAACCTCCGGGCAGGAAAGTAACATACTTTTAATTTTTTGATTTTTATAAATATGGTCAACTTGGGGGTAAGTGGCGCAACGATGACTTAATGCGTTCATACCTGCATGTTTATAAATCTGACATAACTGTTGTTCATCAAGGAAGGGACAATTCCCTTGGTTATCAGGGATAATATTGGCCCAACTCGCAAGGCTGGCTTGAGTGACAGAAATCTCGGTAACGGCAATACGTTTAATATCGGAATAAGGGCTTTTGATATATTTCTGATAACGGTTTCTATCAAGCATGACATGCTGATTTTTACAACAGTGCTCCCGACATGCTGTTCCCGCACAGCGAAATGTATCCATAAAATCAGGCTGAGTTATCAGTAATTCTTTCACTTAACGCTTCCATTCAATAGTCACTTAGATAAGCAGCGACACATGAAAGTGTAAACTTAAATCACGCGAGATAAATAAAGTGAAAACCTGAGAAATGCTTATTGCTACCCAATGACCAGAAGCAGCCAACACCCCTGCGGCTTGAAAGATGTCGACCACATAGACCCAAAAGATGTCGAGTTGCAGGAAGGCGGCAAGAGAGAGAATCCCGATGAGCTTACATCGGTAAGTGATTCGGGTGAATGAAAGCAGCCAACACCCCTGCGGCTTGAAAGATGAAGGGTGCTAGCCATAACGCCCGGTAATATAATCCTCCGTCCGCCGCTGATGCGGTGAAGTAAACAAAGCATCGGTATCATTGTATTCCACCAGCGTCCCTTGATGAATAAAGGCGGTGTAGTCTGAAACTCGGGCTGCCTGCTGCATATTATGAGTGACTAATACCACGGTATATTGCTGCTTTAATGTGGTGATTAACTCTTCAATAGTTAGGGTTGAGATAGGGTCTAGCGCCGATGTTGGCTCATCCAATAACAATACTTCTGGCTCAATCGCAATAGCTCTGGCTATCACTAAACGCTGCTGCTGCCCACTAGAGAGACGAAACGCATTTTCACGCAGTCGGTCTTTGACCTCGTGCCACAAGGCCGCTGCGCGCAGAGAGCGCTCGACAGCATCATCCAGCACCCGCCTATCACGCATTCCTTGTAAGCGCAGGCCGTATACCACGTTTTCATAAATTGATTTGGGGAATGGGTTAGGTCGCTGAAACACCATCCCTACCCGCCGGCGCAATGCGGCAACATCGGTAGTTTTATCTGTGATAATTTCGTCGCCAAGGCGAATTTCACCTTCAAGATGACAGTTATCCAACAAATCATTCATGCGATTGAAACAGCGCAATAATGTTGACTTGCCACAGCCGGAAGGGCCAATAAGCGCAGTAACACGATGTTTGGGCACATTAAATGAAATATCGTGCAGCACCTGTTTATCGCCATAAAATAAATTGAGCTTCTCTACCGCCAGTGCAGTTTGCTCGTGGGTCAATTGCTGCACATCAAATAACGGCAGCGAATCAGGCATCAGAAGTCCCATATGTTATCCTGCGGGTTAAACAATTCAATCACAGCATCAAACCTCGGTATTTTTCACGTAGATGATGACGAATTCCGATAGCGGCCAAATTAAGTCCAACAACAATAATAACCAACAACAGTGCAGTGGCGAAAACTAATGGCCGTGCCGCTTCCACATTGGGGCTTTGGAAAGCCATATCGTAAATCTGGAAGCTTAAATGCATAAATTTGCGTTCTAAATGGAGGAACGGAAAAACCCCATCAACCGGCAGGAGTGGTGCAGATTTGACAACACCAACCAGCATCAACGGAGCCGTCTCCCCTGCGGCACGCGCTACCGCAAGAATTAGCCCGGTAATCATCGCAGGAGCGGCCATTGGTAATACAATATGCCACAAGGTCTCGGCCTTACTGGCACCGAGAGCTAACGAACCTTGCCGCAAGCTGGCAGGAATACGTGATAGCCCCTCTTCCGTGGCCACAATCACCACCGGCAATGTCAATAAGGCCAGCGTTAATGCCGCCCATAGCACGCCCGGCGTGCCGAATGTCGGGTTGGGGAGCGCTTCGGGGTAAAACAGTTTATCCAGCGAGCCGCCAATCAAATAGACAAAGAAACCGAGGCCAAATACACCATAAACAATGGAAGGTACCCCAGCCAGATTCACCACAGAAATACGGATCATCCGAGTGAGCCAGTTTTTACCTGCATACTCATGTAAATACACCGCTGCGATCACCCCCAATGGCATGACCACGATAGACATCAATATCACCATTAATACGGTGCCAAAAATAGCGGGGAATACACCCCCTTCCGTGTTGGTATTACGGGGGTTGTCAGTCAGAAACTTATGTGTTTGTGCCGCCCAATGGCTCAACTTCTGCGAAAAGCTCATATCATTGGGATACCAAGCCCGATTGATCTGGCTCAGTGACAGTGGATGAATTTGCCCATTCATATCTCGCAACAGCAGGGTATAGCGGTCTTGGTCCATTTGCAGACCACGCAATTTCTCCATCATCGCCTGATAACTACGCTGCAACTCCCCCCACTCCGCCTCAAAACGGTCTTGTGATTTGCTGTCAAAATCACCGGTCATTTGCAGGCGTTTTTTCTCCAGCCGAAGTGCCTCAAATTGCTGATTAAGCATATTCATTTGGCGAAACTGAATATCTTTAGACTGCTGAACCAAGGCTTGGACCACCGGAATCCGTTTTTGCAGTTCCTGAGCCAAGTCATTCCCCACCACCGGCTGGCCGTTATCAAGCATTCCTGCCAGAAAACCGTAAGCAGTGCCATTGTGCTGGCGGTCTAATACCAGCAAATCTTTAGGTTGGCTGCGCTGCTGAATATCGCTGTCCAAAAGACGATGGAAATCTTGCCCTTGCACCTCACGGTTACCCGTTTTAATCAGATAACGGGTTACGGTATCTCCCGCCTCTGGCGGTAAAACAACTCCCGATTGCGCTAATTGCTGGCGCGACAGTGATTGTTGTTGGTAAATCTCACCAATCACGTTGACGGGGCCTGCTGCCGTTTGCTTGAGTTCAAACAGATAAACCGGGCTGGGCCAGAAATAGCGCATTCCTTGGCCGGCTAACAATAAGACGATACCTAACAGGGCCAACAAACTGATGCTGACTGCCCCCGCCGTTAGCCAAATCCACGGTGACCCAGATGCAAACCATTTTTTGGTCAACCCCGCCGTTACACTCTTTGTCATCACGCAACCTGCTCCGTCTGATAGCGTTCACGCAACCGCAGACGAATTGACTCGGCAAGTGTGTTGACTAAGAACGTGAAACAAAACAGAACCAAGGCCGTCAGGAATAGCACCCGATAGTGACCACTCCCGACCACAGCTTCCGGCATTTCAATGGCAATATTGGCCGCCATCGCTCGTAACCCCTGAAAAATGCTGCCATCAATAATAGGGGTGTTGCCAGTCGCCATCAGTACAATCATGGTCTCGCCTACCGCACGGGCAAAACCAATCATTAATGCAGAAAAAATACCCGCATAAGCCGAGGGCAATACCACATGAATTAACGTCTGCCACGGTGTGGCCCCCAACGCCAGCGAACCTTGGCTCAATGACGGTGGCACACTGAATAAAGCATCTTCGGCCAGCGAGAAAATGACGGGGATTAGGGCAAATCCCATGGCGATACCAACCACTAGCGCGTTGCGCTGAGAATAGTTATCGCCCAACCATTCATGTAACGGCACGCCCAATACCCCTACGGCCAGTTTTGGTCCCAACCACAATGCCAGCCAACCCGTCAACACAATAACGGGCAGCAATATCATCACATCCCAACCCGCAGGTAATGGCCGCTGTGTTTTTGCCGACAACCAAGCGCTACCCCAACCACACAATAAAATAGTCAGAGCCAATAAGGGCGGTAGCAATAAAACCCCGGTCAGATAATGTTCAATTACCGGTGCTAACCAAATGCCAGCGACCAGACCGATAACCACCGTGGGGAATGCGCCCATCATCTCAATAGTCGGTTTCACGACTCGGCGTAGGCCTGCCGACATAAAATAGGCGGTATAAATCGCCCCTGCTAATGCCAGCGGAACGGCGAATAACATGGCGTAACCTGCCGCCTTTAAGGTGCCGAAGATAATGGGTATTAGGCTGAATTTGGCTTGATAACTCTCTTGTGCTGAACTCGACTGCCAAACATAAGCGGGTTCAGGATAATCTTCGTACCATACCCGTTGCCATAAGCTACGCCAGCTAATGTCAGGGTAGCGATTCTCAACAGAGTAAGCTGACCAACCTGCGGCGTTCTCAACCAGCAGATTATCCCCCCAAGGCGAGAACGCGGCATGGGTGATGCCTTGTGCCAGTTGATGTTGCAATAGCGGCGCTGACTGAATACTGGAGAAGAGTGATAACTCACCTTGTGGAGACAGTGAAGCAAATACCCGACGCGTATTTTCAGTCGTGAGTAAGCCCTTACCTGAGGGAGTAAAGCTACGAATGCGTGTCAGATGGTATTGATTATCTGGCGCTTTTGGCACATCTTGCCATTGGCTTAATACCCCATCAGGCGATTGTACCAACAGTGATTTTCCCCCCACCAGTAAAGAGAGGTTTAATGCACCTTTTAATGGCGATGGGTCATCAAGCAAAGGCACTATTTCGCGCAATGTCGGCTCCGTGCCGAATTGGTAGATATACAGCTGATGCTCGGACAAGAGATAAAGTAAACGCCCATCTGGCGTCAACAATAACTGGTTGATGGTCTTGGGCGCGTTCGCCAGTTCAGTGACCTGCTGCCCCTGCGCGTTAAACCTCCCGGCCATCACTCGGCCATCCTCGGTCACGGCAGCAATAGAAAATTGTTGTGGTTGCGGCTCTGCCAGAACCAATTGACTCAGGCGCTGGCCTGTTAAATCCATAAAACGCGGTGATTCACCAAGCGGAAATTGCCAGCGCGGCGGTGTGGTAGAAAAATCGGGTTGTAGCAGCAGAAAACGGCCATTACTTAGCCCTACACCATACAGCGGTTGCCCACCCGCAGCACGGCTGATCGAGACCGGCGGTGGTGATAGCACCTGTTCACTAATTAAACTCCCGGCGGGATATTCCCCCATGGCCTTGAGTCGAATAAAATAACCTTTGCCTTGTTGATCAATGCGATATCCTATCTGCCCCGAAGCATCAACCCCCAGCACAAGCGTGGGCGCACTGCGATTCACGGCAAAGGGTTCTTGCCACGCGATGGAGGCCGATTTAAACAGGGGCAGCACCGCGTACAATAAATAAACGAAAATTAGCATTAGGGTGAGTAAAACCAGTAGGCCACTACCCGTGACGACCATACGCACAAGACGTTCAATGACAGCCCGGCGTTTATCTCTCCCTGATTGTGTTACTACGCCCGCTTGCTGCATAATCTTCGATTGCCCCATGCCCTTACGCCATATCCCGTCTATCTTGTTATTAATCCAATCAATCATCTATACCCTAAGATGACCGAGTATCTTATGTCAGTTTTGTGGCGTTTGCATGACAATGTTTATGACGGCGGTCAATCAAGTTAACTCATGATATCTGTTGGACTTTCTTGTCAATCTTTCGCAATAATGATTATGGACACTAAATACTCCCACAATAATCTTACTGGAGTTGCAATGGGTCAGGAAAAGCTCTACACCGAAAAAGAACTCAGTTGGTTATCTTTTAATGAGCGGGTATTGCAGGAAGCGGCGGATAAGAGCAATCCACTCATTGAGCGGATGCGGTTCCTTGGTATTTACTCCAATAATCTTGATGAGTTTTATAAAGTCCGTTTCGCTGATCTGAAACGGCGCATTCTGATTAGTGAAGAGCAAGGCTCTGCTGTAACGTCTCGCCATTTGCTGAAAAAAATTCAAAGCAAAGTGGTTAAAGCTGATCAAGAATTTGACGGGCTATATAACGACTTATTGCTGGAGATGGCGCGTAATCAAATATTCTTGATTAATGAGCGGCAAATTTCCGAAAATCAGCAAGTCTGGCTAAAACAATATTTTAAACAGCATCTGCGCCAACACATCACGCCGATCCTGATTAACCACGACACCAATTTGGTGCAATTTCTCAAAGATGATTACACCTATTTGGCGGTAGAGATTATCCGAGGTCAGGACATTGCTTATGCCCTGTTGGAAATCCCGTCAGATAAAGTCCCGCGCTTTGTTAATTTACCACCAGAAGCCCCTCGCCGACGCAAGCCAATGATATTGTTAGATAATATTTTAAGGTATTGCCTTGACGAGATTTTTAAAGGCTTCTTTGATTATGATGCGCTCAATGCCTACTCCATGAAGATGACCCGTGATGCCGAATATGATTTGGTCACAGAAATGGAATCCAGCCTGTTGGAATTGATGTCATCGAGCCTGAAACAACGTCTCACTGCCGAGCCGGTGCGCTTTGTTTATCAGCGGGATATGCCCGATGAAATGGTGGAGTTACTGCGCGATAAATTGGGGATCTCGAACGATGATTCCGTCATCGCCGGTGGTCGTTATCATAATTTCAAAGATTTTATTAACTTCCCCAATGTAGGCAAAAGCAATTTGGTTAACCGGCCAATGCCGCGCCTGCGCCATATTTGGTTTGATAAATTCCGCAACGGTTTTGATGCCATTCGTGAACAGGATGTATTGCTGTATTACCCCTATCACACCTTCGAGCACGTTTTAGAATTGCTACGCCAGGCATCATTCGACCCAAGCGTATTGGCGATTAAAATCAATATTTATCGCGTCGCGAAAGATTCTCGTATTATCGAATCAATGATCCATGCCGCCCATAATGGTAAGAAAGTGACGGTGGTCGTGGAATTACAGGCGCGGTTTGATGAAGAAGCCAATATTCATTGGGCCAAAAGTCTAACGGCTGCCGGTGTACACGTTATTTTCTCCGCGCCGGGTTTGAAGATTCACGCCAAGTTATTCCTTATCTCCCGTCTTGAAGGCGAAGAGATCGTGCGCTATGCCCATATCGGCACCGGCAATTTTAACGAAAAAACGGCGCGTATTTATACCGACTATTCTTTATTAACAGCAGATGCCCGTATTACCAATGAAGTGCGTCGGGTATTTAACTTTATTGAAAATCCATACCGCCCGGTCAAGTTCGATAATCTGATGGTGTCCCCGCAGAATTCGCGCTTAATGCTGTATCAATTGATTGATCAGGAAATTATTCATGCTCAAGCGGGGGAAAGTGCCGGGATTACCCTGAAGATAAATAATTTAGTGGATAAAGGCCTGGTAGATAGGTTATATAGCGCCTCCAGTGCGGGGGTGAAAATACGCCTTTTAGTCCGTGGGATGTGTTCATTAATCCCAAATATGCCGGGGATCAGCGATAATATTCAGGTCACCAGTATTGTTGATCGTTTCTTAGAGCATGACCGGGTTTACGTCTTTGAGAATAAAGGCGACAAACTGGTCTATCTCTCTTCCGCTGACTGGATGACACGTAACATTGATTATCGTATCGAAGTCGCAGTTTCATTGCTGGACCCGAGATTAAAACAGCGGGTACTGGATATTTTAGAGCTGCTATTCAACGACACGGTAAAAGCCCGTTATATTGATAAAGAACTGAGTAATCGTTATGTACCGCGTGGAAACAGGCGCAAAGTACGTGCACAGATTGCCATCTATGATTATTTAAAAGCGCTGGAACAACCAGAGCAGTAAGGCTAAAACTATGCCGCTAACCAATAATTCGACTACCACAAAACCGCAAGAAATTGCCGCTATCGATTTGGGATCTAACAGCTTCCATATGGTGATTGCCCGCGTTGTCAACGGTGCCTTGCAGGTTTTAGGCCGCCTGAAGCAGCGGGTGCATCTGGCTGATGGTCTAGATAGCAATAATATGCTCAGTGAAGAGGCCATCGAGCGAGGGCTGGCTTGTTTGGCGCTATTTGCAGAGCGTTTGCAGGGTTTCTCACCAGACAACGTCTGCATTGTCGGTACCCACTCATTGCGTCAAGCCGCGAATGCTGAGACTTTCCTCAAGCGCGCAGCTGAGGTCATCCCTTATCCGATTGAAATCATTTCTGGTCATGAAGAAGCGCGTCTGATTTTTATGGGCGTTGAACATACCCAGCCAGAGAAAGGTCGCAAACTGGTCATTGATATTGGTGGTGGTTCCACCGAATTGGTTATTGGCGAAGATTTTGAGCCACTGCTGGTCGAAAGCCGTCGTATGGGGTGCGTCAGTTTTGCTCAACAGTTTTTCCCACACGGCGAAATAAGTAAGGCGAATTTCAAACGTGCGCGTTTGGCCGCGGCACAGAAGCTGGAAAACTTGGCCTGGCAGTACCGGATTCAAGGCTGGCAATATGCGCTAGGGGCATCTGGCACCATTAAAGCGACTTACGAAGTACTGGTAGAGATGGGCGAGAAAGACGGTTTGATCACGCCTGAACGCCTCGAAATGCTAGTTGAGCAAGTATTGCAATTTAAGCATTTCTCCGCGCTGAGTTTGCCGGGGTTATCTGAAGATCGCCAGTCGGTATTCGTGCCGGGGCTGGCTATCTTGTGTGGTGTGTTCGATGCTTTAGCCGTCAAAGAGCTACGCTTATCCGATGGTGCACTGCGTGAGGGGGTGCTGTATGAAATGGAAGGCCGTTTCCGCCATCAGGATATCCGTCAACGCACGGCACAAAGTCTGGCCGAGCACTACAACATTGATAGGGAACAAGCCCGTCGAGTGCTAGAAACCACCGAACAACTTTATGGTCAGTGGTTGGCGCAGAATACCAAGCTGGCCTTGCCACAGCTCGAGGCTTTACTGAGATGGGCGGCACTGTTGCACGAAGTCGGTCTGAGCATTAATCACAGCGGAATGCACCGCCATTCGGCTTATATTCTGCAAAACACCAACTTACCTGGCTTCAATCAGGAACAGCAATTATTGCTGGCAACTTTGGTACGTATGCACCGTAAAGGTATTAAGCTCGATGAGCTACCCCGCTTGAATTTATTCAAGAAAAAACACTATTTGCCGTTAATTCAGTTATTACGTTTGAGTACATTGCTGAATAATCAACGTCAGTCGACCACCACGCCGGAAAGTCTGCAACTGATTACCGATGACAGTCACTGGACATTACGTTTCCCAGCCGGTTATCTGGCGCAAAATAATCTGGTACAGCTAGATTTTGAACGCGAGCAAGCTTACTGGGACGATGTGGTTGGTTGGAAACTGATTATTGAAGAAGCACCGCAAGAGACTGAAGCCGAAGCTCCGAAAGCATCATAAGAGTCAATCCCGAATCACTGACTCAAGTCAGTGATTCGGGTGAATGAAAGCAGCTAACATAGCTGAATCGTCAAATACGAAGGGCTTGCCCAAAGTCATTGGTGATGCAGCAAGGCAGCAAACGAATGAATCCCGATGAGCTGACTCAAGTCAGTAATTCGGGTGAATGAAAGCAGCTAACACAGCTGAATCGCCAAATGCGAAGGGCAAGAGATGAAAAGAAGACCCTCAACACAACTCACAAAAATCATCTTGCTGGTGAGTTTTCTCATTTTATTTGGCCGCTTATTGTATGCGGGGATCGCCTCTATTTCTCACCATCAAGAACGTAGGCAATCACAAGAACTTGAGCAAACTGTGGACGGCGAGCTGCCGGGGCCTCATGAGACTGATCTTAGCCCATAGATTCATATCCATAGGTTTCAAGACACAGGATCGCCTTCGAGAAAGACTCGATAAACGAAAGTAGCCAATGCTCCTACAACTTGAAAGTTGAAGGATATATTTAGAATCAAGGACACACTATGCCAGTGCCTATCATCCCAACGCCCCTTTCTGGTGTTGTAAAAAATAAAGCTAAAAATAATGCTAAAAAACTGGCTGAAGTACGCAATCGAATTCTTTCCCTGTTATTGAATAATAAAGACTTGGTTGACAGTATTCTTGGCCGTCAGGATGACAAAAACACACTCAGTGATGAGCAACTAATTGAAAAAACAGCTGAAATAAAAAGCCTGCTTGATGACCTGCACGCAGCTGACCTTGCTGACTTACTCGAAGCATTACCCAATGACGAACGTTTGGCATTATGGCGGTTAGTCAAAAACGAGAAACGCGGCCACACACTGGTTGAAGTCTCTGAAACTGTGTGGGATACCCTGATCAAAGAGATGAGCGATAAAGACCTGTTAAAGGCAATGCGTACCTTGCATGTCGACGAACAGGCTTATCTGGCTGAATATCTGCCGCGAAACTTGATGGGTCGGTTGCTCACGTCATTGGATCCGGCCCAGCGCGCCCGCGTACGTGAAGTGATTCAGTATGCTCGCGATACCGTCGGTCAGATGATGGATTTCGAGCTGGTGACTGTGCGTGCTGACGTTACGTTGGCAACAGTGCAGCGCTATTTGCGCTATCGAAAGAATATTCCTGATGCCACAGATAAACTCTTCGTCATTGATCGCAAAAATACCCTGCTCGGTGAACTTCCCCTGACAGCGATTCTCCTCAATGCACCTGATACCAAAGTTTTTCAGGTGATGGAGAGCAATCCGACAACGTTCCAGCCGGAGCAGAAAGCGGAAGACGCCGCGGGTGCCTTTGAACGTTATGACTTAATCAGTGCCGCGGTCATTGATGCCAAAGGTAAACTGATGGGCCGCTTGACCATCGAAGAGATCGTTGACGTGGTCAATGAAGAGAGTGATACCACGTTAAGACGAATGGGGGGCTTAAGCCCAGAGGAAGATGTGTTCTCCCCCGTCGGCCGCGCGGTTCGGACTCGCTGGTCATGGCTGGCTATCAATCTCTGTACCGCCTTTGTTGCTTCAAGGGTTATCGGCTTATTTGAAGATACCATCTCACAGTTAGTTGCACTGGCAGCATTGATGCCCATTGTCGCCGGTATTGGCGGAAATACGGGGAATCAAACCATTACCATGATTGTTCGTGCTTTGGCTCTACACCATATTCAGCAAGGTAACGTCACCTTCCTAATGCTGAGAGAATTGGGTGTCGCACTGATTAATGGTTTAGTCTGGGGAGGGATTATGGGCGTTGTGACCTACTTCCTCTATAACGATCCCGCTATGGGCGGCGTAATGACGTTGGCGATGATCTTAAACTTATTAATGGCCGCCTTGATGGGCGTGATTATCCCGATGACCATGGCTCGTTTAGGTCGTGATCCGGCCATCGGCTCCAGTGTCATGATCACAGCTATCACTGATACTGGCGGCTTTTTCATCTTTCTGGGGCTCGCCACCATATTCTTAGTTTAGTGGTGATGATAATCAAATAATTAATTGAGCATTGAGTGATGTGAATATCACTTGTTCGTATTCATCTATACTAAACTGCTGAATATGACCGTATTTTAAATATGACGTATTGTTATACGAGGGTTTTTCCTATTCTCGGGCAAAATAAGGCGGTATATGGATCTCAGCGCAGCTGAAAAACCGGCACCTGATAATAATACTCTTATACACATTACTATCATCAGTATAGTGGTGTTTTTGCTCGCACTTTTTTGTATCCAACTCTCTGAGCAGTCTGAAAATTTGGCTCCACTGTGGTTCCCTACCGCAGTATTGATGGTGGCTTTATTCCACCATCCGACACGCTATTGGTCGTTGCAGTTATTGACGGCAGGGATATGTATCGTCGCTGCCAATTTTATTTTATATGGTATCAGTTGGTTCCCGTTGCCATTAACCATCATCAATCTTGCAGAGTCGGCAACTGGGGCTTGGTTGCTGCGCAAATTCCTGCAACCCAAAGATCCGCTTAATAATCTGTTTAGTTGGCTCAAGTTCTCAATTTGTACTGTGGTTATTGTCCCTCTATTGAGTGGATTGGCCGCAGCATGGTACTTGTCGCCCCAAAACGGGTATTTTATGCACGTCTTGACGGTATGGTTTATGTCAGAGGCCATCGGCATGCTGGCTTTAGGGCCAGTCGGGCTACTTTACCGCCGTGGTTACTTCAATATTGCCACTAAAACCAAAGCCCTGTTCGATATGATGTGGATGATGATATTGTCGCTAGCGGCTTGCTATATCGGATTGATTTATTTTCCTTTTCCTTTCACTTTCGTCATCATGGCGTTGATATGGGTTTCCATCCGATTACCGCGATTTGAGACATTTATCCTCTGTTTTCTGTCCACATTGCTCATTGCGCTAATGATCAATTTCAACCTATTTACACTCCCGCCCGACCCCAAAATGTCGGTTCAGGCATTTTCCTTTATTCCACTGTTGATGGTATTGATCCCGCCTCACGCAATGGCAATGGTGATGCACTCATTTCGGATGGAAAAAGAGCATATTGTTGAGAGTGAAAACCGTTTTCGTAATGCCATGGAGTACTCCGCCATTGGCATGGCGCTGGTTTCACCGGAAGGTAAATGGATGCAGGTTAATCAGGCTCTGTGTAAGTTGCTCGGCTACAATCAGGATACCTTGCTCACCCTGACCTTCCAGCAAATTACCCACCCCGATGATCTTTCCGCCGACCTGAAATTACTCGATGATTTGTATTATGGTCGCATCCCCAGCTATTCGATGGAGAAACGCTACGTCCGCAGCGATGGCGAGATTGTTTGGACATTGCTCGTGGTCAGTGTGGTACGGGATCATGAACAACAACCGCTCTATTACATCTCGCAAGTCGAAGATATTAATGATCTGAAAAAGACCGAAATTATTAATCGGCGCTTGATGGAGCGCATCACTCTGGCCAATGAGGCGGGTGGAATTGGTATCTGGGAATTGGATCTCAGAACACAAGTGATCAGTTGGGATAAGCGGATGTATGAACTCTACCATGTCCCGCTAAATACCCCAGTTACTGATGATGTCTGGAAACAATATATTCACCCTGAAGATATCGACTATGTCATCAATGAATACAGTGCCGCACTTAAACAGCGCAAGCCCTACCGCTTGGAATTTAGATTACTGCTGCCGAACGGTGAAATAGTCCACCTGCGCAATCAGGCCAATATGGTGTGCGATAAAAATGGCAATATTCTGCGCCTGATTGGCACCACGCTGGATATGACCGAAATCAGGAATCTGACAGAAGCCCTGCACGAAGAGAAAGAGCGCCTACATATTACACTCGATTCCATCGGCGAGGCCGTGGTCTGTACTGATCAGGAAATGAGAATTACCTTTATGAACCCGGTGGCCGAGAAAATGACCGGCTGGGCAAATACCATCGCGCTAGGCCAGCCCATCAACCAAATCGTCAAGCTCACTAATGGAGTCGATGGCCCGGAAATTGATAACCCGATAGAGCATTGCCTTACCCACCGCCCCTACTCTTCACTGAATGAGTCAATGGTACTGCATCACCGTGATGGGCAGTACTATGACATCCAAGAGTCGGTCGCGCCGTTAAAAACACTGGAAGGAGCCGCCGTAGGGGCCGTTTTAGTTTTCCAAGATGTTGGGGAATCTCGTGCCATGATGCGCAAACTCAGCCATAGCGCGTCACACGATAATCTGACCGGCCTGCCCAATCGTGCCAATTTTGAAAATAAATTGAAGATGGCAATCCAACAAAGCATCGACCAAAACCAGCAACACGCATTGGCCTTCCTGGATTTGGACTATTTTAAAGCCGTTAATGATACAGCAGGGCACCCGGCAGGTGACGCGCTACTCAAAGAACTCAGCCAGTTGATGCGTCAGCATTTGCGCAACAGTGATTGCGTTGCGCGCCTTGGTGGCGATGAATTTGGCTTACTGATGCTTAATTGCACCCTGCCTCACGCCAAAGCCATTACCCAAAATCTGGTCACGTTGATCAACGGCTATCATTTTTACTGGGAAGAGAAGCTGTATCGCATTGGTGCCAGTGCTGGCGTGACTCAAATTAGCAGCAACAACAGCCAGCGCAGTGAAATCATGGCGCAGGCTGATATTGCCTGTTATACCGCCAAGCACAGTGGTCGTGGGCAGGTTTATCTCTATCAGCCACGGCAAAAGCAGCTACTGGCTCGCCAGCACGAGCTGCTCAGTAGAGACGATGTTGAAAGTATTCTCAATCATGACCAACTGCGGCTACAGGTGACTCCTGCCGCCCCCCCCAAAACACCACTCTCAGTGTGTTTTTATCAAGTCAGTTACGAAGTTTATCAACCACAAAGCATGATTGTCAGTCAATCGGCATTTGAAGAAGCTGCGCTGCTGTATCACTTGCAGGGGAACGTCGACGGCTGGGTGTGCGAAAAATTGTTAGTGGGACACGCCGAGGCCATTAGTCACAAAGGGTTGGCGCTGGCAATTCCGCTATCGGAGGTGGCGTTGCTCAAAGAAGACTTCCGCCAATCACTCCTGACCTTAGTACAGAACACGGTGCTACCCGCACAAAGTTTGCACTGGATGGTTGATGAGTCCACCTTGCTGCAATATCCATTTGCAATTGGGAATTTTCTTGCCAAATTACAGCAATTAGGTTGCAAGCTAATCATTAAAGAGTTTGGTCATAATCTGAATGATTTTGAGTTATTGGCGGAACACCATATTGATTATCTCAAATTTAACAGTGAATTAATTGCCCATATCCATATCAATCAAATGGACGAAGTTCTGGTGTCCATTATCAACGGTACAGCACAACGGGCCAATATCGCCACACTAGCAGGCCCTGCAGATTTAGCCCCCACTCTCAATAAATTGATCACAATTGGGGTCGATTTAGCTGACGGCGAAACCATTGGCCGCACACAACCGTTATCCGATGTGCTGAATAATGGCTATTTCGCTATCAAGTAATCCGAGACGATTGCTCCGCTGCTCACTCTAGGGTAAAGTCGGCCCCTTTTATTTGGCCTGGGGGGCAATTATGTTCATCGGATTTGACTACGGCACAGCCAACTGCTCGGTTGCCGTGATGCGGGAAGGTGCTCCCGAATTGCTGACGCTGGAAAATAATGACGTCTATTTGCCATCCATGTTGTGCGCGCCTACCCGAGAAGCGGTAAGTGAGTGCCTGCATCGTCACTGGCAAGTGCCAACAGGCAGTGACGAAAACCAGCAACTCTTACGCCGGGCCATGGCGTTTAATCGCGAAGAAGATATTCCTGTTGCTGCCGATAGCCTGACGTTCGGTCTATCCGCGCTGGCCCAATATATCGAAGACCCCGAAGACGTTTACTTTGTTAAGTCGCCTAAATCTTTCTTGGGTGCCAATGGTTTGAAGCCTCAACAATTGGCACTATTTGAAGATTTGGTCTGCGCCATGATGTTTCATATTAAACGTCAGGCAGAAACCGTGTTGGCATCAGACATCAGCCAGACTGTTATTGGTCGTCCGGTTAACTTTCAAGGTTCCGGTGGTGAAGAAGCAAACCAGCAAGCCGAAGGGATTTTATTACGGGCCGCACAACGTGCCGGTTTTCGTGATATTGCTTTTCAGTTCGAGCCTGTCGCGGCGGGGTTGGATTTTGAGGCGACATTAACTGAAGAGAAAACCGTGCTAGTGGTGGATATCGGCGGCGGGACAACAGACTGTTCAGTGCTCTTGATGGGGCCTAAATGGCAGGGACTGGCAGACCGTCAACAAAGCCTATTAGGCCACAGCGGTTGTCGCGTTGGCGGGAACGATCTGGATATCATGTTGGCTTTTAAACAACTGATGCCACTGTTTGGCATGGGCGGCGAGACTGAAAAAGGGATTGCCCTGCCATCACTGCCTTACTGGAATGCTGTTGCCACTAACGATGTCCCGGCACAAAGCGACTTCTACAGCACCGTCAATGGCCGTTTCCTGCGTGATTTGATTCGTGATGCTGCAAATCCACATCAAGTTGAACGCTTGCTAAAAGTGTATCAGCAACGCCTGAGTTATCGCTTGGTTCGTACCGCAGAAGAGAGCAAAATTGCGTTGTCTGAACAAGAGCACGTCGCCGCTGCACTGGATTTCGTCCAGCCAGAATTGGGTCAGACAGTCAGTCAACAACAACTGGCCGAGGCTATCTCTCAGCCCTTGCAACGCATTCAAGAGCAAGTCAGTCAGGCATTGGCAACCAGCCATATCAAGCCCGATGTGATTTATCTGACCGGCGGTAGCGCACGTTCCCCATTACTGCGGGCAGCTTTGCAACAACAACTGCCGGGTATCCCATTAGTGGGGGGAAATGATTTTGGTTCCGTGACGGCAGGGTTGGCGCGCTGGGCACAGACGCTTTTTCGCTAGAAGTTGATATTGGTTCAGGTGATCCGGTTCGGATGTTGAGTATTGGATCGGGTTTCGGTTGATCTTCATTCAATGATCTCCTGTTCTCCGTCGCCTCAACTGAGTTGGGCCGCAAGGCGGCGGCCCAACTCCCGCGCCTTGTGCGAAATATTGCCCTACGGGTAAACCTACTGTGTCTTTCGGGCTTCACGAGCCAGCGCAACGGGGCATCCTTGCCCGAGTGTGCTTTTCGCCTCCATCCTTGTCGGCAATATTCCTGATTGTGCTTAAGATCAACACCCAAACCAGCGCCCTTCCCCCTCTAATCCCCTAAAATTAAAAACTTTCCCCCCACAAACCCTGACAATATTTTCATATTTCCTCCATTTTGTTCCAGCGCATTACCGCTAAACTAGTAACATATCCAAAAACTCACTTATTGCACCTCTATGTGCAGATAATCAGAACATCAAAAGGGACACTTCAACATAATGAAAGCTCAATCCAAACGCACTTCCCGGTTACTGACGTTGTTGGGAATAGTGGTGGTGATTATTGTTGCGGTGTTTGTCTGGCGTCACTTCAGTACCACACCTGAAACCCAAGCCCCGGGAGCACGACAAGCGGCTGGCAGCAGCAGCCCTGCACGCGCCGGTGGCCGCCGCAATATGCCAATGTCTCCAGTGCAAGCAGCAACAGCAACCGAGCAAGCCGTACCCCGCTACCTCACAGGTTTAGGGACTGTGATTGCCGCCAATACGGTGACAGTGACCAGCCGAGTTGATGGTCAGTTGATGGCTATCCACTTTATCGAAGGGCAACAAGTCAATGCCGGTGACTTACTGGTGGAAATTGACCCGCGCCCGTATGAAGTGCAATTAACCCAAGCTCAAGGGCAGCTCGCCAAAGATCAAGCGACGCTGGACAATGCACGACGTGACTTGGCCCGCTATCAGAAACTGGCCAAAACAGGCCTTATTTCACAACAAGATCTGGATACCCAAGCCTCATTGGTGCGCCAGAGCGAAGGAAGTGTGAAAGCGGATCAGGGGGCGATTGACAGCGCCAAGCTGCAATTGACGTATAGCCGCATTACTGCACCTATCTCCGGGAAAGTCGGGCTAAAACAAGTGGATGTGGGTAATTATATTACCAGTGGTACTGCCACGCCGATTGTCGTGATTACTCAAACACACCCGGTTGATGTGGTCTTTACCTTGCCCGAAAGTGACATCCCGGCAATCATGCAAGCACAGAAAAATGCAGAAAAAAACAAAACGACAGTGCCGGTTGAAGCTTGGGATCGCACCAATAAGCAGATGCTAGCCCAAGGCCACTTGCTCAGTATTGATAACCAAATAGATACTGCTACCGGTACCATTAAACTGAAAGCTCGCTTTGCCAATGAAGATGACGTGCTGTTCCCCAATCAGTTTGTTAATGCCCGAATCAAAGTAGATTTACTGCAAAATGCCGTGGTAGTTCCTACCGCTGCAGTACAAATGGGCAACGAAGGAAGCTTTGTCTGGGTATTAAATGACGAAAATAAAGTCAGCAAGCATCTGGTGACTACCGGGATCCAAGACAGTCAACAAGTGGTGATAAGCGCCGGGCTGGATGCTGGTCAGCGTGTGGTTACCGATGGGATTGATCGCCTGACCGAAGGTTTGCAAGTTGAGGTGGTCACTCCACGTTCCGCAGATGCCACTCAAACCGATGCGGCAGGAAAATCGAGTACCACAGAGAAAGCGGCACACACACGGGGCGGCAGAAAACCGGCAACGGATGCAGCGACTAGCGCTCAACCTGCTGCGGAGAAATCCTAATGCAAGTGATGCCTCCAACACCCGGTGGCGGGCCATCACGGCTGTTTATCTTACGCCCGGTTGCCACAACGTTATTTATGGTTGCCATTCTGCTGGCAGGAATTATCGGTTACCGTGCGTTGCCGGTATCGGCCCTGCCCGAAGTGGATTACCCGACGATTCAGGTCGTGACACTCTACCCCGGAGCTAGCCCGGATGTCGTGACATCCTCCATTACTGCGCCATTGGAACGCCAGTTTGGCCAGATGTCTGGCCTCAAACAGATGGCATCGCAAAGCTCAGGCGGTGCATCAGTCATTACCCTACAATTTCAATTAACTCTGCCACTGGATGTGGCGGAGCAAGAGGTACAGGCGGCGATTAACTCCGCCACAAATCTATTACCCAATGACCTGCCTTATCCACCAATTTACAGCAAAGTAAACCCTGCTGATCCACCGATTCTGACATTGGCGGTCACCTCCACGGCTATCCCAATGACACAAGTGGAAGACATGGTTGAAACTCGTATTGCGCAGAAGATCTCGCAAGTCACTGGGGTCGGTCTGGTCACGATTTCTGGCGGTCAGCGCCCTGCTGTTCGAGTAAAACTCAATGCGCCAGCAGTGGCTGCATTGGGGCTGGACAGTGAAACCATTCGTACCGCCATTAGCAATGCCAACGTCAATTCAGCGAAAGGGAGTCTGGATGGACCAACTCGTTCAGTAACACTGTCTGCTAATGATCAGATGAAATCCGCCGAGGATTACCGTGACCTGATTATCGCCTATCAAAATGGCGCACCAATCCGTTTGCAGGATGTCGCTACCATTGAGCAAGGTGCGGAGAATAATAAGCTGGCGGCGTGGGCCAACACCCAGCAGGCCATCGTGCTGAATATCCAGCGTCAGCCTGGGGTAAACGTCATTGAGACTGCCGACAGTATCCGCGAGATGCTGCCAGATCTTATCAAAAGTCTGCCCAAATCCGTTGATGTCAAAGTTCTGACTGACCGTACAACCACCATCCGCGCGTCTGTCAGTGATGTACAGTTTGAGTTGTTGCTGGCGATAGCACTGGTGGTCATGGTTATCTATCTGTTTCTGCGCAATGCCGCCGCTACGATTATCCCCAGTATTGCCGTACCGCTGTCATTAATTGGCACGTTCGCTGCCATGTATTTTCTGGGGTTTTCGGTCAACAACTTGACGCTCATGGCTCTGACCATCGCCACCGGTTTTGTGGTCGACGATGCTATTGTGGTGATTGAAAATATCTCCCGCTATATCGAGAAAGGCGAAAAGCCACTGGATGCAGCACTAAAAGGGGCCGGTGAGATTGGTTTTACCATTATTTCACTGACCTTCTCATTGATTGCAGTATTGATTCCGCTGCTGTTTATGGGCGATATCGTGGGTCGTTTGTTCCGCGAATTTGCCGTCACACTGGCGATAGCCATTCTGATTTCAGCCGTTGTCTCTTTGACGTTAACACCGATGATGTGCGCACGAATGCTGAGTTATGAGTCATTGCGTAAACAAAATCGCCTGTCCCGCGCTAGTGAAAAATTCTTTGATTGGGTCATCGCCCACTATGCCGTGGCGCTAAAAAAAGTCCTTAACCATCAATGGATCACCTTGAGCGTGGCACTCAGTACGCTGGTGCTGACGGTGCTCCTTTACTTGCTGATCCCCAAAGGCTTTTTCCCATTACAGGACAACGGATTAATTCAAGGTGTACTGGAAGCGCCGCAGTCTGTTTCGTTCAGCAATATGGCAGAGCGTCAGCAGCAAGTGGCCGCGATTATTCTAAAAGATCCGGCGGTTGAAAGCCTGACCTCATTTGTCGGGGTTGATGGGACCAACGCCACACTCAACAATGGTCGGTTGCAAATTAACCTTAAACCCCTCAAAAGCCGTGATGACCGCATTCCAGAGGTCATCACCCGCTTACAAGAGAGTGTCGCTGGCGTACCGGGCGTTAAACTTTATTTACAACCAGTGCAAGATTTGACCATTGATACCCAACTGAGCAGAACGCAATATCAGTTCACGCTACAGGCCACATCGCTGGAAGAGTTGAGTACTTGGGTGCCTAAATTGGTCAATGAGTTACAGCAGCAAGCACCTTTCCAAGAAGTCACTAGTGATTGGCAGGATCAAGGGTTAGTGGCGTTTGTGAATGTCGATCGCGACAGTGCCAGCCGTTTGGGGATCACTATGGCCGCCATCGACAGCGCGCTGTATAACGCGTTTGGTCAACGCTTGATTTCTACCATTTATACCCAAGCCAATCAGTATCGGGTGGTGCTGGAGCATGATGTGCAAGCCACGCCGGGTCTGGCTGCATTCAATGATATCCGCCTCACTGGTAGTGATGGCAAAGGGGTGCCACTGAGCAGTATTGCGACCATTGAAGAACGCTTCGGGCCACTATCTATCAACCATTTGAATCAGTTCCCGTCAGCCACTATCTCGTTTAATGTGGCGCAGGGATATTCTCTGGGTGAGGCTGTTGAAGCAGTGACGCAAGCTGAAAAAGCTATCCAGTTACCCGCAGATATTATGACTCGCTTCCAAGGCTCCACGCTGGCGTTTCAGGCAGCGTTGGGCGGAACATTGTGGCTAATTATCGCCGCTATTGTGGCAATGTATATCGTGCTCGGCGTGCTGTATGAGAGCTTCATTCATCCGGTCACTATTTTGTCGACTCTGCCGACGGCAGGTGTCGGGGCATTGTTGGCGCTGATGCTCACCGGCAATGAACTGGACGTGATTGCCATCATTGGGATTATTTTGCTGATCGGTATCGTGAAGAAGAATGCCATCATGATGATCGACTTTGCGCTGGCTGCCGAGCGAGATCAGGGCATGTCTGCCTATGATGCTATTTATCAAGCCTGTTTGCTGCGTTTCCGCCCAATTCTGATGACCACATTAGCCGCCCTGTTTGGTGCCTTGCCCTTGATGCTCAGTACCGGTGCTGGGGCTGAACTCCGCCAACCGCTGGGGGTGTGTATGGTCGGCGGGTTGATAGTCAGCCAGGTACTGACTTTGTTTACCACGCCGGTCATTTATCTGCTGTTCGATAGGATGGCGCGCAACACCCATGGTAAAGGTGGCCTACATAATGAGGACATTGATTTATCCTGCCCGCAATCTGAGTTACCTCATGGACGGGATCCACAGTGAAATTCTTTGCCCTATTCATCCAGCGCCCGGTAGCGACCATTTTGCTCACACTGGCCATCACCCTCAGCGGGATTATCGGTTTTAGTTTGTTGCCGGTATCGCCGCTGCCGCAGGTGGATTATCCGGTGATAATGGTGAGTGCCTCGATGCCCGGCGCAGACCCAGAAACCATGGCGTCCTCCATTGCCACGCCGCTGGAACGTGCATTGGGAAGAATTGCTGGGGTCAATGAAATGACCTCGACCAGTTCACTGGGCAGCACGCGGATCATTTTACAATTTGACCTTAATCGCGATATTAACGGCGCTGCGCGTGATGTGCAGGCGGCACTGAATGCTGCCCAAAGTTTGCTGCCATCAGGGATGCCAAACCGCCCGACTTATCGCAAGATGAACCCCTCTGATGCGCCAATCATGATAATGACGCTGACCTCAGATACTTTCACTCAAGGGCAATTGTATGACTTTGCCTCCACCAAACTGGCGCAAAAAATCGCCCAGACCGAGGGGGTCAGTGATGTTAGCGTCGGCGGGAGTTCTTTACCTGCGGTGCGTGTTGAACTCAATCCCAGTGCGCTGTTCAATCAAGGGGTATCTCTGGATGCCGTCCGTCAGGCAATCAGTTCCGCCAACGTTCGTCGTCCGCAAGGCTCCATCGACGACAACCAACAGCATTGGCAAGTTCAAGCCAATGATGAGATCAAAACAGCCGAGGGCTACCGCCCACTGGTGATTAACTACAACAATGGCGCGGCGGTTCGGTTGCAGGATGTCGCGAATGTTGTCGACTCGGTACAAGATGTGCGCAATGCCGGGATGTCGGATGGAAAGCCCGCTGTACTGTTAGTGATCAGTCGTGAGCCGGGAGCGAACATCATTGCGACCGTCGATCGTATTCGGGCAGAACTTCCTGCGTTGCGAGCCTCGATCCCCGCCTCGATTCAATTGAGCATCGCCCAAGATCGATCCCCAACAATTCGAGCATCGCTAGATGAAGTAGAGCAATCACTGGTGATCGCCGTAGCATTGGTGATTCTGGTCGTGTTCCTGTTCCTAAGATCAGGCCGAGCCACACTGATCCCTGCTGTCGCCGTGCCGGTTTCACTCATTGGGACGTTCACCGCCATGTATCTGTGCGGTTTTAGTCTCAATAACCTATCGCTAATGGCGCTGACCATTGCCACGGGTTTCGTCGTCGACGATGCCATCGTGGTACTGGAAAATATTTCTCGCCATCTGGAGGCGGGGGTTAAACCGATGGTTGCCGCACTAAAGGGGGTACGTGAAGTCGGTTTTACCGTGCTCTCCATGAGTATTTCACTCGTGGCGGTCTTTATTCCGCTGCTCTTGATGGAAGGGTTGCCGGGCCGCTTATTCCGCGAATTTGCCGTCACACTCTCGGTGGCCATTGGCATTTCACTGGTGATTTCCCTAACGCTCACCCCCATGATGTGCGCCCACTTGCTACGCGCCCAGCCCGCGGGCCAGCAGCAGCGTATTCGCGGTTTTGGTAAGGTGCTGCTGAGTATTCAGCAAGGTTATGGTCGCTCCCTCAATTGGGTGTTGGGTCATACACGCTGGGTAATGGTTGTGCTGCTCTCTACTATTGCTCTGAATGTCTGGCTGTACATCAGTATTCCGAAAACCTTTTTCCCCGAGCAAGATACCGGCCGCATGATGGGTTTTATCCAAGCTGACCAAAGTATCTCTTTCCAAGCAATGCAGCAAAAACTGAAAGATTTTATGAAGATTGTCAGTGATGATCCGGCAGTCGACAATGTCACCGGTTTTACGGGAGGGTCTCGCACCAATAGCGGCTCGATGTTTATTTCCCTTAAACCATTGAGTGAACGTCATGAAAGCGCACAGCAGATTATCACCCGCTTACGTGGCAAATTGTCGAAAGAACCGGGGGCAAGCCTCTTTCTGGCACCGGTACAAGATATTCGGGTCGGTGGCCGTCAAGCTAATGCCAGCTATCAATTTACGTTACTGGCAGACGATCTAGCCGCATTACGGGAATGGGAGCCGAAAGTTCGGGCGGCATTGGCCAAATTACCCGAACTGGCAGATGTTAACTCCGATCAGCAAGATAAAGGCTCGGAAGTGGCACTGACTTATGATCGAGAAACTATGGCACGGCTGGGCATTGATGTTTCCGACGCCAATGCCCTACTCAATAACGCCTTTGGTCAGCGGCAAATCTCCACCATTTATCAGCCGTTAAACCAATATAAGGTGGTGATGGAAGTCGCTCCGCAATACACACAGGATGTCAGTTCACTGGACAAAATGTTTGTAATTAATAACAGCGGCCAATCAATTCCGCTGTCCTATTTTGCCAAATGGCGGCCTGCCAACGCCCCATTGTCGGTAAACCATCAAGGTTTATCCGCCTCTTCGACCATCTCATTTAACTTACCTGAAGGTGGCAGCCTGTCTGAAGCGACTGCGGCTGTCGAGCGGGCGATGACCGAACTGGGTGTTCCAGCCAGTGTTCGTGGCACCTTTAGCGGGACTGCGCAGGTATTCCAAGAAACCTTGAGATCTCAGTTATGGCTGATTATGGCAGCGATCGCCACGGTGTATATCGTGCTGGGGATTTTGTATGAGAGCTACGTTCACCCGCTGACGATTCTCTCAACATTGCCCTCTGCAGGAGTCGGGGCGTTGCTGGCGCTGGAGCTGTTCAATGCGCCGTTTAGCTTAATCGCACTTATCGGCATTATGTTATTGATTGGTATTGTGAAAAAGAACGCCATCATGATGGTGGACTTTGCCCTTGATGCGCAACGCAATGGCAATCTCAGCGCCCGCGAGGCTATTTTCCAGGCCAGTTTATTGCGTTTCAGACCGATTATGATGACCACGTTAGCCGCCTTGTTTGGCGCGTTACCATTGGTATTAGGCAGTGGCGATGGCGCGGAATTACGCCAACCGCTTGGGATAACGATTGTCGGTGGGCTGGTCATGAGCCAATTACTGACCTTGTACACCACGCCAGTGGTCTATCTCTATTTTGACCGACTCCGCAGCCGCTTTAGTCAGAAGCCGTTAATGAGGTTGGAATAATGAATAGGCTATACCCAATAGATTTCAACGTGCAGGAAGGTGGCCAAAGAGTGCAGCCAATGCATCGGCGGGTTGAAAGATGACGAATATACGGTGGCAATTGTGGATAGTTGCCTTCGGTTTCTTCATGCAAACGCTGGATACCACCATCGTCAACACCGCCCTGCCCTCAATGGCTGCCAGTCTGGGTGAAAATCCGCTGCATATGCAATCAGTGATTGTCTCTTATGTATTGACGGTGGCGGTGATGCTGCCAGCCAGTGGGTGGTTGGCTGATCGCGTCGGCGTGAAGTGGGTTTTCTTTTCGGCCATCATTCTGTTTACCCTCGGTTCGTTGATGTGTGCCCAAGCAGAAACTCTGAATGAGTTGATCTCCTCCCGCGTAATTCAAGGGATAGGGGGGGCGATGATGGTGCCCGTTGGCCGCCTGACGGTCATGAAAATCGTCCCGCGTGAGCAATATATGTCAGCAATGGCTTTCGTCACATTACCCGGCCAAATTGGGCCATTAGTCGGCCCGGCACTGGGGGGATTCTTAGTGCAATACGCCAGTTGGCATTGGATTTTCCTGATTAATCTACCTGTAGGTATCATCGGTGCTCTGGCCACGTTGCTGCTGATGCCAAATTACACCATGCGTACCCGACGCTTCGATATTAGCGGCTTTATTATGCTGGCGATCGGTATGGCAACCCTAACACTGGCGTTGGATGGTCATAAAGGATTGGGCTTACCACCACTGGCAATTCTGGGTTTAGTGTTGTGTGGGATAGTGGCTCTGGTGGGCTACTGGTGGCATGCGCGCGGCAATAATTCTGCCCTGTTTTCTCTACGATTATTCAAGAATAAATCTTATGCTCTGGGCTTGACCGCCAGTATGACCGCCCGCATCGGCAGTGGCATGTTGCCGTTCATGACGCCCGTTTTTCTGCAAATCGGGCTAGGATATACCCCCTTTCACGCCGGATTGATGATGATCCCGATGATTATTGGCAGTATGGGCATGAAGCGGATTATTGTACGGGTGGTTAACCGCTTTGGTTACCGGCAAGTACTGGTCAGTGCCACATTGCTGCTCGCGGTCGTCAGCTTAAGTTTACCGATGGTGGCACTCATGGGGTGGACGTTATTGTTACCGGTGGTGCTATTTTTCCAGGGAATGCTCAATGCGCTGCGCTTCTCCACGATGAATACTTTAACCTTAAAAGATTTACCAAACCGCCTCGCCAGTAGCGGTAATAGCCTGTTATCCATGGTGATGCAGTTGTCTATGAGTTTAGGGGTTAGCACCGCCGGGATATTACTCGGGATCTTTGCACACAATCAGGTCGTCACCAATACCCCGGCAACACACAGTGCGTTCCTCTACAGCTACTTGTGTATGGCAATCATTATTGCTTTGCCAGCGCTGATATTTAACCGAGTGCCACCAGATACTGGCACTAACCGCAACCTGTCCCGCCAGCCGGCCAACCGATAAAACAGGTGGAAAGCATGAGAATCGGCATCACCGGAAAACTGTTTATGGCTATATTTGCTACTTGTATGTTGGTACTGATCACCATGCATTGGGGCATTAGAGCCAGCTTCGAGCGCGGTTTTATCGATTATATTAAGCAAAGTAATGAGCAACGGATAAATATGCTGGGAGATGCACTTGAGGTGCAATACCAGCGCTACGGAAACTGGGATTTTTTGCGCAATAATGATCAGGTTGTATATCAGATTATGCGTTCCTTTGACCAAGGCGGTGATAGCAGCCGCAACATGCCGCCACGCGGCTGGCGCTCCCAATTTTGGGTCGTTGATAACCATAAAAATCTGCTGGTCGGGCATACAGGTCAACTCCCTAAAGAAGTCAGTCGCCGAGCAATAACGGTCAATAAACAGATTGTGGGCTGGGTGATGTCGACCCCACCTGCCAAACTGACCCGCAACGCCGATATTAACTTTGACCAACAACAGCGTCGAACCAGTTGGATTATTGTTGGGTTGTCGACCCTACTGGCCGCGGCCGTAACTTGGATTTTATCCCGTGGAATGTTGGCCCCGGTCAAGCGCTTGGTCGAGGGCACCCATCGGCTGGCGGCCGGCGATTTTAGTACCCGTGTGGCTGTCAGCAGCCGTGATGAGTTGGGTCATTTAGCGCAAGATTTTAACCAGCTTGCCCGTTCACTGGAGAAAAATGAACAAATGCGGCGTGATTTTATGGCGGATGTTTCCCATGAATTACGCACCCCGCTGGCGGTGTTACGTGGTGAACTGGAGGCATTGCAGGATGGTGTGCGCCAGCCAACACCGGAATCGTTAATGTCGCTACAAGCGGAGGTCGGTATTTTGACCAAACTGGTCAATGATTTGCATCAGTTATCACTGTCTGATCGCGGTGCTTTGGCTTACCGAAAAACCCAATTAGATGCCGTGCGGCTATTACAAATTGCTATTGCCAGTTTTCGTGGCCGTTTTCAAAGTAAAAATATGGTCATCACCGCTCATCTGCCTGAACATGCGGTTATATTTGGTGATCCCGACCGGCTAAATCAACTGTTTCACAATTTGCTAGAAAACAGTTTGCGCTATACCAACGAAGGTGGGCAATTAGAGATAATCGCTCAATTGCAGGAAAAAACCGTCACACTGGTTTGGCAGGACAGTAAACCCGGCCTTAGCGACGAACAATTACAGCGCATTTTTGAGCGTTTTTATCGCACCGAAAGTTCACGCAACCGTGCCAGCGGCGGTTCTGGGCTAGGTCTGGCTATTTGTCACAATATTGTCGAGGCTCATGGCGGAACGATTAGCGCTGAACATTCACCTTTGGGTGGCTTGCGGATTACGGTAGTATTTCCACTACTCACGTCCATAGGGTAATTCATTGCAATGCACGAGCCACTTCAGTCTACCAGCCAGTCTGGTTACGTATTGATTGTTGAAGATGAACCCAAACTTGGCCAGTTGCTGGTCGACTATCTGCAAGCTGCGGGTTACCGCACTCAGTGGCTGACCAATGGGGCCGAGGTTGCCGGAGCAGTACGCCAAGCACCGCCCTCCATCATTTTGCTGGATTTAATGTTACCCGGTAGCGATGGCATCAGCATTTGTCGTGAAATTCGCCGATTCTCAGATGTCCCCATCATGATGGTCACAGCCAAAACGGAAGAAATTGATCGGTTGCTAGGGCTGGAGATTGGTGCCGACGACTATATTTGTAAACCCTATAGTCCACGAGAAGTGGTCGCTCGGGTGAAAACTATCTTGCGCCGCTGCCAACAGCAGCGAGAGCAGCCCAGTGCTGCCGCGGCACTGATTATCGACGAATCCCGCTTTCAAGCCAGTTATCAGGGGCATCTACTGGAGCTGACCCCGGCGGAATTTCGGTTACTGAAAATATTGGCAACTCAACCGGGTCACGTATTTAGCCGTGAACAATTATTAAATAATCTGTATGACGACTATCGTGTGGTCACTGACCGCACCATTGACAGCCATATCAAAAATTTGCGGCGAAAGTTAGAAGCTCTTGATGGTGAAAAGCCATTTATTCGCGCAGTTTATGGCATGGGGTATCGTTGGGAAGCAGAGATCTGCCGTTTACTGTAATTTCATCTCGGCTAAATTTGCATTATGTTGGTGGAGTATGGGCCGTTGACTACACTCATTAGAGGTACCACAACCAACAGGAGCATCACTATGGCCATGGGTCACTATGAGATTAAAAAGGCAAAGAATGGGCAGTACCATTTCAATCTGAAAGCCAGCAATGGTGAAATTATTCTCTCCAGTGAGATGTATGCCAGCAAAGCTTCGGCGGAAAATGGCATATCATCCGTGCAAAGTAACTCTCCGCAAGAAAGCCAATATGAGCTGAAGCACAATACGAAAAATGAGCCTTATTTCGTATTAAAAGCAAAAAACCATCAGGTTATTGGTGTTAGCGAATCTTACAGTTCCGAAACCGCTGCCAAAAATGGCATAGCTTCTGTAATGAAAAATGGCCCGACCACGACAATTAAAGATCTGACGCTGTAATTTTTAATGATTTGATAGAGCTATTTTTACCTAAGAGTAGATGCGCGGGGTATGTGACCGCGCATTGACTCCGGACTCAGACACATCAGCATGTTTAAAACTCTTTCCCCAGTATTTTTTAATATCTGTTGGTTTCGTAGTAACAATCCAATTATCAAATCAAATGGCCGAAAGGCCCGCCTGAGAACAGAGAATGTCTAGCTCTCTTTGTCCGCCTTAATATCAGATTGTGTTCTCCGGCTAATCTTAACTATCGATGAGAACTCATCCTAAGACATATTCAGCATCTCTTTTCTCAATTGACGCAGTAACTCACCCATTGAAATGTGATCTGGTAAAGTCGCAAAAGTCAGCTCGGCGGCATCATGTCAGGCACCGTGATTAAAAATGGGTATCGTCGACACAACCATTGTCATTCCATGAGTCATATTTGGCTCGGTTGATATGTGATTTTTTTGGGAAAAAACGACCCAAAATAGCTTAAATTGATCCAGATCATTTAAACCTTACAAAGATTGTGCGATGGCTGATTTTCCTGAAGCTCAAGGTTACAATCCCCAGCTTTTATCCCCTTCGTTCTTGAAGTTGCACGGTTGTTTGAAACTCCCGCCCCCGAATCACTGGCCTAAAGCCTACTTATCGGGATGCGTTTACTGACAACCTACTGGTAGCACCAATAACGTTGGGTTAAGCCACGCCTTCAGGCGTGGTTCTGACTTGAACTCAGACTGAGAGCTATTATTTATGTCTTCATCTACACCAGTAAATATGCCTTTTACACCAGAATTATTATCGCCTGCCGGTACGCTGAAAAATATGCGTTACGCCTTTGCTTATGGCGCGGATGCGGTTTATGCCGGTCAGCCACGTTATAGCCTGCGAGTGCGAAATAATGAATTCAATCACGAAAATCTGGCATTAGGTATTCAGGAAGCGCATGCACTTGGCAAACGCTTTTATGTGGTAGTGAATATCGCCCCCCATAACTCTAAACTGAAAACGTTCCTGCGCGATTTAAAACCGGTGATTGATATGGGGCCGGATGCACTAATTATGTCTGATCCCGGCTTAATCATGATGGTACGCGAGGCTTTTCCACAGATGGATATTCACCTGTCTGTGCAAGCCAATGCTGTTAACTGGGCCACCGTCAAATTCTGGCAGCAGATGGGATTGACGCGCGTAATCCTTTCCCGTGAGCTATCACTGGAAGAGATTGCTGAAATCCGTGCACAAGTTCCCGACATGGAATTGGAAATTTTTGTCCACGGCGCACTGTGTATGGCCTACTCTGGCCGTTGCCTACTCTCCGGCTATATCAATAAGCGTGACCCGAATCAGGGAACGTGCACCAATGCCTGCCGCTGGGAATACAATGTCCAGGAAGGGAAAGAAGATGATATTGGCAATATCGTACATATCCACCAGCCCATCGCAGTAAAAAATGTTGAGCCGACATTAGGCATCGGCGCCCCTACTGACAAGGTGTTTATGATTGAAGAAGCCCAGCGCCCCGGTGAATATATGACGGCATCCGAGGATGAGCATGGTACTTACATCATGAACTCCAAAGATCTGCGTGCTATTCAGCATGTGGAACGCCTAACTCAGCTGGGTGTGCATTCACTGAAAATTGAGGGGCGGACTAAATCATTTTATTATTGCGCCCGTACAGCACAAGTGTATCGCCGCGCCATCGATGATGCCGTTGCCGGTAAACCTTTCGACCCGACCCTGTTGACCACACTGGAAGGTCTGGCTCACCGTGGCTATACCGAGGGTTTCCTGCGCCGTCATGTACATGAAGAACAACAAACTTATGAATATGGCTATTCAGTATCCGAGCGCCAGCAGTTCGTCGGCGAGTTCACTGGCGTGCGCCGTGATGGCTTGGCTGAAGTGTTAGTCAAAAATAAATTCTCAGTCGGTGATAGTGTTGAGCTGATGACACCGGGCGGTAATATTCAGTTCACACTTGAAAGCATGCTGGATAAAAAAGACCAACCCGCCGATATTGCTCCGGGAAATGGTCATATCATGTATTTACCGATCCCAGAGGACATTAATGTAGAATATGGCTTACTGATACGTAATCTGAACGGGACAAATAGCCGTAATCCCCATGAAAAAGCGTAACGGAAAGCAATAAAAAATAATGCCATCGCAAAGGTGGCATTTTTAGCAAATATTAGAAATGGATCACATCAATTATAATTACACTGGGGTAGCATAGTTCGAGTACAATCAAGAACTAAAAAAGTTTTAAAGCAAGACTAGGAACCACCTCCTTGGCTAGCCCAATCTCCCTTGGGCTGGCCTTTTCTTTTATCATCTTAACCCATTGATTGTAATGGATTTAAATTAAAACTTTATTATTAATGATTCTTATTAAGGCAGTGACTAATAATAAGAAAAACCTGAAAATTTGAATTATCCCACGCAGAATTATAATTATTCCCGCAAAATAAATGTCGCCATGAAAAATTAAGCCTATCTTTATTAAGCCTAACTATTCGTTATATTTGCCATTATTCTTTGAATAATCTGATAGGTAAATTAAACAGGTATAAGGTATTGTTATCCTTATTGCAGAAATGATCTGGAGCAAGTTATGACGCCAGTACCACATGCCCTTCTCATCCTCAACGGTAAAGAATCGGGTAATATTGATGTTCGCAATGCCGTCAAAAACTTGCGTGAGGAAGGTATTACCCTGCATGTTCGTGTTACTTGGGAACAGGGAGACGCAAAGCGTTATGTTAACGAGGCCGCCAAGCTCAATGTTGATACAGTCATTGCCGGTGGTGGAGATGGCACCATAAATGAGGTCGCCACCGCACTGATGGCCATCCCCGACGCTCACCGTCCCAGCTTGGGCATCGTGCCACTGGGCACCGCCAATGATTTTGCCACGAGCTGCAATATTCCACTGCAAATAGACAATGCAATGCAATTAGCCGTCAAAGGGCGGAGTGTTGATATCGATTTAGCGCAAGTGAATAACGAACACTACTTTATCAATATGGCTACGGGTGGCTTTGGTACCCGAATTACCACCGAAACACCGGACAAACTCAAAGCTGTTCTCGGCGGCGCGTCTTACTTTATTCATGGGTTAATGCGTATGGATGCAATCAAAGCCGATAGCTGTGAAATCCGTGGCCCTGACTTCGAGTGGTCTGGGGATGCATTAGTGATAGGGATTGGTAATGGTAGGCAAGCTGGCGGTGGGCAACCTCTCTGCCCTGATGCGCTGATTAATGATGGGCTGCTGCAATTACGTTTATTGATCGCCGAAGAACTATTACCCGCATTTCTCGCCAGCGTGTTCAGCGGTGAGAAAAACAAAAATGTCATTGAAACCACGTTACCTTGGCTCGAAATCACCGCGCCACATGAAATCACCTTCAATCTCGATGGCGAACCTCTCTCTGGCAAACATTTCCGTATTGCGATTATCCCCAACGCTATTCAGTGCCGCCTTCCCCCTAATTGTGAACTACTGGGCTAGTGACTATTTGATGGGTTACCCTTGGTTAACCCATGATAACACTCAATTTTATTAATTCCTTGGACATAACCCCTTCAACTCAAGCCTAGCTTTTGCTTAGTCTTATATGCTTTTTTACATGAAAACCTTTCATTTCAATTCAATTTTCTTTCATTTTTAATATTCACTTTGAAAGCTTTATCTTTCAAAGTGTGATCTATATGCGATAAATAGATCTAAAAAATGATTATGGTAGTGCACATGGCGACAGACAAGATGATGAAGTTCATTCTGATACTTCAGCATTTTGAAACCGCTTTATCATGCGGTGTCTTAAAATTCTTTTTATAACAAAAGTTTATAAAAAAGATTCATAAAAACAGCCATAACCTCGATTACAGGAGAAGAAGAATGATTGAACTTATAACCCATGGAGCCGAATGGTTTATCGGACTCTTCCAAAAAGGGGGAGAAGTTTTTGTTGGAATGGTCACCGGGATTTTACCTTTATTAATTAGTTTGTTAGTCATCATGAATGCCCTGATCAAGTTCGTCGGCCAGGACAGAATTGAACGATTAGCACAACGTTGCGCGGGCAACCCAGTTTCCCGTTATCTGTTACTGCCACTGATCGGTACTTTTGTATTCTGTAACCCGATGACATTAAGTCTTGGGCGTTTTATGCCAGAAAAATACAAGCCAAGTTATTACGCGGCAGCCTCTTATAGCTGCCATTCAATGAATGGTTTGTTTCCACACATTAACCCTGGCGAATTGTTCGTCTATCTCGGTATAGCCAGTGGCTTAACCACACTGGGCCTGCCATTAGGCCCGCTGGCGGTGAGCTACTTCTTGGTCGGGTTGGTCACCAACTTCTTCCGCGGCTGGATTACTGACCTGACGACTTCCATCTTCGAACGCAAGATGGGTATCCGTCTGGATCGTACTGTACAACTTTAATGTGTCAGTTAACTTTTAATGCCTGTTAACGGCAGACTGTGTGGAGCAGATCATGAGTGAATTTATCCGGATTGAAAAAGGCGAAGGCGGTTGGGGTGGCCCATTAGTATTGCCCATCGTCCCCGGTAAAAAAATTGTCTACATCACTGCGGGGACTCGCCCGGCCATTATTGACCGTATTAGTGAACTGACAGGCTGGGAAGCCGTCGATGGATTTAAAGAAGGCGAACCACCAGCAGAAGAAATTGCAGTCGCCATCATTGATTGTGGTGGCACTTTGCGCTGCGGCCTTTATCCAAAGCGCCGCATTCCAACAGTGAATATCCATTCAACCGGGCAGTCCGGTCCGATGGCACAGTACATACTGGAAGATATTTATGTTTCTGGCGTCCGTGAAAAGAATATTCAAAAAATCAGTGGAACTGACAGTGCCACAGCAACCGTTTCGAAAGTAGAACCTGTTGAAGTTGAACAAAAAGCCACTGAACCCAAAGCCGCTGAAACCCATACCGCCAAGGGCGGCCGAGATTACGATACCAGCAAGAAAATCACCGAACAAAGTGATGGTTTGCTGGCAAAAGTGGGGATGGGCATGGGTTCTGTCGTTGCCGTCTTCTTCCAGTCAGGCCGTGACACTATTGATACCGTACTGAAAACCATCCTGCCATTTATGGCTTTCGTCTCAGCATTAATCGGCATCATCATGGCATCCGGCTTGGGCGACTTTATTGCCCATGGCTTAACACCGCTGGCCAGCAGCCCAATAGGATTAGTGCTCTTGGCACTGATTTGCTCCTTCCCACTGCTGTCACCATTCTTAGGCCCAGGAGCTGTTATTGCACAAGTTATCGGCGTATTGGTTGGGGTACAAATTGGTTTGGGGAATATTCCACCACAATTAGCCCTGCCAGCGTTATTTGCGATTAATGCTCAGGCGGCATGTGACTTTATCCCAGTCGGTCTGTCTCTGGCAGAAGCGAAGCAAGATACCGTCCGCGTAGGGGTTCCATCAGTACTGGTTGGCCGGTTCCTGACGGGTGCACCGACAGTATTGATTGCCTGGGCCGCATCAGCCTTTATTTATCAGTAAGACGTAGAACACCATAACAAAAATTTCTGTAATACATTCAACGGTTAAGGATGTACGTATGAATACTATTTATCAGACAACCATTATCAATATCGGCGACAGCGCCCGCGAGGCGCTGTTGGATGACATGCTCATCACCTTCCGTGAAGGAGCGCCTAAAGATATTGAAGAGTTCTGTTTTATCCACCAGCACAGCACCACCGATGGGGAGTTACAGGCGGGCAACATCATGGAACTGGCACAAAAGCGCTATGTCATCACTGCGGTAGGTGAAGTTGCTACCCAGAATCTACGCGAGCTAGGCCACGTGACAATCCGTTTTAACGGCGATGAGCAACCTGAATTCCCCGGCTCTATACATGTTATCGGCCCGACACCCAGTGATATTCCTGTCGGCAGCTCATTGAAATTTATTCGCTAATTTATTTATTCATTTATACCCAATGTCATTGAAGAAGTCGTAACACTCGAAATGGCGCCGAATCACTGACTCGCACCGGTGATTCGGCGCTAACACCGCGGCAACATCAAGCACAGAGGGTATTGGAGGTGTATATGTCACAAGCACAAGTAGCAGTTGTTATCGGCGGTGGACAAACTCTGGGCGCATTCTTGTGCCATGGTCTGGCCGAGTCAGGTTATAAAGTGGCCGTTGCTGATTTAAATTCAGATAACGCACGGTTGGTCGCCGATCAGATTAATGCCGAGTATGGTGCTGGCAGCGCGCAAGGTTTTCAGGTTGATGCAACCAACGAAAACAGTGTGAAAATGCTGGCTGAAGCTGTCGATCAGAGTTTCCACCAGACAAATTTACTGGTTTACAGTGCCGGTATTGCCAAAGCCGCTCCCATTACTGACTTCCCTCTGGATGATTTCGACCGTTCATTGCAAGTGAATCTGGTGGGCTATTTCTTATGTGCCCGTGAGTTCTCCCGTTTGATGATTCGTGATGGTATTCCCGGCCGCATCATCCAAATCAACTCCAAATCAGGTAAAGTGGGCAGCAAACACAACTCAGGTTACAGTGCCGCAAAATTTGGTGGTGTTGGTCTGACGCAGTCATTGGCACTGGATTTGGCAGATTACGGTATCACCGTGCATTCACTGATGTTAGGCAATCTGTTAAAATCGCCGATGTTCCAGTCACTTTTGCCGCAGTATGCAGCGAAATTGGGCATCAAACCGGAAGAAGTTGAAAAATACTATACCGATAAAGTGCCACTAAAACGTGGCTGCGATTACCAAGATGTATTAAACACTCTGCTGTTCTATGCCAGTGATAAAGCGGCCTACTGCACCGGCCAATCAATCAATATCACCGGCGGGCAGGTTATGTTTTAAAGCCCGTATAACGTTATTGACTCAAAGTTCTTGGTGTTACAGCGCAGCAGCGAACACCGCTGTAGCACCCAGAGCGCAGAGTAAAGAGGCAAAATATGACACCAACATCTGCACTAATTACCGTTGTTATTATTGCCTGGGTACTGCAAATCTTGCTCGGCTGGTGGCAAATCAATCGGTTTAACCGCGCTTTTGACCGATTATGTCAGCACAGTAAATCAGTCGGTGTGGGCCGTTCTGGTGGTCGATTTAAACCCAGAGTGGTGATGGCACTGGCTTTTGATGAAAATATGCGCGTCAGCGACAGCATGATCATGCGCGGAATCAGTGTTTTTGCCCGCCCGCGCACATTACCGCACCTTCATGGACTCCATCAGCAGGATTTAATCCCGGATGTGATCTTCCCTACGGATACCACATGTCAAACTGCACTATCATTAGCGATTAAACCGAAATCATGATATTTTCACAATGAAAGTTATTCTTTTTCATGTGAAAGTTATGCCTGAAAAAGAGGCAATGGAAATACTTGAGCAGGAATCGTTATGAAACCAAAGCAGCGACAAGTCGCTATCCTGGAATACCTCCAGCAGCACGGTAAAACGGCCGTAGATCAACTCGCCGCCAACTTTTCAACGACGGGCACCACTATCCGTAAAGATTTAACTAGCCTTGAAAATGAAGGGGCGGTTATTCGAACCTACGGAGGAGTGGTATTAAATCGCGACGATGTTGAACAACCTATTGATCGTAAAACACATATTAATACCGAAAAGAAAAAACAGATTGCCAAAGCCGCCAGCAAATTGATTAAAGACGGTGATAGTTTGGTTTTTGATGCGGGCAGTACAGTACTGCAAATGGTGCCGCACCTGACAAAATTCAACAACATTACGGTGATGACCAATAGTCTGCACATCGTCAATGAGTTGGTTGAACTGGATAACGACCAAACCATCTTGATGCCAGGCGGCACTTACCGTAAAGGCTCCGCATCTTTTCACGGTAGTCTGGCAGAGTCCGCTTTTGATAAGTTTAGTTTTGATAAGCTATTTATTGGTGCAGATGGTGTTGATCTTAATGCCGGTGTCACCACGTTCAACGAAGTTTATCATGTCAGCACCGCAATGTGTCACGCCGCCAGCCACATTATCCTGTTGGTTGACTCTTCCAAATTTGGCCGTAAAAGCCCCAATGTCGTTTGTCCACTCAGTGCCGTCGATACCCTAATTACTGATAAAGGCATTAGCGACGAATATTTTCAGGCACTATTGAAAATGGGCATTAACATCATTCTGGTTGATAAAGATGACTAATCCACTGATTACCTATGCCCGTGAAACACTGGAGATTGAGCTGACTGAAGCTCAACGTTTGTTATCGCGGTTAGATGATAATTTTGTCCGCGCCTGTGAATTATTGCTGGCTTGTACCGGTAAGGCCGTCGTTTCCGGTATTGGCAAATCCGGTCATATCGGTAAAAAAATCGCCGCTTCACTGGCCAGTACCGGCACCCCCGCCTTCTTTGTTCATCCCGCGGAAGCATTACACGGGGATCTGGGCATGATTGGCCCACAGGACGTGCTAATTTTTATCTCCTATTCAGGTCGAGCCAAAGAGTTAGACTTGATCCTACCTTTGTTAGCCGATAGCCATATTCCGGTCATTGCGATTACTGGGGGGAAAGAGTCGCCATTAGCGCAGGGCGCCGCCTGTGTGCTGGATATCAGTGTTGAGCACGAAGCCTGCCCAATGGGGTTAGCACCAACATCCAGCGCAGTGAACACTCTGATGATGGGTGATGCATTGGCAATGGCATTAATGCGCCATCGCGGTTTCAATGCAGAAGACTTTGCCCGTTCGCACCCCGGTGGCAGTTTGGGCGCGCGGCTGCTTAATCGCGTTCATCATTTAATGAGAACCGGTGATCGCCTGCCAGTAGTCAATGAATCCGACACTGTCATGGAAGCCATGCTGGAGTTGAGCCGTACCGGGTTGGGTCTGGTGGCCGTTTGTGATCCACAACAGCGAGTGGTCGGTGTCTTTACCGATGGTGACTTACGCCGCTGGCTGGTTAAGGGCGGAACACTGCAGCAACCTCTCGCGGGCGCAATGACTCGCCCCGGCTACCGATTACCAGAACAATGGCGTGCCGGCGAAGCGCTGGAAGCGCTGCATCAGCACCATATCAGTGCTGCACCGGTAGTCAATCTTGATGGGAAGTTGGTTGGCGCGATTAATCTGCATGATCTGCATCAGGCCGGAGTGGGCTGACTCTGACACGCCCAGATCACTGGAGCATGGTAATTGAGGAAAATTATCATGCTCCGCGCGATAAATTAGTGCCAGTTTGGGTCTTGTTGTAACTGATTTTTCAGCATGGCTTGCACGCGCTCATCAGGGCGGCCCAACCATTGGTATGTCGCAAACTGGCTTGGGTTATCGAGTGCTTGTGGCTTATCATCTACCGAAACCCGCATCCCCCACGCCTGCCAAACTTGTTTCTTATCCTGACTGAATGCAACCCACATAAATTGATTGCTGCAATCATGAGGTTTGCAGATTCGCCCCACTTTGTACACCTTCCCTTCCCATGTAATGACCTCATACGGTGCGGATGTCCCAACCCCTTTGCGCGCCCACGCTGGCAAGTTTTTCTGGCTCTTCACCATTTTTTGCCAACTGTTTTTATAAACCGGCTGTTGCAAAAGATCGGCGGTGGTCGGAAGCGGCTTGGCAGATGCAGTTTGCGCTGACGCCACAGAGGTCGCTGGCTGCGCAATAGCCCAGGAGCTTGCGCTGAGTATTGCTGCTGCAACAAGACAATGGAGGGCTTTGTGACCTTTCATTATCGAAAATCCTTATTATTTGATTGATCTACTCGCCGGGCCTTGAACTAGCCTCTGTGCAATGAATTTGCAGGCGTGATGTTAGTTTGCATGTCTAGGACCACTAACTGTAGAAAAAGTTGATCCATAGCACGATTTTTCATCCTAATTCTCGGTATACCACAATCTGTATGACAGGTTGATGTAAGCTATAAACCAGATAATGATGAGTCGATCACCCTCTCGTCCATAAACTTTCGAAGAAGGCCATAGCATGTTGACCCTTGAGTTACCCGAAGCTCCCGAGAAACTGTATTACTCTGCCGGGGATGCCCATCCACTGGATAAGCTTGAGAGCGATAAAATCATCCAAATGGTGATAGATCTGGATGTCGCCAACTCAGACAGTGAACACTATGTCACTGGTTGGATGGGGCTAAACAGCGTGGTTGTGGTACGGAATTATCAGAACAAACGTGGCACTGCAAATGGCTTTGTGGTGAATAAAGGGGACAGCTATCGGCTCAGTATCCAGTCGATTGAATTTCGTATTCCTAAAATGGTGCTGTGGATGAGTTTTCGCCGTAAGCCGCGCACGATGGAGTTAATCACTTATGAAACACTGGGTGACCAACCCAGTGGGATGCAGCAGTACCGCAATATTCTTGATGAAGAATTACGCCAACAGTTGGATGATGACTGGCGCGAATTGAATGATTATCTGGGTGCTGCTTGCTGGCAGTTAGAACATGATACTCCGCTGTGGCAGCAAGCACATCAAGACATCACCGCAGATGCAATCAGCCAACTGGCGGCGGCCCCTATTTTCAAGACCAAACATTTGCAAGCTGATGGCGATTATACGGGTTTCTGGGCTGGGGAATATTTCTTTGCCATTAGGCAGCCAACAACAGAAAATCCATTACCTGCAGTACAAATTTCCTGGCGAGAAAATGAAAAAGAGATTGGCAGCTATCAGTTTGACCTCATAAAGGACGAAGCTGGCGAGCCAAAACTGTCACTGCGTATTCGCCCGCGTAAAGGGGCCGATAGCTACCTTCTGAATCGTTTTGATGCACATCATCTACAGCGCGCCATGGCGATGTTTGCAATGACACAGCGTTATTTGCTGGCACAGATAGCGGATATCAATTAAATACAGCATTTAATGTGTTTAATAATAAAGTTTGTAATAAGGCCGAGATACTCGGGCCTAGCACAGCGTGGGGCACTCCGGTGGCTTACGCCACTACGACCCCATCACTGTGCTCTCCCTAAAAATTGACTTTATCAATCAGCAGCCTGACTTAATTATGTTCAACACAATATCAAATCATTGGCACATGAACGCCGCTAACACCGCGGCAATGTCAAGGATGAAGGATATATCCAAAATCATTGGCATTGCGGCAAGGCAGCAAGCGAATAAGTCCCGATGAGCTTACTTGAGTAAGTGATTCGGGCGCATGAACGCCGCTAACACCGCGGCAATATCAAGGATGAAGGATATTACCACCATTGATGAAAATGGTGCACCGGCCCAATCCCCTCACCCACTTCAAGGCTATCGGCCTGCTCCAAAGCCCCTTGTAAATATTGCTTGGCGGCATTCGTCGTATCTGCCCAATTGGTGTACCGGGGGCGCAATGCTGCCAGTGCTGCAGATAACGTACACCCCGTCCCGTGGGTATGTCGGGTGTCAACCCGACGAGTGACAAAGCGCTGTTCGCTGTGTGGGGTAAACAGCCAGTCTGGGCTGTCTTTACCATTTAAGTGGCCCCCTTTCATCAATACACCTTGGCAGCCTAATGCCAGCAGCGCCCGCCCCTGTTCACACATTTCTTGCTCATCTCTCGCTGGTTGAGAATCAAGTAATGCTGCTGCTTCCGGCAAATTAGGTGTAATCAAGGCAACCTGAGGCAACAGTAATCGGCGTACCGCATCGACAGCCTCTGGTGCCAGTAGTGGGTCACCACTTTTGGCGACCATCACAGTGTCTAATACCACAAATGGGATGGGATAACGGCGCAGTTGAGTGGCAACAATATCGACAATATCTGCATTTGCCAGCATACCTATTTTGGCGCTATCAATGCGTACATCGCTTAAAACGGAATCTAATTGAGCCGCCACAAAAGCAGGTTCGATAGAATAGACCGACTGCACGCCACGGGTATTTTGCGCCACCAATGCGGTGATAACGCTGGTGCCATAGGCCTGTAATGCAGAAAATGTTTTCAGGTCAGCTTGAATTCCAGCACCACCACTTGGGTCTGTCCCTGCAATCGTGAGTGCATTAATGCGTTTCATAAATACGCCCTCACACTCGGGTGTCGAGCGAAGGATGAGGTACGAAAGGGGATAACTGAAGAAAAAACGGCAGGTTGAACGAACATATTCCTCCTAACCGGCGGTCAAGAAGGCGGTACACTGCGATACCGAGACTTCCCTACGCTGGCATAATCCAGATCAGGTAATACGGGTAATATCTCAGCCTTATCACTGTTTGTGACAGGCACCCCGAGTCAGAATTGTTATTATCACTAGCAGGTGATAGAAGATCAATCATGTATTGGCTAGCGTAATGATAAATCCGATAAATACGCCCTATCTTGGAGGTATTACCACAGGATGAGTATCAACATTCGTGAGTATGACAAGAGTGACCGCCCGTTTCTGCGCAGCTTGTATTTAGCATCACGCCGCGCGGCATTCACTTGGCTGGACGAAGAGCGTTTTCATCTAGAAGATTTTGACCGCTCCACGATGGGCGAAACTGTTCTGGTGGCTATCGAGGGTGATAAACACGTCGGTTTTGCTTCCATCTTCATGGAAGAAAGCTTTCTGCATAATTTGTTTGTTGATCCCAGAATACAGCATCGCGGGGTGGGCAAAGCGTTATTACAAGCAGCGCAAAACCTATTTAACAGCCATGGTTCATTAAAATGTTTGGCAAAAAACCAGCATGCGTTAGCGTTTTATCAAAAACAAGGTTGGATCGCCATTGCGACCGGTAAAAGCAATGACGGCGATTACATTTTAATGCATTGGCATAATGAAAAGATTAAATAACTTTATATCTGTATAGGATGAAAACCAGATAAAAACCTGAATAGTAAATTTGAATTTATTCAATACAATAGATTTTCAATTCAGTTAATTTTAAAAGGACTATTTATGAGCCCTATATCAAATGCACCGAACCTTACAACAACGCATATCAATCAATTAAATAGTGTATCATCAGAAAAAAACAACCACAGTGAAATATTAGAAAGCAGAAAACATGCAATAGAACATATTATAAATTCAATCAGTCACGCCGCGACTCCCCAATTCGAACCAGAAGACACCGTTGGGAAGTTAGGTGATAGAAAAGTAATCCAGCTTAACTCGGTTAAATTAGAAAGTGGCGAGGAACAATATTACGTCAAGGCAAACATGGGAAGCCCACAAATTTCCGACCTTATGAATAAAAATGTAACATCATTTAAATTCAGTCAGTTAGATACAGATAATAGTCAAGTAAATAAGGTGGTATTTATTTTTGACCCTGATATTTCCTTTGACACCATCCCATCAATTAAGAGACTTTTCACCTATGACACTCGAGTTGAAAATGAAATAAATTATATATCCTGTGGCGGAGGGGTGCGTTTTAATTTAAATGAAGAAAGACTTAGCTCTGACAGAATAAATAAAAAAGCACATACACTAAACAACATAATATTAAACGAAGAAAACAAGTCAAACCTGATCATGCAATTACGAAACTGCGTATCCAACAGCTTACATTGCAATAATGAACAGGCAGTGAAAATTAGCGAGGAATTCCCTAATTTTTTTGATAGTATGAATAATGTAACACCAAACTTGCAGATAAATGCTCATAAACTGGCGAACGAACTTGAAAAGAGCAATTAACGAAAACTCAAAAGGGAGCCTCAGCTCCCTTATATTTTTATAAATAATGAGCGAAATTACTCTCCGCGCAATGTTTTGACATCATCAGCTTTGATATTCAGTGCCGGTTGCCCAAACTGTTGCAGCAAATAATTACTCAAACTCACCACCTGTTCATCCGTCAATGTGTTTGCAAAACCCGGCATAAATACCTCGCCCTCATTAGTTTTACGCGACACGCCGTGGAGAATCACATTAATCAGGTTATTCGGCGCTGATGCCCCCACCACAGAATTCTTCATTAAAGATGGATAGTAACCATCTTTCACTCCGCCCCCTGTAAACCCATGACAAGAAGCACAGTTCCCCAGATACAGGCGCGCACCGTCAGTGGTGTTATCTGCCATGAAAGGCATGCCGCGTAATGTATTGACGCTAGTCGCTGCTTGCCCCCAATCCGAGCGACTCTTGGTTTCATCGTCCGGGTTGAGTGGTTTCAGTGTTCGCAAGTAAACCGCCATAGCATTCAGATCACTGTCAGTCAGATGTCGGGTACTGTTTTCAATCACTTCGGCCATTGGCCCGGCAGCCTGGGCTTTGCCATCAACATGGCCGTTACGCAGGTATTGCACAATCTGCTCCTGACTCCAGCCGCCAATCCCGGCATGGGGGTCTGAGGTAATATTGAATGCCGTCCAGCCATCGACCTCTGTGCCTGCATAAGCTTTACTGTCTTTCATTCCCATCGTGATATTGCGTGGCGTGTGACATTCACCACAGTGCCCTAACGCCTCGACAAAATAAGCGCCTTGATTCCACTGCGCATCTTTACTGCTATCTGGTTCAAAACGCTGTCCGTCGAAGTTCACCAGATTCCAAAACCACAATCCCCAGCGCTGATTAAAGGGGAACGGCATATCATTCTCACGGTTTGGTTGATGCACTGCAGGCAGGCTGAATAGATAGGCTTTAATGGCCTTGACGTCATCATCTTTCAGCAAGGTATAGGAGGTATAAGGGAATGCCGGGTAGAGATTTTCGCCGTTTTTGCCTTTCCCTTCATGTAATGCACGCAAAAACTCCTCATCCGTCCAACCACCAATTCCCGTTTCTTTGTCGGGCGTAATGTTCGGCGAATATAACGTGCCCATCGGGGTTTTAAACGCCAAGCCACCGGCAAAAGGTTTGCCGTCTTTGGTGGTATGACAGGCCACGCAGTCAGCGGCTTTGGTGAGATATTCACCGCGCGCAATTAAATTAGCGTCAGCACTGGCATACCCGCTGATGGCGAATCCTAATGCAACCAGCAGGGGTTTCACTGAGTGACCCAGGTTTTGTTTTGTCATCTTACACCTCGGCCTTTAATGTTTCAGCGATACGCAGAGAGAGCGCGGCAATGGTCAGAGTACAATTCACTGACCCCACCGTTGGCATCACACTGCTACTGGCGATAAACAAATTTTTATGGTCATGGGTACGGCAATCACTGTCCACCACAGAGTCTTTCGGATCATTGCCCATAATAGTGGTGCCGGTAATATGGTTGTTATTGGCAAAATTATTATGGAACTGAACTTCAGTGCCCCCCATTAACTTCGCCGCCTCAGCATAGACTTGTTGGGTGTGCACCGCACTTTTGCGAACATAATCATCCATCGTATAGTAAAACTCGGGTTTTGGGATACCGATGGCATCTTTTTCTGTCGCACTGGGAATAATGCGATTTTCCACGTGAGGCAGAATTTCGTGGAAACTATCGAATTGCACAAAGCGCGCTGCCCGATCACGAATTTTGGCGTCAAGCTGCGGCCCCAGTTGCAAATCACCTTGTTTAAGCTGCTCAATAGTGACTTGGTCCGTGCGTGACAAGTTAGATAAATGGATTTTTTTCGCTGCATACTCAGCGCGGAAAGCCCCATCACGGAATCCAATTAATGAGGTCATCTCTTGCGGCCCGCGCCCCGGCCAGAGGGGTTCATTAGCCATAAAGGTAACGCCAGTCCCCGGATGGTCCATCAGGTTGCGCCCAACCATATCTGAACTGTTCCCGATACCAAGTGGATTTTTATCACTGGTTGACATCAACATCAGCTTTGGAATTTCGATACCATTGGCCGCCAACACAAAATACTTACCTTCAGCACGATGTTCATTGCCTTGCGCATCTTTAAACAGTGCGGCGGTAATCTGCTGCTGGTCGTTCACTTCCAACTTATAGACCACCGCTTGTGGGCGTACGATAGCTCCAGCACGTTCTGCTTTTTCAACATGGGTGATGCCGTTATACATGGCACCAATCGGGCAAATTGGCATGCAGTTATTGTTGCCGCAGCAGGTAGGACGGCCATCGTAAGGGCGACTATTTCGGGCAACAGGCTCTGTTACCACATGAAAAGGGCTACCATTAAAATGGTGGCTATTTAATACTGTTTTGATGCGCTGTTCATTCCAAGATAGCGGCAGCGGGGCCATCGGATAAGGCTCACTGCGGGGTGAACCTAAATCTTCATCGCTCGGCCCCCACACGCCTAATTCCTGTTCTGCGCGGAAATACCACTTTTCCAATGCCGCATACTCAATCGGCCAATCGCGCCCTACGCCATAAACTGTTTTTAGCTTGAAATCATTCGGTAGGAAACGCCAAGCTGATGCAGCCCAATGCCAGGTAGTACCGCCAACAGCCCGGATATACTGTACATCGTAAGGATGTTCACCCTTTTGAATCAGATAGTTATTATTAGGATTAGATTCCGGATGGGGAGCATAAGGTGTTGAAGGGTAAGGTGCCATATTGTCTGACTTATCAGGCTGATTGCGGAAATTCTCCACTATTTCCCAACGTGAAAGACGTGGACCCGCCTCCAAAACCAAGACAGATTTTCCGGCCATGGCTAATTGATGAGCCACTAATCCACCCGCAACGCCCGAGCCAATAACGACGATGTCCGCCTTAAGTGTGTCAGCCATAAATGTATTCTCCAAAATTATAAGGCGACATCAGGCTTTGCAGCCCAGTATCCAGGTTTATTCGGGCAATAAGAGCGAATAACCAACACATCGGATACCGCATCGAACATCAACGCATTTTCATAGCTGATAACAGCAGCGTCAGTCCCTTCACCAATCACGCCGACATACCAACCTTGTAAAATCTGACGAGCAATTTGCTGTTGTAGTGACGACCACTGATCGGGTTCACCGGCAGGCAAGGGTTGCAATAAAGCCAGTTTCTGGTCAAAACCACCGATTTTACCCAGCAAGACCTGATAAATACGCTGGCCTACCTGTGCATTAAGCTGGCGTTTTCCGGTCAGTGCCCGGGACACCAACATGAATCGTTCCAAATTCTGCGGTGAACTTTGGGTAGATGCGGCGAAAGCATCCAGAGAGAGAGGATTCATCAGGCTACTAACCAGCCCGACACCGACATACCCCAGTAAACGACGGCGTGAAATACCGCGCACCTGAGGTATCGGAGAGAGAGTGACCGACATGTTTTTTCTCCACAAAAGAGCACGCGCGCAGTATTCATCCGTTACATTTATGGACATGCTGTTAAGAGACATGGCGTTAACAGATGCGGGTTACTGCGAGCTAAACTACCGTGCGGTTTACGCAGCAGCAGTGGCAATCTTGACTAATAATGAATGGATTCCTCGCCTTGTTGGCGATGTGAATTATAAAATGAAGATGTTAAACATTTAGTTTAGTTGTAAAGATTCGTCAAGATTATACCGCCCTCAATGAGAGGGTAAAGTTAAATGTGATGTGAGTCACATTTCGTAACTATACCGACTAATTTTTCCCCCACTCGATTAATACATCAACACGGTTAAGGACATAGGCAACTTGATCCCAAATTTTGGAGTTTTTAGTTGAGTCTTCATTACGCAAAAACGCGACTAATAGTGTTTTAACTTGTTGTAATGCGGCATTGTCAACCAACGAGTCACTATTTTGTGCAAAAAGACGCGCTAATGTTGTTGCTTGCTGTCGCAGAGCAGTAGCCACAGCACCATGATTAAGTGACGCATTCATTATTTGTGATAACACCCAAGGTATATAGAAACGGCAAAGACTCGCCTTCAGTACGTTATAATCCGTTGAGGACCAAGATGTATTTAGCCCACCGCAAAGAGTGCCATTATTTTGTGCTCTGGCACTCATTTCACAGACTCCCTTTTCCACATCGAGCACATGCATCAGTGATTCATTACCAATAAATATTGCATCTTGAGGTTTTCGTTCATTAAAATCGACAGCCAGACCAATACGCTCCCCTAATTTAGGGCCGGTTAAAGCACCACGAAAAGTCACTCTTTGCGGTTTATCATTAATATAAAAGTGCAAAACTTTATTTTCATGACCATTAACTAAGTAACGATAACCTTGATCTGGCATAAAATACCATCGGTGCGTATACATATTATAAGCGGTGCCATTATCACAGCGATATGAAATTGAGTCATCGCTATAACTACTGCGATTATAGGTGAAGGAAACGGGTGAGCCACCGTCACTCTTATTATTGACTAACGAAAGGCAGGATGCCTCGGTTAACATTCCTTCTTCATTTAATTTATTATAAGCAATCAAATATTGCGTTTCAGCATTATAGTAAACATCCCACCGTTTTTTCTCATCTGAACCCCAATAGATATTAATATCATCAAGCTCATCTAAATGATGGAAAACAGCATCACGATGCCCTACGTCATTTAGCATTTCAAACGTTTCTTTGTATTGTAGAAATGGTCTAACTGCAGATGATTTTAATTTTTCAATGTATTGATCATCAAACCATATTGTATCTATATCCATTTCATCTTCAGGATAGTAACTCCTCACTCTTCGGCCTGAGAGATGATTGACTAAACTCTCCCTGGCATTTAAATCAACATAAAATCCTTTTTCATCCAATAACAGAGGAGTACCCGTTCCCTGATTGACTAATACATTTTTCCCTTCTATTTTTTTGGGGAGCCAACGTTGACCTAGATTAGAAAAGTCACAATAAGAAAAGGTAACCTCAGCACTTAACTTATTCTTTCGTCGATCTGTCGTATGCAAGCAATAGAGATTACGGTCAAACCCTTGCCCGGTGAATGCTGTCATAATTTGCCCAGCATGGCTGTAAAATATAGATGAACTTTGCCCGTCAGCATCTGTAGGATGATGTTTTCGAGTTAGGATAATGCTGTGCCCATGGCTAATATAGTAATTATAGCCAAAATATTTTTCTGGAAATAAATCTGAATGGTAATTAAATACGATTCGTTTACTGGCTGGATATAATGTTTTTGGCAATACACGATAAGAGCTGATATCTGACATTAATCCATACTTTCTCAAATCATCAGCATTAGTATCTTGATAGAGTGATTTTGCATTTCCGGTAAATGAAAAATCACTGAATATATCGACCTGAATATTTAAGGGAATTTTAATAGAGGATATATTATTATTCCACTGACTAAATAGCCATTCATCCTCCGTATAATATGGCACACAAAACCTTTTAGAATCACTTCTTTCAACATAATTATCAGCAGAATAAAAACAGACATTGTCATCATTAAAATGATCGGACATTGCATTGAGTGAGATGAAAACTAATACATATAATATCTTACCTGATTGATTAATATCCATATTTCACCTTTAAACACAAGCAAAAATAAACATGCTTTTTTTTGCATGACCCGGTGTGTAGTGACTTACTTTTTCATCCTCTCATAGAGAGACTTAAGTGAATAGAATAATCCACAGAGAATTAACTCATTTTTTATTGACAATAAAATATAAAAACAAAAAATAGTTTTTATACTGACAAAAACATAAAACAAAAAGCCTCTGAAATATCAGAGGCTTTCATTCAATTACATAAAACTATGCTATCGAGAAAAAACGATATTTATTCCCACTCGATCGTTGCTGGTGGCTTACCACTGATATCGTAAACTACACGGGAAATACCATTCACTTCATTAATGATGCGATTTGAAACGCGACCAAGGAAGTCGTATGGCAGATGCGCCCAATGTGCGGTCATGAAATCGATAGTTTCAACGGCGCGCAGTGACACAACCCAATCGTATTTACGACCATCGCCCATCACACCAACTGAACGAACCGGCAGGAAGACCGTAAAGGCTTGGCTAACTTTATTGTACAAGTCCGCTTTATGTAGCTCTTCAATAAAGATGGCATCCGCGCGGCGCAGCAAATCGCAATACTCTTTCTTCACTTCGCCCAACACACGTACACCAAGGCCCGGCCCCGGGAATGGATGACGGTACAGCATGTCGTATGGCAGGCCCAATTCCAGACCAATTTTACGGACTTCGTCTTTAAACAACTCTTTCAGCGGCTCTACCAACCCAAGTTTCATCTCTTTTGGTAAACCACCCACATTGTGGTGAGATTTAATCACATGAGCTTTACCGGTAGCAGATGCAGCAGACTCAATCACGTCTGGATAGATAGTACCCTGTGCCAGCCACTTCACTTGCTCTTGTTTACAGGCTTCTTCATCGAACAATTCAACAAATACGCGACCGATGATTTTACGTTTTGCTTCTGGCTCATCAACACCCGCCAGTGCCGCGAGGAAACGGTCTTCTGCTGCAACATGGACAATGTTCAGACCGAATTTATCGCCAAACATCTCCAAGACTTGTTCCGCTTCGTTCAGGCGAAGTAAGCCGTTATCAACAAACACGCAAGTCAGGCGTTTACCAATAGCACGATGCAGCAGCATTGCAGTGACGGATGAGTCAACACCACCTGATAGCCCTAGGATGACATGGTCTTCACCGATTTGCTCACGCAGGCGAACAACAGCATCTTCAATGATAGTAGCCGGGGTCCACAATGCTTCACAGGCGCAGATATCCAGAACAAAACGTTCTAACAAGCGTTGGCCTTGCTTGGTATGGGTCACTTCAGGATGGAACTGTACACCGTAAAAATGTTTTTCTTCGTTGGCCATAATGGCAAACGGGCAGGTATCCGTGCTGGCAACCGTCACAAAATCAGATGGGATTGCCGTGACTTTGTCACCATGGCTCATCCAAACATCCAGCACCGCTTCGCCGGCTGGATTGATAGCATCTTTGATATCACGAATCAGTGCACATTCAGTTTTAATTTCAACCTGTGCATAACCGAACTCGCGCTGATTAGAGCCTTCAACTTTGCCGCCTAACTGGGTTGCCATGGTCTGCATGCCGTAGCACACACCTAATACCGGCACACCCGCAGTGAAAACATAATCTGGCGCGCGCGGGCTATCATGCTCCGTGGTGCTTTCAGGGCCACCAGAAAGAATGATACCGCTTGGATTAAACTCACGGATCTGGGCTTCGGTCACGTCCCACGCCCATAGCTCACAATAGACACCGATTTCACGAACACGGCGCGCGATTAACTGGGTGTATTGCGAACCGAAATCAAGAATAAGGATGCGATGTTTATGAATATTTTTTGTCATGTGCGGCATGTTCCACAAGTTTTTAATAAAATAATTGAAAGCATTCCCGTGGCATAACCAAGAACTTGGTTAGCGCCCGCAGCACAGTATGCGCAATTGACACCCAGCCAATGAGCAATACGAGCAGCGGGCGATGTCCATATTCGCCGGTTTACGCCCCTGAAATTAGCCCATGCGATAGTTTGGTGACTCTTTAGTAATCGTCACATCATGCACATGGCTTTCTTGAATACCTGCACCACTGATGCGAACAAACTCAGCTTTGGTGCGTAATTCATTGATGGTGCCACAGCCGGTCAAACCCATACATGAACGCAGGCCTCCCATTTGCTGATGCACAATCTCTTTCAACAAACCTTTATATGCCACGCGCCCTTCGATACCCTCTGGCACCAATTTGTCGGCCGCATTATCGGTCTGGAAATAGCGGTCTGAAGATCCTTTGGACATAGCACCCAAAGAACCCATACCGCGATAAGATTTGAATGAACGCCCCTGATAGAGTTCGATTTCACCCGGAGATTCTTCAGTACCTGCCAGCATGGAGCCGACCATCACACAGGACGCGCCTGCTGCAATGGCTTTAGCAATATCGCCAGAGAAACGAATACCGCCATCGGCAATCACCGGGATCCCAGTACCTTCCAATGCTTCAACCGCATCAGCAATAGCCGTTATCTGTGGAACACCAACACCGGTCACGATACGAGTCGTACAGATTGAACCAGGGCCGATACCCACTTTAACTGCGCTAACACCCGCATCAGCCAAGGCTTTAGCCCCTGCCCCAGTCGCGACATTACCGCCAACAATTTGCAGGTTAGGATATTTAGCACGAGTTTCGCGGATACGTTGCAGAACGCCTTCAGAGTGACCATGAGATGAGTCAATCAACAAAACATCGACGCCAGCAGCAACCAGAGCATCGATACGCTCTTCATTACCCGCACCGGCACCAACCGCAGCACCGACACGCAGACGGCCATGCTCGTCTTTACAAGCATTAGGTTTGCGCTCTGCTTTTTGGAAGTCTTTTACAGTGATCATGCCGCGCAGATGGAAGCTATCGTCCACAACCAACGCTTTTTCGACACGTTTTTCATGCATTTTTTGCAGAACAACTTCGCGAGCTTCGCCTTCTTTAACCGTAACCAAACGCTCTTTCGGTGTCATAACCGCCGTCACGGGTTGGTCCAGATCAGTAACAAAGCGAACATCACGGCCAGTAATGATCCCAACCAGTTCGTAATCTTCGGTCACGACCGGATAACCGGCAAAACCATTACGGGCGGTCAGTTCTTTAACTTGGCGGAGAGTGGTGGTTGGTGTCACTGTTTGTGGCTCGGTAACAACGCCACTTTCATGTTTTTTCACCCGACTGACTTCTTCAGCCTGGCGCTCAATGGACATATTTTTGTGGATGAACCCTAAACCGCCCTCTTGTGCCAGCGCAATGGCCAGACGAGACTCGGTTACGGTATCCATTGCTGCGGACAGCATAGGGATATTCAGGCGGATAGTTGCAGTCAGTTGAGTACCAAGTTCTGCCGTATTAGGCAAGACTGTGGAGTGGGCTGGAACCAGGAGAACGTCGTCAAATGTTAGAGCTTCTTTCGCGATACGTAGCATGGGCAATATCTCACCAAGGTGAATGTAAAAAGATAAAATATTGCCGTGGCATTATACAGAGCGTAATCGGTTGCCTCCAGCACTTTCTCATTATTTTTCTTGCCAAGCAGTTTGAGGCAGGTAATATCGATCAATTAAGTGCTTGTTTAAAAACTTGATCCAGGTCACATGTCACAATCTTCTGCGCCATCAATTTTTACTGTCAGCCGCCTGAATCAGACGGTGCGACAACTGCTGGAAATGGAAATGGGCCTGATTTGGCTCACTGCCGAGATTTCCAACTTCTCGCAGCCTTCGTCTGGTCACTGGTATTTCACCTTGAAAGATGACCGGGCGCAGGTGCGTTGCGCGATGTTCCGCAACAGTAATCGCCGGACAACTTTTCGTCCGCAAAATGGCCAGCAAGTGTTGGTCAGGGCCTCAATTACGCTGTATGAACCGCGCGGCGATTACCAATTAATTGCAGAAAGCATGCAACCCGCCGGTGACGGATTACTGCAACAACAGTTTGAGCAACTTAAACAGCAACTCGCCGCTGAGGGGCTTTTTGACCAGAGCCACAAGCAATCACTGCCTAATCCGGCTAAACAAGTCGGGGTTATTACTTCATCCAGCGGTGCCGCACTGCGCGATGTTTTACAGGTTTTACAACGCCGTGATCCTTCACTGCCAGTCATTATTTACCCGACCCCCGTGCAAGGCGTCGATGCTCCTGTGCAAATTGTCCGTGCGATTCAATTAGCTAACTTGCGTGGTGAATGCGATGTGTTAATCGTCGGGCGTGGTGGCGGTTCGCTGGAAGACTTATGGAGTTTTAACGACGAACGAGTGGCTCGTGCCATCTTTAACAGCCGCATTCCTATTGTCAGTGCCGTCGGCCATGAAACCGATGTCACTATTGCTGATTTTGTCGCTGACCTACGCGCCCCAACGCCTTCAGCTGCCGCAGAACTAGTCAGCCGCAACCAAATCGAGTTAGTTAGGCAAATACAGGGGCAGCAACAGCGAATGGAAATGGCGATGGATTACTATCTGGCGCAACGCAGCCAACAATTCACTCGCCTTGAGCACCGGCTCCAACAGCAGCACCCGCACCTGCGCCTTGCTCGCCAACAGACGCTTTTGTTGAAGTTGCAACGCCGGTTGGAAGAGAGTGCACAAGCGCAGATTCGCCAGTTAAGTCGACGCACTGAACGCCTTGGGCAACGTTTGGTTCAGGTTCAGCCGCAAAACCAAATTCACCGTTATAACCAACGTGTACAGCAGCAGGAATATCGTTTACGTCAGGCATTAGAACGCCAACTCAATGGCTATCGCCAACGCTTTGGCATCGCCTGTTCGCAATTGGAGACGGTCAGCCCATTGGCGACACTGGCCCGTGGCTACAGTGTCACGCAAACCCCTGAGGGCACATTACTCAAAACCACCAAGCAAGTGCAGGCTGGCGATAAGTTAACGACCCGATTGCAAGATGGTTGGGTGGAAAGTGAAATCACTCACATCAATGTGGCAAAAAAAACACGTCAGCGTAAAGCAGCAAAATAACGCCAAACCGCCCGGCGTTGTCATTCAATAAAAGCCCTGCCGGCTATCACACCGTCGGCAGATAGCTAAAGTGGACGCGGCTTTTCGAAATCAGCCCATGACCCTGCTGACAAAAATAATCAACCGCACCACAAGCTTTCAACACTTGCAGCGGTTTGCCACAATCAGGGCAATCCGCCTGCTGCTGATAGTTGCCATGACAGTTAGAACAATGAAAGTGATCACTCACTTGCACCATAACCTGTTGGCAAACTGGACATAACGCTTCCATAATTTCTCTCCTAGGTGTTTGTCAAAATTTACATCACGCCCAATGAACGTAAGAAATAAATCCCCAGTGCTGTAGTGAAAAATGACCCCACAGTAGTGAGAGCGATAATGTTCGCAGCCAATACCGCATTCCCTCCCATCGCCCGAGTCATGACATAGCTACCTGCGGCGGTTGGCGTCGCAGAAAAGAGGAAAATAATCCCTAAGGTTGCACCACGGAACCCCATCAGTAAACCACCCAGCGTCATTAAGATAGGCACCACAAATAGTTTTGCTGTTGAGGATAACGCCGCTACATTGGAGGAGCGGAACATGGCATGCCAATCAAGGCTTGCTCCGGTACAGAGCAATGCCAGTGGAAGTGCCAAGGCTGAGATATAACTGCCAGTTTGTGCAATCACTTGAGGAATAGGTAAATAGGTTCGAGCATAAACCACACCACACAGTAAACCAATAATCAGTGGGTTAGTGACAATACTGCGCAACAGTGCCAATTTACTGATTTTCCCACCCTGCCCAGTTTGCAAGCTGCGGGTCAGCGTTATAACTGACAACATATTGAATAATAGTACAGTCACTGTCAGATACATTGACCCCAGCGCCACGCCTTCATCACCATAGGCGGTCATAGCGAACGCTAACCCCATAATCGCTGTATTGGCCCTAAAACCGCCCTGCACAAACACGCCGCGTTCTCTCGGGTCTTTGACTAACCACTTAGCTGCAACCTCAAGCAATAAAAAGGTCACTAAGGTGCCAACCGCGCCATAGATAGCCAAAGGCAAGTTATCCATCAGATTGACGTGATTGGTGGCAACGCTGAAGAACAGCAGACAGGGAAGCGCCAAATTGAAAACTAACTTGGTTGCACCATCGCAGAAACGGTCATCCATCAGACCAAAGCGCCGTAATAGCACACCGAGCAACATCATCAATAAGCTGGGGACGGTGACACTAAACGCAAAACTCCAGGTTTCCCAAGACATGGCTGACGTTCAACTCCTTTTGTTTACCGCTAAGTGGTTCAGAATGTAGATTAGCCAAAAATGCAAAAAGCGCGGAATACCCGCGCTTTGCTGTTATTACTTCGCTTTTTTCAGATGCGACATCAAACGTTTACGCTTACGCATCTGGTTTGGCGTCAAGGTATTGCGCTTACCTGCAAACGGGTTCTCACCCTCTTTAAACTGAATACGGATTGGCGTCCCCATCACTTTCAGTGAACGGCGGAAGTAATTCATCAGATAACGTTTATAAGAATCTGATAAATCAGTCACCTGATTGCCATGGATAACCACGATAGGTGGGTTATAACCACCGGCATGCGCATATTTCAATTTCACACGACGGCCACGCACCAATGGAGGCTGATGATCTTCTTCTGCCATTTGCATAATGCGGGTCAGTAAGGAAGTCCCCACACGCCGGGTAGAACAGTCATAGGCTTCCTGTATAGATTCAAACAGGTTGCCGACACCACTACCGTGCAAGGCAGAAATGAAGTGAATGCGGGCAAAATCAACAAAGCCAAGGCGCAGGTCAAGCATATCTTTAACCTGTGTGCGGGCTTCTTCTGTCATGCCATCCCATTTATTGACCGCAATAACAAGTGAGCGCCCACTATTGAGAATAAAGCCTAACAGAGACAAATCTTGGTCTGAAATACCATCACGGGCATCAATTACCAACAGCACCACGTTGGAATCTTCAATTGCCTGCAAGGTTTTAATGACCGAGAATTTTTCAACCGCCTCAGTAATCTTGCCGCGCTTACGCACACCCGCTGTATCAATCAGAATATATTCACGTTCATCGCGAGTCATCGGAATATAAATGCTGTCACGCGTGGTGCCCGGCATATCATAAACCACCACACGATCTTCACCGAGGATACGGTTAGTTAGTGTGGACTTACCTACGTTAGGACGCCCGACGATTGCCAGCTTAATTGGCAGACTCAGCGGATCAAAGTCATCCTCTTCATCTTCAGGAATGGTGTCTTCTGTCTCTTCCTGTGCAGCCCAATAGGCGGCATTGGCTTCTTCTTCAGTTAACTCAGCTTCTGGCTCTTCGGCGTCCATATAAGGCGCCATAACATCTTCAATCAGTTGAGTCACACCACGACCATGGGAGGCCGCAATTGCATGAACTTCACCCAAACCTAATGAATAAAAATCGGCTGTGGCAGTATCTGGGTCAATCCCATCAGTTTTGTTGGCCACCAGAAAAGTCGCTTTCTCACGACTACGCAGATGTTGGGCAATACCCTGATCCGCAGGCATCAATCCAGCACGTGCGTCCACCATAAACAGAACAATATCGGCTTCTTCAATCGCTAATAACGATTGACCCGCCATTTTGGTTTCGACACCGTCCTCTGTGCCATCAATACCACCGGTATCAATAACGATAAACTCATGACCCTCGACCTCGGCACGACCATATTTACGGTCACGCGTTAGCCCGGGAAAATCCGCGACTAACGCATCTCGGGTATGCGTTAAGCGGTTAAATAGTGTGGATTTACCCACATTCGGGCGCCCGACCAGCGCGATGACAGGTATCATTGTTGAAGCCTCATTACTTAATTTTCAAATCATTACAGCGCTGTACCAACACTTCAACAGCGCAGTTTTTAGAAGACAAACGGCCCCTGAATCTCAGGAGCCGCTTAAATTCCTTCATCCGTGACTTTACGTTTTGACGTATTATTGGCCCTAACGAGGCCCTAAGTCAGGATTAACGGGTGAACGCGTATACCGTGCCGCCTCTCGCCTGAACCAGTAATTTATCGCTTGCAACGACTGGTGCACTCAGGAAGCCGGAGCTATCAACGCTCTGTTGAGCAACAAAACGGCCATCATCGGTATTCACCCAGTGCAGATAACCTTCGGCGTCACCGACAACCAAATAACCATTATACATCACTGGCGCAGTCAAGTTGCGATGTAATAAATCGCTTTGACTCCAAAGGGTTATACCGCCATCAGTTTTCAAGGCGACAATGCGGTCATTCTGATCGACCAAATAAATGCGGCCACCGTCGACGATGATGTCATTAACTGACCCCATCTCGCGTTTCCACAGAATCTGACCAGAGCGCAGATCCAATGCCGTCAGGTTACCGTTGTATGCCAATGCATAAACAACACCATCAACCACAACAGGCGTCGTATCGACGTCATTTAGGCGGTCAATTTCAGTTGTCCCGGTCACCTGAGAAATACGTTGCTGCCAGATTAACTGACCTTGCTCCATCATCACAGCACTGACACGGCCATTATCGCCACCGACAATCGCAGCACCGAATGCAACCGCAGGTGCGGATTCACCACGTAAGGATAATGCTGGAGTATCCAGATTTAACGTCCACTTGATGGCGCCGTCAGATTCATTCAGCGCTTGCAGCATGCCATTTGAGGTATGGACCAGCACCACACCATCGCTGACCACTGGGCGTGATAATGCTTCGCCTGCAACCACGGTTTGCCATGCCACTTGACCATCGTCTGAGTTCAATGCATAAACAACCGCTTTCTCACTACCTACATAGACATGCGCACCTGAGGCTGTTACGCCACCGGATAACATTGCCGAGCGGTTACTGGAGAGGAAGTTAGTTTTCTCAGACAGATCGGTTTGCCAAATTTGCTTACCCGTATCGGCTTCCATGGCCTTTACCAGACCTTTACGGTCAGCGGCAAAGACAGATGTTCCCTGCCAAGCTGGGCGCAGATGAGAGTAATAGTCACCCACTCCACCACCAACAGAAGTGCTCCACACTTTGGTTGGTGTGAATTGGTTTTCAACTTTTGGCAGTGGCGACATGGTAACCACATCTTCTTCACTGTTGAACAGTGAACAACCGCTCAATAGGGCAACAGATACCAGTCCTACTAAGAGTGTTTTACGCAATTGCATGGGAATACCCCTTAGCTGGACAAATTATTCAATTTCATGCGCAACAAGGCTTGCAGCGCCTGAGAAGCATTTGATTCGACGCCTTTACTGTAAGCTGCCCGTGCACCTGCGGTGTCACCTTTGCTTAATAATGCATCGCCACGAACATCTTGAGCCATTGCTGTCCAACCATCACCTTTCACTGCATCCAGCGTTTTCAATGCTTCGTCTGGCTTTTTCAATTGCAGTTGCAAACGAGCAAGACGGAGATTGATCAATGACAGTAAGTTTTCATCTTGTGTCTGACCTAATGCTTGAGTCAGTTGCTGTGCGGCTTTATCGAACTCATTTTGTTCAACAAAATGATGTGCCAGCTCTAACCCGGCAAGCACGCCGTAGTTATTTTTATTGCCCTGAACAAATTTTTCAGCGAGAGCAACACCATCAGCGCTATTGGCTGACAAAGCATCGCTGGCTTGCTGATAGGCAGAGGAGGCTTCCGTCATGGCAGTATTTTGATGACTTTGCCAATAACGCCAACCCACTAATGCACCAATCCCGAGCACCACACCCACGGCCAGCGCTTTACCATTCTCACTAAAGAAACGGCGCACTGCATCAACCTGGTCATTTTCAGTGGTATAGACTTCCACGGTGTCTCTCTCCTTAACCCAACATCAAAGCCAGACGCGCAGCAACATCAGCTTGCGCCAGCGTTTCTTGTTCACCATTCCGCAAATCTTTTACGACCACTTTCTGTGCAGCCACTTCACTTTCGCCAAGCATTAAAGCGACGCGTGCGCCCCACTTATCAGCGCGGGTAAATTGCTTTTTGACATTACCGCCGCCGTAATTAGTCATCAACTTCAGCGTTGGCATGGCATCACGCAAATGTTCAGCCAGTAACATTGCCGCACTTTGAGTATTTTGACCAGACGAGATGACATATACATCAACCGTTGCAGGCACTTGGAAGTCAGGATTGACCGCTTGCACCAGCAGAACCAGTCGTTCAAGCCCCATAGCGAAGCCTACTGCTGGTGTTGCCCGACCGCCCAGTTGCTCAACCAGACCATCATAGCGCCCACCAGCACAGACAGTGCCTTGTGCGCCTAAGCTGCTAGTAACCCACTCAAATACTGTGCGATTGTAATAATCTAGTCCACGAACTAAACGTTCGTTGACGGTATATGGGATACCGGCCTTGTCCAAAAGTTCACACAAGCCTGCAAAATGCTGTTTGGACTCTTCATCCAGATAATCAGATAACTTAGGCGCATCATTAAGCAGCAACTGAACATCAGGATTTTTGGAGTCCAGCACGCGCAATGGGTTGCTGTACATGCGGCGCTTACAATCTTCATCCAGCACGTCAACATGTTGCTCAAGAAAGGTCACCAACGCCTCACGGTAATCTGCCCGCGCGTCCAATGATCCAATAGAGTTCAGTTCAAGTTGCACATGCTCAGAGATCCCTAAAGCACGCCACCAACGGGCACTCAATAGAATCAACTCGGCATCAATATCAGGCCCTTGCAGCCCGAAAACTTCCGCACCCAACTGATGAAACTGGCGATAGCGGCCTTTCTGTGGACGCTCATAGCGGAACATCGGGCCAACGTACCACAGACGTTGTTCCTGATTGTACAGCAGACCATGTTCAATACCGGCGCGTACGCACCCTGCGGTCCCCTCTGGGCGCAGTGTTAGACTTTCGCCATTGCGATCGTCAAAGGTATACATCTCTTTCTCAACCACGTCGGTAACTTCACCGATGGCGCGCTTGAATAACGGGGTCTGCTCTACAATCGGCATGCGGATTTCGCTGTAACCGTAGCCTGCCAGCACTTGCTTTAAAATGCTTTCTATACGCTGCCATACTGCCGTTTCGGCTGGCAGGTAATCGTTCATACCACGAATGGCTTGAATGTTCTTTGCCACGTCTGTTCTCTGTAGTTTTATACCCGATTGACCGGATATTGCAGCACTGTAAGCAACAATATCAATGACGTCGGGCATAGTGCAAAAAATAAAGCCGATTATAGAGGCTTGCCGTCTACATATTCAATGGCGACAATTTGTAACCTCTTACTGGCGCAATATAAAGCGGGCCACGCCCGCTTTTTTCATTCCTACCGATAACACTGCATCAGCAATGCTTACTTGTCATCTAATTGATTGATAGTAATCCGATTATTTGCATCAAGCATGGATGCTTTAGCACGAATTTTAGCTTCCAACTGATCAATCATCGCTTTGTTATCAAAGCGTTCTTTTTGACGGACACCGTCTTCGTAGAAGCCACTCTGATTACGTGCGCCAGTCACACCAATGGTTGAAACCAGTGCTTCACCCGGCCCGTTAACTACACAGCCAATGATCGAGACATCCATCGGAGTAATCAGATCTTCTAACCGCTGTTCCAGCGCATTTACGGTGCCAATCACATCAAATTCTTGGCGAGAACAGGTTGGGCAGGCGATAAAATTAATGCCACGGGAACGAATCCGTAGCGATTTAAGAATATCAAAACCGACTTTAACTTCTTCAACCGGATCCGCCGCCAGCGAAATGCGCAAAGTGTCGCCAATCCCTTCGGATAATAACAGCCCCAAACCAATAGCAGATTTAACTGAGCCACTGCGTGCGCCGCCCGCTTCAGTTATCCCTAAATGCAATGGGTTATTAATTTGCTTGGCTAACAAACGGTAGGAATTTACCGCCAGAAAAACATCGGAAGCTTTTACGCTGACTTTAAACTGATCAAAATTGAGGCGGTCGAGGATGTCGACATGACGCATCGCGGATTCAAGCAGGGCTTCCGGCGTAGGTTCGCCATACTTTTCCTGAATATCTTTTTCCAGCGACCCGCCATTGATACCAATACGGATGGGGATGTTGTGATCACGAGCACTGGCAACGACCTCACGAATACGAGATTCGTTACCAATATTGCCGGGGTTAATTCGCAAACAATCGACACCGTATTCCGCTACTTTCAGAGCAATACGGTAGTCAAAGTGAATATCGGCAACCAGCGGAACATTCGACTGCTGTTTGATCAACTTAAATGCCTCAGCCGCATCCATGGTCGGTACTGAGACTCGCACAATATCCACGCCAACACGTTCCAATGCCTTAATCTGGGCAACAGTCGCATCAACATCAGTGGTTTTGGTATTGGTCATCGATTGCACAGCAATCGGCGCACCATCGCCAATAGGCACTTTACCGACGTAAATCCGGGTAGATTTACGTCGGATAATTGGGGATTCGTTATGCATTCCACACTCTCCTTTACAGTCGTGTAGTTTTCGCAACCCGCAGTCTATCAAAGCTGCAATAGCAGTTTGTCAGCACCACAATGTTGTTTATCAAAAACACAATATTACTCTACACCGACAGTCAGGCGGGCTACGCGATTAGCCTTAATAAACTTACTCAGATCTACGGGATTCCCTTGATAAGTGATCGTTAATGCACTTGGTGCACCAATAGTCAGCTTATAGGGTGATTTACCGGATAGATTGAGGGTCGCGCCCCCTTTTTGAATACCGCTAAATAATGTCTTTCCGCTCGCATCAACAACCTGTAACCAACAATCCGCTGTAAAGTTCATGACTAATGAACCCACAGATGATGCAGCACCGTTCACCCCAGCATCTGCCGTTGGTAAAGGTGGTTGCGCGGTGGATACCTCAGGCAAAGGTGCCTGGCTTGGAGAAACAACCACAGACTCCGCTGGAGTTGTTCCTTGAGAGGCAGTTGTGTCGGTTGGGTTATTCGCCGCATCCACAGGTGCCGCACTGTTCGTCACAGGTGCAGTACCGTTTGCTGTTGGAGTAGAAGGCGGGTTATTCACAACCGGGACATCCGTCGAGGATGCCGCCGAGTCACTATTATCATCAGCTAGCGGCACAGATTGGCCACCATTTTGCGACAGTTGGGCAGAAGATTGATCAGCCATAGTGGCTATCTCCGCTTGCTGCGCCTGATGATTTTGCCACCACCATGCCCCTGTCAGACCGAGCACAACCAACACAATAAGCCAGGTGAAACTCATCAACCAGCCATCACGTTTTTTATGCTTTTTACCCAATGAGAAACTTTGCATTGGGGCGACCTTAGCCGCTCTGATTGGAGCCTGCTTTGCCAGCATGGGCAACAGTTCATCTTCAGGAAGATGAACCAGTTTAGCGTAAGAACGAATGTAACCACGGTGGAATGTTGAGGCGAGATTAGCTTGTGCTTTATCCTCCTCAATATCACGGATTGTGGATACTTTCAGACACAGACGTTCTGCAACCATCTGCTGAGTTAACCCGAGTGCTTCACGGGCTTGACGCAGGCGCACACCTGTCGTCTCTGGAACAGTTTGATCTTGGGAGGCTTCAGTATTCATTAGCTAGAAAATGCTGGTACTGTTTGGATTGTGGAAAACTTCGCGCAAGCTGCTTGCCATAGCGTTGTACACTATCTTGACGGCCTGCTAGCGCGGCGAAACGAATTTGTAGCCATAAACTTTCAGCACTGGCTGGAAGTACATGTTGATAAACATCCAGTAATAGTTGCGCCTGAGCGCGATTCCCTTCTCCAAAATGCCGTTGAGCTTCTGCAAGCAGTGGCTCACCTTTGTCCGGATCATACTTCAATGCCCGACTCAAGAGAACTCGAGCCTGATCATTTTGATTCGCCCGCAAAAAGCAATATCCCGCGTTTTCCAGACTATCTGCAACCTGACCGTAATCAGGCGACAGCACCGCTGCGCTAAACTGTTGTTGAGCCGGTACATACTGCCCTAAACTACACAGAAACGCACCGTAATTATTCAGTACAGTGCCATTTCCCGGTGCCAGTTTCATCGCTTGTTGATAACGCTGCTCTGCCGCATCATTTTCACCAATGCGTTGCTCATAAAAAGCCATGCCCAATTGAGCGCGATAATCCTGTGGATCCGCCGCTACAGCCTTCTCAAGATTCTGCCGCGCAGCATTCAAATCACCTTGCGCCAGATATTCTAAACCCAGTTGTAACCGTGTTTGCCCTGCGGCAGGTTGACTCACGTTTTCCGGAGGTGAACCGGAACAACCAGCCAATACCGTTGTGATTAGGCAAACTCTCCACAGTTTTGTCAGCTTCATGCTTTCTCAATTGTCCTTATGTGTGAAGATAAGTACCGATATCAGGTACTCATGTTATTCCCATTACTGACTTTTGAATAACCTTTTTAGCATCGATTATCTAACAAATTATAAGTTTAATAACAAATAGTTATACACAGATAGCTGGCATCAAAAATCAGACTGTTTTAATAGCGATAGGTTCACCCGCCATTTTCTTTTTCAACGTCCGTTTAGTTCGGTCAATAACTTCACCGGCCAATTGTCCACATGCCGCATCAATATCATCACCGCGAGTTTTACGAACGATGGTCGTAAACCCATATTCCATCAATACTTTAGAGAAACGATCTACTCGGCTATTTGAGCTACGGCCATACGGTGCTCCTGGGAACGGGTTCCATGGAATCAAGTTAATCTTGCATGGAGTGTCTTTCAGGCATTCAGCCAGTTGATGAGCTTGCTCGGTGCTGTCATTGATGTGATCCAGCATAACGTATTCAACCGTAACCCGCCCACCATTGGCATTAGATTTCGCTAAATAGCGACGAACCGCCGCGAGGAAGGTTTCAATATTGTATTTCCGGTTAATTGGCACAATTTCATCACGGATATCATCCGTAGGTGCATGCAGTGAAATGGCCAGAGCAACATCAATCATATCGCCCAATTTATCCAGAGCCGGGACCACACCTGAGGTGGACAATGTCACGCGGCGTTTGGATAAACCAAAACCAAAGTCGTCCATCATGATATCCATCGCAGGGACCACGTTATTCAGGTTCAGCAACGGCTCACCCATGCCCATCATCACCACATTGGTAATGGGGCGCGTACCGGTTGATTTTAATGAACCGATAATCTTCGCGGCGCGCCATACTTGACCGATAATTTCAGAAACACGCAGGTTGCGGTTGAAACCTTGCTGGGCCGTGGAACAGAATTTACATTCCAATGCACAACCTACCTGAGAAGATACACACAATGTGGCACGGTCGCCTTCAGGGATATACACCGTTTCGACTTGCTGATCGCCAACTTTAATGGCCCATTTAATGGTGCCATCGGTTGAGCGCTGTTCTTCTGCGACTTCGGGTGCACGGATTTCAGCAACACGCTGTAACTTGGCACGTAACCCTTTATTGATATCGGTCATTTGCTCGAAATCATCAAAGCAATAGTGATACATCCACTTCATGACCTGATCTGCACGGAAAGGCTTTTCGCCCATCTCGGCAAAAAATTCGCGCATTTGCTGACGATTTAAGTCCAGCAGATTGATTTTGCTGGTGACGGGGGCGGCGGTGTTAACCGCATTGTCAGACTGAGGGGCAGCATCAATCGGCATTGATGCAGTTAATAATTGTTCGGACATGAGTTGTCGTGGCCTCGTTGTTACACTTTACGGCGCTGCGCTTTAAACCGGGTACGGCTTTCGAAACGGCGATGAATAAATAATAGAACGCCCCGGGAGAGATGTCTCCACCGGGGCGCGGCATTGTACGAATTTTAAAGCATGTATTCCATGATTGGAAAGGCGCCCAGTCAACTTTATTGTTTCAGTTGATTAAATCGCAGCCATTCCCATCTAGAATCAATTAATTAGCTGCGTGGAAAAATTTCATCTGCGGCGAAGAAATAAGCAATTTCACGCTGAGCGGATTCGACAGCATCAGAACCGTGTACCGCATTAGCGGTGAAGCTATCAGCAAAATCAGCACGTAAAGTCCCTGCCAGAGCATTATCTGGGTTAGTAGCCCCCATGATATCGCGATGGCGTTGAACCGCATTTTCACCTTCCAGAACTTGAACCATAATGGGGCCAGAAGTCATAAACTCAACCAGGCCATCGAAGAATGGGCGGCCTTTATGTTCAGCGTAAAAACCTTCAGCTTGTTCTTTGCTCAGGTGCAGCATTTTGGCAGCAATAATTTTGAAGCCAGCACTTTCAAAACGCGCATAAATAGCACCAATTTTATTATTGGCAACGGCGTTTGGTTTGATAATGGAGAAAGTACGTTCTAAAGCCATGATAACCTCTATTGGATTTCTAATATTGACCGGACTTGGAACCCACCCCGATAAGTATCATAAATGAGGACTTACGTTTGGCTGGCGGACGGTTCCTTTATTACAAAATCATGCCGACCTGTACAGTGGCCGCCGATTATATGTGTGTGTTTGGCGCTTGCATACGGGAATTACAACATTTTATTAAAAAACATTTATCTTAATTGCTTATTTTTATGCACAAATCACATTTCACATAAAAATCAGATGGCTGCACCGAAAAAAACAACAAATTAAAGAGATATCAGCTCAAAGCTCGCCAATAAACCTGAAACCCACTTTCTTTTTCACTATCGCTGATGGCTTGCTAATGACATCTGATACCAAAGAGCGTTTGCCTTTTTTACTCAGATAATCAGCCAAAGCCCTGATTGCTGCTGTTCCCGCCCCTCTTATCGTCCCCTCAGCATTTGGGTGTAGCACGTAATCAGGATGAGTTAATGAGCCGGCAATGCCCGAATTTGATTCACTGATATCCATGGCCATGGTGATACTGATTATTCTTCCCGCCAAACGGACAACAACAAATATATAGTTATCGTGACAGCTTCTTAGCCAACTTTGAGCAACATCACTCACCAGACGAGCAGCTTCAATCGCGGTATCATTGGTCGCCAACCAAGGTTGAACAGTATCACCACCAGCCGAGTGTGCATTCTCAATTGCAGCATCATCAATCGCGATAACATCAGCGATAACGTCTTGATTATCACTATGTCGCCCCGATGTAGACGCCACTGATGCTGTTAATGGCCGTACTTTCGTCTGATAGTATATTTGTCGCCATTCATTAATCACTGGCATCACATTTTGTCTGGCTGCCAACGTATCATTGACTAACCCGCTAATGACTTCTGTTTCAAAATGCAACAGAGGATCATCTACCCACTCCCCTGCACGGCGTATCCGCGGTACCGTTTCAATAAATTGGAAATTTTGCAGTGCCAACTCATAACGTCCTAAGGGCAGGCCCTGAGCAGTCACTGGCGGATGTACTTCAACTTCTGGATCATGGTGCTGTAAATAATCAGCATAACTCAGTTGCGAAAAATTAAAGGCCGTTTTTATGCCAATCAAATCACTATCATGTGCAGCCAAATGCGTCTGAACATTTTCAATTAAGCGTCTTTCCACTTCGTTATTTGGCAATGCATGGCCTATATCTCCCTCTTTCATAATACGCTCAATAACACGACCAAAATTTGCAGCATTCCAAGAGGCAAGACTACTACCAAATAACAAGGTGAAATCACTCAGAATATTTAGCGTCCATTCAACACAGGCGGGGCTTAAATCACGACGATAGCGTAAATTAGGCAGTAACTCCTCTTTCATAGAGATATTACAGGACAATGCTGTTGCTGGCACGATTAAAGCAGCCCCCATCATATCTGTATTAATATGCGTTAATGTGGCTTCAACTTTAGAAGAGAATTCTGCAGATGGCCCTTCAAAATCATTGGGATCGTTAGCATTTATTTTGGGATAGGGTTTTGCTGTACCAGCAATTTGTAATATTTTATTCTCATTGCCCGCAAAGAAATCATGTACATTCTGGATAAATTTATCTACCTGATTACATCGCCCCTGAACAATGTAGTTATAAATGCTTATAATAGGCACTAGCCAGCAAGACGTTATTCCAGCAATACTCCGCTCCGTTCTAGTGAAGTTCTTCATTATATTAAGAACAATTTTATTAATGATAAGTGGTTTTATTTTATTAATATTATTGACTCTAAAAATAAAATCCACAGAACCAAGACTAAATAAAGACCCAACCAGAGGTGAAATAGATACCACTTTAGTCCCTATGGATTCAACGAACTGTACTTCATAATAATCCCCGTTAAATCGTAACAAGAATGATAATGTATCTGTTTTTTCATCTAATTCAAAAACAAAACTATTTTCTGGATGGTATTTATGAAGAAATAATATTAATCTTCCGGCAACTTTAATGATTCTTTCCTCAAAAATTTCAATAGAATAATCATCTTCGCCACTAAAACTAAAACTAATCAAGGCATCTTTATATTTAATTCTATCATCTAACCAATAGGTTCCAAAAGCCCGCCCAAGTGGAATAGAGACTACTCCCTTGACAACACAGTATTGATCGCAAACAAAGTACTCCTGCTGAGAAACCTTGATACTGGTGATACCAGCACTCATGTTTATTTCGTCTAAATCATCAAATAAAACATCCTTCATTAAAACAAAATACTGCCCGCGGTAACCATCGTCTTTATAGATAGTGACTTGAGTATCCTGTGGTAATTTTATCGAATGAACGCGGTCATTAAATGGATTTACAACATGACGCTCCTGATCATTGGTATACAGATCGATAGTTTCATTACCAGATAAACAAAATGAATTACCAGCAAACTTGTCTAGTTCATAAAAACACGCTGCACTTCTGACTTTAAAAGAACTAATTTCGTCATCTAAGTTTACCCATCGCACTAAGGATAATGAATCAACATTATCTTTAAAAGTAATTGTTTGACCTGAGAAATTATCATCTTTGAATACTGAAACAACCATACCCTTGGGTATTTTAATAGATGAAATGTTATCATTCCATTTCGTGGGAAGAACATCTATAGCATTACCTTCTGTGGTACAAAGTGACTCTCCTTGATAGTCTTCATCAAGGTAAAAACAGACTTTGGGTTCATTGGCATATACGTCAGAGCTTAATATAGAAAAAAACAACATCAACAAGAATAAATATTCATGCTTTATCATGCCCCCTCCATATTTTATGTTATTTCTCAATAAAATTAATAATGTAGAAATGTATAAAATACACCTTACCGTAAATACAGGTTAATTATTAATATATTTTTTATTATGAAAATATTATATTAAGAAGAAATATAATGAATGAAAGGTTACTTGTAATTAGTTTATGTAAATCCGCTGTTAGTCCAACCGAAATACCAAATTACTGACTTGCCCACTTTCATCTAATACATTGAGCTGATAGCTACCGGGTAGAGATAATGTTTGAACCCATGATTGGTTATTTTCAGTGGTAGCAACTTGCTCTCCATTAAGGAACCACCAATGTTGCCCACGGCCACCTTGTACTTCCAATCGAAGGTCAAGGCGATGCTGACCCGGCAACCGTTTCACTACTGCACCATCACGTATACCCAAAATCAGTAGCGGGGCCACATTGATATCACCTTGTGGTGGGCATTCAAGACTAGCCGCAGGTAGTCGCTGGCGGCGGCGTTCAGTTAGAGGTAGCCACGGCTCAAGTGGCAGTGGCCACAGGGTTAATAATACCGCCGTAGCGCCTTGGCAATCAGCGGCAACTCGCTGCCCCTGTGAATTTAGCCAAATACTAAGCTGACTACCCTGCATATTTTCCTGCCCTAGAGCCGTGAGTGTTGGCGGGAGCGTGCCATCAAGCACCCAGCTTTGCCGCCGTTGTCGGCAGTTACTGTCTCCGGCGGCCAAGGGCTGCCCCCCCGGCCAACAAATCTCATCTCGGCTGACGGACTCGGGCCGAGGATCGACAGGTAAGCGACGGCCATTTTGCTGTAAGCGCGTCATCAATACGTTATTGACCTGATTGAGAATGGGTATCGCGGTGGCGTAGCCAAATTGACCTGCAACCGGTGTGCCATCAGGCCGCCCGACCCAAACTCCAATGGTATAACGAGCATTAATACCTATCGCCCATGCATCACGATAGCCATAGCTGGTACCGGTTTTCCATGCCAACGGCACTGTTGCAGGCAAAATATCATCCGGCAACGGTCGCGCCTCCCCCGCCATAATGCGCCGAGTAATCCATGCCGCTCCTGGTGAGAATAACCGGCGTTCCTGTACCTGTTGTTGCGGCTCAAAACGTAATGTGGCAGCCATGCCACCGCGTGCAAAAGCACTATAAGCCGCAACCAGCTGATCCAACCGTGAACCTGTCCCGCCAAGGATCACCGCCAAACTCGGCTCACTGTGTGCGGGAAAGCGTAAGTTCAGGCCACCATTGCGCAAATTAGCTGTGAAGCGCTTCGGGCCATAAGCTTCCAGCAATTGCACTGCGGGGAGATTCAATGAGCGCACTAATGCCTCACTGGCACTGACAGGACCATGAAATCCGGTATCAAAATTGCCGGGACGATAATCACCAAAACGGCGCGGGACATCTTGTAATAGTGATTCTGCATGAATCAAGCCGTCATCCAATGCCATAGCGTATAAAAATGGCTTCAGTGTTGATCCTGGTGAACGCCAAGCGCTGACCATATCAACATGCCCGAAGCGGCTGTTGTCCTGAAAATCAACGGAGCCGAGGTAAGCACTCACATTCATGGTGGTATGGTCCACCACCAACAACCCTAGCGACGTTTTTTCGGGTAGCTGATGACGCCACCCTGCCGCCATATCTTCTAATTGCCGCTGCAACCCGGCATCCAGTGTCGTCTGAATCACTTCTCGCTGATTGCCACTGGTTAAACGTCGGGCCAGTAACGGGGCTAATTGCGGTACCTGCCGTGGAGCCAGCCAGATATCTTCTTGTTTAATATCAGCCACCTGCTCAGTTGACCACACCTGATAATCGGCCAACCGACTTAAGACTTTATCGCGCGCGGCTTTAGCTCGCAGTGGATAGCGATCGGGCCGCAGCCGGCTTGGGGCTTGTGGCAACGCCGCCAATAATGCCGCTTCTGCCGGTGTTAATTGTGAGGGGGGTTTGCCCAGATAGGTCCAACTGGCGGCTGCAATCCCTTGTAGCGTGCCGCCAAAAGGGGCGCGGTTTAGATAAATTTCAAGAATTTGGTCTTTGGAGAAATGCCATTCCAACTGAGCGGTACGCCAAACCTGACGTAACTTACCAGTTAACGTGCGAGGATGCGGGTCGATCAGGCGGGCAACTTGCATCGATAATGTACTACCGCCAGACAGAATTTTTCCTGCACGCAGATCCTGCCAAGCAGCGCGAACAAGTGCTAACGGATTCACACCAGGATGCCGGTAAAACCAGCGGTCTTCAAAGGTCAGAAGTGCTTGCAGGTAATAAGGGGAAACATCTTGCAGGGTGACAGGATAGCGCCACACACCATCAGCATCGGCAAAACGCCATAATGGCGTGCCATCCTCCGCCACGACAACGCGTGCAACCTGAGCCTCGGTCAATGGCAGCGGCCAACGTTTATCCGCCAGCCACAAAACAGCTGGGGAAAGCATAGTCATTAGCGCCAAGACCCAAATTTTGCGGCGATGACGAACAAAAAATGTTTTTGGCATCAACGATAGTCACCTCCCCCTTACAGTAGCTTATCGCCAACCATAAAGGGGAGTATGTATTTACTTGGAAATTTCAAGCTGCGACACGGTATTCCCCAGCGCCCGCCAATCCGGGACATACATAGATTCAACCTGTGGCGCTGGGACTTGATAAACACCCGGCGTTACTGCACGTGCCAGATAGAGCAAAGTGGTATGACGATAAGGGTCAACATTCACCGCAGCAACGTAGCGATCATCGCGGAATTCCTGATGCTTGATATCTGACTGCTGCATATCTTGCAATAACTCCGTCACGCTGCTGGCGCTTTCCCCCAGACTGGCGCTACTGTCACCCAAATTCTGGTTTTCCAGTTCCAAACCTGCTGGCAGCAAATCAACCACCAGTGCATCTGGCACCCGTTTATCAGCCCAGACATCTAAGTGCACCAGAACCAGCTCCCCGCTTTTAAGGTTGGATAACTGCAGCGGTTTACCATCAAGCCCGATATAACTGCGGCTGATATGTAAGTTATTGCTAAAAGGTGTCGGTGTTTGCTGAGAATACCCCACCACATCCACTCGGCTATACAAAGTCACATCGCCTCGATTTTGTAGTTGCATCCCACCCGCCAGCTGTTGCGCTGACCAGTTTTGGTTCAAGGCGGTATTCTGAGTTAATGTCTGGCTGGCTGCGATTGGCTCCACCTGCTGAGCTATTGCCACCTGCCACGGTGTTTCCGCACCATTCATCAGCGTACGTCCAGCCAGGAATATGGCGTTACTCTCTTGCGTGGACAGATAGTTACGGCTCACGAGCGCATTGGACAAATCCAACAACCGTGTATCGCGAGCTTGCGGCAACAGATTATTGTCCGTCAGCAAGGCCAAAATTAGCGCGTCGTCACGCAGTGAGCTGCCGTAATCTTCCAGCCAATAATCTTTATCACTACGAACGGTATTTAGCCCCTGAGTAATGGATTCTTTGGCTCGCGGCATATCTCCCATCAATTTCAATGCCACCCCTAATTGCACTAACGGCAAACCAGAGCGCGCATCATTGCTGCGAGTATACAATTGACGTAATGCGCCGAGAGAAGCTTGTTGCTGTTGTGCCAACACCAATCCTGCGTAGGCTTGCACTGCAAAGCGAGTATGCCGGCTTTGCTCGCTATAGCGAATCTCAACCTGATTAGGATCCTGCAAATAACGTTGCAGGCGATTGTTTGCAGCCGTGAGTGCCGCCACCGGCACACTGTATCCCTGCTGGCTGGCACGATAGAGGAAATCGGTGGCATAAGCTGTCAGCCAAAACTCTTCTGGGCTATCGTTACTCCACAGGCCAAAACCCCCGTTGTAGCGTTGCATACTGAGCAGATGTTCAATACCGACATCGATACTTTTACGCCGTTTTTCATCCGTGTCTGCCTTGATACCCAATGCTGTTAGCTGTGCATAATTGCTGTACAACGAAGGATATAACCCGCTCACTGTCTGCTCCAGACAACCATAAGGATAGGCATATAATTCAGTGATATAGCGGGCAAGATTGAGTGGCGGACGGCTAGTAATAAGCAACCGCCCTTGCAGTGTCTCAGGTGCCAACCCCTCAATCGCCTCGACTGGTAGACTCCAGCTATCACCACTGCGCAGTACGTTGGCGAAGTGACGCGTTTGCGCGGGATAAGCAGGCCGTACCCCTATTTTCCAATGGTGCTGGTAATCCGGCAGTTTTTCATCCGGTAAAACCATCCCCGTGATAGTCAACCCAATATCACCCTGACCAAAACCGTTCAGCGCCCGAACCGGAATCAGCACCGTCTTACGCTCACCATTGGCCAGCGAAACAGACTGGCTCTGTGCGCCGGTTAATGCCAGTAAATCACTGGCAGCCCAGTTGAGTGACAGCGTCTGTGATTGGCCGGATAAATTACTCAAATCTAGCGCCAACTGAGTGCTATCCCCCCCCGCCAAGAAGCGCGGAGTGGCCAATTGCGCAATAAGCGGAGCGGCTACCACGACTTTTGCCTCAGCTTTGCCGAAGTCTTCATCACTCCAGGCTTGTGCCATTAAGCGTAATTCACCATTAAAGTCAGGGATAGCCAGTTCAACGGTGCCTTCACCCTGTGCATTTAAAGTCACCGGTTGCGCTTGTTGTGCAACGATCATCACTTCAGTAATGGGTTTTTTACCGCCACGAGACAGCGCATCTTCGTCATCACCATCACCACCAAAACGCAAGCTTGCCAAGCGCCCCTGCCCTTCAATGAGCTGCCCATAAACATCATATTGATCCGCGCTGTAGCGTTTACGGCCAAAGAAGGCGTCGTAAGGATCTGGCGTGGCGTAATCGGTGATATTCAAGATCCCACTGTCAACTGCGGACAGCAATACCTGCACTTTTTCAGGCAATGGCGCACCGGTACGGCTGGCTTTCACTTTTACCGTTAGCGTCTGATTAGGGCGAATACGAGCAGGCGCGTCCAATTGCAACGCCAGTTTGCGCGTTTCATCAACCAGTGGCAGATGAAGTAAGCCAATCGCCCGTTTTGGGGTGGCCTGCTGCGACTTATCACCGGGGCGAATGACCGTGGCACTGAGATAGAGGTCATGGCGATTCCAATCCGCGTTAATAGGCACGTCAACCTCAGTACCGCCTACCGGGATAGTCACTTCCTGCCACCACAATGGGCCATCACTGGACTCCACCAGCAAATAGCCGTTACCCGCCGCCGGCGCTTCAATATGCAGTTTCACTTTCTCTCCCGGCCGATAAGCCGGTTTATCCAGTGTCAGCTTAACCTGATCAGGCCGAACAGCGCCGCTGCCCGCCGTATTATCCTGCCAGCTATACCCAGCCCAGAAACGGGAACTACTGACCAGTTGATTATCTGGGTTGCTCACCTCAATACGGTAAGCGCCCCACTCCACCGGGAAACTGACTTTAGCACTACCATTATCAGGAATATCCACTGACTGCTCTGCCAGCGTCAGATCCTTTTTATCAAACAGCGACTGCCAACCATCACTTTCTGACCACTGCCAGTAATAATCGCGACGCTCACGAACCAGCTTCACTTTTAGGCCATTGGCTGCCAGTTTTTCACCATCAGCATTGGCATAAACAATTTCAAAATCGGCTTGAGTATCTTGGTCGACCATAGCCTGAGATTTATAGCTGTCGCTGCGATAATCATAAACTTGTTGCTTGTTGAACAGTGGGCGGATACCGGCAAGCGCCTCAGCTGGCCACAAGGCCTGTTCAGCACGGCGAGTCACCGGTCGTCCACCTGACTCCAACAAACTGGCCTGTAAAATTAATTTCAGCGGAGATTGCGCCCCTTGCCAGCTATTATCTACAGCGATATCCGTTTCCCCGTCGCTGTCCAGCGTGGTCTCAAACTCATCTAAGGTACGTGAGAGATTTTCTTCCGTTACCGAACCAAATTCAAAACCGGGGAGTGTGGCGACCGCTTCACGCAGTGGTCGCAGGAAAAGCTGACCTTGCAAGCGGTTGCCTGAGGCTGGAGCACCATATAAGTAGCGACCCGTCACAGCAAAACTTGCTTCACTGTCAGTACCAATCGGCTCTTTACTCGTAGCAATCTCCAAAGCCATACGTTCCGGCAGGAAATCTTCTACTTTAAATTTATATAAACGCGGTTGGTTGTCGCCAAGGTCCAGACGTAGTGACCACTCACCAGTGGGGCCGTTTTCAGGAATGGCATATTGGTATTGATACAAACCGTCTTGTGGCTGCCAGACCAAGCTACGCACTACCTGATTATCCGGTTTGAGAATATCCACTTTAACGGGTTGAGTAGCGAGTATTTTTCCGTCTGCATCACGCAGTAACCCATTGACGATTAAAGTCTCGCCGGGGCGATACAAATCACGCGGGCCAAAGACAAAAAACTGCTTCTGAAAGCCCTCTGGCCCAGCGATATCAAACTCCGCCAGATCCAACGCGGGGGAATTGAGGTCAATCAGACTGGTCTGCCCGTCTTGCGAGGCCAATAATAATTTCGCTTTGGTGTTTTTTTCCAACTGTGCATGGCCCTGCCCGTCAGTCTCGGTCTGAACCAACACTTGGCCTTTCTCATCCAGCAATTGCAATGACACGCCCTTCAAGGCCGCCCCACCCACTAATGCCTGAGTGAATACATCCATCCGGTTATGGTAACTGTGCAGCGAAACACCAATATCACTCAGAGTAAATAAGGTGGCAGCATTGGTATAGCTGTAGTGCCCTGCTTGTTGCATCACTGCCAGATAAACACCGGACTCTTGCAACGGTTTGATATCGGCTAAAGGAAGCAGCAGTTTTTCGCGGGTGTTAGCGGCGGGATTAAGATCAAACCGACCGGTATAGACCAAATCTGCCATTTTCAGTAAATCGTCTGATTCCCAGTTAGACAGCGCACTGCGGTACTGCCAGTTCGCAAGGAAATTGGCCAGGCTGCCTTGTTTAATGCGGAAAAAGTTAACATCGACGCTATTCACATTGAGCGCCATCACAGGTAACCCCTGAGCCAATTTACCCGGCAACAGAGAGCCTTTGCTGGCAAAACCGACGCTCGGTTTGATATCACGGGTGGTGATTTTTTGCTGTTGTTGTTCACCTAATTGAGCACCACCAATACCCTTTAGGGTGCTATCGACCGTCAGCAGCAATTTACGCTCAGGTTTAAGGTGGCGTAAACGTAGCTCCATCATGTTGTCAGATAGCTCCCAAGCACCGTCAATTTTACCGCTCACGGTATCAACCAGATGCACTTGCGAGGCAAAGTCCTGATTAGGGGCCAATGGCTGCGAGAACGTCAGTACCATAGCACTGGCACCATCAAGCTGTAGCTCAGAGGCATCCAGTAAAGTCAAAGGCTGACCTGCATGGTGTTTTTCCAATTCAGCCAGTGTGGCCGCATCGGTTTTTTTCACCAATGGTGCGCTGGTGGTTGTTGTCACCTCAGGAGCATCTGCCGGGCTGGCAACCTCCTTATTACTGCCATCATCACAGGCCACCACCATCAGGGTAGCGGCAGCCAAAATGGCAACCCGACATCTTTTAAGCACTGACTGCAACCTACGCAAACTGAAATGATTCATATATTGCTCCCTGGAAGACTCAGTGATTATAGCATTGGCCTGAACGGGATTATAGATAAGGAAAATCTGGATTTATTTTCTAAGATGCATTCTCATTTTTATTAAAAATAAACATCATGAACACAATAAAACCTCAACGAAATTCATCTTTAATCCATTAAGACAAAGACCAATCTTTCTGTTTAATTTTTTTAAAAAAAATTTAATTTATTTTTTTCAGTCTATTTTCATATAAAAAAACCTTTCAAATCATTTAAAAACAACTAGATAGATAAGTATAAATAAAAAATAAATATATCACTTGAATTTAATCTTTTAATAAATAGCAACCCGCCCAGCCCTTGGTTATATTCCGCAAAGTTTTTACATCATTAAAAATACCAATATTTATTTTATGATACTTCCCTATAAATAGGATTTATAAAGCAATGAATCATCGCAATACATTAAATACGCGTCTATTACCGCTCTCTATTCTTATTTCATCACTGGTTTCTGGCGGGGCAATGGCTGCGCACACAACACCAACAGGTGACTTTCAACGCGTCGCAAATGGTGGTAGTTTTCAAGTTATTAGTAATTCTCAAATTACGGGCAATAAGACTCACCCCGTTTCCTTAATAGAATCTATGTTTCCTGCCAATCAACCTGTTACGGAGGAAATGAAGAATCAGGCTAAACAAGATCTTACTGATTTAAAAAAAAGTCTGGATGAAGAAATTGCAAGACTGCAAAGTCTACCTATTCCGCCCCAAGCTAATGATAAAGAGCTAATCAAAATTAAAGCATCTTTTGAGAGCAAGATTCAGTTCCTTGAAGCCGTCGTTGCTTATACTGAAGATCAAAATCAAGGCAATTTGGATAATCTTAATAAAGAGCTAAAAAATACAGTCACTAACTCTATCACTTCGCATTCTGCTGCAGGTCAATTCACGGCTGAAGAAATCCAGTCACTGGTCGGTGCTGCGTTAGCTAACGATATGTCAGCGCTACCCCCCACCGTGGCACAAAAAGTAGAAGGCATCAAACAACAGCAACAAGCCGAATATAATATGTTCGATAAGTTGCAGAGTTTTGTCGCTCAGAAAGTCCTCACTGCTGAACAGGCTGAAAAACTCCAACAGAACGTGAAAGATAAGTATGAAAAACTGAATGCACAAGCTGTGGCTAAGACAGTTCGGGACGAAGCTAAAGAAGATGAGGTTAAAGCCATCAGGAAGAAAGTGAACGCTCAAATTGCATTAGTTATGCTTAAAAGAGAAACAATAAAAACTGAAGCAAGCAAAACTGAAGCTGAAAAAAAATCAAGCACTCTCAACACCGAAAAAGAAAAGGCCATTAAAGCTGTAAATTCTAATTGGAGTGCTAGTACTCCCGATATCGAAATAGAACTAGAGACACTCATTAATGCTAACGGCACGGAAAAAGATAAAGCCGAAATAGCCCTAAAAGCCATCAAAGAGGCTAAAGATGCAGAGCAAGAAGCTCAAGAGGCTAGCGATAAACACACTACCGCAACGGCTGCCGTTACAGCACAAGATGCTGAATATACCCAGACTCAAACGGCTAGAGCAGATGCGGCCTCTAAGCTGCAAACTAAAACTGCCGAACTGACAACTGCGACAAGTGCAGTGACTCAATTAAGCTCATTGGCTAATCCTACTGCTGATGTGCCCGCTTTTGAGCAAACTATTGCCAAAAATCTTCAACAAGACGTTGCTGCCGATACTGTTGCAGTCAATACCAACGTTGCCGGTGGTACACAGAATGTGGCTGATAAAGGCAAGATCCTAAACAGCGCCATCACCGAAGATGGCATTATCAACTTAGCCATTGGCGCACAAGCTCATCACACCGAGGTTAACAAAGGCACCCTGAATAACAACGGCGGTACCGATTTCAACACCATCATCCACGATGGCGGCGCACTGATACTGAAAGGTGAAAAAGTAGCAGGAACAGCCGGGGTGAAAGACACAATCCATATCGCTGACTCCTTTGATGCGAAAATCTCTGAAGGGGGCAAAGCCGTTGTAGGTGAATACGCAGAGATTCATAACCTGCACAGCACGGGTGGCGAGGTAGCGTTGCACAAAGGCGCTCTGGCCCAAAATACCCAAATTAATGGCGGCACATTGACTATCGCCGCGGGGGCAACGGCGAAAAACACCACGCTAATTAGCACAACACTGGATTTGGTTGAAGGTGCAACGGCGGATAACACCCAAGTACATAAAGACGCTCATTTCACACTCAAAGCGAAAGCTAAAACCAGCGGAACTCACGTAAATAACGACGGGAAATTTACCCTTGAGCAAGGCTCTTCAGCCACTTTATCCTACGTTACTGATGGAGAAATGACAGTTAATGATGGTGCCAGTATCAATGACACCAATCTGGTAGGTGACACTGCGGAACTGATTCTTCAGTCCGGTGCCAATGCGACTGATACCAAAGTACACGAAGGCGGTGTATTGACTATCGAATCAGGTGCAACAGCGACTAACACACAGTTGCATTCTTCTGAGCTGGAGTTGAACGCTGGTGCAACGGCTAATGATACAAAACTCTATGATGGCGCTCAATTTACACTGCTGGAAAACGCTAAAACAAAAGATACCTATATCCATGACGGTACTTTCACGGTTAATGCTAACGCAGAAGCCGAAAATACTCGCATCGCGGGCGGTAAATTTAACCTTATGGCACGTGCTCAAGCACATAAGTTGATGGTTGAGAGCGGCGAAGCCTTAATTGCCGGTACATTAATGGGCGCGACTTCGTTGAACGGTGGGGTAACGACTTTTGAAAAAACGGCAAAAGTCAGCGGCAACATTAAAGCAGCTAAAGATAGCATCATTCATGTGTATAACGGCGCAACGACCAACAACGCAGACTTGAGTTTAGCGGGGAATATGGTATTGCTTAATCCGACCCCCGTCGCTGCCCGAATGAATGCCCGTGCGGCTTTTGCGGGTCACAACGGCAAGCCTACACAGTTTGCCTTTAAAGATGTGAAACTGGCTGGCGGTACTGTTGATATGAGCCAGTCTAATGCGCAGTTAACCATGGCGTCCTTGGCTGGCAAAGGTCACTTTAATTTAGGTTCGACCCTGAATAACCACAGCAGCGCCCCACTGCAAGTCACCGGTAATGCTGAGGGGACTTTTGACATCCAGATTAACAACAGCGGTGTTGTGCCAACCAACCTGAATGTGATGGATGTTCAAGGTGATAATCGTGCCAATGTTAAGTTGGCCAACGGGCCGGTAGACTTAGGTAGCTATCAACACACTCTGGTCAGCGATGCAAACGGCGGCTATAAACTGGTTGCCAATAAAGAGGTACTAACACCGGGTTCTGCTGGTGCTTTAGCGGTGGCGAATACCACGCCAGTCATCTTTGATGCCGAACTCAGCTCCATTCAAAACCGTCTGAATAAACAAAGCACGGCGGCCAATGAAAGTGGTGTTTGGGTCACTTATCTGAACAACAACTATCAGGTGAAAGGCACTGCTGCTAATTTCAATCAGAAACTGAATGGGTTAACTTTTGGTGGTGATAAAGCCATTGAATTGGGCAATGGTGTACTAAGTCTCGGTGGTTTCGCCAGCCGCAGTAGCTCAAATATTAAATCTGACTACCAAAGCAGCGGGAGTGTAGAAAGTAACTCTCTGGGGGCTTACGCTCAATATCAGGCAAGCGAAGGTTATTACTTTAATACTGTGTTAAAAACTAACCAGTTTAAACAGAATCTGAGTGTCACATCAAAAGGGAACAACGCGAGCGGCACAACTAACTTCTCTGGTCTGGGGCTGGCGGTTAAAGCCGGTAAACATATCAATGTAGATGCAATGTATATTTCCCCTTATGTTGGCCTGAGCAGCTTTACCGCAGGTAAGAGCAAGCAAAAACTGTCTAACGGAATGGAGATTGAGAACCAAGGTTCGCGTACCACGACTGGGACACTGGGCCTCAATACCGGTTATCGCTTTGTGTTGAACAGCGGTGTCGAGATTGCACCATACAGCTCTTTATCATGGGCTCATGATATTAGTGCGCGTAATGATGTGATAATTAACAATGAGAAGTTTGATAATAGCCAGAAAGGCTCCCGCGCCAATGCTGCGGTGGGTCTCAATGTGAACCTGACACGCAACTTGTCAATCAACTCTGAAGTTGCTTTATCTAAAGGTAAAAAAGTTGAGACACCAATGACCATTAATCTTGGGGTTGCTTACACTTTCTAAGCTGCACAATAAGTTATTCATGTAGCAATGATAATTAGGTCTCATAAATGTAGTAAATAGCAAAAGGGAGCCAATATAGGCTCCCTTTTCTATTATAAGAATTCACAGATATAAGAATTTACAGACTAGTGATTGGTCGACGGAATAACATTTCTGAGCCAACTGCCCCATCTGCGCTGGTAAAATGCTTGAGTGTGAGTCATCAAATAGTGACTAACGCCACGTTCTTTCTCATTCACCACGCAAAAATCTACTGGCCCATCATCTGGCGCATGATCACTGGCTACATTACCGGCTTCTTGAATCAGTTGGTCAATTTCATCATCAGAACCATCAACCTCCAACCCGACCAATAAGTTAGGCTTTTCATCGACGCTTTTATCGTGCATCAGCGCCAAGAAAGCGCGCCGTACAGGTTTACGCTGACTAAATAGCTGGATCAAGGCATCAACCATTGCTGCTGGATATTCTTCTGGTTGCCCCAACAGAATCTGGCTCTCTTTATCCACCACCATTTCAGCCGGTTGGGCCAGACCACCATTTTCCAGTAACATCGCCACTTCTTGCGGCCAGAACTCTTTACCGTGCTCCGATTTTGGATTCAAGAACAGGTGTGCGCCTTGTGTCATTTCAAATAACACCCGCACTGGCATGGCAATAAAAGGCTGTTTTTCACTGTCAATCTGCTGGTCTTCGGCAATATCCAGTGCCTGCTGGAGTACCTCAACCGAGGTGAAGAACGGGATGACAGATTCACCATCCTGTTTTTCCCAATGCAGAATATTCACCCCGTTGCCTGCCGTAAAGGTCATTTCACCCTCTTCGCCGTGCTGTTGCGAATCGTCGACCAGCACTAACACCGTCGCATCTAATAATGCACGGAAAAAGGCAGTGCGATGAATGGACTCGGTCGCCGCCAGTTTTAACAGAGATTCCAGGCTTTGATCACTATCATCGTGGTGATGATGGTCATGGCTATCATCAACAGGGGGTTGCGGCAAACTCATACTCTGCTCCAGAAAACAATCAAACAAAGGGACGCTAACGCGCCCCAAACGACATTTTAAATGACTAAAATTACTGTTTTGCTTTTGCTAATAGCAAGTTAGCAATGGTGCGCACACCTAAACCCGTCGCACCGGCGGACCATTGTTCAACCGCACCTTTACGGTAAGTCGCAGAACAGTCAATGTGCAACCAACCTTGCTGATAATTTTTCACGAAATGCGACAAGAAAGCAGCCGCAGTGCTGGCACCAGCGCTGTAAGCCGCCCCCGCCACGTTGTTCAATTCAGCAAAATTGGAGGGCAATTGGCTACGATGGAATTCTGCCAGTGGTAAGCGCCAGAAAGGTTCGTGCTCGGTTTTCGCACTGCTTAATAGCTCTTGCGCCAGTTCATCATCAAAGCTGAACAGCGCATGATAATCATTGCCCAATGCCGTTTTCGCAGCACCCGTTAAGGTGGCAGCATCAATAATCAGCGGAGCATTCTGTTCCGCAGCATCAATCAAGCCATCAGCCAATACCAAGCGCCCTTCTGCATCGGTATTCATGATTTCAACTGTCTTACCATTGCGATAACGAATAATATCGCCCAGTTTAAAGGCATTGCCGCTCACCATATTGTCGGCACAACACAAATACAGTTTCACTCGCTCTTTCAACCCACGGGCTGCCGCCAATGCCAATGCACCGGTCACTGTCGCCGCGCCCCCCATGTCAGACTTCATGGAATCCATAAATGCACTTTGTTTCAGGCTATAGCCCCCGGAATCAAAAGTGATTCCTTTACCGACCAAGCAAGCCATTACTGGTGCATCAGGATTCCCGGTTGGGTTGTAGTCCAGCGCCAATAATACCGGCGCGCGATCAGATCCACGACCAACCGTATAGATCCCCGCATAGCCCTGCTCGCGCAGGTCTTCACCTTTAGTTATACGGTAGCTGACGGCATCACAAGACACCGCACACAGCAGATCAATCGCATTTTTAGCCAGTTGTTCTGGCCCTAAATCTTCTGCGGGAGCGTTAATCGTATTGCGCACCCAGTCAATAATTTTCAGCCGGTGTTCCAGCTCAATTTTTTCGTTCTCTGGCAGTTCTGCCCACTCCACGCTGCGCTGACCTTTTGGCCCACGGAACCCTTGCCAGAATGCCCAACTCTCCTCCAGCCCCCAGCCCTCTCCGGCCAGTTTAACTTGTTTGATACCTTGCCCATCAATTTTACGGGCGGCACGTTGAATCGCGCCTAATTTACCATTGCCGATCAAGTGAATGGTCATCCCCTCAGCATCAGTACTGAGCAGCGCTTTCTCGCCCCAACGGACATCAGCCGGATTATGGGATAGGGAGACTTGCATCATTTCTGTTGTCATGAACTACCTCTTCATTATTATTTTTTGCTGTTATTCAGCTGCTTATACGCAAGTCTATATTGACTGCGGCGGTTACCCATCTTGCTGTAAAATACCCGTCTTAGCGGGACGTAACTCTAAGGTATCAGATCAGGTACAAAAAAGGGCCGCTAACGCGACCCAATTTTCACTCAATAGATTTCAAGATGCAGGAAGGCGGTATGTGATTCGGGTGCAGGTGCGCGAGCGCAACCAGCACACCTGCAACGAAGAAGATGACAAGTGGAGTCATTCAAATTCATCTAACCAAACGAGCAAAATCGCTTCCAGTATCTTTTCATTTGACCCCTGCGGAGAGTCATCAAAATCTTCCAGATCACAAATCCATTGATGCATATCGGTAAAACGCACAGTCTTGGGATCCGTATCCGGGAATTGATCATAAAGGGCTTCGCCAATTGCGCGAGTGTCTTGCCACGTTAAGCTCATATCAATGCTCTCTTGCATGGTTAATGGTATAACGCGGGATCTCAACCACCAGATCTTCGTCAGTCACCTTGGCCTGACAACTCAAGCGGCTTTCTGGCTCCAGACCCCAAGCTTTATCCAGCATGTCATCTTCCAGTTCACTGCTTTCAGGCAGAGAATCAAATCCTTCTCGCACGATACAGTGACAGGTAGTACAAGCGCAGGATTTCTCGCAGGCGTGCTCGATGTCAATTCCATTACGTAAGGCAACGTCCAATATCGTTTCACCTTGGGTTGCTTCCAGCACTGCGCCATCCGGGCAAAGGTCTTTATGGGGCAGAAATACTATTTTAGGCATGATTAAACCTCATCCACTGAATGGCCAGCCAAAGCGCGGCGAATAGAAGCATCCATCCGGCGCGCGGCAAAATCTTGCGTTTGTGCATCTAACGCTTTTATCGCAGCTTCGATGGCGTGCGGGTCAGTGCCCTGCATCTGCTGCTGTAATGCCGCCATTGCCTGAGCGATAGCGGTACTTTCTTGCTCACTGAGTAATGCTGCGTCTGCGGCCAATGCGCCTTGTAAACTCTCTAGCACACGAGAGGCTTCAACTTGTTGTTCCGCCAGCTTGCGCGCGCCAATATCACTTTGCGCATTTGCCATCGAATCTTTAATCATATTGGCAATTTCATCATCAGACAGCCCATAAGAGGGCTTCACCTGAATCGAGGCTTCAACGCCAGTGGATTTCTCCATCGCTGTAACACTCAATAAGCCGTCTGCATCCACCTGGAAAGTGACGCGAATATGTGCGCCTCCGGCAGGCAGTGGCGGCAGCCCCCGTAGCGTAAAGCGGGCTAAAGAGCGGCAATCTTGCACCAACTCACGCTCACCTTGCAGCACGTGGATACTCATCGCACTCTGACCATCTTTAAAGGTGGTGAACTCTTGTGCGCGAGCTACGGGAATAGTGGTATTGCGTGGAATGACCTTTTCCACCAAGCCGCCCATAGTTTCTAGCCCTAATGACAGCGGGATAACGTCAAGCAGCAACATGTCACTGTCAGGTTTATTCCCAACCAGAATGTCAGCCTGAATAGCTGCACCAATGGCGACCACTTTATCAGGGTCAATCGAGGTCAGTGGCGTGCGGCCAAAGAATTGCCCAACTTGCTCGCGCACCAAAGGAACACGAGTCGAGCCGCCAACCATTACCACTTCCAGCACTTCATCAGCACTAACGCCAGCATCTTTTAAGGCTCGACGGCAGGCCATTAAAGTACGTTTAATTAATGAAGCAATCAGGGATTCAAACTGCGCACGGGTAATTTCCCCTTGCCAGCCCGCGACAGAAACTTCAGCCGTATCAGCCTCACTTAACGCAATTTTGGCAGCAATTGCCGCATCAAGTAATTGCCGTTGGATCCCATGGTCATCACGAGAATCAATACCGGCTTGCTCACGCAACCAGTCTGCCAATAAATGGTCGAAATCATCACCGCCCAACGCCGAGTCACCACCGGTTGCCAGCACTTCAAACACACCACGGCTCAGGCGCAGGATAGAAATGTCAAATGTCCCGCCACCCAAATCATAAACGGCAATCACCCCTTCCTGACCTGAATCTAAGCCATAAGCGATGGCGGCCGCTGTCGGCTCATTAAGCAAACGTAATACATGCAGCCCCGCTAAACGGGCAGCATCTTTTGTGCCCTGACGTTGAGCATCATCAAAATAGGCAGGAACAGTGATCACGACGCCGTCCAACTCCCCTTCCAACGTCGCCTGTGCCCGCAGTGCCAAAGCTTTGAGAATATCCGCAGACACCTGCACCGGATTGACCAATCCGGCAGCCGTCTGGATCATTGGTAAGCCATTTTCACTCGGTTGAAATTGATAAGGCAGGTTGGGGTAGCGCTGTACGATATCCGCCAAAGAGCGACCCATCATACGTTTGACTGAGCTGATAGTATTGACCGGATCCAGAGCCGCAAAATTACGCGCATTCCAACCGACGTCAATGCCATTGGGTTGATAATGAACCACTGACGGTAAAAGATCCCGCTGCTGTTCATCTGCCAGCGTTTGCGCTTTACCGCTGCGCACTGTGGCAACCAATGAGTTGGTGGTACCTAAATCTATTCCTGCGGCCAACCGACGTTGGTGCGGCGCAGCAGTTAAACCAGGCTCACTAATTTGTAATAAGGCCATGTTGAGCTTCCATCAATCATGAGTCTAAAAAGTAAAATCTATTTGGCGATATCGCTCTAATAAGAATTAGTCGGGCATTATAGTAATCAATAGATTGAATGTTATTTATTTTTATCAATCAGGTACTCAGGAAAAATCGTCAAACAAACGATCTTCCAATTGCTCGACCTGTTGCTGTAATTTATCCAAAAAACGTAATTTTCGGACTGTATCAGCCGCCAGTTCCCACTGTTGCTTACCTAGCTGTTCGATCATCTGCTGACTGCGTGTTTTCGTCATCAGGGCAAGGCGACGACTGAAAGCCGCGAGCTGTTCCTCGGCATCGGGTTTACGTTCGATAGCATCAAGCTCTTCCCGCAGTTCCAATTGCTCCATCAGAAACGCAGTATCACGCATCGTGTGCTGTTCGTTGCTCAAATCAAAACCCTGCAAAGATAGCATATACTCAGCCCGTTTTAATGGATGCTTGAGGGTTTGATAGGCATCATTGATGGTTGCCGCTTGCTGCAAAGAGGCCAAGCGTTCTCGTTCAGGCTGGTTTGCAAAGCGATCAGGATGAAATTGGCGCTGCAATTCTTGATAACGGGCAGTGAGTTGGTTGCCGTTAATCAGATACTGAGCTGGCAGCCCGAATAATGTAAAATAATCCATAGCATGCTCTGGGAGTTGTCGTGATGACTGAGCTGAGATATAAACAGCTCTCTGTTAGTCAAGAGAGCTGTATTCGGCATCAAGTGCCTGAGATAGGGGCAAAAACAGCAGTCAGACGTTAAAGCTTTCGCCACATCCGCACTCGCTTGAGACGTTCGGATTGTTGAACTTAAAGCCTTCGTTTAGCCCTTCTTTGACGAAATCCAATTCAGTCCCGTCAAGATAGACCATGCTTTTGCCGTCGATGATCACTTTCACGCCTTTGTCTTCAAAAACGATATCGTCATCGTTCATTTCATCAACAAATTCCAGGACATATGCCATACCGGAACAGCCTGAGGTTCTGACGCCCAAGCGCAGACCCAAACCCTTACCACGGTGATTTAAAAAGGCGCTGACCCGTTGTGCAGCACTGTCGCTGATTGATATCGACATACACCTTCCTCAACTCTTGGAAGCCGCCCATATAAGTCATAACACCATACGGGCAAGCTATTCATTAATAACCTATTCTACAACTACTTAGCAGTATGTTTGCTTTTGTAGTCGGCGATAGCTGCTTTAATGGCATCTTCAGCCAGAATCGAGCAGTGAATTTTGACTGGCGGTAACTCTAGCTCTTCAGCAATCTGAGTATTTTTGATTGCTTCAGCTTGATCGAGAGACTTGCCCTTCATCCATTCAGTTACCAGCGAGCTGGAAGCAATAGCAGAGCCGCAACCATAAGTCTTAAAACGCGCATCTTCGATGATGCCAGCGTCGTTGACTTTGATCTGCAATTTCATAACGTCACCACAAGCAGGTGCGCCAACCATGCCACTGCCGATGGTAGGATCTTCGTTGTCGAATGATCCAACGTTGCGTGGGTTTTCGTAATGATCGATTACTTTTTCACTGTAAGCCATGTGATTGCTCCTGATTCTTAAAGTCTGGAATTAATGGTGAGACCATTCAATGCTGCTGATATCCACGCCCTGTTTGAACATATCCCACAATGGTGATAAGTCACGCAGACGGCCAATGGATTTACGTACCAGCGCAATGGCGTAGTCGATCTCTTCTTCTGTGGTGAAACGCCCCAGCGAAAAACGGATTGAACTGTGAGCCAGTTCGTCGTTCATCCCTAATGCACGCAACACATAAGAAGGTTCCAGACTCGCGGAGGTACAGGCAGAACCGGATGAAACTGCCAGATCTTTCAGTGCCATAATGAGCGATTCACCTTCAACATAGTTGAAGCTGACGTTAAGAATGCCGGGTGCGCCATTCTCCAAATCGCCATTCAGGTAAACTTCTTCAATATCTTTAAAACCGTTCCACAGACGATCACGCAGTGTACGCAGGCGTGCTGCTTCGCTTGCCATTTCTTCTTTGGCGATACGGTATGCTTCACCCATACCAACAATCTGGTGTACTGGCAAAGTACCAGAACGCATGCCGCGCTCATGACCACCACCATGCTGCTGTGCTTCAATGCGGATACGAGGTTTGCGGCGAACATAGAGTGCGCCAATCCCCATCGGACCATAGACTTTGTGGGCAGAGAAAGACATTAAATCGACTTTCAGTTTGCTCAGGTCAATCGGTAATTTACCAACACTTTGAGTCGCATCGACGTGGAAAATGATCCCGCGACTGCGGCACATTTCGCCAATTTCAGCGATATCCTGAACCACACCGATTTCATTATTCACATGCATGATGGAAACCAGAATGGTGTCTTCACGCATTGCAGCTTCTAAGTCTTTCAGGTTGATAATACCGTTAGACAATGGTGCCAGATAAGTCACTTCGAAGCCTTCACGCTCCAATTGGCGACAGGTATCCAGCACTGCTTTATGTTCGGTCTTACAGGTGATGATGTGCTTGCCTTTCTTCTGATAGAAGTTGGCCGCACCTTTAATAGCGAGGTTATCAGACTCAGTTGCACCAGAGGTGAAAACGATTTCGCGAGGGTCAGCCCCCACTAATTCAGCAATCTGATTACGTGCAATATCAACAGCTTCTTCTGCTTGCCAGCCGAACTTATGAGAACGAGAGGCAGGGTTACCGAAGATACCGTCCATCGTCATATACTGCATCATTTTTTCAGCGACACGAGGATCTACCGGGGTCGTTGCTGCATAATCCAGATAGATCGGTGTCTTTACTTTTGATTCGGTCATTGCTCTTATGCTCCGTACATCACTTCCAAAACGTAAAATTCCGCAGATTCTGCTTATGCGCGCAGATTGACGTTAATCGTCTCTTGCGGTCGGCCATTAGCCGTACGGCGCGTATCGTTATTTTGACGATCCGCAACCTCAAGAATATCTTGGTTATTAACCAGTTCTGCCAACGTGATGTTGTTAAGGAAGCTGCTAATACGCTCGCTCAAATCACGCCATAAGGTATGAGTCAGGCAACGATCGCCACCTTGACACCCTTCTTTACCCTGACAGCGGGTAGCATCGACAGATTCGTCAACGGCGGTGATCACTGCACCGACCGCGATTGCTGATGCATCTTTACCCAGCAGGTAACCGCCACCTGGACCACGAACGCTGGCAACTAAGCCATTTTTGCGTAACCGTGAAAAAAGCTGTTCCAAGTAGGATAATGAAATCCCCTGACGCTCAGAAATATCTGCCAGAGGAACTGGCCCGTCCTGGGAATGTAATGCCACATCAAGCATGGCGGTCACGGCATAACGGCCTTTGGAAGTCAGTCTCATAGCTAAAGTTACCTGTTGGTGAAAACAAGCCAGAATTCTGACATTCTTGAGTGTTTTAGTCAACTATTTAACCTAGTGATTCACTCAAGTATTATTGACTGATTCCATTTTCAACAATATCAATTAGTTTTCATAATAACCAATTGATATAAAGCATTATTTTTTGTCGTTTTGCGCGTTGGTATCTGTGCCACGCTGTGGGTATTTATCTTGTTTTTCAATGGATGTCAGCATCCCACGCAGGATATTAAGCTCCTGTGCCTCTGGTCGTGCACGTGTAAACAGACGGCGCAATTTACTCATAATCTGGCCCGGATGTGCCTGACGGATAAAACCAGTGTGGGATAAAACTTGCTCCAGATGCAGATAGAAACGCTCCAGATCATCCACGAGTGGATAAGGTGCTTCCTCTTCTTCTACTCTCGGTGCTGCGGCTTGCTGGCGATCAAGGAATGCCACCCGGACTTCATAGGCTAATATTTGTACTGCCATCGCCAGATTCAATGAGCTGTATTCTGGGTTTGCCGGGATAGCTACGTGATAATGACATTTTTGCAGCTCCTCGTTAGTGAGGCCCACGCGTTCACGGCCAAACACTAGCGCAACAGGAGCATGCTCTGCTTCGCGTGCACTGCGAACACCGCATTCACGCGGCTCTAGCATCGGCCAAGGCAATGTGCGAGAACGAGCGCTGGTGCCAACCACCAAGCTGCATCCTGCCAACGCGTCATCTAAGGTCTCAACAATAGTGGCATTGCCAATCACATCACTGGCACCAGCGGAGAGCGCAATCGCTTGAGAATCCGGTTTTACCAAAGGATTGACCAGATACAAATTGGTTAATCCCATTGTTTTCATGGCCCTGGCTGTTGAACCCATATTGCCGGTGTGTGAGGTCTCAACCAAAACGATACGAATATTGTGTAACATACAAACTCTAAAGATAACGGGGAATCACCATATCTTAACACAGACATAGGCATTTATCAGATCCCCTGCTATACTATGCGCCGTTTCTCGTTCTTTAACATCCTAGTGGAAGATACCCATGCATCCGATGCTGACTATCGCCATACGCGCTGCGCGTAAGGCCGGTAACCTGATTGCCAAAAATTATGAAACCCCGGACGCTGTCGAAGCGAGCCAAAAAGGCAGTAATGACTTTGTTACTAACGTTGATCGTGAAGCAGAGCGCCTAATCGTTGAGATTATCCGTAAATCTTACCCGAAACATACCATTATTGGTGAAGAGTGCGGTGAGTTAGAAGGCGAAGACAAAGATGTACAATGGGTTATTGATCCACTGGATGGCACTACTAACTTCATCAAACGTCTTCCTCATTTCGCTGTTTCTATTGCAGTACGCATCAAAGGCCGTACTGAAGTTGCCGTTGTTTATGACCCAATGCGTAACGAACTGTTTACGGCGACTCGCGGTCAAGGCGCTCAGTTAAATGGTTATCGTCTGCGTGGTACCAACGCGAAAGATTTAGACGGCACTATTCTGGCAACCGGCTTCCCATTCAAAGTTAAACAACACGCACCAGCTTACATTCGTGTCGTGGGCAAACTGTTTGAACAATGTGCAGATTTCCGCCGCACCGGTTCTGCGGCACTGGATCTAGCCTATGTGGCAGCAGGTCGCGTAGATGGTTTCTTCGAGATCGGTTTAAAACCTTGGGATTTTGCTGGGGGCGAGCTGTTAGTGCGTGAGTCTGGTGGTATCGTGACTGACTTCGTTGGTGGCCATAACCATTTCAGCTCAGGAAATATTGTTGCCGGTAACCCACGCGTTGTAAAAACCATCCTTAGCGAAATAAGAGATGAACTCAGTGATGCATTGAAACGTTAATTCCACGCGAATAATAGTTTCAAATCAAAAGCCAGTCAGGGTCAACCGACTGGCTTTTTTGTGGGGGAAATTTAGCGCCCAAAGGGCCGAATGCCACCGATGAAGTCCGGCTGACTGGAGAAATAAAGCAGTATCCCGGCAAACAGCAAGATGATGCCGCCAGTGAGAGCCAATGTGCCCCATGCTATTGCCCCCCAGGCCGCAGGTGCCCTATCACGGCTTAAGCGCACCGCCAGCCGCCGTGCATAGTGGACGAACAGGGCTAATAACGAAATAGTTAATGATGTTCCTATTGCCATGGCGATGGCTGACAAAATTCCCCACCAGTAAACACCAAGCACCTTGGAAAATAACAGCACCATAATTGCGCCAGAACAAGGCCGCATTCCCATTGCCAGAATAATCGCCAGACGGGTGCGCCAATCATCCCCCGCTTGTAGCTCTTGGGTGCTCGGCATATGGCGATGCCCACAGCCGCAGTTATCACTGTGAACATGATCTGCACTCAAAGGCTGTATTTGCTGGATATTCATTTTTTGCGGTTTTAATCTTTTTATCTGTAGATAAAGCCGCTTTATCGCTCGCAAGCACAACAAAATCCCCAGCGCGATAACCAGCAGAAAGCTGCCTTTTTCCAACCAGAAGCTGCTTTGGTGTAAATAGCGAGAGGAAAGTCGCAATATACCCAATAGCACCGTCACCAGCAGAATCGCCACCCCGCCTTGCAGTACTGATGCAGCAAAAGTGAGCTTTAAACTGCTTTTTAACTGGGCAGGATGAGTCGCTAAATAGGTCACGATCACCACTTTTCCATGCCCTGGCCCCATCGCATGCAGCACACCATAAATCAGGCTAAACACCATTAACGCTAACCCTGTCTGATGCGGATTAACTTTAACTTGTTGTAGTAACTGTGCCATCTGCTGATGCATGCTTTTTTGCCAAACTACAGTCTTGAACAGCAACTCCGGCCAATAGAGCCATGCAACATAACCGCCGCCGGCCAAGAACACCAAAAATAGCAACAATGGCCATAAATTAACTAACCAGTGCCGAGGCCGTGAAACCGCAGAGATCCCTACTGACATTGCACTGTGACCCGCTGTGCAAATTGTTTCCCAAGTTCCATATCTTCTCCTGGTGAATCACTCTTATCCAATGACAGCGCATAAGCCTGTAATGAAGCATTCGGATTTGGTGTAAATAGGGTTAATTTACAGTTTTTCTCCATTTCGGCCGATAACCTGACCGCTTTATCTTCGGCATATGTCATATCCACAAAGTAGGTAGGATCGTATGTCGAGATAATAAAAGGCTTTCCGACTAAGGGTTGCGGTTCCGCCAATGGCAAAACAAACGTCAATACAGCCTGATGGCCCTTACGGGACAGATGATATTCTGTCGGCAAATTTTTATATTTCACCGGATGACCATCCCGGTAAATATCGGTGAAATAATGTTGTCCAAGCACGTTGGCCATAACTTCGGCCGCCAGTTTTTTCCAGATTTCAGAATCACTTTTGGCATTTTCTGCGTCATACAGCAGATCTGCAGACGTCATTTCATCCATCGTCCATACCATTTTTATTCCCACCAGCGTCTCTTTTTCACTGATGAAAGTCGCATCCATATCGATAAAGCTATGCGGATGAGCCTCTACTAACTGGCTATAAATCAAAGCACCGCCAGCGAACAGCATGGCTATCAGCCGTTTAATGACAGATGACGTGTTATAACATAACATACGTGAATCAATCCTTGGAAATTCCGCGATAACTGTGATGTAAGTTGTAAGTCGATGTAAAAGCCTCTGACTTCAGTAAACCGAATAGAATCTCTTTTGCTATGCTTAATAATGATGAATAACAACAGAATCCATCACAGAAGGTTATATGCGCTTGGACACGTCTACTGTGCCCCAGTTACTTGATCAACCACTATCCGGTCAACAACGCCGTTGTCATATGTTACTGATGCTATTTATGCCTGCATGCACAGTAAAACTGGACACGATCAGCCAATTTAATGGCGTCGAACTGCCAACTACCCGGCAAGATATAGCCGAGGTTGCCAATGAAATCCAGCGTTTCTACCATTTGCAGCTCAATAGCGATAACCACTGTTTGATTCAGGGTAGCCGGCTCGACAAAAGGCTCTGCTTTATCCATTGGCTGCGCCGTGGGCTACGCTATTGTCCTCAGTTTGTTGAGCACTATTTTGCCCCCAGTTTATATGATGCTTTATCATGGAGTAACCCTCTGATATCTGAGGATTTGCCCCATATTATCAGCCAATGTGAACCTTTTCTTAATCGCCAACTCAATGAGAAAGATCGTCAGTTTTTGCAACTGTATTTGGCCTATTGCGCTTGGGAAAACCGCCAGCAAGTTCTCCCTGAACTGACGCCCCCTCAGCGCCAGTGGCTAACCCGCAAGCCAGCATTAACTGCAGCAGACAATTTATTTCATTCATTTAATCCGTTGTTAGGTAACCCCCTCGATACCATTGAACGGGATGTACTCATTCTGATGCTAACAATGATTAAGGCACACAGTTATCACAGTACTCAATCAGCGGAAGATTCGCGATTGATCAAGGCTATCGACCAGTTAGTCACGCGTTTTCAACAGCTTTCCGGTATGACTTTAGGCCGTAATGATATGTTGATGAACCAGCTTTTTGCTCATCTGGCTCCCGCAATTGAACGCTGTTATTTCAATATCGGCATTGATAATTCATTACTGGAAGAAGTCATCCGTAAATACCCTCGGCTACTGCGCACCACCCAACAAGCTTTGGCAGATTTTGAGCAGGAATACCAGATTCAATTCTCGGTTGATGAAGTTGGCCTGATTGCAATCAGTTTTGGTGCCTGGTTAATGCAGGAGAATGCATTACAGGAAAAGCAGATTTTATTGCTGACGCGGAATAACCCGGCATTGGAAGAGCAAGTCGAGCAACAGATTCGTGAGTTGACACTCTTGCCGTTGCACATTAAATACTTGCCCTATGGGACGTATTTGCAATCCGGCGCCCCTGCAGGGACTGCCGTGGTACTAACTCCATACGCCGTGCAGCAACCTGAATCAACCCCTCCGCTGATTCAGGTATTATTACCGCTGACAACACAACAACATGAACAATTACGCCATTTATTGGCGTTACCCTAGCTGGCGAGATCCTCGGGTGTCGCAACGACTCGCGGTCGGATAAACAGCGCGGGGATAACAATCAATGCCATGACCCAGAATACTCCGCCCTGATAATGCTCAAACAGGAAACCTGAAATAACCGTCATCACCGCAATCCCTCCCCCCATCGCCAGAGCAGAGTAAACCGACTGCAAGCGGATAACATCCGGCCCTCGTCGGGCAGCAATAAAGCGCATTGCGGCCAAATGGCAAACGGTGAACGAACCACAATGCAGGATTTGAATCAAAATAAGCCATGGCAACTCAGTTGTTGAGGCCATCAGGCTCCAACGAATAATGCCACTGATGGCGGAAAGCAGTAACAGGCTGCGGGCAGTCCAGCGGCGGAAAAGAACATTACTGAAGGCAAAGACCAAAATCTCGGCCACAACGCCTAACGACCATAAATAACCGATGGTGGCGGCGGAGTAGCCCGCGTCTTTCCAGTAAATAGAGCTAAAACTGTAATAACCCGCATGTGCGCCCTGCAATAAAGTGACGCAGAGTAAAAAACGCCAGACTTGCGGCTCAGACAGCAATTCTTTCCAGCGAGTCGCTGCAACATCACGGTGCTTAATTTCCCCCTGTGGCATCACGCTTGGCTTCAGCAATGCTCCCAACAACATAGCGGACACACCGAAAAGTAAGCTGTAAAGAATGGCCGGATGGCCCCAAACAGAGACCAGTTTCCCCGTCAGCGCAGAGCCAATCACGAAAGCAAGTGACCCCCACAACCGGACTTTACCGTAATCCATGGTTATCTGTTTTTGCCAAGTGGCTGCCAGCGCATCAGTCAATGGCACTAATGGGCCAAAAAACAGGTTAAAGCCAGCAATAATCACCATCAACCAGGCCCAGCCATTGCCAAACCAAAAACCAACAGCAAAAGCCAATGTCAGCAAGGCCAAGATACGGATGGCCGTCACCAAATAGGAGGGGTCTTTAACACTCGGAGCAATAATTAGGCTGCCGAGAAAGCGGGAAATTAATCCGGCGCCCAGCAAAATACCAATAGTTTCAGGTGGTATCCCTTCCCCTTGCAACCAGATGCCCCAAAAAGGCAGGAAAATGCCATAAGAAAAGAAATAGGTGAAATAGCTGAGCGACAGCCAGCGTGTTGATTGCAATACCATGAATCCCTCCGAGGTCAGCCAGTTACTGTGACAGAGGCCTCGCCTGCTAGCAACGTTGTAATCATGTAAACATCGAGTTTGGTACGAAGTTCACATTTAAAGCGGGTAAATAGCACAATACTGACAAGTTATGCAGCCATCTTTGCATGATAAACCAACACCATTCATCCGTCAGGTAGGCATAAAAAAACCCGCAGATGCGGGCTTTTTTAGGAACAAATCATTCTAACAATATTAAGCGTAGACCGGGAAGCGAGCGCAAATAGCCAGAACTTTCTGTTTGATACGCTCGATAGTTGCTTCGTCGTTGATGTTATCCAGCACATCACACATCCAGCCAGCCAGCTCGCGAGATTCTTCTTCTTTGAAACCACGGCGGGTGATGGCCGGGCTACCAATACGTACGCCAGAAGTCACAAACGGACTTTTCGGGTCGTTAGGTACGCTGTTTTTATTCACGGTAATGTTGGCGCGACCTAAGGCTGCATCGGCATCTTTACCCGTGATATTTTTATCAACCAAATCAAGCAAGAACAGATGGTTATCCGTCCCGCCGGAAACGACTTTGTAGCCGCGTTCCAAGAATACCGCCACCATGGCTTTTGCGTTCTTCGCCACTTGCTGCTGATAAACTTTGAACTCAGGTTCCATTGCTTCTTTCAATGCGACTGCTTTACCAGCAATAACATGCATCAATGGGCCACCTTGGTTCGCAGGGAACACAGAGGAGTTCAGTTTCTTATACAGCTCTTCGTCACCGCCTTTCGCCAAAATCAAGCCGCCACGTGGGCCAGCCAATGTTTTATGCGTGGTCGTCGTCACGATGTGTGCATGTGGAACTGGGTTAGGGTAAACACCAGCAGCCACCAGACCGGCTACGTGAGCCATGTCCACAAAGAACCATGCGCCGATGCTATCAGCAATTTCGCGCATTTTTGCCCAATCAACGATACCGGAATAAGCAGAGAAGCCGCCGATGATCATTTTTGGTTTATGAATTTCGGCCTGGCGCGCCATGTCTTCATAGTCAATCTTGCCAGACTCATCGATGCCGTAAGGCACGATATTGTACAGTTTACCGGAGAAGTTAACCGGAGAGCCGTGGGTCAAGTGACCGCCGTGCGCCAAGTTCATACCCAGAACGGTATCACCGGGTTGCAGCAAAGCAGAGTAAACGGCTACGTTCGCCTGAGAACCGGAGTGTGGCTGAACGTTCGCATAATCAGCGCCAAACAACTCTTTAGCACGGTCAATTGCCAGCTGCTCAACGATGTCGACATACTCACAGCCACCGTAATAACGCTTGCCCGGATAGCCTTCAGCATATTTGTTTGTTAACTGAGAACCTTGCGCCTGCATAACACGCGGGCTGGTATAGTTCTCAGAGGCAATCAGTTCGATGTGCTCTTCCTGGCGCACCACTTCTTGCTCCATTGCACGCCATAGATCTGCATCATAATCGGCAATGTTCATTTCACGCTTTAACATCCGGCTCTCCTGACTTAGCTAACATTTGGGTTCTGCCACACAGTGTAAACTGTTTCCCCCCCGTTAAGATAGGTCTTGACAGAGGTTTTTACGCAAACGATTGGCTCTAGGCTGCGTAAGGCTTTGACCTGTTCAGAGTTCATCCAAAGCAACGGAAATATCCTCATATTCATTATGTGATTTTTTCATATTCTGTGAATTGATACGACGATGTAATCCCCTATAAGCGCAATGTGCATTTACAAGTTAGGCTGCGCTCTATAAGATGCATTCAAAATGCATGTATTGATTTGTATCTTATAACCCCCAGTCATTAACGTTGTCGTTGCCGATGATGAAGGGGAGAAAATAGTTAAGGAGCGCCACATGCTGGACCAACAAACCATCGCGACTGTTCAATCTACCATCCCACTGCTTGCCGCCACTGGGCCGAAACTGACAGCACATTTCTATGATCGTATGTTCGAGCACAACCCTGAACTGAAGCATATTTTCAATATGAGCAACCAGTTCAATGGCGATCAGCGCGAAGCCCTGTTTAATGCCATTTGCGCCTATGCGGCAAATCTTGAGAATCTGGCCGCCTTACTCCCCGCCGTTGAACGAATCGCCCAAAAACATACCAGCCTGAATATTCAACCGGAGCATTACTCTATCGTTGGTCACCATTTAATAAGCACGCTGGATGAAATGTTCTCCCCAGGCCAAGAAGTTTTAGATGCTTGGGCTAAAGCCTATGGTGTACTGGCGGATGTTTTTATTACACGGGAAAGCCAGATTTACGAGCAGGGCGAAACCAGTACCGGGGGTTGGCGCACCTTACGTCGTTTCCGCATCACCCAAAAAGAGATGCAAAGTGAGATTATTTGCAGTTTTGTATTAGCACCCGAAGACGGTGGACGAGTTCTGGATTTCAAACCCGGCCAATATTTGGGTATCTATATTGAAGATGAGCAACTTGAATATCAGGAAATCCGCCAATATTCTCTGACTGCCGCGCCAAACGGGAAAACATACCGCATTGCAGTGAAACGTGAGGAACAGGGAACGGTTTCTAACTATCTGCACCAAAAGTTGGATGAAGGTGACACCGTCCGTGTTGCTCCTCCGCGTGGCGACTTCTTCTTAGATATTTCATCAGCTACGCCGGTGGCCTTGATTTCCGCAGGTGTGGGCCAGACACCAATGTTAGCGATGCTAAATACACTGCATAATCAACAGCATTCTGCGCCAGTACATTGGTTGCATGCGGCTGAAAATGGGCGAGTTCATGCATTTGCCGATGAAGTTTCCACTATTGCAGAAAACATGCCGAACCTTAGCCGCCATGTGTGGTATCGCGAACCTGAAGCGCAAGATATTCAGGGTGAAAGCTATCACAGCAAAGGGTTGATGGATCTGAGCTCACATCAGTGGTTGGCAGCAGATCCCAACAGACATTATTACCTTTGTGGTCCATTGGGCTTTATGCAATTTGCTGCTCGCCAGTTATTGGCACAAGGTGTGGCTGCTGAGCGAATTCATTACGAGTGCTTTGGCCCACATAAAGTTATTTAAGTATTGAATTTATTTACTTTGTCAAAGGGAGCATATAAGGCTCCCTTTTCATCTCTGCTATAAAAAATCCGTCTGCTTATTGTTTTTAAATGTGGTAGAACGTGATTTAGATCTCATATATCCTGCTTTAATATTGCCACGATGAGATATTCAGACGAATGTCTAAATATTCATATAACTGAAAATTAATCGTACGGCTAAAATTATCCCCTGATTGTTTATTGCCCAGAGGCATCATTTAGTGTCGGGCGAATTAAGGCTGAATTGACCTACCATGAGTAAGAAATTCATTAAAAAAGAAGGGTTAGCATTGGTGTCCATGGCGCGCTATTTAATTGGTGAGTGCGCGGGCAATCGGCTTAAAACTATCGATGAATTATCTGATGATTTCGGCATTTCTGTTGGTGTCGTTCAGCATGCATTAAAAGTGCTGGAAGCGGATGGCGCGATTATTGTTGAACGTCGGGGCCGGAATGGAACTTTGCTTATTGACCTGAATATGCCGTTGTTACTGCAACAGGCAGATTTGGGCAATATGGTCTGTGCTATGCCCCTGCCCTATACCAAACTTTATGAAGGTCTGGCGAGTGGTTTAAGGGAACAATTCACTCTACTTCCTCTTTATTTTGCTCATATGCGTGGCGCGCAAGTGCGTATCGAATGCCTGATTGACGGTATTTACGATATGGCGGTCGTCTCACATCTGGCAGCAAAAAGTTATCTAGATCAAGGGAAAGTCACCGTCGCACTGAATCTAGGCCGTGGGTCTTATGTTGACGGTCACCAACTTATTTGTCGCCGCGGTGAACAACATAATATCCGCCGGGTAGGATTGGATCCACGTTCACCAGACCAATGTCTGTTGACTGAAATTAAATTTTCCGGGCAACCTATCGAGATAGTCGAATTACCCTATAGTGACTGCATTGCACACATTAATCGTGGCGATATTGATGCTGCCATTTGGAATCTGGCAGACGACATTCCTCATGAACATTTGCAAGCCATCAAGCTACAAGGCGATGAACGCTATATTCAAGCTTCGCAGGCGGTGATCCTCATCCGGCCTGATAATCACCCAATTAAATTGCTACTGGAAAAAGGCATTAATGAAACGTTACTGCTGAACCACCAGCGAGCAGTACAGAATGGCGAGAGAGAACCTCGTTATTAATCATAGCCATCTGGCGGCAAGCCAAATTATTTTCTGGGGGTTACTCTTTGGAGATGTGTATTGATGCACGACTGAATATTTTGTGCCAATCAGGGGTTATTGACCCTGATATCGGCCAAGGGTTAGACAAAGTTATCAATCGGTTAGAACATTTTTGGCAGTTACCTGTTCATAGTTCCCAAGGCGTCATGACCATGACCCATCTGGCGAGTGCATTAATGCGTACCCGCCGTGGTGAAGAGATTCATGCACTGGATCCAGCGATACTAGCGGAAATTATTCAAAGCGAAGATATTCACTACATCCGTGAGATAAATCAGGATCTATTGGCTTATTTTTCACTAAAACCAGCAGAAAATGAAATTGGATATTTACTCGCGAACCTTTACGGTCTATACCTTTCCAGTGATATGCCCACGTTGCGTTAAATAAAATATATCGGGCATAGTGATAGAAAATACAACATCAGGGTCTCTTTATAATAAATATTCAAAATAATGATAATTTAATAAAAATAATTATGCCGTAGCTAATCAGGACATAAAATGTTTTTAAAAACACTATTAAAACAAAATACTAAATTGATTAATGCGGCTATCTCTTTCTGGCTTCAAGGGAAAATCTATCCTGATAGCTACGTAATAGATGTTGAACAAACTGAAGCTAATGCTCGTTTACTGCTGGAAACAGCAAACCACTATCAGATAAAACTGTATCTGATGAGTAAACAGTTCGGGCGTAATCCTGAATTATGCCGTCGCCTGTTGGCTTGCCATTACCAAGGCACAGGTTATCAAGGCATTGTCGCTGTCGATTTTAAAGAGGCGCGGCAGCTTTATCGCCATGGGTTACCGATTGCCCACATCGGCCATTTGGTACAACCGCCTTCTGGCATGATAGATGAAATAGTCCGCCAGCAGCCCGATGTTATTACCGTCTTCTCGTTAGAAAAAGCGCTGGAAATATCTCAAGCAGCACTTCGCCAACAGAGGGTCCAGTCACTCATGTTGAAAGTGTGCCAACCGGGCGATTTGCTCTATGCCGGGCAAGAGGCTGGTTTCGAATTAGATAATCTACCAGTCGTGATTGCCGCTATCGACAACATGCCAGCGGTGAAATTAGTTGGGGTAACACATTTCCCCTGCATGCTGTATGACAGCCCATCACAGCAAACGCTGCCCACCGCCAATATGCATACTTTGTTGGCCGCCCGAGATATTTTGCGGGCACAAGGGGTGAATATTGAGCAGGTGAATGGCCCCTCAGCAACCAGTTGCACCACCCTGCCCCAATTGGCCCAATGGGGGATCACCCACAGTGAGCCCGGACATGCCCTCACGGGCACCATTCCAGCTAATCAGCACGGCGACCAGCCAGAACAGATCTCCATGCTTTATCTGTCTGAGATTTCCCATCATTTTGCTGATAACAGCTATCTTTTTGGTGGTGGCTATTACCGGCGCGGCCATTTGCAAAATGCCTTGGTTTGGCATAATGACCAATTTAGCCAAAGCAAAGTATTACCGATTGATGATGATAGTATCGATTACTGTCTGCGGTTGAAGGGGAAGTTCCCCATCGGCAGTCCGGTGATCATGAGTTTTCGCACCCAGATATTTGTGACCCGCAGTGACGTTGTTTTGATTGATGGCATTAAAAGTGGAAACCCACGCATACTTGGCTGCTATGACAGTCAGGGTAATCAGTTGTCAGAAAAGTAAGTAATACCAATGGAATACTCCTTCCATCGTCACAGTGTCGATGGGAGGGTGAGATTACGCTCACATATACCCCAAATAATTCTAAATGCAGTAAGGCGGCAAGCGAATGAATTCCGATGAGCTTACTTGAGTAAGTGATTCGTGTGATCGAGCGCAGCCAACGCACATGCAAATTGAAGTATGAAGGGTATACTGACTTTCTTCGGAGCCTGCCCGATGATCAATCCCAATGGATATACCTATGCTCATGAACATCTCCATATAGATTTATCCGGATTTAAAAATAATCTGGATTGTCGACTAGACCAATATCAACCCATCTGTGACGAAATGCGGGAATTAGTCAGCAAAGGCGTCGTCAATATTGTTGAAGTAACCAACCGTTATATGGGCCGCAACCCCCAGTTCTTATTAGATCTGATGCGTGATAGTGGCATAAATATCATTGCATCAACCGGTTACTACACTGACAGCTTTTACCCGCCGATGGTGCGCGAGAGTAGCGCTCAACAATTAGCGCGAACCATGATTGATGAGGTTGAAATTGGCATTGATGGCACTGAACTGAAAGCAGGCGTAATTGCTGAAATCGGTACCAGTGAGGGAGTGGTAACCCCTGATGAGGCCAAAGTCTTCCATGCCGCAGCACTGGCTCACCATGCAACCGGCCTGCCTATTTCTACCCATACCAGTTTCAGCACCATGGGGTTAGAACAAATCGCCCTACTTAAACACTACGCGGTCCCACTCGATAAAGTGGTTATTGGTCATTGTGATCTGAAAGAGCAACCAGATCTTATTATGAAAATGATCGATATGGGCGTATATGTTCAATTCGATACCATCGGTAAAAATAGTTATTTTCCTGACGAACGTCGCATTGCGATGTTAGTGACGCTTGCTGAGCATGGATTATTGGATAAAGTCATGCTTTCGATGGATATCACTCGCCGCTCACATTTAAAAGCCAATGGCGGTAGCGGGTTTAGTTATTTAGTTGATTCGTTTGTTCCCATGTTATTGGCCGCAGGGTTTTCCCACCATCAGGTGGAAATGATGTTGCGCCACAATCCTAATAAATTTTTCAATACGCAAGGAAAGTGATTATGAAGAAGATTGGCATTGCCGGGCTGCAACGAGAGTTAATACGCGAAATGGTTGAGCAGACGGCACCGAATACTTTTGAAACCTTTATTCTCTCGGATATGGATGCTGCTTTAAAAGTGAAAGAAGGGCAGTTGGATTATTATATCGGCGCCTGTAATACCGGGGCTGGAGCTGCATTATCAATGGCTATCGCGATTATCGGCTATAACAAAAGTGCCACTATCGCCAAACCTGGAATTAAAGCCAAACCAGAGCAAATTGAAAAATGGGTCACTGAAGGGAAAGTGGCGTTTGGCTTGTCAGTCGAACATATTGAACATGCTATTCCACTGTTGATTACGCAATTGCGCTAAGGGGAGCACCGTGGATTATATTCATATTGTTGTGGTGGCCCTCCTGACAGGAATGACCGCCCTACTTTCTCACCGTTCTGTCGCCGTATTTCATGATGGCATCCGCCCTATTCTTCCACAATTGGTGGAGGGAAATATGAGCCGCCGTGAAGCGGGCAGTATCGCCTTCGGCCTGAGTGTCGGTTTTATTGCCTCCGTGGGTATCTCATTTACCCTCTCCACGGGTTTACTTAACTCTTGGTTACTGTTCCTGCCAACAGATATCATTGGGGTATTGGCTATCAACAGTTATCTGGCCTTTGCGCTAGGTGCTGCTTGGGGAATTTTAGCCCTCACCAGCTTACCCGCGGTGAACACCGCATTGACCTCATTGCCGGTGAACTTTATCGGTTCATTGGGGGAATTGAGTAGCCCGGTTATTTCCGCCTTTGCCTTGTTTCCTCTGGTCGCTATTTTTTATCAATTTGGCTGGAAAACAGCGGTTATTTCCGCGTTCATCGTCCTGCTGACCCGCTTACTGATTACTCGTTTTACTGGGCTATTCCCAGAATCCATTGAAATTTTTGTCGGGATGATTCTGCTTATTGGCATCGCCATCGCGCAAGATTTGCGAGCCAAAACCCACTTGGGAGGGGGAGGCGGGCACTCTGTTTTCGAAGAGCGAACCCAGCGAATAATTAAAAACTTGCCGATGTTAGCCATTGTCGGTGGGTTAATTTCAGCGGTGGCCAGTATGAAAATCTTCGGCGGTAGCGAAGTGTCAATTTACACGCTAGCAAAAGCCTACGCACCGGGGATCACACCCGAAGAGTCACTTGCATTGATTCATCAGGCATCATTGGCCGAGTTTATGCGTGGCCTTGGCTTTGTGCCGCTAATAGCCACTACCGCACTGGCGACGGGTGTCTATGCTGTTGCAGGCTTTACATTTGTGTTTGTCGTCGGTTATTTGGTGCCAAACCCATTGCTAGCAGGAATAATTGGTGCCGCAGTCATATCGCTGGAAGTGTTGATGCTCCGCTCTATCGGCAAATGGCTGGGCCGTTTCCCCTCAGTGCGTAATGCCTCCGACAATATTCGTAATGCGATGAACTTGTTGATGGAATATGCGCTGTTGATCGGGGCTATTTTTGCATCGATCAAAATGGCCGGTTATACCGGTTTCACTATCACGACAGCGCTCTACTTCCTCAATGAAGCTATTGGTCGCCCGGTTATGAAGATTGCCGCGCCTGTGGTGGCCGTGATCATCGCCGGTGTTGTGCTTAACCTGTTCTATTGGTTAGGGCTATTTGTTCCCGCTTAATCCATGATGCTTGAAGCCGCTGAAATTTAAGTTAAAAAGCCCGTTCGTCGCAAAACGAAACGGGCTTTTTACTGCATCACGGACGGCAATTAAATTGCTTCTTCATCCTGTTCGCCAGTACGAATACGCACTACGCGTGAAACATCAAAGACAAAGATCTTACCATCGCCGATTTTACCGGTCTGAGCAGTTTGCATAATCGCTTCTACACAGGTATCAACGATATCGTCAGCCACAACAATTTCAATTTTGACCTTTGGTAGGAAATCCACCATATACTCAGCACCACGGTACAACTCGGTATGCCCTTTCTGGCGACCAAAACCTTTCACTTCGGTTACCGTCATCCCGGTGATACCGACTTCAGCCAGTGCCTCGCGGACATCATCGAGTTTGAATGGCTTAATAATCGCGTCAATTTTTTTCATGGTGAATCCCTGTTTACCAATTCTTGCGGCCAAAGCCTGATGTAATCGGATAGCGTCTATCTTTGCCAAAATTGCGGGCGGTGATACGCGGCCCAACAGCTGACTGACGCCGTTTGTATTCATTGATATCTACCAGGCGGATGACTTTACGCACGATAGCTTCATCAAAACCGTCAGCAACCAAATCAGCAACTGACTTATCCTGCTCGACATACCCTTCGAGAATGGCGTCCAAAATATCATAAGGTGGCAGGCTATCCTCATCTTTCTGATCCGGAGCCAGTTCCGCAGATGGTGGGCGAGTGATAACCCGTTGCGGAATCACATAGGAAACAGTATTACGATATTCGGATAATTTGAAGACCAGCGTTTTGGGCACATCTTTCAGGACGTCAAAGCCCCCCGCCATATCACCGTACAGTGTGGCATAGCCTACGGCCATTTCGCTTTTGTTACCGGTGGTTAATACAATACTGCGGCGCTTATTCGACAAGGCCATCAACACCACACCACGGCAGCGCGCCTGAAGGTTTTCTTCGGTTGTATCGCGCGCAGTACCAGCAAACATCGGTGATAATTGGCCCATAAAGGCATCAAACATTGGCTCGATGGAGAGCACATCAAATTCAATGCCTAGGATTTCTGCTTCTTCTTTGGCATCAGCAATACTGATATCTGCGGTGTAACGGAACGGCATCATCAATGCCTGAACTTTATCTTTACCTAACGCATCCACCGCAATCGCCAGTGTCAGTGCCGAATCAATCCCACCGGAAAGGCCAAGAACTGCGCCATTGAAGCCATTTTTTGTAACGTAATCACGTACCGCCAATACCAGCGCTTCATAGACTTGCGCCAGTGGTGGTAACTCTGCGGCGGGGGCCATCATCGGCACCACTTCACACTCATTGAATTCTAATAGTGTGGTTTGTTCAGCAAAAGCAGCCAAACGATGTGTCATATTGCCTGCAGCATCAAACACTTTGGAGCAGCCATCAAAAATCAGCTCATCCTGCCCACCAATCTGATTGAGATACACCAGTGGCAAACCGGTACGCTGGCAATGCGCTGCCATCAGCGTTTTGCGGATATACGGTTTTTCTCGGTTATAAGGCGAGGCATTGATCGATAATACTATTTCCGCACCTGCGGCTTTAGCCGCATCGACCGGGCCATCGAACCAAAGATCTTCACAAATCAGCAGGCCTAACCGATAACCTTTTAGTGTCACCACACAAGTGTCGTGGCCAGCAGAGAAATAGCGTTTTTCGTCAAACACACCGTAATTCGGTAATTGCTGTTTGAAATAGCGCGCTTGCAATTTACCGTCAGCAAACAGCGATAACGCGTTATACAGATTGCCCTCTTCCCGCCATGGATGCCCAACCAGCACTGCCGTGTGTTGTGCTGCCGCCTGCAAACGATCCAACTGAGCCTCGCAGCGTTGATAGAAATCATTACGGTACAGTAGATCTTCTGGCGGATAACCGGACAGCGCCAGCTCGGAGAACATAACCAGATCCGCCCCCGCCTTCTGCTGCTCATGCAAGGTTTGCAACATACGTTCAGTGTTGCCTTCGATATCACCGACCAGCCAATTCAACTGGGCCAGTGCAATGGAAAGTTTTCTGCTCATTTGTATTTAAACTCTGTTTTGTCAGGGAACAATGGCTGTGGGTTAACAACCATTATTATTCTTTAAAATCATTCGCATCTAGCTCATGGCGTGACAACAATTTATAAAATTCGGTCCGGTTACGTCCGGCCATACGAGCCGCCTGAGTCACATTACCTTTGGTGATTTGTAATAGTTTACGCAAATAATTCAATTCAAATTGATTGCGCGCCTCTACAAAGGTCGGTAATGCCGTATTTTCCCCTTCCAATGCCTGCTCAACCAACGCTTCACTGATAACTGGGGCTGAGGTTAATGCTACACATTGTTCAATAACGTTCACCAACTGGCGCACGTTGCCCGGCCAACTGGCGGTCATCAGCCGTTTCATGGCGTCAGTGGAGAAGCTACGGACAAAAGGCTTATGACGTTTGGCGGACTCACGTAACAAATGATTAGCCAACAACGGAATATCTTCTGCGCGCTCATGCAGCGCCGGGATTTTGAGATTCACGACATTCAAACGATAGTAGAGATCTTCACGGAATTCATTCTTTGCCATCGCTTTTGGTAAGTCGCGGTGAGTGGCTGAAATCACCCGCACATCAATACTTAAATCGCGGTTACTGCCTAATGGACGCACTTTGCGTTCCTGCAATACGCGCAACAATTTTACCTGTAGAGACAACGGCATATCGCCAATTTCATCCAAGAATAGCGTGCCACCCTCTGCGGCCTGGAATAGCCCTTCACGGCTACTGACCGCACCAGTAAACGCCCCTTTGGCATGACCGAATAACTCAGATTCCAGCAACTGTTCCGGCAATGCACCGCAGTTGATCGCGATGAAGGCTTTTTTCGCCCGAGGACTGGCGGCATGAATCGCTTGAGCCAGCACTTCTTTACCGGTGCCGCTTTGCCCATTAATCAGCACGCTGACATCCGATTGCGCCACCATTTTAGCCTGCTCGAGCAAACGCAACATCACCGGGCTACGAGTCACAATCTCTTCGCGCCAGCTATCATCACCAGCAGGAATAGACAGTTCTAACGCTGCATCAATTGCTTTATATAAAGCGTCGCGATCCACTGGTTTGGTTAGGAAGCTAAATACCCCCTGCTGTGTGGCGGCCACTGCATCAGGAATGGAGCCATGAGCAGTCAAAATAATCACCGGCATACCGGGCTGATGCTTCTGAATTTCAGCGAACAGCGCCATGCCGTCCATTTCATCCATTCGCAAGTCGCTGATAACCAGATCAATCTTCTCACGCATTAACAGACGCAATGCTTCCTGCCCACTTTCCGCAGTGGTGACATTAAACCCTTCACTGGTTAAACGCATTCCCAGCAGCTTAAGTAAGCTGGGGTCGTCATCAACCAGCAGTAGATTGGCCGGTTTGCGTGGCGTCATGAGATTCCTTATTCGTCGCAGGTGGGACATCTGTAGGTGGTACGGCTGGCGGCGCATAGGTATCAGCCGGTTTCTCTACCGGTTGCGGCGCAGGTTTGCTGTCGACTTGAGGCGCCACTGGCTTATTCTCAGCCGGTGTGGTTTCCGCAGGCTTGGCCTCAGTTGGCTTAGTCTCCGCAGGTTTGACCTCGGCTGGCTGACTTTCAGCAGGCTTCACTTCCGACTTAGTATCTGATGGTTTACTTTCTACAGCTTTGCTTTCAAGTGGTTTAGCCTCAACAGGTTTAGCGGGTTCCGCTTTTGGTTGAGGTTTGACTTCGGCGGGTTTAGGCACCGCAGATGCTGCTGCCTTGCTATCCACGTCAGTCTCAGGAATTTCATTTTGTAACTGCTTGCGCGATGAAAGTTGGCGTTCGATATCGGTAAGGTTTTCTAACTTACGAGTGGTATCCAGCAAATTGTATTGCAAGCGAACCTGACTTTCTCGCAGCCGGTCAATTTGAGCATCAGACTCCTCTTGTAAGCGCTGATAACGCGTGCGTTCTTCCGCTAAGGAGATGCGCAGAACTTGCTGCTCACGCCACAATTGAATCAGTGGACGTACCGCACCAGGGAAGCTTTGGCTATAACTGTTCAAGCGCTCAACCACTTGGCGACGCTCTGCAATCGTAGGCTCAGAGCTACTCAGCAAAATGCCCTGTTTAAAGGCAGCAGACCACGTTACGACCGATAATGTTTTCGCCAGCGCGCGCGCTTGAGTTGAGCCTAGTCGCTCGGCACAATCCATCGCCCGCAACCAGTAAAGGGAGTTTTCAAGTGTCTCTTTATCATCGAGATCCCACAGCACATCACAGGATAGTGTCCGGTAATCAACGATTTTAGTTTCGGGTATCACCATCTGAACCGCTTGTGAAAAACGGCTACTGGCCGGGTTATCCGTACACCCGGTAAGTAATAGAGGGGCCAGCAATAAAGCTCGCCAAAAAACACCCATGCCAAGCCTGCCCATAGGCATTGCCGTTACCGTTGGCGTAGGACATAAAAAGACGGTCTTTTTAATAATGTTGCGCATAGACCATTTGTACATTAGTTATTCATTCTCGGCGGTTAATGGCAATTCAATACGGAAGCAAACTGCGGCGTAATCCACAGACACCAATTGCAAGTCGCCCTGCATACGTTTGATGCAGTCTTGAGCAATACTCAAACCCAGCCCGCTGCCTTTGACGGCCCCTTTTCGCTGATGGCTTCCCTGAAAAAAAGGCTCAAATATCATGGTTTCTTCTGATACCGGAATCGACGCTCCAGTATTAGCGATATCAATTTGTACGCGGTTATTCACCTGACGGCTACGGATCCAAATGGTACCGGATTCCTCGCCATAGTGCACCGCATTGGAGTAGAGATTATCTAATACCCGCATCAATAATGTCGGATCTGCCCAACAAATGTCCGCCTGAAGATCCATCTCAGTACGAATCATCTTTGCTCGGGCTGGTAGGCTGTGCGCGGCAATCACATCTTCGACCATCTCAAGTAGTTCCACATTTTCAAGTTCACCGGGGCCATCCGCTAATTTACGGTTATAGTCCAATAATTGCTCAATTAATAATTGTAGATGGCGGCTACTATTGTCGAGGATGGCGACCACCTCTTTTTGATCTTGAGTTAATGGCCCGGCAACTTCATCGGCAAGCAGTTCCGTTCCTTCACGCATACTGGCCAATGGTGTTTTCAACTCATGGGATATATGGCGCAAAAACTCGTGGCGCTGCGATTCTAACCAAGCTAAACGTTCACTGAGCCAAATAATACGCTGCGCTAATGAACGTAACTCTCGTGGCCCTTTAAATAACGCCGTATTACCCAGTGGCCGCCCTTCTCCCAAGCGGTTAATCATTCGTTCTATGCCTTTAACCGGCCCGATAATCATACGGGTGAATAGCACCACCAGCAGCACACTCACCAAAAACAGTAATAGGGATTGCCAACCAAAGAATTGGCCGCGCTCGGCGATATCTTTTTGTAACTGTTGCCCACGGGAGAAAATCACATCACGGGTGGCCTGTACCATTTCGGCATTTGAGCGAGAGAACTGCTCTAATAAAAGAGAAGCATTTTGCTCTGGCCCACTATTTTTACATTGGATATCAGAAAGTTGTGTCAACAAGTCACGTAAAGTCTGGTAATAACGAACATCGGGCAGAATAGAGGCATGAGCATCAAGCATTTGGGCATATTGTTTACGCTGATGCTGATAGAGCTTCGCCAATGTTGCATCATCAAGTACACAATATTGACGATAACTGCGTTCCATTTCGAGCGCGATACTGGTCATCGCCTCACTACGCCGTGCATCTGCCAGCGTCGTGCGATTAATATCAGCCGCCTGAGTGCTTAAATGGTCAAGGCTCTGATACGCCTGATATGCCAGCACCAATAAAGGGAGCAGCACCAACAGAAACGCCATGAGCACCAATTGACGTAAAGAACGGGGGAACAAACGCCATCTTTTCAACGAAATCATCTCATTACCTATCATTCTGTTGTGATGCTAACTGACTCTGTCAGGATTACAATGCTTGTGATTCATTTAACGCTGACATGCCCAGAGTCGAGATAAAAAAAAAGCACTTAGCGTTGAGCAAAGTGCTTTAAATTGATGAATATAATTTATCCATTATCGTCAGAATCATCATCAGACCTGCTTTTATAATAAGTTGCAGCGAAAATGGAGAACTTTATCTATCTTTAACAGTAATCAGATGTGACAACGGGGCAATAAATTGCCCCGTCGCAGAATATGTGGATGCCCTTAAACATCGTCTCCAGTTTGATGAAGCCAAGGCAATCATCGGGAGGATGAGACGAATAGCATCCAGACATGTCCAAAATTGATGAACCATTCATCACAGTAGGACATAGGCGGCACCTCACTCAACGTGTCGTCCGATGTTTGATAAAGTGTATTCACACGATATCGGTTTAGGTGGACGATAGGTACCAGTCTTAGGCATCATTCGGTGGCTTATGAAGCGCATATTCCGCTTTACAGCGGGACTATCATAAAAAGTGAATGAGCAACTGATAGTAATAATGCAGTTAGCGTGCCAAGTTTCATAAAAATCATATAACACAATGATTTTAAATAAAAATAAATATTATCAGGAAACTAACTTTGGCATCATGTTCAGTAATTTGAGTTATTCATCTCTATTTTGTCGCTATTTCCCGACACCTAACCTGACATAAAATAAAAACCATATAAATCAATTAATTAAACGTCTCCTTTTTGAGACAGGCTTTATCCCTGTTGTCGCAATTTGCCGACAATTAAAAATAGTTATTTTAAATCAATAAGTTGAGATGGAAAGAATAAACGGCGATGAAAGTTATCCTTAGCCTCACTATCAGCCCCTTCCCCACCGCTGACCACTGCTTAAATAATTATCACGTTATAAATTATGAGATTTAATCACTTCTATAAATGAGTCACGCTAATGACCTGACTCTGGTTTCTGATGAAAAGATCGCCAAAGTGCAGAAAATAAAATACCGACAACGACTATGCCCATGACAAAGGGGCTTCATCGGTATCTGTCTCGGCGTTTCACTGACCTGTCATCTGGGAAACACTCATATGAAAATCCACTTTATCGTCATGGCCAGTGCACTGGTGGTCAGCGCCTTCGTCACCACCCAGCCATTGGCTACCCCACGCGTAAACCCAGAGTTGATCAGCATGGGTTCGGCTGCTGATAATTTTTCGGTATATGGGATCCTAACAAGTTATTGGCTCAAGGATAAACGCGGTGAGATCCCAATAATGGTGACAACCCAAGAGCACTTATTGATTACTGCTCATATATACGATCAATATGACAATGAAAAAGCGCAGACCGCGACACTGATTAATAACCGTTCAAAGGGAATGACATTGCCATTAGAAAACTTTTCTGCCGGAGACTACCGATTAGTTATTACCTCATTAGATACAAATCATAGACATACGGATAAAACCTACTATATGACATTAACAAATACGACTGGCGAGGATTAACCTCATTAATAAAATATAAATCTGTCATACAAAGGAATCTACAGCATGATAAACATTACGGTCCTGTTATTTCCCGCAGTTATCCTTTTCTCTCCTTTAGCCTTATCCAGCTTTGATAACCTCCGTAGTAGCACTAAAATATACAACGCCGTATCCACTGAAATTGCCCACTTACTGACGATAGCAGCAAAGCAACAACAGAACACTTTAATTAACTATAATAGTTTTCCCGAATTTGATATTGAGTTTACCGGTTCATATTATAATAAAGAGTCAGCGGTGTATGAAATTTCATTTACATTGGAATCACAGGGAATGTTGAATTACAACGCATATATTATCAATAATAATGACATGGAAATGGATAATGATTTCGGATACATTAACAATAATAAGAAGAACGTAAAGTTAAAAATGAACAGTGTTCAACCGGGAACATACCAGCTCATTATTGAACTTACAGATAATAGAAAAGAGACAAAGACCCGAACCCGGACAATAAACATTTTATAAATAATTCAATACCGCTATTTGAGATTAAGGGGGCATATTGCCCCCTCTTTCAATTAGCCTAATTGCTTACGCGCATTACGGAACATACGCATCCACGGGCTATCCTCGCCCCACTCTTCTGGGTGCCAAGAGTGACTGACTGTGCGGAAGACACGCTCAGGATGCGGCATCATAACCGTTGCACGGCCGCTAGCACTGGTCACGGCCGTAATACCATGAGCCGAACCATTCGGGTTAGCAGGGTATTGCTCGGTGACTACGCCTTGGTTATTAACAAAGCGCAATGCCACCAGATTGTTCTGCTCTATTGTTGCCAAATGGGCCGCATCACGAACTTCAACCTGCCCTTCACCGTGTGAAACCGCAATTGGCATACGAGAACCGGCCATATCCTGCATAAACAGTGATGGGCTATTCGCCACTTCCACCAGACTGAAACGCGCTTCAAAGCGATCAGACACGTTGCGAACAAAGCGTGGCCAGTGCTCAGCACCGGGGATAAGATCACGCAGATTAGACATCATCTGGCAACCGTTACACACCCCCAACGCAAGCGTTTCGGAGCGATGGAAGAACGCTTCGAACTCATCACGTACACGCGTATTGAACAGGATAGACTTCGCCCAACCTTCACCTGCACCTAATACGTCGCCGTAAGAGAAACCACCACAGGCCACTAAGGTCTGGAAGGATTGCAAATCCGTGCGCCCTGCCAGTAAGTCACTCATATGCACGTCAACGGCATCAAAACCAGCGCGGTGGAAAGCCGCCGCCATCTCAACGTGCGAGTTGACCCCTTGCTCACGCAGCACCGCTACTTTTGGTCGCGCTTGCTTGATAATGTAAGGTGCGGCGATATCTTCAGACGGATCAAAGGTTAGCTTCACATTCAGGCCAGGATCACTTTCATCCTGTTTCGCCAGATGTTCCTGATCCGCACAATCCGGGTTATCGCGCAGACGCTGCATTTGCCAAGTGGTTTCAGCCCACCACAAGCGCAGGGTACTGCGTTTTTCGCTGTACACCACCTCGGTGCCACTGCGGATATCAAAGATATCCCCCTCAACCGCACGCCCCAGATAGTGAATACAGTTTGCCAGACCATGCTCTGCCAACACTTTTTCCACTGCTGCTTGCTGCTCGGCACGCACTTGAATCACAGCACCCAGTTCCTCATTAAACAACGCAGCCAATGCATCGTCACCCAAGGCCTGAATATCCGCTTGCACGCCACAATGACCGGCAAAGGCCATTTCAGCCAACGTCACCAGCAGACCACCATCGGAGCGGTCGTGATAGGCCAGTAATGCCTGATCCGCCACTAAACGCTGCATCGCATTGAAGAAACCAGCCAACTGTTGCACATCACGCACATCAGCAGGTTTATCCCCTAACTGACGATAAACCTGTGTCAGGGCAGTGGCCCCCAGAGCATTGTGACCTGCGCCTAAATCAATCAACAGCAGCGCATTATCACCCTTATCAGTTCGCAATTGCGGCGTGACGGTGTGGCGCACATCTTCGACGCGAGCAAATGCCGTGATTACCAGAGACAACGGCGAAGTCATTTCACGCTGCTCATCGCCCTCCTGCCAGCGGGTTTTCATCGACATAGAGTCTTTGCCCACCGGGATGGTGATTTCCAGCGCTGGGCATAATTCTTCACCCACAGCACGCACCGCGTCATACAAACCGGCATCTTCACCTGGGTGCCCAGCAGCAGACATCCAGTTAGCCGACAGTTTGATGCGCTTGAGTTCACCAATTTGCGTCGCCGCAATGTTGGTCAACGCTTCACCCACAGCCAGACGAGCAGAGGCCGCAAAGTCCAGCAAGGCTACTGGCGCACGTTCGCCCAGAGACATGGCTTCGCCATAGTAGCTGTCCAAACTGGCACTGGTGACGGCACAATCAGCGACCGGAATCTGCCACGGACCGACCATCTGGTCGCGAGTTACCATGCCGGTAACAGTGCGATCGCCGATGGTTATCAAGAAGGTTTTCTCAGCAACCGCCGGCAAATGCATCACACGTTTTACTGCATCAGCAATACTGATTTCAGCCCGTTGTAGCGCCTCACCCTGTGCCTGGAGGCGGGTCACATCACGCAGCATTTTGGGCGTTTTGCCTAATAGCACATCCAGCGGCATATCAATGGGCTGATTGTTGAAATGGCGGTCATTCAAGGTCAAATGTTTTTCTTCGGTGGCTTCACCGATAACAGCATAAGGCGCACGTTCGCGACGGCAAATTTCATCAAATTGCGCCATCTGTGCTGGAGCTACTGCCAGAACATAACGTTCTTGAGATTCGTTGCACCACACTTCCAACGGACTCATGCCCGGCTCATCGTTAAGGATGTCGCGCAGCTCAAAACGACCACCGCGACCACCGTCACTGACCAACTCAGGCATGGCATTAGATAAACCGCCCGCACCGACATCATGAATAAACAGAATCGGGTTGTGATCGCCTAACTGCCAGCAACGGTCGATCACTTCCTGACAACGGCGTTCCATTTCTGGGTTATCGCGCTGTACTGAAGCAAAATCCAGATCCGCATCTGACTGACCGGAGGCCATGGAAGAAGCTGCACCACCGCCCAATCCAATATTCATCGCTGGCCCACCAAGCACCACCAACTTGGCACCGACGACTATCTCACCTTTTTGCACATGATCAGCACGGATATTACCTATCCCACCAGCCAACATAATAGGCTTATGGTAGCCACGCAATTCGGTACCGTTATGGCTATTGACGCGCTCTTCATAGGTACGGAAATAGCCCAATAATGCAGGACGACCAAATTCGTTATTAAATGCCGCACCGCCTAGTGGGCCTTCGGTCATAATATCCAGCGCGGTCACAATGCGTTCTGGCTTACCGAAATTCTCTTCCCATGGCTGTTCAAAGCCCGGAATACGCAGGTTAGAAACGGAGAAACCCACCAATCCAGCTTTAGGTTTAGCGCCACGCCCGGTAGCACCTTCATCACGGATTTCGCCACCTGAGCCGGTCGCCGCCCCCGGCCACGGTGAAATGGCTGTTGGGTGGTTATGGGTTTCTACTTTCATCAAGATATGTGCCGCTTCCTGATGGTAGCCATAGACACCATTTTCTGGTGCCGCAAAGAAACGTCCAACCTGAGAACCTTCCATGACCGCCGCATTGTCTTTATAAGCAGACAGCACGTAATCCGGTGTGTGTTCAAAGGTATTTTTGATCATCTTAAACAGTGTCTTAGGCTGATTCACACCGTCAATTATCCAGTCCGCATTAAAAATCTTATGGCGGCAATGCTCGGAGTTTGCCTGTGCGAACATGTACAGCTCAATATCTGTCGGATTGCGCCCAAGGCCAGTAAAAGCAGTCAGCAGATAATCGATTTCATCCGGTGCCAGTGCCAGACCCAATTTAATGTTGGCCTGCTCTAATGCACTGCGGCCCTGAGTCAGAATATCGACCCGCTGTACCGGGGCTGGCTGATGATGAGAGAACAACTGCTCAGCCTGCTGCAAATCGGTAAACACCGTTTCCATCATGCGGTCATGCAGCAACGCCGACAATTGTTGCCATTGGCTGTCATTCAGGCCCGGGCCTTGTATATAGAAAGCCAGACCGCGCTCAAGACGCAGAACCTGCGGTAAAGCACAATTGTGTGCAATATCTGTCGCTTTGGAAGACCACGGGGAAATGGTTCCGGGCCTTGGAGTAACCAGAAGTAAGCGCCCTTGTGGCGCATGTTCCGGGAGAGATGGCCCATATTGAAGCAGCCGTTGGAGTCTGGCGTGTTCTTCAGCGCTCAATGGGGCGCTGACATCGGCAAAGTGAACATATTCAGCGTAGATATCATCTACCGGCAGATGAGCGTCCTGACAACGGGACAGCAGTTTGGTAATACGAAAAGCCGACAAAGCGGGCGAACCACGCAGTATTTCCATAATCTAAGTTTCTCTCGTCTTCGAAGCGACTGGAACAGCACTTCATTGGGCGCAACAGGGGAAAACGCGCGCCATTATAGTGAATCTAAGCCGCCGACGAAACCGTTTGCGTATCTATTATTAATAATTGCGTCAGAAACCTCTGTCAGAGATCTACAGCGAATAGCGGATAAATAAGCACGCAATAAAGTTGCACACTGACGATTTGTTGCGCAAAATGCCACTCCCCTGGGGATTTAACCATGTTGATTTTCGCTTTACAACGCACATATAAAGAGCGCTGCCGAGAGATAACTATTTGACGCGCATAAAATTAAATTACTTTGTCATCGGTGTAGTTGCCATACTTCTGGCCCTCGCGCTGTGGCCCAATATTCCTTGGCGCAATGGCCAAGAGGGGCAACTGGACCGTATAAAAGCCCGTGGTGAACTGCGAGTTAGCACAATAAGTTCACCGCTGATTTACTCAACCGGAAAGGATGGCCCTTCCGGTCTCGACTATGAGCTGGCAAAACGTTTTGCTGACTATCTAGGGGTCAAGCTGGTGATGACTCCGCATCATAATATTAACGATCTATTTGATGCTTTAGATAGCGACGATGCCGACATGCTGGCCGCTGGGCTGATTTATAACAGTGAACGCCTTAACCGGGCGCGCACCGGCCCCGCTTATTATTCTGTGTCACAACAATTGGTATACCGATTGGGCCAACCACGACCAAAATCATTCAGTGATTTAAAAGGTCAACTGATTGTCGCCTCCGGTTCCGCCCATATGACCACCTTGAAGCAGCTCAAACAGAGCAAATATCCGGACCTTAACTGGGGTTCATCCATTGATCGCTCGGGAAAAGAGCTGCTCGAGCAAGTCGCTGAGGGCAAACTCGACTATACCCTTGGCGATTCTGTCACTATCGCGCTGCTGCAACGCATCCACCCACAATTGGCAGTGGCTTTTGACGTGACAGATGAAGAACCCGTCACTTGGTATTTCCAGCAAGGTAATGATGACAGCCTGTATGCTGCAATGCTCGATTTCTATAGTCAGATGGTTGAGGATGGCAGTTTAGCGCGGCTGGAGGAAAAATATCTGGGCCATGTCGGCAGCTTTGATTATGTCGATACTAAAACTTTCCTGTCGGCCATCGATAATGTGCTGCCCGCCTTCCAGCATCTGTTTGAAAAACACGCTGGCGAAATCGACTGGAAATTACTGGCAGCAATTGCTTATCAGGAATCCCACTGGAACCCACAGGCCACATCACCGACTGGAGTTCGCGGTCTGATGATGTTAACCCGTGCCACCGCCAGTGGGTTGGGAGTTAAAGACCGGGTTGATCCTGAGGAAAGCATTAGAGGCGGCTCCATTTATTTGCAGCGCTTGATGAAAAAAGTACCGGATACCATTCCAGAAGATGAGCGAATCTGGTTCGCACTGGCCGCCTATAATTTGGGTTACGGCCATATGCTGGATGCCCGCCGGCTGACCAAAAGTCAGAACGGTAACCCGGATAGCTGGGTTGACGTAAAAATGCGGTTACCGATGTTAAGCCAAAAACGCTACTACCCAAGCACCACTTATGGTTATGCCCGTGGTCACGAAGCCTATAACTATGTCGAAAACATTCGCCGTTATCAGGTGAGTTTGGTGGGATATTTGCAGGAAAAAGAGAAAAAAGCAGCCCAACATGCCGCTATTGAGGCTGAACTGGGCAAAGCTTATCCGGTTGTCGGTCCTGGCTGGTCAATCAATAATTAGTGAGTTTCAGCTTTGACGTTGCAAAAGCAACGGCGCAGTCAATCACATCGTGTATGCGTCATTTGTTATCAGTTGTGGCACGTTTTAATGCTTTTTGCTGCTCACGGCGTAGACGGAAAAATGCGCTCAACTGATGAGAGCAGGCATCAGCCAGCACTCCCGAACAAACGTCTATCTGATGATTCATGCCGGGATGACGCAAAATATCCACCAGCGAACCGGCTGCACCGGTTTTCAAATCATTCGCGCCGTACACCAAGCGGCGAATTCGGCTATGTACCATCGCTCCGGCACACATCACGCAAGGCTCCAGCGTGACGTATAAAGTGGCATCGATTAAACGATAATTCTGCACGGCTTGCCCACCTTGGCGTAGCGCCATGATTTCGGCGTGAGCTGTCGGGTCGTTATCGCGAATAGGACGGTTCCACCCCTCGCCGATGACCTGATTATCCAGCACTAAAATAGCTCCTACCGGCACTTCACCCTCGTCTTGTGCACGCAATGCTAATGCTAACGCGCGCTGCATCCAGTACTCGTCACTGTACTCAGGGGGTGAAACACATTCAGCAGACAAATTATTATCGATAGACACATTAACCTCACTGGCACTTTTGCGGCGTGCATTATACACAGCCATGGCGGCCTCCAACCAATATAAAGTAGCGAGGCATATAATGATCAGTTAATGTTCAGACAGGATAAAAATCATTCAGACCAATGGATGCCAAACAGATGAAGCTCAGCAAGAAAAATGCCGCGACTGTACGCAAAACCCTTAAGGGATGGGCTAATGAGGGTGTGATTGGGGAAGAAGAGCATCAGCGCCTATTGGCAAATATTGATGTTCAGCCCTTTGATTGGCGTCGGCTGGCCGGTTATGCCTTTCTTGCCGCACTGGCTTCGCTGGTCATCGCCATTGGCAGCCTGATGGCCGATACTTTCCTATTAGATTGGATTAGCCAGTTCTTCCGTTTTGATCCCCCCGTGAGAGTTGCAGTCACAAGTGTGCTGGCGGCGGCTTTCTATGCTTGGGGTTTTTACCGCCGCCGACAAGACCCCAGCAAAATCTATAGCAATGAAGCGGTATTATTTCTCGGTGTCATCATGACCGCTGCCGCCATCGCCCAACTTGGCGTGTGGCTGGATAATGGCAGTGGTCGTATTTCTGCGTTATTACTACTGGGCACGGTTATCTATGCGCTGGTGGGTTGGTTTGGTCGCTCGCCACTGGTATGGCTGTTCGCCTTGCTGTCATTGGGGAATGCCTTTGGTGCAGAAACCGGTTACCTCTCAGGTTGGGGAGCTTACTGGCTAGGCATGAGTTATCCCATACGCTTTATTGCCTTTGGTTTGTTGATGTGTGCGTCAGCACTGGCATTGCAACCTCAACTGGCCGCTCGCAGACTTGAGAGAGTTTCACTGGCCATGGGGCTGCTTTATCTGTTTATCGCCTTGTGGTTGTTGTCTATTTTTGGCAATTACGGCGACATAGACCATTGGTATCAGGTGCGCCAGATTGAGCTGCTTCATTGGAGTCTCTTGTTTGCCATTGCAGCGGGTATCGCGATTTGGTTGGGGCTAAAACGAGATGATGCCATGCTGCGCGGCTTTGGCCTGACATTTCTTGCCATCAACCTCTATACCCGCTTCTTTGAGTTCTTTTGGGATGCCATGCCAAAGACCATTTTCTTCCTGCTGTTGGGTATCAGCTTATGGTTGCTCGGTAGGCATGCCGAACGGATTTGGCGGTTAGGGCATCATGAAGATGATGTCACTCATTAACGTATATTCTCTTCGTCTTTGAAGCTGCAGGGGTGTTAGCTGCGCACACCCCTGCAGCTTCAAGAGCGAAGGGTTACTCCAACTGCTGCAACTCACCCGTTCCACTCACCCGCCAGCGGTGCTCACAATATTTCAACAGCGGGTTGTCCTGCTTACTGTCACTGTACCCACTGTAGAGTTTCAAAGGAGACCCCAGCCGCTGCTCTAATTGCACCACTTTCTCTGGCCCTAAGCAGCGCAGTGGTAGCACCCAGCCGCCATTACGCCGCGCCATACGGCTACCGACCAACTGTAAACGTGGCATGAATTCCGAGTCGTGATAAACCTGTTCGACCAACTGTTGTGGCGAGCCGGTAATCAACCATACATCGGTGTCTGTACGGTCCAGATATTGACGCAAGCGCATCATGACAACCGGAAACTCCGTCACTTTCTGTCGAAACTCCTGCACAAAACGTAATTCCAGATCTTTCAGGTGCGCTTCAGATCGCCCAAAGGTTATCGCCCACAGCAGCAGGCTCACCGGCCAGCGTGCGCAGCGCCCTCCCACCAGTAATCCCAGCCCAATGACTGGCAAGAGTGGAATAACCAACAAAAGATTCAGTGGTAAATGACGCAACAGAAAACGCAAAAAGCTGCCAAACATATCCTGCTGATGCAAAGTGCCATCTAAATCAAAGAAAACAACCCGTTTAACACTTTCCGGCTGAGGCTCTGCCCTGTGTTCAAAGGCCGATTTGGCGTGCTTCACACTCAAAACATCACTCCTATTTTCAATACAAAACCCACCTTATACCCAATAGATTTCATGATACAGGAAGGCGACTTACAAGCTCACCCCATGAGCTGATGACTCTGGTGACCACGAGCAGCCAACCCACCAGCAAATTGAAAGATGAAAGGTATTACAATGCTGCGCGCAGATACCCGTTATGTCGCTGTAAATCCGAATTAGCCTGCTCAGCACTGACACCTTTTAAGATCATCAAAATAGCGGGTTTCACTTCAAATCCCGTTTGTGACAAGGCATTTTCAGCCTCTGCGCGGCCGGCTCCGGTAGCTTCAACAACAATACGACAAGCACGATCAACGAGTTTTTCATTGGTCGCTTTCACATCGACCATCAAATTTTGATAGACCTTGCCCAACTTAACCATAGCTCCGGTGGATAACATATTCAGCACTAATTTCTGAGCAGTCCCTGACTTCATACGGGTAGAACCCGTCAGAGCCTCCGGCCCGACAACGGGTGAGATTGCTACCTGAGCCTCTTGTGCGATAGGAGAATCTGGGTTGCAGGAAATTGCGGCCGTTGGACAACCGAGCTGGCGGGCATAGCGTAGCGCACCAATGACATAAGGTGTACGCCCCGAAGCGGCCAATCCAACAACCATATCTGTTGGCGTCAGTTTTAAATCTTGTAAATCTCGCTCACCAAGCAAAATATCATCTTCAGCGCCTTCGACCGCTTTGAGCAACGCTCCGGGGCCTCCAGCAATGAGTCCTACCACCATGCCATGCGGTACACCGAAGGTCGGTGGGCATTCTGATGCATCCAAAACCCCAAGCCGGCCACTGGTTCCGGCTCCAAGATAAATTAAGCGCCCCCCCTGCTTTAAAGCTTCTGCCGCTAAATCGACCGCCTGAGCTATAGCCGGAATAACCAACCGGATCGCTTCAGGTACTTTGCGATCCTCATCATTAAAGCGAGTCAACATCTCCAATGTGGAGAGCTTATCTAAATCCATCGTGGCCAGATTGCGACTTTCAGAAATCAAAGCGCCCAAATTCATGATTTTTTCCTCATTGGATTTTTCACTCATCATAATTTAGTTGTAGCCGAAAGGTATCAAAACGCGTGTTTTCTTGTTCCAGTCATCGGAATCTTACAAAAAAAGAGTGCTATTCTCCCTGACTTGACCTTCGACTTAATTATTTATGGGTATTATTAACCAACTTGGCAGAATAATTTCCCCTATTCAGGAACTGATTTATGAGTAGTCTTCTTCGCATTCGTCAGCTCTATCCAACGCTGGCACAAAATGATCGTAAGCTGGCCGATTTCCTGCTGACCCACCCCGAGCAAGCACGCCAACTCAGTTCACAAAAGCTGGCGCAACAAACTGGCATCAGCCAATCAGCAGTGGTGAAATTTGCCCAAAAACTTGGTTATAAGGGCTTCCCAGCACTAAAGCAGGCTCTCAGTGAAATCATCGCGGCTCCTGAGCAGGCGGTCACGCTCCACAATCAAATATTGAGCACTGACAGTTTAAAGACGGTCGGAGAAAAGTTACTCAGCGAAAAAGCCGCCGCATTACGGGCCACGCTAGACATCAACAGCGAACAGCGCCTTGCCCAAGCACTGGAGATGTTAAAAGGCGCACAGCGGGTGATTTTGACCGGTCTGGGTGCTTCTGGATTAGTAGCAAAAGACCTTGCCTATAAGCTATTAAAAATTGGCGTGATGGCGGTATCAGAAACGGACATGCATGCGCAACTGGCGGCAGTACAGGCGCTGGATACGCGAGATTTACTTCTGGCAATTTCATTTAGCGGCGAACGCCGTGAGATAAATTTGGCGGCAGAAGAAGCGCAACGCTGTGGCGCCAAAGTGCTGGCGCTGACCAGTTTTACGCCCAACAGCTTGCAGCAGCGCGCTGACCACTGTTTGTATACCATCTCAGAAGAACCCGCGATTCGTAGTGCCGCCATCTCCTCCAGCACGGCACAATATGCACTGACCGACCTGCTCTTTATGGCCATGATCCAGCAAAACCTTGAAAGTGCACAGGATCACATTAAGCACAGCGAAGCACTGGTGAAAAAACTGGTCTAAGGACTCCAGAGGGGTATAATCCCGCGCTGTTGTGAATACTCAAGCTAAGGTATGAGAAATTATGGCCCTGTTGATCACTCGTAAATGCATCAATTGCGACATGTGTGAGCCGGAATGCCCGAATGAGGCAATTTCCATGGGAGCTGAGATCTATCAGATTGACCCAATGCGTTGCACGGAGTGTGTTGGCCATTACGAGACGCCAACCTGTCAGCTGGTTTGCCCCATTGATAATACGATTTCTATCGATCCTGCTTGGGTTGAAACTAACGAACAGCTATGGGATAAGTTTGTCCAACTGCACCACGCTGATCGTCTGTAATCTCAGTGATTTTCCCGTGAAATGGATGATCAGTGCCTCGGTTGAAGCACTGATCATAAAATCAACTCAATACTCAATCCGCCACTAAATAAACAAGCTGATCAGCAGCACCATCGCCAAGCCAACGACTGAGTTTGTCAATTCAAGCAAGCCCCAAGTTTTCAGAGTGTCCTTAATCGACAAGTCGAAGTAACCTTTAAATAACCAGAATGATGCGTCATTAATATGGGTAAAGGTATTCGAACCCGCCGCGGTCGCCAGCACCAACAACGCGGGATCAACAGACGTAATGGTATGGGTCACTGGGTCCATAACAGCGGCACCAATAATCCCTGCCGCCGTCATTGCCGACACCACACCCTGCCCGGTCGCTAGGCGGATTAGCACGGTAATTAGCCAAGCCATAATATAAGGTGATACACCACCTGCTGACATCAACATACCAATAGTGTCGCCGATCCCGGTATCAATGATGACTTGCTTTAGCGCACCACCGGCACCGATGATCAAGATGACCATGGCAATCCCTTTTACAGCCCCCTCAAAGGAGTGCATGACCCATTCCATCTTATGGCCACGCCCGGTGCCGAAGAGAACAAAGGCCACCAGCATCGCGATAAACATGGCGATCGGCGATGACCCTAGGAAGTTGAAGATAATGTATGACGTCGTCCCTTTCACCAGCCAGATGTTCGCGACGGTGGTGAAAATCATAATAAAAGCAGGAATTAACGGGACTAAAATAGACGTACCAAACGATGGCAGATTATTTTCATCAAGCGGATTATCCGCCTTCAGGAACGTTGGGATTGGGCGTTCCAAGTTGCCCAAGAATTTTGGCAAAATCAGCCCAGCACAAACAACTGAAGGGATGGCAACCAAAACACCATAAATATAAACCATGCCCATATCAGCGCCATAAGCGCTCACCAACGCAACCGGACCGGGTTGTGGTGGGAAAAGGGAGTGCGCGGTTGTTGCCGCAGCAACTGCAGGGATCGCTAATTTGAGGAATGGGATCTTAGCTTCGACGGCAATCGCAATGATAAGTGGAGCTAAAATAATAAAGGCAACTTCATAGAACATTGCCAAACCAAAGATCAAACCGATGATAATGACTGCAAACTCAACATACTTGAGTCCGAATCGACGCAGTAGCGTCTGAGCTATCTGGTGAGCCGCTCCAGAATCGACCATGAGTTTGCCGATCACCGCACCAAATACCACAATGATTGCCAGTTCGCCCAGTGTGCCACCAAACCCCGCTTTAATGGTATGCAGCAGTTTTAGCAGATCCATCCCAGCGAGAGTCCCCACCAGCAAAGCCGCTAGCAGCAAGGCAATCATTGAGTTAATTTGATAGCGGATATTAAGCAATAGCATCAAACCAATGCCCAATACGACCCACAGGATATTAATCCATTCCATCTTTTATTTTCCCCAGTAGTTAAAATCAATTTTTCTGGTATTACGGTTTTTATATTGGTCAGACCAAACTTAATCGTTGTTGTGAACAAAAAATCGCCTTATTACCGCCGTTTTTTACGTTACCCTCGTGCTACTGAACGCAGACTATCGACTTCATTGTGCAATTTGGTATTACAAGTAGCATCAATTGGGCGACCAAATGAAGCATTGGTTAACCAACTTGTCGAACAGATCGCAAAATTAAGATTTATTCTGGGGAGTTTCTTCGTTGTGCAATTGAGAGTGCACAAATGCCGAGTGGTAAAACCGAAGTGAGAGATAAGAAAACGGCTGATAGCGGGATAAAATGCATAACAAAAAAGGGCGACATTTTCATGCGCGCCCTTCAGTTTCCGCTCGCCACATTTTAGTGACGATGAACAGTGTCAACCTTCAAGAACATCAACTTTCAATAATAACGGTCGCACAGGCATAACGCCGTTCGTCAGCCAGAGTCACATGCAACGATTTCACGCCCAGCTCAGCGGCTAACTCTGCTGCACGCTGGTGTAAACGCAGTGTTGGCTTACCAAGGACATCATTAACCACTTCGAATTGATTAAATGCCAAACCATTACGGATACCCGTACCAAATGCTTTAGCTGCCGCTTCTTTGACGGCAAAACGTTTAGCCAAAAAACGTATTGGTTGTTGGTGCTGCTGATAATGTTGCCATTCCGATGGGCTGAGGATGCGCCGAGCCAGCTTGTCACCGCTGCGCTCAACTACGGCTTCTATCCTCGAAATTTCGACAATATCAGTGCCTAACCCAAGAATGGCCATTAACGACGCGCTTCCCGCATCAACACTTTCATATCCGTAACAGCAGCAGCGAGGCCAGACATAACGGCCTGACCAATAATAGCATGACCAATATTCAGCTCATGCATCTCTGGTAAGGCAGCGATAGGTTGGACATTATGATAAGTCAGACCGTGGCCAGCATTCACTTTCAAGCCTTTGCCCGCGGCGTAGGTGGCCGCTTTCGCGATCCGTACTAATTCTGCCTGACGAGCCAAATCTGAAGTAGCATCTGCATAAGCGCCGGTATGAATTTCAATGTAAGGCGCACCGACAGCAACTGCAGCATCAATTTGGCGCATATCTGCATCGATAAACAATGAAACCAAAATACCTGCCTCGGATAATCGGCTAACTGCTACGGTCATTTTATCAATTTGACCTGCCACATCCAGCCCACCTTCGGTCGTTACTTCCTGGCGTTTTTCCGGCACTAAGCAGCAAAAATGAGGTTGCAATTCGCAAGCGATATCCACCATTTCATCGGTCACCGCCATTTCCAAATTCATGCGAGTCTGAATAGTTTTACGCAAAATACGTACATCTCTGTCAGTGATATGACGGCGATCTTCGCGTAAATGTACAGTAATACCGTCAGCGCCAGCTTGCTCGGCGATGAACGCTGCCTGAACAGGATCGGGATAAATGGTGCCACGTGCATTTCGTAACGTCGCAATGTGGTCAATATTAACGCCCAGCAACAAATCAGCCATAACAGCCCTCCAGATATGGGTGCATCTTGAAAGATGACGGGTATAAGTGCTCCGCAGTTTACACCGAGTAAGCGGCTAGCGGATAGGCTACTGAATGGGAAAGTTGAAGACAGACACTGTAAACCATCGGAATACAAGACACTAGGTCAAAGGTTCAGCCGGTGGTTTAATCACAAATTGACGGAACAGCTCGCGGCTTTTTAGTGGCTTGCCCCCCAGATAAGGTTTCAGGGCAATACGCGTAAAGCGCTTGGCTGCACGCAATGTATCGGCATCAGGGAATTCACGATGTGCCAGCGCCAATAATTGACGACCGGTAAAGCTATAATGATCAATCACTAAGCTGGCGATAAAACCTTTCTCCTCCCGATACCGGTAAGTCATTGTATCTGATACTGGCTGACCGCTGCCTGCACAATGAAGGAAATCCACGCCATAACCCAAATGGGCTAATATCGCCAATTCAAACTGACGCAAAGCATATTCAGGCGATCCATCACTGCCAGCTAATGCTTGTAAGCAATGTAAATAATCGAAGAATAATGCAGAGTAATTGGTTTGATGTTCCAGAACGCGGGAGAGCAGCTCGTTAACATATAAACCGCTATATAACATAGAGCCGCTCAATGGAAGAGCCAGAGACACTGGCTCGGCACTGCGTAATGTTTTGACTTCACCACGCCCCGTCCAGCGGACCAGTAATGGTGTAAAAGGCTGCAAGCAGCCTTTTAAGTTGGAGCGGCGACCTCGCGCACCTTTTGCTAACACCCGCATACGGCCTTCCCCCTCAGTGAATAAATCCAGCATGAGACTGGTTTCACTGTAAGGACGCCCGTGCAGGACAAATGCGCGTTGCCAACCGTCCATCGGCGAGCCTTATTTCAGGTCGTCGGTATAGCCTAAGCTGCGCAATGCACGTTCGTCATCTGCCCAGCCTGATTTCACTTTTACCCACAGCTCAAGATGTACCTTGGCGTCGAACATCTGTTCCATGTCCTGGCGGGCTTCAATACCGATCGTCTTGATTTTTGAACCTTTATTACCGATGACCATTTTCTTCTGGCCTTCGCGTTCAACCAGAATCAGCCCGTGGATGTTATAACCACCGCGCTCATTAGGAACAAACTGTTCAATTTCAACCGTCACCGAGTAAGGTAATTCCTCACCCAAGAAGCGCATCAACTTTTCACGGATAATTTCTGACGCCATAAACCGCTGAGAGCGGTCAGTGATGTAATCTTCCGGGAAGTGATGTTCCGCTTCCGGTAATAACTTACGCACGATGTTGGCAATAGTATCCACATTCATGCCTTTTTCGGCGGAAATTGGCACAACATCAAGGAAATTCATCTGCTGGCTAAGGAACTGAATATGTGGCAACAGCTTGGTTTTATCCGTTACGTTATCCACTTTATTGATAGCCAATAACACCGGGCACTTCAGACTGCGTAGCTTGTTCACTACCATCTCGTCATCAGCAGTCCAGTTCGTTCCTTCAACCACAAAAATCACTAACTCCACATCACCAATAGAGCTACTTGCCGCGCGATTCATCAAACGGTTAATAGCGCGTTTTTCTTCAATATGCAGCCCTGGGGTATCAACATAGATAGCCTGATAAGGCCCTTCAGTATGAATCCCCATAATACGGTGACGTGTGGTTTGCGGTTTACGTGAAGTAATGGAGATTTTCTGCCCCAATAATTCATTCAGCAAGGTCGATTTGCCCACATTTGGGCGACCTACAATTGCAACAAAACCACAATACGTTTTTTCTACTTCGCTCATTCAAGCTCCAACTGTTTCAGCGCTTGTTCCGCTGCCGCCTGCTCGGCTTTACGGCGACTTGAGCCAGTACCAACGACCGGTTCATTCAAGCCACTCACCTGGCAGTGGATAGTAAATTCCTGATCATGTGCTTCACCACGAACCTGCACAACCAGATAAGAAGGTAATGGCAGATGTCGGCCCTGCAAATATTCTTGCAGGCGCGTTTTTGGGTCTTTCTGCTTATCACCAGGGCTGATTTCCTCTAAACGACTGCGATACCAGTCGAGAATCAGCCGTTCAATCGTATGAATATCGCTATCTAAGAATACACCGCCAATTAAGGCTTCTACTGTATCTGCCAAAATTGACTCGCGACGAAAACCGCCACTTTTTAATTCACCCGGCCCAAGGCGTAAACATTCACCGAGGTCAAACTCACGGGCCATTTCGGCTAGTGTATTACCTCTTACCAATGTTGCTCGCATCCGACTCATATCCCCTTCATCGACACGAGGGAAACGACGGTACAACTCATTGGCAATAACGAAACTTAATATAGAGTCACCCAGGAACTCCAAACGCTCATTGTGTTTGCTACTGGCGCTACGATGAGTCAGTGCTTGCAGCAAGAGCTCCTGCTGTTGAAAAGTGTAGCCCAGCTTCCGCTGTAGCCTATTTATTACGATGGGGTTCATGAGTTACCAATAGATCAAGAATGCGTCAAAAACTACAGCAGACGGAACAGGTCTGATTGGCCAATATTACCAAAACAAAACTGTTTCGTGTGCAGTGGCCCCCATAAAAGAGCCAACTCTTATCGCTCGAAAGGTTATTCTACAACGAGTGGAAATATAATGCTGCGTTTAAATACCCTGCTTACTTGAAGTTACAGCAGTGTTAGCTGCTCTTACCCACCCAAATCACTGACTTTTGTCAGCTCATTGGGATGCGCTCATTTGCTGCCTTGCTGTAACATCAATTACTTTGGGTAAATACCCTGCTTACTTGAAGTTACAGCATTGTCAGCTCGATTGCTCACAACGCTGTAACGCCAATGATGCAGGTATAACCAGAATTAATGAATTCCACCAATCCGGCTTAAACGAACTCCCGTTGGCCATTCACCTTCTTGCTTTTCAAAACTCATCCAAATAGCAGTGGCTTTCCCTACCAAATTGCGTTCTGGTACAAACCCCCAGTAGCGGCTATCTGCACTATTATCCCGATTGTCGCCCATCATAAAGTAATGGCCTTCAGGAACAACCCAAACCCCTAATGGTTGGTTAGGTTGCTGATAATAAGCGCCCAGTTGCTCTTGGCGACCTGGAACTGTCAGAATTTGATGTGCAACCGGCCCGAGGCTCTCGGTACGCTCACGTAGGCGCACACCACCATCAGGTACTGCCTGATTCAACGGGATCTGGAAGAACCCGGCAGAAGCCTCACCATTACCGCTATAACGGAATGTCTGTACAAATTCGCTTGGCTCCGACGTACTGTAAGTAATCGGCAAGGCACTATCACAAGAGGTGCCAGTATTACATGCAGGCTGAACCGTCACTTCTTTGCTGATTGGATTGTAACTAACCCTATCCCCCGGTAAGCCCACCACACGTTTGATATAATCCAACCGTGGGTCTAATGGATATTTAAAGACAGCGATATCACCACGCTTAGGATGCCCAGTAGGGATTAATGTAGTTTGGGTAATCGGGTCTTTAATACCATAAGCAAATTTCTCAACCAGGATGAAATCACCGATCAATAGCGTTGGCATCATCGAACCAGAAGGAATCTGGAAAGGCTCGTAAATAAACGAGCGCACGATAAACACCAATGCCAGCACCGGGAACACTGAGGCGCAAGTCTCGATCCAACCTGGCTGTTTTGCCGCAGGAGCTAGAGTCTTGTTATCTACAGCACAACCTGTTTGTGCCTTGATCGCCGCAGTTTGCGCATTAACTGCCGCAATTTTTGCCTGACGAGCCGGGCCCCATTTGAACCTCTCGAAGCACCAGATAACCCCAGTCACCAGCGTTGCTATCGCTAAAATCAAGGCAAACATGTTAGCCATCAAAACTCCTTATTTACTGTCTTTTCCGACATGCAGAATAGCCAGGAAAGCTTCTTGCGGTAATTCAACGTTACCGACCTGCTTCATACGTTTTTTACCGTCTTTCTGTTTCTGCAGAAGTTTTTTCTTACGGCTAACGTCACCGCCATAACACTTCGCCAGTACGTTTTTACGTAACTGTTTCACAGTTGAGCGGGCAATGATGTGGTTGCCGATAGCCGCCTGAATGGCAATATCAAATTGCTGGCGTGGGATCAGCTCTTTCATTTTCTCAACCAAATCACGGCCTCGATACTGGGCATTATCACGGTGAGTGATAAGCGCCAAGGCATCAACACGCTCATTGTTGATCAACACATCAACACGCACCATGTCTGAGGTCTGGAAGCGTTTGAAGTTGTAATCCAGTGAGGCATAACCGCGAGACGTTGATTTCAGACGATCGAAGAAATCAAGCACCACTTCAGCCATCGGAATTTCATACGTCAGCGCCACTTGGTTACCGTGGTAAACCATATTGGTCTGCATACCGCGTTTTTCAATACATAGTGTAATGACGTTACCGAGATATTCCTGCGGCAACAGCATATGACATTCAGCAATAGGTTCGCGCAGTTCTTCAATATTGTTCAGTGCAGGTAGCTTGGAAGGGCTATCTACATAAACAGTTTCTTGAGCGGTCGTAATCACCTCATACACTACGGTTGGTGCGGTAGTGATCAGTTCGAGATCATACTCACGTTCCAAGCGCTCCTGAATGATTTCCATATGCAGCAAACCGAGGAAGCCACAACGGAAACCGAAGCCCAGTGCTGTGGAGCTTTCTGGTTCATAGAACAAGGAGGCGTCATTCAGGCTCAACTTACCCAATGCGTCACGGAAAGCTTCATAATCATCAGAACTAATTGGGAACAGGCCGGCATAAACCTGAGGTTTGACTTTCTTAAAACCAGGCAAAGATTTTTCGGCTGGGTTACGAGCTAATGTCAGCGTATCGCCGACTGGCGCCCCCAGAATATCTTTGATAGCACAGACCAACCAACCCACTTCACCGCAATTTAGCACATCGCGATCAACGCGTTTTGGTGTAAAGATACCCAAGCGATCTGCGTTATAGGTTTGCCCTGTACTCATCACCTTAACTTTGTCGCCTTTGCGCAGCGAACCATTCTTGATGCGAATTAATGACACCACGCCCAGATAGTTATCAAACCAAGAGTCAATAATCAGGGCTTGCAATGGCCCTTCAGGATCACCTTCTGGTGGCGGAATATCGCGCACCAAACGTTCAAGAATATCAGGCACACCTACGCCAGTTTTTGCCGAACAACGGACAGCATCAGTCGCATCAATACCGACGATATCTTCAATTTCTTCAGCTACACGCTCCGGATCGGCAGCAGGCAAGTCGATTTTATTCAGAACTGGAACGACTTCCAGATTCATTTCCATCGCGGTATAGCAGTTTGCTAATGTCTGAGCTTCAACACCTTGCCCTGCATCAACCACCAATAAAGCCCCTTCACAAGCCGCTAAGGAGCGAGAAACTTCATAGGAGAAGTCAACGTGGCCGGGAGTATCGATAAAGTTAAGCTGATAGGTTTGACCATCTTTGGCGTGATAATCCAGTGTCACACTCTGCGCTTTGATAGTGATGCCGCGCTCACGCTCCAGATCCATAGAATCCAGAACTTGAGCGGCCATTTCACGCTCTGATAAACCGCCACAAATCTGAATAATACGGTCCGACAGTGTCGACTTACCGTGGTCAATATGGGCAATAATAGAAAAGTTTCTTATGTGCTTCATTTATATGAATTTTTCTCTAGTCGTTGTCTTTAATTAATTATTGGTGGACACAGCGATGGACTCAAACCCAAAACTACCCACATAAATATGCACGCATCTTACACTGTAAGTCAGCCTCGTGAAAGGCATCACACTTAGCTTGTTGCCTGATTTATCCTGTTAAAATGTATCAGCCGCATTCTGTTCGTTGCTATATAGGTTCGTCGCAATATAAAACAGAGGGCCTCCTGCCCTAGAGGCGAGTGCATTCTTATTTCAGTATGAATATCTGTTAAGTCACTTTAGGAAAATGCTCATATACCCAGTGGGTAGATAACCTAGAGTATTAATGTGATTTAATCACAACCAAGTGAAATATCCTCTTGGCGGCCCAATGGAGAATATTATGATTGACGAAGGAAAAATACTTAGCCGTCATGAATTGAGAAATAAAAACTCAAATTTAAACATTGGTGCAATAGTATTCATATTAGCATTAAGTTTTATAATTATTACACTGTCAATTACAACATCTATCTTTTCAAGCCCATCAATCCTTTCTATTTTATGTGTTGCTATCGCAGGAATTTCATTAAGTTCATGTCTTTACTTTCGGTTATATAACAACCCAATGTTTACCTATTTTCTTTACGAGAAAGGTGTGCGAGTTTTCAACCATCATAATGAAAACGTTTATTTCATTCCATTTAATAAAATAGAATACATTTATAAATATCACGCTGGAATAAATCCTAATGGTGGAATTAATGCCATGGCATTTCGCACATCAAAAAAACAGCAATGGAATATTATTATTAATAATATAACCAATGCTTACCCACTTATAAATACAATAATTCACCAACAAGTTATGCACGTAGGTGTAATTAGCTTAAATTCGTTATCTAGAGGAAAAACAATTGTATTTGATATAGTCAAAAAAAATGACAATGACTTTAAATCACTAATTTTAAAAATTGCCAATATGAAAAAAATTCAGGTAGACACAACGCCACTGTCACTCAGTGCGCAGTCTTTGATAACAACAAAAGGGGTAATTAATATCGAAGATATTTTACGTATTGAGACATTACGTGAAGCACATCATGACAAAATACGGCTATTTGACGCTAAGGGTAACATACTCTTTTCTGTCGATTACTCATCGCTTATCAGCGCTGATCTTTTTATTGCACTACTGGAGCATATGATACAAAACCGAATTCCAGCCTACTATGGCTAAAATTAATCTTGCTGGATACGTAAAGCTGTTGGTGGTAAACCAATCTGTAAAACAGTTGGTTGATAATCACTCTCTCCTTCAATTTTCGCAGCTAATGCCCTAGCCAATAAAAAACCGAGTACCGCACCTGAAATAGCGCCTAGAGCAGTAAAAGCATCAGTAATAAATAAGGCTTGAAACAATGCTCCTCCAGCAATCAACCCAGCAAGTGGTGTCAAATATACCAAGGAAGCAGAACGTAATAAGCTACCTTCGCTAATTCCAACTTCAACTTTCTGCCCCGGCTCTAGTGGCTGAGAAATCGCAACTTCTAATTGATGTTCAGACTCAGGCCCCAATTCATTTAATAAATGACTGCCGCATCCAGAACGTGCATTACAGCTCCCACAACCAGAATGTGGTTCGCAACGCAGAAGCGCAACCCCATTTTGCCATGAGATGACTGTCGCCCATTCTTTCATCATTTTGTTGGCTCCAAAATCACACTATCAGCAATACGTTTTGCTGTAGAAGGAGGAAGCTCACCGACTACCGTAATTTCTACATTATTCCGAGTTTCGGAATGAACTGTCCGCCGCCCTTGACGCAGAGACTGTTCTGAAGGTGCATCCTTACCAATAGGATTTACATTAACCGAGAAACTGAACAAACCATCTGTATATAACCGGGATTCAGTTGGTGCATCCATGTTAGGTAGTGTGCGACGACTACGTGAAACCTCAGTAACCCCTTCTGGCAACCAACGTGGGGCCCAATCAAAGTCCACCTTGGTTTTTGCCGGTAAGGTAAGTAATGGCGGTAAAGACAATTTTAATACACCTTGCAGGATCTCCTGAATAGGTTCGCCGACTGCAAAAGAAATTACCCGAAACTGCTCAAGAGTCTCACCATCGCGATCTAAAAGGTCTACTCGCATTGGGAGTTTTGTTGTCTCGTCCATCCAAATAATATAGCTGTATCGCGAACTGTCACGGGAGACGACTCTAATAACCTGACATGGTCGGTCAGCGACACGGGCGCGACCAAGCGCAATATAGTTATAGTATTTTGACAGTTTTTCAAAATCGGGGAAAACAATAGAAGGTAAGGCATCGATAATATGCTCACCGCTCAACGTGAAAGAGTCAAATCCAGGCTCGAAATAACTTATCTCATTGCCACGTTGAATAATCTCAGTCCGCGGGCCATCCATTCGCAGTAATTGCGCTAGTGTTTTTTTATCTTGGATAGCATGGCGATAGCGAAGAGAATCAATCCCTTGCTTATTAACATTGATGTAGGATAGCTCATAATTGAGCGACTGACTGGCACTGCTCATTTCTTGCAACATTGCTATCGGCGGGGTTTCCGCCGATGCAATTGTTGGCATGAACAGGCTGCCCGCCATTAAACAGACGGAAAACCAAAATTGCTTCATTACTGCTGCTGCATTCCTAAGGACTGAGTTCCAGGGACCTGAATAGCGGCTTGTGTAGATGATGAAGGTTCCTGCAGCGTACCAGTTTGTGGCAAACGACGTTGTAATTCAAAATCTTGCAGCTGAGTCATCATATTGACACGGCGACGTTGCTCTTGAACCTGATGCTGCTGAGATGTCCCGAAAGAGCCATCAGCAGGTACGCCGAAGCTGACTGGCGATGCTTTACCCATCATCGGTAATGTATTAAATGCAGGCGCTTCTGGCTGTAAGTTGCTAGATGTGGGCTGGTTATATTGTTGAACCCCCACAATAACAGCGAGAGAAACACACGCGGCAACCCCAACCTGAGTAATCTGGCTGGCCCATGGGCGAACTTTTTGCCAGAAAGGCATTTTCTGCCAGACATGAGGTTGTGGCTGAGATTCAGGTACAGCAATAGGAACAAAACGAGCTGGCTCATTTTTGAGCGCCTCTGCGACACGGCTGGCGATATCCAGATGCAAGACTTCACCAACATCCCCCCGCAGGGTATCACGGATTAAATGATAGCTCTGCCAGCTTTGCTGCAAGGCTTTATCTTTCGACAAAGAACCTATCAGCTCACTATCAAGAGTTTCTCCGTCCATCAGAGCGGAAAGCTTTTCTTTCTGCATGCCAAATACCCTTTATGTGTCCGCTTATCGCTGAATCAGCGGCTGAACTTTGTTATCGATAGCCTCTCTGGCGCGGAAGATACGGGAACGAACAGTACCAACCGGACAGTCCATAATAACAGCTATCTCTTCATAGCTTAGACCATCTAACTCCCTGAGTGTAATCGCCATCCGGAGATCTTCAGGAAGTGACTCTATGGTTTTAAAAACTATCTGCCTCAATTCCTCAGACAACATTAAGTTCTCAGGGTTCGATATTTCTTTTAATGCACCCGCATTTTCGTAATTTTCAGCATCATTTGCATCCACATCACTGGATGGCGGGCGCCGCCCCTGAGCGACTAAATAATTTTTTGCTGTGTTAACAGCAATACGGTAAAGCCAAGTATAAAACGCGCTATCGCCACGAAACGACTCTAGTGCACGATATGCTTTAATAAAAGATTCCTGAACCACATCAGGAACATCGCCCTGAGGCACATAGCGGGATACGAGGCTCGCAACCTTATGCTGGTATCGAATTACCAGTAAATTGAACGATTGCTGATCACCTTTCTGGACCCGTTCAACCAGCATCTGATCCGTTAACTGCTCGCTCATCCGAGGTGAACTCTCCCGAAATCTATCCCCACGCTAAAAGTTGTACTGCCAGCCATATCTTTATTTTCCTGAGCAAGCACACGCTTGGAGTTTATAAAAAGTGCAAAGTTCCATGTTGCCAGATTATTTGTCTGAATATTCTTTAGACATCTTATAGCCATAGCTTTTGCTCTGGCAGATAGGCTAACATGAATTTCACTCTTCTTCTGCACACATCATACGATATGCAATCATCATCTGAACACGTTAGCGATGTATTGATCATCGGGAGTGGCGCTGCCGGTTTATCACTGGCTTTACGTCTTGCGCCACATTGTAAAGTCACTGTTCTGAGCAAAGGGCCCTTGAATGAAGGCGCCACTTTTTATGCTCAGGGAGGTATTGCTGCCGTTTTTGATGAAACAGACAGCATCAGCTCACATGTCGATGATACCCTGATTGCCGGGGCCGGCCTTTGCGATAAAGAGGCCGTAGAGTTTATCGCCAGTAATGCTCGCTCTTGCGTGCAATGGCTTATTGATCAAGGTGTCCTTTTTGATACCGAGACCAACGCCAGTGGCGAAGAACGTTATCACCTTACCCGCGAGGGTGGTCATAGCCATCGCCGTATACTACATACAGCAGATGCAACAGGCAAAGAAGTAGAGACCACTCTGGTAGGCAAAGCAAGTACTCATCCCAATATTTTAGTTAAAGAACGCTGCAATGCCGTCGATCTTATCACGTCCAATAAAATTGGGCTGGCGGGGACGAAACGCGTCGTCGGTGCATACATCTGGAACCGCGAGCTTGAGAAAGTGGAGACATTCCGCGCTAAAGCTGTCGTTTTAGCCACTGGCGGTGCGGCAAAAGTCTATCAATATACTACCAACCCAGATATCTCTTCTGGTGATGGGATTGCAATGGCGTGGCGTGCTGGGTGCCGGGTCGCTAATTTAGAGTTTAATCAGTTTCACCCCACCTGCCTATTTCACCCGCAAGCACGTAACTTTTTGCTGACTGAAGCATTACGTGGCGAAGGGGCCTATCTCAAACGGCCTGATGGCACCCGCTTCATGCTCGATTTTGACCCGCGTGGCGAACTCGCTCCTCGCGATATCGTCGCCCGTGCCATAGACCATGAAATGAAACGTCTGGGTGCCGATTGCATGTATCTGGATATTAGCCATAAACCCACTGATTTCGTGATGCAGCACTTCCCGATGATTTACGAAAAACTATTGTCATTGGGTATTGATCTGACCAAAGAAGCGATTCCTATCGTTCCAGCAGCACATTATACCTGCGGTGGTGTTATGGTCGATCAGCATGGGCGTACGGATCTGGACGGTTTATATGCCATTGGTGAAGTTAGCTATACCGGTTTACACGGGGCTAATCGTATGGCCTCCAACTCATTGCTTGAGTGTTTGGTTTATGGCTGGTCTGCCGCAGAAGATATTCTGACGCGCTTGCCGACGGCCAAATTAGCCAAGCAATTACCTGATTGGGATGAAAGTCGGGTTGATAATTCAGACGAAAGGGTTGTTATTCAGCATAACTGGCATGAATTGCGTCTATTTATGTGGGATTACGTTGGCATTGTTCGTACAACCAAACGCTTAGAGCGTGCCTTGCGCCGGATTAATACCTTGCAGCAGGAGATTGACGAATATTATGCCAATTTCCGCATCTCAAATAATCTGCTGGAATTACGTAATTTAGTGCAGGTTGCCGAGCTGATTGTTCGTTGTGCTATGGATCGCAAAGAGAGCAGAGGGTTGCACTACACCCTTGATTACCCTGACCAACTTGAGAATCCAAAACCAACCATTCTCCATCCGTAAGGTTTTTTCAGGGCGCGATGTTTTTCAAAACACAGAATATCGCGCCCTATTAACTCATACATCTCACTACCTCGCCAGTCCGTGGCTAATAATTTAGGTAAAACTCACTGATTAGCGCGCAGAATTCTGGTGAATAGACGCCTTCAGATTGGCGCAGGTCCAAATGCTGATATTGAGTCTCGCCTGATTGGCGCGATAATGTTAGCAGCATCCGATGCAGCGGCTTACCGGGGCGATCTCTGATATCAACTTGGCAGCGAACGAACCAATGTTGTGCGACCGCAAGGCGAGCAAGTTCGCCCCCCAAATCGTGGGGTAAAACCACACAAAAGATCCCCTCCTCTGTGATAAGCTTCTCCGCGCAATTCAGTAAGGCGTCATGAGTGAGTGAACCGGTATAACGTGCGGTATCCCGGGCTTCATCACGACAAGCCACCGCCGGCGCAAAATAGGGTGGATTACTGACAATAAGGTCATACTGATGAGGATGATTTTCGGCGAACTGGTGTACATCTTGTGCATAAATACAAACTCGTTCAGCCCAAGGAGATTGCGCTACGTTGCTGCTGGCCTGCTCTGCCGCTGCCGGCTCCAACTCAACACCGTCAATCATCACTTCAGAGTTCGAACGCTGGGCAATCATCAGCGCAATCAGCCCACTGCCACAGCCGATATCCAGTACTTTGCGAGCTTTTTCTACTGGAACCCAAGCGCCGAGCAGAACGCCATCAGTCCCCACTTTCATTGCGCAGCGATCATGCGCCACAAAGAATTGTTTAAAAGTGAAGCCACCACCACGCAACGCCGGTTTTTTTTTCAATTGTTCGCCCACATTAGTCACCAGAATCTATAACCGGCGTAGCATAGGACAATATGATTGAAGGGAAAAGACATCATTACCGCTTAAACAGGTGAAGAATTCGGCTAACCCGTCTATAATCGGCGCCCCAAGTAGAGGAAGACCATGACTGTAACCAATTTTTCCGAACTCGATCTCGATGAACGCCTGATTGACGCATTGCGCGACAAAGGCTATGAGCGCCCAACAGCCATTCAAGCTGCGGCTATTCCGCCAGCTATGGATGGGCGCGATGTATTGGGTTCGGCACCAACAGGTACGGGCAAAACTGCCGCCTTTTTGCTGCCTGCCTTGCAGCATTTGCTGGATTTTCCACGCAAAAAATCTGGCCCACCCCGCATTCTGATCCTGACGCCAACCCGTGAACTGGCCATGCAAGTAGCAGATCAAGCGCGTGAGCTGGCCAAGCATACACAACTGGATATCGCGACGATTACCGGCGGTGTGGCATATATGAACCACGCGGAAGTCTTTAGTGAGAATCAGGATATTGTGGTTGCAACCACAGGCCGCTTGCTGCAATACATCAAAGAAGAAAACTTTGATTGTCGCGCAGTCGAAACGCTGATTCTGGACGAAGCTGACCGTATGCTGGATATGGGTTTCGCCCAAGATATTGAAACTATTGCCGCAGAAACCCGCTGGCGTAAGCAGACATTATTATTCTCTGCCACCCTAGAAGGGGAAGCTATCCGTGAATTTGCGGAGCGCATTCTGGAGGAACCAGTAGAACTGGAAGCCGATCCATCGCGGCGAGAACGCAAAAAAATTCTGCAATGGTACTATCGTGCGGACAATATCGAACATAAAACCGCCTTGCTAGTGCATCTGCTCAAGCAGCCAGAAGTGCAAAAATCCATCATTTTCGTTCGTACTCGTGAAAAGGTACACCAACTGGTCAGTTGGCTACGTGAAGCAGGGATTAACGCTTGGTTCCTCGAAGGCGAAATGGTTCAGGCCAAACGTACTGAAGCCGTTATACGTTTAAGTGATGGCCGGGTTAATGTTCTGGTTGCCACTGATGTTGCCTCACGCGGTTTGGATATCGATGATATCAGCCACGTGTTCAACTTTGATCTGCCACTAACTGCTGATGTTTACCTTCACCGTATTGGCCGTACGGGCCGTGCCGGGCGTAAAGGTGTCGCTATATCATTGGTTGAAGCGCATGACCATTTGTTGCTGGGTAAAATTGGCCGTTATCTGAAAGAGCCTCTGAAACCACGGGTGATTGATGAACTGCGCCCAACCAGCAAAGCACCAAGCGAAAAAACCACGGGTAAACCGTCGAAGAAAGTTTTAGCAAAACGTAAAGAACTAAAAGAAGCTAGTAAAGAGAAAGCAAAGGTTAAGGTTCGTCATCGTGATGCCAAAAATGTTGGTAAGCGCCGTCAACCCAAGGATAAACCTGCTAGCAAATAGAGTGGTGATTAACACCGCATTCAAGTAAAAAAGCCGCTGATAAATAGCGGCTTTTTTTATATTTATCTGATAAACATGAACTCTATTGCTGATAAATCTCGGCTAATCTTTTACCCCGCAGCCAGATATCCAACTGCCGATATTTTTGCTGCACTTCAGTGCTGTGCATACTCAATGGCGTCGTCGCCAAATACTGCTGGAAGGTCGCGCCCTGCTGGTTACGTAATTTAGGATCAGCCCCCGCTTTTAGCAGACGCAATGCTAAATCCGGGGCATTCGTCTTACCAGCCAGATGCAATGGAGTGTCTCCCATCCGATCAGCAAGATTGGGATCAACACCAGTGACCAACAACAAGATCACCTGGATCTCGCGCCCGGCCATCACTGCAGCAGCCAAGGGTGTCGCGAGTGTCACACTATTTCTCACATCGGGTCGAATAGGGTTTCTGAGTAGGATCTGCATGTAATGAGCATCTTGAACGCTTGCTGCGGTATGCCACGCAGTATCACCCTGCATCCCCGGCTGAAAAGGATCTGCATTTTCTTGCAACAATGCAGCCAAACTTTCGGGTTGTTGATTGAGAATAGCCCACTGCATCAGTGTGACAGACTGCTCGCCTTGTTGTTGTAGCAAGGTTTTATTAGCCAATTGATGGATCTGTTTTACATCTCCGTGAACAATAGCATCAGCGATTGGTATTACTGCAGGATCAGTGAAAGCAGTCGTAATCTCAGCCATTGCCTGCCCCTCAAAACTGATTAATGGCATCAAAACACCGTAAATGGCGTAACGTAAATTGCGTCTCACCCTCATTATCAGTGCTGATCCAGACATACTACCGCTCCCTAACTTATTGTTATATCGATGAACTAGACACGCTACCTCTACTTTTCACCACCTGGCTACATAAAGTGCTCTAAAGATAGTCTCAATACTGAGTTATGCTCAATAAATTTATCTATCGACACGTCGGATGAGTTCTTAAGTGGAATTGGTAAAATTTATTTATATAAAGGCAAAGATGTGATCAGACTCTAACTTATTGATTAATAAAATACAGATACAAAAAGGGAGCCATAAAGGCTCCCTAATATTTTTGAGATGTCATTGCTATAACATGAATTACAGACTTTCGGTGAAAGTACGAGTAATGACATCACGTTGCTGTTCAGGTGTCAGTGAGTTGAAACGCACGGCATAGCCAGATACACGAATCGTTAGCTGAGGATATTTTTCTGGATTCTTCACTGCATCTTCCAGAGTTTCGCGGCGCAGAACGTTCACGTTCAAATGCTGACCACCCTCAACACGCACAGTCGGTTGCACTTCCAGTGGAACTTCACGATATTCGATCTGACCTAATTCACTGACTGGAACGATTTGGTCTTCTGCATAACCTGATTTAGCGCAAACACAGCGCAGTTCATCTTTTTCGTCATCCAGCAGCCAGAAAGAGTTCAGTAAGGCTTCATTGTTAGCTTTAGTAATTTGAATACCAGTAATCATTTGGTGCCTCCGTAATACGGCTATAAATTCCAAGGGGGAGAAAACTATCTTGGTTATTTGGTAAAACCATTGTTGTCTTATTGTTCTATATACCAGTCAGACTGCCGCAATTCTTTGACTTAAATCAATCTTTCAAGCGTGGCGACAATCACGTCACTGGCAAATTTTTGTTTTATATCAATTTTATCAAATCAGTCCATCGCAATTATTTTTGTAAATTTTCAACATTTTTTATGTTAATCGAGCAAAAAACAACCATCGCGTCACAGACTCAGGTTTAACGGTTTCACTCGTAAGGGCGAACCGGTAAGCTAACGCACATCAATATCTTACCGAAACAAGGAGAGTGTTTATGACCGCCTCCCTTAGCTGGCACGATGTGATCGGCCAAGAAAAAGAACAGCCTTATTTTAAAGATACGCTAGCCTATGTGGCAGCAGAGCGCAGTGCAGGTAAAATCATTTATCCGGCACAAAAAGATGTATTTAATGCGTTTCGCCTAACCGAGTTGGATCAGGTAAAAGTGGTTATTTTGGGCCAAGACCCTTACCACGGGCCTAACCAAGCTCACGGACTATCATTTTCAGTCTTACCTGGCGTACCAGCACCGCCCTCATTGGTGAATATGTACAAAGAGCTGGCTACTGACATTCCCGGATTTCAGCGCCCCAATCATGGCTTTTTACAAAGCTGGGCCGAACAAGGCGTGCTGTTACTGAATACCGTGCTAACGGTTGAAGCGGGTAATGCCCACTCGCACGCTAACCTTGGCTGGGAAACCTTTACTGATAAAGTCATTGCGGCACTGAATGAACATCGTAACGGGGTTATTTTTATGCTGTGGGGAGCGCATGCACAGAAAAAGGGCCGAATCATTGATGCCCAGCGCCATTTTATTTTGAAGGCTCCACACCCCTCACCACTCTCGGCACACCGTGGTTTTCTTGGCTGTAAGCACTTTTCACAAGCTAACCAGCTATTACAACAGCAAGGTCTACCGCCTATTGACTGGCAGCCTAAATTGCCTACGTTAGAATAAAACGTTATTCACTTAGCCACAGACATAAAAAAGGCACCACAGAGGTGCCTTTTATCTGTCAGGACACCTTAGGCTTTCGCTTTAGATACCGCTACCATCGCCGGGCGCAGCAGACGGCCATTCAACGTGTAACCTTTCTGCATGACCATCATGACCTGATTTGGCTCATGATCAGCTGATTCAAGCATCGTCATTGCCTGATGAACTTCAGGATTAAATGGCACGTTAGTATCACCGACAACCTCAATACCGTATTTGCCAACTGCATCAAGTAATGATTTTAGGGTCAGTTCTACACCTTCAATCATGGCAGTCAACTCGGTATTGCTCTTATCGGCAGTATCCAGCGCGCGTTCCAAGTTGTCGATTACTGGCAATAATTCAGCTGAGAATCGTTCCAAAGCAAACTTATGTGCCTTTTCAACATCCAATTCAGTACGACGACGGATATTTTCAACTTCGGCCTTGGCGCGTAGCAAGCTTTCGCGCTCACGCTGTAAGGCTGCAGCCAACTGCGCTTCAAGCTCGGCAACACGCGGATCTACACCTTCACCCGTCTCTTGTGTCGCTTCCACTTGCTGCTCTGCTGCATTTTCCATTTCTTCCGAGACTTGCTCGTTTGGTGTTTTCTGTTCTTTACTACTCATGGATATCTCCGCGTTTTAGCATTAATCTCGCTACTTGGCTTATTATGGGGATCAAAACCGGGGATTCAAGGGAACCGGTCATAATGTGGGGTAAAAGACACCCCCAGTGAGGAAAATCACGGCAATGAATAATAAAAGATTCAATTGTATTGGTATTGTCGGTCACCCACGGCACCCAGCTGCACTTGCCACTCATGAAATGCTCTACCACTGGTTAAACGCTAGAGGTTATGACGTGATGGTGGAACAACAGATTGCTAAAGACCTCAAGTTAACCAACGCTGTGACTGGCAGTTTGGCTGACATCGGCCAAAAAGCTGATTTAGCTGTTGTCGTCGGCGGCGATGGCAACATGCTCGGTGCTGCTCGGGTACTTGCTCGCTATGATATCAAAGTGATCGGTGTCAACCGAGGCAACCTAGGCTTTTTGACCGATTTAGACCCAGATAACGCCCAGCAGCAACTTTCTGATGTGCTGGAAGGCGAATACCTCAGCGAACAACGCTTTTTGCTTGAAGCGCAAGTCACACGGACAAATCAGCAAAGCCGCATCAGCACGGCCATCAATGAGGTGGTTTTGCATCCTGGCAAAGTTGCCCATATGATTGAATTCGAAGTGTATATTGATGACCGCTTCGCATTTTCACAACGTTCTGATGGGCTGATTATCGCCACCCCTACGGGTTCTACCGCTTACTCACTCTCTGCGGGCGGCCCCATTTTAACACCAACACTGGATGCCATTGTATTAGTTCCCATGTTCCCTCATACGCTGACAGCTCGCCCACTAGTTATTAATAGTAGCAGCACCATCCGTTTGAAGTTTTCTCAAATTACCAGCGATCTGGAAATTAGCTGTGACAGCCAGATAGCCTTGCCAATTCAAGAGGGGGAAGAGCTTTTAATTCGGCGTAGCGATTTTCACTTAAACCTAATTCATCCTAAGGACTACAGCTATTTCAATACGTTAAGCACAAAGTTGGGCTGGTCAAAAAAATTATTCTAAAAAACGCCTCAAGGACTTTACTGTATATAAAACCAGTTTATACTGTATTCAAATACAGACATGTGTTTATGTACAGGAGATTTACCATGCTGGCCCAATTAACCATCAGTAATTTTGCTATTGTGCGTGAGTTAGAAATTGATTTTCAGCCCGGAATGACTGCAATTACTGGTGAAACAGGAGCGGGTAAATCTATCGCTATAGATGCATTAGGGTTGTGTCTTGGTAGCCGCTCAGACGGCAGTATGGTGCGTTTAGGGGCAACACGTGCGGATATCTGTGCACGCTTCTCACTCGCAGATACTCCCTCAGCTCGCCAATGGCTAGAAAACAATCATCTCGATGACAGCAATGAATGCCTGCTGCGGCGTGCAATAGGAACCGATGGCCGCTCAAGAGGATTTATTAATGGGACTGCCGTTCCTTTGTCCCAATTACGGGAATTGGGGCAGCATCTGATTCAAATCCACGGCCAACATGCACATCAATTATTGTTAAGACCAGACCATCAAAAACAATTATTAGACGCTTACGCAGACCAATCCTCTCTGTTGGCTGAAATGAAAGCGTCCTATCAAATATGGCATCAAAGCTGCCGCGCATTAGCCCTGCATCAGCAACAATCACTTGAGCGAAATGCGCGTCATGAGCTACTGCAATATCAGTTGAAAGAGCTGAATTCATTCGCTCCACAGGCTGGGGAATACGAACAAATTGATATCGAATATAAGCGACTGGCTAACAGTGGTCAGTTGCTGTCACTCAGTCAACAGGCTTTGCAGTTACTGGCAGACGACGAACAGAATAATATTCTTAGCCAACTTTACTCAGCCAAGCATCAATTGACTGAACTGGCGGGTATGGATGATCAATTTAACAACCTGCTAAATATGCTGGAAGAAGCGTCCATCCAAATCAGTGAGGCCAGTGATGAATTACGTCATTATGCTGAACAGTTTGATATGGATCCCAACAGATTGTATGAGCTGGAACAACGGTTATCTCGTCAATTAAATCTGGCTCGTAAACACCATGTTTCCCCAGAAGAACTACCGCAATTCCATCAACAGTTGCTAGATGAGCAAGAACAACTATCACAACAAGAAAATGATCATGAACAACTTAGTCATGCAGTCAATATTCATTATCAAAACGCATTGGTCATCGCTAAGCGGTTACATGAGGAACGCCAGCATTATGCTGACGAACTGGCCGCACTGATTACCGAAAGCATGCATGAACTATCTATGCCCCACGGTAAATTCACCATAGAAACCCAATTTGAGCCTGAACATCTCAGTGCTGAAGGAGCAAGCCGTATTGAGTTCTGCGTGACGACTAACCCAGGTCAACCACTACAACCACTGGCTAAAGTGGCCTCGGGTGGTGAACTATCACGTATCGCCTTGGCTATTCAGGTTATTACAGCCCGTAAAATGGACACACCTGCGCTGATCTTTGATGAGGTTGATGTAGGTATCAGTGGGCCGACGGCCGCCATAGTGGGTCGCTTATTGCGTCAGCTAGGTGAATCAACTCAGGTTATGTGTGTAACTCACCTTCCACAAGTTGCAGGTTGTGGTCATCAACATTTCTTTGTGAGTAAACAAACTGATGGCACTGAAACCGAAACACAGATGCATCGGTTAGATAAAAAAGCCCGCTTACAAGAGTTGGCGCGCCTTCTGGGCGGAAGTGAAGTGACGAAAAACACCTTGGCAAATGCAAAAGAATTGCTCGCAGCGTAGAAAAGATTAACTTTTTTCCTTTCCAGAGGTCATACAGGTGCCCTGTAAAGGTTTCCAACTGCTGCAAGGTCTATTATCATCGTCATCCTACGCCCTAAAGGAATGTGATTACTATGCGCTGTAAAATGCTGACTGCCGCCGCTGTGATGCTTGCAATGCTTACTGCGGGTTGTTCAACGCTGGAGAAGGTGGTCTACCGGCCTGATATTAATCAGGGTAACTATTTATCACCTAATGACGCGTCCAAAATCCATAAAGGTATGACCCAACAACAAGTGGCATATACCTTAGGCACTCCAATGTTGCAGGACCCGTTTGGCACTAAAACTTGGTTCTATGTGTTCCGCCAACAACCAGGCCACGAGAAAGTCACACAACAAACCTTAACGTTGACCTTCGATAGCAGTGGTGTACTGACCGATATCAAGAATGAGCCAACATTAGCAGGAAATTAATTTATCCGAAGATTGCAGAGCACGTTGAGGGAGCAAATGCTGATGGGGCTTTAAGTGTTAAGCCTATTGATGTTTATACATCCGCACGATAGTACGCGTTTTCCTTCAATAGCAGTCCAGGGCTACAACAAAAAATAAGGCGCATATTGTGCCTTATTTTTTTGCCTGCTCCGCACGCTGTCGACGCAACTCTTTAGGATCGGCAATTAAAGGGCGATATATCTCGACGCGATCACCATCATTAAGTTTATCACCAAGCTTTACCGGGCGGCTGTAAACCCCCACTTTGTTCTTTGCCAGATCAATATCAGACCGTAACTCAAGCAGACCCGATGTATTGATAGCATCCTCAACTGTGCTTCCCTCGACAAGAGTCACAGTACGTAAATATTGGCGTTCAGGTAAGGCATAAACTACCTCAACGCGAATATTAGACACTGTAAACCTCTTTAGCTCGTTGGGTGAAAGCTTGCACCATATTCCCCGCTAATTCTTTGAATATTTTACCAAAAGCCAATTCAATCAACTTATTGGTAAATTCAAAATCAAGGTGCAATTCAACTTTACAAGCATCCGCACTCAATGGGGTGAAATGCCATCCCCCCATAAGTTTACGAAACGGCCCATCAACCAGCTGCATAGCAATGCTCTGGTTATCAGTTAATGTATTACGTGTTGTGAACGTTTTACTGATCCCGGCTTTCGCAACATCAACGGCAGCCGTCATTTCATTTTCAGTAGCATCAAGAACCCGGCTTCCGGTACAACCGGGCAAAAATTCTGGGTAAGAGCGAACATCATTAACCAGTTGATACATCTGTTCTACACTAAATGGAACCAGCGCAGAGCGGCTAATCTGTGGCATAACATTTCCTGTGTGACATAAAACGCACTGATAATACCATTTATCTATCGCCATACAAAAAATCTGCTAGGCATTCCGTGCAACAAATGAGACAAAATGCACAAGCATCCTATGGGAAAGGATTTCATTCGTCTGCGCATACAGTATAATGATCAACACTATGACAAAGAAAAAAGCATACAAACCCGGTTCCGCGACCATTGCGCAAAATAAACGTGCCCGTCATGAATACTTCATCGAAGAAGAATTCGAAGCAGGTCTTGCATTGCAAGGTTGGGAAGTAAAATCACTGCGTGCGGGCAAGGCAAACATCAGCGATAGCTATGTTATGTTTAAAAACGGCGAGGCATTTCTATTTGGTGCCACGATTACGCCGTTGAACGTAGCATCGACTCATGTTGTCTGCGAGCCAATGCGTACTCGTAAACTGCTGCTGAACAAGCGCGAATTGGACTCTCTATTTGGGCGAGTCAATCGTGAAGGTTATACCGTAGTCGCACTCTCCATGTACTGGAAGAATGCGTGGACAAAAATTAAAATCGGTGTAGCTAAGGGTAAAAAAGATAACGACAAGCGCGATGATATTCGTGATCGCGAGTGGAAATTAGACAAAGCGCGTATCATGAAGCACGCAAATCGTTAAGTCACTGGCTTAGCAGGACATAGTTCTGTTATACTGACGAAGTTCTTTGGGGCTGATTCTGGATTCGACGGGATTCGCGAAACCCAAGGTGCATGCCGAGGTGCGGTGGCCTCGTAAAAAACCGCAAAAAAATAGTCGCAAACGACGAAAACTACGCACTAGCAGCTTAATACCCTGCTTAGAGCCCTCTCTCCCTAGCCTCCGCTCTTAGGACGGGGATCAAGAGAGGTCAAACCTAAAAGAGCTCGTGTGGAAACCTTGCCTGGGGTGGAAGCATTAAAACTAATCAGGATAGTTTGTCAGTGGCGTGTCCATCCGCAGCTGGCCGGCGAATGTAATGATTGGACTAAGCATGTAGTACCGACGGTGTAGTAATTTCGGACGGGGGTTCAAATCCCCCCAGCTCCACCACTTTTAGTTTTACCGAAGTATAGTAAAGTCTACTAAGCCCGCTTGGAACCAGCCTTGCGGGCTTTTTTACGTCTATAGTAGTCTACCGAGAATTGCTAGAAACCACTACTTATGGCACCCTCCTTGGGACCCAACACAAAGGGTCCAAAACTTGAGGGTCCCAAAATGGCAAAACTCGCAAAAAAACTCACGGATACAGAAATCAAAAGCACTAAACCTTCAGACAAAGAAATCAACTTGTTTGACGGTGATGGCTTAATGCTAAGAATCGCCCCCCTCTCAAGGGGTGGAAAGAAAAATTGGTATTTCAGGTATGCAGTGCCAGTAACTAAAAAGCGAACAAAGGTAAGCCTCGGAACCTACCCCCACCTCACGTTAGCAAGAGCAAGAGTTTTGCGGGATGAATACCTATCCTTACTTGCCAATGGCATCGATCCACAAGTCCATAACAACGATAAGGCTAATGCATTAAAGGATGCTACTGAGCACACGCTCCAAGCCGTTGCTCGAAAGTGGTTAGATGAGAAGGTAAAGACATCTGGTATATCCAAAGACCATGCAGTAGACATCTGGCGTAGTCTTGAACGAAATATCTTCCCCGGATTAGGCAATGTTCCTATCAAAGAGATCCGGCCTAAGTTATTGAAGCAGCATCTTGACCCCATTGAGCAACGCGGTGTATTGGAAACCCTGCGCCGAATCATTTCCCGCCTGAATGAAATCTTCCGCTGGGCAGCGACAGAAGAACTTATTGAGTTTAATCCTGCTGATAATCTCGGTCAGCGTTTTAGTAAACCTAAAAAGCAAAATATGCCCGCCCTTCCCCCCAGCGAACTACCAAGATTTATGGCTGCACTGGCTAATGCTTCCATACGGCTGGAAACACGTATGCTGATTGAATGGCAATTGCTTACTTGGGTTCGCCCCGGAGAGGCTGTTCGTGCGCGTTGGGCTGACATCGATACAGAGAACAAAATCTGGAACATCCCCCCCGAATTTATGAAGATGAAACGTCCTCATAAGGTGCCGCTCAGCAAAGAAGCTCTTCGTATATTAGAAAATATGCAGCCTATCAGTAGCCATCGTGAATGGGTGTTCCCCAGCATAAAAACTCCGCTGACCCATATGCATGAGCAAACAGCCAATGCAGCGTTAATCCGTATGGGGTTAGGGGGTGAATTGGTCGCCCACGGTATGCGATCTATCGCAAGGACAGCAGCAGAGGAATGCGGTAAGTTCAGGACAGAAGTTCTCGAATCGGCTTTGGCTCATACCAAAAGCACTGAGATTATAGCCGCTTACAATCGTGCAGAGTATCTCGTCGAAAGAGCAGATCTTATGCAATGGTGGGGGGATTATATTCAAGTGCAGAAACATAAGGCTATTGCAGCGTGATAGTGATGTGATCTTACGGCTCCAACGAGATCTGTGTTAAATGACCCAAACAGAAGTTTATGGTCTTGGTTTCCGTGCGATGGCTTGTATCGCATTGGTTGAATAAGGTCAATGGTCAATGGTCAATGGTCAATGGTCAATGGTCAATGGTCAATGGTAGGCAGCTTACCTTAATGCAAATTGTGAAGGGATGGTTAGACCGTTTGTGTGTGCTAAATAACCGAATATATAGCAGAAAATTATTGAGTTTTCTTTGAACGATTATATCTAAATTTCATAAATTCTCTGCTATATTATCAATAATCTAAGCACTCACGGCGGAGTTGTTT
>NZ_CACVAF010000008.1 GCF_902726565.1 Yersinia vastinensis
TTTATAACAAAATACAGAATTGAAATAATGAGGGATATAAGATAGGGGGTAAGATTAATGTAGGATGTTTCCCACATTAATGATTATTTATATTGGCTCACAATAAGTGCCAATTATGGCGGGTACACTAACTGCTGGCTTGATCTGACGCTGCTGATGGACAGTAATTTGACATTACAAACGGCGCGCTCAGGTCTTTTTTATGGCATGAGCGCTAAAAGTTAAAATTAGTGGGTTTCTAATATCAAACATCAAGCTACAATTTCTATCAAATTTCCATCAGGGTCTTCGATGATAGCTTCATAATAGCCATCACCCGTCAATCTTGGTGCTCCGACCAAAATTCCTTTTTCTTTTGCGATCAAAGCCAGTTTATCCACTGCTTCTTGACTTCCTACAGATAGTGCTAGGTGTGCCCAGCCACATCTATTATTCGTTTGTTGCTGTTTTTCGAGGCCCGGCTTAGTCATTAACTCGATAGTCGGCCCTTCATTGAGTTGAATGAAGTAAGATTCAAACCCTGGGTTATTCATGCTGCTATATTTTTCATTGGCGATACCACCAAAGAATTCTTGCCAAAAAATAGCCTGTTCTTCCAGATTAGAAGTCCACAATGCAATATGAGCGACTTTCATTCCTAAACCTCCGGTTGATGATACAAAATAAAGTTAAGAACAAAATATTAGCGTTGCGCTAGGTATGAAATAGACAGAAGGAGGTTTGTGTATAATCCCCATGTCGCTGTCTTTATGACTTCCCGCTATTTAGGATATTAAGTACTTCTGTATGTAATTTTGAGTTGGCGCTAGCGACAATAGCCCCACCTTTTTCCGCTCTACCACCGTCGAGAGTGGTAACTATGCCACCGGCATGCTCAATAATTGGAATAAAAGCAACAATATCGTAGGGTTGCAGTGAATATTCGACGCATATGTCAATATTCCCCGCAGCTAACATTGCCATGGCGTAGCATTCTCCGCCATACCGTGTCATCAATGTCTTTTTCTTGAGTTGATCAAAATTATTATCTTGGTACAGATTTACAGACTCGGGTGATGTGGTGTGGAGGATGGCCTGTTCAAGTGGAATATCTCTTCTGGTTGCCATACGGGTGTCACCCAAACGACCTGAAAAGCGAGACGTCTGACCATCGGACCAGAATTTATCGCCAGTATAAGGTTGACTCATCATTCCCATCACGGCTTTGTTATTGTGCATTAATCCAATCAGACAACCCCAGACAGGTAAACCACAGAGAAAAGGCCGCGTACCATCAATCGGATCGATGACCCATTCGTACTCAGCTTCACCTGTCCGGCCAAATTCTTCACCCATGATGGCATGATCTGGATATCGTTCGCTGATAATTTCCCTCAGCAATAACTCTGTTTCGCGATCGACATTTGTCACAGGATCAAAACGAAACCCTTCTTTAACTTTGGTATCGATATCAATCAGTTTTGGGCTTAAATAACTTTGCAATGTTCTGGTTGCTGCAATATCAGCAAGTTCATGTAAAAAGCTTACATCGGGTAAAGGTGTGTTCATGTGAAATCCTTTAGAACGTAGACCACTGAAAATTTATTATGCTTTTTTGTGCTCGATTGTGCAATATTTGAATGTGTATCCGCTTTTTATCGACACAGCAATCATTACATTGCACAATGGTGCAATATCGAGCATTACTGACCGTTTGTCGGCGCTTCTGGTCATCATGCCTCTGGTAACGGTAGCAAAATATCAACCTAATCATGTTCACGGTGACAGAATGATAAAACTTATTATCACAGACCTTGATGGCACTTTCCTGAATAGCCAGGGCGACTACGATAGAGAATTATTTGCCAATGTCAGATTGCTGATGGCTGAAAAGAAGGTTCAGTTTGCAGCATGCACAGGAAAACAGTGTGAAAGAGTTGAAGAGCTATTTGGCGAATTTAGTCGGGATATGTGGATTGTTGGCGACAGTGCAACCCGCATCAAACATAAAGGCGAATATGTATTTCAATCGCTTATCTGCAATGAGCTTGGACGACGAATTATTCATCGGCTTCAAGAGCTTAATCCCCACCACGTTATTATTGCCTGCACTCCTGAAGGGGCTGTTATCTCCACCCATATTCCATCACGACTAAAAGATAAAATCAGAGGCTCTTATACTCACCTTACACAAGTTGATTGTCTGGATACCCTGCGAAGCGATTTCGTCAAGATTACCGTTTATGATGAGGAAGGTAACTGCCCTCAGACGCGTTTGGGCCTAGTTCCTTTTGAACGCGAGGCATACATTGTCGTGTCGGAAGCATCTTGGATTGATATTGCGGATTATGGTGTGCATAAGGGCACGACAGTGCAGAAACTTCAACAGATGCTGCAAGTCGGTCCACATGAAACCATGGCTTTCGGTGATGGCTATAATGATATCGAATTATTGGCCGAAGCAGAGTATAGCTTTGCTATGCGAAATGCATTTGAAGAAACAAAAGCTGTCGCTAATTATATCACTGGGACAAATGACGAGAGTGCGGTTCAAAAAACCATCTGTAGATTACTTTCACTCCAGTCCTGATAGATTTTAATAGCCAAGCGCTAATCCATCGGTGGATTTATTTTCAAGAAGGTAGGGAAAATACCTTCTTGAAACCTTATGGCGAGTCAATACAGTGGATTACTCAGCTAATTCGATATGCATACTGACACCCGAGAAATTCTGAATTTTTGCTCCCTTGATCACCACCGCGATATCAATATCTTCACAGGTTGCCACTTTATATCTTGCGATCTGAGATATTTTATCTTCTGTGGCGGCAGCAATGACTTCATTACTTTGACTGAGAACTTCTTTTTTAAAGCAGGCGTCTTCATAGTAAACCGCACTCAGCCCAGCCTGAGGATCAAGCCCACACACACCAATAAATGTCTGATCGAAAACCATACCGCGAATTTGATTTACCGGCTCAGAACCTAACGTACTTCCCGTTTGGGCATTGACCTTTCCTCCAAGCAGAATCAACTCACCTTTACTGCGCCCACAGGCTGCTGCGGCTATTTGTGGTGAGTTTGTGACAATGGTCAGTTCCAGCTCATCAGGGATAAATTCTACCATGGCGAGGTAGGTAGAACCGGCATCAATAAAAAGACAAGTATCAGGTCTGATCAATTGTGCGCACTTCTGCGCGAGCCTTGATTTTTCTTGCACGTTTTGTGACACGCGAGTATCAAAACTGGCGGATTGTTTTAGCTGACTGACTGCACCACCGTAGACTTTTTTGCACACGCCCTTTCGGGCCAGTTCCTGTAAATCTCTGCGTATAGTGTGCTCTGAAACGCCAAGCTTTCGGGCTACATCGGCGCAAACAACCCGGCCAGTTTCAGTCAGCATTTGATAGATAATGGACTGCCGCTGCTCGGGGAATACATCATAATCGGTCACGTCAGGTCCTTAAATCATCAGAAAGTATCTAAACCAAGCATAGTAAATACGACGCAATGATTTACGTCAAGACTCTCAAGGCGGGGAGGGGGGAGCCGCTAGACAGTGGTGAAAGTATTAATCTTACTTTCTTCACAAAGCAAAAAGCCCTAAAATTTTTGTTACCATAAATACGATGAGTATCTCGTCTTGATGGGGTCATTAGAGTGAATGCTCGGTGTTTTTACATAATGAAGAGACTACTGAGTTAGCCTTAGTGGAGACGACACGAAATGTCTTCATACCGCTGCCTAGTATCTTAGGTGTACTGGCACATACTCAATCAGTCACTTTTTTATCCTATGTGCAATCAGATCTGACAGTTGGTTTGGTGCCAGGAGCGGGCATTACCAGAGCCCCTTTATATTAATCAATAAGTCGCAGATCGGCCTGGTGAGTTTTATCCAAATAAGAATTTACAGCCAGTTATCATTGTAAACGTCATTATCAGATAAAAGAACTGACGTTGTGAAAGCGAGGGGAAGCAACCTTTTCTGGCCAGCGTATAGATGACACCTGCAAGTAAAATAAACGCAGTTGTTGAAGATGGCAGTTCACTAAGTAAAATCCAGAATGAGCGATCCATCAATACATCTCACCGTTGCCAAAACGGAATGTTATATTTTGTTTTCTGGTGTCCCTCACGCCTCCCATGTTGAGTAAATTTTCAACAACGGTGTTTATTGAAGAGCTTGGTATTTCATCATTAAAGTATGGTTGTCTGACTGGTCCTGCAACCAAATCGACATTATTTATTCTCTCAAATGACATTTTCCCTGAGAAGCCAGAACTGCATAGTGAATGAAGCTGCTTACGGATGAAGCCACTGACATATGCAGCAAACCACGGCCTGCTGAATACCGTTGTGTATTTTTTTTCTGAGGGCCATAGGTAGCAGTCCAGTTCTCTGCAGTTGTAGTTCAGTGTGTTTCCATCAATGTGTAAATATCCATACATTCTGAATCCAAACCATGGAAAGCTAATATGAGGATTGACTGTTTTGGTACGGCCCGCCAGAGCTGTCCGTTTGGCAAGCAACACTAAACATCTGTCTGTTTCATCGAGTACTTCATACCAGGAAACCGGAGCTGGCTCTCCCCAGTATTCTTCGTTATACAGGCAATTATAGACCTGAACGATATCCAGATCGTTTAATGTCTTTATACGGTCATTCACCACAGCCTCTGTTAAGGTGCCCTTCAGCGCTGCTAATTGGGATAATCGTTGAAGGTCAGATGCTGGCAGACGGTTTCTGTATGTCTGGAGTTCTTCTCGCATGTGAGCAACGATTTGCTGATCCTCGATAGCTATATCACTGGTGGTGTGATTTAGCAGATCTCCCCAGCTAGAAAACCGATAAAAATACGCGACCATCTCATAGGCATGGTTCAATTGAACATTGCAGTGATCTCTGAGGAAGCGAGCCTGTTTGCGAAGCTGATTGAGTGATGGGACATAACGGTGATCGTTAACATCGAGGTGTCGGAGCATTGCATATGCCTTTTACAAATACTCTGCGGCCTGTAAACACAGAGCAAAGTTAAAAGGATATGCTCTGAAAACTAAAGGGTAAAAAGCGCTTTGGCGGATTTGTCTACAGGCTGACAGGTCTGCGCATAACCTGTTAAGCAGATTATTAAACAATCCAATGACAGTCAATAGCCTGCGTTAATTATGTGCTCATGACTTAACTGGCCCTGAGGCAACTATAGTTTCATAACCCGCATTCTACATATTTTATTCTTAGGGAAAGTGAAGAGCTATCAACGTCCGCTCCTCGCTCACAGCAGTCGCACCTAAAGGTTTTCCATATAATAAAACGCTTTCACTAACTCATCTTCTGTAAGCGGCGATACCAAACTCGCCCCTGTATCTTTCTCAATCTTCATCAATAGCTCGCTACGGGTTATGCCCAATCTATTCGCAACATGGTTAGCGCAACTCCGTGCGTGTGACGCTCTATGCGCAAGAAGGCCTTCTGCGGCTAGAACTTTTCTTCTTGATGACGAATGTGACATTGCTTCCTCCTTTAGTCTAAATTACTCCCCATATAAGCATTATGCGATAAGAAAAATAACGATGTTTCTCGCTAGCTTTAACCGGGAAACACCGTAAGCGCAACTTCGTAAACCACAATAGCTGAAGTTGATAATAGTGTCCTCTGTTCGCTCTTGAGGGACAACCATACTCAAATCTCCCACACTTAAGGAGATTTGAGTATGAACTCGTCACCGTGGAACAAAGACCGTATCATCGGCCAAAAAAGACCGCTTCAGATATCTCATATCTGGGGGATCTGAATTAGACTTGAATTGGAAGGTAAAATGCGCGATCTGGCCCTGTTCAACATGGCTTTGGACAGTAAGCTACGGGGCTGTTATCTAGTTAAACTCAAAGTATCAGATATTGCATATGGCAGTTCTGTTTCAAGCAGAGCGACGGTGTTGCAACAGAAGACTGGTAGCCCAGTGCAATTTGAGTTAACTAAAGGGACAAGAGAAGCTGTTGCCGCATTGATAAAGCTTGGTCTTGAAGATTCGCTGTACAGCACACATTCCATGAGAAGAACAAAACCTTACCTAATCTACAAGAAAACCAAGAATCTTCGTGTAATACAACTCCTGCTAGGTCATAAGAAACTGGAAAGCACAGTCCGTTATTTGGGCATTGAAGTCGATGATGCGTTAGAGATCTCTGAGTCGATTGAAGTCTAAGATTGTCGGGGCTGCAACAGCAGCAGCCCTGTGCCAGGAGTGGACATCGTAAAAAGCTAAGCATATTGATTACTTAGTTACTATTCAGAATCACGAAAAGCACATTAAAGATTGGCGCGGGGTATCAGTAGAGCTTACTGTTGCTATCATGATTTCTGCCAAGCAATCGAGGAAAACAATGGCACGTCGAGCTGAGCTGAGGGGGATAGCCAATGCTCTTAATGAGAGCTTTGTAAGCCGTAACAACGATTTCAAAGGATTCAGGACTATTGGCCAGTTAAAGTTATTCGCTATTAATAACAACCTCAGCACTATGGTTTTTTTCCTTACTCCTCCTAAGAGTGTCCCCCACTGTAATCTGAGACATTATGTTGTACTCCACTATGCAGCCATGCTCGCGCATATATTAAGAAAGCAACAAATCCCTGATTTTTGGATAAGTGAAGCTAGCATTACGATCGACTTTAACGTTAATGCTGAACACGAACATTTGAATAAATGCTCAACATCAGGTGAGCCTTTTAAGTGCCATTGTCAGATAATTGATGACGCGGGTCGCAGTTACTCTTCCGCCGTTTACGGTAGATGCCAGGCTCACTCATCTGTGAAAGAATTAAAATCGACTCGAAAACTAACTGTGTAAAAAATCTGTTGAACTTCCGTTCTTCGCTCTTAGCTGACCCAGCACCTCGCTTGGTGCAGGAGCCGACGTTACCTACTTCACGTTATGCTAATCAAAATTGAACATTTTGAGAGGAATTATAAGGTTGAAGTTTGTTCCCTTTCAAAAAAGACTTTCGGCATGAGTAAAATGGTACGTAAGAATTATCCTGAGGTAGGTGAAGTGAAGGCTCCCTACGGTTGATTTGTCAGCAGTAGCTCAGCGTATAGTGATAAATTAGACTAATCATCTATTGATGTAGGAGAAATAATGTCTTTTGAACAAGCACCTCAACTTCAAACAGATCGCTTGATATTGAAGCAGTTTACACTCGATGATTTTCCTGCACTGAAGGCATCCTGGGACACACCTGAAATGGCAAAAATTAATGGTGGCGAAAATCCTTCAGCTGAAATGGTCTGGACCCGTTTACTCCGTTACATCGGACATTGGCATGCGTTAGGTTATGGGTACTGGGCAGTATTTGAGAAAGCTACAAATCGTTATGTTGGTTCGTTTGGTTTTCAGAATGCACATCGCGATTGCACACCTGAACTGAAATATCCTGAAGCTGGATGGTCTTTAATTTCAAAAGCCCGTGGCAAAGGTTATGCAACTGAAGCACTGGCCGAAATTTTACTTTGGGCCGACAATAATTTTTCTTCTCCAATATGCTGCATTATTGATGATGAAAATGAGCGTTCAAATTATTTGGCAGAGCGTTTTGGTTTCCAGTTTCAAACTTATGCTTCCTATCGTAGTAAGCAGGTAAGATTGTTGGTCCGTCGGTGAACTCTAAATTAGTGTTTTTAAATAGCCAACAGCCACTAACCTATACCCTGTTGGCTAACAACGTCTGGAACGACACCTTGATCAAAACTATCTTGGCAATTTATCGACAGATCTAACGTCTGCTCCTCGCTCATAGCAGTCCAAAAGCACGGTTGCTGGCAGCTTTGTGCCAGGAGCGGACGTTCAGAAAGTCCCATTGCGTGATTCAAACGAGAGTATTTGAGGCTATTGTGATAAAATAGATTATTATTAAACTCTATTTTTGAGGTGACGATGGGCCGTTCAACCAAAATACAGGCCGAATCTAATCGGGCATTGATAGTGGAAAAGGCCAGCGGCCTTTTCAGGGCTCATGGCATAGCTAATGTCAGTGTTTCGGACATCATGAAAGCTGCTGGCATGACAGCAGGCGGATTTTATAAGCACTTCGAATCCAAAGAAAGTCTGGCGCAAGAAGCTGTTAGTCTCGCATTTGACTCTTCCACTACCAACTGGAGCAACGTTTCCTTAGAGCAAGGTGGTAACCTACAGCGTGAGATAGCCCAATATTATTTCACGCAAAAACCGACAGATAAGCGTTGCCCAATGCTTGCCTTTGGTAATGACTTAATGAAACGTGATAACCCCTCACTCGCAGCAGAATGCACTGCAGGCATCAATAATCTGTTTGAGATTTTTGCGGACACAACTACATCGAGTGGATATGAGGATAGTGATCTCGTGAAGTTTGCGGCAATGGTTGGGGCGAATTATTTAAGTGAGCTGAGTAGTGATCCAGAATTTGCAAGTCGAATGAAAAAGGCTGTTCTTGAAAGCTTGTGATCCCAGGTCAGTGAATGCGGGAAAACAGAAGGTTTCCCGCATTTACTTAAGCTATTGGTAACTGTGAGGTAGCGGGTTTTTTGATTGCATTTACCAACTCCTCGGTGGTGAGAACTTCGGTAGCGTATGTTGGACCATCAATATCCATTGCAGCATGCAAGGCTTCGTGAGAACGGGCGGATGTTGCGTCTCTCACCAGAGTAACGTGGAAGCCAAGTTCCATACCAATGCGTGCAGTAGCCTCAAGACAGGTGTTGGCTAAAAGACCCACGCAGATGATTTTCTCCTTACCATAGCGTTTCAGTTTGTGCTCAAGATCAGTGTTTGGGAAACCGCTTGATCCCCAGTGTTCAGTTGCGACCACGTCGCCTTCATGTACCTTGAAGTCATCATGGAAGCTTCCTCCCCAGGTTCCTTTTGCAAATGCCTGACGCTGCCCAGCTCCCAACTGATAAGGTGACGGATATTTCCAGTCTTCATAATCGCCCGGCTCCCAACGATGGTGCGGAACGTGGTAAACGGTAATTCCAGCCTCGCGAGCAGCCGCCACAATTTTGCGCAGGTTCTCGTGCATGTTGTTTTCTTTTGCGATGTCCTTCACCCAGGGGAACAGTTTTCCGCCCTCGGCCAGAAAATCGTTATACAGATCGATACACAGCAATGCAGTGATTTCGGGTTCATACACCGGGTTGGTCATGTCTTACCTCTCAATTAGATGGTGCAAACAGCGTTAATGTAACAATAGATTATGATCATAATCTATTTTAGTAAAGAGAAAGTTAAGACAGCCTCTGGATGGGAAAAATACGAAACCCGTAACAATAATTTGGCGAAGGGATCCCGTGTGAGTAAGAACTTCGGGAAATACACGCCAGACAAAGGCTTACTATCGTTTTGTCGCTCCAGTATACGAGTTGACCGTCTGGTGCCAGCAGCGGACGTTGTTTTTTCTTCGGTATATCAATCATAGGGGAGATTAATTGGTACTATTAGTTGTTAATCGGCATTGCTATGTTTAGCTCATGCCTCATGAATCAAGTACTAGGAGTTATGGCATGGATATCAAAGAGTTTCCTCCGGGAGTGATGGAACATCTTGGCTGGTATGTATATCGATTAATTGATCCAAGGGATGGAAGTACATTTTACGTGGGGAAAGGGAAAGGGAATCGAGTATTTGCTCATATGCGCGGTGAAGTCGCTGCGGTTGATGATGATGATGAATTGCTCAGTAATAAACTCAAGCAACTTCGAGAGATAAGGTTGGCTGATCTTGAGGTCATCCATGTAATCCACCGGCACGGTATGGCAGATGAAAAGACCGCGTACGAGGTTGAAGCTGCACTTATCGACGCCTACCCCGGTTTAACTAACATCATGAGCGGTGCTGGCAGTAATGAATATGGTGCAGCACACATCAAAGAATTAATCGCAACATACCAACCCGAAACAGTCGTGTTCCAACATAAAGTCCTGATGATTTCCGTGAATAGAAGTTCAAAGGATGTAGACCTCTATGATGCCGTACGATTTAGCTGGCGTGTGCGTGTTGAGCGTGCTCGTAAGGCTGAATTTATACTGGCTACAGTGAGGGGAATCGTCAGAGGGGTTTATATAGCTGATGAGTGGCTCGAATCTACCCGCGAGAATTTCCCTGAGATGCCTTCATGGGATGCAGATGATGAGTTTGAATCTACTCAAAAATCCCGCTTTGGATTCAGGGGAAGACTCGCCCCTCCTGATATAGCAAAAATTTACCTTAGTAAAAAGATTCCGGACGTTCTAAGAAAGAAAGGCGCTATGTCTCCTGTGAAATATTCTCCAGATTTTTGATGTCTGAATAGTGAAAGGCCACTGTTTCTGTTAGCGCTTTTTTGGGAAAAAGTGGCAACGTCTTCTTTTCGCTCATCAGTGACAACCATACTCAAATCTCCCACACTTAAGGAGATTTGAGTATGGTTGTCACCGTGGAACAAAGACCGTACCATCGGCCAAAAAAGGCCGCTTCAGATATCTCATATCTGGGGGATCCGAATCAGACTCGAATTGGAAGGTAAAACGCGCGATCTGGCCCTGTTCAACATGGCTTTGGACAGTAAGCTACGGGGCTGTTATCTAGTTAAACTCAAAGTATCAGATATTGCATATGGCAGTTCTGTTTCAAGCAGAGCTACGGTGTTGCAACAGAAGACCAGTAGCCCAGTGCAATTTGAGTTAACCAAAGGGACTAGAGAAGCCGTTGCAGCACTCATAAAACTGGGCAATCTGTACAGTAAAAACTACTTATTTCAATCTCGGGTCAGTAATTGCCAACATATATCAACCCGGCAATACAAACGAATTTTTCATGGGTGGATAGCAAAGATTGGCCTCGAAGATTCGCTTTACAGCACACATTCTATGAGAAGAACAAAACCTTACCTGATATACAAGAAGACCAAGAATCTCAGGGTGATCCAACTGCTGTTGGGTCATAAAAAACTGGAAAGCACAGTCCGTTATCTGGGCATTGAAGTCGATGATGCGTTAGAGATCTCTGAATCGATTGAGGTCTAAGGTAGTCAGGGCTGCAATAGCAGCCCTATACCAGGAGTGGACGTAGATTGAAGGTAGCCTGCAAAAATGACTTTTATCCTTTTAGTTAACTTAACGTGTTGCTTGCGAAAGAACGATGATTACGCAAAAATGAATGAACGTTCATTCGTATCTGAATTGTGATTCATTCAATTCAGTCTGTTGTCAAAACAAGCAGAGGCAAATTATGACCAGTAAAACGCTCAGACTTTTATTTCCTCAATGGCAAGGAGGCAATAATCCCCCCTATCATCTTGGGTCGCTTCTTCTCTCGTATCTTTCCCCCGAATCGGATGGCCCCGTTGAGTCTGTTCCGGTCGATGAGCCCACAACGCAGCCACAGGCCGAAGTGGATGGCATTACCGCTAAACCTCAAATTATCAGGCAGCTCAAAGATGCAGCCACTCTGATTGAGAAACATAATCCCGATTCAATCGTCGTTTTTGGTGGCGATTGCCTGGTATCACTGGCTCCTTTTACACATCTGCTCAATAAATACGGTGATAAACTGGGTGTGCTCTGGATTGACTCTCACCCTGACGTACAGACTACTAAACAATATCCAAACGCTCATGCCCATGTTCTTGGAGCACTCATTGGAACGGGTGATAAAGATTTAGTTGCTCACGTAACCACCAGGCTTAATCCCTCAAAAATAATGATTGCAGGTATCCACGATCCACTGGCTTATGAAGCTGACTACCTTGCTCGTCATAACATTGCGACTATCGGTCCTGAACAAGTCAAAAACGGCGCGAAAGAAGTTATGGAGTGGATTGATAGGGAAAGTCTTGAGTATCTGGCGATACACCTGGATCTGGACGTTCTCGAACCGTCACTTTTCCGTTCTGTTCTTTTCGCCAAGCCTGGTAGAGGAGTGCACGACTTTGGTGACGTGGCAGAAGGCCAGCTGACGATTGAAGATGTACTCAACCTGATAGCTCAGACAACCTCAAAAACTGAACCAGTCGGCCTTACGATTGCGGAACATCTGCCGTGGGATATGCTGAACCTCAAGAATATGCTCAGTGCGTTGCCGCTGATGAAGTAACATCTGATTCTTGGAGCCAGACTACAGAGTTCAACACTGGCTCCAGGAATAAAAGCGCGCTACAGTCCTGACACCAGATTAAACACAATAGTCAACATGTTAAAGAAAACCGAAACCTACCATAAACTGATTACCGCTGCTGCTGCCTGCTTTGCAGAAAAAGGCTTTAGTGCGACAAGCGTGCGTGAAATTTCTACCCGGGCAGGGATCAGTCAGGGAGCGATGTACACGTATTTCAAAAGCAAGGATGACCTCATCAAGGCAATCGTTCTTGAAGAGCAGAATTCAGCGTTAACAGCGCATAATGCTCCATCTAACGGCACTTATTTCGACCGCCTTTGCGAGCAGATTACTTCGTGTATAAGCGATGTAGGATACCCAGTCACGCATCAACTGTGGGTTGAAATCATGGCGGAGTCTGCACGGAACCCTGAATTGCAAAAAACGTATATTTCCAGTGATACCATTATGCGGCAAAGTATTGCAGGGATTATCGTAGAAGGTATTGCTGCGGGAGAGTTTCGCCGGGATATTAGTCTGGAAGAAACCACGATTATACTTTTTGCCTTTATCGATGGTTTAATCGCACGCAAAGCCATAAACGCGTCCTTTTCTTTTAGCCGTGACCTGCCTATGTTTTTTGAGCTAATGTCAAAATTATTGAAATAATGCCAAACAGGTTTAGTCAAAACGATAATCCACGAATTGCAAATGTCCGCTTCTCGCTCATAGCAGACTTAGCGGTCCTACAACCCGACCGCTAAGTGCCAGGATCTGACATCCAATCGCTTTTATCAGCACACTTTTTGCACATGCCATCCCACGCAAATTTTTATTATGGCACTGCCATCGCCAGCCGAATCCCAACTGCAGTAAAGGCCAGTGCGACACCCCAACGAATGCCGGTCATCACCCTGTGATTTCCTAATACACTATGACTAACGGCCGAAGCAAAAATACCATACAGAGAAAATACAGCAAAAGTCATGGCTGCAAAAATAGCCGAAAGAATCAACATACTCTGTGTGGGGTGTACATCCTTGGTGGCGATAAACTGCGGAAGAAAAGCCAGGAAAAATAGCGACAGCTTGGGGTTAAGAAGATTGGCAACTACAGCTTGCTGTATCAAAGCGCGATGAGATAACGCCAGTCCGGGGTAGTCAGCGGATAAAAGTCCCTTATCCCGTAGCGTTTGCCACGCCATAAACAACAGGTAAGCCACACCGGTATATTTCACAAGGGAAAATAGCAATGGACTGGTATGTAATAAGGCGGCAAGGCCAGTAATAGCCGCCAGCATATGAGGCAACACCCCCAGGGTGCATCCCACTGCGGCAATTATCGCGCTACGTTTTCCCTGCCTTAGGCCTGCGGAAAGCGTAATGATGGCACCAGTACCGGGCGACATAACGATCAGCAGAGATGTCACCAGAAAATCATTATAAGGAATCAAAATTTTACCCTCACCGGAAGCTGAAAATAGCCGCTTCAGCATCTGATTAAGAGCGTATTTCTGTCTTGAATAAAATTGCAGAGTAGTGACAGCTAGATTTTAGAAATTTGTTGCACATAGAGGCCCGGCGTATAGCCATAACTGCGGACAAACAGACGAGTCATGTGGCTTTGATCCGCAAACCCACCGGCAATGGCTGCATCAACAAGGCTCATTCCGCCCGTAATAAGCTTTCGAACCAAGGACAGACGCCGTTGCAAAAGATAGGCATGCGGGGTCATCCCACTATAGTGTGCAAAAGCGCGCAGAAACTTAAATTGACCCAGCCCGGCAATTGCCGCCAGCTCAGAAAGGGATATGGCACTCCCCGGCTCATCATCCATTCTTTCCTTTGCGTACAACACTCCTTTTAATGGTATTTTCATCTGAAGTCTGGGCATTTGGGCCAATGTTGAGGTCATGACTAACATCACCTCATCCGCAGCCAACCTTTCTACATCGCCATTACCGCTAATAATGGAGTAATATAATCGATTAAAATTTTCAGCTATGCAGGCATTAGTCAACACAGGCAGAGTAAACTCGCCGCTGACAAATCTCCCATCGGTAATATCCCTAAAACAGCGATTGATAAGCTCAGTATCAAAATAAAGCATTCGCCAGGCTCGCGGACCGCCGAGAGGTGTCCCATCATGAACTTCCCCTGGGTTAACAGTAATGATATCACCAGCGATTGACTCGACATACCCGCGTCCACTCAGTGATTTTTGTCCGCCGTTGTCCATCAAACCGATGCCGAACTGGTCGTGAGTATGCCGCCCAAAAGAAAAATCGCTGTTGGCGTTTACCGCCTCGATACCAGCGACAGTAATAGGGAGAAGTTGAATCGAGTGTTGGCGCACGATATTAGACTTTTTCCTGTCGCAGTTGGTCGTGTTGCTCGAGTTCATAATCGATAAATGCATCGATCATAGTCCGATAGACCTTTTCGATAATCACTTCGGGAAGTCCTGCTTCAGTGGCTTGTTTACATACCTTGTCGATTACCTGCTGGACGCGGTCTGGAGCACGGACGGCTGAGTGGTCAATTTTGAAAACTGCTGCAGCTTTAACACATTCGCTGCGTTGCGCAATCATCTTAACCAGTTCTCTATCAATTTGATCGATTCGGTTTCTAGCGTCTTCAATTGACAAAAAATTCATTTTAAATCCACCTAGCTAGTACGTGAGTTTGTTAGGTTACATAAAATTTCGATTAAATACAGTATTGAACCTAAAAGGTTGTCGCTGAGAGTACGATATATCAAGTAAAACCTACCCAGAAACTCGCAGCTATTGGTCTGGTGATGAATTAGTGAGCCTGAAGGTTCGCCCCTCGATCATAGCTGCTCGATGTTTTTTAGGTGGTTTAGTGCCAAGAACGGACATTGCAAACATCACGGTGTATAAATTAAAGCAGAGTAGGTTGCATAGACAGTGAAACCTACGCGCAGAAAAGTTGTGCAGTAGCAGGGGAATGATAAGATTAACGATTGCTCCCTCTCAATAAGGAAATTAGCATGAGTAAGCTGGTACGGAGGAATTATTCTGAGTTGGGTGAGGTAAAGGCTCCTTATGTCCACTCAGTAAGGCACAATAACACGCTCTATATTTCAGGGCTGACTGCGTTTGGCACTGCCGCACAGCAATCAGGCATTGCCGTACAGGCTGAAGAAATATTCTGTCAGATAAGGGAAATAGCCAGTGCCGAAGGTGCTGATTTTTCGGCCCTTATCAAAGTGACCATATTTATTACTTCTTTTGACGAGATCAACGAACTGCGCACGGTACTCTACCGAAATTACGGTGATCATTTGCCAGCCAGTTCTCTCGTTGAAGTTAGCCGTCTTTTTTCGCCTGACCTCAAGATAGAAATTGAGACTATATTTGGCCTCTGATTCATGTTTTACAACCGGGTAGCAGCAGTATAGCGAAGGCCATACTGATGAATGCGTGCTGGGATATGCGTAACGGTACATTCTTAACACCTTGGGTTTCTGCCGGTGCCAGAATCATCTGGTCAGTTCTAAATCGGTCGCTTTTTGTATCAGCGTTTCAATACTCACTACACTCTTTAATTCAGCCAACCGACATCACTCCACGCAGTCTTACGCATCACTTTTCCTAAATCCTAAAATTTGACCCTATTCTTACGGGGGCTGACACTGGGAAACATGGGGCTTGCGCAGATAGGGCTATACCCAAACGGGATATTCTGCTGGTACTCATTGAATATTGGCGAATCTATTTCTCAACGTTAATGGGGGGTTATTTGCATAAATTTGCCACTCACATCTCTTTGTTGATTAACTGTAATACACAATGATGTTGCCTATCGATAAGTCATTTTTACGTTATTAGTGGTTAACTGATTCACGGTAATAATAGATAAGTCTCTTGTTAACCAATCTACTTCTAAAATATGTCCAATACACATCACATTTTTGAAAAAAATATTTGTAGGCACATTCCTACTATAAGCTTCATAAAGTCTCAGTTTAATTTCCATGATGTTTATTAATGCCTTTAACCATAGTGGGTTATCTGTCGGTTGTAAGAAATGTCTTATACATCAGTATGATGATCTATTTTTTATGAATGTTTGAAATTTACTTTTTGTTACATTTAACGTATTGGTGTTATATGGCTAACGTTTTTACACTGCGCGCACTGGTATTTAATTGATATGCTAATGCGTGTGAAAAATACCTTTTTGATTACAGTTTCATGCCATCCGATGAATGGATAGGGATATCTACAAAGAGTATTTTTACTTTAATGCACGCTGAGTTAATCAGTGGGTGGTGGATGTTGTGCCGGGTAATGTAGATTATTTTTATTCATTTTCTCAGCGGTGGATTTCTTAAATTTCCTTCCCTTAATAAGGAAAGTCGATGTCCTCTTCAAGCTTCCAAAATGAGATACCTAAGGCGCGCATTAATATTAAGCTTGACCTGCATACAGGTGGCGCTCAAAAGAAAATGGAGCTGCCCTTAAAGTTGTTGGTGATGGGTGATTACAGCAACGGTCAGGAACAGCGCCCTCTGTCCGAACGTGAAAAGCTCAATATCAATAAAAACAATTTCAACAGTGTGTTGGCTGAATTCCAACCGAGCCTGAAACTCGCTGTACCTGATACCTTGGCTGGCGATAACACCGATACCGCTGTTGCCCTGACTTTCCGTGACATGAAAGATTTCGAGCCGGAAAGTGTCGCCCGTCAAATTCCGCAACTGCGCGCCTTACTGGCCATGCGCAACCTGCTGCGTGACCTCAAATCCAATCTGCTAGACAACACCACTTTCCGCCGTGAGCTGGAAAATATCCTCAAAGACGAAGCTCTGAGCGATGAGCTGCGTGCTGAACTGGCGGCATTAGCCCCAAAAGACTGTTAATCAGCGGATTGGCCGCCAGTAAATAAAAAGATAAGAGAAGGAACATGCTGATGTCTGTACAGGAAAATGCTGCGCAGGGTAGTGCGACGACCGTATTAGAGAAGAACCGCCCCGTTGCCCAAGGGGTTTATGCCTCTTTATTTGAAAAAATCAACCTGAGCCCGGTGTCCTCACTGACGGGTCTGGATGCTTTCCAGAACAACGATACCCTAGCAGATGCCACGACTGATGAACGTGTCACTGCCGCCGTCAGTGTCTTTTTAGACTTGCTTAAGCAGTCATCCAAAAAAGTGGAAAAGCTGGATAAAACTCTGCTGGATGGCCATATTGCGGCGCTGGATGATCAAATCAGTCGCCAGTTGGATGCGGTGATGCATCACCCCGATTTCCAACGTGTAGAGTCCACCTGGCGCGGTGTGAAATCCCTTATCGATCAAACCGATTTCCGTCAAAACGTCCGTATTGAGCTGCTGGATATCAGTAAAGACCATCTGGTGCAGGATTTTGAAGATGCCCCTGAAATCGTGCAAAGCGGTCTTTACACTCAGACTTACATTCAGGAATACGACACCCCCGGTGGCGAACCGATTGCCGCGGCGATTTCCAACTATGAGTTTGACCGTAGCCCACAAGATATCGCGTTATTACGCAATATCTCCAAGGTAGCCGCGGCGGCCCATATGCCGTTTATCGGTTCAGTGGGTCCCGAGTTCTTTGGTAAAGAGAACATGGAAGACGTGGCGGCCATCAAAGATATTGGTAACTACTTTGACCGTGCTGAATACATCAAATGGAAGGCTTTCCGCGACTCGGATGATTCCCGTTATATCGGCTTGACTATGCCACGTGTTTTGGGGCGCTTGCCGTACGGTCCTGATACTGTACCAGTACGTAGCTTTAATTACGTAGAGCAGGTGAAAGGGCCGGACCACGACCGTTATCTGTGGACTAACGCTTCGTTCGCCTTTGCCGCCAATATGGTGAAAAGCTTCATCAAAAACGGTTGGTGCGTACAGATTCGTGGTCCACAAGCGGGTGGTGCTGTGACTGATTTGCCCATTCACTTGTACGATTTGGGTACCGGTAATCAGGTAAAAATCCCTTCAGAAGTGATGATCCCAGAAACCCGCGAGTTTGAGTTTGCCAATCTGGGCTTTATCCCACTGTCTTACTACAAAAACCGTGATTACTCTTGCTTCTTCTCGGCCAACTCTACCCAGAAGCCTGCATTGTATGAAACGGCGGATGCGACAGCGAACAGCCGTATCAACGCCCGCTTGCCGTACATCTTCCTGCTGTCACGTATTGCTCATTACCTGAAGTTGATCCAACGCGAAAATATCGGCACCACCAAAGACCGCCGTTTGTTGGAGTTGGAACTGAACAACTGGGTGCGCAGTCTGGTCACTGAAATGACTGATCCGGGTGATGATTTGCAGGCTTCCCATCCACTACGTGATGCAAAAGTCACAGTAGAGGATATTGAAGACAACCCCGGTTTCTTCCGCGTCAAACTGTATGCCGTACCACACTTCCAAGTGGAAGGCATGGATGTGAATTTGTCATTGGTCTCGCAGATGCCGAAGGCTAAGGCATAAGCGCAGATACGATGAAAATTTATCGTCCGTTATGGAACGAGGGGGCATTGCTGTCCCCTCAGCAGTTCCAACAACAATCAGAATGGGAAACTTTTAGAAGTGCTGGTGTGTCAGCATTGGCTTCCCCGTTCCCGTGGGGGGCGGAAAAGATAGAGTTTGACGACAGTTTACTTTCGTCTGGGCTTATACAAATCCGGCATCTTCGGCTCTGGCTTCCTGATGGCACTCTGATTGATACGCTAAATAGTGATTTATCCCCTGCAGCCCGTGAGCTAAACGCTGAACAACTCGTTGGTCAAGAATCCGTGACCGTTGTTCTTGCGCTGCCGTTGATGCAAACGGGGATGTCTAATGTACAGCAGGAGACATCGACTACTGAGCGCCCTCTGCGTTACCGCGAAGGATGGGTTACGGTTCCTGATGTCTTTGGTCCTGAAGAAGAATCTATGGCAGTAGCGCATTTTAATCTGTCTGTCCGTTATCAACATGAAAATAATGAGTCGTGGAATACCTGCGCGGTGACTCGTTTAGTTCGTGATGGGCAGGGGGGATGGCGTCAGGATCCTACATTCATTCCTCCGATGGCGCTTTTCTCAGCCAGTTTCGCTTTACGTGAACGTCTGGTTTTGCTGAATCGTCAATTACGGTCACGCCGCCAGCGCTTGATGTCGATGCGTCGTGAGAGTAACGAACGCCTAGCTGATTTCGCAGTGGCGGATGTTTCCCTCTTTTGGCTGCTCAATGCTCTCAACTCTCATGCCCGTGTTCTGACTGAATATGAACGTTTTCCCGCTCGTCATCCTGAGCAGGTATGGGCTGAATTAGCTCGTCTGGCGGGCAGTATGTTGACCTTCTCCCTCGACAGCGACCTTGACGCGATACCTGGGTATGATCATGCCGAACCAGGAAATACCTTTCCGCCGTTGTTTGATCTCATCACGAATCTTTTAGAAGCCAGTTTGCCATCTAGGGTAATAGCTTTGGAAATGTCACGTCCTGATGAGCAAACATGGAAAGCATCCTTACACGATGCTCGTCTACGTGAAGACGCTGATTTTTATCTGTCTGTTCGTTCTGATATTCCTGCATGGCAAATTGCTGATCGATTCCCCGCGCTTTGTAAAGCCGGTTCCCCGGATGAAGTGAATGAGATTTACAGTGCGGCGCTTAACGGCATTCCACTGATCGCGGTTAGTCGAGTCCCTGCTGCCTTGCCCGTACGTCTGGAAAATCAGTATTTTGCACTCGACATGGAAAGTGTGGCTGCTCGAGACATGCTTGATCAAGGTGTATGCATGTTCTATGTCCCGTCTCTGCTAGGTGCTCTGGAGCTTGAATTATTTGCGGTGTTGCGTTCATGAGACAAGAAATCGATATAGACCAATTAATGGCGGAAACTTGGCTAACGGTCACCTTGCTGCGCCATGGTGCTGTCACGCCTGATGGTAATGCGCTCTATCAAAATTGTCTAAAGCAGGTTGAGAATGTTCGTGATGCGCTGAAAAAAGCGGGATACGACGATGCCAGTATTGAGCATATCTCTTATGCACAGTGTGCTCTGCTTGATGAAACAGTGATGAGCCGTAAATCAGTGGGTACAAACGGCAGTGGGGCTATCAGTGCTGACGAGGGGCAGCGTGCATGGCGAACAGCCCCACTTCAGGCACGTTTTTTTGGTTCGCTACATGCAGGTGAAGCAATTTGGGATCGTATTGCTGAAGTGCTACGTCAACCTGCGCCTATCACGGCGGTATTGACCTGCTATCACCGGGTACTTTCTCTCGGTTTTCAGGGGCTGTACAGCGTGAAAACGGTTAGCCAGACCCAGAGAGATGAGACGTTGAAAGCCTTGAACGAACGCGTTTCACCACCGGATATCGGTTTATCCCTGATAGTTAATAAAACCGGCCGTCGTCGTTACAGCCTGCTACGCTCGGTTTGGTTTTGGGTCATCTTTGCTGTCGTGCTAACGGCGGGCGTCTGGTGGGGAGGGCATCACTGGTTGCAAACATTGCTGTCTGCTCAGATGCCGGAGTTGCGCCACTAATGCGTAAAACAGCCATCGTCTCTAGGGTGTTTCACGTACTCATCAGTGCCATTGTGCTGTTATGGCTGATGTGGAACTTCTTCCCGATTGCAACTTGGTTAAAGGGATTTGCCACGTTGGTGATCATTATGGCTACAGGCGTCTTCGTGTGGCGCCGTCATCTTAGCGCAACCACAGGCCTTGCTGTCCCAGATTTACCTCTCATTGAAAATCAGAATCCCATCGTACTGGTATGTGGTGATGGGATGGGTGAACTTTTCCGCGAGTTACCGTTAAGGAAGACCGGTCAAGGTTGCTGGCTTCGCGTCGGCGACGTTGGCGCACTGACAAGTATTGTACGTGACATTCAAGCAGAGCAGCCTAGCCAGCTAGGGCAGCTTTCTATTATGTATACCTGCTTACCGGACCAGCATCAAGATGAGGCCGTTCTGCGGGCTTCGCTTAACACACTGCGCCAGCAGGTTAAACATTTAAAGTCGATGACAGGTTTGCAATTACCCGTGGTTCTGAACTGTCAGTTTTCAGGGCCTGAAACACCATGGAGTGTTGTGCATGGAAGCGGCACTATTGTATGCCCAACAGATGAAGCTCCCGTTTCACTGCAAGAATGGCAATTAACATCAACCAGCTTGACGACTTTTCCAATTCTCAGTCAGGCATTCACCTTCATTCGTGAAATCTTACTGGATGAGTTGGCGAAAATTGACCGTCTTTATCTTCCAGTACACCCTTTTGCAGTTGCACTGAGAACAGGTCATCCACACGGAGAAAATAATTCTCTTTGGGCTCACTGGCTCTATCGCCGAACATGCCTTCATCTCCCTAAAACTCAGGTGAACTTAGTCACGTCAGAACGTTTTCCTGATGCGGTGCTACCACTGTTATCGCCTTATGCCTTACCGGTACAAGGCGGGCGTTCCTCTCGTCATCTGGTGGGCTTTCTTATGTTCTGTGCACTGGCGGCTGTCGGGTTCTCTATTGCTAATAATAGGAGCCTGATCCAACACATTGGGGCCGATTTACAGCGCTGGCGGGCCATCCCTATGGACCATTATGTCCCCAAATCGCAAGCACTTGCTGTTCTTCAACAAGATGCCTTGTTGCTTGAACGTTGGCAACGGCAAGGCGAACCGTTGCGATATAGCTTGGGATTATATCCAGGACAACGTCTGTGGTTAGCCGTTCAACAGGCAATTGATACCTACATTCCTCCTCCGTCTGCTCTGGCTCCTATGGATGAACAAGCACCGAAGACCGTTCGCCTTGACAGCCTATCACTATTTGATGTGGGCAAATTTCAGCTCAAGTCTGGCAGTACAAAAATGCTGGTCGATGCGTTGTTCAATATAAGAGCCAAACCCGGCTGGCTGATTATGGTGGCGGGTCACACAGATATCACCGGTGATGTGCAGGCCAACCAAACTCTGTCCCTCAAACGTGCTGAAGCGTTACGAGACTGGATGCTATCAACCAGCGACGTTTCGCCGACCTGTTTTGCCGTACAGGGCTACGGGGCAACGCGCCCTATCGCGAGTAACGATACGTCGGAAGGCCGCGCAGCCAACCGTCGGGTCGAAATTAGTTTGGTACCACAGGCCGATGCTTGTCAGGGACCAGAAACAGTAAACCAGTCGCAGGAACAAGCGACTTCATTCAGTAAGTAATAAGGAGTTTTACATGGCAATTCCAGTCTATCTGTGGCTGAAAGACGACGGCGGTGCAGACATCAAGGGTTCTGTTGATGTGCAAAGCCGTGAAGGCAGCATTGAGATCGTGGCTCAGGATCATAACCTGTACATCCCAACCGATAACAATACTGGCAAGCTGACAGGCACCCGTATCCATACCCCGTTCATTTTCACCAAAGAAATCGATGCGTCTACCCCTTATCTGTACAAGGCAGTGACCACCGGTCAAACGCTGAAAACCGCCGAGTTCAAATGGTACCGCATTGATGACGCTGGTCAGGAAGTTGAATATTTCAACACCAAACTGGAAAACGTCAAAGTGGTTAAAGTCGCGCCGAAAATGCATGACATCAAAGATCCGGCGAAAGAGAAGCACAACCACTTGGAACTGGTGGAACTGCGCTACGAAAAAGTCACTTGGACCTTTAAAGACGGCAACATCATTCATTCCGATTCATGGAACGAACGCGCCACCGCATAGTTACCCGTCATTCTTCGCGCCGCAGGTGCGTTGGCGACGTTCGCTCACCCTGATCACATAGTTATCTATGCTCTCAGGGGCTCGTTCACTTGCCGTCTGCCTGCAACACGAATTATTTAGGGTAACCCGCATCAGCAGGCGGTTCGCCGTCTGCTTTTTGTGTTTTTAGCTGAGTATCGGCTTATCGGTATTGCGTTAAACACACTGACAATTTATCAGATGACCTTATGGGCCTTGGTTTATGGCTATGGGCGGTAGCGTGCCTGACGCCAGCTTCATCCGGCTAACGTATTAGGTTTCGCATACAAGGAAGAGAATTTATGACCACGCATTCAGCACACTTATTACGCCGATTAAATCCTTATTGCGCTCAGGCACTGGCCGGTGCTGCAACCCTGTGCCAGACCCGCGCTCATGCCGAGATCACTATCGAGCACTGGTTGTTGAAATTGCTGGAACAAGGTGAAGGTGACATCACCGTTATTGCTCGTCGTTATGAGTGGGACATGGACAGCCTGTGGCAGGGATTATTGGCCCATCTAGAAACTTTACCGCGCACGGTACAGGGTAAACCTCAGCTCTCAGCTGCACTACAGCAACTGATCAAAAGTGCCTGGTTGGATGCCTCGTTGCAGGAAAACGTAGATGCAGTGCGTTCCTCCCATCTCCTGTCAGCCCTGATAAAAAAACCGTCATTACTGGTTGCCGATGCGGCTTGGCCATTGCTGAGTTTGAGCATGGCGCAACTTATTCGCTTGTTACCGCTGCTGGATAGCCAATCGGATGAGCGCCCTGAACTTCAGCAAACTGCGGCACTGGCAGACACGCCGGTTAATCTGACGGATGAAGCTCCGACTACCACCTCCGCCAGTGGTCAGGCTCAATTAAACGATGCTCTGCAAGCGGCGCTGGATAAATTCACGCTAGACGTGACCGCCAAAGCGAAAGCGGGGCAGATTGACCCAATTTTTGGCCGTGACACAGAAATCCGCCAAATGGTTGATATCTTGTCGCGTCGCCGTAAAAACAACCCGATTTTGGTCGGTGAACCGGGCGTCGGTAAAACCGCGCTGGTGGAAGGTCTGGCACTGCGTATTGCGGATGGCAACGTGCCTGATAGCCTGAAAACCGTCAGTCTGCGCACCCTTGACCTTGGTCTGTTGCAAGCCGGTGCGGGTGTCAAAGGCGAGTTCGAACAGCGCCTAAAAAATGTTATCGAAGCGGTACAACAATCGCCGACGCCAGTGCTGCTATTTATCGACGAAGCCCACACCATTATCGGTGCCGGTAATCAGGCCGGTGGCGCAGATGCCGCTAACCTGTTGAAGCCTGCACTGGCTCGTGGCGAACTGCGCACTATCGCGGCCACCACCTGGTCGGAATATAAACAGTACTTTGAGCGCGATGCTGCACTGGAGCGCCGCTTCCAGCGGGTTTTAGTGGACGAGCCGGATGATGCCAAAGCCAGTTTGATGCTGCGAGGCTTAAAAGGCCGTTATGCCGAGCACCACGGCGTGCATATCCTTGATTCCGCCATTACGGCTGCGGTCACCCTATCGCGACGCTTCCTGACCGGCCGTCAACTGCCGGATAAAGCTGTTGATCTGCTCGATACTGCCGGTGCTCGAGTACGTATGAGCATTGATACGTTGCCCGCTGCGCTGATGGAGATTAACGCTGAACTGGCTGCGCTAGAGATGGAACAACAGGCTATTGAACAGGATGTGCTCTTGCTGCCGAACGTCGGTTCAACACGCTTGCATGAGATTGAACAGCGCCGTGCTGAGCTGGTGGTTGAGCAACAGCAGCTTGAGCAGCAATATCAGGAAGAGAAACGACTGACTTCACTTATCGTTGAAGCGCGCCACGATATTGCTAACGTGGCGGATCTAGTCACGTTGCAGAAAGAATTAAGCCAGATTCAGGGTAACGCGCCGCTGCTGTCGCTGGATGTTGATGTCCGCACGGTGGCGACAGTTATCGCCGACTGGACGGGCGTCCCGCTGAGTAGCCTGCTGAAAGATGAACAGACCGATTTATTACAGCTAGAAAGTCACCTCGCGACACGTGTCGTTGGTCAGGATGTTGCGCTGGTTGAGATGGCGCAACGTTTACGTGCTGCTAAAACCGGCCTCACGCCGGAAAATGGCCCATTAGGTGTATTTCTGCTCGTCGGCCCCAGTGGTGTCGGGAAAACCGAGACGGCGCTAGCACTGGCCGATACGCTATTTGGCGGCGAGAAATCGCTGGTCACCATCAACATGTCTGAATATCAGGAAGCGCACACCGTCTCTCAGCTTAAAGGCTCACCTCCAGGCTATGTCGGTTACGGTCAGGGCGGCATCCTAACTGAAGCGGTGCGCAAACGTCCGTACAGCGTGGTATTGCTCGATGAGGTAGAGAAAGCGCACACCGATGTCATCAATCTGTTCTATCAGGTGTTTGACCGCGGCTTTATGCGCGACGGTGAAGGGCGCGAAATTGATTTTCGTAACACCGTGATCCTAATGACCGCCAATCTGGGCAGTGATCATCTGATGCAGCTACTGGATGAACAACCGGAAGCAACTTATAGCGATCTGCATGAGCTGCTGCGCCCGATCCTGCGTGATCATTTCCAGCCCGCGCTGTTGGCCCGCTTCCAGACCCTGATTTACCGCCCGCTAGACGCCACTGCGTTGCGTACCATCGTCGAAATGAAACTGGCACAGGTCGCTAAACGTCTGAACAAACATTATGGCCTGCATTGCACGATTGAAGAAAGTCTGTACGACACGCTGGTCGCCGCCTGCTTGCTACCAGATACCGGCGCGCGCAACATCGACAGTTTGCTGAATCAGCAGATCTTGCCGGTATTGAGCCAACAACTGCTGAGCCGATTGTCTGAACAACAGCGCACCTCGTCGCTGACATTGGGCTGGGATGAAGAAGAAGGGATTGTGCTGGAGTTTGGTGATGAGGGCGCGAAAGATGAGTAGTTCGATATTGAGTGGCGTAGCCAGTCAGTTAAAGCAAGCTCAGGGGCAGTCCCGTTACCATGTGGATGTACATGACTGTCCGCACTTCTTGGACGTGCTAAGTTTTCATGCCGAAGAGTCTTTCAGCCGCCCATGGCAATATAACGTCTCACTCACTTGCAGTGAATCTGATATTGCCTGCGACACGTTGCTGCTTAAACCCGGCTCTTTTACTTTCCAAGCTCCTGTATTTCAGGGGGGGGCAGCGGGGCCAGTGCGCACCGTCTATGGTGTGGTGCAATCTTTTCGCCGCCTCTCTACCTCGGCAGATGAAACTTGCTATTCACTGACGCTAGTACCTCGAATTGCACTGTTGAAGCACACGAAAAACAATGAAATTTACCTTAACCAATCCGTGACTGAAGTCGTGGAACAGGTTCTGCGTAAACACGGTTTTGAAGGCCCAGACTTTGAGTTCCGTCTGTCACAGGAATATCCCGCGCGCGAACTCATTACTCAATGGCGTGAAAGTGACCTGGAGTTTGTGCAACGCCTACTAGCAGAAGTCGGCATTTACTGGCGTTTTGAAATGGACAATCGTGTTGAACAGGACGTCGTGATATTTCAGGATTCTCAGGAGCAATACCAATTCGGTGTCCGTCTTCCGCTACGAAATCCCGCAGGTATGAGCGACAGTGGGCAGGAAAGTCTTTGGGATATCCAAACCACCTACAACGTGGTGAGCGAGAGCGTCGCGACTCGTGACTATAACTATCGTGAGGCGCTCATCCCGCAGGACAGCGCTGAAAGTATTAGTAGTTCAGAAGGCATTACAACAGGTGAAGTCTACCATTATGCGGAACCGTTCCTGTCAGAAGGTGATACGCAGAGCACAGAAACGGGGGCGTTTTATGCTCGATTGCGCCATGAACGTATCCTTAATGGCCAGTTGACTGTTAGTGGTCGTTCAACCAGCCCACTATTATCCCCCGGTCAGGTATTGGAGACGGATGGCGCACTACCGGATGGCTTAAAAGACGGTATTGTCGTGACGACAGTACGTAGCCAGGGTTCACGTAAAAGCAGCTTCCGGTTGGAGTTTGACGGTATTCCATACAGTGAAACAGTTTGTTATCGCCCCGCACTACTTAACCGCCCGATCATTTCTGGTTCACTTCCTGCCAGAGTAGAAAGCACCGAGAAAGGCGACACCTATGCTTGGCTCGATAGTCAGGGTCGTTATCGCGTGAAGCTAGATTTCGATCGCAATAGTACAGAGCAGGGATATGCCTATTTATGGTTACGTATGGCGAAACCTTATGCTGGTGACACGTACGGTTGGCATGCTCCATTGCTTGATGGAACAGAAGTGTCAGTGGTGTTCGACAGCGGCGATCCGGACAGACCTTATATCGCCTACGCACAGCACGATTCTGAATATCCTGACCATGTCACCAGTGATAACCACACACGTAATATTTGGCGAACCCCAGCGAATAACAAACTCAGGATGGAGGATCTTCGTCAGCAGGAACACATTAAACTTGCAACGGAGTTTGGTAAGAGCCAACTGAACATGGGGCATCTGGTCAATGCGCAACGTGAAAAGCGTGGTAGTGGGTTTGAACTGCGCACTGACGAATTTGGTGCCGTCCGTGCAGCCAAAGGTCTTTTCCTGACCGCTGATGACCAGTTGAAAGCTCAAGGTGAAGTACTGGAAATGGCGCCGGCCGTTAACCTGATTAACCAAGCTAATAGCGAAATGCAGGCACTGAATTCGGCTGCTGAACAGGCAGGTGCACTTGTTGCGGATATTCAGACTCAACTCAACTTGGTCAAAGATCGCCTATCAGGTTTGCAGTCAGCCGTTGTCCTGGCGAGTGCGCCGCTGGGGATTGCTGTCACTTCCGGTGAGCATCTACAACTGGCTAGCACGCGTAATACCATGATAAATGCAGGACAGCACCTCGATATTGGCGCAATGAAAAACCTCTCTGTTTCCGTCGAAAAGGCGCTGGGATTGTTTGTACATAAAGAGGGGGCGAAATTGGTGGCCAATCAGGGTGATGTGGAGATTCAGGCGCAGCACAACACCCTGGCACTCTTCGCCAAGCAGCAGGTTACGATTACCAGCAGTGAGGATGAAATCATCATCACAACCCCCAAAACGCTGACGCTAAACGGTGGTGGTTCGTATCTGAAACTGAGACAGAGCGGGATAGAGCACGGTTCGGCAGGGGATTATATTGTGAAGGCAGCGAATTATCTGGTGCCGGGTTCTGGTAGCAGCCTGCCTTTGGAAACCCCAGATTTTAAGCAAACGGAAGTCACGGTCACTACTAAAAATTCCGCCAAATGGGCCTGCGATTAACAGGGAAGGTCATCTATGTCAGCAAAACTACCCCAATTTAGTTATCCCGTTCCCTCGAATATGAATGGTCATGCATTTTCCACCGCGGAGGATTTGTTGTCGAAACTGGACGGGGAAAGTTCAGGGCAATACCTGGTGGGAAGTCAGGGCATGTGGCACGGAGGTATCCACATTACAGATGCGACCATCCCTTGGTGTGCTCTGAGCACCAACAGTGATGCTGAACAACAGTATCGCCGTGAACCCTATATAGGAGAGCAGTTCATTCGCTGCATGGCAGATGGTGAGATTGTTGCTTGGCGGATGTGTCAGGACTATGAGAGTACTGCGATCCCGTGGCGAGATGAAAGCCTGCACTTTTCAACATCATTTGTGTTAGTGAAACATTACATTCAGCCGGGCGATACCGATAACAGCGGGCTGACGTTTTATACGCTGTATATGAATCTGGCCCCCTTTGCTGCTTATGCAGAGCAGGGTGGGGATCGCGATAGAAAGAACGCGGGTTCTCAGCGGTATTACACCAGCGCGGAAGATGTGTTGGCCCCCAACGGTGGCAATGCTGCCGGAACACTCGCTAAAGATACGCCGTTGACCCTGGGTGACAGTATCATTACCCGCGGCAGTGATCGCCGGCAGTTCACTGAAGTCACGATAGCGGAAGAGACAAAAAATACGGCAGGCACCACGCTGAGTGTGGGGACTAAAATCTGGACGGTATCAGATAGGGGGAGCTTAAAAGCGGCTCCGTCGGTGGCGGTGCCATCCTGGTGGGCGAAATGTACACCGGCTTACGACACTCAGCCTGCAGGTAAGGTGAGTTGCACCTCCCGCACAGATTGGTCGTATTATCTGAGTCGTGAGGATGTACTGCAAACCAAGGCCATTGGCAGACTGTCAGCGGGGTTCCCGTTGAGCTACGAACCGGACAATACCGCACAGCAGGTCAGCCGGCCGGTAGCGGTTGCAGCAGGCGCCCCGCCAACGGATGCGGTGAATATCTTTAGCCTGGTCACGCTGGGTCGTGATGTGGGTAAACAGAAGAAAGGTGATCGTGTTTGGGTGGTTTCTGATGGCGACAGTTTAACACCGGTGACACCAACGGCCTCGGCAAGTGAGCCGGTATTTGGTGAAGTGGTCAACCCCCCGACGGCTATAGCCATTAAGGCGGGTGACAGTATCGGGCATATGGGTTTTTTCCAACTTCCGGAAGAGAATGGGAAACGCTCTCGCTATCAGGTGCATATTGAGTGTTTTAGCATGGATGATAAGCTTCCGACGTTTCTCACTAATCCAGAGCATGTGGGTGAGCAGCATCCTGCTTTTCTGAAGTACTCGAAGGCAGCGCCCCTGCTGACGAAGGATGCTCAGGGACAGATGGTGGACAGTACGCGCAAAACGCTGGCTTCGGGTATTGTGACATTGTCGAAAGTGCCGGTAGTGGAAGTCAATGGACAACCGGCTTATTACCAGATACACAAGGAAAATGGGTATCTGGCGGCAAACAGTGTGAAGACACTGTCGCAGTATGCGTTAGGTGAATTGGGTTTTGTGACGTTAGATAAGGCGTCGGCGAGTTTTAATCTGCTAGATGGGGTGGAGCAACCGGATAATGTTGTAAAAGGCATTCTGGAACAGATGCATAAAGCCGCGCAGGATGAAACGCGTACCAGCCATACGTTAAACGAATATAACTATCAGCGTTTGCTTGAGCGAATAGACAGTAATCATGATGGGCAGTATTCAGAGCAAGAATACTTGCAGGCAGTGCATAACACTTCTTATCGCGATCAGCGTTACCGGATAATAGCCAAGCATGGCAGTGAGTGGTATTACGGTAAGGATGACCCACTCTGGAAGACTTATCTGGACACATTGACCACAGATGCACCGCTGTGGAAAACGTATACGGAAGCGTTTATCGAGAAGATAAAGTGGATGGAAAAAGTCACAGGGCTGGGACCAAATCCATGGCATATGCACCCGGTGGTGTTTTTGAGTTCATTAAACCAGAAAAAGTCAAAATCAATTATTTTTCCTCTTAAAGTAAAACCTAAGAATGATATAAATGGAGTGTGGAAAAACTATTATTGGGCGGCAGCATTAACAGACCGCAATGCATCTCAGGCTATATTTGGTAGAAATAGAAGTAATGGAACAAGGAAGCACGCTGCACGGGATTTATATACAGAGCCATTGATAGAGGTTGTTGCTATTTGCAATGGTCAGGTTAAAAGTATATCTCATTATTATTATGGTACATGGCAAATTACCATGGAGCATGAAACGGATGACGGGAGACGTTTTTTTGTTCGATATGGTGAGGTGGATTATAATAGTATTTTAGTTAGAGTTGGTGATAATGTTCGACAGGGAGCCACTCTAGCTAAAACTGGATTAATGATTAACCCGAATACTGGACAGCATCCTAATATAATTTCTGGGCAGACTGTTTATATGCTGCATTTTGAGTATTATTCTGGTGGAGATACTACGTTCCCACCTAATAATACGTCGGATATTCCATATAGCAGAAGAGGGGACTTACATGACCCATTGGAAATTTTGCAGGAAGGATATCGAAATACATTCGAACAAGATTTAGTGACTAGAGATCGAATTGATATTGCTAATTTAAATATTTCTGAGGAAGGGAAAGCCTTCATTAAAGAATGGGAAGGTTTTCGAGCAAATGCTTATAATGACTCAAAAGGGTTCTGTACCATCGGTTATGGTCATTTAATTGAAATGCAAAGTTGTGAAAGTATTGAGTTGACTGACGAGTTTAGTAATGGAATTACAAGATTAAGAGCGGATGAGTTATTTGAAAGCAGATTGTCATCATATGTTAATGGCGTAAAAAACTCAGTTACAGTTCCATTGTATCAGCATGAGTTTGATGCATTGGTTTGTTTGCTTTTTAACATTGGAGCGAATGGCCTTAATGTAAAAACTCCAATGTTAACAAGGAAGGTAAACCTAGCTGATTATTCAGGAGCAGCGCAGGAATTCCTAGATATAACTAATGATGGTGACTCTGGCTTGGTGCTTCGAAGGGGGTCTGAGAGAAATTTATTTTTGAATAATATATATGATGCTTCTCATTAGATTATAAATTGAGGTTTTAAATATGTTACTTGGAAAGAAGTGTTTTTTATTTTTATTTTTATTTTTATTCATATGGAAAGGATATCCTAGTGAGGAGGGAATTAATGGTGTTTGGGAGTTTTATAAAGTTTCGAATATGGATGTTTATGGGGAACATGACTCTGATACCTTTCATAACCTAAACGCTATATATAAACAGGTTGAGGTGAAAGTTGATGATAGATTCCTTACGATAAGAAATCCTCTTCTTAATAGCAAAGACGTCTGTTCAATTGAGTATAGAGAAATAAAACAAACACCTATTCTTTACTTTCATTCGGATACTACGGTTTCGCTATATAGCAAGCTGTTTAGCCAAGAGGGTATCGAGTTGGAGAAAAATATAAGTGTATTGACAGCCAGTGAGCAATCTGAAGTTTGTCCATCAATTTATAATGAAATAATTAAAAATGATGATTATTTGGTTTTGATTGACCACTATTATATTGTGTTTTTTAGAAAAGCTACTGCTAATTTATTAACTCAGAAAGATAATAATGATGGATTTTTAGACTATTGCAAAAATGCTAATGTAAGTGACGTATTTGATGGTGATGATAAATATACATGTGAATTTGTTAAAATGGATATTAATAACGCATACACTAAGATAAGAGATATTTCTACTAATGCTAAGCTCATGAAGAAAACTCTGTTAATGGGAGATTTGAAATATTCTATTAAGGATGGAATGATAAGTCATCAGTGGAAAGGCCAGAATGTATTGAAAGTAATAATCTCTTATGGAAATGAAATTACCACTTATGAATTTCATGAAAAAAAATCAGGGACTTCTTTGGAAATTACTGTTGAAACTGGGTATTGAGAATAACCACATGAATGGGCCTGCGATTAACAGGGAAGGTCATCTATGCCAGCAAAGCTACCCCAATTTAGTTATCCCGTTCCCTCGAATATGAATGGTCATGCATTTTCCACCGCGGAGGATTTGTTGTCGAAACTGGACGGGGAAAGTTCAGGGCAATACCTGGTGGGAAGTCAGGGCATGTGGCACGGAGGTATCCACATTACAGATGCGACCATCCCTTGGTGTGCTCTGAGCACCAACAGTGATGCTGAACAACAGTATCGCCGTGAACCCTATAAAGGAGAGCAGTTCATTCGCTGCATGGCAGATGGTGAGATTGTTGCTTGGCGGATGTGTCAGGACTATGAGAGTACTGCGATCCCGTGGCGAGATGAAAGCCTGCACTTTTCAACATCATTTGTGTTAGTGAAACATTACATTCAGCCGGGCGATACCGATAACAGCGGACTGACGTTTTATACGCTGTATATGAATCTGGCTCCCTTTGCTGCTTATGCAGATCAGGGTGGGGATCGCGATAGAAAGAACACGGGTTCTCAGCGGTATTACACCAGCGCGGAAGATGTGTTGGCCCCCAACGGTGGCAATGCTGCCGGAACACTCGCTAAAGATACGCCGTTGACCCTGGGTGACAGTATCATTACCCGCGGCAGTGATCGCCGGCAGTTCACTGAAGTCACGATAGCGGAAGAGACAAAAAATACGGCAGGCACCACGCTGAGTGTGGGGACTAAAATCTGGACGGTATCAGATAGGGGGAGCTTAAAAGCGGCTCCGTCGGTGGCGGTGCCATCCTGGTGGGCGAAATGTACACCGGCTTACGACACTCAGCCTGCAGGTAAGGTGAGTTGCACCTCCCGCACAGATTGGTCGTATTATCTGAGTCGTGAGGATGTACTGCAAACCAAGGCCATTGGCAGACTGTCAGCGGGGTTCCCGTTGAGCTACGAACCGGACAATACCGCACAGCAGGTCAGCCGGCCGGTAGCGGTTGCAGCAGGCGCCCCGCCAACGGATGCGGTGAATATCTTTAGCCTGGTCACGCTGGGTCGTGATGTGGGTAAACAGAAGAAAGGTGATCGTGTTTGGGTGGTTTCTGATGGCGACAGTTTAACACCGGTGACACCAACGGCCTCGGCAAGTGAGCCGGTATTTGGTGAAGTGGTCAACCCCCCGACGGCTATAGCCATTAAGGCGGGTGACAGTATCGGGCATATGGGTTTTTTCCAACTTCCGGAAGAGAATGGGAAACGCTCTCGCTATCAGGTGCATATTGAGTGTTTTAGCATGGATGATAAGCTTCCGACGTTTCTCACTAATCCAGAGCATGTGGGTGAGCAGCATCCTGCTTTTCTGAAGTACTCGAAGGCAGCGCCCCTGCTGACGAAGGATGCTCAGGGACAGATGGTGGACAGTACGCGCAAAACGCTGGCTTCGGGTATTGTGACATTGTCGAAAGTGCCGGTAGTGGAAGTCAATGGACAACCGGCTTATTACCAGATACACAAGGAAAATGGGTATCTGGTGGCAAACAGTGTGAAGACACTGTCGCAGTATGCGTTAGGTGAATTGGGTTTTGTGACGTTAGATAAGGCGTCGGCGAGTTTTAATCTGCTAGATGGGGTGGAGCAACCGGATAATGTTGTAAAAGGCATTCTGGAACAGATGCATAAAGCCGCGCAGGATGAAACGCGTACCAGCCATACGTTAAACGAATATAACTATCAGCGTTTGCTTGAGCGAATAGACAGTAATCATGATGGGCAGTATTCAGAGCAAGAATACTTGCAGGCAGTGCATAACACTTCTTATCGCGATCAGCGTTACCGGATAATAGCCAAGCATGGCAGTGAGTGGTATTACGGTAAGGATGACCCACTCTGGAAGACTTATCTGGACACATTGACCACAGATGCACCGCTGTGGAAAACGTATACGGAAGCGTTTATCGAGAAGATAAAGTGGATGGAAAAAGTCACAGGGCTGGGACCAAATCCATGGCATATGCACCCAGTGGTGTTTTTGGATGCTGTAAATTTGGAACTGGAAAAACAAGTGATTTTCCCATTAATAGTGAAACCAGAAAACGATCCTGAGCACGTGTGGGCCCAATATGACTGGAGGAATATGCATCAACAGAATATGGCTGCATACGGTACTAATCGTAATGGTGGTCGCCGGAAGCATGCGGCGCGGGATTTATATACTAAACCATATGAAAAAGTGGTAGCGATCTGTGATGGAAAAGTTCTTGGTACTAGTCAATTCTATGATAGAACGAATGAGATAACGATTCTTCATACAACACCTGATGGCCGCAAATTTATTGTTAGATACGGGGAATTGGATCCACCAAGTATCGCTGTCAGAATAGGGGATGAAGTAAAACAGGGACATCATATTGGTAATACAGGCAAGCTTGTAAATTTAGCTACAGGCCAACCAACACTTACAATCGGTGGTGCCATAGTTTATATGCTACATTTTGAACTATACTCTGGCCAAATTGCTTATAACATTAATACACCTCTTACTGATAGAACATGTCCTCCATTTTTAAGACGTGGTGACTTGGCTGACCCTATCGATATCTTATCAGAGGGATATACAAATACATTTATGAGTAATACCTCTGATGGAGAACGTCTGAACATCAATACACTACATACATCTGAGAAAGGGAAGGACTTTATCAAAGGATGGGAGTCGTTAGGCCTTAATGCTTATAATGATTCAGAAGGGTATTGCACCATAGGTTTCGGACATTTAATAGAGAAGCGACGATGCGAAAATATTACATTACCATCTGAGTATCAAGGGGGAATTACTGAGAATAAAGCAAAAGAAATTTTTGAGGCTGATTTAATTAGATTTGAAAATGGTGTTAAAAGAGATGTTAACGTTGATTTATATCAGTATGAATTTGATGCTCTGGTTAGTTTGTTATTTAACTGTGGGGAGTATTTCTTTGCTGCCAATAAAGCACCTGCCTTATTAAGACTAATTAACTCTGAGGAATATGAGTTAGCTGCTCATGAATTTTTAGATATAACTAATCAGGGTGATACAGGGCTTGTGAGAAGACGGTCTGCAGAAAATAACATGTTTTTAAACAACATTTACGATTCCTCTCATTGATAATAAGGTGTTTTATAGTGATTAAGTCGCTACTGATTTTTATATTTATTTTAATTTCGTCTTTAGCAAGCGCGAAAGTGGATAGTTCTGCGCCTTTACTTCCGTTTTCGAATAATAATACAACAGTATGGAAGCGTTATGTAGTTTCTGAACGTATCGATCCGCAAGGGCAAGATGTGGCGGAATATTCAATAAATGAAGTTTTTAAAGGAAGAGAAATTGTTATTGATGATAAAAATGTAACTGTAGAAGGTGTTTGTAAATATGAGTACCACAAAGAAGAAATGACCCCTTTACAATACTGGGGTAGTCAAAAAGTCGTTGAATTATATTATGTTTTTTTGTCTGGTTACAATGTTGAACTGAATAATACATTGGAATTAATTACTCCGGTAAATCCTTCGATTGAATGTATATATCCATTTTCATTCTTTATTAAGGTTGATAGTTCATTAGTTTTTGTCCTTAAAAATAGAGCCGTTATTTATTCTCAATTGAGTGAGGGGGATAAGGTTTCTACTGCGGAGTGTGTGCATAAGGAACAAACTATAGAACAAGTTTATAAGAATGGTGATATTGTCGATTGTTACTATAAAAACATGAGTATTCTAGAATCCTATTCTAAATATAGAAATGAGTTAGCTAGTAGTGATAGAGCAAATCTTCAGGGGGAGATAGTATTTGGAAAAAACTTTTCCATGAAGTGTAATAATGATTGTATTATCACTGAATACAAGTGGAGTGGGCCAGGTAACCTTATTGTTACTCAGCAGTTTGATGGTGGTGAAAAAAAAATATATTTCAATGAAGAAGAGCAAGGCAGTCGAGTTGTGACCAAATCATTTCCAGATTGATTTTGGATCTATATTATTAGTTATATATTTCCCTGCCAGTGAGTTTTTAGTTAATGGTTATATGTCCAGAAGTAATACGTAAATAATAACAAGAATGGAAACCCTCCAATATCGGGCTACTAGTAATAATTAATCTCCGAGACAGATATGCTGAATATTATTCGCAAAGGCGATAAAACCACTCATGGTGGCACTGTATTAACCAGTTCAGAAAAAATGAAATTTGGTGGTATTGGTGTTGCCCGAAAAGGCGATGAGGTTTCCTGCCCGATCAAAGGGCATGGCCCGACCACCATTGTTGAGGGTAATCCAAATTATTTGGATAGCGGGATCCCAGTGGCGTTTCATGGGCATAAATGTGGCTGTGGTTGCACATTGATTAGCTCATTTTCGGCAGCGAAGGTGGGGTAACAATGCCTGTCTATCTGGATGCTATCCCTGAAGTGGCTCCTCAGATCCATCGGCCCGATACCCGCCGTTGGTTATATTTCCTTGGGGCCATCATGGTTATAGGGAATGCCATGACATTTGGGGTATGGACTGCAGAACGTACGGGGCCGGTATTCTGGTTTATGGCATCAGGATTACCCTTTTGCCTATGGGGCTTAATGTTTAGTATCCGCAGACTCGGCTATAAATGTGATCAGGTATGGGCTGTATCATGGGACTGTGAGCGGTTGCAATTACTCACAGAAGAAACAACGCGGGGGCAGAGATTCGCCTGGATTTTAAACTCTGGGATTATCACACAGCTTGGTACTGGGCCGGAGAAATTACTTAAAGCCATTAAATCCGCCGAGTCTCAACTCCATGTCCAAATACCTAGAGCAGGAGGTATGCCTGTTCGCCATTCCAGGTTACCGGGATTTAGTGACCATCAACAATCTCAAGATCTCGACCTTGGGATGAAGACAATCGTTAGCCAGATTAAGCCTGTACTGGCTAAAGTTCCCGTTAGCGTCCCCTGCGGGTTAATGGTCGACTGTGATATTACGGGTGTTCAGGATGCTGATGAGCAGATTCTGAACCTCCTCATGTCACAGACCGGCAGGAGGTTTCGTCTATTGCGCACTAAAGGTTTGACCGCTTTTGATCTTTGGCTGGATGAGGAATGGGAGCAACCAGCCGTTTTTGTCTCTATCAGCGCTGTGGTACGCGCAATGCCTCAGGAAGATGAAGGTGAAGCCATGACATGGGCTCTCCTACTAAACCGATATCACTCCGACTTTCCTGATGCTGTCAGGCTACATCGCCCTGAAAAAGGCAGCATTAATACACTCTCCAAAACCTTGGGTAGAGCTTTGTTATGGAGTAAAACCTCCGCAGAAATGGTGAAAGGGGCATTCACTACTGGTAACACACTGGCTGTAGGAGGGGAGTGGAGCTCAGCCTGTGAAGAAAATGGGCTGGTATTTAGCATGACTGAAGAAAGCCGCGATGTGGATCAGACGACGGGCTATACCGGCAAGGCCGCAGCTTGGATTGCTACCATCCTCGCGGCAACGCTAGCTCAACAGGGAGGATCACAGATTGTTGTCGCTGAAACTGACACAGCTGAAATCTGGGTTGTCGGTATTACACCCGGTGATAAAACAGGGATAAATCAGGATTTATTGTGAAAATAAAAACACTCATCGGGGCTATTGTTTCTGTCTTGATTTTTTTGACAGTCATCATCACCTTTTTATTTTTATCTATGCCAGAAAAAATGGCTGACTGGACAGGGATTGGTCCATTAGACCGTACCAGACTACTCACCCTCTGTCTGTCAATAGCCGTAACACTCATCTTACTGGGATGGCTCATCGAAAAAGGGTTCGAACGCGCGGGTAAGTCTGGTGTGCGGTTGTCGTTCCAAAAAAATCAGCAGTCGGTTAGTCGTGACGAAGCCAATTTCACTCTTCATTCTGAAGCAATAGCCAATAATTTCAACGCAGCCTCTCTCACGGAACACCTTCACCTGCGCTATGGCCGTTTCTGGAAAAACAAAGTCCGCATCCTACTGGTACAGGGAGATAGTGCTGACGTTGAGAAAGCGGTTCCAGGGTTAACGCGTGATAGGTGGCAGGAAGGTGACGGTATTGTTCTCGTCCATGCGGGTGATGCTCAGTTGCTGCCGGATAGCGTGTTCCTGACCTCATTGAAACAGGTGAGACCACGCCGCCCGCTAGACGGTATTGTACAAGTGTTCAATACCGATTCGCTCCCCTCGGCAATCGAACGTGATGCCTTTTTACGCAACCGCCAGAGAACCGATAAAGTGCTGGGCTGGCAGGCTCCGGTATGGTTGTGGTTGATAGATAAAGAAGACGGTTCACAGCAAGAAAGAGAACGGGCACCAATAGGCACTTTGTTCGGATTACGCACCTCGCCAGAAGAGGCGCTTTCTTCTCTTGATGAACTGGTTCCTCGGTTACGTCATGCCGGGATGGCGCAGATATTGAACGATTCCCGTCATGACTGGCTGTTGCGACTGTCTTCCCGTCTACAAGGTGAGCTAAAAGCCCGACTGACAGCCTTATTAAACGGACTGATGCAGGGGACTGCTGCTTATCGCCTTCGTGGCCTCATGATAAGCCCAGAACTTGTCGGTGCAGATATCACACCTCACGTTCGGCAGAGCAGCCCTGCTTGGCAGGCCGTGATAGAAGACAGCCAAAATGTGACCGCGAAAAAATTGACTGTCGATGGGTTGAAGTTGCTGCGGTTCTTACTCTTGGCTCTGGTTGCTTTTTGGGCTGCGGGTACGTTGTTGTCACTGAGTGTCAACCGGACACAAATATATCAGGCGCAAGAGACAGCCCGACTAGCTGGTGATATCAAACAGCCACTGCCAGAACGTCTGCGTAACCAACTCATCCTTCAACAGGCCATTGCTCGTTTACAAAACCGTGAGGCAAAAGGCGCGCCTTGGTATACCCGTTTTGGGCTAAATCAAGATAGTGACACTCTGGCTGCTCTCTGGCCACTGTATACCCGTAATAACAATGAACTCATGCGCGATGCCACGGCTGAACATCTTCATCAGCAACTGAACGCTTTTGTGCTGTTACCTCCGGCGAGCGAGGCCAGAGTACAGGGCACGCAACGTGCCTACGACCTGCTTAAAAGCTACCTGATGCTGTCTCATCCTGATAAAGCTGATGCAGTTTGGTTGTCGAAAAACACGATGCAGTCCTGGCCGAAACGAGAAGGTGTGCCTGATGGGGTTTGGCAATCGCAGGCACCGAAATTACTGGGTTTTTATGCCCAAAACCTCCCGAGACATCCGGAATGGAAAATAAAACCTGATACCGAACTGATTAGTACCGTTCGCCAAATTTTGCTTAAACAAATAGGGCAACGCAACGCAGATGCGGGGTTGTATCAAGATATGCTCAAGCGCATTGCCAGCAACTGGCCAGACTTAACACTGGCTGATATGACCGGTGATACGGATGCGTCAACATTATTCAGCACAGATGAGGTCGTACCGGGCATGTTTACCCGTCAGGCTTGGGAAGAGCAAGTCCAAGGGGCTATTGATGATGTAGTGAAAAACCGTCGCAATGAAATCGATTGGGTACTGACGGACAAAACATATCAACCGGATAGTGAGATGTCGCCGGAAGCTCTAAAAGCGCGACTGACGGATCGCTATTTTACTGACTTTGGCAATGCTTGGCTGAATATGGTTAACAGCATTCAATGGCATGCAGCGAGCTCACTCTCAGAGGCCATTGCTCAACTCAATCTGCTGGCGGATATACGCCAATCACCGTTAGTTGCTTTAATGGATACGCTTGCTTGGCAGGGGAAAACGGGCCAGAAAGGTGAGGCATTGGCGGATTCGATTGTAGATTCAGCGAAGAAACTGATGGGACGGGAAAAGAACGCTAAACAATTTATACAGCAAGCCCAAGGGCCTCGTGGTCCGCTGGACAGCGTATTTGCTCCATTATTAGGGGTTATAGAAGGCAAAGACGGTACGGGTAACAACGGTAATTTGAGTTTTCAGTCATGGCTCGCTCGCGTTACACAGGTTCGCTTAAAACTTCAACAAGTCACCAGTGCGCCAGACCCGCAGGCGATGTCACAAATGTTGGCCCAGACGGTCTTTCAGGGCAAAGCTATCGATCTGACAGATACTCGCGACTATGGCAGTTTGATGGCCGCGAGTCTTGGGCAGGAATGGGGCGGCTTTGGTCAGGCGCTATTTGTGCAGCCACTGGATCTGGCATGGCGACAAGTGCTGGCTCCAGCAGCCGGTAGCCTGAATGCCCGTTGGCAGAATTCTATTGTTGATCAGTGGAATAAAGCTTTTGCTGGTCGTTATCCATTTAAGGCGACGGGCAGTGATGCTTCGCTACCGTTGTTAGCACAGTTCCTGCGTAGCGATTCAGGGCGCATTACCGCATTCCTGAAAGCCAACCTCGCGGGGATTCTACATCAAGAAGGCAATCGTTGGGTGGTAGATCCTGCGGCTAGCCAAGGGATGACAGTCAATCCGGCCTTCCTTAATGCGATTAACCAGTTAGCGGATACTTCGGACATTGTATTTGCCCAAGGGGATGCCAGCGTGCATTTCGAACTCATGGCGCGCCCATCTAAAGATATCGCTCGAATTCAACTCACCGTTGATGAGCAGAATCTGGATTACTTTAATCAGATGGAGAGTTGGCAGAGTTTCACTTGGCCGGGAAATACCTACTATCCCGGTGTTCAACTTAGCTGGCGCGGCGTCAATACAGGCATGCGACTCTATGCTGATAACCAAGGTAATTGGGGTTTAATTCGTTTACTTGATAAGGCCCAAGTGACCCCTCTGGACAGCGGTCGAACTCAATTGGTTTGGACGACTCAAGACGGAAATCCCATCAAGTTCATCCTACGTAGCGAGCTCGGTGACGGGCCGCTGGCGCTCCTCAAACTTCAAGGGTTCCGCCTGCCTGAGTCAATTTTCAATATTGAGTCGGGGGCGGAAAGCGTTGAACAATTTATTGCACAAGCAGAATGACTGCGGTGACGGGCCAGTGGGAATGATGGGTGTGATGAAAAAAATAAACCAGCGGGGAAAAGCATGAGTTCACCGGAAGTATTATTAGCCGTATGCGCAGCAGATAAGGCCGAACAACAGAAATTACTCTCCCTTGCTGAAAATGCCTCATCCCTATGGAGTAGCTGGTTGATGCCCATCAGCCCTGAGGCTGATGCCGGTGAAGATCCCGCTTATCAAGACGATTTTCAGTCGATGAGAGAGGAGATCAACAAGCTTTCAGGGGCCAGCCCAGAACTATTGTGCCAACTAGCAGAGAAACTCCTTTGTCAGACTGCCAAAGATATCCGCGTAGTGACTTGGTACATTCAAGCACGTCTTCATTGTGATGGGGAAAAAGGGCTGGCAGAGGGGTTAACATTGCTGTCGGCGATGATAACTCGCTTTGGTTCCCTCTGCTATCCGCTACGCCCTGTTGCTCGTAAGAGCGCACTGGAGTGGCTTAATAGTGCAAAAGTGCTCGATAGCCTTGCGCTATGGCCAGAGGTAGCGCGTGCGGATGCGGAGTTAACGGCTGGTGCGCTCTATCATCTGCATGTTGCGGTCAGTCATTGGCCGGAGAATGAACAACCTTCTTTTGCTGGATTGTGCACTGCACTTGAAAATCGTTTGGCGCGTTCCGGTGGGCTGGGGGCGCTTGTGCCGCAAAATAGTAGCACTCAAGAGCCAGCATCCACCGTCGTTACCCGCCATTCTCCTCAGTTGTCTACCGTCCAGTCAGGCCGTGATTTACTGGATCAGACAAAATTACTTTCCCGCTGGCTCGGGGAGCAACCGCACGGTTGGCTTGCTTCACACCGGCTGATGAAAACAGTGCGTTGGGATACGGTCGACCAAATTCCAGCCTTGGATGCCAGCGGTCGTACCCGACTTCAACCACCAAAACCGGAGTACCGTGCACAGCTCAAACGCCTATATCGTCAGCAGAGTTGGGCAGAGTTGGTTGAGCAGGCTAGCCAGATGTACTGCGAAGGTGTGAACCATTTTTGGCTCGACGTTCAGTGGTACCTCTGGCAGGGGTTAAATCGAGCTGGCCAGCCCTGGGATGCATGGTCTGAATATATTTTGCTCGATCTACGGTTGTTCCTGAAACGTCTTCCTGCATTGGAAACTTTAGCTTGGAACGATGGCACTCCATTTGCCGATGAGGTCACCCTGAGCTGGATTAACGAGAAAGTGAGCGAAGATAAACTGACCTTCCATGATACGCCGGTCAGTGTTGCCAATAGCCAAGCTGATGATGTGCTTACGCTAGAAACCGAGGCCATGGAAAAAGGGGATAGCGAGGGCCCAGAAGCCGCAATAACTTGGCTACAGACACGCCCAGGTATGGACGCCCCCCGTCATCGTTGGCTAATACGGCTGCTGATGGCAAGGGTGGCAGAACAATATGGGCGTAACGATATGGCATTGTATTTACTCGGAGAACTCGCCGTGACAGGGCCGCACTTGACGCTCAGTGATTGGGAACCGGCTTTACTGTTTGAAGTGCAGGCTCGCCGTTTGAAATTATTGCGTATGAAAGCAGGTCGTAGCGAGTCTGATAAAGCTCGACTGACACCAGAAATGGAAACATTGATGGCCGGTCTTATTGCCATCGATCCGGCTCGAGCGATGGTGCTTTGTGGCTAACGTTATTTTTTCTTTGATGATTTTTAGGAGCCCTAGGCATGGATGATTTAACGCTGCGCTACTATGAAGCCGAAATGCGCTATCTGCGTGAAGCCGGTAAAGAATTTACCCGCGCCCATCCAGACCGAGCAGCCATGCTTAACTTGGATAAACCAGGCGGTCGAGACCCCTATGTGGAACGCCTGTTCGAAGGCTTCGCTTTCCTCATGGGCCGCATGCGTGAAAAACTTGATGACGATCTACCTGAGCTCACGGAAGGGCTAGTCAGCCTGCTCTGGCCACATTACATGCGCACTATTCCGTCCTTGGCAATTGTCGAGTTTTCACCCGATTGGCGTAACTTACGCCAAGCCGAGTCATTGACGGAGGGCTTTTCTGTTTTGTCCCGCCCTGTAGGGCAACATAAAACCCATTGCCAATACCGCACCACTCGGGATGTCACACTTCAACCAATACACCTTGCTGATGCGCAGTTACAGACAGAAACCGATGGACGTTCTGCCATACGCCTACGTTTTGAATGCACGGAAAAGACGGACTGGGCGAAAGCGGGGATAGATAAAGTGGCCATTTATCTCCATGCAGAAAGTCCTGTTAGCTCTGCACTGCATCTGGCATTAACCCGCAATGTTCATGCTATGTATGCCCGTCATGCGGGAACACGTACAGAACGCCGAATGTTTGATGGTTGGTGCAAACCCATGGGCTTTGACGATAAAGACAGGTTGTGGCCTAAAGCCGAGTCTGCTTTTAGCGGTTATCAGTTATTGCTGGAGTATTTTAGCTTTCGGCCGAAGTTTATGTTTGTGGAGCTGCATGGGTTAGAAACCATTGGCCTGACGCCAGATAACAACTGGTTCGAAATTGACATTGTACTCAATGAAGCTTGGTCGTCTGACTTGCCGTTTGAGACTGAAAACTTTCGTTTGCATTGTGCTCCCGTGATCAATCTCTTCACCCTAGAAGCCGATCCGTTGACACTCAACCCCTTGGATAACGAATATCTTTTGCGGCCGCTGCGTCTTCAGGATGGGCATACCGAAATATATAGCGTAGACAATATCCATGGCGCGGTTAAAAACGGGAAACATGCGTACGTGCCCTTTACCAGTTTTCGTCATCGAGGTGGCATGATGCGTCACGATGCGCCGGAGCGTTACTATCATACCCGTGTTAAACGGGGGGCATCAGGCTTGTACGATACTTGGCTTATCCTCGGTGGGCGCTCCTTTGAAATGGAGCAACTGGCAGAAAAACCAGAATCGCTCTCCATGCGCATTACTGGCACTAACGGCCAACTGCCCCGTAAAGCACTGGAAAGTACCCTACTGGATCGGGTGGTAAAAACGGGCAAAGTGCCGGTTCGAGTGCTCAACCTGTCGGCACCAAGTCTGCCGCTGTACCCTCCAGCGAATGATCGCTTTCACTGGCGGGTAATGAGCCACCTAGGTTCAAACTTCCTCAGTATGATGGATAACCCAGAGGTACTCCGAGGGACTTTGGCGCTCTACGACTGGACGGATGATGAGATGAATCGCCGCCGTCTGGAGGCGATTGTCGCGGTAAAACACACGCTTATTCGCCGTTTTGAGCGGGGGTTCATGCTAAGAGGCGTGGATATCGAAGTGACCCTCAATCTGGATAATTTTGCGGGTATTGGTGATGTGAATTTATTTGGTGAAATGTTGCATCGCTTCTTCGCACTCTACGCCGATATACATCTTTTCAACCAGTTAACTCTGGTGTTGCAACCCACAGGGAAACGACTGAGATGGTGCGAGAACCACAGTCAGCACGTACCGGGCTGACACAAGCATTAAGTCAAGATATCTGGCGCGTTAACTTTTATCGATTTTGTCAGTTGTTAGAGCAGGCCTCGCCGAATTCTCCTTTACTTGGGGGGACTAGCCACCCAGGAACCGATCCTGTGCGCTTTCGCCCATGGCCGGGAATGGGATTTCCAGTTAGCGAGTTAAAAGTCGTTGAAACCGAAGAAGATAATCCAGATTTACCGCCCACCGTACGGACCACATTTCTTGGCATGTACGGTGTGGACTCCCCGTTACCTAGTACGTATTTGGATGATATAGCCTTACGCCGAGAAGGACATGAAGCCCTAACGGCATTTCTGGATATATTTAATCATCGCATCACCACCCAGTATTATCGTATTTGGCGAAAGTATGCCTACCCTGCGACGTTTGAGGCGGGTGGTACAGACGCAACTTCTCAATGCTTGTTGGGGCTAGTGGGGCTGGGTATTCCTGGTACGGCAGAACACATCGCTACGCCAGTTTCCCGTTTTTTAGCGCTATTAGGCACGATGAGGTTACCCACACGTAATGCCGAAGGGATCCGTGCATTGGTCAATCTACTGGCACCAGATACTGAAGCCACGGTTGTTCAGCATGATCCGGTTAAAATCCACGTGACCCCTCGCAGTCGTTTGAGTCGCGAAAATAGAGTGTCGTTATCGCAGCGGGCGACATTAGGTAAAACAGCCAAAGAGGCTAACAGTCGCGTAAAGGTCACACTGTTGACGTCTAATCCAGCAGAAGCTAACGGTTGGCTTCCCGGCGGATCGCTACATACCGATTTACTGGCACTAATGCGAGTCTACTTGGGTTATCGGAGTGATGTACGTTTGCGCCTAACCGTGCCCGTCAAACTGCTGCCTGAGCCTCGGCTTGAAAAGAACCGACGTATCCAATTGGGGCGCACTGGCTTGCTTGGACTGAAGAATGGAAAACTCAACGATAACCGACAATTTATCACAGTCAGCTTGGGTTGCTATGAAGGGCTGACATGCGCGCCTTTGCCTCCGGCAGAAGATGGTCATTACCGCTTTGAATAACTCCCCCTATTTTCATGACTCAATAAAAGGAATTTCTGAATGGCAACACTAGTCACTGGATGGCGGCTGCTTCTCCTGACCCTGAGTGTCCTGCTGGCGGGTTGTGGTTTGACTCAGACCGTCAAGGATGGAACCGTTAATTTGACGAAATCCATTTTTTATAAACAGATAAAAACGCTGCATTTGGATTTTTCTCCCCGCGCAGCGATTAATGCTGACGGTGAGCAAACACCGTTATCGACGATGGTGCGAGTGTATCAACTGAAAGATAGAAAGAATGTGGATTCGGCCGACTATCAGACCCTGCTGCGTAATGCTGATACGGTGCTTAAAGACGATATTCTGGCCTCGCGGTCTTTACTGGTGATGCCGAAAGGCAACGTCACACTGGACATGCCAATGGATGAAAACACGCAATTTGTTGCCATCATAGGGTTGTTTAATCGTCCCGACATGAAAGAGAACACTTGGCGTCTGGTGCTGAGCCGAGATGAACTTGACCCAGACAAACCACGCACCATTGAATTGGGTAGCAATGGATTATCACTGGTGCCGATAAAGGGATAACGTTATGGATAACCGGTTACGGCTTTTTGATGGTCAGTCCGACTATGTGCTGGAAATTAACGACAGCACAGTGAAACCGGATGTATTGCGCTTTCGCGGGCGTGAGGCGTTAAACACACCTTTTAGCTGGGATATTGAATTTACCGTTCCGGCGATGAATATTCCGCCTGAGCAAATCCTGATGAAGTATGCCACTTTGCGGATGCGCAGCGGCAAAGTGGTTTACGGGGTGCTCACTCAACTGGAATGGTTGTCCACCTCTGTTGACCAGTCGCACTACCGTGTCATCCTTGAATCCCGACTTGCGTTACTTTCTCACACTCGAAGCAGTGGAGTTTTCCTGAATCAGTCCGTGCCTGAAGTCGTGGAAGGGATCCTTCGTCAACATGGGTTGGAAGGGCCAGACTTTGACTTTCGCCTTGAACGGACATACCCGTCGCGAGAATTGATAACCCAATGGCGGGAAACGGATTTACAGTTTATTCAGCGGTTACTGTCTGAAGTGGGTATTTGGTTCCGCTCTGAAATGCAGTCAGCGACGGAACAGGAGATGCTGATATTTGCCGACAGCCAGTTACATTACCAGTTTGATGTGCGTCTTCCTTATCGCGAACCTTCGGGCCTTGACGATGGTGCTGTGGAGTCTGTTTGGAATGTCCGCAGTTGGCATCATGTTGTCACTCAGGGTGTCAGCACCCGTGACTACAACTATCGTTTAGCCATGACGCCACTGGATGCCACTGTCGATGTGCGTAACGATACGGTGACCACCGGTGAATATTACTATTACGGCGCCCCTTATTTGACGGCCGGTGATGATACAGACCCCGAACCGGAAACGGAAAGTGGTGCGTTTTATGCCCGACTTCATCATGAGCGTGAGCTAAATCAATCCGCCCGTCTTCATTTGTTCAGTAATGCGTCCAGCCTGACACCGGGTATGGTATTAGAGCCGCAAGGGAATGTGATTGAAGCCATGAAAGAAGGCGTGGTTATCACACTCACCACTTTCAGCGCCGCCCGAGATTCCCGCCTGCATGTTTCGGTGTGGGGCATGCCGTACAGTGAGCGTTATTGTTTTCGCCCGACAGTAATTGCGCGTCCACAAATCCACGGCACACTCCCAGCAAGAATAGAGAGCCGAGAGAAGAACGACCCGTATGCTTGGCTGGATGATACGGGCCGCTACCGAGTCAAACTGGATGTTGACCGTAACGGCACGGAACAAGGGTTTGCCTATTTATGGTTACGAATGGCGAAGCCGTATACCGGTGAAACTTATGGCTGGCATACCCCACTGATCGATGGTGCAGAGGTGGCGATAGCGTTCAGTAAAGGCGATATTGATTTACCCTATATTGCCTATGCACTTCACGACTCAGAATATCCAGATCACGTCACCCGAGATAACCACACCCGCAATATTCTCAGGACGCCTGCCAATACAAAATTGCGGATGGAAGACAAACGTGGCGAGGAGCATATCAAGTTCGCCACCGAATTTGGCAAAACCCAGTTGAGTCACGGCCATCTGGTGGATGCGCAGGGGAAAGCACGTGGGATGGGCGCAGAGTTACGCACCGATGAATACGGCGCAATACGTGCGGCTAAAGGGTTGTTTGTCAGTGCCGATGGGCAGCAGAAAGCAGCTGGTCAAGTATTGGATATGGATGTCGCGCTGAAAGAGATAGATCACCTTCAGCAGCAGATAGAACAGCTGGAAGCTGCCGCCAGACAGGCAGAAGCGCTCAAGGCTGATATTGATAGCCAGAGGGCGATGTTTACGCAGCGGCTGGAGCCACTCAATGAGGTTATTCATTTCTCGGCCCCACAGGGCGTGGCGCTCACCAGTGGTGAAGATATGCAGCTAAGTGCCCGTGACAATGTGGTGATCAATGCCGGAGGCGATATCAGTGCCGGTGTGATGGGCAATATGACGGTGCTGACCGGCGATAAACTGGGGCTGTTTGCCCGTAGCGGGCAGTTAAGCTTGAAGTCGGGGGAAGGTCCGGTTGAGATGCAGGCCCAGAATGGCAATATGCGGCTATTTGCCGAACAGAAACTCACCTTCACTTCAGCCGATGACATTTTATTTGCGGGTAAAAAACGCATCACGCTCAACGGTGGCGGCAGTTACCTGAAAATCGAGCCAGGGAAAATAGAGTACGGCACGACAAGCCAATATGTGCGGAAAGTGAAAAGGACGGCGATGACGGCAGCAGCGACAATGCCATTTCAGGCGGTGGCAGGGAGTGGTATTTGCCTCAGTTGCCTGATGAAGGCTGCGATGAATGGCGATACTTTTGTTGTTAGAGGTGAGTCATGAATATGAGTTTCAGCCTTGCAAGCCAGGAGTTGATCGCATCGACAAGAACCTCGTTGTTTGCCCTGGTAGATGGCCTCCAGTATGAGCGCCACTATGGTGAGGCGCTTCAAACCACTGATAGTGCTGTCCTGCCATTATTTGATAAATATCCTGATTCCAGAATTGCTTTCGCAGGGCCCTGGCTGATTGATATGCGCACGGCTATGGCGTTCAGAGAACAGTTAACAGAACTTGAACAACATTTGCCAGCCGTATCCTGGATCCTGTCTGCATTATCACTCTCTGAGCTACTAGCACATTTACAACAGTGCCTGAATGCTGAACTGCCTGATGGGAGAATTGCTTTGCTGCGTCTTCAGGATCCTAGAGTTCAGGTCAGGCTCGGTGAGCAACTGAACGAACAGCAACACTGGAAATTAACCAAGGATATCGCTCAATGGTACTCCACTGTGGATAAACGCGTTTATTCATTGAAGCAAAAGGAATTTATATGCTGAAACTGACGGAAGAGCAGTGCACCGAAGTTAATAAAATGGAGGACGATGATTTTGTCCGAGATACAGCTCAAAAACTGAAGAAGAAATACCCGGTCATAAAAGAACCGGATGACATATTCCTCGCCCGCCTGAGGAAAGCGCTGGACTATGCAAACACGTTGCAATTGAGTGAAAAAAACGTGAGGCGGGATTTTTTGCGACTGGAGGTTTTTTATCCGGAGTTTTATCAGAAACCTGAAGTGGAAAAATGGCTGAAAACTTACAACGGCTATTCAGCGGATCAGCGCCTGAAAGATTTTAAACATGTGGTGATAAACAGGGAAAGGAGAGGACTCTGATGGCCTTCATTGGTATAGGGACAGGAGTTGCGACAGGTAGTGCAGGAGCAGCGGGCGGTGCAATTGGCTCGCCTACATACCCAATGTCAGGAAGTGACGGAGGCTGGGACGATTACGGTATGTCGGATCCTACTTATGGAGGGGCATGGAGCAGCAGCAAAGGCGGATTTGATTACCAGGGGAAAGCTTACGATCCTGCTCTACATGAGCCAATAGCTGTCAGCGCTGAAACTCACGGTGATTTCTGGGAAGACGATATGGATCATTCGGAAACCGTGAGTTATGAGGGTGCGGATACCAAAACGCGAGCACAGGCCAACACGGGAGCACAGGCCAAAACCGACGAAAAAACGTGTAAAAACTGTCCCCCGGAAGGAAAAGTATTACCTATGGTAAGACGTTGCTCGCGCTGGAGCATTATTACCATAAGTTACCAGACGCGCATTTGCGGCACATTTTATAACTCTGAAACGCAGCAGATTCAGGAGTTTAAGTACTGTGGTGTTTCATTTGACGGCTGGAAAGATAAACTGTGTCAGTTCTGGGAGGCGAAAGCGAGGTATGATCAGTTTTTCATTAGTTCCCGACAGAAAAAATCTTGGTGGCAGGGTGATAGAAGCGCAATTAACCAAGCATCACGGCATCAGGCAGTCACAACCGTTAATCAGCCTTTAAAAGTTATCTGGATCTTTATGCAGCCTATTAGCTACGCTTATTTTCAAAGTATGTTTTCCGGGATGAAAGATATTATTGTAAGGTATCAGCCATGAAGTTAGATTTCAGAATAGTGCAAGAGTTTGGTTGTGAAACACCAATACGCCCCATGACATTAGCTACTATTTTTAAAGGGATCACCCAACAATTAGATTTGATGTTGGGAACTAAAAAAAAATGGTATGAACAAGGATACTCGAGAAAACAGGCCCTACAACATCAGGTTTTTATTGAGGACGATATTTCAAAAGAAGTATTGGTTCGTTGGGGAAAAAAATACGAAAAAGACTATCCTAACTGGACCACAGGTATATGGGATGGTAGTCCAGATGAAGATAGCTGTGGTATCGATTGTTATCCATCATATTCCAGTCTAGGGCGCAGAAATAATCCACTCAGTATTGTTATCAGTTTCTATGTTGATTTGAATGAACAAAAAATTAATGTGGATACAATGCTCCGGTTTTTAGATTACCTTTTGAAAGTTAATAATAATTGTACGAATTTATATGTGGAATCTGCTGGTTATAGTTTTCCTGAAATAATCACAAAAGATGTTGGATATACTGAGGTCTTTAAAAAAGTGTTCCCAGATAGAATATCATGTGGCTGGATGGTATATATCCCATTTATTCTCCTGCCGGAATTAATTCCAGAAGCGGCAAGAGTTGTGCCTGTCATACATGAAGGGCAACAAAAAGGAACTATCATTGTTTCAACTGAAGATGTTTTTGATGGAAATAATAAAGAACATATAGGCAAGGCTAATGATGTTGAGATCAAACTTCTTGATCTGGGTTTCCTTCCTTTAATGACTGAACTTTAAACTTAGAACAATTAGCACTTCTGGTAGAACGTATATCGGAATAGGTGTTAGAACAGTATGGTGTCTGGAGTAAAAAATAAGTTTTTTTAAAATTAATAATTTTTGTTATATCAATGGTTATTATGATTGGTAGTTACATTCTTGGCTCGACCTTGTATATGAGTATGTTTGATGTTACTTCCCACAGAAGTGTTGGAATGATATTTATATCTTTCTATTTTTTATTGATTGCATCCCCTGTTTTATTTGTAGCTTTGTTTGCGGAATTTAGAATGGGCTTTGCGATTTTATTTTTTGGAATGTGTTATTTGTTTTTTGAATGGTACTCATTGCATCCACTCAGGGTTATATTGATGGCGGGGAGTGTGATAAATGGATATGTTTTTATTTTTGCGACTAGAAAAATATGGGATCTGGAATAAATAAAAAATTTGTGTTCAAGATTATCATCGCATTGATGGGGTGTTTTGTTGTTTTCTCTATCCATCAACTAGGCTATGAGTTGTATATGGGCAATTTTAAACCTCAGAGCAGAGGGGTAACATTAGGTTTCGTTATGTTTTATATGATTTTTGTAGTAATACCTGCTGTTTTCTTTTCTGCATTTCTGAAAGTAAAATCTTCATTAATAATGATAGCGTTAGTCTTTGTATTTATGTTTGTCACATGGTATGGAACAAATCCTCTCAGAGTAATATTGATGTTCTTATCTGGTTGTATGGGGTATTTTTTTGTGATGTTAAGTATTGCTGTTGAAAATAAAATTCATAAAAAGAAAAATAGTTGATAATACAGAATTAGATTAAGTAGAGGTTATGTCCAGTATTGGTTTGATTAAATAGAGTGTTTGTAACTAAAAGTGAAGTCATTAAGTTAAGTTATACTCCATCGTTGCTCCGATAGTTTATTGAATTTTTTATAAATTAATTTTATAGTGAAATTAACATAGTCCGTTAAGAAATAAATTAAGGTGATGGCTAAGTTTATTTCTTATGCCAGTCCCGCTGGCTATTTATATTTATGACTTTTTATTATGATTAAGTGTTATTTCACTGAAAGTCACGATGGTGATAATTTTTATATGAATTAAGTCAGTGGTTTTTTTGCACTGACATGTTATCAATGTAATATATATTCAGTCAGGTAGATATATGAACCCAAGCTCCCCCTCCTTATATGAGCTCCTCACTGGTAATTTCACGGGTGATTTACCACTCGATGCTGCGAATGAAGAAGAACAAGTCATCTTATCGGTACTGGATAATATCCAACGTATCTTGAATTCCCGAGCCGGAGCTATTTCACATCTACCTGATTATGGGTTGCCTGATATGACTAAGATATTACAAGGTATGCCCGGTTCTGCACACCAACTGATAGATACCCTCTCTAATGTATTATTGAAATACGAGCCACGGCTGAAAAGTTTGCAGGTGTTGCTGTTGCCGCAGACCGCCCCCGGCCATTTGGAGTACGCCATTGAGGCTGAATTGAAAGGGCTTGGGCTGGTGCGTTACGGTACGGCATTTATGCCGGAAGGAAGGGTGTTGATCCGTCATCTTAAACACCAATATCTTGATAAAACAATGAGAGTCTGAAGTGCGTTATCGGATTCTGGACGCTGGAGTCCACACTCTTTATTTCTGTTTCTGATAAGGATATTTCGATGAAACTGCACACCAGCATCAGACTGGCGCTACTGCTCAGTGTCATTATCAGTACGCCATCAATGGCACATTCCGGGCGAACCAACGCCGAGGGCTGTCATAGTAACCGCAAAACGGGTGAGTATCACTGTCATGGTGGTCGAAGTCGGCAGGTTGATTATTTTGGCCAGGATGCAACGCCAACCCCGGTTAAAAAAGCAAAGTCACGTTCTGAGAAAAAAGAGAACGGAACAAGAACTGCGGAAATGGGGAGAGCGGTGAACGAACAAAATGCCAAGAGTTCTGTATTACCTGCGATATCTCCACCTCCGGATGTGCGGGCACAATGTGCAAATAGTCGGAATCTCAATGCGTATTGGGAACCTGTTACAGAGCGATGTTTGGACAGGTCTACAGGAAGAGAAATGACTCACTGAATATCATTGATAGATATTAGGCTGGGCATGACTTCGATACCCAGATAGCTACAGTACCGTGACCCCGAGTGTCATTGTGCTGACCTTCGGATACTTTTACCCTTCTTGAGTTATTACCATGACATTCTTACCTGAACAACACCTAAAAACCGGCGGAGATCCCCGCCATTTTGCTGAATTTAGCGCCTTACGTGACGAAATTGGCAAGTTACATCATCCGGCTCGCCCGGATGTTGATTGGGGTAGGGTTGAGCAACTGTGTTTGGCGTTGTTTCGCCAGAACGGGGTTGAATTGCAGACCACGGTTGATTTTACACTGGCCCGGACGCACATTGCCGGTCTTGCTGGGCTATGTGAAGGGCTGGAATTGCTGGCGGGGTTAGTCTCCCATCAGTGGACTGCATTGTGGCCACCGCAAACACATGCCCGGGTTGAGTTGTTGGCATGGCTAAGTAGCCGGTTGCAGCAAGTCTGGCGGACAATGACACCGTGCTACGGTGATTTGGCACTGATTTATCGGGCAGAACGCGCTCTGGAACAATTATGTACCCAGTTGCAAACGCTGGAGCTTAAACACCTGAGTAAACTGGACGGTGTTCGTCTGATGTTACATAACGCTGCATTGCGTTTGGAAAGTGCTGAGGCAGCCTCTGATACCTCTGACCGATTGAGCATACCCACGCGGCATGTCGGTATATCAGCCCCAGAATCTCACCCCGAACCGACATTCACGTCGTCGGCCGTCAGTGAACCATTGGTCTATATTGTCAACGAACCGACACCGGCACGTGTTCAGGTAGAATTGTCGCCACCTTCGCCGCCCCCTCCTCGTTGGAAAGCGAGTCATGGTTTTGTTGCTGGCTTATCGTTGATGGCAGTTCTGGTCGCCGGTGGTTTCTTTATCTGGCAATCAGTATCATCTCATCCGTTACAGGAGGCGTTGCTGGCCAGTACCGCACCTTTACCTGCATCTCTGCCTACCAAATCAATGGATGAATTGAAAACACATACTTCGGATACAGCATTGGCTGCTTTGGCTGAACCTGTATTACAGGGCACGGGTTCACTGTTAGAGCAACTAACCCAGCTGCCACCATTGTGGGCACAGGTGCAAGGTGATGGATTGTTGTCACAGGCGCAACAACTTTGGCCGGCCAGTCAAGAGGTCAAGCGGCTGAATGCTTGGTGGCAACAACAGCGAGAAGCTGCCGCCGCCCCCGTGGCTGAGTTGGAACAATTTGCACTGGCGCAAGAACGTTTACGTCAACTTGCTGAACGTCTGAATGGGCTGGATGAGAAGAAAGGGCGCTATATGACGGTTTCTGAGCTGAAATCGGTGGTTTTTTCCATTCAGCAACCGCTAGAAAAAACATTACCGCTGGAAGAACTGCTGCGTCAGTATCAAGCTCAATCTACTTCAGGACAAACACCACCTTCGGCTCTACGCCAACAGATAGATAGCCGGTTCACGCAATTACTGAGCCGGTATGCGTTGCTGGTCCAGTCTGCGGATACGAAGCCAGTAACACACTAACCTCTTACACGGTTGTCAGATTAGAAAGACTAAGGATTTATTACCAGTACCGAGAAGGGCGGAATAGGGCAGAACGTAAGGAAGCCCACAATGAATGATATAGGAGTCATCGAACTGCATGGGTAATTGACGAATTACATTTTGTGGGAAACAAGCGTTTTGCAGATAAGTAATGGAGTTCGATGGAACTCCATTGACTTGAATTTGGCTCCTCTGACTGGACTCGAACCAGTGACATACGGATTAACAGTCCGCCGTTCTACCGACTGAACTACAGAGGAATCGTGTGAACGAGGCGAATAATAGCGGGGGTGGTGGAGTTTGTCAAAGTAGAAAAACACCAAAAATGTGCGTTTGCTGAGAGAATGAGCTTATTGGCTTGTTTTTCAGCAAACTTGTCTATTTTTGTACACCTTTTCTCTATTGTGTTACCGCGTCACTTTTACTAACTGACTGTTTTTGACCTGATTACCCGCATCATCAAAGTAAATATAGTCCAGTGTTAGCTCACCGTTGAGTGAAGTGGGTTGATGTTCAAACTGATATTGGCGTTCAGCAAAAGGGGAGACCATCATGTCCATCTCTTGCGCGATAGTATGACTTTGTTGTTGATTTTTTTGTCTATTATGCAATTGCATTTGGCCGAACGAAACATGGTAGGGGGTGGGGTTTTTGGCGATGAGAATGTATTTTTTATCTTGTTCGCGTAGGGAAAAACTGACTTTCTTCATCGCCTCCTCTGGTGTTAGCGTGAGGCCATGCGGGCGATAGAAAATTTTCATTTGGGTGTTCATCGCCATGGCCACTTGAGCATGAGCTTCCGTGTCGTGCCGCGATTTTGGCGGGATTTCATACAAGTTTAGCCAATAAACTGACTCTCTGTCGGTGGGAAGATTGTCCCCTTTGTTGATGATTCGCAACCCCTGAGCCGCACCTGGTTGCATCTTGAAGACCGCGGGCAGCACCATAAAAGGGGCTTTAGCTTGGTCAGGCGTGCTATCTACATCGCCATCATCAATCCAGGTTTGTACTACCACCGGATAATCATTGGTATTGGCCAGCATCAGTGTGCGTTCACGCGATTCGGGCAGATAAATTATGCGGGTTGCCCCAGCGACTAGACCGGCGGTAGCGTGTTGATGAACAGTGAATATCAGTAAGAATAGGTAAAAGTATCTCATTGTATTTTCACCAAAACATATGCAGTGGCATCAACTTTTCCGGCTGTAGGTGTACTATTAGGCAGTTTTTTTAATGTAGCGGTGAAGTTGTGTGAATAGTTGTTGAAGCCGGTGGCATTGCTACCATTGGCGTTAGCGCCGGTAAGAACCGGATACCAACCAGCACTGGCAGTGGAGATGCAATCTTTAACACATCCGCCCCAACCCACGAAATTCATCATAGCTCCGCTGCTGTCACTCAGGCTGATCCCAACGCCAGTGGCAATACGGCTGTCAGTGCCATAGTTGTCAGAAAGTAGATAACTCACCCCTCCAGCCGAATTGACTAGCCCTAATCCTTGCGCCTTCAAATATCCCGGTAGTGAGGTTTGGATCCCGAGAGCGGTTTGTCCACTGTTAACGCCCGATTCCGTGCCGGCCTGGCATTCAATATCGACAGTAATGTCGGCACTGCGTGTTTGGTTATCGTTCAGTTCATTCACCGTGATGATGGGGAAAACCACATAAGGCGTTACATTGCGTACTACACAGGTATTTTTGCGTGTCAGAATTGACACGGGTGATGTATTCATCCCAAACGCCATATAGCGTCCTGTTCCCCATGTCTGATAATTGGTTGCCGAATCATAGCCGGCCTCAGGTACGGGCATGCCCGGGCCTTTGAAAACAACATAACCATTAGGCTGATTGCAGGTATAGCTACCGGAATAGTTATCTGCCGCAGGCCCAGAACATCCCCAACTGGCAGGGCCGGGAGTACGATCGACTGAACCCACTTTTTTTAACTCTGCGCGGATTTGGCTGAAATGCTTACCTTTAACCTGAATCTTATTGCCGACGATATCGTATTTACGTAAGGGGACTTGCTGCCAAATGCGAGTGAATTCGATGCCTGAGTCAACGTGAATCAGCTTCAGTGCGGTATAAGGGAAAAACGTTTGAAAATAGTTATCCCCCATATTGGTGTAGCCGCCCACATTGCTATCACCATTAGTGGCAAAAACCTCGAATAAGCTGTCTTTATCGGCCACATCACATTCATAGATAACGGCTTCAGGGTCTGACCAGAAACGAGCAGGAACCAAACTCACGATACTGGAGGCAAGAATGGAATCAACAGGCTGAATGTAATTGCTGGTTAGATTGATATTGCCTAGCTGCAATGACGCGCCATAATTATCACCACCGATATTGGCCCCTTTCCAGACACATTGCGCATAACCGGGTAGCGACACACTGAGCAACCCGAGGGATAACAATAAACGTATCCTTCGCCAAAATAGGGGTTTGTGTCGATATAGGGTTGCAGCGTGGGGTGTCATAGCGTTCATACTGTTTCTCTGATTCAATGGGGGAAGACACACAAGGCATCAAGTTTATACAACTGTTTATCGTTATCGGGCTGACCTAAATCGTAATCCAATTGGCAGCGTTCATTGGCCGCATCCCCCCAGACCAGAATGAGCGTGCCGCGCGGTTTTTCAGCCCGTAAATACGCCTGACTGGCTTGTCCAACCAGACCGACTTCTTGGTGTGGCGCGTCATCATTGTTATCGGTTTTGCTTGCGGCGTTGTAAACCACCGCCCCCATCGGCAGTTGACTGCCATCGGCCAATTTGACGGTAATTAATAGCGGATATCCGCTGAGGGTTCGGAAGGCCACTTTTACGGCAGAACCGGCATAAGGGGCGATTTGTCGCTCACCGTCCTGAAGCTCGGTATTGAAATCCATGCCATCGGGATCAAGAGTAATCGTGTTATAGCGATAGGGGGTCAGGGTAGGGACCAAGGCGTAGCCAAAGCGGTCAATTTTCGCCCCTTGCCCATACATCACTTTTGCGCCACTGGCACCTTTGGCTTCTACCAGTGCGAAAGTGTCACTCAGGTATGGCCCCAACGTGACACCACCGCTGTGGAATGCCACTGCACCGCGAGCACTGGCCGAACCTTGCCAATAACCTGGACTGCGTGATGCACTGCCACTCAAGCTGGTGATGGGGAGTCGCTTTTGTAAACTCCCACTAAAGGTGTTTTCTTTGTTTTGCTCGCTGCGAGCGAAATCCATACTGTAACTTGCAGATTGGTCATCGCCCATAACACCCGATAATGAGGTCTGATAGCTGGCACCGCTGGCTTTACTGTTGACGGCACCTGCAGAGATATAAGGTGCCTGTGGGCTGCCTCCCAGCGGGAATGAAATAGACATCTGCACCACGGTTTCATTAATGGCGAGTAAATTTGCACCGTTTGCTGCAGGCATGCCGCTACCGGGATCGACAAAGTAGGTTTCATTGCTCCCCCCCGTTTTTTGTTGTGAAACCGCAAGGTTGAAACTGGTATTGCGCCACAGGGTGTTGGCATAGCCTAACTGCAATTGGGTATCCCGTTTGCGGGCATTGCGATAATCCTGTGAAGAGGCAGTTAAATACAGTGAGCCGTAATCATTGAAGTTCTGATTCAGGGATATCTCGGCCCGGCTGCGTTGTTGATAGGTGCCAGAGGTCCAGGCTTTGCCATTGCTGGCGGCCCTTATCCCCAAAACATCACTTAAATCACGATAACCTTCAGTTGAATAGCGGTAACCTGCCACGGATAACGTGGTGTTGGTGGCTTCAAATGTACGGCTAAATGAGGCGCGTGCCATCCAGCCGTGCTGTTCATCATCCGGTAAACGGGCATTTGAATAGGTCGCATCTAGTCCGAAAGCCCCAATATAGTGGGTGAAAACGCCACCAAGCATCATGGCTTGATAGCCAGAGGCCACACGTAGGCCACTATTGGCAGTAATGACGTTGTTAATCCCCCGCTGGTAAGTGAGTTCACTGAACACTTCATGACTACTGAGATCACGGACCTGTCCCGCGGCGAAGTTATAGCGAGAATAGCCGGGACGTAATGACTCAGGAACCGAGGAGAATGGCACTTGAAAGGTACTTATGCTGCCATCGGCTTCCTGAATCTCAACCGTCAAATCACCACCAAAATTGGTGGCAGATAAATCGGTGAACTCAAAAGGCCCCGGTGAAACCGTGCTTTGGTATATTGGCCGGTTATTTTGATATACCGTGACTTTGGCATTGGTTCTGGCAATACCTCGAACGATTGGCGCATAGCCGCGCAGTGACTCAGGTAACATGCGGTCGTCGGTTGCCAGTGTGATACCGCTAAACCCTAAGCTAGAGAAAAATTGGCCAGAGCTGAAGGTTTCACCTACGGTCACTTCACTGCCAATTGTGGGTAGAGCGCGCTGGCTATATAACCGATTAGAAGTCCAACTGGCCCCACGGATCGCGTCATAGCGTAGTGAGCCTTGTTGACGAAAGCGCCACATTCCGGCGTTGATACCGTTGTTCAGGCTAAGATAACTTGAGTTGGTTGCGCGCTTAATTCCATCTTTGTTATAGCCGACATGATATTGGTTTAGGTTGTAATTGCTAAAACCGATAGTTTCGCCAGCGGTAAGATTTCGTGGGTCAACATAGCCGCGCGGTACATTCTTAACAAACAATTGTGGGATGGAGAGATCAAAACGTAGCTTGGCGTAATCGAAGCGATAGTCACTGGCAGGTAGGATGGTTTTGAAATCAAGACAGTTATCGTCGTGATTGGCTTTTTCCAGTGCTTCTTCATTCACGCCTGCTTGCAGAAGTTGTGAAACAGACAGGCAGGGAACTACCGCATTCTCTTTCGTGATAAACAGCAGTTCGACACGATCGACAAATTTGTTGTTCATAAAGAGATCAACGTGGTATTTACCCGCTTCATAACTGTCTTTTTTATTAAAGCGGGAGATAGAACCCAAGCCGAGTGATGAGCCGCGCAACAATGCATCCTCAAACACATATTCGTCTTGATTACTCTCCTCTGCCGCCGACACGATATGGCTGACTAATAGGCCGTGTGTCAGTAGACAGAGAAAACCGGGAGAAAATCTCACCGGCTATCCCTGCGGGCAACCACACTCTGGATTATCATCACGGTGGCATTACAAATGATAATTGTTGGAGATATCGGTGCCATAGTCATTAACTACGTTCAACGTCAGTAATTCGCCTTTTTTGGCTTTGACGCCAGCGGGTAACGCTACGTCAGTCGTCGAATTAGGGGCAAACATCTCACTGGTTGCAAATGAAATTGTCTTCCCATCACTCACCAGTTTGGCATCACGTAGGCTGATATAATAACCCGTAGGATTATGTATCTTGATTTTATCGCCGTTAGCACTGTCGAGCGTGACGCGGATTTTTTCACCCAAGGTATCGACGTTTTCTTTTAATGCCGCGGGGCGATAAAAGACCTTTAGTCGATTATTGACAATCAAAACCAGTTTGTTTTCAGTTTGCGTATCCGCTTTTTTTAATGCGGGGATCTGTAGAAAATTCAGATAGAAGACAGACTCACGATCTTTGGGTAAGTTATGCTCAATGTAGGATAAACGTACCACTTGCCCACTGTGCGCTTCCATACGAAATATCTGCGGTGTCAATGTGAAAGGGACATCACTTTTTGAGGGCGAAGACTGATTATTGCCGTCATCCATCCATAATTGGACCAAGTTTGGATGCTCGTCTTTATTACTGAGTTGGAGCACTTTCTCTCGGGTGCCTTCAAGATAAATGATGCGAGTCCCTGTCATGACGACACTGGCTTTCGCCCATAAGGGTACGCCGCTAAGTAGCAGCAAAGAGCAGGCGATAATTTTGTGGGCGGTCAGTGTCATAGCGCTTACTTATCCTTGGTTTTTCTGGTTTGTCTTGGCTCCGTTACCGGTTGGCCAACTTATTCATGAAACTGTTCGGATTTCACGAATAGTCAGGGGTAGGTGATGGCATATTGGGCTGAAGCAATAACACTCCCCGCCGTCGCGCGACCTTCTTCCGTAATGTATTGTGCTGCTAAGTCCTGTGATGCAGATGTTGCACCAGCGACCAGCGTAATACCGGGTACAGCTACGCTGCCGCCAGACATACGAATTGGCGCACCGTTTGTATCAAGCAACTGAATAGCAACATTCTGGGCGGTGCCAACATTACCCAAATTACCCGCAGACGTGACATTCATCCCTTGAAAAACCGAGCTAATTTTGGTGTCTTGAATGGCAATGTTGCACCCGGTGAGATTGATGGTGAAGTTGGTTTTTCCGGCGACTGAATTCACTTGATTGAGGTTGCTGGTGGAAACGGTAGGTAACAAAACCACAGGAGTATTAGCAGTACCATTGATATCAACCATGCACGTCTGCTCGGCCACTTCACCCTGAAACTTGATAGTGTTATTTGATGTCGCAGCCAACGCTATACCCGGTAAGGTGAGTAGCGCCAACGCCATTAGAACTTTTCCCATGTAATTCTCACTTAAATTTATGTTTTATATTTTCATCAACGGGGACCAGCCGCATTCAACAAAATGAGCGATCATTGGGCTGAATATAATCACCCGTTATTTATATTGACTATCTGGTTTCAGGCCGGTGGTAGTGTAAGGGGAAAGTGGGGGCGACAGAATGAGAGGCGTCTTTGTTTTACACATGAAATTTCCCACAAAATCTGTAGGAACTTACCGTATTAAAATGCAGTGTATTTACAAAGTTCTTTTATTTCAAATGGTTACTGTATATTTAGTTAGCTAATTATATTTATTGTGAAAACCAAGAATATTCGGAAATTACAGAACAAAGGCTGGCAGAAATATCTGACAGCCTTTTAACGAAAAATATTCTACCAATACTATTCTATCGATGGAGGGCTTATTTCTGCATATGAGGCAATTAATTCCACCAATAATTGGTTCACTTCGGTTAGTCGCGCCAGAAAATCAACGCCATGTGAAATCGCAGCATATCTGTCCTGTGCGTGGAGTAGAGATTCAAATTGAATACAACTGCTTACCAGAGTTTGAGCATCAATCAGTTGCACACCACCTTTAATTCGGTGCACCAAGCTGGCCATCTCTTCATAGGCATCGGTAGGCAGCACCTCGGTAGTGAGTCGGGTGTACAGTTGTGTCAATGTGGCGGCATCCTGCACGCTACTTTCTAGCAGAGATTGCAATAACTTGATTTCGGCTTCAGCATTGCCACCGGAAAGAGACTTCAGCTTGTTCTGTGCGGCGATAAAGGGGGACAGCGGTTCATTGTTTGTCTCGGTTAAGGCCCCGTTATCCTGAACGCTATCAGCCTCACTGCCGATAATGTCCTGACGTAGCAAAGTGGCGCGTAACGTATCAATGGTGACGGGTTTAACCATACAATCATTCACCCCAGCATCACTGCTGCGGATATCACTGCCTTCCCGTGCATCGGCGGTACAGCCAATGATGATCATATCTTTCATCGTCGCGCTATTGCGAATATGAGCGGCCAATTCATAGCCATTCATCAACGGCATATTATAATCGGTGATGACCACATCAAAACTATAACGCTGCAATATTTGCCAGGCTTCTGCGCCATTCTCCGCACTCATGACTTGCTCAATGCCGATGAAAGCTAACTGTTGTTGAAGCAATTGGCGGTTGGCAGGCAAGTCATCCACCACTAAAATACGCAAGTTTTTCAATTTATTAAGTTGCGTTTCATCTGCATGCACGATGTTGGCATCTTGTGGTAAATCATCAGCAGTGGCAACTTCGAGCGGTAACGTAATAAACAAGCTGGTGCCTTTACCAAGCTGACTTTCCAAGGTGATTTCGCCCCCCATCTTGTGAATCAGTTGGTGGCAGATCCACAGCCCCAAGCCTGAACCACCGAAGCGTGGCGATTTGCCTTCGTTGGCCTGACTAAAGGGTTGGAATAGCGTGGCCTGCGCGGCAGGGGAGATGCCAATACCGGTATCAGTAATATCAATACTCATTACGCCATGTTTTTCATCTGTCGATTCCCATGTGATATCGACCGAAACGCCACCTTGTTCAGTGAATTTTAGAGCATTGCCCAACAGATTCCCCATGACCTGACGGACCCGCAGCATATCAACCATCAGCAAATCAGGGATTTCCTCATCCAACCAGCCAGAGAATCTGAGATTGCGTTCATCGGCGATAGGCTGATAGATAGTAAACATTCGTTCGATTTCTTGACGGAAATCGACAACAGCCGGGTGAACACTTAGTTGCCCAGCTTCAATTTTGGCGGAATCGATGATGTCATCTAGCAGCAGCATCAGCGATTGAGCCGATTTTGAGACCGTCACTAGTGTATTTTTATCGACAGGTTGATCACTACGTATTTCTAGCTCAAGTAAACCCATAATGGCGTACATTGGCGTACGCAGCTCGTGACTGATGGTGGCCAAGAAAGTGCTCTTGGTTCGGTTAGCACTTTCCGCTTCAACCCTGGCCGCTTCTAATTGGCGTTCGACAGTTTTGCGCTGACTGATATCCAGCCAACCCCCTAATAGGCTGCGCTCGGCGTTATCCAAAGGAATAATCCACAGGAAAACGTCACGCAGCTCGCCGTTGATCTCAATAGATAAATCGACCATCTGTGGCTTTCTGTCTTGCAATACATAGTGACAGTACTTATCTATTTCACGATCCAACTGGCTGGTCATTGGCCAGTGAGCTTGCTCGCTATCTTGATTGAGCATGTCGTTGAGCTTGTATTGGTGTGCATCAGCAAAATGGCTGTTATACACCGCTAACTCGCCATTTGCGGTACGAATAAATACAGCGAACGGCAATGCATTAATGATGGATTCTTGTTGCTGTAAACGGGTGTGCAGTAATTTGGCCTGACGGCGTTTATTGAATACCAAATAGCAAAGATATAAACCGAAGACCAACAATAGGCCTGAGCTTATTTTGAGCGCCAACATGAGCCACTCGTTCTCAGATGACTTGTCATCAAAGCTGACGGGGTTCGGTTTGAATGTACTCCATTCACTGATCAGATTGTCTAATTCTTCCGGAGGAATGGACTCAATGACTTTATCAATAATGGCTTTTAACTCAGGCAGTCGCGGGTTGATGGCAAAGGCCATCATGAGTGGTTCTTCGCCCGCAACCGCAACGGTTTTAATCTTCGGGGTAAAGTTTTGAGCCGATAGATAGTTAGCCGTCATCATATTCTTGATGATGGCGTCAACTTTCCCTTGTTGCAGCCAGCGCACCAGAGTCATGGTGTCGGGGGCATGAACAAACGTGATTTTCTGTGCTAACAGTGGATTACCAATTAGCCCACTGGACGAGCTACCCGCCTGAATACCAACCCGTTTTCCAGCCAAGTCAGCCACATTGTTAATATCAACCCGATCTTCACGTGTCAGAATGCCCCATAAGGACTGCGCCACAGGAGAGGAGTAAAGGTTGCCACCGTACTGACCATTTCGCACCGCCACAATCGGCAGCATATCGACTTTACCGGCGACAAAATCACGTAATCCTTCACCGGTGTCTTTGGTGTACACCGGCTTAAATTTAAGCCCGGTTCGCCGTGAAATAATATCAATCAAGTCGACGGAAAAACCGGCCATCTCCCCAGTTTGACGATCACGGAATATCAGGGGCGCCAAATCAAGTGGGGCGATATAGCTCACTTCTGGATGGCTTTGAATCCAACTGACTTCCTGTTCTGTCAGCAGTAATTTGGCGTCAATATTGTAATGATGTTTGCTGCCAAACCAACGTTGCTGAATATCGCCAGTGGCACGGGTGGGTAATAATTCCAGAATCTGATTAATGTAATCGATCAGTTTTTGGTTTTTTTCCAGCGCCAGGAAAGTATAAGGCGCGGGATGATAAGGGGCAAAGTTGCGAATTTGCAGTGTCAGTAACTGCAATTGGTCAATCAGATAGTTAGCTGAAGTGGCATTAGAGACAAACACATCAGCATTACCATAGGCGACAGCCAGCAATCCTTGCAACTGGTTAGGATAAGCGACGATTTTATCAGCATGATAATTAAATAAAAACTCAGGAGAAAGCGGCTCATTATTAACAATAGCCACTGTTTCCGGGTGGGTACGTTTGGTCGGATCCCAGTTTTTACTGCGCACTTCGACATGCCGGTTAGTAAAGAAAGCATGGGAAGCAATTAGCCCCGGTTGTGCGGGCATTGGGGTACCGGCCATTAAATCAATTTGGCCGTTTTCCAATGCATTTAATACCAAGCCATAATCGCAATACCCAAACATCTGGAAAGAGAGTTGGCTGGCATCACTAATGATTTTCAAATAATCCGCAACAATCCCTTCAATGGAATTATCATCACGATTAACGACAAAAGGGGTGTTAGCATCAATCACCACACCCACTTTCACAGTGCGTCGGCTTGATTGGCGCGTGTCAGTGGATGGGGTAAGTAATAAATCTTCACTGTAGCTATTGGCGATACTGTGCAGTGTCAGGGGCTGACCTGTATCGCATCCCTGACGGCCGGTTATCAAGGCGGCATGAAGCTGTCCGCTCAGTAACAGCAAACAGCACAGTAAAATGCGTAAAGAAAACCAACTTCGTAAAGATAACTCTGTACGCTGCAAATCAGTTCTACCTGAACTACACCAAATTATGGGTATGCGCATAATCTGCAAGTTCAATTACAGAACTTAGCCCTAATTTAGTTAGGATACGCGTTTTATAAGTGCTGACGGTCTTGTTACTGATAAACATTTCATCGGCGATCTGTTTATTCGACAGGCCATTCACAAGGTAGCGTAAGACATTAATTTCACGCTCTGACAACAAACGTGCCCGATTGACAGGATCATGACTGGAAGGCTGGCCTGCTAATTGGGTCAAGGTTTCCGATGGGAAGAAAGAATACCCACGTAATACGTTTTGTGCCGCAAATAGAATTTCACTAATATCTTTATTTTTACTAATGAAACCGTTGGCACCTGCTTGTAATGCCCGAACAGCAAAGACTTGCTCATTCTTGGCAGACAAGAATAATGATTTACCGGTGAATCCACGCTGTTGCAGCTTTTTCAGTAATGAGAAACCATCAAAATTAGGCAACTCAATATCGATAATAACCAGATCAACCGGATTATTTTTTAATGTTTCTAAGGCTTCACTGCCATCAACTGACTCATAAATAGTTGAAAATTCGTTGCTTTGTGATAACAAAGCTCGAATAGCGACACGAATTGCCGGGTGGTCATCAACTATCATCACTGATTTTGTCATGTTATCTCCATAACCGTTATATCTTGGGATTTGCAGAGTTAATTCACTGCTCCTCGCTCGCACCGATCGACTTCAAATGATTACCCAAGACGAGATAAACAAGAACCGCTACTGCCGATGCCCAAAGTACTATTTCGGTGATTTTAATCCGTAATTATAGATTATCAAGAAAAGATTCTTGCTTATGTATAGTTTGCTTAATCAGATTTGTCCCAAAGGCTTTATTCTGTTTAGTGATTTGATTATAAACGAATTAGGATTTTTTTTATTAAAATTAAAATGGATTAATCAGAAAAAGAGAGAAGAAATAGTTAAGTTATAATTCTAAATGTAAATATATACGACATTTCAGGTCTGTGCGTAGGAAACTTCCATCTTTCTGTGTATGAGTTATTCCGGTATGAATATCAGGGGCATAGCCGCTAATTTCATAATAGTGTCATCAGCAATGAGCGAATAAAATTAATAATATTGTATTAAGAATTGTAACTCAATTGACGTTGCGTTATCGGCAGGTAAAGCAAAAAACCCGCTTAGTTTCCTAAGCGGGCTTCTCTAAATATGGCTCCTCTGACTGGACTCGAACCAGTGACATACGGATTAACAGTCCGCCGTTCTACCGACTGAACTACAGAGGAATCGTGTGAACGGGGCGAATAATAGCGGGGTATGCAGAACATGTCAAAGGGGAAACAGTAATTTTGAATCGTTTGCTTAGAGTTTGTGCAACTTATTGAGATTTTTGGTTTTTAGCTCAATATTTCAACCAAAAATAGGCGAGCAGCGGCGTATTTCTGCTGCTCGCCAGCGCATTTACTCTGGTGTATCTGCCAGCACAAACATGCCATACGGATGAATTTGCAGATAATAGCTATCACCCGGAGCGGGTTGTAGCTGTGTGGCATTCACTTGTAGCAATAATGATTGCCCCTGCCAATCGACCAGCACTTCATATTGTGGCCCCATATAGGCCACTTTATTAATGATGCAGCGCTGACTCGGCTCACCTTGTTGGCTCAGAGTAATGGCTTCAGGGCGCACACCCACCGTTGATTGTTGGTAACCCGCTGCAAACCCCTGCGGTCGTGGGATGTGATAACCAAAGATTTCAACACTGTCACTGTTAATCCGCGCGGGGAAGACGTTGGCATCCCCCATAAAGCTGGCCATAAAGTGAGATGCAGGCTGGCGATAAAGCGTTTGCGGCGCACCAATTTGCATGATTTTGCCTTTATTCATCACCAACACAGTATCAGAGACGGCAAAAGCCTCACTTTGGTCGTGGGTCACATACAGCGAGGTAATATTAAATTGCTGCTGCAACTCACGAATTTTATCGCGCATGCTGCGGCGCAGGTTAGCATCCAGATTGCTCAATGGCTCATCAAAGAGTAGCACTTTCGGTTTGAGGATTAATGCTCTTGCCAGTGCCACACGTTGCTGCTGCCCTCCTGATATTTGGTCAACAAAGCGGTCAGCAAACCCTTCTAAATCAACCAATGCCAGTGCTTCCTGCACACGCTCATGAATTTCGTCTTTGGGGCGTCCCAACATTTTCAGGCCATAACCAATGTTTTCGCCAAGCGACATGTGCGGGAACAGAGCATAGGACTGAAATACCATGCAGATATCGCGTTGTTGGATGGATCTGTCAGTAACATCTTCACCGTCAATAAAAATTTGCCCACTGCTGGGTTTTTCTAAACCAGCAACTAGCCGCAATACCGTGGTTTTTCCGCAACCTGATGGCCCAAGCAGCGTGACCATTTCCCCTTTAGGGATAGCCAAACTTAAGTCGTCAATCACAGTGTTAGTTCCAAAGCGCTTGGTCACATGTTTGAGTTCGACAAAATGCTTTTTATCAGGCCCGTTATCTTGATTAGCCCCGTGGTTTTCTATCGACCCATATTGTTCATTAGACATAGTAATCAGCCTTATTAGTGCGCCACTATTGGGCGTTACTGGCTTTCGAGCGGGCAATACGCGCTTCGCCAACCAGATAATCAAACAGGAAGATGATGGCGAGCATCACCACAATAAGAATCGAACCATAAGCAATTGCGATGCCGTATTCGCCATCTTCCACCCGATTTAGGATGTATGAGGTCGCGACGCGTGTATCCGGCGTCACCAAGAAGACGATGGCGCTGACGGTGGTCATAGCGCGCACGAAGCTGTATATCAGGGCCGACAAAATCGCCGGGCGCAGCAAGGGCAATAAGATATAAACCACGGTACGCAAAGATCCCGCTCGTAAACTCAGTGAGGCTTCATCCAACGATTTATCTAATTGCCCCAGTCCGGCAATCCCGGCACGTATTCCTACTGGTACGTTGCGCATTACCATTGAAATAATGACGATAGCGGCAGTACCGGTCAGGTACACCGGAGCACTGTTAAAGGCCAGAATATAGGAGACACCGGCTACCGTCCCAGGCACGGCAAAACAAAGCATGGTGCTGAACTCGATGGTTTTTTTACCCCGGAATTGCTGGCGTACCACGATGTAGGCAATCAGCAGACCAAAGGCGGCAGTAATTGGCGCTGCAATACCGGCATACAGCAGTGTGTCTAGCAGGGAAGGCCATGCACCATCACTGAAACCTTGGCCGAATAACTGGTTAAAGTTGTTCAGTGTCAGGGTGTAATCCACCCCCCAGTTGACGGTGAAGCTGCCGTAGAAAATGCTGCCGTACAGCAACACATTAAAGGCAATCCACACATACAACATCGCTGTAGTCCCCCATACCAGTGAGACCGGTAGTGGCTGGACATCACCCCGAGAGGATTTACCAGAAATGGTGACGTAGGAGCGTTTACCTATCCACATATATTGGATACAGAAGATGAATAGCGAGAACATCAGCAAGATGACACCCAGTGTCGAGGCTGCCGGATAATCAAGTTGTGCGCCGGTAATATAGAAGTAGATTTGCGTGGCGAGCACGTCAAAGTTCCCTCCCAATACCAGCGGGTTACTAAAATCAGCCAATGATTGCACGATGACTATCAAAAATGAGTTCGCCAGTGCCGGTTTTAGTAGCGGCAGGAACACTTGCATAAAGGTCTGCCAGCGGCTGGCGCGCAATGTATAAGAGGCCTCTTCTAATGACGGGTGAATGGTTTTTATTGCGCCGTCGAGGATCATAAATGACATCGGCGTAAAGGCCAGAACCTGTGCTAGCCAGATACCGGTAAAGCCATATAGCCAGTTAGTATTGGTTAACCCAAACCAAGTAACCATTAATTCAGTGACATAACCGGAGCGGCCCATCATCAAGGTAACACCCAGCCCAACCACAAAAGGTGGGGTGACGATAGGTAAAATAGAGAAGATTCGTCCCAGCAGAGCCGATCGCTTGGCAATTCTAGTGGTGTAAATTGCCAGCACCATGCCGAAGAAAGTACAACCAATCCCGACGGCAATGGAGAGTAGGAATGAGTTCCAGATAACTTGCAGGATATGTGCCTGCCCAAGGATCGCCATAAATTGCCATGGCGCAAAAGCCCCACTTTCATCGGTAAATACCGGAATAAAAATAGCAATGCTGGGGAACAGGATAAACACGGTGATCAGCGCAATAATGGTGACCAGTGATCCTAGGACGAAACGATCTCCACCTAGCCATTCAAGCCGGGCCAGTGCCAGCGTAATGACGGCACCTAAAGCGATAAATAGCCCGATGGTGGCAAAACCCAATCCGCGCCCTAACCAGGCTGAGGTGATAACCACAAAAAGAGCACAGAAAAGGGCATAGCCCGCATCGAATAAGTGGCGAGTACGGTGTTCACGCCTCTGTGGAGAAAGTGGCCGAAACAGTAATACTAATGGCAGGGCAAACCACAAAATGCTGATGTTTAAGCCAGACCAACCATAAGCGGCCAGGAGTTCTGACCGGCTCGCTTCAAGCAATCCGTAATCCAGACTGAATGCAGGTAATAAGGCAAAAGCAGCCACGGCGAAAGCCAACCAATAGAAAATGGCATCCCGTGTCTGCGGGAGCCGCAGAGTATGTGTCATGGTGTTCCCTAGATAACCGGCGTCTTTGGCGTTACAGCGGTGTGAGTTTCTTTGCTGTAACGCCAATGACTTTGGGTATAGAAATAGTCGATAAGTTATTAATATTTATACTTAGTTGCTATTTGCCCATCTTGACGTCATTAACCCACTTGGTAATGAGCTTCTTACGCATCTCGGTCGCACCGTAGGTGTCCATGTCGTAGTTAATCAGCTTCAGATCTTCAAGCTTGAGTGAGTTAGGGGAGGTAGCCGCCGTTGTATTGGTCAGAATTTGGTAGGATTGACCTTTCTGCCACGCCAATTCTTGGGCATCTTTTGACAGCACCCAATCAACGAATAATTTGGCATTATCTAGATTACGTGCACCTTTCAGAATGCTGACGCCACCTATTTCATAGCCAGAGCCTTCACAAGGTGAAATCAGTTTCAGTGGTGCGCCTTTCTCTTTTTCCAGTGAGTAATCGTGCAGGAAGCCAATACCGATGGTGGTCTCTCCGCGAGCGGCGTTACGGGCTGGGGCGATGCCGGATTTGGTGTATTGCGACACGTTGGCATTGAGTTTTTTCAGGTAATCAAAGGCAGCATCTTCCCCCCACAATTGTGAGAAAGTCGCCAGCGCCGTATAGGCAGTGCCTGAGCTTTGCGGATCGGCAATCTGGATTTCACCTTTGTAGATTGGGTTGGTCAAATCTTTCCAGCACTTAGGTTCTGGCAAGCCTTTTTCTTTCAGACGGTCGGTATTGACGCCAAGACCCAAAATACCGATATAAACTGCCGAGGAGTAGTTACCTTTGCGTTTTGCCGGATCACGGAATTGCGGCATGATTTGAGACAAATTAGGTGACTGGTAGGCATAGAGTAAATCCATCTCCCCAGCTTGAGATTGTGGATCCAACGTGCCGCCATACCAAACATCAGCCTGCGGGTTCTTTTTCTCGGCATCAACTTTAGCCAATGTGCTGCCGGAGCCATTGCGGATAAAACTGGTTTTAACATCATATTTGTCGCCGAATGCTTTGGCTTCTTCTTCACACATTGCATTGGTCGCGCTGCAATAAATGACCAACCGGCCTTCTGCTTTGGCGACAGTAGTAAAGGCGCTCAGTGCGAGGCCCGCAGCAATCAGTACAGAGAGTGGTGCAAGTTTCATAACATTATCCTTTTTATGCTCTGATGCTCCCCAACATCGAGAGACAAGCAGAGCTGTAGTTGTTGTAGAGAGGTATGACTTACTTTGCTTAAGGTACTTTTAGTCTTTGCTTGTCGGGAGGAAACGCTTTCCCGCGGGTTCGAACCCTAATCGATTAATGCCGGTCATCAGCAAAGGCATTAATAACAATCCTACACAGGCCGCTGCCAGTGTGAGCAGCGCAAAAAAACCTGGCCAACCATAATGTTGCAGCACTTGTGCTAATGGCCACCCGGCCAGTGCTGCACCGAGGTAGGCAAACAACCCAAGAAACCCGGTGACGGTGCCGGCAGCATCTTTATGGGTATATTCGGTGGCCGCCAAGCCAATTAACATCTGTGGCCCGAAGACAAAAAAACCGATACTAAAAAATGTCACTGACAGCAGCGAATAGTTATGAACAGGTGCCAACCATAGGGCGGTCATGGTCAAAAACAATCCCAGAGCGAATAACAAAATCATGGGTGCCCGCTGACCGCGAAACAGCAAATCGGATCCCCAACCCGCAAACAGCGCGCCAAATAATCCCCCCAGCTCAAACAGCGATAAGGTGGCATTGGCACTGAGTAAATTGACCCCGTGGCTCTCCGCCAGCCAAATATTGCCCCAGTCGTTGAGAGCAATACGGATCAGATAGACCAAGACATAAGAGACCCCCAGCAGCCAGATGGTACGGTTGCGCAAAATGGCATCGCGAAAAATGCGTCCCATCGGCATCGGGGGGCTTTGTTGCTCTTGCCACTGGTCCTGCGGATCGCGTCGCCATTGGCCAATGGTCGGTAATCCTTGCTCTTGCGGCTTATCACACAGCTGCCAACACAACCAAATACCAAGAACAATACCTATAGCTCCGGGGACGAGCAGGGCGGCCTGCCAACCATAGTGTGAGGCCAGAAACGCGGACAGTAGCGGAACCGCCGCCCCGCCAATACTGATGGAGGTATTCCAACACCCCCACCAACTGCCTCGCTCATTGCGCGAATACCACGTACTGAGTAATTTGGCGCAAGGAGGCCATCCCCATCCCTGAAAGAACCCGTTGAGTGTCCAAACTACCAACAACGCGGGCAGAGAGTGACACAGGGTAAAAACCACATTCAGTACCCCGGTCATCATCAGGCCGATACCCATAATCCAGCGGGCTTGGGTGCGATCACTGACAATGCCGGAAACAAATTTGGAGCCGCCGTAGGCCAGATAAAACAAGGTGCCGAGTAAACCGATATCCCCTTTATCTAACCCCAACTCCAGTTGCATCACCGGCATGGCGTAGTTGACACTTTTGCGAGTCAGGTAAAATGCCGCATACCCCATCACCATGGCGGCCATTAGGCGCGGTCGCCAGTAGCGATAGCGCGCATTGACCTGTTCTGGCGTCAAAGGCTCAGGGGGTAAAGCCTTTGACGACAAGGATGATGCAGGCATAGATTCCTCCGGTAATTGAATCGAGTGTAGGGAAGGTAAAAGTAAAAGAGATGAGACAAGGTTGTAGATGGCTAGGAATAATGCCTATTTATGCGGGTTTTTGATCCCGTTCTGTGGACAGGCTCACAGAGTCGTGGGGACGGGCATGAGTGGGGAGGTTCACGACCACCCGAGTACCCCGGCGGCGTTGTAATAGCCAGTCGCCGCCAAGTGCTCGCACACGCTCTTCAATACCCCGCAGTCCAAAACTACCGGTAGCGGGTTGTTCTGGCATTCCCATACCATCATCACGAACATCCAGTGTGATGATGTTGTCCGTCAAATGTAGGCTGACCTGAATATTACGGGCATTAGCATGTTTATTAATATTATTGAGCAGCTCTTGTACCAGCCGGTAGAGTGTCAATATCACCACATCCTCAGCAGGGGGGGATGGCAGCGTATAATCCAGTTGGAAGTGAATCCCTTGCTCGGCAAAGGCAAATTCTTCGGCCAAATGGTGCAGTGCTTGATCCAACGGCATTTCATCCAGCACTGGCGGGCGCAATTGACGCAACAACTGTCGGGTAGTCTGGTGAATACGTTGCGATAAATGGCTAATTTGATCCGCGGCCGATTGAGCGGCGGGAGAAGGCGCGCTGCGGTTAACCAACATCGCCTGAATTTGGATGGCCGTAATATTCTGACCAATTTCATCATGTAGCTCACGAGCAATTTCTTTGCGTACATCTTCCTCGGTATGTACTAACCGTTTCATCAGTTTGCGACGGGTTTGTAGCTCTTGTTCTAACTGATTGCGATAACGGTGTAGGTGCTGCGCCAGTTGCTGTTGACGGCTAATGGCTATCCCCAGCGTCATCCCTAATAGGGCCTGAGTCGAGAGGAATAGCTCTAATTCGGCCAGGTCATGAAATGCGCCGCTGGCCTGACGGGTTACCGTGATCATCAGGCTGCCTAAGACTGCCGCCAAAACCCCACCCTGCCAGCCAAATTTGTAGGCCATAAAGACATTGGGCAGGAAGACGAAAATGAGAAGTAACCGCTCCATATTGGGAGCAATCGCCATTTGCACACAGACCCCAATAGCAAAAATCAGCGAGCACCAAATCAGTAGCGACGTGCGCAGTGGCGGGTCAGGCATCTGCTGAGAAAATAAATTACGGATATGCTGCTGTTTTAAGTATTCATAGATTAGATAAGTAAAGGGCACGAGCAGAATGCCACCGGTAAAGGTGGCGAGCAGGGTTTGAGTTAAAGGGAGAGGGAGCCAGAAACCCAACACCAGCCCGTGCAATAGACTATTGCCAGTAACGGCAGTGAGAAGTAATAACAACCGCTGCCAGTAAAGGGTGTAATGGTGCCAAAAGCGCTGGGTCAGCCAGGCAGGCAGCAAACTCAGGAAAGGGGACAGCATAATCAGCGCGGTGGGTTGCAAGGCTTCACTGTGCAGCCAGCCTAATGCGACGCACTCTGTCAGTAATAATATCGACCAATATCGCCGTGGCAGCAGGATCATTAATGCTAATCGCAGGCCCTGCGGCAACAGCAACACGGCATGCAAACCGTCATCACTGAGATAAAAACTAATAGACCACAGCGCCAACCAACTCATGGAGAAAAACATCACCAAAAACAGTGATAGCCCCACTGAGCGCAACTGCCACATCAGTTACCTGCCAATAACTGATGTTGTAGTGCGAAATGCACCAGTTCGACGGTGGTTTCGCAGTTCAACTTACCCAAAATATTAGCGCGATGAACATGCACGGTTTTGTGGCTAAGAGATAATTGCTCTGCGATAGATTTAACACTGATTCCGTTAACCAATAATTGAAAAATTTCTTTTTCACGAGGTGTCAGAACTGCCAGTTGCTGTGGTTGTTGGGGCATATGGCGTAGTGCCCGTAAGGCATCCGCGCACAGATAAAGCCCGCCTCCGCTGACGGTGCGTAGTGCTTGTACTAATTCATCTGGGCCACAACGTTTGGTTAGATAGCCGCTGGCACCGGCGTCCATTGCGCTTTGCACAAATGCAGTGGTGTCATAAATACTCAAAATGATGGCGCGAAAATGCGGGATTTTTTGGCGCAGACGTTTAAGCAGACTTAATCCGCTTTCATCTGGCATCGAAATGTCCATCACAGCAACATGCACATCAATATTGGATAGCTTGTCCCAAGCCTCTGCTGCAGAACCATATTCACCGATAATACGAATATCTTTTTCCAGTGAGAGTAGCTGTGCAAAACCAGAGCGGACGACAATATGGTCATCTATCAAGGCGACGTTAATCATGATTTTTCATTATTACGGAACACAGAAGTGCATGATGCGCATCAATCTTTAGCATGGCAATAATTGTTATCAGAAATGTAAGAGGCTTAACATATGCAAGAAAAAACAGAAGAATAAATAGGCAGTTGTTGCGGGGAAATACCGCGCCCCACGAAGGTGAGTGGAGCGCGAGAGAGGGGGACTTAAGCATTACACCGGTTTTTTGCTGCGATAGATGCGTTGTGGTCGGCCAACCTTGCCATAAATAATCTCGGCCTGTAGGGCTTGATTGGCTGCACAGAACTCCAGATAACGGCGGGCTGTCGTGCGACTTAACCCGAGCACTTGCGCTACATTTTCAGCGGTATATTCATCGGCATTATTACTGAATAGGGTTTGGACTTTATCCAGTGTCATTTGGTCTATTCCCAACGGCAAGGTCACTTTTTGCTCGCCGCGAGCATAAGTATTATACATTTCATCAATTTGGCGCTGGTTAACTTTAGTGCCATCCTGCAATACTTGATGGCGATGGCTGTAACGGGCTAATGATTGCTCTAACCGTTCATAGGCCACTGGTTTTATCAGATAGTCAAAAACACCATATCGGATTGCTTCTGATACAGTTTCGCTGTCGCTGGCCGCAGTCACAAAAATAATGCCGCCAGAGAACCCTTGTAGAGTCATCTCGCGCAATAATTCCAAGCCACTACCATCTGGCAAATAGTTATCCAGCAAAATCAAATCAGGGTGAAAGCGTGCCACCATACTGCGGGCTTGCTGTAAATTGCCCGCCAGCCAAACTTCGCGGCAATAACTGCTTTGCTTGATAAATTCTGCATGCATCTCTGCCAGCGGCGTTTCGTCTTCTACCACTAAAATATTAAGCCATTCCATGGGATCTCCCCGTCTTTGAGATCAATGCGTCTTCGGAATAAAGACTGTAAATAAGGTGCCGCGTGGCGGATTATTTTCTATCGTAATGGTGCCACCACTTTGCTGAACATAGGTTGCGACCAGATACAGGCCAATGCCATGTTCATCGGAATTCTTGGAGCTGATACCACGCTCGAACAGACTGTCTTGCAATTGTGGGTCGATACCGCAACCATGGTCTGCCACCTCTAAAATCAGATCATCGCCCTCATCAGATAGGTAGATTTCAATCTGCTTATCACTGTCTGGGTTTTTTAAGCTGGCCTCAAAGGCGTTATCCAGTAAGTTTCCCATAATGGCGGCCAGTTCATTTTCGCCAATAGTGGAGGGCAGATGGGTTAACTGACAACCTGGGACAAAATTTAAGGTCAACCCCAACTCCCGCGCCCGGTGATACTTGCCAAATAATAACGCCGCGATCTGCCGGTTATTAAAAGCGGTACGTAGCATATCAATTAGCGCCTGATGGGAGGATGATTCGGTTTTCACCATCTCTAGTGCTCGGTCAAACTCTTTCATCTGCAACAACCCACTCATGGTGGACATCCAATTCAGATGCTCGTGGCGGACGGTGCGCAGATTTTCGACATATTGTTGAATCTGACTGAGCTGGGCGCTGAGTGTATGAATATCATCCTGACTACGAAAACTCACCACCCAACCTTGGAACACGCCATCTTCTGACCAAATCCCCGCTCGGTTGGCAATCGCATTCAAACCATTAAAAGTGCACAACTCATCGTGGCGGTTATCACCAGTTTGATCGAGAAAGAAGTGATCAGGTGAAACGACGTCACTGACTTTTCGACCAATCAACTGCTGTGGTGTGGCAGAAATGTGCAGCATTTTACGCGCATTCTGATTGATTGCAGTGATCCTTCCCTCAGGATCAACGGCAAGTAGCCCTTCAAATACGGCACCAAAAAGTGCCTCTTGTTGTCGGAGTACTCGCGCTATTTCTTTGGGTTCCATCCCCATCATTTGTCGACGAATATGATTAGCAAAAAGCCATGACAACAGCAGTAACAGGGCAAGCACAATCAGAAAAGAGTGGGTGAGTGGTAGAAGGTAAACAAGCCGCCAATGGTCGATTTTGCTGATCAGATACCCTAAAGACACCACCCCGATGATTTTCCCCTGCTCATCACGGATAGGTGTTTTAGCGCGCATGGCTTCGCCCATCGAACCTTTACCAAAAATAATGTAACTCTCGCCCCGTTCGAGAGCGCCGGGTTTGGTCCACTGCATCGGGTAGCCAATCATGTCCGGATTTGGGTGATAGAGGCGAATCGAGTGCGTATCGCCGATGACCAGATAATCCAGATCCGAGGTATTTCCCAATCGGCCAACAATTTGCGCCAACTCAGCTTTATCACGATGTTTCACCGCATTAACCACTGAGTCCATCGACGCAATAATTTTGGCCTGATTCATTGCAGTCTTGCTGACCTGATCCAGCAGGTATTGCTCAAAATTGTGACTTAAAAAGCGATCCAATGCGCCAGTAAACAGAATAGAGACGGTTAATAGCAGTAAAAATATGCGCAACGGGAAAGCCATATTTTTCAATCGGCTCCACATTCGGCCACGCCATGTTAATTTTTCTACTGTGCAAGGAATCGACAAACTACTCACCTTAATTAACAAATATTCATCGTACTTGAGATTACCGAGTCACTTGTTGCCTACCTACAGCCCCAAGTTCTTTGGATATTAGAATCTATGGCATTAACATAAGTTAATTTAAGAAATAATTAAATAGCTAAGAGAAATAAAAATATATATTAATAATTAAGAAAATTAAAACCATTAAATAACTTATATTTACTCTCTTATATGTGAAATAGGTCAATTAATCACACTATTTTTATGTTTAGCATGTGCTCGAAAATTAATTCAAATAAAAACTAAATTGGTTTAAATTTATTTTATATTGTTGTTTTTATGTGAATTTATTATTTGAAGGGTGAGTTTATATTATTTTATTTTTCAATCTATTAACTTGTTCTTTATTTGTTATGTAAACGTTATGGCAGAGAGTGACTTATGGATACGGTATTTAATCGAATTAATCGTTCAGACCATCAGAGGATTGCAGAAATAACGCGGTTCTTGCGGGCTAATGATTTAAATATAGATACCACCGTCGAGGTTTTTATTACCGTAAGCCGTAATGAAAAGTTGGTGGCCTGTGGTGGTATAGCTGGCAATATTATCAAATGTGTGGCGATCAGTGAGCAAGTCAGAGGCGAAGGATTAGCTCTAACATTGGCTACTGAGTTGGTCAATTTGGCTTATGAACGCCATCACAGCCATCTGTTTATTTATACCAAAACCAAAAATGAGAGCTTATTTAAAGCCTGTGGTTTTTATCCTATCGCCAGTGTTCCCGGTATTGTCGTATTAATGGAAAACAGTGACTGCCGCTTGCAGCGCTACGCCAAACAATTGAGCCAATTACGCCAACCAGGGCAAAAAATTGGCAGCATCGTAATGAATGCCAACCCTTTTACCCGTGGACACCAATATTTAGTGCGACAAGCCGCGGCGCAGTGTGATTGGCTCCACCTATTTTTGGTCAAGGAAGATAATTCACGTTTCCCTTATGAAGACCGGCTGCAATTAGTGCTTGAAGGGACGCAGGATATTGCCAATCTCACGGTGCATCCCGGTTCGGAATATATGATCTCCCGTGCCACTTTCCCGTGTTATTTCATTAAAGATCAAGGCGTGGCAGATGACTGCTATACCGAAATTGATCTGAAAATATTCCGTCAATATTTAGCACCAGCACTGGGTGTGACTCACCGCTTTGTGGGGACCGAGCCATTTTGCACCGTGACCGCTAAATATAACCATGACATGAGCTTCTGGCTTGAAACGCCATCACTGCCTTATCCCCCAATATCACTGGTGGAAATTGAGCGCCTTAAATACCACAACACCGCTATTTCTGCCTCTTGGGTGCGCAAGTTATTGGCACAGGGAGACGGTGAAACTATTCGTAAACTCGTGCCGCCCGCCACTTGCCAGTATTTGCAACGGTTACTGGCCCAGCGTGCGCAAAAGGCGGTTAACGCAGAGAAAATCGCCACGCCAGCAAAGCATTCAGCCCTGTTTTAGTCGATTAAATTCAGTTGATTAGATATTTCGATGAAAGCAGGGCGCAAAGATAGGGACTGATGAGTTAGTCAGACACCACGAATTTGAAGACAAGTTAATCAGGTGAAAAATGAAAATTATGAGAGAAGCCGTCGCCGGAACATTGGAGTCGAGCGACGTCATGGTGCGCATCGCGCCATTGAATCCACCCGAAATCGACCTACAAATTCACAGCAGTGTGGATAAGCAGTTTGGCGAGGCCATTCGTTACAGCGTTTTGGCGTTGCTGGAGCAGTACCAGATCACCGGAGTGCAACTGATTATTGACGATAAAGGTGCACTGGATTGTGTTTTGCAGGCACGGCTGGAAACCGCACTGCTTAGAGCCTGTGATGAAAAAATTCTGCCATGGAGAGCTTCGCTGTGAAACCTGAACTGAAAAACAGAATGCGCCGCAGCATGTTATTTGTTCCCGGCGCTAATGCTGCCATGGTCAGTAATGCTTTTATTTATCAGGCTGATGCCTTGATGTTTGACTTGGAAGACTCAGTCATCCTGCGCGAAAAAGACGCCGCCCGCCGTTTGGTCTATCACGCTTTGCAACACCCACTTTATCAGGACGTGGAAACCATCGTTCGAGTCAATGCTTTGGACTCTGCCTATGGTCTGGCGGACCTAGAGGCGGTGGTACGCGGAGGGGCCGATATTGTCCGTTTGCCCAAAACGGACAATGCCAAAGATGTGGAAGATATGGCGCGAGAAATTAGTCGTATCGAGGTGGAGTGTGGCCGCGAAGAGGGGAGTACCGGTTTGTTAGCCGCTATTGAGTCCGCTCAGGGGATTACTCAGGCGTTGGCCATTGCGCAGGCATCACCGCGGTTAATGGGGATTGCCTTGGGGGCCGAAGATTATGTTCGCAACTTGCGTACCGAGCGCTCACCAGAGGGCATCGAACTACTGTTTGCGCGTTGTTCAATCTTGCAGGCCGCCCGCGCTGTCGGGATTCAGGCCTTCGATACGGTGTATTCCGATGCCAATAACGAAGCTGGGTTCTTGCAGGAAGCGGCCCTTATCAAACAATTGGGTTTTGATGGCAAATCGCTGATCAACCCGCGCCAAATCGAACTGTTACACAACCTCTATGCCCCGACTGAAAAAGAAGTCCGTCACGCACAGGCGGTGGTTGATGCCGCCGCCGCGGCGGAAGCTGAAGGACGAGGTGTGGTGTCCCTCAACGGCAAGATGGTCGATAGCCCGGTGATTGAACGGGCGCGGTTGGTTTTACAACGTGCGGTCAGCGGTCTGCGTGAGGAATAAGAGATGAATAGGCAACAACGAGTAGAAAGCGTCAGTCATTGTCAGGATAACAGCCCGGCATATCGCCTGTACCAAAATACGTCGAAAGCAAATTTACAGGCGCAAAAGCCCCGTAATCTCAAGATTTGTGATTCTTTAGAAAACGCCATTCGTCGTTCCGGACTGCAAGATGGCATGACTATCTCCTTTCATCATGCTTTCCGGGCCGGTGATTTGACCTTAAATCTGGTGATGAATGCCATTGCCACTATGGGATTTAAAAACCTGCGTTTGGCTTCTAGTTCTCTAAGCGATTGCCACTCACCACTGGTTGAGCATATCCGTAATGGTGTCGTCAGTGAGATATATACCTCCGGTATGCGCGGGCCCTTGGCCGAGGAGATTTCACGCGGGTTATTGGCCAAACCGGTTCAGGTGCATTCTCACGGCGGTCGCGTGAACTTAATTGAGTCGGGCGAGCTGTCTATTGATGTCGCCTTTATTGGTGTCCCGGCTTGTGACGAGTTTGGCAATACAAATGGTTTCAGCGGTAATGCTTGCTGTGGTTCTTTGGGCTATGCCCGTGTGGATGCCGAATACGCTGACCGGGTGGTATTGCTGACAGAAGCGTTGATGGCTTACCCCCATCACCCAGCCAGCATCACGCAAGATCAAGTTGATTTGATTGTTCAAGTGGAACAGGTGGGAGATGCCGACAAGATTGGCGCGGATACTACCCGGATGACCTCCAACCCGCGCGAATTATTGATTGCTCGTCGTGCGGCTGATGTGATTGCGGGGTCTGGCTATTTTGTCGACGGGTTCTCTTTGCAAACCGGCACCGGCGGGGCATCGCTGGCGGTAACCCGATTCCTTGAAGACAAAATGCTGCGGCGCAACATTACTGCTGCATTTGCGCTTGGTGGTATCACCTCAACGATGGTGGAGCTGCACGAAAAAGGGCTAATTACCAAACTGCTCGATGTACAAAGTTTTGATAAACAAGCCGCTTCCTCACTGGCGCGTAATCCACGCCATATTGAAATCAGTGCAAACCAATATGCCAATTTCAGTTCAAAGGGGGCATCCGTTGATCGCTTGGATGTCGTGGTACTCAGTGCGCTGGAAATTGATACCGGTTTCAACGTCAATGTGCTGACTGGCTCAGACGGCGTATTACGCGGGGCTTCTGGTGGACATTGTGATACGGCGGTAGCTGCTCGGTTGTCGATCATTGTAGCCCCGTTGGTGCGCGGGCGTATTCCCACACTGGTCAGTGAAGTGACAACCTGCGTGACACCGGGTTCCAGTATTGACATTTTAGTGACCGATCACGGTATAGCGGTGAATCCAGCACGGCCAGAACTGGCAGAACGCTTACAACAAGCCGGATTGTCAGTAGTGACGATTGACTGGCTCTATCAACGCGCATTGATTCTTACTGGTGCGCCAAAACCTATCAAATTCACGGATCGTGTCGTCGCAGTGGTGCGCTATCGCGATGGTTCTGTGATTGACGTTGTTCATCAGATACAGGAGTAGACGATGAACACACCGTCCCCCGCATTAGCCGCCAACCGGCCTATTAGTTTACCGGAGTTGCTAACCAGCCGTGAGTCCCGCCAGACACGACAACAGGTCTGGCTGGCGCGCCACCAGGTTGCGTTGATTTCATTGACGTTGGTGGCTCCCGGTGCCGTAAAAGATAACCCTTTGACACGCAAACTCTTTGCTTTGGCGTGGCAAGCCATTACTGCACTGAGTGAACAGCAAAATTGGCCAGTGTTACAGCAAGAAGTTTTCCCACTGCCAACCGGTTGTGAGGGGCTGATTGCGGTCGATTTACCGGCTGAACAGGTCAAAGATGCCGCGCTGTTACTCGAGCTAAAGCACCCGCAGGGCAGGTTATGGGATATCGATGTGCTGGATGCGTCAGGGCGAATTTTATCACGCCGCGATGTGGGTCTGGCTCCCCGTCGCTGTTTGCTATGCCACCGCCCGGCCAATGTCTGTGCTCGGGCGCAAACCCACAGTATTGATGAACTACTGGCTCAGATGGAGTTGATGCTTAATGCCGCAACGACAACGCACTGATGACTCTGTGGCTCAACAGCCGCTGCTTTGGTCTGGCCTTGCTGCAATACCGGATTTTACGCAACAGCCTGATTTCATAAAACATTATGGGTCACTGGCTTATCAGGCGATGCTGGCGGAAGTCAACCTGACCCCGAAACCCGGCTTGGTGGATCGTATTAACTGTGGTGCACATAAGGATATGGCGCTGCTCGATTTTTATCACAGTGCCGATGCAATAGCACCGTGGCTGCCACGCTTTATAGAGCATGGCATCCATCACTGTGATGTGCACGGGCAGATGGCACTTAACGGTTTGCGGCCATTAGGAAAGGCCTGTGAAAACAGTATGTTCAATGCCACCGGAGGTGTTAATACCCATAAAGGCAGTGTTTTTTCTCTGGGGTTAGTCTGTTGTGCTCTTGGCCGGCTAAAAGCACGTATTGAACCTATAAATGCTGAAGCCATTTGTCAGGAAGTGGCCAATTTATGTTGTGGGCTGACTGAGCGCGAACTGCGGCAATCTAATCCACAGCAAACTGCAGGCCAGCGCCTGTATTACCATCATGGTTTGACGGGCGCGCGTGGTGAGGCTGAATCCGGTTTCGCCACCGTGCTAACCCACGCTTTACCCGCGTACCAGCGTTTACTCGCAAAGGGTGCGCAACCCGACCACGCCTTATTGCATACCTTGCTGATTTTGATGTCTGTCAATCGAGATACCAATGTGGTTTCCCGTGGCGGTATGGCGGGGTTGCAATGGCTACAACACCAGGCGAACGAGATTCTGTCTTCACTCTCACCGGCAGGGATGCGTGAGCCTCTCAGCCTGTGGCGGGTGCGAATATTTGACGCCCAATGTATCGCCCGCAACCTCAGCCCTGGCGGCAGTGCTGATCTGCTGATCCTGACTTGGTTTCTGGCGCAGTTTCCTCATCCACTCCCTCCCCAAAATAATAATGGTGCTATAGGAGTACCTCTATGTTGAAGTCGCAAGAGAAGTTATGGAAAGCGCTCGCGCCTTTTGTGGTGTTAGCCATTCTGCTATTGATCCCAACCCCAGAAGGGATGCCACCACAAGCTTGGCGCTATTTTGCGATTTTTGTCGCCATGATTGTTGGGATGATTTTAGAACCCATTCCGGCCACCGCAATAAGTTTTATCGCGGTGACGATTTGCGTGTTGAGCTCTGACTGGGTGCTATTCAGTGCCGCTGAAGTGGCTGATGCCAGCTTTAACGGGGGCAAAGAGTCACTGAAATGGGGGCTAGCCGGATTCTCCAGTACCACCGTCTGGCTCGTCTTCGGGGCATTTATTTTTGCGCTCGGCTATGAGGCCACCGGTCTGGGGCGTCGGATTGCGTTGTTCATGGTGAAATTCATGGGTAAACGCACGCTAACACTGGGTTATGCCATTGTTATAATTGATATTCTGTTAGCGCCATTCACACCGTCAAATACCGCGCGTACTGGGGGCACAGTATTTCCGGTTGTGAAAAACTTGCCCCCTCTGTTTGATTCTTTCCCCAATGATCCGTCTTCACGGCGTATCGGCGGCTATCTGATGTGGATGATGGTGATTGGGACCAGCATCAGTTCTTCCATGTTTGTGACTGGCGCGGCGCCTAACGTGCTGGGTATTGAGTTTGTGAATAAAATTGCTGGTGTCCATATCGGTTGGATGCAGTGGTTTTTGGCATTCCTGCCCGTGGGGCTAATTTTGCTGATCGTCGCACCTTGGCTCTCGTATGTACTGTATAAACCCGGCGTCACCAAAAGTGATGAAGTATCAGCATGGGCGCAAACGGCACTCACTGAGATGGGAGGGCTGACTCGAAAGGAAGGCATCCTGATTGGCTTGGTGCTGCTGAGTTTGTGTTTATGGGTATTTGGTGGCAAGTTCATTGATGCGACCGCAGTTGGCTTGTTGGCGGTATCCTTGATGTTGGCTCTGCATGTAGTGTCATGGCGGGATATCACCAAATACTCCAGTGCTTGGAACACATTAGTCAATCTGGCTACGTTGGTTGTGATGGCTAATGGGTTGACTCGTTCTGGCTTTATTGATTGGTTTGCTACCACTATGAGTACCCATCTTGATGGATTCTCACCCAATATGACGGTAGTGGCATTGGTATTGGTTTTCTATTTCTCTCACTACCTGTTCGCCAGCTTGTCGGCCCATACGGCGACTATGCTGCCGGTCATTTTGGCGGTAGGTAAAGGGTTGAGTGGGGTGCCGATGGAGCATTTATCCATGCTGCTAGTGCTCTCCATTGGGATCATGGGGGTTCTTACACCTTACGCCACCGGCCCTGGGGTGATTATCTATGGTTGTGGCTATGTGAAATCGAAAGATTACTGGCGGCTGGGGGGCATCATGGGGGTGTTCTACATCGCCATGCTGCTGCTGGTGGGGTGGCCAATCATGAGTCTATGGTATTGAGTTGAAAGTTATTTTTTAATCATTATACGGCGGGCCAATTAGCGGCCCGCCTTCAATTATTGCGTTATCAGCCGTTATGAACGCCAAAGACTCTTGGCAACCACAGCGAAATTTCTGGAATATAGGTGACCAACATTAGCACCAGAAGCAGCGCACCGTAAAACGGCAGCATTGCTTTCACCACTTGCTCGATTTTCTGTTTACTCACCGCACTGGCAACAAACAACACCGATCCGACCGGTGGTGTAATCAAGCCAATACCCAGATTAATCAGCATAATCATACCGAAATGCACTGGATCAATACCTAATGAGTTCGTGACCGGCATCAAGACTGGCGTCAGGATCAAAATCAGTGGTGCCATGTCCATTAGGGTGCCAATCAGCAGCAACATAATATTGATGCACATTAGAATGACGTATTTGTTATCTGAAACTGAGGTAAAGAAATCAGTGATGCGTTCCGGTAATTGCATATAGGTCATAATGGCACCGAAACTGGCCGCAAAACCGATCAAAATCATTACGATAGTGACGGTTTTTACTGTGCGGTACATCAGTTTTGGCAATTCTGACCATTTGTAATCACGATAGATAAACATGGTGACAAAAAACGACCATAAACAGGCAATAGCGGCGGATTCTGTCGCGGTAAATATCCCAGAAAGGATGCCGCCCATGATGATGACGACGGTCATCAGCCCCCACAGAGTATCCACGAATATTTTGAGCGCTTGGCGGAAGGGTACCCGCTCACCTTTGGGGTAACCGCGCTTATAGGCAAAGCCGACGCACATCAGCATCAAGGTGAAACTGAGCAGCAGGCCCGGCAAAATACCGGCAATAAACAGTGCCGCGATAGAAACCGTACCGCCAGTTGCCAGTGAGTAAATCACGGAGTTATGGCTAGGAGGCGTCAATATGGCTTGCACCGAGCCACTGGCTGTCACGGCGGCAGCAAAATCACGCGGATAACCTTTTTTATCCATTTCCGGGATCATGACTGAGCCGATTGAAGCTGTATCTGCAACCGATGACCCTGAAATTGCGCCAAAGAATGTTGAGGCAACAATATTCACCAGTGATAGGCCGCCGCGAATAAAACCAACAAAGATATAGGCAAAACTTACCAAGCGTCGCGCGATCCCACCTTCGGCCATAATGGCGCCAGCCAAAATAAAGAATGGGATAGCCAATAACGAAAATTTGTTTACACCACTGGTAATTTGGATCATGACCGCTTCGAGTGGCAAATCAATCCAAAATGCACCAGCAATGGCGCTCAACCCCACGGCATAGGCAACCGGGACGCCAATGGCTAACAAAATTGCCAGAGTAAAAACTAAAATAAATGCATCCATAAGGCAAAAGTCCCCAAATTATGAATTGCCAATCATGACGACCGGGCGGTGGGTCTGCGGGCCAAAAAACAGGCGCTCGATAATAAAGCACAGCGTAATTGCGGAGCCGATAGGCAGAGGAATATAAGTTTGCCCAGCCGTCAGTAATGGAAATTCAGCCACCGGTTGTGACCAAAGCTCACTGCACAAAATGTAGCTGTAAACAAAGATAAATAGGCTTATTGCTGTCATCAGCAAATCAACCAATATCAAGCAGACTTTTTTACCCGCCTCTGAAAGACGGTCAGTGACCATGCTGACAGCAATATGTGAACCGGAGCGATAACTGGCCGCTGCGCCCACAAACGTAAACGTGACCATGCACAAAATAGCGACGGGTTCAGGCCAAGATAAGCCATCATTGAGAACATAACGGGCGAATATTCCTATAGGAATAACCGCAACCATGATTATTAAAGCAATACCAGCTACCCAGATTGACAGGCGATACAAAACATCCATCGTTGATAGATAAAAGCGAGCCATAGCGGAGACCTCAGTTCACCCTTTGCCCTTGGTGCCGCAGCATCAAGAACAAAGGGTATATATGTCAGCGACATTAAATAATTAATACCGCCAGAATAGTGTTATTCGACAGCGCTGATTTGTTTTATGAGGTCTTGATAATCTTTGCCAAACTCATCGCGGACTGGCTGGGTGGCTTTGTAATAATAATCATGATCAATCTCATGATATTGCACACCGCCAGCTTTCATTTTGTCATGTGACTGCTGGACGTAGGCTTGCCACAATACGCGCTGTTCAGCCTGTACTTCTTTAGCCAGTTTTAAAATCGTTTGCTGATCTTCGGGCGATAACTTATCCCACTTGGTTTTAGAATAAAGGAACAATTCGGGAATAATAAAATGACCACTCAACGTGTAGTTTTTAACGACCGGCAGGTAATTATGGGCAACAAAAGTTGGCTCGTTATTTTCGGTGCCGTCAATAACGCCAGTTTGCATACCACTGAACACTTCACTCACCCCCATGCTCAGGGAGTTTGCGCCCATTGCTTTTAACGTTGCCAATGCAATTGGACTCCCCTGAACACGAATTTTCATGCCTTTAAGGTCTTCCGGCTTAACGACTGGTTGCTTGGTTATCAGGTTACGAGTCCCGGCATCCATCCAGCCAAGGAACACCAATTTTGAATCTTTGTTGTTAGTAATTTTGTCCCCAATTTCTTGACCAATCTTGCCATCAAGGACTTTATGTAAGTGATCTTCGTCGCGGAACATATAAGGCAGGGTAAAGACACTGATCTCTGGCAAAATAGAGGCAACAGGTGTCATGGATACACGAATAATATCAATAGCCCCCATTTGTGCCTGTTCGATCATTTGTTTTTCATCACCTAACACGCCCCCAGGGAAAGTTTTGATTTCCAAGCGCCCATCAGTTGCAGCTTTAAGCTTGTCCCCCATATTTTTAACGGCGACAACATTGGGATAATCTTTAGGGTGAACATCGGCGGCTTTAATTTGTTGTGCTGAGGCCATTTGGCTAAATAAGATGGCAGAAATAGCCAGGCATAGTGTTGGCAAAGGCTTAGGGAATTTCATTCGGTCGTCTCCAGAAGTCACTATACCCATCCTACTTGTCGCTGCAGTACTGTTTATCTGCAACTTCAATTACTTTGGGTATAAAAATAGATAAAAAGGCATCATTTCTAATAGTGGAATCGTTATATCAATGTATATAAAAGGGTTATTCCTTTATCCCTATGTCATTCAACCTAGCGGTTTATATTCGCTATTAAATTGACCATTATCACAGAAAAAGAAATGTCAGGAACCGCGTTTCAATAATTGTGAAGTGGCATTTCATGAAGGGGTAAAACCCAACAAGATCCTGTGCCAGGACGTGACTTGGCAAGCTATCAGAAGAGAGGGCATGTTACTGATAACGTTTCCTGCCAAAAGAACAAGGTGCAGATATTGTGGCGACGTGGGTTAACAACTACTATAAAAGTCTATGAATCAATATGATTAGGATTATGTGTGACGTCGGTATTTATCCGTAACTTTACCTTTGCCGCACTGCCAGCTAGCGGTTTGAATGGGCAGCCACTGTTTCACGGGCTTTTGGCGAAATGTGATTTTGATGTCAATGAATATAGGGATGAACTTTTTGCCGTATATGGCATTGCGTTTCCTGGTAGCTTACAAAAAGCGGTTGTTAAGCGCAGAGCAGAATATCTGGCTGGGCGCTTTGTCGCTCGACAAGTGCTGAATATGCTGGAAGTGCGTGACTTTTTGCTGACAAATGGAATAGACCGTGCGCCACAGTGGCCAGTGGGGTTAATTGGCAGTATTAGCCATAATAACCAACGCGCTTTATGTACTGCACAAGTTATTACGCCGCGGGTTGACGCCTCAGAGTCAAATTCACACCATCATGGTATTGGTTTGGATATTGAAAGTTTAATTCCTGCCGAAAGAGCCAAAAATCTGTGGCCGGGTATTCTTAGTGAAGATGAATATCACCATTTTCAAAAGGATCCATTTCCCTTCGAAAAATTATTAACGTTAGCTTTCTCTGCTAAAGAGAGCTTATTTAAAGCTATTTTCCCACAGTTAGGACGTTATTTTGATTTTCTTGATGCACGGCTACTGAGCTATTCGCTGGATACTGGCCGTTTTGAGTTACAGTTATTACGGCAATTGAGTGATGAATTCCCTGAAGGGCGTCGTTTTACGGGATGTTTTGTACTCAATGATAGTGATGTTCAAACATTTATTGCTTACTAATCTTGATGTTAGCACCCCTATAATAAGTTGTAATCTTTTTAAATTGGAAAATTTGATAGGGATAGACTAAATATTTAGCTACCAGCCATATTTATTGATAGGACATCATGAAATATATAGTGTTATTGGTTGTTATCTTATGTGTAACCTATGTCCATTTTCGCGGGAAAGTTCGTTATAAGTTTTGGCGTCAACTTTCAGACCATTCGACATTTGTTTCACCAATCAATGTCTTCATGTACTTATTTTCTCGAGTACCGACAACACCTTATCTGAAGCAGGATCTTTTCCCTGAACTCGCTGTTTTACGCGAGAATTGGTTAAAAATTAGGGAGGAGGGAAAGGCATTAATGGATATCCAACAAATAAAAGCATCGGATAAATATAATGATGCAGGTTTTAATTCTTTTTTTAAAACGGGTTGGAAACGATTTTATTTAAAATGGTATGAAGATAGCCATCCATCGGCAATGACGTTGTGCCCCTATACCACTTCATTATTACGAGAGTTACCGTCGGTGAAAGCCGCGATGTTTGCCGAACTGCCTGATGGCAGCCGTCTACCTCGTCACCGAGATCCCTATGCCGGTTCCTTACGTTACCACTTGGGGTTAATGACACCGAATGACGATCGCTGCTTTATTGATGTGGATGGTACGCTCTACAGTTGGCGCGATGGCGAAGGAATATTGTTTGATGAGACCTATATCCATTATGCAGAGAACGAGAGTGGGCAGAACCGGCTGATTTTGTTTTGCGATATTGAGCGACCAATGCGCTATCGTTGGGCGCAATGGGTTAACCACTGGGTGGGGAGAAACCTAATGACAGCCGCCACTGCACCCAATGAAGAAGGGGATCGCACTGGAGGGGTTAATAAGGCATTTAAATATATCTATGCGGTGCGTAAAGTGGGGAAGCGGCTAAAAGCCTGGAACCGTAGAATTTATTATTTGATTAAATGGCTATTATTTGGCGGTATTGCAGCATTGATTTTTTATGCGTTGTAGTTTTTACGCTCTGTTATCGCAGTCAGGAAAGAAACCCGGTAATGAAATAGCAAAAAGCCCGCTTAAGGAAACTTAAGCGGGCTTCTCTAATATGGCTCCTCTGACTGGACTCGAACCAGTGACATACGGATTAACAGTCCGCCGTTCTACCGACTGAACTACAGAGGAATCGTGTGAACGGGGCGCATGATATCTAGCATGCCTGATACTGTCAACGCTAAATTGGTGTATTTGGGCTGACTGCTCAGCATCTGAACAAATACTCGGTATCTTTCACGTTATTGCCGTGTTGGTGACACGCCGCAGATTGAAATCTTTTGGGCCTTATTGGTTATTTTCCCAACGTTTTAATCGGGTAAGAGGATCTTGACGATAGAAAGCACAGAAATGCTGATAAACAGCAGGGAAGCGGCTTTCCAATAACTCTGGTGCACTGAAAAAATATTCTGACAATACCGCAAAACACTCCGCCGGATCACTGGCGGCATATGCATCCATGCTGGCAGCATCGACGCCCACCATGTCAATCTCATCTTGAATATTATCCATCGCGCGATGCAAATCATATTCCCATGCGGCAACATCACGCATAGCAATCGGAGGGACACCATTGGCATTGCCGCCGTTGCGCATATCCAGTTTATGCGCTGCTTCGTGGATAACAAGATTAAAACCGGATAAATCGAATGAATCCTGAATATCTTGCCAATTCAGAACAATAGGACCTTGCTCCCAACTCTGACCAGACTGCACTGTTTGGCCCGTATGCACCAAACCAACATCATCTTGCCAGTCTTCATCAACCACAAAGGGGGATGGATAAATCAACACTTCATGAAAGCCATCCAACCACTTTGCGCCTAATTCCATCACAGGCAAGGCGAATAATAGTGTCAGACGAGCTTGCATTAATGAGGTTAATACCAACCCTTGTAAGGGGACCAGTCGTTTTTGTTGCAACAAATGACTCGCAACAGAGACCAACCGCTGTTGTTCCTGCTCATTTAAAGGTGCCAGCAGGGGAATATCCAGCGCTTCACGCCACTGTGCAAGCATCTCCGCTTGCGGTTGATTTGCTTTCCACAGCCACTTAATCATCAGGTTGCTCACAAAGTGATAATTTGAACGTCTAAAGCAGAGAGGTGTTGTTGTAAACATGCCGTAAAAAGGGGCATAAACGCAACCGTTTCATGGAGAGATACCTAAGCGGCTGAATGGGGTGCCCCGAACATAGCCTTTTAGAAAGGGAAAATCCTCCAGCGCTCTTCAATTATTCAAGCACTTATAGAAAAAAATTTCAGCGATCCTTATCACACTAAGCCTGTTAATCAGGTAGGCATAAGGCTTTCTGATATTAGGTATATATTTAAATATGGGAGCAAGTTGAGATTCATTTTACTTGTTAAAAATGCAGGAGAAAACCATTCGTGGCTTAAGAGTGTCAATCATGATATCGACGGCGGTATTGATGCTAATGCCTGTTGTGCACGCCGATGGGCGTAAAACTGACCCTATCGTAGCGGCGCAACACCATTTTGAGCAGATTCAGTCCTATCAAGTCAGGGTGCACTCTCAGTCTGCATCGGGCGACTCAACGGCAATTCGTTACAGCTACCTTAAGCCGGGATACGTTCGTATGGATTTTGCTGAACCCCACAGCGGCGCAACATTAGTTTATAACCCAGACAGCGGTAAAGTGCGTTTATGGCCATTTGGCGTAGGGACGCTGCCTGTTCTGAGCCTTTTACCGAGCAATAGCTTGATACGTGATAAAAGCGGCCACCGGGTTGATCAGTCTGATATAGGTAGATTGTTGCACAATATTAATAGCTTACAACAAGGTGGCCACACCATCATTGTCGGCGAAGAGAAGTTAGCACAACAATCTGTTTTGCATTTATCGGTCATTGGTTCTGCAAGAGCCACCATAGAGAATGTACATCGCTATGATATTTGGTTGGAAAACAGCCAAGGTTTTCCAGTCAAAGTGATCAGCTATGATGCCGATGACCAACTACTGGAAACCGTCGTGATGGATGCCATGGTAGTCAACGTACATTTTCCTGCGCATTTTTTTATCCCTTAGTACGGAGTTCAGTATGGCTGAGTATCAGTTTTCTACTCTCTGGCGAGTTAATGCCCCGCTTCAAGTTGTATGGGATGTCCTTTACCACCCCGATAGGTGGCCAGATTGGTGGAAAAGTTTGGAACAGGTCACTGAGATAGAAAAAGGTGATATACAGGGTATCGGTGCGCTGCATCGCTATACTTGGAAAGGTGTTTTGCCCTACCGAATCACGTTTGATATTCATGTCATCACGATTAGTCCTTTGCACTTATTGGAGGGGCAGGCCAGTGGTGAGGTTGAAGGGATAGGGCTGTGGACATTATTTTATGATGGTACAAATACTATAGTCCGTTACGACTGGCAAATTAGAACAAATACACGCTGGATGAATTATCTAGCCCCCATTGCGGCACCATTATTTCGCTGGAATCATGACCGCATCATGCGTGAAGGTGCTCAAGGGCTGGCTCGTATATTAGGCGCCAAGGTTGATATCGGTTGAGTGTTAGCAACTTACTTGCAAATAATATCAGGCCACTGAGCAGAGTATCGGTGGCTTGAATTTTTATTACCTACGAAAGTACAGGCACTATTTTAAATAAAGACGTTGGTTTTTCATTATCAAAAGTATTCCCCCCTAAATAGTGCTCGATTGATCTAGACTTAATCACTATGATTGCAGCGCTCAAAAAGCTACAGATCGTCAGGCAAGCGAAGCGAACTGATAATGATTCCCTTTTAGCACTTGTATAATATGAGGTTTTTTGTTTTTTTTTATCACTATTAATGTTAAAAATGATGCAACTTCTCTCTAGTGAAAATATTTTTCACTTTTAGAACGTAAATAATGTGTAAATGTCATTTTTTGATAAATTCTCACTTGGTTTTTTCTTGACGTGGCGCAAAATTGACTGTTTTTTAGTGACTTTATTGTTGCCATATATAAGAAAAATCCTACTACGCTGTTTTATATTGTTTTTTTGTTTGATGCTTATTCGATTTTATAAATCGATGACTTTCTGAATTTCTCATTTCCTGTATGATTATTCCTACACATATAAGGATATTTCTCACAGGTGAATTCCCTCCTTCTTTTACATCCGCTGACGATTCCTATTATTTAACCAAATAGTAATGATTCTGAATTTTTAGCTTAATTGACAATATCTAAAATGATGAAATAATGGTCATAACGAAATCGGACTTCATTAATTATGATATAAATCCTAATTAAACCTATCGGTATAAATATATTTAAAGTTACGGGGAAACATACATGAAAATTAAAACTAGCAACGTATTAATTGCTGCTATCGCTGGTGTGTTTATTGCACAATCTGCTTTTGCAGCCGACGGTACTATTACTATTAATGGTCAAATCACTGACACCACTTGTGGCGTTTCTGTCAATAATGGCACCAACGATGGAACAGTAATATTGCCTACTATTTCTGCAAGTGCATTGAGCTCTATTAACTCTGTTGCTGGTACGACACCTTTCAATATTGTGTTGTCTAGTTGTACTGGAGCATCAATGAGTAATGCCTATGCTTATTTTGAACCGGGTGCTTTGGTGGACACCGCGACAGGCCGTTTGAACAGTAATGGTACATCAACCGGTGTTCAGGTTCGTTTATTAGACAAAGGTATCTCACCCATTGTGGTCGGAAGTTCCGGTCAGGGTAGTGTGGTCGAGGATATTACTGGTGGTGGTGCAACATTAACCTATTACGCACAGTATTATGCTAACAACGCATCAGTTAACGCAGGTACAGTAACGACGCAAGTTGACTATACTATTGTTTATGACTAATTAAAGCTTGTGGCATAGCGGAGCTGAAGGCGAATTGGTGTTTATTTCCAACGTTTTCAGCGACAACATGGGAGCTTAATGCTCCCTGTTTCATTCGCTCTATAATTGGAAACTTTATGCGTAAAACACTTTTCATGGCATTTGCTCTTGTCACATCATTGATAACCGCAACAGCGGCTCATGCTGAAGTGATCATCAAAGGTACGCGTGTTATTTACAATGAAAAACAGCGTGAGGCTGTGGTTCAGGTTTCCAATACCGGTAATATGCCAGTTCTTCTTCAAGCCTGGATTGATAATGGCGATGCGAATGCACGCCCCGAGACAATCAAGGTACCTTTTAGTGTTACCCCCCCTGTAATACGTTTAGATCCTAAACGGGATCAGACCATTCGTCTGTTTCGTACAGGCAGTGGATTAGCGGCAGATCGGGAAACTCTCTTTTGGTTTAATTTGTTAGAAATTCCACCGAAACCTACCAAAAGCGCTACCGGTGAGGATAACAAGCTGCAATTGGCTTTTCGTACCAGAATTAAATTGTTTTATCGCCCGGCAGAATTAACGATGCCATCAGAACAAGCGATTAAGCATTTGACCTTCTCTAAAAAGGGCAATCAGCTGGTAATAAAAAATGCGTCACCGTATTACATTACCTTTAGAAAAATTGAGTTACGTGCTTCAAAAGACAGCCCAGTTCTGGCTAACTTGAGTAAAATAAATAATAAAATGGTGGCACCTTTTGCTGAACTGAGTTTGCCAATGACAGCTCAAGGATCGATTAATAATACGACACAAGTGTTTTATTCTATTATCAATGATCAAGGCGGCGAAACGCAGAGTACGCAAAAGTTGGTGCAGTAGAATTATAAAACATAAATACAATTAATATTTACTTTTTCCCATTCAGGGTACGCACTCATTTAATGGCCTCGACATAATGCTTAGTTATTACATGTGTTATCAAAAACGCGAGCGCCCGAAATATCTATCGGTATTATCTCTTGCTATTTATAGCTTGGGTGGTGTGCTATTTAGCCTATCCGCTGTAGCGGAAGATCCTGAGCATGTTGAATTTAGTGATTCTTTCCTCCGTTTCTCTGTCGATGCTGCTCGTTACAGTGAAGGTAACCCCGTAGCTCCTGGTGAGCGCAGCATTGATATCTACTTAAATGAGCAATGGATTGGTCGTCAGTCCGTGCGTTTCGAATTACCGTCACCAGAATCGAAAGTTGCCTCTCCGTGTTATGACTTAACATTATTTGATGAATTAGGGATTGATACCAGCGCAGTGTCATCAGATGTTCTAAAGCAGCTAGAAACCACCGGCGCTTGCTCTTCACTGAGCACGATTTTGGAGGGGGGCAATGCTATTTTTGATGAGAATACACAGCGTCTGGATATTCAAGTTCCTCAAGCCTTTTTAATCCGCCAGGCTCGTGGCTATGTTAATCCTAAATATTGGGATGATGGTGTCACTGCGGCAACCTTAAGATATGACTATACCGCCTATCGCAGTAATCAAACTGATATCAGCAGCCAGACATACCAATATCTTGGGTTGTTGGGCGGTTTTAATTGGCAAAGTTGGCGTTTGTATTATCGAAGTGCATTAAATCGTAGTGACAGTCAGGGGTTTGATTATCAGAATCTGGCCACTTATGCAGAGCGTGCGGTGCCTTCCTTACACAGCAAAATGACGATTGGTGATTCAAACACGGATGGTCAAGTGTTTGACAGCATCAGCTATCGCGGTATTGAGCTCGCCTCGGATGACCGTATGTTTGCAGACTCTCAGCGCGGCTATGCGCCGGCAGTGCGAGGTATTGCCCGAACCAATGCCCGAGTGGTCGTACGCCAACAGGGTCAATCTATTTATGAGACCACGGTTCCTCCAGGACCGTTTACTATCGATGATCTCTACCCTACCGGGCAGGGTGGCAATTTAAGTGTGACTATCACCGAAGCTGATGGTAGTGAACAGTCTTTTACAGTGCCATTTGCTTCAATTGCCGAATTGCTGCGTCCGGGAACCACACGCTATTCCTTGATGGCCGGCGAGTATCGTGACAATTCGATGGCAGAAACCCCAACTCTATTTATGGGGACGTTACGCCACGGTTTATCTAATTTAATCACCGGCAATGGTGGCGTTGTTGCGGCTGAAGGCTATCTCTCCGCGTCTGCTGGGTTGGCATTCAATACTCCGGTAGGCGCGCTGGCGTTTAGTGTGACGCAAGCACAAACCCGATTGCCCGGTGAAAGTGACCAGAATGGTCAGAGTCTGGGGATAACCTATGCCAATTCGTTACCGGAAACCAATACCAGCCTGACCATTGCCAGTTATCACTATTCCAGCGACGGTTTTTACACACCGTCAGAAGCCATGCGAATGCGCGACTATTTACAACATGGTGAGGTGAGCAGAAGAACCATCAATTCAGGCTTGCCAACCGATAGCACAGACTATGATGACAGTTTTAAATATCGCCGTCGTAATCAGGCGCAAGTCAGCATTACCCAAGGTTTACCTGAAGGCTATGGTTCATTTTATGCCAACGCCAATGCACAGGATTATTGGGGCGGGCAGCGGCGCGATATGAGTTTTCAGCTCGGCTATAATAATAGCTATAAGTCACTGAGCTATAACGTAGCCCTTAACCGTTTGCGTAATATGTCGAGTGGGGAATGGGATAACCAATTAAGTGTCTCTTTCTCTATTCCACTGGGAACCCGTAGTGGAGCCTCGCGTTTGAGCACCAGTTACACCAGTACGCGTGAAAGTAGTTCAGTACAAACCGGGGTTTCAGGTTCTGCGGGCAGTGATAATCAATTCAACTATGGGGTTTCGGTCGCGAATAATCATACTGATGAGAATGGCAGCTATAACACTCTGGGTGTGAATGGGAATTGGTTGGCTCCTAAAGCGACAATTGGCGGCAGTTATTCAAAAAGTCATGATTACGATCAGGTTAGTGCAAGCCTTTCTGGTGGTGTGGTTGCTTACCGCGGAGGTGTGGTGTTTGCGTCATCTCTGGGGGATACCGTTGGGATTGTTGAGGCACCCGATGCGGTGGGAGCACGGGTAACTAACTATTCCGGCATGCGCCTTGATAGCCGTGGTCGGGCGGTTGTGCCTTATTTAAGTCCTTACCGGCAAAATGATGTCGAGATTGATCCAAAAGGTTTATCTGCCGATGTGGAGTTTAAAACAACCAGTCAACGAGTGGCTCCAACCGCAGGTGCGGTGGCGTTGTTGAAATTTGAGACCTCAAGCGGTTATTCAATTTTGTTGACCGGGCATCTGGCGGATAACACGCCACTGCCGTTTGGTGCGGAAGTCAAAGATGCTCAAGGTATCGGCGTTGGCTATATCGCTCAAGGCGGACAAGCGCTGGTTCGGGTCAATGAGCAAGCCGGCCACTTACGTGTGGTTTGGGGTGAAGGTGTGGGTGAAAGCTGTGGTTTTGATTATCAATTACCCGGCAGCACAGTGGCTCAGGGTGAATTCCGGCAGTTGGCGGTGATATGCAAATAAACGCCTATCGGAATACAGGGATACGATAATGATGCGACGTGATGTTTTACACTTTTTATCGGCACTCGGTACTGGGATTATCAGAGAGAAATATCGGCTCTTGGGGGGGCTATTACTGCTGGTTTATGCCGGAGTCGCCAGTGCTGAGGGGAGCTATGCTAGCTGTGCGCGTAACAGCGGCTATTATCAGTATTTCGATACCACGTCTTTGGAAATAGGCAAAGACAGTGTTGTGGGCAGTGTGATTGGCCCTTGGATCAATTCAAATAATTCGACTGCTTGGAATTGTACGCCAAACAGTAACTACCAACAGCCAATAACCTTTAGTGTGCAAGGCTACCCACCTTATGTGGTTGATAGCAGCATCAGTACCGATGGACAAACTTATACTGTTTATAATTCTGGCAAAGCAGGCTTGGGATATATTGCCCGTTGGCGTTTCACGTTGAACGGTAAAACTACCAATTGGCAGCCACTGACCATTGCTACCGGGGGGCAGCAGACACACCCTGAGTCGATTGCCATCAATTACAATGCGGGGGTTAAGTTCTATCTAGGGTTAGATGTTCAGATACGTTTCGTTAAAACTGCCAACACACTGACCAATGGTGCGATCCCGTTGTTTGACCCAACCTACATGCGCCATGTACAAACCTATAATAACGGTACGCCTGCACCGGGCGATCTCACGTATATGATCACTCAATTTAAATCTGGCAGTTCAATCATAGCCAATGGTGGCACGTGCACCACCCCTAATGTGACGGTCAACTTGCCGGAGGCTTCAGTGCGTGATTTTAATGGCATGGGGTCCATTGCGGGGCGGAAAGCATTTAATCTGGCGTTCAACCAATGTCCAGCAGGGTTAGCCAGCATTGGATATAGCTTCGCCGCGACCACGCAAGTGCTTGATGCCACGAATGGTGTCGTGGCACCGAATGCCAGCTCCACCGCCAGTGGCGTGGGTATCCAGTTACTGCGTGGAAATGGCGCGCCGGTGACATTTGGGACGGTTTACCTGCTGGATAATTACGATGCTACATTAAAGGCCAACTACACCGTGCCCTTGCAAGCAGGGCTGTTTCAAACCGGTAGCACCGTGGGCGCAGGCAGTGCTAATAGCAACATCACTTTTACGCTGAATTATAAGTAGGGCCTCTATGTCAGCTTTTAATTGTTGGGGTTTACGCCTGAAAAGTAGAGGATTAAGGGGCTTGATGCTGGCGAGTATCATGGTCCTATTAATTCAAACTCCGATAGCACAGGCCGAGATCTATCTGGGCGTAACGCGTTTGATAGTCAATGCGAAAGATAAAGAGGCGACACTAAGAGTGGTCAATGAAGGTCGCTCTCCAGTGTTGTTACAGATATGGGTTGATACCGGGGAAAGTGAAGCGGCACCTGAGAAAATCACAACACCTTTTATTGTTGCGCCGCCCATTTTGCGTCTGGATGGCAAACGTTCGCAACGCCTGAGAGTGTTGTTTACTGGCAGCGGGGCACCTCTGCCCAGTGATCGCGAATCGGTATTTTGGTTGAATGTGCTGGAAGTTCCGCAAAAGGTGAATAACAACGCGACGAGTCAGATGCAAATGGCATTCAGAACGCGCATCAAATTATTCTATCGACCAGCACAATTACAAGGTATAAGTACGGTCAATATTCAGGATAAACTGAATTTTCGCTTGATAAAACAAGGGAATAAATCATCCGTGCTTGTGAGTAACCCCACACCTTTCCATCAGACGTTGCTCGAAATATCGTTGGGGCGAGATAAAAATCAGGCGGTGGCCACTGTGATACCCGAAAACGGCATGATAGACCCCAAAGGACAGGACAGTTTTGTGCTGGAGCAGACAAAAGGAGCTGTCACCACCGGAATGAAGGTGTTTTACTCCGTGCTGGATGACTTCGGTACCGTCATGACTGGTGAGCAGACATTGCAGCCTTAACATCCTGAATATTCAAAAATAAACATCTTTTTTGATCCGTTTTTACGGTGATAGTCTTCGGGTGTTTTCTAAATGAATAACCAAGAAAATTCCTATAAATCAATAAAGTAGATCCCTTTTTGTCTCATTTTTTATTGGTCTCTTTGCCCACAAATGATACCTTTCTAGCATCATTTGGTGCGGAATAATTCGAATCCCTCCTCACCAGACAATGGCTGATTATTTCAGCGTTAATACACAGGTGCATTTATGACGCTTTATGATATTAAACCGCGATTTCAGGCGCTGTTGCGCCCGTGTTTGGTTTGGTTATATCAGCGAGGGATTACAGCTAATCAGGTCACATCATTTACCCTGATAGCTTCATTGGGGGTTGGCTGCTTAATGATGTTATATCCCTCGCGGATAATATTTGCCCTACTGCCAGTGTTTTTGTTTATCCGCATGGCACTGAATGCCATCGACGGCATGCTGGCTCGGGAATTTAACCAACAGTCGTCATTGGGGGCTTTATTGAATGAAATCGGCGACGTTGTCTCCGATATTGCGTTATATCTGCCATTCGCTTTACTGCCTTTGGCTCGCCCAGAACTGGTCATATTGGCAGTGTTTTTAGCCTTACTGAGTGAGTTTTGTGGCGTGATGGCGCAAACCTTGGAGCGGCCAAGGGGGTATCAGGGGCCGATGGGGAAAAGCGACCGTGCATTGTTGTTCGGGGCTTATGGGTTGGCTATTGCCGTATGGCCGGGGTCATTGGCGTATTCCGGGTGGTTATTTGCTTTTGCATCGCTGTTATTGCTGTGGACCTGCGTGAATCGCTGCCGGGCCGCGCTAAAGCCAGAGGCATAATATGAACACAACGCTTGCTATCAGCTTGTCCGTTATTTTTGCTCTCTTGGCACTTGCCAGTGCCATTATGCTGGTATTGATATGGCGCTATCCGCAAAAGGACTGGTTGGAATTACGCCAACGCATCACTAGTTGGTGGCTGATCATCATTGTTTTTGCTGTGGCGATGGTTAGCCCGAAATGGCTGTCGTTGGTTATCTTTGGCTTCATTAGTTTTCTGGCCCTCAAAGAGTTCCTGACACTTATTTCAACCCGCCGTTCTGACAATATTCCTCTGCTATGGATGTATCTCGCTATCCCTATTCATTATTTATGGATTGGCATGGGCTGGTACGGCATGTTCGTTATTTTTATTCCGATCTATGCCTTTTTATTCCTGCCGGTGCGTATGGTGCTGATTGGTGATACCAAGGGCTTCCTGCATGCGGCGGCGAACATGCATTGGGGCTTGATGACCACAGTTTTTGCTCTAAGTCATGTGGCATTTTTGATGGTCTTGCCTGGCGGCATTGGTGGGCAAGGAGCACTGTTAGTGGTCTTCTTGGTGGCGCTAACTGAACTCAATGATATTGCTCAATACTTATGGGGAAAGTCATTAGGCCGCATTAAAGTTACTCCGAGAGTTAGTCCAAATAAGACGTTGGCGGGTTTATTGGGTGGTGTGGCAACGACCATGCTTTTAGCGGGGATTTTGGGGCCTTTATTAACCCCGATGAACTTTACTTTCTCACTGTTGACCGGATTACTGATTGGTTTTACCGGATTTTGCGGTGATGTGGTGATGTCGGCGGTTAAACGAGATCTTGGGGTGAAAGATTCAGGCAAATTACTCCCCGGTCATGGCGGCATTCTCGACCGGCTTGACTCTCTAATCTACACCGCGCCACTGTTCTTTCATTTTATTCGCTATTTTTATTATTGAGGGCTGGCCGTGAACCGACTGTTGCGCTGGATTTTTACGTTGTGTGTCGCGTATCCGGTGGTACTGGTATGGCTGGGTGTGTCTGTTTGGCAGCGAAAACAGCTACCGCTCAAAGGGCCGGCCATTGTGGTGGCAAATCATAATAGCCATTTGGATATCTTGACGCTGTTTACCTTATTCCCCTTATCAACCCTGTCGCAGGTTCACCCCGTCGCGGCCGCCGACTACTTCCTGCGTAACCGTGCTATCGCTTGGTTTGCAACCAAAGTGATTGGCATTATTCCGGTAGCCCGGGGTGGGGCAGGCAAGGGCAGTGACCCGCTGGCAGGCTGCATTGACGCGCTGTCTAATAATAAAATTGTGATCTTGTTCCCTGAGGGGACACGCGGCGAGCCGGAAAAATTCTCCGCGTTCAAATCGGGTTTGTGGTATTTGAGCCGCCAATTTCCCACTACGCCAATCACTGCGGTGTATATGCATGGGCTGGGGCGAGCGATGGGTAAAGGGCAACGAATCCCGGTGCCCTTTTTTATTGATATCTATGTTGATAAACCTTTCTATTTTCATGATGACAAACAGACATTCCGAGCTGAATTACAGCAGCGGTTTCTCACCCTGCAACAACGCGCAACAAGGAAAATTCCGTGACTCAAGGACATCGTATTGCTCAGGAACTCACCTTTACGACTAGTGATAATGTTCCGCTCTTCTACCGCTGTTGGCCAGCGCAAAATAGCCCGACCAAGCGGGTAATTGTGTTGTTTCACCGTGGTCATGAGCATTCAGGGCGTTTGCAGCACATTGTTGATGAGTTGATGCTGCCTGATGTGACATTTTATGCTTGGGATGCCAGAGGACATGGCAAATCACCGGGAGATCGTGGTTACAGCCCCAGCTTGGCGCGGTCAGTGCAAGATGTTGATGAGTTTGTCCGCTTTGCCGCAGTAGAAAGCCAAGTGTCAATGCACGATATTATGGTGGTAGCACAAAGTGTGGGAGCAGTGCTGGTCTCGACGTGGGTGCATGACTATGCGCCGAAAATTCGCGGAATGATTCTGGCTTCACCAGCATTTAAAGTAAAATTGTATGTGCCATTTGCTCGGCCAGGGTTGACTCTGATGCACCGTTTTCGCGGTCTGTTTTACGTCAAGTCCTATGTTAAAGGCAAATTTTTGACCCACGATGCCCAGCGTGTCGCCAGCTTTGATAGCGATCCGCTGGTTAGCCGACCCATTGCGGTTAACATCCTGCTAGATCTCTACCGCGCCGCCGAGCGAATTGTACAAGACGCCGCTGCTATCACATTACCAACCCAATTACTGATTTCCGGGGATGATTTTGTGGTTCATCGCGCACCGCAACAGAGATTTTATCAACGCCTTCGCAGCCCGGTAAAAGAGCAGCACATATTGCCTGGCTTCTATCACGACACTTTGGGTGAAAAAGATCGTCAATTGGCCTTTGATAAAATGCGCATTTTTATTGAGCGCCTGTATACCGAAACGCTGCCCACTCACCATTACCGTTATGAAGACCGCTGGAGTGCCAGTGCGGATAGCTATCGCGCATTACAAGTGCCGCTAAAATCCTATTCAGCTGAAGGGTTGTATTACCGCACATTACGTTATGGCATGAAGACGCTAGGTAGCAGCGCCACTGGCGTCCGGTTAGGGTTCGAGACTGGTTTTGACTCTGGTAGTACGCTGGATTATGTCTATCGTAACCAGCCGGAGGGCAAGAATACTCTCGGAAAATATATCGACCAACAATATCTCAATAGCATTGGCTGGCGGGGTATTCGTATGCGTAAAGTTCACTTGCAGCAAACCATACAAATGGCGCTTATGCGGTTACGTGAACAAGGGATGCCACTGCGCATTGTCGATATTGCTGCAGGCCATGGTCGCTATGTGTTGGATGCTCTCACGAATCAGCCTGATGTTGAGCAAATTTTGCTACGTGATTACAGCGAACTGAATGTTGAAAAAGGGCAGGCAATGATTGCCCAGCGTAATTTGACTGAGATTGCCCGTTTTGAAAAAGGTGATGCTTTTGATCGGGATGATCTGGCGAGTTTGACACCCAATCCAACCCTCGCCATTGTTTCTGGTTTATATGAGCTATTCCCGCAAAATGAGATGATTGAGGCGTCATTGGCTGGACTGGCCGCGGCAGTTCCTCCCGGAGGTGTGCTGGTCTACACCGGGCAACCATGGCATCCACAGCTTAAAATGATTGCGCGCGCATTGACCAGCCATCAAGGGGGGCAGCCGTGGGTGATGCGGGTGCGTAGTCAAGGGGAGATGGATGCTCTTGTCGAACAGGCCGGCTTTGATAAATGTCATCAACTGATTGATGAATGGGGTATTTTTACCGTGTCATTAGCGGTTCGTCGTGCCCATGACTGAGGTTAACGGTGTGGCTCGCCGTCGGCAAGTCTGGCGGCGAGCTGTGCTATGGCTGTTGTTACTGGGGCCGCTATTCTTTATCAGTTACGGCCAGACCAACCATTTCACGGCCAGCCGCATTGGGGTAGGCAGTGTAGTGTTTGGGTGGGAGCACTATATTCCTTTTTTGCCTTGGACAATAGTGCCCTATTGGAGCATTGATCTGCTCTATGGCTTGTCATTGTTCATCTGTACTTCGCTACGAGAGCAAACTCGTCATGCATGGCGTTTGGTGATGGCATCGTTGGTGGCTTGCCTCGGTTTTCTGTTATTTCCACTTAAGTTCAGTTTTGTACGGCCCATCACTGACGGACCCTTCGGTTGGTTGTTTCAACAGTTGGAACTGTTTGATTTACCATACAATCAGGCCCCTTCATTGCATATTATGCTGGCTTGGTTGTTATGGTTGCGCTTCTGGCCACACTGCCAAGGGATTTTACGTTGGTTAATGAGTGGTTGGTTTGTCTTGATTGCAATATCCGTTTTGACCACTTGGCAGCATCATGTGATTGATATTGTTACCGGGTTAGCCGTGGGCGTGGTTGTCAGCTATCTGATCCCAATAAATAGCAGTTGGTGCTGGCAACGCCCGTGCCATTCATCACTGAAATTAGCACGTTGGTATGGCGGTGGTGCGTTACTGGTGGGCGGGGCTGCATTGTGGCTGGGAAATGGCTGGTCAATATTGGGGTGGCCCGCGTTGGCGTTACTTGCGGTGGCCGTTGGGTATCGCAGTTGCGGGGCCGGGGTATTTCAAAAGCAGGAAAATGGCAGAATTTCACCGTCTGCCTACTTGCTACTATGGCCTTATCGGCTGGGGGCGTGGCTCTCGATGTATGGGTTCACTCGCCAATTACCTTCAGCAATAGAAGTCGCAGGGGGGGTATTTATCGGCAGTTACCCACGAGCACCTCTATTGCAGGCCAGCGTGTTGGATGTCACAGCGGAATTTAGCCGTAGCCGGCATAGCTTGAATCGACCCTATAAGTGCTGCCCGCTGATGGATTTGGTGGTGCCGAGCCAAGAGCAACTTGCACAGGCAGTCGATGCTCTTCATCAACTTCATCAACAGCATGGTACGGTTTTGGTCCATTGTGCGCTCGGTATGTCACGCAGTGCATTGGTGATTGCGGCATGGTTACTGGACAATAAATGGGCAGCGACGCCACTGGCGGCGGCAGAGTTGCTGCAACAAGTTCGCCCGCAAGTGGTATTGCAGCCACGGCATCTGCAGGCGCTTGCCCTATGGCAAAAAAGGAATATAGCATGCTAAATCATCCTGTAGCAGGGCAGGTTTTGACCATTCATCTTGCCAGTTGGCGCTATTTGGCTGCGCTGACGCTACCCCCCATTATATTTGCTTTATGGGGGGCGGAGAGTTGGGTTGCTGCACTGTTATTGCTGCTTGCGGGCGTAACGCATTACTATTGCTGGCGTTTATGGCTAGATGAGCGTCTTTTTGCTTTGTTGTATACCTGCGAGCCACAAACAGAACATATTGATGCTGCATTACAGCAACTTTGGGGTGAAAAATTAGCAGCAGGCCGCGCACTTGATTCACGCTGGAGGGGAGCGACTAAACTGTTGCGTCGTGCCATAGGCAGCGCTCTATTATTGTGGTTGGTGATGGTGAGTGCGCCGTTGATTGATTTGGTTTTGGCTAGGTGACTTGGCGATACAAAAAGAGACGGCACTATGACGTACCGTCTCATGTTATTGATTCAGTGAACTGAACAGGTTAGTTGTCTTTTTTCTTACCAAAAATCTTCAGTAAGGCGCCCACAGCACAACCAATCACCACACCCAGAATAACCCATTCAGTAAATGACATAATCAAACCCTTTCATTTGTTTGGCCTGATTATATAAATTATTCTCGGCTTGTCCATGTCCGGTCACCTTTACAATTTCGCCAGCATCTCTCGGGTGACAAGGACAATACCATTTTCCGAACGATAGAAACGGCGCGCATCTTCAGTTGCGTTTTCACCAATGACCATTCCTTCAGGAAGGGTGCTGGCGCGATCAATAACACAGCGTTTCAATCGACAAGAGCGCCCTACATTGACGTCGGGCAGCAATACGCAGGAATCAATATTGCAAAATGAGTTCACACGAACTCTGGAAAACAACACGGAGTTGACCACTACGGATCCGGAGATAAAACAGCCACCAGAAACTAATGTATTCATGGTCATGCCGTGGCTGCCAGAACGGTCCTGAACAAATTTTGCCGGTGGTAATGGCTCGGCATAGGTACGTATCGGCCAATGAGAGTCATACATATCCAGTTCAGGGGTCACAGCCGCTTGATCGAGGTTTGCTTGCCAATAGGCATCTAATGTTCCGACATCACGCCAATAATCAGGGGCATCTGGCGAAGTAGAAACACAGGATAGCGAGAAGGGATGCGCCCAAACATGACCTTGTTCGGTGATTTTTGGCAAAATATCTTTGCCGAAATCGTGACTGCTGCTCTCATCAGCATGATCAATCTCAAGCAGGCCAAACAGGAATTCTGCATTAAACACATAAATCCCCATACTGGCCAGACTGCGGTCCGGTTTACCCGGTAGAGTTGGTGGGTCTTCGGGTTTTTCCCAGAACATTTTCACTTGTAAATCTTCGGAGACCTCCATTACACCGAAAGCCGTCGCTTCTTCCTTAGGGACTTCAATACAAGCCACCGTGCAGGCTGCGCCGCTTTCGACGTGATCCAGCAACATGCGCGAGTAATCCATCTTATAAATATGATCCCCTGCCAAAATCACGACATATTCAGCACGATAGCGGCGGATGATATCTAGATTTTGAAACACGGCATCTGCCGTGCCGGTATACCAATGTTCCCGCCCTTGACGCTGTTGTGCGGGTAATAAATCAACAAATTCATTCATCTCTTCACTGAGAAATGACCAACCATGCTGAATATGTTGTACCAAGGTATGGGATTGATATTGCGTTATCACACCAATACGGCGAATGCCTGAATTAAGGCAATTAGATAATGCGAAGTCGATAATGCGGTATTTCCCGCCGAAGTGAACGGCTGGTTTTGCTCGGACAGACGTAAGGTCTTTAAGGCGTGAGCCGCGGCCACCTGCAAGAATCAGGGCCACAGCTTTGTTGGGAAGTTGTCTGGCCGACATGACTCTGTCGATATCGCCTGCTTTCCGCATGTCAGACTCCTTATGATTTATTAATGTAATGACTGCCGGATTATGGGCTATCTCCATCAGCCCTAATACGCGAGATTTTGACCGGGAGTAAAACGGTCTGTGGCCTCCTTAAGTATAAACATTGTTAATTACATAATCGGCTAATTATCATTCTAACAATGAGAAGCGAATCATATTTAGCGCGTTCCAACACAAATTTTTTCGCCGCAGTCAGTATCAGTAGGCTAGGGCTGTTTATCGTTTTGTACATTGTGAGGTGAGGTATCGTCGACCATACTCGATAGGGCAAAAAATATTCGTAGTTTTAATAAGGATATAAAATTATGACAGTCGCAAAAAAGAGTTTGCGGTTATCCGCACTCACTTTGGTACTCGGTAGCTTTACTCTCAGTGCTGCACCGGTTGTCGCACCACCCACCGGTTACACTTTGGAGCGCGTAGTCATTTTGAGCCGTCACGGTGTTCGCTCTCCGACAAAACAAACACAGCTAATGAATGATGTTACCCCTGATAAGTGGCCGCAATGGCCTGTAAAAGCAGGGTATTTAACCCCCCGAGGCGCAGAATTGGTGACACTGATGGGGGGCTTTTATGGCGATTATTTCCGTCATCAAGGGTTGCTACCTATGGGGTGTCCAGCGGATGGGGCCATTTATGCACAAGCAGATGTTGACCAGCGCACTCGCTTAACGGGACAAGCCTTTTTAGATGGGATCGCGCCGGGGTGTGGCCTCACAGTACATTATCAGGCTGATTTGAAGAAAATTGACCCGCTATTTCATCCTGTTGAGGCCGGAGTCTGTCAGTTAGATTCAACCCAAACTCATAAAGCGGTTGAGGAGCGGTTGGGGGGGCCACTAAACACGTTGAGTCAGCGTTACGCGAAACCTTTTGCTCAGATGGGGGAGATATTGAATTTTTCTGCATCCCCTTACTGTCAGTCGCTACAACAAACAGGAAAAACTTGTGATTTCGCCACTTTCGCCGCTAATGAAATCACGGTAAATAAGGCAGGGACCAAAGTCTCACTGAGTGGCCCTTTGGCATTGTCATCAACGTTGGGTGAAATATTCCTGTTACAAAACTCACAAGCCATGCCTGATGTTGCCTGGCATAGACTCAATGGGGCAGAGAATTGGGCTTCACTATTATCGCTACATAATGTGCAATTTGATTTAATGGCTAAGACGCCTTACATCGCACGCCATAAAGGAACGCCGTTGCTGCAACAAATTGAGACAGCATTGCTGTTACAACGTGATGCTCAAGGGCAAAAACTGCCGTTATCACCACAAACTAAAGTACTTTTCCTCGGGGGACATGATACCAATATTGCTAATATTGCCGGAATGTTGGGGGCGAATTGGCAATTGCCGCAGCAACCTGATAATACTCCGCCAGGAGGGGGATTGGTATTTGAGCTATGGCAGAATCCTGATAATCATCAGCGTTATGTCGCGGTGAAAATGTTCTACCAAACGATGGATCAGTTAAGGCGTGCTGAAAAGTTAGACCTAAAAAATAATCCTGCAGGTATTGTTCCAATCACGGTTGAAGAGTGTGAAAATACGGGTGATAACAAACTGTGTCAACTTGAGACCTTCCAAAAGAAAGTGGCTAAAATGATTGAGCCAGCTTGCCATATTTAACGTAAACTTATCCGGTGAGTATAATACCTACCGGATAAGTTAATCATTTCTGAACGTGTTATATATACAGCGTTATGGTTGTTGAGTTTAGTTATTAATTGAATTCTAATAGATGTTTGTACTATATAAATGGTAACGGCCGGAGTTGCCTAGAAAATATAGGCTTACTCCGGCATATAAGTACCGAGACTAATAAAGTGAGGTTTTAATTTACCAAAATGCTATGTGCAATAAACAATTAACCGAGTCTGACTAAATCGAACGGAACATAGCGCTCACCCGTTTGCTGTAACTCTACAACTGGCGCTCGCTCTGCTTGTACTGGCCCCAGGCCTTCCGCATGGATAGCTTTTGCTACGTCAATCTCCCCAGTTTGCGCAACCATGACACGTTTGCCTGGGATAATTTGGTTTCTGTTTCTGTCATAGACTTTAACCATATTAACCTCCAATAGTTATCCGATAAGGTTTAACAACTATCGGGTGAATAATCCGCCCATAAAATCAAACCAGTATCTAAGATATATACCTATAGCCGAAAAAGTGGATAGCTAAATAATTGCCCGATATAGGCTACACTCGATGAGGTCAATTTCTTTGCCTCAGGTCAAACTATTATAGAGTTGGTTTCTACTGCGGTAAAAATGATATTTATTTTTTTCTCTGTGATCAAGTCTGAAAAGCATTTTTTTATAGTTAGTTTTCGGTCTATATCATAGGGCCTATAGCTGTGATAAATCCGTTAATAAGCCGGATTTATCACAGTCTGTATCGATAGAAAGCGCTGACTTATATCAGTGCCTTCTGTGTTAGTGATTCTAATATTTTTAGTGGCGATTGCTGGGGGTCTTTCATACCGTCAACCGGTAGTAGGAATGTCTGTTCCAACATATATTGCCCCCCCATTGCCGCGTGAGGTGTTTGATCTGAAAAGCAGATCCAACTACTGCCTGATGGGAAGTCAATGGCTTGCTGCCGGCCATTTTTTTGATAATCCAAGTCGGCTTTCATTTTATCGTGCAGTTGGAGCATCAGATGGTCGTAGTGGCTACGACGGCGTTTGGTGATACCGACTTTATGTTGCAGCCAACTGCTAATGGGGGAATAACTGCCAAGTTGTGGCAAATAGCGACTGGCGAGTTGTGTAAAGTCTTCCCCGACGCGCCATGAGCGGGGTTCACCATGAGGATTGATATTGGTGAAGATTCGCATGATTCGCTCACCATAATTAGGCCGCGAAGGGAAAGCATCAACATGTAAACGACTATCATCTTTGCGCCATGATGTTTTATCACGCCAGGCGGTGACAGGATGTAAGCGCAGGCTGTTGGTCGGGCTGTGCAGGGCCGCGGTGTACTCTGGGAGGAGCTGGTTTACTAGGCTAAGACAATTTTGGTAATAGCGCTCAAGTAGCTGGCGGGTTAAGGCCATTTTACTTTCATCGGTGACGCCGGTCAGTGTCCCCTCCAACGGCTTAAAGCTAATGTTTTTGCGTTTAACATCAACGAGTGCCGGGTCAAGCAACAGTTTTTCCTGTTCACTCAACTCGAAAGTTAGATGAGGTAAAAACAGCACTTTACCTTGTTCCAGTGCATCAATGGCATTGGTACTTTCAATTTCACGGTGATCCCAACGGCTGTATGGGAGCGTAAGAATCGATGAATCTGACGTATGACTTTGATTATGGTTGCTCATCAATTATCCGCTTTTAAATATTATGCATCTCAATCATAACTTTTTATTATAGATAATGTGAGGGCTATGGCACAGATTTCAGATTTTGCTTGCCTTAGACAACTGCATTAAAGGGGGGTGTCGCCTTAAAATTGGGGTCGATTTGACAATTGAAGTCTGGATTTCTGCGTGTTCTGACCAGCGATCAATGATTGCATCTAATTGTTCCATTGAGTGGATATATAAACGGCTAACAAAGCAATCGTCGCCAGCAACTTTGTCACATTCAACACACTCAAGAGTCTCCTGAATCATTTTTTCCGTTACGTACAGCATTCCTGCTATAGGTTTGACACGAACAATAGCCTGCAGACCATAACCGAAAGCCCGTTGGTCCAAGTCTAATGTATAGCTGCGAATGATATTACGGTCTTCAAGACGTCGTAGACGTTCAGATGTACTGGGAGAGGAGAGACAGACTTGTTGAGATAGGTCTTTCAGGGATATCCGAGCATTCTCAGCTAAAATGGCAATCAATTTTTCGTCAATTTTATCCATACCCACCACACCTCTTATTATTAGGTACAATGGCGTTATTATAGGCATCATTTTGATTTATTAACGATATTTTCCTTGCAAAAAGATGATGTTGATTGAATAAAAAATAGATTGACGATTGAGTGTTAAGCCGATGAAGAGCAGGCATAATCTCAATAACAGTCATGATGACCCCATCATCTGAAAAGATATCGTAGCTAAAATATAAACTCATACCCTCTAGAATGACTAGGGTATGAGTTTGTCTATAGGAGGATTAATGCCTAATTGCAGAGGTGCTGGCTAACGACGAGGTCTCATTCAGGCTATTGGTTCGCATAGATTTTTTTTGCAAATAGGCTAAATCATAAACATCGTAAAAGTCTATTTCACCTTTATTACTGATAATGTTTTTAAAGCGGAGCTTGAAATCATCACTGATGTTTTTGCTATTTAATATCTCATCAATCGCTTGAGTCGATAATGCACGGCTAAAGAACCATTCGCCGTTATAACAAACACGTAAATCAAGAATACCAATATCTTCAAACTTGAATACAGGTTTGATCTCCATCATAAGAATTGCGGACATCAATACGAAGAACAGAGTAAAGGCAATCATATAGCCAGTACCAAAATAAGGCGTCAAATACATCAAAATCAATACAAAAAAGTATGATATCAACATAGCCAAACAGAGGTAGGGGTGTTTGTAGACAAAGTCGCTGTTAAATTTTAACCGGCCATCTCTATTTTCTTTCTGATTTATTCTTGTGATGTCATCGATTAATATTTTTTTAATTATGTCCATAATTATGACCTTGTGATTAATAACTCATAAAAACCAAACCATAATGGTTTGTTATAGATTAGCATGAAAAGTTAAATTTTAAGCATATCAATTCGATGAATTAGTTTGCAAAACTGTTATAGCTAGCGGGCTCAGTGGATATATTATTTATTAATCAGGTGAAAGCAATCACTTGAGTGCCGATTTCACCTGATTAAGCCTTTGCAATACCGATAATGAGAGATATGAACAGGGCTAAATGGTCAGGACAATTTTACCAATATGTGTACTGCTTTCCATCAACTCATGGGCTTTTGCTGCACCTTCTAATGGGAACGTCTGGAATATCTGTGGTTTCATCTTGTTCTTACCCAGCAATGGCCAAACTTGCTGTTCCAGCTCTTTGGCGATGACCGCTTTCTCAGCAACACTGCGCGAGCGTAATGTGGAGCCGATGTGGGTCAGACGTTTTAACAGCATCAGCATAAGGTTAAGATCTTTGGCATTGCCATTCTGGATACCAATTTGAACGATGCGGCCATTCATCGCAGCAGCTTCATAGTTACGAGAGACATAATCTCCAGCAATTAAATCAACAATAACATCAACGCCTTTTCCGGCAGTGGCTCGTTTGGTTTCAGCGACAAAGTCTTCTGTGTGGTAATTAATGGCGATATCTGCACCTAATGCTAAACATGCTTGACGTTTTTCTTCTGAACCCACGGTGACAATAATCGTTTTTGCGCCGAATGCTTTGCTCAATAAAATTGCTGTAGTCCCTATACCCGAAGATCCTCCGTGAATTAATACTGTTTCACCAGCAGTAAAGTGGCCGCGTTGGAATAGATTACTCCATACAGTAAAGAATGTTTCTGGCAGTGATGCGGCTTCAATATCAGTAAGAGCTGTAGGGATAGGTAAGGCATTACTTTCATGTATGACACAGTATTGGGCATAACCACCACCTGCGATAAGTCCGCACACTTTGTCCCCAATCTTAAATCGACTAACATCAGCGGCAATCGCAACCACAATACCAGCAACCTCTAAACCAGGAATATCTGATGCACCGGGCGGTGGGGCATATTGCCCACGGCGCTGCATGACATCAGGGCGATTTACGCCCGCAGCAGACACCTTAACCAGAATTTCACCTGCGGCTGGCAGTGGTGTTGGCCGTGTAACCGGGGCTAATACCTCTGGCCCGCCAGGCTGAGTAATTTCAATTGCGACCATGTTAGCTGGGATAGGATTCAGCAATGTCATAATATTCCTTTTGTAACATGAAGGGACTTAGTCAGATGTTATACTAATGATTAGTCACTATATTAGTCTCGTAATAGAAATAGTTCATGGCGAGAATGTGCTTATATGATAACGAAATTGTAAGTATTTGAAGGTATTGTTGGCGCAGAAAAAAACCGGGCTTAGTTGCCCGGTTTAAACAGCAAAGGTTTTACCACTCCCAGCGCATTCCGGCATTGATTTGCCAGTTAGTGTTGATATCTCCCCCAGAGGATTTTTCCACATCAAGGTAGAAACGGGAGTTATTATCTTTTGTTAACTGGATATTGGTACCAATGCCGTAAGTCATCCAGCTATCGTCCCCATCTTGTTTGGTGACCAGCACAGCATCTTTACCCTTAACGGTAACGCTGCGATTGCCGGCAAACTCATGCAGTAAATCAGCTTTCAGATAAATATCACTGTTACTATTGTCCTCAAACCGATGACCGATACGAACCCCGGCACGACCAATAACACTATTAATATTATCCTGATTGACTTCTAGCCCACTGCTGGTGGTGTAGTTAGTTTTATTCAGGTAGGTATAAACCAACTGACCTTGAGGTTCGATGAAATTTCCGTTATCTAGTGAGAATTCACGACCATATTCAGCACTTGCACTCCAAGACCAGTTACTTCCATCACCGTACCCACCTGTACCCAGAGTATTTTGGTAGTCAATGTGGTTTTTCAGGTGACTATATTTCAAGACCAAGTCGATATAGTCTTGTTTCTCTAAACGGTTCCACGAGCCGTAAATAGCCCCGCCGTAGCTTTTATTATCACCTGAACCGTAATTAAATTCTGACTTACCATTCAGATAATGAGCAGCAATACCTTTGGTCCAGACTCCATTCTCATATTCATCTTTATTGTCATAACCTAACTGATAGAAGTGATACTGGTTCTTAAAGTAACTTCCATGTTTATTTTCCATCTCGCCACCTTTATAACGCAGCCAAAGTCCATTTTCTTGCTGGTCACTTCTTAATTCACCGAGTCGTTTATTGAGGCTATCAATTTCAAGGCGAGCCGTCGCTGTAGCATAGTTAACCCCGGCATTTGCCATCACAACTTCGCTAGGTGCACTCAATTGCTTATCAACGCCTGTAATATACCAGTTGGTGCCATATTGGCTTGTAGGGTCACCATCTTTAATGTCCGAACGAATTATAGGTTTATAATCATAAACATATTCGTTAGTGATATCGACCTGCTCATAAGGCTTAAAAGATACATTATTGGCAGCATCGGCTATCCAAATATCTTCACTTAAATCTGCAAGTTTGTTGATATTCAGTGCTTCAATATAGTGAGAGCCACCGGTGCTGCTGCTGACAACCTCAATAAAGTCGCTACCATTCTTAAACTGTTCATCCGTTTTGCTGGTATTTACATCAATAAGGAAAATACCATCCTGCCCTTTCAAGTCATAAATCTTGATACCCTCATTCTGGCTTTTATTCGTATGTAAATTAAAGCCATGTAAGTTAACCACACCGTCTTTTTGTAGATTTAGTGCACTGATCTCGGCATTTAATTCATCGGGGATCCAATGGGCTTTATTCATTAAAGTTACATCCAATGCTCCGACCCACGAGTTAGATGTCGTATCATAGAAGTTCACTTCATGCCCATGCCAATAAGAGCCCGTACCATTGAATACAGCAGTAATACTACCCCCACCGTTAGTGATATTATCGCCAAGATCCATATTGCCCATCACGTTGAGTTTATGTTGACCCGTTTGGTTAACGATTACTTGGCCCCCATACTTAGCGCTAATTGCATCACTTTTAGCCCCACCATCAGGGTAAGTATTATTATGTTCTAATACCTCCAAGAAATTTTTAGTGTAGGTATTTATATAAACATCACCGTTATTAGCAGTAATAATTGTACCATCGCCTTCTGCATATAGACCATTGTTTGCCGCGGTTGCTGTACCTGTTCCATTGGTATCCATTTCCACCAGGGAATCGATGTAAATTTTACCGTTAATTGTGATATTTGAACCGTCAGAGGCTAACAGTGCAGTGCTATTATTATGGCCATTGCTAATAGTCAGACTATTTATATAACTAAAGTTGTTTAATGAAATGCTATTGTTTTTTTTGGTCGTGAGACCATAGAAAGCATTATAATAATTAGGATTGGATATGTTATTACCATGTATATTGATGGAATAGTCCCCTATATTATAACTTTTACCATCACTTTCCGATTTTGCGAAGTAAACTACGAGAGGCTGATTAGGGTTATCGATAGTGACGTTGGCGTTATAGTTGCCATCATTATAAATCACATCAGATAGATTAAATAATTTTGGATCGATTTTTGTCGAGGTATAAAGTAAATTATAGTTCCCGGCAATACTGCACCCAGACCACATTATATTGCTAATGAGGATAGGTAAGATTGATGCTCTAAAAGTTTTAGATTTATATTTGCGTGAGTACACGTTTATAGACTCCAGAATTAAAAAGAATATAAAGTAAGCATGTGGTCACTATTAATAAAATCCACTGCACCTAAAATTCAGCTGGTAGTTTAATTTTAGGTGAATTAATAACTAAATATTGCACGCGATATTATTTTGTAAAAAAACTTCATCATGTCAATCATGATAATAGCGGAAATACATAACTTTACGTTTGTATCTAACTTTTTGTTATAAGTATGATTGGTATTAATTTTTTTTATTTTATGTTTGTCTATTTTATTGTTACTTATGATGATTGTTTTTTAAGTTAAAGTCTTTGGGGGTTTGTTATTGCACTGTAATGACGATTTACATGGTGGTTCATATAACTATGAACACTATAAATAGTGTTTGTAGGTTTGGTGATTATGCCGTTAATTGATTTTTACAAATATTATTAAATAATTTATTTATTATATGAAATTAATAACAAGCTTGAGTTTTGTTATTTAATTTATAGAATTATGACTATCCGAGCATGTTATTTACAAGCCCGGATGTCATTGACCTTATTGGGTTATTTTCTACTGAGTGTTGTATTTCCAACTAACTTGATATTGATAAATTTCATCGGTTAGCAAATCATCAATATGCACACTGGGACTCCATGAATCATCGCCACCAACCCCCATATGGAAACCATCAATATTCAACCAAGTGCCTAGTTCTGGTTTGAGTAAGTGCTGATGGCTGGTATTCATCAGCTGCTGCATGCTGTAACGGCTAATTCCAAAATGGAACTGACCTGTTAATTGCCAATTCCCGTATTCTAGACGGCGGGTATAGCAACGTAAGCCATTTTCGCTTGGGAATATATAGGGGGTGTGCATTTGTTCGAGTGGTTGCGACCATCGGCCATATTGCGCGGAAAGCTGGCGGTCAGGATAGTTTTCATGTGGCCCTAGCCCTAACCAGCTAACATTTTCTGCGATATCTGATAATTGACAACACATACCAATTCTTGCTGGTAAGGGCAGTGATGTAGCCACTTGAACTCGGACATCAATGGTCATTTGGCCTTGCTGATCAAAACGGTATAGCCAATGTGAATACAATACCTGCTCGTTGGCAAACGTGTAGCCATACTCAGCACTAATTTGTATTGAGTGAGCTAAGGTATCAGCCTGTAGTGATAAACAATGCTGCTCTAGTTGATACATACCGGCTTTTTTCCAGCGTTCAACCCAAGCGTTGGGATCAATACGAGTAGCCTCACTGACGCCAATATCATTATCCAGCGGTGCACGAACAAATTGATCACGTAATGGGGTCAATAACATCATCTTTTCCCCGACCCACCACTGTTCTAATAGGCCGGTTTGGCGACTGAACTGCCAACGCTGATGCTGATGTATTACCCAAATATGATGTACATCCTGGTGTAACTGGAGATGATTTGGCGTGAAGACTTTTGCTGTACAAGCAGGAGGGAAAGATATCGTCTGTGGTAAACGCCACTGATGCCAGGCACAGCGATGATTGTTTGGCGACCAAGGCGTCTTTTGCACTTGTCTGACTTCAGCATTCAACCATGTATGGCCTTCATCGACAGCCGGTAATTGTGCTGCCAGTGTGTATTGTTGTGTGCTTTCAGGCTGTATTTCTAATGGGAAATCCCCTTCCAGCACTAATTTACCCTCTGACTCAATACGCCAATAGAGATGTTCGTTGTCACTTTTTCGAAACAAATACTCACTGGCGACACTAATCACCAAGGGTTCGGTACTAAGCAGCTTGAACTGGAAAAACTGCTGGGCGCATTGTGCTTCATACAGACTTGGATGAGGGGTTCGATCAGGGAAAACAAGCCCATTCATGCAGAATTGGCGATCATTTGGAGTATCACCAAAGTCACCACCATAAGCCCAATAGGGCTGCCCATTTTCATCGTGACGAGTGAGACTTTGGTCTACCCAATCCCAAACAAAGCCCCCTTGTAGTCGAGGGTATTGTCGGAATGCCTGCCAATAGCGGGCGAATCCACCAAAACTATTACCCATGGCATGGGCATATTCACACAGAATCAATGGACGAGATTCATTCGGTAAGCCAACCCATTTCTTAATTGACCATTTCGGTACAGCCGGGAACGGTTGGTCTTCATCCACACGCGCATACATTGGGCAAACAATATCCGTTGCCAGAGTATTTGCTCCTCCTCCTTCGTACTGAACTGGGCGTGTGGGATCGTTAGTTTTTATCCAACGATACAAGGCATCATGGGTGGCGCCGTGACCTGATTCGTTGCCGAGTGACCAAATAATGATGCAAGGATGGTTACGATCACGCTGAACCATCCGGGTAACACGCTCACTAAAAGCAGAAAACCACTGTGGATCATCAGCGAGACGCCCCATGGGCTGCATACCATGTGTTTCAATATTGGCTTCGTCAACAACATACAATCCATAACGGTCACACAGGCGATACCACAATGGATGATTAGGGTAATGTGAACAGCGCACGGCGTTAAAGTTATGCTGCTTCATCAGAATGATGTCTGTTAGCATACTTTTTTCATCTATAGCTTGGCCTGTTTGCGGGTGATGTTCATGGCGATTGACCCCACGAATCAGCACGGCTTTACCATTTATCTTGAGTTGGCCTTGATGAATAGTCACTTGCCGGAAGCCGACGTCATAAGCCTCCGCCTCAATCAGTTCTTGTTGATGATTCAGTAGAGAAACGACTGCACGATACAGCGTGGGTTGCTCTGCACTCCATAAGGACGGGTGTTCAACTCGAAGCTTCAAGTGGGTACGATCAGTATAAGGGCCTCGTTCATCAATTGCCGATGTACCAAGGGGTTGCTGTAAGCTCGTGACCAAGGTCTCAGCCAGCCAAAGTTGTACACGGACTTGATAAGCTCCGGTGACTTGCGGATTATTAATTTCAAGGGATGGGATATTAATCGCGGCCATCACCTCTAAAGTGGCAGAACTAAATTCAGGGGATAAATTGGTCGTAATGTGAATATCCCGCAAATGAATATCTGGTTTATGCAGCAGGCTAACATCACGGAAAATCCCACTCATACGCCACATATCCTGGTCTTCCAAATAGCTACCATCACTCCAACGTAGCACTAGAACAGCAATACGGTTCTTGCCCACTGTTAAGTAAGGTGTGAGATCGAATTCTGCGGGCAGGCGGCTGTCTTGCGAATACCCAACCCAGTGGCCATTGCACCACAAATAGAATGCAGAATTCACGCCATCAAAAATGATGCGGGTTTGACCTGATAATAGCCAGTCGGCCTCAACCGTAAAATCATAAGAATAACAGCCTGTTGGGTTCTCCTGCGGGACGTGTGGTGGCTCGACAGGAATGGGATATTGCACGTTAGTGTAAATCGGCGTGTCATAACCATGAAGTTGCCAGTTAGCTGGAACAGGTAGCGATGCTACCCCCGGTAAGTCCTGTTCGACCCAACAATCTGGCACTGCCTCGGGTTGGGTAAAATAGCTAAATGACCATTGCCCATTAAGTAGCAATTTCTGCGGTGAAGACTCGTCATTTTGGGCTGAATTGATATCACGCCAACTGTGGAATGGTGGGTGAGCTTCAAGGCGATGGTACTGCGTCACCTGCGGATTCTCCCAATCCCTACGGGATAAAATCTGCGAAAGGGTAGGTCTAGGCTGATGTTGAACCTTTTGCGGTGACGTCATGATATCTGCCTCATATTCTGTGGGTATTTTCTTATTTTAGTTAGCGATAGGGAAAAATGTTATGCGCTCACAATTTGATGCCATCAAGATGAGTTCAGCAGAAAGTAAAGTAAATAGTGGTGAGTTAAATAGTCGAGAGTGATCGCATTTATTCACTTTTACGGATTTTGGGATTAAATGGGGCAGTTGTTTGGCGTATTGTCAGCTCGGTGGCCAATAACAAAGATTCAGAGGGCGGGGTAATTGTATGGTGCAGTCTAACCACTAGGCGGGAAACACTTTCTTCACCTAATCGCTTGAAGTTCTGTCTGATAGTGGTCAGGGGGGGCTGAAAATAGGCACTGTCTGCGGTGTCATCGTATCCAATGACAGAAACCTGACTTGGCACTTCGATATGATGTTCATGCAATGCTCGCAGTACACCCAGAGCCATTTGGTCGTTAGCCACTAAAATGGCGCTAAAAGGAATATGGCTAGAAATCAGTTTTTGTGTTTCCTGATAACCACTGCGCGCACTCCATTCACCATGGTAGACCGCCTGCGGTGCTAATGACGCAGTATTGAGCGCCTGTTGCCACCCCTGATAGCGTAGTTGGGAAGAAATAGCGTCTTTCGGGCCGCAGATCAAAGCGATGTGCTGGTGGCCTAATGCAATCAGGTATTCCGCTCCCTGAATTGCCCCTTCTTTGGGATCAAACAAGACACTAAACGCGGTGGATTGTGGGTCTACATCGAGAAAAAGCACAGGTGTATTTGCACATTGCTCGGCAATTTTTTGGCTACGTTTGGGCTTTAGAGAAACATTAACCAAAATGCCTTCAACTCGTTGAGCTAACAGCTCATTTATAGCTTGTTTACAAGCATCCTCACTGTGGTCATCAACCATGGCAATTACGACGTTGTATTCTAACTCTCGGGCTTTTCTTTTAATCGCGGCGGCTATTTGTGAAGGGGCATGTAAAGAGAGATCTGTGGTGGCCAGCCCCAGTGTCCGGCTATGTTTACCTGCTAATTGTTGTGCAACGCGATTAGGAACGTAGCTTAACTGGACCATGGCCAGTTCAACTTTATTACGGGTTTTAGGCGAAACATGGGGGGCGTGGTTTAAAACCCGAGATACAGTTTGATATGAAACACCGGCCTGGCGCGCGACATCATCTAAAGTAGCAGACTTGTGTTTCATGTATTCCTCTTAGGTATGGATAGCTACTAATTATAGCAAATTCAATGGATAAACTTTTAGTGACTACCCACAAACATGATGAAAATAGGCCGTTGAAGATATTTTTGCACTGTTGAGACTGAAAGCACGGCCGTATTGGTACGATTTAATAATAATCATGGTTATTATTCTGCCTAAAATAGAGGCTCAAGAGTATAATAAATCGCTTTTTTGGTTTTATTTTAGGCACGTGAACAAGAATCTTCCGTTTGCTTGCTAAAAAGAGTTGCTATTAAAAGCCGGTCATGAGTTAATGCGTCTCGGCCTGTGGTACAGACCTATTTATGCACGACATCTTGAGTAAAGTGGTTCATATTTAAAGCGTTATCGTTGATAGCTCTTCACTGACGAATTTCCTTCATAGTGCCTCCATAAGTAACGACTGATAACCGGCTATAACACGCCCATGGTGGCAAAATTTTTTAATAAAGGAAATACACATGTCTAACATGATGAAAGGTCAAGTAAAGTGGTTCAACGAGTCTAAAGGCTTCGGTTTCATCACTCCAGCTGATGGCAGCAAAGACGTGTTCGTTCACTTCTCTGCTATCCAAGATCAAGGCTTCAAGACCCTGGCTGAAGGCCAGAACGTACAGTTCTCTATCGAGAACGGTGCTAAAGGTCCGTCTGCAGCAAACGTAACTGCAATCTAATTGGCCTTTGGCTGATTATAAAAAAACCCGCTAAGGCGGGTTTTTTACTTTCTGATGTAAATAAAATTTATCTCCGCTTAACTCTTTCTTTGTACTTATTCTTGTTTTACTCAACGTCCTCTCTGTCCGTAAATTTCCCTTTAATATATTCGACAAAAGCATACCACTGGGTGCGCGTAAACCTTATCATTCTCACCTGATTCTGTACTACACTAGCAGCATTGATTTAATCGAAGGTAATATCATGAAAGTGAATGATCGGGTGACGGTAAAAACCGATGGCGGCCCACGACGTGAAGGGGTTGTTCTAGAAGTGGAACAGTTTAGCGAAGGCGTCATGTATTTGGTTTCGCTGGAAGATTATCCTGCAGGCGTGTGGTTCTTTAACGAAATCGACAGCCATGATGGCACCTTTGTTGAGCCACTTCATAAGTAGGGTTACCAACCCCACGCTCTATTGAGCGTTTATTAAACGGTAATAAAAAACCGGAGGAAGGTGAATAACCTAGTCTCCGGTTTTTTTATGTCACTTTGCTCATTATGTTTCGACTGGATTTCAGTCGGTCATAACTTAGAAAGTTTCCCAGTTCAGTGCATCATCGCCTGATTTTTTGTTATCACTGGTTTTATGCTGGCCAGTTGACGTAGGCGCAGGTGTTTTAAGCGCCGTTGAGGAACTACGCCCCTTCAGATGGAATACCGCAACAGCTTGGGTTAATACTTCAGCTTGTTGTTCAAGGGAGGCAGCCGCAGCCGATGCTTCTTGCACTAAAGAGGCATTCTGCTGTGTAACATTGTCCATCTCGGATACGGCTTGTGCAACCTGACTGATACCCCGACTTTGTTCATCAGAAGCTGATGCAATCTCGCCCATAATATCTGTCACATGGGTGACGGCCGTCACAATCTCTTTCATGGTCTTGCCTGCGTCAGATACCAGAATTGAACCATCACCAATGAGATCAACTGACGCCTCAATGAGTGATTCTATCTCTTTAGCTGCATCGGCACTGCGCTGCGCCAGATTGCGTACTTCACTGGCGACCACTGCAAATCCGCGTCCTTGTTCACCTGCGCGAGCAGCTTCAACCGCCGCATTTAATGCCAGAATATTGGTTTGGAAGGCAATGCTATTAATGACATTTGTAATTTCAGCAATTTTCATCGAGCTGAGGGATATTTTGTCCATCGTGCTGACGACGTCATTGACGATATCACCGCCTTGAGCCGCTTTACCTGATGCGTTAGCTGCCAGCTGGCTGGCATGGTGTGCATTTTCCGCATTCTGTTTCACGGTGGCAGTTAGTTGCTCCATGCTGGCCGCAGTCTGCTCAAGTGAGGCCGCTTGCTGCTCGGTTCGTGCTGAGAGGTCAGTATTGCCCAATGCAATTTCACTGGAACCTTGATAGATGGATTCAGCACTGCTGCGAACGGCTTCGACCGTGGAGGAAAGTGAATCTTGCATCTGCTGAATATTGTTACCCAATACACCAATTTCATTACGCCCGAATGAGACTGAATCCTGTGTCAAATCTCCTTGAGCAATGCGTTGAATTCTCTCTACTAGCCAGTTAATAGGTTTAATAATGACTTTGCTGATGACTAAGAAAGCAATGACGGTTAGCAGCAACGCGAGAATAAAGGCTCCTCCCATCAGAATATAGCCAAGTCGAGCTTCCTGTTGCGCGGATAAATTAATTTGATTGGCGCGGTCTGTACGATATTTAACCGCTTTCAGCAGTGGCTCATTATATGCGTCATCTAGCTGATTGAGTTTTTCCGCCTCTAGCGAAATTACCTCTTCAAAATGTCCCTCTTTAGTCGCGTCCAGCATGAGTTTCATCCCATCGTCGCGATACTCTTCATAAGCTTTTTTCAGCGGTGCATCTAAGGCTGTGTCGGTCTCCGATTTAATCGGGCGATTATAGTAGAGGTTAAACATCTGCTGTGATTGAGCAATAAGACTTTCTGCGTTTTTTAGGCCCTGTTGGTAACCTTGGCTATCACCGATACGTGCCGCGGATGCAGCTTGAATCAAAATAAGGCGTGCAGTACGCAGGTGGTTTGAGCTGTTAGATAGGCCCAGACGGATGTCCAGTTCTTGCGTCGCTTCTTCTAGCGACTGGTTACTTTGTTTTAAAAAGTAGCTCGATGTACCAATTGCTGCGGCAAATAAAAGCAGTATTCCCGCCAAAATGGCGATAAACAAAGTGACCAGACGCATATTATTCACAAACGATACTTTCGTATCTTTATTATGTTCTGGCGTTATTTTTATATCCGATGGCTTATGCGTACTTCCACGTTTCATTGTTAGTTCCGTTTCTATAGTCGCTCGAGGAAAGGTCCTTGCCTGCTATATCCTGACTGGGTGCTACCGTGCCGCTAACTGACGGATGGCAACATCAGTGACTTCGGATGTAGGCATCGCTACTTAAAGTTAATCCACCCCTATATTTGAAATAATCTTCACAGTCCTTTAAGAACCTATCGGCAACGGGCCTGAAATAGTTAGGGTTATTAATGAGATCGGGATCGCAATTTGAACTAAAGGGTTCATTGTATTTCTGTAATTGTGTCAATGACTTGATACAGGATTTTCCCTAGCTCTGCATGCTATGGTGCAGGTAGGGGAATGAGATTATTGTTGCCACAGTGCTGTTGCTTTTCCTAGCGATGAGGCTGATAGCCTACAATGCCAAGGTATGCTTGATAACGTTATTGGGGCGTGTGAGTGGTGCAGTCATGAAAAACTCCAGTGACGGCGTGACGTTTACAGTGTAGTAACTGGCATAGCTATTCGCCTGACTCTGATGAATATGAAATATGGCGATATAGTAAAATTAAAAAAAACAATATTCTTAATATTATTCTTATTATTTAACTGACGGGAATTGGTTTAGGTTTTGTTTAGAAATATAACCTTTACATAGCTATCACCCACAACTATAATCTTGAAAAATTTCGGTGGAGAAACTAATGGATACGCAAAGTAGTAGTCAAATAAGCAAGGCAAGCTAACTCATCTTCCAACCGATTTGTTGCTTGCCGAAAAATGGCGGGCAGCACCCTCTCTGTATTTCTCTGAGCTGTGCATACCCAATAATGATTTAACTCGATGATTTTCGTCGAGGGTATTAATTCGGGTTTTTATTATGGTATTTAATAACCACGCACTCTTTCCTCCAGGCACTAACACTGGTTATTGCTGATATTCCGTTTGGAATATATCAGCACAATTTCCTGTGTGCTAAATAGCACATGATTATTCTACCAATGATTAATTCATGGAGAGAATCATGGCATTAACTCCTTTTGTCGTAAATTTATTACTGGCGATGTGTCTGGGCGCACTAATTGGTGCTGAAAGACAATGGCGTCAACGAATGGCTGGTTTACGGACCAATGCATTAGTCGCAACTGGAGCTGCGGTATTTATTCTCAGCTCTTATGCGACATCTCCAGATAGCCCTGGGCGAATTGCTGCTCAAGTGGTCTCCGGGATCGGTTTCCTTGGGGCTGGCGTTATTATGCGTGAAGGCATGAATATTAGGGGGCTGAACACTGCGGCAACGTTGTGGTGTTCAGCGGGAATCGGTGTGCTTTGTGGGCTAGGGCTGTATTGGAATGCCGTTGCTGCAACCGCTGTTATTCTATGTGCCAATATATTGCTCCGTGAAGCCGCGCAGCGGATTAATATGCAACCTCAGCAACAAGCTGTCGATTTAGCGGTTCGATATCGGATTCAAGTCACTTGCGGTGCGGAAGATGAAGTTTTGGTGCGTACCTTGATTTTACAGGCACTAAATGGTGTGGCATTGCGGCTACAGTCACTTTGTAGTGCCGATATTGCAAGACCTGGCCAGTTAGAAGTCTGCGCTGAAATTATGGCAACGCCAGCAGAACAAAAAGAAATTGAAAGTATTGTTTGCCGCGTAAGTTTGGAGCGTAGCGTTAGCTCTGTTCATTGGCGTATTGCGTCGGAATTGCCGGTTTAATCATATTAACTACTGATTTATTTAAGTGGTATGAAATTAGGTTATTTAATAAATATTTGAATAATAAATAGCGCTAACCCATGTGGTAGTAAGGAGTTGTTATGGACGATCACCCCGAAGTTAACTCAATCAGCCGCTGCTGATAAAAATAAATACAATATTGGCAGCGCAATAATAGTTCGGCACATTTACCTCTCAATTATTGAGTGGGTAAGATCAGTGCATTCAGAATTAAATGAGATGCGTTATGACCAAATTTAAAAAGACAGCGACGAGTCGGAGCAATAATAAAAAACCTTTTACTATTGCATTAGAGGCTAAGAATAGCCTAGACCAAACTTTATCCAAGCTAAATGCAAATTTTAATGGGTTAACTGAAGAAGATGCTAAAGAAAGGCTGGAATTATACGGTATTAATCAAGTTGCGCATGAGAAAGCACCTCCAGCATTAATTCAATTATTGGCTGCGTTTAATAACCCTTTTATTTTTGTTTTAATGATTTTGGCAATAATCAGTTTCTTCACTGATTATTGGTTGCCGCTACAAAGAGGTGAGGAGACGGATCTCGTTGGTGTTTGCATCATTGTGACGATGGTCATGATCAGTGGCTTGCTGCGCTTCTGGCAGGAATACCGCACCAATAAAGCGGCTGAAGCATTGAAATCGATGGTGCGAACCACGGCAACAGTGTTACGTCGGAATAGCCATAGCGCTCAACCGGCAAAACAAGAAATTGCCATTAAGCAGCTTGTGCCGGGTGATATCATTTTATTATCTGCCGGGGACATGATTCCGGCTGATCTGCGACTGATTAAATCCAGAGATCTCTTTATTAGTCAGGCAATCCTGACGGGCGAAGCCATACCCATAGAGAAGTATGATGCAATGGGCGCAGTCACTCCGAAATCAGTTGATGCAGACGCTAGCAGTGAAAGTGAATTACTTGAACTGTCTAACATCTGTTTGATGGGAACTAACGTTGCCAGCGGAACGGCAATGGCAGTGGTGGTTGCCACTGGTGGGCAGACTTATTTCGGGTCGCTTGCTAAGTCGATTGTGGGTAATCGCGCTCAAACGGCCTTTGACCGTGGGGTTAATAGCGTCAGTTGGTTATTGATTCGTTTTATGTTGGTGATGGTGCCCATAGTCTTGCTGATTAACGGCTTTACTAAAGGGGATTGGAGCGAAGCGGCGTTGTTTGCGCTTGCCGTTGCCGTCGGTTTGACGCCTGAAATGTTGCCTATGATTGTTAGTTCTAATCTGGCGAAAGGTGCGATAGCAATGTCGCGGCGAAAGGTGGTAGTTAAGCGACTCAATGCAATACAAAACTTTGGTGCGATGGATGTGTTGTGCACCGATAAAACCGGGACTTTAACTCAAGACCGCATCATTCTTGAGCACCATCTGGATGCTCACGGTAATAATGATAGTAAAATATTGCAACTAGCTTGGCTTAACAGCTTCCATCAAAGTGGTATGCGTAATTTGATGGATCAGGCAGTGATCAAATTTAGTCGTGGTAAACCCGAAATTGATGCTTTACGTCGCTTTAATAAAGTGGATGAGTTGCCATTTGATTTCATTCGGCGTCGTCTATCCATTGTGGTCAAAGATGAACAACAGCATCAACAATTGATCTGTAAAGGTGCCGTGGAGGAGATGCTCAGTATCTGCACCCATGTGCGAGAAGGAGAGGAAACTTATCCACTGGATGAGGCGCGTCGAACATCATTATTAGCACTGGCCACACAATATAATGAAGATGGTTTTCGCGTTCTCTTGCTCGCTACTCGCGAGTTAGGGACTCAAGCCAGTGAGTTGCCGCTGAATATTCAGGATGAGCGTGATTTGGTTGTTCAGGGGGTGTTGACCTTCCTTGACCCGCCAAAAGAGAGTGCAGAAGCGGCGATTACGGCACTGCGGGAAAATGGCGTTGCTGTCAAAGTGTTAACTGGTGATAACCCTATTATTACGGCCAAAATATGTCGTGATGTTGGGCTAGATCCCGGTGAGCCGTTGAGCGGTCGTGCAATTGAAAACATGGATGACGAGACACTGGCTCGTGAAGTGGAGTTGCGTACCGTGTTTACTAAATTGACGCCCCTGCAAAAATCACGAGTGCTGAAAATGCTGCAAAGCAATGGTCATACTGTTGGTTTTCTGGGGGATGGTATCAATGATGCTCCAGCATTGCGTGATGCCGATGTGGGTATTTCAGTTGATACTGGTACTGATATTGCTAAAGAGTCAGCCGATATTATTTTGCTGGAAAAGAATTTAATGGTCCTAGAAGAGGGGGTCATTAAAGGCCGTGAAACATTTGGGAATATCATAAAATACTTGAATATGACGGCCAGTTCTAATTTCGGCAATGTATTCTCAGTATTGGTTGCTAGTGCATTTATTCCATTCTTACCTATGCTCGCCATCCATTTATTACTGCAAAATCTGATGTATGACATCTCCCAGCTCTCTCTGCCCTGGGATAAAATGGACAAGGAGTTTTTACGTAAACCACGTAAGTGGGATGCGAAAAATATCGGGCGCTTTATGTTGTGGATTGGGCCAACATCCTCAATTTTTGATATTACAACCTTTGCGTTGATGTGGTTTGTTTTTGCCGCGAACAGTGTCGAACATCAGGCATTATTCCAGTCTGGCTGGTTTATCGAGGGTTTACTGTCGCAAACATTAGTCGTCCATATGTTGCGCACACAAAAAATTCCATTTATTCAAAGTACGGCAGCACTGCCTGTGTTATTGACCACCGGAATCATTATGGCCATCGGCATTTATATTCCGTTCTCCCCTTTGGGGACATTAGTCGGATTACAGCCGCTACCATGGCAATACTTCCCATGGCTGGTGGGTACGTTGGTCAGCTACTGTGTGGTGGCGCAACTGATGAAGCAGTTCTATATTCGCCGCTTCGGCAAATGGTTCTAACTGTTTTTATTCACGATTTAATATAACTAACCGGGGCCATCTGGCCCCGGGATAATAAAACTTATTTTTAGTGCGGGTTATTCGCTACTGACGCGAATCACCAACTTGCCAAAGTTTTTGCCTGCTAGTAGGCCAATAAAGGCTTGTGGCGCATTCTCTAGCCCATCGACCAAATCTTCTCTGAATTTGATTTTTCCTTGATCGACCCACTGTGTCATTTGCTGCAGGAATTCATCAAAATGTGGGGCATAGTCATCAAAAATGATAAATCCTTGCATCCGAATCCGTTTGCGCAAAATGATGCTCTGTAGCAGTGGCAAACGATCAGGGCCAGTAGGTAATTCTGTGTCGTTATAACGGGCAATAAGACCACAAACCGGAATGCGGGCGCGTGGATTCAGTAATGGCAATACGGCATCAAAGACGGCTCCGCCGACATTTTCATAATAGATATCAATACCTTTTGCGCAATTTTTTTCCAGTTGCTGCGCGAAATCTGTTGCACGGTGATCAAGGCAGGCGTCGAAGCCCAATTCCTCGACCACATAACGACATTTCTCAGCACCCCCAGCAATACCAATAACGTGGCATCCTTTCAACTTACCTATTTGCCCCACCACCGAACCCACCGCTCCGCTGGCTGCAGCAACGACTAATGTTTCACCGGTTTTAGGTTGACCAATATCCAGTAGCCCCATATAAGCGGTAAAACCTGGCATACCCAGAACCCCTAAGAAACGGGAAGGATGGGCGAGTTGTGGCCCTAGATTGCGGATGCCCGCACCATCAGAGAGGGAATAGTCCTGCCAGCCGCTACTGGCCAAAACCCAATCACCAACTTGAAAGTCTGGATGTTTTGACGCTTCAACTCGTGAGACGGCACCTCCTACCATCACATCGCCAACTTCGACAGGAGCGGCATACGATGGCGCATCACTCATCCGCCCACGCATATAGGGGTCAAGAGAGAGATAGCGAGTGCGGAGTAAAATTTGGCCTGCGGTAGGTTGCGGGATGGGCTGAATATCGAGTGTGAAATTCTTATCGATTGGTGTGCCATGCGGGCGCGAAGCCAACAGAATTCGGCGGTTATTAATTTTATCTTGTGGCATCAGGTTCCCTTACTTGTGAGGCATAAATCGGGATATTGAAAACGGTAGGTGCTGAAAAATCATAGTTGAACTCTTTACATTGGTTTCAGTTAATAGTGCGAAAGGCGCAGTCGTTTTATTCCGACAGGCGCCATATAACAAGGAAGAGGGCGATGAATTAAAGGGGGACAATCAACACATCGACCGTGCTGGTATTAATTAACCGGGCAGCAGAACAGGAGAATTTATTCATCAGGCTAGCACTGTGGTTACCACATATTACTAAATCAATATGATGTTGACGGCAAAAATACGCCAGACTATCGGCGAATTCCCCATGAACAACACTTCTTTTTTCAATGGGATAATCTGAATTAACCGCTAGTTCTTCCATAAAAAGCTGAGCTTCTTCTTGTAAAACAGAGCGTAAATCACCCAGCATCGGTGCGGCATAGCTACTGTACATTTCAGGTTCTGTTGTCAGCGTAATCAATGAAATTCGTCCATCATAGGGCCGAACGATGGATACGGCTTTATTAACCAATCGTTGGCTATCAGGTGAAAGAGCAACTGCCACTAGCACATTCCTGTATCCCATCATTAGGCTCCTATAAGTACGGTGATACTTTAAAGGTTAGGGGATCGTATCTTTAAGAAATGAGAGATTAATCACACTTAGTAGTAGCAGGCAATAAAAGCTTTTAGAGCAGAGGGTTACTCAAAAAAATAGTAAAGGTGGTCGAAGTGAAACTTCTGTTTCAAACATTATTAATTAATTTTACTTACATTTGATTCACAAGGCCCTTGCAAAAATATGGATATGAAGCAAAGTTGAAAAAGTGTCTGATAAATATGTACAGAACATAGGAGTGAAACATGTGGTTACCTCTGTTGCCTTTTTTAATACGTCTTGTTGATTTTTCTAACAGTAAAAGGCAAATAGGTTAATAAATAATCGAAGGAATAACTTTTTGGCAAGCGCATAAATATTCGTTAAAACAAAATAGTTTCGGAAGGTTATTTATAGCATTGTAGGGTAATAAAGTTTCATCTTAGACCTTCATGCTGATAATTTCGAGTTACGACAGATTTATGTACTGCTATTTTGCTTTAGGAATGCTTTTGTTCGAATTGATCTAAAAACACTAAGAATTGGGCCTATATCCTTAGTTTTTTAGCTCTTTTCTGACTTCTGCTCATTTTTTGATCATGCAATTGATCAAAAAATGAGCAGTAAACGGAAAAAAGAACAACTTTATATTTTATTTTTGTGATTCGCGTCACATTACATTTAAAATGAATCACTAGTCACATTGTATGTGCTAACGATTCGGGAGTAGAGTTGGGCCTCTTTAGGATTAATCCTAATATTTTGTAAGAAAAGTTTCATGGCGCAGGTGCAATATCAGAGCAGCATAAAGTTCAACTGCCAAACCAGTGACATGCTATCTCATACCGAAATGGTATTTTTGTAATGTAACACCAGTAGGCTTTAATTACTTTTAGTTCTATAGGTTCTAATTAACTGTATAACGGGAAGGATCCCTGGTCTTGGGTGAGGAGTACTATCATCCAACTTATGTTTTAAAACATAATCAGTCGGGATGTATAAAATGAGTACGTCTGAATTACTCAAGCATATTTATGATATTAATTTGTCCTACTTGCTTTTAGCACAACGCTTAATTAACGATGAGAAAGCCTCAGCGATGTTTCGTCTGGGTATTACCGATACCATGGCTGACACATTATCGCAGTTAACTTTACCGCAGATGGTTAAATTAGCTGAGACTAACCAATTAGTCTGCCATTTCCGTTTTAGCGATCACAATACTATTCATCATCTGACGAAAGAATCTCGTGTGGATGACTTGCAGCAAATTCATACCGGGATTTTATTGTCGAGCCACTTACTCCACGAGCTATCGTTAAAAGACGGTAGTGCGCCTAAGAAAAGAGCATGACTGATGGTTGAGAAAAGTATTGTCCAGGAAGCCAAAGACATTCATTTGGCAATGGAGTTGATAACTTTAGGTGCACGCTTGCAGATGCTTGAAAGCGAAACGCAACTCAGCCGGGGGCGTTTAATTAAGCTCTACAAAGAGCTGAGAGGCAGTCCACCACCTAAAGGCATGTTACCGTTTTCGACCGATTGGTTCATGACCTGGGAACAGAATATCCATTCATCGATGTTTTATAACGCCTATAGCTTCTTGCTAAAAAGCGGGCAATGCACCGGTGTTGAGGCCGTTATTAAGGCTTATCGTCTTTACCTCGAACAGTGTCCAGATCAGTCTGGGATACCGCCATTGCTGGCGTTAACCCGTGCCTGGACATTGGTTCGATTCGTTGACAGTGGTATGTTGCAACTTTCTGGTTGCAACTGCTGCGGTGGGACTTTTATCACCCATGCGCACCAGCCGCGAAACAGCTTTGTTTGCAGTCTTTGCCAACCACCTTCCCGCGCAGTAAAAAAACGTAAACTTTCTCCGCAATCTGCCGATATAACTTCACAACTGCTGGATGAGCAGGTTAGACGCGCAGTTTGAGTTTCTTTGAGTTGTCAGCATTTTTGGTTACAGCCGCGGTATGGATACCGTTTCTGTAACCCATTAATGGCAATCAGGGTACTCAAAGGGTGCTAACGCCTCACCTTCCACCCACACACTTTGCTAAGGATATCGCGTGTTAGTTATTTTGGGTTATATCGTGGTCTTAGGTGCGGTTTTTGGCGGCTACATCATTGTTGGTGGTCACCTGGGCGCACTATATCAACCGGCTGAATTTTTAATTATCGGCGGGGCAGGTATCGGCGCGTTTATTGTGGGTAACAATGGTAAAGCGATAAAAGCCACAATGAAGGCCATGCCTAAATTGATGCGCCGCTCTAAATATAACAAAGTTTTATATATGGACTTAATGGCGCTGCTTTACCGCTTATTAGCGAAATCTCGTCAACAAGGAATGCTCTCACTGGAGCGTGATATAGAAAGTCCATTAGAAAGTGAAATTTTCTCTAATTATCCGAGGATTTTGGCCGATAAGCTATTAGTAGAATTTATTACAGACTATTTACGGTTAATTGTCAGCGGGAATATGAACGCTTTTGAAATTGAAGCGCTGATGGATGAAGAAATTGAAACTCACGAGCAGGAATGTGAAGTGCCAGCCGGCAGTTTGATGATGGTAGGGGATTCTTTACCCGCATTCGGCATTGTTGCTGCGGTTATGGGGGTCGTCCATGCACTGGCTTCCGCAGACCGACCCGCAGCAGAACTTGGCGCGCTAATTGCTCATGCAATGGTGGGAACATTCTTAGGTATTTTGCTGGCATATGGGTTTATCTCGCCTTTGGCAACTTTGTTACGTCAACAAAGTGCAGAAACGACCAAAATGATGCAATGCATCAAAGTTACTCTGCTTTCTAGCTTGAATGGATATGCGCCACAAATTGCAGTGGAATTTGGTCGTAAAACACTCTACACCACTGAGCGTCCATCGTTCATTGAGCTGGAAGAGCACGTGCGCAGAGTGAAAGCTCCGGCACCGCAAGCGACAGAAGAGGACGCATGAAGCATCAGAACCACCCCGTTATTCTGGTCAAAAAGCGCAAAGCCAAACACGGCGGAGCCCATCATGGCGGGTCATGGAAAATCGCTTACGCTGACTTTATGACAGCGATGATGGCCTTCTTCCTGGTGATGTGGTTGCTTTCGGTTTCCAGCCCACAAGAGCTGACGCAAATTGCAGAATATTTTCGTACACCGCTGAAAGTGGCACTGACCAGTGGTGATAAAAGCAGTTCCAGTACCAGCCCAATTCCTGGCGGGGGCGATGACCCAACGCAGCAAGTGGGTGAGGTGCGTAAGCACATTGATTCAGAAGAAAGTCGGAAAGAAGAGTATCGACTCAATAAGTTACGGGAAAAGTTGGATCAGCTTATTGAGTCTGACCCAAGACTGAGAGCGTTACGGCCACATTTGCTGATTAACATGATGGACGAAGGGCTGAGAATTCAGATTATCGATAGCCAAAATCGGCCAATGTTCAAGATGGGGAGTGCACAGGTTGAGCCATATATGCGCGATATTTTGCGTGCAATCGCCCCTATTTTGAATGACATCCCAAACAAAATCAGTCTTTCCGGCCACACCGATGACTTGCCGTATGCCACAGGCGAACGGGGCTACAGCAACTGGGAGCTATCAGCAGATCGCGCTAATGCGTCGCGACGTGAATTGCTCGCCGGTGGTTTAGATGAAGGCAAAGTATTACGCGTGGTTGGAATGGCCTCGACGATGCGGCTAAAAGAGCAAGCTTCAGATGATCCGGTTAACCGCCGCATCAGTATCTTGGTGCTGAACAAACAGACTCAACACGACATTGAGCATGAGAATTTAGATAACAAAGCGCTGGATATCGAAAAAGCGGAGAGCTTGAAGCAGATTGATTCTACTGGCACAACACCAGCGGTGACATCGCCCGGTGTTACAGCAACGAAGAGTGCAGCCGCATCAACAGAACAATCGGTGACGACGAGTTCAGTCTCCGTACCCGCAGCCGCCGCAACGGAACCTGTAAAAGCGGCCGTTTTGCCAGCAACAGCACCACAAATACAACAATCGAGCACGGAGAACACGACTCCGGTTACCCGCGGACCAACGACATCGTTGCCAGCGGCACCGGCAAGTGATGCACCGGTCTCTCCGACAAGCCGCGACGCACAGTAGAGGTGACACCGTGAGCATGGATATTACCGCGTTTTATCAGACGTTCTTTGATGAAGCAGATGAATTGCTGGCAGATATGGAGCAGCACTTGTTATTGCTGGATCCGCTGGCACCAGACAATGAACAACTTAATGCCATTTTCCGAGCTGCACATTCTATCAAGGGCGGTGCGGCGACATTTGGTTTTACGGTATTACAAGAGACAACCCATCTGTTGGAAAACCTGTTGGATGGTGCTCGCCGCGACGAGATGCGCTTGAGCACTGACATCATCAACCTGTTTTTGGAAACGAAAGATATTATGCAGGAACAGTTGGACGCCTACAAAACCTCTCAAGAACCTAATGCGGAAAGTTTTGAGTATATCTGTCATGCATTGCGCCAACTGGCACTTGAGGCATTAGAGCAGCAAGGTAATACAAATAAAGCGGTGGTAGCTGAGCAGAGTAATGCTATCGCCACGCCAGCTATTGAAACCAAAACGGGCAGCAAGTCTCCGGCTCTGGTGCAGGGCGGTATGCGTATTCACCTTTCTGGTCTGAAAGCACCAGAAATTCCTTTGATGCTCGAAGAGTTGGGTAATTTGGGCGAGGTGAAAGATCCCCATCAAACAGCCGACAGCCTGGAAGCAACGCTGATAACTTCTGTCAGTGAAGATGACATCAGTGCAGTACTCTGTTTTGTGCTCGAACCTGAACAAATCAGTTTTGTACAGGATGAGATTGCATCTGAGCCAGAGATTGAAGCAGCCGTTGCCGTGGCAAACCCTCAAGTGACTGTCGCCGCTGTTGCAGAAGTTAAAAGTGCACCCAAAGCTGATGTTGCCGCAGTGCCAGCCAGTGCTGAACATGTCAAACCGAAAGCGAAGGCGAGTGAATCAACCAGTATCCGTGTGGCGGTCGAAAAAGTAGACCAACTGATTAATCTGGTGGGTGAATTAGTCATTACCCAATCAATGTTGGCACAGCGCTCCAGCACATTGGATCCGGTGATTAATGGTGATTTACTCAATAGTATGGGTCAGTTGGAGCGAAATGCGCGCGATTTGCAAGAATCGGTAATGTCGATTCGTATGATGCCGATGGAGTATGTCTTTAGCCGCTTCCCTCGACTCGTGCGTGATTTAGCCAGCAAGCTGAATAAACAGGTTGAATTGACTTTACTGGGTAGCTCGACTGAATTGGATAAAAGCCTGATTGAACGCATTATCGATCCATTAACCCATCTGGTGCGTAACAGTCTGGATCACGGCATTGAAGATCCTGAAACGCGTATCGCGGCAGGGAAACAGCCCGTGGGGAATCTGACACTGTCAGCGGAGCATCAGGGCGGGAATATCTGTATTGAGGTTCTTGATGACGGTGCCGGACTGAATCGGCAAAAAATTCTGGCGAAAGCACAATCGCAAGGCATGGCGGTTAATGAGCACATGAGCGATGAAGATGTCGGGATGTTGATTTTTGCACCTGGATTTTCGACTGCCGAACAGGTTACTGATGTTTCAGGCCGTGGTGTTGGGATGGACGTCGTTAAGCGGAATATTCAGGAAATGGGCGGCCATGTGCAAGTCAGTTTTCAGGCAGGCAAGGGCACGTCCATTCGTATCTTACTCCCGCTGACACTGGCTATTCTTGATGGCATGTCCGTTAAAGTCAGTGATGAAGTTTTCATTCTGCCATTGAATGCTGTAATGGAATCGCTGCAACCATTGGCTGAAGATCTTCATCCATTGGCCGGTGGTGAACGTGTGCTACAAGTCCGTGGTGAATATCTGCCGCTGGTTGAATTGTTCCGTGTATTTGATGTTGAGAATGCGAAAACTGAAGCCACTCAAGGCATTGTTGTCATTCTGCAAAGTGCCGGTCGTCGTTATGCACTGTTGGTAGACCAATTGATTGGCCAGCATCAAGTGGTCGTGAAAAATCTGGAAAGCAACTACCGAAAGGTCCCAGGTATTTCAGCGGCCACCATTTTGGGTGATGGTAGCGTGGCATTAATTGTCGATGTGTCGGCATTGCAGGCCTTAAACCGGGAAAAGCGTGTCACGGCTGATGATACAGCCGCGGCATAGCAAAAGCCCCTGTATGAAACCCGTAATAAAACAGGTATAGGGCTGTGAGGTGTATTCCCGGCTCTAAAAACAAACATAAATTCAACCTATTGATTGAAGGGTAAAAACATGGCAGGACTAGCAACCGTCACGAAGCTGGCTGGCGAAACGGTAGGACAAGAGTTCCTGATTTTTACGCTGGGCGCTGAAGAGTACGGCATTGATATTCTGAAAGTACAAGAGATCCGTGGCTATGATCAGGTGACTCGCATTGCTAACACCCCGGCTTTTATTAAAGGTGTGACTAACTTACGCGGTGTCATTGTTCCGATTATTGATCTGCGGGTTAAATTTGCCCAACAAGGTGTTAGTTATAACGAAAATACGGTAGTTATCGTGCTGAATTTTGATCAGCGCGTTGTCGGTATTGTGGTTGATGGTGTATCTGATGTGTTGTCGCTAACCACGGAACAAATCCGCCCAGCGCCTGAGTTTGCCGTGACGTTGGCAACAGAATACCTGACAGGGTTAGGTTCGCTCGGCGAAAGAATGCTGATTCTGGTTGATATTGAAAAGCTGTTGAGCAGTGAAGAGATGTCGCTGATTGACTCGGTAGTGAAGGGTTAATACGTTATTCAGTTTTCAACGCGGGGTATCAGCACAACATTATGAGCTGATACCTCGTTCATTTATGAAAACCCCTTCAATAATTATTATTAAATGGAAAATTTACTGTCACATCCTAATCTGGGACAGCAATGATTTTTTGAAATGGTTACAGTAATTAGAATAAATAAAAATTAAAGAAAATAGACTTTATCAGTTATTTAAGAAACAAGTGCTGGGTTGTTAAATGTTTTATTTATCAAGTGGTTATAATTGGTTGCTAATAAAATAACTTGCCCATGTTTATTCGGGGATTAACTTTTTATTCTGTGGGAATATCTTACTCTAAGTATAAGAAATGATTAAAATTATCATCAACATTTTCTTGGAAATTAATGTTTAAGTACCTCCGTATAATTTCCTTTTCTAAACTAGTAGTTAGCTGCGCTAAATGAGTTTTATGAACGTTAGCTTATATCTATTTTGCTGTTAACTGCGGCGAAGTGTTAACACCCAGCTACACCTCGTTAAAATAATGTCTCTTCCCGGTAAAGTTCCCCCTTGCAGTGCCGATAACACTCTTAATTAGACGTCTTATGTTTTGGCGTACCGGTGTTTTGACGTACTTATGAAGGGATAACATGTTCAAGCGTATGAAAGTGGTCACCAGCCTGCTGCTGGTGTTAGTGCTATTTGGTGCCTTACAGTTGGTTTCCGGTGGGCTTTTCTTTAACTCACTGAAAAATGACAAAGAAAATTTTGAAGTTTTACAAGTTATCCGTCAGCAACAGTCGGTTTTAAATGAAAGTTGGGTCAATCTGCTGCAAACGCGTAATACACTAAACCGAGCTGGTATCCGCTACATGATGGATGTCAACCACACGGGAAGCGGCCCAACAGTGAATGATCTGCTGGCTTCGGCCAAAGGGACATTGGGCGTCGCTGAAGAGCGTTTTAAAAGCTACGAGCAAATTCCACTCGATAGTCAGCAAGATCCTGAGTCAGCTAAAAAATTAAAGCAGACTTATGACCAATACTTTGGTGCATTGACCGAACTTATCCAGTTGATGGAAGTGGGCAAAATTAATGAATTCTTTGATCAGCCGACTTCCAGCTTCCAAAATGCCTTTGAGCATGATTACAACACCTATCTGACACAGAATGACCGTTTGTATGCTTCTGCCGTAGAAGACAGTAATCAGTCCTTCAGTTTTGCCATGGGTGTGATTGTTACTGTGCTGATTGTTGTATTAGCAGTGATAATTGTTGTTTGGCTGGGCATGCAACACATCTTAATTAACCCACTTAAGCATCTGATTGAGCACATTAAACATATTGCTAATGGCGATTTGACCCAAACCATTGAAGTGCATAGCCGCAACGAGATGGGCACCTTGGCGGCCAGCCTGAAACATATGCAATCAGAATTGATTACCACGGTGAGTGATGTGCGTTTAGGGGCTGATGCCATCTATAGCGGCGCGTCAGAAATTGCTGCCGGTAATAATGATTTGTCAGCTCGAACTGAAGAGCAGGCGGCGTCGTTAGAAGAAACCGCAGCCAGCATGGAACAGTTGACTGCCACCGTAAAACAGAATGCTGAAAATGCTCGTCAAGCAAGCCAATTGGCATTGAGCGCATCAGAAACCGCGCAGAAAGGCGGAAAAGTTGTGGCTAACGTGGTGCAAACCATGCACGAGATTGCGGGTAGCTCACAAAAAATTGCTGACATTACCAGTGTCATCGACGGCATTGCTTTCCAAACCAATATTCTGGCACTAAATGCTGCCGTTGAAGCGGCGCGCGCTGGTGAGCAAGGCCGTGGTTTTGCGGTGGTTGCGGGGGAAGTACGTAATTTGGCGCAACGCAGTGCACAGGCAGCAAAAGAAATTAAGGGCTTGATCGAAGATTCGGTCAGCCGTGTCGACATGGGGTCTGTTCTGGTTGAAAGCGCCGGTGAAACCATGGGTGATATCGTGAATGCGGTAACCCGAGTCACTGACATCATGGGCGAAATCGCTTCCGCCTCTGATGAACAAAGTCGCGGTATCGATCAGGTAGGCCAAGCGGTTACCGAAATGGACCGCGTCACACAGCAAAATGCTTCTTTAGTCGAAGAGTCTGCTTCTGCCGCCGCAGCACTGGAAGAACAAGCCAGTATGTTAACCCAATCCATGTCCGTATTTGTTTTGCGTATGGATAACAGTAGTACCACAAGAAATATCAAGAAACCCAAGCAGCCGACACAGGATCTGAGCGGCACTGCTAAAAAAACACTGGGAAGTGACCTGCAAGAGAATTGGGAAACTTTCTAGACCCCTACACAAAAACATATACCCCAAATAATTCAAGTTGCAGGAAGACGGTAACTAAGAGCATCCCCAAGAGCTGACATCAGCAAGTGACTGGGGTGAACGAAGGAAGCCAACGCATATGCAGCTTGAAGTACGACGGGGATAAATAAAGCCGGCCAACGAGCCGGCTGAGAAGAGGTTACGATGTTTGGCCGAATCCGGATTTCTACCAGCTTTTTCCTGTTACTCATGTTGATTTGCTCAATACAGTTAATTTCGAGTGGTCTGTCATTTACCGCTTTCCGTTCAGACTACCAAAATTTAAACCGAGTGGATCTCAGCAGTCAGCAACGGGATGCATTAAGCCTCAGTTGGGTATCCTTACTTCAGGCACGTAATACCTTAAACCGGGCGGGGACGCGCTCGGCTCTCAAAGTACCTCAGGAGCAAGTTAATGCGTTAATGGGGAATGCCCGCAGCTCATTACAGAAAGCTGACCTCTATTTTAATCAGTTCCTGGCCGTACCGCGTCTTGATGAAAGTGAGACCGGAGGGGAGTTATTGAATGCGACTAAAAACAGCTATCAAAACTTACGGGCCTCATTACGCCAATTAATTGATTTTCTGGAAGCGGGTGATTTACAAGCCTTCATGGACCAACCGACTCAGAAAACACAGGATTTGTTTGAAGCCGATTTTGTGCAGTATTTGCAGTATGCCAATGAGGTGATTGCTGAGGCGGGCACGCAGAATCAGCAAGCTTACCATCTCTCCATGTGGATCTTTGGTGGTGCGATCCTAATGGTGATTGTGATGGCGATATCTTCACTGATTTGGTTGCGTACTATGTTTGTTACGCCACTGAAAATCATGCGCGCTCATTTTGAACGCATCGCGCGCGGGGATCTTTCCGGGCAGATTTATGTCTCTGGTCGTAATGAAATCAGTCAAATGTTTGCCAGTTTACGCACCATGCAACACTCGTTGATAACGACAGTGAGTCATGTTCGCGATGGCACCGAGTCCATGTTGACGGGTATTCAGGAAATTTCTGCTGGTAACAATGATTTGTCCGCACGAACGGAGCAGCAAGCGGCTTCTCTGGAGCAAACGGCGGCAAGTATGGAACAGTTAACTGCCACAGTGAAGCAGAATGCGGATAACGCGCGTCAGGCCACATTACTGGCGCAAGATGCGTCGGGAACCGCAGCTAAAGGAGGCGATTTAACGAGCAGTGTTGTCACCACCATGCACGATATCGCCACCAGTTCGCAGAAAATTGGCGCTATTACCAGCGTGATCGATGGCATTGCATTCCAAACCAATATTCTGGCATTGAATGCGGCGGTTGAGGCTGCCCGTGCGGGTGAGCAGGGGCGTGGTTTTGCGGTAGTCGCGGGTGAAGTGCGTAACTTAGCCCAGCGCAGTGCGCAGGCAGCAAAAGAAATTAAAGGGTTGATCGACGAATCGGTCAGCCGTGTTCGCCAGGGCTCCACACTGGTCGAAAATGCGGGTACTACCATGGAAGAGATCGTTCGCTCAGTGACACGGGTTACCGACATTATGGGTGAAATCGCTTCCGCCTCGGATGAACAGAGTCGGGGTATTGAGCAGGTTTCACTCGCAGTAACACAAATGGATCAGGTCACTCAGCAAAACGCCGCATTAGTGGAAGAGGCTGCGGCTGCAGCTAATGCATTGGAAGAGCAGGCAAGTCTGCTCTCCAATGCCGTGTCTGTTTTTCGTTTGGAGCAGGATGGCGACAGCGGGGAGGGGCAGGCAGCAGAGGGCAGTAGTCAGCAATCGGTTGTAAAAACAGCGGTCGCAAAGGAAATCCCAGATTGTCAAACGGTGTAACGAAGACGATGTTATGGGGTGAGGCCGGATGAAACCATCACCCCAAGAATCTGGGTCTATTCTGACCCAGATGATTCAACGGCTCCCGCTGTCGGATGTTCACTTCCGGCGCATTTGCCAACTTATTTATCAACGGGCCGGGATTGTTCTGGCCGATCACAAACGGGAAATGGTCTATAACCGCTTGGTCCGGCGGCTAAGATTGCTGGGAATTAACGATTTTGGTCAATATCTGGCGTTATTGGAGACCGATCCGAACAGTGCGGAATGGCAGGCATTTGTCAATGCGTTGACCACTAACCTGACGGCATTTTTCCGTGAGGCACACCATTTTCCGATTCTGGCTGAACATGCGCGCCAGCGACCGGGAAATTACTCGGTATGGAGTACAGCGGCATCGACGGGCGAAGAGCCTTATTCTATCGCGATGACACTATGTGATGCGTTAGGAAATCGTTCGGGATCCTGTCGCGTGCTAGCCAGTGATATCGATACACAAGTGCTGGAAAAAGCGACCAGTGGCGTATACCGACAAGAGGAATTGCGTTCTTTGTCAGCGCAGCAGATGCAACGCTATTTTTTGCGCGGCACCGGCCCCCATCAGGGGATGGTACGAGTGCGACCGGAACTTGCCAACATGATTCAGTTTCAACAACTCAATCTGTTAGCTCCGGAGTGGGCGTTGCCTGGGCAATTTGACGCTATTTTTTGTCGTAACGTGATGATTTATTTTGATAAAGAAACGCAGGAACGCATTCTGCGTCGCTTTGTCCCTTTGCTAAAACCCGGTGGCTTGATGTTTGCAGGTCATTCGGAGAATTTCAGTCAGATTAGTCGGGAATTCTATTTGCGCGGGCAGACCGTTTATGGACTGACCAAGGAGAGGTGATGAGTAAAATCAGAGTATTGTGCGTTGATGATTCTGCATTGATGCGCCAGTTAATGACAGAGATTATTAACAGTCACCCGGATATGGAAATGGTTGCAGCTGCACCTGATCCGTTGGTTGCCCGTGATTTGATCAAAAAATTCAATCCGCAGGTGTTGACACTTGATGTTGAAATGCCGCGGATGGATGGTTTGGATTTTCTTGAGAAATTGATGCGGTTGCGGCCAATGCCAGTAGTGATGGTGTCGTCGTTGACGGGTAAGAACTCCGAAATAACGATGCGAGCGCTGGAATTGGGGGCTATCGATTTTGTTACCAAACCGCAACTCGGTATCCGAGAAGGGATGCTGGCTTACAGCGAGCTGATTGCAGAGAAAATCCGGACTGCGGCGAAAGCGCGTTTACCTCAACGTGGCCCGGAACATGTACCGGTTATGCTCAGTCATACACCATTGCTCAGTAGCGAAAAGCTCATTGCTATTGGTGCATCGACCGGAGGCACGGAAGCTATCCGTACCGTATTACAGCCTTTGCCGCCCACTAGCCCGGCACTGTTAATTACGCAGCATATGCCACCGGGATTTACCCGTTCATTTGCCGAGCGGCTCAATAAATTGTGCCAGATTACCGTGAAAGAAGCAGAAGATGGCGAACGGGTATTGCCCGGACACGCCTATATTGCACCCGGTGATCGGCACATGGAGTTGGCTCGTAGTGGGGCAAACTATCAGGTGCGTATTCATGATGGGCCGGCGGTCAACCGCCATCGTCCCTCGGTCGATGTGCTTTTTCGTTCGGTAGCGCAGTATGCCGGACGGAACGCTGTCGGTGTCATTTTGACCGGTATGGGCAACGACGGTGCTGCTGGTTTATTAGAGATGCATCGTGCTGGGGCTTACACCATTGCACAAAACGAAGCGAGTTGTGTGGTGTTTGGTATGCCACGTGAAGCCATTGGGATGGGGGGGGTCAATGAGGTTCTGGATCTGAATCAGGTCAGTCAACGGATGTTGGCGCAGATCAGTAGCGGACAAGCGTTGCGCATCTAGCCACCTTTCGTCCTTGATATGCGGGGGAGAGTTTACTCACTTACCCGAATCACTGACTTGAGTAAGTTTATCGGGATTTGCTTGTTGGCAGCCTACCGGCAACGTCAATGATTTTGGATGATATTGCTGGATAGAATTTTTCCATTATAAACAGGATTTTGGTATTTAATCGCTCAGTGGTGAGCAACAAACCTTAGGAGTTGGTATGGCGGATAAGAATCTCAGATTTTTGGTGGTAGACGATTTTTCGACCATGCGTCGTATTGTCAGAAACCTGCTGAAAGAGCTGGGTTTTAATAATGTGGATGAAGCCGAAGACGGTGTTGACGCATTGAATAAATTACGCGCGGGTGGTTTCGATTTTGTGGTTTCCGACTGGAACATGCCAAATATGGATGGCTTGGACCTATTGAAAACGATCCGTGCTGATGGTGCTCTTGGTTCTCTGCCTGTTCTGATGGTCACTGCGGAAGCTAAAAAAGAGAATATCATTGCAGCAGCACAAGCCGGTGCCAGTGGTTATGTAGTGAAACCTTTCACTGCCGCTACCTTGGAAGAGAAGCTCAATAAGATCTTTGAAAAATTGGGTATGTAAGGAGGCGAGATGAGTAACCATCAAATGCCCGCAACAGATGCGGCATCAGCCAGTGATATCATTAGCCGTATTGGTCAGCTTACGCGGATGTTGCGCGACAGTTTACGTGAATTAGGTCTTGATCAAGCAATTGCTCAGGCAGCAGAAGCTATCCCTGATGCCCGTGACCGCCTTGACTATGTAGTTCATATGACGGCGCAGGCCGCAGAACGGGCATTGAACTGCGTCGAAGCAGCGCAACCGCGTCAGAATGAGCTGGAATCCTCGGCTAAAGCACTTAAAGTTCGCTGGGATGAATGGTTCGCTAACCCAATTGAGCTTTCGGATGCTCGTGAGTTGGTTACGGATACCCGTGAATATCTGGATGTTGTGCCACAACATACGTCATTTACTAATGCGCAACTGTTGGAAATCATGATGGCGCAGGATTTCCAAGACCTAACGGGTCAGGTTATCAAGCGTATGATGGATGTGGTGCAAGAAATTGAGAAGCAATTACTGATGGTCTTAATGGAGAACATTCCAGATATGCCATCAAAACCGCAAAAACCGGCGGATAGCTTACTCAACGGGCCTCAATTGGATAAAAATGGTGCAGGCGTTATCGCCAATCAAGATCAAGTAGATGACCTGCTCGACAGCCTCGGTTTCTAGCGGATATTGAACTCTGTAAATGATACGGTGCAGATGAGGTCTCTTGTTGTTGGGGCAACCTCATCTGCCACTCTTTTTTTAGCTGGACTTACCCCTCAGCTTGAGCAAATTTACTGCACATCATTGATGTGTTCATCCCACTCTCTGGCTAACTGCACGGCATTCCCGGCATTGATTCGCCCGTAGCCATACCATTGGCTGTGCCCCTCTTTATCATAAAAACCATACTTTTTGTCTATTTGGTCACAGGTATATCGAATAATATCTTTAACCTCGAGAATAGTGAGCGACGGATTAACGGAGAGAATAAGGGCTGCCACACCCGCGGCTCCCGGACAGGCGCTGGAAGTCCCACTAAAGCTATTGGTATAGTTGCCAAAAATATCACCGGTATTTACCGCACCTTTATTGTTGCCATATTCATTTCGTAAATCGGTCGTCCAGATGCCCGGTGTTAATGGTGTTGGGTGGAGTTCCATCGGATTGGCACAATCGCCGCTTGGGAAGGCGCACCACAGTGATTTGCCATAATCGCTGTAAGCGGAGCGCATACCGCGATCATTGCAGGCACCGACGGCAATGACATGCTTGTAGCTTGCATAACCGTCATTATCCACGGATTCATTGCCATTCCCTGCGGCAAAAAAGATGACACAACCTTTGCCATCACGCCCTTTTGTTACTGCATAATCAATTGCTGCGCGTGTTAACGCCGGAAGCTCGGCTATCACTTCGTGTTCAGGGTCATCTGGATCGAACCACATACCCTCGACCGGTCCCCAACTGCAAGAGATAATATCTGCGCCCATATCGGCCGCCCAAACAAAAGCCAAAGCTTCCCCTAGTGAACCCAAGCCTTCAGCTAGCCGTATCGGCATGAGATTTGCCTCTGGCGCGACACCGGATGCACCATAACGACCATCGGCACAGGCGACCCCTGCACAAGGTGTTCCGTGAGTATCATTAGGCCCAGGGCTGGGGTCATTATTTGAACTCACCCCCGAAAAGTTGGCTGGATGCACAATTTTCCCCTCACGCATAAACTCCGGATGGGTTAAATCAAAGCCATCATCAATGACGGCGATTGTGGTGCCTTTTCCTTGCGTCATTCTATGTGCGTCTTCCACATTGGCGCTGGCATCAACATCAATTTCAACCCGCACGACAGTTTTCTTCAAATGCCATTGATTTGGGTGAATAATCTTAGGTTCTTTATGATGAATTAACTCAGGATGGCAATGTTCAATATCATGACGTTTTAATATATCCTCAGCAAGAATAAAGACTTTATCTCCAGTGTTGGGTTGTGCGGAAACGAAATAGCCATTGGTCATAAAGGTTAATCTTACTTTAATAGTAAGGTTATATTGGCTGATTATTGTTTTGCATTCATCCTCCGTTAAGTCATCATTAAATTTAATAAACAAGTTCTCGGTATAAATAATAGGCTCTTTATTTCTCTCTGTTTTAAAGGCATAGCCAACAAATCTAACATCCCCATTCGCTGCTATGGCGGTCTTTAATTCATCTGTTTTGTTTTTGTTACATTGTATATCAACGACATACACATCAGCAGAGGCAAGAGTGAAAATAACCCTATATTGTGTGTTTTTTTTCATTACCTTATGCATCATCGCCGCAAAATCTTTCCCTTGCCGCATTCTAATAATGAACATGTCGTCTGATTTGATAATAGATAGTGTTTTCCTATTATGATTTTGAACATCATATGTAACATTGAATTTCTTCATCTCAATTTCCTTTTGATATGTTTAATTATCACTTAACTTAGTGTGATAATTATTTTCAATTAACACTGGTGGGCAATAAAAATAACTGAGTTGGATTTGTTTCTTATATCACATCAAAAAGATCAGTTTATAAAAAAAGTTATTATTAAACTTGAATTATTAAATTATCAGCCAGAGTGGTTTTGTTTTGGCTCCTAAAAATCACCGTGTGCAAACACTGGAGAGAAGGCGACGACTAGGGCTGATCCGAGAAATAACCGCCTAATTGCAGCGTTGTTCCATCCATAGGCTGCCTAAATGTTTGTCATGCTAGGCAGCAATTTTACTGTTACTCATGTCTTTGATACGGGAACGCTCACGCTGAACAGGAATACCTGCTGTGGCTGAAGATAGCGATCTGGAAAAAAGCGAGGAACCCACAGCCCATAAGCTGGAGAAGGCTCGCGAGAAAGGCCAGATCCCGCGCTCGCGCGAACTGACCTCGATGCTGATGCTCGGGGCCGGTTTGGCGATCTTGTGGGTCTCTGGGGAGTCGATGGCGCGACAACTTGCTGCCATGATTGCCCAAGGGTTGCATTTTGATCACGGCGTGGTGAGTGATGACAAGCAGATGCTGCGACAAATAGGCATGTTATTGAGCCAAACGTTGATGGCGCTGCTGCCGATCTTTGCCGGCTTGGTGATAGTGGCGCTGGCAGTGCCGATGTTGTTAGGTGGCGTGTTGTTTAGCGGCGAATCGATCAAATTTGATCTCAAGCGTATGAGCCTTATTTCTGGCTTGAAACGCATGTTTTCTTCTCAGGCGCTGGCCGAGTTACTCAAAGCCATTTTGAAAGCGACACTAGTCGGTTGGGTTACTGGCATTTTCCTCTGGCATAACTGGCCTGACATGATGCGGCTGATCGCCGCCCCCCCAATAGCCGCTTTAGGTGATGCACTCCACTTGATTATTTTTTGCGGATTGGTGGTGGTATTGGGGCTAACTCCGATGGTTGGGTTCGACGTGTTCTTCCAAATAACCAGCCATATTAAAAAATTGCGTATGACCAAGCAGGAAATACGCGATGAGTTCAAAGATCAAGAGGGTGACCCGCATGTGAAAGGGCGTATACGTCAACAGCAGCGGGCTATGGCCCGCCGGCGAATGATGGCCGATGTACCGAAAGCCGATGTCATCGTGACTAACCCGACACACTATGCTGTGGCACTGCAATATAACGAGGCCAAGATGAGCGCGCCCAAAGTCTTGGCGAAAGGTGCGGGCGCTGTTGCGTTACGTATCCGTGAGCTGGGTGCCGAACATCGCATTCCTTTATTAGAGGCCCCGCCGCTGGCCCGAGCATTATTCCGGCACAGCGATGTTGGCCAACATATTCCCGCCACCCTGTATGCAGCGGTGGCAGAAGTCCTTGCCTGGGTCTATCAGCTAAAACGCTGGAAGCGGGAAGGTGGGTTAATCCCGAAAAAACCTGAACATCTGCCGGTACCGGAAGGGCTGGATTTTGCAACAGAGAGTGAGACTGACTAATGGCTAACTTGGCCGCCCTGCTACGTTTACCGGGCAACTTTAAAGATACGCAGTGGCAAGTTCTTGCCGGGCCAATTCTGATCTTAATGATCTTGTCGATGATGGTGTTGCCGCTCCCACCATTCATCCTTGATTTGCTATTTACCTTCAACATTGCACTGTCCATCATGGTGCTGCTGGTTGCTATGTTTACCCAGCGCACCTTAGATTTCGCCGCATTCCCTACCATTTTGCTGTTTTCAACATTATTGCGTTTGTCGCTAAACGTGGCCTCAACTCGTATCATTCTAATGGATGGTCATACGGGGGCGGCGGCGGCGGGTCGCGTAGTTGAAGCCTTTGGTCACTTTCTGGTAGGCGGTAACTTTGCCATTGGTATCGTGGTCTTTATCATTTTGGTTATCATTAACTTTATGGTTATCACCAAAGGGGCAGGGCGTATTGCTGAAGTTGGGGCGCGTTTTGTGCTGGATGGGATGCCCGGTAAGCAGATGGCAATCGATGCGGACTTAAATGCCGGATTAATTGGTGAAGATGAGGCGAAGAAACGCCGCTCGGATGTCACCCAAGAAGCGGACTTCTATGGCTCTATGGACGGGGCGAGTAAGTTTGTTCGTGGCGATGCCGTTGCCGGGTTATTGATCATGGCTATTAACGTGGTTGGTGGTTTGCTGGTCGGGGTACTGCAGCACAATATGGCTGTCGGCCATGCGGCAGAAACCTATACGTTGCTGACCATTGGTGATGGCTTGGTGGCACAGATCCCGGCATTGGTTATCTCCACTGCGGCGGGTGTGATTGTGACTCGCGTCAGCACTGATCAGGATGTGGGCCAACAAATGGTCACCCAGTTGTTCAACAACCCAAGGGTGATGGTGTTGAGTGCCAGTGTTTTAGGCTTGTTGGGCATGGTGCCGGGAATGCCTAACTTTGTCTTCCTGCTATTTACCGCAGCCCTGCTGGCATTGGCTTGGCATTTACGCGGCAAACAAAAACAGCAACCCGCAGTGGCTGAATCCCCCGTTGTGCAAGATCAACAACAAGCCACTGAAGCAACATGGTCAGATGTTCAGTTGGAAGATCCTTTGGGGATGGAAGTGGGTTATCGCCTGATTCCAATGGTGGATTTCCAGCAAAATGGTGAGTTATTGGGCCGAATTCGCAGTATCCGTAAAAAGTTTGCCCAAGAAATGGGCTACCTGCCACCGGTCGTACATATCAGGGATAATCTGGAACTGCCCCCCGCCAGCTATCGAATATTAATGAAAGGGGTTGAAATTGGCAGTGGTGAAGCGCATCCAGGTCGCTGGTTAGCCATCAACCCAGGTAATGCCGTTGGCACATTGCCCGGCGAGGCGACCCATGATCCAGCCTTTGGTTTGGCGGCGGTGTGGATTGAAAGTGCATTACGTGAACAGGCACAGATTCAGGGCTTTACTGTGGTTGAAGCAAGTACCGTTGTTGCAACTCACCTCAATCACCTGATTAGCCAATTTGCGAGTGAACTGTTTGGTCGCCAAGAAACCCAACAACTACTGGATCGTGTCACGCAAGAGATGCCGAAGCTGACGGAAGACTTTATCCCCGGTGTCGTCACTCTCACCACGCTGCATAAGGTATTGCAGAATCTATTGATGGAGCGAGTCTCAATCCGCGATATGCGCACCATTATTGAAACTTTGGCTGAACACGCACCGAATCAAACCGATCCATACGAATTAACCGCCGTGGTGCGTGTTGCATTAGGCCGCTCTATTGCACAGCAGTGGTTTCCCGGTACTGGCGAAATTCAGGTCATTGGACTGGATGCCGCACTGGAACGCTTGTTATTGCAGGCTCTGCAAGGAGGAGGGGGGTTAGAACCGGGTCTGGCAGACCGCTTATTAGAACAAGCAAAACAGGCATTACAACGCCAAGAGATGCTGGGCGCGCCGCCAGTATTGTTGGTCAATCATGCACTCCGGGCACTATTGGCTCGTTTCCTGCGTCGCAGCTTGCCGCAGATGGTGGTGCTCTCGAATCTGGAAATTGGTGATAATCGCCAAATCCGCATGACATCCACAATAGGAGCGGCATGATGCTCATTCGTCTTTCCCCTACCATGATTGGCATTGTGCTTTCAGCCTGTTTGTTGCCATTAAGTGCAGTGGCTTCCGGTTCTTGGGTGGCGGACGATATTGGCGTGACACAGAGTTTACGGGGGGTGGCAACATCGGCCAAACCGTTAAGTTCACCAGCGGCATTGGCGCAGGAGAATGCGCGAATTGTGTCGGTAGGCTGGCGCTACCAATTGATGTCGGCCGCGCCAGCGGGGTTGCAAGTGAAGCTATGTACTCCCACCCGCTGTATGCCGCTAGAAGGGGGGAGCGGGCAAAGTCGAGGGTTGGCAGGTGAACCTGCCGCAACCCAACTGACGTTTGTATATTTTATGGCAGGTACCGGCCGAGTTAATCCGCCGCTGCAAGTGCTCAGTCACCAAGTGTTGGTCAACTACCGTTAATCACAAAAATATCGGTAATCGCAAAGAATGGCTAACCACAAAATCAGACGATAACCATATCGGGTAAATGCAGGTAAAACAGATAAGAGGGAGGGGTTTTAACGGCCTACTGTTGAGTTCTTTTGCCTGTGCCACTGCAGCTACCGACAGAGTCATGACACTACAAAAAACCAAACTAAATAATACGCGTTGTATTTTCATATAGTTTCCTCGAAACCAGACAAAGCATTGTCCGACCACGAGAGATTAACGCATCGTGAAACCAGAGAATAATCCCTTTTTTGAGTGAACAATAAGCAAAGTCATCACAACAGGTGAGAGTAGTTCGGGGCTGAGAATAGCCGCAGACATAAGCCCGAGTGGGGAAATTTATCTCTGCGGAGCACTAAATGCAGTTGTGAATAACGGCAGGAGACAACTAAATCCCGATCTTTCGGCCCAGTAAACTGGCCCCTTTAGAGTGGCCATCAGGCCCGTACAATGACTGGCTGTAGCGAGTCTTGAGCACCGCCAGAGCTTGAGCATTATGCTCAATGTGCTGTTGCAACAATAAGCCATTGTGCAGGTTGCTGTATTGGAGGCTTTCGGCTAATTCCAACATACGCTGCCAACGCACGGCCAGTTCGACCATGCTGCTATAAGGTGCTTTCATATTAACCGTTTTTTCGGTGGTGAGCCGAGTTTGATCCAGATAGGCCAAGGTTGCCAGTATTGAGCTTTTTTGTTCGGTTACACCTTGCAATACTGTCCCTTGAATCCGACCAGAGCATAGCAATTGCTGCTCTTGCGCGACCACTGTCTTCAGCAATTCCAGAAGTTCCAGTTGTTGGTCCAGATTGGTCTGTAATCTTTCCACCACCACGTATCCTTTTACGGTTAAAGATTGTTGCTATCTTTAGCTATTCTTCAAATCATCCGCGACATTTTTCAGCAGGGCATCAGCAATTTTACCGGTGTCCATGGTCAGTTGGCCTGAGCGAATAGCCGCTTTTAATGTTTCGACGCGTTCTACATTGATATCCTGACTGCCCGGTTGCATCAGTTTTGCCTGCGCATCACTCAATTTAACCTCGGTACCACTGACTTGCGTTTTTGTTTGGGTCGACGGTTTACGCGCCTGTTGCGCAATATCACTGGTTTCCCGTGGCTGCACTTGTGTTACCGGTAATAGCGGTTGAGTGCGTTCAATACTCATATTGTGTTGCTCCCTTTATAGCGGGATTGACGTTTATCGACCCGCGAGACTTTATTTTTTTACAAAAAGAATCGCGGGATTGTCACTGTGTGACCCGCAAATAACTGCATACCAAAGTTATCGGCAAAGGTTACAAAAACTTTAATCACTATAACATAATGAGAATTGTCCCATCCTCGGCCACGGTCCCACTGACGATTTGGCCCGATGGCATACGCACTCGTACGTTATCTTGAATGGCCGCATTATTCATGGCTTTGCCATTACTATTCACATTAAATCCATCACCTTGCGCTAATACTTGTACATCTTGTCCCGCCTTTATGACCCACAGGCGGCGCATCATATTGCGTGTTAGCGGTTGGCCGGCATTAATGCGCCGTAAACTTACAGCACCTTGAGCAGAATGAGGGTCCAGCAATGCACCGAGAGGCAAGGTATCGAGCCGACCTTGCTTCATCTCGATATCCTGCGGGGTAATTTTCACTCCGCTGGCGAGTTGGCGAGCCGCAACAGCATAGCGCCCGCTGACTTGTACTTGAGTCTGGATAAAGCGACGTTGCCCATCGCAACGCACGGATAGACTGATATTTCCCCAAGGGCGCGCATTGGGGGGCAGTGTGATTTCAGGCATTTCACATTGTGGCCACTGGCTCTGTGGTGTTTTGATGACAACCTTTACTTGACTGTCTTTGTCCGGATACTGTTGTTGGAAGAATTGATTTACCTGCGCAGATAAATCTGCCGCCACTGCTTGATGCGCCAGTGCCTGACTCGCCAGCAGCCCCATCGCTAATGTTATGGCGCCACTTCTTTTTATCGCCATCAATTTTCCTCTTCACCTGCACAATTTTGGCCGTTCTTTTATTACCCACAGCCTCTTTTCGCACACTAGTGTACCTGTACCGCAAGAAGGTTAAGGGGATAAATAGCGACGCATTTTGCCCTTATTCTGACGATAGGCTTCCCTGTGCGACGTTTATGCTGTCGACTCCAAATTCTAACCTTGCGGGGGGACTATGCTCGACAAACTGGACGGTGCTCTGCGTTTTCAACAAGAAGCGCTTAACTTACGCGCTCAACGACAGGAGATCCTGTCGTCCAACATTGCAAACGCAGATACACCCGGCTTTCAGGCGCGTGATATTGATTTCTCCAGCCAACTGAAAAAAGTGATGGAGCAAGGGCGTGCCAATGGTACAGGGGTGTCGCTCAGTTTAACGTCAGCCCGTCATATCCCGGCAAGCACAGTTCAGCCACCTGATCTTGATCTGTTATTCCGTGTACCAGATCAGCCATCAATGGATGGCAACACAGTGGATATGGACCGTGAACGTACCAATTTTGCCGATAACAGCCTGAAATATCAGACCGATTTGACTGTCCTTGGCAGTCAGATTAAAGGGATGATTTCAGTGTTACAACAAGGATAAGACGTATGTCTTTACTGAATATTTTTGATATTGCCGGTTCTGCATTATCAGCTCAGTCGCAGCGAATGAACGTCAGCGCCAGTAACATGGCAAACGCCGACAGTGTCACTGGCCCGGATGGTCAGCCTTATCGCGCCAAGCAAGTGGTATTTCAGGTCGCCGCTCAACCAGGGCAAGAGACGGGTGGGGTGCGAGTTTCCCAGATAGTCGATGACCCTTCGCCAGACCGTTTGGTCTTCCAACCGGGTAATCCGCTGGCCGATGCCAAGGGATATGTCCGTATGCCTAACGTAGATGTGACCGGTGAGATGGTAAACACCATTTCAGCTTCACGTAGCTATCAAGCCAACGTTGAAGTGTTGAATACGACGAAATCTCTGATGCTCAAAACACTGACATTGGGCCAATAACAGGAGCCTGCATAAATGGCTATTACCAATTCTCTGACCGATAGCGATTACGGTATCACCAGCACCACCGGGACTAGCTCGACTACCGGCAGCACCAGTCAGGATCTGCAAAACAGCTTTCTGACCCTGTTGGTCGCGCAGTTAAAGAATCAGGACCCGACCAACCCAATGCAAAACAACGAGTTGACCACGCAATTGGCGCAGATCAACACCGTGAGTGGTATTGAAAAACTGAATACAACCTTGGGTTCCATTTCCGGGCAAATCGACAGCAGCCAATCTTTGCAAGCCAGTAGCTTGATTGGTCATGGCGTGATGATCCCAGGCACCACCATATTAGCAGGCACTCAAGATGGCACGGTCACCACCACGCCATTTGGTGTTGAGCTGGAACGTTCAGCCGATAAAGTGACCGCCACTATCACTGATAGCAATGGTCTGGCAGTTCGCACCATAGAAATAGGTAGCCTGACGGCGGGCGTGCACTCCTTTACATGGGATGGCTCACTGGAAGCCGGTGGCAATGCGCCAGATGGGGCTTACACCGTGACCATTACTGCCAGCAGTGGGAGTGAATCGCTGGTTGCTACCCCACTTAGCTACGCCATTGTTAATGGTGTGACCCGCGGTAGCGATGGGTCCAAATTGGATTTGGGCATGGCGGGAACAACCACCATGGATAACATCCGTCAAATTTTGTAAGCCGAATCGTTGACGGAAGCAGCAGTAAAACAACATTACGGTGGGTCAATGATTTGCACTGACTCACCTTCATTTTTAAACGTGGCATTTGATATGTCATCAATGCTTAAGGTCTCTCATCGACCTCGAATTTAACGGAGAAGAAAATGGGCTTTTCTCAAGCAGTCAGCGGTTTGAACGCAGCGTCCAGTAATCTGGATGTGATCGGTAACAATATCGCCAACTCGGCGACCTCAGGTTTTAAAGCCGGCTCAGTTTCTTTTGCCGATATGTTCGCCGGTTCTCAAACCGGTATGGGCGTTAAAGTTGCCGGGATTACTCAGGACTTTAACGACGGCACGCCAACAACCACTAACCGCCGTCTGGATTTGGCTATCAGCCAGAGTGGTTTTTTCCGTATGCAAGACAGCAGCGGCGGCATTTACTATGCCCGCAACGGCCAGTTTAAGCTCGATGAAAACCGCAATATCGTCAATATGCAGGGCTTGAGCCTAACCGGTTACCCGGCAACAGGGACACCACCAACAGTGCAGCAAGGGGCTAACCCGATTCCGCTGTCTATCCCTCAAGATATGATGGGGGCGAAAGCGACGGAGTCCGGCAACATGGTGGCTAACTTGACCTCAACTCATGATGTCATTACCGACGCATTTGACCCAGAAAAACCAGAAACGTACAGCTTTGTTAATAACATGACCACCTTTGACAGCTTGGGCAATCGCCATGTTATCAATGTGTTCTACGTTAAAACGGGTGAAGACGCGGCGAATGGCAACACATGGTCGGTGTACACCAAAGACAGCAGTGCAACACTGGCTGATGCAAGCAAGCCACTGGACCCTACCGACCCGGCAGCCGCTTCACTGCGTGGCACGATGGTATTTGATACCAATGGTGCACTGAAAAGCGTGACGAACGGCACTGGCACTGCAAGTACCACTAACTTCAATATGACTATTCCTATGGGGGTGGTAAATGGTGCACCTGCGCAAGATTTCGCTCTGAATGTGGGCGGCAGCAAGCAGCAAAATACTGGGACTGACAGCATCGTTACCCAGAACCAGACTGGCTATGCAGCGGGTGAGTTCACTGGTTTCCAGATCAATAACGACGGCTCTGTCGTCGGGACTTATTCAAACCAACAGACTCAACTGCTCGGTCAAATTGTGCTGGTTAACTTTGCTAACCCTGAAGGTTTATCTCCTGAGGGCGATAACGTCTGGAAAGAAACCAAATCGTCTGGCAACCCAATCCTCGGCACAGCCGGTGGTGGTGGCTTCGGTACATTGACCAGCGGTGCGTTGGAGTCTTCTAACGTCGATTTGAGTAAAGAACTGGTGAACATGATTGTGGCGCAGCGCAACTATCAGTCCAATGCGCAGACCATCAAAACTCAGGATCAGATCTTACAAACTCTGGTTAACCTGCGTTAATCGAACTGACGGGATAAGCTCATGGATCACGCAATATATACCGCGATGGGGGCTGCCCGGCAATCGCTGGAGCAGCAAGCGGTCACGGCGAACAACTTGGCTAACGCCTCTACGCCGGGGTTTCGTGCACAGTTGACCGCTATGCGTGCTGTCCCAATCGACGGGCCGAGCATGCCAACCCGCACAATGGTTGTGGCATCGACCCCAGGTGTGGATATCAGTCAAGGGACCATCAACTTCAGTGGTCGCCCGCTGGATGTGGCTTTACAGCAAGATGGCTATTTGGCCGTGCAACTGCCCGATGGTACTGAAGCCTATACCCGTAACGGTAACATTCAGGTGGGGGCTAACGGGCAAATGACCGTGCAGGGTTACCCGTTAATGGGAGATAACGGCCCGATTGAAGTGCCTCCTGAAGCCGCCGTCACTATCGCTGCTGATGGCACTATCTCGGCACTGAATGCTGGCGATTCACCGAATACTATCGCTCAACTTGGCCAAATTAAGCGGGTCAGGGCAACGGCAGGTGAAGTGATGCACGGTGATGACGGTTTGTTCCATTTGACGCCCGCCGCGCAGCAAGCGCGTGGCGCTCAGTTGGCTAACGACCCGCTTATCAAAATTATGCCGGGTGTGCTGGAAGGCAGTAACGTGAAAGCGGTTGAAGCCATGACCGACATGATTGCCAATGCCCGCAGTTTCGAAATGCAGATGAAGGTCATCCACAGTGTGGATGAAAACGAACAGCGCGCTAATCAACTGTTAGCATTGGGTTAAGCGCGAAGGCGCAGAGGAATAAACCGATGATCCGATCATTATGGATTGCCAAAACCGGGCTGGATGCACAGCAAACCAACATGGATGTGATCGCCAACAACTTGGCGAACGTCAGCACCAATGGTTTTAAACGTCAGCGGGCGGTCTTTGAAGATTTGCTGTACCAAACAATGCGTCAGCCGGGGGCACAATCTTCCGAGCAGACGACATTGCCATCCGGTTTACAGATTGGTACTGGTGTTCGCCCAGTTGCCACTGAGCGTTTGCACAGTCAAGGCAACTTGTCCAAGACCGATAACACCAAAGATATCGCTATTAAAGGTGAGGGGTTCTTTCAGGTGCAGATGCCTGATGGCACCAATGCTTATACCCGCGATGGTTCCTTCCAGGTTGACCAAAATGGTCAGTTAGTGACCTCAGCCGGTTTTCCGATCCAACCGGCCATTACCATTCCGGCAAATGCATTGAGCATGACGGTTGGGCGTGACGGGATAGTCAGTGTCACCTTGCAGGGGCAAACGGCCACGCAGCAAGTTGGGCAACTGACACTGACCACCTTTATTAATAACAGTGGTCTGGAAAGTATGGGTGAGAACCTGTATCAGGAAACCGCCAGCTCCGGTGCACCGAATGATTCCACTCCGGGTCTGAACGGCGCGGGTTTGTTGTATCAAGGATATGTTGAAACATCTAACGTCAATGTGGCGGAAGAGCTGGTCAACATGATCCAGACGCAACGCGCTTATGAAATCAACAGTAAAGCGGTTTCAACTTCAGACCAGATGTTGCAAAAACTGACACAGCTGTAAATCCGCTTTCGGGGGGCGAGAGTGCCCCCTGATTGCCGCAGAATAATGAGTATTCGGGGCTGACCTTGCCAGCCTCTAACAGGTTACAGGATCGATAATCAGAGATGGATACATCGCCGCTGCGAAAATTAGGTGAGTTGAGATGGGTTGGTGCACCGTTGATGGCCATGCTGTTGCTCAATGGTTGCGCGTATATTCCGCATAAACCCTTGGTGGATGGCACGACATCTGCACAGCCAGCTCCTGCCAGTGCGCCATTACCGAATGGCTCGATTTTCCAGGCTGCTCAGCCGATGAATTATGGTTATCAGCCGCTATTCGAAGACCGTCGACCGCGTAACGTCGGTGACACCCTGACGATCACCTTGCAGGAAAATGTCAGCGCCAGCAAAAGTTCCTCAGCCAATGCCAGTCGTAATGGGTCGAGTTCCTTTGCTGTGGCAACAGCACCGCGCTATCTACAAGGTCTGCTAGGTAATGCCCGTGCTGATATGGACATTTCTGGTGACAACACCTTTGGTGGCAAGGGTGGGGCAAATGCCAATAACACCTTTAATGGCACTATCACAGTGACGGTTAACCAAGTGTTGGCTAACGGCAATTTACATGTGGTGGGTGAGAAACAGATCGCAATCAATCAGGGAACCGAATTTATCCGCTTCTCTGGGGTAGTTAACCCACGCACCATCAGCGGCAGCAATACAGTGACCTCAACACAGGTCGCTGATGCGCGCATCGAGTATGTGGGCAATGGTTATATCAATGAAGCGCAGACCATGGGCTGGTTGCAGCGGTTCTTCCTTAATATTTCGCCGTACTAAGAGGCCCACCAATGCGTAAACCGTCACTTGTCACACTGTTTGTTGTACAGCTTGTTGCGTTCATTTCGTTGCTGTCATTACCGGCGTCAGCTGAACGTATTCGCGATTTGGTGACCGTTCAAGGGGTGCGTGATAACGCGTTGATCGGTTATGGCCTGGTGGTGGGTTTGGATGGTTCCGGTGACCAGACCATGCAGACGCCGTTCACCACGCAAAGTTTAAGCAACATGTTGTCGCAATTGGGGATAACAGTACCGCCGGGCACCAATATGCAGCTTAAAAACGTGGCTGCAGTGATGGTGACCGCTAAGTTACCAGCCTTTTCCCGCGCCGGACAAACCATCGATGTGGTGGTTTCCTCAATGGGGAACGCTAAGAGTATCCGCGGCGGCACACTACTGATGACACCACTAAAAGGGGTCGATAATCAGGTTTATGCACTGGCTCAAGGGAATGTCTTGGTGGGGGGCGCCGGTGCCTCCTCCGGGGGCAGCAGCGTGCAGGTCAACCAATTGACTGGCGGGCGAATCAGCAACGGTGCCACTATCGAGCGTGAACTGCCGACGACCTTTGGTACTGATGGGGTGATTAATCTTCAGTTGAATAACGAAGACTTCACCCTAGCGCAGCAGGTGAGTGATGCCATTAACCGTCAGCGTGGTTTTGGTTCAGCAACCGCTATTGATGCTCGTACCATTCAAGTGTTGGTGCCGCGCGGCAGCAGTTCGCAAGTCCGTTTTCTGGCTGATATTCAAAACATTCCCGTCAATGTCGACGCGGGTGATGCAAAAGTGATTATCAACTCCCGTACCGGCTCCGTTGTTATGAACCGCAACGTGATGCTGGACTCTTGTGCGGTGGCACAAGGTAACTTGTCCGTAGTGGTTGACCGGCAAAACATCGTTAGCCAGCCGGATACGCCATTTGGTGGTGGCCAGACGGTGGTAACACCGAACACCCAGATTTCTGTTCAGCAACAAGGCGGTGCACTGCAGCGTGTCAATGCCAGCCCGAACTTGAACAATGTGGTGCGTGCCTTGAACTCGCTGGGGGCAACACCTATCGATTTGATGTCTATCTTGCAGGCGATGCAAAGTGCCGGTTGCTTACGGGCTAAATTGGAAATTATCTAATGAGTGATTTGATGGCAATGTCCGGTACAGCCAATGACATGTTCGGGGCGGCTTATGACGCCCAGTCACTGAATGCGTTGAAACGCGATGCAGCAAGAGATCCGCAGGGGAACCTGAAGCAGGTTGCTCAACAGGTAGAAGGCATGTTTGTGCAGATGATGCTCAAAAGCATGCGCTCTGCCTTGCCGCAAGATGGCGTGATGAACAGTGATCAAACCCGGCTTTATACCTCGATGTATGACCAACAAATCGCACAGCAAATGTCGGTCAAAGGACTCGGTCTGGCAGATATGATGGTGGAGCAGCTTTCTGGTTCAACCTCACCAAGTGAAACCGCCGGTACAGTGCCGATGATGCTGGACAATGAAGTTCTACAAACGTTGCCAACACAGGCATTGGAACAAATGGTACGTCGGGCCATGCCAACGCCGCCGGCCAATAATGCGGCATCATTGCCGCAAGGCACCGGCAGTTTCGTGGCGCGAATGTCTATTCCGGCGCAAATCGCCAGTCAGCAAAGCGGCATTCCTCACCAGCTTATCGTGGCACAGGCTGCGCTGGAGTCAGGTTGGGGCCAGCGTGAGATTCCAACCCATGATGGCAAGACCAGCTATAACGTCTTTGGGATTAAAGCGGGCAGTAACTGGGATGGTCCAGTCAGTGAAATTACCACCACCGAATATGAACAGGGTGTAGCGAAGAAAACCAAAGCACGCTTTAGGGTGTATGGCTCTTATGTCGAAGCGGTCAGTGATTATGTCAAATTGCTGACTCAAAACCCGCGCTACGCCAATGTGGCCGCAGCTCAAAGCCCAGAACAAGGGGCGCATGCCCTACAAAAAGCCGGTTATGCTACTGACCCACAATATGCCCAAAAATTGGTCAGTGTCATCCAGCAGATGAAGAGTGCCGGGGAGCAGGCGGTGAAGGCTTATAGTAGCGACTTAAGCCAGCTCTTCTAAGAATCCCTTCGTATTTGAAGTTGCAGGGGCGTTTGCTTGCCGCCTACCGGCAACCCCAATTATTTTGGGATTAAAGCCGAGTTTGGACCCACATTTTTACTCAAGTTATCAAAAGTCTGGTCGATAACCTTTACAGGCTGTGCGGGGGCTTCGGTTTCCTCAGGCAGTATCCCAATATTAATAAACGCAGGTTCGCGAGAGTTATCGCCTGCTGTAAAAGGATTTCTTCATGTCCAATAGTTTAATGAATACTGCGATGAGTGGTCTGAGCGCAGCACAATATGCCCTGAGCACCGTCAGTAATAACATCACCAATTATCAGGTGGCAGGCTATAACCGCCAGAACACCATTTTTGCGCAAAACGGCGGAACGTTAAGCCCTGCGGGTTTTATTGGTAACGGTGTGACGGTGACGGGTGTTAACCGCGAATATAACTCTTTTATTACCAATCAATTGCGTTCTGCACAGACTCAAAGCAGTGGGTTGACGACCTATTATCAGCAAATATCGCAAATTGATAATTTGCTCTCTAACACGTCCAATAACCTCTCAACGACGATGCAGGATTTCTTTAGCAACCTGCAAAACTTGGTCAGTAATGCCGATGATGATTCGGCACGCAAGACTGTACTCGGCAAGGCTGAAGGGCTTGTTAACCAATTCCAGAATGCCGATAAATACCTGCGCGATATGGATACGGGCGTCAATCAGAAGATCACTGAAAGTGTCGCGAAAATTAATAACTATGCCGATCAAATCGCTAAGTTAAATGACCAGATAACCCGTCTGCGTGGCAGCAGTGGTAGCGAACCGAACGCCTTACTGGATCAACGCGACCAGCTTGTGACCGAGCTGAATCAGATTGTCGGCGTGACAGTCACGCAACAAGATGGTGATGCTTATAACGTCTCATTTGCTAACGGCTTGCCGTTGGTTCAAGGGCCAACGTCTTACCAAGTGGAAGCGATGCCTTCCAGCGCGGATGCAACACGTTTATCCATTGGCTACAAATATGGTAGCGGCACCACGCTGGAAGTCGATGAAAGTCGTTTGATGACCGGCAGTCTTGGTGGCACGTTAAAATTCCGCAGTGAAGCACTGGACAGTGCGCGCAATCAACTAGGTCAACTGGCTTTGGTGATGGCTGATAGCTTCAATACTCAGCACAAAGCCGGGTTTGATTCCAACGGTGATGTGGGTACTGACTTCTTTAGTTTTGCCGAACCGACTACGTTGAAAAATTCAAGAAATCAGGGTGATGCTAGCCTGACGGTCTCTTATACCGATACTTCAAAAGTCAAAGCCAGTGATTATAGCGTTGAGTTTGATGGGACTGACTGGCAGGTGACTCGCTTATCGGATAACACCAAGGTGGCGGCCAGCCCGGTGAAGGATGCGAGTGGTAACACGACCGGCTTAAGCTTTGATGGCGTTGCTGTCAGTATTGATAATGGTACTAATGGTGCGCAAGCCAGAGATAAATTTACTGTAAAAACAGTTTCTAACGTAGCGGCTAATTTGCAGGTTGCAATTACAGACTCCAGTAAAATTGCAGCTGCGGGCACCGCGGCAGGTGGCGAGAGTGATAACGTCAATGCCCAAGCGTTAATGGATCTGCAAACCAAAAAATTGGTGGACGGTAAAGCAACTCTTTCTGGCGCTTATGCCGGATTGGTCAGCACCGTCGGTAACCAGACGAACACCGCGAAAACCAACAGTACGGCGCAGGCCAATATTGTGACTCAGTTGACCGCCGAGCAGCAGTCTATTTCCGGGGTGAACTTGGATGAAGAGTACGGTGACCTTCAGCGTTTCCAACAATATTATTTGGCGAACGCACAAGTCATGCAGACCGCGTCAACATTATTCAGTGCATTGCTGGATATCCGCGGTTAATTTTTTATCTGCGGCAAAGTGATATGCCGCTACTTATCTTCTTTCGAGCTAAGTCAGTCTGTTTACTGACTTAGCTGTTGCTAAAAGGAACTGACATTGTGCGCTTAAGTACCAGCATGATTTATCAGCAAACTATGCAGGGCGTCACTAATGCCCAATCCCTTTGGATGCAGTCGGGTCAACAACTGTCTACCGGTAAACGGGTTGTGAACCCCTCGGATGACCCAATGTCGGCGTCCCAAGCGGTTATGGTTTCACAGTCTGAAGCTGAAAATAGTCAATATACCTTGGCACGTAGTTTTGCCCGCCAAAGTTCCTCATTAGAGACCACGGTTCTTGCACAAGCGACAACCACTATCCAGTCAATTCAAAGCATCATCATCAGTGCTAAGAGCGATATTCTAAGTGACGATGACCGTGCCTCCTATGCGACACAGTTACAGGGTTTAAAAGATCAGCTCCTCAATCAGGCAAACTCTAAGGATGGTAACGGCCGCTATATGTTTGGTGGGTTTAAAAGTGACAAGGCTCCTTTTGTGGTCAGCGCGACAGGTGAAGTGACTTACGCGGGGAGCGATACAGCAATTACACAGAAAGTCGATTCGAACCGTTCCATGACAGTAGGGCATACGGGTTCTAGCATATTTATGGCATTAACCAGTAATGCGAAACCAGAACCTGATGATGTCAATGGTGATCCGGTAGCCTCTGAAGCCAATATCTTTAATACGATAGATACGGTATTAAATTCGTTGAAGACGCCTTTACAAGGCGCAACGGATGAGGTTAAAGCGCAGGCAACAGCTGATATGGATAAAGGTATCCGTGGTATGGCTAACTCACTGAATAATGTCTTATCTGTGCAAGCAGAGATTGGGACTCAGTTGCAGGAGTTAGACAACCTGGATAGCTTAGGTGCAGACCGTACTTTGATCAATAAACAACGGTTAAGTGACTTGGTTGATGTGGATTGGAACTCTGCTATCTCTTCATATGTCATGCAACAAGCCGCATTGCAGGCATCCTACACGACATTTACCAATATGCAGGGCATGTCTCTGTTCCAACTGAATAAATAATCCGTCGACGACTGTGGGGTTCGCCCCACAGTATCTCAGCTTGCCAATCCGCTTAATACACCCGCCAGACGGTCAAAAAACTCACTAAACAGATGCTCGGCAAACGGTGCTAACAGCGGCATAACCAGCCCCAACGAAATAATACCGACCGTCAAGGTCAGTGGGAAACCGATGACGAACACAGAGAGTTGTGGCGTCATACGATTTAGCATCCCCAATGCCATGTTTAAGGTGAGTAGCAACGTAATCAGTGGTAAGGCCAGCATCAAACCATTCATGAAGATCAATGAACCTGCCTGCGTCAATGCCAGAAATCCATTGCCATTGAGTGGTTCGAACTGGATAGGTAAGGTATGAAAACTGTCTGCCAGCAATGAAATCAGCCACAAATGTCCATCAAAGGTGAGAAATAACAGCATCGCCAGCAGGTTCAATAACCGGGCGAGAACCGGCATGTTTGGCCCTCCCGAGGGGTCAAAGAATGTGGCAAAAGAAAGCCCCATTTGCAAGCCAATCACTTCACCTGCCAGGCGGATAGCGGCAAAAGCAAATTGCATGGTTAAGCCGATAGCCACCCCAATCAAGACTTGTTGGGCTGCAACCCACACCGCACCGGCGGAGACGAGGGGAATATTGACCGGTGGCAGAGAAGGGGCAATCAGAAAGGTAATTAATACCGCCAAACCCACTTTGACCTTGCGGTTTATCTGCTTCTCACTGAGTACTGGGGCGGTGGTGATCAGTGCCAGTATGCGGATTAATGGCCAGAAGTATTGGCTGACCCAAAGGCTCAGTTGCGTGGCGTCGAGGGGGATCATTATTACCCGATCAACGTCGGCAGACTGGTGAATAAATTGCGCATATAGTCGAGTATCAGGCTCAACATCCACGGGCCTGCAATCACCATGGTGGTGAATACGGCCAGTATTTTCGGGATAAATGACAATGTCATTTCGTTAATCTGTGTTGCTGCCTGCAATAGGCTTACAATCAAACCGCTGATCAGCGCAGCCAATAATAGTGGTGCCGCCAATGCAAGGGCGATTTTCATTGCCTCGACGCCGAGTGCCATTACCGATTCTGGTGTCATGACGAGTCCCCCTTGCTTAAATGTGATGGATAAAAACGTAATTTGTTTCTCGGTGATAAAACATCATCAACTATAAAAACTCTGCGCCAACGAGCCTAATAACAGTTGCCAGCCATCAACCAAGACAAACAGCATCAACTTGAAGGGGAGCGAAATACTGGCAGGAGGAACCATCATCATCCCTAGGGCCATCAGCACACTGGCGACCACCAAGTCGATAATTAAAAATGGAATAAAAACGGTAAAGCCAATTTGGAATGCGGTTTTCAACTCACTGGTGACATACGCTGGCAGCAAAATACGCATAGGAACGACTTCCGGCCCTTCCAATGGTGGAAGGTTTGCCAGCCGTGCATACAGTGCTAAGTCTGACTCGCGTGTTTGGCGCAGCATAAATTCACGTAACGGTTGCGAACCTTTATCCATCGCGACTTCCATACTTATCTTGTCTTGGCTAAAAGGCAGATAGGCATCCTGATACACTTTGTCGAATACCGGCGACATAATGAAGAACGTCAGAAATAGAGCTAACCCCAGCATGACTTGATTGGGGGGGCGGATGGAGTACCTAAGGCGTTGCGCAGCAAACCGAGTACAATAATGATGCGTGTAAAACTGGTCATCATCAGCAACGCGGCGGGCAGGAAACTCAGTGTGGTAATAAAAACGAGTGTCTGCACCGGTAACGACCAACTTTGCCCACCATTTGCTAAAGGCTGGCTAATAATACCGGGCAGTTGAGCAAATGCTGCTGGAGAGCAGAAAAGGATGAGCAGCAGAGCGGCTTTATTCAGAAGCGGACGCAGGGACATCATGCCGATTTTTCCGGATGTTTCAATTTTTTGTTAAACAGATGGTTATTCAGTAGTTGGCGAAAATCAGCCGGTTTTGCTGAGTCTGACGACGGCGCGGTATGTGTCTCGTCAACAGGAGGGCGCGGCAATGTATGAAGTGGCGTCACATTTTGTGCGGTGACGCCTAATACTAGCCAAGTATTATCGACTTCGACCACCACCACTCGTTCACGCTGACCCACCTGACAACTGGCGCGAACATTTAATAGTTTATTGTTGCGCGCCTGTGGCGCAAAACCTAAACGGCGAACCAACCAGGCGGCACACAAAATCAACAGTAAAATGCCCCCTAAGACCGAGCCAACTTGCGTGAGCACCGAACCTGCGGGCATGGCTGGCGCAGCTTGCTGCGTGGCAACACCCGGATGGCTGGTAGCAAACCCCGTCACCGGTGTTTGCGTAGTGATTGCTGGCGGGGTAATAGCTGGCTGATTCACTTGCGTAGCATTCATTTGTGCCGAATGCACTATTACCGGGACATCGGTTCCAGTGGATGAATCAGTTAGCGTTGCTGCCACGGTTTGCGCTGCGGTCATTAGCGACTCAGACGACGCATACGTTCTGATGGGGTAATAATGTCAGTGATACGCACGCCGTACTTATCCGCCACGACCACCACTTCACCCTGAGCAATCAGATAACCGTTAATCAAGATATCCAGTGGTTCGCCCGCTAAACCATCAAGGGAAACCACCGAGCCTTGTGACAGGCGCAGCAACTCTTTGATAGTCATTTTGGTGCGCCCCAGCTCCACTGTTAGCTTCACCGGGATATCCAGAATCAAGTCGATATCCTGCAAGTTACCCAGTGCGTCCGGTGCTTCCAGTGATTTAAATACGCCTTCGGTTGTGGCCGTTGGTTTATCCGCCGCTTGCTGCTCATTAAACGCATCAGCCCACAGATCATCCACGGATTCCTTTCCATCATCAGACGGAAGCTTAGGGTCACTCATTGGGCTGTTCCTCATTCAGAGCATTCAAAATAGGGTTAATCAAATGTTCAACACGTAGGGCATATTGCCCGTTTAATGTCCCGTACTGACTGGTCAGTACCGGTACGCCGTCGACATGACCAATCAGTCGATCCGGTTTATCTATAGGGAGCACATCCCCGGGTTGCAGCTTGAGTATCTGCGACAATCTGAGCGGGATATCGACAAAATTAGCGACCAGCTCTAGCTCTGAATGCTGAACTTGTTTAACCAGCGTTTCACGCCAATGGCTATCTTCCTGACGGGAGTTTTCCAGTGGTGGATTGGTCAACAGTTCGCGCAATGGCTCAATCATGGCAAACGGAATACAGATGTTAAACTCACCACTCAACGCGCCAATTTCCACGTGGAAAGGGGTTGTCACCACAATATCGTTAGGGGAGGTGGTGATATTGGTAAACTTCACCTGTATTTCAGAACGGACATATTCCACATCTATTTTATAGATAGGCGCCCAAGCATCGCGGTAAGCATCCAGCGCCAGCCGTAACATCCGATTGATAACGCGTTGTTCGGTATGCGTAAATTCACGGCCTTCCACTTTTGTCGGGAAACGGCCATCACCGCCAAACAGGTTATCAACGGCGATAAACACCAAACTTGGGGCGAAAACAAACAGCGCCGTACCGCGTAAGGGTTTCAAATGTATTAGGTTGAGGTTGGTGGGCACCGGCAGATTTCGAGCAAAATCATGGTATGGCTGAATTTTGATCGGCCCCACCGTGATATCGGGACTGCGACGCAATAGGTTAAACAGCCCCATTCGGAACTGACGAGCAAACCGCTCATTAATGATCTCCAACGCATGTAGGCGCTCACGCACCACACGTCGCTGGGTCGTTGGATCATAAGGTTTAACGTCTGTCTCGTTACCTATCACAGCCTCGGGTTCATCACCTCCGCTGTCACCGTTTAACAGTGCGTCAATCTCTGCTTGTGAAAGAATGCTATCGCCCATAATGATTATCGCAGTATAAATGCGGTAAACAGCACATCGCTGACTACCTGATTAGGTTGACCTTTAACCATTGGCGGGCTAAGTACGTTTTTAATTTCACCGACTAAACGCTGTTTGCCTTCTTCATTCGACAGGCTGTCAGCTGACTGGCGGGAGAGCAACAGCAGCAAGCGGCTGCGCACTTCCGGCAGATAGTCATTGAGTTTTGCGCGAGTGGTATCGTCGGGCAGCCTTAACGTCAATCCGATATAAAGGACACGATCCAGATTATTATCTGGCGTGATCAGATTGACCGTGAAGGTCTCCAAAGGCATGAATACAGGGATCACCGGCACGGCTTTCACTGTGGCGGGTCTACTCTGATTGAGCATCCACCAGCTATAACCGCCACCCGCTGTTGCTGCTACCGCGATCAACACCAGCAAGATCACCCAGATCGAACTCTTACGCTTGGCCGGGAAGGTATTTTCAGACATGGAGAAGACAAATTCCTGTTTCGGTATCACACCGGTGAATCACGATAATAACGTGGAGAAAATCCACGTTATCCGAATTATTGATGATGATTATCCCGCGTATCATGAATGCCAATAGGCAGAATAGGTGGCGAAAAACAGCCTAACTTGCTCGTTTGTCGCCTTTTGGTGAAACTAACATCAATCTTAGGCGAAAATATCAACGCCACCATTCCCGTTCGCCAGAGCCTGTAATGCGGCTGGTGTGGTAAGCGGTGTGCTGGTTAAGGCGTCGCCTGCGGTGATTTCACCGTATCCCGGTTGACCTCGAGAGGCGAAATCTTGTTGATTTTGCTGACTCTGTTGCTGTGCTTGTTGCCATTGTCCTTCACTGCCGACGCTGCTTTGACCTAACTGAATACCACTTTCAGCCAAGGCGCTACGTAGACTTGGCATGGCGGCTTCAATGGCGGCACGTACTTGGCTGTGTGCTGAAGCAAAGTGCAGCTGCGCTTGATTATCTTCGATTTTCAGACTGATTTGCAGAGCGCCAAGCTCCTGTGGATTGAGCCGCAACTCGGCATTTTGCTGACCATTGCGACTGAACATCACCACTTGTTGACCAAGGGCTTGCTGCCATTCTTGGCTACCTAATTGAGCACTTAAATGGCCACTGACTGGGGCGCTGACAAGGGGGCTGGCGGTTGTCGATAATACTGGGCTAGAAACGGGCGGCAGAGAGGGGGGGACGGTGTTTGAATTGGCGAGGCTTTTGTCCAGAGTTGCAGCCGTCACATTGGTTTCTACCAGCGCAGTTTTTATATTAAGAGCGTTATTGTCAGCCCCTTTTGCTGTCGATGGGTCAAGCTTGCTTTGTGCGGATGCTGCTTTAGATTTTGTGGTCACGCCCGGCAATATCTCGTTGCTCGTGGCCTTATCATTTTTTACTGTATTCAGTGTGCTACCTATCAGCGCCGCTAAACCTTTATCTTGCGAAGTCAGAGTGGTCAGGGCCGCAACATCTTGCTTGACGCTGGTTTTACTCTCAGTCAGGCCATTGGCATTGGCTGCTGTCGCTTTTTGTCCGTTAGTCGCGGTGCCCAACGTATTGGCAACTTGATGTGGCAGCATTGCCAGTAATGTTTGCAATGCTGAAAGGTCGGTTTTGTTGCCACTTTTATCAAGTGTACTGTCATCATCTGCCACGGTTTTTTTAATGCCAGCGGCGTCTCCGGTCTGCCCGGCATGTGTCAGGCCCGCAGGTAACGTGGCACTGATATCGCCCAATGCAGCCAACAACTGATTCAATTTGCTATTACCAACGAGGGATTTACCACCGTCGGCATCAGCCGTGATATCAGTCGCCGCTGCCAGAGAGGATTTCAGTGTTGAGGCATCCATGGCGGTTAGCTCTTTACCCAGTTGGTCACCCAAGAGTTTGGCAAAATCTGCCGGCAATCCCGCATCGGTAAACAGCGCTGCAATGGAGGACAAGGATGTCGCCCCTTCAGCTTCACTGGTGGTAGATAATGCAGCAGTCGGCAGTAAAGACAGATTCATGAATTTAGACTCCTTTGTGAGGCGCGCTGGGCGAACTCATCCATCAATTTTTGATCCAAACGGTTTTCTTGCAGGCGAGCGGTGCTCTCAGCCCGCTCTTGTAATGTTTCAAACGCATTTAACCGTTGCTGTTTTTCTTGCCAATGCTTAACTGCCTGTTCCACTTTGACATTCCATTGAGCTAACTGATTGCGATGTTGATCAATGGCTTGTTCCAGAGTTTGAATAAATTGTTGATAATTTTGCCAACTGGAGGAGGCCATCCCGTTGCTCAAGGTGTCATTCAACCGCATCCGATATTCATCCTGATAAGACAGCAACATGGTGAGTTGCTGCTCAACATTTTGATAGGACAGACGCGCTTGTCCTAGTTGAGTCGTTGCCTGCTCGACGGCCTTTTGGGCCAGTTCGCACAGGGTAACGAGAGGTGACTGATTTTTCATCGCATTCCCCTTTGATTAGCCAGGAAACAGGCTTTTCAGGTGCTGGCAGGCATCTTCATAACTACTGCGTTCGAACATGCCCTGCTGTAAGAAAATTTCCATCTGTGGGTACAAGGCAATCGCCTTATCCAGTAACGGGTCGCTGCCCGCCGCATAAGCACCCACACTGACCAGATCACGATTACGTTGAAAACTGGCCAGTAACTGTTTGAATTGGCGGACTTTACTGTAATGGTTCTCATCAATCAGCGAGGTCATGGCACGACTGATTGATGCCTCGATATCAATCGCGGGGTAGTGACCGGATTCCGCCAAACGGCGTGATAACACCACATGCCCATCAAGAATGGCGCGAGCAGAGTCGGCAATGGGGTCTTGCTGATCATCGCCTTCGGTTAATACCGTATAAAATGCCGTAATGGAGCCACCACCAGAGACACCGTTACCCGCCCGCTCAACCAGTGCGGGTAATTTAGCGAATACGGAAGGTGGATATCCTTTGGTTGCCGGCGGCTCACCAATCGCCAACGCAATTTCACGTTGTGCCATGGCATAACGGGTGAGGGAGTCCATAATCAACAATACGTGTTGACCACGGTCACGAAAATCTTCTGCAATGCGGGTGGCATAGGCTGCGCCCTGCATACGTAACAATGGCGAGACATCGGCAGGGGCAGCTATCACCACCGAACGTGCACGCCCCTCAGCCCCTAAAATATTCTCGATGAAGTCTTTCACTTCACGGCCACGTTCGCCAATCAACCCCACGACAATGACATCCGCTTGGGTGTAGCGGGCCATCATCCCTAAAAGCACACTTTTACCGACCCCTGAACCGGCGAACAGGCCCATACGCTGGCCACGACCTACGGTCAGTAAGGCATTAATGGTGCGCACCCCGACATCCAAAACTTGCTCAATAGCGGTGCGCTGCAACGGGTTAATGGGCGGAGTGATGAGGGGGGCGCGATAGCCAGTTTCAGGTGCAGGTAAACCATCCAGTGGTTTGGCGCTGCCATCTAACACGCGCCCCAGCAATTCTGGGCCGAGGGGCAGTTGTTTGCTGGCTGAGGCGCCACCGGTTGTCACACGGGCATAAACTCGCGCGCCCGGAACAATCCCTTCCACTTCTTCCAGTGGCATCAGAAATAGGCGTTGGCCATTAAAACCAACCACTTCACTCTCCACCTCTTGTACTTCACCATTGTCATGGCGTTCAATCAGACAGGTGGCACCCAGTGGGAGTTGTAGGCCGGTAGCCTCCAGTACCAGACCGGTGGCACGCGTCAATCGCCCGTAGCGGCGAATGGGGGTTGATTGACTGATTCGCTCTTCGAATTTATCTAAAGAGGTAAGCCAGCGGCCAAGACGGGCGGTCATCATAATTCTCCCGGCGCTGCCAAACGGCACAGCTCATGCCAGCGAGTTGCCAAACTTGCATCCAAGTCACCTTCTTCGGCGCTGACTTTACAACCACCCGGATGAATTTGGCTGTCACCCAATAAGCGCCAACCATGCAGACTCAGCGTCGATCCCAGACGTTGTTCGACGACCGCCAAATCATTTGGATTGACCCGTAATTGTGGCTTCCCGGCAAACATCGGTTCTTGCTGAATCATTTGCTGGATTTGGGCCAGCAACGCAGTACCATCACAAATGGCCGGTTGCCCCAGAATTTGTTTTGCTGCGGCCAATGCCATTTGCATTAATCGTGAGGCAATCACGCTGTCCAGCGCATCCAGCGTGCTTTGGAAGTCGTTGACCAGCAATTGCCAATGCGCGGTGATTGGTGCTAGCTGTTTCTCGGCATCGGCCAACGCTTGTTGATGGCCCTCTTCAAGACCGGTTTGGTAACCTTTATCCAAACCTTCTTGCAACCCTTTGGCAAACCCTTGCTGCCGCCCCTGCTTCTCTGCTTCGAGTTGCAGGTTTATCAGTGTTTGTTGCGCATCATTTTCAGTCGGCTCAGTGTCGGTCCCCGGCTCATCAGTGAACAGCATGCTGATATCCGGTGCCGGGGCCGCAGCGATGGATTCTGCCTGGCTGGCAAAATCGTTAAGTGACCAAGGCTGCCAGGGCAGGGTATTAATCCGATCAGACATAGATATCCTCGCCACCGCCAATGACTATCTCGCCGCTCTCTGCCAGACGACGGACGATGAGCAAGATGGCTTTCTGTTCGTTTTCCACCAGAGACATACGCACCGGCCCGCGGGTGGCCAGATCGTCGCGCAGAATTTCTGCTGCACGCAGGGACATATTGCTGAGGAAGCGCTCGCGCAGTGCTTGGTCGGCACCTTTCAAGGCAATCAACAACGACTCGTTGTCGATCTCTTGGAGTAAACGCTGAATGCTGCGGTCGTCGACACTGACCAAATTCTCGAACAAGAACATTTCGTCGATGATTTTTTGTGCCAATTCGCCGTCGTATTCGCGTACTGCGTCCATGACTGTTTCTTCCTGCTGAGTTTTCATCAGGTTGATAATCTCGGCCGCTGTGCGGATACCCCCCATTTTGCTGCGTTTGAGATTTTGACCATCAAGCAGGTTATTCAGCACTTCAGTCAATTCAGCCAATGCCGCTGGCTGGACTCCCCCAAAGGTGGCGATACGTAGCATGACATCGTTGCGCAGACGCTCGTCGAACAGGGCCAGAATATCGGCAGCCTGTGCACGTTTGAGGTGAACCAAAATGGTAGCGATAATCTGCGGGTGTTCGTCGCGAATCAGATCAGCGGCCATCTGAGGTTCCATAAAGTTGAGCGTTTCCATCCCACTGGTGGTTTCGCGCGACTCCAAAATGTCTTCCAACAAACTGGATGCACGCTCTTCCCCCAATGCTTTTATCAGCACACTGCGCAGATAATCGCTGGCATTTACACTCAAAGCGGCGTACTGCTCGGCATCGTCTTCAAACTCAGCTAATACATCAACTAGCTGCTGGTGAGAGACCTGACGCATACTCGCCATAGTGGTACTGAGTTGTTGTACTTCGCGCGAGGAGAGGTGCTTAAACACCTCGGCGGCGTGGTCTTCACCCAGAGTCATCAGCATGATGGCGCTTTTTTCAGTTCCGGTCAGGCTCATTGGTCATTACTCATCCATTGACGGATAACCAGCGCAACAACACGTGGGTCTTTATCCGCAAGTTCGCGTATACGCTGGGCCTGAACTTCAGCACTTACCCGCTGCTGATTTTTCTTACGTAGGGCCAGCTCTTCTTTACTCTGTTTCGCTGTTTCAGTGGCTTGGGCGGTCTGCACAATGTTATTGACCGAGGCCGCTGCCTTATCAGCAAGTTGTTTCTTAGCAATTAATGGGCGTACCAGCTTGCGCCACAAGACCCATGCCACCAGTAAGATGAGCAGATAACGGCCAGCATTCAGCAACTGATCAAAGAACGATTGCTGTTGCCAGAACGGCAGGGCGCTGCCGGAGGCATCGTCTGTCGCATTAAATGGTGTGTTCACCACATTTAATGTGTCGCCGCGCTCAGTGGAGAAGCCCATTGCCTCGCGGGTCAATGATTCCACTTGCGCTAACTGATCTTTACTCAGCGCAATCGGTTTGCCCGCTTTATCGCTACCGTAATTGACCACGACTGCAACAGAGAGACGCTGCACCATGCCCGCTTGTTGCTGGGTGTGGCGAATAGTGCGATCCACTTCGAAGTTTGTGGTTTGGTCATGGCGGCTATTACTGGATGTGGCAGTCGACCGAGCAGCCGTGGCCGCTGGACGATTTGCCGCATTGGCGGCAGCACCTGTAGCTCCAGGGGCGGCGGCGGGTTGAGGGACTTCAATCGGAGCAACCGGTGTCGCTGACGGTTGATTGGATAATGCGCCCGGCACACCGCCTACATTCGTGCCGCCCAGTTGTTCACTGGTGCTGACTTGTTGAGAGCGCACGGCTCCTTGGTTGGCCGCCTGATTCGGTTTGTACTCTTCGTCGGTTTGCTCGCGGCTGGCGAAATCAACTTGTGCAGTGACCTGCGCGTGCACATTGCCACTACCGACCATCGGGGCCAGAATGGTTTCAATACGGCGTTGGAAGCGGTTTTCCACTTCGTTGGTAAATTTGAGTTGTGCGGCATTTAAGTCACGACCAGCACTGTCAGATTGCGTGAGTAAACGGCCTGTTTGGTCAACCACAGTGACATTCGCCGGTGGCAAACCTGCCACACTGCTCGATACCATGTACACGATAGCGTTGATCTGACCATCATCAAGAGCACGGCCCGGTTGCAGGGCAAGAGTGACAGAGGCGGTTGGTGATTTCTGTTCGCGAACAAACAGTGAGGGTTTTGGCATTGCCAAATGAACTCGGACATTCATCACCGGCCCAAGAGTACCGATAGTTCGGGCGAGTTCGCCTTCCAGTGCCCGCTGGTAGTTCACTTGTTCACTGAACTGGCTGATGCCAAATTTTTCCTGGTCCAGTAGTTCAAAACCGACTGCACCGCCTTTAGGCAAACCTTGTTGTGCCAGACGTAGACGGGTTTCATGCACCTTCTCTGCCGGGATCAACAACGCTCCGCCATTATCAGCGAAGCGATAAGGAATATTCAGTTGCGTCAGTTGAGTGACGATATCACCACCGTCACGATCACTCAGATTGCTATAAAGAACGCGATAATCCGGGCTTTTGGCCCATAACATCAGCGCGACAATGATAGCGATAGCTGCTGCTGCTGCAATCAGCAGTGGGATTTTTGGATTCGCGCGTAGGCGTGCCAGTGTCGTCGCAAAGGTATTTTCACGATTTTCACCGCCGGTTATCGAGGCATTCATACACGTCCTTGGCCAAGCTGAACAACGTTTGAGTGAGTATTCTTTATGTAACTAATGTGTCGAAACAAAACAGACTCCCAAGTGAAAGCATCAATAACTGACATCCCCTTTTATGGGCACGCCATTATTTGCCGTAAATAACCAATTCGATGGCTCAATAAGCCGGTATTTTTGTGTCTAATTAGCCGCTTTAGCGCAAAAATGATGTGTTAGGGTGTCATCCTGAAAAAAGTGATTCAGGGCAGGCGGTGAATAACCGCATTGATAGGATCACTTGCCATGATGTTATTCGAACAACTGAGTGTTCTGGGGTGAGTATGTCTGTTCAAGGTATCGAAGGGGTTTTACAGCAATTGCAAGTCACGGCATTGCAAGCATCTAACTCTGCGAAGGCATTACCCGCAGAGGCCGGCTTTGCTAGCGAATTAAAAGCGGCTATCGGTAAAATCAGTGAAAACCAGCAAACTGCTCGCACTCTGGCGCAGAACTTTGAATTGGGTGTTCCCGGCGTTGGTCTGAATGATGTAATGGTGAATATGCAAAAGTCATCTGTCTCTTTACAACTCGGTATTCAGGTGCGTAATAAGCTGGTTGCGGCTTATCAGGATGTAATGAATATGGGTGTGTGAGTTGGTAAGGTTATTGAATTATATAGTAAAAAACACTATCCGATTTTCTTATGGGGCATGAGTGGGGCATTTCTAGAAAATTTAGCATTGATTAATGTCATTTGTTCATCATTACTGTCTGGCATCCACTCCCCATAAACAGAGAAAACCATCTGTGCTGATGCGTGACCCATCTGTGATGCAATGAATGATGGGTTTGCCCCAGCAGATAACAACCAGCATGCGAAAGTATGACGCGATTGATATGGTTTTCTGGATCTTATTCCTGACCTCCTTAATGCATTGTTCCATATTTGCCCTAATGATTCCGTCGAGTAGTAATCGCCGCATATTTGATTTGAAGATGTAACCTTGGGAATAAAGACGAAAGTGCAACTGTCTTTCCTTGTTTTCCTTGCCTCTCTTGTATGGACCAGTATTTCATATTGAGGCCCCATCCTGGTGTATAGCATTTGACTGCGCAGAGTTTCTTTTGCATGGTCCGTCAACTGAATAATGCGATCTGTTCCTGCGTCAGTTTTTGGCAAAGTAAACTGCTTAACCCGAGTGAGATTTCGTCTTACCATAATTGTGCCAGCTTCTAGGTCTACGTCCTCCCACGCCAACGCACATAGTTCTCCGTGGCGCATCCCGGTATACACCGCCAGTGTCCATAAATTTTTTATTTGTTGATGGGTGCAACCATCAAGCATTCTAAAAAATTCATCCCTTGTTAGCGGATCTGGCTGGGGTTTACTTTTCCTTAATCTAGTTAGTGTGGATGTGGGGTCTGAATTGGCGTACCCATTACTAGCAGCAAACATAAAAGCAGACTTAACACATGCCAGACAGTAATTCACTGTTGGGACTGCCCTGCCTTTAACGGGATTGATCTGATGCCTTCTTGGTAGTTGCATACCATTAAGCAGCTCATTCCTCAATTTAAGGATGTCTTCATTCCTAATGGATGAAGCTTGACGATCAGGTCCAAGCAGAGTGGCTGCGGTTTTAAGCGTTGATGTATACCTGTCATGAGTATTTAGTGAAACCTCTGGCTCCTTCAATGACAGCCATTTGTTAAACAACTCTTGAATAGTGATATTCCGTACCTGTGTTGTTACATACTGAGCCGCACCAATCGAGCCAGGGAATTGCTTTGCATAGTCAAAGTTTCCAGTCTTAATTGCATAACCAATCGACTGTCGCAAATCTGCTGCAGCCTTTCTATTTTTGGGTGTGTCAGGGATCCCGAGGGACTCCCTGCAACGCTTCTTTTGATACATAAACCAAATGCGTAAATATCCTCCATGATGTTCTACGCCAGTTGGATACTGAGTTTTACTCATAAAGTTAACCTCAATGTAATAGGAGACGGTAGGTTAAGCGGTTTTCTTGAGCTTTGCAGCACCAGGTTGTCGTTTTGACTGCCGCTCTATCCACTTATCTATAGCCTCTCTGTTATACATACATTCACTATTGGGCTTTGGATCATCAACAGGAGAGAACAATAAATACTCCCTCCCTTGTAACCATGAATTTTCTCTAGCTCTCTTAATAGTTCCTGGTCGCAATCCGGTAACAGCAATAAGCAAATCCTCTGATACCCATTTGTTAGGCTCGATCTGAATAACATTAGTCATAGCTGGCCTCTTATCTCTTTATCAATCTCATCACCGGCTCCACTTAAACTGACCATTCAGTACTCCGATGGCGAAAAGAAGCCAAGCCAGCTTGTAGCCAAGTGGCTTTATCTTCTCGTAATGGCGCAGAATGATAGGGCGGGTGATGGAGTCTTTGTTTGTGTTAGCCGGCAGAGCGGCTAAGGTGGTTTTAATTTCGTTGTTACAGTTCTTTGCAGCCGATTGGAGAGCGTTCTGTTTTTCTTCAGGAGTCACAACTCACCCCGCACCACTAAACGTATAAATCGTTGCTGCTATTGCGTATCCGATTATGCAAATCCAGAACAGGGTGCCGCTTGATATTTTTGGTAGTTTCATGCTGCTTTACTCCCGGTCAATATTTCCTGCCCAATCGCCTTTAGCTCATCGCGCTTAACCGTGGTGAACATGCAGCGAGGCTTGATGAATGGTCGCCAGATGAATAACAGCGAGCCCTTGTTATTGCCGTTGATTGGTTTGCCAGTGTCAGAGCGAATAAACGATATACGGCCATCGGTAATGAATCGCACCTCATCGACTGATTGCAGTGCTTGGCTAAACCAGCCGACAGATGAATCGGCCGGCACAAGCATCACAATTGGCTGGAGTTGTGCTTTGCATTGCTCGGCGGCCTTGCTTACCCAAGGTGAAATATCGGAATAGGGTGGATTGCACCAGATAGCCCCACAACTCTCCCATGCACTATTCAGTGCATCGCCTTGCTCTGTGATATATCGAGCGCACAGGGCGCTTTTCTGACTGGCTGCCGCATCAAGGTAAAAGCCAAACTCGATGTCTAGTGCGGTGAATATATCGGCGGGGGTCATCCATAAATCTTTCAGGTTGTCCGGTGTGTGGCTGCCGCCAAAGTCACTCATGCCGCCTCCATATATGCTTCTATAAAGACCTTTGCCGCTTCAGCATTGATAGCGTTTCCGTAGGCGCGCAGTCGTCCCACGCGACTGGTAATCCCATCAGCCAGCGGGAATGTGCCGGGTTCAACTGGCCGCCACTTTCCATCTCTGCACAGGAGCCAATCAGCATCTCGCCAGAAGCCGTTAACCGCGCCGCCTGATGCAACTGAAGATGGTCTCGGCTCCCAATTGAATTGATCACTACTGTTGTGAGACTTTCCTGAGTTCCCTTTTTGCCCGTGTTCCGGTTCTGATACCCCAGTCGGGCCTCTGTTGCTAACGGTGTCGGCCATCCCGCTAATGATGCCGCCCACCCCAACTTGTTTGGTGTTGTTCGCCCATCTGAGGACATCTGCACCGAAGTGTCGTTGTTTATCGCTGATACCAGAGGTGTCGGCCACCCAGAAAAGGCGCTGCCTGATGTTCGGCGCACCGAAGCCCGCAGCGCAAAGATCGACCGCTGTTGGGGTGTAGTTCGCACCTTCCAGATCAGCTTGTACAAGGTCGAGCCATGTAAGTCCGTCTTTGCTTGCAACCTGCTCACCAAAAATTGTTGGAGGCCGGCGCTGCTGGATGAGATGAAAGAATGCGGGCCATAGGTGCCGCTCATCATCAAACCCATCTCCTTTGCCTGCCGCGCTGAAAGGTTGGCATGGGCAACTTCCTGTCCAGACTGGCTTATCATCGGGCCATCCTGCTTGTCGCAATGCGTATGACCAAACTCCAACGCCGGCGAAGAAGTGGCACTGTGTGAATTCTCGTAAATCATCGGGTCTGACATCTTCAATGCTCCGCTCGTCAACATAGCCAGGTGCGATGTGACCGGCTTTAATAAGGTTTCTCAGCCATTGGGCCGCGTAAGGGTCAATCTCGTTGTACCAAGCTGTCATGCCGCCTCCATTATCTTTCTCACTTTCGCTTTCACTGACTTCACCGTTTTAACTGGAGTAGGCGGGACAACTTGCCGTGGCACCGGTCTATTTGACTTATCGCCGGTTCGTAGCCGCTGCTTTATTTTCATATCCCACAGGTAGCAGTCTTTATGGTCGCGCCCGTCATCCGGAGCGCGGGACACGGTTAGAATGAGTTCGCTGATATCGTCCATCACGCGGCCTCCGCTAATTTAGTTGGAATGCGCCAGCACTTAATTGAATAGTTGCCGCTGGGCTTTTCAGTACATTCAGCGCCAAAGAATGAATTACTTATTGCGCCGCTTGGATTGGGAAATTCACCATTCCCACGACCTTTAATAAATGCATTTAGTGCGCGTGTGGCGAATTCAACGCAGCCGGGGTCCGGCGCTGATATAGTTACTCGCATAGGGAATCTCCAGTTTATTTAGATGAAGTCCGTTTCCCTTTGATTGCTTTCTCGCAATCTGTCCATACTGATTTAGCGAAGTGTTGACGGGGTATACTGAGGACGTAGCGGCGTTGCTCACCGTTAGGGCCAATAGGCTCGTTGAGCCACTTTTCGAATGAGTCGCTCATGATTTACTCCGAATTATTTACTGCCGATAGACTTCGCTACACATAAGCACAGCATCAGGCCGCCGCTCATGTATCAGCGTTGATATTTGTTGGCATTCAGATTGAGTAGGGTAGATATCTTCGGTTACTGGCTGGGCGGTGCAGGTAAGGCATGAACTGACGAGCAGAACGAAACCTATGAGCATGGTTCCCCCTTAATTGCTGCCAGTTCTGCGCGGAGCTTTCTATTTTCTGCACTAACAGCCGCCAACTCGTTAGTACACATGACAGCCGTTTTTTTCCAACTGCGTAAATCCAATAACTCAGCCGCCATTTGTGTAACGATAGGGCTTTGAGTGCCGCCGATATCGTTTTCACCCGGATTAGCTATTTTCTGTAGTTGCTGCTCAGTTAGCTTGTTCATTGTTCACTCCAATAATCTTCAATCGCGGCGCCCATACGTTGCAGCCATTCCGCAAGTTTTAGCGCAGCCTCCCGTTCCGAACCGAAATCTTTAGGAAACCCGCCCATATCCATACGGGCCGTGAAATGTTGATAGGATAAATCGCCGGTTATAATTAATTCTTGGTCAAGTATCGAATAGCTATTTTTACCCACAATCTTAACGCTATTAGAGGCGTGCTGAGTGAAATACACCGCCTCAGTTTTTCTTGTCTTTCTGTCCAGCGAATAGGATATTAATTGAGAAAAGCTCACTACTCACCCCCTTCAACCGGATTACTGGCTTGACGGTCTAACCTTTCCAGTTCAGCAACTATTAGTGCTGCTGCTCTGATTAAATCACGGCGCGGGTTCTTAGGTTTCCACCACTTATAATCCCAAGGCCAACCGCTAGGCTCTGGTTCGCTTTGGTAATCACCGGGGTTATTTTTGAAAACCCACTGACGGGCATTAACGTGTTTTGCGTAACATGCCGCTGCGCCAGCTAGTTCACCGCTTGAATGTTGATCATCATGGCAAGGTGTCCAGCCTTCAGTGTTAACTTGCCGAAACCTCTCATCTGCGATTTCTTGCAGAACCGGCACAAGTAGCCGCGCCTCTGCTGCCTCTGCGCGTTGTTTCAATTCGGCGTTTTCAGCCTCCAGCGCTTTACGCTTCCTGAATTGAGCCTTTCGACTGGCCTTGATGTTATGAATGGCTAAATCCTTCATATAAAGCTGATGTTCTGCATTCTCTAAACGCTGCTGGAATTCCTGATTATGAAGGTCAAAAAGCTCTTTCTGTGCCGCTTCCAGTTTGGCTATCAGTGCGAGAACTACGCTAGGGTTAGCAGCAGCGATAAATTTCGATACCGCTTCGCTATAGCCGTCGGCGTTTAACGCATCCTCAAATCCCGTCCATCCGTGAAGATTTGCTCCTAACGCTACTTTCTTCAACTCTTCGATGTTATTCATCAGCTCTTACCCCTCAGGCTGGCGGCGAAACTCAATGCTTCTTTGCTAGCCACTGCCCAATGCCGTTCGGCCTCGTAATCACCATTGCTGTCATCTGCCCACGATTTAAATGCTTCCGCCAATTCATCCACACCCTGAGCCTTTATCTCGTTAAGCGTCTGAGTGGTGGTAGTGGTCTTAATTTCATCTTCGAGTTGGTAATCACAGGTTTGATAAGTGTGACCTGCTTCTGATTCGTGAATGCCCTGCGCATCACGCCCCTGCGCAGACTGAATGATGATCCCCCACGCTGTTCTTCCTACTCCATCATCCCATCCATCCCCATCAAGGTAGCCCTCTCGATGAAGTTCAATTTCTTGAAGGCAGACGTCAATGGCGGCTTGCTTATCTCTGAATAAGTCGAACCCATATTCAGAACCGCAGGCAAAGTATGTAGCACCAGACTTCATCACTGCATTCTCAGCAACCAGCGATTGACACTTTTTCTCTAGAACCGCGTAATCACTGAATCTCACAACATCAACGACAAAGCCGTCTTTCGGACTGGCGTCATGAATAAGACTGCTATCGAGTCCGTATACTTTTGCAGACATAGAAAGTCCTCAGCAGATTGACTGCCGGTTAAATGGGGGGGTTAGGCTGCCGAAAGCAGTCGTAGGCATTCTTGACGCCGCGCCACTAACTCTTCCTGAGTTGAGCAGTACGGCGTAGGGTTGGCTGACATAAACTCTGGTTTAAGCCGGTATATAATCCCTTTAGCTGAGAACTCTTTAGCTTCCCAACACTCTTCCGTGAGCAGGTGACGCATATTCATTACATACGTCAGTCCGATATGTATTGATACTGCCTCAAATCCATCACCCAATCCTTTATAGAATGAGTCTTTGTAATTCAACGTACACCCGCCAGTAGCGCCACCAGACAAATAATTCCCGCCACCCACGCTGCCAATTGACCGGTGGAATGAGGTTATATATGCATCAGGGTGGGCGCGGAGGCAGGCCAGTATTTGTTCTGGCTGCATGATGGTTACCTATGAATTTAGAACTGAGGGCCATCACTAAAGAATTGGTCATCACCCTGATAGTTTCCGGAGTGTGTTGGTGCGCTATTTACTTGCTTGCGCTCATCCTTGTCTTTCAGGGTGGTTAACATCTTAGCTATTGTTTCGGCTGGAGCGTTGGCTACATGTTCCTGTAGTGTTCTCTGACTTTGTGCAAAGTAAGGAATGCGAATATCAAAGTTGTAAGTCTCACGACCATCATCTTTTGTTTTCAGCGTTTTTTGCAGCACCAACCCCAGCTTGCGACCTACAAACTCAGGGGCTACATAAACACCTACCTCATTCTTAATCATGGTGAGCTGTTTAACGCCGGAACAACCCATCATTGCATTTATCATGTTTACGCCATGCGTATTGGAGCTTCCATCTTTCTTGACGGTATAAACATTCAGGTAATTAGCTTTTCTGCCGTCATCAGTTTCAACAGAGAATTCAATTGATTTAGCACCACCGGAACTAATCACATATTTAGCTTCTGAGATAGTGAAGATGTAAGCCCCAGACTCATTAATGAAACCGCTTAATCCTGCTGATAAACCCGAATCTTGGTCATAGACGAAAGTTACATTGCTCATGCTGCGTTTCCTTTAATTTGGTGAATATTACTGATGCCGTAGTAATCGCAAATATCCCGATCTACAGTCAGAAGGTCATTTTCAATTTCGTTGGTTTCAAATAGGCCCATCGGTGATTTAACGGTGTCGTACCCGTTGTTTTGAGTGGTAAAAAAGTATTGCCCATCGTGAACGGTGGTTCTCAGAACGATAGTGAACATTCCTTCTACCGTTACTTTCTCATCCAACATCTTGCCAATAGTTTTCATTTTTACTCGACCAAGGTTTGTTTCCTCGGTGTGGGCCATAAAGTAAATTCTCAGATCATCTGGCGCATCCTGTGCCGCTTTGATTATTTCCCACATGTGAAGTCCCATTTTCGCGAACTTATCAAATCCCTTATCGTTCACTGTTTCCATGAACTCAGTGCACATCACATACTGGAAGTCATCAATGATGACTATTTTCTTCCCGTACTTTGTCGCGCCATTAATAACAGCCTTAATCAGTGACCAGTCATGCGTTGCAACAATACTCCCTGTTTTATTCACGCCATCCCATGGCTGCCAGTTAGTAGATTTGAACGGTAGCCGCTTCCTTACGACTTGGATCAGCAAGCAATCATCAGGGTTAAGATTGCGCAAACTGGTAGACTTCCCTGTACCAGATTCACCAAGGATTAATGTTGCGGTACCCACAACTCACCTCCATAAATGATTTACGCTTTTTGGCTGCCGATTCCCTTACTTGCTCAACCAATTCGCCTTTAATCCCCATTGCGTCTAGTGCAATAATTGCCAACTGTTCTGCTGATACTCGACCGCACTCCAATTCATTTTTTACAAATGCCAGAGTATCCATGCTCTTTAGTGATTCGCGTCTGGTTGTTATTAGCACCTTAAATTGCTCTTCCGTCATGCTGCCTCCTGATGCTCAATTGATACCGATACATCCCATTGGTAAATGCGACGCTTGGCAGAGGCGCAGGTTAGCTCTCTGGCTGCTGCGCCATTACTTCCAGCAAGACGGCAAGATTTCGCACTTTCCAGCCAGTGCTTATGCCACCACTTGAGTTCCTTTTTGGTCATAGCGGATTCCCCTTACTGCGTAGAAACTCGACTATCTTGTCCAGCAAGCTCTTGCGAGGTGGTGGGGTGAAGCTTGCTGATGTGAGGCGGTAAGCCGGTGAATGCTGAATTTTGGTCAAATAGTTAGTAGAGCAGCCCAATGCGGTCTGCCCAGCAAATGCATGTTGCATGGGTTACTCCAGTTTAATTAGTAAGTGATACGAACTGAGGAAATGAGGTTCTTAGCGATAGCGGCTACACATTTCTGTGCGCAATCTTCTGGCAGCCCGTTTGCAATTAAGTCGGCTACCGCTTGGCGGTTGATGGTGCGACGGTGTTCGACGTCAGCCGAGCGTTTAGCAGCTTCATCAGCAACGCGCTTTTCTTCTGCTAGCCGGGCATCTTCTTTCTGTTGAGCTTCACGCTTAATGCGATCTGCTTCTTCCTGCGCTTTACGTTGCTCGGCTGCGATAGCTTCCTGTTTCTCGCGCTCGACACGTTCAGCTAATTCCTTGGCGTCACGTTCGGCTTTGGCGGCGGCATCCTTTACGGCCTGTTCAGCTCGTTCCTGAGCCAGCTTTGCATCACGTTCACGCTGTTCTGCTGATTCAATGTCACGCTTGGCTTTTTCTTCAGCTTCGCGTTTCGCTTTCTCTGCTGCCTGTTGAGCAATGAATTCCTCATGAGCCTTACGCAGCCGCTCAACTTCTTCAGCTTTCTCTTTAGCGTCACGGTCGAAAGCGTCATTCATCAGCAATGCCATTTCGTGAGCCACTTCAATTTCTGCCGCTAACTCTTCAGCTTTCTTCTTGGCTTCAGCTTCCTGCTTTAATCGTTCCTGTTCAGCCTCGTATTCAGTGACTGGTTTTCTGATATCAACTGCAATTTTGTCCATCTCATCACGAAACTTTTTGCGGTTGGCATCTATCAGGGCGGGGCGCGCTTTTAGTTCAGCAACCAACTCTTTGGCGCGAACCTCAAATGCTGCTTTTGATTTGCGCACTTGGTCAGCCATCGTGATGTAAACGCCGCGGCCTTTTGTCGTCTTCAGGTCGCCAACTACCGAACCGGCTGTTTTGCGAACGTTATCAATCAGCTCATCAATGAATTTGTCATTGAGCAACGCGACTTCTAAATCTATTTTCTCGACCGGCAGTGTGACGAGTGCCAGTTCCTTTTTTTCTTCTGCCATGCTGATTTCCTTGTGCTACTCCCACGGCAAAATACCCGACTATGCTTTGTCAGTTATTCAGTGGTGGGAGTGGGGAGTTAGTGGGGGAGGGTTATTCGGTTTCTGTTACGGTGCAGCCTTCACTTTCTAACCAAGCAATGACATCTGTTTTACCAATTTCTTCTAACAGGTCAGTGGCACCGTATTCGATAACTATTTCTTTTATTTCTACTGCTTCAACGAGTTCTGCATCACTCAATTCAAGAGTAAGGCCGTCATATCTACCGCGCTCTGTGCTGACAGTCTTGGCTGTTATTGTAAAATCTAAACTCATATCTCACCTACTTAGTTGGAGGGGTTGGCTGTTGATGCTTTTTCTTTTTCCCAAGCTATTTTTTTTGCATGAGAGTCTTCTATCATGCTGATAACCTTTTCCCGCTTATCTCGAGGAAGAGCTAAAAATAACTGGTCAATGCATCCAATAATTCCACCACTGCACTCTCCAGTTATTCCATCGCTCCAATATTTAACCTTAGCGCTGTAATTCGGTTTTTTAGTGCTTGCCATCGTCTTACCCTCTATCAGTGAATTTAGGGAATAAAAAAGGCCGCTTATGCGACCTGTATAATTTGTGCTGGGATATTTACCCACGCCCAGCCGTGGTTTCCCTGCTTTCCACAGTCAAAGGAAATTGATATGTTGGTTATTCCACAGTCAAAATAAGGAAATAGAAATGTCAGATAAATTAAGTCCGCTTAAATATCCAGATTATGCAGCTCACGAAGTGGTTATTGAGATGATAAAAGCAGGAAAAATTTCATACGCTAAAGATGCGATGGATATTTTTACTCACGTTCTTGACCATTATCGTTCTGAACAGAAGCGGATTCTGGCTGAAAATACATCTCGATAAATGCTTCTCTTACCTCTCGGGCCAGTGTCTTAACTGGCTCTGTTCGCTCTTTCACTCCTGCGCCCAACGTAGAAAGCCTGTTTGAAAGTGTCTGAGCTGCTATTAACTGTACTTCACGTGGTAATTCTTCGAATTTCATTCTCTTACCCCTTAACAATGTGAACAGCTTCTTTACGGTTGGTGCGGTTAAACTTATTGAGATGCTTATCAAGCAGGGTTAGTGCTTCATCGAAGTATGCTTTCTGCTCTTCGCTGTAGCCTTTGATATGCCTTTTCTCTTCATAGAGGCACCCACCCGGTGACCATGCAGTAATAGCGCCGAACACCATCACCCTCTGCTTACATAGGCTCTCTTCTGAGTGCGCATTGTTATTAATTGATGTCAGCAATACTGAGTTAGGTTTGTCTGCCATATCTCACCCCTTAATAACGTGATAGCAATCTTCACGAACGTTACGGAAGCCTGCTGCAAACTTAGCTACTTCAGGCAAACATAATCCGCCTTCAATTACCGGCTTACGCTTGAACTCATATTCGAAGAGATACGAAGCGCGAATAATTTGCATCTTGTATGCCTTCACTCGACCAAATGCTGCTTTAGCAATCATCCGTAGCGGAGCAGGTGAGTAACCAGCGCGTCTAACCAGTGATACTGACTGAGCGTTAACCTGATACTTGCGACCGACTGACATAGGGTTAGCGCTGGCATATGCCTGTTGCTTCGCTTTACGCAGCGCATCACGACGGCTGCGGCAATTTTCTTTGATAGTGTGCGGCTTAATCATGTTGTTCTCCTGAGATAGCTTTGGTGGTGTGTGCTGGGGAGGGTTACCCGTATCGACTCGCTTCTGGCTACTCTTATTCGCCCAATTTCTGCAAGCCTCGCCGCTTCACATGCGACACATTCCAGTCCATTGACCTCTGGTCACACACCCCAAACCTATCTCGTTTGGTTATTTGCACTTTTCAGCGCTCGATTGAGTTTTAACTTCCTGTCGTGCTTTTGGCGTCCTGCCGTTTCGATGGAATGATTATCACCATTAGTAATTCGATAGTCAACACTAATGGTGATAATAAATTACTAGTGGTGATTTTGATTTTGATTTTTAAGGTAATTTAATTTAAAAATAATTCAGACGTGACCCTTCGCGCCGGCTATCAGGCGTGAAAAGTGTGCTAAATTGGGTGAAATTTATTCTTTGATGGGTGAGATATGGATAGCGAACAAGAGTTTTTCGAGCAGCAGCGGCCGGAAGTGGCGCAGGTTATCGGTACTGCTGTGATGCAGCTACTAATAGAGAGTGGGGAAGTGTCGAAGGATTCTATAGCAGAGATGATAGAGGTGCTGTATCAGGAGGAACAGGTAACTTTAGCCGTCGAGTTAGCTATTGATATTCTGAGATTACCGCCAGAAGGCTGATTACAGGCATAAAAAAGCCCACACGGGACGCGGTGGGCAAAGGTAAAGACTAAGTTTATATATTTGTAATCCCTGATGTTGTGCTCTTAGCGTAGATGAGTTTCTTTACATTGCAAGATTACAGGCACAAAAAACCCGGCAGCGGGGCCGGGTTAGGTATTATTTTTTAGGCCTAGACCAAGGAAGTTCAATTGATTTTATTGAAGTATGTTTTAGAGTTGATTCAACAGTTAACTTCGTGGCTATTGATACGAAATTATCGAAGAACCAAGAATTTTTAGAGCACTCATCCTCAGTCATGTCTCTATCTGATTCAAAGTCAAAATACAACCGAAGGGCTATTTTAACTTTGAATGCCAAATCGTCTTCATCTTCCCCGTCTTCACTGTAGCCATTTATTGAGGGCGCTGCTTCTATTATAATTTCCCTGTTACCATCATCATCTGCATCTTGCAGTAACTTATAATGGTCGAATAAAACCCTAAACTTCCCACCCTCAGCATCTTTATACTCATTATATTCTGATGAGGTAACCTCGAAGCCTTTGAATATGATTTTATCAAGCATTAGTGATGCGTCCCTTTTTCTACTGTGCCAACCCATTTGGCTGATTCACTTGATCTTTTAACATAGCCAAATGCATCTCTAGACTCTTCAGAGCGTCGCTCAATATGAAAATGAAATTCTTTCTTACCAACCAACTTCTCTTCTATTGAGTTTTTAACTATTTCATTCAGCGAAATACCCGCATCTTTAGCCGCTAGATATGCTTTTTTATGAAGATCTTCACCAATTCTTATATTAAAAGAACCACTCATTGGCTTTTCTGGGGTTTTTCCCACAATAGCGCAAGTTTCAATGTAATCATCCACAGCCTCCTCAAAAGCAGATTTCAACCCAGGCAAATCAGCAGCTTCATATGTTACTAAGTCATTGATACATTCAATCTTTCCATAAAGAACCATATCTTCAATGGAAAATTCAATGCTACCATAGAATCCTTTATATTTCAGCATGTTACTCATGAGCTTCTAACTCTTCTAGCAAAATTTTAACTTCTTTGAGGACATAGGCCTTCACAATGTTACCTGGATGTGGACAGTGAAGAGCCACTATGCGTTTATTTTCATTTATAAATTTTCTTTTTGAACCAGAGCCATTTAGTGTGCTGAACCCATACTGTTTCATTAGGGTGACTAACTCATCCCACGTAAAGTCTTTAGGTAGAGAGAAAAGCCTATCCCTAAGTTTTTTGCTCCTACTCATGCAAAGTATATCCTTCAGACACAGTATAGCAACTGGAAAACAGGTGCAATATGTTAAACATTTTATATACGACGATCAAATTTATTTATCGCTGTATATAACTATTTGTATTAAATTAATTATTTACTTACTTTTACCCACCCCTCTATGGGCTAGCAGTGGGTTAGCTGAATGTCTCTTCGGGCCACTGAGCCTTAACTACCTTCCCGATGATCCGGCAGTTATCATTGCACTCAATGCTTTGGTAGCGAGGATTGGGGTTTAGAGGTTCCAGCCATGGCTTGCCATCCTCCCAAACGAATTTCTTGAATGTTACTTCGGTATCTCCATAGATACCGGCGACACAGAAGTCACCAGGGTCAACATCTTCTGCTGGGTCAACTAAGATCAACATACCTTCTGGAAAGCTCGGTTTGCTTCCTGGTGGTGCCGTCATGGAATGCCCAGAAACCTCCAGCCAAAATGAATCATTGCTCGCCTTTCTGGTCGTATCAACCCAGCATTTTGCGTCAGCCTCACGAAACGATCCTACCGCAGCGAATGCCCCCGCCTGAACTTCAGTAAGAAGCGGGTACGTATAACGCCTTACCTGATTTCCATTTTGGTCTACAGCCTCAAACATTCCGGCTATTTCTCTAGCTAACGAAGGGCTGAACTCATCAACTTTGATTCCTAGTGCCTTTGCAAATTGAGCTGCATGCGTCGCGTTTATAGCGTTAGAACCATTCAATAGTTGAGACACTCCGCTTTGGCCCATGCCCAACTGCTCGGCCAGCGTTTCCTGCGAAAGGCCGAGGTCATTTTTTTTAGCTTCAAAGATTAACTTTAATCTTTCAGCGTCAGCTAACTGCTCGTTTGTTAAAGGCTTCTTTTTCATAGGCTAAATTTATCACCAATAGGAATATCCACCAATCACCATTAGTGTTGACAGTATCATTACTAACAGTGATAATTGATATTGATTCACAAGGAGACCTTTATGGAACGAATCCCGTTAGAAGAGTTTGTGTCCAGTAAAGGCCAAGAGAAGACGGCTGAAATTTTTGGCATTCGACAGAGTGCGATCAGCAAGGCTTTGGCCTTCGGACGGAATATTACGGTCATCATTCATGATGATGGTCGCGTGGAGGCTGAAGAATTGAAGCCATTCCCAAATAACAAACATTTAGCAGCTTAATCACCACCCGCATTAAACACTTCAATCGAGCGCTGAAAAGTGCAAACCAAAAAACTAATCACCAGTGGCATTAGCTCACAGCTTTGTCACGTAACAACATCTAACAAGGGAAGAGTACGCAATGGAACGTGCAAGTAACAGCAAGAGAATTATGGAAGTTGAATCTGAGCTACGAAGCCGAATGGCTATCAAGGGCCAGAGCAAGTTTGCGCGGGATGCTGGCTGGGCCGAATCAAAGGTAAGCCGGTTGAACGTACATGATATGGCAGTGACGTTTGTTCTTCTTGAGAAGATATGGGAGACGAGCGTGATAAGGGAAATCGCAAGGCAGGCTGTGATTGCGGTGACAGGAAAGCAAAAAGCCCCACCTGCACGAACAGGAGAGGCTTCTCAAATAACGCTCAATTTCTGAGGTAACTATACATGAGTTTATCTACGGTAGTAAACCCGACTATGACCAGTCAGGAAATAGCTGATCTCGTTGAGTCTCGTCATGACAAAGTTAAGCAATCAATAGAAAGACTGGCACTTCGTGGAACAATTCAACTCCCCCCATTGGGGGAAGTTAAGAATCATCTTGGGCAATCGGTAGCTGTGTACCAAGTTGGCAAGCGAGACAGCTACATTGTAGTTGCCCAGCTTTCCCCTGAGTTCACGGCTCGATTAGTTGATCGCTGGCAGGAGTTGGAAAATCAGGCGCGCATTCCTCAAAACTTGCCAGATGCTTTACGGCTGGCGGCAGACCTCGCAGAAGAAAAACAGAAACTGGAAAATCAACTTGCTATTGCAGCTCCGAAAGCTCAGTTCGTTGACAGCTACGTCACAGCGACCGGATCTCTTGGTTTTCGCGAAACGTGCAAGCTTCTTCACATCAAAGAACCAGCCTTCCGTAAGTTCCTGCTCGATAGCGAGATCATGTATCTGCTGGCTGGGAAGCTAACGCCTTACGCTCAACACATCGATGCAGGTCGCTTCACTGTTAAAACAGGCGAGAACCTAACAAACGGTCACGCCTTCATCCAAAACAAGTTCACCCCTAAAGGCATCCAATGGATCGCCGGATTACTGGCTGCTCATCAAGTCAAGGATATTGCCGCATGAGTACAGCCAAAGTATTTGATATCAGCGCCGAACGTGAGCGCAGGAGCAACAGGATGGAGAACCAGAAGCTTGGTTATGTCCCGTTGTACCGAAGCATCAAGAAGAAACCTTGGGCCAAAGACGTTTTCCTGCGAACACTGTGGGATAACCTTTTACTGGATGCCGCCAGAAAGCCATTCACGGCGAATTTCAAAGGTCACCAATGGAATCTTCAACCCGGTCAACTGGTCGTTACCTCGGACGATTTAGGGCTTGCGATGTGCGACAGGAAAGGAGTTCCAACAAGTCGTCATGCAGTCGAAAGGATGCTGGCATTTTTCGAGAAAGAGGGAATGATTTCAGTGGTCGGAGAACGTCGAAAAGGGACGTTAATCACCATCATAAATTACGCCGAATATGCCGAAAAAATAGACGATTTACCCGCGCATAACTCCGCGCATATCAGCGAGCATAACAAACCCAGTAATGGCGTGGCTTTGAGTGGTGGTGCCGCGCATATCAGCGAGCAAAGAAGCGCGCATCATGAACAAGAAGGTAATAACAATAATATAAAACCCTTTACGTCAGAGAATTCTAACGAATCCCCTGACACCCCACCTAAGAAGCTTCCTGTAGTTCGTCCTGATGCTGCAATCCAAAGTGGTAAAAATTGGGGGACTGCTGATGACCTTCGGGCAGCGGAGTGGATGTTCAGCGCCGTGCTGATGATTGCCCCCGATGCTAAGAAGCCGTCTTTTGCTGGCTGGGCCAATAGCATCCGCTTGATGCGTGAACGGGATGGAAGGAATCACCGAGACATGTGTGTTCTCTTCAAATGGGCCACGCAGGATAGTTTCTGGTGTGGCAACGTGCTTTGCCCGTCAACGCTACGCGAGAAATGGGACAAACTGGACATCAAGCGCAAGAAGCATCAATCAGGCACCGCCACTGGTAAGCCTGTTATTGATTTTGATAACACTGACTGGATAAACGGGGTATCGGTATGAGAAATGTCGTCACAGCCATCCAGAACCGTGATGGTCAATCATTGCAGCAGATGTACGCCGCTGATAAGCCAAAGCAGCAGGTGCCAGAGCAGGCCGCGCAGATATTCAACGAGCTATTTCGCCAGTTGAAGGCTGCATTTCCAGCGCTGATGACCAGCATCAAAGACCAAAGCGACCTGAACGAGCTACGTCGCCAGTGGGTTTTGGCATTCATCGAAAACGGGATTACCAGTATCGACCAAGTTAACGCTGGAATGAAGATCGCCCGCCAGCAGGCAACGCCGTTCCTCCCGTCGCCGGGCCAATTCATCGCATGGTGTAAGCAGGGTGCCACCCGCGCCGCTGGACTGCCCGATGCGGATGAGCTTTATGACATGGTGATGGACTATGCCAAGCGTCGTGACATGTTCAGCAGTGCCGAAGCATTCCCATGGCCCAGCAATCCGGCCTACTGGATGGTCACAAAGCTTTATTCACAACAGCGAGTGCAGGGGTTATCTGAGCAGGACTTACGGAAACGGTGCGGCAAAGAGCTGGCTGACATGTCGAAGCGCATTGAATCTGGTGAGCCAATCCCCGCGCCGGTGGTGCAAATCCCTAAGCTTCACATCCCGGCCAGCAACGAGAAAGCACTGGATCACATTGCCGAACTACGCGCCAAGCTGAACATGACGAGGAAATCATGAGCGCATTAGGTGCATTTATCAAACAGCAGATAGAGCAGCAAGAACGCCATGAGCAAGCCCTCCGCATTAAATTCCTAAGCAAGTTACCTGAAAACACCTTCCAAGCAATTTACGAAGAGTGCTTTGGCACTGATGAAGACGTTGATTGCTCAGGTGCAAGGTACAACGGAATTTACTACAGCGAGTGGGATATCTATTTCGCATCACATGAGCGTGACAGTGACGCGGAAGTGCTGCTGTAAATCAATTCGAGGAAATCATGATGGACATAACTAAATCGCGGGAAGAGTTTGAGAAGTGGCTTGAAGAGGTTCATGGGCTATATGGCGAAGATATTGATTGGGAGCCAGAGAGAAACTGCTATCGAATTTTTGGCATCCATTTGGCGTGGTGTGCATGGCAAGCATCCAGAGAAAGCATTGTGGTGGATATTCCTGAAGAAATGACCTGTCGTGAGGCGCTTGAACAAGGCCATACGAGTGATTATGCCAACGGGTTTACGGCCGCAATTATTCAATGCTATGCCGTTGTGCGCACTGCCGGTATTCGAATCAAGGGAGAGAGTGAATAAAATGAATATTGAAAATTTCGCCGTACTGGTGAGGCATGAAGGGGTAACCAAGCAGATCCTAATGACCGCAGGTGAGCAGCAGCTATTTAGTCGCATTGTGCTTGGAACGCTGGCTGATACTCACGGAAAGGTTGCGGCAGCGACGATAGAAAGCATTGAACTTCCTGCAAACGAAAAAGCATTCCCGACCACCAAGGGAGAGAGTGAATGAAAAAGCTTAAAGAGGAAATCATCGAGCGATTGAAAGCAGAGCAAGATAGTGGCGACCCAGAAAGCGCCCACAGTAACGCTGATGACGCTCTATGCGACCTGCTAATTAATCTCGGTTACTCAGATGTCGTTGCTGAGTACAACAAAGTCGAAAAATGGTATGCGTGAGGTAAAACCATGAAAGATCTTGATAGTTTTACTGTAGAGAGACTGGAAGAGATTATCGCTGAGGAAGGATATTCAGCAATGATAACGCCAAAAAACGATGAAGTCCGAGCGTTGGCCCGAATCGCGTTAGCTGCAAAGAGGGCTGAGCCTGTTGGTTATCTTTGTGAGTGGGATAACGGTAATCAAGTAATTTATTATGGTGAAGCTGGGGACGCTCTAGATGACGACTGGTCTTCTCAGCCATCTGTGCATAAAAATCTACCCATCTACACCACCCCACAGTTGAACTCTCCGGAGATACCGGAAGGTTGGATTAAGTGCAGTGAACGTAGGCCGGAGCGGGGAACTGATGTTCAGGTTTATTGTTCAGACACTCGCGAACAGTTTGTTGCTTTCCATATTGGAAATGGTGAATTTCAGTATGCGCAACACGAAGATACTTCGATAGCTTGTCGTCCATCTCACTGGATGCCACTACCCGCCGCGCCGGAGAAGCCACTATGACTAATGACATCACCATTTGGTTAATAGCTGGATTATCTTTTCTTGGATACCTCTACATCCTATTTAAAACAGGCGAATGGCTGGCTAGCATCATCTGGAAACAATGGGATAAAAGCCGAAAAGAAGAGCGAAAGCAAAAGGCCATTAACGAACTGTATGACGCTTTCAATCTGAGTGATTTAACCGATGGCGACACGATGAAGGTGGCAACCAAAGGTGGACTAACCATCATGATGATTCGGAAGTGACCAATGCAAATCGATATGGTCAAGAATGCCGGTGGCGTTTTTGTTCCAGCCTTCGATCATGACTTACCAAGGTTAACCAAGTTCAAAAACGGCGAGATTTACACCGCCGACATTAAGTTAACTCGCAACCCCGCCTTCCATCGAAAGATGTTTGCCTTCTTCAACTTCTGCTTTGCTCACTGGGCAGCAGAGAATGCCGGTTATGAATTCACAGATGAATATACCCAGAAAGAGGAATTCAGGAAGGACCTGACTATTCTGGCTGGATTTTTTGACGTCGTGACAACCATCAAAGGCGAGACAAAGGTGAGAGCAAAGAGCTTGGCTTACGCGAACATGGAGCCTGACGAGTTCGAACGCTGCTACAACGCAATGGTTAACGCCGCAATAAAACACCTGTTCGGGCGCACGACTGACAAGAACGTTATCAACCAACTTTACAGTTACTTTTAACCCCAACTTACCGCCAGCCAGATACCCACATATGACCCGGTACCTGTATTGCTGCGCGCCAAATTCGACAGAGTAAGGAGAACGCGATGAATGATATTTACCAAAAAATAAACGGGGCCGACTACCGACGAATATTTGTCGTTGGCGATTTACACGGCTGCCTGAATAAGCTTAATGAGAAATTACTCTCAGTAGATTTCGATGAGAGCAAAGATTTGCTGATATCCGTAGGCGACCTGATTGACCGTGGTGAGCAGAACGTCGAATGTCTGGACTTGATAACTCAGCCTTGGTTCCGTGCGGTTCGTGGCAACCATGAGCAAATGGCGATTGATGCACTGGCCAGCGAAGAATACTCACACTGGCTGGCAAACGGCGGTATTTGGTATTTCCATCTCGATACCGACGAAAAACTACTGATCACCAGTTTGATTAAACAGGTTGCAAATCTTCCGTTAATTATCGAAGTCACCACAGACTCCGGAAAATACGTAATAGCCCACGCTGATTACCCATCTGACAGTTATCACTTCGGCAAGCCGGTAAGTGAGCAGCATGTTATTTGGAATCGTGAGCGGGTGAGTTATGCGATGGACGGAGAAGGGGAAGAAATAGCGGGGGCCAAACAATTCATATTCGGTCACACACCAATGAGTAAAGCCAGCCAGTTTAAAAATCAACTCTACATCGACACCGGTGCAGTGTTTGGGTTTGGGCGTGAATTGACGATGATCCAAATTCAAGGGGAATAGCCATGCCTGAGCTCCCCCAATCAATCTGCGTGTATTGCCTTGGCGAGCTAAAGCCTGATGAGGTTTACGCATGTGAGAAGTGCGCTGAAGAGAATGCACCTCCGGAATTGAAGGAGACCGCCGATGATAACCGGCAAGCCGAAGAATAAACCGGCAAAGCTAAAGAAGTGCAAGGTCTGTCCCACCAAGTTCACCCCTAGAAACTCCCTCCAAATAGTCTGCTGTGGTCACTGTGCTTACCTCTACCAAAAGCGTCAATCTGAAAAGAAAGCGGCTGATAAGGCATTGGAAGAAAGAAAAGCATGGAGAGAGCGCAAGGCTAAGTTGAAGCCATTGAAGCATTGGGAGGATATGACTCAGCGAGCGGTGAATGACTACATCACCAAGGGCCGAGACGTTGACGAACCGTGTATTAGTTGCGGAACTTATCAGGCATTTGAATGGCACGCAGGGCACTTCAGGACGATAGCTAAAGCATCCCAAATTCGATATGACGAGGACAACATAAATAAACAATGCAGTGCGTGTAATACCCATCAGTCAGGAAATATCACGCCGTACCGCATCAATCTTGTAAAGAAAATCGGCCCTCAGCGCGTTGAGGCGCTCGAAAACAACAATACCCCTCACCGATATACCCGCGAAGAACTCGACGGCATCAGAAGTCTGTACCGAGCGAAATTGCGTGAGCTTAAAAAACTTCAGGAGGCCGCATAGATGAATCTTTCCGAAGCAATATCAAAAGCCAGGGAATGGAAGAATAAGCGCCTATTGGATGGCAAATACGATAACTACTCAGTTGTTCAGTTTACTTCAGGGTTGCGAGTGATCCGCGACGACCGGCTTAGAAGTATGCATCGGGTTGTATTTTGCACTGACCGCGACAAGTTCGGCGGTACGGTTAACACTGACGAGCAGAGGGTAGCATGAACGTAACGCAATTAAAGCTCACCAAGGATCAGCATGATTGGGTTAACGGCTGGCTTGAATTATGGGGTTCATGGGTTTACTCGGGGAGATTAGAGAAGCGCATGAGCAGCGTTATAGCGCAGTACATGGCGACAGTTGAACCGCAGGGCAGCCCATCAAGGCCGATGTGTAATGACGATGACGGAATGTTGATTTCTCAGGTCGTAGATTCCGTTATGTGCATTAACACAAAGGCCCTTGGTATTCTGATTAGTTATTACTCTCATGGGGCATCAAAGCGATCAATTGCATCGTACTACTTCGCGACCGCAAAACCCCGCAAGATGTCAACGCGAGGTGGGGATAGGTTGAAAAAACCGTCATTGGGTACGTGTAGAAATGAAGTTGACCAAATACTGGAGGCTGCACTCTGGTTATTGTATCAACCACTGCAAAAAGCATTTATCTCCCGCAAACGTGTAGCTAAAATAAAGAAAGTTGCATAAACGTGTTGACATCTTGTAGCCAATTAGCCACTATTAGAGGGTAAGGTGCCGTATCTGTCTTAAGTCGGTGCCGCAAGCACAAAGAAGGCTCAGTTTAACGACTGGGCCTTTTTGCTTTTCTGCATTCGCATGGGTACTGGATTGGTTAATCCAATCGTTGTGAAACAGTATCCAGCCGAATGTCTGGAATATCACGCCGTGGGGCGTATAACTTATTTGCCACAACAATCCATTCGCCTTTAATCCATACTTGGACTTTTTGTCTGTCAACGCCCATGTGTCGAGCGAATTCGGATTGATTTCCTGAAAAGGTCAGTCTGATGTATTCGATTAGAGGCATATCAAACAGCCTTAATTTCTGGATTAACGATTAAGTACGAAGTGCCATGTTCGTCATCCATTTCTACTGCATCGAAACCGAGATATGCAGCAGCGCGTCCACGAAGGCGTTGCATTTCCCAACTACATGCTCCGCGACGAATGACGCATGAACGCGGGTAAAAAATTTCATCGAATTCATCCGTTTCTTCACCGTCTGCTAGTGCATAAGCTAAGGCTTTGATAGTTTCATCATCAACGTCGCAAGCGTAGACTTCAGAGCCAAGGAATTTAATGATTTCTTCAATGCGTTCGTTCAGGGCTGCATTGTCGGCTATCTTTTCGTCATCAACTTCATAAGCGTGAACTGTTTCACCGTCACCGTGAGCTTTTGCAACACTGGCGTATGTACTGGCAAATAAACCATCAAATACATTATCGCCATCACCCAAGGCAAGGGCGCCCACCTTGATGACTGGTGCTGTAGTGTCCCAAGAGCCGTGGAATAATTTCATTTCGCTTACCTCGTTTCGTTGTCTATGTGATTAATGTAATCGAAAAAAGACTACATGACAAGTGATGAGAATCACAAATATTAAACAGGGCTGCGCTAATGCGTGGCCTTTTTGCATTTAGCCCTCCGCCAGCGCCAATCACCCTCAAACAAACTCCGTGTCTGAATGGATCACGGCGGTGGGCTATTCCCTACACAACAGCAAATACACGCCCAGGCCAACTGGCAGGGGGAGACTATGAGAATGGACAAATATTCAAGCGGCTCGTCCTACTGGTTCGGCGGTATAACCACGATGCTTGGCGCGATGTCATTAAACGAATGGGCGCTGTTGATTGGTATTGCCTGCACCATTGGAACATTTGGTGTGAACTGGTACTACAAGCGTAAAGAATTCCAACTGCGGGAGAGAGCCAATGTCTCCAGCACTCCGCAATAAGATAATCGGCGTTGCTGCTGCTGGCGCACTGGCTATTGCCGGAGCGTTGCTTGGCGGTGATGATGGGTTGGAGGGCCGCAAGCATGTGGCTTACTACGATGTCGTTGGTGTGCTGACTGTATGTGATGGCCATACCGGTAAAGACATTATCCCCAACAAACAATATTCAGATGCTGAGTGCGATGCTTTATTGCAGAAAGACTTGGCACCGGTACAGCGCACTGTTGATGACGCGGTAAAAGTTCCACTGAGCAAATACCAGAAAGCGGCTCTCTACTCGTTCACCTATAACGTTGGTCAGAGCGCATTCACTAAATCAACCCTCCTTAAAAAACTCAACACAGGCGACATTAAAGGCGCTTGCGATGAGTTACGCCGCTGGACATATGCCGGTGGCAAGCCGTGGAAGGGATTACAGAATAGGCGTGAGATAGAGAGGGAATTATGTTTAGCGGGATGAAGAACATATTCACTTACCTGCCAGCGGTTCTGTTAATTATCCTGGCTGGCTTATCGCTTCACTATTATCACGAAGCTGAGGAGTGGCACGCCAAGGCAGATAAAGCAGAGAAAGAGCGTGACGAAGCTCAGTTCATTCTCAGTAATCAGGTCCGCATGGTTAACATCATCAACGATATCGCCAAGGCTAACGAGAATGAAAAAAACCGCATTAGCAATGGTGGTGAGGTACGAGCTGCTGCGATTAAAAAAGAAATTGGCGGGGATGAGTGTGCTATTCGCCCTGTTCCTGCTGCCGCTGCTGACTTCTTGCGGAAACACGCCAGTCAAATACGTTCAGGTGCCACAGGTACCGATACCAGCAAGCTTACTTTCTGACTGCATCCCTCCAGAGATACCCGAGATATTAACTTGGGGTAACAGCTTATTACTGAATGACACCCTGTTAACGGTGATAGAGCAGTGCAACGCAGATAAGGCGAGCATTCGGCAAATTGAATCAGCCAGACAGAATTCCCCCGACAAGGAATAGATAGCTTCTTAGCCTCGCAATAGCGGGGCTTTTTTTATCCCTAACGCTGTCGCAAGCGTATCCAACCAAGAGCCTACAGAAAGCAAACCTGAGAACAGCCGTATAGGTGCGGACCTCTCTTGGGCGGCTTTTCTGTGCGAACAGGCTTGCTTTCTATAGGTGTCCGAAATGAAAAAAGAGTTCACCCCAGAGTATTTACTCTCCCTTACAGGAAGAGTTCCGCTAATTGAGCGCCTTAATAGGAAAGTTATTATTAACGAACGTGGATGCCACGAATACAGCAGCAATCTTGATAGGTGTGGATATGGAAGATTTAAGGTTGGAAAACATCAGCTAGGTGCGCATAAGGTTATGTATTTATTGACGGTTGGTAATTATGACCAAATAAATAAAGAGCTTATGCATATTTGTGACAACCCCGCCTGCATTAATCCTGAGCATTTAAAGCCAGGGACACATAAAGAGAATATCCAAGATTGCATAATGAAAGGAAGGCATACCAGTCAAAGATATCCCTCCCATATTCGTGTGAGACCTCCAAAAAGGAAAGCAAAGCCAAGGAAGACTATAAAATCATCAACAGCAGTTATTTCATTTTTCTCCTCTCGTAAGTTAGCTATTTCAAATGGCGATAAAACTTATATTGGGTCTAACTGCGCCAAGCATCACCTTGGAATTAGGAAAACAAATAACGGTGCATGCATTTATTGCATGGACGAGTATCGGTTAAGTAAGAAAAAATCTCGCGACAATAAATCGAGGTGATCCCGCCTGTTTCACTGGGCCTATCTTGGCGGCTCGGAAAGACGAGAAGTGGTGTAGCAACGCCGAGAGGAGTAGCAAAGCCGCGAACAAAGAACATGAAGGCTCAGTTTAACGACTGGGCCTTTTTTTGTACCTGCAATATCTCCGCGCATTCACCGCGCATTTCAAACGAGAGTCTTTCAGAAAGCTGAGCCTGAGAATTGCCGCTATAAGGTAGCGACCTTCTCTCGGGCGGCATTCTGGTGAACAGGCTCATCTTTCTAAAAGGTAATCGCTATGAAGCACCTAATTAAAATCGCAAATGGTCAGCCTGTTGTAAGCAGCAAAGTTGTCGCTGATGAATTTGGTCGTGAGCATAAAAACCTCATGCAAAATCTGCGTTCACTTATTGATAGCGGCCATTTAGGTGAGCTTGATTTCAAGCCCTCCTCTTATACCGACAGACAGAACAAAAACCAACCATGTTATGAGTTGACAGAGCGCGGGTTTCTGATCGCCATGCCATTCATTGGTGGTGATAAAGCAAGAGATGGGCAGGTTCGTCTGGTTGATAGTTTTATTGCTTACCGGGAAAAAGCTAAACGTGAAGCAGCTATTCAGGCCGAGCGTGATTTAGCTAGGGTTGAATACCGGCCAATGACCAATGCGATCAAGATCAGCAAAGAAGCGGAAGGGAAAGAGGCTGAGCATTATCACTTCAGCAATGAAGCTAACCTGATAAACCGCATTGTGCTTGGCGCAACTTCTGCGAAGTTCAGGAAAGAGAATGAAATCGGAAAGGCTGAGGCGATTCGTGACTATCTGACTGCTGAGCAAATCCGGGCCATTACTGAGCTTCAGCGGGCAGATACGGTATTCATCAACATGGGATGGGACTTTGAAAAGCGCAAGTCTGAGCTGACCAGGATGTTTGAGCGAAACCACAAAACACCGCTCATTGAAGAACAACACCGGTTGGCGGCCTGATCATGACGGCAAACAAATACGATGAGGATTGCTTCTCTGAAATGTCGGCAATGCTTGATATCGCCTGCCAAAACTTAGCCGTTGGCAGGATAGATGAAGGCAGAAAAATGACTGAACTTGCCAAGCGTAAACTGGACGAGTTTAGAGATGACACATTCCCGATTAAGCCGGAATAACAGGATTGAGAGCCACTTTCACAACGGCTCTCAATTTATAAAACTCTGCAAAAGGTGCTTATATAGTGCCTTTGACAGAATCTTATAGAGGTCACTTATTTTATCGGTTAGAAATTTCACGGGGTTTAATCAACTCCCACGAAAACCAGTAGCAGGATATTCTGATATGGCTAAAACCAAGTGGCCTAAACCACCTAAATATTCAGTCCCTTTATTTAACTGCGCTGAAATAGTTCTCCTCCGGGAGAAAGAAGAGGCAATTGAATATCTGTATAGGCTGGGCCTTAGTTTCGATTTAAACGGATTTAACGGTTTTGCATACAGCCATCATCGGGAAGGGAAAACTCCAATCATGATTATTGCCGTATTCGTGCATGAGCCACAGATACTTGCGCATGAGGCATGTCATACCGCATTTGATATTTGCAATCATGTTGGAGTGCCAACACCTAACGATGGTATGAACGAAACCTTCTGCTATCTGGTACAGCAGATAGTGAGCGCATTCCTTCCTTACCTTAAACAGGAATAACAAATGACCAAACCAGACTGGGAGGCCATCGAATCGGCGTACCGAGCTGGCTTGATGTCTCTGCGAGAAATAGCCTCACAACACAACATCAGTGAAGGTGCTATACGCAAGCGAGCAAAGCGTGATGATTGGTCGCGTGACTTATCGGCAAAGATAAAAGAACGTGCCGAAGATTTGGTACGCAAAGAAGAGGTACGCAAGCAGGTACGCACTGAAACAACGCTAACCGAACGCGTACTCATTGAAGCTAGCGCTGAGGTCATTGCTAACGTCAGAATGGAGCATCGTGGTGACATTCGGCGGGCCAGAGAAATCACCAACGCTCTGTTTGATGAGCTTGGAGCCGAGTGCGCAGACATTGAATCACTTCGCAAGTTAGGTGAGCTAATGCTTCAGCCTGATGAAAATGGACGCGACCGGCTGAATGAAGTGTATCAGTCGATAATTGCACTACCTGAGCGAGTGAAAGCAGTTAAGGCACTCAGCGACGCCATGAAGAACCTTATTGGCCTTGAGCGACAAGCCTACGATATCGGCGACGACAAAGGCGACAACGTTGTTAGTAAACTCTCCGACCTGATGGATTCATTGTCTCAGGGGGCTTAATGAAACCTGAGCACCTCAAGCTGCTAGCAGATAAAGACTGGCGGCTGAATAACCTTTACTGGATCACCGATAAAGAAGGTAAGCCAATCCGCTTCAGGATGACTCCTGAACAGCGCGAATACTTCGAAGGTATACACACTCGCAATATCATTCTTAAAGCTCGTCAGTTGGGCTTCACTACTGAGGTTTGCATTATTCAGTTGGATGCCGCGCTGTTTGAGTCTGCTAAATGCGCCTTGATTGCCCATACACTGAATGACGCCAGGCGGCTGTTTCGCGAAAAGGTAAAATACGCCTACGACAAGCTGCCCAATGAAATCAAAGCAGCCAATCCGGCAAGTAATGATTCCGCGGGCGAGTTGGTATTTAACAAAGGCGGGTCACTCTACGTCAGCACCTCATTCCGTGGCGGCACGCTGCGTTACCTGCACGTTTCAGAGTTCGGCAAGATATGCGCCAAGTATCCTGATAAAGCGCGTGAGATTGTCACTGGTGCGTTTGAGGCAGTATCGACTGGTTGCTTTGCTACGATAGAAAGCACTGCTGAAGGCCGTGCTGGTTACTTTTTCGATTACTGCCAGACGGCTGAGAAAGCTCAGTTGCAGGGTAAGAAATTATCCCCGCTGGACTGGAAGTTTTTCTTCTTCTCATGGTGGAAGAACCCACAGTACGCAATTGACCCGGTTGAGGCTTTACCGCAACGGCTGGTTGATTACTTCTCTGAGATAGAAGCTAAACACGGAATTCACCTGAACGAGCGCCAGAAAGCTTGGTACTACGCCAAAGAGAAGACGCTCGGCGACGATATGAAGCGGGAATATCCAACTATCCCCGCCGAAGCATTCCAGCAATCAGTCGAAGGTGCTTACTACGCCAAACAGTTCCGCTGGCTCTACACCAACAAACGAATCTGCAAATTACCTGATAACTCACACCTGCCGGTTCATACGTTCTGGGATATTGGCGTGGGCGACTCTACAGCCATCTGGTTCGTGCGTGAGGTCGGCGAAGAGTTCCACATCATCGACTACTACGAAAACTCAGGCGAAGGTCTGCGGCACTACATGAAGGTGCTGAAAGATCGGGGTTATACGTATGGGGACCACTGGGGGCCGCATGACATCGAAAACCGTGAATTCGGCTCTGATGCCAAGTCTCGTAAGGAATTAGCGCGGGAAGGTTATGAAATCGACGGGCAGATTTATTCCATGATATTCAAAGTGGTGCCTAAAACTGGCGTTGATACCGGTATTGAGTCAGTGCGCGAAATCCTACCTAAGTGTGTTTTTGATGATGAGAAGTGTGCTGAAGGGATTGCTCATCTTGAGGGATACAGGAAGGAATGGGACGACAAGCGCGGATGCTGGAAAGACAAACCACTTCACGATCACACCTCTAACGGCTCTGATGGGTTCCGTTACTTTGCTGTAGCGAAGAACAACCATAAAAAGCCAACCGGCAAAGTCACTCAACTACGGATGTAACCCATGCCAGATATTTCAACACCCAATCTCGATTATGGGAACATGACCGAGGCGTGGGACATTAATGACGCTCTGATGGGCGGCACGCTTTATATGCGCCAGCTCGGAGAGCAGCATTTACCCAGATGGCCGAATGAAGATAGTGATAGCTACAAGCAGCGGCTATCTGTGGCTACATTGCTACCTGCCTATGAAGAAACGATTAAGAATAACGTTGGGCGGGTATTTTCTGAGCCGACACAACTTAGCGAGACTACGCCTGATGTAATTATTGATTACACCAAGAATTTTGACTTGGAAGGAAATCGCTTAGATGTGTGGTCGCAGGAATACTTCAGCCTCGCCCTACAATACGGCCTTGCACATGCTCTGGTGGATTATCCCCGCGTAGGTGATATCAAAACAAAAGCTGAAGAGAAAGCGACTGGCGCACGTCCTTATGCTGTTTTGATTAATCCGCGTCAGGTTATCGGCTGGAAGTCAGAAACCAAGGATGGGAAAGTCAGGCTTACAGAGTTACGGATAAAAGAAATTGTTGTCGAAGATGCTGAAAATTACGCACAGCACAAGATTGAGCAAATTCGCAAACTTACTCCTGGTGCAGTTGAGTTACATCGTAAGTCAACAGGCAATAGTGCTGATGGTGGTGATATATGGGTCATTCATGATACTTGGGAAACATCACGCAGTGATATTCCATTGGTTACTTTGTACACCAAACGAACAGGTTTCATGTGCGCGACGCCGCCGCTCATTAGTCTGGCACTACTGAATGTTAAACACTGGCAGAGTCAAAGCGAGCAAGACAACATTCTTCATGTTGCCAGAGTGCCATTGCTGACGGTGTTTGGATTGGAAGATGGGCAAGAATTAACGATTGGCGCATCAAATGCTACTAGGTTCTCTGACCGCTCCAAGCAAGGGCTTGAGTATGTAGAGCACACGGGTTCCGCTATTAACTCAGGTAAAGACTCGCTGAATAGCTTAGTTGAGCAAATGCGACAAGCTGGGGCCAAGATGCTCCGCGCAGAGAACACTTCAACGAAAGCAGTGGATCAGGTCACTGAGGAGCGGATGCAGGAGCAGTCTCCGCTCTATACGATGTCCAATTCTCTTGAAGATGCACTGGATAATATTCTGCAAATCATGGCGGAGTGGTCGGGTGAGAATGACGGTGGCAGTGTTGATATTCGTACGGAACTGGAAACAGCAGAGCAGGCGTTTAATTCGACCTCTGCGTTAGCTATACAGGCATTGCGTCAAGGCGGGGATATTCGACCTATTGATGCGGTTCGAGCCCTGCAAGTTCTCAAGATTATCGATCCCGATGCTAAGCCGGATGAAGTATTGGACGAGCTTAATAACTTAGGCCCAACCATCGCAGGTAGCTAAATGGCAACAATTAACGAAAGGCTGCGTGATGAAACAATAGCACATAGCCTGTTTCAATCTCGTTATGGTGCTGGTGTTGCCCGTGAAATGGTTAAGGTGCTCAACGAGAGCGACGCAGAGCTATCTGCTCGATTAATTGTGGCTCTCGATGGGGTTAATCCAAACAGTATTACTGTGAAACGCTTAGAGAGTTTACTGGCTAGTGTGCGCCAAGTGAATAAACAAGCTATTAATGCGATGTATGCCTCTTTGTCCGATGAACTATTGGACTTTGCCAAGCATGAGGCCGGTTATCAGTTGAGTTTGTTTGACTCGCTATTGCCGGGGTCAGTTTTAAACCGATTCCCGTTAGCAGCAATTACCCAAGAGCAGGTTTATGCCGCGGCAATGGCTCAGCCGTTCCAAGGGCGATTATTGCGAGACTGGGCGGAAAATATCGAAGCTGACCGGATGACCCGCATTACCAATACAGTGAAAAACGGCTACCTGGCTGGCGATACGGTTGAACAGATGGCGCGGAAAGTACGCGGCACCAGAGCAAGAAACTATCAAGATGGTGTAATTGAAGCGGGACGGAAGAACGTCACGGCGGTAGTGAAAACGGCTGTCACTCACTTGGCTGCTGTCGCGCGGGATAAGTTTGCTGATAACAACAGCAATATTATCGACGCCAAACAATGGCTCAGTACATTGGACAATAAAACCTCTCACGATTGCATTATCCGTGATCGCCTCAAATATACGCTGGAAGGTAAACCCATCGGGCACAAGGTTCCATATCTTCAGGGGCCGGGACGCATTCATTTCTGCTGCCGTTCGATGGAGACTTTAATCACTAAGTCATGGCGTGAGCTGGGGATCGATATCGACGAAATGGACGAAGGCACTCGAGCTAGCATGGATGGGCAAGTACCAGCTAGCACAACTTATAGTGAGTGGTTGCAACGGCAATCTTACCGCCGACAAGTTCAGGTACTGGGAGAGACTCGCGCCAGACTGATGAGAAACGGTGGCATGCGTACAGATGAATTCTTTACTGATACAGGCGAGTGGCTGACGTTACAGCAACTTAGAGATATCGACGATAGAGCGTTTTATGACGCAGGCTTGTAAAAACCATGTTTTAACAATTGCAGTAAACGGTAGTCAACTAAACAAAAAATCTGAGCCTCGTCATTGTGCGGGGCTTTTTATTACCTGTCGTTAGCGGATGCGATACGGCGAGCGGGTCGGATGACCTTTTTAAAATGGCCGGAAGGCTTGGAGATTAACCATGAAATTGAAATTAGATGCAGATGGAAAAGTAGTTGTTGAGAACGGAATGCCGGTTTATGTCCATGACGACGGCAAAGAAATCCCATTCGATGCTTCTGCTGCACTGAGCAAAATCACTGCGCTAAACGGCGAGGCTAAAACTCATCGAGAAGCGAAGGAAGCGGCGGAAGCCCAACTCGGTAAATTCTCTGGCATCGACGACCCAGCTAAGGCGATTGAAGCCCTGCAAACCTTAACCAAAATCGACCAGAAGAAACTGATTGATGCGGGAGCGGTAGATCAGGTTAAAGCGGAAATTACCAAGGCATTCCAAACCCAACTGGATGACGCAAACGGCAAGAATAAGACTTTGGAGGATCAGCTTTATAAAGAGATGATTGGTGGGCGTTTCGGTAGTTCCACATTCATCAAAGATAAAGTCGCTATTCCAGCAGACTTTGTTCAGGCGCGCTTTGGCCAGTCATTCAAGATTGAAGATGGCAAGGTTGTGGCTTATGACCCATCAGGCAATAAGGTGTTCTCTCGCACTAAGCCTGGTGAACTTGCTGACTTCGATGAGGCGCTGGAGTTTTTGGTCGAACAGTACCCGCAGAAAGATCACATCCTCAAGGCATCCGGCAACAATGGTGGCGGCTCACAACAGCAGACGCAGCATCAGCACGGACAAAAAACACTGAAACGCACCGCGTTTGACTCAATGGGTATGGCAGAGCAACGCGCCGCACTCAAAGACGGCGTGGCGATCGTAGACTAATTGGAGCTATAAAATGGCAGCAACAAATACCCTAACGGGCCTCATCCCAACAATTTACACCGCGTTGGATATCGTTTCGCGTGAGCAAACGGGCTTTATCCCCGCAGTAGCTCGAAATACTAAGGCAGATTCAGCCGCAAAAGGGCAAACAGTATCAGCACCAGTCGCACCAGCAGCCAAGACAGTTGATATTGTCCCTGGTCCGACAGCATCAGGTGATGCAGGGCAAGAGATTGGTAATGTGGATGTTGTGATCACCAAATCCAAAATGGCACCGGTCCAATGGAACGGCGAAGAGCAACTAGCTATTGGTCCGGCAGGGACATACAACACCATTCTTGCCGATCAGTTCAAACAAGCGTTTCGAGCACTTGCGAATGAGGTCGATGCTGACCTTGGCGCATTGTATTACGGTTCGTCTCGCGCAGTCGGTACTGCGGGTACTACACCGTTTGGTATTGCTGCTGATTTGTCTGACTTCGCGGATTCTCGTCGCGTATTGGAAGATAACGGCGCGCCTACAACTGACCTACAAATGGTACTTGGTTCAGCAGCTATCTCTAACATTCGCGGTAAACAATCAGTTCTGTTTAAAGTGAATGAAGCCGGTACTGAAGAGCTTCTGCGTGAAGGTATCATCGGTCGAATTGAAGGGTTCAATCTGCATAACTCAGCCGGTGTTAAGCGAGTTACTGCAGGTAGTGGCGCGGGCTTCTTAGTCAATAAGGTTGGTGGTCATGCAGTCGGTGATCGTCTGATCTCCGTTGATACGGGAACTGGTACGGTGAAAGTGGGGGATGTAGTCACCTTTGATGGTGATGACCACAAATACGTAGTGTCCGTTGCCACTTCATCAGTTATCACCATTGCTGCACCTGGCTTGATGAAAGCGCTGGCAGATAATGCGGCCGTGACTGTAGGTGGTAATTACACCGCAAACATGGCATTTGACCGCAATGCATTCCTGTTAGCCTCACGTACTCCGGCAATGCCTGATGGTGGCGACACTGCTGATGACGTGATGAATGTTACCGACCCTGTGTCTGGCATTACATTCCAGATCGCACTGTATCGTCAGTACCGTCAGGTGCGTTATGAGGTTGGTTTGGCATGGGGCGTCGCGTCGGTTAAGCCTGAGCATAGCACTATCATTTTGGGCTAATTATCAAGGGGCTTCGGCCCCTTTCTTATTTGGAGTAATAAATGGCCGGATTGACGAAAGAGCAGCGTGAAGCAAAGAAACTGATTGCTAATGTGGCAGACCCAGCGGCAACTAATCTCCCTGTTGAACCTGTTGAACCTGTTGAACCTGTTGAACCTGTTGAACCTGTTGAACCTGTTGAACCTGTTGAACCTGTTGAACCTGTTGAACCTGTTGAACCTGTTGAACCTGTTGAACCCATCACATTTATTCGTATGAATCGTGAATCACCAATGCTGCCTGGTGGACCAACTGAAGCAGATGTTCACCCTGAATCAGTAGAGTTATGGTTGCTGGACGAATGGCGTATTAGCGAGTAAGGGCGGCTTATGTTGGTTACTAACCCTGATTCTCCTAGCTTCAATAGTTACGCAAGTGTCGATGACTTGAGAGCTTTGGCCGCGTCTCGCGGATATGACGTACCGGTGGATGACGAATCCTGTGAACAATTACTGTTGCAGGGAATGGACTACCTTGCAGGTCTTATATGGAAAGGGAGCCGGGCGGTAGCTGAACAACCTTTGTTCTGGCCGCGCATTGGGATTGTGGTCGATGGTTACCTGCTGCCTAAAGACGTCATTCCAAAGCAGGTTATACAGGCGCAATGCAGGCTGGCAATTGAAGCGCAGGAAATAGACCTATCTCCAGCATTTGCCGGTGGCGGTGAAGTGACTCAAGAGACAGTAGTTGGCGCGGTTAGCGTTTCATATGCAGAAGGTTCCAGCGGTTCATCCCCGAGCTTTACTTGGTTAAACGGGTTGTTGCGCGGAATGATAACCAGCACAAACCAAGTTCGCATGGTGAGGGGGTAATATGTCGGAATTGAAAATAGTTCCATTCATCAAAGACAGCACAGCAGAACACAACAAAGCCAATGTCATCAGATTACTAAAAGAAGCGCTAGCATTTGCCGAAAATGGCAGCCCCCAGAGCCTTGCGGTGATAATGATCAGCAATGGCGATGTTATGGATTGTTATCACCATGGTGGCGCGCCATACATGATGGTAGGTGCGATTGAATCACTTAAAACTGACTATATTCACGCTCAGATAGAAAGGCGATGATATGGCTATCAATTACCCACGAATGCGAGCGACAGCAACACGATTGATTACTGAGAATGGAGCGACCTACCAATTATCTCGTGGTGGTGGCGTCGAGTTCGTTGGAGGTGTTGAGGTTGAAATTCCTCTGGAAACATCCTCCATTGTTGGTGTTATTTCCAGTTACTCTCCCGGCGAGATTGACGGCACATTAATCCAAAACGGTGATGTGAAAATGTCGGCAACTGCTGATATTGAAATTCGCATCGGCGATCTGATTATGGTTGATGGCAAAAAACACCGAGTCATTAAACCTAATCCAGTAAAACCCGCTGCATTGTTGATTTGTTATAAACCACAACTGAGGGCGTGATATGGCTGACAACTCCAGCTTCATGACTTCAATTAATGCGTTTATTGAAAAGGGTAAGCGTAATCAGGAATTGGTAGTTCAAAAAGCGGGTATCAAAATTCTTAATCGGTTGGTCACGATGTCGCCGGTTGGAAATCCTGAAATATGGAAGGTGAATCAGACAGCGAAGTCATATAACGACGCTGTTTTTGATGCCAACGAAGCTAAACGACTCGACTCTTCTAATTTGACCAAGACAGGAAAATTAAAGAAAAGTGCCAAAGTTAAAGCACCAGAATGGGATATCTATTCGCCACCAAACTACACAGGCGGGCGATTTAGAGGTAACTGGCAGGTCGGGCTAGATGTTCAACCGGACGGTGAAACAGGGCGAATCGATAAAAGGGGCAACATGACAATGGCTGTGGGCAATTATATGCTTGAGCAGTTCAAGGTCGGCACTAAGGCTATCTACTTCACCAACAACGTCCCTTACGCTCTGAAATTAGAACTGGGGCATTCCAGTCAAGCTCCTAGCGGATTAGTGAGAATTACCGCGCTAGAAGCAAAAAAATATTTTGATGAGGCTGCGAGTGAAGTGTCTAAATAATCTTGTTTTTTCTCTTTGATGATTTTCTGAAATACGGAGGTTCACCGCAACCAACAATGCGAACATGCTTCCATGCAATGCCGTTATTAATGTTTGATATGGTAACGGGGTTGACGTTAAAGGATGTAGCTATACTTTTTTGGCTTTCTCCGGCGATCAATTTTTGAATTATCTCAATTGCCATTTCTTCATTAATTTTTGCATTAGGGTGAGACGAGCCTTTGCTTGAGTAATCTGGTTTGATGGTTGAGCAAACATTGCTCAGTTCTGGCAATACATCTTTCCAGCGACGCCCATATTTAATACTGGATATCGTGTTTTTATCTACATTGAACTTTATAGCCAAATCGCTAGTAGATGCCCCAGATATTATGGAACGCTTGATATCTTCAACATCACACTCTTTCAAGATGGACAGCGGATGATTACTACCCTTTCTCGGATTCCACCGACCATTAATTGTTGCATGCTGCATATTTCCTAAGTGAGTAGTCCACTCTAAGTTTTCAAAGTTATTGTTTGTTCTATCTGAATCGATGTGGTTAACAATATTACAGCCATTTGGTTTTATGCAGAACGCTTCAGCTACTAGTCTATGTACGTGCGCCTGAAAAATCTTGCATTCATTTTGCAGGAGGACGAATGGGTATCCCGCTCGTAATGCAGGCTTAAGTGTAACTCCAATTCTTTTTGTAATAATACCATTCCTGTGGAGGCAGATACGGTCAAGTGAGCGAACTGACCCTTTATTTGATACCTCGTAAAGGTGTTCATAATTAGGGATTGGCTTCCATATTTCTTCCATAAATACCTCGATAGTTAATTTCAATCATAAGTATACGGTAAGTTATTAGAGGAAGCTAATGAGTACTCAACGAATCACTGCCTTGCTTGAGAAACGGCTTGGCGAATGGGCTGCGATTAAAAGTATTCCGCTAGCTGCCGAGAACGTTAGCTTTGATGATACTGGCGATATGTATCTGCAATCGCATGTCATGCCAGCCACGACAGACACTATCGATCTGGCTCAGGTATCACGCGTATTTAAAGGCGTGTATCAGATTAATATCAACGCTAAGGCCGGTAGTGGTAAATCCAAATCTCATTCTATTGCCGCTGAATTGATAGAATTGTTCAACCTCAATACTGAGCTGACGGACGGAGTGGTGACCTGCTATATCAACAGCGTTCCCAGCCAGTTTCCCGGCATTACTAACGACATCACATATACAACACCAATCAGCATGAGCTATCGCGCTGACATCATTTAAACCTCAATAAGTCCCACATCTACCGGCCTATGCCGGTTTTTTTATATCCAAAATCGGAGAATTACCATGGGCTTTGCTCTACCAAATGGCGCGGGTATCTACCTGGCTAAAACATATGAAACCGAGTTAGCAGTAACGGCCGTTTCTAATGCTGTTGACGCAGTGCTGACTGTGGCGACGGATCACGGCATCGCTGAAGGCGATATTGTGCAACTTACATCCGGTTGGGGTGCATTGAATGATCTTGCTGCTAAGGTGACAGCATCAACCTCCACCACGTTAACCCTTGGCTCAATTGATACATCCAACACAGACCGCTTTGCTGTGGGCGGTGGTGTGGGGACGGTTAAGAAAGTCTTGAGCTGGATTGAAATTCCGCAAATCACCGAAGTGGCGAACAGCGGCGGTGACCAACAGATGATTCAAATCCAGTTCCTGAGTGATACCCGCCAGCGCAACCTGAACACGTTTAAGGCGGCTCAATCTCAAACCTTGACGTTGGCGCATGATTCCAGTCAGCCAGTCTACCCGGTATTGCGTGCCGCCGATGAAACAGAGCAAACTTTGGCAACCTACATGTATGTGCCGAAAGCCAAAGAGAATCGCTATTCAACGGTGAAAGTGTCATTTAACGACATCCCAACCACCGCGATTAATGCCATTGAAACGGTGGCCGTAGTGTTTAACCTGCAATCTCAGGCGATGACCTTCTATAAATCTGGCACTACCGTAGCGGTTACTGGTGTCACTTTAAACAAGACCACCACTTCTCTTGCTGTGGCTGCCACTGAAACCTTGACGGCAACCATTGCTCCATCAAACGCAACTAACAAAACTGGTACATGGTCATCATCAGCGCCAACTAAAGCCACGGTTGACCCAGTTACTGGCGTTGTCACCGGTATTGCTGCTGGTAGTGCCAATATCATTTACACCACCGCAGATGGTGCCAAAACAGCCACTTGCGCCGTCACCGTAACTGCATAAGGAACATGACCCATGGCAGTAAAATTTACCTTGGTGCCGTCACCAACATTCAAAGCCGATGTGAAAATCCCTCGCGCCGGCCTAGATGACGGCGAATTAACATTTACCTTTAAGCATTTGCCACTGAATGAAGTATCGAGCATAGAGAAAACTGAAGGGCAGACGGGATTAGATTTCGCAGAAAAGATAATCGAAGGCTGGGCGCTTCCTGAGCCATTCAATCGTGAAAATCTTGAAGTGCTCGCGAATAACTACCCGAAAGCTATCGAGAATGTCATCAGTGCGTTTTATCGCGAACTGCTCGGTAATCGCGAAAAAAACTAACCTCGGTTGCCACCGCTCTCTACACCCCTGAACCCACCCGCGAAGAACTGGCAGGTAATGGACTAACCCCTGATGATTTCGACGATGTCATTATCGAGATTTGGCCGGATGTCTGGCCTGCTTTCAATGTGATTAGAGCAATGTCCACTCAGTGGCGCACCGGAATGTCTGGGCCTACTGGGCTGGACTATGGCTGTTTATCACAAGTCATGGATTGGGTTGGCGTAGAGAGTAAAGCAACCGTATTTGATGACATAAGGCACATGGAGAGCGTTGCGCTGTCCGTTATTCACAAGCGGAGCAAGTAAATGGCAGATATCGCAACAATATCACTACGCGCTGACACGTCCAGCTTAGAGCAGGGCGATAAAGCGTTAGACCACTTCGGGCAAACAGCGGAGAAGGCCACCAAACAAGCTGATGGTTTGAATGATGCCTTCAAAGCTGGCGCACAGAGTCAAAAGCAAAATAATGAAAGTCTAAAGCAGCAACAGCAAGCGCTTCAGGATTTATTGGCGAAAATTAATCCCGTCAATAACGCACTGAACAAGCTTGATGATATGCAGTTGCAGCTCTCAAAGTTCCGCTCTCAGGGGATTGTTGACGACAGAACCTACCGAGAATCTGCGGTGGCGATAGGGCGCGCGCGACAGGAGCTAACCGCAGCAGCGGAAGCGAGTACTAAGGCAGGAAGGGCAGCAGCAGAGCAGGCAGCAGCAGACCGTGCAGCCACAACAGCAAAAGAAAACTTCATCACTCGCTTACGTGAGCAAGCTGAACTTCAGGGGAAAACGGCTTCAGAGGTTCAGGCATATAAAGCTGCGCAAATGGGGGTTACAGAGCAAGCCGCGCCATTTATCGCGAAGCTGAAAGAGCAAGAGGATGCATGGAAGAAAGGTACTGTCTCTGCTGGTCAGTATCGTATGGCTATGCGCCAACTACCCATGCAATTCACCGATATCGCCACCTCAATTGCCGGTGGTATGCCTCTATACATGATCGCCATTCAGCAGGGCGGTCAGATTAAAGATAGCTTTGGTGGTATTGGTAATGCGCTTAAAGCTATGGCATCCCTGATCACTCCAACCACTATTCTGTTAGGTGGGGCAACGGCTGCCGTTGCAGCTATGGGGTATGCATACTTTCAAGCTGAGAAGCAAAATAGTGCCTTCAATAAGGCGATTATTACTACTGGGGGGTATTCAGGTGTAACCGCCAGTCAACTGAAGGATATGGCTTATAACATCAGTCAGTCTGGCAGTGTTTATAGTGATACAGCGGAGGCTTTAACGAAGCTTACGGCGGCCGGTGTCAAGACATCGGTAAACCTCCAAGACGCAGGGAAGTCGATTGTAGAATTCAGCCGATACTCCGGGCAATCAATTGACGATTTGGTAGGGCAGTTTGCTCGTTTATCTGATGACCCAGTTGGTGGTTCAGTCGCACTGACTGAGAAGCTTCATTATCTGACCGCAGCGCAATATCAGCATATTGCCGCTCTTGCTGAGGAAGGAAACACAGCGCAAGCAGTGACGGCTGCTACTGAAGCTCTTAGCGGGGCAATGGCGCAAAGGGCCGCAGAGATAAAGAACTCTATGGGTACTTTGCCATCATTTTTTGATGAGATAGGTAAAAGCGCATCAAAAATGTGGGATGGGATCTGGGGACTTGGTCGCGACCCATCCGAGGCTGAGGCAAGAGCTAAGCTTGTTGCCAAAATAGGCTTTGCTGAAAATGATCCACGCCGCGCCAATGGTGGCTCACCTACAGTATCCAATGAAACGTTATCTCAGTGGAAAGCAGAGCTGGCATCACTGGATGCAGTTGAGAAAAAGCAGACCAACATATCCCAAATAAACCAAGAAGCGATAAAGGCGCAGCAAGAGGTTAATAAGCTTATACAGCAGGGGCTGACCTCGGCAGAAAAAAGGGAAAAAGGGGAAAAGGAATTAAATCGCTGGATAGAAGCGAATAAGAAAGCTCATGCAGAAGACGCAACAGTAGCGTTATTCACTGAAGCTGAAATTGCCAAAGCTCGCGCTGGGATTGAAAAGCAGAACAAAGATCCCAAAACACCAAAAACCAAAGCCTACCAAGATGATGCGGCCACTAAAGCATTACTGGATAGTCAGGCGCGTGTTGCCGCTTTGCGTGAGCAGGCAACCGTCACATTAACCATGACGGATCAGGAAAAGCAGCTAGCTAAATTCACCCAGCAAATTGCTGACCTGAAAAGCAAAACCATCCTCACTGCTGACCAAAAATCACTTCTGGCCCGTTCTGGTGAAATCACTGCCAGTATGCAGCTTGAAGCCCAACTTTCACGCGAAAACGTTGAGAGCAAGAAGGCCACTGAAGCCCTGAAAAAGATGGAAGAGTATACAGCTTCCATTGCAGCAAAGAATAAGCAGAACAAAGATCGCTTTGGTCTGACTTCTAAGCAGGCAGGAAGGGTGGATCAGGAAGCTCAGCTTGATAACACTTTCCGTAAGGATACCAAGGGTATTAATGATGCTGAACAACTGGCGAAAATCACAGCAGAGTACAACAAGGCAAAAGCTGAGTTGCATGCTGGATTTGAACAGGAGGATTTGAACGAAGGTGACTGGTTAGCGGGTATGACTCAGGGGCTAGAACAGTACGGTGAAACCGCCAATAACGTTTTCTCTGCTACCGCTCAACTGGCCCAAACCACAATGGGTAGCATGACATCCATGGCGACCCAGATGATGACAACCGGCTCAGCTAACGTTAAGCAGTTTGCTACCAACTTCCTGACCAGCATTGTCGATATCATCAACCGGTTGCTGATTGCTCAAGCTATTCAGGCTGCGATGGGGTGGATTAGCGGTGCTGCATCGGCTGGCGCAGGGGCAGCAAGCGGGGCGGCCAGTAGTGCCAGTACGGGCGCTATGGGGATGTCTACCAGTTTCAGAGATTATGACGTCGGCGGCTATACTGGCGACGGCGGAAAGTTCGAACCGAAAGGCGTGGTGCATGGCGGGGAGTTTGTCTTTACCAAAGAAGCCACAAACCGAATTGGTATCGATAATCTCTACAAGATGATGCGGGGCTATGCCGATGGTGGGCTGGTAAGTAATACGGTTACTGCTACCGCACCAATGCTTGGCATGCAAGGCGGCGGGACGGCCATATCAGTTGATTTGAGAGGGATGACAATAACCACCCAAGGAAATCAACAGCAGGATGCTGGCACAAATAATGGTGAGTTAGTTAGTAAGGCTGCAAGGAATGAAGTCATCGCTATTGTTACGCAGCAGCTCGATCGCGCGATGGGGCAAAGTGGACGTATCACCAATTTTGTTACTAACCGAGCGGGGCGTTAAGAATGGCTATTGAAGTTTTCCTTTGGCGAACCCAAGGCGTTCCTGAAGGTAGTTTTAATCAGCGGGTCAGAAGCGCTCAGTTCGGTGATGGCTACAAGCAAGTCGCTGGTGACGGCATCAACCCAGAAACGCAGTCATGGCCGCTAACATTTCAGGGCTTAGAAAAAGACATGATGCCAATTCTGGCGTTTGTTCGCAGACACACCACCAAGTCCTGCCAATGGACGGCCCCTTATGGTGTTGTGGGCCTGTGGCGAGTCACCGCTGACTCCATCAAGGCCGTACCCGTCGGCGGTAACGTTATGTCAGTTTCCTTCACTTTCGAGCAATCCTTCAAGCCTTAATATCGAGTAATCAAACATGACAATAAATACTGACTTGCAACGACTGGAGCCGGGTAACCGCGTTCGTCTGTATGAAGTGGATGGCTCTCAATTTGATGGGCCATTGTTGCGCTTTCATGCCGATACGTTACCCCATACCCCAGAAGAGATTGCGGCGGCCGGTGGCGACGAAACCAAACTACCAGCTAAATCTATCTGGTGGCAGGGAGAAGAGTATTCAGCATGGCCGGTGCAGGTTGAAGGCATTGAAATGTCCAGCGATGGGCAAAGTGCGCAGCCCAAGTTATCGGTCGCAAACCTTGATGGAACTATCACCGCACTGTGTCTGGCCTTTGACGATATGGTGCAGGCAAAAGTCATTGTTCACGACACGTTTAAACACTATCTGGATGCTGTGAATTTTCCCGAAGGGAATCCCGAGGCTGATCCGGAACAGGAGAAAGTGCAGGTTTACTATATCGACAGTAAATCGACGGAAACCAACGAGGTTGTTGAGTTTACGCTCTCTAGCCCAGCGGACTTACAGGGATTACTGATCCCTACCCGACAAATTCACTCCCTCTGTACGTGGTGTATGCGCGGTGACTATCGTTCTGGAAATGGCTGTGATTATACAGGGACGCTGTATTTCGATGAGAAAGGCAACCCCACAGACGACCCGAGCAAAGATAAGTGCTCTGGTCTACTGGTCGATTGCAAAAAACGATTTGGAGCCGATAACCCATTGCCGTTTGGTGGGTTCCCCGGCGCGGCCCTGATCAAGAGGTAGATATGAGAGATAAAACGCTTAAAGCGATATTGGCCCATGCCGAGGCTGAATACCCCAAAGAGTGCTGTGGTGTTGTGGCGCAGAAGTCGCGAGTGGAAAAATATTTCCCGTGCAATAACTTGGCTACAAACCCGAATGAACAGTTTCACCTCGATCCCGCTGGCTATGTGGTGGCTGAAGATTGGGGGGTCATCACTGCAATCGTACACAGCCACCCCGACGCTACCACTCAGCCATCCGAATTGGACATGGCCCAATGTGATAATAACGAGCTGCCTTGGCACATTGTAAGCTGGCCCGAGGGTGATTTGCGGACTATCCAGCCGCGCGGTGACCTCCCGCTAATCGGCCGCCAGTTCGTATTGGGGCATACCGATTGCTGGGGCTTGATAATGTCCTACTTCAAGCAAACGCATGGCATTGAGTTGAACGACTATCGCGTTGATCGGCATTGGTGGGAGTCTGGTGCAGAAAATTTCTATATGGATAACTGGTATGAATGCGGCTTCCGTGAATTCAGTGGCTCAGCACAACCGGGCGACCTGATCATCATGCAAGTATCCGCGCCAGTCGCTAACCATGGGGGGATTCTGCTGGAAGATGGCATGCTACTTCACCATCCATACGGGCAACTTAGCCAGCGCGTGCCATATGGTGGTTATTGGCAAGAAAGGACCATGAAGGTGGTTCGTTATAACGGCCTGTAATTTAAGTCCGCCTACTTGGTGTTTATATTTAGATGGAAGAATAAATGAAAATAGAAAGCATCGTTTTTTTAAACGACCACATGACCCTTGACTGTGATCGTGAAGAAGATGTGTTCTGGCTCCAAATATCTGCATCGTTGGGCTGGATTTGCTTTACCCGGATCAGGAGTGGTGAATCAACGTTTGTAGCCACTGAATTACGTTTGGCGTCTGATTCAACCCCTTGCTTACCAATTCAAGGGCGATGTGTTTTGTGGTCTCGTAAGGCAGCTCTCGAAGCTGAGACAAAAATTTCTTCTTATCGGGAGAGTCTGGAGCATTTTGGTTAATAAAATCTGCTATTTGTTGGAACGCTTCGTTGTGAAACCTGACTGTCGTTACCTTCAAAATGGCGCTAAGTCCTTCATCACCTAAAAGAAAATCAACACCATCCTTTGTTGCCTTGAGGGAGTTTAGAAGTAGATTTAAATCATAATGTATCTCACCGTATCTGGTTTCCAGAAGCCCATGCTCGAACAAGTAATGGATGTTGGCAATACTGGATTCTGCATCAGTAAAAATACCTTTATCCTTAAAATTACAGGCTTCTGTTGGTAGCGGATAGGACTTAACGGCCTCCTGAAGAATAATAAGCTGTATTTCCCTGCTGAATTTGTTCACTGGTTTTTCCGGTTATCTAATTAACCATTCAAGATAAGTGCAAATCATTTTTACCGATATCCTGACATTTGATCAGTGATCTGGCGCGTCCGTGCGCCGGTGGGGGTTATTTAATTTTTATCTTATATAAAGGCACTTCAAGATAAACTGCCTTTATCAAGGTAACCTTACCTGTATCAATATCGTCTTGATGTAAGTGCATCATTGGATATCTGATATCAATTGCTGAAAGAGATACGCTTCCTATCCCTTTATCCATAAACACCTGTTTGAATGTCGAAAAGCCATTATCTAGTAGGGCAATCACAAAATCTTGGTTATTCACCTTTTGTTGTGGATCAAAAGTTACTATCGACCCCTCAGGGAAGCTAATCCCTGTGTTTGTGCTTTTCGCCATTGAATCACCCTGTATCTCTATGGCAAAGGCAAAATCGCTGACACCTATTTTACACGGATGTAGTTTATGAGTTTTAAGTTCCCATTTACTAAGCCAGCGAGGAACCATTGCTGGGTCAATCAATGGTATTTGCTTCAAGTTTACAGCAGGGATATACGTCCCAAGGTTTGGTGGCTCGCCTTTTCCAGAGGCTAGCCATTCAGGTGATGTACCTAATGCAATAGCCAATTTATTCAGGGTTTTTTCTCTAGGCTTAGCCTCACCACCTTCATATGCGGCAATTTGTCGTTGTACAACACCGGCAAGGCTTGCAAGCTCAGATTGTGTTAACCCAATGGTTGATCTTGCTGTGGCAACACGCTTAGGGAAGAACGAATCAAAACTCATAAACTCATTATCCAAAATAACTTGACTCATAAAATATAATGACCAATACTTGCGATCATTGATATGAGTTTTCATGTGTTAAATAGAGAGGAGTTCATAATGTCCGAAAATGTTTCATCTATCAAGCCGCGTCAAGTGCGTTTTGTTGAAGAGGTAGACCAACGCATTCAAGAGTCAGCGAAGCGTTGTCATAGAAGCATTCAGTCAGAAATTGCTTACCGGATGGAATTACTTATGAAGTTAGAGGATCGCGGTGATGTTGTTATCCAGTAGAAATGGCGAAGCCTCGAAGTGCGAGAACACAAACGAGGCTTCTATTTTGTCAGCAACCTTAAGCGAGTCAACCGACATGAAAAGTATAGCGAATAATCAACTGACATTCCACAACACTAAGTTCAATGCTGTGCAAGATAAGGGGCAAATTTGGTTAACCTCTTCCGAGTTGGCAAAAGCGCTGGAGTACTCAAGCAGCAAGTCCATCAGCACTTTATTTTCACGTAATGCCGATGAGTTTAGTCCAGTAATGACTCAGGTCATCGAAATGATGACCTCAGGAAATTACCGCAAAAAGGTTCGTCTGTTCAGTATTCGTGGTGCACATTTAATTGCGATGTTTTCTACCACTCCGGTAGCCAAGGAATTTCGTAAATGGGCATTGGATGTGCTGGATAATGAAGTTGAGCACTCACCTATCACTAAGCAATTTTCAGATGATGAATTACTTAAAATGGCAAACATGTGGTTGTGGGCTGATAGAGCAAGAAAGATGAGCAAAATCATTTACCCAGCATTACTACAGATGGAGTCTACCCATTCGGGTAACTTCTATGACTTGGCGTATGAGACTCGCTACGTAATAGAAGAGTCAAGAAAGGTGTTGGTAAGGGAAGTTGCCCATATTCAACCGAAAGGGCGCGCCGCGGAAAGAGGTAATAGTCTGCTGTGCAAACTGAGAGGTGCTACTGGAAAGGAAATCCACTAATTTTGCCAGAACACAGGCAATAAAAAACCGCCAGTTACGAGCTGGCGGTCATGTCAAATAAAACTGCGAGGTCTTTAATGACTGATTTAACTTTAGCAAATAAATCTCTGCCTGTCATCGCTGGTGTTGAGATTAACACTGATACCGAAGGGCGCTTTAACCTGAACTCATTACACAAGGCCAGTGGTAAGGGTGAAGATAAATCGCCGAGCCAATGGATGCGTAGGGCTACTACTAAAGCACTGGTTAATGAGCTAAGTGTAAATTCGCACTTAGGTTATGAAGTAATCAAATCAGTTAAAGGTGGCATCGCTCCAGGCACCTTCGCCCACGAACTTCTTGCTGTCGAATATGCTGGGTGGATTTCACCATCATATCGCCTGAAGGTTAATCAAACTTTCCTCGACTACAAGGCAGGAAAACTGAAACCAGCATTCGACCCGATGGCAGCATTAAATGACCCTGAGTTTTTGCGCGGTACCTTGCTCACATACAGCGAGAAAGTTATCGCACTTGAGCATAAGGTTGAAGAAATGACGCCGGATGTTGAAGCCCTAGAGCGAATTGCTAAGTCAGATGGCACTATGTGCATCACTAATGCCGCGAAACATTTGCAGGTTCAGCCAAAGTTTCTTTTCAAACTGATGTCAGAAAATCATTGGATTTATCGCCGTACCGGTGGGAGAACGTGGTTGGCATATCAAGAGCGAATCCAGCAAGGAGTGTTAGAGCACAAGGTGACCACCGTATCGAGGGGAGATGGTAGTGAAAAGGTGGTAGAACAGGTTCTTGTTACCGCTAAAGGACTAACCAAACTTTCAAAAATGCTTGGCATCAATGGTGTGGCAGCTTAAATAGCACCAAAATAATTTAACGAGTAACCAAAGCCCAACCCACTTAACTGTGGGTTTTTGCGTTGTTTTGCACCATCCCCCTGCTATCATGTAACGAACTGTTATGGATGGGGATAATGGAGTGATAATAGTAAAGTCTGATTTAGCTCAGTTCCTTACAGAAAAAGGTGTTCCATCTGAATGCACTCAATGCGGGCATGACTATAACAATACTTTTGTTTCACCGTTGGCAAAGGTTGCTGATGCTGAAATCTTCATTTTTGAAAATCGCTCTCTCTTAGACAGCGACGGCACAACAGCCATATTAAAGTACTATCCTGTTTATTGTGATAATTGCGGCTATGTTCGGATGTTTAATGCAGATCACATTAGTCAATGGATATTAGATAGAGACCAACAGAAACCAAATGGTGGCAAAGATGAATAATGTCACTAATATTGGCACCCCCATATCGGGCAAGGGTGGCTGGGGTGGGAATGGCTCCGGTCAGGATGATGGCGGAGGTGGAGGAGATATGCATATACGTGTCGCCAAACTTGAATCAGATGTAGAGCATATAAAAAAATCATTAGATGAGGTTAAGTCTGATGTCCGCGAGATTAAGCGTGATATTAGGTCTGAGTTTAATGAAGTCAAATGCGACTCAAAAACTGATTTTAGATTACTTTTTGGTGCGATAATAGCTGTAGCCCTTGGTTTGTCAGGGTTAATGGCTAAAGGTTTTCACTGGCTTTGATGGGGATAGGGATATGTTCAAAGGGGTTATTGCAGGTTTATTGCTAATGGTTTTTGTTTCTTGTGGCGTTTTTGCTAGCTCAGATAAAACTGTAATAAAAGATGTGGCCACATCAGTATGTCAGGGGCGAAGTACTGGGGTTGAATTGTGTGAGCGCATTGTAAATACAGCTATTATTAAAGCCTATGAAGCTGGGTATATAAAGGCTGGTTGTGCTGTTGGTGTTGAGGAAGAAGGTTGCGAGCAAAATAAGAAAATTGAAGAAGAGATAGAAAGCATTCCGACAAATAAATAATAAGGTTAAGAATGAAAAATATAATCATTGGGTTGGTTGTTATAGTTCTAACTGCATGTTCTAGCATAAGTGAAATGAGAGAGCGTGGCCCGCACTCAGAATTTAAGAGCAAGAAAGATGCTCAGGATCTTGCCACTTGCATCACCATGGAATGGCAGAAATTTAAAGTAGTTGGCGGTGGTGCTACAGACGTCAGTATGAGCTTGCTACCAAATGGGTTCTCAGTATTTACCCCAAACCAAACAGAAGTAGCAGATGTAGAAAATATAGATAATGGTTCTACAGTTAAGTTTTTTGTTCAAACAGGATTATTTGACTGGAGAATTAATCAGAGAGTTGATGGAATTAAAAAATGTATCTAACAACTATGTAAAAAAATCGAGGTCGCTTAGGCGGCCTTTTTTATTGGAGATAATATGACTGTATTTGCGCAAGAAGTAATGACACCAATCAAACTAAGTGGCTCATTAGCTAAGATGTTCGGTCGCGACCATCAACGATTAGTTGGTAGCTCTGGCGAAGTTATTAAGGCCTTATGTGTAACTATTCCTGGCTTTGAGCAATACCTGATGACGGCCAAGCAGCGAGGGCTAACGTTTGCTGTATTCAAAAATAAGAGAAATATCGGTAAGGATGAGTTGGAGCTTGCCAGCGGCGGCCAAGAAATTCGCATTGTGCCTGTAATTATAGGGAGCAAACGGGGTGGGCTGTTCCAGACCATACTCGGTGTAGCTTTAATCGGCATGGCAACATTTATGAGTGGAGGCTTGGCGGTGGCGTTTGGTGCGGGTGGAGTATGGGGTGGTGCAATGGCAATGATGGGCGCATCGATGGCTCTTGGCGGCGTAATCCAGATGCTATCACCGCAGCAGAGTGGGTTAGCTATGAGGCAATCGCCGGACAACAAACCAAGCTATGCATTCGGCGGCCCAGTTAACTCTACAGCTCAGGGTAACCCTGTGGGCGTACTCTACGGCAAGCGTCGAATTGGCGGGGCGGTTATCTCGGCGGGTATTTATGCTGAAGATCAAATGTAAGAGTGGTTACTTTAATTAACGCCGAAAGGCAGGAGTGAGTTATGACGCAAGAACAGCGAATTGAAGAATTAGAAAATGAAGTTAGTTCTCTTAAGAATGTAGTTACAAATCTGGTTGGTGGTAATTTCTCAATTAATGAGGGGGAGGTTTTTATCGCTAATGCTTTTATTCAGCCAGATACAGTATCAAACGTATCAGCTATTATTGAAAATGCTGAAGCTAATGCTCGCCAGTACTCAGTGCGGGTTGGAGTCAATCAAGTCACGAGTGATAACTCTATAGCTTTGGCGTCCACTCAACGATTAAAGTTGCGTTTTGATGTTTTATCACCAGTGCGGGATATGCGCGTAGCACCAGACTACGAAGACCGAGTTGAGAAAAGTAAAGACTTCAGCTTCGGTATGATAAAAACATTATATTCTAAAGTTCACGTGAGTGGCTTTACTGACGATGAAAGTGATCGCTCCACATTAACAATACATTATGTTGAAGATTATACCGATGAAAGTACCTTTAGTGGTGTTATGGCACGAGCAGAAGAATATGCTCGCCATTATTGCCAAAAGTTGGGGTTAGGCGCGGAATAACCGCGCCATGATATCACTCCTCTAGTTTATCCAGTTTATCGAATATTTCTCTAGCTTTAGCGTTTATCGAATAAGCATAAGCCGATTCCGCCAATTCCTTAGCGTTCTTACCGTCATGTGAAGACCCATAAATTAATTCCAATGCCTTCATGTTGTAGCCAAAGAATTCCTGTGCGGTTTTCCCTGATGACTTGGCAATAATGGCGAGATAGAAAGGCAGTGCTTTATCAATGACATCAGCATGTAGATCAAATTGTGGCAGCACGCTATCAAGCTGCTGGCTCAGTGGTTTCATAAAATCATGACCTTTTAACATTTTAATTTCCTTATCCCAGAGTAAATCAGCCATTCCTCCGATAGATAACACTCAAGCCGCGCATGGCTAGAGTGGGCTGACCTTACACAATAGAAGATCAGCCGGTAATCGCCATTGAGTTGATCAATAAACACACCAATGCCCACGAAAGGTGGGCTTTTTTATGGGTGAAATATGGCACGTAAACCGATTAAAGGCCGCAAAGGTGGGAGTAGCAATGCCACAACACCAGTTGAATCACCGGATAGCATTCAATCGACCGCAAGAGCAAAGTTATTAATTGCCCTCGGTGAGGGGGAGTTTGCAGGGGGCCTGGATGGAACCAATATTTATCTTGATGGAACTCCGATTAAGAACTCTGACGGCACCAGTAACTTTACAGGTGTAACGTGGGAATATCGTCCCGGCACTCAGGCTCAAGACTACATCCAAGGCATGCCAAATGTTGAGAATGAGATAACGGTTAACACAGAGCTGAAATCAGATACGCCATGGGTTCGATCCATCACAAACACTCAGTTGTCGGCTACACGTATTCGTCTAGGGTGGCCTTCATTGCAACGGCAGGCCGATAACGGTGATGTGGGTGGGTATCGTATTGAATATGCGATTGATATTTCTACTGACGGCGGGGCTTATTCAACGTTACTCAATACTGCGATAGACGGTAAAACAACAACGTTGTATGAGCGTTCTCATCGAATCAATTTACCTAAAGCCTCGACCGGCTGGCAAATTCGTTCTCGCCGAATTACTGCCAATGCTAACTCAGGCCGCATTGCCGACAAGATGAATGTTGAGGCTATTTCTGAAGTCATCGATGCTAAATTGCGTTATCCAAATACAGCACTTCTCTATATCGAATTCGATGCAACTCAATTTCAGAATATCCCAGTTATTTCGTGTGAGCCAAAAGGGAGGATTGTTCGTATTCCTACTACTTATGATCCAGTGACTCGTACCTATTCCGGTGTGTGGGATGGTTCATTTAAGTGGGCTTATACAAATAATCCGGCATGGATTTTTTACGATATTGTATTAGCTGAACGGTTCGGGCTTGGTAGCCGGATTGATACGAATCAGATAGATAAGTGGGAGCTTTATCGAATTGGTCAGTATTGCGATCAGCTTGTTCCTGATGGGCGGGGTGGAAGTGGTACTGAGCCTCGTTTTACTTGTGACGTGTATATTCAGTCTCAGGCTGAGGCTTTTACAGTACTCCGTGATTTGGCTGCCATTTTCCGTGGCATGACTTACTGGGGAAATAATCAGCTTTGCGCTTTGGCAGATATGCCACGCGATGTGGACTATATATTCACACGGGCCAGTGTGATTGACGGACAGTTCACCTATGGCGGTGGTTCTGAGAAAAAGCGCTACACAACTTCGATGGTGAGTTGGAGTGATCCCGCCAACAACTTTCAGGATGCAATCGAGGCCGTATCTGATAATGATCTGGTTCGCCGCTACGGCGTCAATCAACTCGATATGACAGCTATCGGCTGCATTAGGCAAACAGAGGCAAATAGGCGTGGGCGCTGGGCGCTGCTGACAAATAGTAAAGACCGAACCGTTAATTTCAATGTAGGGTTGGATGGTGCCATTCCGCTGCCTGGTCATATCATTGGCGTTGCGGATGAGATGTTATCCGGTCGGAAGATGGGAGGGCGTATTAGCACGGCGTCGGGCCGTAATATCACTCTGGACCGCGTGGCTGATGTCAAAGTGGGTGACCGGTTACTCGTTAACTTACCTAGTGGCGTGGCCCAAGGTAGAACGGTACAAGCAATAAACGGGAAGGTAATCACTGTCACAATGGCTTACAGCGAAACACCGGAAGCAGAAGGCGGCTGGTCTGTTGATGCTGATGATCTAGCCATTCAGCAATATCGGGTGACCGGAATTTCTGACAATGACGACAACACGTACAGTATTTCTGCCGTCCAGCATGATCCCGATAAATATGAGCGGATTGATACTGGCGCTCGTATTGATGAGCGACCAATCAGCGTAATTCCACCAGGTGTCCAGCCGCCACCAACGAATGTTGTCATTGATAGCTTTTCAGCTCTATCTCAAGGGCTGGCCGTAACAACATTGCGTGTGACATGGGAGCCTGCTGCTAGCGCAATAGCATACGAGGCAGAGTGGCGCCGTGATAACGGTAATTGGATATCAGCGCCACGTACTTCCGCTCAAGGATTTCAGGTTGAAGGAATTTATGCGGGACAATATCAGGCTCGTGTTCGTGCTATTAACCCCTCTGAGATATCTAGTATTTGGGCGAACGCGCAGGAAACAACACTAAAAGGCAAAGAGGGGAATCCTCCCATACCTGTTGGCTTTGCTGCTACTGGCATTCTCTTTGGTATTACCCTGAGTTGGGGTTATCCGGAAGGGGCTGAAGATGCGTTAAAAACAGAGATTGAATATAGTCTGTCTGCTGATGGCACTGATGCCATGTTGTTGAGTGATGTGCCGCACCCGCAACGGAACTACACCATGCAGGGATTGCGAGCAGGGCAAGTGTTTTGGTTTCGTGCGCGGATAGTTGATAAATCTGGCAATCAGTCACCGTGGATTGATTGGGTTCGTGGCATGTCCAGTACAGACACAAGCGCTATTCTCGAAGCGATTGGTGATGATTTCATTAATAATACAGAGGCAGGGAAGCAGTTATTTGATAATGATTTTATGAATGCCGAGGCGATACTGGAAAATGCTCTTGCGAATGATGCTGGTATCGTGCAGCAATGGGCACAATATGGTGAGAATAGAGCCGGCGTTATCCACTTAACGACCACGACTGCTGACGCTGAAAGGGCACTCGCTGAGTTTGAAACATTGGTTACTGCAACATTCGAAGGCCAAACGGCAGCAATCGACCAGAAACTTACCGCCATTGTTGATAGTAACGGCGCAAGCACAACTTACAGCTTACGTGCGGGAATCAACTATAACGGTAATTTAGTCAATGCTGGCATGGTAATTGGTGCGGAGTTTATTAATGGAGTAGCTAAATCATCAATTGGTTTTACTGCTGATCAATTTATATTGCTCTCGGGTCCATCTGGTAATGTTTCATCACCGTTTGCGGTTGTTAATGGGCAAACATTTATCAATGACGCATTTATTCAAGACGGCTCTATTAGTAACGCCAAAATTGGTAATTACATCCAGTCAGCTAATTGGAATGGATCTACAATTGGCTGGAATATAGATAAAGATGGGAATGCCACATTTAACAATGCCACAGTTAGAGGACTAATCACAATGGATACAACCACTAGTGGCATCCGGACAGTTATAAATAATTTAGGAATAACCACGTACCACAGTAATGGGCAGGTCGCAGTTAAATTAGGGTATTTCTAATGGCGGAACCTATTCTATATGTCTCCCCCAGCGATGGGGGAAAGGGTGTCTATATGACATCTGGAACACGGTTACTTAGATTTCTAGGAAACTACGACACATTGGGAACAGGCAACCCGCCATCCGTTGTTCTGAATGGGTATACGGGGGGGCAATTATATTTAGTCCCGACATCCTTCGGGGGTGTTAACACCCCCGCGGGGTCGGCCTCTGCCTATGCGTGGTATATTAATGGTTATTCAATGAAGGGTAATCGTATCACTTTTGGCACTACAAATGAGAATAAGGGATGGGCGACATTCTCAGCGTTTGAGATTCCGACATCCCCATCGTTTGGAACCTACGGATTATTCTTGCAAAATTCGGCTAATTTTATGGCAATAACCGACGCGACAGCATTGGGGTTTTGCACATGGAGGGGGCAGGTCACTATATCGTCAGATTGGCAAGTACCAGCAGGGATACCGAACCGTGATAATGCTATCGTGTTTGCCAATTGGAACGATCCTAATGTGTCTTTACTTTACGATAGTCCCAATAAAAATATTCATTGCTTTGCTATCAACTCTACTGGCTCGACGAGTAACGGTTCAGTGGTTGCTAACGTGTGTGTTTTCACTACGGGGTTTTTCCCCGCACCACCTAGCGCGGGAACGGCGGGGCTAGCTATTTTTAATACGTCAGGGCAATGCACATATTCATCCCGATACGCGCCGCTACTTCTGGCAAATACGACACAGCTAAGTTCCACACCTAATACATGGGTAAATACTGGCATAACAAGACCCATGATACCCCTACCTAGCCTTGGTGGGCTGCCAGCAGGACTGGAACAAAGCGGGGGCTTTATAGGGTGGTATCTAACCGCTATGAGGATGTCGGGGTCAAGTATAACGGCAGGACAAGGTGCGTATTTAAACAGCGTCCCAATGAGTGACAATAGATACGGTAATAGCCCGTTAGCTTTACCTGTTCTAAATACTGACACTTACTTTTAAATCAAATTAGGAATAATCATATGTCTTGGTATAAGGCAGGTAAAGTCACGTCCGTAGCCGGAACAAATGTTATTACCGGTACTGGCACGTTATGGAGTAATCCAATATTTGGCATTGCTCCCGGACAAATGCTTTTCGTTCCCGGTGCGGGTCAGGTTGTTATATATGAAATATTAGCTGTTGATAGTGACACCAAAATAAGAACAGTAAGTAATGTAACTTCATCCATTACTAATTCAGATTATGCAATAGTAACAACCGTATCAAATTCAATGTCTGATTTAGCACGGCGAACCGCTGTTCAATTGGCTTTATACCAAGGTTTGCTTGAAGACTGGCAATTAATAACGACTGGCACTGGCAACGTAACAATAATAGCCCCGGACGGCACACAAGTAATAATGCCATCGCTTAATCAGATGAATGAGAATATCAACAGCAAGATAACACAGCAGCAGTTAACAGGCGTTATTGGTACTGCCAGATACGTTACTATGAATGTAACCCTCGCAAGCGCTACTGCTGCACTCGTTGCGGCTGAAATAATTGTGCAAACAGCCGGTGGATTGCAATATAAAATACCGAATTTCAATAAAAGCATAAATCTAGCTACGGTGGGTGCGGGTGGTATGAATGCGGGAACCGCTCCGGCGAATGGATTTGTTGCACTATATGCAATTTATAATCCGTCTAGCACTGCATCAGCATTGCTCGCTGTAAATACAACCGGCAGTGTTGCACCCGAAGTATGCGGTGTAACTATGCCAGCCGGATATACCGCATCTGCACTTATCAGCGTATGGCGAACCGCATCTAGCTTATTAGTTGAGGGGCAGCAGATAGACCGTACAGTAATTATTGCCGCCTCAGCAGTTTCTTCAGGATCTGGAAACGTGACAAGCCAATCATTTAGCCTTGATGCGGCAGCACCCAAAAATACAAAGTCGGCCTTAATTGAAGCGATAATTAATGCGACAGGGTCTGGCAACTCTTTGATAAGGGTAGCGGCATCAGATCGTCAAATTGGACGAGTGTTCTCTCAAATAGGGGGGCCACTTGCGAGTTTTTCTGCGTGGGTACTTGTTACCAAAGCATCGAACGCTTTATTCCTGACAACGGGATCAGGGGTCACCACCCCCAGTTACAGCGTGTATTGCAACGGCTATTCATTTTAAGGATAAATCATGGATTATTTTGCGTTCGAAGATGTTAGCAGACAAAAAATTATTAATTGGTCTTCTGGCGGGATAGATACCGACTATTTTGAATTTACGGGTAATATCGAATTCAGTGATGAGCGATGGTATAACTTTTATTATAGCTTTCCGGACTTCATGCGTGAGTTTCTTCCTGTGCCGACATATGTCCCGCCAGCAGAGAGTGAGATTAAGAAAGAGTAAGTTAATTCATTTTCCTTTCAGCAATTACCTTAAACTCTTCTTCATACTCAAACTGACAGGTAGCAACAGGTCCTGATACTGGTTCAAGCCTTGAAACGCCATCCCACCACATCATATCGCCGTCAATTATTACTTTCTTTGAGGCCCACTCAGGTGCGCCCGTAAAGCTCTCTTTATTTCCAGAGATAATGTTCCATTTCATGAGTATGTGTCCTTTGATGTGGTGGCGATAGGGTATGAATTGATCAGCAAACATTCAAATTGGTTAGACAGATCAATGATTGTTTATTGATCGGTTAAAACGATCAATCTTGGTTGGCGTAGAATTTTGAAGCAGATGGTAATATTGACAGTGTGATTGTTGGCAGGGATGCCTGTGGGAGTGGTAAGTAGTGAGTGGGGCAAAAATGGGGCAAAAAATTACCGCAAACTAACTCGAACTATGCCAATCACAGTTGAGACACTTTGCGGTAAGTCACTGCCAGCCACGAAGTTCACACGAACTTACGCGAATTTAAAAACAACCACTTCACATAATGAATATGGGTGTCTAATAATTTTTTTCATCTCTGAATAGTGTCAGCGCAATTTTAAATAGCTTGGGTTTTGTGCAGTGAAATGCCAACCCAAGAGATTCCTATCCTTTAGCAATAATTCACTTCGCACCTGAGAGCAAAATTTCATTCAACACTTATGTAACAATTTGAAGCGATAGTTATTATTTAAATCAATTGATACAGGTGGTTGTGATGAGAGTTTATTTAATGTTATTTCTTGCCTTTTTCCCCGCATTTTCATTTGCTAGTGAACCTCAAACCCTCTTGGCGGTACCCGCAATCATGAAAGTTTCTGAGGCAGTTTGCAGTAATCGTTATGCAAAAAAAGAACGTATTGCCTGCATGAAATTAGTCGACTCTTCGATTCTTAAGGCTTACTGGGTAGGGCAAATGAAGAATACCTGCGCCTCAAAGTTTAATGTGTCAAAACCGGGCTGCGTCAATATTAAAAGGCTGGTGAAAGCATTAGATAAAATGGGCGATCAATATCTTGAAGAATAAGATAAACAACCCGTAGTTGCTATGAAGTGCATCACGGGTATTATTCAATTTCTTCGTGTGATAATGCCCACAGATAAAGAGATGCGGTTGTTCCATAAGGCGCGTAACGGCGACGATATTTTTCAAAACGTTCACGTGGCAGTGTTTTATGACGATATAAATTCATCATGCCACGGCGGATCGCCAAATCCCCCCAACTGAGCACATTCGGGCGGGAAAGTGAGGAGATAAGCAGCATTTCCGCAGTCCAAACACCCACACCATTCAGGCTTGATAACTGAGTAATCACTTCATTATCGGGTAACTGGGAAAGAGCCGATAAATCTAACGAACCATCAAGTGCAGCCTCAGCCGCGCCTTTAATGTATCCGGCTTTTTTCATGGTCATTCCGCAGCCTTGAATCGCTTCGATGGGAGTTGCTGCAACGGCCATAGGTGTTACGGCACCTAATAATGCCACCAGACGTGTATTGACGGTGAGGGCGGCTTTAACTGAGATTTGTTGATCAACGATATTTCTGATTAATGCAGCAAATAAATCGGGTGATAACGGGCGGACGATCATCCCTAGTCGTTCAATGGCCGCGGCCATCTTTTTATCCCGCTTTTTGAGGTGATTAATCTCTATCTCACCGTAGCTATAATACATACCTAAAAACTCCCTCGTGTTGTGTGCGAAAAATAAAAAGCATAGCGCTAATTCCTTGCGACGCACACTCCGTTTCTTGCTTGTTGTCGTTAAGCGCTTTCAGCCAATGAAATATCCTGATGACCAATCCTCTGCAGTAAGACTGAGATATCAATAATATCCACTTTATCCGCTTGCAAGTGAGTCGTGGCATATTCATACCAAATGCCGGATTGCAGGAATAAAATGAAAAGCTCTCTGTCCAGATGATTCTCATTCACCATATTGACCATAATATTCAGTGCTTCAGATAATAATTTCCCTGGTTTGTAGGGACGATCTGCCGCGGTTAGTGCTTCAAATACGTCGGCAATTGCCATCATCCGCACCGGGATGCTCATCTGTTTGTAAGTCAGCTGATAAGGATATCCTTTGCCATCCATACGTTCATGATGCCCACCGGCAATGGTTGGCACATTTGCCATTGTGCGTGGGAAGGGGAGTTTTTTTAGCATCACAATCGTCTGCATAATATGCTCATTTATTTTATAACGATCTTCTTCCGTCAGTGTCCCACGGCGAATACTGAGGTTATAAATCTCCCCACGGTTATAAAGTAAGGTTGGCTCTGGCACTTTGAAATCATAATATTCTGGACGTCTGTTTTTATTATCGCGATAAATAATATGTTCTTCTTTATCTGCCAGCATAGGTTCTTGTACTGGCAATGATGCGGCTGGCTGCCGGGCTTTACGTGCTCGTTCCTCATTAGCAATACCTGCGTTATCATCCAATGTACGCGTCCAGCGATAACCGGCAATTTGCTGGATACGGGTTATTGCTTCATCAGACATAAATTCGCCGCCGACATTACAATTAGCGATAAAGTAAAAATCTTCATCTAATTGACGTAATTCGTCAGCCAGCAATTGTTGGTCAGTGTCACTGGCAGTGACATTTGCATGGCGACGCAAGAAAGCAATTTCTTTCTCGCGTTTTAATACTTCGAATCTCATACGGACTTCATGGATACGGTCATAAATTAATTCCAGTTTTGTTGATTTATCGACAACAAATTCAGGTGTTGTTATTTTGCCGCAGTCATGTAACCAGCAGGCAGTATGCAATTCTTCCCACTCATTTTCTGATAAAGTAAAGTCCGCGAATGGCCCTTCTTTAACATTAACGGCGGCTCGGGCCAGCATTTTGGTTATTTCAGGTACGCGCTGACAGTGTCCACCGGTATAAGCACTCTTGGCATCTATCGCTCCGGCAATAAGCTCGATAAAGGCATTGAGCAGGTTTTTTTGTTCTTGCAACAATCTCTGTGTTTCCACAGAGACAGAGAGACTACCCACCAAGGCGTTTACTAACTGAATCTTCGCGCGTTCACGTTCCGTATTTAATACATAAGGGTTAAATAGCAGCAGGAAACCTAACAGTTGCTCATCATGGGTTTTCATTGGTACAGCAATAAAACGTAGTGGTAAATATGGCTGTAGAAAATCCTGTAATTGGCTAAATATGTTTTCTTTATTCAGTGTTCCGGTGATGGTTTTTCCTTCAAGTACCGGTTGGAAAGTAGTGAAATTATCTTCTGCTACTTGCAATGAAGACATCTCTGCTACGGGAATATTTTGACCATTCCAGCGAAATGCTGTTGGTGTAAAGACGCCCTCATTTTTATCGGCAAGAAAGATAATTCCTCCCGTCATAGCAGCAATGTCGGTAGTTTCACTCAATAATCCCTGCATCTGACGGAAGAAGTTATTTTCAGCGGTCAGCATATTACCCATTGAAATAAACTGTTTCAGTGTCGATTTCATTTTCGACATTGATTTGTGCAGTTCATCCACTTCTTCAATCACGGAGTGTTCTAGCTCTCGCTCCTCAAAATATAAGTTACTGATTGAATCAGCATCCTGACGTAAACGAATAAGGGGCTTGGATATCTTTCTTGAGAAATACCAAACAATTGGCAAACTGAGCATTAGTAAAATAAATGCAATAAAGGTTGAATGATTACGAATAGAATTTGCATCCGCAGTTAGATAGCTTGCAGGTGTAGCAATAACCAATTGATATCGATTCCCACTGTTATTAATGTCAACAACTGAGCCATACCAACTTTGGTTTTGGGCTTCAAACAGAATACTACGATTATTATTATCGCCATTTGGACTACTTCCCGACGTGCTATTTTCTTGAGCATTAAGCAAGGTTTGCAATACTGGGATCTGCTTGTCAGTGTGAGCCGAAGCGGTCGTGTTCCCTTTATCTTTAGGTAGGCTGGCGATAACCTCACCGCGAGAATTAATAATAATAGCCTGACTACCCGACGGTAAATTTTGCCTTATTAAAAACTGTGATAAGGATGCGAGAGAAACATCCAAACCAATAATTGCCTGTTTATTCTCCGCTTGCCGGCTATAGGTAAAACCGGCTTCTCCTGTGCCTTTAAAAATATAGATAGGGGAGGTGATCAGTGTCGGACTAGCTGAGGCCAAAATAAACCAGTCTCTGCGCCGGGGGTCATAGTTATCATTATCGCGAGGCATAACTGCAATAACTTGTTGCTGTTTATCCAGATAAATAAAGCGTTTTTCCGGCAAGCTATCCAGAAAACGATTGCTTTGGATCATCCATTCGGCATTTTCTGGGGCATGAAATAATATACGGTTGGCATCCGTCAGCCGCCGTAGCATGAATAAATCCCCGTTAGGATAGGCACTATATACGGCACTGGCGTAGTCATTTTGCTTTAAGATTTCAATAAATTTACCGACAAATCCCATTCTCTGTTCAAGGGTTGTGAATTCCGTAATTTGCATGCTAGCCAGAATATTAACAGACATCATCATTGGCCGAGTCACGGCATCCAACTCGGCGGCAATGGCTTCACCTGTTTTTTGATACTGCCTATTGGTACTGATCTCAGTCAGTTTGGTCAGTTGGCTATGACCAAAAATAATGATTACGGTGCCGATTGAAACAATCAGCAAGGTAAAGAGTGCCGCAATCTGGATATGTAAGGGATAGCGGTTTTTTAGTCCGAACAGGTTGCTTGGCATCATAACCGCCCCGAAAGATTATTATTTCATCAATTCTAATCATAGAATGTGCCACTCTAATTAACATATTCCTCTTTCTTTCAGTGGCTTATGGTTAATTATATGATTATGAAAACTTTTTTAGAGATAGTGTCAGGATTGTTGGATGAAAAAACTGATGACTGAGCTAAAAAAAATGTTTTAGCGCGCAGAATACCTAAAAGCAGTATTTAGCAGTCCGAATGACGACCAGTAGAAAGGATGTGAGATATCTAAATAAATAGAAATGTATTGGTAGGTAAGGAGATAAACACAAGTCGTAAAAACGATCTGATGCCCGTTTGTGATATCCAGAGCTTTAATCCGGTGTGTGGAGGCTTAAATAGTCATGATAATGCAGAGACGCAGGGTCATTATCTGATGGCTGCAATCGATGATGTCCTCTAATTGCAGTGGGGGCAAAACCAAAACGTTTGCGAAAACGTTCAGCAAAACGTGATGCGCTCTCGTAACCGACTTGGCTGGCAATAAGTGAAATTGGCCAGTCTGTTCCTTGTAATAGGCGTAAGGCACTGGTCATTCGGACATCAATCATCAAGTCACGTAATAATGTATTTTCTGCAGCCAATTTCCGCCGTAATACCACTTCGCTCATTGCCATATGTGCGGCGACTTCAGAGGCTGACCATATTTTGTGTGGATCAATTGCGAGACAACGACGAACCTTTTCACTTAATGAATTGCCTTCACTGAGTATAAATTTAACACCACGTTGAGCTAACCAAAGCAGTAATTCAAGCATGCGGTGCCTGACGATAGTCGCAGGGATATCACCTGTATCTGATATTGCTTTAAAAGTATTGCTGAAAGTATTAATAAATTCGGGTGCTAAATTGCGTACGGGCATAACGCCAGGAATAACATCAAGACAGGCTGAGGCCGGATGATTGGCAAAAGTAGCAATCAACCGAGGATCACAGCGAAGTTGGTGACTGAAAAATAACCCATCATCCGATAGGCTATTAATGACATCGACGGTCTGGCCGCTGCTGACCGCGACTATTTCGCCGGATTGGACAATACACTCTTGATTATCCCAACGGATAACCTTATGTCCACGGTTCACCATAATGAGCAAAGGATGCTCAATATAAACAGAGGTGAGTAGTAGCTCTGTGTGTTGAATAACATGTGCCGAGCTACCCACACCAGGGCAAAAATTAATTGTACGTTCCATCGATATTCATTTCACAATTTAAGCCTAAGAATATCTTTACGCCTTGAATAGCAGACTAGCAACTTATTTTAATAGAAAACTCACAGTAACTGACTATTTTAGCGAAAAGTATTAAGTATGAGAATAATAGCCAGTTAGATATGGGTAATTGTTACTGCCAATATAATTACATGTTAAAAACAATGACAATCAATCATCATGTTAATAATTGCATTGGCAAGTAACTACTGAGCGGTCAGCCAATATATAGCGACTATCTGAACTGCCGATTACTGTGTTTCACCCAGCAGTAATGCATGGTCAGGGAACTGACCATAGGTATTATTAACAGCCTGTTGTCGGGTAGATTGCCCAACCAACTCACTTAAGGCATTGAGGCGCAGTTGTAATAAGCGTTTGATCTCAACTTCATTATCCAAAATAGCTTTTAGCTTCTCTCGTAATAACTCTTGTAATGCCAGAGATGAGCAGGAGGATATAGTGATATTTGCGGTGCTTTCTATGGCTTTAAGGTAAGTCATTTCCAGATCAACCAGCGTATCCCATTTTCCTTCAGTAGCCAGCACAAGCATTTGCTCACTGAGAATCAGGATTTGTTGATATTCGGACAAAAGGTGCTGGTGACGTTCCATTAAATGGGGTCCTAATTGGGTTGATAATTGGGGCCGATCTGCCGCCAGGCATCCGCAATGTTCTCTAGCAAAGATGCGACTTCATCAATAGCCTGTTCGTCATTATATAAATTAGCATGTAATAAGCGCCGTGACATGTAGTCATACAAGGCTGACAAGTTTTCTGCCAGCTCGCCGCCTTTTTCTATATCGATACCTGCGCTCAGACCATTATTAATAATGTTGATCGCTTTAGATATCTCAGCCCCTTTGGCTGGGATATCACCTTGAGTCATCAGAATTCGTGCACGAACCAGGGCGCTTTGCGCCCCGTCGAATAGCATCACGATCAACTGATGAGGGCTGGCACTCATTACGCCACTTTCCAACCCTACTTGCGCGTAGGTTTGGCTCCCTGATCGGTTATACATACACTATCCTTTATGAACTGAATTGCTGTGTTAAGAAGTTAGCCGTGCTGTTTAATGAGGTCATCATTTTATCTAATTGCGTAAACTGTGTTTTATAACGCGCAATAGTGGCAGTGATGCTCTCAGTGGTAGCAGTAACTTGTTTGTCTAAACTTTTTAATGACTTATTGATACCGTCAGTGGCATTTTTCAGTGAGCCATTAGTTGTATCGAGAGCAGTATTAAGCAAGTTATCAGTTAGGGTAGCAAAACCGGTGGTTTTACCATCGCCGACAAAGAATGCAGTGACACTGTTGGGTTTATCTTTTAATGCAGCATCAAGTTTGTCTGAATCAACGACTAATTTCCCATCAAGATCCTGTGTAATGCCTAAACTGGTGAGAGTTTTAATATCGCCGGATTGAGCCGACCCGATTAGACCTTTCAACTGAGTTTGGATATTACGTAAAGTGCCATCACCAACTAATGCCCCATTACTGGTGGACTGGTCGGCACCGGCTTCAACTGCTGTATATTTCGTTAAAGAAGCAAAGGTGGTTTGCAGCGAGTTATATGCATCAACAAAAGATTGGATTGCCGTTTTAGTCGCTGAGTTATCACGAATGATGTTTAATTGTTCTGGTGCGCCAGCCTTTGTCTCTGATTTTAGATTAATTGTTACGCCTTGAGGCGCATCTGTAATTGTATTGCTTTGACGTACAATGCTGGTGCCGTTGACCGTTAATTCAGCATTCTCTGCGGCGACTTTTTGTGTCATCCCACCACTACCACCGGTAGCACTTGGCGTATAGTTCAGAAAATCATTTAAAGTATCATCGCCAGTCACACTCACAGTCATTTCTGACTGAGTTCCGGTATCTTTAGCTGTTAATGACAAATAATAGGTATTGTCATCGGCTTTCATAATACTGGCGCTGACACTGCCTTCTTGTTTATTAATAGCGTCACGAATATCAGTCAGTGAGGTTTTTCCACTCTCTAACGTGACTTCTAGAGGTTTTTTCTGCCCTGGTTGACTAATAGTAATAGTTCGGCTGGCATTACTATTACCCAACTGCTCGGTTGCGGTTGCGACGTCAGAGGACAACAGTGATTGTGCTTTAGCAATATTAGTGACTTCAATAGTATAAGAGCCCGCAGTGGCTTTGCTGTCCGTGGTTGCACTAAATGCGGTATTACTACCACTAACAGTTGTGGTGTTTATGGTGTCTGCTTTTTTTAATGCTGCGGCTGAAGTTTCTAATTTTGCTAGGGCACTTTGCAGCACACCAAAGGCCGTCAATTTGCCTTTATAGCTGGTTTGCTGTTGTGTTAGTGGGGTTAAACGCCCTTGTTCTGCAGTACTTAACTGATCTAACAAAGACGTTAAATCTAATCCTGAACCGGTGCCCAATGCACTGATACTTGCCATATCTAATCCTTAATTTTCAAGTGTCGTTGCAATGGTTATCGGCTGAGGAGAAAGAAAGTTTACACATAAAAGTAAATTTATAATGGCTGGAATAACAGGGGATAACAGGGGGCTATTTCTGCCATTGAATAGGTAAGTAATATAAGGAGGAAAGGCAGAATAATATTATAAATTTTTAAAATTATTTAGTGGAATGACTAAAGGTTCCTTAAAGAGCGCCGATACAAGTTGTGACGGTGATGAAGCCGTGGGCAGTAAGCCCAAACCATAACCCAACAGCATTTAAGGAATAATACTATGGCGGTAATTAACACTAACAGCTTGTCTCTGATGACTCAGAACAACCTGAACAAATCCCAGTCTTCTTTAGGCACCGCCATTGAGCGTTTGTCTTCTGGTCTGCGTATCAACAGTGCGAAAGATGATGCTGCGGGTCAAGCTATTGCTAACCGCTTCACCTCTAACATCAAAGGCCTGACTCAAGCAGCTCGTAACGCTAACGATGGTATCTCTATCGCTCAGACTACTGAAGGTTCACTGAACGAAATCAACAACAACTTGCAACGTGTTCGTGAATTGACCGTTCAAGCGCAAAATGGTTCTAACTCAAGCAGCGATTTGACCTCAATCCAGGACGAAATCAGCCAACGTTTAGGCGAAATTGACCGTGTGTCTTCACAGACTCAGTTCAACGGCACTAAAGTTCTGGCTGAAAACACCACCATGAACATTCAGGTTGGTGCAAATGATGGCGAAACTATCTCCATTAATCTGCAAAAAATTGATGCACAGAGCCTGGGTCTGGGTAGCTACAGTGTTAGCGGTGTGACCAACTCACTGTCTGCATTGACTTCAACAACTGGTGGTGTAACCACAACTACTGCTATTGATATGACCGCGGTTAATACTATCGCAGGTGATAAAGGCTCAACTGTACACGGCGTTGGTGCTGCAAAAGCTGACGGTACATATGATGACTACGTTATCCGCACTACTGATGGTAAGCAATATAAAGGTGCAGTTGCTGCAGCTACTGGTGCAGTAACTTTCGCTGATGCTGCAATTACTGACACGGCGACGTTGAAAACCGCTGCTCAATATACCCCTACTGGCGCAGCAACAGCTTCACCATTGGATACTTTGGATAAGGCTATCAAACAAGTTGATGGTTTCCGTAGCCAACTGGGTGCGGTACAAAACCGTTTCGAGTCTGCTGTCACCAACTTGAACAACACCGTAAACAACCTGACTTCTGCTCGTAGCCGTATCGAAGATGCTGACTATGCAACAGAAGTATCTAACATGAGCCGTGCGCAGATCCTGCAACAAGCAGGGACTTCTGTACTGTCTCAAGCAAACCAGGTTCCACAAACTGTTCTGTCTCTGCTGCGTTAATTCCACAGCGACTTTACACGTTTTCAAACCCCGCTGCGGCGGGGTTTTCTCTGGCCTTGGCGAAATAACAAACAGAGCTATTTCGCCAGGAGTGAGTTCAAATCAGGCGGTAATTGTTCGTTTTTAATGCTTTTTGTCATTACTTTTCGCTCTGTTTTTTCAATATCAGCAATGTGTTAACAGTAAAAGTTACTAGCATAAGCCAAATAGCCGCCTTTTTATGGGCTTATTCAGGCGATTGTCTGACGGGCCTGACAGGATAATGGTACGACTCTCTTACCCTTAGGTGCCTGTCTAGTGAGCGATCTGTATACCGCCGAAGGCGTGATCGATAAAAATTCCCTCTGGCAACGCTATGTTCCCTTGGTTCGCCACGAGGCACTGCGTTTGCAGGTGCGCCTGCCAGCAAGTGTGGAATTAGACGATTTGTTGCAGGCTGGTGGCATTGGTCTGCTGAATGCTGTGGAGCGCTACGACGCTTTACAAGGAACCGCGTTTACCACTTATGCCGTACAGCGTATTCGTGGCGCTATGTTGGATGAATTACGTAGCCGAGATTGGGCACCGCGCAGCGTACGGCGTAATGCCCGTGAAGTGGCCAGTGCGATGCAACAAGTTGAACAGCGTGTTGGACGCCCGGCGACCGAGCAAGAAGTGGCACAAACGTTGGATATCGATTTGGGGGAGTACCGCCAAATCTTGTTAGACACCAATAACAGCCAACTTTTCTCCTATGACGAATGGCGGGAAGAGCATGGTGAAAGTGTCGAACCTCTGCTGGAAGGGCACGAAGATGCCAATCCGTTGCAACATTTATTGGAAGGAAATTTGCGCCAACGCGTCATTGAAGCGATCGAGGCATTGCCGGAACGCGAAAAAATGGTGTTGACGCTGTATTACCAGGAAGAGCTGAACCTGAAAGAAATCGGAGCCGTGCTTGAGGTGGGGGAATCTCGCGTCAGCCAGCTTCATAGTCAGGCGATAAAACGCTTACGTGCCCGCCTGAATAACGACTCTTAATTCACTTTCGCTCAGTGATATCACGGTGTTTAACTTTATTAATGCAGGTCTTCTCATGCCAGAACTTCAGTTAAAAAAGCGGCCACTGAGCCGTTATTTAAAAGATTACAAGCACGGCCAAACTCATTGTTCACACTGTCATAAACAACTTGATCGTATGGCGTTGGTTTTTCGCGGACAAATCATTAATAAAGAAGCGATCTCCGGAATGGACCAACCCATCGATGATCAGGTCTGGTTGAAGCTTCAAAATGAACTCACTGCATTATGTCGTTTTTGCAGTGAAATATATTGTAATAGTGCGCCGGGTTATTTTGATATTATGGCGTTCAAACAGTACCTATTTGAGCAAACTGAGATGAGCCACAGCACTGTTCGTGAATATGTTGTGCGCTTGCGTCGATTAGATGAAATGTTGGTTGCTACGAATTATCCAGCAGAAAAATTCGCCAGCGAAACTATGCACCAGCGCATTATCGATGAACTGCCCAATGCGGCGCATAACAATTACCGCATTGCTTTGCGTAAATATGATCAATATTTGGCGTGGCAAAAAAATTATTAACGGTTAACGGCAAATACCTTGCTTGCGACTTTGTTACAACACCGCGCCCGGTTCAGTTTCCTACTTGCCGGGCGTTTTGTTTTTCTCCTCTCTATCCCCGCAGTACTATTTCTCAGTGAAATTATTTTCCAACATCTATAATAAAAATAAGTGATTATTAACCTTACATCTGATAAATCTATTAAATAGCTACAATTCGTGAATTCCTTGGGGGAACCGTGACTCTTCAACAACAGTTGGCGCAATTTCCGCGTCTAGACTTGGTCGGTAGTGCCACTCCGCTGGAGAAACTGTCTCGTTTATCAGAATATTTAGGTCGCGATATTTATATTAAGCGCGATGATGTTACACCACTGGCATTAGGGGGTAACAAGCTCCGCAAGCTTGAGTTTTTGGCGGCAGATGCCTTACGCCAAGGGGCCGATACACTGGTCACCGCAGGTGCTATTCAGTCTAACCATGTGCGCCAAACGGCTGCTGTTGCCGCAAAACTGGGGCTACATTGTGTGGCGTTGCTTGAGAATCCTATCGGCACTTCGGCAGAAAATTATTTGACCAATGGCAATCGATTGCTGTTGGATTTGTTTAATGTTGAGGTGGTGATGTGTGAGGGTTTGCATGACCCCAATCAGCAATTGGCAGAGCTGGCTACCCGGATTGAGGCACAGGGTTTTCGTCCGTATGTGGTTCCTGTGGGGGGGTCGAATGCCTTAGGTGCATTGGGTTATGTGCAATGTGCTTTGGAAATTGCGGCTCAATCGTCCGGGCATGTTGCGTTTAGCTCAATAGTGGTTGCTTCAGGCAGTGCGGGCACTCATGCGGGCTTGGCGGTCGGTTTGCAGCAACTTTTACCTGAGGCTGAACTAATTGGTGTGACGGTATCGCGCCATGCAGATGAACAGCGGCCGAAAGTCGTCGATATTCAGGAAAAATTGGCTGTATCGCTGGGGATTGACGGGCCGCAGGCTGAAGTCACCTTATGGGATGACTATTTTGCCCCGCGTTATGGCGAGCCAAATGCAGAAGGGTTGGCGGCAATTAAGCTATTGGCGGAACTTGAAGGAATATTGCTGGATCCCGTCTATACCGGTAAAGCGATGGCGGGTTTACTTGATGGCCTTGAGCAGAAAAAGTTTCGTGATGATGGCCCCATTCTGTTTATCCATACGGGGGGGGCTCCTGCATTATTTGCTTATCACCCGCAGGTGTAACCTTTAGTTATGGCTTATTCCATTTATGGCTATCGTTATTAGTTTATATTCCTTTATTCCATTAACAGCACTGATAAAGTGCTGAATATCAAAATAAACATGACAGCTGGGGTATGTATGGGTTTTTCAATTGTACGTCGTCGAGTCGTTCTGGGTATGGTGGCGGTTGCATTGGCAACTGGCCTTAATGTGAAGTCTTACGCAGCCGGTTCTTTGTTAGATCAGGTCAAGGAGCGCGGCACTCTAATCGTAGGGCTGGAAGGGACTTATCCCCCGTTTAGCTTCCAAGGTGAAGATGGCAAGCTGACGGGCTTTGAAGTGGATTTTGCCAATGCACTGGCTCAACATATGGGCGTCAAAGCCAAAATCACTCCAACTAAATGGGATGGGATGCTGGCTTCACTGGAGTCCAAGCGTATTGATGTGGCGATAAACCAAGTCACCATTTCGGATGAGCGCAAGAAAAAATACGATTTCTCAACCCCGTATACAATCTCCGGTATTCAGGTGCTGACTAAAAAAGGCAACGAAGGCCAATTTAATAAACCCGAGGATTTGGAAGGTAAGAAAGTCGGGGTGGGTTTGGGTAGCAACTACGAACAGTGGTTACGTGACAATCTGAAAGGTGTTGATATTCGCACTTATGATGATGACCCAACTAAATATCAGGATCTGCGCGTAGGGCGGACTGATGCTATTTTAGTCGATCGGTTGGCTGCATTGGATCTGGTGAAGAAAACTAATGACACCCTTGCTGCCGCTGGCCCAGCATTTGCTCGCCAGGAATCGGGTGTAGCACTGCGTAAGAATAACCCTGAGTTATTAGCGGCAATCAATAAAGCGATTGCTGAGATGCAGGCAGATGGCACATTGGCCAAAATTTCTGAAAAATATTTTGGCGCGGACGTAACTAAATAATGCAAGAAAGTATTCAATTGGTGCTGGATTCAGCACCATTTTTATTGAAAGGTGCTTGGTTTACCCTCCAGCTGAGTCTGGGGGGAATGTTTTTTGGTCTGGCATTAGGTTTTATGTTGGCCATGATGCGGCTATCTCGCTTCCTGCCATTCTCACTCCTTTCTCGTTTTTACGTCTCCATTTTCCGTGGTACTCCGTTAATTGCCCAACTGTTTATGATTTACTACGGTTTACCGCAGTTTGGGATTGAACTGGACCCTATGCCAGCAGCCTTGATCGGCTTATCACTGAATACGGCGGCTTATACATCAGAGACATTGCGTGCTGCAATTTCATCGATTGAGAAAGGGCAGTGGGAAGCCGCAGCCAGTATCGGGATGACTCGTTGGCAAACACTTTATCGAGTGATATTGCCACAAGCAGGTCGAACAGCCTTGCCTCCATTGGGCAATAGCTTTATTGGCTTAGTCAAAGACACCTCTCTGGCAGCCACTATCCAGGTTCCCGAACTTTTCCGACAGGCACAATTAGTCACTTCCCGCACACTGGAAGTTTTCACTATGTATCTGGCGGCCTCGTTGATTTACTGGATTATGGCGACATTATTGTCAGCATTACAAAATCGACTGGAAGCACATGTTAATCGTCAGGATCAGGAGTAGCCATGAGTACCATCGAGGTTAAAAAACTGACCAAACAGTTTAAAGGTCAACAGGTACTGCATGGTATCGATCTTGAGGTAAACAGTGGCGAAGTGGTGGCGATCATTGGGCCAAGCGGCTCTGGGAAAACAACGTTGCTACGTAGCATCAACCTGCTGGAGATCCCTGATTCGGGAATTATTCGAGTCGGTGATATCGAGATTGATGGCAGCATACCGATCAGTAAGCAGCAACGTCAGGTGCGAGCACTGCGCCAACAAGTGGGTTTTGTGTTTCAGAGCTTCAATTTATTTCCACACCGCTCGGTGCTGGAAAATATCATTGAAGGACCGGTGATAGTGAAGGGCGAAAAACGTGCCGAGGCTGAAAAACGGGCGCGCGAGTTGTTAGCAAAAGTTGGTTTAAGCGGTAAGGAAGATGCGTATCCTCGCCGTTTATCCGGTGGTCAGCAACAGCGCGTTGCTATTGCACGGGCATTGGCGATGCAACCTCAGGTTATTTTGTTTGATGAACCGACCTCGGCGCTGGATCCTGAGCTGGTGGGAGAAGTATTAAATACTATCCGTGCACTGGCTGAAGAAAAGCGGACGATGGTTATTGTCACACATGAAATGAGTTTTGCCCGTGACGTCGCAGACCGAGCCATTTTTATGGATCACGGACGCATTGTAGAGCAAGGCACGGCGAAAGCTTTGTTTGCACATCCGCAACACGAACGTACTCGGCAGTTCCTTGATAAGTTCCTCAATAATCACTAAGCCGTTTGTTTTCTTGTGATAGCAATAAAAGTGGGGCGCGATAAGGTGGCCCCATTTTTATCTGATGTGTCTCTATTATAAGAAGGCTTCGAGTTTAAGACGATGAGCGGTTATTTTCACTTCTTTCATGCGACCATGACCGGGTAAGACTTTTGGTTCAACCGTGACCAGCCCCGCTTTTTGCAAAATAGCCACATCGCGCGTGACAGCACTGCGGTCTCGTTTGAGTCGTGTTGAAAGAGAAGTAATAGAGCCGGGATACTTTTTGACTGCTCGCAGTAAAACAAGGCGAGCGGCACTTAACACGCGCACCATTTCTAGTGGGTCTTCGAAGGTAATTGTATGCTCTGCGGGTAATGTTTGCCCGGTATCAGCTAATACAGCGAGTTGCTTACCCCGCTTGAAAAATTCATCTTCCGTTGCTGTTTTGATGACTAGCTTGTCCATTAACTTCTCCTTAGTGAAGTCCAATCCTTTTGAAAGCAATCCTCTATTTGTTCAAAGCTGACAAAATTAACCGCTTCAATGGCGCCTAAGTAATGGCGATGATGAAACCCGTGAGCATTGTCATAACCGATAACCCGACCATTATCACCCCGCGATAAACAGTGATTGATATAGGCTAAATTATAACGGGTAATGCTACCTGACCGGTCGGCCCATATCTCGCGGCGTAATTGACCATTACCGCGCCGGCTAGCAATTTGATGAGTCTCATCAATAATCTTTTTATCAGCCATGAATATAAATATCACCTCTGAAGGTTGCTGTATACAATATCTTCACTAAGAAGAAAGCTAGGCACACAAGTCGCTCAGTTGTTTGCTTGAATTAATAGTGAGTTAGGCATAGTAAAGTGACAAGAACACGAAGTTAGAGATGCGGAATGTTGCCAGAGAAAAAAAGGATTGTTGCGGTTTTGCACGCGACAGTGCGGGGCAACTCGAGAAGTAAATTCTCACTATCAGGCAAATAATAAGGCCCGAAAGGGCCTTATTATGCTGACTAAATAATCGGAAATACGAAAAACTAGCCGATAGTCATCAAGCTGGCGTTCCCACCGGCTGCGGCAGTATTCACACTCAGTGAATGCTCAATTAACAAGCGCTCAAGCAGAATGTTGGTTTCGCCACGGGCAAAGCCTTGTACTGAGACAATTGGTCCATCAATTTGGGCTATTTGCTCACATAAGATGCGTAGCTGATCGGCATCTCCGTGATAGATAACGGCATCAAAGCTGATGTTGGCTGTTTGCCAATCTTGAGTAAGAGTAATGCAAGACTGCACTGCCGCCGGTAATTTTTTGAGCAAATCACGCTGTAGCGCATCTTCTAACCATAAGACGTGACACCCGACAGCCAGCACGGCGGCCAATTGTGTCAGTGCGTCGGTTTCGTTATCTGCCAGACACAGCACGCGCTCACGGGGAAGCAGTGCATAAGTGTTACGCTCACCGGTCGGCCCCGGTAACAACCAGACGGTTCCACCTTGAGCCAACTCACCATAGCGCTGTGCCAGTTCAGTCAGCACATTGTTTTGCTGCTCGCCAGCCCATTTGATCAATGCGTGATGCGCGGTTTGTAGCATTTCGCGACCAGAGACATTTTGCACGGTTTCATTATGCTGATGGGACAGTGTATTTATCACCGCATCTTCCGGGCGGCTGCACAACAGGCGATACAGATAGAGTGGCCCACCGGCTTTCGGGCCAGTACCCGACAAACCTTCGCCACCAAATGGTTGTACGCCAACCACCGCACCGACCATGTTGCGGTTAACATACAGATTCCCCACTTTGGCTTTTTCCGTGATATGGGCAATGGTTTCATCAATACGAGTATGAATACCCAAGGTTAAACCATAACCCGAGGCGTTAATTTGATCGACTAACGCACTGAGATTCTGGCGCTGGAAGCGCACGACGTGCAGTACGGGGCCGAAAATCTCTTTTTGCAGCTCGTCAAAACTGTCCAGCTCTATCAAGGTTGGCTTGATAAAAGTGCCGCGTGCCCACTCTTTTTCATCCTGATTGTTGCCGCGTGCCGCTTGATAAACTTTGCGTCCTTTGGCCCGCATGGCTTGAATATGGCGTTCAATACCCGCTTTGGCATCAGCATCGATAACTGGCCCGATATCTGTAGACAGGCGCTCAGGATTGCCCATGCGACATTCAGCCATTGCGCCACGTAGCATCTGCAAGGTATGTTCGGCAACATCATCCTGAATACAAAGGATGCGCAAAGCTGAGCAGCGCTGGCCTGCGCTGTCAAAAGCGGAGGCGACAACATCCGTCACCACCTGCTCGGTCAGGGCCGATGAGTCAACAATCATCGCATTGAGGCCACCGGTTTCAGCAATCAGTGGAGTAGGGCGGCCTTGAGGGTCAAGCCGGCCAGCAATGCTACGTTGTAAAATGCTCGCGACCTCTGTGGAGCCGGTAAACATGACGCCGCGCACCCGCTCATCGTTTACTAACGTTGCCCCAACACTGTCACCCTGTCCGGGGAGCAACTGCAAGACACCCTGCGGGATCCCGGCTTCGAGCAAAATCCGCACAGCCTGAGCGGCAACCAGTGGTGTTTGTTCAGCCGGTTTTGCCAACACACTATTACCAGCCGCTAAAGCAGCGGCAACCTGACCGGTAAATATAGCGAGCGGGAAGTTCCATGGACTAATACAGACTACCGGTCCGAGGGGGCGGTGGCTGTCATTAGCAAAGTTATCACGCACCATCCCCGCGTAGTAATGAAGGAAATCAACGGCTTCACGCACTTCTGCTATGGCATTACTGAAGGTTTTACCGGCTTCACGCACCAGTATTCCCATCAATGATTGCATTTGATTTTCCATCAGTTCAGCAGCGCGTATCAAAATAGCGGCGCGCTCAGCGGGTGGTGTAGCAAACCAAATCGCCCCGGCATTGGCGGCTGCATCCAAGGCCCGGCTGACCTCTTCTTTTGTTGCTTCACGCACGTAGCCGACAATATCGGTTGGCTCTGTGGGGTTGATCACGGGCAGATCAGCACCATCATCAAGCTCGGCATCAATGATTGGTTCAGCCCGCCAGACTTGGCTGGCACTGGTGAGCAAGGCACTGGAGAGCGAGGCCAGACGATGTTCGTTCGCCAAATCCAACCCACTGGAATTGGCGCGCTCTGTGCCGTACAGATCGCGTGGTAATGGAATACGTGGATGAGGTAATCCGAGTTGCCCTTCACTTGCGGCAATGGCTTCGACAGCACTGACGGGATCGGCGACTAATTCATCCAGCGGTAGAGTGGCATCGGCAATACGGTTAACAAACGAGGTATTCGCGCCGTTTTCCAGCAGGCGACGTACCAAATAGGCCAGCAAGGTTTCATGAGTACCCACTGGGGCATAAATACGGCATGGGCGGTTAAGTTTGCCCTCGGCAACTTTCCCGACCACTTGTTCATATAGGGGTTCACCCATGCCATGCAGGCATTGGAACTCATATTGTCCAGGATAGTAATTTTGCCCGGCAAGATGATAAATCGCCGATAATGTATGCGCGTTATGAGTCGCAAATTGCGGATAAATCAGGTTCGGCACGGCCAGTAATTTACGTGCGCAGGCCAAGTAAGAGACATCGGTATAAACTTTGCGGGTATAAACGGGATACCCCTCTAAGCCGTCCATTTGTGCGCGTTTAATTTCACTGTCCCAATATGCACCTTTAACCAAGCGAATCATCAGGCGGCGGCGACTGCGCTGGGCCATATCTATCACAGCATCTATGGTGAAAGGACAGCGCTTCTGGTATGCCTGAATAACAAAGCCAATACCATTCCAACCGGCTAACTTTGGCTCAAAGCAGAGTTTCTCCAGCAGATCGAGTGAAATTTCCAGACGATCGGCCTCTTCGGCATCAATATTAATCCCGATATCATACTGGCGAGCTTGCAAGGTGAGTGACAACAGTCGTGGATAAAGTTCCTCCATGACTCGCTCATATTGAGCGCGACTATAGCGGGGATGCAGCGCAGAAAGTTTGATTGAAATCCCAGGCCCTTCATAGATACCCCGACCATTTGAGGCTTTGCCGATGGCATGGATAGCCTGCTGATAGGAGAGCAGATAGGCTTGCGCATCCGCTTCTGTTAGTGCCGCTTCACCCAACATATCGTAAGAGTAGCGGAACCCTTTATCTTCCAGTTTACGGGCATTAGCCAATGCTTCTGCGATGGTTTCACCGGTCACGAATTGCTCGCCCATCAAGCGCATCGCCATATCTACGCCTTTGCGGATCAGCGGTTCGCCCCCTTTACCGATAATGCGATTTAAAGCGCTAGAGAGTTTGGCTTCATTGTGGGTAGAGACCAAATGGCCGGTAAATAGCAGGCCCCAAGTGGCGGCATTCACAAACATTGATGGGCTGCGGCCCAAATGAGAGTGCCAATTACCATTGCTAATTTTATCGCGGATCAGTGCGTCACGAGTGGGTTTATCCGGAATACGCAGCAGCGCTTCGGCCAGACACATCAGTGCCACACCCTCTTGTGACGACAGTGAAAACTCTTGCAGCAAGCCTTGCACTATCCCGGCACGACCATTGGCACTTTTTTGATTACGCAGTTTTTCGGCAATGGAATAAGCCAGCTTGTGTGTCGCTTGTGCTTGTTCTGCGGGTAAACGCGCCTGCTCCAATAACATAGGAATGGCTTCAGTCTCTGGACGACGATAAGCCGCAGTGATAGCCGCACGGGCAACAGATTGTGGCAGCACTTGTTCGGCAAAATCCAGGAATGGCTGGTGAGTACTTTCTGTGACTTGCGCCATCATGTCGTCCACTTCCTGAGAGGAAGACGCATGCGTTGTTGTCAGCTCCGGCAGTTCACTGTTACTTTCCAGCCGCTCCAAATAGTTAAAAATGGCCTGCTTAATTAACCAATGTGGTGTGCGGTCAATATTCTGTGCTGCGGCTTTAATACGGTCACGTGTCGCTTCATCGAGTTTCACGCCCATTGTGGTGCTAGCCATGCGGTCTATCTCCTTTAAGAAGGGGAGTTATGATTTTAATTCCGACAATATCAGGGATGTTGCAACTTTGTGCAACCTTGTTAAATGAAGGGCGTGTTTGAACTGTGAATTCAGTCTTGTTTTTAACAATTATTCATAAGTGATATTTGCTTGAATATTACGCATACACGTAGGAGTTGCTAATAATCTTAGGGGTTGTAAGGAGTTTGCCTAAGGTGTAACTCATTTTGTTATGCCGGGTATCACTGTCGACAGAGGTTAATGTGATGCAGGGTGAATTTTTTGTAAAAATTTTGTTTAAATTGTTGTGAGTGGAGAAAAGAGTCCACTAGGATAGCAACCGCAAATGACGGTTTGCTCGCAAATAGTTGTACTGGTAGTTTATTAACGCTTTCGCGTTCATCTCCGGTGCAATTTTACATCAATCGGGTATAAAGCATGACGCCGCGTTAGGCGAGAAGAACTAAAAATAGCGGGATCAATTAAAACGATAATACGCACTATGGAGACGTTGCATGACCATGAACACGCCGATGCTGGTGACTTTTTTAGTTTACATATTTGGGATGATACTTATTGGTCTTATGGCCTACCGGGCAACGAATAACTTTGATGATTATATTCTGGGAGGTCGAAGTTTAGGCAGTGTTGTAACCGCACTGTCTGCAGGTGCTTCCGATATGAGCGGTTGGTTATTAATGGGATTGCCGGGGGCGATTTTCCTATCCGGTATTTCCGAGAGTTGGATAGCTATTGGTTTGACCATTGGTGCTTATCTTAACTGGAAATTAGTGGCTGGTCGTTTGCGCGTTCATACGGAAGCCAATAATAATGCTCTGACACTCCCCGATTATTTCACCAGCCGTTTTGAAGACAAAAGCAAGTTACTGCGGGTTATCTCTGCGGTGGTTATCTTAGTCTTCTTTACTATTTACTGTGCTTCAGGGGTTGTTGCTGGTGCACGTTTATTTGAAAGTACTTTTGGCATGAGTTATGGCACTGCATTGTGGGCCGGTGCTGCTGCGACCATTGCTTATACCTTCATCGGTGGTTTTTTGGCTGTGAGTTGGACAGACACCGTGCAGGCAACATTGATGATTTTCGCCCTGATTCTGACACCCATTATCGTCATTTTGGCGGTGGGTGGCATCGATACCTCAATGATGGTGATTGCAGCGAAAAATCCTGCCAACATTGATATGTTTAAAGGGTTGAATCTGGTTGCTATCCTTTCTCTGCTGGGCTGGGGGTTGGGTTATTTTGGTCAGCCACACATTCTGGCACGCTTTATGGCGGCAGACTCTCATCGTACTATCCGTAGTGCTCGCCGCATCAGTATGACGTGGATGATCTTGTGCCTGGCGGGGACTATCGCGGTAGGCTTCTTTGGTATCGCTTATTTTGAAAACCATCCAGAACAAGCCGGAAGTGTGACGCAAAACGGTGAGCGTGTCTTCATTGAGCTAGCCAAGTTGCTGTTTAATCCGTGGATCGCCGGTATTTTGCTGTCGGCCATTCTGGCGGCCGTCATGAGCACCTTAAGCTGCCAGCTACTGGTGTGCTCCAGTGCTTTGACAGAAGATCTGTACAAAGCTTTCTTGCGTAAAAAAGCCAGCCAGAAGGAGTTAGTGTGGGTGGGGCGCGCCATGGTGTTGTTGGTCGCGTTAATTGCCATCGCGTTGGCAGCAGATCCTAATAACCGTGTTCTTGGTTTGGTGAGCTATGCATGGGCAGGATTCGGTGCGGCATTTGGCCCAGTGGTATTGATTTCAGTAATGTGGCCACGCATGACCCGCAATGGTGCACTGGCGGGGATGCTGATTGGTGCGATTACGGTGATTGTTTGGAAGCAATATGCATGGTTAGATTTATACGAAATCATCCCAGGTTTCTTGTTCGCCAGCATTGCTATTGTGGTCGTTAGCTTGTTGGGCAGCACGCCGAGCAATGCTATTACCGAGCGTTTCCGCAATGCAGAAGCCGAGTTTAAAACTATCTAATTATGGACTTGCCATCTCTTTGATATAACGACGCGGCTGGTTTAACGTCTAATTAAAAAGCTCCCGATAAAATAGGGGGCTTTTTTTGTGTTTTTATGACAAAGAATCTAACTCAATATTAATGATGAACGAATTTGTATCCTGATGAATTTGTTTGTTATTTAACGTGGCAGAAACAACTTGCCACAGTTTGTTTAACAATATTCTTATTCAACCCCTTGAATTTCTTTTTGCCAGAATGATAATCACTATCGTTTTACTTATCTTTACGTTTACTGACACTGTCTATAATCATAGATCTCTACCGACAGCCATACCCATTAGGGGTGCATAGCATGTTTGTCCCATTTCTTATTATGTTTCGTGAGGGGCTGGAGGCGGCTCTAATTGTTAGCCTAATTGCCAGCTATCTTAAACGTACTCAACGCGGTCAATGGATGGGGGCGGTATGGATTGGCGTTATCACCGCCGCAGCATTGTGCCTCGCTATCGGTATCTTTATTAACGAAACCACCGGTGAGTTTCCACAGAAACAGCAAGAACTGTTTGAAGGGATTATCGCTGTGGTCGCCGTTTGCATATTAACCTATATGGTTTTTTGGATGCGCAAAGTATCCAAGTCAGTCAAAGTTCATTTAGAAGGGGCGATTGATACTGCACTAAATTCAGGGCGTCGTCAGGGATGGGCATTAGTGGCCATGGTGTTTTTCGCTGTTGCTCGCGAAGGTCTTGAATCCGTTTTCTTCTTATTGGCGGCATTCCAGCAGGATGTTGGTATTGGTGCGCCTATTGGTGCGATATTAGGCTTGGTATGTGCCATTTTAGTCGGCATGGCTATCTACTGGGGTGGTATCAAATTACATCTGGCGAAATTCTTCAAATGGACCAGCCTGTTTATTCTTTTTGTCGCCGCTGGTCTGGCCGCAGGAGCAATCAGGGCCTTCCATGAAGCCGGCCTGTGGAATCATTTCCAAGATATCGCATTTGATTTAACCAATGTACTCACCACTCATTCACTACTGGGCACTTTCCTTGAAGGTATGTTTGGCTATCAGGAAGCCCCGAGCGTCAGTGAAGTGGCCGTCTATTTCCTCTATCTGATTCCGGCATTGATTTTCTTTTTCCTTCCACCTCGCACTACGGCGGCCTCAACCGCATCTGCTGCGCGGAAAACTAACTAATAATTCAGGGATTTATCACATGTCTAACCGGTTTTTCCGTCGTACCGCTTTACACGCCGCTTTACTGGCTTTGCCTGCTATGGTCATTAGTGCGCAGGCGGCTGATATTCCTCAGGTTAAGATCACGGTCAATGATAAACAGTGCGAGCCAATGGCGCTGTCGATCCCTGCCGGCAAAACGCAGTTCATCGTCCATAACGTGAGCCAAAAAGGTTTGGAGTGGGAGATCCTCAAAGGGGTCATGGTGGTTGAGGAACGTGAGAATATCGCCCCCGGTTTTACCCAGAAGATGACGGCAAATCTGGAACCGGGTGAATACGACATGACCTGTGGCTTGCTGAGTAACCCGAAAGGTAAATTGACCGTCACCGCTGCGGCGGGCTCTGAGGTGGCGGTGAAACCTGATGCTATGGCACTGGTTGGTCCGATTGCCGAATACAAAGTCTATGTCACACAAGAAGTCGCTCAATTAGTGACACAAACTAAAGCCTTTACGGATGCAGTGAAAAAAGGTGATTTAGCGTTGGCTCGTAAACTCTATGCGCCAACTCGTCAACATTATGAGCGTATTGAGCCGATTGCTGAATTGTTCTCTGATTTGGATGGCAGTATTGATGCCCGTGAAGATGATTTTGAACAAAAAGCGGCCGATCCGAAATTTACGGGTTTCCACCGTTTAGAGAAAATCCTATTTGGTGATAACACCACCAAAGGCGCTGATAAATTTGCCGATCAACTGTATCAAGACACTTTGGAGCTGCAAAAGCGTATTAGTGGCCTGACATTTGCGCCGAACAAAGTGGTGGGCGGTGCGGCTGGTTTAATCGAGGAAGTGGCGGCCAGTAAAATCAGTGGTGAAGAAGATCGCTACAGTCGCACTGATTTGTGGGACTTCCAAGCCAACGTAGAGGGTGCACAGAAAATTGTAAATCTGCTGCGGCCATTGCTGGAGAAAGCCGATAAACCGCTGCTGGGAAAAATTGACGCCAACTTCAAAACTGTTGATAGCATTTTGGCAAAATATCGCACCAAAGATGGCTATGAGTCTTATGAGAAGTTAACTGATGCCGACCGCAATGCATTGAAAGGGCCAATTACGGCACTGGCAGAAGACCTTGCGCAGCTTCGTGGTGTATTAGGTCTGGATTGAGGCACGAAGATGAGTAAGAAAATCGGTCCGCAAAACGGGCCGTATCAGCAAGACAGCGGGGCGGCTTTGCCGTCCCGTCGACGTTTATTGCTTGGTATGGGCATGATGAGTGGCGCATTGGCTCTGGGCGGTGCAAAAATAGCACGCGCAGCGGATTGTCCAGCACCTGAGGCGGCACTTGCTCAGGATGAACGTTGGCAGAAACAGCCATTTTACGGCCAGCATCAATCTGGGGTTCTGACCCCACAGCAGGCAGCAATGATGCTGGTGGCATTTGATGTGCTGGCAACTGACAACGCGGCATTGATCCGGTTATTTAAGTTGTTGACCGAGCGCATTGCTTTCCTGACCACCGGTGGGCATGCGCCGTCAGTCAATGCCAAATTGCCACCATTGGATTCAGGCATTATGGGGCCAGAAATTTACCCTGATAATTTGACGATGACGGTATCGGTCGGAGACTCGTTGTTTGATGAGCGTTTTGGCTTGCAGCAGCACAAACCATTGCGGCTTCAGAAGATGACCCGTTTCCCGAATGATTCGCTGGATGCCAATTTGTGTCATGGCGATATCTTGCTGCAAATTTGCGCCAATACCAATGAAACCGTGATCCACGCCCTGAGAGATATTATCAAACACTCGCCGGATCTTCTCAGTGTTCGCTGGAAGCGAGAGGGCTTTATCTCTGCCCATTCGGCCCGCAGTAAAGGTAAAGAGACACCGATTAATCTGTTGGGCTTTAAAGATGGGACGGCAAACCCGAAAACCAGTGATAAGCCTTTAATCAATCAGGTGGTATGGGTGTCGGAGAATGCGGGCGAACCGGCGTGGGCTGTCGGGGGAAGTTATCAAGCCGCCCGGATTATCCGCTTTAAAGTGGAGTTTTGGGACAGAACGCCGTTGCAAGAACAACAAACAATCTTTGGCCGCGATAAACACAGCGGGGCACCTTTGGGAATGGCCCATGAACATGATGAGCCGGACTACAGCAAAGACCCCGATGGAAAAGTGATCAAATTGGATGCGCATATCCGTCTGGCGAATCCACGCACGACTGAAACCCAAAGTAATTTGATGTTACGTCGTGGCTATAGCTATTCACTGGGTGTATCAAATTCTGGGCAATTAGATATGGGGCTGCTGTTTGTGTGCTATCAATCTGATTTGGAAAAAGCCTTTCTCACGGTGCAAAAACGGCTAAATGGTGAGGCGCTAGAGGAGTATGTCAAACCTATTGGCGGGGGCTATTTCTTCACCTTGCCAGGGGTAGTTGATACTCACCACTATCTGGCGCAAGGTTTGCTTGAGGCTTAATGTTTCCGTTTGAAAAATAGCACCGCTTTTACGCGGTGCTTTTATTTTTTATAGCAACTTAACTTTTTAATTTTGCAGTGATTTTTGCTACATGTTCACCTTGGAAACGGGCGATAGCCAGTTCTTCAGCACTTGGCTGGCGGGAACCATCGCCACCGGCAATCGTGGTTGCGCCATAGGGAGTACCACCACGGGTCTGCGAAACGTCAAATAATTCTTTCGCGCCATAACCGATTGGCACAATGATAAAACCGTGATGTGCCAGAGTGGTCCAAGTGGAAGTGATAGTGTGCTCTTGCCCGCCGCCGGTGCCAGTAGAAGAGAATACGCTAGCGACTTTGCCGTACAGTGCACCAGATGCCCACAAACCACCGGTTTGATCGAGGAATGTCCGCATCTGCCCAGCCATATTACCAAAGCGGGTTGGTGTACCGAAAATGATGCCGTCGTAGTCGGCCAGTTCTTGTGGCGTAGCCACGGGCGCTTTTTGGTCAGTTTTACCGCCAGCTTTGGCGAAAGCGTCGGCAGGCATGGTTTCCGGCACGCGCTTGATAGTCACTTCGACACCGCTGACCTTTTTGGCACCTTCAGCTATTGCGCCAGCAAGTGTCTCGATATGTCCATACATGGAATAATAAAGCACTAAAATTTTCGCCATCTCGCTTCGCTCCCATCAAGGTTATTAAATAATACTGATATTGAATGATGCTGATGATGTATTCATAGTCGCTGATTATGATACTTATTAACAATACGCCAATACAACCAAGCTGCAAGATTGACCGCACAGAAGGTGCACGAAGTGGGAGGATAATTTGGTCCTCCTGACTTTTCAGATCTTACGACAAATGACGTAACTTTTTTTGCAGGCGTTTTTGCTGCCAGCGTTCCAACCAGTTACCCAAGATGAAAGTATTTATTGCCCGCAAACCCAATGGGATGCTTAGCCCAAGCACCACCCACCACGCCCATATATAGCTGGGGGAGGTAAACCAGTTAATCGCAAACAGGACGGCGCAGAGGATGACGGCTCGCAATAATTGGCGTAGGAAAGCCATTTCATTTTCAACAGCATCCCGTGCATCCAGCACTCTCTGATCAACAGCATCTACCGGCACATCTTGTGGCTGGCTCGCCTCGGGTGAGTAGAGTTCGCTTGCTTTTAAATCAAAAACCGCCGCAATGGCACCCAAAGTCTCAAGACTGGCTTGTTCACCATTCTCTATCCGTTGGATAGTGCGCACACTGAGGCCACAAAGTTCCGCTAATTGCTCTTGCGACCAAGCTCGGGCTTGGCGTAATTCACGAATACGGTAAAGATTCATATTAAGCTCTCCAGGGGGAAGGTATCCCAACAACCCTATGTGCAAGCATGTCACAGCACCACGACAGCAACCAGACAGCAATATGACATGAAGCAGACAGCCTATCTGGTGGTTAATTATCTAACTATCTCAGCCTAAATTATCTTCAAGCTATTGGGGTATTTATCACAGTTACTGGCCATTTACATTGACAGCGCTGGGGGCGAGTAATAATTTTAATGGCAGTAAAACTCCACTTTAAATATAAATATGGAGTTTTGTTTTCCTGATTATCGCCAAACACAAACCACTCAACTTATTGATCAATGAGGAACACCGTCAATGACTCAAATACCCCATCAATATAAGAAACCCTTAAATACAAAAACAGTTTTGTTTAGCGCCTTGGCGCTCATGGTTTCGTTCTCAGTGCCTTATGCCAATGCAGAGCGCTATCCAGATGTGCCTGTTCCCTTTAAGTATGGTACTGGTGCGCGAATAGATAACAATTTATATATTGGCCTGGGTAGCGCAGGTCAGTCGTGGTATCGCCTTGATACAAATAAAACCAGCGGCGGTTGGCAAAAGATAGCGGATTTCCCCGGTCAACCGCGCGAACAGGCCGTCACCGTTGCACTGGATGGGAAATTGTATGTCTTTGGTGGTGTGGGTAAAAATAGCGCCAGTGACACTCAGGTGCGTGCACTCAATGATGCTTATCAGTTTGATCCGCAAACCAATCAATGGCAGCGATTGGCAACACGTGCGCCTCGTGGTTTGGTCGGGACGGTAGCGACCACCTTAGATGGCTCTCAAGCGCTATTATTGGGCGGGGTAAATAAGGCTATTTTTGACGGTTATTTCGCTGACCTTGCCGCCGCGGGAAGTCATGAGACACAGAAAAACGCGGTTATTGATGCGTATTTTGAGCAAGCTCCCGCCGACTATTTCTATAACCGCGATGTACTGATTTACGATCCGGTTAAAAATCAATGGAAAAGCGGTGGTCAGGTGCCGTTTCTAGGTACGGCGGGATCGGCAATCACTGTTATGAATGACAATTTGATATTAATAAATGGTGAGATTAAGCCTGGCCTGCGGACCGCGGCTGTATGGCAGGGGAAAAAGCAAGGGGCCGAACTGGCGTGGCAACAACAGCCTGACTTAGTGAGTGCTGAAAAAGGTGTCGCCCAAGAAGGATTGGCTGGGGCATTTTCTGGTAGCAGCCAGAATGTGGTTCTGGTGGCGGGAGGCGCTAATTTTCCCGGTGCTTGGAAACAATTTAATGCAGGGCAGTTATATGCGCATAAAGGGCTAAAAAAACAGTGGCAACAACCCATTTATGCACGAGTGAATAATCAATGGCAGATGGCAGGTAAATTGCCTCAACCATTGGGGTACGGTGTTTCTATTCAAGCTGGTGATAAGTTGATTTTAGTGGGGGGAGAAACCACCGGCGGTGTTGCAACATCAGCAGTGACACAAATGTCCTGGCAAGGTAATCAGCTACATATCGAGTAAATCAGCGGACAGAATGATGTGAGTAACGCTCTGTATTGAGCTTTAGGGCATAATACCAGAGCGTTATGGCACAATGTTGGCACGCCTGTTTGCGTAAGCTAGCCACTGACCTTACAGGAGAATGAACATGAAAAAAATAGCACTGTCTTTGGCTATCATGGCGGTTTCATTATCGGCTCAGGCGCAGACTTTTAGCGTAAAAAGCAGCGATATGTCACAAAGTAAGCCTTTGCAAAACCAACAAGTGTTTAACGGATTTGGCTGCACTGGTGAAAATCAATCTCCACAGCTTTCGTGGCAGGGAGCGCCAGCGGAAACAAAGAGCTTTGCCATCACGGCTTATGATCCTGATGCGCCAACAGGCAGCGGCTGGTGGCATTGGACAGTGGTGAACATTCCTGCCAATGTCCATGAATTGCCCACCAATGCAGGACAGCGTACAGAGGCTGCGCCAGCAAACAATAGCACTTTACCTCAGGGGGCAATTCAGGGCCGCAATGATTTTGGTTATGCTGGATTTGGGGGGGCCTGCCCACCGGCAGGAGATAAACCTCATCGTTATCAGTTTACGGTTTGGGCATTGAAAACGGATAAATTACCGTTGGATAGTGAAGCCAGTGGTGCGTTGGTGGGCTTTATGCTCAATAGCAATGTTATTGCGAAAGCCGAACTGGTTGCCACCTATGGCCGTTAACTGTTAACCCAAGAGCAGAGATATGTCGCAGATAAACCATAGCCAGATAGCTATTTCCAGTGCTGAAATTGTTGCCCGTCGCGCGCACACCTTGCATCGGGTAACGGTGTTTTCACCTGCGCTATGCCATGTTCGCCAAGGCAGTAAATTGGTGCAATGGGGGGAGCAAGCCGCTAATGCAGGGCAATCAACACTTATTTTGTTCCCTGCCGGAGCCGAAGTCAGCATTGCTAATACGCCAGAACATGGTCATTACTGCTCTGATATGGTTTATCTGTCGCCGACGCTAATACGCCAGTTTCGTCAGTGGTACGGTGCGCAGTCTGTGGCACCGGTAACATCAGCTTCTTTATGTGTGCCTTTAGATGTAAATACCCGCAGAGCTTGGGAGAGTTTGTTACTCAATCTCAAAAATCAGGTGCCGGATGTGCTGTCGCAGCACTCGGCCATGGGGGTTTTATTGGCGCTGAGTCTGGGCGGACATGCAGGCCCTTTACTTATCGATCGTCGCGATAAATTGGCTGAACAGGTGCAACAAATTTTCTTGCTCGATCCCGCCCGTGACTGGAGTGTGAGTGATGTCGCCCAATCACTGCATATGGGCAATTCTACCTTGCGGCGCAAGTTGATGCAGGAGGAACGGCAGTTTCGCGTCATTCTGGAAGACGTGCGTATGGGATGTGCGCTCAATGCGTTACAAACCACATCACTCTCAATCGGGGAGATTGCCGCACAACACGGATACATTTCGCCGTCCCGCTTTACCTCACGCTTTCAGCAGCATTTTGGTTTAACCCCGAGCCGATTACGTGAAGCAATTACCGCCCCTTAGCTTACTGTGACAAAATAACCTTACTCTCCGCCAATCCTGAGCAGAGAATAAGGAATAACCATCACTAGCTGTCTTGTGGCAATGGCTTACCGTCACGGCCTAGTTGCGGTAGTGCTTTACGGCGTTGCAGCAGCGCATTCAGCAATATTGCACCGAACGTCGCTGTGCCGATGCCTCCGAGGGTAAAGCTGCCCAGAGTGAGCGCGAAGTTCCCTGCGCCTAATACCAGCGTCACCGCAACCATAATCAAGTTACCGTTATCACTGAGGTCGACTTTGTTTTGTACCCAGATACGCGCTCCGGCGACGGCGATCAGCCCAAAGACCACAATAGATGCGCCGCCCAATACTGGACCAGGAATGGTGTGAATCAATGCGCCAAACTTAGGTGAAAAGCCCAATAAAATCGCCACCAGTGCCGCAGCCACAAAGACGAGTGTGGAATAGATTTTAGTCACGGCCATCACACCAATATTCTCGGCATAAGTGGTGACGCCGGTGCCGCCAACAGAGCCGGATAACATGGTTGCTAGCCCGTCACCGACAAAAGCACGCCCCATATAAGGGTCCAAATTTTGCCCCGTCATTCCGGCAACGGCTTTAATGTGCCCTAAATTTTCTGCCACTAAAATGACTGCGACGGGGGCTATGAGTAACATGGCATGGGCATCAAATACCGGGGCTGTGAATTGTGGCCATCCCAACCAAGCCGCTTGACTGATGGGGCCGAAATCAACCGGCGTACCCCAACCGAAACCATTACTGACAATCAGATAGATAGCATAGGACAGAATCAGGCCAACCAAAATCAGCAGACGTTGAATCATTCCTCGGGTAAATACGGCAACCACACCAATACATAAGATAGTCACGACCGCCATCCAACTGTTAAATGACGAGCCGGAGACACTATTAACCGCGATGGGTGCCAGATTTAAACCAATGGCCATTACCACCGCACCCGTGACCACCGGCGGCATCAAGCGCTCAATCCAGCGAGTACCGACACTCATCACAATAAAACCAATCAGTGTATAAATCGCCCCACAGGCAATAATTCCGCCTAATGCCAAGGCAATATTGGGATTAGGGCCGCTACCGGTATAGCCGGTAATGGCAATAACCAATCCAACAAAGGCAGCACTGGAGCCGAGGTAGCTGGGAACACGGCCACCGACAATCAGGAAAAATAGCAACGTGCCGATACCGGACATCAAAATAGCCAAATTGGCATCAAACCCCATCAATAAGGGCATCAGCACTGTTGCGCCAAACATCGCCACCGCATGTTGCAGCCCCATTATCAATGTTGATCCTAACGGGAGTCGCTCATCAGGAGCAATAATGGCTCCGTCCAAATTGCCGCTACGTTTACGCCATATTGGAAACCAGCTATTCGCCATAATGTACTCCGTGAGTCATTGTGAAATATCAATAAGTTACCTAAGGGAAATCCATTGATGACTGTCTAAATCAACTACTCTGGCGCAGTAATGGATGATAGCGGCGGTCAAAATAGGCCAACCCATGTTGATCATCGTTATGAATAACCGCTGCGGCCTGACAAAACAGAATGTCGTGGGTTCCAACCGACATCACTTGCGTAATGTGGCAATCAAAAGAGGCTACCGCGCCACTGAGTACAGGTGATCCGGTCACAAGGGTGGACCAGCGGGCGGCGGCAAAACGCATTTCCATTGGGGTTTTGCCACCAAACAAATTGGATAGCGACTCATGTTCGGCACATAACGTATTGACACATAAAGTCTGGTTTTGCTGAAACACGGAGTAGACCGAGGCGGAGCGATTCAGACAGACCAATAAGGTAGGGGGGGCGTCGGTAACACTGCATACTGCTGATGCGGTAAATCCAGCACGACCTGCTGGGCCGTCAGTAGTAATAATGTTGACCGCAGAACCGAGCCGCGCCATCGCATCGCGAAAATCTTGTTTATCCACCGCGACACTGCGTAATGCTGACGATGTGGGTAAAAGTTGTGTTTGCATAATCCACCTCATGATTAAAAGTCAGTTCATTAAAAAATAAGCAGATAAATCAAAGTACCTGACAGGCTTCGTCAAAATCTAAACGCGGCGAACGTGCATACAGCTTATTGCTATCGCCATAGCCGATATTCACTAACAAATTGGATTTCCAGCCTTTTTCAGCCAAAAATGTTGTATCGATTAACTCGTTGTTAAAACCGGACATCGGGCCGGTATCAAGCCCCAGCGCCCGGCAGGCAATAATGAAATATGCCGCTTGCAAGCTGCTGTTACGAAATGCAGTTTCTGTCGCCAACTCAGGGCTGGAGGTAAACCACGAGCGGGCATCGCCATGTGGAAACAGCTTGGGTAAGGCATCATAAAAAACCGGGTCATAGGCAATGATGGCGGTAACCGGGGCTTGGAATGTCTTGTCTCTATTTCCACTGGATAAAGCGGGTATGAGACACTCTTTGGCGTGCGGGGAGCGAATAAACACAAAACGCGCGGGGCAACAGTTGGCAGAGGTCGGCCCCATGCGTGCCAATTGGTATGCTTGTTTAAGGAGTGCGTCATCGACAGGTTTATCCTGCCAACCATGGTGCGTCCGGGCGTCGGTAAATAAGGTTGCCAGCGCATCTGGGGTTAATACTTGTGCCATATCAGCTCCATTAAATGTTTCTGAGAGAAATGTACTAGATTGATTTATCGAAAATTTGTGGCCGAATCGCCAGTATCCATCAGCAAATAATTGAGTAAAATGTCATTAAACTGTTCGCTATTGGTCACACTCATGGCATGACCGCCATAACTCATTTGTGCCCACTCGCCATAGGGCAAAAGTTCGGCCAACGCCTGGGAGCAGGAGTAAGGCACGAGCAGATCATCGGTGGCGCACAGCAACAGCGTCGGGGTGTTAATTTGTGCCAATACTGGGCGGAAATCGCCATTCATCAAGGCATTCAGCCGGCGTAATAAATTTTCCATTCCTTGGAAGTGGGTGATTTGATGGGCTTCTTCCTGTTCAAGCCGCAAGGTATTCCGTGAGAGCCAATCTGCCGGGTAGAGAAATAGCGGCTGGGCGCGTACATAAGCGGCGACGCCGCTGTTGAGCAATAAATCCTGACGAACGTGGAAGCACCGGCGTGTCTGACTATCGAGCACCGGCCAACTATTGACCGCTACCAGCCTGTCTAGGCACTGTGGGTGAGTCAGTGCCAGTTGCAAACCTATCATTCCCCCCAATGCGTGGCCGACAAAGCAGTAGCGCTCAATATGCTGGCGCTGTAATAGGTCCGCCAATTCACTTGCCATGTCTGCTAACGTGTAGCCGGAGGGGATCACGCCGGGGCTTCGCCCAGTACCATATTGGTCATAAATCACCACCCGGAAATGCTTACCTAATGCAGTGAGTTGGGGTTGCCAAAAGCTGCCGCTCCCACCTAAGCCGGCAGATAACACCACTGTTTTCGCGGATGGCGAATTCTGACCACTTATCTCGAAATACATTGTCACGCCTCCGGCATTGAGTGCTGCGGCTATCGGGAAAGATGCGCGACTGAGGCTATCTCAATCAGTGCATCAGGTTTAACCAGACCGCACTGAATACAGAAGCGGGCGGGCTTATCACCGGGAAAGTATTCGGCGTAAACTTGATTAATGGCGGCGTAATGCTGCCAGTCGGTCAGAAAAATAGAATTAAAGGTGACGTCATCTAGTGTGCCGCCTGCCGTTTCAATCACACTTTTTATTGTCTCCAGTACATGGCGGGTTTGTTCTGCGGCATCGCCTGCATGCACGATATTATTTTGCTTATCAAACGCTAGCGTGCCGGAGACATACACCACTCCGTCAGCCAAAGTGCCGGGAGAAAAAGGGGCGAGAGGCGTACCACTGCCCGGCGGAGTAATCAGGGTTTTAGGCATAACAATCTCCAATGCAAAGCTGTAGGGGGCGTAAGGCCAATTTCAAACGCATTCATTATGCCGACTGGCTAAGGTGCGCCGAGGGCGCAATACAGGAGCAAAAAGTCTCGACGTCAGAGACCCAGCCAAAGAAGGTTTCGATATTGTATAAGGCGGCTTTTTGGGCAAAATCAGGCCCGGCCTGATGAGTGGCGTCTTCCAGCACCACACCAAAGTATTCAAAGAAGAAACCATCACGCAGGGTTGATTCCACGCAAACATTGGTGGCAATACCGGTAAAAATTAAGTGATGAATACCTTTAGCTCGCAGAATACTGTCGAGTTGAGTATTGAAAAATCCGCTATAGCGCGGTTTAGCGATGACGATATCGCCGGCCTGTGGTTGCAGTTCATCCACGAGTTCATAATCCCAATCTCCTTTTGCCAGTAGCTTCCCCATCAGTTCGGGTTGTTTGCGCATGGTCTTTAGAGCATTGGATTTGTGCCAATTGGGTGAACCTTCTCCACCGGCTTCAACATATTGCGGATCCCAGCCATTTTGGAAAAAAATCACCTGAATACCTGCCACTCGTGCTGCGGTGATGGCGCGCTTGATATTGGCAATCACCGGAGCGGTGGCTGACACATCAAACCCCGCTAAGTCGAGGTAACCCCCCGGAGAGGCATAGGCATTTTGCATATCAACCACAATCAACGCACTGGCTGAGGCTGGGAAGGCGATAGGTTCCGGGCGCGCATTCAGAATAACTTCATCGCTGCTGATCCCCGGATTACGGCGTACCGGGTGTTTTGGCTCATTGGGTTGCAGGTTTTTGACGATTTTCATCATGCCACCTCCCTGGCGGCAATTTGCGCGGTGTTGTTGATATCAGAACGGCTGCGCATCAAGGGCTGGATACGTTGACCGAAGTTCTCAATGCCTAACAGGAAGTCATCAAAGGTCAGCAGAATACCGTCAGTGCCGGGAACAGTGGCAATCTCGTCCATCATCTTCGCCACATTGGCGTAAGAGCCAACTAAAGTGCCCATATTGATATTCACGGCAGACGTCGGGTCAGCCATTTGGCGCACATTGGTATCCGTGCCAGATTGAGTATCTTTGCCACTTTGCTCAGTCAACCAGGCCAGTGCTTCGCTATCGGCTCCGGCTTTATAACTTTCCCACTTAGCTCGAGCTAATTCGTCGGTTTCATCGGCGATTATCATAAACAGCACGTAGCTGCTGACATCTCGTCCGGCCTGTTCAGCGGCAGTTTGTAGCCGGGCAGCGGTAGGGGCAAAGGCTGTGGGGGTATTCACTCCCTTACCGAAACAGAAGTTGTAATCGGCATATTTAGCCGAAAAGGCCATGCCAGCATCACTTTGTGCAGCACAGATTAATTTGATGGGCGTTTGTGGTTGTGGGCTAACACGGCAGTCATTCATTTGGAAGAATTCGCCTTTAAAATCAGATTGCCCAGCCCCCCAAAGATCCTGCAATACTTCAACATATTCAGAAAGATAGTCATAGCGACGGCTGAAATAATCGTCCCCTGGCCACAACCCCATTTGCTCATATTCTGGTTTTTGCCACCCGGTCACCACATTCAATCCAAAGCGGCCATTGGAAATGGAATCAATGGTTGATGCCATTCGAGCAACAATGGCTGGGGGCAAGGTTAAGGTCGCGGCGGTGGCATAAATTTTAATTCGAGAGGTGACGGCGGCTAATCCAGCCATCAGGGTGAAAGACTCCAGATTGTGATCCCAGAACTCGGTTTTACCGCCAAATCCGCGTAGCTTTATCATCGATAAGGCAAAATCAAACTGATAATGTTCGGCTTTTTGCACGATCGCTTTATTCAACTCAAAGCTCGGCATGTATTGCGGTGCATTGCTAGAGATTAACCAACCGTTGTTGCCGATAGGGATAAATACGCCAATTTTCATTTGAGTACCTCTGCATGGTGAGTTGGACTATCTGTATGCCTGCGTCAGTACCTAAGCAAACGCAATGCCAGTTTTTATAATGTCAACTCAATCAATGAGTTGATAATTTATGGTGAATAAAATATTGAGCAAATGGTCAAAAATGGACTGTTTGGTAAAATATTTGTGCACAAAAAACAGGCGTGACTGCCCAGTGGCGGTGCAGGGCGTTACGCTAAAGAGGTATTTTTGGCAGAGGAAAGCGTGCTATAGGTAGGGTTGAAAGCCTTTGCTATTATCTGTCTCATTAATGCTTATAAAGGGATTATCAGTGAAATCAGCCAATAACAAGCTATCAGCCCCGGTAGGTTCAGAGTCGGTAAAGCCTTCTCGGCGCAGCAAAGCAGGGGCAGCGAAACGGCAGGGTATCATGGTCGCGGCTCTGGATTTGTTTTCACGCTATGGTATTCATGGAACCAGCCTTGATCAGGTTGCCGAGCGGGCTGATATCTCGAAAACCAACTTGCTATATTACTTCCCGTCGAAAGAAGCCCTTTATATCGCAGTGCTGAAAGATATTTTGGCTATCTGGTTGGCTCCATTAAAAGCATTGCAGGTAGATCAACAGCCCATTGAGGCCATTAGCCACTATATTGAGCTTAAATTGGCAGTATCTCGCGACCACCCACAAGCATCGCGCCTGTTTTGCCTTGAGATGATTCAGGGGGCGCCGTTGCTAAAGCAAGAGCTGGTAGGGGACTTGAAAACCCTGTTTGACGAGAAAATATTGATTATTCGCAGTTGGATGGATAACCAGCAGATAGCCAAGGTTGACCCGCAGCATTTCATTTTTATGTTATGGGCCACAACACAACATTACGCCGATTTTAGTGTGCAGATTGAAGCTATTACGGGGAAAAATCTGCGTGATAAATTATTCTTTCAACAGACAGTTGCCAGTGTGCAGCAATTGGTGATTGATGGAATTATCTGGCGCGAGGGGGCTAATTCTTAGAGCCGGCGTCAGAAAGTACTGACGCCGGGCAAAGGACTAATGACTACAATTTGGTGATATTACTGTCGTACAGCCGTGCTCTGCGTTTTTTCAAGATGACATAACCGATGGTCAAAATAACAAACCACAGTGGCGTCACCATTAGCGCCTGACGAGTATCACTTTCCAGCGTTAATAACACCAACACGAAGACAAAGAACGCCATACACACCCAAGACATGACAATACCCGCAGGCATTTTGTAGATGGATTTTTTATGCAGTGCTGGGCGTCTTTTGCGGTACACCAAATAAGAGCAAAGAATGATAGTCCAGACGAACATAAATAGAATGGCGGAAACCGTAGTGACCAGTGTAAAGACGGTCATAACGTTCGGGATCAGATAAATCAGCACCACGCCACCGAGCAGACAAATACAAGAGAATGTCAGGCCGGAAGCGGGAACAGAGCGACGTGATAATTTACCAAATTGTTTTGGTGCATCCCCTTCTTTTGCCAAACCGAACAACATACGGCTGGTGGAAAACACACCGCTGTTAGCGGAAGAAGCCGCGGAGGTCAGAACGACAAAGTTGATCACACTAGCCGCGGCGGGCAGCCCGACCAGAACGAATAACTCAACAAATGGACTTTTATCTGCAACCACTGAACTCCATGGCGTCACTGACATAATCATAATCAATGAGAAAACATAGAACATGATTATGCGGATAGGAATGGAGTTAATTGCGCGTGGTAATACAACTTCAGGGTCTTTGGTTTCAGCCGCAGTGGTTCCGACTAATTCAATCCCCACAAAGGCGAAGACAGCAATCTGGAAGCCAGCAAAGAAGCCACTAATACCTTTCGGGAACATTCCGCCATCATTCCATAAATGAGTAAATGATGCAGTAGTCCCCGATGGAGACTGATAACTCATTAATACCATGGTCAGGCCGGCAAATATTAACGCCACGATAGCCACAATTTTAATCATGGCAAACCAGAACTCCATCTCACCGAACATTTTTACTGTTGCTAGGTTGAGAGACAGTAGCAGTAAAACCACTAATAATGAGGCGACCCACTGGGAGAAGTCGGGGAACCAAAATTGTGCATACGCGGTAATGGCAACAACATCAGCGATCCCGGTGATGACCCAACAAAACCAGTACGTCCAGCCAGTGAAAAAGCCAGCCCAAGGGCCTAACAAATCTGCGGCAAAATCACTGAATGACTTATATTTTAAATTTGAGAGCAGCAACTCACCCATTGCCCGCATCACGAAAAACAACATAAAGCCGATTATCATATAAACGAAGATAATTGACGGCCCAGCAAGGCTGATGGTTTTGCCCGATCCCATAAACAACCCGGTACCTATGGCCCCGCCAATGGCAATCAACTGAATATGGCGGTTGGAGAGACTTCGTTGAAGATGCTCTTCGGGTTCTGGCAACGGTTCTGCCACTATCTTGGATTGGTCTACCATCTTTCCCATTCCCTCTTCCTGTATTTGTGAAATTGTTGAGCTCTATGTTGGCTCTTTGGTCTTAACCTGTCTGTCTGTCTGTCTGTCTGTCTGTCTGTCTGTCTGTCTGTCTGTCTGTCTGTCTGTCTGTCTGTCTGTCTGTTAGATTTTCTGTATGTTTTAAGTACAATTTGCGAATTATTTAATATCTCCGCAACAATAATTACACAATGCGCTTCGTTTTCCAGTGTTTATATTTCACACACTGAAATTTGTTAAGTTCATCACAGCACGTGGAATTACAACATGAAGTTACATAACTAACAATAATCGTAAGTGCCAGAGGCATAATTAATCTGTAGTGGCGAATATAGTGCAGTATAAAGAGAAAAATCTGACGAAACGTTTGACAGCCAAGGTCAACAGGAGAATAATTATCGCCGTTGGGTCGTTAGCTCAGTTGGTAGAGCAGTTGACTTTTAATCAATTGGTCGCAGGTTCGAATCCCGCACGACCCACCA
>NZ_CACVAF010000009.1 GCF_902726565.1 Yersinia vastinensis
TCGTTAGCTCAGTTGGTAGAGCAGTTGACTTTTAATCAATTGGTCGCAGGTTCGAATCCCGCACGACCCACCATTATATCAAGTACCTCTGAACATCCCCCAAGCTCAGAAATCACAGACTACCCGATGCGTGTGGGTGAGACCCTGCGTTCAGGTTCGAGCCGAGCGAAGCGAGACAGCAACGCGCGAGCGTTGACCCGAAGGGCGAGTCCGCAGGACGAGTCATCCCGCACGACCCACCATTTATCAAGTACCTCAGCACATCCCCAAGCTCAGAAATCACAGACTACCCGATGCGTGTGGGTGAGACCCTGCGTTCAGGTTCGAGCCGAGGATGCGAGACAGCAACGCGCGAGCGTTGACCCGAAGGGCGAGTCCGCAGGACGAGTCATCCCGCACGACCTATTATTATGCTTTCAGTTAACATTCCTTCTCAGATTTGTCCGCTTCAATAATCCTTTCTTCTTGTTCTGAATATAAACCCTATAATCTTCTAATATCTCTCTTGTCATTCCGTTTTTTAGCTGAGTTTTAACTCTATTAAACATTTTTGCCATTATCAGACGAATTCTGGCGACTTTTTGCTAAATATTGAGTATTTTGTTTAGGATAAAAAACAAACCAACTTTACTGGCAGCCTAAGGCATACCGTGGCTCCAGAATAACTGGCAATTAGAGACGTGAGCGATGAGCGAAATTTTTGATGTGAATGCGGCTATTTATCCTTTCCCTCCGCGACCAGTCCCGTTGGATGTGGATCAAAAAGCCTTTTACCGTGAGAAAATCAAAACACTGTTGAAGCAACGTGATGCCGTGCTGGTCGCTCACTACTATACTGACCCCGAAATTCAAGCATTGGCCGAAGAGACTGGCGGCTGTGTCGCTGACTCCCTTGAAATGGCGCGATTTGGTAACAACCACCCCGCATCGACGCTGCTGGTTGCTGGTGTGCGCTTTATGGGAGAAACCGCCAAAATACTGAATCCAGAGAAACAAGTATTGATGCCAACGCTCAATGCCGAATGCTCATTGGATTTAGGTTGCCCAGTGGATGAGTTTGCTGCTTTTTGCGATAGCCACCCAGATCGTACTGTCGTGGTCTACGCCAATACGTCGGCAGCAGTCAAAGCCAGAGCGGATTGGGTGGTCACCTCCAGTATTGCGGTTGAGCTGATTGAACATCTTGATAGCTTGGGCGAGAAAATAATTTGGGCGCCAGATCGCCACCTTGGCAGCTATGTACAGAAGAAGAGTGGTGCGGATGTGTTGTGCTGGCAAGGGGCTTGTATTGTCCATGACGAGTTTAAAACCCAAGCACTGGCCCGGATGAAAGCATTACACCCAGATGCTGCCGTATTGGTTCACCCGGAATCACCGCAGGCGGTTGTTGATATGGCTGATGCCGTTGGTTCAACCAGCCAACTGATTCAGGCTGCCAAAACGCTGCCGCAGAAAAAACTGATTGTAGCCACCGATCGGGGCATTTTTTATAAGATGCAGCAAGCTTGCCCTGATAAAGAATTATTTGAAGCACCCACGGCCGGTGAAGGGGCGACATGTCGAAGTTGCGCTCATTGCCCGTGGATGGCGATGAATGGCCTTAAGGCCATTGCTGAGGGGCTAGAACAGGGTGGAGTGATGCATGAGATACATGTTGATGAAGAATTGCGTCAGCAGGCGCTGATCCCCCTAAATCGCATGTTGGATTTTGCCAACCAGCTTAAATTGCAGATCAAAGGCAACGCTTGAGCGGTAAATGGCACGTAGCGACCTAATATTTATTCTCTCTTGAAAAGGACTGGCAGATGGATTTCTTCAGTACAAGCAACATATTGGTGCATATTCCTCTGGGGGCAGGGGGCTATGACCTTTCATGGATAGAGGCTATAGGGACACTGTTCGGGTTATTGTGCATCTGGTTTGCCAGCAAAGAGAAGATTATCAACTACCTGTTTGGTTTGATTAACGTGACCTTATTTGCGGTTATTTTTTTCCAAATCCAACTTTATGCCAGCTTGCTATTACAGTTGTTCTTCTTCGTGGCCAATATTTACGGTTGGTACGCTTGGAGCAAACAAACTCCCGATAACCAAATTGAATTGAAAATTCGGTGGTTGTCTTTGCCTAAAGCATTGGCATGGGGGGCGGTTAGCGTGGCCGGTATCGCCTTAATGACTCTGCATATTGATACAGTATTTGCCTGGCTTACCCGTGTGGCGGTGACTGTAATGCAAAGCTTGGGAGCGACGGTACAAATGCCAGAGTTGCAACCCGATGCCTTCCCATTCTGGGACTCCACCATGATGGTGTTGTCAATTGTTGCGATGATCCTGATGACTCGTAAGTATGTGGAAAACTGGCTGATTTGGGTAGTCATTGATGTCATCAGTGTCGCTATTTTTGCTTATCAGGGTGTTTATGCCATGGCGCTGGAATACGTATTACTGACGTTGATTGCCCTGAATGGTTCTTGGCTATGGATTAAGAGTGCGGCTCGAAATCATTCGCGCCCGCTGTCTACCCAAGGTCATTAATAACTCAGTTAAATAGCTTTTGATTGGAAACCGGAGTCAGGGGCGATTCTGTGGATAATTCGCAACAGAGCCTCCCCGCCTCCCCTGATGGTGCCCGTTATTTATTAGTGATGGTGATGATGGTGCTCTCCGGCACTGCTAGCCTGATTGATACCACAGTCCGGTGCGTTACAGTGCTGATATTCCATCTGAACAGTGGCATGACCAATGTTGTAATGGTGTAGTAGGTGGTGCTGAATACGTTGCAATAACTCATCATTATCTCGCGGTGGAATGACTTGCACGTGCAGAGTCATTACCCGCTGGTCACCCACTTGCCATAAGTGTACGTGATGGGCATCGCGTACTTCATATATATTGGTGCATAAATCTTTGCGCAATTTCTCGATATCAATTTCCTGCGGTGCGCCTTCCAATAGTTCGTGGAAACTTTCTTTCAATAGCCGCCAGGCACTGCGCAGCACCAAGACCGAAACCAAAACAGATAAAATTGGGTCAATGGGGGTCCAACCGGTTGTCAGGATCACCACCGCGGCCACAATAGCCCCGACAGACCCCAATAAGTCACCTAGCACATGTAAGGCTGCAGCTCGCACATTGATATTCTTTTCTTCCTCTCCTCGATGAAGTATCCAGAAGCAGAAAATATTCGCGAATAACCCGATGACAGCGATGATTAACATCGGGATTCCCATGACTTCATGGGGAGAAAAAAAGCGTCGAATGGCTTCCCAAACAATCAATACCACAATCAGCAGTAATGCAGCCGCATTAACAAAAGCCGCCAGAGTGGTCAGGCGTAAATAGCCAAAAGTGTGGCGAGAGTCTGGTTTTCTCTGCGAAAAATGTACGGCCATTAATGCGATAAATAGTGCAGCAGAATCCGTCAGCATATGCCCAGCATCCGCCAACAGTGCCAATGAGCCAGATAACCAACCTCCAATGGCTTCTGCCACCATAAAAACAGTGGTGACGGCGAAAGCGATTAGCAAGCGCTTACTGTTGCTGTCTTGCGGAAAAAATGATGATGCAGCCATATTTATCCTTGTAACCCGAAATGTGAGCGCAGAACCTGAACTGTCTGTCTATGTTAACCCTGATAGGATTTCATTCAATAATTGATCCACATTATAGATTGATGCTTAGGTTGCTGTTTATCTGCGCTGAACCCCCAATGCAATAAAGTAGATTTACAGCGGTCAATTCACCAGCTAGATTGGTTGAGATATACGTTGTGCGATGATCGTCACAAGACTTAATGGAAGAGCTATGAATTACCTGAATGATGACCTACGGATTAATGAAATTAAGGAACTCCTGCCACCTGTTGCTCTGTTAGAGAAGTTCCCCGCCAGTAACAATGCAGCAGAAACCGTCGCCAAGGCCCGAACCGCCATCCACAAAATTTTGCGAGCTCAGGATGATCGTTTGCTGGTGGTGATTGGTCCATGTTCGATTCACGACACTCAGGCGGCCAAAGAGTATGCCACTCGTTTGCTGAAATTACGTGAAGAACTAAATGGTGAGCTTGAAGTGGTAATGCGGGTTTATTTTGAAAAACCGCGCACGACAGTAGGTTGGAAAGGTCTGATTAACGATCCGCACATGGATGGCAGCTACGACATCAATGATGGTCTGCGTATTGCACGTAAGTTGCTATTGGACATTAATGACAGCGGCTTACCGGCTGCGGGTGAATTCTTGGATATGATTACCCCGCAATATTTGGCTGACCTGATGAGCTGGGGAGCGATTGGCGCACGAACGACAGAATCTCAGGTTCACCGTGAGCTGGCTTCTGGTTTATCTTGCCCGGTTGGTTTTAAAAATGGTACTGATGGCACAATCAAAGTGGCTATCGATGCAATTAATGCAGCCAGCGCGCCACACTGTTTCCTGTCGGTGACCAAATGGGGCCACTCTGCGATTGTCAACACGGCGGGTAATGATGATTGCCATATTATTCTGCGTGGCGGTAAAGAGCCGAATTACAGCAGTGAGCATGTTGCAGCAGTCAAAGATGGGCTAAGTAAAGCAGGTCTGGACCCGCAAATCATGATTGATTTCAGTCATGCTAACAGCAGCAAACAATTCCAAAAGCAGATGGAAGTCGGCACCGATGTTTGCCGCCAGATTGCTCAGGGCGAAAAATCCATTATGGGCGTGATGATTGAAAGCCATTTGGTGGAAGGCAATCAGAATCTGGAAAGTGGCGAACCACTGACTTACGGCCAGAGTGTCACCGATGCTTGTATTGGCTGGGAAGATACTGAAGTGCTGTTACGTCAGTTGTCGAACGCGGTGAAAGCGCGTCGCCAATAAGTTATCGAGCTTGTCATGTTGAACAGGCGGATAACTAAAAACCCCCGACATCAGCTATGTTCGGGGGTTTTTTAATGGTGCTAATCAGGTGTAATTACTTGGCCTTACCCTGATTGGCAACCGCTGCTGCTTTTGCAGCGATTTCATCAGCATCGCCCAGATAGTAGTGTTTGACCGGTTTGAAGTTTTCATCAAACTCATACACCAATGGCACGCCAGTTGGGATGTTCAGTTCAAGAATAGCTTCTTCGCTAATGTCATCCAGATATTTTACCAGGGCACGCAGAGAGTTACCGTGGGCTGCGATAATCACACGCTCACCGCTCTTAATGCGAGGTAAAATCACCTCGTTCCAGTAAGGAACAACACGATCAATGGTCAGAGCCAGGCTTTCAGTCGTTGGCAGCTCGGCATCAGTCAATTTTGCATAGCGTGGGTCATGGCCAGGGAAACGCTCATCGCTTTTATCCAGCGCTGGAGGGGTGACAGCAAAGCCACGACGCCACTGTTTCACTTGCTCATCACCGTATTTCGCCGCAGTTTCTGATTTATCCAGACCTTGCAAAGCACCATAATGACGCTCATTCAGTTTCCAGGATTTTTCAGTTGGTAGCCAAGCTTGATCCAACTCATCCAGAATGTTCCACAAGGTGTGGATTGCGCGTTTCAATACAGAGGTGTAAGCGAAATCAAAAGTGAAGCCTTCGTCTTTTAACAGCTTACCCGCTGCTTTTGCTTCAGTACGGCCTTTTTCTGACAAGTCAACATCATACCAACCGGTGAAGCGGTTTTCGTTGTTCCATTGACTTTCGCCGTGACGTACCAGAACCAGCTTTGTTACTGCCATAGTTCGAACTCCTCAGATAACTCATTTGTTCAATGATAATTATTATCATTATATTGCGTGATTGCCGCAGACATCAATCGTTTGTGTTTAACCATAGCCAATTTTTTACGTTAGCGTAAGACTGGAAGTCGAATCGATTCTGCAAAATCTGTAACTAATTAATATATGAGGGCTTATATGGGGTATTAAATACCCCATAGAGATGAAATGTGGATACTGTCTAGCGAGGTTTAAGCCGCTTTTTTCAGGCACGTGCTCATGAAGGTTTTTCGTTCATCACCTTTTAACGCTTTAGTTGCCGCTTCTGCGTTGCAGCTTTTCATTTTTTGCTGCTGCGGTGTCAGCGCCTTCTCATCCGGATGTACCTGCGCCTTTAGGCACTGACTCATAAATTTTTTCCGATCATCACCTTTCAGCGATTGAGTCGTCGCCTGCTGATTACAATCGGTCATTTTTTTCTGCTGAGCCGCCTGAGCGGGTGAGGGTGTTTTCGCGGTGTCTGCTGCCATCACATTGGCACTCAGCAACAATCCTGCTGAGAGCAGCCATAAGGTAGTTAGACGCATAGGAGTTCCTTTATTTAAGCTTTGTTTATATCAGCCAAATTGGAATCTGAAAGGCATGAATACGGCTGCCTGACAGATGCTTTTAAGCGTAGTCGGCAGCCGTAAATAAAAACAGTCACAGCGCGATAAAGTGGTAAACGGTGGTCGCGTGGTAGGTTTTCCCCGGTTTTAGCCAGCAATCGGGTTGTGGCCATTCAGGGTGATTGGGGCTATCGGGGAGAAATTCACTTTCTAGCGCGACGCCCGTGTAGCTGGCATAAGTTTCGCCATTACGCGAAGGCGTTCCGCCTAGGAAGTTGCCACTATACAGTTGTAATGCCGGGGCAGTGGTGTAAACGCTCATTTGGACTTGATTGTCAGATGACCATAAATGTGCTGCTGGGCTTTCTGTAGCACCACAAGTACGATGCAGCAGATAAGCATGGTCATAACCTTTAACACGCTGCTGGCAGCGGTCTTGTAAGAAATCGCGAGCCAGTGTTTTTGCCTGACGAAAATCCATACCGGTTTTTTCGACACTCTTAAGCCCATCGGTTGGAATACCGTCACTGTCGACTGGCAAATATTTGTCGGCAAACAATTGTAACCGGTGAGCACGGACATCGTGCCCCTCGCCATCAAGATTAAAATAGGCGTGATTCGTCAGATTTACCGGGCAGGTTTTGTCAACTTGGGCCTGATAGTGAATTTCCAGTCGATTATCTTCGGTCAATAGATATTGGACTTCGGCGGTCAACGTGCCGGGAAAACCCTGATCGCCATCGGGAGAGTGCAGTTGGTAGGTCACCTGCTTTTCATCCTGCTTCACTTTTTGCCAACGCCGGGCATGGAACCCTTCAGGGCCGCCATGCAGCTGGTGAACACCTTGATTGGGTATCAGATGAAGAATTTCCCCCTCTACCGTGATTTGCGCGTTAGCAATGCGGTTAGCGTAACGACCAACGGTAGCCCCGAGATAGGCTCCCTGATGCAGATAATCCGCGGGGGTTTGGCAGCCCAGCAGTAACTCGCGTTTTTCTCCCTCTTTAAGCGGTAATATTGCAGATAACCAAGTTGCGCCCCAATCCATCAGCGTCACACTCATACCTGCTTTATTATGTAGCTCGGTCAATTCAAAAGGGTGACCATCCGGTGCTAACTGGTCAACACTGCCTAATGATGCAGCGTCGTTTTTCAGCATAAACCCGCTCCTTGTGAAGCCTGACAGACGTAGAAAGTTTCTGTTCGGCCATCGCTGTACTTCGGATATTCCTGAGCCACGACAGCACGAACTTGCTCGACCAGTGACGTTGGCATCAGTGCAACAATACAGCCGCCAAAACCGCCACCTGTCATTCGAACCCCACCTTGCTCCCCAATCACCGATTTCACAATATCTACAAGACTGTCGATCGGCGGAACTGTGATCTCGAAATCATCACGCATTGAAATATGAGACTCGTGCATCAATTGCCCCATTAATTTCAAGTCCCCAGAAGCCAGTGCATCTGCCGCCGCCAACGTCCGTTCATTCTCGGTAATGACATGGCGAGCGCGTTTCGCTACCACAGGGTCCAACTCATCTTGAATGGAGAAAAACAGATTAGGATCAACATCACGTAGGGCTTTGACACCAAAGAAACGCGCCGCAGTTTCGCATTGCTGGCGGCGGGTGTTGTACTCGCTATCTACCAAGCCGCGTTTCACATTGGAATTAATTATCACCACTGCCACGTTTTCTGGCATCGGTACCGCGCGTGTTTCCAATGTTCTGCAATCGATAAGCAACGCACTATCTTGCTCACCCAGTGCTGAAATAAGTTGATCCATAATGCCGCAGTTACAGCCGACAAATTGGTTCTCGGCTTCTTGGCCATTTAGCGCCAGCTCCACACCATTGAGAGGAAGCTGATAGAGTGATTGTAATGCTTGGCCGACCGCCACTTCCAAGGAAGCTGAAGAACTCAGACCCGCGCCTTGTGGCACATTGCCACTGATAACCAAATCAGCACCGCCAAAATCGGCATGACGTAATTGCAAATGCTTCACCACACCGCGGACATAATCGGCCCAGCGATACTCTGGATGTGGAACAATGGGCATATCTAGCGAGAATATGTCTTGCTGATTTTCATAGTCAGCGGCAATCACACGAATCTGTCGATCAGCACGTGTGCCGCAACTGATAACGGTTTCGTAATCAATGGCACAGGGCAGCACAAAACCATCATTATAATCAGTATGTTCACCAATAAGATTGACGCGACCCGGCGCTTTAATGGTGATGTCAGGCTCATGACTAAACTGTTGGCGGAAAATAGCCTGGGTATGCTGTTTTAAACTCATTAGTTGACTCCTGCTTCTCGATAATGAACATCACTTACTGCCCGCAGGTGTTCAGCCGCCTGTTCTGCTGTAAGGTCTCGCTGGGTTTCAGCCAGCATTTCATAACCCACCATAAATTTCCGCACTGATGCCGAGCGCAGTAATGGTGGGTAAAAATGTGCGTGTAGTTGCCAATGTGTGTTGTCATTACCGTTATAAGGCGCGCCGTGCCATCCCATTGAGTAAGGGAATGAGCATGAGAATAAATTGTCGTAGCGGCTGGTCAGTTTTTTTAGCGCAATCGCCAAATCACTGCGCTGCGCATTCGATAATGCTTCTAATCGTAGGATATGGGCTTTCGGCAACAACAAGGTTTCAAATGGCCATGCCGCCCAGTAGGGCACCACCGCCAGCCAGTGCTCGGTTTCAACCACGGTTCGGCTACCGTCGCGGCACTCACGTTCAGCATAATCGAGCAACATAGGCGACTGATGTTGTTGAAAATATTGTTGCTGTAAGCGGTCCTCTCGTGCAGCTTCATTTGGCAGGAAACTATTCGCCCAAATTTGCCCATGAGGATGCGGATTAGAGCACCCCATTGCCGCCCCTTTATTCTCAAACACTTGTACCCACGGATACACTTTACCCAGCTCGGCACCCTGTTGCTGCCAGGTTTGGATAACGTGTTCCAACGCTGGTAAGGTCAGTTGCGGTAAGGTTTTGCTGTGATCCGGAGAGAAGCAAATAACTCGGCTGGTACCGCGCGCACTTTGGCTGCGCATCAGTGGATCATCACTTTGCGGTGCATCAGGCGTGTCAGGCATCAATGCAGCAAAGTCATTGGTAAACACATAGGTTGACGAGTAGTCGGGATTCACATCACCAGTCACCCGTGTATTGCCGGGGCATAAGAAGCAATCAGGGTCATGCGCCGGTAGGCTCTCGGTGGCCGGGGCTTCTTGCTGGCCTTGCCAAGGGCGTTTGGCTCGATGAGGCGAGACCAGGACCCACTGGTCACTTAACGGATTGTATCTGCGATGTGGATGATCCACAGGGTTAAAATCAGTCATGAAAATACCTTAATCGGGATAGCCCTGAGGATTATTGGATTGCCAGCGCCAGGTATCTGCCGCCATGTCATTAAGTGTGCGGCTGACGCGCCAGCCTAATTGCTCTGCTGCCTTAATTGGGTCTGCCCAGTAAGCTGGAAGGTCACCCTCACGGCGTGGGGCAAAATAGTAGGCCAGTGGCTTACCACAAGCTTTACTGAAGGCTTCAACCACTTGTAAAACACTGTGACCGACACCAGCACCAAGATTGAAAATATGTACGCCGGGCTGGTTGTGCAGTTTTTTCATCGCGGCAACGTGGCCGTCAGCCAAGTCAACCACATGAATATAATCACGCACCCCGGTGCCATCGGGGGTGGGGTAATCATTACCGAAAATGGCTAATGATTCACGACGACCCACAGCGACCTGCGCGATGAATGGCATCAAGTTATTGGGGATGCCCTGTGGATCTTCCCCCATCAGTCCTGACGGGTGTGCACCAACCGGGTTGAAGTAACGTAAAATAGTCATATTCCATTGAGGATCAGCTAGTTGCACATCTCGCAAAATTTGCTCAACCATCAATTTACTCTGGCCATATGGGCTGGATGGCGTGCCCGTAGGGAAGCTTTCTTTATACGGGATTTGTGGTTGATCACCATAGACTGTAGCCGAAGAGCTGAAGATAAAGTTTTTGACCTGTGCGGCGCGCATGGCCTCCAGTAAGACTAAGGTGCCATAAACATTATTATTGTAATATTCCAAAGGCTTACTGACAGATTCACCCACAGCTTTTAGGCCAGCAAAATGAATGACTGCATGAATAGGATGGGCGGCAAATATTTTGTCGAGTAGCGCGCGATCACGGACGTCACCCTGATAAAGTTCAGGTGTGTAGCCAGTCAAATGGTTGATTCGGGCTAATACGCTGGATTTGCTGTTGCAAAGGTTGTCGAGGATAACCGGCTTGTAGCCCGCTTCAATCAATTGCACACAAGTATGGCTACCTATGTAACCGCTACCACCTGTTACCAGAACGTACATAAAAGACTCCTCGAATGACTATCGTCTATAAAAGATAGCACGCCATTATCTGAGAAAAGGTGATCTACGCTCAATAATGGAATCGCTTACATTTAAATTTTTCTCAGCTTCATATCTGTGGGAGCATAAATACAGGGGAATGAATAAGAATAGGCAAAAAAATGAAGAAATCTCAGGTATGGCAAAGATAACTGAGGTGGTAGCGTTCTCATCCATCAATTTAGCAGGAATGTCCTCCCCCCCTTCGTCCTTGGCGCTACAGCGTTGTTAGCTGCTCTCACACCCCCGAATCACTGACGTGGGTCAGCTCATCGGGATGCGTTCGTTTATCGGCTACCAACAATATCAATGGCTTTGAGGATAGGCAGTCATTAAAAATTAATGCGCCACATACAACGGATAGGTAAAGAACAGCAGGTGCATCAAATTCAGGCCGAAATGGAAGGCGACCGCCACCCACAAACGACCACTCCACAGCCATGCAAGACCATAAATTATCCCAGCCAGCGCGGCAAACACCATCAGCAGTGGGCCGCCAGCAATATGTGCGGCACCAAAAAGCAGGGCAGTGAGCAGCAGAGCTGGGTAATTGCCAAGGCATTGGCTTAGGCGTTGTTGCAAATAACCACGGAATAGCGCCTCTTCAGCTAAACAGACAAAGAAGACATTTGCGATAACAAAAGAGCCAATCCATGCCGGGGTATGCATCTCAATTTTCAAGCCACCTAAGGCGACAGCCAGCAGCAGTAAAGCCGGTACGCTGACAATCAACCCCACCCAACCCAGCCGACTAATAGATAGATGCTTCTTGGCGACAAATAAGGTGGGTAAGCAGGCGAGCAAGATAAAGGGGATGAGCGCCTTATCCAGATTGTAGTACATGCTAAAGGTGGCACTAAGTGGCCCCACGTCCACTTTATCCAATACTTTCAGGTTGTTGAAACCGGGGATGAGATGCAGGAACAGAGCAATGGAGGCGAATACCAAGAGCAATTCCAGCCCAACAGCCAGCCATTTTCGCTGACGATATTTTTGCAGCAGCAGTGCAACCACCAGCGTGAACAGTAAAAACGCCGCTGACGGTAATGTGAGAACACCGTGATAAAGCGCAATTGATAAGGAAAGCGCCAAGAGAAACAGGGAGAGTACCCGGTTAATTGATAAGAAAAGCAGCGATGCAGCAAGTATGCCCCACATAAATCATCCTTTTACTATTAAGTCCATATTCTGAGTCAGATAGTAGCATAGGTTAATGTGAATAAACGCTGCGTCACTTGGGTGCTACTCTCATTATTTCTCAGGATAATATAATGAGATGTCAGTTTTAATCATGTTTAGCAGGATAATTTCTCTTGCGTGTAGCGATAAATTTCGCCATCAGCAACAAAAGTTAGACGATGAGTAATACATTGTGGTGCGTCTTCTGCGTGGTGAGAAACGAACAGTAATTGAGTGTCGCCTTCGCCGATCATCACATCAATAAAACGGCGTACTAATAAACGGTTAAGTGGATCTAAACCTTGCAAAGGCTCATCAAGAATCAATAGCGCGGGGTGTTTTACCAGCGCTCTGGCGATCAGTGCCAGCCTTTGCTGGCCCCAGGATAAACTATGGAAAGGCTGATTAGCGGCATCAGCAGAGAATCCAAGTAATGCGAGCCATTGATCTGCAAGCTGTTGTTGGCGATCAGAGACGGCCTGATAAATCCCAATTGAATCGAAAAATCCGGACAAAATCACGGTGCGCAAATTAGAGCTGACGCGATAATCCAAATGCAGGCTGCTGCTGACATAACCTATATGACGTTTGATGTCCCAGATGGTTTCACCACTTCCTCTACGGCGACCAAACAGCGTTAAATCATTGCTATAACCTTGCGGGTGATCGCCAGTAATCAGGCTAAGTAAAGTTGATTTACCCGCCCCATTCTGGCCGATAATCTGCCAGTGTTCACCGGGGTTAACTTGCCAGCTCAGATTGTGCAGGATGGGGCGATCGTTGTACTCAACTACGCCATTTCGCAGAGTAATCAATGGTTTGTCTTGTGGTAAACGGGCCTGCTGTTGCGGGTTTTCTGTTTCCGGCAGTGATAAACCATCAAGATTTTCACTGTGTGCCAATTGAGCAATCAGGGCTTCGGAAAGAACTTGCTGGCGTGGACCGGTGTGGCTCAGATGGCAATCCGCTAGCACGCCAACATGCTGTACAAAATCAGGAATATCATCAAAACGATTGAGGACTAAAACCAGTGTGACGCCTTGAGCAGAAAGCGTCGATAACATTTCTGCCAACTGAGCACGTGCAGAAACATCCAGACCATCAAATGGCTCATCCAGAATCAACAGGTCGGGCTGTGGCATTAATGCCCGACATAACAATGTCTTGCGTGTTTCACCGGTAGAAAGGTATTTAAAACGGCGTGGCAGTAAGTGGCTGATGCCAAACTGTGCTGCCAGGTTCTGGCACCGCAGTGGGTTGCTCACTTCTTCCTGAATAATTTCGGCGGTAGTGCGGCCGGTATCATCTTCATCAGCGCTGAGTAAATCGGTGTTATTACGCTGCCACTCTTCACTTATCAACTGTTGAAGTTGCTCGAATGACAGTCGCACAATATGGATGAAATTGCTCTGACGGCTACCGTTAAGGAGGGTCAGTTCCCCAGATAATGCTTTAGCGAGTGCAGATTTTCCGCTGCCGTTGGCCCCGACAAACGCCCAGCTATCTCCCGACAAAACCTGTAGTGCTGGCAGGGTGAGTATCCGTGTGTCACTCAGGCGAAAACAACCTTGCGATATTTGCAACTCAGACATTATCTTTTCCATAATCTGCAACACAATAAGGTGTTAGGGATATGCGGAAAGGGCAAAAATGTCAACAGGTAATAGGTTGCTAACAGTTAATAACTTTACTAAATAAATTAGCAAAGTGTTGCGATAATGACGCGATCTGAATTGAATTGTGCAATAACATTACTGCCAACTCGTAAATTCAGTTTATGCAGCTCGCTATTGTTTTGTGTCGAACAAAGCGTGGCTCCCCCTGTCAGTGTCACAATAACTTCGCTGTGCTCATTACCCGGTTCAATACTGGTGACAGTGCCTGGCAATGAGTTATCCGCGGCACCTGCCAATGCTTGATCAGTGACCAGTTTTATCCAGGGTGCCTTAATCAGAGCTAATACTTCTTTGCCTGTCGAAAGTTGCAGCCGATCGGCACTCTGCTGGGTCAGGGCCGCAGATAAGCGGGTTTTGCCATCAGCCAGTAGAATATTGACGTGTTGCTGAACTTGCTGATGGTCGCGCTCAATCACTGTGCCGAAAAATTGATTACGGGCGCTGGTTTGCAGTGAGAAACGGGAAATTGCGGCCAGTAAACTATCCAATGGCATTGAATCGTCTTTTAGGGTGTCGAAGGCTTTTTGCTGAATTTTCGCCAGTAAATCATAAAGCTGAATAAGGCGTTCGCCATAGCGGGTCAGCGAAGCACCGCCACCGCCTTTGCCGCCAGTTGCCCGCTCGACCAGTATCTCTTCTGCCAATATATTCATTTCATTAATGGCATCCCAAGCACTTTTATAGCTAATGCCTGCCAGTTTCGCCCCCTGACTGATAGAGCCAGTATTCTTTATTTGTTTCAGAAGTGAAATACGGCGAGGGTCGGCAAACAGTCGCTGCTGAAGTTTTAGAGTGAGTAAGATTTCGGCCTGCATGTTTTTTGCTCCAGCGGGAAACGGTTAGTGTGACTCGACAGTCGGTGTATATCCAATGAACGCCATGTATGTAGGGTAGTGGCTCAAACCGCACGTTTGGCAGGTTACATTTTTTTATTGTTGGTTAGAATAACTCGATTCATTCACTGTCTGTATAATTTACAGTGAATACATATTGGTTATTGTGATAACGTGAGTTATCGCTCTATTGTCGTCATTTGAGAGGCTGGCATGTTAGAACTATTGAAAAGTCTGCTCTTTGCTGTGGTCATGGTTCCGGTAGTGATGGCAGTGATTCTGGGTATGATCTACGGGCTGGGTGAAGTGTTTAACATCATTTCTAAGACCGGTCACGGGAAAGAACGCTCTTAATGAATCTTTCTTGCGGAAAGTCACATTAAGTAGAGTGGTTGCATCTGATTTCTGAATGCCTGGCGTGTAAACGCTGGGCATTTTCGTTTTTGTCTTTTGTTTCATTTCACTGCGCGATTCCGATAACTCAAGAAAGCTCACATCTTGCCGATAAACTGCATGACCTGCCTATGATGTTACGTTATATTTCCAAGTATATAGCGATTTCATTAACGCGGAGAACAACATGAAGAATCAATACGGAAAAGTGGGCAAGTGGGTAGCTGGTGCAACGTTGCTGGCCGCTTTTTCTAGCCCGAGCATGGCAGATGACAATATTACGGTTTTTGCTGCGGCCTCACTGACCAATGCACTACAAGATATTGCCGCGCAGTATAAAAAAGAGAAGCAAGTGGATGTTGTTTCTTCTTTTGCCTCATCTTCAACACTGGCACGTCAGATAGAGCAGGGCGCGCCGGCAGATCTGTTTATCTCTGCTGACCAGCAATGGATGGACTATGCGATTGATAAACAGCAAATAGTGACTAATACGCGCTATACCTTACTAGGTAATGAGTTAGTATTGATTGCGCCGCTAGACAGCAAAATAACTAAAGTTGAGATTGATAAAAAAACCGACTGGAAGAAATTGCTTGATGGTGGTCGTCTGGCTGTCGGCGATCCTGACCATGTTCCTGCGGGGATTTATGCTAAAGAGGCTCTGGAGTATTTAGGTGCTTGGGAAACGTTAGCACCGGTAATGGCGCGTGCTGATAACGTACGTAATGCTATGACTCTGGTTGAGCGGGCTGAAGCACCGCTGGGTATTGTTTATGGTTCAGATGCGGTAGCCAGTAAGAAAGTTAAGGTTGTTGGGATGTTCCCGGAAGCGAGTCACAAACCGGTTGAATACCCAATGGCAATTGTTAAGGGCCACGAAAATCCGACCGTTACTGCTTTTTATGATTATCTGAAAACCCCAGCCGCGGCGGCTATTTTCAAAAATTATGGATTTACCCCACGCTAATGATTTTGAGCGAGTATGAGTGGCAGGCTATTATTCTTAGCCTGAAAGTTTCTGGTGTCGCGGTGGTGTGGAGTCTGCCATTAGGTATCCTAATGGCATGGATTCTGGTGCGCTGTCGCTTCCCCGGTAAGTCGTTGTTAGACAGTATTATTCACCTGCCGTTAGTGCTGCCCCCTGTGGTCATTGGTTATCTATTACTGGTGAGTATGGGCCGGCGTGGTTTTATTGGTGAATGGCTGTATAGCTGGTTTGGTATTAACTTCAGTTTCAGTTGGCGCGGTGCGGCGCTGGCTTCGGCGGTGGTTGCTTTTCCGCTGATGGTCAGGGCTATTCGTTTGGCTCTGGAGGCGGTTGATACTCGTCTGGAACTTGCGGCGCGCACATTAGGTGCGAACCCGTGGCGAGTTTTTTTCACCATTACGCTACCACTTTCTTTGCCTGGCGTGATTGCCGGCACTGTTTTGTCTTTTGCTCGTTCACTGGGGGAGTTTGGCGCGACTATCACGTTTGTGTCGAATATTCCCGGTGAAACCCGCACTATTCCTCTAGCGATGTATACCCTGATTCAAACACCAGGAGCAGAAGCCGCAGCGGGGCGTCTGTGCATTATTGCCATCATTCTTTCATTGGTTTCTTTGCTGCTGTCTGAATGGTTGGCCCGCTGGGGCAAAAAACGCATGGGGGCGCCATGCTAGAGTTGGATTTCAGTCAACAATTGGGAGCGTTGCATTTGCACGTCTCCACAACGCTACCGGCGCAAGGCATTACCGCTATTTTTGGTTTATCGGGTGCAGGCAAGACCTCGCTTATTAATGTTATTGGGGGGTTGACCCGTCCACAACAAGGCAAAGTCGTGCTAAATGGCCGAGTGCTGGTGGATGCCGAGCGGCAGATTTATCTGCCACCGGAAAAACGGCGGGTGGGCTATGTGTTTCAAGATGCCCGTCTGTTCCCTCATTACAGCGTGATTGGCAATTTGCAGTACGGTATGAACCCGTCAATGCGCGGGCAGTTTGAGACTATTGTGGGGTTGCTGGGGATAGAGCCGCTGTTAAAGCGTTTTCCACTGACGCTTTCCGGTGGTGAGAAACAGCGAGTGGCCATTGGCCGTGCGCTGTTGACTGCGCCGGAGCTGTTGCTGATGGATGAACCATTAGCCTCACTGGATTTACCGCGTAAGCGCGAACTGCTGCCTTATTTGGAGCGGCTGGGGAAAGACGTCAATACGCCTATTTTGTACGTCAGCCATAGTATGGATGAAATCTTGCGTTTGGCTGATCAAGTCGTGGTGATGGATGCCGGTAAAGTTCGTGCTGTCGGTGGGTTGGAAGAGGTATGGGCCAGTAGTGCACTGCGTCCGTGGCTGCAACGGGAGGAACCGAGCAGCATATTGCGGGTGAATGTGATTGGTCACCATGATCGCTATGCAATGACGGCGCTGGCCTTAGGTGATCAGCGTTTGTGGGTTGGCAAGCTGGATGCGCAGGAGGAAGACTCAATGCGTATCCGCATTAATGCGGCGGATGTTTCATTGGTATTGCAGCCGCCGCAAAACAGCAGTATCCGCAATATCTTGCCGGTGAAAATAGCCGAGTGCCTTGAAGTTGATGGGCAAATTGATGTCAAATTGGCTATTGGCGAGCAATGGTTATGGGCGCGGATTACACCATGGGCGCGGGATGAGTTAGGGCTGAAACCAGGCCAGTGGGTCTATGCGCAGATAAAAAGCGTATCGTTTAATCGCAAGAACTAACCGCGGCCTCCGATTATCAACAAAGCAAAAAAGCGCCCTTAATAGAGGCGCGTTTTATTTATTGCTAGCATCGTTACAACGCAATAATGATGGGGATCAAGCCAAAATATGTTGATGGATAACCGCGGCAATCCCGGGCTGTTCATTATCGGCAATCACCAAATCGGCCCGCTGCTTGATAGCATCGGCGCTATTACCCATAGCCACCCCTAAACCTGCACTTTCTAGCATACTGAGGTCGTTAAAGTTATCACCAAACGCGACCACATCCTTCATGCTCAGACCTTGAGACTCTACCCATTGTTGCAAGCGGTGACCTTTACTGTTCCCCACTTGTGCAATATCCACCTGATCATGCCATGACCACTCGCAAGCCAGCCCCATTTCGTCTTCAACCATGGTGGCAAATGCTTTTAGCTGATTGATATCAGCATGGGAGGTGGCAAATTTCCAGATAGCGTTGGCACTATGGGCTGCATCGAACAGGCTATCGACATGGAGGAGTGTCGGGCGTTGTGCCGGAGGTAATGACTCTGCCCAATTTAGGGAGCGAACAACATGCCCGTTAGTGTGCTGATACAGCATCGCATCATCTACGTACATCAGCCCATGGATATGAGTTTGTTCTAGTAACTGTAAGACTTGAACTGCCTGCTGAGGCCGTAATGGATTGGAATCCAAAACTTTTTTAGCATGATAATCATAAATATAGGTGCCATTACAACAAATCGCCGGCGTATCTATCTCTAATGCTTGATAAAACGGGTGAATCGCTACATGGTGGCGGCCAGTGACCACCACAACTTTCACGCCCTCAGCGCGTGCTTGCGCTAATGCGGATAAGGATTCCGGCAGAATACGTTTCTTACTGTCTAACAGTGTCCCGTCCAAATCCAATGCAATTATACGGTATGTCATAGCAGCCCTAATTCTAAGTATGAGAATAATATGTCCGTGCAGTATTTTCTGATAATACACCGGATAGGGGGCTGATTAAACCAGAGTGAGGTGAGTGAGCATGATTTACCCATGACAATCCAGAAAACAGATAATGTCATTGTCTTCATACTCATATAATACTAATGGGGGTTAAAATGTTATTTTCTCCCGTAAAAATCATAAATAACCCACTCAAGTGGTAGGTTAGCTTTTAAATGATCTTAATCAAATAATCTTCATATTTATTATTTTTCATCATTCGCCTTATTAGGTCAATTGATTGAATTTAAATTAAATATTTTAGTGTGCATTTCCTTGTAGGAATATTCACACATTGCAGGGTCTTTCTTCCTAAATTATTGAGTGATACGGACATGGTATATTTTACTCAGAATTTATCTATTTAAAAATATATCTCTTCAAGCTTTTTATAAAAAAATAGACGTGATTCTAATAAAAATAAAGTGTTGATGAAAATGGCAAGTTTTCAATTTTTTGATTTTTGTACGGACCAACCAGGACATTAATATGAATATTTCCCCGGCTAAAATTTTCGAAAAGAAAAGAATTGCTATTGTTGTTTCATTGGCTATGGGTCTGTTGACCGCTCAAAGTTATGCTGGGTGTAATTTAACGATATGCACTGATACGACATTCTGGGACGGTATCTATGGTGACAATTATTCTATTACCAATACATTTGATTTAGTCTCAAGCCCAACGAATGCGGTTGTTGGATTGTATAAAAATCAGGCCGGGGAGATGAAGTTTGGTCATAATCTGTTTATCAGTGTCTCGGGTAACAAAGCTGATGCAATACAAATAAAATCAGGTGCGCCAGCGAATAATCCGGCCATCATTACTATTGGTGATAATGCTATCATTTCAGCATTAGGGGCTTCTGGGGATGGTATTAATGCGGGAAATAACACGGGGTCAAGTCTCATTACACTTGGCAGTGATGCCGTAATATCTGCTAAATATGGAATTGGTGTCCGTGCCAACCTCACCAATACCGCCGGGCAGTACAATAATATTGTCCTGGGCGATAGAGCTCGTATTACGACCGAAGGCTCGGGGGCAAATCTTGTCGACGGTCTGGGCTACGGAGTCTATGCCGGTAACCGTGAAATGGGGGATTCGGGGCAAACAGGGTCTGCCAGTGTGACGCTCGGTAAGGAGAGTCGCATTACCACCTCAGGCAGCGCTGCGGATGGGGTTTTTGCCAATAAAAGAGGTGTCGTCAATTTAGGTGATGGCACTACGGTGATGACGACGGGTAATAATGCGAATGGCTTAAAAGCCGCAGTGGGGCTTTATACCAATACTAATGGCGGCATTATCAATATATTAGGTGGTTTAACCATTAATGTGAGTGGCACTAATTCAAATGCCATTTATGCGACAGGCGTAGGTTCAGAAATAAAGTCTTATAATGCGGATAATAATCTCTCTACTACCGGTATTTTCCATATTGATGGCAACGTGTTGGCAGAGAAAAGTGGTTTAATTGACTTGAGACTTGCTGATGGTTCTGTTTTTAATGGGGTCACCAAAAGTCTTGCTAGCACTAGTAGCAATGATGGAGTGATTAATTTGGCCATCAATGGCGACTCCAGTATCTGGAATATGTCCGGTGATTCAAATTTAACCTCGTTGAATTTATCTAACGGTGCCATTGTTAATTATCTTGATAATAGTTCGACGTTCAAAACGCTGACCGTTACCGGGAATTATCACAGTGACGGAGGGTATATCTATTTTAATACCGCACTCAATGATGATACTTCAGAGACGGATAAGCTCTTAGTCGAGGGCAACACCTCCGGAACCACTTACGTCGTGGTGAGAAATGCTGGAGGGTTAGGTAATGAAACATTGGAGGGTATTGAGCTGATTCGGGTTAATGGTGATTCCGAGGGGGAATTTATCCAGTCGGGGCGTATTGTCGCTGGTGCTTACGATTACAGTCTGAATCGCGGACATGATAGCAGTGTAGACCGAACTCAAAACGGTAATAGCAACCACTGGTATTTGACCAATGCCTCTACGCCGATCATTACGCCGATCGATCCGCCTGAGATTATTGACCCAGTTGACCCAGTTGACCCAGTTGACCCGGTTGACCCGGTTGACCCGGTTGACCCGGTTGACCCGGTTGACCCGGTTGACCCGGTTGACCCAGTAGACCCAGTAGACCCAGTAGACCCAGTAGACCCAGTAGACCCAGTAGACCCAGTTGATCCGGTTAACCCAGTAGACCCTGTTAACCCAGTTGACCCCGTCGACCCAACCGCTCCCTCTGAGGTTCATCCCGGTCAAAAACAGAAAATTGAGCGCCCAGAAGCCAGTGGTTACTCCGCCAATCTGGCGGCAGCAAATAATATGTTTGTCATGCGCTTGCATGATCGTTTAGGCGAAACTCAATATATTGATGCATTAACAGGCGAACGGAAAGTAACCAGTATGTGGATGCGCAATGCTGGGGGGCATACTCGTGTTAGGGACAGTGATGACCAATTGGGCACCCAGAGCAATCGCTATGTGTTGCAGCTAGGAGGCGATATTGCTCAGTGGAGCACTAATAATTTAAATCGTTTCCACTTGGGTGTCATGGCTGGCTACGGTAATAGTAAAAGTCGCAGCGAATCTCGCTTATCCGGATACAGTGCCCGTTCTTCAGTCGATGGCTATAGCCTTGGCATGTATGGCACGTGGTATGCCAATGAAGCCGACAAGTCAGGTTTATATGTGGACAGTTGGGCGCAATACAGTTGGTTTAATAACCGGGTTGAAGGACAGAGTCTGGCGGCAGAAAGTTATAAATCTCGTGGTGTGACGGCCTCTGTTGAGACCGGCTATACCTTTAAGGTCGGCGAAAGTCTAAATAGTAGCTACTTTATACAGCCTAAAGCTCAAGCCGTCTGGATGGGGGTGAAAGCGGACTCTCATAAAGAAGATAACGGTACTCACGTTTCAGGTGTGGGAGATGGCAATATCCAAACCCGCCTTGGGGTGAAAGCTTTTATGCACGGTTATAGTCAGCAAGATAAAGATAATGATCGGGTATTCCAACCATTTGTTGAAGCCAATTGGATTCACAATACTAAAGATTTTGGCACAATAATGGACAATGTCACCGTTAAGCAAACCGGTACAGCTAATATTGCTGAGTTGAAATTGGGTGTTGAGGGCCAGGTTAATAAGCGGCTCAACCTTTGGGGTAATATTGGTCAGCAGTTAGGGAATAAAGGCTACAGCGACACCAGCGCAATGCTGGGTGTGAAATACAACTTCTGATTACTTTCATTTAAGGGAGCAATAGTAACAATTGCTCCCTTTTTATACTGATTTCTCCCTCTCTTGCCTTATCGTTCCCTCAAATATTAATCAAAAAGTAGGATAAGTTTGAGCCACAGAGTGGCGGACTGTTGTTATGTCTGTTCAGTCAGGTAAGCTAGGCTAAAATGATGAGTTAATGAAAAAACATTTGGCTAAGGAGTAAAGATGAAGCAAGTGGTTTACGTGGCAAGCCCAGACAGTCAGCAGATTCACGTCTGGCAATTAGATTCCGCCGGTGAATTAACCTTACTGCAAACAGTCGAGGTGCCGGGTCAGGTACAGCCAATGACAATCAACCCGAACCAGCGTCATCTCTATGTTGGGGTGCGCCCTGATTTCGGTATTGTCAGCTACAATATTAGCGATGAGGGGACGTTGACCGCAGCCGGTATGGCGCCACTTCCTGGTAGCCCGACACATATTGGTACGGATTTGCAAGGCCGCTTCTTGTTCTCTGCTTCTTATAGTTTCAACTGCGTGAGCATCAGCCCTATTGATGAACATGGCGTGGTGCAGGCACCTATTCAGCAATTAGACGGCTTACCTGCGCCTCATTCGGCAAATATTGACCCAACTAATCAGATTCTGTTGGTGCCTTGTCTGAAAGAAGACAAAGTGCGGCTATTTGATTTGAGTGTTGATGGCAAACTGGCCCCACATGCACAAACAGATATCACTGTTGCTACCGGAGCGGGTCCACGTCATATGGATTTCCATCCAAATCATCACGTTGCATACTGTGTCAATGAACTGAATAGCTCGGTTGATGTTTATCAGATCAGTAATAACGGGCAGGAATATCAGTTAATTCAAACTGTGAATGCGATGCCAACTGACTTTACCGATACCTGCTGGGCGGCTGATATCCATATCACCCCAAATGGTCGCCATTTATATATCAGTGACCGTACAGCCAGCTTGCTCAGCATTTTCAGTGTCTCTGACGATGGGCGTGAAATTTCGTTGGTGGGGCATCATCCGACAGAAGCACAACCGCGCGGTTTCAATATCGACCACAGCGGTCATTTCCTGATCTCCTCCGGGCAAAAATCTGATCATATTGCCGTGTACCGAATCGATCAGAACAGTGGCCAACTGACAACCTTAGGCCGTTATCCGGTAGGTAAAGGCCCAATGTGGGTAAGTATCCTGGCGCGATAGGCTATTTTACTTGTCATTTTGAATTTGGGCAGTGCCTGTCGTCCTCACGTATTCTGTGTAGATTCCGGTTACTGTGCGCTGCCCGCATTCCGACTGACATCGACAATTACACCTATTAAATTATGTTATTAGCGCTTATTTACTGCGTCAGCTACAGCATCTGTGAGCTGGGTTAGCGCCTCTGGCGAGATAATATAAGGTGGCATCAGGTAAATTAGCTTACCGAAAGGCCGTATCCACACCCCACGTTCGACAAAACTGCGTTGCAAGCGAGCAACATTAACCGCTTCTTTCATTTCAACAACCCCAATGGCCCCCAGCACCCGTACATCTGCGACGTTTTGGCGCTCTACTAGTGGGAGTAATGCCTGTTTTAATTGGTTTTCTATCGACATAACCTGCTGCTGCCAGTGATTTTCAGCCAACAAATTCAGGCTAGCGGAGGCAACAGCACAAGCCAGTGGGTTGGCCATAAATGTCGGCCCATGCATAAAGCAGCCAGCCTCACCGTTACTGATAATTTCAGCCACCTTACGGGTAGTCAGTGTGGCGGATAACGTCAGATATCCCCCCGTAAGCGCCTTACCCAAACAGAGAATATCCGGCACGATTTGCGCATGCTCACAGGCAAATAATTTACCGGTACGGCCAAAACCCGTGGCAATTTCATCGGCAATCAACAAAATATTGTGTTGATTGCACAATGCTCGTACCTCGCGTAAATAATCAGGGTGATAGATACGCATCCCACCGGCACCTTGCACCACTGGCTCCAGAATTACTGCAGCAATCTCATGGGCGTGTTTACCTAGCATCGCGGCAAAATCTGTGATGTCTTCAGGATCCCACGGCTGATCAAATCGGCATTGTGGGGCCGTGGCAAACAGATTTTCTGCCAGATAACCCTGATACAAGCTGTGCATGGAATTTTGAGGATCACAAACCGACATTGCGCCGAAAGTATCGCCATGGTAACCATGGCGTAGTGTCAAAATTCGCTGCCGCCGTTCCCCTTTCGCCTGCCAATATTGCAACGCCATTTTTAGTGCCACTTCCACCGCGACTGAACCAGAATCGGCTAAAAACACACATTCCAGCTCTGTCGGGGTCATATCGACTAATTGCCGACACACTTTGACCGCCGGTGGATGGGTAATTCCGCCAAACATAACATGCGACATCTCATCTAACTGCTGATGTGCAGCATGATTTAGTGCCGGATGATTATAGCCATGAATAGCTGCCCACCATGACGACATGCCATCAATCAGGCGTCGACCATCAGCCAACTGCAACTCAACGCCTTCGGCTGCCACAACGGGATAGCAGGGGAGCGGGTCGGTCATTGAAGTGTAGGGATGCCAGATATGGCGTTGGTCGAAGGCTAGGTCAGAAGGTGTCATGGGGATTTGTTGTAAACCAAATTGATGCAAGAATGGTTGACAGTATATCGAGTTTATTTACACTGGCGACACTTTTTTCTCTTCCTTGGAGAAGCTGTAATGGCAAATTATATTCGCTGGACAGTCGGGCAAGCCCAGGCCCTGTTTGAAAAACCGCTGCTGGATTTGTTGTTTGAAGCACAGCAAATTCATCGTCAACATTTTGACCCTCGTCAGGTACAAGTCAGCACGCTGTTGTCAATTAAAACCGGCGCTTGTCCGGAAGATTGCAAATATTGTCCACAAAGTTCCCGCTATAAAACCGGATTAGAAAGCGAACGCTTAATGCAGGTTGAGCAAGTGCTGGAGTCCGCTAAAAAAGCCAAAGCTGCCGGCTCGACCCGTTTTTGTATGGGCGCTGCCTGGAAAAATCCCCATGAGCGCGATATGCCTTATTTGGAAAAAATGGTGGAAGGGGTTAAAGCGATGGGGATGGAAACCTGCATGACCCTTGGCACACTGGATAAGCAACAAGCCCACCGTTTGGCCGAGGCCGGGTTGGATTATTACAACCACAATTTAGATACCTCGCCAGAATTCTACGGCAGCATCATAACCACCCGCAGCTACCAGGAGCGGCTCGATACGTTAAGTGAAGTTCGCGATGCCGGAATCAAAGTGTGCTCCGGTGGAATTGTTGGATTGGGCGAAACCGTGCGTGACCGAGCCGGATTATTGGTAGAACTGGCAAACTTGCCCAAACCACCGGAAAGCGTGCCGATCAACATGCTGGTCAAAGTAAAAGGGACGCCGCTCGAAAATAACGAAGATGTCGATGCGTTTGAGTTTATTCGCACCATCGCGGTAGCCCGCATCATGATGCCAACATCCTATGTGCGACTCTCTGCCGGGCGTGAGCAAATGAACGAGCAAACGCAAGCGATGTGCTTTATGGCGGGCGCTAACTCCATCTTCTACGGCTGCAAACTACTGACAACGCCGAACCCTGAAGAAGATAAAGATTTGCAGCTATTTCGTAAACTGGGGTTGAACCCGCAACAGACAGCGACAGAGCAGGGTATTCATGAACAGCAACAAGCATTAACCAAGCAATTGCTGCACGCAGACAGTGCTCAATTTTATAACGCGGCAGTCTGATGAGCTGGCACAACAAGATTGAAATCGGGCTGCAACAGCGGCGCGAAGCATTGGCCTATCGTACCCGCCAAGTCAACAATAGCGTCAACGGGCGCTGGTTGCAGCGAGGCGATCAAGAATATCTTAACTTTTCCAGCAATGACTATTTGGGGCTAAGTCAGGACCCAGAAGTGATTGCCGCTTGGCAGCAAGGGGCGTCGCGCTATGGTGTAGGCAGTGGTGGTTCCGGCCATGTGACGGGCTATAGCCAACCTCATGCTCAACTAGAGCAGCAATTAGCTGAGTGGTTGGGATATCCGCGCGCCTTATTATTCATCTCTGGCTATGCTGCGAACCAAGGGGTATTGGCGGCGTTGGCGGGCGCTGATGATCGGATATTGGCGGATAAACTCAGCCATGCATCTTTGTTGGAAGCCGCGGCGCACTCTCCGGCTCAATTACGGCGCTTTGCCCATAATCAAGCCGATTCATTGCAAAATCTGTTGAATAAGCCTTGCTCCGGTCAAACTTTGGTGGTGACTGAAGGGGTTTTCAGCATGGATGGTGACAGTGCACCGTTGGCCGAGTTGCAACGGCAGAGCGCATCAGCCGGGGGCTGGTTATTAGTGGACGATGCGCATGGCATTGGTGTGCGAGGTGAGGCGGGGAGGGGCAGTTGCTGGGCGCAAGGGGTGAAACCTGAGCTGCTGGTGGTCACTTTTGGTAAAGCATTTGGTTTAAGTGGCGCAGCGGTGTTGTGTCAGGAGCCGGTAGCCGAATATTTGCTGCAATATGCTCGTCATCTGATTTACAGCACCATGATGCCTCCAGCACAGGCAGTTGCTTTGCAAGCGGCATTAAAACGTATTCAGCAAGGTGATGATTTACGCCAGCGGCTTCAACAGCGCATTGCACAATTTCGTCGTGGTGTAGCAGAGTTACCATTGTCATTAGGGGAATCTGAAACAGCCATCCAGCCATTGCGGGTAGGGGATAATCAGCAAGTGTTAGCATTGGCAGATCAACTGCGCACCGCAGGATTATGGGTTACGGCGATTCGGCCACCGACCGTTCCACCGGGAGGAGCCAGGCTGCGCATTACACTAAGTGCCGCCCACCGCCGTGAGGATATTGACCGGTTATTGGAGGTGCTTTATGGCATTTGCCACTGAAAACCTACGGTCAACATGGGCTGAGAATAAATCAACAGTGAATAAACAGGCAATTGCGGCAGCCTTTAGCCGAGCGGCGGGTAGCTACGATACTGCGGCTGATATGCAGCGCCAAACAGGTGAAATCTTACTGGCACTTGGCGCGCAATATTCTGGACATTCAGTGTTGGACGCCGGATGTGGCACCGGGCATTTTAGCCGCCGCTGGCGTGAACTCGGCAAGCATGTCATTGCGCTGGATCTGGCTGCAGGCATGTTGGCGCACGCGCAGCAGCAGCAGCAGGCTGATGACTATCTACTCGGTGATATCGAATCTATTCCTCTGTCTAATCAATCCGTTGATATCTGTTTTAGTCATTTAGCGGTGCAGTGGTGTGCTGATTTACCGCTCGCACTGGCTGAGTTGCACCGAGTCACGCGCCCGGGTGGAATCATTTTATTCTCTACTCTGGCGAAGGGGTCTCTTGATGAGTTAGGGCAGGCGTGGCAACAAGTTGATGGTAAACGACATGTGAACGATTTTCTTTCATTTCAGCATATTAGTGCCGCTTGCCAAGACTATCGACATACCCTGACACCGCAGTTGTATCAGCAGCAATTTCCAGACGTCATTGCTCTTATGCGCTCGCTACAGGGTATTGGGGCCACGCATTTGCATCAGGGGCGTGAGGCCGGGTTAAGTGGCCGTCAACGCTTGATGGCGTTGCAACGCGCCTATAACACGCAATCTGGCTACTGCCCGTTGAGTTACCATTTGGTTTATGGGGTAATTTATCGTGATTAAACGTTGGTTTATCACCGGCACAGATACCGATGTCGGTAAAACTGTCGCCAGTTGTGCATTACTGCAAGCCGCAGAAATGATGGGTTACCGCACCGCAGGGTATAAACCAGTGGCCTCGGGCAGCCAGATGACGGTTGACGGATTACGCAACAGTGATGCTTTGGCACTACAGGCTAACAGTACTGAGATGTTGAGTTACGCGCAGGTTAATCCACTGACCTTGCGGGAGGCCACCTCACCACATATTGCCAGCATAAGCGAAGGGCGTGAGATTCATTTGCCTGCTTTATCGCATGGCTTACGCCAACTTGAGCAAACTGCGGATTGGGTACTGGTAGAAGGGGCTGGAGGTTGGTTTACGCCACTTTCTGCACAAGCAACTTTTGCCGATTGGGTACAGCAAGAGCAATTGCCAGTCATTATGGTTGTTGGGGTTAAGTTGGGGTGCATCAATCATGCATTGCTGACAGCTTTGGCTATCGAGCAAGCGGGATTGACGCTGGCCGGCTGGGTCGCCAATGAGGTGATACCCGCAGGTACGCGGCAATCGGAATATTTGGCAACATTAACGCAGATGATAAAGGCACCATTACTGGGTGTTATCCCTCATTTGACGGATTTGAAGACTTTACCCGCGATGACATGCTGCAATCTGGGGGAGTATCTGGATTTGGGATTGCTGGCACACCCCATGATTAGGAAGAATGTACCGACGGGGGTGTAGCGGCCTCTTGGATGTCAACAACCTCAGGGCTAATAGAAGATTAGCCCTGTTACCGGAACCAAACAGGACAAGCGAAAAATATCCATAGCCCAATCAACTGGCTAAATGCTCGATAATCATCTTTTCATCCAATTGCTCTAATGTCCCTTGTGCCACATTTCGCCCTCCCGCCATCAAACAGAACCGATCAGCAACATGTTGAATAAAAGGCAATCGATGTTCAACCAGTAACACGGTCATACCAAGGCTACGGCTGAGTTGATGCAAAATATTGCCGATATCTTCACTTAGTGGGGGTAATGTGCCGCTTCCCGGTTCATCAAGGATCAGCAATTCTGGTTCGGCAACTAAGGCTCTGGCGATAGCCAATTGTTGCTGCTGATGGCGAGTGAGTTCTCCGCCACGCTGGAGGCGTTTATCATGTAACTGGGGGAATAAATCAAAAACCCAGCTTGGAATCGGGTGTGACTTATGCCGACCTGCTAACACGGCGATCAACATATTTTCCTCAACACTCAGTTGAGAGAATATCTGCTGCCCTTGCGGAACATAGCCGATGCCCAGCGCGGTGCGCCCCTCGACCGGTTGCTGTAGTAAATTCTGTGGTGGTTCGTGGTTAGGTTGCCAAGTCATGGTGCCACTCTTAATCGGTAAATGCCCCATGATGCAATTAATTAACGTGGTTTTACCCACGCCATTGCGGCCAATCAGACAAGTGCATTGGCCACGAGGAAGCTCTAGATTGATATCCCATAAGATATGATTCTGACCATAGTATTGATTTACAGCGGTTAAACTCAGCATCAGTGCTTCTCCTCAGTCGATCTCAGTAGTTCACAGGTGTCCCGGTGTTCTGTAACGGCTAGTGAAGAATTAACCAGCAAATCTGCATACTTGATAGCGGCATTGCAGCATAAAACACCACATCTCTAGTGGGTGGTTGTGAGTGTAAATTGATGTAAAGTCAGCTGATAGCGGCATAAAATGACATCAATGGGGTATTTTCACCCTTTATCACCCTATTTATGAGAGCTTCTTGGTCAATTGATGTTATGCACTGCTTTAGCGCATTCCTCCTTTCATTTCTTCGTTTCGTAGAGATATAAAGCAACTCTTGGGCCAAGTTGACAGAGTCCGAATGAAAACTCGCATGTTAACGAGCTGTAAATGGTTTTAATGCATAAATAGGGTTAAGAAGGGCCGAGGCGACGACGGGGAACAGCGATGAACAGTGCTTCATTGCACTCAAGCAGTGCCAAGGCGAAAATAATGGTGCAGTAACAATTTTGGGGGAGAGAACTGTCTACATGGCGATAGCAGAAGACGAACTTTATAGAATTAGCAAATAGTTTACTTAGTACTAATTGAAATATGCGGCGAAATAAAAATGTAAAAAAAACACTAAAAAAGTCAGTTTGTCTCTATTTCATCGCTAACCTTCGCTTTTCGCCAACACGCGGCCCTTATGGGGTGGAATGAGTTATCCACCATTCCTGTGGATAACCTTGTGCATGAGCGATAGAAAACTGGTGGCAAGCGAGAGCCGGCGCGGCTTTGGCTCCAGTTGTCCGGATTCTCGACTTTTTAATAAAAATTTGTTTTTTCAATGAGTTAGTTAAAATCAAGCACTCAAAAAAGATAACCTTGATGGATGGATGATCTTTAATCAATTAACTATGAATAATGTGTTTATGTTAATGGCTGGGGATAAAAACACTTTTAGTGTGCAAACGAGAGCAACATGTCACTGTAACGATGCAAACAATATGGTGGTTAGGCAAATTAAGGCATTTTACTGTTTTAAGCTGGTTTTATATCCAGTATCATAGCGGTGGCAAAAATCCATGGGGCTTTCATAATTAGCCTCCTGACAGTGTGCAATTCTCCGGCGGGTAGCAAATTCATGAGTAAACCATTCAAACTACATTCTGAGTTTAAGCCAGCAGGCGATCAGCCTGAGGCCATCCGTAAATTGGAAGAAGGGTTAGAAAATGGTCTGGCCCATCAGACACTGTTGGGGGTAACGGGATCCGGTAAGACTTTTACCGTCGCAAATGTTATTGCTGATTTGAACCGCCCAACGATGGTCTTAGCGCCAAATAAAACATTGGCCGCCCAGCTTTATGGCGAGATGAAAGAGTTCTTTCCCGAGAATGCGGTGGAATATTTCGTCTCTTACTATGATTACTACCAGCCTGAAGCTTATGTCCCAAGCTCTGACACCTTTATCGAGAAAGATGCTTCTGTAAACGAACATATCGAGCAGATGCGGCTATCTGCAACCAAAGCATTGTTAGAACGACGGGATGTGGTCGTGGTCGCCTCGGTCTCTGCCATTTATGGCTTGGGTGACCCAGATTTGTATCTGAAAATGATGTTGCATTTGACCAAGGGGATGATTATTGACCAGCGCTCAATTCTACGTCGCTTATCAGAGCTGCAATACAGCCGTAATGATCAAGTCTTTCAGCGCGGGACTTTCCGTGTGCGGGGTGAGGTCATTGACATCTTCCCGGCAGAATCCGATGAGTGGGCATTGCGGGTAGAGTTGTTTGATGAAGAGGTTGAGCGGTTATCCATATTTGACCCGCTAACAGGGCAGCTACAGCACGAAGTTCCACGTTTTACGGTTTATCCTAAAACACACTATGTTACCCCGCGAGAACGTATCTTGCAGGCGATGGAAGAGATTAAAGTTGAATTGGCCGAGCGGCGTCAGGTGCTCTTAGCGAACAATAAATTGCTGGAAGAACAGCGTATTACCCAGCGCACTCAATTTGATCTTGAAATGATGAATGAGCTGGGTTACTGCTCTGGTATTGAAAACTATTCTCGCTATCTTTCTGGCCGTGGGCCGGGTGAGCCACCTCCAACCTTATTTGATTATCTGCCCGCCGATGGCTTATTGATTGTGGATGAATCCCACGTCACCATCCCGCAAATTGGTGGGATGTACAAAGGTGACCGGTCACGTAAAGAAACATTAGTGGAATATGGCTTCCGGCTGCCATCAGCGTTGGATAACCGTCCAATGCGTTTTGAAGAATTTGAGGCGTTAGCCCCACAGACCATCTATGTTTCAGCCACACCGGGTAAATATGAGTTGGAGAAATCTGGCGGCGAGGTGGTTGATCAAGTGGTGCGGCCAACGGGCTTGCTTGACCCCGTGATTGAAGTTCGTCCAGTGGCCACTCAGGTAGATGACTTGCTGTCGGAGATCCGTATTCGGGCCGCTATTAACGAGCGGGTGCTGGTTACCACACTGACTAAACGTATGGCCGAAGATCTCACGGAATATCTGGAAGAGCATGGCGCTCGTGTGCGTTATCTGCATTCGGATATTGATACTGTTGAGCGGGTGGAGATTATTCGTGATTTACGCCTAGGCGAATTTGATGTGCTGGTGGGCATCAACTTGCTGCGGGAAGGGTTGGATATGCCAGAAGTTTCCTTAGTTGCCATTTTGGATGCCGACAAAGAAGGCTTCTTGCGTTCTGAGCGTTCCTTAATCCAGACGATTGGCCGTGCGGCGCGTAATCTCAATGGTAAAGCGATTCTCTATGGTGACCGAATTACTGCGTCAATGGAGAAAGCCATTGGTGAAACTGAACGGCGTCGGGCTAAACAGCAAGCATACAATGAAGAGCGCGGCATTATCCCTCAAGGGTTGAATAAAAAAATTGGCGATATCTTGCAATTAGGCCAGCCTTCGACCCGTGGTAAAGGGAAGGGGCGGGGTAGCAAAGTGGCTGATACTGACAATTATCAATCATTGCCACCTAAAGCACTCGATCAGAAAATCCGTGAGTTGGAAGCGAAGATGTATACGCACGCACAAAATCTTGAGTTTGAGCAGGCGGCGGAGTTACGTGATCAGGTTCATCAACTGCGCCAACAGTTTATTGCAATATCTTGATGTTCAGGGGATCACCCCGTGATATGTAAAATAGCGGGGTGATAAATTGGGAATTTTGCTTGTCGCATCAACCGATCCTGATTAAGGTGTGCGGCTGATAAAATCGTCATCATAAAAGCGCGAGATAAATCATGAGCGACCACTCATCCAAAGATCCACTACACGGCATTACTCTGGAACAGTTACTGACTAAGCTGGTAGATCATTATGGCTGGGAAGAGCTGGCATACCGTATTCGAATCAATTGTTTCACCAGTGACCCCAGCATTAAATCGAGCTTGAAGTTTTTACGCCGTACCCCATGGGCACGGGCTAAAGTAGAAGCGCTTTATATCCATATGAATGCTAACGCTGCTTTGCAGGAGCAGATCAGAAAATAACGTTCTCAGCTCAACGGTGTTGGGCTTGCGCCACCCAATTGCTGTAACGTGGTTTCCAGTGCCTGACGCAGCAATTCACGGTCATGGCGGTAAGGGATATCTTTGGCTTCCAACGGCTGCTGAACAATAATTCTGTCCGTAACACCGCTAATATCGATACGCGGGCTAACGATTGCTGCATCAATTATTTTTCGGCCAATCTTTTCTTCCATGATAGCCAGTTTTTCATGCAACGACAGTTCTGCAGCAGCCACACTGAGCTCTCGCCCTAGGTTGCCAATATAAATCATGCTGGCAGAACTGCGCCGCAAAGCTTGCGTTAGGTCATCTAGCAGCAAAAGTGGCATCAAACTGGTTAAAAAGCTGCCCGGCCCGATTAAGATGACATCGGCCTGACTGATCGCTTCAATCGCTTCCTTTGTTGCATGGACATGGGGCGATAGCAGCATCTCTTGTGGCATATGTGCTAGTTGGTCAATATTCACTTCGCCGTATACCGGATGCCCTTCATGATCGATAGCCAGTAAATCTACCGGTTGTTCTGACATTGGGATTAACCAAGCATCGACTTTCAGCAAGCTGCGTACCAAATTGATGGCTTCAATTGGCCGGATGCTCAGATGATCCAGTGCTTTGAGCATTAAATTGCCCAAATTATGGCCCGCCAATTCGCCATTACCAGTAAAGCGATATTCAAACATAGCAGAGGCAACACTTGGCTCGGTTATTAACTGATTCAGGCAATTACGCGTATCCCCCCAAGCGATTCCGCCTTCAGAACGACGTATACGGCCGGTTGAACCGCCATTATCGGTGGTGGTAACAATACCGGTCAGACGCGAGCCTAATGGGGAAAGTGCTGACATAACTCTCCCTAGACCGTGTCCTCCGCCTAATGCAACCACCCGGTCAAGATCCGCTAATGTGCGATTTCGCATATGTTTCCTGTCAAAAATAGTGTTGCCTAGCTCTTACAGCGTAGCTAATAGTGAAATTGCTGCATACGTTAATGGATTTGACGTTAAAACGCGATAAAAGCCATGATTTTCGTGATTTTAAACAAAGTATTAGCCACCGATTAAAATAAGCTCAATAACAAGGTGTTTTGTTGTATAAGTCGTTGTATATAAAAATATATAGCGAAAAACAGCAATTGGCTATCCTGCCGTTTTAGCGTTAGAATCTCTAGGAAAAGTGAGGTTTTTAGCGATTAACAGTCGTGATGAGTTTTGCTTTTTTAACCATGGTTCGCTCACTGCTTAAAGCAGTGACTGAACGCAAACTCCTAGCCTTAGCGTCTACGTTGTTTCTCTTACCGACAATATGATGTTCTGGCCGTGGCGATAAGCCACCAGGGTGCGAGGTAGAAATGCCTGCATCTCCCGTATTTGGAAAGGTGTTATGGTACAACTGACTGACGCATTTGCGCGCAAGTTTTATTACTTGCGCCTATCGATTACCGATGTGTGCAATTTTCGTTGCACGTATTGTCTGCCTGATGGCTATCGTCCGGACGGATTGAAAAGTTTTCTAAGCCTTGACGAGATAAGCCGGGTTAGCCGTGCTTTTGCCTTGTTGGGCACGGAGAAAATTCGTCTAACTGGCGGCGAGCCGTCTATGCGACGCGATTTCACCGATATCATTGCCACTATCCGGCAAAACCCAGCGATCCGTACTTTGGCGGTAACCACTAATGGCTATCGTTTAGCGCGTGATGCCGCCCAATGGCGTGAGGCAGGGTTGACAGCCATTAATGTCAGCGTTGATAGCCTCGATCCTCGGCAGTTCCATGCCATTACTGGGCAAGATAAATTTCAACAGGTTATGCAAGGCATTGATGCCGCCTTTGATGCTGGTTTTGAGAAAGTCAAAATCAATGCTGTGCTGATGCGAGATGTCAATGATCGTAATCTGGCGGCATTCCTTCATTGGATAAAATCCAGACCTATTCAGTTGCGATTTATTGAACTGATGGAAACTGGAGAGGGTGGCAATCTATTCCGTAAACACCATGTTTCCGGTGACATCATTCGTCAGCAGTTACTCCAACAAGGTTGGCAACAGCAAGAGCGCGCACGCAGCGATGGCCCGGCTCAGGTGTTTCACCACCCAGACTATCTGGGTGAGGTGGGGCTTATCATGCCATATGAGAAAGATTTCTGTGCCAGTTGCAACCGCCTGCGTGTTTCAGCGCTGGGAAATCTGCATTTATGCTTATTTGGTGAGCAAGGTATTACGCTACGCGACTTGCTGAGCAGCGATGATCAACAATATGAATTAATGGCGCGGATTCAGAGTGCATTGCAAACCAAGAAACAAACCCATTTCTTGCATCAAGGCAATAGCGGCATCACACAGAATTTATCGTTTATTGGTGGCTGATTGTCTGCAACGTCAAGAACGTAGCGAACACCCCTGCAACGTCAAGAACGAAGGGATAATGAATATGACCCAACTGACTCACATTAATGCCGCTGGTGAAGCACATATGGTGGATGTTTCAGCCAAAGCTGAAACTGTACGTGAAGCGCGAGCGGAAGCTTTTGTTGAGATGCATACCGCGACATTGGCGATGATTATTGAGGGCAGCCATCATAAAGGCGATGTCTTCGCCACCGCGCGCATTGCCGGGATTCAGGCGGCGAAACGCACCTGGGAATTGATTCCATTGTGCCATCCGTTGTTGCTCACCAAGGTGGAAGTCCAACTGGAGGCGCAGCCGGAACACAATCGGGTTCGCATTGAATCTTGCTGCCGTTTAACCGGTAAAACTGGGGTGGAAATGGAAGCCTTGACGGCGGCATCCGTTGCAGCATTAACAATTTACGATATGTGCAAGGCTGTACAAAAAGACATGATAATTGGCCCGGTTCGCCTGCTTGCAAAAAGTGGCGGTAAATCAGGTGATTTTAAGGTGAACACATGATTGAGATTCTATTTTTTGCTCAAGTCCGTGAGCTGGTAGGGACTGACCGCCTGCAACTGGCGGCAGAGTTCCCTACCGTCGATGCTCTGCGACAATCTTTGTGTCAACGTGGTGAGCGCTGGCAGTTAGCGCTGGAAGAGGGCAAATTGCTCACGGCGGTGAATCAATCGCTGGTCAATGCTCAACACCCATTAGTTGCGGGCGATGAAGTGGCATTCTTCCCACCGGTTACCGGAGGTTGATCATGGAAAATACCCGTATCCGTGTTGGATCGGAGCCATTCAATGTTGGCGATGAATATCAGTGGCTATCACAGTGTGATGAAGATGGGGCGGTAGTGACTTTTACTGGCAAAGTGCGTAACCATAATCTTGGTGCCAATGTCAGTGCTCTGACGCTGGAGCATTATCCCGGCATGACAGAAAAGGCACTGGGTGAAATTATTGCCCAAGCGCGTAGTCGCTGGCCACTGCAGCGGGTCTCGGTGATCCATCGGGTAGGGCCGCTATTTCCCGGTGACGAAATTGTTTTTGTGGGTGTGACCAGCGCCCACCGCAGTATGGCGTTTGAGTCGGCAGAATTCATTATGGACTATCTAAAAACGCGAGCACCTTTCTGGAAACGGGAAGCCACTGCTGAGGGTGAGCGTTGGGTCGAATCGCGAGACAGTGATCATGCGGCGGCCAAGCGCTGGTAAACTGTACGTAAACCCGTGTAAAGATTAGCCTTAAATACCTATTTTTACTCCCTTGTTTGCCCTATTTCTGTGATACCCTTAAAGAGTCGGTGGGCTGTCAGCTGATAGCCTGTATCATTATTTATATGCATAAGGTAACTACCATGGATCGCTATCCACGCTCTAATGGTTCAATTGTCGAACGTGCCAACTCTGGCATTCAGGCATATATGGCGCAGGTATACGGCTGGATGACCTGTGGTCTGTTATTAACGGCGGTTGTCGCCTGGTACGCAGCGAATACGCCTGCGGTATTGAATTTTATCTTCTCCAGCCAGATCACCTTTTTCGGGCTGATTATTGCTCAGTTAGGTTTGGTGTTTGTGATTTCTGGCATGGTCAATCGCTTAAGCGGTTCAATGGCAACCAGCCTATTTATGTTGTATTCGGCACTGACGGGCCTGACACTTTCTAGCATTCTTATCATGTACACCGGCGCTTCTATTGCTAGCACTTTTATTATTTGTGCCGGGATGTTTGGTGCGATGAGTGTGTACGGCTATACCACTAAACGTGATTTGAGTGGTATGGGGAGCATGCTGTTTATGGGGTTGATCGGTATTGTGTTGGCTTCTATCGTTAATATCTGGCTGAAAAGCCCGGCATTGATGTGGGCTGTCACTTATATCGGTGTGTTGGTGTTTGTTGGTCTGACTGCTTATGATACCCAGAAGCTAAAAAATATGGGCGCACAGTTGGATTCTAATGATAGAGATAATTTCCGTAAATATTCTATCGTCGGCGCATTGACCCTGTATCTTGATTTCATCAACTTGTTCTTGATGTTATTGCGGATTTTCGGCAACCGCCGTTAACTCTGATCCAGCTTAAGCTGGTAGTTTAAGACTTTGATGAAGGGCACCAAGTTGGTGCCCTTTTTGTTTTTTAAGAATTGAGGTCTGCCTGCTTGTTAAAGTAGCGGATAAGGTTTCGGTTAATATTCATTCACTCTTCGCCGTCTTACTTATGAACAGAGCTAAATCAACGAGTTAACATTTAAGCTATTTTCCGCCTAAACATCGCATACGCCATACTCCCCGTGGTCGCTGTAATGACCAGCAGTGGCCATAAACTGCTCCAGATAATATCGAAGCTGGCATCTTTGAGGTAAATCTGTTTAGTAATATCAGTAAAGTGGCGAATAGGATTGATCCAAGTAATATTTTGCAGCCAGATTGGCATGTTCTCCACCGGCGAGACGTAACCCGAAAGCAGAATGGCGGGCATCATAAAGACAAACACGCCGATAAACGCTTGCTGCTGAGTTGAGCATAATGATGAAATCAATAAGCCGAAGCCAACCAGCGACAGGCCGTAAAGCAGCATGGTGCCGTAAAAGAGTGCCAGCGATCCTGCGAAGGGGATTTGGTAGAAAAAGATACCAATAAACAACACGATAGTGGCTTGAAAAGTAGCAACAATCAGTGCTGGTACTGCTTTACCGATAAAAATTTGCCACGTTGTTAACGGTGAAACCAATAACTGTTCCAGCGTACCCTGCTCCCGTTCACGTGCCACTGACAATGACGTCACAATCAGCACGCCAATCGTCGTAATCATCGCAATCAATGATGGCACAACGAACCATTTGTAATCCAAATTCGGGTTATACCAATTTCGGATAACCAACTCGCTGTTATTGGGTTTGATTTGACCGTGGGTTAATTCCTGTTGGTACTCTTGGACTATTTGCTGAATGTAATTTGCGGCTATCTGGGCGCTGTTGGAATTGCGTCCATCCAGCACCAGCTGCAATTGGGTGGTTTTACCATTGGCCAAATCGGCACTGAACTGTTCCGGGAAGCGGATCAGTAGCAGCGCTTTCTGGTTATCAATTACGGGCTTAATCTCTTGCGGACTATGCAGCAGCAACACATTAGAAAATGCTTCGGCTTTAGCAAAGCGCTGTGTCAGCTCTACCGAGGCTTTTCCACTGTCTTCGCTGTAAATGGCAATTGTGGCATTGGTGACTTCTAGCGTGGCGGCAAATGGGAATAAGATCACTTGCAATATCACCGGCATGATTAATATCGCACGGGTCTGCGGTTCACGCAGCAGCGACTGTAACTCTTTAATAATCAATGTATAGAGGCGATGAAACATATTCTCTTCCTTTAATCTAACCTGCGATGCGTTTTCCATGCAGTCAGGCCAATAAATACCGCGGCTGATGCTATTAAAAACAGCAGATTAACCACCAGAACCGTCCCGATATTTCCCGCTAGAAATAGGGTTTGCAAGCTGCTGACAAAATAGCGGGCAGGGATGATATAGGTCACAGCACGAACAATTGCGGGCATACTATCAATTTCAAAAATAAAGCCCGAGAGCATGACTGCCGGTAGGAAGGCGGCATTCAGCGCTATCATGGCGGCATTAAATTGATTGCGCGTAATCGTTGAGATTAACAGCCCCATCCCTAGTGTGCTGGCTAAAAACAGGCTGGTGATAACAAATAATATCCACAAGGAGCCTCGATAAGGCACGCCTAGGATAAATACTGACACCGCCATACAAAGGGCCATCGCAATCATGCCCAGAACGTAATAGGGGACGAGTTTCGACAACAGTAATTCACTGCGGGTGACTTGTGTGGAGAGCAGCGCTTCCATGGTGCCGCGTTCCCACTCGCGCGCAATGACAAGCGAAGTTAAGATTGCACCAATTACCGTCATAATAATGGTGATGGCACCGGGAATAATAAAGTGTCGGCTGATGGCGGCTGGGTTAAACCAATAGCGCACTTGTATCTCAATCAGTGGATCATTTTTTTGCCCTAGATTTTGTGCCTGCTGTTGTTGCCAGATTTGCCATACCCCTTGCGCATAACCTTGCACAAAGTTGGCAGTATTGGGTTCACTACCGTCGGTAATCACCTGAATGGGAGCTTTGCTTTCTGGCCGTGCCAGTTGTTCGGCAAAATCATTAGGAATGACGATTAATCCACGAATTTTACCAGCTTGCATCGCCTGAATCAGGGCATGGCGGTTATCACTGATTTGTGGAGAAATATACGGCGAACTGGCAAAAGCATTAGCGAGATCTTGCGCAGGTTTGCTCTGTTGCTCCATCAAAATGCCGACATGCAGTTTGCTGGAATCCAGATTGATACCATAGCCAAAAATAAACAGTAACAACAACGGGATGACAAAGGCGATCAAGCCACTGCTTGGGTCTCGCAGAATTTGTCGGGTCTCTTTACGACATAATGCACGCAGGCGACGCCAGGAAAATCCGGTATCCTGATAAGTCTCTCCCTTATTTGCCGGCAGTGTATTTGCGGAGGATGACTGTGGTTCAGTCATGGCTGTTGCTCCTTATCATTTTGCTGGTCATAGCGCTGAACCAGCCCGATAAATGCTTCTTCCATCGATGGGTTAAGATTCTCATCAGTAGCAACTTGCTGCTTTAGCTCGTCTGGCGTACCCGCCGCAATAATTTTACCGCGATAAACCAGCCCGATGCGGTCACAGTACTCCGCTTCATCCATAAAGTGGGTGGTGACCATGACAGTGACACCTTTATCTACCATTCCATTAATATGTAGCCAGAACTCACGGCGAGTGAGTGGGTCGACACCGGAGGTCGGTTCATCAAGAAACAGAATGTCGGGTTCATGCATTAAGGCACAAGCCAGTGCCAGACGCTGTTTAAAACCCAGCGGCAGTGAGTCCGGGGTTTGCCTAAGAATCGGGGTGAAATTAAAGGCCGAGATCATGTCTGTTATTTTGTCGCGCTGGGTACTGCCTTGTAGCCCATAAACACCGGAGAAAAACTTTAGATTTTGCTCAACAGTCAGGTTGCCATACAGGGAGAATTTCTGTGCCATATACCCTAAATGTTGCCGTGCTTTACCTGAACTGGTTTTTAAGTCCATTCCCAGCACTAATGCTTTGCCTGAACTGGGCACCAATAACCCACACATCATTTTAAAAGTGGTTGATTTCCCCGCTCCGTTTGGGCCGAGTAAGCCGAATATTTCGCCGCGTTTAACCTGAAAGTTAACGTGGTCAGTTGCGGCAAAATCACCAAATTTTTTCGTTAACTCTTGGGCTTCAATCACCGTCTCATCGTGGCTGCCTTCAACCTTGGGCATTATCTTTGCCAGTGCAGATTCACTGGCTGGGCCACCACCTAACAGGTCGATAAAAGCATCTTCAAAGCGCGGTTCTGCCTCCATCATCTCGGCATTGGGTTGATTTAAAAGTGACAAAATTTGGCGGTGATCCACATCCGGCTTAAGGATTAGCCGCACATATTTTCCTTGAATAACACCATCGCTGACTTGAGGCATTGTTAGTGCATGTTGCAGTAATTTACGGTTAGTTCCCGTTCGGGTAGCGACCAGAATTGTGCGCCCACTCATGCGTTGTGTCAGATTTTGAGGCGCGCCGCTATACAGTAATTTACCTTCATTGAGCAGTAAGACTTCGCGGCACTGCTCTGCTTCATCCAGATAGGATGTGCTCCACAAGATAAGCATTCCGTCACTGGCCAACTCATGAACCATGCGCCATAACTCTCGGCGCGAGATAGGGTCAACACCCACCCCCGGTTCATCCAATAGTAAAACTTTGGGTTGACCGACCAAGGTACAGGCTAATCCAAGTTTCTGTTTCATCCCGCCAGAGAGTTTGCCAGCCAGCCGCTCTGTGAATCGAGTCAAATCAGTAAATGTCAGCAGGCGTTCGAAGGTCTGGCGCCGCTCTTCTCCGGTCACGCCACGCAGGTCAGCATACAGCGTCAGGTTCTCCATGACCGTCAAATCTTCGTATAAACCAAACTTTTGCGGCATATAACCAAGAATTGAATGTAACTGGCGATCATTTTCCAGTGGATCTAGGCCGACAACGGTTATCTTTCCAAGGCTTGGTTTTAGCAGCCCTGCCAGCATGCGGAGCAATGTGGTCTTACCCGCACCATCCGGCCCAACCAAACCAGTGACCGCTCCGCTGCGAATTTCCGTGGTCAGACTGGCAACGGCAGGTCTATCCAATTCGGGGAAAGACTTTTCGACCCCTTCCAGAGTAATAAGATGCTGGACTCCATTCATAACTCATACCGCCTTAAGGTTGCACAAAACGGACGGTAACGGGCATACCTTGTCGCAGTGACTCATCAGCATCGGTGATGATAATTCGCAAGCGATAAACTAAGTCGGTACGCAAGTCCGGTGTTTCAACGCTTTTAGGGGTAAATTCAGCTGTCGGTGAAACAAACCCTATTTTGCCGTGATAAGGTTTGTTTGGGCGGCCATCAGTAAAGATCTCTACCTCTGTCCCCGGAATCGCTTGACCCAAATGGCGTTCACTGACATAGGCTCGTACCCAGACGGGATCGGTGAGCGAGAGGGTAAATACCGTATTGCTGGCAGATAAAATTGTGCCCGGCTCTACTGCGCGAGTTAGTACAGTGCCTAAGGATGGTGAGAGTAGAATGGTGTCTTGTAAATTCAATTGAGCTTGCGCCAGTTCGGCTTCACTCTGGGCGAGATTGGCCTCGGCTTGGGCTATTTCCTGCGGGCGATTGCCACTCAAATATTGAGCGAGTTTGTCTTTTGACGCTTGTAGATTTGCTTGTGCCTGATTACGCGCCGTACGGGCATTTTCTAATTCGTTGGCAGAAGTGGCTTTATTTGCCCACAATCCTTGCTGGCGTTTTAGGAAGCTATCGGCATAACTGAATGCGGCTTCACGTTGAGAAACTTCAGATTTTACCTGAGCAATTTCTTCTTCTCGATACCCGGCTTTCAGTAAAGCCAACTGCGCCTGAGCACTTTGCACATTGGCCTGTGCCTGTTTGAGTGCATTGAGATAAGGGCCATCATCCAGTTTTCCTAGCGCCTGTCCCGGTTGGATTTTATCTCCCTCATCAACGGATAATGACGCCAGACGGCCACCCACCCGAAAACCGAGATTCACTGTGCGGATATCAACATTGCCGTATAACGTTAATGCTGCGTCCTGTTGCTGACGATAATAATGCCATCCATAACCTAGCGCCGCCAACAGCGCAACAATAACGACGGCCACTATAATCTTCTTGCGATTCATAATGCTCCCTATCTGTTACTGATTCTATTACCACAAGTTTCATTAAAAAAATGATGAGTTATTTCACCCTAAATTTTTGGCCCGTAAGCCATGAAGAAGCAGGTCAATATGCTCGATAAGTACCTGATTAATCATTTCACTTTCTGCATAACCAATGTCCAGCCATCCGGCTTGCCGACGGATAGTTTCACGTCCCATACGAAAAGCCAGAACCTCACCGATCAATGCATGAGTATGAAGAATAGTTTTAGTGGCATTAGCATCAGCGCCAATAAATGCGGCCAGCAGCAAATTCAATTTTTGGTGTAATGGCGCAATGACTTGTGTGTGTATCAGCAGATAGGCATCGCTGGGAGAAAGCTGCTCGCGTGCCATTATTTTGCTGATATTCAGGGTTTCAGGCTGTGTCATCAAATGGCTGAATTCCAGCAGTCCTCGGCGAATATAATGTAATTGCTGCTCAGGATGTTGCTCTTGGGAAGGCAGTAAGAGGAACTGCTCAATTTCCTGTGCCAAGGGTGCGAAGGCTTGCTTGATAAAATCGGCAATTTGCTGCGCAACTGCCAGATATAGACCTTCTTTGGAATTGAAATAGTAGGTTATTGCAGCAATATTCTGACCCGCACGCTGGGCGATATCACGCGTGGTGGCGCCTTTCAAACCCAGCTCACCGAACAATTCGGTCGCTGCTTGTATCAACTGCTGGCGGGCTTGCTCACCGCGGGCCGTCATAGGCATTGGTGGTATTGATGAATTGGGCATGGGCTTCATACTCAGTGAATATTATTTTTACAAATATTAATAGATAGCTAAATAATAAATCAATCATATGATTAACTTTAGGCCGCTCTTGTGGTTCTGTAAAGTTATGTCGGCCAAAAGCCCCATTTTTGTTTTCTAAGTTGTAGCAATCGCCAGCCATAAATCAATTTTTCTGATGTTTAAACTAATAAAAATCTTAAGAAACGTGTAAATATCCCTTTTCTTGCTAAACATCTGTTATAATCAGCCGCAATGGTGCACTGCAGTTTGTGCCAATCCTCGTGGTAATGCCTCAATTCATACCTCGTCTGATAATCTTCCCTTGAAACTGCACCTGACGATATCGTCGGGATTGGGAAGATCTGGAGCTTCTCGTAATATGTCATTTGATTCTCTCGGCCTAAACGCCGACATCCTGCGTGCTGTTGAAGAGCAGGGCTACCTTGTGCCGACGCCAATTCAACGTCAGGCAATCCCTGTGGTACTGGAAGGCCGCGATTTAATGGCCAGTGCGCAAACCGGTACAGGTAAAACCGCTGGTTTCACCTTGCCATTGTTGCAACTATTGAGTCAGAACCAACAGCCCATTAAAGGCCGTCGTCCTGTCCGTGCGTTGATTTTGACGCCGACCCGTGAACTGGCTGCGCAGATTGATGAAAACGTACAAAGTTACAGCAAATATTTGAAGCTGCGTTCGCTGGTAGTATTTGGCGGCGTGAGCATCAATCCACAGATGATGAAATTGCGTGGTGGCGTTGATATTTTGGTCGCAACGCCTGGTCGTTTACTGGATCTGGAACATCAGAACGCAGTTGACTTGTCCAAGATTGAGATTTTGGTATTGGACGAAGCCGACCGCATGCTGGATATGGGCTTTATTCATGATATCCGTCGTGTATTGGCGAAACTGCCCGCTAAACGCCAGAATCTGCTGTTCTCCGCGACGTTCTCTGATGAAATTAAAGGATTGGCGAGCAAACTGCTGCACAATCCAGCGTCAGTTGAAGTGGCTCGTCGCAATACCGCATCTGAGCAAATTGCGCAAAGCGTTCATTTTGTGGATAAAAACCGCAAACGTGAATTGCTGTCCCAGATGATTGGCGAAGGTAATTGGCAGCAAGTCTTGGTGTTTAACCGTACCAAGCACGGCGCTAACCATTTAGCTGAACAGTTGAATAAAGACGGCATTACTGCCGCGGCAATTCACGGTAATAAGAGCCAAGGGGCGCGTACTCGTGCATTGGCCGATTTTAAAGACGGCAAAATCCGTGTCTTGGTGGCGACGGATATCGCTGCCCGTGGTTTGGACATCGATCAGTTACCGCATGTGGTTAACTATGAATTGCCAAACGTACCGGAAGATTACGTACACCGTATTGGTCGTACTGGCCGCGCGGAACGTACTGGTGAAGCAATTTCTTTAGTCTGTGTAGATGAGCATAAATTGCTGCGTGATATCGAGCGCTTACTGAAGCGTGAAATTCCACGTATTGCGCTGGATGGTTATGAGCCGGACCCGAGCATCAAAGCAGATCCGATTCAAAATGGCCGTCAAGGCCGTGGAGCACAACGTCCGGGTATGGGGCGTGGTAGCAACGCGGGCCGTTCGCAAAATGGGGGTGGCGCAGCAGGTCGCGGTGATAGCCGTAACAGCCGCCCACGCAGCCAGGCTGATGGTCAACGCCGCCCGGCAGGCCCATCTTCACGTGGTCGTAGCCGTAATCCCGGCGAATAAGTCACAAGATATTCGCTGATCAAACCGCTTCTATGGAGGCGGTTTTTTTTCATCTAAGCCCATCATTACAGGGCTATCACTTGTTTTAAACCGCGCTTCGCCCGTATCATTGCGGGTCTTTTTTATCATTATATTGTATAGAATTTATCGCCACTGGGCGGGGATGTTATGACACAGATAAGAGGTCAGGGTAATTAGCATGCGGGTAATACTGGCACCGATGGAAGGTGTATTAGATTCACTGGTACGCGAGCTTCTCAGTGAGGTCAATGATTATGATCTTTGTATCACCGAATTTTTACGGGTGGTCGACCAACTATTGCCAGCGAAATCCTTCTACCGGTTGTGCCCTGAGCTTTACCAACAGAGCCGAACATCATCGGGTACACAGGTACGTATCCAATTGTTAGGCCAGTACCCACAGTGGCTAGCGGAAAACGCCGCTCGTGCGGTTGAATTGGGATCTTACGGCGTTGATTTAAACTGTGGCTGCCCTTCTAAATTGGTTAACGGCAGTGGTGGTGGGGCGACATTGCTAAAAGACCCTGAATTGATTTATCAGGGTGCTAAAGCTATGCGCGAAGCCGTACCGGCTCATCTCCCTGTTACAGTAAAAATTCGCTTAGGTTGGGATTCTGGCGCTCGTCAATTTGAAATTGCTGATGCGGTACAACAGGCCGGAGCGACTGAACTGGCAGTGCATGGCCGTACGAAAGAAGATGGTTATCAGGCTGAACGGATAAACTGGCAGGCGATAGGTGAGATTCGTCAGCGGCTCACCATACCGGTCATCGCCAACGGTGAAATCTGGGATTACCACAGTGCGCAGGAGTGCATGAAAGTAACGGGGTGCAATGCAATTATGCTTGGGCGAGGGGCGCTGAATGTGCCGAATTTGAGCCGAGTTGTTAAGTATAACGAACCGCGTATGCCGTGGCCGGAAGTCATAAAATTGCTACAAAAATACGTACAGCTAGAAAAACAGGGGGATACTGGTTTATATCATGTTGCCCGCATCAAACAGTGGCTTGGTTATTTGCGTAAAGAATATACCGAAGCGACTAACTTATTCAGTGAAATCCGCGCGTTAAAAACCTCGAAAGATATTGCAGCAGCTATTTTACGAGTGTGAACTAGCCGCTTTTTAATAGAACGACATAAAAATCCGAACTCTCAATATACCTTAAACAAGAATGGTTATTCTTTTGATTTGGTTTAAGTATCGCGTTTATAGTGTACTCGCATTTTAAATGCAGTATCTCGTTAGGCGAGGCTCCTATACAAACACAGGTTACTGATCTGACGACGTCCAGAGACGCCCAAGGTTAGGACAGGTTATATCGGATTAAGGTATAACCCAAAGTAACTTCTGAGAAATCAGATACGTTGTATAGTGCTAAAACTTAGACACGGAGATAGCCATAGAGCACTCTCTAATCTGGTTACGCCCCTATGTGAGGACTGTTTAGCTAATTGATAACAGTAATAGGGTCATTTATGAGTTCACATTTCGACTTAGCATTACCAAAACAAAATCCATTCAATCCAGGCGAAGATAAAGAGTCTACTATAGGCGCTTATATGAGCGATGCTTATATTACGGTGTCGGCTGATATGTCTGTCGCAGAAGCTAAAGCTTATTTTTTACAAAATATCTCAGACAATGAAATACCGACGCAATTGCTGGTAACGAATAATAATCGGCACTTGCTCGGGTTGCTCTCAGTTAAGAGTTTACTGACAGAAGAGCAGCAAGATATAAACGTCTTTCAGATTATCAATCAAAGTTATTTCTCGGTATCCCCAGACCAAGACCGTCATGAGGCCGTCAGCTTAATGGCAAAATGTGGTTTGGATCTTGTTCCAGTATTAAGCCACGGAAAGTTAATGGGGGTATTACGGGCGCAAGATATTGCCGAATTAATTGAAGACGAAAATACTGAGGATGCTCAACGACAGGGAGCCAGTTTGCCTCTTGATGAGCCTTATTTACAAACCAGCCCAGTGACATTATGGCGTAAGCGGGTCGTTTGGTTATTACTGCTGTTTGTTGCGGAGGCCTATACTGGAACAGTATTAAAAGCTTTTGAGGAACAACTGGAAGCGGCTATTGCGCTAGCGTTTTTTATCCCACTATTAATTGGTACGGGAGGAAACAGCGGCACGCAAATTACATCGACCCTTGTACGAGCTATGGCGCTTGGCGAAGTAAGCCTGCGAAATGTTGGTGCCGTATTGCGTAAAGAAGTTTCCACTTCTCTTATGGTTGCCATAACCATTGGTCTGGCTGCCTGGATTCGAGCGTGGTTCTTGGGCGTTGGGATGGAAGTAACTATCGTGGTGAGTTTGACGGTAGTGGCTATCACCGTGTGGAGTGCTATTGTTTCTTCTGTTATTCCGATGGTGCTAAAGCGGATGTCTATTGACCCGGCTGTGGTATCGGCCCCCTTTATTGCTACCTTTATCGATGGTACCGGTTTGATTATCTATTTCGAAATAGCCCAGTTAGTGATGACTGATTTGGTATAAGAACAAGGATTATAGATAATAAAAAGGCGCATTAAGCGCCTTTTTAATGGGGACTCACCGATTACTTTCTTTTGCGACCAATAAACTTTGCAATACCCAATAGGAAGACGGCTCCAACAAAAATCAACAATGCGTCAACCCAAAAAGTCAGTGAGGCGAGGTTTTCATCATGAATATCAGCCAAACCTGCGGCGATTAAAAATACCCCGAAGAGAATCCCAAAGATTGTTGTTCCCATATAAACACCTGTAAATTAGTTTTATCATAAAATTTATGTTGGCAATTATAGAATAATATTTAATCGGTGGCTTTGTTTTCTTTGGTAAATGTTTACTGCTGAATAGCAATTAGGCAGTTTTAATCTTTGTAACAATCATTTTTAGAATGAGTGGTGCGCAATACATTACTGTAATTTATAATGCGCCGGAACAACCACAATGTCTTCCGACAACCTATCTAAGCTGACGCATATGCATGTGAAAATCCGTTCTGCACTATTAAGTTTCTTGCTTTTATCCACCAGTATCAGTGTTGCTCCTTTAGCCGTGGCCAGTGGTGGGTCAGGTGAGATGCAAGGGAAAGCCCCTCTGGAGCTGGCATCGGGTAGTGCGATGGTGATTGATTTACAAACAAATAAAGTCATTTATGCCAATAATGCGGATGAAGTGGTGCCGATTGCATCAATTACCAAATTAATGACAGCAATGGTGGTATTGGATGCCAAATTACCGCTTGATGAAATTATTTCTGTCGATATTCATCAAACAAAAGAAATGAAAGGGGTCTTTTCACGGGTAAGGGTAAACAGCGAGATCAGCCGCAAAGATATGCTGTTACTGGCTCTTATGTCGTCGGAAAACCGTGCGGCGGCGAGCTTGGCTCACCATTATCCTGGTGGCTATAATGCATTTATTAAAGCAATGAATGCGAAAGCAAAATCATTGGGAATGACAAAAACGCGGTATGTTGAACCGACAGGGTTGTCGATAAATAATGTTTCTACAGCCCGCGACCTGACCAAATTATTGGTAGCAACTAAGCAATATCCATTGATTGGTCAGTTGAGTACTACGACAGAGAAAATGGCCACGTTCCGAGATCCTAATTACACTTTGCCATTTAGAAATACTAACCATTTGGTTTATAACGATAAATGGAATATTCAGTTGACGAAAACCGGTTTTACCAACCAAGCAGGGCATTGTCTGGCAATGCGGACTGTCATAGGTCATCGCCCTGTCGCGTTGGTCGTGTTGGATGCTTTTGGTAAATATACGCATTTTGCTGATGCAAATCGCCTACGTAGCTGGATAGAAACGGGTAAGGCAGCGCCAATTCCGGGGGCGGCAAAAAGTTATCGTCAGCAGAAGGACTCTCAGGGTCGCTTGGCTCAACTTTCAGAGTAAATATAATCTTTGCTCTTGAAGTTGCAGGGGCTGCATTCACTCACCCGAATCACTTACTTGAACAAGTGATTCGGGATTTGTACTCTTGCTCTTCACCCGTCACTCCAAGTTCTTCGAGTCTAAAGGTTACTAAGTGACAGAATTTGCAGATGATCTGTAAGTTCTGCTTATTAGTGTCGGATGGACAATTATTATTTCACTAAAAAATTAATTTAAATACGCCAGTAATGGTCAGTAATCCGACAATAAAAATTATCGCAATAATCCACAGTATTATCTTCATTTTATCTCCCGAATTCAGTATCAAAAAATATTTGTCAGTTGTATTAACCTATGATGGTGCCAGACTTTGACTATAGTTTGTCTGACAAGATTTAGGTGATTTTCAGCCGAAATTCGGATAATACCTAGTTGGTTTCGATACTGGCAATCTCATGTCGAGAGAGTCATTTTTTCTGCCAGTATTTCAGCTTTGACGTTTTACCAATGCCAGGATTAAAACTATTAGTAGGATCTATCTGCTGATAAAACATTTTCAATGCGGGTTTTGCAATATAGAGATGGCCGACATTATGTTCGGCTGGATACTCTGCTCCTTTGTTATTTAACAGTGCCAACATTTTTTCTTTGAGTGCATGTGTATCAACCCCTTTCTTCACAATATAATCTTGGTGAAAAACGTGACAGAGAAAATGGCCGTAGTAAAGTTTGGCCACCATACAGTTATCTATTTCTGGTGGTAGAGTTTCAAACCACTGCTCCTCATTGCGGCGCAGGGCAATATCTAGTGGCAAAATATCCTCTACTTTATCAGCATGAACTGCGTGATATCGTACCGCCGCACCTGCTGCGGCAAAGCGATGTAAAAATGCTTTTTTCCCTTCATCCGCTGTACAAGTAATAAAATTACCTTCCGCAGAGGCAAAAAATTCTTTCAAGAATCGCTGTGCTTCAGAAATTCCTTCCCCTGACATTTTCAGCATCAGATGATGCTCATATTTGTCACGATAGCTTTTTAGTCTTTTAGGCAAATGGTTGGGTAAAATTTGGCTAAAACCCTGCATAATACGATCAGTTAAGTGATCAACGAGAAAAGGAACTTTACTTAGACGAGCATCAATCTTGCCTTTTAAAGTAAAGAAGCGTGGCATGTTATTGGTGCCCATACTGTTGATCATCACAAATGTATCTTTGCCATATACTTCGGCAATATCGAAAATATCGCGGTGCATGTATTCACCGGCTATCGGTAAATATTTGAAGTCACGCAAAATAGCCCGGCGTAATTGTGTTAATACCTGAGTCTGATTAGTGCCGATATAAAATACTTGCTGTTGTTTTTCACTGGGAAATGTATCCAGTCGAACGGCAAATACTGCCAATTTTCCAGCACATCCTGAAGCTTCAAATAGACGCCGCGGATCGGCATTGAAACGTGATGGTGTTGGCGCATCAATATCTCTTACTCGTGTTGCATATTCGTGATCAGAGGCTTGCTGCATACCTTGGTCAATATCGCTGGCACGATATTGACCTCGTTCTAAGCGTTTTAAAATTTCCTCCGGCGTATTACCTAAATTAATACCCAAATGATTAATGAGCTGTAATTCACCTTGAGCGTCAATTTGTGCAAACAATGCCATCTCGGTATATGCTGGCCCTCGTTGCACCAACGATCCACCTGAGTTATTGCAAATACCGCCAACAACAGAGGCTCCAATACACGAGGATCCAATGACAGAGTGGGGTTCACGGTCATAAGGTTTTAAGCGTTTTTCCAGTTGATTCAAAGTGCTGCCCGGAAAGCCAATCACTTGCTTACCATCATTCAATAATTGAATCTGATTAAGACGCAAAGTATTTAATATGACGATGGGGCGATCATAATCATCCCCGCTAGGGGTCGAACCCTCCGTCAGCCCAGTATTCGCTGCTTGCATAATAACAATCGTATCAGCAGCTACGCAGGCTTGTAGTAATTGCCACTGCTGCAATAGCGTGGAAGGAAATACTACCGCTAAGGCAGAACCCGTCCCAGAGCGAAAACCAGTGCGATAGCGTTCCGTCTGCCGTTCACCCGTGAGTAAGTAGCGCGCACCTACTATATGCCGCAATTGGGTCAGCAAGGTTTGCATTTTCTCATCATTGAATTGATTCATCTGTGCGGCTTCCTCTCATTGCAATTACTTCTATACGTTGGCTCTACACCCACATTCAAACTTATTGGTGATAGTTATTTTGGTGCAATGAGTAAACATGAGGGACGTCAGGCTTTCTCGATAAATCGTTTGTTTTGTGAACACCCTCACATTATTCCTGCTCTCATCGTACTCAAACACCAAGAAATTGAGGTTTAAACATAACTAACGCTAATGATTAAAATAGGTTGCTCTTCGGCAATGTGTGCCGTCAGTCTGTAAAGTGTCGATAATGATTTTGATCATTGCACGATGGAGTATAGGATCGAGCATCATAATAACGCTGGTTAGTAAGGTCTTTCATGAGTGAGCATTTTGTCGGCAAATATGAAGTTGAGTTAAAGTTCCATGTATCGGACATCATTCAATTACATGAGCAGTTAGCAATACAAAAGGCAACGCCATTTGCGATCAATAATTATGAAAAAGATATCTATTTGGAAGCGAACAGCGGTGATTTGGCCGCAAAAAAGATCAGTATGGTTTTACGTGAAATGAATCCCTCGGGTATTCGTTTATGGATAGTTAAGGGACCTGAAATAGAGCGTTGCGAAGCCAGTAAAATTGAAGATATAAATAAAGTGCAAAGTATGCTGGCAACGTTAGGATATCAGCCAGCCTTTATACTGGAAAAACAGCGTAGTATTTATTTTGTTGGGAAGTTTCACGTTACTGTTGATTGTTTAGCTGGGCTGGGGGATTTTGCTGAAATAGCCATCATGACCGATGATGCTACAGCTTTAGATTATCTTAAGGTTGAATGTCGTGATTTAGCGGACAAACTCGGATTATTGCCAGAAGAACAAGAGAGCCGCTCATACCGGCAGTTACTTGGTTTTTAACTATGTTGTGATGATAAGGTACTGGCCGTCATAGGTTCTACGGCCAGATAGACTTATTTCTTCATCAAAGATTTCAAATTTGCGAATGGGTTATGGGTAGCGACACCTTGCTCATTCTGTGCATCATCGCCGGCGATCACGGTTGAACCATAGAGATCCGCTTCAGTGTATTTTGAATGTTCATGATCATGACAAAAGAGACATAACATCTCCCAATTACTGCCATCTTCGGGGTTATTGCTATGATCGTGATCAATATGGTGAACTGTTAGCTCCCGCAGGTTGGAATAGACAAACTCCCGTGAGCATTTACCGCAAACCCACGGAAAAATCTTCAGGGCTTTCTCTCTATAGCCGCTTTCCAAACGGGCGTAATTCTTCGGTATATATGCCATATGTGAACCTTCAATTCTGCAATGAATAATTGTTTTATTTTAGCGTGAAAGTGGATGGCAGACTATCAACTGTTTGTGATTAATATCTATGTGATATCCCATTATTTGACAGCGGCTCAGTAGAAACATATTGAATCAATTATAGAAATACTTCATTCAGATATTTATACAGATACAAGGTTTTTTGAGACTTTTGGTGATGATTTAAAGGGATAAGTCGTTTTACACTATCGTTATGTTTTAGTCTTCGCATGTTTTACATTATTCAGCATACAGTGATTAGCGTGGGATTATGCGTATCCCGATAACAAACTTATTTTACAATAGGCAATGCGGTGTGTTTAGCCTGAAATCCTATGCCGATACAGTTGAGGCGATATGAAAGAATCCGAGGTACTGGCTGAAGTCAGTAATGAAAACCAGACACTCGTGGCAGTGGTACAACAAGACCAACGGGTTGTATATTTCTATATTTATCCACAAGAGGCGTTTGAAGAGCGTTTTCCGGTACGCGCTTGTTGGGTAAGAAATTTGGTTGCTGCTCCTTTATCGGCTGATAACGCTGCCCTCGAACAGGGGTTGGCTCCGCGGTTGGCGGCAGAGTTTTGCCGCAATGTTGCAGGTGAGGCTGAACTTGATGCGCAGTTTATTTCAATAGTCTGGTCAGAAAGCGATGATGGGGCTGCATTATGGTATCAGGGACAATTGTTGGCAATTATTCCTGGCTGGAGTTTATATATTGATCACTCCGTTTGTTATTCAGCCAGTTGTATTAAAGATAACCCTCTGACTTTACCTTTGGGGTCAGCCTCAACCAATACACAATATGCTCAGGCTCAAAAAACACGCCAGTTCTGGCGTGTTTGGCAACAGGAAGAGGGGAATCCTTGGCCTGCATTACAGTCTGAATATATTCAATGCTATGAACAACATTTTGGCCCGTCGGTGAAATATTATGCCATCGATCAAGGAAAGTGGCCGCCTATGGCTATCTCTCAGCATGAAAAAGCAGGAATCTATTATTTTCTGACATTGGGGGTGAGTATTCGCCCTCAACCTTGGGTTGAAATATTATTCAATGATGATGCGGCCAAATACCGGCATCTGGAAATGGCTATAGCGATTGATAGCCAATATGTTAATGAAGAGAACGCTATCCAGATGGCGAGTGCACTCGCCGGATTTGCCCATGTTCCTTGGAGCAAAATAACGTGGCTGGGTGAAGGACATACATTGGAATCAACTGCCGCTCCTCAAGGATATGAAGGCTATATTTTATCATCAGAGCTTTATGCTGATGCTGACAATCTTATATTACCTCTTCAGCAAGGTGAACCGGTCAATATATATTGGGCTAGCCCTATTTTTGCCAATGAAAGAGAGGCTGCTCATGCTGTGCCAAACGGTGGGCATGATTTGCTGAAAAAACTGCAACAACGGGATGTTAATCATATTTTTACACCCCGTGAGCCTATTATTTAATTTGTGCGGAACATGGCTGGTTTGATTTGCAGATTTTGTTATTCAGGTCTTAACTTAATGATGATAGGGGTTATGAGTCAGTCAGGTTGAGACTGTAATGTTTGCTTGAGATGCTGCGTTTTAACACTAAAAGCAAAATGGAAAGTGGCTGTCATTAACCGGGTAGTCAAATCAGCTATCAGTGAAAATTAATTTATGGAGGTTGTATGGGCATACTATCTTGGATTATTTTTGGTCTTATTGCCGGTATTCTGGCTAAATGGATTATGCCTGGAGAAGATGGTGGTGGTTTTATCATGACCATCATCCTTGGTGTGGTGGGTGCACTAGTCGGTGGCTATATTAGTACCTTCTTTGGTATGGGTAAGGTTGATGGATTTAACCTTGGCAGCTTCGTTGTTGCCGTCATCGGCTCACTGGTAGTCCTGTTTGTCTACCGAAAATTAAGAAGTTAGATGAGATGAATATACAGATGACAATGGTTTTAAATGCTCATTGGTCACTGATATAGGCATGAATCAAAAGAGACGTATTTGCCAAAATACGTATTCAATAAAATAGAGAAGGGTGGCAAATTTTTGTCACCTTTTTCTCATAAAACTATCATCAATATGCAATAGAAATATTCGTTAATGGCTCATGATTACAGGCAATCTGAGAGACATGATATGGGCCAGGCATTGCGTAAATTCACTGTGGCTGAATATCCAGTTACGGTGCAAGAACCACGTAAAAAGCTACTTACTGTCAAAGGGTTAGTTAAAGCATACAAATCGCAGCACCGAGTTTTGGATGATGTTAATTTTGAACTTCATGCCGGTGAGTTTGTAGCAATAATTGGCCGTTCTGGTGCCGGGAAATCTACTTTGCTACATGTTTTGAACGGCACTATTCCCAGCAGTGCTGGTGAAATCATTAATTATCATGACAATGGTGACACACAAAATATCGCTGCATTAACGACAAAACAGATGAGAAAGTGGCGGGCTACGTGTGGCATGATCTTTCAAGATTTCTGCCTGGTTCCCCGGCTTGATGTTATTACCAATGTTTTATTGGGCCGCCTCAGTTATACCTCGACACTAAAATCATTTTTTAAAATATTTGCTGAACAGGATAGGGCCAGAGCAATTGAGTTGTTGCAATGGCTTAATATGTTACCCCACGCTTTACAGCGAGCAGAAAATCTTTCTGGTGGCCAAATGCAACGTGTTGCTATTTGTCGTGCCATGATGCAAAACCCAAAAATATTATTGGCAGATGAGCCCGTGGCATCTCTAGATCCCAAAAACACTACTCGTATAATGAATACATTACAGAAAATAAGTGAAAATGATATAGCAGTTGTCGTCAATTTGCACTCTGTCGATTTAGTTAAAGATTATTGTACAAGAGTAATTGGTATTGCTCATGGACGGATTATTTTTGATGGGCATCCATCAATGCTGAACGATACTGTTATTCAGGATATATATAGCGACGAATCAACAGACCTTTTGCATTAATTCCCACTTATCCCCTTATCAGAATAGGTTAATCTAATGAAAAAAGTACTTTGTCTTACCTCATTAGTGGCAAGTATGATGGTATTTAATGCCACTGCAGCGGATGCACCAAAAGAAATTAATCTGGGTATTCTTGGCGGGCAAAATGCAACGCAGCAAATTGGTGATAATATGTGTGTCAAAGAATTCTTGGATAAAGAATTAAACGTAAAAACAAATCTGCATAATGCATCTGACTACTCAGGTGTTATTCAAGGGTTATTAGGCGGAAAGATTGACTTAGTCTTAAGTATGTCTCCTTCTTCCTTTGCATCTGTTTATATCAAAGATCCTAAAGCTGTAGATATTGTAGGTATTGCAATTGACGATACTGATAAATCACGCGGTTATCACTCCGTCGTGGTGGTAAAGGCAGATAGTCCATATCAGAAAATTGAAGATTTAAAAGGCAAAGCATTTGGTTTTGCTGATCCAGATTCAACGTCAGGATTCTTGATCCCTAATCAGAGTTTTAAACAGAAATTTGGTGGAACACCAGATAATAAATATAACGATTTCTTCTCTAGTGTCACATTCTCTGGTGGTCATGAGCAAGATATTCTGGGTGTTATTAATGGTCAATTTGATGGCGCAGTGACTTGGGCCTCCATGATTGGTGATTACAATACCGGCTATACCAGTGGCGCATTCACTCGCATGATTCGTATGGATCATCCTGATTTAATGAAACAAATTCGTATCATTTGGCAGTCCCCACTTATTCCTAATGGCCCAATATTGGTGCGTAGCGCATTACCACCTGAATTTAAAGCCCAATTAGTCGCTGCGGTAAAAAAACTCGATAAAGAAGATCATGGTTGCTTCATTAAAGCTATGGGTGGCAAACAGCATATTGGTGAAACATCATTGAGCGAATATCAAACGATTATTGATATGAAGCGCGAACTCACTAAAGGCGACCGTTAAATCGGTTCTGCGGACAAAAATATACCCTGCATACCTGACGTAGCAGGGTATCGCTCCGGTAATCCGGAGCTATTGCTTTTAGGTGGTAGCTAATTTTGAATACAGACTTTAACCATTACTATCAGCAGATTCGCTCTAAACAAAAACGTGAAACGTTGATTTGGTCATTGATGCTGGCAATTATCTATCTTGGTGCGGGGAGTATTGCTGAGTTTAATTTACATACTGTTTTTGTTTCTATTCCGAGTTTTTTTGATTATCTGGGCGAAACGATACCCATACTCCACTGGCACTCTCTATTTGCAGATGGTCGTACGGAAGGCTCTTTGGCTTATTGGGGGTATCGTCTGCCAATTCAGTTACCCCTGATTTGGGAAACGCTGCAATTGGCAGTAGCCTCAACTATTTTATCGGTTATTGTTGCCACTATTCTTGCTTTTTTGGCTGCAAGTAATACCCAAAGCCCAGCGTGGTTGCGATTATCTATTCGCACATTTGTCGCGTTTTTACGTACCATGCCAGAATTAGCTTGGGCAGTAATGTTTGTAATGGCTTTTGGCATCGGGGCTATTCCCGGCTTTTTAGCTTTGGCTTTGCATACTATTGGCAGTTTAACCAAGCTGTTTTATGAATCATTAGAAACAGCATCGGATAAACCTGTACGTGGTCTGGCAGCTTGTGGGGCAGGTCAATTACAACGAATGCGCTTTGCACTTTGGCCACAAGTAAAACCTATATTTCTCTCCTATAGCTTTATGCGTCTGGAAATTAATTTTCGTCAATCGACAATTTTAGGATTGGTGGGAGCGGGCGGTATAGGGCAAGAATTAATGACCTCAATAAAATTAGATCGCTATGACCAAGTCAGTATGACGTTACTACTGATTATTATTGTGGTTTCATTACTGGATTACACATCTGGTAAATTACGTAAGCGAGTTGTGGAAGGAGTTTCATAATGTTGACCCATCATTTGAGTGCGGATCAGCTTTCAATGCTAAAACAGCAGCATCCACACATTTTCTTACAACAGAGGCGCTATCTTCGGTGGGTCGCAATCATCGCTATAGGTATTTTTTTATACTATCTTTTTTTCTTCAAGACTTTTGGTATTTCCTGGCAAGCATTCGTTAATGGTAGTCAGCAAATAAGCCGCTACTTTTTACGCATGTTTGTTTGGCATGATTTTATTAATTGGCCATTTAAATATTATTTTGGTCAGATCTTTATTACCTTGGCGATTGTTTTTGCTGGTACTCTCACAGCAACCTTAATGGCTTTACCGTTGTCATTTCTGGCAGCACGAAATGTGATGTCGGCTCCGGGCTTGCGTATTATCTCATTTATAGTTCGTCGTTTTTTGGATATTTTCCGAGGTATCGACATGGCTATTTGGGGGCTGATATTTGTGCGTGCAGTGGGGATGGGCCCACTGGCGGGGGTACTCGCAATAATTATGCAAGATATGGGGCTGCTAGGAAAACTTTATGCTGAAGGGCATGAGGCTGTCGATAAATCACCTAACCGCGGCCTAACCGCAATGGGAGCCAATGCCTTACAAAAACAGCGCTTTGGTATTTTTACTCAATCCTTTCCAACCTTTTTGGCCCTTAGCCTTTATCAAATTGAATCCAATACCCGTTCAGCTGCCGTGCTTGGTTTCGTAGGAGCAGGAGGGATTGGTTTGGTTTATGCCGAAAATATGCGCTTATGGAATTGGGACGTGGTCATGTTTATCACATTGATAATGGTTGTTGTAGTAATGGTCATGGATAAGATCTCTGCAACATTACGCAAGAAATATATTATTGGTGAAGAAATTGCACTTTACCAACCCACTAATAGTATTAAAACACATGACTGAAATTAATATATTAGTGCTAGAGTGTTTTATTGATATATCTAATAATTCATTATGAATCGCATGTATAAATAAATGTGCTTTCTGAGTTTGTTATTTATATTTCGTTATTATTGGTCTATTGAGTGCTTTATCATTAATCAGATTTACATTGAGAAAATTGGCTTTGATCTATACAATACTGCCCGCTAGACGTTAAAGAAGATTTTTTGTTTTTCTTGCGATATTCGCACACGTCTAATCTACATAATAGGAATAGGGCAGTAATATGATCAACAACGATGTGCTCCGTAGTGTTCGCTACATGCTTAACGTAAACGATACCAAGATAACAGAAATCATTAAGCTGGCGGATTTTGATGTGAACAATGCGGATGTCGTTAATTTTCTTAAAAAAGAAGATGAAGCTGGCTATCAGGATTGTCCTGATCTGGTGATGGCACATTTCCTTAATGGCCTGATTTTCTTTCGACGTGGTAAAGATGACAAGTTCCCGGCACCTGCGGTAGAGCCAGTCATTACTAACAATATTGTGCTCAAAAAACTGCGTGTGGCATTTGAGTTAAAAGACACTGATATGCACGATGTTTTTAATGCCGTTGAATTCCCAGTATCCAAACCTGAGTTAAATGCCTTGTTCCGTAAAGAAGGGAGCAAAAACTTCCGTCCTTGTGGTGATCAGGTATTGCGTTATTTCTTGAAAGGTTTGACATTACGTATACGTGGTCCTAAGAAGTAAACCCGTCTATTGGTATAAATTACCACTCAAGAAAACAGGAATGGCAATAAGCGATTCCTGTTTTTCGTTAATTAACGCCATAGCCTCTTCACTATATTATCTCTGTTAACTTCTAAATTAAGCCATTTCTGCTTATCTTCTGTCATACCTTACTTTTCACTTTATTGCACTATCTGTGCTCGTCAGCTGCTCATTAATGGTGCAGATATTGGGGGGGATATCAGGCTATTTGGCCATAATATCTATAATCTTCAATTAAATTATTAAGATATAAAACTGGCATGGCGATTGCGCTGAGTAATTCAATCTTGTGTGTTTTTACTCAACAACCAGAGGTTAACGCTATGCAACACCGTCACTTATTTAAAGTTTTTGCACTCTCAGCTTCGGTCATCAGCATGGGTGTGGCTTTTGGCACACTGGCTGCTGATACTATCAAAGTGGGTATTTTGCACTCGTTGTCCGGCACGATGGCTATTTCTGAAACACCACTGAAAGATATGGCATTGATGAGTATTGATGATATTAATGCTCATGGCGGTGTATTAGGTAAACAACTTGAGCCAGTTATTGTCGATCCGGCATCCAACTGGCCCTTATTTGCTGAGAAAGCACGGCAATTATTAACACAAGATAAAGTTGCTGTTGTCTTTGGTGCCTGGACTTCAGTTTCTCGTAAATCAGTATTACCCGTATTTGAAGAGTTAAATGGCTTACTGTTCTACCCGGTGCAATATGAAGGTGAAGAAATGTCTCCGAATGTCTTTTATACGGGGGCCGCACCAAATCAACAAGCTATCCCTGCTGTAGAATATTTATTGAGTGAAGATGGTGGTGCGGCGAAGCGCTTTATTTTACTGGGCACTGATTACGTATATCCACGGACTACGAATAAAATTCTGCGTGCTTTCTTGCATACGAAAGGTATCCAAGATAAAGACATTGAGGAAATATATACTCCATTCGGTTATAGCGATTACCAAACTATTGTCGGCAATATTAAGAAATTCTCTGCTGATGGCAAAACGGCGGTTATTTCTACCATCAACGGTGATTCAAATGTTCCTTTCTACAAAGAGCTAGCTAATCAGGGTATTAAAGCGACCGATGTACCGGTTATTGCTTTCTCCGTAGGAGAGGAGGAGTTACGTGGCATTGATACTAAGCCATTAGTGGGCAATCTTGCGGCCTGGAACTATTTCCAATCCGTGGATAACCCAACTAACAAGAAATTTGTTGAGCAATGGAAAGCATATGCCAAAGCACACAACTTGCCGAATGCAGATACAGCAGTCACCAATGACCCGATGGAAGCAACTTGGGTAGGCATGCATATGTGGGCTCAGGCGGTAGAAAAAGCCAAATCAACCGATGTAGATAAAGTTCGAGCGGCCATGGCCGGGCAGACCTATCCGGCTCCGTCCGGTTTTACGTTGACGATGGACAAAACCAATCACCATTTACATAAGCCGGTGATGATTGGCGAAATTGAGTCTGACGGACAGTTCAATGTGGTATGGCAGACTGATGCGCCCATTCGGGCGCAGCCATGGAGCCCATTTATCGCCGGAAATGATAAAAAACCGGATCATCCAGTGAAAAGCACGCAATAGCGGTGACACTCCGGAGCCAGGTTAAGTTGGCTCCGGTTCTCCTTTGCCAAATACCTGTGATGAGTGGGCCTATGAAATCATTAATTCCATTTTGGGGTAGAGCAGCTAATTATTTGCTCAGACCGATAATCGGTTTGTTAATGGGGATATCGGCACTAGCAGTCGCAGGGCCTGCCCATGATTTTGTTGCAGCCAATCGTTCACAGCAGGCCATTATGTTGCAGCAGTGGGCAACAGAACCCGATGTTAGCCGGTTACCCTTATTGCAAGCGCTGAAGCAAGAAACGTTGGTGATTGATGGCGCCGGGCAAGCTTTTATCCAAAATAATCAGACTTTCACACCTCTAGAGGGTCAGGCACAACCCACTGATATACCGAAAAAAATCTGGCTTAATAACCGATTACGTACCCTGATTGCTAATGCGTTGTCAGCTCAACGGTTAGTTAGTGAGGACCCATCGGTTCGTTTGCTTGCAGCCCAAGAGTTACAGAAACAGGCGCAAAGCAGTCAATTGTTATTACTTAATCAGCGTCTGAAATTAGAAACTGATAATAAAGTGAAAGAGGCATTGAGCATTGCGCTTGCCAATTTGCAGCTCACTGATAGTGACCCTCAGGTACGCCTGAATGCCGTGCAGTTACTGGGGCAATCGGGTTCGCCTCAGACTCAGTCTCGGCTACAAAGTTTAACGGACATCAAGGTAGAACCTGATGAGCAAGTGCGTACTGCGGCTGCCAGTAGTCTAAAACAAGTACAACATCGGCTGATGGTTGGGGATATCATCGGGCAGGTATTTAGTGGGCTATCACTGGGGTCTATCCTGTTGTTAGCCGCGCTGGGATTAGCCATTACGTATGGTTTGCTAGGTGTCATTAATATGGCTCATGGCGAAATGCTCATGCTGGGGGCTTATTCCGCTTATTTAGTGCAATCCTTATTCCAACATTTTGCCCCTCACTGGCTGGCACTATATCCATTGCTCGCTTTACCCGTCGCTTTCTTTATTACCGCAGGAATTGGTATGGCTTTAGAGCGAACAATCATTCGTCATTTGTATGGCCGACCATTGGAAACTTTATTGGCAACGTGGGGCATCAGCCTAATGTTGATTCAGAGTGTACGGATGATTTTTGGTGCACAAAATCTAGAGGTTGCTAACCCGGCTTGGTTATCGGGAGGGATACAGGTTTTGCCGAATCTGGTTTTACCTTGGAATCGTATTGCGGTGATTGTTTTTGTGGTGATTGTATTGCTGCTTACATGGCTGTTACTGAATAAGACTCGTCTCGGATTACAAGTACGTGCAGTCACCCAGAACCGCGCAATGGCGGCGTGTTGTGGTGTGGCGACAGGGCGAGTCGATATGTTGGCATTTGGACTGGGTTCCGGTATCGCCGGATTGGGGGGCGTAGCACTATCACAGTTGGGGAATGTCGGCCCGGAATTAGGGCAGGGTTATATCATCGACTCTTTCTTGGTGGTGGTACTCGGCGGCGTAGGGCAGCTAGCAGGTAGTGTTGTTGCCGCACTGGGATTGGGAATGCTGAATAAAATTCTGGAACCTCAGATTGGTGCAGTGCTCGGCAAAATTTTAATTTTAGTGCTGATCATTTTGTTTATTCAAAAACGACCACAGGGTCTGTTTGCTCTCAAGGGCAGGGTGAGTGACTAATGAATCAACCTTTGGCGATTACGATGACACAAAAAGCACCAACTCTCACTCTATCACTGGGGGTAGTGGTACTTATTTTATTGATTACTCTTCCTTTTCTGGCTTTGTTACCAATGGATAATCCATTGGCAATTTCAACCTATACCCTAACACTTATCGGCAAGATTCTGTGTTACGCGGTGGTCGCAATTGCACTAGATTTGGTGTGGGGCTATGCCGGGTTACTGTCACTGGGGCATGGCTTATTTTTCGCCCTCGGTGGTTATGCTATGGGCATGTACTTAATGCGACAGGCTGCAGGAGAGGGCCTGCCTGCATTTATGTCTTTTCTGTCATGGAGTGAGTTGCCGTGGTTTTGGAGTGGTAGCCAATATTTTGTGTGGGCGCTGTGTTTGATTGTACTCGTACCCGGTTTATTGGCTTTTGTTTTTGGCTATTTTGCCTTTCGTTCCAAAATAAAAGGGGTCTATTTTTCCATCATGACACAAGCACTCACTTACGCAGGGATGCTGCTATTTTTTCGCAACGAAACGGGTTTTGGTGGCAATAATGGCTTTACTGGTTTTACGACGATATTAGGCTTTTCAGTGTCAGCGACATCAACACGCATTGCCCTGTTTCTCGCCACTCTCATACTGTTAATCGCCAGCCTGGCATTAGGCTTTGCGTTAGCGCGAACCAAATTCGGTCGAGTATTAACCGCGGTGCGAGATGCTGAAAACCGCCTGACATTTTGTGGCTATGACCCCAAAGGTTTCAAATTGTTTGTCTGGACACTTTCTGCGGTGCTGTGTGCTTTAGCTGGTGCGTTATATGTGCCACAGGTTGGTATTATCAATCCCAGCGAAATGTCTCCAACCAACTCTATTGAAGCCGCAATTTGGGTAGCGCTTGGTGGGCGCGGTACTTTGATCGGCCCGGTACTGGGGGCGGGGATTGTTAATGGTGCAAAAAGTTGGTTTACCATGGCAATGCCGGAATATTGGCAGTTCTTCCTTGGTTTGATATTTATTCTGGTGACCTTGTTCTTGCCTAAAGGTGTTATTGGTTTACTGCGTCGGGGGAAAGATAAATGAGCCGATTTCAAATAACTGAACAACTAATTTACCCCGAAATCATTGCTCAAGAACCCGGGGTTGTGCAGCATGCAGCAGACAAATACCGCCAGCAGCGAGACCCCGTGCTGACACTGGAAGAGATCAATGTCAGTTTTGATGGCTTTCATGCATTGAGAAATCTTTCATTGCAAATTGGTGTTGGGGAGTTGCGCTGCATTATTGGCCCGAATGGTGCGGGTAAAACAACATTGATGGATGTCATCACCGGTAAAACGCGACCACAGAGTGGCAAAATGATGTATGACCAACATCATGATCTTTTGGCAATGAATACGATTGAGATTGCACAGGCGGGTATTGGGCGAAAATTCCAAAAACCGACAGTATTTGAGGCGCTGAGTGTCTTTGAAAATCTTGAGTTGGCACAAAAAAGCACAAAAACTGTTTGGGCAAGTTTGTGTGCCAGATTGAGTAGTGAACAGCAAGATCAAATTGATGAAACATTAGCCATATTGCGCTTAACTGATATGCGGCAGCGCCCTGCCGGTTTGTTATCGCACGGCCAAAAACAGTTTCTTGAAATCGGCATGTTATTAGTGCAAGACCCGCATTTGCTTCTTTTGGATGAGCCAGCTGCAGGGATGACTGATGCAGAAACTGCTTATACAGCAGAGTTGTTTAATCAGTTGGCAGGTAAACATTCCTTAATGGTGGTGGAGCATGATATGGGATTTGTTGAGACCATTGCCGACCATGTAACAGTGTTGCATCAAGGGCAGGTATTAGCTGAGGGGACATTGGCAGAGGTGCAGGCTAATGAGCAAGTGATTGAGGTTTATTTGGGGCGCTGAGTTGCTCTGACTTATTGTTACTTTACCCCTTTGTATTTGGGATCATGTCTTGATTCTGAACGACTAGTCACCGTGATACTTAGCATTTGGTGATCAGCAGTTATCTGGATCCGTTGGGAGATAATATATGCTGCAAGTAAATGAACTCGATCAATATTATGGTGGCAGTCATATATTGCGCGGCTTGTCATTTGAGGCTGCGGTGGGTGAAGTGACATGCTTATTGGGTAGAAATGGTGTAGGTAAAACAACATTACTCAAATGTCTGATGGGATTAGTGTCAGCCAGAAATGGCAGCATTATTTGGGAAGGTAAAAACATTAGCCACCAATCTCCCCATCAGAGAGTCAAAGGGGGAATTGCCTACGTGCCACAAGGGCGGGAAATATTTCCCCGACTCACTGTCGAAGAGAATATTTTATTAGGGCTTTCGCGTTTCCCAAACTCACAAAGTAAAACAGTCCCTGAGCATATTTATCAACTCTTCCCTGTGTTGCAGGAGATGAAGTATCGCCGTGGCGGGGATTTATCTGGTGGGCAACAACAACAACTAGCGATTGGCCGGGCATTGGCTTGCCAACCGAGGCTGTTAATTCTTGATGAACCCACAGAAGGAATTCAGCCCTCAGTGATTAAAGAGATTGGATTAGTCATCAAAAAATTAGCGGCCCAAGGAGATATGGCTATCTTGTTGGTAGAGCAGTTTTATGATTTTGCTGCGGAGTTGGCCGATAATTATTTAGTGATGTCTCGTGGCAAAATTATCCAGCGAGGACACGGCACCGATATGGAGCTTGAGGGTGTCCGTGGCCTAGTCGCTATTTAACTGTCTTATGGTATAGGCTAGTTTTATGGCAGTTTCTTGTTATCAATAGGCAGTGAATCAGATGCACCCCACTCAGCCCAAGAACCATCATACAATGAGACTGTAGGGGCATTGACTGCCGCTAATCCCAGAGCAACAACGGCGGCTGTCACGCCAGAACCACAACTGGTAATAATGGGCTTGCTCAAGTCCACGCCTTGAGCAGCAAAAATACTTGCCAGCACCTGTGGCGATTTCAAATTACCGTTTTCAACCATGCTCCCCCAGGGAACATTAATGCTTCCAGGAATGCGCCCTAAGCGCAGGCCTGGCCGAGGTTCTGGTTCCTGAGCGTTAAATCTCCCCATCGGGCGTGCGTCTAGAATCTGTATCTCACTATCGCCAAGTGCGGCTAAAATCTGTTCAGCATTTTTAACCGCAGCAGCGTTGAATGTCGCATTGAATATTTCTGGGGAGCGGTCAGTTGGCCCGCTTTCTAATGCAAATCCAGACTGTAGCCATCCGCTGATACCGCCCGTTAAAATATGTACTTTTTTTACGCCAAATGTACGAAACGTCCACCAAACCCGCGGAGCAGAAAACAGGTTGCCATCATCATAAATAACCAATGTCTGCTGCTCATTGATCCCTAATTGGCCAACCATTTCACTGAATACTTGGGGGGATGGCAGCATATGAGGTAAATCGGTGCTGTGGTCTGCTATTGCGTCAATATCAAAATAAACCGCGCCAGGAATATGTCCCTGCTCAAATTCAGCTCGAATATCTCTCTTAGGTATTAATCCTGGTGGTGACATTCTGGCATCCAGAATAACGATGTTGGCATCATGAATATTTTCTGCCAGCCAGTGTGGTGTTACCAGAAAAGGTGAGTTCATAGCAAGTTACCTGTCGAAATTATAAAGGAGCAGCTCAGTGAGTACTCCATCGTGGTATTCACTATATAACGAAATAACATGATTGAAACCTTGAGTTATCAGCGTTGCGCAATGCGTCGCAATAATTGAAATCTATTATTTCATTTGTTACATAAAGAAAATAAAGTTTTCATTTGTAGTGTATTTGTTCATTGTTTTTGTGAACTGAGTAACGCGATTTATGCTTTGCATATGCAAAGTTTCATTGCACTAAAAATATTATTTGTAGTACTTCTCAAAAAGAGTTTTTATTCCATAATTTCCTTGATGATGAAATTTTAATTTCGTATAACCGTTACCAAGTAAAGTCCTAAGTGAGATGTCACCTTAAACAGGCAAGGGGAATAGAATGCAAAAGGTTCGAATTGGCCTTATCGGTACTGGTTATATCGGTCGTTGTCATGCCATTGCTTACGCGCAGGTCGCGACTGTTTTTCCATTAAAGGGGCTGCCAGTACTGGAAATGCTAGCTGAAGTCACTCCTGAATTAGCCCAACAACGCGCAGCTGAATTTGGTTTTTCTCGCGCCACTGCAAATTGGCAGGAGCTAGTTGCTGATCCAAATATTGATGTGGTGGATATCTGTGCGCCAAATTTCTTGCACAAGGAAATGGCACTGGCAGCAATTAGCCACGGGAAGCATGTTTACTCAGAAAAACCTTTGGCTCTTAATGCTGCAGATGCCCAAGAAATGGTCGAAGCTGCGCGAGCAAAAGGCGTAAAAACGTTGGTAGGTTTCAATTATATGAAAAACCCTACTAGCCAGTTAGCACGTGAGATTATTGCTAACGGTGAAATTGGTGATGTTGTTCATTTTTACGGTACACATAATGAGGATTATTTGGCCGATCCGAACACGCCCTTAGATTGGCATTGCACCAGATCACAAGCAGGGCTTGGTGCGTTAGGGGATCTAGCTGCACACATTGTGAATATGGCTCATTATTTGGTCGGTGATATTACCAATGTCTGTGGTGATATGCAGACAGTTATACAGCAGCGGCCCGACCCAAAAGATCGCTCAATCTTACGAACAGTAGAAAATGAGGATCAGGCCAGCGCATTGGTACGCTTTGCTAATGGGGCAATGGGAACAATAGAGACATCTCGTATCGCTTGTGGCCGCAAAATGGGGTTAACCTACGTGGTTACTGGGACTAAAGGCACTATCAGTTATACACAGGAACGCATGGCAGAATTACAACTCTATCGCCATGATGATCCGCAATCAAGACAAGGGTTTAAAACATTGCTCACCGGGCCGCAGCACCCAGACTATGCTGCTTTTTGTGTCAGTGCAGGGCATGGTATTGGTTTTAACGATCAAAAAACGGTTGAGATTCGTGATTTGATAAACGGTATAGCTGGTGAGGAGAGTATGTGGCCAGATTTTGAAGAAGGTTGGAAAGTATCTAAAGTATTGGATGCTATTGCCGTTTCAGCGCAAGAATTGTGTTGGATAGAGGTTTAGATAGACAGTTTTTAGATATACATAGTGCTTTAAATTAGTTAGCAGTGGGTATGCTTAAGCTGATACTGGTCCAAATTATGCCAAGTATGAGTCTTAAATATGTCGACTGCTGATGCCAAATCTGATTACCGCCCGGCAGGTGCTGCTTATTATCTTAGCCGGCAGCAACGAGCGCGAATAAAACAGTTATCACGTTCTTGGGTCTGGCGTTTGGAATTGCCAACTTGGGCGTTGATTAGTGTTATATACACGGGTTGGTTTGCATGTGTTATCTATTGGCAACAACTGGGTTCTGTGATTGGTAGCGTGTTTCTAATCTTGTTTAGCACGTGGTATATGTCGCTACAACATGAGTTGATTCACGGACATCCGACTCGCTGGCGGAGAGTCAATCAGCTATTCGGGACTTTGCCGCTTGCAGTGTGGTATCCCTATGGTCTCTATCGTGACTCTCATATTCAACATCACAGGGATGAGGATTTAACCCACCCAGAAAAAGACCCTGAAGGTTATTACTATACAGCAGAGCAATGGCGGTATTTTCCTTCTGTATTCAAAAGTATTGTACGTATTAGCAATACTTTCATTGGCCGATTGGTGCTGGGGCCAGCGCTAGATATCATTGATACTATCCGTAGCGCAACTCGTGCCTTTATTACTGGTGATCGTCCTGCCATTATCATGTGGTTAATTCATTTGGGGCTACTGAGTTTATTGCTTCACTGGATGTCCAGTCATGGTATTTCAACAATTTTTGCCATTTTAGTGATTGCTTATCCGGCACTTAGCCTGACTAAAGTGAGGTCGTTTTTTGAGCATAGAGCCGCGCAAGACAGTGCAGCACGTTCAACATTGAATGAGGCGGCATGGCCATGGCGATTGTTATTTCTAAACCTTAATTATCATCTAGTTCATCATGATTTACCTGCTTTGCCTTGGTATGGATTGCGTCAGATTTATCTGGAAAATCGCGTTCAATATCAACATCGCAGCGGGTACTTTGTGGTGAATGGCTATACTCAATGGTTTGAAGCTTTTGCTTTTACAGCTTTAGCAATAGAAATTCATCCTTTTTACGATAGCGAAAATAAAACATCAATCAGTAAACGACAACATGACAAGATTGATAGTGGCGATAGCCCTACTCAAACTCCATCTCAAATAGCCCGTTAAATGTAAAAAGCAGCTCATTGATGCTGAACAAACACTCTAGAAACTCTCTTCAGTTAGCTAAAATTTACTGTTGTTATATACAGCCATTTGTGTAATCTTAACCGTAAGTTTTGTAGACAAAATAATTTTTAAATACTTAGCTATCATACTGTTATGTATGAAACTGATCGGTCTGTTAGCCTAAAAAATTGCGAATAATATATTTGATATCAATTGGTTATTTGGTTTGTTTTGGACTAAATCTAATATGGTTACTGACTTGTTAATGATGGCAGGTTGTATACTTTACTGGCGTTTCTGTTGACAAACATTAGCAACCTAACTTTCTCTAACCCTTGAGCACATAGAGGTAAAACATGGCAAAGAACTTAACTCGTGGCCAGATTTTTGCGTTAGCAACAGTTATGTTGGCGACATCTAGTGGTGCATCTCAAGCTGCAGATACTGTCCGTGTTGGCTCAAAAATTGATACCGAAGGCTCATTGTTGGGTAACATTATTGTGCAGGTTTTGGATGCTAACGGAATTAAAACCACTAATAAATCGCAGTTGGGTACAACTAAAGTGGTGCGAGGTGCAATCACTGCTGGCGAGATTGATATTTATCCTGAATATACTGGTAATGGTGCCTTTTTCTTCTCTGATGAAAAAGATCCGGCTTGGAAGAATGCCAAAGCAGGTTATGAAAAAGTCAAAGCGCTGGATTACGAAAAGAATAAACTAGTATGGCTTTCGCCGGCTCCAGCAAATAATACTTGGACTATCGCAGTCCGCCAAGACTTAGCCAAAACGAATAACTTGAAAACATTGGATGACTTAGGCAAGTGGATTAATGCGGGGGGGCAATTTAAACTGGCGGCTTCTGCCGAATTTATTGAGCGTCCTGATGCTTTACCTGCTTTCCAGCAAGCGTATGGTTTCAAATTAAATCAGGATCAGTTGTTATCATTGGCTGGGGGAGATACAGCGGTAACAATCAAAGCTGCCGCAGAGCAAACCTCTGGTGTTAATGCCGCAATGGCTTATGGTACTGATGGCCCGGTAGCGGCCTTAGGATTGCAAACGCTGGAAGATACTAAAGGTGTCCAGCCTATTTATGCCCCAACGCCGATAATTCGCGAAGCCACACTGAAAGCGCATCCCAATATACCTACCTTACTCGATCCTGTATTTGCCACACTTGATGGCCCGACGTTACAAAAACTGAATGCCCGTATTGCGGTAGAGGGGCAGGATGCGAAAAAAGTCGCAGCCAATTATCTGAAAGAGAAAGGATTCGTTAAAGGATAATAATGAGTATGGGGGTGGTGCTATAACCGTCTGCATTATAGTGCCATCAAATAAACAGGTAATCGCTTATTAAGACAAAGATTATCTGTCATGGAGATGGATTTTTATGACTGTAAAAAACCGAGTCCTGTTAGCACTGGTTATTTTGCTGATTTTATCTGGCATGGGACTTTCTTTTGTTAGCCATGCGCCGAATCGCTTGATCTCTGGGCAGGGGATCTCGCTTTGGTCGCTAATGACTGGGCCGGTTTGGTGGGGATTAGCACCTATAGCAATATTGTTTATTTTTGTTTTTTTTAAACAGAGTAAGACCCTGTACTGGTCGACAGTTTTAGTGGCGGAGGTGTTGCTATTTACCTTGCTGTTGCTAGCGGGTACCACAGCCATACAACTTTCTGGAGGTGAAGATAGCCTCACTCGTACTTCACTCGGTGGTGGGTTTTGGCTAATGAGTGGGGTGAGCATATTGATAGCGATCGATAGCTTATCCCGTGCTGTGATGAACCCTATTTGGCGCAGCTTAGCTAACGTTTTGTTGGTATTACCGGTTGTTCTATTGCTGGTAACAGGGCAACTTGATCAGCTGTCATTGATGAAGGAATATGTGAATCGGCAAGACGTATTTGACGATGCATTGTGGCAGCATTTACAAATCCTAGTCGCAACGCTCATACCTGCTGTCATTCTGGGTATTCCTCTCGGCCTATTCTGTTTTCGTTCTCATCGTTTTCAAGGCGCTATTTTTTCAACACTGAATATTATTCAAACCATTCCATCAATTGCCTTATTTGGGTTGCTGATTGCCCCTTTAGCGGGGCTAGCAGCGGCAATTCCGTGGTTAGCAGAGCATGGTGTCAGTGGTATAGGACTGGCCCCAGCGATTGTTGCTTTGGTGCTTTATGCCTTATTACCCTTAGTGCGTAATGTCGTTGCTGGATTAGAGTCGGTTCCTGACAGTGTCGTTGAATCAGCCCAAGGCATGGGAATGACCCGTAGCCAGTTGTTCTTTCGGGTGCAAATACCCATCGCTATGCCACTCATTTTATCCGGCATTCGTATTATCTCAGTACAAACCGTTGGGCTTGCTGTCGTTGCGGCATTGATTGGTGCTGGTGGTTTGGGCGCAATTGTATTTCAAGGTCTGCTGAGCAGTGCATTGGATTTAGTGTTGCTGGGTGTCATACCCGTGATCGTGATGGCGGTAGTGGTTGATTCGCTGTTTAAATTCATCGTTATTTTTATGGATACTTCACATCGATGATTCATTTCCATCAGGTAAGTAAATATTTTGCAGGTAAACGTGCAGTAGATAACCTCACGCTACAGATTGCGAAAGGAGAGTTTACTGTACTGATTGGTACCTCTGGTTCAGGTAAGTCGACTACGTTAAAAATGATTAATCGACTTATTGAGCATGACGAGGGAAGAATCCATTTTGCCGGTGAAGAAATCCGTAATTATAATCCCGAAGATCTACGGCGACGTATGGGGTATGCCATTCAATCCATTGGTCTATTTCCTCACTGGACAGTGGCGCGCAATATTGCCACTGTGCCGCAATTGCTAAAATGGCCTCGAGAACGTATTCATCAGCGGGTTATCGAGTTGCTGGAGTTATTGCATCTGGATCCAGAGCAATTCCTGCATCGTTATCCTCACCAACTTTCAGGTGGGCAGCAACAGCGAGTCGGTGTCGCTCGAGCTTTAGCCGCAGACCCTGAAGTTTTATTGATGGATGAACCATTCGGGGCATTAGACCCCGTGACGCGTTCCGCATTGCAGTTTGAAATTACCCGTATTCATCAATTGTCAGGCCGGACCATCGTGCTGGTCACCCATGATATTGATGAAGCCTTAGCTCTGGCTGACCGCATAGTCTTGATGGATGAGGGAAGAGTTATTCAGCAAGGGACTCCTCTTGAAATGTTAACTCAACCAGCCAATGATTTTGTTCGCGATTTCTTCGGCCGTAGCGATCTCGGTATTAAATTATTATCCCTAGGTAGGGCTGAACAGCGTGTCAGGCAGGGTGAAATGCTAATAGGGCAGCCGATATTGGGTACCATGAGTCTACGTGAAGCTCTTTCTTTATTTGTATCTCGCCAGACGGATAAGTTGCCAGTTGCTAATGAACATGGGCAGCCATTGGGTGTACTTTATTTTGCAGATCTCATTGCAGATGCAGATAAGGAGGACTTGTGAAACCGACCGTGACCAAAGGCGGGAATATAAAAAATACGTTTGCGGTACGAATGTGGTCAGCTCTATCGCAGGGTTTAAAAGACCCCCTCTGCTGGGTGTTGCTATTATTGGCTGGCCTGGTTTTTGGCATGACTTCCTTGCAAGGCTTTTTCGCAGCACTGTTTCCTGATCTCGATAGGCCCATTTACGTACAGGATACCTTTTGGTCACTAGTTGTGGCCCATGTTTTTCTAGTATTGATTTCCAGTGTTATTGCCGTTGTTATCGGAGTGAGTGCCGGTGTTGCGGTCACTCGGCCGGCTGGGAAAGAATTCCGTTCTGTGGTGGAAACAGTTGTTGCCATGGGGCAAACCTTTCCTCCTGTTGCAGTGCTTGCTATTGCTGTTCCTGTCATGGGGTTTAGTGAAAAACCCGCCATTATCGCTTTAGTGCTCTATGGTTTATTGCCTATTTTACAGGGAACTATCACTGGTATTGAGTCTGTTTCTCGGGATATTCGTGAAGTCGCTCAAGGCGTCGGAATGAGTGCCAGACAGATTTTGTGGAAGGTAGAACTACCATTGGCATCCCCAGTCATCGTTGCGGGTATTCGAACATCGGTCATTATTAATATTGGTACAGCCGCAATAGCCTCAACGGTTGGAACAAAAACCTTAGGCTCTCCTATTATTATCGGGCTTAGCGGTTTTAATACGGCTTATGTTATTCAAGGGGCCGTCGTAGTTGCCTTATTGGCAATTATCACGGATATGATATTTACTCGCTGGAATCGACGATTGTCACGGTGGCGCGAATTACAAACCTTCACTGTTGTTAAAGACAATTGACGTTAAAAACAACTGATACTTTGAATTTTTACCGTTTCCGTGGTGAGCCCCTATGCTAGTTTCGCTGCCTATGTATGGCATCCATCCGCAGGACGTGCAGCCTTTTTGGCAACGTTTGTCTTGTCAACTGCGTCATCATGGGGTTACGGGAGTCGAAGAGCAGCTGATCTGGCCCTCTGACTTGTTACAGCATTGGCGAGACCCCAATATGCTACTGAGTCAAACCTGTGGTTTCCCGCTGGTGACATCATTGCGTCAGCAAGTGCAATTAGTGGGGGTTTTGGGTTATCAATCACCGTATTGCACAGGCCCGTATTATCGCAGTCTGGTTGTTGTTCGCGAGAATGAAGAGGGTCAACGATTAGCGGATTTTCGCCATAGAATAGTTACTTACAACAGTACAGACTCTCAGTCTGGTTATAATGCCTTACGTGCTTTAATTGCACCGCTGGCGGTTAATGGGGGTTTCTTTTCTCGCGGGTTAGTTTCCGGAGGGCATTACCAATCAATCGAAATGATTCAGCAAGGGCAGGCCGATATAGCAGCGATAGATTGTGTGAGCTTTGCGCTATTACAACGAGCCAAACCCACCGCAGTTGCCGGGCTAAAGATCATTGCGCTAACAGAGGCAGCACCAGGGTTACCGCTAATTACCTCATTATCGACATCGCAGGAGCAACTTCTGCGGATACGTCAGGCCATCACTGCTACAGTCAACTTACCGACATCAACTTCAGCTAAAAATAAGTTATTAATAGGAACATTTACTGTGTTGCCTTGGACGGCCTATGACGTCATTAGTCAAATGCAAAAAAAAGCGTTTGCATTGGGAGTCACCACAGTTTGATGCAGGTTCTTGTTTTTAGGTGAGTGAGCGGGTGTATTTCGGTTATCTGGGTACGACATCAGTACCTTCAGGCAGGATATAAAATTGTCTGTGAGGAATATGGCGTACATAAATAAGTGACTAACCTCTCTTTGTACACTTCTTCCGATATGGGTGCCTTTATAGTCAGTAGCGATTAATTTGGTAAGACAATATGCAAGAGATCGCCATGTCAGGTGAATGTGCAGTGATGATGGCGAGTTGCTCGTTATTGGCCGTTGGCAGGATGGAATATGGTCATTAAATCGGCAATTGATGTTATTGACGATATTCGTGCAGGAAGTTTGATCCATATATTGCCGGATTGGTCGGGGGATATTTTACCTTTAATGATCTTGTGCCCCCACCGCTCACAGGTGTCTGAATGGGTTAGGGGCTTACAAGCACTTTTGCAGCAGTGATGCCGGCGCTTACGGTGATTCTTGACCATTGTTAGATAAGCCCGCAGGGCCAATATCAGACAAGGGGGTCGATTCGATGGTTTCAGTTTCATGTGGAGTGGTTGAACGGGTGTAGATGTTCAGCCCAGCCAGAAAAACGCCGCCTAACGAACTCAGAGCCATTATCGCAATCAGGATAATGAGTGCTTTTCTCAGCATAATTATTTTCACTTTTTACCTAAACAGCGTGAATTATAGCCCGTTCACTAAATGAAACAACCATGTTGCATTCTTGCTGTATAGAGATTAACGAGGTTTAAACAAAAATTTCCCCAAGGTCACCAATACCACCGCAGAAACAATAACCGCTAATGCGCACCATTCGGTAGTTGATAAACTTTCACCGGCAAAACCAATACCCAACAATACTGCGACGACCGGGTTTACATAGGCATAGCTGGTGGCTACCGCAGGGCGAACATTTTTTAGCAAAAACATATAAGCACTGATGGCGAGCATTGAACCGAAAACAATCAAATAAAGTAACGAAAGAATCCCGCCCATAGAGGGCATTTGGTTAAGTTCTTCGCCACTGATTGTACTGGCCAGCAGTAAAACCACTCCTGCAACTAGCATCTGAGCTGCTCCGGACATTGCACCACTCGGCAGCGCCAAACGTGAGCTCCAGACAGAGCCGAACGCCCAACTGGCCGACGCCAGTAATATCAGCATCGCGCCCAGTGGGTTGCCAAGCAAGTTACTGCCAGTGTTAAGCAATATTATGCCTACTAAGCCGAGTGCAATACCAGCCCACTCCAATTTAGTGTTACGCATCCCCCATAACATGCTGAAACACAAGGTGAATAGGGGAACAGTTGCCACCATCACGGCGGCAATTCCCGAGGGAACATGCTGATGTTCGGCTATGGTTACCAGGCCATTACCTATTGCTAATAATAAGATACCGATGGCGCTGGCTCCCATCCATTGGCGTAACGTTGGTAATGCGTGACCACGAATAGCAAGAAAACTGAACAGTAATATCCCGGCAATCAAGTAGCGTAATCCTGCCATCATCAAGGGAGGCCAGCTTTCTACCCCAATACGAATGACTAGATAGGTAGAACCCCAGACGAAGTATAAGGTGAAGAGTGAACCTATCAGCAACCACAGATTACGACTATTTTGCTTCAGCATAGTTATTCAATAAGAAAGGAGAGGTAAAACACAGATGCACCAGTAAACATGAGAACAGTGATCGTTAGCAAAGGTTTTTATCATTTTTTTACCTTTTAATTATTCGTCTAAAATTTGCACTAAAACAGAGGGTTATTCTTGTGGGTGACAATGGTTAGGTTAAGAAACAGTGACAAAAACTGCACTTTTTAAGAAAGCATATAAAGCTTCAGGCATGATGCATAAAATCAGAGAATAACGGCCATACATAACCGATTATCAGACAAGGTGAATAAATTATGAGTGCTGTGCGCGTGGGTAAATTAGCTGATATTCGTGCTCTAAATTGGATACCTGTTTACGTTGTACTGATGATGTTACTGGCCTTTGTTATGCCACCTGTTGCTGATGCAGCGCAACATGACTATGCCTTTTTATCGACCAGCGCGGTGCAGCATAATCAACGGGCCATAGCGCAAGATGCGCAAAGGGGGCAACTGCCCGCAATGACTCAGCAAGCTTACCGCCAGTTATTACAGCAGGCAGATAAAGCGCTGAAACGGGCGAATCCCAGTGTCATGGATAAAAATAGGGTGCCTCCCAGTGGTTCTAAACATGATTATCTGAGTCTCAGCGCTTATTGGTGGCCCGATAGCCAAAAAAATGAGGGTTTACCCTGGATACGTAAAGATGGGCTGGTTAACCCCGCGAGTAAAAATGATGATAGTGATGGTGTGCGCTTGGCCGATTTTACGGCCCAAGTACAAACACTGACATTAGCTTGGTATTTCTCTGGACAACAAAAATATGCCGATAAAGCCATCAGCTTGATTCGAACCTGGTTTATTGCTCCGAAAACCCGAATCTCGATTTTGCGCAAGGTGTACCGGGAATGGCTTCTGGGCGGGGGGCTGGGGTTTTGGATGGGCGTTATTTCGCCACTCGGATTGTCGATTCACTCATTATGCTGCAGCAAAACAAACATTGGACAGCGCAGGATGAGCAGCTGATACAGCAATGGATGACAGAATATCTGGCGTGGTTACGGCATAGCCCGGCAGGTAAAAAAGAGGCGGCAGCACGGAATAACCACGCTAACTGGTATGCAGTGCAAGTAGCGGGCATCGCTTGGTATCTGCAACAACCGGATGTGGTATCAGAGATGGCCAATTTATTGAAAACAAAACTGGATACACAACTAGCCGCAGATGGTTCACAACCTTTGGAACTGGCCAGAACACGTTCATTCCATTACAGCTATTTCAGTTTGCAAGCCGCAGTATTGATGGCTCAGTTAGCGGATAAAATGCACATAGATCTGTGGCATTATCAAACATCTCACGGCAGTAGTGTGATTAAAGCACTTGATTTTATGGCTCCTTTTTCCGATGAACAAAAAGCGTGGCCCTATCACAGCCTTGACCATATAGGGGTACGGTTAGTTCCGCTGATGGTTCAGGCAGATAAAGCGTTAGGGAAGAATCGTTATCAATATTGGATTCAACATGCGGATTTGACCAAAACGATGCCGAGACAACAAGGTGCGCGGGCTGAAGTGGTGCGTGAGGTGGGGTTATTATCTGTTCCTGCTAATTATGAATAATTTATTGATAAAAATAAAACCGGGAGTGACCTCCCGGCAAAGTGAAAATAATGATGATTAATAAAACTCACAAATCACGATGAAGCATTCAAACAATGAGGATAATGCCGATGTACATTACTTAGAACTGATAAACCAGGCCGACAGCAACAACGTTGTCTGTATTTAATTTCAGCTTGTTATCATCGTTCAGTTGGTTGATTTTGTAATCAACATAGGTAGACATGTTTTTGTTGAAGTAGTAGTAAGTACCAACAGAAACATATTTAACCAGATCAGCATCACCGATACCTTCGATATCTTTTCCTTTAGACTGAATATAAGCCAAAGAAGGTTTCAAACCAAAATCAAAAAGATATTGCGCGACCAATTCAACGTTTTGGGTTTTATTTGCAAAGCCACTCACGCTGGTTGAGACATTATTAATAACCGCAGTACCAGAAATAGGCGTCATATTACGAGTTTCGGCATAGGTTGCACCTAAATAAACACCGTTATCGTCATATTTCAGGCCGGTAGTCCAAGCGTCTGCTTTATCACCTTTACCGAAGTTACTATTTTTCTGAGCGGTAGTGCGGTTAGACGACGCATAAGCGGCACCAACACTCACACCGGCACCAATCTCGTAACTGGAAGACAAACCGAAGCCATCACCATTCTGTTTTGTTGCGTCGGCACGACCATTATTGCTATCTGATTCACTGCCGTTTTTGCCTTGGTATTGCAGAGAGAACTTCAGACCATCAACCAAACCGAAGAAGTCGGTGTTGCGATAAGTCGCCACGCCAGTTGTGCGGCCAGTCATAAAGTTATCGGTTCTGGTATAGCTGTCATTACCAAACTCCGGCAGCATATCTGTCCAAGCGGCGATATCATATAACACACCGTAGTTACGGCCATAATCGATTGAACCTAATTTTCCGTAACGTAAACCCGCAAACGCTAAACGTGTTTTATTGTCTTTTGTTTCTTGGCTTTCAGCGTAGTTAGCGGCAATGTTATATTCCCACTGACCGTAACCGGTCAATTGGTCAGTAATTTGTGTTGCACCTTTGAAACCAAAGCGGACGTAAGATTTATCGCCATCACTTTTATTATTATCAGAGAAGTAATGCAATCCTTTTACTTTTCCGTATAAATCAAGTTTATTACCGTCTTTATTATAAATTTCTGCTGCGTGTGCTGTTGTGGCAACTAATAAAGCCGGTACTAAGATTGCCAGAATATTACGTTTCATATTTTTGCCCTGTTTCTCTTATTTAAAAGACGCGAGTAGTAGAATTTTTTGCTGTATCCAATATCTTTCTGAATTCATCCAGCGCAGAATTTTTACCGCATCTGTGTGATATATTTATGACAAATCATAAATAACTGCGACATTGCGTAAATTTCATCCCACTGTCATTTGCGTAAGAAGGATATTTCAACTACTGCAACGGGCTTTCGGGCTGACGTGGACGTTGTGGTGTGGGACAATAGGGCAACATTCAGTTTAGATAAGATATGCATGGCGTTATCCCCAGCAGTAAAAGAACAAATCAGTCAGTGGTATAAAGCGCTTTCGCAGCAGATTCCGGACTTTATCTCTCGAGCACCTCAGCGTCAGATGATAGCCGAAGTGGCGAAAACGCTAGCCGGTGATGCCGGTCGCCATTTGGCGATTGAGGCTCCTACCGGTGTGGGTAAAACGCTGTCTTATCTGATCCCCGGTATTGCGGTCAGTCGTGCAGAAAGTAAGCCGCTGGTGGTTAGTACCGCGAACGTGGCGTTGCAGGATCAGATTTACAGCAAAGATTTGCCGCTGTTGAAGAAAATTATTCCTGACCTCAAATTCACCGGTGCCTTTGGGCGCGGGCGGTATGTTTGTCCGCGTAATTTAGCGGCAATGTGCACGGACGTCTCGGGGCAAGGGGATTTGTCACTGTTTCTCGGCGATGAGTTGGCACCTGCTAACGGTGAAGAACAGGCGACCTGTTTAGCGCTCACGAAGTCACTGAACAGCCATGCCTGGGATGGATTGCGTGACCATCATCAGTTATCCCTTAGTGACAGCTTGTGGGCGAAATTGAGCACCGATAAAGCCAACTGTCTTGGCCGTAATTGCCATTATTTTCGTGAATGTCCGTTTTTTATTGCCCGTAAAGAGATTGAAAGTGCTGATGTGGTGGTCGCCAACCATGCGCTGGTGATGGCCGCACTCGAAACCGAATCTGTGTTACCCAATCCAAAAGAGTTGCTGTTGGTGTTGGATGAGGGGCACCATTTGCCCGATGTGGCGCGGGATGCATTGGAAATTGACGGTGAAATTACCGCCGTTTTTGCCAATATGCAGCTGGACATGATTGTACGTTTGGTGGACCAATGCATGGTGCAGTATCGGCCTAAAAACCCGCCAGGCTTATCAAACCCTGAGCGCTTGAAAGATCATTGCGAGCAGTTGCGTGAGTTGATGTTGAGTGTCGAGCAACAAGTCAGCCAACTTTTGCCAACGGATAATAGTCCGGCGGTGCATCGTTTTGAAATGGGGGTGCTACCGGGGAGTTTGACAGACGATTGTGCCAAATTATTCAAGCTGACGGACGCTCTGCGTGGCTTGGCCGAATTTGTCCTCAATGACTTGAGTGAACAAACCGGTAAGCACGATATCGTTCGTTTACATCGCGCTATTTTGCAAATGAGCAGGACGTTGGGTTATTTGGAAGCCATGAGTAAACTCTGGCGGTTGGCAGCAATGGAAAAAGCCTCGAATGCGCCGATTTCCAAATGGGTAACCCGTGAGTATCGCGAGAACCAAACGCACCTCTATTTCCACTGTGTGGGAATTCGTGTCAGTGATCAGCTCGATAAAATGCTGTGGCGTAAAGTTCCTCATGTGATTGTGACGTCGGCAACCTTACGTTCGCTGAACAGTTTTGCACGCCTACAAGAACTTAGCGGGTTGAGTGAGAAAGCCGGTGATCGGTTTGAAACATTGTCATCGCCGTTTAATCATATCGAACAAGGGAAACTCATTATCCCCAAGATGTGCCATGAGCCAACCATGGCCCATGAAGCGGAACACCTGGCTGAGATGGCACAATTTTTCCGTGCGCAACACGCCAGCGGGCGGCATAAAGGCATGTTGATCCTGTTTAGTAGCCACCGCGCAATGCAAACTTTCCTTAGTCATGTCACCGATTTGCGTTTAATGCTGTTGGTTCAAGGGGATCAACCGCGTTATCGGTTGGTTGAAGAACACCGCAAGCGGGTAAAGAATGGCACCGCCAGTGTATTAATTGGCCTGCAATCATTTGCCGAAGGGTTGGATTTGAAAGGTGAATTGCTGACTCAGGTTCATATTCACAAGATCTCGTTTCCGCCGATCGACAGCCCGGTGATTCTAACGGAAGGCGAGTGGCTAAAATCACAGAACCGCTACCCATTTGAAGTTCAAAGTCTACCTAGTGCTTCGTTTAACTTGATTCAGCAGGTTGGGCGCTTGATTCGCAGTAATGCATGTCACGGTGAAATAGTTATTTATGACCGGCGTTTATTAACTAAAGGTTATGGTTCGCGGCTATTAGCGGCACTGCCGGTATTCCCAATTGAACAGCCGGAAATGCCAAAGGGCCTCATTACACCTGCCGCAGTGACTAAAGTACCCGCTAAGTCAGGCGCGAAAAAAGTGCGAAGGGAACGAACGCCCAGTAGCTAATTATCGATATAAAAAACCATTTGATTTGAAATCTTTCCCTATAGACATCAATCCAGTGACTAAGATTATATAAGCCGCTGGTGAGCTGAACCTAACAAGTCAAGCCAGTCCGTACCTCCGGTGTCAATTGCTGGTTATTGGTTAGCGGCAGCGCTAACTGTATCGACATGTTTAGCGGGCAGGGGTGAAGCAGAATGAAACAGCTAATGGCAGAGTTTATTGGCACTTTCTGGCTGGTATTGGGCGGATGTGGCAGCGCAGTATTAGCCGCAATGTTTCCAGTAGCGGGGATTGGATTTCTTGGCGTCGCGTTAGCATTCGGGCTGACTGTAGTCACAATGGCTTATGCCTTGGGGCATATTTCAGGCGCACATTTTAACCCAGCAGTGTCTCTTGGTTTATGGGTCGGTGGTCGTTTCTCCGGCGCACAATTAATCCCCTATATTGTGGCACAAGTTCTTGGCGGGTTAATGGGGGCGGCAATTTTGTATTTAATTGCCAGTGGTAAAGCCGGTTTTGACGTTAGCGCCGGGTTTGCCAGTAATGGTTTTGGTGTACGCTCGCCGGGCGGATATAGCCTACAAGCGGTATTGGTCGCTGAAGTGGTTTTAACTATGGGATTTGTGATGGTGATTATGGGAGCAACGGACAAAGGTTCACATCCTGCCGCTGCACCACTCGCCATTGGACTATGTTTGACGCTGATTCATCTGATCAGTATTCCCGTGGATAATACGTCGGTAAATCCTGCGCGCAGCACTGGGGTGGCTATTTTTGCCGGGGGTATTGCCTTGCAGCAACTGTGGGTATTCTGGCTAGCACCTTTGGTTGGCGGTGCTTTGGGCGGAGCCATCTACCGTGTACTCTTTAGCCCGCCGGAGGAATTGAGTAACCTAGAGTGATTTATAGGTCGCAGCGGGAGCTAATCCTCTGTTGCGGCCGACTTCCCCCTATCAACGTTTTGCCCTTTATTCCCCTATATTCGTGCTGCCTACCGTTACAATGCCGATATTTCGAGTATAGCTATCGCTATCAATGATAAAGTTTAAGTAATATTTAACCTGATTTATATTTGCCGAATACGGACAGGGGAAACACTGCACCATGGATTACAGCAAAATTATCAAAGAGATTGGACGTGGTAAGAATCATGCTCGCGATCTGAGTTTGGATACCGCCTATGAACTGTATAAATCCATGCTGGCGGGGCAGGTTCCAGCGCTGGAATTGGGGGGTATCCTGATTGCATTTCGTATTAAAGGTGAATCCGAACAAGAAATTCTGGGTTTTTATCAGGCGATGCAAGAACAGGTTATGCCACTGCGTGCGCCAGAGGGATACCCATTACCTGTCGTGATCCCCAGTTATAATGGCGCTCGTAAGCAAGCCAACCTTACACCATTATTAGCATTGTTGCTTTCACGCCTTGGCCTACCCGTGGTAGTGCATGGCGTTACAGAAGACAGTAGCCGAGTGACCAGTGCCGAGATTTTCCAACAATTGAATATCCCTTGGTCACTGAATTCTAAAGACGCTCAACAGCGCCTTGATTGCGGGTTACCTGTGTTTATTCCGGTGTCGGCATTATCCAGTCCATTAGATGAACAACTACAGCAACGTTGGCGTATGGGGGTCAGAAATAGCAGTCACACGCTGGCAAAGCTGGCTACGCCCTTTATTCACGATAAAGCGCTACGTCTTGCCAGTGTTTCTCATCCCGAATATATGGAAAAAGTAGGAGGGTTCTTCCAGGCGATAAACGCCCCAGCACTGTTGCAGCAAGGCACTGAAGGGGAAGTTTATGCCAATCCACTGCGCTGCCCACCAATTCATTATATTCATGGTGGTGCGCAGACAATTTTATTGGATCGTCAACCTGAAGCGACTGAGCTGATATTACCTGAGTCGAAAGAGGTTGCCGTCACGGCACGTTGGATTGAACGTTGTCTGGCAGGTGAATTGCCAATCCCTGATGCTATCCAAAAACAATTAGCATGCTGTTTGGTCGGCGTAGGGCGAGCAGACACGGTTGAGCAGGCACTACAGCAGGTTAAAATTGTGTGAACACTGGGCCTGAATCATCGGGCCTTATTAATTTATCCGGTGAATATATGGCCTGTAATTATCTTATCGGGTTATTTATGCATTTTATTGCTATTTACAAGGTGTCAAAAACTTTCCTAAATACCGATTTTTAATATAAGATTTTTTACTTTTAATGCCCCCGGCGTATTTTCTGCAATAAAATATTTTCCTCAATCAAATGCCTATCTAATCAGTGTTTATAACCAATAAATACGATTTTTAAACTGCTAACCGAATATTTAAAGAGCAATCGCTTTTTTTCTTAATTAAGTCGGCTTTTTACCTCTTTTCTGTGTGTTTTTGCCTCATGATAATCGCCATTTGTCGTCTGTTCTGACAGTGCTAGACTGAGGAAAGTCCATTAGTTCTCTTACCGGAACATTGCTGAAAAGGAAGATTATGCAACAGGCTTTGAACTACTTTACTGCACTGAACCAGGATTATCTGGCTGTCCATCAAGCCAAAGAAGATCTTTTCTGGCAGAACTACATGGGGATAGGGGGGGATGATATTGCACGGCAATTTTCTGCGGCGGAAACAGCTTACAAACGTTTTATTGCTCAAAGCCATCGTTTAACAGAATTGCGCGACTTGATTCAATCATTAGAAAATCAACCGGCTAGTATAGAGCGTGATGAGTTAATGCATGGGTTACAGGGGTGGTATCGTTTTTTTGACTGTAATGCGATTGAAGACCCCAGTACGCAAGTCTTACTTGATGAGATTATTTCTGCTGAATCCGATCTATATCAGCGGCGTAAAGCCTTTACTCTAACGCACATGAATGCAGCGGGTGAGCGAGTTCCCGCATCATTAGGTGAGCTACTGACCAATCAGGGTACAAATGAAAATGCAGAGTGTCGCCATAGTTCACATCTGGCATTGCGTGAACTGGAGCAATGGTTATTACACAATGGATTACCAGAGTTAATTAATTTACGGAATCGCTTTGCACGGCAAATGGGGTATCGCAATTACTTCGATTATAAAGTGAATAAAACCGAGCGTATGACGCCAGAGCAGTTGTTCACTATTTTAGACCGCTTTGAAGTGCAGACGCGTGAGGCGAATCAACGCAGTTTAAGGCAATTAGCTGTAGAAAAAGGCCCTGAAACACTGGAACCTTGGAATATCCGTTTCGCCAGCAGTGGCGATGTGACTCGTCAATTAGACCCTTATTTCCCCTTTGCTGAGTCTCTCCACCGCTGGGTCAATAGCTTTAAACGACTGCATATTAGTTTTCGCGGCGCACAAATGAATCTGGATCTGCTGGTACGCTCAGGGAAATATGAAAATGGCTTTATGCATGGCCCGGTACCACCCTATGTCGACCAAGGAAAATGGATCCCGGCGCGGATTAATTTCACCAGTTTAGCCAAGCCAGATCAGGTTGGTAGTGGGGCTTCGGGGTTAAACACCTTATTTCATGAAGGTGGGCATGCGGCACACTTCGCCAATATTGTGCAAAATGCACCCTGTTTTTCACAAGAGTTTCCACCGACCTCAATGGCCTATGCCGAAACTCAATCCATGTTCTGCGACAGCCTGCTCAACGATGCTGATTGGCTAAAACGTTATGCTAAAAACAGCGCGGGGGAATCTGTACCCGACGTCTTGATTCAAGAAAGTATTCAGGCGCGGCAACCCATGCGGGCTTTTAACGAGCGTCATATATTATTGGTTCCCTATTTTGAATGGCAGCTTTATCAGTGGGATGATGCGCAACGCACACCACAAGCTATTACTCAATTAGCTCGGGATATTGAACTGAAAATTCTAGGAGTCAGTGGTAGCCCAAGACCAACATTAGCGATTCCGCATTTGTTATCGATGGAGTCGGCTTGCTCCTATCAGGGATATTTACTGGCACTGATGGCAGTTGAGCAGACGAGAGCATTTTTCCTTAAACGTGATGGTTATCTGACAGATAACCCAACAATCGGCCCGGATCTGGCGCAACATTATTGGCGACCAGGTAACAGTGTCAGCCACGATGAGACATTGCGTAGCCTGACAGGGGAAGGCTTCAATCCTGATTATTTGGCGAAAGTTTGTAACCAAACCGTTGAGGACGCTTGGTTCGATGCGCAAAAAACCATCGAGCAGGCAGCTTTGCGCCCACAATCCACGGCAGACTTTGATTTGAATGTCACGTTGCGAATAGTCGATGGGGATAAATTACTGGCGGATAATCAGCAAGGTGATGAAGCAATGTGCCGCACATTTGCCAATGCAATAAATAAATTGCTTCATTAAGTATGAATTTGGCATTTTTCTCGCCAAAAAAAAGCTCATCAAACCAGTGCTGATGAGCTTTTTCTCTTGTGGCAGCGAAGGGGATTAGACACCGCTGACAGCGTGATAATTTCAAACACAAACGTTAAATTAGTTATAAATAACCGCAGTACCGTGCATCAAGTTATTCCCTGTTGCAGATGTGATGGTGAACGCTTTCGCACCAGCCGCATCTGCTTTTTCTGCCAGTTGTGCTTTCAAGCTGCTTAAATCAGTCACGCCACTGACAGAGACGACCCCGACTTGTTCTAATTTAGCGGCATCTTGGCTGTTAACGTATTCAGCTGCAAAGCTACCGAAAGAGAGAGTAGAGAGTGCGATAACTGCAACGAAATTTTTGATGCTTTTCATGATGTATTCCTATTCGATTTTAAAGTTGAAAGGGCGCTTCCTTTCGATAGAAGCTATGCTACGCCATTGTTGAAACTTTAAAACCGGATAGAATTGAGTTAATTGATCAAAATATTTGAATATTAATTGTAGGCGGACACTCATCCGTTTACCGCTAACCCGCTTAACGCTAATTTATGCTATCTTACGCGCCAGAAAATGCCTACCAGAGAGCCTGTACGATGGAAAACAAAAAAGTATTCCCGAAAGAAAAAAGCGGATTGCATCCCCGAAACCGTCATCGTTCGCGTTATGACTTTGATGCTCTTTCAGTGAGTTGCCCTGAGTTGATCCCTTTTTTGGCACCCACTGCCTACGGTGATATTTCCATCGATTTCGCTGATCCTTTGGCGGTGAAGATGTTAAACAAGGCCCTGCTAAAACACTTCTATGGTATTGAGTATTGGGATATTCCTGCTGATTTTTTATGCCCACCTATCCCAGGCCGAGCCGATTATGTGCATCATCTAGCTGATCTACTTGCCAGTTGCAACGATGGTGTGATCCCGCAGGGGAAGAACATTGCTTTGCTAGATATTGGTGTGGGCGCTAACTGTATTTATCCCATTATTGGTCAGCGAGAATATGGCTGGCGTTTTACCGGCACGGAGATTGACGCACAAGCACTCAGTGCGGCAAAAATGGTGGTCTCTATGAACCCGACACTGAAAAACGCACTGCGACTGAGACACCAGAAGAATCCACAGGCAATTTTTGACGGTGTTCTGGCAGTCAATGAGCGCTACGATGCCACATTGTGTAACCCACCATTTCATGGTTCAGCTGAAGAAGCGGCAGCCACCACGCGCCGCAAGCTACATAAGTTGGGCAAAGGGGAAGTTGCAGCGAAACCCGTACAAAATTTTGGGGGTAAAAATAGCGAACTGTGGTGTGATGGCGGCGAAGAAGGGTTCGTCAGTCGCATGGTAGCTGAGAGCGCAACCAAGGCAAAAAATTGCTTCTGGTTTACTTCATTGATTTCCAAAAAAACAACATTACCGGCTATTTATCATGCCCTGCGTTACGCCAATGCTGTGGAGGTTCGCACCATTGATATGGCACAAGGGCAGAAAGTGAGTCGGTTTGTTGCATGGACTTTTCTGACACCAGAGGAGCAAGTCGTTTGGAAAGCCGAGCGCTGGACCCTGCGTTCTTGACGCCGCAGCGGTGTTCGCTGTATTCACTCACCCGAATCACTTACTGATGTAAGCTCATCGGGATGAGTTCACTTGCTGCCTTGCTGCAACGGCAATAACTTTGGGTCATACTCTGCGTTCTTGACGCCGCAGCGGTGTTCGCTGTATTCACTCACCCGAATCACTTACTGATGTAAGCTCATCGGGATGAGTTCACTTGCTGCCTTGCTGCAACGGCAATAACTTTGGGTCATACTCTGCGTTCTTGACGCTGCAGCGGTGTTCGCTGTATTCACTCACCCGAATCACATACTGATTTCACTGGTTCAACTCTTTCCTGTGCCTCGACTCTTTGGGGCACAGCGAGCAGATATGTCTCCCGAATCACTGAGTTATATAAGCTAATGACTTGATGCTTATCGACTTTAGTCTAAGCTAATTAAGATAAATCTTAGTTGGGCATAATAAGCCGACAAGTAATGGCTTTATTGTAATTTTTTGTCGTATTTTGATTTTAGAAACTCCTCTAACTCATCGTCCAGGGTGAAGAATAAAATCCAAAGAGCCTTAAGGCTTTTTGGTTTTATCGTGCATGCACGTTGATCGGCACATTGTTAATTTGCGGCTCAATCATTCGCCATAAGGACTCAACTTATGCTGTTTAACTTCAGCTCATCTCATGCATCTCCACGCGCAGAACTGACATCAATTGATAATGCAGTTCCAATGATTATTTTTAAGCCCGACGGCACAGTAAAACACGCGAATACATTATTTTTACAGGCAATGGGATATCAGCAAAATGAGGTTGTGGGTAAACATCATAAATTATTTTGTGACCCACATTATGCGCGAAGTGATGCTTATCGCCGCCACTGGCAATTACTCAATGAAGGGCGACCTATTACCGATAATATTAAGCGCATTCGTAAAGATGGCAGCATTATCTGGCTACAGGGGACCTATACACCGGTACTTGATAGTCAAGGCCGAGTTGTGGAAATAATTAAGATTGCGAGTGATGTAACTGAGCGAGTTTTGCAATCTCAGGAACATCAAAGTTTACTGGCTGCTTTAAATCGCTCTATGGGGATGATTACCTTTACACCGCAGGGCATTATTTTGGATGCCAATGATAATTTGCTTAAGGTGATTGGCTATTCATTGGCAGAGATTCAGCATAAACCCCATCATATCTTGTGTACTCCTGAATTTGCTCACTCGGATGAATATCGTCAGCATTGGCAGCGATTAGCACGAGGTGAGTTTGTTATCGGGCGTTTTGAGCGAGTCAATAGCCGTGGTGAGCGGGTATGGCTGGAGGCGAGTTATAACCCGATTATGGATAATGATGGGCAGATACTGAAAGTAGTAAAGATTGCTCAAGATATTACACAGTTGATGTTGCAGTAAGAACATGAGGAAAACCTGATCCGCGATGTGCACCATTTGTCATTAACCACCGATCGTTCCGCATCTCAGGGCGCTGAAATTGTTCAGCAGGCGGTGCGTGGTATGCAAGAGGTCGAATCTGTCGCTCGTGAAACATCGGATGTTGTCAGTGAGTTAGGCCGCTGCTCGAAAGAGATAGGCACCATTGTAGAAGCTATTCGTAAAATCTCTTCGCAAACTAACTTACTGGCGATCAATGCTTCTATTGAAGCTGCCCACGCCGGTGAACATGGTAAAGGTTTTTCAGTGGTAGCGAGTGAAGTCCGGATGCTGGCAGAGAGGTCTCGCAAGGCAGCGACAGAAATCGAACATATGACAAAGACGATTCAAAACGGTGTTATGGCGGCCATTAAGGGCATGGATGTTTGCGTCGAACATGCCGGTGGCGGAGTGACACTGACACAAGATGCCGGTGAGGTGATCAATCAGGTCAATATCGGTATGCAGGATGTTGTGAAGTTGATGGCCGCATTTGCTCAAGTAAAGAATCGGCAAAGTATGCCAGGCTAGGTTTAAGATAGCGCAAGATAAAAAACGGGCAGGTATCGGTGAGATACCCGCCCGTTGTGATTTGATACCTGTAGCGCATTAAGATACGTGTTGCAGGAATTCCCGTAAACGCTCACTGGGTGGATGAGAAATCAAGCTATCAGGATCACCATCTTGTGCCACGCGGCCTTTATCAATAAAGATCAGGCGCGACGCCACTTTTTGGGCGAAACCGACCTCATGAGTCACAATCACCATGGTCATGCCTTCTTCGGCCAAGTCTTTCATTACCGTCAGGACTTCATGGCGCAATTCAGGGTCCAGTGCAGATGTTGGCTCATCAAACAGCATCAGTTTCGGTTTTACCGCCAATGCACGGGCGATAGCCACACGCTGTTGTTGACCGCCCGACAGTTCCGCCGGGTAATGATGAGCGCGCTCTTCTAAACCCACCTTGGTCAATAACTCCATCGCGAGCTTATTGGCAGCTTCTTTTGATGCCTTACGTACACGGATCGGGCCAAATGCCACATTTTCCAGCGCCGTCAGGTGCGGGAACAGGTAAAACTGCTGGAACACCATGCCAGCTTCCTGACGAATTAAGCGTTCATCGACTTTAGGGTCATTGACATCCAGACCGTCGACAATCAGTTGACCACTGGTAATCACTTCCAGCTTATTGATACAACGCAGCAAGGTCGATTTACCTGAACCGGAAGGACCAATAATGACCACCACTTCTCCCTTGGTGATATTCAGATTGATGTCGTGGAGCACCTGGGTTTTACCAAAGTGTTTGGAGACGTTTTTAAATTCAATCATATGATTTTCAGTTTTCTTTCTAACCGGCGCAGAACGAAGCTCAGAGCCAAGGTAATTATCAGGTAGATCACCGCCACCGCACTCCATATCTCCATGGCGCGGAAGTTGCCGGCAATAATTTCCTGACCCTGACGAGTCAGTTCGGCTACGCCAATCACAATAAACAGTGAAGTGTCTTTGATGCTAACGATCCATTGGTTACCTAATGGCGGCAACATACGACGCAAGGCCAATGGCGCAATCACATAACGCAAGGTATCACGTTTGGATAAACCCAACGCCAGTCCGGCTTCACGGAACCCATTATGAATGGATAGCACGGCACCACGGGTGATTTCCGCGATATAGGCACCAGAGTTAATAATGATCGTCACAACGGCTGCTGAGAAGGGGTCAATGCGCACAGGCATCATCATCGGCAATGCAAAGTAGATGAACATCACCTGCACCACAATTGGCGTGCCACGGATAAGTTCAATAAAAACTAATGCGATATTTCTACTCAGCCAACCGCCATAGGCGCGGGCAAAACCGGCTATAACCCCAATAATCAGGCCGCCAAGCAACCCCAGGACCGAAATCCATAGGGTTAACTTGGCGCCTTCAAGCAGGATTGGGATGGCGGGCCAAATAGCGCTCCATTCAAACTGCATGGATATTCTCCTGGTCTAAAAACGGCAAAAATAAATTACTTAGGTTCTACGCCGAACCATTTTTTATAGATTGCAGCGTAAGTGCCGTCTTCTTTCAGGGATTTCAGAGCAGCGTTAACTTTTTCACGCAAGTCACTGCCTTGTGGGAATGCGACACCATACTGCTGGGCTTTAATGGAGTCACCTACAGCTTTGAACTGGCCATTACCGGCGGTTTTGATGAAGTAAAGGATATTGGGTGTGTCATGCAATACAGCATCAGCACGGCCAGTACCTAACTCCAGATAGGCATTATCAATATTTGGGAATTGGCGCAGGTCTTTGGTTTTGATATTGGCTTTCGCGTAATCAACAGAACCCGTACCACTTTTCACTGCCAGCACTTTCCCCGCCAGATCAGCTTCGCCTTTAATGTCATTGTTATCTGCTTTGACCATCACCAGTAAGCCGCTGTTGTAATAACCATCGGAGAAATCAACGGCTTTTTTGCGCTCGTCAGTAATGGTGATACCGGCCAGTGCCAGATCCACGTTTTTGGTTTGCAGCGCAGGAATGATGCCACTGAAATCCATTGGTTTCAGGGTATATTTCAGATCCAGTTTTTTCGCGATGGCATCCCATAAATCGATATCAAAACCGACATATTTATCCCCTTGTTTGAACTCAAAAGGAACGAAAGCGGTGTCTGTTGCAACAATCAGTTCTTTCTCTGCGGCGTGGGAGCTAACGGCAAAGGCCAGCGTGAGTGCGGCCAATGAAACTTTGACAAGTGACTTCATAAGTGGGAGTTCCTTTGTGCTTTTGTGGATATACCTTGGGTTGTTGAGATTGCAGTGAGCTGCAATGCCAATCGCTTGAGGCATGGAGATCCATTTTTATATTTCAGGATGCAATATGAAAAGATCGTGCCAGAAATGCAAGTTATTTAAAAACAAAGAGATTTCTTAAATTAATTTGCAGGTAAATACTTAGCTGACACTCATTGCACCAATATGACCCACCAAAATGGTGCGTTACTGTCATTTTGGTGCAACTTATCGATTATTTACTTATTATTAACTCGGTAGTCAATAATAAACAATCGGTAATCAACATTAATGTAACAATATTGTTAACTGTATCGGATTTTTGCTTGAAAAGGGTGCAGTGAGGGGAGTTGAAAACTATCTAAGTTGGCTATCTTTACTGCCACGACGATTATAGCCAGCATGGGTTGCTTGGTGTTTATCTAATTCATTTTGGCAGGTCAGACAATATTTAACACCGGCCAGTGCCTTGCGTCGTGCTTCAGGAATAGCGTGCCCACACTCCAGACAATATAATTCACTCTCACCTTTACCAAGAGCTTGTCGGGCGCGTTTGACTGCGTCTTCTAAGGTCGAGTCAATTTGATCTTGTACTGCGCCGTCGCCAGCCCATCCACTTGCCATATGACCTCCATGAACAGAGCCGGATAATCACCGGCCCTGTATCGTATCCTACAATTTAAAATCTACTGAGCTATAGGATGATAATTACTCAATATTTGCTTCGATAAACCACAAGAATTTATCCAGATCACGAGATGCGGCGGTAAACATATCTGCCGTATCTTCATCTTTAACTTCTGAAATTGCTTTACGGATGAAGTTCGCGACCACCCCATAACGATCCGCCAACTCTTTCAGGTGCTCTTGCACACTGTGGATATTGGTTGGATAGCTCTTCAATGGTGTTTCTTGAGTTACGAGTTGTGCAGTACCTAACGCAACGCCACCTAACTGTACGGCACGCTCAGCGAAGGTATCCAAGTGATCATTAATGGCAGTGCGGAAGCCATCCAACATTTCATGGACAGCAATAAAGTTGGCACCACGCATATTCCAATGTGCTTGTTTGGTGATAAGTGACAGATCGATGAACTGAATAACCATGTCATTTAAGTACTTAATGGTTATTTCTTTAGTATGTTCATCAACATCATTGCGTGTGTAGATGAGTTCGGAAGATTTTGCTTTTACCAGTTTTGCTGTACTCATAATAGGTATCCCTTTATTGAGTTGATTGCCAATTTCTTCACCGCAATAAGTATAACAAGAATATTTAACTTTGTGGTTTAGATAGTGCCTATCAATTAAATAGCTTATTAGCAAGAGTGTTTTAAAATGTAATTGAGTGTTTCCTATTTAAAATAGATTTTTTGCTTTTATGGCGTCTAATCGATAATGACTATGGCTGTGATTTATATATATTTTATTATTTAAATGGTTTTGAATGGTATTTTATACTGAAGATGAAATGAAGCTGTGGTTAATTAATAACTTGCGTGGCTCAGTTTCGGTGATTAATAACATGAAAAATAAATAGTTTCTACTCTGGACTATTTCATTGCTATTTTATCAATATGTTATGCCGATTAATTTAACCGGCATTGATAAGAGGGTTATTGTGGCATGTGGGCAACAATGAATAAGCGTGGGAATGCGAGTAAGCGTTGCCCATCAACTTGTTGTGGATAGGCGGTATCGATGAGAGCCAGATAATCTTGCAAGAAATCTACTCGCAGAGCTTCAGAAAGTGGCTCGAGGAAGGGGCGTAAACCGGTAGCACGTAGCCAGTCAATAATCGCTTGTGCTGAAGGCATTGGGTGGTGATAGGTGGTACGCCAAATATCTACCCGTTCGGCATGTGGAGCCAACAAATCGTAATATTGATTGGCCGTGAGCACTTTTGTTCGGATAACCCCTGCTTCTTGTAAGGTTTGTTGCCATGGGCCATTTTCTGCCACTTCCCGCATGGCTCTGTGGCTGGGTTCATCCAGATTATCAGGCATCTGAACCGCAAGGACACCGCCGGGTGCCAGCTTGGTCAATAAATCAGGAAAAAGTTGCTGGTGGTCAGTGATCCACTGTAATGAGGCATTGGCATAAATAAGGTCTTGTGGCTCAGAAGGCTGCCACTGGCGGATATCTGTTTCGAGAAAGGCGCAATCAGGCAAGCGCTGCTGCGCGCTGAGTAACATACTTGCTGAATTATCAATTCCAACAAGTTGGCTGTGGGGAAAACGCTGTTGCAATAACTGAGTGGAGTTGCCCGGCCCACACCCTAAGTCACTGATCCGTTTTGGGGCTGCTAGCGTAATATGCGCGAGCAGATCATTGGCAGGGCGGGTGCGTTCCGCTTCAAATTGGCGGTATAAATCAGGATCCCAGTCTTGCATGAATAACCTCCAAGAGAGTAACAGTGGAGTGATTTGGGTAGTAAAAACCGCCATCACTCTTTAACGTAAGTCCTACAACTTCAAGCCTTACAAAAACAAAGAACAACAGTATCTTACAGATTTTGTAATGCGCCACTGAATAAGACCGCCCCAGTTGGCTGACCAGTAGGAGATCCGCCGTGCGGCTCCAGACTGATTGCCAGCAATGAATTTGCGCTTAACTGATTTTCAGCCAGTGTCAGTTGGGTTGGCCCATGGGTATTTAGCAAGCCCAGTGAGTGAGGTTTTTCACCGGCGGGAATACTCCATAATTCAAGGCTGTTGCTATCACTGACTGCAACTGGATTGAGTGGTGTTAGCGTTAAACTGCGAGTCGATTTTTCAAGGCTGACAACCCATTGGCCATGTTGTTGGCTATTAGACAACACTGCTACAGGTATTGCCGTGGGGGGGGTTACCAGTAGTCGCGGTATCACTAATATAGCAGCAAGAGCGGCGGCGACCGCCCAACCAGCATAAGACCAACGATTTCGCTTAATATGGCGCACATTAATGGCTGGTAACTGTAGCTCCAGCCGTTTCCAAACACGCTCAGGCGGCTCTAACGGGGCTAGCTGATTATCCAATTGAGTAAACAAGCTTTGCCAACTGGCAACATCTGCTGCCAGCCGGGGATCACGGCGGACTCTTCGTTCAAAACGCACCCGGGCCAGTCCGCGCAAGGTTCCCAGCGCATACTCTGCAGCCAGTGCTGAGTCATATTCGCGTCTGTTTTTCATAAGCCTACACAGTCCTTCAGGTGGTCCAGTGCACGACGTATCCAGCTTTTTATCGTACCAAGTGGTTGCTGTAAATGAATTGAGATTTCCCCATGAGAAAGCCCTTGATAATAAGCCAGCATAATACTTTGCCGTTGCTCTACTGATAGGTGCGCCAGGCAATTGGCTAATTGTTGAGCTTCACTATCTTGCTGCAATTGCGCCAACGGTGTCAGGGTGTCATCGGGCAGTGCAGCAGTTTCTTCATCGTCCAATGTTTGCAGGCGATTATCACTACCCCGCATCAAATCGATAGCTCGGTTACGTACGATATGCGTTAGCCACGTCAGCGGTGCACTGAGTTGCGCATTATAATTTCCTGCTCGGTGCCAAACGGTGAGAAAGCTGTCGTGTAAAACTTCTTCTGCTCGGGCAGGATTACGGAGCATGCGTAGCGCGACTGCGAATAATCGGGGGGAGGTGAGTCGATAAAGCTTTTCAAAAGCGGACTGATCGCCTTGAGCTATGGCATTTATCAGTCCGATCTGTTGTTCCAGCGAACATTCATTCATGTGCCAATCCCTAAAAAATCCGTCAGGTGCAGTGAGACACTGCACCCAGTATAGACGGGTTTTATTTAGGCATCAGGACAGTATCGATAACATCGATCACACCATTTTTCTGTTGTACATCATAGGTACTGATGTTGGCGACATTCCCTTTCGCATCTTTGATCTGAATATTGTGCGGACCATTATTCATAAACCATAGTGGTTGACCGTTAACAGTTTTCAGTTCAGCAGTGCCCCCACCGGCTTTAATTTTACTTGCTAACTGCTTCATATCGTACTTCCCGGCCACCACGTGATACGTCAGGATCTGGGTGAGCATGGCTTTATTTTCTGGTTTGACCAGATTTTCAACCGTACCTGCTGGCAATTTTGCAAACGCGGCGTCAGTGGGTGCGAACACGGTAAAGGGACCCTGGCCTTGTAGTGTGTCAACCAACCCAGCGGCCTTAACTGCTGCAACCAAAGTGGTATGGTCTTTCGAGTTCACCGCATTCTCAATAATATTCTTGCTCGGAAACATTGAAGCGCCACCCACCATGACAGTGTCGGACATCATGGCGGCCATTGAAACACTGCTGAACACTAAAGAAGCACAGATAGCGGTACGAATAAGCGTTTTCATAATGTATTCCTTTTAGGATGGTTGAGGTGAAGTCTTGCCTCACATCTACCTATACGAATCAGCTTGGTGTTTTGGATGCAAAAAAATTAAAAAATAATAAAGAAAAAACGCCAACCCTTGAAATTACTGGGTTGGCGAGAATGCTGGTAGGCATCAGAAAGGCTATTAGTGCGAGTTTGGGACGAGTACCCGATGCATAACATAGGCATCAACGTAACCCAGTTCGCGATGGTTAAATGCGTTTGGTAATGTGGCAATGATGTCGAAACCTAACTTTTGCCATAGAGCAACGGCCAGAGTATTGGTGCTGACAACAAAGTTAAACTGCATTGCCCGGTAGCCGAGAGTTGTTGCCTGTTCAATGCAATGAATCCCTAAGGCTTTGCCAATCCCCAAGCCGCGAGCTTGCCCGTCAACCATAAACGATGCATTAGCAACATGAGAACCGAGGCCGCGTTGGTTATCGATTAATTTATACATGCCAACAATATGTTGTTCATGCAGCGCGACGAAACAGCGCACCCCGGGGCCAAACCAGTAATCATAAGCATCTTGCTCAGAGGTATCAGGAGTGAAGACATAAGTATCCCCACGGCTGATGACTGCCTGAAATAGCGGCCATATTTGGGCAAAATCTGCGGGCGTCGCCATTCTGATTTCCATGTATAGCTCCTTTTTTAGGCAATTTGGTCAATTTGGGGCTTGGGTTTGATCGTTAACGTTGCACCAATCGATGCACTGATAATGGATGCCAAAGCCAACCATTGAATCAATGTTAGATGTTCATTTAAGAATACCAGCCCCGAAATTGCCGCTAATGCAGGTTCCAAACTCATCAGCGTACCGAATGTACGGGTTGGAAGGCGGGTGAGGGCGACCATCTCAAGTGAGTAGGGCAACGCGGTGGACAAAATAGCCACCGCTAAGGCAACCGGTAAAATTGCGGGGTCAAACAGTGCCAAACCGTTATAAGCCACCCCTATTGGACAGAAAACCAGTGCCGCAATCAGAGAGCCAACTGCAACGGTTCCTGGCCCATGATCTCCCCCGGCTTTTTGCCCTGAAACGATATACAGTGCCCAGCAAGCCCCCGCACCTAGCGCATAAGCCGCACCAAACAAATCTATCGTGCCAATATTATTCCCTAAGGGTAATAGGAACCACAAACCAAGTATGGCTAATCCGACCCAGATGAAATCAACGGGGCGGCGTGAAGATAGCATAGCCACCGCCAGAGGTCCGGTAAACTCCAGTGCGACGGCAATCCCTAATGGCACCGTTTTTAATGACAGATAAAACAGAAAATTCATGCCACCCAACGTCACCCCATAAATAAACAAGGGTAAACGACTGCCCGCTTCAAATCGCATTCGCCACGGTTTAAAGATGATAAACAGTATTAATGTGCCAATACCAAGGCGCAGCGACGTTATTCCCTGTGCTCCGACGACGGGAAACAGGCTTTTTGCAAGCGATGCGCCACTCTGTATTGAGATCATAGCGATTATCAGCAAGAAAATCGGAAGCAGTGGCAGTGAATGTTTGGATGAAGGAGACAAAGACATCCTGTTGAGCCTCGAAGAAAAGTATTAGATATCCATGTCTGCCAGTGTAAATGAAATGTCAGCGAAGTGTTTGAAAATAACCAAGAACTAAAGAAAAGACGTCGCCCAGAAAATTAAAGATAAATAATTTTCTGACTTGCTGTTTTTTAACGCTATTTTTGACGTTAATTTGAGCATGAAAATTAAGAATAGTCTGGAATGCCTTTTGGTGATGGATGTCACAAAATAGAGTGGTATAGTGAAAAATCGTAAGCGTATTAGCAAGATGGAAGATGCTTGAAATTCTTTGTTACACCAAATAAATAGTTAGACAATCATTACCAGGCAGAGTTTCTAACTGTTTATTGTTATAATTTCATGGTGTTTTTGTTTCATCTAAAATTTTGCGTCTTTCGAGGTGGTTATGAATAAAATTGCATGTCTTTCAGCTGTAGCAGCTTGTGTATTAGCAGTGACCGCAGGTTCCGCTTTTGCAGGTCAAAGCACTGTTTCTGGTGGTTATGCCCAGAGCGATTACCAAGGTGTTGCTAACAAATCTTCAGGTTTCAACCTGAAATACCGTTACGAGTGGAGTGATTCTCAACTGGGGTACATCACCTCTTTCACTCACACTGAAAAAAGCAGCTTCGGTGACAGCGCGTCTGTTTACAACAAAGCACAATACAATGCCATCACCGGTGGTCCAGCTTACCGCATCAACGATTGGGCTAGCATCTATGGCCTGGTAGGTGTGGGTTACGGTCGTTTCACTCAGAACTTCCCAACTTCTGCGGGCGACAAAAACAGCACCAGCGATTACGGTTTCACTTACGGCGCAGGTATGCAGTTTAACCCAATGCAAAATGTTGCTCTGGATGTTTCTTACGAACAGAGCCGTATCCGCAACGTTGATGTGGGTACTTGGGTTGCTGGCGTAGGTTACACTTTCTAAGCAATTGCTTAGGACTATCAGCATTCATCTTTTATCGTGACATGCTGTGCTTGAAAAATCCGCTTTCGGGCGGATTTTTTTCGTCTGTACCCTACATCGGTATCAATCAGTGATGCTGGGAGTGGCCGTATTTGACGGGATGAAAACTATTTGACCGTATTGGCGGCATCAGCAATCAAATCGATGATTTGTTGTGGATGTGAAATATGTGATGCGTGGCTAGAGAGTAACTCAATCACCTTTTGTGCTTGAATTCGTTCGGCAAATCCACGTTGTGTTTCGGCTGGTAACATTCTGTCTTCGGTTGAAACTTGATACCAGCAGGGTTTGACGCGCCAGGCTGGTTGGGCTGACTTATCAGTAAAAGTGCGGGCGGCTAAAGGTTTTTGTGATAACGCCATAACCAAGGCTTCGTTTTCATCGATATCTTGGCACATGTGCTCATGGAATTTGTCGGAATCAATCCACAAAAAACCGTTATCATCAGGGCGAATGTAAGCTGTCCCGGCAGGGGGGGCACGTAAAGCTAATAGGCTAGATAAACTTTCACCAGCATCAGGGGCAAATGCGGCAAGATAAACCATCCCTACCACATTTTGCAGGTGCCCGACCTGTGTAATCACCATTCCGCCATAAGAGTGACCGACTAATAATGTCGGGCCATACAATGCAGTGGTGAGTTTGATCGTGCGTTCTACATCATCGGCTAATGATGTAAGCGGATTCTGGATAGCAATAACTCGGTGTCCCATTGCATGTAAGGCGGGAATAATATGTCGCCATTGTGAGCCATCAGCCCATGCTCCATGTACTAATAGAATATTAAGTTTTGCCACCATATTTCCCCCTGAACGGGTATTATCGTCAGTCGTGCATAATATCTTTATGCAGATACGGTATTCTTGATGAATAACAATTTCTGGTCATTTACTGTTCTTAATTACAAGTTTTAATGACTGATGTATGTTATTAAAATTAATCAACTCTGTTATTAGAATTAAAGTATAAGCTTCCGGAGATGAATGGCTTTAAGATAAATACTAAAAAAGGCTATTCAATTAATCTATTAATGTGATATTTAACGATATAAAATCCCTAATAACAAAATAGAGGCTATTTTAAATAAGTAAAAACAAGAGATTAACCTGATTTTATCTCTTGATATTACCACGTAATTTACTGGTAAAAATGGAATAATATGACACACTACTCATAGCTTTGATTGATTGTCACTGTGTTTATCGTGATTGACGTATCAAGCTGAATAAAAACAATTGGTCAATATAAAACAATAAGTTGCCCTAAAATAGGTTGTAATCATGACAATACTCAGTGAACAGGTAGCTCCTATACTGCATGATACCAAACTAGAACAGCAAATTTTACGCCGCTCGATTTTTTGTACCTTGTTTATTGCCATTATGGGCATCGTTTTCGGTATTGTGTGTGGCTCAATGTCGATTATTTTTGATGGTATGTTTTCTGCGTTAGATGCTGGGATGTGCAGTTTATCTTTATTGGTATCTCGATTACTGGGTCAACCCAATAGCCGGCGTTTTCAATATGGTTTCTGGCATGTCGAACCTTTAGTTTTGGCCTTTAATGGCAGTCTACTGGCTTTCCTTTGTCTGTATGCTTTTGTTAATGCTATTAAAGGGATTATCGATGGAGGGCGGGAGCTGGAGCTTGGCTGGGCAATTGTTTATGCGCTGGTCGTCAGTGTTTTCTGTTTTACTATCTTCTTAAAACAACGCCGCTTAAATAAACGAGTGAAGTCTGAATTAATTGCATTGGATACCAAAAGCTGGCTGATGTCAGCTTGTATTAGCTCTGCTTTATTAGTGGCCTTTTTGCTTTCCTGGAGCATGGAAGGCACGCGCTATGAACATTTGATTGTTTATACTGACCCTAGCGTGTTAGCACTGTTAACATTGGTCTTGATTCCAGTTCCAATAAAAACAGTCATTGCCGCTGTTCGTGAAGTATTACAGATGACACCCGATACACTGGATGCATCGATGGAAAGCTTAATGGACAGACTAATGGCTAAGTACCAGTTTGTTGATTATTCACACTACGCCACCCGTATTGGTCGGGGATTATTTGTCGAAATTCATGTGGTTATTCCACCAGAGATGGAAAATAGCGGAGTCTCTTATTTTGACCAAATACGTGATGAAATCTCCCATGCGATTGGCGAGTCAGGGCCACATCGTTGGTTAACCATTTCCTTTACCCGCAATGCGAAGTGGTTATAGTAAAAAGTCATGGGCCAGATGAATGTACATTAACTCACCGGGATAATGAAAAAGATGATGACGAAACGCCAAGTAAAACTTAACCCGATTGATGCCCCACCAAGATTGACTTCAGTTGCTAAAGTAGCGCTTAGTGATGACACTATTGCTGCACGTAAAGCTAAAATTATCAGTAATATGGCTTACGCTAATATTGATTACTTACTTATTTATGCTGATAAAGAGCATGGTGGTAATTTCGAGTATTTGGCCGGATTTATTCCGCGGTTTGAAGAGGCCGCCATGGTTGTGCATGCTTCAGGCGAAATCTATTTATTGCTCGGTAATGAGAATTTAAAGCTGTCACAATATGCCCGAGTGAAAAATACCGCGATCCATGTTCCTTATTTTTCGCTGCCTAATCAGCCGATGGACACCACTAAAACCATGGCGGAATTACTGGCTGAAACCGGAATACGACAGGCAAAAAATGTCGGAGTGGTGGGGTGGAAATTGTTCACCAGCAAGTTAGAAGATAATAGCCAGCTATTTGATGTCCCCTATTTTCTTCTCGATGCTATCAAGAAGTCTGTTTCATCGGCAGCGTCGGTAACGAATGCGACAAATCTATTTATTGGCAGTGATGTGGCGGCTAGGGCGACAAACAGTGCTAATGAATTAGCTCATTATGAATATGGCGCTAATTTGGCATCAAATTGCGTTCTCAGTGCATTAGCCGCAGTAGATATTGGCATAACAGAAAAACAACTTGGCAGTTATCTGACAGATGAAGGGCAACCGAACACCGTTGTGATAATTGCTGCCACGGGTGATCGTTTTGAACAGGCTAATCTGTATCCGGGCGATAAAACGGTAACGCTAGGTGATAAAATATCATTGACCACGGGCTTTAAAGGCGGCTTAAGTAGCCGAACCGGTTATGCCGTCCATCATGCAGATGAGCTACCAAAAGCGCAAAGAGATTACCTTGATAAGGTTGCTATTCCTTATTACTCCACGGTAGTGGCTTGGCTGGAAAGCATTCGAATCGGAATGCCCGGCAAAGAGATGTATGCGCTAGTGGAAACTATTTTCCCTAAAGAGCAATACCACTGGTCATTAAATCCAGGTCATTTGACTGCGGATGAAGAGTGGCTTTGTTCGCCGATTTATTCTGGTTCAGAAGAGAAAATTCGCAGTGGGATGCTATTCCAAATTGATATTATCCCTTCGGTAAAAGGCTATGCAGGAGTTAGCGCAGAGGACTGTATTGCTTTGGCTGACAAACCGTTACGTGATGAACTGGCTACCCGTTATCCAGATGTTTGGCACAGAATACAAAAACGTCGCGATTATCTCAGTGAGACACTGAATATCCATCTAAGTGAAGAAGTATTGCCAATGTCGAATACGGTGGGTTATCTGCGGCCTTTCTTGTTGAATAAAGGCGGTGCATTGCAATGCAGCAATAAAGTGCCTAACTGACACATACCATCTGAGCTTTATTGAGAAGGGGCTATTTGGCCCTTTTTCTGGTGATAGGCCTTGCTGTAGCCGCCGCTCATTCCCCGATTTATCTTCCTGTTGAGATTTCATGCAAACTGGAGGCGATACTCTTGCCATCTTGTGGCATAATGCGCGCCGAATCACATTTTCTAGTATTCTTGAATATCCCTATTCAGTAATCCAATCGAGAGCGAGCTCTGTGCTAAGTACTAACAATATCACCATGCAATTCGGCAGCAAGCCGCTGTTTGAAAACATTTCAGTAAAATTCGGCGGCGGTAATCGCTATGGCCTGATCGGCGCTAATGGCTGTGGTAAATCCACATTCATGAAAATCCTCGGTGGTGATCTGGTGCCAAGCGGCGGTAACGTTTTCCTGGATCCAAACGAGCGTCTGGGTAAATTACGTCAGGATCAATTCGCCTTTGAAAACAACACAGTGCTGGACACCGTCATTATGGGGCACGGCGAACTGTGGGAAGTAAAAGAAGAGCGCGACCGCATTTACGCCCTCGCTGAGATGAGCGAAGAAGATGGCTATAAAGTCGCTGATCTGGAAGTGGCCTACGGTGAAATGGATGGTTACAGCGCAGAAGCCCGTGCCGGTGAATTGCTACTTGGTGTTGGTATTCCTGTTGAACAGCATTACGGCCTGATGAGCGAAATTGCTCCCGGCTGGAAACTGCGTGTGTTGCTGGCGCAGGCCCTGTTCTCAGACCCAGAAATTCTGTTACTCGATGAACCAACCAACAACTTGGATATCGATACTATCCGTTGGTTGGAACAAGTTCTGAACGAACGTAGCAGCACCATGATCATTATTTCCCATGACCGTCACTTCCTAAACATGGTTTGTACGCACATGGCAGATCTGGATTACGGCGAATTACGCGTTTATCCGGGTAACTATGACGAATATATGACGGCGGCGACGCAAGCCCGCGAGCGTCTACTCTCTGATAACGCTAAGAAGAAAGCTCAGATCTCTGAACTGCAATCATTTGTTAGCCGTTTTAGTGCCAACGCCTCTAAATCCAAGCAGGCCACATCACGTGCTCGTCAGATTGATAAAATTCAACTTGATGAAGTAAAAGCGTCCAGCCGCCAGAACCCGTTTATCCGCTTTGATCAGGATAAAAAGCTGTTCCGTAATGCGCTAGAAGTTGAAATGTTGACCAAAGGTTTTGATAACGGTCCACTGTTTAAGAACCTGAATTTGCGCTTGGAAGTGGGTGAGAAAGTGGCAATCCTTGGGCCAAATGGTATCGGTAAATCGACTTTACTGAAAACATTAGTCGGGGATTATGAGGCTGATGCAGGTACGGTTAAATGGTCAGAAAATAGCAAAATTGGCTACTACGCACAGGATCATGCCAGCGATTTTGAAATCGACCTGACTGTATTTGACTGGATGAGTCAGTGGAAGCAAGAAAAAGACGACGAGCAGGCTGTGCGCAGTGTGTTAGGCCGTTTGTTGTTTAGCCAAGACGACATCAAGAAGAAAGTTAAGGTGCTGTCTGGTGGTGAAAAAGGACGGATGCTGTTTGGTAAGTTGATGATGCAGCGCCCTAACATTTTGATCATGGATGAACCAACCAACCACTTGGATATGGAATCCATCGAATCTCTGAACATGGCATTGGAAATGTACGAAGGTACGTTAATTTTCGTCTCCCATGACCGTGAGTTCGTTAGCTCCCTGGCGACCCGAGTGATTGAAATGACACCGAAAAAACTGATCGACTTTACCGGTAACTACGAAGATTATCTGCGTAGCCAAGGTATTCAGTCCTGATTATTTGATTGAGTGTTAATAAGAAAGCTGATGCATCGCATCAGCTTTTTTTATTTTAATGATTAGACGATGGTCTCACTCTGCCTTACTGCACACTTCGCAGTTGGCATCTTTTGCCAGTTTCATACTACGAAACTCGGCCGTCATGGCATCATACATGAGTATGCGACCTGATATTACCTGACCGTAATCAGCCAGCAGCTTAATGGCTTCCATGGCCTGTAAATTACCAATAACCCCTACCAATGGGGCCATGACACCAGCCTCAACACAGGTCAGGGCGTTATCGCCAAACAATCGACTCAAACAGCGATAGCAGGGCTGATTCTCCTGATAAGTAAAGACACTCACTTGCCCCTCCATGCGGATTGCTGCGCCAGACACCAGTGGTTTATGCTGCAAATAACATAGACGATTAAGCTGCTCACGGCTGGCGACGTTATCTGTGCAATCCAGTACTAATTGATGTTCTGCAATAACAACAGAAAGTGACTCATCATCTAGTTGTGCATCAATAGGTTCCAGTTTTACATCAGGGTTCAGCTCTGACAGCGTCAGTGCCGCAGAGGTCACTTTAGGCATACCGATGCGGCTGTCACGGTGTAGAATTTGTCGTTGTAAGTTGGAAAGAGAAACCGTATCAAAATCCAGCAGTGTAAGATGGCCAATACCTGCCACGGCTAGATATTGTGCTGCTGCACATCCAAGGCCGCCCAACCCAACAATTAATACTTTGGCTGCGTTTAGTTTTTCCTGACCATCAAAATCAAAACCGCGCAGAATGATTTGCCGGTTATAGCGCAGGGTTTGTGCATCGGAAAGTTCCGGCAACATAGTAGCCTCTTAGCAATTAGTTGTTCAACAATCGACTAATTCAATAACCCGTTAAATAATTCGATCTCAACGGTTTCACCGACCGCCACCGAACCCCGCTCTCGTTCAAGGACGATAAAACAGTTGCCTTGACTAAATGAGCTGAAAACATGGGAACCTTGATGTCCGGTGGTACGAACTTCCAGTTCTCCGTGAGCATTAGTTGAAAAGATCCCACGTTGGAAATCTAAACGGCCCGGCGTTTTTTTCAGCGCCGTCGTCGTTTTTGCCTGTAAACGTAATGGTGGTTGCCATTGCGAATGCCCTGAAAGCTTGGCGATAAGCGGTTGCACCAATTGATAAAATGTCAGTACTGCCGAAACCGGATTACCCGGTAAGCCGCAGAACCAGGCATTTTTCAACTTGCCGAAAGCAAAAGGTTTACCGGGTTTTATGGCCAGTTTCCAGAAGCCAATATCTCCCAGCTCATCGAGCATTTGTTTAGTGTAATCGGCTTCACCGACTGAAACGCCACCACTGCTAATGACCAAATCTGCGGCGGCATCCGCTTTTTCAAATGCCTTACGTAATGCTTGCTGATCATCACGGATAACACCGAGATCAATAATTTGGCAGCCGAGTTGTTGCAGCATTAAGCGGACAGCAAAACGATTCGTATCATAAATCTGGCCTTCACCGAGTGGTTGTCCGACAGGTTGTAATTCGTCTCCTGTGGAAAAAATAGCCACTTTTAATGTGCGGAAAACATTAATCTCGGCAATACCTAATGAAGCCAATAACGGCAGTTGCGCTACGCCTAATCTAACACCAGCAGGAAAAACGGCAGCCCCTTGCTCGATGTCTTCGCCCGCTAGACGGATATTTTGCCCCGCACGCGGGTTGCCACTAAAGGTTACCCCTTGTTCACTCACCGTTGCTTGCTCTTGCATGATGACGGCATCGGCACCTTCAGGAATAGGTGCGCCGGTCATGATTCGCACACAAGTATTGACAGGCCATACATCTTTAAATGGCGCGCCTGCAAAAGCCTTACCCGCCACCGGTAATGGCATTGTGCTGCTAAGCTCATTGCAGCGAACAGCATAACCGTCCATGGCAGAATTGGCGAAAGGTGGTACGGCAATGGGTGATGTTATTGCACTGGCTGTGATACGGCCCGCAGCATCAGTGAGTGCGATGATTTCTGTCGCCTGTAAGGGCGTGACCTGTGACAGCATTTTAGTCAGTGCTTGTTCCAGAGAGAGTAAATCCGAGGTATTACAGTGATCCATGCTGAACTCCGTGGTCTGAGGGCATCGTTGCATATCATGGATGCAGAGATACCTATCAAATAAGAGCATCATTATGGCAGAGATTACCATGTGGGTGAATTGATGGGAGGCAAAGAGACCTCAGACTGTTACTGTCTTGGTCAGTAATATTCTTTTTATCGATACTTGCTTTTATTGGGTGAATAGGAGGGGACATGGACTATCAAAAAATTCTGAAATTCTGGTTTAGTGAGATGGATTCGGCTTTGTGGTTTAAAAAAGACGAGAATTTTGATGCCCATTTACGCCAGCATTTTGGCTCCATTTGGCAGGCTGCCTCAAAGGGGGAGCTAGCTCATTGGCGGCAGAGTATTGAAGGGCGTTTGGCTGAAATTCTAATATTAGATCAGTTTAGTCGAAATCTATTCCGTGATTTACCGGCCTCATTTTCCTGTGATGGAATGGCACTCGTGTTGGCTCAGGAGGCTGTGAATACCGGTCTGGCAGGGCAGTTATCCGATACTCAACGCGGGTTTCTCTATCTGCCTTTTATGCATTCCGAATCTGCATTAATTCACCAACAAGCGTTAGCACTCTATACGGAATTAGGTAACGAGATTCAGCTAGATTATGAATTGCGCCACAAAGCCATTATTGATCGTTTTGGTCGGTACCCACATCGTAACCTTATTCTTGGGCGGGTATCCAGCGCAGAAGAACAGGCTTTTCTGTTAGAACCGGGATCAGCATTTTAAGTCGCAGAGCTAAAATACAAAGGCCAAGACAACGCTATTCCGCCCTTTCTCTGTGGGCGGAAATATTCCTAATAACTTCGTTTCTCACAAATAAATATTAATCTTACACTCCACATTGCATATTTATTCGATTGCGATCACAGGAGAAATAAGGTTTTTCCTAAACTATTGTCTAGGATAGAACTTAGATTGAAACGATATTGTTACTAATATATAACAATACGACAATATATAAATGAGCCTTCAATGTTTGCATATTCTCAGCTCTCGGTTTATGCCGGCGTGGATGTCTCATAAGATGACGGATGCATCAAATATGGCAGACACAACATCAATAGAGATAGTATCGGCAGAAAATACAGCAATAGCAGCGCAATCAGCACGACTCACAGAGAAGGCGGATACTCGGCAGAGAGTTCGGGCTATTGTTGGTGCTTCTTCAGGCAATTTGGTTGAATGGTTCGATTTCTATATTTATTCTTTCTGTGCGCTCTACTTTGCGCCACTTTTCTTTCCTAGTGATAATCCTACGACACAATTAGTTCAAACTGCGGGGGTTTTTGCTGCGGGCTTTTTGATGCGACCAATTGGCGGCTGGTTATTTGGTTATATTGCTGATAAGCATGGGCGTAAGCTCTCAATGCTTATTTCGGTTTATATGATGTGTGCCGGTTCGCTGATGATTGCTTGCCTACCTACCTATGCCTCGATTGGAAGTTTGGCACCAATTTTACTATTGGTTGCACGTTTATTCCAAGGGCTATCAGTTGGCGGAGAATATGGCACTAGCGCAACTTATATGAGTGAGGTTGCAGTAAAAGGGCGTAAAGGTTTTTATGCTTCATTCCAGTATGTCACATTAATCGGTGGTCAATTACTGGCTTTACTGGTACTGGTTTTATTACAACAAACACTCTCATCCGAAGTGTTACATAGCTGGGGATGGCGTATTCCTTTCGTATTAGGTGCGCTGCTGGCAGTTGTTGCACTTTATTTACGCCGTTCATTGAATGAAACTTCAGATGAAAAGACGCGCAATAAGAAAGATGCCGGCAGTTTGAAAGGGCTGTGGAAAAACCGCCGTGCCTTTATTATGGTATTGGGCTTCACTGCGGGTGGTTCGCTTTCTTTTTATACTTACACCACCTATATGCAAAAGTATTTAGTTAATACTGCGGGCATGGATGTGAAAACTGCCAGTTTGGTGATGACTGCTGCTTTGTTTATTTTTATGATAATTCAACCTTTATTTGGTGCATTGTCTGACCGTATTAGTCGACGTACATCTATGCTCACTTTTGGGTTATTAGCTATGTTGCTGACGGTTCCAATTTTACATGCGCTAAAAGGTGTTACCAGCCCTTATATTGCCTTTATGTTAATTGTCACTGCTCTTATTATTGTCAGCTTTTATACCTCCATTGGCGGGTTGCTGAAAGCAGAAATGTTCCCGCCAGAAGTCCGGGCACTGGGGGTTGGTTTATCTTATGCTGTCGCAAATGCCATGTTTGGTGGCAGTGCCGAATATGTGGCGCTATCACTCAAGTCATTTGATATGGAGAGCAGCTTCTTTTGGTACGTCTCTGCAATGTGTTTCCTGACTTTCCTCGTCTCTTTACGTTTACATCGTAAAGGGCAAGAAGTTGATTTATAAATTAAATTATAAATACCTATAATAAAAAATTGAGGCCACAATCATGTGGCTTCAGTGGTATTAGCGATGTAATGTTGGATTGTTGCCAGCAAATTCCCTGTCCCGCAGCATGTATCATTATATCCTTCAGTATGCCGGCGATTAATGACGCGGTCGTGGGGGCATCCACCGTGACAAATAGAAAACCACTGACAATGGTGCATTTTTATCGTCGCCTCTTTTTCCTCATTGATGGCTTGTTGATTATGGGATGAGTGAGCTAAAAGATCGGCTAAGTCAGTATGTAATAATGAACCATAAATACTGTCTTTATCACCGACATATTTATCACAGGGGGAGACATCTCCGTTGGGCTCCAAAGTAATTATCTCTTGTGAACAATTCCCAGACCAATAACAAGCGGCAGTTTTTGTCGCCGGGTTTTTTAGCACTTTGATAAAATCGTCAAAAACAGCGATATGTATCTTATCTTGATAACCTTTAACCCAGAGCGTAAACAGTATGGAGAGAAAGTTAATAAACTCGGCATAACTGATGAAACTGTTGCCGATGTATTCACCTTTAACTAACCGATTGTCAGGCACTATATTGAGGAACTCAATACTGGTTAATTCAATTGAAATAAAGTAATCGAGCATTTCTTTCATATCCGTTTGGTACACATCTCGATCAACAACTATGAGGGCACCATACAATATATTATGTTGCTGTAATTTTTTTATTCCTTTTGCAATACGATCGGAAGTTCCCCTTCCTCGATAGTCAATTCTTCTTTTATCATTCACTGCTGGGACACCATCCAGACTTATTCCGACATTCATTCCAATACCTTGAATAAACTTTAGCCACTCATCTGAAATACTGACTAAGTTTGATTGCATCGTATTCGTAATATATTGTCCCGGCCGTTTAAATTGTTGTTGCAACCAGATCAACTTTTTAAAAAAAGCAGGTTTGAGTAATGTTATTTCACCGCCATGCCATACAAACTCAAATCTATTTACATTAGGAATAGCCAGAATCTGGCGTACACTATGAACTAGTGTATGAAATGAAACCGTTTGGTTGGGGCCTTCGGCCCATGAATGGCAATAGGTACAGCGTAGATTACATAAACGTGTCGCCTTCAATACAATAACCAGTTTTTCTGCTTTGATTGCTTTTGCAGAGATATATTTCTTTATTTCTTGATTGTATATTTCCACCTCATCATTATCTAATATTTGATCGGCAGGGATTTTACCGATCAAATATGCGGATAATGATTTATATTCACAAGTTTCAAGTTTTTTTAAATGTTGAGTGTCTATATCATTAATTTTAATGCAATCAATGTTTTTGACTGGAATTCTATTTTCCATAAAATATTCCTATTTGGTCATGTGAAATTACCATCTTTCATATTGATTACTCTATTTCCGTAAGTGGCTGCTTCAACTGAATGCGTCACCATAATAATAGTGGTGCCTTTTTTATTTATATATTTCAATTGCTGGAGTACAGCATGTGCATTTTTGCTATCTAAATTCCCAGTAGGTTCATCAGCCAAAAGCAATGTGGGTTTAGACACCATCGCCCGGGCGATAGCTACACGCTGCTGTTGACCGCCTGATAATTGCGCAGGCTTATGTTCTCTCCGGTTATCAATACCGAAGAGAGTTAAAATCTGATCGACTCTTTCAATCCGCTCTTTCTTGTTAATACCCCGATATTTAAGGGGTAATGCAATATTATCAAAAATGGATAGATGAGGTATAAGATTAAATGATTGAAAAATATACCCTATCAGAGTTCTTCTCAGAATGATCTTTTGTGAATAACTTAAGTTAGTTATTTCCTCTCCCGCGAGAGTTAGTGAACCACTATCCAAATTATCAAATAGACCAATGATATTGAGCAGTGTTGATTTTCCCGATCCCGATGGTCCCATAATTGAAACGAAATCGCCTTTTTCAACAGAAAAATTCAAATGATTAAGAACCTTAGTCTTTATTGTTTTGGTTATGTAGCATTTTTCAGCATTTTGTATATTTAGCATTTTATTTAAACTCAATGATATCGTATTCATTATTATTGGTTTCAGGAGGCATGACAATATGTTGTCCAGCCGTCAGCCCTGCTGTGATCTCTGTTTTTATGGCACTTCTTCGTTTAATGCTTACTTTGGATTTAATGGCTGTATCTTTTTCTGGTTGGTAAATATAGATAAAATAATCCCCATTTTTGCCAGAGACAATACTTTCTGTCGGAACTAGTAATACGTTATCATTTTCTTCCTGCAATATAATCTGTATTTCAATCGACTGTCCTCTCTTTAACGGAAAAATACTTTCTTGATACGGTACAAGTTTGGCTTTGAACTTACCATTTTCAACAATGGTTGATACCGACTCAATGAGGAGAGGGACATTCTGACCATTTATTTGTGAAACGATATGGCTCTGCGGTATGATTTTATCGAGATAATACTCACTGAAGTAAACATTAAAATAGTATGATTGTAAATTATCTATTATTGCGATTTTTTTACCGGGTTTTATCTGCTGACCTAACTCAATATCCAGAACAGATAATGTTCCATCAATTGGTGCAGTTATTACTAGCTGATCCATACCATCTTCAATCATTCCCATCATTCTCTCTAGTAATGAAATAGAATTCTCTATCTCCTTAAATTGTGATGGAAATGATTTTTTATTTTTATCATTATGTTCCCGCAATATGTCAACTTTTATCTGCCAGTTTCTTAGCATGCCAATTTGGTTTTCTAATTCAGATTTGGCAATCATTGATTTCCTATCTAGTACTTGATGTCTGTCTAATGCTTTAGAAATGACAGCTATTTGATACTCTGCGTCTTGCAAGTTTATTTTTGTGTCTCGATTATCTTGCTCAAGCTGCATTTTTATATTACGCAGGTTATTTATTTTTTCTGCAATATTCGCTATTCTAGATGTTGCTTCTAGCATAAAGTCATAGTTTGATAAATTGGCAATAACATCACCTTTAGCCACAGTATCAAAGGCCTGCTTTGTGATATCTATAACTTTCCCACCGCGTTCACTTGAGATAATTATGCTCTCCTTTGGTACTGTAATTGCCCGTGTAATGAGTAGATCTTGATACGACTCTGGCTTAATTTCATGAAAGATAACATCCTCTCGCGAAACTAGGAGTGCTCGCTGAATTGTTGATAAATAATATACAGAGTAAAGGCTGCCAATAAACAGCATTAGCACGAAAATAATAATTAATTTAGCGCTGTTATTTATATGTTTTTTTGGTTCTATTTTTATATCCATGGGTATTATTTATTTCCAAAAATATTCAATGATTTGCTGCTAAATATGAGTGTGACAACCATGACTGTAATTACACTTAACATGAAAATAATAAGTGCGCTGGTGGCATAAATATAAGAAATACTATTCACTAAGGGGTATTGACTGAGCCAGCGTTGCAATAATAAAAAACTGATAGGAAGTGATATTCCAGCGGCTATCACTATAGGGATTAGGTTTTGTTGTATAAAAAATATAACATTAGTATAAATAGAACCACCTATTGACTCCATTATTTCTAATGTTTTCCCTAGTCGTTTTGTTTCTGAAGTACCAACTATAATGGTGCTGATGAGTATTAATATTACAGAAAGTAAGGTGGCCATATTAATGGTCTCTTTCATAAGTTTGTTATTGTTAAAGTAATCTTGATGTAATTCATTGGCGGATTTTATCTGTTCAGTGCTAACGTTATAGTGTTTTAATATTTTCTCTACAGCAGCGCGATCTGTAATGTTATTTAGCTTGATTGCAGCATAGCGTTGGGCACTGTTCTGAATAAAAATAAGTAACGGAGATGATACATCCTCTCGCTCGGCAAGATGGAAATCATCGATAACTCTAAGGATTCTTACGGTCTGCGGTGTACCGCTTTCGTTAATGTAAAATATGTTATTCAATACCTGATCATAGGAATATAGCCCCATTAATGCCAAAAAAGACTTAGTAGCAATAGCATGGTGCATATTATTACTGGTGCTCGGCAATATTAGATTATTATCACCTGCAAGTGTTTTTATCCCCCATGTATTAATGAAGTGCTTATTTACATTTAGTGTGTTAACCGTAATAAGTTTATCTTTCTCCTGTTGATTGTGGTGAAAAATAGAAATATTTCTTCTCGACATATCAAATGGACGCCAACTGCTCATCGCTATATTTTTGGTGCGAATTTTTTTATTTAATTCATCTTGTAAGCTATTAATCAACACCTGGGATTTAAGGTCATCATTTAATGCAAAAGTCACTACATTATTTTTCTCATAGCCGAAATTATTGTTTTGCATCAAGTATATTTGCGTCATGATACCTGCCCATAAATAAATGATGATGCCAGCAATAATAATTTGCAGACAAAACATAATGCGATGCATATTCTGAGTATGAGTTTGTCGAGCATAAATACTGTCATAATAGATATGGCTAGGGAGTGATAGTGTAAATAAGAATAAAATATGAGCAAGCAAAATGGCAATGTACGTTGCAGCTAAAGTCATAGAAAATGCGGTTAAAAAATCCTGACTACCTTGAGTCAGTATGAGTTCTCTGACGTTATCAGAAAACTGTGTGAGTGATATTAAAATGAAAAGAACCAATAGAAGCATAAATACAGTTTGTAATGTTGCGATGAAAAAAGATTCAATCAGTAGTTGATACAGAGAGGCTCCGACGGCTTTTTTCACATAGAAACTGTTTTTCTTATTGTTGTTAATGACATTATTAATGTTGAAGAAGTTCATGGTCGTGGTTAAAAAAACAAACAAACCTGTAGCGTATAAAATATTTAAATATGCGCTTGACACAACGGAACTCATTTCATCGGGGAGTGCATTGTCATAATGGATATCAGTGATATTGCGGACTGATAATTGAATGAACTCTTCAGGGCTAAAGGGTGCACCAGGAAGTTGGGGGGCATGTTGGCTAATGTGTGAATTCAATTGTTTAATATTAGGCTTTATTCCCGATTCCATAGTGATAAAAACGTAGGCGTGCGTGTCATACCAATCGTGCCTTTTATCATGGTAGTTCTCTATTATGTCAGGAGACAATGTGACGAAAGCTCCGGTTTTAAAGCGACTGGATTTATCAAGTTCAACCATATCTTTAATAATGAATTGTCCTTTATCTCCGAGTGTAATGACGTGGCCCTGCGGAGTATCTAAATGAAGATATCGATGGTTGAACTCGGGGGTGATAATAATTTCGTTATGTGCCAAGTGAGAGGGCTTTTGTCGAAAAGGGTTTACGGCATCAAAAAAATCAGTGCTAACTGCATAGATATCTACATCAGAATATGTCTTATCGTTAACCTGCAAGTGAGTAACAATACGAACCATAGAATCCACGCGTTTGATATTTTTATCATTCTTTAAAACGGAAGTCAGCGGTAAGGGGGATTGTGCTGATTTTACTTCATCACCATTGGGCAGGTTAAACTGTGTTTCTATCCGATAAATATCATTGTAATTGTTATGTTGTTTTTCAATGCGATCATCCGTTAAATAAAGAAGTAAAACTAAGAACGAGGAGATTAATCCAATGGCTGTTACTATTATGGCTAACAGGCTTGATAATGGACTTATTTTCAAATCATTGAAAAATTCACTTGTCAGCATATGGAAGTATCTCACTTGTTTTAATGAAATTTAGTGATGTTATTTCTTTAAATTATTTATTTTAATTATCGTATCAACACTAAAATATATTATATTTCTATTGCAATGCTGAAAATATACTGAGTAACAGTTAGGATTAAGATGTTAATGAAACACCTTAATCCAATATATTAAAAAATGTCATTGATTAACTTATTGTTGAGTAAAGCTTTTTGACCAATTCCATGCGGTTATTTTGGTATTGGTTCCGTTGTTTTTTAAATTTTCTATTTCATGGTCATTTATAGAGAGCGAATTATTTTCAAATGATGCTTCTAATGACGCTAACTTGGTTCTCAACATCATTAAATTTGTCTTGTTTGTTTTTCCGTCAGTTTGGTGTGAAATATGCATATAATTCTCCATTTAAATAATATCCTTTAGATGTTACTGAAGCTTGGTAAGTGTTCAGCCATTTATTTGTAATTCTTTTTTTGGACTTTATCAATGTTTTTTATTTCTGATTGTCACATAGCCTCTAATTAATTTTATTGTTATTTAAATTATTTTTTAGAACTAAATGTAACGATGATGATGATAAGTTTTTTATCAAATAAAAAGCCCCAAAAGGGGCTGGTAATATTTATTATTGATAATTTAGTTAGTTGCGACAGTTACGGGTGTAAATATTCCGCATGGAAGCGCAAGTGATCCTCAATAAAAGTCGCTATGGTGAAATAGCTATGATCATAACCAGGTTGAATACGCAGAGTCAGCGGCCAGTCACGTTGACGCGCGAGTTCAGCCAGTTTTGCTGGCTGCAACTGGTCAGCCAGGAACTGATCACCATCACCTTGATCAACCAACATGGGTAATGTGGTTTGGGCATGAGTAAGTAAATGGCAACTATCATATTGCAGCCATTGGCTTTCATCCGCACCTAAATATGCTGTAAAGGCTTTGCGGCCCCAAGGGACTTGGCACGGATTGACGATCGGTGCGAAAGCAGAAGCAGATTTATACTGACCAGGATTGCGTAAGGCGAGCATTAGTGCTCCATGGCCCCCCATTGAGTGACCACAGATAGATTGATGCTCTTGGTTAACACTAAAATGCTGGCGGATTAGCGCTGGTAGCTCTTGGCTAATGTAATCGTACATTCGAAAATGCTCTGACCAAGGCGCTTGCGTTGCATTTAGATAAAAACCAGCGCCTTGCCCCAAATCATAGCTATCATCATTGGGCACTTCATCACCACGTGGGCTGGTATCGGGCATCACCAATACCAATCCGAGTTCGGCAGCAACTCTTTGTGCGCCTGCTTTCAGGGTGAAATTTTCATCATTACATGTCAGCCCTGAAAGCCAATAAAGCACGGGAGGAGGATTATCATCCCGTGGCGGTGGCAGATAGATGCTGAAAGTCATATTACAATTCAGGCTGCTGGCGGCGTGGCGGTAGCGTTGCTGCCACCCACCAAACATCCGGTGCTCTTCGAGAAGTTCAAGTGACGTATTCATGCGTTGTCTGCCTCCTTGCCTTATTTATCTTGTGAAGGTTTATCGAAATGAATCACGGTGCGGATGGATTTGCCTTCATGCATTAAATCAAAGGCTTCATTGATTTGATCCAGACCCATGGTATGAGTGATAAAATCATTCAGAGCGAATTTACCGTCCAGATATTGCTGCACAATGCCGGGTAATTCTGAGCGACCTTTCACCCCACCAAATGCAGAACCACGCCAGACTCGGCCGGTTACCAACTGGAATGGACGGGTTGAGATCTCTTCGCCGGCACCGGCAACACCAATAATCACGGATTCACCCCAACCTTTGTGGCAGCATTCTAAAGCTGAACGCATGACATTGACGTTACCAATGCATTCAAATGAGAAATCTACGCCACCGTCGGTCAGCTCAACAATCACATCTTGGATAGGTTTATCATAATCTTTCGGGTTGATCAGATCAGTTGCCCCCAGTTTGCGTGCCAGCTCGAATTTACTGGTATTTAGGTCGATGCCGATAATTCGGCTGGCTCCAGCCATCTGTGCACCGATGACGGCAGACAAGCCAATTCCCCCCAAACCGAAAATGGCTACAGTATCGCCGGGTTTGACTTTGGCAGTATTGATAACCGCACCCATACCAGTGGTGACACCGCAGCCCAGCAGACAAACTTCCTCTAATGGTGCTTCTTTATTGATTTTTGCCAGTGATATTTCTGGCACAACAGTCAATTCAGAGAATGTTGAAGTCCCCATATAATGGAAGATAGGTTGACCATTTTTTGAAAAACGGGTGGTGCCATCTGGCATCAAGCCTTTGCCTTGGGTACTGCGGATTGCCTGACATAAATTGGTTTTGCCTGAGCGGCAGAATTTACACTCGCCACATTCTGGGGTGTATAGCGGAATGACATGGTCACCCACAGCAACGCTGGTAACACCTTCACCAATAGCTTCCACAATCCCGCCGCCTTCATGACCAAGGATGGCCGGGAATACCCCTTCAGGATCTTTGCCTGACAGAGTATAGGCATCAGTGTGGCATACCCCACTGGCGACAATCCGTACGAGCACTTCGCCTTTTTGTGGTGGCATCAAATCCACTTCTTCAACGGATAGTGGCTGGTTTGGCCCCCATGCGACTGCGGCGCGGGTTTTAATCATCTCCATGGTGTTGCTCCTATAGCTTCTGTGTAATGAGTGTTATATAAATATATTCTTTATGTATCATATATGTTGCATGTGGCTGTTCGTGATGATAGCCCATGATCATTGTATGAATTATGACCGTAAACTGGGGTTGTGCTTGCTCAATTACGGCATTTCCGTCTGTTCAATGATCAGTTCTTTGAGTGCGCGGACATTAGGGCTAAAGGCATCTTTGCGCCAAATCAACCAAGTCGAAGTGTTGGCGATATCAGGTGGCAGCAAATGAACTTGTACCCGCTCATGCCCTGGTAGCAAAGCCAATACCGAGTGTGGAATTAGCGCTAACCCAGCACCGCTGGCCACGCAGGCCAGCATGGCATGGTAGGACTGAATTTCCATGATTTGCCCAGGTAGTGCGCCAGCTTGACGGAACCAACTCTCCAGTTGCAGCCGGTATGAGCAACTGGGGCGAAAAGCAAACAGTGTTTCGTCCACGGCGTCTTGGGCTTGTTCAATAGGGTGGTGATCAACACAGGAAATGATCACTAATTTTTCGTCGAAGGAGCGGCAGCCGTGCAGCTCATCATGCTGTACCGGGCCATCGACCAGCGCGGTTGCGAGTGTACCCGCCCGCACTTGTTCAATGATCTCGCCGGAAGTGCCGGTGGTCAGTGACAAGGCAACTTTAGGGTAGCGCTGGTGATAAGACGCCAGCAAGCTGGGTAAGCGAGTGGCCGCAGTACTCTCCATTGAACCGAGTGGGAAATGGCCCGCGGGTTCACCAGCATGGGTAATGCGCATTGCCTCTTCACTCAGTGCCAGAATTCGGTTGGCGTAGCAGAGAAAATTATGGCCCATAGGCGACAGACGCAGGCGCTGTTTTTCACGGATAAACAGATCAGCCCCTAGCTCAATTTCAAGCTGGCGTAAGCGTGTCGTCAAGTTTGAAGGGACGCGGTGCATTTGCTCCGCTGCTCGGGCAACGGAACCGGTTTCTGCCACGCAGCAAAACATGCGTAGCTGGGTCAGATCCATGAGTGTTCTCTTTTTGTGATGAACTTAGTGAGTATTATTCATTTTTTGTGATTCTAATGCTCAGGCATGATATTGGCAACTTTCTTTTAACAGACTGGCAGATCAATTCACTGGCAGAGCAATATAGGGTAGGGCGGATGGCACTAAGAATTGCATTAAGTGGTTTCTTGGCATTAGTGGTTGCGATGGGAATTGGTCGCTTTGCTTTTACCCCACAAGTGCCTCTTATGATTGCGGAACACCAATTTACACTAACAGGTGCGGGGCTGGTGGCGGCGTTTAACTACTTGGGTTATCTGTTCGGTGCCTTTGATGCTATGCGTGCCAGTCGCCATGTTGAGCGCCGTTTATGGCTGGGATTATGGGGGGCGGTGACTCTAACGCTGCTATCAGCTATCGTCGATGGCCCGTGGTGGCATGGTCTGGTGCGTTTTGTGATTGGTTGGGCCAGCGGTTGGTCAATGGTGCTAATTGCTGCTTGGACGAATGAACGACTGGCGCATTTTGGTCGCCCGGCATTGAGTGCGGCGGTATTTGCCGGGCCAGGGGCGGGGATATTCATCAGCGGTATGCTGGCCGTCCTAATCCATAGCTATGAATTATCTGCTGCTGAAGCCTGGCTAGTGTATGGCGGATTGGCACTGATTATTATTGCGACGATCAGTATTAATCTGCCGCGGAGTGGGGAGCTTCACCGTCCACATATTGCCGCTGTTCCACTGACCTTAACTCCGGCATTGAAACGCTTGGTATGGAGCTACAGTTTGGCGGGGTTTGGCTATATTTTACCCGCGACGTTTTTATCGCAAATGGCTACCTCTCGGTTTCCAGATAGCCTTTTCGCCCAATTTGTCTGGCCTGTTTTTGGCGGTGCAGCCGTGATTGGTATCATCATCGGTATTCTGACGCGCCATTGCCTGACTTCCCAAACTCGGCTGGCATTGACACTTTGGATTCAGGCTTTAGGGGTGCTGTGTGCCGAATGGGTACCGGGCGTGAGTGGGTTAGCATTAGGTGCATTACTTACCGGCGGCGGATTCCTCAGTGTTGTTCAACTTTCACTGCAACATGGCCGCGAACTGGCACCGGAACACACTCGCTATATGGCCGGTTTGCTGACCACCGGCTATGCTATCGGGCAACTGGTTGGTCCAATATTGTCTGCAATATCAACAGCATTAACCCACCGGCTAGAGCCTGCACTCTATGTGGCTGTCATCGCGCTGATTATTGCGGGCGGATTAGTGATTAAAACCCCAGCCCGCGCTCGGGAAACTGTCACGAATTGAATGTTTGTCAGGTGCTGGCAGAGATGCAGCTCTTTCATCATGATATAAAGAACAATCACAGATGAATAACAATCACTGGATAATCATTTTGCTCTCCACTAAAGTGGGGAGCAAAATCTGAACGTGATCTGCATCATGTTTATCCCGCTCAGATACGTACGCCTGTTGGAGAGAAAAATGTCATCGCTGAGTAAAGAAGCTGAGCTGGTTCATGAAGCATTGCTGGCCCGTGGACTCGAAACCCCATTGCGCAAACAAGAACTAGACGCCGAAACGCGCAAGACCCGGATTCAGGAACATATGACGCAAGTCATGCAATTGCTGAATCTTGATTTATCTGACGATAGTCTGGCGGATACGCCAAGACGTATCGCCAAGATGTATGTTGATGAGATTTTCTCCGGACTGGATTACGAAAATTTCCCTAAAATCACCTTGATCGAAAATAAAATGAAGGTCGATGAGATGGTCACTGTGCGGGATATCACCTTGACCAGCACCTGCGAACATCATTTTGTGACCATCGATGGTAAAGCAACGGTGGCATATATTCCGAAAGATAGCGTGATTGGTTTGTCCAAAATTAACCGTATTGTGCAGTTTTTCGCCCAGCGTCCACAAGTACAAGAGCGACTGACACAGCAAATCTTGCTGGCGTTGCAGACTTTGTTGGGGACTAATAATGTCGCAGTTTCTATTGATGCTGTGCATTATTGCGTAAAGGCGCGTGGTATCCGTGATGCTACCAGCGCCACCACCACAACATCACTGGGTGGATTATTCAAATCCAGCCAAAATACTCGCCAGGAATTCCTGCGTGCAGTACGCCACAACGGCTAATTAATCTTTTGTCAGAATGGGCACCATTGGGTGCTCCAAAACAGGATGTCGGGTATGCGTCAACGCATCGCAACGCTAGACAGTGCGCGAGGTCTGGCCATTCTTGGCATTCTTCTGCTCAATATCAGTGCTTTCGGCCTACCAAAAGCAGCTTACCTTAATCCTGCCTACCTTGGTCTCCCCTCCGTGTCTGATACTTGGACATGGGCCATCCTTGATATCGTCGCGCAAGCAAAGTTCCTGTCTATTTTTGCTATTTTATTTGGGGCGGGCCTTGAACTGCTACTTAAACGGGGTAAAAGCTGGATACGGGCGCGGCTTTCTCTGCTGCTATTACTGGGATTAATTCACGGCATCTTCTTTTGGGATGGGGATATTCTACTAGCCTATGGTTTGATTGGGCTGGTGTGCTGGCGAATGATTCGTGATGCTAAAGATGCTGCCAGTTTATTGCGCACAGGGGTTGTGATGTATTTGCTGGGCGTCGCGGTATTATTACTGCTGGGGTTTATTACCAGTGGGGAACCGGGGCGTTTTTGGCAACCGGGGCCTGCGGATTTGCAATATGAACAATTTTGGAAGTTGCAGGGCGGAGTGGAAGCCTGGAAAAACCGGCTTGATCTGTTGTCCTCCAATTTGATTGCTATCGGTGCGCAATATGGCTGGGAACTGGCGGGATCGATGCTTTTTGGCGCAGGGTTAATGCGTTGCGGTTGGTTACGGGGCGAGTTTAGCTTACGCCATTACCGGCTTCTCGCTGCATGTCTGATACCGCTTTCATTAGTTATCCAAATACCCGGTGTGGTGATGCAATGGCTGGTGGGATGGGATTTCCGCTGGACAGGTTTCTTGTTACAAGTTCCCCGTGAGTTAGGTGCCCCGTTGCAGGCCGTGGGATATCTCGCTCTATTGTATGGTTTTTGGCCGACACTCTCGGGCTGGCGAATCAGCCACTGGTTGGCACAGGTTGGCCGCATGGCATTAAGCAATTATTTACTACAGACATTACTCTGTACATTGCTGTTCTATCACTTCGGTTTATACCAACAACTTGATCGCGTGCAATTGCTCGCTGTCGTTCCATTGGTCTGGCTGTGCAATATTCTTTTCTCCTTGTTATGGCTGCACTATTTTGCCCAAGGGCCAGTTGAGTGGCTATGGCGCAAATTGACAGCTTATGCCTGCGGTCAATCGTTACAACCACGCAACACTAAGCCGTGAATATGCCAGCAAAGTCAAAATGAGTGGGCGGTTGCAAATTTGTATGTAAACGTTTTCTTTCTTGTGACGTATTTCACGTGGCAATTTCAACAAACTGGGTAGGATAGGCCACCTGCCATGCTCGGTTGTTCGCTCCGTAGCATGGCGACTTATTTTTCACAGGATAAGCCATGGCCGCTCTGCATTCAGTTAGAAACAATATCACCATTCGCGATGTGGCTTCACGGGCGGGCGTTTCGCTGGCTACCGTATCCAGAGTCCTTAATAACAGTGCCGCTATCCGGCCAGAAACCCGCGCAGCTGTCTTGAAAGCTGTGTCAGAACTGGGCTACCGGCCCAATGCCAATGCGCAAGCACTCGCCACGCAAAGCAGTGATACTGTCGGTGTCGTCGTCATGGATGTCTCAGATCCCTTTTTTGGTGCACTAGTGAAAGCGGTGGACACTGTTGCCCAGCAGCATCAGAAATATGTGTTGATTGGCAATAGTTACCATCAGGCTGATAAAGAACGTCATGCCATTGAAGTGTTGCTCCGTCAACGCTGTAACGCCTTGGTTGTTCATGCTAAGGCATTGAGTAACGGCGAGTTAATCACTTTTTTAGAGCAAGTTCCTGGTATGGTCCTGATTAATCGGATTATTCCCGGTTTTGAGCATCGCTGCGTAGGATTAGACAATGTTAGCGGTGCGCAAATGGCGTGTCGCTTGTTACTGAAACAGGATCATCAACGCATTGGTTTCCTCGGTTCTAACCACCCCATTGATGATGTTCTTCAGCGCCAAACTGGCTACTTAAATGCGCTTGAAGGTGCCGGTATCACTGCCCCGGAGAGTTGGCGAGCCTACGGTTCTCCAGACTTGGCCGGAGGCGAACGGGCGATGATTGACTTGCTAGGGCGTAATTTACAACTCAGTGCTGTGTTTGCTTACAACGATTCAATGGCTGCAGGTGCATTAGCCGTATTGAAAGAAAACGGTATCAGCGTTCCTGAGCAGTTTTCGCTGGTGGGCTTTGACGATATCCCGATAGCACGTTATACCAGCCCAAAACTGACGACAGTCCGTTATCCTATTGTTTCTATGGCAACTTTAGCTACCGAGCTAGCGCTTGAAGGGGCCAGCCGTGCAACGGACCCTCACGCCACTTATTGTTTTACTCCCACCTTGGTGCCACGACATTCTGTCGCAATTTGTGGTGTTGCTCACTAGTTGGGGATTTATTCTTGTGTAACCGTTTTCAATCTGTGAGAAAATTCACAGATTCTTAACAACGGGACGTCTATGCTCTAGTGGTTTTCTACCTGAATGTATCAATATGTCATCAGTTACCGGATAAAAAAATACACGGTAGCGGGTTTTTAGAATAGCGATTTACAAACACGAGTTCCGCAGACGAGGAGTTTGTAAATGACATGGTTTTTGACGACTCAGGCTGCTTTTCGGAGTGGAGTGTGCTCAAGGACGATAGATATTCAGTGTCAGCTGCTTTGAACGATGGGGTTTTCTCACGTTAAGGCGATGGTGTTATCACCCTGTACTACCCTACATAAACCCGGAGATACAAATGAATAAGAAGGTTTTCACATTAGCGACTCTGGTTGCCAGCATGATGTTCGGCGCGGCGGCTCAAGCTGATACCCGTATTGGTGTCACTATTTATAAGTATGATGACAACTTTATGTCCGTGGTCCGTAAAGCTATCGAGAAAGATGCTAAAGCATCTCCTGACGTTACCTTACTGATGAACGACTCGCAGAATGACCAATCCAAGCAAAACGACCAAATCGACGTGTTGCTGGCGAAAGGCGTAAAAGCACTGGCGATCAACTTGGTTGACCCAGCCGCAGCGCCAGTGGTTATTGATAAAGCGCGTGCCAATGATGTGCCAATTGTTTTCTATAACAAAGAGCCTTCACGCAAAGCACTGGATAGCTACGACAAAGCATATTATGTAGGGACTGACTCTAAAGAATCTGGCGTGATTCAGGGTGAGCTGATTGCCAAACACTGGCAAGCCAACCCTGCTTGGGATCTGAACAAAGATGGCAAAATTCAATTTGTGTTGCTGAAAGGCGAGCCGGGCCATCCAGATGCTGAAGCTCGTACCACTTACGTCATTAAAACGCTGAATGAAAAAGGTCTGCCAACACAGCAACTGCAATTAGATACTGCCATGTGGGATACCGCTCAGGCTAAAGACAAAATGGATGCCTGGTTATCTGGCCCTAATGCAAACAAAATTGAAGTGGTTATCGCCAACAACGATGCGATGGCAATGGGGGCAGTAGAAGCATTGAAAGCGCATAACAAAACTAGCATTCCAGTCTTTGGTGTTGATGCCCTGCCAGAAGCATTGGCGATGGTGAAATCAGGTCAAATGGCCGGTACTGTTCTGAATGATGCGAACAATCAGGCGAAAGCAACCTTTGATCTGGCTAAAAACCTGGCTGCGGGCAAACCTGCCGCTGAAGGGACTACTTGGAAAATCGACAACAAAATTGTACGTATCCCGTATGTAGGTGTTGATAAAGATAATCTGGCTGAATTTACCAAGTAACAGTCAGCACCGGTAATAGGTGGCTAAACGTAAAGAAGTAACTATTAACCTTCTGGCCCAATAGTGGATAACCAGTAGCGGGGCGGAAGGTTTTTTTGCATTAATCCTTATTTTAGAGTGTGCGCTGTTCGGTGGATAGAATATATCTCGCGGAAAAGTCGCGCTTCTTAGCCAGGTACAACTATGGCCGATATTAATACAGCACAACCCCGTGAGTGGTTGCTGGAAATGAGTAATATCAATAAATCATTTCCAGGCGTAAAGGCGTTAGATAACGTAAATCTTAAAGTGCGACCAAATTCTATTCATGCGTTAATGGGAGAAAATGGAGCAGGTAAGTCAACGCTATTAAAATGTCTGTTTGGTATCTATAAAAAAGACTCCGGGAGCATTCTCTTTCAGGGGCAAGAAATAGAATTTAAAAGTTCTAAAGAAGCATTAGAACATGGCGTGTCTATGGTGCATCAGGAATTAAATCTGGTGTTACAGCGTACCGTCATGGACAACATGTGGTTGGGGCGTTATCCCACGAAAGGTTTCTTTGTCGATCAGGATAAAATGTACAAAGACACCAAGGCTATCTTTGATGAATTAGATATTGATATAGACCCACGAGATAAAGTTGCCACTTTATCCGTATCGCAAATGCAAATGATCGAGATTGCCAAAGCATTCTCATATAACGCCAAAATCGTTATTATGGATGAGCCGACTTCTTCATTAACTGAGAAAGAAGTTAATCATCTATTTACCATTATCCGTAAATTAAAAGAGCGTGGTTGCGGAATTGTTTATATCTCCCACAAGATGGAAGAGATATTTCAACTGTGCGATGAAATCACTATTTTGCGCGATGGCCAATGGATAGCAACTCAGCCGCTGGAAGGGCTGACGATGGATCAAATCATCTCAATGATGGTGGGACGTTCATTGAGTCAGCGCTTCCCTGACCGCCTAAATAAACCTGGTGAAGTTATTCTGGAAGTGAAAAACCTCACTTCACTGCGCCAACCCTCTATTCGTGATGTCTCCTTTGATTTGCATAAAGGTGAGATTTTAGGGATTGCCGGATTGGTGGGAGCCAAACGGACCGATATCGTTGAAACTTTATTTGGTATTCGTGAAAAAGTCGCTGGCACCATTAAGCTACATGGTAAGAATATTAATAACCACAGTGCCAATGAAGCCATTAATCATGGTTTTGCATTGGTGACGGAAGAGCGTCGTTCCACTGGGATTTATGCTTATCTTGATGTTGGTTTTAACTCCCTGATATCGAATATCCGCAACTATAAAAATAAATTTGGGCTGCTGGACAATACACGCATGAAAAGTGATACCCAATGGGTTATCGATGCAATGCGGGTAAAAACCCCCGGTCACCGTACCAGTATCGGTTCATTATCTGGTGGTAATCAGCAGAAAGTTATTATTGGCCGTTGGCTACTGACTCAGCCAGAAATATTAATGTTGGATGAGCCGACTCGGGGTATTGATGTCGGTGCTAAGTTTGAAATCTATCAGTTAATGACTGAATTAGCGAAGAAAGACAAAGGAATTATTATAATTTCCTCTGAAATGCCTGAGCTATTAGGGATCACTGACAGAATTTTGGTAATGAGTAATGGTCAGGTTGCGGGCATTGTTGAAACCAAAAAAGCCACGCAGAATGAAATATTACGTCTTGCATCCTTGCATCTCTAATCTAGTCGAAGGTTCTTATTATGAATGCGTTAAATAAGAAAAGCATGCTCACTTACCTAAAAGAGAGCGGGATTTATGTAGTGTTATTCGTATTGTTGGCAATAATTATTGTCAAGGACCCGACATTCTTAAGCCTGATGAACTTAAGTAATATTCTGACCCAATCTTCTGTGCGTATCATTATCGCACTCGGTGTTGCGGGCTTGATTGTTACCCAAGGGACTGACTTGTCTGCGGGTCGTCAGGTGGGGTTAGCGGCGGTGGTTGCGGCAACCATGTTGCAATCCATGGATAACGTTAATAAAGTTTTCCCTGATTTACAGACGGTACCCATCCCGGTTGTTACCTTAACCGTTTGTTTAATTGGTGCAGTTATTGGTCTGGTTAACGGTATTATCATTGCTTACCTGAATGTGACGCCATTTATTACCACATTGGGCACGATGATTATTGTTTACGGGATTAACTCCCTGTATTACGACTTTGTTGGTGCATCGCCAATTGCCGGTTTTGATCCTGCGTTCTCGACCTTTGCCCAAGGATTCTTACGATTTGGTGATTTCAAGCTGTCTTATATTACCTTTTATGCACTCATTGCTATCGGCTTTGTTTGGGTATTGTGGAACAAAACTCGCTTTGGTAAAAATATCTTCGCTATCGGCGGTAACCCAGAAGCGGCAAAAGTTTCTGGTGTAAATGTGCCATTAAACCTGATCATGATTTATGCCTTATCCGGTGTGTTCTATGCCTTCGGTGGGATGTTAGAAGCGGGCCGTATCGGTAGTGCCACCAACAACCTCGGTTTTATGTATGAGTTAGATGCGATTGCGGCTTGCGTGGTTGGCGGTGTCTCCTTCAGCGGTGGGGTGGGTACGGTTATCGGTGTGGTAACCGGTGTTATCATCTTTACCGTCATTAACTATGGGCTGACTTATATCGGTGTAAACCCTTACTGGCAATACATTATCAAGGGTGCGATCATTATCTTTGCAGTAGCACTGGATTCATTGAAATACGCGAAGAAAAAATAATCAGCGACTGAAATTAGATAATAAGCAGTAACAGCAGAGATAAAAATAAAATCCAGTTTTGGGCTAACCTAACTGGATTTTTTATTGGGAATTTTTTAAGGATTATTTCTCTGTTGTGTGCACAGTCTGGTATTCATGTCCTTCATCGAGATAAATTTCGCTATATAGATATTTATATCTCGATAAGCATGTGATGCGTTGAAATAAATAGCTGTAACTGTGTGTAACTTAATGTTTTATTTGGTTTTGATGTAAATGAGACGTGATTTCACCCATAGGTAAGCAGGCATAAGTTTTAGTCAAAAAGTTTGTTAATCCAGATCAAGCTTACAGCGGGTTAATATATATTTTTTTATTTCAATATCTTAAAGTATTTAAACTCCACTTCTCTGGGCTTAATTATTTTGGGTATATATGGATAGCACAAAAAAACTACCCCGCCCCACATTGGCCCAAGTCTGGCAAGATACATTGTTCCGGGTATCAAAAAGATTATTATTATTGAGGGATATCACCGATTTAGTTAATGAGCTTCGAAAGCTCTCTTTTTCTGTCGTGCGTTTTCAACGTGTCAATTTATTACTGCTGAACCCGCTGTATAACCAAATGACACTTTATACTCATGATGAAGTGACTGACACCGTTGTGGGCTCACACAATATTTTGTTTGCTGAAGGGCCTGGTGGGATGGCTTGGCAACAACAGATACCTTTGCAAACTGACCCACATCGTATGCGAAGGGAGTTTTCTACAGTTTGTGATTTAGCGCCATATCAGCAATTACATTCTGGCTGTCACTTTCCCTTAGGCCATGGCAATCATTGGTCGGGATGCGTTGAGTTTATTAAAACTGATAATAGTGAGTTTGATGAGCAAGCTGTGACTTTTTTGGCACTATTGGCCGAGGTCGTGGCTATCGCAGTTGATAATATTACTGAAATAAAACGGGCATGTTCTGAACGAGAGCAACTGCGCTTTGAACGAGATCACTTCCGAATATTGGTGGATGTCACCAATACGGTTATTTCTAAACTGGAACTGGATGTATTAGCCGCAGAAGTCTCTAAAGAGATACACCGCTTTTTCAATATTGATTACATTAGCCTGGCAATATGTGGCACGCATAAAGATAAAAATAAACTGAATGTTTTTTCTACCCGCTATCAGGTGGGGAAAGCGGTACAGTACCAGCAGGCGTGGGTAGATATGACGGGCACATTAGCAGGGCAAGTTTTACGCAGCCGCGAATTATTGCTGGTAAATTTAGCCGATATTTCTCTCTTAGCGCCGGATGATAAACAACTGGCTAATATGTTGGATGAGGGGTTACAAGCTGTTTGTTTATTACCGCTATTTTTCGGTCATAAAATGCTGGGGGTATTAAAACTGGCGCAATGTCAGAGTGATATCTTCACTGACAGTAACCTCAAGTTATTACGTCAAATTGCTGCCAGAATTGCTATTGCGGTTGATAATGCTCTGGCTTACAACGAAATTACTCGCCTGAAAGATTCATTGGTAAATGAAAATCTCTATCTCACTGACCAGATTATTCATAATGAAGAGTTTGGCGAAATCATTGGCCACAGTGCAGGAATTAAAGCAGTGCTGGAACAGGTTGAAATGGTGGCCTCCAGTGATTGTACTGTGTTGATTCTGGGGGAAACTGGCACCGGTAAAGAGTTAATAGCCCGCGCAATTCATAATTTAAGCACCCGAAAGAATAAACGTATGGTGAAAATGAACTGTGCAGCTATTCCCTCAGGTTTAATGGAAAGCGATCTCTTTGGTCATGAGAAGGGGGCTTACACCGGAGCTGCGGCACAACGTATTGGTCGATTTGAAATGGCTGATGGTGGCACGCTATTTCTTGATGAGGTGGGGGATATTCCCCTAGAACTGCAACCAAAACTTTTACGGGTATTACAAGAGCGAGAAATAGAACGCTTGGGTGGTAGTAAAATTATTCCAGTTGATGTTCGGTTAATTGCAGCAACAAATCGTGATTTAAAATTGATGATGGTAAATCGAGAATATCGCAGTGATCTCTATTATCGGCTCAATGTTTTTCCGATTGTGATCCCACCACTGCGTGAACGCCCTGAAGATATTCCCCTATTAGTAAAATTCTTCACTCAGAAAATAGCCAAACGAATGAACCGCACTATCGATATCATTCCGGGCGAAACATTACGATTACTCAGTCGCCTGCCATGGCCTGGGAATATTCGTGAACTGGAAAATGTGATTGAACGGGCAGTGATACTCAGTCGTGGAACCACATTAAATTTGCAGTTACAAGAACTGGAATACCATTTATCCCCCTTAGAGGCGGTTAAGCCGGTATCGGAAAAAACCATTCATAAACCATTATTACCAGAGAGTGATGAGCCGGAGTTTTCAGAATCTGAACGTACGCGAATTATTCGGGTATTGCGAGAAACCAACGGTGTGGTTGCCGGGCCAAAAGGAGCGGCGATTAAATTGGGGTTGAAACGAACCACTCTGTTATCTCGGATGCAACGACTCGGAATATCCGTAAGAAGTATCGAAGACGAAGACAGTTTGATGTGAAAATGCATCCCGCTAAGCCAGTATTTCACTCTGTGAGGTATTGCAGTTTTGCCAGTCTGAGCGAATCCAGACTGGCAAATCGTAATAATCGTTAATCCATCAACAGACTTCAGCTTCTCTACGTAACCGTGCCTTCAACTGGCTATATTCCTGCTGCACGTAATTTTCTGCCCACGTCTGATCGGCAATGGCTTCGAGTTTCACTGCGCAATATTTATACTCTGGGGTCTTAGAGATCGGATCCAGATGGTCAAGGGTCAATTCATTGCAGGCACCAATCCACCACTGATAAGTCATATAGACCGCACCAACATTGATGCGCTCACTGACTGACACTCGAGTGATAACTTTGCCGCGCCGTGATGCAACCCAGACCAACTGCTGATCCTGCAAGTGCATTTTATCAGCATCCTGCGGACTGATTTGCACATAGCCCGGTTCATCAGCCAGTGTTTGTAATGCGGAACAGTTACCGGTCATCGAACGGCATGAGTAGTGGCCGACTTCCCGGACGGTGCACAGCACCAGCGGGTATTCCTCATCCACCTGCTCCATCGGAGCACGCCATTCGCTGGCAAATAACAATCCTTTACCTCCGGGGCGGTCGAATTTATTGCCGGCATATAGCCACGGCGTACCGGGGCTGTCTTCAGTGGTGCAAGGCCACGGAACATAACCTAAACCGGCCATTTTTTCATAGGTTGCACCGTAATACAGTGGGCACAGTTCGCGCAATTCATCCCAAATTTCTTGAGTATTATGATATTTCATCGGATAGCCGAGGGCTGTCGCCATTAAACTGATAATTTCCCAGTCCGGTTTAACATCCCCTTGTGGATCAACTGCTTTTTCAAAGCGTTGGAAGCCACGATCCGCGGCAGAGTAAACACCTTCATGCTCACCCCACGATGTAGCAGGGAGAATCACATCGGCTTCGGCGGCAGTTTTTGTCATAAAGATGTCCTGCACAATCAGCAATTCCAACTCACTGAATGCTTCGCGCATCATCGACAGGTCCGGTTCCGTTTGTAGGGGGTCTTCACCCATCACATAGTTGGCTTTGATTTTGCCTTCTTTCACTTTGTGCGGCACATCCGTCAGCGAGTAGCCAATTTTGTCAGACAGGGAAGGGACTCCCCACGCTTTAGCAAATTTCTCTAGTGTTGCCGGATCAGTTACGGGCTGATAGCCGGGATACATATTCGGCAAGGCCCCCATGTCGCAGGCACCTTGTACGTTATTTTGTCCACGCACTGGACCGACACCGACATTCGGGCGCCCCAGATTGCCCGTCAGCAACGCTAATCCTGACAATCCTTTAACAACGTCTACACCCTGACCCCATTGGGTGACCCCCATACCCCATAAAATGGTGGCAGAAGGTGCCGCAGCATAGATGCGCATCGCTTCACGGATCGTTTGTGCGGGCAGACCAGTAATGCCTTCGACATATTCCGGCGTGTATTTGGCGACAATGTTGCGATACTCGTCAAAACCTTCGGTATAGCGCGAAACATAGTCTTTGTCATATAGCTCTTCAGTGATTAACACATTGGCAAATGCATTGACCAGCGCCATATTCGAACCATTTTTCAATGGCAACCAAAGGTCAGCAATACGTGCGGTTTCGATATGTCGCGGATCGCAAACAATCACTTTAGCGCCTTTCTCTTTTGCTTTGAGAATACGGCGTGCCACGATGGGGTGGGAGTCGGCGGCGTTATAGCCAAACACTAAAATGCATTTGGTATCTTCAATCTCGCAGATGGAATTACTCATCGCGCCATTGCCCAGCGTCACTTGCAGGCCTGCCACTGAAGGGCCGTGACACACGCGTGCGCAACAATCGATATTGTTGCTGCCGGTGACCGCACGGGCAAATTTTTGCATCACATAATTGGTCTCATTACCCGGCCCACGTGAAGAACCCGTGTGCATAATGGCTTCCGGACCATATTTTTCTTTAATTGCGCGCAGTTTGCTACTGGCGAAATCAATGGCTTCATCCCAAGAAACTGCCTCCAGCTTGCCGCCTTTTTGACGACGAATCATCGGTTGTTTTAGGCGTGGCGTCAGCAATTTGGTGTCATTGAGAAAATCCCAGCCATAGTAGCCTTTCAGACACAATTCACCCTGATTCGTAACACCATTCGCGCCCTCAGCGCCGACCACTTTACCGTTTTCAACCAGCAAATTTATTTTGCAGCCGGAGCCACAGTATGGGCAAACAGTTAATGCTTTATACATTTTTAATCCCCTTGGCTTTTGAGGCTGACTAGAAACTCATCTCGTTGGCTTCATCTAGCGCAGCGCGCATCTGTTTCTTGCGAAGCATGGCCTGCATAGTGTCGCGGCCAATCATGTGTAATGCCTGAGTTGGGCAAACTGAAATACAGGCCGGACCTGCCGTGCGGCCCTCACATAAATCGCATTTCTGTGCTTCTGCTTTCAGACAAAAGCCCTGAGAGAGACCGTTGAACATAACTTCAACTTCTTTAGTCACCACACTCATAGCACCGTACGGGCAGGCAACGACGCAGGTTTTGCAGCCAATACATTTTTCCTGCAACACTTGGATGCTGTCAGAGGCACGAATAATAGCGCCGTTCGGGCAAACATTGGCGCAAGGTGCATCTTCACAGTGACGACACATAATGGCGGTACTGACATTAAGTCCTTTAACCACTTTTAACCGTGGGGCAAAATTAGCCTTATTCAAGGCCTCCAGCCTGCCACCATTATGTGCCAGCACGCAGGCCACCTCGCAGGTGCGGCAACCAATGCACTTTTTGGGGTCTGCAATTATGAACCGGTTCATTGCTTTATCTCCTTACCCTTCATCTTTCAAATTGCAGCGGTGTTGGCTGCATTCGCTCACCCGAATCACTGACTTGTGTCAGCTCATCGGGACTCACTCATTTGCCGCCTTGCCGCACCTTGAAATCTATCAGGTATATTGGTCGTCATCTTTCAAGTTGCAGCGGTGTTGGCTGCATGGGCATTAAATAGCGTTCTGGCAGATTTGCCCTCGGGTGAGCAAAAATAGGCCATGACCTGATACAGGTATTCACTTAGAGATTGCATGGTTTATGCCAAGTTGAACTAATGACATGAAAATGAGTTAAACTTATTGTTTTGTAAGGAAATTATTGCTTTCCGTAAAAAGAACAATGAAGAGAGAAACTGTCGGTGAATGTGACGTCGGCAAATTTGACGACGCCACACCGTCACGCCATTAAAGGTGACTAAAGCCACCATCACCTTGCCAGTGAGCTAATTTCTGATACAGCGTATCCACGGCCTGTTTGACGATATCGGTCATGGGGAAGTAAAACGCTACCAATGTAGGTTGGATCCCCACGAACAACACTTCGGGGATATCTTCTTTTAGTTGGTCGATGAGAAAATTAAGTGGCAAATTATGAGTGCTCATGATGAACATTTCGGCAATCCGCTCAGGGTCAATAATTCGAATCTCCCCCGGCGGTAGCGCCATATCGGCGGCATCCACAATCACCAACCGTGTTGGCTGCAAAGCACGAATACGGTGAACCACATTTTCAGGGGCTGAACCACCATCAATCACTTGCCAGTGGGCTAATGGTTGCTGGGTCATGCGTTCAGCTAACAACGGGCCAGCGCCGTCATCACCCATCATGCTGTTGCCGACGGTTAATACCAGATTTGTGATTGCGCTCGGAGTGAGTGCTGCATCCTGAATAGTCATGGGCGGCGTTTCACCATTAAGTAAATTGCTGGTTCCTGCTCAATATCGTATAGGGTTTGCAGCAGTTGCTGACTCCATGACTGATGCAAGGTGTTGGCATCTTGTGCCAGCGGTGCAAAAGCGTGGGCCAGTAATTGGGTATGGGTGCTGTCGATGGTGATTTCACCAAACTTGAGCAACCCCGCCATTTTGCGGCGAGCTTCACCTTCAGGTAATTGGCTAAACCACTGTTCATACTCGTCCAATGGGCATTCCATCATCGTTTTTAGGCAGTCAATCACGCCGACATGATGGCCGATAGCCAGCGAGTAATACATCACTTGCTGCGCCTGCTCAGGCATATCGTCATCACTGTCGAGGAATTTCTGGTTCAGGACATAAAAAATAACTTTAACGGACATGAATATGCCCCCCTGCTAACTGCTCCTGTGCTATCTGCTGCAAGTGAGCGAATATCTCACTGAGTCGCGGGTCAGCCTGCTGATTGAGGTAAATCTGGCAGCGCTGATCCAACTCCTGCAAGGGCTGATTCACCAGTAGCGATAGGAAACTGTCGGTGATTTCTCTGCCATGACGGTAACCGGCCATGCGTCGGGCCTCGCGTTCAAGCAATACCCGCAAACTGAGAGGTGCATCAGGGTGAATCAGTGCCACGCGTTCATCGGCCGCTTCTTGATGATCCTCTCCTTTCAATTTCTGCTCCAACAAGCCTAATGCCACAGCAAAGCCATAAATAGTGGCTGCAGGGGGGGGTGGGCAACCGGGGATATAAACATCAATAGGCACAATGGTGTCGCTGCCGCCCCAGACACAATAGAGGTCGTGGAAGATACCGCCACCGCAGCCACAAGCACCATAAGAGACACAAATTTTGGGATCAGGGGCAGACTCATAGGCGCGCAGGGCCGGTGCACGCATGGCTCGGGTCACCGCACCTGTGAACAGCAAAATATCAGCGTGGCGTGGCGATGCGACGACCTTGATACCAAAGCGTTCTGTATCGAACAGTGGTGTAATAGCCGCGAAAATCTCGATTTCGCAACCATTACATCCCCCGCAGTCCACCCGATACACATAGGCCGAGCGCTTAATATCTTTCAGTAACTTGCCTTTTAACTGAGCGACGGCAGGGTCAAGGGCAATGGGCTGACTGACATGATGCCCCCAGCCCGGTTTTGATGAATGTGACTGGCTCATAGCTTGCTCCCTTCATCCCTGCGTGGGGTTGGTATTACTTTGTTATTCAAGGCAATATTATTTTTAAGTACAATATTCTCATGACCAACAATATTCTGTTTACGTTTACACTCAGGGCAGGTTTCAAAATGAGGCCGCTGTAGCTCAACATCTTCAGCACTCATGCCTGAATGAATCAGCAGTGCCATGACGTAATCCACCTCTTTTTTCGGCGCAAAAGGTTTTTGGCACTGTTGGCAATGGGTGAGGGTAAAACTGGCACGCTGATATAAATCAGCTTTATTGAAAACTGCCAACTCAAACTCTTCTGACAACACTATGGCGCGGGTCGGGCAGACCTCTTCACAGCGCCCACAGAAAATGCAGCGGCCAAGGAATAACTGCCATTGGCGTGTGCCCTTGGCAGTGTCAGTTTCCATGGTCAGTGCATTGGCTGGGCACGCCATGGTACAGGCACCGCAGGCAATACATTGTTCAGCATCATATTGTGGTTTACCGCGAAAACCATGGCTAACGTCGAGTGGCTTAAACGGATATTTCACCGTGGTATCGCCGACTTTCAGGATGGTTTTAAACAGTTTAAACATTCTTCATCCCTCTATTTGAGCGGCGAATGGGTGCGCTCAATGCCATAACGCTCGATCTCTTTGTACGGTACGGTGACGGATTTTTGCTTATTCACATCCACCAACGTCACTCGGTCGGTACAGGAGTAACAGGGATCGAGGCTGCCGATAATCAATGGCGCATCGGAAACCGTATTACCGCGCAACATGTAACGCAGTACCGGCCAGTTAGCGTAAGTGGCCGCCCGGCAGCGCCAGCGGAACAGTTTTTGATTGTCGCCAGTCATACTCCAATGCACATCTTCACCCCGTGGGGCTTCTGAGAATCCGAGAGCAAACTTATACGGCTGATAGTGGACTTTTTCTTCCAGCAGAGGTCCTGCAGGCATATGGTTCAGCCCATATTCAATCATCACTAATGAGTCGAAGAATTCACGTACCCGCACCAGCAGACGAGAATGTACGTCACAGCCAGCAAGGCTAAATAGTTCTTTAGGAACATTGGCGTAATTGGCATAGGGGTGGTCATGGCGCATATCACGGGTATAGCCGCTGGCGCGGATCATCGGGCCGACAGGGCTGAAATCGCGGGCAATCTTGCGGTCCAGCATACCGACACCGACAGTACGTTGCTCGATATTGGCGGTACTCATCAGCATGTCTACCAACTCACCGATATCCGCGCGCATTTCGGCCACCAATTGCAGTGTTTTCAGACGGTCCGCTTTCAGGATGTCACGGCGCACTCCGCCAATCAGGTTTAGACCGTAGGTTTTACGCGCCCCGGTGAGCATTTCGGCGATGGTCATGGCCTTCTCGCGTACTCGGAAAAACTGCATAAAACCGGTATCAAAACCGACAAAGTGGCAGGACAGACCAATATTGAGCAGGTGGCTATGCAAGCGCTCCACTTCTAGCAAAATGGTGCGAATCATCTGCGCCCGTGGTGGGACGATAATACCTAATGCATTTTCAATCGATGAGGTGTAGGCCACACTGTGGGTGAAGCCACAAATGCCGCAGATACGATCTGAAAGGAAAGTGACGTCGTTATAGCCCATACGGGTCTCCGCCAATTTTTCCATGCCGCGATGGACGTAAAACAGGCGGTAATCGGCATCGATAATATCTTCACCATCGACAAACAAGCGGAAGTGGCCCGGCTCATCGGAGGTAATATGCATCGGGCCGATGGGCACTACCCGGCTGCTGCTACCCGCTTCGTTTTCAAATTGATACGTTTCAGTGTCGCCAGTTGGGGTTGGGCGCTGACGATAATCCATGGTGTCTTTGCGCAATGGATAAAGGTCATCCGGCCAATCGTCGGGTAGGACTAAACGGCGCTCATCCGGCAAGCCAACAGGCTGAAGACCATACATATCTCGCACTTCGCGCTCGCCCCAAACTGCCGCTGGAACACGTGGTGTGACCGACGGAAATTCAGGCCGTTCTGGGCTGATGAGTGCTTTGACTATCACCCAACATTTATCGCCATACTGCTTGCCGGTATCAATGCCGTATTGTTCACGGCCTTCCATTGATAGCACATAGTAAATAGCAAAATAGCCATTCAAACTGCGTTCGTCATTGCCAAATAGAACTGACAGCCAGCCACCTTGCTGATAATAAAGGTGTTCAACCACCTCCGGCAGGCTATTAAGCTTGATGGTTATGGTCAGTTGATTATCGGTTTGCCACTCTTCATCAAGAATTACCGCCGGAAACTGTTCGCGCAGGCGAGCAACATAGGCGGCACCCAGTTTTTCACCGCCGTGTGGCTGACTTGGAATAGTTGAAATAGGCGTTTCGTGAGTCACGTTACATCTCCTGACGGGTCGGGGTGAATGGCAGAGCGGTATGCGTTTCTGCGTCGGAATGGATAGATTGCGTTGGGGAAATATTTTGCGGAGATGACAAGAATTCCCACGGCAAAATAAAAGGCTGGCGCACTGGGGCGCGACTGTCGTCATGGAGGACAATTTGCGCCGCATCAGTCAGTAAGCGAGTCACTGGCGAGGGAATATGGACACCTAGCAGCAACATAAGCAGCAATAAAATAGCCATCGGGGCGGTAGTCAGAATGCCCAGCTCACCTTTACTGACGGCAGCGGGTGGCGTGCCTAGAACGGTGCTGGCAACCATGCGCACCAAACCTGCTAGCACCAGCGTTAGCAGCAATAGCAGCACGATCACTAGCCAAATATGCCCGGCTTTAATTGCGGCGGCCACCACCATAAACTCACTGATAAACACGTTAAAAGGTGGCATTCCCGCCAGCGCCAATGCACCACCGGCCAGCATGACTGCCGTGAGTGGGGCTACCCGGATAATGCCTTTAATTGCGCCCATATCCCGTGTGCCATATTTCAACAGCACGTTACCGGAGCCGCAGAACAGTAAAGTTTTCGCCAAACTGTGATTAAGGGTATGGAAAAGAGCGGCCAATACTCCCAGCGGCCCACCAATTCCGAGCGCCACCGCGATTAAACCCATGTTTTCGACACTGGAGTAGGCCAGTAAGCGCTTCATATCGCGCTGCGCCAGAATAAAGAATGCGGAGACGGCAACGGACATCATGCCAAATACCAACAACAGCATTTGCGGGAAATACGGCCCGATCGCGGCACTGATAATGATGTAATAGCGGATTATCACTAACAGCGCGCAATTCAATAATACGGCCGACAATAACGCGCTAGTGGGACTTGGCGCTTCGCTGTGGGCATCCGGTAGCCATGAATGCATTGGGAACAGGCCAGTTTTGGTGCCAAAACCAATCAGAATAAAGACAAAGGCCAGATGCATCAGGCTAGGATCCAGTTCTTTGGCGTGTTCAGCCACCACAGTCCAGAAAATGGCACTGCCCGGATCCACCAGCACATTGGCGGCATTGGCATACACCAACACCGTGCCATATAGCCCGAAAGCCACACCAACAGTACAAATAATAATGTACTTCCAAGCCGCTTCCAGTGACGAGCGTTGACCATATAAACCGACCAAAAAGGCGGAGCTGAGGGTGGTGGCCTCGATGCCGACCCACATCAAAATCAGGTTATTACTGGTGACGACCAGTAACATGGTGAATAAAAATAGATGGAAAAAACCATAATAGTTACACAGCGTGCTAACGGTTATTTCACCATTATTCACTTCATGGCGCATGTAGCCGAGGGAATAGAGGCCGGTGATAAAGCCAATGACCCCGAGAATGGCGAGGAACAGGGCGCTGAGACTGTCGATATGCAGCCAGTGGTGGGCGGCCAGAATCTCCCCACCCAGCGCGACCCGACAGACTACCGTCAACGCCACTACCAGCAGTAAAGTGATACCGGTGAAATGCACCCAAGTGGTCGCCATTCGTGCCGCGCCCCCCAAGAACCGGCAAGCAAATGCCAACAGCGAGGCTATCAGAGGTATCATTAACAGTAACAACAGCAGGTCAGTATGACTCATTTCATTACCCCTTTAGCGCCGTCAGTTGTTTAACATCCAGCGTGTGCAATGTGCGGTAAATCTTGCGCGCCATTAGCGTCATCACCACCACTGCGAAAATGGCATCGGTAGCAATGCCAATCTCTACCAACTCTGGCGCGCGGAAGGCCAACAGCGCCAACATCAAGTGCGCACCATTTTCCATCAGGCAGTAGCCGAAAATGTTTTTTAGAATATTGCGCTGGGTGACGATACATAGCAGGCCAATCAGGAAATGCCCAAGCGAGACGGCTAATGCAGGCTTCAGTGCACTGACCATCGGCAACTGCACTGGCTCGACCACGAAGTAGCTCAGTAAGATAATGATGGCGGCAATAAAAATAAGGGAGGCGGTTCCAATGACACCGCCGTTGGCTTTCGGGTCTTCCATCTGACGAAATGCGCGATACATAATCCACGGCACCAGCACCACCTTGGTGATAAAGGCGGTTAACGACCACAGATACAGTTCATGAGCGTGCAGCGTTTCTGCCAATACCAAGAAAATCAGCACCAGTACCAACGACTGCAAGGCATAAAACAGCGCCGAAGTGGCAGGTTTCTTTACGAGGATGACCAGCAGAGAGGTAATTATCAGCAGCCCTGCAAGATTGTTGACGACCATCGTGTTGACAAAAAGTGTTCCGGTCATTTTTTACTCCCTTATCCGAGCCAAGCGACGGCAATAAAGCTTGAGCACACTGACATAATCACCAGTACGACCAGCACCCCCTGTATAGCCAATGGCAGGGGTTTAGCGCTGGCAACCTCTTCTGATGGTTTACCGGGCACGGTTTGTCCAAACCAGTACAGGAACCAGCCGAAGCTGGCGACTGACTCAATAAGTGCCAGCACCAGCAGTGGGATCAGCAGCCAATGTTCATGGGAAAGTGAAAAGCCAGCGGCAAAAATAGGGAATTTACTAAAGAAGCCGTTGAATGGTGGCACCCCGGTAATCGCCAGTGCTGCAACACAGAATCCCACACCTAAGAGCGGCATTTTCCCCATGATCCCTTTGAGTTTGGGCAACATGCGGGTACCGCAGCTGTAGCTCAGAGCGCCAGCGACCAAGAAGAACAGACTCTTGGCGAAGGCGTGGTTGAAGATGTAGGCAATGCCGCCATCGAAGGCCAGCTGTGACCCATAGATTGCTAAAGAGAGTGCGAAGAAAATGTAGGACAACTGAGTGATGGTGGAGTAGGCCAATAGCCGCTTCATGTCTTTTTGTGGCAGATACATAAAGAAACCATAAATCAGCGTGATAACGGCCATCACCATGCCCACAGTACCGATAATCTGTGGCACGTCACCGGCAGAATAAATGGCGCGAGCAAAGATATAGACGCCTACTTTCACCATCGACGCGGCATGTAGATAAGAGCTGACCGGTGTCGGTGCTTCCATTGCATCCGGCAACCAGATATGCAACGGCAACTGAGCTGATTTCCCCCAAGCGGCAAACAAAATGCCACCAAAGACGATGATTTTAGTGGTGTGATCCAGTTGTGCCAGTGCGGTGAGGGCGAAGGTGCCGGTATTGACCAGCAGCACCGCCGCGGCTAAGTACAGCCCGATGGCTGCTACATGGGTTACCAGCAAAGCTTTGAGTGCCGAACGTAGCGACTTCTGACTTTGGTAGTAGCCTATCAACCCCCACGAACAGCCACCGGTGATTTCGAAGAAGAATAACTGACCCAGCAGAGTGGAGGACAACACTAGCCCAGCCATTGCGCCGATGAAAACCAACAGTAATGCATAGTAGCGATTCGTGCCTTCATGTGGATGCTCGCGGTTACCCAGAGTGAGATAACCGGTGGAATAAATGCTAACCAGCAAGCCAAGGAACACCACGGCGAAAGCAATCAAGGTACTGATGCGGTCGACAGTCAAACCGAACAGCGCCATATCACCGTAATGAATCAGATCAAAAGTGATGTCTATCTTCCCGCCAGCTAAATAGATGTAGGCCAGCAACATTGTTCCGAGAGTGGCTAATAGCGCAAAGAAGATGCAAGACCATTTCGCCATTTTCTGCGGTAAACAGGCCGTCAGGATGGCACCTGCAAACGGGAGCAATAGAGTGGCAAGGGCTGTGTTTGCAAGGACAGTATTCATAAGAGCCATGTTCTCCATGATGGGGTTATTAGCTCCTTAAAGGCCAGTGAGATAGAAAACCAGAGATAAGGCAGCGACGCCAAACCCCAGCCAAGTGACACGGGAGGTCAACAGGAAGCGCCCGCGGGCGATACTGTTTTCCACCAAGGAGGCGAGGACAAATATCACCAGCAACTTGATAACACCGGCTACCAGCGCCCATAACAGACCCGGCCCACTGAGCACGGCCAGTTTGCCAAAGGGGATAAACACACCAAGGAACAGTTGCGCCACCACCACCTGTTTTAGACTGATGCCCCATTTGACCAACCCCAGTGATGCGCCGGAATACTCAGTTAATGGTCCTTCTTGTAACTCTTGTTCTGCTTCGGCGACATCAAACGGGATTTTGCCCATCTCGATAAAAACGGCGAAACCGCAGGCGAGCAGCGCCAAAGCCGTGGCCGTCGGTGATTGCCAGTGCCCTTGAGACAGCACGGTGCTGATGGTGCCGATATTGGTGGACCCTGCAATCAGCCCGACGACCAGCAGTGACAGAATTAATGTGGGTTCGACCAGTACGCCAAGAGTCAATTCTCGGCTGGCACCGATACCGGCGAAAATACTGCCGCTATCCAAACCTGCCAGAGAGAAAAAGAAACGGAACAGTGCGAAGAGATAGAGCAGAGCGATGAGGTCACCGGCCACGCCAAAGGGGGAGGCCAACGTGAAGACTGGCAGTGCCATGGCAATCAACAACATGCTGCCCAGCAACATATAGGGCATGAGGCGGAAGATAACGCCAGCATTAGCTGGAGCCACATCTTGCCGTTTCAGCAGTTTGGCTAGGTCACGATACTCTTGCAAAATGCCCGGCCCACGACGGGAGTGCATTCTGGCCTTCACCATGCGCGAGACGCCCGACATCAATGGCGCGAGCGCCAGCATGATCAGCGCCTGCCCGATGGCAAAGGCAATCATAGAGACCGCAGGCATATCAGTAGTTGGCATTGCTTGTCTCCTTAAAGAGCCGCAACGATCAGCAGGATTACCAATGCGGCAACCACATACAGACAGTAGAGGCGGAAATCACCCTGTTGCAGCCATTGAATTCGTTGACTGAGCCATTGGATCAGGCGGATAAGTGGGGCCACAATTTTGTCGTCCCATACGGGTTCCACCCGGCCTGCGCTGCGCACTGAACTCTCCAGTACGCGCTGCATTATTGGTGCGGGATCCAGTGTTTTGCGAATACGGTATAGTGGGGCAAACATCGCCCGCAATGGCTGGGTAAAGCCGCCAGCAGAAACTGTCATGGCCTGCTCGTATGCGTAACCACAGGCCCAAGGGTCTCCGCCATGACGAAATGCCAGACGGCTACCTCTGTAGAGGCTGACAACCAGCAAAATCACCAGTGGCAAGATGAGTAAACCGCAGAAAATATAGAGGGTGGACAGCATCGCCTGAGAACTGTGTTGCGGGAACAAGAGCGCGCCTTGTGCCACCTGAAGGTGAGGCATCGGTTGAGTGGTTATCAGGCTGGAGGCGATACGGGCGATGACGGGAGCGACATGACTGGCCCCTATTCCTAATGCCAGACAGAGCAGCGCCAACAACAGCATGGCAGAGGTCATTGGCCAAGGAACTTCCCGTGCAAGGGCGGTTTTTTCTGTGCGCGGTAGGCCGCAGAAGCTGAGGCCGTAAACCTTAACAAAGCACATCGCGGCCAGTGCACCAGTGATGGCCAGCATCACAATAGCAATCGGCCCGGCGAGGCGAATAATGAAGCCGCCATCTTGGGTCATGGTAAACAGTGATTGATAGGTAAACCATTCACTGACAAAACCATTGAATGGCGGCAGGGCTGAAATTGCCATACATCCCACCAGAAAAGCCAGCGCGGTGTAAGGCATCATTCTGGCTAATCCCCCCATCTTCTCCATATCTTTGGTATGGATGCGGTAAATAACGGCACCGGCCCCCAAGAAAAGTAGCCCCTTGAACACGGCGTGGTTCAGCAGATGATAGAGCGCGCCAAGCAGGCCAAGAGCAGCTAGCACCGGCTGGTGGCTGGCGATACCTATCATGCCAACACCGACACCCATCAGAATAATGCCAATATTTTCAACAGTATGATAAGCCAGTAGGCGTTTGATATCGTGTTCGGCCAGCGCATATAACACCCCCAGTACAGAGGACACCGCACCAAAGCCCAGTACCATTACCCCCCACCACAATTGGCTGGCGCCGAGTAAATCAATGCCTACTTTGATAATGCCGAAAATACCGATTTTAACCATGACACCAGACATCAGGGCAGAAGCATGCGATGGGGCCGCTGGGTGAGCGCGGGGTAGCCAGCCGTGGAGTGGTAGCATCCCGGCTTTGGCACCAAAACCAAAAAAGGCTAATAAAAAGATAATTGAGGCCATGATTGGCTGCGGATTAGCCTGCCGGAAGGCATCAAATTCTAAACTGCCGCTTTGGCGATACAGCAAGAAGAAAGCAATCATAATCAGCACTGAACCAGCATGGGCAATCAGGAAGTAAAGCAAGCCAGCACTGATGGCATCATCGTCCTGATCGGAAATCACCAGGAAGTAAGAGGCCAGCGACATCATTTCGAAGAAAATAATAAAGTAGAACGCGTTGTCCACTACCACTAGTGCCACCATCGAGGCGATGAATAGGTTCATAAATACGCCCATCCCCCATGCCCCACGCCCTTTGTATTCCTGCACATAAGCCAGTGAATATATAGAGGTTATTACCACTAACAGTGAAATGACCATCAACATAAATGCCGCCAATGGGTCAAGACGCAAACTGAATGCCGCGAACGGGAATGGCCCCGCCGTGGCAAAAGTGACAACGTCGCCACCAAGCAGTGTTGGGGTGGCGGCGAGCAGACCGGCAGCGCCACCTAATAATGAGGCCAATCCGGCGGCATAGATTGCCAACGTTTCGCGGCGTGCCAGCAGTAGGGAGAACAGTGCGCCAGCCAGATAGAGCAGTAAGGAGAGCCACAATAGCTCCAGAGAGTTCATCATCTTTTCTGCTCCTCGTGAGAGAGGGGGGCTGAAGTGTCTACGGCCATAAAGGGCAAGTCATTGGCAAACCCACCGGCGGCTGCCAGACGTTTAGCGCGATTCGCTTGTTCTATGCTGTGCTCATCAACCAGCATTAAGGCATTGGTTGGACAGACCCGCACACACTCCGGCCCTTGAGGTAGGAAGCTGCATAAATCACATTTCACCGCGACAATTCGCACGCCGGCATTCCAGGCAAGAAATGGGTTCATATTGGCCGGGCTGAAAGGAACATCGGACAATTCAGTCATGGGAATAGAGTCAGGGAAGGTTTCTGGCACAGACAATGGTTTGCTGCCTGCAGGAGTAATCGCACCAAACGGGCAGGCAAGCCCGCAGAGCTTGCAGCCGATACAGGTAGTTTCATTCAATTCGACGGCATTATTCGTAAGGGTAATTGCATTGACCGGACAAACCCGCGCGCACCATGCATCCTCGCAGTGGCGACAGAGAATGGGGGAGGTCACCGTGGCATTACGCATGACGGTCAATCTGGGGTGTTGTTGTAAACCCTTGGCTTTATGCACTTGGCTGCATGCAGCCATACAGGTATTGCATCCAATACAAAGCCTCGACTCCGCAATAACAAAGCGGTTCATAGCCATACCCTCCGGGACAAAAAACTGGTGACAGTCAGGCCAATAGAAATCATTTCTCAGCTCCAAAGCATATTCTGTGCCAGTACGGCATGCGCGGAGGTAAAAGAGTCATGAAGGCCCACCCGCTGTGCGTTAGGAGTGTGGTAGATAACGCGTTGAAATTTAAAAGGCAGTAAAAACAGTGTGATTGCTGTGGCTATGTGTCGACATTAGTGACGAAACGACTGTTTAGCGATGACACTTCGACAGTGACGGTTTATCAGGTGAGTAGACTGTAAAATAAAGTTGGTTAATAACGTTATTTATCAATTAATTAAATTGAATTTCAGACAGGTAAAAACCACTGTATTGCTGGCATCTTCTTTGCATTACTTTTGCGAGGGATATCAACACAGGAAGCACAGTCATGCATGAGATTACCTTGTGCCAAAACGCGATTACCATGATGGAGCAGCAAGCCAGACTGCACGGTGCGCAGAAGATAACTGGGGTTTGGCTAGAAACCGGGGCATTTTCTTGTGTCGAGCCGCAAGCATTAGCATTCTGTTTTGAATTGGTTTGCCGAGGCACCTTGGCGGAAGGTTGTGTTTTGCATTTAAGCCAACAGCCGTCACAGGTGTGGTGCCATGACTGCCAACAGCATGTCAACTTACTCAGCAGTAAAGTGACACGCTGCCCATTGTGTGCCGGAAGTCATTTACAGATAGGAGCGGCAGATGACGGCGTGATGATCAAGCGGCTGGAGGTGGAATGAATTTATTTTTTGTGCTGATAAAACCCAGCACCGATTGGGTGGGAGTCGAACTATGTGTATAGGCATTCCAGGGCAAATTGTCGCATTGGACGATGCTCAACTGGGGACTGCATGGGTGGATGTTTGTGGTGTGCGCCGTTCAGTGAACATTATGCTGGTGGCGGCGGATGAGCAGGCCAGCTTGGCATTAATTGGCCATTGGGTCTTGGTGCATGTGGGGTTTGCTATGAGCCGTTTGGATGAAGATGAGGCGCTGGAAACATTGCAACTCTTGCAGGAGATGGGGGAGGTTGAGAATGATGTGCGGGCGTTTTTGGGGCAACGGGAAAGTCACTAATATTCCCGATGCACCCTAATGACAAAACTAAAGTTACTGACTTTTTTGTTTTTCTTCTGTCAGCCGGTGTTCCAACTCGACAAGCTGTTCTGGTGAGACGGCCGGGTAACCTTGTGCGTCATCGGGGATGACGTGAACAGCTGGAATTGGGATCAATGGCCCCAAAAAGCGAGGTTCACGTTTCAGAATATAGAGATCAGACAGTGCACCGAGGCGGGCAAAAATCTCACGAACCCGGACATTGAGCATATCTTTCGGTGAAGGCACGGCAAAACACTGTGCCTGAATCCCCATATGCAAGGCAATAAACAGTGCTCGTTCGCAATGGAAACGCTGAGTAATGATAATAAAATCATTAGTATCAAAAACTTTTCGGGTACGTACTATGGAGTCCAGAGTACGAAAACCAGCGTAATCCAACACAATGTCAGCCGGTGCCACACCTGCGGCAATCAAATCACGGCGCATGGTCATCGGCTCATTATAACTTTGTAGCGCATTGTCGCCACTGAGCAATAAGTAGCTGACTTTGCCACTGTTATAGGCATTTATTGCCCCTTGGATGCGGTATTGATAAAACTGATTAATACCGCCAGTACGGTAATATTTGGCGGTTCCCAACACAACGCCAACCTGCCGATGGGGTAAATCTTGTAGTTCATCATAGATAAAAGGAGCCGTTTTCCAGCTAATCCAGCGATCGAGCGCAATAGCAGTCACCATCAGCAATCCTGCGATGGTAATTAGGCTAATTATCAGGCGTTTCCACATTCTCAGGCCTTCGATGCGTTCAATTCACAGTAGTATTTGCAAGGCTACTGTACCTGTCGTTGCCACGCAAGCCATTCTACCCTTCGTCCTTGACGCCACAACGGTGTTCGCTGCGCTCACTTACCCGAATCACTTACTGATGTAAGCTCATCGGGATAAGTGCGCTGGCTGCCTTGTTGTAACGCCAATGACGTTGGGTGCCCCTTCGCTTTTGACGCCACAACGGTGTTCGCTGCGCTTACTTACCCGAATCACTTACTGATGTAAGCTCATCGGGATAAGTGCGCTGGCTGCCTTGTTGTAACGCCAATGACGTTGGGTGCCCCTTCGCTTTTGACGCCACAAAGGTGTTCGCTGCGCTTACTTACCCGAATCACTTACTGATGTAAGCTCATCGGGATAAGTGCGCTGGCTGCCTTGTTGTAACGTCAATGACTTTAAGGCATTTCTATTGTTCTATTACTGTTTGAAATATTCACGAATAGATTAACCGGCCCGTATTTATGTACAGGCCGGTTAATATTTAGAACGAAGTGCGTTTATAGCTGCGGTATTGTGGTTGCCAGTAGTTATGGTCAATGGCTTTTTTCAATGCTTCTTCAGAAGTCACGATGGCGACACCTTGCAACTGTGCTGCTTTCCCTACTTGCATCGCAATACTCATGGAGACGGTTCGAATATCATCAATATTTGGCAGCAATGCCCCTTCACCGTGAAGTGCTAGTGGTGAACAATCGGCCAATGCCCGGCTGGCGGCCATTAACATGCCATCGGTAACGCGCTTGGCTCCTGATGCCAGTACACCCAAACCAATACCGGGGAAAATATACGAGTTATTACATTGCGCAATCGGGTACAACTTGTCTTTATAGCTGACCGGTGAGAATGGACTACCGGTGGCGACCAGTGCAGCTCCCTCGGTCCAGTTAATAATATCTTCCGGCCGCGCCTCTACTCGTGATGTTGGATTAGACAATGGCATGACAATCGGGCGAGCACAGTGTTTGTGCATTTCACGAATGAGTTCTTCGGTAAACAGCCCCGGTTGACCAGAAACACCGATTAAGACGGTTGGCTTGGCATTACGGACTACATCCAACAGGGAAATCGCATCACTGTTCGAGTCCCAACTTTGTAACGCTTCACTTTTTTGTACTAGCTTGCTTTGGAAGTCGAGCAAATTAGGTAATTTGTCGGTTAACAGGCCGAAGCGGTCGACCATAAAGACACGTGCACGTGCTTGCTCTTCACTCAGCCCTTCTGAAATCATTTGGGCGATGATCTGTTCAGCAATACCACAGCCGGCGGATCCTGCACCGAGGAAAGTGACAGTTTGGTCGCGCAACTGACTCCCAGCAGCACGGCTGGCAGCAATTAGGCTACCGAGTGTGACCGCGGCTGTTCCTTGAATATCATCATTGAAACAGCACAGTTCATCGCGGTAGCGGTTCAGCAGTGGGGTTGCATTGTTCTGGGCAAAGTCTTCAAACTGCAACAACACATTCGGCCAGCGACGTTTTACAGCCTGAATGAACTCATCGACAAATGCATAATATTCATCACCGGAGATACGCGGATGGCGCCAGCCCATATACAGTGGGTCATTCAGGCGTTGCGGGTTATTGGTGCCGACATCCAATACCACTGGCAAAGTATAAGCCGGACTGATACCTCCACATGCGGTATAAAGTGACAATTTACCAATAGGAATGCCCATTCCGCCGATACCTTGGTCGCCAAGGCCGAGAATACGTTCACCATCAGTAACAACGATGACTTTCACGTTCTGCTTAGTGGCATTTTGTAGCATGTCATCAATGTGTTCACGGTTCGGATAAGAGATAAATAACCCACGCGCACGGCGATAAATATCAGAGAAATGTTCGCAGGCTTCACCCACTGTTGGCGTATAAATAATCGGCATCATCTCACTAAGATGGGCTTCTAGCAGGCGATAAAACAGTGTCTCATTGGTATCTTGAATATTACGCAGATAGATATGTTTATCGTCGTCGTTTTTGAAATCCTGATACTGTCGGTAAGCTCGATTAACCTGTTCTTCAATGGTTTCAACCGCTTCGGGCAATAAACCATGTAAATTGAAGTGGCTACGCTCTTCATTAGTAAAGGCGCTACCTTTGTTCAACAGAGGGAATTCTAATAGGATGGGGCCAGCGTAGGGGATGTACAAAGGGCGCTTACTTTCGTATTCAAGTTCCATGAATTTTACTCTTATAACGTTATCAAATCGTTGCCCTGATCCTAAAAGATAAGAAAAATATGTACAGCTTTTGTTAGTTAAATATGTCGGTTAGCGGCAAAAGTGTGAGGCAGGGTGATAATCGGGGTGAGTGATGTCACCCCGGTTTTGCTGTTATTCCATTAAAATGTTACGCGTTTGACATCTGTGCAGCCCAATGCGGCCAAGGTTGCCTGGGTGGCACCCCACTGAGTGAGCATGGGTTTACTGCTTTCAACCAGTACTGCGCGGCGCAGCGCACCGCAATCTTTGCCAGAAAGATTGGCGAGAATTAATGCCGCTTGCAGCGGGGGGAGGCTTGGGTTAAATGCGGCATTTTCGGCATAGCGACCAGCATAAATTGTACCGTCAGCCGCTTCAACGGCAACGCCGCTGTGAGAAAGGCTGTAAGGGGCATGACTGTGATTTGCACCCTCAAGAGCGGCTTGTGTCAGAGCATCGGCCTGGGCCACTTTGTAGCCGTGATGAACGGGGTCCATCAACAGGGTGGTGATAGCCAAATCTTTCGGACCGAAAGCATCGGGTAAATATTGCCCCAGTGTTGAAGTTGGGCGGCCGGGTAGATGAATATCCAGTCCAGTTCCGCTATTTAACTCATTCATAAACTGGCGGCAATGGCCGCAGGGAGTGTAATTGACGGTAATAGAGAGCAGACGAGTTTCACCACGTAGCCAGGCATGTGTTACGGCACACTGTTCGGCGTGGATGGTCTGTTGTAGCGGCGCACCGCCAAATTCCATATTGGCACCGAAGTAGAGGTTGCCACTGATACCGCGAGTGATGGCCCCGACCATGAAATGGGATACGGGTGTCAATGCACAAGCGGCAGCCAGAGGTAGCAACGCAAATGCCAGCGCATCGTCATCTAACCCACTGATGCTTTTCACTGTTTTCACTTGTTCTGCTGTCAGCATGGCAGGGAAATCGTTTGCGCTTAAAATAGGCTCAAGTGCGGTTTGCAGTGAAGTGGGAAGATCTGCCCAAGGGGCTTGAAAACGTGCTTGCATAAGGTTTTCTCCAATAGTAACGGGAAACTATTTTAGGCAGCTTGAAGCTTTCTTGGTGTGATTTAGATCTCGTTATACGTGAAATTCATGCAAGTAAAATCTCAAATGAGAGATGTATCTCAAATTTATGTCGCAGTGTTGAGGATGTTAACCAAACAAATGTAGCAGTACTGGGAACAGGAATGGCGCGAGCAATGAGGTGATAATTCCGCAGATGACCAGTGCCAGCGAACTGAACGCCCCTTCCTGAAAATCCAGCTCTGCGCACCGGGCAGTACCGAGGGCATGTGAAGCCGTACCCATTGCTAAACCGCGCGACGCTTTGGTAGAAATTCGCAATATATTCAGCAGACTGTGACCAAAAACGGCCCCTAGAATACCAACAAAAATAACGCAGACTGCACTGATAGCAGGTAAGCCATGAAGGGATTCCGCAACTGCCATGGCAATGGGGGTGGTGACAGACTTAGGTAATACTGAGGCAGCAATCTCTGGGGTTGCCCCCATCCACAAAGCAATCGCGGTGCCGGTGACCATGGCGGTGACACTGCCGATAAAACAGATTGTGATGATGGATTTCCAGCGCGCGCGAATTTGATGTATTTGTTCATATAGCGGGAAAGCTAACGCCACTACCGCGGGTTGCAGCAGGTCATTGAGTATTTTACTGCCCGCAAAATAGTTGGCATAAGGCATATGCGTAACCAATAGCAATGGAATGATAACAACCATTGATATCAGCAAGGGGTTAAGCAATGGCATTTTCAAACTGCGGGCTAAACGACGTGCGCTGAAGAACACGATTAATGTCAGTGGCAGTGACCACCATAAGTTGCTGATCATTTGTCCTCCTCCGTGTGGGTTGGAGAACCAATCACTTTACGTTCACGATGGACGTAATGGGAGCTATAGGCCACCACTAACATCACAATCAAGGTACTGACAAAGCAGGAAACGACGATAGGACCAAATTGCTTGGTTAATTGATCATAATATTGCATCACGCCGACTCCGATGGGCACAAACAACAGCGCCATATAGCGGATTAGCAAGTGGCAACCCGGTTTTACCCATGTAGAGGGCAAAATCTGTGAAGCGAGTAGGGCAAACAGAATCAGCATCCCGATGATGCTGCCAGGAATGGTGATAGGCAACAACAAAGCGATGGCTTTACCGGCCCATAGACACAAATAGATAATGGCGAAAGCCCGCAGATACTGCCAGCAAAGTGAAGTCACGTTGCGCATAAAAAGGGTCCTGAGTAACGGAATACATTCATCATACAATTAACGATAGTAATGTGCTAGCAATCACATTATGAATAATATTAATGGAGTTGTGCCTACCATGACCAGTTCTGGCAGCCTATGTCAGATCAGAGCGGCTGTATTTGGCTGTAGCGTCTTGTGCTTTCGCCAATTGATAACCACGATAGAAAAACATCAACCCCAAAATGGCTGCAATAATCAGCATGTAGAACATCATGTGGGGTGCTGCATAGGCGAGCAAGAAACCACAGAGTACCGGGTTAACAGCTCCGCCTAATTGACCGAGATTCTGTACCCCATAGTAGCTGCCTTTAAGATTCGCGGGAGCAATAAAGTCGATAAACATGTATTCGACTGGAATAACAATAATTTCACCCAGTGAGAATATCGCCATGGCCAACATCCATAATGGGATTGACTCTTGAGCCGCCATAAATCCGAACAGACCGATAATGAAGAACAAGGTTCCTAGCATCAACCAGCGCATTAAGTTCTGCTGATTCATGCGGCGGCTTAATAGGTATTGCAGAGTAATCACAATGGTTGCATTAACGGTCATCACCGCTCCAATCACTTGATAAGCAAACTTAGCGTCGGAAACCGTAATCAGATATTGCGATAAGTAACCGGAAAACTGGCCAAAGACAATGGCACTGAGCATGCTACCCAGAGTGAAATAGATCAGCCGCTTATCATGGCGCAAAATGCGGAATGTCTGACGAAAATCAGGTGCTGACTCGGTTGGCGTATGTGCAGAAACCGACATATCAGTGCTGTCTATTCTAAATTTCAGTATGAGAGCGACTGATAGCGCCAGTATGCCAGAAATAATAAACGGGGCTTGCGGCCCGATGCCCACCACCAATACCCCAAGCGCCGGGCCGATGGCCCAACCCACATTGACTAACGTGTAGTTGGCAGAGAAGGCTTTAATGCGTTCATCGACGGGTAGCCAGTCAGCAAAACAGGCTTTAATAGCAATACTGTAGACAGAGTATGCCGAGTGTAGCAGTGCCAGAATCAGGATTATCCATGCAGGGTGTTCAATCCAAGGGAGCGTAAAAAAGGTGATCGAAAATAGAGTCACGGCCAGCAGGATCAACTGCTTTTTATTGAATTTATCGACCAGATAACCGCCATAGAGACTGGTGAAAATACCGAGCGTTAAACTTGCCCCCAATACCAGTCCGACCTTATCAGGCGCTAATTGGAAATGTTCTGCCAAATAGATAGTGATAAAGGGGAGGGTCACGGCTCGCCCGATAGTTAAGACCAACGACGCAATCAGCAGATTGGTAATACGCGATGGAAATCCTTTCATGATATTTTCTTTCTTATTTTTTATTATTTGGGCAATGAGTTGTTTTTAGGCGATTTTTTCACTTAAAAGTGTGATTCTCACCGTTAACGACATAGTGGCTCAGGCAATTACAGTAGACTATTACGACAAGAAAGAGAGGGGGGTAAGCGGAAATTTTTTTCAAACAGCAGATCGACCTGAATCGACCTGCTATTAACAGATAATTAACCTAAATACTCGATGATCGACAGACCGCCATTATAATCGGTGCTATAGATAATCCCTTGTGCATCAACAAACACATCACAAGATTGAATAACTTGAAGGCGTCCGGGCCGCTTATCCATCATTTTTGCGGGTGCGGCGGGAACTAAAGCCCCAGTTTCCTTGGGGTGATAAGGGTTGCTGATATCATAAGCGCGCACACCGGCATTTTGGTAGGTAGCGAAAATCAGTGATGAGCTGATAAAACTACCGGGCCGGTTTTCATGCAGATTATGTGGGCCAAAATGGGCACCTTTTTTCACATAATCTTGTTCATCAGGGACCGGGAATGTTGAGATACTCACTGGATTGCTTGGCTCTCGGATATCAAACACCCAGATATGCTTCTCGCCATCTTCCTGATTATCCAGGACAGCTTCATCCAGAACCACCAATAAATTGCGATCGGGCAGGGGCAGAGCAGTGTGCGTTCCGCCACCAAACGGTGGGCTCCAGTTGCGGTGACTGATCAGTTTTGGCTCATAACGGTCACTGACGTCCAACAGCGTTAGACCGCCATCGCGCCAACTGCCATAAGCCGTATCACCACTGATGATGGCATGATGTAGTGCATAGCGTTTACCTTCTGGCCAGCTTGCCTGCTCCCCTGCGGCAGTATGCATGCCGGGTAAAGCATAACGACCAGCCACTTGCGGTTTTTGTGGGTCAGCCAAGTCAATGGTTAGGAAGATATAATCACTGTAACCATCCAGAAGTGCAGAAACGTAGGCCCAGCGCCCACCGACGTACCAAATACGGTGAATACCAATACCATCAAGTGGTAGGAAGCTTATCTCACGAGGTTTATCTGGTGTCGAAATATCAAAAATACGCAGTCCAGCACTCCAACTGCGGCCCTCTTGGCGAGTACTGACCGTTTGTGCTACCGAGCGCGTGTAATACACTTTTTCCTCGGCAAAGCTGGCGTCAGCAAACAGATCACGGGCATTAATCACCAAAAGCAGGTCATCGTGGGCCTGTAAATGCACATTCCAGGTATTAGGCGGCGCAGCAATAAAACCGGCAGGTCGTGGGTTTTTCGCATCCCGCACATCAATAATTGAGACACCTTGCGACACCATATGACCGACATAGGCATACCCACGGTGCACCATAACTTGTACACCATCAGGTTTACCGCCTTGATCACTATGGCCAATCAGCCGCATATTGCGGCTGTATTCAGGTGTCGGCAAGAATCTTTGCGTTGCCATCTATATAACTCCAAATCAATTGAACCCGCGGATTTTACTGACCGTTTTTAGCGGCAAGCGTCGCAAACCAAGGCGAGTTGAAATCATCTGATTGGCCCCAACCGGGAATAATTTTACTTAAACCTGCAACGTTGACCGGACCGGGTTGGCTGACTAACAAGGCTTGTGGAATCGATGCCGCGCGAAATTCATAAGTGGCGGGGGTCTCTTCACCGGCAATTTTCTTGGCTATCAGGCGTAAGTTAACCGCACCAATGAGCTTAGGGTCAACGGCAACACTGACTTTCCATGGACTATTGGCTTCACGCATCAGTTGCAAATCCTGATTAGAAATATCAATGCTGTACAGTTTGATCTCTGTGCGGCCATTTTCTTGTAGAGCTTTATAAGCGCCCTGAGTGAAGGCATCCCAAGTCCCCCAGATAGCGTCAATCTTTCCTTTCGGATACTTCGCCAAGACTGCGCCCACTTTGTTTGCGGTATCACCTTGAACATCTGATGAAACTGCCCCGATAGATTCAAGTTCATTAATGCCAGGGTTCTGTTTCAACAGTGCCTGATAGGCAGCCTGACGACGTTCCATCGGCGGGAAACCGGCTACCCAGAGTTTGATAATATTGGCTTTACCATCGAAGTCTTTGATTAACTGACCAAAGGATTCATTGGTAAGAGAAGCGTCATCTTGCTGAGTCACTGTCAGACCGGGAATCTCACCCTGTATTGCGGTATCAAATACGGATACCGCAATGCCATTGGCGGCGATACGCTTAGCCAACTCAGTTGAGTAGGGATCACGGCCCTGAGAAAGAATGATGCCATCATATTTTTGGCTAATGGCTTGGTTAACGAAGTCCTGAAAACGTGCATCATCCCCATTACTTAAGAAAGTGTCGATTTTGAAACCGAGTTTTTTACCTTCTTTTAATACGCCAGATAAAAATTGTGTGGTGTTGTCATCGGAACCTAAATTGCGGATGACGGCAATTTTAATCTGCCCTTGATGCTTGGCAATAGCCTCTGGAATGGGGGCGACTGTGGCGGTGCTCGCAGCGAATACCGGTAGGGCCGTCAGTAGGCCCAGGGCCAGTAAAGGGGAAGCAATATTTTTCATCCGGAACTCCGTCATGGTGTCAATTAGGTATGCAATGTGTGTTGTTGTCGTTGTTATAGCTATCTTTGTGTCTAGACGTCCATTTGTCTCTGTACAGCATCATAACCATAACTATTTTGATAAGGAATTAACTTTGTTATGAATTTTTGGATCGCGTTATATCTTTTAGTTTGGATAGCTTAAATAAGCAGCAAAAGGTAGGGGGTAAGGCTGTCAGTCATTATAATTAGCAGTAAGTCGATGTAATAACCGTTTAATTTCAGTGGTTTTGTCTGAGTGACATATAACCTTATTGTTCATGCGACAAATGTCATGATTATTATTTTATTTCGTTACTAACTGAGTGCTGATATTCTAAATAGCATTGAGAGATAATAAGGTTAATCATCATAATTGATGTAAGTTCTACACGTTCTAAATTTAATGATATTTAAAGGATTAAAATCACCATGGGTAAAATTAGCAACCTATATAAATTCAGACAGGATGAAGCTGATAAGACAAAACTGAATGTCAATGACATTATCAGCAATGCTATTAACGATGATACCCTCTATCGTTATATGTCTCGTACCGAGTTTCTTTTTCTTTTTATCCGCTACTTATTTGCGTCGATAATTATCATTTTCTTAACAATGATAATGTTTCCTGATTTTTTTGATGAAATCTTATCGCTGTCAATATCATCTTTTTCTATCGTATATTCATTAGTATTGTTATTGCCTTGCTCATATCGCTTGGCAAGCCAGAGACTGAGCCCCTATTTATTAATTTTCCATCTTCTTCCGCTTGGTGGTTATTTTCAGAATAGTACGCTCACGCTATTTTTATTCGGGTTATTTTTACTTTATCTCATCTTTATCAATATCTATGACGTAAAACCACCCACATGTGAACGTAGAAAACAATTAGCTTCTAACTTACCTGATGAGTATCCGTTTGGACTGACTCTGATCTGTTTTAGTTTGTTATATATCAGTTTTTTCCTGCTATTTGAGCCGGATGACGCCTTTATTTCATTGATGATGCTGTCATGGATTTTCTTTCTACTGGCTAAATGGCATTGGCCTGTGGTGGTATTAAATATATTGGGCGCGGTTGGTGTCTTTTGGTTTTTCTCTTCGGGTTTCGTCGATATAAAACATCATAAGAATATTATTATCGACGCACTAATTAAGATCTCTTTATTAGATAATATTCTATTTTTGATTTTTTCCTTAAGCCTGTTTATTAATATGCTTTTTTGGCTGGAAGATTGGCTGCGTGAGCGGCAACCTCAAATACCTAAAGAATAGAGTGACGGTGAGAGTTAGCGCCTAGATGCCCTAAGAATGCTGGTCAAGTTAGCCTTGACCAGCATGTTAACGAGGAGGATTATTTTACTTGCATGCCAGGTTGAGCACCATTATCCGGGCTGAGTAGGAAGATATCATTCCCACCGGGGCCTGCTGCCATCACCATGCCTTCTGAAATACCAAAGCGCATTTTGCGTGGAGCTAGGTTCGCAACCATCACAGTCAAACGCCCTTCCAATACTTTCGGATCAGGATAGGCCGAGCGAATACCCGAGAAGACTTGGCGAGTTTCGCCACCGAGGTCCAGTTTCAGCCGCAACAATTTATCTGAGCCTTCAACAAAATCGGCTTGTTGAATCAGTGCGATACGCATGTCCACTTTAGCAAAATCATCAAAATTGATGGTTTCCTGAATTGGATCATCAGCTAATGGGCCCGTTGCTACTACGGCTGGGGCCATATCTTCTTTAGAAGAGGTGACCATCTCGTTCACCTTGTCCAAGTCAATACGGTTAAACAGCGCCTTAAAGGTATTAATCTGATGGCCGAGCAACGGCTGTTCAATGCTATCCCATGTCAGTTCGGTATTGAGGAAAGCCTCAGTACGTTCTGTCAGGGATGGCAATACTGGCTTGAGGTAAGTCATCAGAACTCGGAACAGGTTGATCCCCATGGAGCAAATGGCCTGCAAATCAGCATCGCGGCCTTCTTCTTTCGCCACAACCCAAGGTGCCTGCTCATCAACATAGCGGTTTGCCACATCTGCTAGCGCCATAATTTCACGAATCGCTTTACCTGATTCACGGCTGTTATAAGCATCAGCAATACTGGTCGCAGCATCGGTAAAGGTTTTATACAGCGCAGGATCAGCAAGTTGATCGGCTAATTTGCCGGCAAAACGTTTGTTAATAAAACCGGCATTACGGGAAGCCAGATTCACCACTTTGTTGACGATATCAGCATTAACACGCTGGACGAAATCCTCCAGATTCAAGTCGATATCATCAATGCGTGAAGAGAGCTTGGCGGCATAGTAATAACGCAAGCAATCTGCATCGAGATGTTTTAGGTAAGTGCCCGCTTTGATAAATGTACCGCGGGATTTCGACATTTTCGCGCCGTTTACGGTGACATAGCCATGTACAAACAGGTTGGTCGGCTTGCGGAAGTTACTGCCTTCGAGCATGGCTGGCCAGAACAGGCTGTGGAAGTAAACAATGTCTTTACCAATGAAATGATAAAGATCCGTTGTCGAACCTTCACGCCAGAATTCGTCAAAATCTAAATCGCCGCGCTTGTCACACAGGTTTTTAAATGCCCCCATATAGCCAATTGGCGCATCCAGCCAAACGTAGAAATATTTGCCGGGGGCATCTGGCACTTCAAAACCGAAGTAAGGGGCGTCACGGGTGATATCCCATTGTTGCAGGCCAGATTCAAACCATTCCTGCATTTTATTGGCAACTTGTTCTTGTAGTGCACCAGAACGTGTCCACGCTTGCAGCATGTTGCTGAACGCAGGTAGGTCGAAGAAGAAGTGCTCAGACTCACGCATTACCGGTGTTGCACCTGATACCGCAGATTTTGGATCGATAAGCTCCGTCGGGCTGTAGGTTGCGCCACAAACTTCACAGTTATCGCCATATTGATCTGGCGCTTTACACTTCGGACAAGTGCCTTTCACAAAGCGATCGGGCAGGAACATGCCTTTCTCAGGATCATAGAGCTGAGAAATAGTGCGATTTTTGATATAGCCATTAGCCTTCAGGCGGCTGTAAATCAGGCTCGACAGCTCACGGTTTTCATCACTATGAGTGGAGTGATAGTTATCATAACTGATAGCGAAACCGGCGAAATCCTGTTGGTGCTCCTGGCTCATTTCGGCAATCATCTGCTCTGGCTCGATACCCAGTTGCTGCGCTTTCAGCATGATTGGGGTGCCGTGGGCATCATCTGCACAGATAAAATGAACCTGGTTGCCGCGCATTCGCTGGAAACGGACCCAGATATCTGCCTGGATGTGCTCGAGCATGTGGCCGAGATGAATAGAACCGTTAGCGTATGGTAGCGCGCACGTCACCAATATTTTTTTCGCGACTTGAGCCATAGTGGGAAATTGCTTTCTTTATGTGGATTAAAGGGTCTTTGATGTTAACCGATAAGCGGGCTTGTCGCTAGGGTAAGGCAAGCCGCAGATTACCTTAAGTGGTAACAAGCTCATTTTAGTCACTTTTCAGCACATTGAGTTATTAACACTGTGGATTATGCGGTCTGTCATGGTTTTCTCACTATTCGGTGCACACAGGTCTGGATGAGTTCTGGTACACTATTGGAGGTTAATAACGATAAATTCAAGGAGCCGGGATGAGCCAAAAATCCCCTGAGCAGACCACCGCTGACCTGCTGCAATCACAAATTTCAAAGGTTCTTGCTGCCTTTACTCACCCAACCTTGCAAAAGGATCTGAGCACTCTACGTGCTATTCACCACTGCGCGTTACTGGACAATGTACTGCATATCGAGCTGGTGATGCCTTTTGCCTGGCAGTTCGGTTTTGAGATATTAAAAGAATCCGTCAGTGATGAATTGCTGACGGTGACCGGCGCTAAAGCCATTGACTGGAAGCTCTCTCATAATATTACAACGCTGAAACGTGCTAATGACCAGCCGGGTATTAAAGGCGTGCGCAACATACTGGCTGTCAGTTCCGGCAAAGGTGGGGTGGGGAAATCCAGCACTGCCGTTAACCTGGCACTGGCATTGGCTGAGAAAGGGGTTAGCGTTGGTATTTTGGATGCTGATATTTATGGCCCGTCCATTCCCAACATGATGGGAACTGTGAATCAGCGGCCAACCTCCCCTGATGGTAAACATATGGCGCCAATTATGGCCCACGGGATAGCCACTAACTCTATTGGTTATCTGGTCACTGATGAGAATGCGATGGTATGGCGTGGCCCTATGGCTAGTAAGGCATTGTTACAGATGCTGCAAGACACTCTATGGCCAGATTTGGACTATCTGGTGATTGATATGCCACCGGGTACTGGGGATATCCAGTTGACACTGTCGCAGAACATTCCGGTCACTAGTGCCTTGGTGGTGACAACACCACAAGACATTGCATTGATCGACGCGATGAAAGGCATTGTGATGTTTGAGAAAGTTCATGTGCCGGTACTGGGTATCGTTGAGAATATGAGTGTGCACATTTGTAGCAACTGTGGCCATCTGGAGCCTATTTTTGGTACGGGTGGGGCAGAGAAATTAGCGAAAAAGTACAATTGCGAGTTACTGGGGCAACTTCCTCTGCATATGTCATTGCGTGAAGATCTGGACCGTGGAGAGCCGACGGTTGCCTGCAAACCCGACAGTGAATTCACAGGAATGTATCGCGAACTGGCATCCCGAGTTGCGGCACAAATGTACTGGAAAGGTGAGGCTATCCCTACGGAAATCTCCTTCCGCGCACTGTAGTGAGCGCGCTTGATTGATACCCAAAATAATTGGGGTTGCAGGTAGGCGGCAAACGAGAGCATCCCGATGAGCTGACACTGGTCAGTGACTCGGGTGCTTGAGGGCAGCTAACACTGCTGCAACTTCAAGTATGAAGGGTATAGCGCTAGCATCGAACGGGCTAACTCCTTATAATTGGCGCGCTCGAAGCATCTTGCATGCTTCGTCTCCCCTCACAACATTTAGTAATCAGGTCTTTAATTTTATGACTGACAAAGCACACCAGTGCGTCATTATCGGGATAGCGGGTGCCTCAGCCTCCGGAAAAAGTCTTATCGCCAGTACGCTGTATCGTGAGTTGCGCGAACAGGTGGGCGACCAACATATTGGCGTCATCCCTGAGGATGGTTATTACAAAGACCAGAGTCATCTGTCGATGGAAGAGCGGGTCAAAACCAACTACGACCACCCCAGCGCCATGGATCACAACTTATTGCTAGAACATCTGCAATCACTGAAAGCAGGTAAGTCGATTGAATTGCCACTTTACAGCTATACCGAGCACACGCGTAAAAAAGAGACTGTCCATTTAGAACCGAAGAAAGTCATTATTCTGGAAGGGATCTTGCTGTTGACTGATATCCGCTTGCGCCAGGAGATGAATTTCTCAATCTTTGTCGATACCCCATTGGATATCTGCTTGATGCGCCGAATGAAGCGTGATGTGAATGAACGTGGCCGCTCAATGGATTCTGTTATGGCGCAGTACCAGAAAACCGTACGCCCAATGTTTCTGCAATTTATAGAACCTTCCAAACAATATGCTGACATTATCGTTCCGCGCGGTGGTAAGAACCGAATTGCGATCGATATTCTAAAAGCAAAAATCAGCCAGTTCTTTGAGTAATGTTCGTCTGGACCTTTGCTTCTTAATATGGCAGCTTTCAGAGTATGCGAGCTGTAACATGCGAATTCTAATGGAGATTTAAGCAATGAGACTGTGCGACCGTGACATAGAGGCTTGGCTGGACAGCGGAAAATTGGGCATTGACCCTCGCCCGCCTGTCGAACGTATCAATGGTGCTACAGTCGATGTTCGCTTAGGCAACCAATTTCGAGTGTTCCGTGGCCACACTGCTGCATATATAGATTTAAGTGGCCCGAAAGATGAAGTCAGTGAAGCGCTCGAACGGGTCATGAGTGATGAGATCAACTTACCTGAAGGGGAGGCCTTCTTCCTGCATCCTGGTGAGTTAGCGCTCGCAGTGACACTAGAATCAGTTACTATCCCTGATGATTTGGTCGGTTGGCTTGATGGCCGCTCTTCTTTGGCCCGTCTTGGGTTGATGGTGCATGTGACAGCACACCGAATCGATCCCGGTTGGCAAGGCAGGATTGTGCTGGAGTTCTATAATTCAGGTAAGCTGCCATTGGCCCTGCGTCCAGGGATGCTCATTGGCGCGCTGAGTTTTGAGCCACTTTCAGGCCCGGCAGCTCGTCCTTATAATAGTCGTCAGGATGCAAAATACCGGGGCCAACAAGGTGCTGTAGCCAGTCGTATCGACAAAGACTAGCCATTTTTCTCGCTGATTTTAGCCGGTTTGGGCTTTATCGCTTGTTTAGACAAGAGGATGTCATGAGACGATTACTAACGACGTTAATTATCCTGCTCGTTGTATTAGTTGCAGGTATGAGCGCATTGGTATTGCTAGTAAATCCAAATGACTTCCGTGGATATATGGTCAAACAGGTTGAAAGGAAAAGTGGTTATCAGCTACAACTTGAAGGTGATTTGCGTTGGCATGTCTGGCCACAACTTAGCATTATTGTTGGCCGGACTGCGCTGACGGCCCCCGGCGCGACGACTCCAGTGATCAGTGCTGAAAATATGCGCTTGGATGTCAAACTCTGGCCACTGCTATCACATCAGCTTGATGTTAAACAGGTGATGCTGAAAGGGGCGGTTATCCGCTTAACGCCTGACAGTGAAGCACAACAACAACCAGGAGCGCCAGTTGCCCCAAGCGGAACTGCACCTGTTGATGAACACCGCGCTTGGAAGCTTGATATTAATAAAGTCCAGATTGCTGACAGCCTGTTGGTTTGGCAACGGACAGATAATGATCAAGTGAATGTCCGCGACATTAACCTTGAGCTTCAACAAGACGCGCAACGACAAGTCCATATCACTCTTTCCAGCCGTGTTAACCGTAATCAACGGGATATCACGTTTGCCATGGTTGCAGATGCCGACATGCGCCATTATCCGCAGCAGTTCAGTGCCAATATCAGCCAATTTACCTATAAATTGGAAGGCGCAGATATTCCTATCGGGGGCGTGAGTGGAGAGGGAACATTACAAGCCAGCTATCAAAGTGACATCCAGCAGTTATTGCTGAACCAACTGAGTTTCTCAGCAAATAACAACCAGTTGACCGGGAGCGCCAAAGCGACGCTGGGTGATATCCCTGATTATGCCATCAATCTAGCTGCTGATAATCTAAACTTAGACGCGATTTTTGGTTGGGAGGCTAAAAACACGGCGGATAGCAAAGCGTTGGCTAAACAGCCGATTGCGACTGCACCGGTTATTGCGATTCAGGCTGATGATGATGTCGGTCAAGACTTACAAGCATTGCGCGATTTTACTGCACAAATAACACTCACAGCGAGTAACTTGGTTTATCGCGCTATCAACGTCAATCAACTGAATCTGCAGGCATCAAACCAACGAGGGAATGTGCAGATAAGTCATTTAACGGGCAAGGCACTGGGAGGAGATTTCTCACTACCAGGCTCGCTGGATGTGACCGGAAAGAAAGTGCTCACAACGGTTAGCCCTATAATTAATAATATGGAATTGGGGCCTGTATTATTGGCGGCAGGTTTACCGCAGATGATGACCGGTAAATTCTCCATGAAAGCGCAACTGTCTGGGGACGGCCTCAATGTCGAGGCATTCAACCGTCGCTGGAAAGGGGATGCGCAACTCAGCATGAATGGTGCGCAGTTGCAAGGGCTGAATATCCAGCAGCTTATCCAACAAGCCGTGACCCGCAGTTCCAATGATGTTAAAGCCGAAGAGCGCCATGAGCGCTACACAGAGGTTAAACAGCTACAAGCCAATCTGGCTCTAAACAAAGGGCGAGTGAATGTAAGTAGCCTCAGTGCTGATTCTGCATTAATTGCGATTACAGGCAATGGTGAGCTTAATTTACCTCAACGGCAGTGCGACATGAATCTGTCTGTACGGGTGATGCAAGGCTGGAGTGGCGAAGATCGGTTGGTTAAGTTTTTACAAAACACGGATATTCCACTACGTATTTATGGCCCGTGGACTCAATTGAGTTACCAACTGAATGTTGAGCAACTCCTGCGTAATGAATTGCAGCAGCGTGCGAAAAGAGCCCTCAGTGACTGGGCTGAACGTAACCCAGAGAACCGCGCCCGTCAGGACCTTAAGAAGCTGATTGATAAGCTTTAATCTACATCGCCAATATTGATATGTCGGGTGGCTTATCAATATTGGATGATAGCTATTCTTTGTTATTTTTCTGTTGTTGCATTGATCCCCAATCTCGTATTTCTAAATACAAAATACTTTGGCTTACTCACAAACTAATATTTGTTTCTAAAATCCCTGCGAATCATTGATAGATGTCATAAACTCGCCGATGGACTTTGGGCAGAGTGCAGGGCTATTTCTGCATTTTTACAAGAAGAATCTTAATGCAGCATTCAGCAACAAATGAGTATACCCAAATACCAAGGGGATATTCGGTGAGAGAGGGTATATGTTAGATCTTTTGATTGGGATTGTCGTGGCGGTCGGCGTAGGCCGTTATATTATTAAAGGTTATTCGGCCACAGGTGTGTTGATGGTCGGTGGTCTACTGCTATTGGCGATCAGTGCCCTGATGGGCAAAAGCGTGTTGCCAGCCAGTGCGACGCCAACAGGTTGGCGAGCAACGGATATTGTCGAATATGTCAAAATCCTGTTGATGAGCCGTGGCGGTGATCTGGGTATGATGATCATGGTGTTATGTGGCTTTGCGGCTTATATGACACATATCGGTGCAAATGATGTGGTAGTCAAGATAGCATCTAAACCGCTGCAAATGATCAATTCCCCCTATTTACTGATGGTCGCGGCATACATCGTGGCCTGCTTGATGTCGTTGGCGGTATCATCGGCAACCGGGTTAGGTGTGCTGTTGATGGCCACATTATTCCCAGTGATGGTTAACGTTGGTATCAGCCGTGGAGCAGCGGCGGCTATTTGCGCATCTCCTGCGGCGATTATTCTGGCTCCCACCTCCGGTGACGTTGTGCTGGCTGCACAAGCCTCTGAAATGCCGCTGGTTGATTTTGCCTTTAAAACAACATTGCCCATCTCTATTGCCGCTATCGTTTGCATGGCCATAGCTCACTTTTTCTGGCAGCGCTATCTCGACAATAAAAGCCAGGAAAAGCATGAAATGATGGATGTAAACGACATCAAAACAAATGCACCGGGTTTTTATGCCATCTTGCCATTCACACCAATTATTGGCGTGCTGATATTTGATGGTAAATGGGGGCCAGAATTACACATCATCACAGTATTGGTTATCTGCATGCTGATGGCTGCTGTGATTGAATTCTTGCGTAGTTTCGATGCGAAAACCGTATTCAGCGGTCTTGAAGTGGCTTATCGCGGTATGGCTGATGCTTTTGCGACTGTGGTGATGTTGTTAGTTGCTGCTGGGGTGTTCGCGCAAGGTTTGAGCACCGTTGGTTTTATCAGCGGTTTGATTGGATTGGCTCAATCTTTTGGCACCGGTGGCATTATTATGATGCTGGTTTTGGTCGTGATAACTATGCTGGCGGCAATGACAACAGGTTCAGGTAACGCACCGTTTTATGCCTTTGTTGAATTGATTCCGAAACTTGCGGCTCAAATGGGGATAAACCCGGCTTATCTGGTTATTCCCATGCTACAGGCATCAAATTTAGGTCGCACGTTATCCCCAGTTTCGGGGGTTGTTGTTGCGGTAGCCGGGATGGCAAAAATATCGCCTTTCGAAGTGGTAAAACGCACCTCTGTGCCAGTATTGGTCGGTTTGGTTGTCGTGATTGTCGCCACTGAGATTTTGGTACCAGTGCACTTATAATTTCGACATGAAGCCATAAAAAAGCCGGGTGACAATAGACACCCGGCCTAATATACCGCAGGTCAACTATACCCCATAGGTCAACTACACTTCATAATCAGGATCAGGCACAGCCAGTGGCGTTATTTTCACCTTCAATATACGGTGACTACTCACTTCCAGAGGCTCAAACAGATAGTCGCCAATCTTCAGCTGCTCGCCAACTTTTGGTATTCGCTGGGTGTACTCCATCAATAACCCGGCTAATGTGTGATATTCACGTTTATCATCAATGGGCAAAGGCAGATAAAGGACTAAGTCTTCCAGCGGCATATAACCATTCGCAATCCAACAACCATCTTCTGTTTGCTGAATATCGTGGCGTGCATCCAGCTCTTCACCTGCCACCGGTAGATTACCCGCAATGGTTTCCATCACATCCGTCAGAGTAACAACACCTTCGATGGAACCAAACTCATCGACCACGAAAGCAAAATGTGTCTGTGCTTGGCGAAATTGCTCAAGTGCCATCAATAGAGAAACTTGCTCAGGGAAAATCAGCGGTTGGCGAATCAACGCACGTAAATCAAGTTTTTCTCCAGCCAACTGTTGTTTCAGTAAATCAATGACATGGATAACCCCCAGGGGTTCATCAGTCGAGCTATCCTCAGTGACAACAATTCGAGTGTGCAGATTTTTCGTCAGCAATTGAGCCAACTTCTCAGGAGGATCATTAAGGTCTAGATATTCAACATCATGGCGGGATGTCATGATGCTGCTGACGGTCCGTTGAGCTAGCCCCAGTACCCGCTCAATCATCCTACGTTCTTGCTCGTTGAACACCTCTTGACCTTCACTGGTATTATCCGCAATCAGATTGGCTGTGTGATTATCCAACTCCGCTTCTTCATGCTTGCCACTGAGCATACGCAACACAGCTTCTGCTGTCCTTTCACGTAACGGCCGAACAGTAGACAGAAAGCGACGGCGGTTGAATTGTGCAAACTGATTCAATGACTCAATAATTACAGAGAAGCCAATCGCTGCGTACAGATAGCCTTTCGGAATATGGTAACCAAAACCCTCGGCCACTAGACTGAAGCCAATCATCAGCAGGAAACTCAAGCAAAGAATGACAATGGTTGGATGTGCATTCACAAAGCGAGTCAGTGATTTACTGGCCAATAGCATCAACCCAATGGCGATACAGACAGCTGCCATCATGACTGCAAGGTGGTCGACCATACCAACAGCGGTAATAACTGAGTCGAGGGAGAAAATGGCATCCAACACGACAATCTGCGCCACTACCGGCCAGAAACGAGCACCTTTACGTTGCTGGCTCTGCTGATGGTCTTTGCCTTCAAGTCGCTCATTGAGCTCCATGGTGGCTTTAAAGAGCAAAAATATCCCCCCAACCAACATAATCAAATCGCGGGCACTGAATGGGTGCCCGGAAAGGGTGACCAAGGGGGCAGTTAAGGTCGCTAACCAAGAGATACTGGCCAACAGCACCAGTCGCATCAATAATGCACATAGTAGCCCTGTGACTCTGGCCTTATCCCGCAAGTGCCGGGGCAGTTTCTCCGCCAAAATAGCAATAAATATTAGGTTGTCTATACCTAACACAATTTCAAGCACAACTAGCGTCGCCAGCCCTGCCCAAATAGTAGGATCTGCGATCCATTCCATATTTCTAACTTCACCTTTTATTTCTATGGCTTGTGCCGTAGATGAGAATAATGGCCCTGTAACACGAGGTTTTCAAATTCAAATATAAGAAAAGGACGATATTACTAACAAAAAATACGAATGTGAAGAATAAAAAGGAAAACTGTAACTCACTGAAACTATTGTGTAATCCTTAAAAAAACACGTCAGATAAATGAAGGAAACTAACAGATATTTCCTAGTTAAATTTAATGCTATATAATAGATAATCAGTAGAAATAATTATGTGAGTATAATTCACTCAATAAAATCATACGTCTATAATTTAACAGTGACGATGAAATGCTGTAAATATGAGCAAGTAGCTATTGGTAGCTGTAAAGCCAAGGGCGGTAGCGTTGTTAAACCAATTAATTATGCTGATTATTATTTCTTATGGAATAGTTATTATTCTCATTTGAGGTGTGGTACTTCTAGTTGTATGCAACTTTATAGTGATAAGGATATATGATGTTACTTCCGGTGATTATGGCGGGTGGAACGGGTAGTCGTCTGTGGCCGATGTCAAGAGAGCTTTATCCCAAGCAGTTTTTACGCTTGCATGGGGTAAATTCGATGTTACAGGAGACTGTGAATCGTTTAGAAGGAATTTCTGTTAGAGAGCCAGTCGTCATTTGTAATGAAGAACATCGGTTCTTAGTCGCTGAACAGTTGCGGCAAATAAATAAACTATCACATAATATAATATTAGAACCTGTTGGGCGTAATACTGCCCCTGCCATTGCATTAGCCGCGCTAAACGCTGTCTCCCAAGGCGACGACCCAATAATGTTAGTGTTGGCTGCCGACCACATAATCAATGATTGCCAAGCATTCCAACAAGCCGTCACCAAGGCAATTCCATTTGCTAAGAAAGACAGCCTAGTTACTTTTGGCATCGTTCCAACGGGCCCAGAAACTGGCTACGGTTATATACAGCGTGGCGAAACCACCGTTAATGATATCTCTGAAGCTTTCAAAGTTGAGCGTTTTGTTGAAAAACCGGATTTAAAAACGGCAGAGCAATATATTCATTCTGGTGAATATTATTGGAATAGTGGCATGTTTATGTTCCGCGCCAAGCGATATATCCAAGAATTAGAAAAATTCAGACCCGATATTCTTGACGCCTGTAAAGCCGCGATGAAAGATTCAGACTCAGACAAAGATTTTATCACTATTGATAAAGATAAATTTAGTACTTGTCCGGATGAGTCTATTGATTATGCCGTGATGGAAAAAACCAGTAATGCTGTGGTCGTACCGCTTGACGCCGGCTGGAGCGATGTTGGTTCTTGGTCTGCACTCTGGGATGTGAGCAGCAAAGATGAATTAGGTAATGCTGTTACTGGCGATACTTACTTACATGACACACAGAATTGCTATATCAACACAGATGAAAAATTAGTCGCAGCTGTTGGGGTGGACAATTTAGTTATTGTTAGCACTAAAGATGCCGTATTAGTTGTTGATAAATCTAAAGTACAAGATGTTAAAAAGATTGTTGAACATCTTAAATTAACAAAGCGCAGTGAATATCGTCGTCACAGAGAAACATATCGCCCTTGGGGACGTTGCGACATTGTTGTTAATGAACAACGCTTTAATGTAAATCGCATTACGGTTAAGCCGGGCGGCGCATTCTCTATGCAGATGCATCATCATCGTGCAGAACATTGGATTGTGTTATCCGGTACTGCAAAAGTGACGATTGCAGACAAGACATTCTTAATTACTGAAAACCAGTCAACTTTTATTCCTATTGGTTCACTCCATATGTTAGAGAATCCAGGGAAAATTCCACTTGAGCTTATTGAAGTTCAGTCAGGTTCTTACTTGGGCGATGACGACATTATCAGAATTAAAGACCATTATGGCCGCTGCTGATTTAGAGGAAACAATGAATACCCTAACTTGTTTTAAAGCTTATGATATCCGTGGTCAATTGGGTTTAGAGTTGAATGAAGATATTGCTTATCGTATTGGTCGAGCTTTTGGTGAGTATTTAAAACCTAAAACTATTGTTGTTGGTGGTGATGTTCGGTTAACCAGTGAATCCCTAAAGATGGCTTTGGCAGACGGATTGATGGATGCTGGTAGTGATGTCTTGGATATTGGATTAAGCGGTACTGAAGAGGTCTATTTTGCCACATTTCACTTAGGCGTGGATGGCGGAATAGAAGTGACTGCTAGCCATAATCCAATGAATTACAACGGAATGAAGCTGGTCCGGGAAAACGCTAAACCTATTAGCGGTGATACTGGTCTACGTGATATCCAAAGGCTGGCAGAAGAGAATAATTTCACAGCACCGGACCAAAGTAAAAGAGGTCGTTATAAGAAGATCTCAATACTCAGTGAGTATGTAGATCATTTGATGGGTTACATCGACTTTAAAAACTTCACCAGACCTTTGAAACTTGCAATAAACTCTGGCAATGGTGCTGCCGGGCATGTGATTGATGAAATTGAAAAACGCTTTGTTGCTGCACACCTCCCAATAGAATTTGTCAAAGTTCACCATCACCCTGATGGTCATTTCCCTAATGGAATTCCCAATCCTTTACTTCCAGAGTGCCGAGCGGATACAGAAAAATCTGTTATTGATTCTGGTGCGGATATGGGGATTGCATTTGATGGTGATTTTGACCGCTGTTTCCTATTTGATGAGAACGGACAATTTATTGAGGGTTATTATATTGTAGGTTTGTTAGGTGAAGCTTTTTTACAGAAAGAAAAGGGCGCTAAAATAATTCATGACCCACGTTTAACTTGGAATACAGTTGATATTATTTCTAAAGCTGGCGGGATTCCAGTCATGTCTAAGACGGGCCATGCTTTTATAAAGGAAAGAATGCGCAAAGAAGATGCAATATATGGCGGAGAGATGAGTGCTCATCATTATTTTCGCGATTTTGCATATTGCGATAGTGGAATGATCCCATGGCTATTAGTCGCAGAATTACTTTGCGTTAAGAATATGTCCTTAAGCCAATTAGTTGGTGATCGTATGAAGGCATTCCCTGCCTCTGGCGAGATTAATCGTAAGTTGATAGATGCTAAAAGTTGCATTGCCAAAATTAGGGCTATCTATGAACCCGATGCTGTCAATGTTGATTTAACCGACGGTATCAGTATTGAGTACAGTGATTGGCGGTTTAATTTAAGAACTTCAAATACTGAGCCTGTAGTGCGTCTAAATGTTGAATCAATAGGAAATGTCACTTTAATGGATAGTAAAACTAAAGAAATTTTAGAGTTATTAAGCGAAAAATAATTTTATAATGAAAATAGCTATTATTTGTAATTGGTATTTTTATTAAATACATCTTTAAATCATAAGCATCAGTTGCTTACTGAATATTAGCCATCGCCAATAGAATGCGTTAATTAGGTGAATATATTTTGAAAATTTATATTGTCCTCCTATCAAAAAAAATAGGCTGCTATGATTTATTAAGATATTTATATAGGAATATATATGTTAAATTTAAAGCGAGTCTTATGAGGGTTATTTATAAATATAAGGGACTCAATGAAGAATTAAATATATCAAATGATACGAAAAATATGAGAATAAAATTGGACTTCCATATTAGATCCAAAAGGAAATAGCATGCGATTAGTCATTGACCTGCAAGGAATTCAATCAGCTAGCCGTTTTCGTGGAATTGGTAGATATACCCTATTAATAACCAAGGCAATTATTAAAAACAAAGGAAATCATGATGTTATTCTAGTTGCTAATGGTACGATGACTGATTCGATATCTTCTGTGCTTGATAATTTTGATGGGATTATTTCCCGAGAGAATATTAAGTTTTGGTATTCTCCAGGCCCACTAAGTTATCAAGCCAATCAAGATCATACGCGAATAGAAAATGCAAAGCTTATTAGAGAAGCTTTTATTTATAGTCTTAAACCTGACCTTATCTATATTCCTACTATGTTCGAAGGTTTCTTAGATAATAGTATTTTAAGTGTGAATGAATTTAGCACCAGAATACCGACAGTAGCGACATTATATGATCTAATCCCCTTACAGAATCCAGAAAATTATCTCGACCATAATCCAGAATATAAAAATTTTTATCTAGAAAAAATAAATTATATTAATAGATGTGATGCTTTATTAGCAATATCAGAGTTCACAGAAAATGAAGGTAACAAATATTTAGAAGATAGAAAAGGTAATATTTTCAACGTTTCAACAGGTTGTGATGATCTTTTTAAAAAAAATGAATATTCACAAATTGTAATTGAAGATATCTCCACTAAATATTTTTTAACGAAAGATTTCTTCCTGTATGCTGGGGGAGCCGATGAGAGAAAAAATTTACCTCGCCTGCTCGAGGCTTATAGTTTACTTCCTGTTCATATAAAAAATAAATATTTACTTGTTATTTCCGGAAAATTATCTGATATTTCGCGATACAATATTCTTGCAGAAGCCAAGAAGTTTGATATAGAAGATCAAATTCGTATAACGGGCTATATTTCTGATGATGACCTAGTTAAACTCTATAATTTGTGTTCGTTATTTATTTTTCCTTCATGGCATGAAGGATTTGGTTTACCTGCTCTTGAAGCAATGGCTTGTGGTGCTGTAGTAATTGGTGCTAATAATTCGAGTTTACCTGAAGTTATTGGTGATGAAGATGCATTATTTGATCCTTTCTCAGTTGCGGATATTGCTAGTAAAATTGAAAGAGTAATGACTGATAAAAGTCTTTATGAAAAATTGAAAAAAGTAGAAAATGAAAGAAAAAAATATTTTTCATGGGATCAGACCGCTTTAAAAGCACTACAAGTTTTCGAATCAATAAATAAAAGTACCAAGGCTATTAATATCGAGAGATCTGTAAGTCGTTTAAAATTGGCTTATATATCACCACTCTCTCCGGAAAGAACTGGAATAGCTAAATACAGCGAAGATTTGATACCATATCTTGCGAGTTTTTATGATATTGATGTTGTTTGTGAGCAATCTGTTATAACAAGCAAATTTATAGATGATAGAATCAAGGTTATTAACTCAAATGATTTCCTAAAAAATTCTCAAAATTATGATCATATATTATATCATTTTGGAAATTCACCATATCATGAATATATGCATAAATTAATTACCCTCGTTCCGGGTGTAGTTTGTCTGCATGATTTTTACATGAGTAATTATTTAAGATATATTGAATCTAGAGATGGAGGCTTAGGTATTTGGGAAAGAGAGTTATTCTTCTCACATGGATATTCAGCGATTATTGAACGAGCAGAGAAAGATGATGATGAATATATCATGTACAAATATCCTTCAAACTTTAGTTTATTAGCAGCTGCAAAAGGGATCATAACGCACTCTTCTTATTCTTATAGTTTGGCTTGCCATTGGTATGATAAAAAAGTTACTAAAAATTGGGAAGTCATTCCTTTATTACGTAGAAAACCAATTGAAAGAACCAAGTATGATGCCAGGAAAAGACTAGATATAGCAGAAAATGATTTTATTATTTGCTCATTTGGAATGCTTGATAGTTCAAAATTAAATGATGTTATTATT
>NZ_CACVAF010000010.1 GCF_902726565.1 Yersinia vastinensis
TTTGTTTCGTTGTTCCCGGTCAGTGGAGGCGCATTATAGGGAGTTCCTGACAGCCTGCAACCCCTAATTTAAAAAAACTTTTCAACCGTGTTTTATTTCAACGATTTGCTGCGATAAACGTCATTCTTGTTATTTTTTGTACGACAATTCCGAGAAATCCTGAGCAAAACCGCTGACCTGCTGCCAATCCGTATATTCAACTTCTTTACTGGTATCCGTTTCCCCACCAGTCATACGCATAATAAGCTGGATCATTACCCGGTCGATCCAACGGTAACGGGGATAACGCAAGGCTCCTGCGAATACGGTGCACAATGTCGGTTGCCACGGTGTACTGAGCAGGAACTTACGCACATAAGCATTTGTTTGTGGCGAACGCTTTTCTGGCTTACGTGCTGTCAGGTTAACCGCAAAGAAAGCACTCGGCATCTGGTTGAGTTGTTCGACGTGTTTATTGACGAATTTGGTCAAACTCGGATTGAAATGCCCATAGCGTACTGAAGCACCAATCATTACCTGCTGGTATTGGCTCAGATCGATTTGCCCCACGTCTGCCAAGTCCTGTATTTCACAAGTGGCTACCACCGATAATTCTTTAGCTATATAAGAAGCGATGGTTTTCGTTTGGCCATCTCGGCTGGAGTAAAGTATCAATACTTTCATAGCAATGTTCCTTATGCAGAATTACTCACGCCAGAATGTTGGAGTGAAGAGAACCAACAAAGTGAAGACTTCCAGTCGACCAAATAACATGGTTATCACCAGTATCCATTTTGCCGCCGGATTCATAGAGGTAAAGTTATCAGCAACAACACCCAGACCTGGCCCAAGATTGTTCAAAGTTGCGGTGACTGCCGCAAAAGCAGAAAATTCATCAACACCCGTTGCGATGATCGCCAACATGCTGATGATGAAAACCAAAGCATAGGCGGAGAAAAACCCCCAGACAGCTTCCAGTATTCTTTCCGGCAACGCACGCCGCCCCAGCTTAATGGTGTAAACCGCATTCGGGTGCACTAAACGTTTTAATTCACGCGAGCCTTGCAGGTAGAGCAGCAGGATACGAATCACTTTCAGACCACCACCAGTTGATCCCGCACACCCTCCTATAAATGCAGAGCATAATAAGAGTATCGGCAAGAACAACGGCCATTTAGAAATACTGTCCGTCGTGAAGCCTGCCGTGGTTGCCATAGAGACCACTTGGAAAAATGCCTGATTTAAGGTTTCTAACCCCGATTTGTACACACTATGTTGCCAAAGCACCAAGGTGCACACGATAACCAAGGTCAATTGTACAAAGATAAACATGCGAAATTCAGGATCACGCCAATAGACTTTCAAACTGCGTCCACTGAGTACCGCAAAGTGCAGACCAAAGTTACAGCCAGAAATCAGCAAGAAAATACCGATGATGGTGTTAATAGTCGGGCTGTTGAAGTAACCAATACTGGCGTCATGAGTAGAGAAACCACCAATTGCAATAGTGGAGAAGCTATGAGAGATAGCATCAAACACCGACATCCCCGCCCCCCACAAAGAAAGCGCGCAGGCAATGGTCAGTAAGACATAGATAAGCCATAGTGTTTTCGCGGTTTCAGCAATTCGAGGCCGCATTTTATTATCTTTCAACGGGCCAGGCATCTCTGCCCGATAGAGCTGCATCCCTCCAACGCCCAAAATAGGTAAGATTGCCACCGCCAGCACAATGATCCCCATGCCCCCCAACCATTGCAGCATTTGCCGATAAAATAAAATGGCTTTTGGCAATGAATCCAAACCCACCAACGTGGTCGCTCCAGTAGTGGTCAAACCGGAGAATGATTCAAAGAATGCATCAGTGAGAGAGAGATTGGGCCGCTCTGAGAATAAGAAAGGTAATGCCCCGACACTGCCCAGTACCGTCCAGAACAGCACAACAATCAGGAAACCTTCACGCGGCTTCAATTCATGTTTCTGTTTTCGGTTTGGTAGCCAAAGCAAAAGACCAATCGCCAGAGCAACAAAAAAGGTTTCGCTGAAGGCACGGCCGGCACCATCACGATAGATCAAGGCCACTAGCCCAGGAATAAACATTGTCCCGGAGAATAAGATGACCAGCAGACCAACAATACGGGTTATGGCACGAAAATGCATTCCGGCACGTTCCTTAGCAATTCACTTGGATGGGGATTATTGCGAAATGGGCGTCAATTGCAACGTACCACGACTGAGATCACGCAATTTATCCCCGACCTGACTGGCTTGAGTTGCTGGCAATGAGAGATGAAGAGTCACGAGTTGTGCATATTCACTCTGTAAAATCTGGCCTTCAACCTGCTGTAATAGTGTTTCTACCATGGCAAGCTGCGCATAGTCACACTGCAAAGTATATTCTACCTGTGGGACTTTATATTTTACTTCAATCTGTTTTAACGCTTGCTGGACACCGCTGCCATACGCCCTGACTAATCCGCCAGTACCGAGCTTGATACCACCATAGTAACGCACAACCACGGCAGTAATTTCGCCAATATGACTCCCCATCAGTTGGGCCAAGATAGGTTTCCCCGCAGTACCAGAGGGCTCACCATCATCAGAAAAACCTAATTGCTGTGAATCTGTCGGCGTACCTGCAACAAAAGCCCAGCAATGATGCCGGGCTGTAGGATGCTGCTGTTTAACCTGCTGAATAAAATCTTTCGCTTCATTCACCCCATTGGTGTGTGCCAACAAGGTGATAAAACGACTTTTTTTAATCTCTTCGCTGATAGTTACCGGCGCGGCAGGTATCAGATAAGGCTGCATCAGGCCAGCTTCAGGTCACGAGTCATGTTCTCAACTCGATTATCATGGATAACGATATTATCTTCTATGCGAATGCCACCATAAGGCTTCAGCGCTTCAATGCGCTCCCAATTGAAGTGCTTACTGAATTCCCCGGTACGCCAAGGAGCCAATAACGATTCAATAAAGTAGAGGCCAGGTTCAATAGTGAGAACCATCCGTGGTTGCAGAATTCGAGTGCAACGCAGATAAGGGTATTTTGATGGAGCTGCCAAGTGAGTACCGGTATCATCCTGCATAAAGCCAGCGGTATCATGCACTTGAAGCCCTAGAGGATGGCCCAGCCCGTGAGGCAAGAACGGACAGGTAATCCCTTTCTCAACCATGGCATCTTCACTGATACCTGTGACTAAATTATGGGAATGAAGCAACTTGGCAATGCGCTGGTGCATCTGAACGTGATAATCGGTATAGCGCACACCGCTTTTAATGGTTTTGATCAGTGCCAATTGTTCATCATTCATATCTTTGATCAATGCGGCAAAATCGCTGTCACTGTCAGCGGCATAAGTGCGAGTCAGGTCAGCAGCATAACCATTATATTCGGCACCGGCATCCATCAAGAAACTACGCATTTCTGCCGGTGGCTGATGCTGTAAGGTAGTGTAATGAAGCACAGCAGAGTGTTCATTCAGCGCCACGATATTATCGTAAGGCACATCAGTATCACGATGCCCCGTTGCCATCAGATAGGCAAGATTGATATCAAACTCGCTCATTCCTGATTGGAATGCCTCATAAGCAGCCCGATGTCCGGTGACCGCCATCTTTTGTGCTTCGCGCATGCACGCCAGCTCATAGTCCGTTTTATAAGAACGATAGAAATGAAGGTAATCCAGCACCGGCTGCGGATTAATATTTTCCGCACTGAAACCTAGAGCCTGAGCACGGTGTTGCGCATATCCAATATAGGCCACGCGATCCCGCTGCACAGGTAATTGCTGCGCAATATCATCCGCGTTAGCTAGCGGCTGCATATCAATTGATTTTGTCCAGAAGCTATCTGGTAGTGGCTCTACACTGTGCCAATAGTCTACCGGGGAGTAAAACCATAACTTCGGCGTATTAACCCCATCAACCCATAACCAGCAGTTTGGGACTTGAGTCACCGGCACCCAAGCTTTGAACTGGGCATTAACTTTAAAAGGATAGTCACGGTCATCAAGGAAAATACGTTGTAATTCGCCGGAGTGAATCAGTAAAGCATCTAGCTGATGACGCTCCAGCACGTCGCGAGTGCGCTGTTGTAGGGTGGATAAATGTTCGTTATATAAAGAAGCCAGCGTTTCCATCACAGTACCCTTTGCTATTAGAACTTAATTTTTTCATCTTATCATAGTCGCCAAAGCCATGTTTTGATGACAACTTATCTGCCTGAAAAATACATTACGTCACTCGATAAATTGATTATTTAACCGCCCAAACGTCACGAATAAATATGATAAAAATCAATTACCCTTTCTGATTGACTGTGATCTTCACTGCAAAAAATCAATCTCTTGTTTGCAATTCATTAACAAAATATCCACACTTCCTGAATATCTGGTCATACCAGATCACATGCGCTTATTCAGGAGATAGATATGCTCTACCAAAGCGAAACACTACAGCTTCACTGGCTGGAAAACGGCATTGCCGAGTTGGTGTTTGATGCACCGGGTTCAGTTAATAAGCTGGATACCAAAACAGTAGCCAATTTGGGTGAAGCCCTGGCTGTGCTGGAAAAACAAAGCGAACTTAAAGGGTTACTGCTGCGTTCTGCCAAAGCGGCCTTTATTGTCGGTGCCGATATCACCGAGTTTCTGTCTCTGTTTAATGCGCCACCGGAAAAGTTGCACCAATGGCTGGTCTTCGCCAACGATATCTTTAATCGCTTGGAAGACTTACCAGTCCCGACAATCTCTGCCATTAATGGATACGCATTAGGTGGTGGATGTGAATGTATTCTGGCCACTGATTTCCGTGTTGCATCGCCAGAAACCCGTATTGGTCTGCCCGAAACTAAACTCGGTATCATGCCGGGCTTCGGTGGTTCTGTACGTTTACCCCGCTTATTAGGTGCTGACAGTGCATTAGAAATCATTGCAGCTGGCAAAGATATTATTGCCAAAGACGCCCTAAAAGTTGGACTGGTTGATGCAGTTGTTGCACCTGAAAAGCTGGCTGATGCCGCTTTAGCTATGCTGAAACAGGCGATTGATGGAAAACTTGATTGGCAAGCAGCCCGCCGCCCAAAATTAGAGCCACTAAAGCTCAACCTAACAGAAGCCGCCATGTGCTTTACCATTGCCAAAGGCATGGTTATGCAAGTCGCGGGGAAACACTATCCAGCGCCAATAACCGCCGTAAAAACTATCGAAGCTGCGGCAAAACTTGGCCGAGCCGAGGCATTGAAACTTGAAACCAATAGCTTTGTGCCATTGGCAGGTTCCAATGAAGCTCGTGCATTGGTCGGTATTTTCCTTAATGACCAATACGTTAAAGGTCAGGCAAAAAAACTGTCCAAAGGTGTCAGCGCCCCCAAACAAGCGGCGGTATTGGGGGCCGGGATTATGGGCGGTGGAATTGCCTATCAATCGGCACTGAAAGGCGTGCCCGTCATTATGAAAGATATTAATGACAAATCGCTCACCCTTGGGATGAATGAAGCTGCCAAACTCCTCAATAAACAACTGGAACGCGGCAAAGTCGATGGCCTGAAAATGGCGAATATTTTGGCAACTATCCAGCCAACACTGGATTACAGCGGAATTGAACGTGCGCAAGTCATCGTAGAAGCGGTGGTGGAAAATCCAAAAGTGAAAGCCGCTGTTCTGGCTGAAGTTGAAGCGCTGATCAGTGAAGAAACCGTTTTAGCCTCTAATACCTCGACCATTCCAATCGATCAATTAGCTCACTCACTTAAACGCCCAGAGAATTTCTGCGGTATGCATTTCTTCAACCCAGTTCATCGTATGCCGCTGGTTGAAATTATTCGTGGTGCCAAAACTTCCGACAAAACGATTGCTGCCGTTGTGGCCTATGCCACACAAATGGGTAAAACACCGATTGTAGTGAATGATTGTCCGGGCTTCTTTGTTAACCGCGTTTTATTCCCATATCTGGCGGGGTTCGGTCTGTTAGTCAGAGATGGCGGTGATTTCCGTCAAATTGATAAAGTGATGGAAAAACAGTTTGGTTGGCCAATGGGCCCAGCTTATCTGTTAGATGTGGTAGGGATTGATACCGCGCATCATGCACAAGCCGTGATGGCTGCTGGCTTCCCGGATCGTATGAATAAAGATTATCGCGATGCCATTGACGTGATGTTTGAGAACCAACGATTCGGTCAGAAAAATGGCCAAGGCTTCTACCGGTATACCCAAGATGCCAAAGGTAAACCGCGTAAAGAGAATGACGAGCAAGTTGATGCATTACTGGCACAAGTCAGCCAACCTACTCAGAAATTTAGCGACGACGATATTATCGCGCGCGCCATGATACCGATGATCAATGAGGTTGTGCGGTGTCTGGAAGAAGGCATTATTGCCAGCCCGGCTGAAGGTGACATGGCTTTGGTTTATGGGCTGGGCTTCCCGCCATTCCACGGTGGTGTCTTCCGTTATCTCGATACTATCGGCAGTGCGAATTATGTCGAAATGGCCCAGCGCTATACCCACCTTGGCGCGCTGTATCACGTCCCTGCGGGATTGAGAGCCAAAGCTGAACATAACGAAAGTTATTATCCTGTAGCAGCAGCGCTGCTTGATGTTTCTACCAGTCAACCGGCATGAGGTCTGAAAACATGGAAAATGTAGTCATTATTGATGCCGTCCGCACGCCGATGGGCCGCTCGAAAGGCGGTGCATTCCGTCAGGTTCGAGCAGAAGACCTCTCCGCTCACTTGATGCGAGAAATCTTGAGCCGTAATCCTGGGCTAAATGCCGCTGAAATCGATGATATCTATTGGGGCTGTGTGCAACAGACGCTAGAACAGGGCTTTAATATCGCCCGCAATGCCTCTTTGTTGGCTGAAATCCCACATAGCGTTCCTGCCGTTACCGTTAACCGCCTGTGTGGTTCGTCAATGCAGGCTCTACATGATGGCGCAAGATCTATCATGGTGGGTGACGCACAAGTCAGCTTGATTGGTGGTGTAGAACATATGGGGCACGTCCCCATGAATCATGGCGTTGACTTCCATCCGGGCATGGGCCGTACTGTGGCTAAAGCTGCGGGTATGATGGGTTTAACCGCTGAAATGCTGGCAAAAATCCACAATATCAGCCGCCAGTCACAAGATGAGTTTGCTGTTCGTTCTCATCAACGCGCTTATGCCGCGACACAAGCTGGTCATTTTGCCAATGAGATCGTCGCGACTAATGGACATGACGCTGATGGCATCTTAAAGCGTTTTGATTTCGATGAAGTTATTCGCCCAGAAACAAATCTGGCCGGTCTGGCAGCACTGCGCCCGGCCTTTGACCCCGTCAACGGTACAGTGACTGCAGGAACATCATCGGCACTTTCCGATGGTGCTTCTGCCATGCTGATTATGAGTGAATCCCGTGCGAAATCATTAGGTTTAACACCGCGCGCCCGTATTCGCTCAATGGCGGTTGTCGGCTGTGACCCATCAATTATGGGATATGGCCCAGTGCCTGCTAGTCAATTAGCATTAAAACGTGCGGGGCTAAAGCTGGAAGATATTGGTTTATTTGAATTAAATGAGGCGTTTGCCGCTCAATCACTGGCTTGTCTGAAAGGTTTGGGTTTGCTGGAGAGCATGGATGACAAGGTCAATTTGAATGGAGGAGCTATTGCATTAGGTCATCCATTGGGTTGTTCAGGGGCACGAATCTCAACCACATTGCTCAATCTAATGGAACGCCGCGATGTGCAGTTCGGTTTGGCGACCATGTGTATCGGCTTAGGCCAAGGTATCGCTACCGTCTTTGAACGCGTATAACTTCAAATATCTCACTAAGAAATATTAAGGGCCTGAATACAGGCCCTGATAACCGCTGTACCTGGTGTTTAGTTGCCGTTTTCCCGCCTGTCAGGGGCGGGCTTTTTTATTCTGAATCACAACATTCACTCAGATAAAGGCAAAAGCATCACCATAGATGTGTGCTTCCTGCGCACCACGTTCAGTACAAAAACGCTCACGGGCAATTTTAGCCATTTCAAAACGGCCAGCAATATAGATATCCTGCTCAGCGAGAGAGCCGTAATCTTGCAACACCGCGCTCAGTACCGTTCCGGTACGGCCACGCCAACCCTCTTCTGGTTGCTCGACCACTGGAATAACTTTTAGCTGAGGATACTTAATCGACAGCGCTTCTAGCTCGCTTAAGTCATATAAATGCACAGCTTCGCGTCCACCCCAATAGATGGAGACTTCACGATCAGGCCGCTCTGCCAGTGCCGCTAACAAAATTGAGCGCACATAGGAGAAACCTGTGCCACCGGCAATCAACACCAACGGACGATCACTGCCCTCGCGGAACCACGCCTCGCCATGAGGGATGTCCACATCCAGCGTTTTCTCTTTCAGAATTCGGTCCATCACCGCCATAGCATAGAGATTGATTTCCGAAGCTCCGATATGCAGCTCGATGAAATCTTTCTGCAACGGTGTGGATGCCATAGAGAATGGGCGCTTATCCCGCTCATCCATTACTACCATCAAATACTGCCCAGCACGGAAAGAAAATGCAGATGCAGGCACCAATTGCACCCGGTACACCGTATCGGTAATGGCCTCTACGGAGGTTACTTTACAGCTTAAAGTTGTCATGCCTTCCCTCTGTCGGGTCATCAAATGCAAAACTAAGGACAAGATCAACGCCGGTTAGCGTGTCGTCTCTTTGTCACTGAAAATGGCGAGTTCATCCCAAATAGCATCAACGCGGGCGCGGACTTCTTCATCCATTTTAATTGGACGCCCCCATTCACGCGGAGTCTCTGCTGGCCATTTATTGGTGGCATCCAGCCCCATTTTCGATCCCAAACCGGAAACCGGTGAGGCGAAATCCAAATAATCTATTGGTGTATTTTCAATTAATACCGTATCGCGGGAGGGGTCCATTCGGGTCGTAATGGCCCAAATAACATCATTCCAATCACGTGCATTAATATCATCATCACAAACAATAACAAATTTTGTATACATAAACTGGCGCAAAAACGACCAAACACCCATCATCACGCGTTTAGCATGGCCTGCATACTGTTTCTTGATTGTCACCACGGCCAGACGGTATGAACACCCTTCTGGTGGCAGATAGAAATCGACAATTTCTGGGAACTGCTTTTGCAAAATAGGGACAAATACTTCATTCAGCGCAACCCCCATCACCGCGGGCTCATCCGGTGGGCGACCAGTATAAGTTGAATGATAAATCGCGTCTTGGCGCTGAGTGATATGTGTGACAGTGAAGACAGGGAAACTATCAATTTCGTTGTAATAGCCGGTATGGTCACCATAAGGGCCTTCCGGGGCCATCTCACCCTGCTCAATATACCCTTCCAACACAATTTCCGCACTGGCAGGCACTTCAAGGTCATTGGAAAGGCACTTCACGACTTCCGTTTTATACCCACGCAACAAACCGGCAAAGGCATATTCAGACAACGTATCGGGCACAGGGGTTACCGCAGCCAAAATAGTTGCAGGATCAGCGCCCAGAGCCACCGCCACCGGGAAACGCTCGCCAGGATGCGCCTCGCACCACTCTTGGTAGTCCAGAGCCCCACCACGATGGGATAACCAACGCATAATTAACTTGTTCTTGCCCAGCACTTGTTGGCGATAGATACCCAAATTCTGACGCTCTTTATGTGGCCCACGAGTTACCGTCAGCCCCCAAGAAACCAAGGGTGCGGCATCTTCTGGCCAACAGTGCATGACCGGAATTCGACTCAGATCGACATCATCTCCCTCCCAGACCTGCTCCTGACACGGGGCAGAGCTTAAGCGCTTGGTTGGCATATTCAACACTTGCTTAAACTTTGGCAGTTTATCGAATAAATCACGAAACCCTTTCGGAGGATCGGGTTCTTTTAAGAAAGCCAATAGCTTGCCAACATCGCGTAGTGCGCTGACATCTTCTTGCCCCATTCCCATGGCAACCCGCTTGGCTGTACCAAACAGATTACACAGCACTGGCATAGTGTGGCCCTTAGGATTTTCAAACAGTAATGCAGGACCACCGGCACGCAGGGTGCGATCGGCAATTTCTGTCATTTCCAAATAGGGGTCGATAGGCTGGCTAATACGTTTAAGTTCACCCCTCTGTTCCAGCAACGAGAGGAAGTCACGTAGGTCACGGTATTTCATGCTGATCATTTCGGCGGCTATGTGATGCGCCATTATAGGCTGTCTTTATAGCAGTTGCTGTCTTTTTGTTAAAAATGGATAAGGGCTCACTCGAAAAAGTATCATGCCACCCTCTATCATTAACAATAATTAATAGAAAGATCATGCTATCGATAGAAATAGGCTAACTCTTTGTATAAAAACCATATGCTCTACATAGCACATTTATCCTCACTGTTTATATATCACCACTTTTGCTATGCTGCCAAATAGTACCTAAAGGCATGTGAAATTATGAAATATTGGCATTTATTATATTGCAAACGTGGCCAGCTTTTACGCGCAAAAGAGCATCTTGAGCGACAAGAAGTGAACTGCTGGACACCGGTAGTGACTATCGAAAAGATAGTCCGCGGAAAGCGAGCGGAAACGACAGAAGCGTTATTTCCCAATTATCTGTTTGTCGAGTTTGATCCGGAACATATTCATACCACCACGATAAGCGCCACCCGTGGTGTCAGCCATTTTGTGCGATTTGGTGCCCAACCCGCTATCATTCCTGCACTGGTTATCGCTGAAATGCAATCTCATACTGCGGACAAAATCGTTGCCCCAGAGGTGCCCGTACCAGGGGATATCGTGACGATTACAGAGGGGATTTTTTCCGGGTTACAGGCAATTTATACCGAACCCGATGGTGAAGCACGCTCAATGCTGCTACTGAAAATGCTCAACAGCCAAGTGCTGCAAAGTCTGGATAATCGCCAGTTCGAAAAACAATAATGTTTCAGAACAACAGCCAATAGAGGTAGGTACATTTGTACCTACCTAAATAGATATTTCAAAAGGTTAGCGCTGCATTTGATCGTCATGCAACCATTGTGCAACTTGCTTGGCAAAATAGGTTAATACCCCATCAGCACCTGCACGTTTAAAGCATAACAGTGACTCCATAACTGTCGGTTTTTCTTGCAGCCAGCCATTCTGAATGGCTGCCATGTGCATCGCATATTCACCAGAAACCTGATACGCAAAAGTCGGAACCCCAAAGGTATCTTTCACTCGACGCACAACATCCAGATAAGGCATTCCAGGCTTGACCATCACCATGTCGGCACCTTCCTGCAAATCTTGGGCTATCTCTTGCAAAGCCTCATCACTGTTAGCTGGATCCATTTGATAGGTTTTCTTATTCCCCCCCTTCAAATTACTGCTAGAGCCAATAGCATCGCGGAAAGGGCCATAGTAACAAGAGGCATATTTCGCTGAATACGCCATAATTTGCGTATTCACCAACCCTTGTAATTCTAACTGATCACGAATAGCGCCTATGCGGCCATCCATCATATCGCTTGGGGCAACAATCTCTGCTCCCGCTTCTGCATGTGACAACGCCTGACGCACCAGAATCTCTTTAGTGATGTCGTTGATGACATAACCGTCAGCATCAATCACACCATCTTGCCCATGAGTTGTGTATGGGTCGAGGGCAACATCGGTAAGGATTCCTAACTCCGGTACAGCGTCTTTTAAAGCACGCACGGTTCGTTGTACCAAGCCATTTGGATTATAGGCTTCTTCTGCAAGTAATGATTTCGAGCCTGATTCAATCACTGGGAACAGGGAGATAACCGGGACGCCGAGCTTGGCAATGACCTCAGCCTCTTTTACCAACACGTCAATCGTCATACGCGAAACACCGGGCATAGACGAGACCGCTTGCTGCTGGTTGTTGCCTTCCATGACAAACACCGGGTAGATCAGGTCATTGACTGTTAGCTGGTTTTCAGCAACCAGTCGGCGACTGAAATCATGGCGGCGCACACGGCGCATACGGCGACCTGGGAAGGTGCCCGGGAATGCATAGCTCATATTGTTCTCCTAACTCAAACCAACCGGAAAATCCGGCGGGCGTTCTCATCAGTTTTCTGCCCCAGCCATTTAGGGTCTTCTTTTCGCCAGACAGCAACCTGCTGGACGATGTGAGGCAGAAAGCAGGGTTCATTGCGGCGGGATGCAGGTTTAGGATGTATATCCCTTGGCAATAAATAAGGGGCGTCTGTTTCTAACAACAATTGCTGAACAGGAATGCGCGGCAGTAGCGCTCTTAGTTCAAGACCCCGACGTTCATCGCAAACCCAGCCTGTAATGCCGATAGATAATCCTAATGCAAGGCAAGCGTCCAATTCATCAGCGGTGCCTGTGAAACAATGCACAACAGCGGCAGGGATTTTATCTAACCAAGGCGAAAGCAAAGCGATAAAACGTTCATGGGCATCACGACAGTGTAAAAATACAGGCAAAGAAAGCTCTGCGGCCAACGCAAGTTGCGCAGTGAATGCAATTTCTTGTTCTGCTGGCGTCGAAAAATTGCGGTTAAAATCCAACCCACATTCACCAATCGCCACCACTGAAGTATTTGCCGCCAATGCCCTGATTTGTTGCTCAACCCTCGTTTGCCAGCAACTCGCATGATGCGGGTGAACACCGGCCGTTGACCAACAATACCCCGGGTAAGCAGTGGCAAGCTCAAGCGCAGACTGGCTCTCTTCAGCATTAGTACCGGTAATCAACATCCCCGTTACTCCTGCGTCTTGTGCACGAGCAACAACTTGGGGACAATCTTTGGCAAATTGCGAGCTGGTTAAATTCACACCAATATCAAACATGAGCGTTCCAAAACAGAAGCCGCCCCTCAGGGCGGCTAAAACATCAAAACTGAAATTTAAGGCACTTTCGGGTTGTTATTGGTTTCTTCATCCTCTTCCTCTATATCTGCACGGCGCTGTTTACCCGTATAAAAACGAGCAAAGAACAAACCAATCTCGAACAACAGATACATCGGAATAGCCAGTAATGTCTGTGACAACACATCAGGCGGCGTGAGGAGCATGCCCACAACAAAAGCACCAACAAACACATAAGGACGCTTTTTCTTGAGTGCTTCAGGGGTTGTCACTCCAGCCCAGCACAGAAGAATTATCGCAATCGGAACCTCAAAAGAAATACCAAAAGCCATAAAAAGTGCCATAACAAAATCAAGGTACTTGGTGATATCCGTTGCGATTAATACACTTTCTGGGGCTGTTTTGGCAAAAAAACCAAAAGCTAGCGGGAAAACAATAAAGTAAGCAAACGCCATACCCAGATAAAATAAGAAGCTGCTAGATATCAGCAGTGGAACCATCAGACGGCGCTCATGTTTGTATAGCGCAGGGGCTATAAATGCCCAAACCTGATAGAGGATCATTGGTGCTGACACAAACACCGAGACCATCATGGTCAATTTAATCGGGGTAAAGAACGGTGATGCAACATCAGTTGCAATCATACTGGAGCCAACGGGCAACTGTTTAATCAGCGGTGCTGAAACTAAGTGATAGATATCATTGGCAAAGAAAACCAATACAAAAAAAACCACTAAAATAGTGATAATACAATTCAATAGCCGCTTACGCAGTTCTATCAAATGAGTAATTAGGGGTTGGGTATCATCAACAGCCATGTTTACCGATCGCCGCCAGGTTGGTGAGTTCGAGGTTGGTCAGCACTGAGTGAGCCCGTGCTATGGGTGTCAATTGTGGCAGTTTTTGCCTTGGCCGCAGGAACATTTGCCACGGGCATCGCCTCCCTTTCAACTGAAGGGATAGGCTCCGCAGATGCCGCAACCTGAACAATAGGTTTTTCTACGTTATCAGGCGTGGTTTCAACGACCAGAGAAGAGCTCGCCTCAGTATGACTTGGTGCTTGAGCTGATGCTTGAGCCTGCGTCGCAGACTCAGCTGGCGTAACGCCATCATGAATCGCTTCTGGCTCTGTTACCAACGGGTTATGGATCGTATGTGGCGCATCCGATCCAATATCTGAACGATAGGAGCGTTTCAACGCTTCTGCTGCCTCTTTGAGTTCATCCATTGAGGCTTTCAGCTCTGGTGTCAGATTCTGCAAACCAGCCTGTTCTGCTTTTTTCAGGCTATCTTGTAGTTCCTGTATTTTAAGCTCTTGTGCCAATTCGTTTTGCACAGTTGCCGCAAGTGAACGTAATGTCCGAATCCAACCGGCAACTGTTCTTACAGCAACCGGCAACCGTTCTGGCCCAAGGACGACCAGACCGATCACAAGTACCAGTAGCAGTTCACTAAACCCGATGTCGAACACAGCTTATCCCTGCTCTTTGTCGTGGCTCTTAGACTCTTCAGCTTTGGCCACCGGCTGCTGTTTTTCAGTAATCGATTTTGCAAAATCAGCATCGTTACTCGTCTTATCTGCATCCGTTGGCGGCGTTTGTGACTCATCACCCATCGCTTTTTTAAAGCCTTTGATGGATGCGCCTAAATCTGACCCTAGCGTCCGTAGTTTGTTAGTTCCAAACAACAGAACGACGATCACGGCAATGATTAATAACTGCCAAATACTTATCCCACCCATTACATTCACCTCTATATTCAAGGGTTATTCCACAGAGGGCCGCATTATACGTCATATAACCTCTATGAATACCTATCTAACTTACTGCATTTTGAACTAGCGCATAGCTTCTTGAACAAATAAATGGCTTCTTGAATAACTTTTACATAACTCACAAGCCACACCACAAGCTATCCACAAAGACTTCTAGCAATAAGCTAACTGGTTCGTCGCCAACCAATAAACCAAGCCAATACTCCGACGACAATGAATCCTATTGAGATTTCTACCTCATCAGCCAAGAATAAAATGGTACCACTGACTAATAGTGTAGCGCCAACCCCGAACAAATACCGTGACTGGCCTTGACGTTGTTGCTGGCCTTGCATCTGAATCGTGAGTTTATCGACACTTTGCTGTAATAGTTTGTGCTGCTGCAAGCTGTCATAAACCAATTCAGGCAACTCTGGAAACTTCTCCGCCCAAAAAGGTGCTTTCTCTTTGAGTGCACGGATAACGGCGGGTAGACCAACTTGATCTCGTAACCAGCTTTCAAGGAATGGTTTAGCTGTCGTCCAGAGATCAAGCTGAGGGTAGAGCTGCCGCCCTAAACCTTCAACATACAATAACGTTTTCTGTAGTAGAACCAGTTGCGGCTGCACTTCCATATTAAATCGGCGTGCCGTGTTAAAAAGATTCAACAACACATGTCCGAATGATATTTCCGCCAATGGCTTTTCAAAAATTGGCTCACAAACGGTACGGATAGCGAACTCGAAATCTTCAACATTGGTATCGCGAGGAACCCAGCCAGAGTCAACATGCAATTCAGCAACACGCCGATAATCGCGGTTAAAGAAAGCAATAAAGTTTTCAGCAAGATAACGTTTATCAGCTTTGTTCAGTGAGCCCACAATGCCACAGTCAATACCGATATAAAGTGGGTCATGAGGATGTTCATAGCTGACAAAAATATTCCCAGGATGCATATCTGCATGGAAAAAGCTGTCGCGGAAAACCTGAGTGAAGAAAACCTGAACCCCACGTTCAGCCAGCAATTTCATGTTCGTACCTTGCTCTTCCAAAGCAGCAATATCAGATACAGGTATGCCGTAAATACGCTCCATCACCAACACGCTTTCCCGGCAATAATCGGAATAAACCTCTGGAATATAGAGCATTGGACTGTTTTCAAAATTGCGACGCAGTTGAATAGCATTAGCAGCTTCGCGCAGCAAGTTTAGCTCATCAAGTAGCGTTTTTTCATATTCACGTACAACTTCGCGTGGGCGTAATCTACGACCATCAGGTAATAGTTTGGGTACCCAACCTGCAAGGCGGTACATTAAACGAACGTCTGCTTTAATAATCGGTAAGATATCAGGGCGGATAACTTTAAGTACGACTTCCTGACCGTTCTCTTTTAAGCGTGCCGTGTGTACCTGAGCAATAGAAGCAGAGGCCAACGCTTCCTGTTCAAAGTCATCGAACCATGTTTCTAGTGGCCCCCCCATCGCAATTTCAATGTGCTTGCGTGCCAGCGCACCATCAAATGGAGCAACTCTGTCTTGTAACAACGCAAGTTGGTCGGCAATGTTGGGTGGGAAAAGGTCGCGACGTGTGGACATCATCTGGCCAAACTTGATCCAGACAGGGCCTAACTCCTGCAAGGCGAGACGTAAACGCTCACCCAGAGGTTTGTCTTTGTGGCGATTAGGTAACCAGAAAAATAGGTGGCGGCCAATACGTAGTGGCAGCGTTAAACGTATATTCGGGATTAATTCATCCAACCCATAACTCAAGAAGACCCGAATAATTAGATACAGGCGCCGAAGTTCTCCTGGCGTCATTGTTTTGTCTCCATGATTGCCAATCTGGCACTCAACGCTTCGGTGGCACGGACGGTGGCATCAACTTCTTCGTTAAACCACACAATCTCCAGCGGAGCCGGAGCCATTCTCCATTCTTCAGTTATTGCTTCAGCCACATAATGTTGCTGCTGCCGTAACTGTTTACTGAGAAAACGGCTGCTTTTATGTACCATTTGCCCAATAGATTCCGCAGCGATATCACCAATATAGGGAGCCAACCATTCAGCAGGTTCCCATTCAGCAAGTTCTAATAGTGCAACAAGCTGTTGAACTACTCGGATATCGCCTTCGACAATCAGCTCACCACTGCGCATCAAAGGTGAAAGTTGCTGGCGGTCTCGTAATTTTGCCAACACAGCAACTTCGGTCTTCACTATGCAATCAGCATCACCATCCCATTGACTTAAAACATCTATCTGCCGTTCACTAAAGACGAGCAATAAGGGAAAGCTCATCTCACGTAACTCGATACGCAACACTTTTCCCACTAGACGTAAACGAGCCGCTTTCATGCTTTTATCGCGAAATAACACACTGTTTAGTGAGGTTTCTATAGCAGCAGTGATAAGTGGCGACAGCAAAACTGGTTTCAGTGACAAGGGTTTAAATATCAGTGATTTTAGTGGCATAGCCATATTCCTGTTAAAACTTGAAACCCCGATGTAACGCAACAATGCCACCGGTTAAATTGGAATAGGTTACATTTTCAAACCCGGCATCCATCATCATGCCTTTCAGTGTTTCTTGGTCAGGGTGCATCCGAATAGACTCCGCCAAATAGCGGTAACTTTCAGAGTCCTGCGCCACAAGTTCACCAATCTTTGGCAAAATATGGAAAGAGTAAGCGTCATAGGCTTTGCTCAAAGGTTCCAGCAGAGGTTTAGAGAATTCAAGAACTAACAAACGGCCACCTGGTTTTAATACCCGAAACATGGAGCGCAGCGCCTTTTCTTTTTCGGTGACATTTCTCAATCCGAATGAAATGGTGATGCAATCGAAGTAATTATCTGGGAAAGGTAAAGCCTCTGCGTTGGCCTGCACATAACTGACATTACCGACGACGCCTTTGTCACGTAGCTTTTCACGGCCCATTCGTAGCATAGACTCATTGATATCAGCCAGAACCACTTCACCCTGCTCACCAACCAAGCGAGAGAACTTAGCAGTCAAATCTCCAGTACCACCAGCAAGATCCAATACTCGTTGGCCGCGCCGAACACCGCTACAGTCAATAGTGAAACGCTTCCAAATACGGTGAACACCAAACGACATCAGATCATTCATCAAATCGTATTTGGCGGCTACGGAATGAAAAACTTCTGCCACCATGCTTTCTTTTTGTTCTTTGGCTACGGTGCGAAAACCAAAATGAGTGGTTTCCTTCTCCTGATCTACCATTTTCTGTGCCTGCTTTTCAGTCAATCTTTCGAGGAAGTGTACCAGAACTCCGATGAAAGCCCCACCTCACCTGGTATTAAGGTAACTGCTTAATCGCAGTCTTCTCAACATCATACAGAAGAGGAACATGCAACTAACCCTGATACTTCAGCGGTGTAGAATCATTGATTTCTGATTCCACATCATCGGATAGCGCTAAATCACTCTCTGGTTGATCCTCTATACTGGCTTTTTTCGCCAGCGATGGACTAATAGGCCGTTTTACCTCGACCCCCAGAGTACGAAAACCTTCAACTTGCCCTATCAGGTTACCACGGCCTTGCGACAGTTTGTTCATTGCCTGACGATAACTTAGCTGCGCTTTATCGAGGCTTTGCCCTAATGACTCCATATCATCAACAAATAAGCGCAATTTGTCATAGAGTTTGGCTGCTCTCTCGGCAATACGTTGCGCATTTTGGCTTTGATGCTCATATCGCCATAAATTAGTGATTGTGCGTAAAGCCACCAGCAATGTTGTTGGGCTAACGAGCATAATATTGTGTTGCAGAGCTTCACTAATCAACTCTGGCTGGCGGTCTATTGCTACCAGAAACGCAGGCTCCACCGGGATAAACATCAATACATAATCAAGCGAGCGCAAGCCGGGGAGTTGCTGATAATCTTTGCGGCCTAGCATCTTAATATGGGCGCGCAGCGATGATAAATGTTCATTTAGTGCCGCTTCACGCTCAATGTCATCGTCACTATTAAAATAGCGTTCATAAGCTACTAGTGACATTTTAGCGTCAATAACGACATCTTTGCCTTGAGGTAAGCGAACAATAACATCCGGCTGCATGCGACTATTGCTGTCAATTTTTACACTAACTTGGGTTTGATATTCATAGCCTTCGCGCAGACCTGACGCTTCTAGCACTTTAGCCAAGACCACTTCACCCCAGTTTCCCTGAGTTTTATTATCGCCTTTAAGAGCTTTGGTCAGGTTTAATGCTTCACGTGCCATTTGAGCATTGAGCTGTTGCAGGCTACGAATTTCATGGGTCAAAGTATGGCGTTCACGAGCCTCTTGCCCAAAACTATCCTGTACCTGTCGACGAAAACCATCCAATTGTTCCCGAAGAGGCAATAACAACCGATCCAGACTTTGTTTATTCTGTTCATCCGCACGGCGGCCAGTTTGTTCAAAGATACGATTTGCCAAATTTTCAAATTGGGCCGTTAGCCGCTGTTCGCTATTAAGGAGTAAACGTTGCTTTTCTTCTGCTGTCAGGCGTGTTTCTTCCAAGCGGATCGTAACTTCCCGTAATTCAGCCTCTTGCGCACTATTCACTTCCCGTTGAGCGCGCAGCTCTTGATTCAATTGGTCACATTCATTGCGCAAATGAGCAAGTTGTTGCAATTTTTCAGCATTGCCCGCCAACTGGCTATGTAAGTTGCGCAGTTCCAGCTCACTTTGCCGCAACTGCTGTTCATTACGTTGCAAAGTCGCCTGTAATTCTGCGCTATTTTGCTGTGAATGCTGTAATGTTTGCTCTAACAACCGCTGTTCAATATCTTGCTGTGCTTTGTTACGCTGCTGATACAAGCTGGCAATTAGCCAGCCAATAAGCCCACCAAGCAGACTACCTCCCAGCCCATAAAATAAACTGATGTCCACGGTTATCTCCCCATCAACCTAATGTTAGTCAAGGTAAGGGGATACTGTATGGATGTCCAGAGTGTTTTTCCGTTACATTCCATCTTGCGAAGCCATACGCATAAATAACAAGCAGATCAGAAAGTCACTACTTTGCCACAAAGAAATCGGCTTAAACTGTCAGCCGTAAAGTGTGGGTGACCACTCATATGCTCAGACTGCATTAATCTATCCAGTGAGAAAGCCACTGAATACCGAATGCTCCGGGGGCCAAAATACCAAATGCCCAAATTAAAGCAGAGGTGATGTTAGCCAGCTGGAAATAAAACTTTGGCATGGCGCAAATTCCGGCAACTAAAGGAACAACTGCACGTAATGGGCCGAAGAAACGGCCAATAAAGGCACCAAAGAACCCCCAGCGTTCAAAGAAAGCATGGCCACGAACCAATAACTGAGGGTTGCGGGAAAGTGGCCATAAGGTGCCAACACGATCTTTGTAATGATCGCCAACCCAATAAGAAACCCAGTCGCCAAAGAAAGCCCCTGCGACGGCAGCAATCCAAATTGGCCAGAAAGAAATACCACTTTCACCGATCAATGCACCTAACCCTAGTAAGATAACCGTCGCTGGGAAAAGTAAGGAAAGAAAGGCGAGTGACTCACCAAAAGCGAGGATAAACACGATAGGCATAGCCCACGATTCATGTTCACGAACAAAATCGATAGTGACAGTAATGACATCATTCAGGGTCACAGGGATTTTCCTGTTATCAATAAAGTAGCCATTAGCATACGCAATGTGTTGGCATTTTGACTTAACAAAAAATAAACGGCCGGAAGATTCCGACCGTTTTACCTGTTATTACCATTAATTTGGACGACTAGGCGTTGGCGGTGACCGTTTTATTCCCCGCCATCTCGGCTGATCTACGAATCCATAGTTCACGCCATTTTTTCAGTGCTGAAATCAAGATGATTACACCTAGAGTCATCATGATGATAGAGATGATGCCGTTGAACAGGTTGTAACCTTTCGCTGCTGAATTGAAATACACGTGAGTAATCATCCAGTAGCCAGCATAGTTTACAGTAACAAATAAATAAGCCAGTGGGATAACACAGGTCAGCATGTAAATCCGTTTGGTAGCCAGCCGCAGAATGATAGTCGCACCAATGATTAAGCCAACAGAAGCCATTAACTGGTTTGATACACCGAACAGTGCCCATACTGAGTTAATATCACCAGAATTCAGGAGGTAGCCCCACAAAGCACAAGCGATAACGCTACATGCCAATGTGCCAGGTAACCAATCAGTACGTTTTAGTGGTGCCCAGATATCGCCCAGGAAATCTTGCAGCAAGTAGCGAGCAACACGAGTACCAGAGTCAACTGCTGTCAGGATGAATACGGCTTCAAACATAACCACAAACTGGAAGAAGTAGGCGGCCAAACTACTAAACCATGGCACACGGATGAAAATATCCGTCATACCAACGGCTAAGGTTACAGCACCACCGGTTCGCCCATACAAATCCAGACCAATTTCTTCACTCAATTTTGGCAGATTGACGACATCCATACCGAGCATGCTCCATGCTTCAGCGGATGAGTTAATCGCGAAGTAGTCGGCAGGATGCAGAGAGGTTGCAGCGATCAAGGCCATCACCCCAACCATACATTCGGCCAACATCGCACCAAAACCGACGGGCAAAATATCACTCCATTTATCAATCTGTTTTGGTGTAGTCCCTGAACCGATGAAGGCATGGAAACCAGAAATAGCACCACAAGCAATGGTAATGGAGATAAATGGCCAGACTGGGCCAGCCAGAACCGGGCCTCCGCCATGAATAAACTGTGTGAGTGCCGGGAATTGAATCTCAGGGTTAATAAATACAACCCCGACAATCAGTGCGCCGAATACACCGATTTTCATAAAGCTTGAGAGATAACCGCGAGGCGTTAATAGCATCCAGACCGGCAATGCGGTCGCAAAGAAAGCATACATTGGCAAAATAATGCTGACAGTATCTGCTTTCAGCATTAACCATTCGCCAAGCCAAGTACCTTCAATATAAGGGCCAACAAACACGCACACCATGATGGCGGCAATACCCACATAAGAAGCTCCTTTCATGCTACCGGTCATGCGTTCCCATAAACCAACGCAAATAGCGATAGGTATTGTCATGAAGACCGCAAACGTCCCCCAAGGGTTACGTTCCAGAGCATGTACCACAACCATTGATAACCCGGCCATAGTAATCGTGATAATGAACAGCATAGCCAGACCAGTACACCAGCCTGCAACCGGTCCAAGTTCTGATTTGGCGACTTCAGACAGTGACTTGCCCTGATGCTTCATTGAAGCAAACAGAACCACGGTGTCGTGAACAGCCCCGCCGATAACACAACCTATCAATAACCACAGGAAACCGGGTAAATAACCATATTGGGCTGCCAACACAGGGCCAACCAAGGGACCCGCCGCAGCGATTGCTGCAAAGTGGCTACCAAAATTCACCCATTTTTTAGTTGGAACGTAATCTTTGCCATCTTCGAAGGTGTGGGAAGGTGTGACTTCACTGTCATCGACGCGCAAGACCTTACGAACAAAGAAGATACCGTATAAACGGTAGCAGATCATAAGGATACACGCGGAGGCGATGACAAAGGTAATCGCATGTTGCATGAGCATTCTCTCCAGGGAATTTGTCAGGCGTTAACATACGCTTGCTCCCAAGAAGAAATATCAGTGAACTGGTTAAGCGGTAGTTTGCATCATTAAGCGGTTAAAAAGAGCCACTCAGTGGCTCCATATAAGACAAATCGGAAAGCAGCCTGTCGAGGCCATCACTCTAAGAAATAGGACTGCAATTTCTCGCGCTCGATGCTGCCCAAACCAAACTCCTGTTGTAACCACTGCTCGCGGTTACCATAGCGCTCTTGAATACTACGCAGCGCAGTTTGAATAAACTCTTCTCTCGCCGATAGCACAAAAGCAAATTGGCCTAATGCTTGATCATTTAATTTCAGCGCCAGTTCTGCCAGCATATGCTCGCGGAAAGGCTTCAGTGTCGTTTCAGTCAACAAGTAATCTTCCATCACCGTCGATTCATCAGCGCCTAAAGCAAATAGCACCAAGGCAGAACCTACACCAGTTCGGTCCTTCCCTACCGCACAATGCTGTACCACACCTGTCGCAGCATGCTGTGGTGAAGCACTGTTTTGTAGCAAAGTGGCTAACTGTTTGTAAGCTTGATTACTAAAAGGGAGTCGTCGATAAAGCTCTAACATGAAGGCACGGGCATCAAATGTCGCTAACGTCTCGTTAGTCAGTTTCTCCAGATTGGCATTCACTTCGCTACTTAGCGGATTGGCAGGAATATTGTGATAACTGGCTCCATGCCAAACAACATCAGGTTTGGCTTGGACTTCATCAGCATCTCGATAATCAAGAATTTGAGCAACAGAACCGCTACTGAGCAAATCACAATCTTTGGCGCTTAAGCGGTCAAGTGAACCGGAGCGAAACAGTAACCCACGCTTGATTTTCCGACCATCGGCAACGACGTTACCGCCAAGATCACGGAAGTTAATACCACCATCCAGTGGTAACAGCGAAGGATGAGATAAAGCAGGTGTCGTCATGTTTGCCTCTTATTATTGTTCATTTTAAGAGCTACGACATTACCAGATAATCAGATGAAATAAACAACGGGCCAGTAACCTGACCCGTTTATAGAGCATTTATTGCTTAATTTACCGCGAGTTACTGGCCTAAATAGATTGGGCCATTATCAGCAGTAATTTCATTCACTACAGATATCACAGCAAGTGACGCGCGGCTTCTACCACAATTTTTACAGCGTGGCTTTCCGTAGTTTTCATGGTCTCTTCGTTTGGAATCTCTTGCTGGGTGCGGTTTACAATCACTCCAGCAACCATACCGGCGCGCAGACCTTGGCTGGCACACATGGTCAGTAGGGTGGCAGATTCCATTTCATAATTCATCACACCCATAGATTGCCATTCTTCCATAGAGCCTTTGAAACGACGGACAACACGGCCAGAGAAGGTATCGTAACGCTCTTGCCCCGGATAGAAGGTGTCTGAAGACGCAGTAACACCAATGTGGGTGGTCGCACCGACTGACTTGGCTGCGTTCACCAGTGCAGTCGTGCAGTCAAAATCTGCCACCGCAGGGTATTCCATCGGCGCAAAATGTAAGCTGGCACCGTCTAAACGCACCGCGGCTGTGGTGACCAATACATCACCAACATTAATATGTGGCTGAATAGCGCCTGTAGTGCCAATACGCAGGAAAGTCCGCACACCAAGTTGTGCTAATTCTTCAACGGCAATAGACGTTGATGGACCACCGATACCGGTTGAACAGACAATCACAGCTTTGCCATCAAGCTCGGCACGCCATGAAGTAAATTCACGATGTGAAGCCAGATGCACTGGGTTATCCATCAATTTAGCGATTTTCTCAACACGCTGTGGATCACCTGGAACGATAGCCAGAGTCGCCCCTTGCAGGTCGTTTTTAGTTAGGCCCAAGTGAAAAACGTCGGATTTAGCCATGTGTGAGACTCCTCTTTCATGAGAGATGTTATAGGGAGGTACAAAGAAACACTTTACTCAAAATTAGCGCATTATTTCGTGACCATAATCACTTTGACAAAAGAAATGACAATTTCATGTACATTTTAATTGTGATGATAATCACAAAAATAATTCATTAAGGCGATTATTCATACAAGATGCACCCATCGCCTCAGTGATTTTGTATATGAATAACAATGATAGAACCCAGTGATTAATGTTGTGCATATATCTTTATTGTCTGACTTATCAAACATATTCCATATCGCAATAAAATACATAATTACCGTAAAACCTGACCTCATTAATCTCAAAGATTACCTATAGTTAAAGTCGACAATAGAAAATAGAGGGGCGAAAGATCATTCAGCCCAACGGGATGCCGTACTTTTCTCATTTCGCAAGGAGACCACAGTGAAAACGGATCAAATTATGACTCTCAGGCAGGTAGGTGGGGGTTTCACACCTGCGGTAAATCCGCTGGCCTCGACGACCCGCTATACCGACCAACAAGGTATTCACTGCGGAGAAACCACCATCCCCTCTCAAGGTGATGAATTACCTGCTTATATTGCTAAACCTGCTCAACACGCAGGTCCTTATCCGGTAGTCATTGTGGTACAGGAGATCTTTGGTGTGCACGAGCACATTCAAGATATCTGTCGCAGATTAGCAAAGCAGGGCTATCTGGCCATCGCTCCTGAGCTGTTTTTCCGTCAGGGAGATGCCAAAGAATATGATGATATCAATGCATTATATAAAAATCTGGTCAGTAAAGTGCCTGACCACCAAGTCATGGTAGATCTTGATCATGCTGCACATTGGGCGTCTCGCCACGGTGGCGATACAAGCAAGTTGGCGATCACTGGATTTTGTTGGGGGGGACGAATTGCATGGCTGTATGCCGCCCATAACCCGCAATTAAAAGCAGCAGTTGCTTGGTATGGCAAATTAATTGGGGAGAAAACATTGCTGCTGCCAAAATATCCGGTGGATGTTGCAGTTGACCTCAGTGCACCGGTGTTGGGGTTATATGGCGGTAAAGATGGCAGCATAACGCAAGAGCATATCGACATTATGCGTCAAGCATTACGCGCGGCAAATGCCGATGCAGAAATCATTGTGTATCCTGATGCAGGGCATGCGTTTAATGCTGATTATCGCCCAAGTTATCATGCAGAATCGGCTCTGGATGGCTGGCAGCGAATGCTTAACTGGTTTACCCAACATGGGGTGGCGGCCCATCCGGTGCCCCAAGAAGGCAAATAGCCGCCACAAAAAAGGGCGCAAAGGATGCGCCCAAAGTCTCACACAGAGTAAATCGTTTTATTAAACCTGTTCTTCACGCAGACGTTGTGCAGCCAGTACCATGTTTGCCAGTGCCTGACGGGTCTCCGGCCAACCTCGAGTTTTTAAACCACAGTCTGGGTTAACCCACAAACGTTCCGCAGGAATACGCTGGGCCGCCTTACGCAATAAAGCCTCAATCCATTCCACGCTCGGCACATTTGGCGAGTGAATATCATAAACGCCGGGACCAATCTCATTCGGATAAGCGAAATCTTCAAATGATTCCAACAGTTCCATATCTGAGCGAGAGGTTTCGATAGTAATGACATCCGCATCCAGCGCAGCAATAGAATCCATGATGTCATTGAACTCGCAATAACACATATGGGTATGAATTTGAGTGTCATTTTGCGCCACTGCCGCATTTAATTTGAATGCATCGACCGCCCATTGCAGATACGCTTGCCACTCAGCACGGCGCAGAGGTAAGCCCTCACGCAGCGCGGGTTCATCAATCTGGATGATTCCAATACCCGCTTTTTCCAGATCCTCCACCTCATCACGCAGTGCCAGTGCGATTTGCTTGGCAATGGTTTCGCGGCTGACATCTTCGCGCGGGAATGACCAGCACAGGATGGTGACCGGCCCAGTCAACATGCCCTTGACTGGTTTGTCCGTGAGGGATTGTGCATATTTAGCCCATTCAACAGTGATAGCTTCAGGGCGGCTGATGTCACCGATGATGACCGGTGGTTTAACACAGCGTGAGCCATAGCTCTGCACCCACCCATTTTGAGTAAAGACGAAGCCATCCAGATGTTCACCGAAGTATTCGACCATGTCATTACGCTCGGCTTCACCATGCACCAATACATCCAGGCCCAAACGTTCCTGTTCTGCAACAGCTTGTTTAATATGTTCGCTGATGCCGGTACGGTAGTTCTTGCCATCCAGACGACCTTGCTTGAAGTCCAAACGCAGGCCCCGGATCTCAGTGGTTTGCGGGAATGAGCCGATAGTCGTAGTCGGCCATGAAGGCAAATTAAAACGCTTACGTTGTTCGACCGCACGCGCCTCATAAGGCAGTTGGCGCTCAATATCTTGAGCCGTAATTGCCGCCAAACGCTGTTCTACTTGTGCGTTATGAACACGGCGGGAAGCACGACGAGCACGAATAGGTGCACTGTATGCAGCTAACTCAGCCAGTTTGGCTTCAGTTGGCGCATTTAATGCCCGCGTCAGTAATGCCAGCTCCGCACATTTTTGCAAAGCAAAGGCAAACCAGCTTTTTACTTCCGCATCAAGGCGCGTCTCTTCACTTAAATCAATCGGGCTGTGTAATAAAGAGCAAGAAGTACCCAGCCAAAGCGGGCGACTATCAACCAGCGGCTGTAGGCGCTCTAACCAGCGGCTCAAATCAGCACGCCATACGTTACGGCCATTGATGACCCCCAGTGATAGTAGCCACTCTTTTGGCAGTGTTGCATTCAGGGTAGCAATATCATCCTGGCCTGCGACCACATCGACATGCAGACCTTGCACTGGTAGTGTGCGGATAGTGTCAAGATTGTGGCCAATGCTATCAAAATATGTGGTTAGCAACAGTTTGACCTGACCTTGCAGCGCCTGATAAGCCGGTTGGAAAGCCACCAGCCACTCTGGTGGCAACTCCAGTACCAATGCCGGCTCATCGATTTGTACCCACTCGATACCGCGCTTTGCCAGTTCAGCCAGCACTTGCTGGTAAACCGGTAAAATGTCTTTCAGCAAAGAAAGGCGGTCGAACTGTTCACCTTTTACTTTGCCCAGCCACAGATATGTGACGGGGCCAAGCAGTACCGGTTTGATTTTATGGCCTAATGCCAACGCTTCATCCACTTCATCTAACAGTTGAGTCCAGCCCAGCTTGAATTGCTGACCCAGCTGGAACTCAGGCACCATGTAGTGGTAGTTGGTATTAAACCATTTGGTCATTTCTGCCGCCGCCGCTGGCTTACCCGTTGGAGCACGGCCACGGCCAATACGGAATAAAGTATCCAAATCAATAGAGCCATCAGCATTTTGATGACGTTGTGGGACGTTACCCAGCAGCAGACTGGTAGTCAGCACATGGTCATACCAAGCGAAATCACCAACTGGCACTAAATCAACACCAGCCTGTTGTTGTTGTTGCCAATGGCGAGCACGCAATTCGCGACCCACATTGAGCAATTCTTCTTGCGTGGAGTTGCCTGCCCAGTAACTTTCTTGTGCTTTTTTCAGTTCACGTTTCAGACCTACACGCGGAAAACCCAGTGTGTGATTTAAAATTGTCATCGTCATATTTCCCATTTAGCCATCCAGATGTTTACACATCCATAATCAGCAGGTACTGTATAATCCACAAGCGCAATTTGTTCACTGTCACTGTGAAGGACTCTCATGATCGAACTGAAACACTTACGCACCCTGCAAGCTTTGCGTAATACCGGCTCACTGGCTGCGGCGGCGACACAACTCCATCAGACCCAATCGGCCTTGTCCCATCAATTCAGCGATCTGGAGCAGCGTCTGGGTTTTCGCCTATTTGTGCGTAAAAGCCAGCCATTACGTTTCACCACACAAGGTGAAATCCTGTTGCAGTTAGCAGAACAAGTTTTGCCGCAAATTAAACAAGCCCTGCAAACGTGCAATGAACCTCATCAAACGGCTCTGCGGATCGCCATTGAATGCCATAGCTGCATTCAATGGCTGACACCGGCGCTAGATAGCTTTCACAAAAACTGGCCGCAAGTGGCGATGGACTTTCAATCAGGCGTGACTTTTGATCCACAACCCGCGTTGCAGCAAGGGGAATTGGACTTGGTACTGACATCGGATATTTTGCCGCGCAGTGGTCTACACTATTCGCCAATGTTCGACTTTGAGGTGCGCTTGGTGCTGGCACCGGACCATCCGTTAGCCAATAAAGCCCGCATTGAGCCAGAAGATTTGGCACAAGAAGTGCTGATGATTTATCCGGTGCAACGTCAACGATTAGATGTCTGGCGGCATTTCCTGCAACCGGCAGGGATTAACCCTCAACTGAAAAATGTCGATAACACGTTACTGCTCATTCAAATGGTCTCTGCACGGATGGGGATCGCCGCTCTGCCACACTGGGTGGTGGAGAGTTTCGAACGTCAGGGATTGGTGGTCACAAAAACGCTGGGAAATGGTTTATGGAGCCGGTTATACGCTGCCGTCCGTGATGGGGAGCAGCGCCAACCGGTCACTGAGGCTTTTATTCGTTCGGCTCGACAGCACGCTTGCGATCATCTGCCGTTTGTAAAGAATGCGGAGCGACCCAACGCCGGTGTACCCATAGCGAGGCCATTATCACAATTGCCCCAATGATAAAGCTGGGCCAATGGGGCTTTTCTTGCCAAATAGCCAAGTTCACCAGTAACCCAGCCGGAACATGCACGTTATTCATGATACCCAAGGTGCCGGCATCCACTTGTGTCGCACCATAGTTCCACATGAAATAACCTAGAGCGGAAGCTCCGACGCCGAGCCAAACCAGCACGCCCCACTGTAACGATGTGGTCGGTAGTTTTTGTGGATTACCAAAGGCAAACCAAGCCACGACTGCGACAACCAACGCACCGATATAAAACCATGAAAATGCCACATGCTGCGCAATTGGGTGAACTTCCATTAGACGTTTGTAACCCACTTGTCCAATGGCAAAACAGATATTCGCCGCCTGCACCAGCATCAATCCCCACCAGAAGTGTTCACTCAGATGGTCATAACGGATGATAGCCGCCCCCACGACTGCCAACAGCGCACTGAGAGCATAACCCCAGCGCAAGCGCTGGCGACGTAACAAATCATAGATTAACGTGACATAGAGTGGGGTCATCACCGTGAACAGCAAAAATTCCGGCACCGTCAGATACAGATACGCGCGGAAACTGAACAAATACATGATACCTAACTGAATAGCACCCACAGTCATATACAGCAGGATCACTCGCCCACTTATATTGCGCCAACGTAAGAAAGGTAAGAAGACCAGCGCGGCTAGCCCGACACGCATCAGCACAGAGAACCAGCTATCCACATGCCCTGCCAGATATTCGCCAATCAGGCTAAAAGAGAACGCCCATAAGATGGTGGTAATGACCAGTAAAAACACAATAAATTGGCTCTTTAAGATGACAAAGTGCCATTGTAGCCCAAGGGAGAGACAATTTTTATGCTAACTAGGTTTACATGTGCTCAATAAATAATCACGCAAACAATATTCCCCTCTCAGCCAATAATGAAAAGGGGAATTTGTGCGCGTAGTACCAGTGGCTACATCCCAACCCCAATAATGGTCAAGATCAGTGGCGTCGTGATAGCCGCGAGCACAGTAGACATCACCAGGCTCGCAGCAGCAGGGCCAGTTAATACATTAAATTGGCGCGACATCAAATACACATTCACGCCAGTTGCCATTGAACCTAGTAAAACCACCACCTGTGTTTCCAGTGCCGGTAGATTCATAGCCCATGCTATGGCCCATACCACCATGGGTTGTACAACTAACTTGAGTAAACAAATGGCGCTGCTGATTTGCCAGCCGTCACTCACTCGGTATTCCGCCAATCCCATGCCCAGTACGATCAATGACAATGGTGGGGCTATTTGCCCTAACATAGTGACAGGCTGGTCGATAAATTGTGGTAATGGCAAACCCGTCAGACTGAATAAGGTGCCAGAGATAATCCCAATAATCAGCGGGTTCGTCAGCACACTGCGCGCCGTTTTCGCAAAGCCCGCCAATGTGGGGGAGCCATTGCGCGCCCACTCCACCGAAATAGTCACTAATGTCCACAAAATCAAACCATTAAATACTAAAACCAGTGCCACGGCTGGGATAGATTTCTCTCCCAACATGAGGGTAGCAATAGGCAACCCCAGCATCACATTATTGGAAAAAATTCCGCCAAGGGCAAACACCGAGCCGGACACTCCATCCAGATGAAAAACCCGGCTAGCAACAATGCGCCCAATAATAAACACCACCAAACAACTGCCAAAAAAGGCGATGAGCAGGCGAGCATCGACTGCGGGGCGCTCAGAGAAATCACACATCATACGAAACAGCATGGCGGGTAGCGCGAGGGAGAACACAAAGCGAGTTAGACCATCAGTGATGGTCGAGGGCCACTTGCCAAAGCGCACCAAACAGTACCCCAAAGCAAGTAAAACAAAGAGCGGTGAAGACAATACAATCTGGTGCCAAAGCGAAATAACAAAGGCGGGCATGGTAACTTCCTGTCAAACCGGGCCAGGTCAGCCCGTCAATGTAAGAATGGCTGACCTGTTCTGTTTTCCGTTTTATTTATACCAACGTCATTGGAGTTACAGGTAGGCAGCAAATGGACGAATCCCGATGAACCCACTCAAGTAGGTCATTCGGGTGAGTGAATGCGGCTAACACCCCTGTGACTTCAAGTACGAAGGTCGAAGTCCGTCCTTATTAAATCTATACGGTCAGTACAGATACAGTCAACGCCCCAATTTAACAATTGCTGCGCCCGATCCGGTTGGTTAACGGTATAGACCAGAATGCGTAGCCCAGCGGCTTTAAGTAGAGCCACACGCTCTGCCGTCAGTTGTTTGTGATTTATATGCAACGAAACGCAATCCAACTGGCGAGTCATCGCCAGCCAGTTGTCATCCCACTTATCCAACAACAACCCGCGCGGCAGTTCTGGTGCAGCCTGTTGTGCTGCGACTAATGCTTCAAACGAAAAAGAAGACAACAACGGCGGCATCGTCTGGCCTTGCCACAAAATACGCGCAGCCAATGCAATGGCTCGCCCTGTCGGTATTTCAGTGCCGATGGTCGGTTTAATTTCAATATTCGCCGCCATACCATGCTGGGCGCAGCGAGCGGCTACATCAGAGAGCAGCGGTAAACGCTCACCACGAAAGGCCGTGCTATACCAATCCCCGGCATCAAGCCGGATCAACTTTTCCCAAGGCAAATCACCGGCCACGCCCCAGCCATTACTGGTACGTTCGAGTGTATCGTCATGGAGGAGGAAAATCTGACCGTCTTGCGATAGCTTGGCATCAAACTCGATCATTTTGTGGCCATACCGTACCCCCACATCAATGGCTGCCAAGGTATTTTCTGGTGCCAATGAACCGCCACCACGGTGAGCGACAATAGCAGGATAAGGCCAGTTTTTACTCATGATTCCATCCGTAATCCACTTTGCGAATCAAAAAAGTGCAACGCTGCTGAGGGCAGATAGAGATAGAGCATACTGCCCACTTTTGGCATCTCTTCATGAGATAAACGAGCAATAACACTTTGCCCTCCCCACTGCCCATGAGCCAAATTATCAGCCCCCAGTAATTCTAAGGTTGATAAGGCCATCGGTACACCCAGCGCTGAAGTTGTTTGCTGAATATGCTCCGGGCGGATGCCTAGGGTCAAGCACCGAGAAGCCCATTGTGGCTGCGGAACATCCAGCGGCAAAGTCATGCCATCAGATAAAATAAAGGCATGCCCATCCGAGCTGATGGTTCCAGCGAATAGATTCATTGCCGGTGAGCCCATAAAGCTGGCGACAAACAGTGAAGCTGGCCGCTGGTAAACCTCGCTCGGCGTACCAATTTGCTCCGCTATACCTTTGTTCATCACAATCACCCGTTGCGCTAACGTCATCGCCTCAACTTGATCGTGAGTGACATACAAACTGGTGGTTTTCAGCCGATGATGCAGTTGTTGCAACTCAAGACGCATTTGTACACGTAATTTGGCATCCAGATTGGAAAGCGGTTCATCAAATAGAAACACCGCCGGTTCGCGCACAATGGCACGCCCCATAGCAACCCGCTGACGCTGTCCACCAGAAAGCTCGCGCGGTTTGCGTTTGAGCAGCGGTTGCAGCTCTAAAATACGTGCTGCTTCCTCAACACGCTGGCGAATCTGTTCTTTGCCGAAACCACGAATTTTCAGGCCATAGGCCATGTTGTCAAACACACTCATATGGGGATACAGCGCGTAATTCTGAAAGACCATGGCAATGCCACGATCTTTAGGCTCCATCTCAGTCACGCGCTGATGATTAATATAAATATCGCCACTCGTGGTGCGCTCTAATCCTGCCACCATACGCAGCAGTGTCGATTTGCCACACCCTGACGGACCAACCATGACGATAAACTCGCCGTCAGCAACATCTAAATCAATCTGTTTAATCACCGGCGTGACGCCGTCATAAGATTTGGTTACTGCCTGAAGCTTTAAACATGCCATATCTGATTACTTCTCACTGTCTACCAGGCCGCGTACAAACCACCGCTGCATCAAAAGAACCACCGCAACCGGTGGAATTAATGTCAAGATCATCGCCGCCATCACCTGATTCCACTGTGTTGGCGCACCTGAGCTGGAAATCATGCTTCTTATCCCGGCCACCGCTGTCCCCATCGAAGCATCGCTGGTAATCAGGATTGGCCAGAGATACTGGTTCCAACCATAGATAAAAGTGATAACAAACAGCGCCGCCAAATTGGTTTTTGACAGTGGTAAAACGATGTCCCAGAAAAAGCGCATCGCGCCCGCGCCATCAATACGTGCCGCCTCCAACAACTCATCTGGCAACGTCATAAAGAACTGGCGAAATAAGAATGTGGCTGTCGCAGAGGCCATCAATGGCAACGTCAATCCGGTATAGCTATCGAGCATGTTCAGGTTCGCAATCACCTGAATAGTTGGGAAAATTCGCACTTCCACCGGCAACATTAAGGTGAGAAAAATTAGCCAGAAAAACAGGTTACGCAGCGGAAAACGGAAATAAACGATGGCATAGGCCGACAGCATCGATACCGTGATTTTGCCGACGGTAATCGCAAATGCCATGACAAAACTGTTAAATAGCATCAACCCAAAAGGGGCGCTGTTACTGCCCACACCCGCGTGCCAGATCTGGCTGATGTTCTGCCATAAGTGCGACCCTGGCACTAGCGTCATTGGCACCTGAAAAACCTGTGTATCATCCAAAGAGGCCGCCACAAAAGCCACATACAACGGGAATAAGATCAGTAGCACGCCGATAATCAGCATGACATGACAGAAAATATCCAACCCACGACGATTCTCAATCATTGGTAACGCACCTTACGCTCAACAAAGCGGAACTGGATAACCGTCAGACCAATCACCAGCAACATCAAAATCACTGACTGAGCCGCGGAACTGGATAAATCCAACCCAGCAAAACCTTCGCGGTAAATCTTATAAATCAAGGTGGTGGTTGCCTGCATTGGGCCACCGCCAGTTGCTGCATCAATAACCGGGAAAGTATCAAAGAAGGCGTACACCAAATTCACGACTAATAGAAAGAAGCTCACCGGCGAAATTAAGGGCAGCGCCAAATTGAAGAAACGGCGTACTGGCCCAGCGCCATCAATGGCGGCAGCCTCAACCAATGAGCGCGGGATAGATTGCAGTGCAGCGAGGAAAAATAAGAAGTTATAACTGATTTGCTTCCACACGGAAGCCAGCACCACCAAGAACATCGCCTGCCCGCTATTCTGGGCGTGATTCCAAGTGTACCCCAGCGTAGCCAGAAAATGAGTTATCAACCCTAACCCCGGATTGAACAGAAAAATCCACAATACCGCCGCCACCGCAGGAGCCACGGCATAAGGTAAAATCATTAATGTTTGATAGAGACGACTACCGCGCAGAACGTAATCCACCATCGCCGCCAAAAAGAGCGACACAACCAAGCCGATCCCCGCCACCAACGAACTGAAAATCAGCGTGGTGTAAAACGACGCTAAATAATATTCGTCCTGAAATAGCTGAATAAAGTTGCTTAGCCCGACAAACTCGCTAGAAAGGCCAAACGGATCCAATGTTTGCACTGAATACCACAGTGCTTCGCCGGCAGGCCATAGGAAGAAAACCGCGGTGATGGCCAGTTGGGGTAATACCAACAAATAAGGCAACCAACTGCAGGAGAAACCGGGACGGGAAGATGACATAAATTTAACCGTTTATCGAACTGGTGCTAATGACTGCACAAAACTATTTGGCGTTACAGGCGTAACCAGTTTGGGCGCGCAGACCGCAATCCCAAACTGGTAAATAGAGTAGCCAAATAACGTTATTTATTTGCTTGTTCGAAACGACGTAGCAACACATCGCCCCGCTTCACTGATGCATCCAACGCTTCCTGAGGCGTTTTCTTACCCGTCCATACCCCTTCCAACTCTTCATCTACCACGGTACGAATCTGCGGCATATTGCCCAGACGCAATCCTTTGGTATAAGGCAAAGGTGGCTTGTTCAGCATTTGACGTGTCGCGACATCTGCACCCGGATTCTTATCATAGAAACCTTGCTGCTTGGTTAGCTCATAAGCCGCTGTCGTGATTGGCAGATAACCGGTTTTTTGGTGCCATTCCGCTGCAATTTCTGGTTGGGCCAGATATTGCAGGAATTCTGCCACACCCTTGTAGGTGTCTTTATCTTTACCATCCATCACCCACAGGCTAGCACCACCAATAATGGCGTTTTGTGGGGCATTTTTAGCATCAGCGTCATAAGGCATCATGCCGACGCCATAATTGAACTTGGCGTAATGGCGGATATCGGCCAGTGAACCGGAAGAGGCGGTGGTAATAGCACAATCACCATTATAGAACTTGGCGGTTGATTCATCTTTGCGACCAAAATAGGTGAAGTCACCTTTCTTGTTCATATCTGACAACAACTGAATATGCTTAACTTGCAATGGCTTATTGAATTCCAGTACAGCATCGGTGCCATCAAACCCATTATTGCGGCTAGCAATGGGTTGGCCATGCCAAGCACTGAAATTCTCAATTTGGATCCAACCTTGCCAACCACTGGCATAACCACAAGTTGAACCCGCCGCACGTAATTTGGCGGTATCCGCCGCCAGTTCCTGCCAGGTTTTCGGCGGTTGATCTGGGTTCAATCCTGCTTTTTTGAAAGCATCTTTGTTGTAATACAGCACAGGAGTGGAGCTATTAAAGGGCTGAGATAATAAGTGGCCCGTTTTGGCATCGGTGTAATAACCCGCGACCGTTGGCACAAAAACGGACTCATCAAAATTGATATTAGCGTCTTTAAAAACCTGAAATACTGGCTTGATGGCTTTACTGGCCATCATTGTCGCCGTACCAACTTCATAAACCTGCAAAATGGCCGGAGCCTTCCCTGAGCGGAAAGCCGCGATACCCGCTGCCAGACTTTGTTCGTAGTTACCTTTATAGACGGGAACAATTTTATAATCGGTATGTGACTGATTAAAACGATCTGCTAATGAATCGACCTCTTTACCTAACTCCCCCTCCATTGAATGCCAGAATGGGATTTCGGTGACAGCCATTGCATTAGCACTGAATGCCAAGGTAAGTGCGATACAAATCGACGTTTTACGAATAATATTGTTAAACATATCTAGCCCCTGAATAAATCTATACAGCCCACATCGATGAATGACTGCCGGTGAGCGAAATAAATCAGTTTTTGTTCGAAAGCAAACATGACACTATTTCATGACAGAAATATAACCTTCAGATGACATAAAAATGACAGAGAATCAAAATAAAATCAGTCGTTAATATCATTACTGATAACGAATTAAATTAGTATTTCGTCTAAATTGTTTGACAGACAAAATAAGCATTATTCAACGAAGCAATAAAAGCTTAAACATCAATTAGGAACTTATTCCGCCATTTAATTTAAATTAATTTTCTTTCCTTAAATTGGTTGTATCATTATTGAACCACCTCTATCAGGCATGTTACTGTTTTCTCGCCTTGTGGATGACACTATATTAATACGATTATATTAATGCCCTCGTTATCGTCGTCAAATATAAACCACAAGGACCACCCAGAAGAATCCCCCCTATTCATTACTGAATGGGACTTTATGCAAAGGACGATTAGGTATCTACAATGAAAAAGACTCTATTATCTACTATGGCTATAGCTGCATTAATTGGTAGCACGACTGTTTATGCACAACCTCTAGAAAAAAACATTCAAGTTGAAGCCGAGGTTCACTCTATAGTCAGCATGAATAAAGCAGATGGCTCCCCACTCGATAAGATTAAGCTTAACTATGATGCAGCTAAGAATGACGGTACCTATACCTACAGTGAGAATATCGAAATAAAAGCAACTAATACCGATAAAGTCAAAGTCCGTCTCTCTGATGTATTTATATTGAAGAATGGGAAGAATAAATTCTTTGACCATGTAATAACTCTCGGTGAGGAAGAAATATATTCAGGTTCAGTGGACGGGACGCGACAGTATTTCCTAGGCAAAGGTACTTCTTTTGATTTAAGTAATGGCAATGCAACTATTCTTCCATTGGTAATAAGTGCCAAGCAACCTAAAAACTCTGCGGTGGGCATATACTCTGGCGTAGCCAAGCTTGTTATTGAAGAAGACATTTAATTAAAAAATAAAATATCCTTTTAATTGTACTAAGCCAAAATCAGTTACAGTTGGTTTATTGGTGCTAACCACCTAAGTTAGCACCAATACAAGTTAATGCCAGTTATAAAATACATCAATAAAGATTTCGATCAGACAAGGAGTGTCAGTAATGAAGAAAATACTATTATCAGTAATGACCATAGCAATATTAAGTACAAGTACAGTCACACACTCGCTACCGCTAGATAAATATATTGACGTCTTCGCAGAAATACCTTCCAGAATCGAAATAATACAAGCTAATGGGAGGGATTTAGAGTCTCTTCACTTAGAAAGGGGGGATGATGGTGTTCATTCTCTTAGTGAAAGTGTTCTGATATCAGTTAGCGGTGGTACCGGCGTTAATATCAAGCTCGGTTCTCCGCTGAACCTAGTGAAGGAGCCCAGATATACTAACGAAAATAATATAGGGTCTCCTGTAATTCGGGATATAGGGCCTTCAAAGAGATTTATTGAACATCATGTGACCATCGCAGAGAAGGAATTAGGTACTCTTGATTATATTCAGCTGAAAGCAGCCGATATTGACACCGCTATCCCTCTAGTTATTACGGCGAAAGAACCAGCTAATGTAAGAGGAGGCGAAGTCTATGTTGGAAAACTTCACCTTGTTTTAGAGGACGCAGTGTAACTTTATTCTATCAGTAAATATAGAGAATATCTTTTATATATTATACAGCCAAGAGCTTAGGACCTTGGCTGCAACGCCTTTGACACTAATATATAAAGCAATAGCTTAATAATATTACTCATGGAATGAAAATATATTTATCAGAGGCGTCTATTTTTTAATTATATAACCAATGATGGAATGGAATCCAATGACAAAGGTCAAAGCAGTCAATCAGATAATTATGTTAAGTTTATTTTTTTCCACATCTGGTTCCATCTGTGCAGAAGAAAGCATTACCATTGAGCATCTAGTACCAACTGGATTTTCATCTATTGAAGAACATAAATCACTGCAACTACTGGGTATATTAGATGGCAAAACATTACCTGCCCCGATTTTTTTCTCCGAAGAAAAACAGCAACTAAGCTTCGATCATCAGCAATACCGAAATAACCATGTTGATGAACAGTCAATTTTTTTATTAGAAAAAATCTTATCGCAGATACCTTATTTACAATGCCAAAATGGCTGTGACTATATTCTATCAGACCATCGCGTCATGTTAGATAAAATAAATCAAGTAGTCACTATCACGAATAATAACAACCAATACCTAATGCCAGTAACGACTTGGGGACTGGTACATAACCAATCTTTTGATCTGCGCATGACCGCAAAAAACTACAGTGCGATGTCTGCTCGTGGGCAAGGCTATCTAGGGCTACCACTACAATCCTATGGTTTTGTACAATGGTTTTATAATACCACTCGCTCAAAAAATAATTATCAACTTGCAAATCAATCGCAATATCAAAATAATAATCAGGCCGGAATCGGTAGCTGGTATTTACAAAAAAACTTTCAGGCACTCTATTTACGAGCTGGCAAGCAAGATAATCTGGATAATAATGCTGGCAGCATTCATACCTTGATAAATCCAGCATTAGACCAATTTATTACCTTAGGGAGTCAGAGCTATTTGGCCCTTGATAAACCCTCAGCAGGCAGTCTTGTGTTATATGCCACTGCCGATGGTGATTATGAAATCTATCGTGATAATCAACTTATTCGTCGTATTCCAGCACAACTTGGCCGTAATGAAATTGATTATAACCAACTCCCCGGTGGCTATTACAACATTGATATTCGATTAGTCGATCACACCGGCCGTGTCATCAGCCAGGAAAGTCAAACCATCAGCAATATTGGTACTCAAACCAATAATGGTTGGTTCTTGACGATGGGAAAAGGAGCATCACAAAACAAAAATCGCACTCATCATCTGGCGCAATTTGGCCGCAGTATGTCAATAAAAAGCGCACAGGCTAATTTCACATTGCTAACTGATGATTCCCGTCATTGGGCTGTTGAAGGGAATATAGCGCACCCATTAGATTTCCTCAGCCTTAATATCACTCCTGTATTGGGCATGATGTCTGGGGAAAAACGTAGTGGGGGTTATCTGCGCTTAAATGGCGGAAATTCTGCTGTGGGGTATTTCGCGGTGGCGCGTTATCAAGTACCGAATGTATCAATATATGCCCCTAATACCGGCAGCACATCAGCGTCTTATAGCCGTCGGTTAGGTTCAACTCAACTCAGTTATCAATTCAATCAATATAAAAATAATCAGCAACACCGTATTCAAAGCAGTTGGGGCTGGCGACAACCACAATTTGGCCTGAACCTATCCCTTGGAGTGCAGAAAGGTGGGCAATGGCATAGCCAGAATAACTACGGGGTATTTATGAATACCACACTCTCTTTCCGCCAAAGTAGCGCCAGCATCAACAGTGCCTATGTTCGCCGGCAGTTAAGTACCAGCGCTAATTACCAAAAAGAGTTCACCGATAACCATGGTACTAGCTCTTTGGGCATTAGTGGCAGTACCAGTGGAAAAAACAATGGGATCGGCGCTTTTGCGCAACGTAGCGGCAGTCGTGGTGATATTTCTGCCCGTGCGGGTCTTGATAACAAGATAGCTAACGGGGGTGTCAGCTATAGCGGCATGTTAGCTGTCAGCCCTCAAGGTTTAGCATTAGGCCGCAGCAGTTATAGCGGTTCAGCATTACTAATCAAAACACCGGAATTAGCAGGTACACCTTATAGCTTCCATGCGGAAGGCAATCCGATCACGGGGGGAGGAGTCTACGCCATTCCTGTTCCGCGCTATCAAGACCGCTTCTTTGTTCGTACACATAATGATCGCAGTGATCTGGATATGAATATCCAATTACCGGTCAATATTGTCCGTGCACATCCTGGCCAAGTCTTTATGAGTAAAGCGGATATCACGCTCGATATGCTTTATAGCGGTTTTCTTAAAGACCCACAGGGGAAACCGGTTAGTGGGGTGATTGAGGAAACCGGCGATGCTATCCACCCGAATGGATTATTTGCCATTAACTCTAACGTCATGCTGAAAAATATTACGGTCCAAAATGGTTCGGTCCGTTATCACTGCGATATGCGCCAACAGCGTGACCATATTTACCTTTGCCACTCTAATTAATACTGACGGAAACACGATGAAATATAAAAAATTACTACCAATTATTGCTTTATTCCTAGCCCCTATCACTACAGCTTATGGGCAATTAATGGCGATCCCTACTCGCACGACAGTAGAAGCTATGAATCAACACCGGACAGTACAGGTCTACAATAGTGGTGATAAGCCGCTTTATTTAAATATCTCTTTGCAACGGGTAGAAAATCCGGGAATGAATCCGGAGAAGAAAACACCGATTAGTGATATTAGTCAACCTGAGATGATCTTTAATCCAGGCCGAATTACGTTAGGGCCGAAGCAAAAGCGGGATATAAAATTACTCCCACTAAAGTCTCCGGAGCAGGAGACTTTATACCGTCTATATATTGACCCAGTCGTTGATATCAAGGCAGTAGGTGATGGGGATAAAAGTAAAATCCATGCGCCTATGACCATCAGTATTGGCTATGGTGTTCTTATCCACCATATCCCACCCGCAGCTGCGCAGACCCACCAGTGGCAACATCAATGCACACCTGACGGCCTGATGCTCAGTTCCACAGGCAGTGTTCACAGCAAATTTGTACAGCTCAAATCACCCGATAACGCCACATTGGCAGATAGCCTAAATTTATACCGAGGTGCACCCGTCACTTTATCAGTCAAACAACTCAGCGGGCAGGCTGATAATGAAACCTTTACTCTTCGTTGTAGCTAGTTTGCTGCCGCTCAGTGCTATCGCGACAATAGACATTCAACCACATGTGCTGGAAATGCAACAAGCCAACGCAGTGGTCAACGTTATCAATCACAGTTCAATGACGGAGTACATCAGGGTTCAGCTATATCAGATTAATAACCCAGGTGTTCCACCGGATCAGGAATCATTAATTTCTGTTGGTGAGCAGTCACAACCATCCTTGTTTGCTATGCCATCTAAACTGACTCTCGGTCCAAATCAGAGCGGGAGAATATTACTTAAGGCACTGCAATCGCCTGATAAAGAACAGGTATATCGGTTATCAGTCGTACCCGAAAAGAACTTGCGAGTTAGTGGTGGTCAAGGTGCTGTCGTGGGCGTTCAACTAAGTTATATGGGATTGGTCAGGCATCTACCCGATTCTCCACACCACTTATGGACGCATCACTGTATCGACGGGAAGCTGAAATTACAAAATACCGGTAATACTCGCCTGCATTGGCACCAGTTGAAGACCCCACAGGGAGAAAGAATCGATGATTTTAATCTCTACCCAGAACAGCAGCGACAACTAACCGTCAGCAATCTACAGGGAATGGTTGAAGATAAATTATTCAACTTGCAGTGTTCTACTGATTAAAAATTAAGGAGCGTTATGAATATGATAAAAATAGCGGCCATATCATTATTCTTTCCATGGCTGGCCATTTCTGCTGGTATTCCAGTTCCCCTTGGGGATATTGACGTCCAGCTAGAGGTAACTGCACTGCCCAGAATTGAGGTCGAAAAACCGCAAGGTGGATGGTATGACAATATAAAGCTGAATAATAGCCTAGAAGATCATGAAGTTTATCAATCTGAGTTTCCAATAACAATCAAGCTACGCCAACAAACTGGGTTCCGAATTTCAGTTAAAAATCCGCTGATACTCACTCGCCAATCGAATAATGCTGCCGTGCAGGAATTAGCATTTTCCCCCGCACAAGTATATTGGGGCAAAGAACGTACCCTGTTGCAGCCATTATCGGCTACTCCGGAAATTTTTACTGTAGATGAAGGCACATCCAGTTTAACCAGTACTGACTATATATTGCGCATTTCAGCGCTGGCGCCCAATCACCCAAATAGTGCAGGGAAGTATCACGGGCAGCTAACATTAATCTTTGAAACAAATAGCTGACAGTCATGGAGAGACACTAAGTGAACGTTAAATATAAAACAGTATTAATGGGATTAATGCTATTAATATTGCAACCCACAGCTATAGCTAGCCCTTATTTTTACGATGGAATAGTCGAAAGATATTCCGACTGCTCATTGCAGCTATTAGACGATAACAGTGTAAAGGTTTCTTTTAATGTCAATATGGTGAGTAAACTGTTTGGCCTAGAATCTCGCCATCGGGTTGCGTTGGCAAAATTAATAAATATTCCTAATGAAGAGGTAAAAAATGTTTCATTGCATTCACGTAAGGCCCTTCTTTCTCTCTACTTCTACAATGCCGATGGTTCACCCAATTTAAATATCAATATTAATCACCTTCATAACATTGTACTCAACAGTGCTCGATTTGATAATTCCAGTGATAATATTAGAGAAATTAAATTTTATAATCCTTGGGAATTTAGTAATGAGCATAGTAGCTATAACGTGTCATTCACAGTTAAAGCTAATACTCTAAAATATATCCGAATCGGTGCAACTGTTGGAGGTGAACTGGTTACAGGTGGAGTGGATAAGCCCAAATACCCGCTACTTTCATCAAAAGGCGTTTCTTTTGGCCCTTTAGGTAATCAATGTCTACCGTTTGATCCTCAACAGAATGCCGCGCCACAGGCGCTAAAAGTCGATCCCAAATTCCGTTTAGCTTCGACTGTATGGCAACTACAATCTATCGATCTGGATCACTTACTTGATAACACGACTGATACTAACGGTTTATATGTTCCATTGAAAAATGGAACTGCTAATCGTTTTTGTATCAGTTATCGAGCCATGGGTGTACAAAGCACTCGTTATATGATTAGCGCCAGCAATCTAAATGGATTATCAAATAGTAACCAGCACTTTCAATTAAAAGAAAAAAATGGGAAAAGTTTTATTAATTATGGAGTAAGGCTCAAAAATGATGACAATACCCAAACAAGTTTCACATTACCAAAACATAAAAAATTTATTCAGTTAAAAACGAATGAATATACCGGTGAAGAACAAATGTGTTGGTCACCTAAAATACGCCTATACCGTACGGACACTACCGATAAAGGCAGCTACAGCGACACACTGAGTTTTACTATCACCCCAGAAGCATAAAACTATTAAATAATAAAATAAGGCCCGCAAGCGGGCCTAAAAAAATATAATCACCGAATACTTAACCGCCTAAATAAGCCGAACGCACAGCCTCATTTGCAAGCAGGGCTGCCCCCGTGTCCTCAAGAACAATACGGCCATTCTCCAGTACATAACCACGATCAGCCAGTTTCAGCGCCTGATTAGCATTCTGTTCAACTAAGAAGATGGTCATGCCCTCTTCCCTTAGCTGTTGAATAGTATCAAATATTTGCAAAATAATAATGGGTGCCAGCCCCAATGACGGCTCATCTAGCAGCAATAATTTAGGCTGACTCATCAATGCACGACCTATCGCCAGCATTTGTTGCTCACCCCCAGACATGGTGCCAGCCCGTTGAGCGCGCCGTTCAAATAGTCTTGGGAACAAATCGTAAACCCGCTCAATACGCTGCTGATATTGTTGACGATCAGCAAAAAAACCGCCCATTGCCAGGTTTTCTTCAACAGTCATACGAGAGAACACACGGCGCCCTTCAGGCACAATCGCAATCGCCTCACGCATAATGCGCGCAGTCTGCCAGTTTGTAATATCTTGCTCACCGAAAACAATACTGCCCTCGGTCGCTCGAGGTTCGCCGCACAGTGTCCCCAACAGCGTGGTTTTACCCGCCCCATTGGCACCAATCAGGGTCACAATTTCACCTTGTTGAATATGCAGACTAACCTGATGCAGTGCCTGAATCTTGCCGTAATGGGCGGAAACTTTATTAAATGACAACATGTTATGTTTATGCCTCGCCCACGTTTTATTCGCCCAAATAGGCGCGGATCACATCAGGATTATTACGAATTTCTGCTGGAGTACCATGCGCCAACGGCGTTCCCTGATTCACCACATAAATACGATCAGAAATCCCCATCACCAGTTTCATGTCATGCTCAATGAGCAATACCGACACTTGATGTTGATCGCGTAATTCCATAATCAACTGATTCAGCTCGTCAGTTTCTTTCGGGTTCAGGCCAGCGGCAGGTTCATCAAGCATCAATAACTCAGGGCGCGTCACCATGCAACGAGCGATTTCTAAACGTCGTTGTTGACCGTAGGCCAAATTCCCTGCCTGACGATTGGCCAAATCCAATAACCCTACTCGCTCTAACCAAGTTGCAGCACGTTCTAAGGCATCCGCCTCCGCTCGCCGAAAAGCGGGTGTTTTCAGCAGTCCAGCAAAAACACCACTTTTAAGATGCTGATGCTGTGCCACCAGCAGATTCTCCACTACGGTCATTTCGCGAAATAAACGCACGTGCTGAAAAGTACGAATGACCCCCATACGGGCAATGATCTGGCCGGGTAACCCCTCAAGATGGCGATCTCGTAACTTAATGGTGCCACCTGTCGGACGATAGAAACCGGTGAGGCAGTTAAAAATCGTCGTTTTACCCGCTCCATTAGGGCCAATCAGGGAGACAATCTCGCCCTGATTGAGGGTCAAACCGACGTTATTCACCGCCAGCAATCCGCCAAAACGCATTGACAGCCCTTCAACCGCTAACAAAGGTTGCGTACTCATGCTTGCTCCCCCTGTTTAGCTTTGATATCTGCCACTTTCAGCTTCAATTGTGGCCGCTTCATTGGCAACAGCCCTTGTGGACGCCAAATCATCATCAATACCATCAATGCACCCAACAGCAACATACTGTAAGCATTGAGATCCCGCATTAATTCACGCGAAACCACCAGCAGCACAGCAGCCAAAATAACCGCAAACTGCGACCCCATTCCGCCTAATACCACAATCGCCAGCACGAAAGCCGATTCAACAAAGGTAAAAGACTCAGGGCTGACAAACCCTTGTCGAGCAGCAAACAACGTACCCGCAAAACCAGCAAAAGCGGCACTGATAGTAAACGCAGTCAGCTTGATTTTAGTAGGGCTAAGACCCAATGAACGACAGGCTATTTCATCTTCGCGCAATGCTTCCCATGCCCGTCCCAGCGGCATACGCAATAATCGGTTAATCACAAATAGAGTCAGGATCACCAATAACAGCGCCACCATATACAGGAAAATGATGCGATCGCTTGGGTCATAATCTAGGCCAAAGAAATTGTGGAAGGTATCCCAACCACCATCTTTCGCTGTGCGACTGAATTCCAAACCAAACAGTGTAGGTTTAGGAATTTGGCTGATACCATTCGGCCCACCGGTAATTTCGGTATTGTTGAGCAGTAAAATTCGCACAATCTCGCCAAAACCCAATGTCACGATCGCCAAATAATCTCCGCGCAGTCGTAAAACCGGAAAACCCAGAAGGAAACCCGACAGCGCTGCAACAATGCCCGCTAGCGGTAAACTCTCCCAAAAACCTAAGCCGTAATAGTGATTCAGCAGAGCATAGGTATAGGCGCCAATGGCATAAAAGCCGCCATAACCCAGTACCAGCAGGCCCGATAACCCAACCACAACGTTCAAGCCCAAGCCCAACATGACGTAAATCAGTGTCAGTGTCGCGATATCTACTGAGCCACGAGAAACCAGAAATGGCCAGGCGATTGCGGCAATAATAATTGCTGCGGCCAGTAACTTCTGCCGTGGGGTCGTCCCATCAAAGCTGGGTAATACCCAAGCCGGACCAGAGACTCTTTTAATGCCTTGCTGTATAAATGGGCGTACCAACTGGAAGAAAAAGACCACGATGCACGCTGCGCCAATCCACAACCAGCGCACTTCTGAGGCCCCTTGTACGATGAGTTTGGTGCCGTCTAACTGCAACTGCAATCCCATCACAAACGAGGCGAGGACCAGCAGAACACAGCTGGAGATAATGGCATTAAGGAAGTTGAGTTGTTTCATACTTTTTCAACCTCCGGACGGCCTAAGATCCCAGTTGGCATCACCAGCAGCACAACAATCAACAGCGCGAATGAGACAGCGTCTTTATATTCAGTGCTTAGATAAGCTGACGTTAATGCTTCGGCTACGCCCAGAATCAAGCCACCGATCATCGCCCCCGGAATACTGCCAATACCGCCTAAGACTGCTGCGGTAAAGGCTTTCATACCGGCCATAAAACCGATGTATGGGTTAATCACTCCATAAAACTGCCCCAGCAAGACCCCTGCGACGGCAGCCATCAGAGCACCGATAACGAAAGTCAGTGAGATAACCCGGTCAGTATTAATGCCCAGTAAACTGGCCATTTTTAAATCTTCAGCACAGGCGCGGCATGCTCGCCCCATGCGGGAATAGCGGATAAATAGCGTTAACGCCAACATGGCTAGGAAAGTCACTATCCAAATAGTCAACTGCATGGTGCTGATGGTTGCAGCAAAGCCATTGACCTCGGCCAACGTCCACTGCCCCGTCACTAAACTGGGCAGTGCCAGATCGCGTGAACCTTGGGTCAAACTGACATAGTTTTGCAGGAAGATTGACATCCCGATCGCGGAGATCAATGCGATCAAACGCTTGGAACTGCGAACAGGTTTATAGGCGACCCGCTCAATACTCCAACCATAAGCACTGGCGATCACAATCGAGATGAGAAAAGCGGAGCCGATCAATAACCAACTGGCATCGATCCCCATCATCATCAATGCGGCGATGACAATAAACGAGACGTAGCTGCTTATCATATAGACTTCGCCGTGAGCGAAGTTGATCATGCCGATAATGCCGTACACCATGGTATAGCCGATGGCGATCAGCGCATAAGTGCTGCCCAACGTAACGCCGTTGAACATCTGCTGCAGAAAATAAAGAAACTGCTCTGACATACCCTAACCCTTTGATTCACTTGCCTGGCTGCCCTAGCCAACCGCGCCAAATCTACTGTGTGCAGAGAGGAAAAATCCCCCCGGAACGTGGGGGGATGCAGTTGGTAAAAGGGGCCGGATTGCTGCAAGAGCAACCCTACAACTTGATGATTCTAATATTATTGTTATTTGACTGCGGTAGAGGAGCCATCCGCATGCCATTCAAAAATACCGAATTCAAACCCTTTCAAATCACCCTTTTCATCCCAGTTCAATGGCCCCATCACTGTTTCTACCGGTTTACCGGTTTTCAGATCTTTGACCAAATCAGCCGGTTCCTGGCTGCCACTACGTTCCATCGCGGTAGTCAACGATTGCAACGCGGCATAAGTCGTCCAAACGAATGGGCCAGTCGGATCGAGTTTCTTCGCTTTCAGTGCATCAACGATAGGTTGGTTAGCAGGAACCTGATCATAGCGTTTTGGTAATGTCACCAGCATGCCTTCAGAAGCATCACCAGCGATGTTAGACAGTGAAGAGTTACCAACACCCTCTGGGCCCATGAAGCGGGCAGTCAGACCTGCTTGTTTAGCCTGACGCAGAATTTGGCCCATCTCTGGGTAGTAACCGCCAAAATAAACAAAATCGACGTTCTCTTTCTTCAAACGAGCAACCAGAGTCGAGAAATCTTTATCACCCGCAGTCACACCTTCAAACAACACGGCTTCTGTGCCTTGTTTTTTCAGGCTGTCACGCACGGAACGCGCCAAACCTTCACCGTATTGCTGCTTATCATGTACCACGGCAATACGTTTAGGTTTGATGGTCTCAAGAATATATTTCGCAGCGGTTGGGCCTTGGTCAGAATCCAGACCGGTGGTGCGCATAATCATTTTATAGCCACGAGTAGTCAAATCAGCATTGGTCGCAGCCGGAGTGATCATAATCACGCCTTCATCTTCATAAATATCTGAAGCTGGCTGAGTTGAAGAAGAGCACAGGTGGCCGATAACATAACGAATGCCATCGTTAATGACTTTGTTAGCGACAGCAACGGCTTGTTTAGGGTCGCAGGCATCATCGTATTCCACGCCGACCAGCATATCGCCTTTAATTCCGCCTTTGGCATTGATATCAGCAATAGCCTGGCGTGCACCGGTAAATTCCATGTCACCATATTGAGCAACTGGACCAGACATCGCACCCACAATGGCAACTTTAATGTCTTTCGCCAGCACGGAATGGCTCATCGCCATTGCGATACACCCAGCCAGCAACACTTTACCTTTTGTTAATTTCATCTGCGAATTCCCCATCTGTCATTGTGAACATGCTTGTTGTGTTGTGTGTTGGTCTTAACGTTTTTTATTGTGCCGTAACGTTTTTTTCATAAGTAATAATGATTTAGTCTCAAAAGACATGCTTTTTTCTAATAAGACTTTATTTTTCATGTCATTAAACAGGAGTTTTATGCTGTAAATCAACTGAGACAAGCAGAAACAAGCGGTGTAAACAGCAGAAAATTAGGATTAAATTGAATGGGTTTTGCACAAATGCTAGTGAGTTGTGCTGGATATGTGATCATTTACTCTGTTAAAACTCGGAAAATGCAGTATCGAAAAAACATTTTCCCCCGTGAACGTACAGAAAAACTTACACAACTCTCTGACTTGTGATCTAGTACAATAAACCATAGCCCCATAACCCTTACTTCCTTGTGGTCTAACGACGATGAAACTGACTATTGAACGATTAACAACCCTTACTCATCAGGACCTTATCGATTTAGCTAAAATTTGGCCTGAGCAGCAACCCACCGTCTGGCAGCAATGGATTAATGACGATAAACCGCTCTTTGCCGCACGTTTTAATGAGCGTCTGTTAGGTGCAGTTAAAGTCATGATAAAAGATGAACAAGCCGAGCTTGAGGATTTATGTATCAGGGAGGTGACGCGTCGCCGTGGAGTGGGGTTATATCTGATTGAAGAAACAGTGCGCCAGCTATCTGGCGTTAGACATTGGCACCTGCGTGATGAGCAAGTCACTGCTGTAAATCGAATCGTAATGGATAGTTTTATGCATGCCTGTGGCTTTACTCGCACTACACAAGGTTGGCAGCGATAGTAATGGCGGTTTTACTGAGTTAGTGCTCTGTCACCGGCGCCAAAAAAGCAAAAGGGCGATATTAAAATCGCCCTTTTGTCGTATGACTGCATCGATGTTGCCGTATTAGGCTTCAATCGCCATACGTAATTTCTTCATTGCGTTCTTTTCAAGCTGACGAACACGTTCAGCAGAGACACCGTACTGATCAGCAAGCTCCTGCAACGTAGACTTGTTGTCATCGTCTAGCCAACGGGCACGGATAATGTGCTGGCTACGTTCGTCCAACCCTTCCAACGCATAAGACAGTTTATCTGCCGCGTGGCTGTCCCAATTATCCTCTTCGATGCCATCAGCAAAGTCAGAGGTTTTGTCCTGCAAATACAGAACTGGGGCCATAGATTGACCATCACGAGCTTCATCATCTGGAGAAGGATCAAAAGTCATATCCTGAGCGGACATGCGTGATTCCATCTCGCGTACATCTTTGCTGGTCACACCCAGTTCTTTGGCAACCAACTCAACTTCATCCTGATTAAACCAGCCCAAACGCTGCTTGGTTTTACGCAGATTGAAGAACAATTTACGCTGAGCTTTTGTGGTCGCGACTTTCACAATCCGCCAGTTGCGCAGAACATACTCATGAATTTCTGCTTTGATCCAGTGTACTGCGAAAGACACCAGACGCACCCCAACCTCAGGGTTAAAACGACGAACTGCTTTCATCAAGCCAATATTACCTTCCTGAATAAGGTCAGCCTGTGGCAAACCATACCCAGAATAGTTGCGGGCAACATGAGCGACAAAGCGCAGGTGAGACAGGATAAGCTGTTTAGCCGCTCCCAGATCGCCCTGGTAATGCAGCCGTTCAGCCAGCTCCCGCTCTTCCTCTGCAGTCAGCATCGGATAGGCATTGGCAGCCCGAATATAGGCTTCCAAACTACCTTGGGGTACTAAGGCTAAAGTTTGCATTTCTTTGGTCATTCAAAACCCTCTCATTGCATGTTTAGTGCAGATTCATCTCAGCGCAAATATTTTAGCATCTGTTTAAACAGATTCAAGCGCTGGGCACCTTATCATTTCACTGTGTTCTTCGACTGGTTATTGCCAAAAAAGTTCAAACTGGATCACAGTTTCTAGCTGTTGATCGGGGTAGATAACCGACTGTGGCTATCAGGGAGAGCCAATAGAATAGACAGGTAAATAACCGCTCTTTCCCTGTCTTTAACTGAACACTACAGGGAAAGAGTATAACAAACATTTTTTATTGCGGTGTAAATCGGCGTAAATGTTGCACCGTCGCCAGCCAAGCGGCAATCCAGCCAATCATAGCCGAGATCAATACCAACAATAGGGACTCATCCCAACTTAAACCATGGAGTGTAAAGCTGGTGCCGAACACCGTCGCTACCTGCGTAACAACTGAACCTAGCTTCCATACCAGTGCTTCAGATAGGATTAGCGATAGCACCGCCCCGCCAAAACCCAGCATTGCCCCTCCATTCAAGAACGGCCGTAGGATAAAACCATCGGTTGCACCAATCAGTTTCATCACATTGATAGTGTCGCGGCGGCTAAAGATACTCAAACGTACGCTGTTACCAATCACCAGGAACACCGCTACCACCATCAAAACACCAATCATCGCCGCAACTTGCCCGACTAGCCCAGTGAGTGCTGCCAAACGAGCAAACCAGCTGTCATCCATACGAACTTCAGCCACTCCTTCAACTTTACTGACTCGGTCACGTAGAGTATCGAGCGAACCTGAGCTTTGAAAATCCAACTTAGGCGTGATGATAGCGACAGCTGGTAGTGGATTTTCTTCCAGCATATCCAGCGCACCACCAAAACCAGACCAATTACGGAACTCACCCATCGCTTCTTCCCGCGACAGATAGTTAACCTTATCTACACCGGCTTGCGCTTTCAGCGTGGTCACGACATTTTCTGCCGCATTATCATCCAGAGCTTTATCCAAATAAACAGTCAGTTGCGGAGTTGGATACCATTGATCCGCCGCCTGACTGACGTTTTTCCAGACGATATAACACACACTTGGTAGTGTTAGGGAGATGGCGATAACCATCACCGTTAACAGCGTTGCCAGTGGTTGGCGCATCATATCGGCAATAGCATTAACCCATGAATAGCGCCACTGCTCACGCCAGCCACCTTTCAGCGCCTTGGTTTTTGCTTTCTGTGCGTTATTCACCATGATGCGCTCCTAACATCCGCCCCTGACTCAGGGTCAGGATTGGGTAGCGCCGCCGGGCAATCAACGACGTATCGTGGGTTGCCATGAGGACGGTAACCCCCACACGATTAAACTCTTCAAACAGGCGCAAAATACCTTCGGATAAGGCATCGTCCAAGTTACCCGTTGGTTCATCAGCCAATAACACCGCAGGCTTGTTCACTACTGCTCGGGCAATACCAACACGCTGTTGTTCACCGCCGGAGAGTTGAATAGGGAAACTTTTCGCCTTATCCAATAGCCCCACTTTATCCAGTGCGGCAGAAACTCTGCGACGAATATCTTCGGTACTGGCACCAGCGATAATCAATGGCATAGCAACATTGTCATACACCGTTCTGTCCAGCAGCAGATGGTGATCTTGGAAGATCATCCCGATCTGACGGCGCAAGAATGGCACTTCGCGGTTTTTCAAGCGGCTGATATCGTGACCACCAAACCAGATATGGCCAGCGCTTGGTCGCTCGATACCACAAATCAGCTTCAGCAAGGTACTTTTCCCTGCACCAGAATGGCCGGTCAGAAACGCCATTTCCGCCGGGCGCAGATGAAAATCTACACCTTGCAGCGCCTGTCGTCCGCCCAGATAAGCTTTACTGACCTGTTCAAAGCGAATCATCCGTATTAATCCTCTCGGGCAAAAAGAGCCTCAATAAAATCGTCAGCCTTAAATGGCCGTAAATCTTCTATACCTTCCCCAACACCGATATAACGGATTGGGATACCAAATTGATCTGCAATGGCAAAAATAACTCCGCCCTTGGCAGTTCCATCAAGTTTAGTCAGAGTAATCCCCGTTAGCCCTACGGCCTCATTAAACAGTTTTGCCTGACTAACCGCATTTTGTCCGGTACTGGCATCCAACGTCAGCATAACCTCATGTGGGGCATCACCGTCCAGCTTTTTCATTACTCGGACAATCTTCTTCAGCTCTTCCATCAAGTGGGCTTTATTCTGCAAACGTCCCGCGGTATCTGCCAATAGCACATCAATACCCCGAGCTTTAGCTGCCTGAATCGCATCGAAAATGACTGAAGCGGAATCTGCACCAGTATGCTGTGCCACAACGGCAATCTTGTTGCGGTCGCCCCAAACTTGCAGTTGTTCTACTGCAGCCGCACGGAAAGTATCTCCTGCAGCCAGCATGACGGATTTACCTTCAGCCTGAAATTGACGTGCCAACTTACCGATGGTGGTGGTTTTCCCAACACCATTAACGCCAACCATTAAGATGACATAAGGATTTTTACCACTGACATCCAATGGTTTGTCTACTTTAGACAGAATTTCAGACATTTCCTCTTTGAGTTTGCCATACAACGCTTCCGCATCTTTTAGTTGTTTACGGCTGGCATGTTCTGTCAGAGAGGTAATAATCTTGCGAGTTGTTTCGACGCCAACGTCGGCGATCAGGAGTTGTTCTTCCAGCTCATCAAACAGATCGTCGTCGATTTTTTTACCACGGAATAGCCCCATAAAACCGGAGCCAAGATTCTGCTTGGTTTTGATTAAGCTGCGTTTTAACCGTGCAAAAAAACCTTCTTTGGTTGGTCGCTCTTGTTCTTGAGCCGCTATTGGTTCAATTTCTTCGTCAGTTTTATCGTCATTAACATCAACAATATCAAGATCTTCAATAACCTCAGTTAGAGGTTCTTCCACAACTGGCTGCGGTGCTGGGGTATCAATAGCCGCATTGTCTGGTGTCAACGGTAATTCTGGTGCACTAACCGTACCGTCATCCCATGCAGCAATACTCTTATCATCGCGCTGTTGCGGCGAAGGAGGCTGCGAGAAATGATGCTGTAAATACTGAGGATCTTCCGCGGAGTCTGCCGGTTTTTCACTGACGACTGGCTCTTCGATTGTGACAGGCTCTTCAACTGATTGTGCCGCAATTTCTGCCGCCACTTCGGGTAGAATTTCAGCGGCAGCTTCATTAATCGCGGCACCGTCCCATTCACCAGGGGTGAGTGTGGCGTGCTCTGCTACAGATTCGGTTTCCGCACTTTCGGGGGTTACCTCAGCAGGTTTCTCGCTGATCGCATGCTCTACGGCAACGTGCTCTGCGGTATCTTCTTTCTCAGTAGCCAATGGCTCTGCTGTATTTTCTTCGTTCTGCCGGCCAAGACCCAGCCAGGAAAAAAATCCACGTTTTTTATCTTTTGCCATTTTTGGACTCTAAATTACTTTGGGTTTGCATAAATAAGATAATAGTTCGCAAGTCTATCACTTTCCCCTGAACAGCAACACGCGCACGATGCTGCTTTCTATTGTGAATTCAATCAACAAAGGTTTAACGTTTCCCCCACACTGCACACACAGGTAGAATAGGAACCTACTTTTTTATTCAGTGCTGCAATATTGGCCAACTTTCAAACAAAGCGATTTATGGCAAAGCGACCTACAGCAAAAGCAAAACAAGCCTCATCACAGTCAGCAGGGCAAATTCGGATCATTGGCGGTAAATGGCGAGGGCGTAAATTACCTGTGCCTGATAGCCCTGGCCTGCGCCCGACCACTGACCGAGTTCGAGAAACACTGTTCAACTGGCTTGCTCCTATGATTCAAGGTGCCCGATGCCTAGACTGTTTTGCGGGTAGCGGTGCATTAGGGCTGGAAGCGCTGTCGCGCTACGCAGGTGAAGCCATATTGCTGGAAGCTGATCGGCATGTCGCTAAACAACTGAGCAGTAACCTGACACTATTAAGTGCCGAAAACGGGCAAGTCGTGAATACTAATTCGTTGCAATGGTTGGCCCAACCAGGGCAGCCTTTCGATTTGGTTTTCCTTGACCCCCCTTTTCGTCAAGGTTTATTGGCCGAAACCATCAATTTATTGGAGCAGTTTAACTGGCTGACAGCTGACGCCTGGATTTATGTTGAAGCTGAGGCTGAAAGTGCCGCCGCAGATGTTCCCACCAGTTGGCAGTTACACCGCGAGAAAATTGCCGGCCAAGTTGCTTATCGTCTCTATATTCGTCATAAGCAAACTCATCAAGACATAGAACCCGTTGAAGGGCAGGAGTAACACCATGTGGATTAATCTCGGCCGATTACTGATGCTAGGAGTCTGGTTTTTCCTGCTCTTAAACCTATTTCAGCCGTTCCCAACGCCGTTAAAATATTTTATTAATGTTGCGTTGATATTCATGGTGTTAATGCATGGATTGCAATTGGTGTTGCTCAAATCTACCCAACCGAAAGACCAGCCAATCAGTAGCTTACAACAAGTGAAAATTTTTGTGTTCGGGGTTTTTGAGTTACTGGCCTGGCAAAAGAAGCAGCCACCGGTTCCTAAAAAATAATGTTCTCTATCCGTCATCTTTCAAGCCATAGGTATGTTGACTACTTTCTCCCAGTTACTGATTCGTAGTGGCTGGGTTTGGCGTGAAGTCGATATAGCGGGTCCCCTGTAAACGTAACGTTCCTTGAGCACCTTGCTCAATACGATTATATTCCTGCCGTGAAACTACCATCTTGATTTCGCTATTATTTTTTACAACCACATTACTGAAAAGTGGTCGAAAATACACTTCATAACGCTTGTCTTCAGCAACAATTTCTTCACGTTGACGTGAACGACGATTGGGTGCCAGAACTTCGCGTTTATCAATAACTTCAACTTGCAAACTGCGCACGGGCGAGCGGTCGTTTTCCGCATCCTGTCGTTTCTTTTGCCAATACTGACGTGTTGCCAGCACGACAATCAGTACGATCACAGCAATAAATAACAACGGAGGTTTATTCATAAAATATTACAAATCTCACTCAGGAGACGTCTCTAAGGTTTATTACCCGGCAGGTAAGGGAAACTCATCACGTTGCTGCCCAGTTCGGAGATTCGTGCACTGCCTTTTTCCGTTACCGCATCAATTCGAATCACAGAATGAAGTGGAATATAGCTACGATTAACACCGGAAAATTCTGTCTTCAATTTTTCTGTTGAAGGGTCAACCAGCAACGTTGATTGGCTATCGAAGACAAAATCAGCAATTTCAATAAACCCAAACAGGGTGCTTGGGATGACCTCACGGACATAGAGCTGATAATTCTTACCGTTATTTATGAATTGAATACGATAAAGCAATTGTTCATTGGCCATGGCGCTCTTGCCTCTATTATCCCTTGATTTAGCAAACGGAAATCGGCGTTAACATAACATGTGGTCCAAACAAGACCAAGACCTCAGCAGGTCGATTCTGCCGCTAACTCTGATTATGCGTACTGCTACGCATTAAGTGCCACAAATCATACAAATCACGTTAGCCCGTCTATCACTCTTTGCTTCCATCCCTTACACTTGATGGAGACATACCCAGAGCAACTGGCATTGCGGATTATCATTACAACACAGGTACTTTCATTGAAACCTGTACAGAAAAAAGGATAAATAATGAGCTGGCCATTCCTTGCCGTATTCTTTTCTGGTTGGTTGTTTGTTGATGCAACTTACCGAGGCCCACGTTGGCAACGTTGGGTATTCAAACCCGTCACTTTATTGCTGTTGCTGTTACTTGCATGGCAAGCACCTATTCTCGGCCCAGCAGGCTATCTGATTGTATTAGGTCTACTGGCAACGTTGGTTGCCGACGCGTTATTACTACTACCCAGTGAGCGCTTACTTTATGCTCTTGGCGCGTTCTTCCTATCGCATTTACTGTATACCATCAGCTTTGCCAGTCAGATGACATTCACCCTGTTCTGGCCACTGCCTTTGGTGTTGATTGTCATTGGCGCACTCTTGTTGGCAACAATCTGGACCAAATTAGAAGAGATGCGTTGGCCTGTTGTGGCTTTCGTCGGAATGACATTACTTATGGTATGGATGGCGGGTGAGCAGTACTTTGCCCGCAGTACGGATCTGAGCTTCTCATTACTGGCAGGCACAGTGCTGTTGTTGATATCACACAGTATTTGGTTGCTGAACCGCTATCGTTTTTCTTTCCGAGCGTCGGCGGCCATCGTCGCGGGGTGCTATTTTGTTGGGCACTTCCTGATTGTTAGGTCACTGTATTTGTAATTAACTCACTGTAATACAATGTGATTTAGCAAAAACGATAAGATAAAACAGAATGACACACAGTTCCATGGAGGGAGCTGAAATCTTTGACGGCCGATACATTGCCGAGCGTTATGTCCCTCCTTCCTGTCAAATCCCACTGTTTAGCAATTATTCTCATTTACCCTCTTGACTCTGGAGTTGACTCTAAGGTGTAGAGTGCAACTATACCGCTTAGAACCCGTATCTCTTTTACATTATGTCCAGGAGGCACCATGCATTCACATTCCGAACATCGACATTCAACCGATACCCACAGCCACTGTGGTTGTGGCCATACGCACGCTAAAAAACAGACAGGTTGCAGTAGCCAACAAGCAACCAATAACAATAATGACAGTACAAACCAAGTTAGTGAGCATTCACATCACGAAGGGGGTTGCTGTAGTCAGAATCATGCCGATGAGGGCGACGATGAAAGCGACATACTTGCGGCAATACCACCTGCTGGAAGCCAGCGTTTTAGCTGGCAGATCAAAGGGATGGATTGCCCTAGTTGCGCCCGTAAAGTTGAAAACGCCGTCAGTAGTCTGATCGGAATTGAAAATGTAAAAGTGTTCTTTGCAACAGAAAAACTGGTCGTCGATGCCAGTACAGATATTCGTCCCCAAGTTCATAATGCCGTAGTGAAAGCCGGATTCAATCTGGTGGATACCCAGTCAGCAGCAACGAATCAAACCACCTCACCAGAATCACCCTTTAGTGAATATTTGCCAATCGCATTATTAACCACGCTGATGCTTATCAGCTGGGGCATTTCGTTATTTAGCACTGAGCTGAGTGAATTTGCTTTTGCCGCAACAACCATTGTTGGGCTAATTCCGATAGTGACTAAAGCTTGGAAGCTCACCCGCTCCGGTACCCCTTTTGCCATCGAAACCTTGATGAGCGTTGCCGCTATCGGGGCAATGTTTATTGGCGCAACAGCCGAAGCCGCCATGGTATTGCTGCTATTTATGATTGGCGAGTTACTTGAATCCTATGCTGCAAACCGCGCTCGCCGTGGCGTCACTGCGTTGATGGCACTGGTTCCAGAAGATGCGCTGTTACTCAAGAATGGTGAGCGCAGGCAGGTTCCTGTCGCCAGTTTACGCCCCGGCGATGTCATTGAAGTTTCACCCGGTGGCCGCCTACCCGCAGATGCTGAATTAATCACCCCTTTTGCCAGCTTCGATGAAAGTGCCCTCACCGGAGAATCTATTCCCGTTGAGCGCCAGCAAGGTGAGAAAGTCGCGGCAGGGAGCTTATCGATTGACCGTGCTACCGAAATGCGCGTTATCTCAGAGCCGGGTAATAATGCTATCGACCGCATATTACAACTGATTGAATTAGCTGAAGAACGTCGCGCACCGATTGAACGCTTTATCGATAGATTCAGTCGAGTTTATACCCCCGCGATTATGCTTCTTTCCGCGTTGGTGATGTTGGTTCCACCTTTGGCTTTCGCCGAACCTTGGGAAACCTGGATTTACCGTGGCCTGACACTGCTGCTTATTGGTTGCCCGTGCGCATTGGTTATTTCCACACCAGCAGCGATTACCTCGGCATTGGCTGCGGCTACACGGCGTGGCGCGCTGATTAAAGGAGGCGCGGCACTTGAGCAGCTTGGCCGTATTCAGGCCGTTGCTTTTGACAAAACAGGGACTCTGACGGAGGGTAAGCCGAAAGTAACCGATATTCTCCCCGCGCCCAACGTGAGTGAATCTCGCCTGTTAGCACTGGCGGCAGCAGTCGAAGCTGGATCACACCATCCATTAGCTGTCGCAATTATACAATCAGCGCAAAAGAACATGTCCATACTGCCACTGGCTGAAGAGCGCCGTGCGTTAGCGGGGGTGGGAGTTGAAGGGGTAGTTAACGGTCTTGCAGTTCGTGTCAGCGCGCCTGGAAAAATATCACCGATGTTATTGACACCCGAGTGGCAGAACCTACTCGATCAGTTAGAAAGCAGCGGTAAAACCGCCGTCGCAGTGCTGGAAAATGAGAAACTTATTGGTTTATTGGCCCTGCGTGACACGTTACGCCCTGATGCCAAACAAGCCATTGATTCACTCAAAAAATTAGGTATTCAAGGTGTGATGTTGACCGGTGATAATCCACGAGCAGCAGCTGCAATTGCTGGTGAGCTAGGAATTGATTACCGTGCTGGATTGCTCCCTGCCGATAAAGTACAGGCCGTTATGGCGCTCAATGAGAGCCAACCTACCGTGATGGTCGGCGACGGTATTAATGATGCCCCTGCGATGAAAGCCGCAAGTATTGGTATTGCCATGGGCAGTGGTACGGACGTTGCTTTGGAAACAGCCGATGCCGCATTGACCCATAATCGGCTTACCGGGTTGGCAGAAATTATTCTGCTATCACGGGCAGCTAACGCCAATATTCGCCAAAATATTACTATCGCATTGGGGCTAAAAGGGATTTTTCTGGTCACCACCTTGCTCGGTTTAACCGGTTTGTGGCTGGCGGTGTTAGCTGATTCTGGCGCAACCGCCTTAGTGACCGCCAATGCCCTAAGATTGTTGCGTAGAAGAGAGGTTTGAGAACTCGGGCAAAGCGGCAGACTACCCTGCTTTTGCCCCTTTTTTGACCAGATACCGGTAAGGTGTCTGTACGGTATCTTGTGCTAATAGCTGGTGATCCATAAAGCGGCAAAAACCGGGGATATCGCGGGTCGTGGCGGGATCATCAGCAATAATTAATAGCGTTTGACCGTCTTCCATATTCCGGACGGTTTTACGCACCATCATAACTGGCTCTGGGCAACGTAGCCCCAGTGCATCAAGTGTTTTATCCGGATTGGCAAAAATATCGGTCATTGCAATTCTCTTGTGGGTTAGCAGCAATATAAAAGAGGTTCGATAGTTTACTCTGCTGTTTTTCAGGTGCAAGTTGCGCTAACGTTTGCGTTAAAATTAACCATTGCATTCGTTGCGCAAACGCGTATTATGCCGCCGCGTCGCAGAAATTGCGGCATATTTTGTTTGGGTTCCCTCACCCCAATAACCAAAAAGGTCACATTTATGTTTTCGTTTACTGCCCAACAGCGGATGACCGCTTTGGTATGGCTGTCGCTATTCCATATTGTCATCATTACCTCCAGCAACTATCTGGTGCAATTACCGATCTCTATCTTTGGTTTTCACACCACGTGGGGGGCTTTTACCTTTCCGTTTATCTTCTTAGCCACTGACCTGACTGTGCGGATTTTTGGTGCCCCTTTGGCGCGCCGAATTATTTTGTCTGTCATGGTGCCTGCACTGCTTATTTCGTACCTTATTTCAGCCCTGTTTTATCAGGGAAGCTGGCAAGGGTTCCCGGCATTAACCAGTTTTAATTGGGTGGTAGCGCGCATCGCCGTGGCTAGCTTTATGGCCTATGTGCTTGGACAAATTCTTGATGTTCAAGTGTTTAATCGCCTACGCCAGCGCAGTGCTTGGTGGGTTGCCCCTACTGCGGCCATGTTCTTTGGCAATATCAGTGACACGATGGCGTTCTTCTTTATTGCATTCTATCGCAGTACTGACCCGTTTATGGCTGCAAACTGGGTGGAAATCGCCTTGGTAGATTATAGTTTCAAGCTACTGATCTGCATGCTTTTCTTCCTGCCAGCCTATGGCGTGATGCTCAATGTGTTATTGAAATACTTTGCTAAAAAAACCAGTCAGCAAGCACTAACTCAGATGAGTCCCGCTGAACAATAGATTGCTTTTGGCGTCTGAATAAGGTGCGATAAGACGATTAATCATCAATAAGGGATTCTCATGCATAAAATAACCAAATTTCTCGCCGTCGGCCTGTTGGTTGCAGGATTAAGTGCTTGTGATGGTAGCAGCGATAATAATGTTGGCCAGCCAATCAGCCTGTTAGAGGGTAAAGTCGCGTTTAGCTTACCAGCAGACTTATCAGACCAAAGCGGGAAAATGGGCAATCAAGCCAACAACATGCACGTTTATGCCAATAAAACGGGCGATAAAGCGGTTATCGTGATTTTAGGTGATAACACCAATGAGAGTTTGAATGTCCTGACTGACCGCTTGGCAGAACAGCAGCGCGCCCGTGATGCCAATCTACAAGTCGTGACGAATAAAGAAATCAAAGTTGATGGGCAGCCTTTCCAGCAACTGGACAGCATTATTACCAGTGGCGGCGACAAAGCTTATTCATCAGTCTTGATGGGGAAAGTGGATAATCACTTGATAACAATGCAGATTACGCTGCCTGCGGAGAACCAGCAACAAGCGCAAACTGAAGCAGAGTCCATCATCAGTACCTTAAAACTGAAATAATCTACCTTAATAGCGCGCGGCAAACCGCGCGCTGTCTACATCATCCTTTGAGAGATTGTGCCAGCAACGTCATCGGATGCTCACACTTCTTACTCGTCGACATCTCAATCTGCCACTTACAGGTTTCGCAGTCGGTTATCACCAAATCAACACCACTGTCCTCTATTTGCTGGAATAGCGATGATCCAATCCCTTGAGCTGTTGCGTAGTTCTCTGATTTAAAGCCATAAGTCCCTGCAATCCCGCAGCACTGAGAATCCAAGACCACCAGCTCAATACCGGGGATTCGCTGTAACAATGCCAAGGTATAAGCCGTCCAACCCATTTTTTCCATGTGGCAAGGTGTATGATAGGCAATGCGTAGTGGCTTGTTTTCTTTAGAAAATAAGGGTTTCAGCGGGAGATCCCGCCCTTGGTCTAATAAGCGGTAGATATAGCGAGTTGCCAGTTCTACTCTGTCACGCACCGGAGCAGTATCCACATCCAATAAATGTGGATACTCATCTCTCAAGGTAAAAGTGCAACTTGAGGAGGTGGCAACAACGGGGATATCTCGGTCCACCACTGCATCCGTCAGTGATTCCAGATTCACTCGCGCCTGTTTTTTCGCCTGCTCGATAAACCCATTTGCAATGAGCGGTACACCGCAGCATTTTTCCCGTTTAAGCAATTGAACGCCGATATTCATCGCGTTGAATACACTGACTAAATCCTTGCCTAATTGGGGATGGTTGTAGTTCACAAAGCAGCCATGGAAGAATGCTACCTGCTCGGCATATTGCTGCTGTTTTTCTGCTTGTTTGCGATACCAGCGGCGGAAGGTGCCAAACGAATATTTGGGCAATTCACGCCGATGATCAATTTTCAGTGCTTTATCCAGCAAGGCCCGTACCGGTTTTAAGCCCGTGACCGCATTGACGACCGGGGCAAACGGTGTCGAAAGCGTGCCCATGATGTCAGTGTGGCTAAGGATTGCATCGCGCAGTTTGGGTTTATGACTGCTGTAACTGGCTTTCGCACGCTGGATGATGTCACCGATTTTGACATCTGACGGGCAGGCCACTTCACAACGTTTGCAGTTAGTGCAATATTTCAATGCATCGTCATACAATGCCGGATCTTTCAGGCGCAGGCGCTCACCGTCAGGGCCGGCCTGTTTTGGTCCCGGATACAGTGGGTTGACCTTCGCCACCGGGCAATACGTAGTGCAGACTGTGCATTTAATGCAACTTTCAAAACTGTTATCCCGCGCCACGTGTTTATCCTGAATGTCTTCGTACTGTGGTAACCCGGTCATAATGTCACCTCCATTGCGCTGACAATTTGCTCTGCAACGAACAAGGCGCTGGTCAAAGAAACCCCGGCGCCACAACCTTGTTGCAGCGGATCATAGCCACCGAGGACTGCGCCAATAACATACAAATTATCCAGCGCGATGCCGCCACGCAGTGCCCGTAGTTGGTTATCCGTGTTCACACCAAACTGTAAATAAGGTTGTGGCGCAAACATATTGCTGTGGGTCCAATCGGCACGGTTTGGTAGCGATAAAATATCCAGATCCAATATGGGCTCATAGACATGCTCGAACGTGGCCACCAGCCCATTACTGAAGAAACTGCCACTGGCCAGCACCATCTGAGCGGCACGCAGTGGAATATCCCCGTGGTTACGGCTATAAAGGCCAGTAATCCGATTGCCCACCATTTCGGCTCGCAACACGGCATCTCCCGGCATGACTATTCCGCCGAGCTGTTGGAAACGATGGCGCAGTGCTTGATGCAGACGCATACCGAGCAATGACGGTGGCAATGTCGGTAGCAGTTGAATGGGTTTGCCCACGGCAGCTCGTAGCGCTTCCAGTGGCGCTGAATCATCCAGACCAATACAGGCAGGCAGCAAAATCATTTCTGCGGCAGATGATAAACGTGCTAATTCATCCGCCAACGGTTGCAGGTTTTCTGGCTGATCCAGAACACGAGCAATATTAACTGCACGAAATTCGCTAGGGTTATCCCGCAAGCGGTCCAGCGCAGGTAAATGTAAATAGTCAGGTGTGGCTGCAACACCCTGCTCTTGCAAAGCACTGGCGACCATTTGGGGCTGAAAATCGAGGAAACCCTCAATACCAATCACCGCGACTTTTTGCCACGGCAGTGGGCCTTCCAATGGTGCAACTGGGATATCCGTTGGACTGAGCCAAGTTGGCCGGCAACCACCCAGCGGTGTCAGCCGCAAGTGATTTTTAGCCGCACTACCAACCAGTTTTAAACCACAGCGCTGTAACAGGGATTCTGCTTGTTGCGCTAACTCTCCCACTTGCCCGGTTTGCCCCATCTTGCTGTAGGGATGTTCAGGGGCTATTTCAGCCAACGCCTCCAGTGCAGAGAGAGGTTGGCTCACCGGCCGCCCATCCGGTAATTTTGCTAACAAATCCAAAGAACCGGAGGAGAAATGCAGTGCATTTTGGCCTGCACTGACAATCGCACAATATTTACCTTGCTCAGCCAGACGAATGCCGCAGGCCAGTCCAGCTAATCCACCACCGATGATGATCACATCAAATTTCATCGTGTTTCTCCTGAACATTGGCCGCACACGGGGTATCATCCAGACCACAAAGCCCTTGATAAACCCAATGAGTAAACTCACTTTCCCGTAAAGCATCACCCCACGCTATTGGGCGCACACCTTTCCAGCGCTCGTTAAGGAATTGCACGAGTTGTTCACGGGATTGTTGGGGAGTGGTCACCTTAAAGCGGCTGAGTAAACCTGCCGCCCGGCAAGCACAAAGCTCTCCCTGACAAGTTCCCATGCCAACACGAGTGCGGCGGCGTAAATCCAGTAAGTTGTTGACTGACAGAGATTCAATGGCATAACGCACTTCACCCGCAGTCACAGCTTCACATTCACATACCAGACTGTTATCCAGACGATTTCCGGCCAACAACTGTGTCGCACGGTCACCGTGGCGATACACTGCCGAACCACGGATGCTGGCAGGTAAAGAAATGACTTTGGTCAGTGTCTGTTCTGCGGATTGTTGTGAACCGGGCAATGGCTCTTGGGCCGTGGTACAGGCTGTAGTCACCCCCAGTTTTTCACATACTTTATCGGTGGCCCATTCAGCCATCAGCCGGTAAGTCATCAATTTACCGCCAGTAATGGTAATGAACCCCTCTAGCCCATCACGACTGGCGTGATCCAGTAATACGATGCCGCGGCTAACATTACGGCCTGAAGGGTCATCATCGCTGGCAACTAAAGGTCTAACTCCGGCATACGCGCGCAAAATGCGCGTTTGCGCTAATTGTGGTGAAAGTTTTGACCCTTCACGGATTAAAGTGTCCACCTCTTGCGGGGTGACAATCATGTTATCTATCTGATCATATTCAATATGTGTGGAGGTCGTACCGATCAGTGAAATGGTATCGCCCGGCACCAAAATGTCCGCATCTGCAGGTTTACGGCAACGGTTGATCACCATGTTGTTGATCCGATGACCGAGGATCAACAGTGCGCCTTTGGCAGGAAACATGCGGATCCGTAGATCGGCATATTCTGCAATGTGTTGTCCCCAGATCCCGGCGGCATTCACTACGATCTGTGCATGGATATCATATTGGCATTGGTTTTTATGATCGAAAACGCGCACACCAGTGACTCGATCACCTTGACGCAGTAAACCAATCACTTCGTGATAAGTCAGTACATTGGCACCATGCTCACGGGCATCCAGCATATTGGCAGCGGTTAAGCGGAAAGGATCAACCGTGCCATCTGGCACCCGAACAGCGGCAATCAATGATGGATTGGCGGCAGGTTCCAGACGTAATGCCAACTTTGGATCAATGGCTTGCGCTTCGATTCCCGCATCCTGACAACGAGCAATAAATTGCGTCTGATACTCAAGGGAGTCTTCCGGTAGCGTGATAAACAAGCCATCCGTTTGTTCAATACAATGGCGAGCGATACGTTTAAGAATTCGGTTTTCTTCAATACATTCACGGGCAGATTCGCCATCCGTCACCGCATAGCGCGCCCCACTGTGCAGCAAACCATGATTTCGCCCCGTCGCACCCGTAGCAATGTCATGCCTTTCGAGCAGAGTACAAGCCAAACCACGCCGAGCGCAGTCCCGCGCAATCCCGGCCCCGGTCGCGCCACCACCAATGATGATGACATCCGTTTCTGTGTAAGGAGAACTGTTCGTCATGAAAGACCCCACATTATCAGACAGCCGCCTGGCGGCTAATTATGAGTCTATTGAGCCACAATCTTTATGGTTATTGTTTGATAAGGAACAAAAACGAACGAAAAACGAAAGTGAAGTGGTGTTTAAAAACCATGATTGTGATCAAAGTCACAGGTAATTTATGATTACAGGTTTCAAAATGTTAACCAATCGCTCAAAATTGCCGCCGCTTTCATATAACTGTAACAAATGCGCCATCACTCACAGATAAATACCAAGAATTTATCTAGCATGGCGTTCGTTATGGAACATAAACGACAGTCGCGTTGCTGTTTAGCTACCGACTGCCGTTTAACTACCGGATAGATACCAGGCTATACCGGAGTCAAAAAACAACAAATAGCCATCGGAGGCACTCATGTTGAGTATTTTTAAGCCCGCGCCACATGTGGCACGGCTTCCCGCAGACCAGGTCGACCCCACCTACCGCCGCTTACGCTGGCAAATCTTCATGGGTATCTTCTTCGGTTACGCCGCCTATTATCTGGTGCGTAAAAACTTTACTCTGGCCATGCCGTATTTAATCGAACAAGGGTTCTCTCGTGGGGATCTGGGTTTCGCACTATCCGGTATTTCTATCGCTTACGGTTTCTCAAAATTCATCATGGGGTCGGTTTCTGACCGCTCCAACCCGCGGGTATTCCTTTCCGCCGGTTTGATTCTCTCCGCAGCAGTGATGCTGTTTATGGGCTTTGTACCTTGGGCAACATCCAGTATCGCTGTGATGTTTGTGCTGCTGTTCTTATGCGGCTGGTTCCAGGGGATGGGGTGGCCGCCATGTGGCCGTACCATGGTGCACTGGTGGTCGAAGAAAGAACGTGGTGGGATTGTTTCTATCTGGAACTGCGCCCATAACGTGGGTGGCGGCTTACCACCACTACTGTTCTTGCTCGGGATGGCTTGGTTTAACGACTGGAAAGCGGCGTTATATATGCCTGCTTTCGCGGCTATTTTGGTCGCACTGATCGTCTTTGGCTTGATGCGTGATACCCCTCAATCCGTAGGTTTACCGCCGATTGAAGAGTACAAAAACGACTATCCAGATGACTACACCAAAGAAGCTGAAGAAGAGCTGACCGCTAAGCAAATCTTCATGCAATATGTTTTCCCTAACAAACTGCTGTGGTATATCGCCATTGCTAACGTTTTCGTTTATTTACTGCGTTACGGCATCCTTGACTGGTCACCGACCTACCTGAAAGAAGTGAAACACTTCGCACTGGATAAATCGTCGTGGGCTTATTTCCTGTATGAATACGCCGGTATTCCAGGGACGCTGCTGTGCGGCTGGATGTCTGACAAAGTGTTTAAAGGCAACCGTGGTGCTACCGGTGTGTTCTTTATGACATTAGTGACTATCGCGACCATTATTTACTGGCTGAACCCTGTCGGTAACCCTGGTATCGATATGGCTTGTATGATCACTATCGGCTTCCTGATTTATGGCCCGGTCATGTTGATTGGTCTACATGCTCTTGAATTAGCGCCGAAAAAAGCGGCAGGTACAGCAGCAGGCTTCACGGGTCTGTTCGGTTATCTGGGCGGCTCGGTCGCGGCCAGTGCCATCGTTGGTTATACCGTTGACTACTTCGGTTGGGACGGTGGCTTTATGGTGATGATTGGCGGCAGCATCTTGGCTGTATTGCTGCTGCTCGTCGTGATGTTTAGCGAGAAAAAACATCACGAAGAGATGGCGAGAAAGCAAAACCAGTAAATTTTCACCCTAAGCTTTAAGTCTCTAACAGGCTGTGTCGTTATCTATGGATGTATAGCGCCACAGCCTTTTTCATACCTTGAAATTGATAAATGGAGCATAATCAATGCAAATTCATATAAAAACCTTGGCGGCAAGCATCATTTTGGCATCTTCAGTAGCGGGTATGGCACACGCGGCAGAGTCATCTTCCTCGGACAAATCCACACTCACCAAACCTTCCGCAGACAAAATCGTTATCGCGCATCGTGGTGCCAGTGGCTATTTACCTGAGCACTCTCTGCCAGCCAAAGCTATGGCCTACGCACAAGGTTCCGATTATCTTGAACAAGACTTGGTGATGACCAAAGATAATGAGTTAGTGGTTCTGCATGACCATTATCTGGATCGAGTGACAGATGTTGCCGACCGCTTCCCTGACCGCGCACGTAAGGATGGTCGTTATTACGCCATTGATTTTACACTGCCAGAGATCAAGTCACTGAAATTTACCGAAGGCTTTGATATTGGTAAAGATGGCAAAAAAGTACAGAGCTTCCCAGGCCGCTTCCCTATGGGCAAATCAGACTTCCGTGTGCACACCTTCCAGGAAGAGATTGAATTTGTTCAGGGGCTAAATCATTCAACCGGTAAAAACATTGGTATTTATCCTGAAATCAAAGCACCTTGGTTCCATCAGCAAGAAGGGAAAGATATTTCCACCAAGGTGTTGGAAGTGCTCAAACAATACGGTTACACCACCAAAGCCGATAAAGTTTATCTGCAATGTTTTGATGCAAATGAATTAAAACGTATCAAGAACGAACTGGAACCGAAGATGGGCATGAACCTGAAACTGGTTCAACTGGTGGCCTATACCGACTGGAATGAGACCTACGAACAGAAAGCTGACGGCAAGTGGGTTAATTACAGCTACGACTGGATGTTCAAGCCGGGCGCGATGAAACAAGTCGCGCAATACGCTGACGGCATCGGTCCTGACTACCATATGTTGGTTGTGGAAAGCTCTACACCAGATAACATCAAGTTGACCAATATGGTGAAAGAAGCCCATGCCAGCAATATGATGGTTCATCCGTATACCATCCGGGCTGATAAACTGCCGAAATACGCCACCGACGTTAATCAGTTGTTCGATATTATCTACAATCAAGCACAGGTTGACGGGGTCTTTACTGACTTCCCTGATAAAGGGGTGCAGTTCCTGCAAAAACAGGGACAACATCAGTAAGCTGATGGTCTGACATTCCCTAGAATATGAAAATGGCGCACTTATAATGAGTGCGCCATTTTTTTGTTTATCGCTCTATTTTACTCTACCCAAGAGATTCCGAGTTGCGGGTAGGCGGCAACATCCCTACGGATTGAAAGATGAAATAATGAATTACTTATCTGTCCCTAAAAACATCTTGCGCAGATAGTGTGGCACCGCGTCATCAACATTTGAGCCAATCACTTCCAAGTTCGGCAACATATCTTTCAGGCGCTGATGCGCATCACGCATAATGCAGCCTTTGCCAGACATAGACAGCATTTCCAAATCATTCATACCATCACCAAACGCGATACACTCCTTCAGTGAATAACCAATGATTTTGGCAACTTGCTCAAGCGCGTGGCCCTTAGAGACCCCGCCGCCCATCACTTCCAAACATGTCGGGAAGGAGAAACTGACATTCACGCGATCGCCCCAACGTGCATTGATGGCTTCTTCTAAAATCAATAATTTGTCATGATCTTCACAAGTGAAGTAAACCTTACATACCCCTTCAGTAGGCAATAAAGCCGGCTCGAACACTTGATAGTTAAACACCGATTCGCGGAAAAACTCTTTCTGCGCCGGGCTTTCCCGGTTCATATACCATTCATCATTCAAATAAACGTTGGTCAGAATATCCGGATTATGGTGCTCAATGTTGTACAAATCATGGGCAATATCGGCATCAAGGTTATGACTGAAAATCAGCTCCCCTGCCGTGTTATGTACGCGCGCGCCGTTGGAGGTGATCATAAAGGCGCTGATCTCTAGGCTATCGCGAATTTGCGCCACATCGATGTGATGGCGGCCGGTCGCAAACACAAAGTGCACATCACGCTGTGTCAGCAGCTTCAGTGTCTCTTTGGCATAGGGCGTCAGGATGTGGTCAGGTGACAGCAAAGTGCCATCTAAATCGGAAGCAACAACATGATACATAGCGGTATGTTCTAACCTCTGGTGACGTCGGGGTCTACTGGCCGACTGATTGTTTTGTGTTGTGCAAAAAAGCGCAATATGGCGCCTAGCGCCTCGGCACGCAGTGTGTCCCGCTCGAACAGGATCTCATGGCGTGCGCCGTGAATGACCATAGGCTGCCCCCCTTCGCAAGGGTGCCCCGCCAGAGTCATTGCCTGAGAAAAAGCGTCGTGGGCCGGGTTATGAACCACCCGATCCTCGCTGGCCTGCAATAACAGGACCGGCGTCGTAATTTTGTCTGCCTCGGCAATAATTTGCTCACCCACCAACAGGCTTTCGCGGATCCAATGATACGTTGGCCCGCCCACACGGATTTCGGGGGTATCAGCATATTGGCGCAAATAGCGGCGATAGCGCTCGCGGCTGTGAGTCAACATATTGACCAGATACGGCAGTGGTCGCCACTGGCCCGTGCCAATGGCGTAATAATCTCGCAGCTTTTGGTGCCCTTCGGCCCAGTCGACAATACGGTGGGCCAGCCAGCCCGGCATCGGCAAATGGATACCAAACATCGGCGCGCAGAGTGCAACAGCATCAAACGCCTGCGGCTCTCTTGCCAAAAAACGTGTCAGAATTGCGCCACCCATGGAATGAGCTAAAGCAAAGCGCTGCTGATAATGGCTATCCGTTAATTCACGCTGCACTAACTGCGAAAAATCTTCAATATAATCATCGAACTTGATCACATGACCACGATTATGATCTTCCAGTAGCCGCCCGGATTTACCCTGCCCGCGATGATCCAGCACAATGACATCAAAACCCTGCTGAAAAAGATCATAGGCTACTTCAGGATATTTAACGTAACTTTCAATGCGGCCGGGCACGACCACCACCACGCGGGTATGTTGCGGTGCGCAAAAGCGGACGTAGCGAATAGGGATATTATCGACCCCAATAAATTCATCTTCATCACGCTGCTGCCAAAAATCTAACAATGGCCCGTTAACAAAAGCAGCAAACTGCTCTTCGCGGGTCAGCCAGTTATTCATATGATTATCTAACGGCATAGCATCGCTCGCTGTTCAGTGAACAAATCATCATTCTGTGAGCCGTAGCACAACTATTAGCAATGGAGTATTGTGGCATAAAATTGCACATTCAGGGAGTTTTGCCGATGACCTTAGACTGGTGGCTAACCTATTTGCTGACAACACTGATCCTCAGTTTGTCCCCCGGCTCAGGTGCTATTAACACCATGAGCACCGCTATCAGCCATGGTACTCGCGGAGTTGTTGCCTCAATCTGCGGATTACAGCTTGGGCTAGCGGTACATATTGTGCTGGTTGGCGTGGGCCTTGGCGCATTGATTTCACAATCTTTATTGGCATTTGAAATCTTAAAATGGCTCGGGGCGGCGTATTTAATCTGGCTCGGCATTCAGCAATGGCGTGCAGCGGGCGCACTGGATCTGCATGCACTGGCCAACAGCATGCCACGGCGTAAGCTCTTTAAACGCGCAGTGTTTGTTAACCTGACCAACCCGAAAAGCATTGTTTTTCTGGCCGCGTTATTCCCACAATTTGTGCTGCCGCATCAACCGCAGGTGGCGCAATATCTGATTCTTGGTTGCACCAGTGTGATTGTCGATATCATTGTGATGATTGGCTATGCCACTCTGGCAACACGAATTGCTGGCTGGATTAAATCACCACACCAAATGAAATTACTGAATCGAGTATTTGGCGGCCTATTTATGCTGGTCGGTGCATTACTGGCCACCGCCAGAAAAGTATAAGATGAGTGGCCCAACTGACGCTGAACGGTTGGGCTTGTCCATTAGCGGGATAAAATCAGATGAATACCAAAGCCCGCGAATAACACCCCAGCCAAACCATCAATCCATCGGGATAACCGCTGATAGCCACGGCGCATAACCGGCAAGGCAAACACACAAGCCACCACGCTAAACCAGACGAACGTTTCCCCAACAATCAGGACAAATAAACCCCAGCGAGCGCCAGCACTGACATCATCCCCCACAAATAGAGAGAAAACGCTGCCAAAATAAATAACCGCTTTAGGGTTTGAAAGATTGGTCAAAAAACCGCGAATAAAAGTCCGGCCACGGGCAGGCAACACAACGTGCACCTCAGCCTCTGAAGGCTCCCGTTTTGCACGGGCAGATTTTAGCAACTGCCAACCCATCCAGCATAAATACAAGCCACCGCCGACCATAATAATCTGATGCAACCAAGCCATTTTCTGCAAAATCAGATTCAGCCCCATGAGCGCCACACCCGCCCAGATAACAATGCCCAGCGAAATCCCAACCACCCCCATCATCGCCTCACCCCGCGAGCGGCTGGCGGCGGTTTGCGAGACAAAAAAGAAATCTGGCCCTGGGCTCATTAGCGCCACCAAATGCACCAATGCAACTGTCAAAAATAGCATTAACATGGATAGGTTCTCATCGCAGGAAAAGTGATGTGTTAGTCATCGTTATTATCAACATGGTCACGGATCATCGCCATAAACGGCGCGCCAAAACGCTCCAGTTTACGTTGCCCAACACCATTGACACTCAATAGCTCGCTGGCGGTAATGGGCATCTGTTCAGCCATCTCTAGCAAGGTCGCGTCATTAAACACCACATAAGGCGGAATATTGCCCTCATCGGCGATAGATTTACGCAGTTTGCGTAACTTCGCGAACAATTTGCGATCATAATTGCCGCCATAAGATTTCTGGTTGGCACTACTGCGCACTTTTAAGCTCTGAATACGCGGTACAGCCAGTTGTAAGGGTAATTCAGCACGCAGTATCGGACGTGCCGCTTCCGTCAACTGTAAGGCGGAGAACATCGCAATATTTTGGCTCAATAAACCGAGGTGAATAAGCTGACGTAATACACTGACCCAGTGTTCATGGCTTTGTTCGCGGCCAATACCGTACACCGAGAGTTTGTCATGGCCAAATTCACGAATACGCTGATTATTGGCCCCGCGCAATACTTCAACGATATACCCCAAACCAAAACGCTGCCCCACCCGATATACGCATGACAACGCTTTTTGCGCGTCAGCTAGCCCATCGTAGCGCTTTGGTGGGTCAAGGCAGATATCACAGTTACCACAAGATTGCTGTTTGCCCTCACCAAAATAGTTGAGCAAAACCAATCGACGGCAGGTTTGCGCTTCAGCAAAAGCCCCCATCGCATTAAGTTTATGTCGCTCAATATCTTGTTGTGCACCAGCGGGCTTCTCTTCTAGACAGCGGCGCAGCCACGCCATATCTGCCGGGTCATACAGCAGCATGGCTTCTGCGGGTAAACCATCACGCCCCGCACGGCCCGTTTCCTGATAGTAAGATTCAATCGTGCGAGGAATGTCAAAATGCACCACAAAGCGAACGTTGGGTTTGTTTATCCCCATACCGAAAGCCACCGTGGCAACCACGACTTGCAAGTCATCACGCTGAAATGCTTCTTGCACTTGTGCGCGACGTTCATTATCCAGCCCGGCGTGATAAGCGGCAACGCTCAGGCCACGGCTTTGCAAACGAGCGGTGGTGTCTTCCACTTTTGCCCGGCTGTTGCAGTAAATAATGCCACTTTTACCACGCTGGTCTTGGACAAAACGCCACAGTTGATCGAGCGGTTTAAACTTCTCGACCAGCGTGTAGCGGATATTGGGGCGGTCAAAGCTGCTGACCTGAATCAGCGGCTGATCCAAATTGAGCAAACGCACAATATCGCCACGCGTCGCTTCGTCGGCTGTGGCGGTCAGTGCAATAACGGGCAAATCAGGGAAGCGTTGCTTTAACTGGCCCAGAGCACGGTATTCTGGGCGGAAATCATGCCCCCATTGGGAGATACAGTGCGCTTCATCCACCGCCAATAACGCAGGACGCCACTGATGCAGTTGATCAAGAAAACTGTCCATCACCAGACGTTCTGGCGCGATATATAGCAGCTTAATCTGACCGCTGCGACACCCATCCATCACCGCTAATTGCTGTTCACGTGTTTGCGATGAGTTTAAGCACCCCGCCCCCACGCCATAAGCCAGCAGTTGGTCAACCTGATCTTTCATCAGGGAGATTAAAGGAGAAACCACCAGTGTCAGCCCATCTGTCACCAGCGCCGGAATCTGATAACACAAGGATTTACCCCCGCCGGTTGGCATCACTACCAGACAATCTTGTCCTGATAGGGTGGCGTTGATAATTTCCTGTTGTCCGGGCCGGAATTGCTGGTAGCCGAAAGTCTCTCGCAATACTTGCTCTGCCAGTAATTCCCGATTTATCACTGCTGCGGTTGACACACTCTTCCCCAACTATTAGATCTGCACAGGCCGGCTAACCGGCCTGTGTCTAAAACTTTTCTAACGCCGGATGACGTTAAAGGACATCATTCAACATGATACCCATACCCACCCGAGTTTGCCTAAAGTTATAGTCAATCATTGATTCGCCATAACCGCTGAACACTTGGGTATAGAAACGAACATGCTTAGTGATAGGGTAGCTCCAACCCATTTCAGCGCCGCCGTAACCGGTATTCCAGTTATAGTGGCCATCAACACTGAACACACTATTACCCAATGCATAACCGACTTTCAGGCGGTAATAACCCATGTACTTATTGATATCCGGGTTATCATCTTTTTCATCGCTTTCAGGCAGACGATACCAAGGTTTCAGGTCAATTTCCAAGTCACCGCGCTGGGCCATGACACGGGTATAAATACGATCCCAGCTACGTGACGTTGGGTCTGCCTTACCATTTGACTGGTGGTTATAACCAAACTCGACTTCACGGAATGTCCAGCCGGCAAACTCATAATCGGTTGCCCATGCTAGGAATAATTGCGGTTCATAGTTGGTTTCACGGAAAGGCGAAGATTCATCTTTATTGGATGCCTGCCACCAAGAACGCTGGGTGTAGGACGCACCCAGTAATGAATTATCACCCGCAATACCACGCCAGATCGGAAAGCCTAAACTCAGTTGGAATTTAACTTCGTCCTTTTTGGCATTTTCAGCCCAGTCATAAGAGCTGATGGCGTTTTTATTGATATCACTAGTATAGGTATACAGTAGATAGTTAGTTTCATACGGATAAAGCAGGAATGGATTATCGTGATCCTGCAACATTGCCGCGATAATACTGCCACGCACCGTAGGCGCGTCGTGAATCTTCTCAACCGTTGCGACTTCTGCTTGCGCCAATGCTGGCACCAGTAACAAAGCCATTAATATCTGCCAAAATCTTCCCATTATTCCCCCATCACCTTACGAATTATTTCTATTTGTAATGAAAACAGCTCATTCTACACACAAATGTTATCTGGGATTAGTGTTGTTTATATTTATGATTTAACGACTGGAAAACAACAAAATAGGAGCATAAAATAAACAACTCATTAACTTACAATATTATTGCCAGCCAATAGTAACGAAGAGAACAGAGTACAATGCCAGTAACACCCTTAACGCTAGAAGAAGCTCGCCGTGTCATCGGGGAGATTTTTGTCTATCACATGCCATTCAACCGTGAATTAGGTCTGAAACTAACCCGCTTTGAGCAAGATTACGCTGAAATTACTTTCGACAATAATGACAAGCTGGTGGGTAATATTGCGCAAAGAATTCTACATGGTGGCGTTATCGCCGCTGTGCTGGATGTTGCCGCCGGATTAGTTTGCGTTGGTAACAGTCTGGTTCGCCACGAGCCATTGATTCAAGAACAACTGCAAATGAAACTCGCTAAAATGGGGACTATCGATCTGCGTGTCGATTATTTACGCCCCGGTCGTGGTGAGCATTTTATTGCCAGCAGCAGTATTTTACGCAGTGGGAATAAGGTATCAGTGGCTCGAGTTGAGTTACATAATGAACAGCAAATTCATATCGCCAGCGCAACAGCGACCTATCTGGTGGGGTAATTAGACCCAATAGATTTCGAGTTGCAGGTCGGTGGTAACTGAATAAACCCGAGGAGTTGATATCACTCAATGACTTGGATGAATGATGTTAGCCAGCCCCCTGCATCTTGAAAGATGACAGATATAGACCTTCATCGGTGATGATTAGTCGCTCGAAGTTCAGTACACTCACCGCATCTCCTTTCTTGTTCCGAGCCACACCATGGATAAACAACGAACCCGTCAGGGCATTTTCTTTGCTCTGGCTGCCTATTTTATTTGGGGTATTGCCCCTGCTTATTTCAAGCTAATCCAACAGGTGCCGGCTGACGAAATTTTGACTCATCGGATTATCTGGTCATTTTTCTTTATGCTGATACTGCTTACCGTCAGCCGCAATTGGCCGCAAGTTCGCAGTGCCTGTAGAAATCATAAGCGGCTGTTATTGCTGGCCGTTACCGCCGTATTGATTGCCAGTAACTGGCTATTGTTTATCTGGGCGGTCAACCACAACCATATGCTGGAAGCCAGTTTGGGTTACTTTATTAATCCGTTGGTCAATGTGCTATTTGGCATGCTATTTCTTGGCGAACGTTTTCGTCGGATGCAATGGGTGGCTGTGGCATTGGCTTTTGGCGGTGTGTTAATTCAGCTATGGCAATTTGGCTCATTGCCCGTCATTGGGCTGGGTTTGGCAATCACCTTTGCCTTATATGGCCTGATACGCAAAAAAATTGGGATTGATGCCCAGACGGGCATGCTGGTTGAAACTATGTGGTTATTGCCTATCGCGGCAGTCTATCTGTTCTTTATTGCCGATAGCCCAACCAGCCACCTGAGCGCCAATACCTGGTCTCTGAATATCTTATTAGCCGCCGCCGGGGTGATAACCACTATTCCGCTGCTGTTCTTCACCGCTGCGGCTACCCGTTTGCGCCTGTCTACGCTGGGCTTCTTCCAGTATTTGGGGCCAACACTGATGTTTATTCTGGCAGTAACCTTCTACGGAGAGACTATCGGTAACGATAAAATGGTGACTTTCGCCTTTATCTGGGCGGCATTGTTACTGTTTACGCTAGATGCGCTCTACACCCAACGCAAGCTACGTACCTAACCATCACGCTCCCCCAAGAACTGGAGTTGCAGCTAACGCCTGCAACTCCAAGCGTCAGACTAAAGCCAGTTTTTACGTTTGAAATACAGGTATGGCGCTAAACCGGCAATAATCATCAAGCTAATTGCCCCTGGGTAACCGAACGACCAGCGCAGCTCAGGCATAAACTCAAAGTTCATCCCGTAGCTGGATGCCACCAATGTTGGAGGCAGGAAGACCACCGAGACCACTGAGAAGATCTTGATAATGCGGTTCTGCTCGATATTGATAAAGCCCATCGCCGCCTGCATCAGGAAGTTAACTTTCTGGAACAGGGATTCATTATGTGGCAACAGAGATTCGATATCGCGCAGGACCTCGCGTGCCTGTTCCAATTGGCTGCTTGGCAAACGCGCTTTGCGTACCAGAAAATTCAGCGCCCGCTGAGTATCCATCAGACACAATCGAACTTTCCAGCCGATATCTTCCTGCTCTGCTAAGGTAGACAGCGCCGCATCATACTCATCACCTTGCTGACCTTCCATAATGACGCGGCTCAGTGCTTCCAAATCGCTGTAAATATTTTCGATTTCATCAGCTAGCTGTTCAATTTTGGTTTCGAACAGATCCAACAACAGTTCATAAGCATTGCCATCAACCAGCGTCTGGTTACGTGCACGCATACGGTACAACCGAAATGCCGGTAATTCGCGCTCACGCAGGGTATAGAGACGGCCATCACGGATAGTAAATGCCACAGTCGAGTTACCGGCGTGGTCTTCTGCATCTTCGTAGTAGAAGAAGGAGTGGATATGCAGACCATCCTCATCTTCAAAGAATCGTGCGGAGGCTTCGATATCATCCAGCTCTGGCCGAGTGGCCAGGCTTTGCCCCAATTCAGACTGGACGCGTTCCCGCTCCCCCTCTTCCGGCTCGACTAAATCGACCCAAAGTGAGGTAGTCAGGTCATCTGATTCATCCAGCTCCAAACGGGATAAGCGATTGTTACTTAATTTAAATGCGCTCAGCATGTGCCAAAACTCCCTTGCGGTGTGGATAGGGGAAACGCATTGAAGCACAGAAACAGGTGAGTATTGAAATACCGTTTGTTTCAGACCATAAGGAGATCTGACTCAAAGCGACGGTTTAGCGGGGTCGCTGACAACCACGAAGGCTATCAGCAAAGATGAGGATAGCCTTAGAAGTTGCACCATATGAACAGGTTTTTGAGCCAGTATCTACTGGGTGTGTCCAAGGCGAATGTCCTCATCAAGAATAGTGCGCGCATGTTACGCCGAGAAGAAAAAGACTGTCAACCGGTTAAAAGTAGGTACTCCCTAACGAATATCAGAAAGTGCGACGTAGAGTGATGTGAGTAAAAAAAACCGAGGCCTACAGCAGCCTCGGTTTTGTGTACCCTGCATCTTCATTCAACCAATAATCAGGCAAAATTCACAAACAGGCTTTCCCTTTGGTATTGGCAAATATCAACGTTTTATATTTTTAAACTGCTTAGTGGTGTCTGTCAGTGCAATTTCGGTCGGTAACCGCTCCATAGAACTGGCACCGTAGAATCCATCACATTGTGGGCAATTATCCATGATGTACTGAGCGTCTTCCGGGGTCGAAATTGGCCCGCCGTGGCACAAGACAATAATATCCTCACGCACAGCTTTTGCTGCGGCCGCCCACTCATTAATCAATGGCACGCAATCGGCCAATTTCAGCGCCGTATCAGCACCAATATTACCGCCGGTCGTCAGCCCCATATGAGGAACAATAATATCGGCCCCCGCTTGCGTCATGGCGACAGCATCCGCCGCACTGAAGACATAAGGCGTCGTCAGCAAATCTTTTTCATGAGCCAAGCGGATCATTTCTACTTCAAGGCCATAACCCATGCCCGTTTCTTCAAGATTTGCGCGGAAGTTACCATCAATTAAACCAACGGTTGGGAAGTTCTGCACGCCAGAAAAACCCAAGTCTTTCAACTGGTCCAAAAAGTGATCGAACTGGCAGAATGGGTCTGTGCCATTCACACCAGCCAGTACCGGTGTATTTTTGACGACTGGCAGTACCTCTTTGGCCATGTCGACCACGATTTCATTGGCATTGCCATACGCAAGCAACCCCGCCAGCGAACCACGCCCCGCCATACGGTAACGGCCTGAGTTATAGATAACGATTAAATCAATACCACCCGCTTCTTCACATTTGGCTGACAACCCCGTTCCCGCACCGCCGCCGATAATGGGTTCGCGACGGGCAATCATGTCCCGGAATTTGGCTAATATGGCCTGACGCTGAAATTTTGGCATATGTTTCTCCCCTAATTAAATGGCCCTAATGGGTTGGGCTTTTTGCTATTTCTTTAAAGTTTTCTACCGCAGCCTGTGCAAATTCAGGATCATTAATATTGAACGGATAATGCACTAAGCGGCGTTTGTCGGTTTGAATAACGGTCTCTTCCAGTGTTTGAATAAAGGCTTTCAGGGCTTTTTCATCCCAGAACGGCTGACCGGGAGCATCCAATGCCGAGAAGCCGCCCTCTGGAATTAAGAAGCGCACCTCCCCCTGACAACGATTGAGTTTCTCGCCAATCCAACGCGCCATTTGGATATTTTCTTGCTCAGTGGTGCGCATTAACGTGACTTGCGCATTATGTTTATAGAATAAACGGTCTGAATATTTTGCAGGAATGGTTGCTGGGCTACCAAAATTGACCATATCCAAGGCACCACAGGAGCCGACGTAAGGGATATTAGTGTGGGCAATAGTATCGAATCGTTCTGGCCCACAGGCTAATACGCCATCAAATAACAAGTCACACACTTCGGTGGTGGTCAGGTCCAGCGCTCCGGCCAATAAGCCACTTTCAGCTAATTTTTCCATCGCCTTACCGCCACTGCCCGTGGCGTGGAAAACCAGACAATCATATTCTGACGACAATGCCGCACTGACCGCCTGGATACAGGGAGTGGTTACGCCAAACATGGTCAACCCCAGCGCCGGCTTGTCATCGGTTGCCACCTCAGCTTTGGCAAAGTAAACCGCTCCGGCAATTTGATGGGCGGCATTACTCAATACTCGGCGAGAAATACGATTAAGCCCGGCAATATCGGTGACTGAATACATCATGGCGATATCACTCGCGTCGATATAACCGGAAACATCACCCGAAGCCATAGTAGAAACCATCAGTTTAGGAATACCGATGGGCAAACTTTGCATTGCAGGAGTGATTAATGCCGTGCCGCCAGATCCCCCCAGACCTAACAGTGCAGCAACATCCTCACGGCTATTAATAAACCCCTCGAAAGCCAGCGCCATTGCACTTATCGCCCGCCCTCGATCACCACAAAAGACCGCTTGTCGTCCATCCGGGTGATAGCTCGCGACCATCTCAGCCGAGATATCCGCACCACTGGCCCGTGGACCTTCTTTCGTCGATAAATCAACCGTGACTGTCGTCAAGCCGGTGGCTTTAATCAATTCACTGACATATGTCAGCTCTTCACCTTTGGTATCTGTCGTGGTCGCAATATAAATTTGACGAGGCATCTGAACATCCTTCTATGAATGCGCTAACAGCTCACTTTTTATTGGATATTTATGTTCTTTCACTGCTGGATAATGAAGCGAGTTGGTTAAGATGGAACCATATTGAGACTGTAGTATCATTTGCGCAAAGTGCATTATTCAATTATGAGACTCTAGTCTCATAATTAGTTTGAATGCAGGGTTCTTTCGTGGCGATGTGTGCAAACGGTTTGTTATAGTGAGAACAAAGACGACCAGTCCCTCAGGAGGGACCGTGAATAATCAGGGTAAACAAGAGCGCGCTTCTCCCTCGTTAACCACCATCAGGGCCAGAACCCGGCGGTTACTCATCGACACCGCAATGTCGATGTACGAGCAAGGCGCGTTTCCATCCATAACCGAAGTGGCCAATGCCGCTCAACTTTCCCGTGCTACGGCTTATCGCTATTTCCCAACACAAAGTGCGCTGGTTTCTGCCATGGTTGACGAAAGCCTTGGCCCGATATTGTCGTGGAAACCGACCCAACCCGATGCTCGTCAACGCATTGCTGAGTTACTCTCCTTTGCTTATCCGCGCATGTTGCAACACGAAGGCGTGCTGCGAGCCGCGTTGCATCTCTCATTACAGCAATGGGCTGATAACCGTAATCATCCAAACGATGAAGAAAAGTTAGTTCGTGGTAACCGTAAGCGGCTACTAAAGTTGGCCGTCGAGCCATTGGAAGGCAAGCTGGCACCAGAAGCACTGCAACGGGTAATCCATGCCTTTTCATTAATTTACGGGTCAGAAGTTTTTATGGTGCTCAAAGATATTTGGCACTTAGATGAAGCAGGAATTCAGGATGTCACTCAATGGATGGGCAAAGCTATTTTGTTGCAGGCGGAAACCGATGCACGTCTAGCCGCTCAGGATGAAAGCGAAAAACGCTAACACCGCTGCGGCGCCATGGCCACAGGGTTGACCCAAAGTCATTGGTGTTGCAGCAAGGCAGCAAATGAACGCAGCCCGATGAGCTTACTCAGGTAAGTGATTCGGGTAAGTGAATGCCGCTAACACCGCTACGGCGCCAAGGCCACAGGGTTGACCCAAAGTCATTGGTGTTGCAGCAAGGCAGCAAATGAACGCAGCCCGATGAGCTTACTCAGGTAAGTGATTCGGGTAAGTGAATGCCGCTAACACCGCTGCGGCGCCAAGGCCGCAGGGTAAACCCAAAGTCATTGGTGTTGCAGCAAGGCAGCAAATGAACGCAGCCCGATGAGCTTACTCAGGTAAGTGATTCGGGTAAGTGAATGCCGCTAACACCGCTACGGCGCCAAGGCCACAGGGTAAACTTAAACCGCTTCTAATCTGGCATAGGCCGCTACAAGCCACTTAATCCCCTCTCCGGGGAAAGCAACCTGCAACCGGCTGTGCTCGCCACTGCCTTCCAAATTAACCACGGTGCCCTCGCCAAATTTAGGGTGGCGTACGCGCTGCCCTAATGAGAAACCACTGTCATTTTCATTCATCGGTGTCCCCATGCGACGGTGATTGACCGGGCGAGAGACGGTGGCACGCAGCCGCACTTCTTCAACACATTCTTGTGGCAGTTCACCGATAAAACGTGATGGGCGGTGATTGACTTCTTTGCCATACAGACGGCGGCTCTCTGCATAGCAGAGCGTCAGTTTTTGCATAGCACGGGTAACACCAACATAGGCTAGCCGGCGCTCTTCTTCCAAACGGCCACCTTCATCCAGTGACATTTGGCTCGGGAACATCCCTTCTTCCATTCCGACGATGAATACCTGCGGGAATTCCAAACCTTTAGCTGAATGAAGAGTCATCAATTGCACTGCATCCTGATAAGCATCGGCCTGCCCCTCTCCGGCTTCCAGCGCGGCATGGGAGAGAAACGCCTGTAGCGGCATCAGATCCTGATCTTCATCCTGATAACTGTATTGGCGCGTAGCATTAACCAACTCTTCAAGGTTCTCAATACGTGCCTGACCTTTTTCGCCTTTTTCCTGCTCGTACATTGACCACAGGCCAGAGTCACGAATAACGCGATCAGTTTGCACATGCAGTGGCATATCGGCGGTTTCATGGGACAACGAGTCCACCAGCTCAACAAAACGTTGCAACGCGGAAGCTGCACGGCCCGCCAGCACTTTTTCCTGTAACATGGCTCGAGTTGATTGCCACAAGGTTAACTGGCGGTCACGGGCGGTTTGACGTACCACATCTAAGGTACGATCCCCAATGCCGCGGGTCGGTGTATTGACCACTCGCTCAAAAGCGGCATCATCATTACGATTGGAAATTAAGCGTAAATAAGCCAATGCATCTTTAATTTCCTGACGCTCGAAGAAGCGCTGACCGCCATAAATACGGTATGGCATCGCTGCCTGCAATAAAGCCTCTTCCAGCACACGTGACTGGGCGTTGCTTCGATACAAGATGGCGCAATCATTCAACGCACCGCCGTTGTCTTGCCAAACTTTAATGCGGTTAACCACAAAACGGGCTTCATCCAACTCATTAAAGGCACAATAGAGCGAGATAGGCTCGCCTTCGGCTCCTTCTGTCCACAGGTTTTTGCCCATGCGACCATCGTTGTTGGCAATCAAGGCGTTAGCAGCCGTCAGGATATTGCTGGTCGAGCGATAATTCTGCTCCAGACGGATAGTTTCAGCGCCAGGGAAATCTTTCAGGAAGCGTTGGATATTCTCAACCTGTGCCCCACGCCAGCCATAGATTGACTGGTCGTCATCGCCGACGATCATTACATTGGAGCGCTCGCCAGCCAGTAGCCGAATCCAAGCGTATTGAATATTGTTGGTGTCTTGGAACTCATCCACCAGAATATTGGTAAAACGTTCACGATAATGATTAAGAATATGCGGTTTGTTCAACCACAGTTCGTGGGCGCGCAGCAGCAACTCGGCAAAATCGACCAGCCCCGCGCGATCACAAGCTTCCTGATAAGCTTGGTAGATGCGCAACCAAGTGGCTTCAACCGGATTACCGTAGCTTTCAATGTGCTGCGGGCGTAACCCTTCGTCTTTTTTGCCGTTGATGTACCACATTGCCTGACGTGGAGGCCATTGTTTTTCATCTAAATTCAATGCCTTAACTAAACGTTTCAATAAACGTAGTTGGTCATCGCTATCAAGAATTTGGAAATCCTGCGGCAAATTGGCATCCATATGGTGGGCGCGCAGCAGACGGTGCGCTAGCCCATGGAAAGTCCCAATCCACATCCCCCCCTGACTGGTGCCAATCAAATGCTCAATGCGATGGCGCATTTCAGCGGCTGCTTTATTGGTGAAAGTCACCGCGATAATGGAATAGGGAGAAGCGTTTTCGACCGACAATAGCCAAGCAATTCGATGAACCAGTACTCGAGTTTTGCCACTGCCCGCACCGGCCAGTACCAACAGGTTGCAGCGTGGCGCAGCCACGGCTTCGCGTTGTTTTTCATTTAGGCTGTCGAGCAGATCAGAAACGTCCATAGGCACCGTTCATCGGGTAAGGGAAAATAGCTAAATCGCCGGTTATCCGACGATTTTACCAGCATTTCACTGTGAATTTATACAGAGTTATTGCAGAGGATTATAGCAATGCTGTCAGGGAAGCCAACTGCGAAATCTCAATATGTGGCAATAACCGGCTATCTTGGGCAGTCATCAGACTTTGTTGACGATCGTTAATCCAGCATGCTTGCATGCCACAACGTAGCGAACCGGCGACATCAGTGGTCAAATCATCGCCGACATGCAAAATATGTTTCAACGGAATATCCAGATGATTAGCCGCTTTATGGTACATATCACGGAAAGGCTTGGCGCGGCCATGAGGGCCGGAGCGCAACACAAACTGGAAATAACCGTCCAGACCACACGCTTTGGGATCGGCATTGCCATTGGTGATCGCCACCAATGGGTAATGTTGAGCCAGCGCGCTGAGTGTGTCATGCGTGGCCGGCGGCACATAGATGCGGCTACGCCATACGGCAAAATTTTCCATGGCGGCATCAGCACCACATTGCGCTTCTGATTTGCTCAGGCCATGGCGAATTAGCCCCAGCTCAATAGCATGCCAGCGCCACTGAGTGACATCGTGGTAAATATCGGGATCTTGCGCCAGTAATTCACTGCGAAAACGTTGAAAATCTGCAGCTTGCAACTGTGCCAAGTTGGGATGGTACTGCTGTAAAAATGCCACAGATTCTTGTTCTGTACGGGTAATGACTGGCCGATTGTCGTACAGGGTGTCATCCAAATCGAAAGTAATGGCAGAAATCTGCTCAAGTGGACGATAAAAATGCATCAAGATTTGCCTCGTTTGGCCCGTGGATGAGCAGCATCATACACTGTTGCCAGATGTTGAAAGTCAAGATGGGTATAAATTTGTGTGGTCGTCAGATTGGCATGGCCGAGCAACTCTTGTACCGCGCGTAGGTCACCGCTGGATTCCAACATGTGAGTGGCAAAAGAATGGCGCAGTTTATGAGGATGAATATGGCTGCTGACTCCTTGCTTTACACCCCACTCTGCAAAGCGTTTCTGCACATTCCTTGCTGAAATTCGTTTACCGGTATTTGCTAAAAAAATGGCGTCATCTTGCGGTTCAAACAGTTCACGCAGCGCTAACCAATGCTCTAACCAAGTAACGGCTGTCTTGCCTATTGGGACTTTACGCTCTTTACTGCCCTTACCCATCACCCAGACTTCGCCACTGGCTAAGTCCACATGCTTACAGTTCATGCCAACCAGTTCAGATAAACGCAAGCCCGCGCCATACATCACCTCCAACATGGCCCTATCACGCACGGCCAGCGGATCATTAAGATCGATATCCAGCAGTTTATCGACTTCATCAACATCAATATTTTTTGGCAGATGGCGGCCAGAGCGCGGGGTACTGACGCCTTTCGCCGGGTTGGCTTGCAATACCCCCTGACTGACTAACCAATCAAGGAAACTGCGTAACGCCGAGAGCCGTAAAGCGAGGCTGGATGAGTGCAAACCCGCACGTTTACTGCGAGAAACCAGTGAACGAACTTGAGCGGCATCCAGCGTTTGCCAATGCGCCAGACCCATTTGCTCGCCTATGTCCATCAGTGCCTGTAGCTGACGCCGATAGCTGATGATGGTGAGAGGGCTGAGTTGTCGCTCTACTTTTAGATAACGCAGGAAAGCCTCTACCTGCGGAGCAAGCGAGGCACTGAATTCGGTCATACCGGTTCTATCCAACGCTCCAGCAGGCTTGGCAATAGCGTCGATAACTGATTTAGCATCACGGTGCCCATGCCTTGCTGATAATGCTGTGTATCGCGGCTACTGAAGATAATAACCCCCAGATCGCCATCTTTACCTAACAATGACAACGCCGCTGACCCGACTAGCTTGGCTTGAGGCAATAACAGCAACAGTTCTGGCCCGTTTAGGCTCCCCAAATAGTGGCGCTCGTTACCTAACCGCTGGATGCGCATTGGCTCAAAAGCGTGGCGTGACAGACCTAAATGCGTGAAATCAGATGGCGCACCGATTTGCCAGCGGTCAGTGAACAACCGGACATTGGCACCGGCCAGCCCGAAATCTCTCGCCCAGCGCTGCAAGCGGTTGAGCATATCTTGCAAGCTACTGGCGGCGGCAAGGTTGCCTTGCAGTTGCAGTAAGCGGTTGAATAACACTTCATTCAGCCCCGCCTGCTCCATCAATAAAGTGATCTCTTCTTCCAACTGGCTTATCTGGTTACGCTGACGCCCCAGTTGCCACTCCACCAGCGAGACCGTGCCTCTCACCGGATGAGGGATATGCATCTGTTCGACCAAACGCGCGTTGCGAATAAAGAAGTCGGGATTTTGCAATAAATACTGCATAACAGCATCGTCATCTAGCTCGATGCCTGCTAGCGCCTGCTCCTCATAACTTTTCATGTAACACCCGTCATACATCACCACTCGTTATAAATGGATAAACCCGTCGTAAACATGGGTGGCAGGCCCGGTCATATACAGTGGATGGCCCGGCCCTTTCCAACTGATTTGTAAACTGCCACCAGATAATTCGACATGAACATCTTCACCTAATAATTCTTGTTGGATCCCAACAGCAACCGCTGCACAGGCCCCACTGCCACAGGCCTGAGTTTCACCAGCACCGCGTTCATACACACGCAAACGGATATGTTCCCGGCTCACGACCTGCATAAAACCGATATTCGCCCGCTCAGGGAAACGCTCATGGCTTTCTAATACTGGGCCTAGCAACGCAACATTGGCAACCGAAACGTCATCGACCTGCATCACACAATGGGGATTGCCCATCGATACGACACCACAGAGCACCGTGTGTTCCGCTGCACGTAAAATGTACGTTTTCTCCGCTTTTGCCGCACGGAAAGGGACTGTCTGCGGGTCAAAATTAGGTTCACCCATATTGACACAGACTAGCTCGTCTTCAGTGACACTCAATATCATACGGCCCGTTTGGGTACTCACACTGATATCGCGCTTATTGGTCAATCCTTTCAATCTGACAAAACGGGCAAAGCAACGTGCGCCATTGCCGCACTGAGCAACTTCGCTGCCATCGGCATTAAAAATACGGTAGTGAAAGTCCAGTTCAGGATCGTAAGGTGGCTCAACCACCAACATCTGATCAAAGCCCACGCCAGTGTGCCGGTCTGCTAATCGGCGGATCAACTCCGGCGAAAAGTAAACATTTTGGGTAACTGCATCGACAACCATAAAGTCGTTGCCAAGACCGTGCATTTTGGAGAACTGCATTTCATACTCCGCTGACTTTCATTTACCTGCTAAATTTTCGGTACTGGCTAAATTCGGTACTGACTTCATCTGGCTGCGATAAGGATAATCACTGAGGCCCGGCGATGCTCTGGGTCTGAGAATTTTGCTGATTACGCTCAATGTTGCCACTATCTTGCTGGGTCGTTTCTACTTTTGGCTTATCTGATGGTGGGAAGTATAACGGACCTTTCAAACCACAGCCGGAGAGCGCAAACACCATCATTGCCGTTAACAGCCAACGTAATTTATTTTTCATTTTTAACGCCTGTAACCTGTTTTGATATCAATAAACCGTTTTGACGCGGATATTCGTATTAATGCCTGTAATTTTTGCGTCTAAGGTCTCTATAATCGCAGGTGGATCATGAAAAGCAATAGGAATTGAATATGAACGACAGCGAGTTTCATCAGTTAGCCGATCAATTGATGCTTTGCATTGAAGAGACACTAGATGGTTTTACCGGCGATAGTGATATCGATTATGAAACCAATGGTGGGGTGATGACTCTGACTTTCGACAATGGCAGCAAGATTGTTATCAATCGCCAAGAGCCATTACATCAGGTATGGCTGGCAACAAAAGCAGGCGGTTATCATTTTGATTTCCGCGATGGGCATTGGTATTGCTCACGCAGTGGCGAAGAGTTTTTCAGCAAGTTATCTGAAGCAGCCACCGCCCAAGCGGGTGAAGAGATTCGTTTCGACGAATAACACCAAAGACACAGCTCAATCCCCCACGACCTCAAGGACGCAGGGGATTTAATGTAGCTGGAACTGCTGCGGTTGTGCAGGCGCATTCATTTCTTTATCAACAATATGCAGATGTGACAGCGTATTGCTGCGGAAAGGAATCACCTGAGTCCGGCCATCTAACTGCACAATTTGGTAGAATTGCGGCAGATTGAAGTTGATAAAACTGGAGCCGTAGGTAAAGCGATCATGGGAAGATGAATAGAAACGGCTAACATCCCGCACCAACTCCTCTTTACTGCCTTCGCAATGGTGATAAACCTCAACGCGGTTCGTCTCATCAAGAATATAAATATTAAAACCTTTTTCATCTGCAGTGCCTTCGAAGAAGAACTGAATAATCCCTTCACTGGCAAAGCCGTCCACCACTGGCGGCAGATGAATTTGATCCGTTTCAACCTGAATAGATAACCCATGCAGCTTGTTATTGGAAATCGCGCCATAGAATTCGACGGCATTCTCCAGTTTCTGAACCGAGACACTCAGGCGCTCAAAGAACAGCCCCCATGTCTGACCCGAAACACGCACGGCTTTAAAGCGGCCCGGTTCCTGACGAGTACTCGACAGCCGCAATTCAATACATTCAGAGACCAACTGCTGGATACGGGTGCGAATCAAGCCACGTAAATGTTGGCTGTAACAGAACACATCCACCGATTCTGGTGGAGCCGCATCCTGATGCATTTTGCCTAAAATCGTTTTCAGTGCTTCCAATACCGCTTGCTCACCACTGAAATGCAGCGTACGCACTTCATTCCATGAGTTGCGGTATAGCAAATCTATACTGCCAACCAGACACTGTTGCTGCTCGCCAAAGCTGAAGACATCCAGTTTGCGGAAATCAAAATGGACCACCTGATTGCGGAAGGCTGCAGTTGGATCGTTTTCCAGATTGACAATAATGGCCAAATGGCGAATTTCGCACGGACTGTATAAGGCTTTTGGTGTCGGTGCAGGTAAGCGTAACGGGAAGTGATGAGAAATATCAGTCACCAGTTCCTGTAGCTTTACGGTATCGCACAGATTGGCACTTTTAATATGCAGCCGAGTCTTGCTGGTCAACAAACCGTTGAAATAGGCCCATGACACCAGTTTGTTCAGATAACGGTTATATTCCAGCGGCTGGTGGCTGACGATAGCCTCCATAGAAGGGGCCTGATTATACAAATACCAGCCTGGACGGTTGGCTCGGCCCGCTGGCACATGAATAAAAGTCAGGTGCTCTTCAGAAAGATCCGGTGAAATCTGCGGGTTAACCAGTGTCACTTTACCCGGTAGCGCTTCAAATGCCGCATACAGTTTACGGGTCAATACCCCAATATCCTGCGGACTGGCGCTAACACTCAAGTTATTGCGGCGCGCAAAGCGAATCAAATTGCGATAGCTTTGCATCATTGCATCTAATAACTCGTTATGCGCTTCACGCACACGTTCAATCTTCCAGTTCGCGCGGTTATCCAACACGGCCAAATTCTCGTCACTCCATCCCCACTCGCTGACCAGTTGACTAAGAATTTCACGCCGCCACCCAACGCTCGCTGGAGTACGGGATAATTTCTCACACACTTTCAGATAGAAACAACGGCGCACCAAGTTCAACCGAGTTGTGTCGTTGATCTGGGTAAGATAACGGGTAACGCGATCGAGCATCATGCAGTAAGCATCTAGACCAAACGCCACGATTTCACCGGCATGCAGACGCTGCTTGATTTCCATCGCTAACAATTGAGAGTTTGGGTACTCCCAAGAGTAGGCTTCGAGCAATACAGTTTTCAATACCGCCTTATAAGGCGAATCGATACTCTTGTACAACTGCCACAAACTGGCACCGAAATACTCTTCGGCTGACAGGGTGCTCAAACCACCCAGATCCAGCCACTCATTCGGTGTTAATACGCCCTGCGCATAGAGCGACAGCACGTAATCATCGTAATTATCTTCTTCTTCAACGGGCACCATATTCCACAGAATACGTTTTCCCGCTAGGCGAACCGCACTACGGTAAAATTCATCCAGCAATAGAATATGTTGGGTTGAACCACAATCTTCACCGCCCAGACTGCCGCTGGCATTGTGACGAAAACGGTTTTCATCTATTAAGAAGAAGCTGACCTCAACACCCATCGATGCAGCCCATTTTTCCAACAGGCTACATTTTTTTTGCAAGCGGTTACGCTCTTCTGAATCCAGCCAGGCTTGGTGACATACCCAGATGTCCAGATCGGATGTATGGCACTGACCAATAGATGAAGTGCTCCCCATAGAGTAAACGCCGGTAATTGGCAGTTCGCCACCGACACTTTGCTCTAAAGGCTGACCCCATTTGGCTTCAACTTCAGATAGATAATCTTGCTGCGTTTCATTAGGCGTGAAAAGGCAGATGCCATGGGGAACGTTACCATCAAGGTAACCCGGCATCAGTGGGTGATGACAATGTAGTAGGGTCGGTAGCAGACTGTAGACTTTTTGGAAGGCTGGCCCCATCGCCGCCAAAGCGCGATCGACTCGTAATTGGTTGATCGCATCCAGTCGCTGTTTCAGTGTCTCGATGTAGAGGTACAAGACGTCTCGCCTGATTGTTCCGGTGCTTAGAAAGAAACCCGCGTTCCAGGTTCGTTTATTGTTTATTTGGCCTTCATCGAAACAACAATGTACTTTTTGTTGAAATGACCAAAAAACATTTTGTTTGAAGAATATTTAACGAATTATTGCTGGAAACGTGATCAATCTAACACCTTGCCGATTGACCGTAAAGAAAGTAAAGCTATCCCAACAATTATAATGCCTATCTCTAGCCAAAGTCATCGACGTTGTTGTGCGGTCACAAGCAAAGGTATAAACCGCTTATCTCGTCGTACATTTGTTACACTAGCTGCTTTCTTATGCACTTAACCGCCCTGCTCTTGTGGCTACTGCACTGACACTCTTCATCGGTCAATGGTAGGATGGGCCATAAAATATAAAACGGTAACAAGCAATGTTAGACAAAATTATTCGAATTGCTACGCGACAAAGCCCACTTGCCCTGTGGCAAGCACATTATGTTCAACATTTACTGCAAGCTAATCATCCCGGCTTGCAAGTCGAATTAGTTCCGATGGTAACCCGCGGGGATATCATTCTGGACACACCGCTAGCGAAAGTAGGCGGTAAAGGCTTGTTCGTTAAGGAGTTAGAGTTGGCCTTATTAGAAGGCCGGGCAGATATTGCTGTGCATTCTATGAAAGATGTCCCTATTGCCTTCCCTGAAGGGCTGGGTTTGGTCACTATTTGTGAGCGCGATGATCCGCGCGATGCTTTCGTTTCACCACATTACGCACATTTGGATGACCTGCCCGCAGGTAGCATTGTCGGGACGTCAAGCCTGCGCCGCCAGTGTCAATTGCGTGAACGTCGCCCGGACCTGATTGTCCGCGATTTGCGAGGTAACGTCGGCACTCGTCTTGCCAAGCTGGATAACGGTGATTATCACGCGATTATTTTGGCTGTTGCTGGCCTCAAACGTCTCGGGCTGGAGACTCGTATTCGCTATGCAATGCCGGCGGAAGAATCATTGCCCGCGGTTGGTCAAGGTGCCGTCGGTATCGAATGCCGTCTGGATGATGATTTTACTCGTCAATTGCTCATCCCGCTAAATCATCGCGAGACCGAGTTAAGGGTTTGTGCAGAACGCGCCATGAATACACGCCTTGAAGGCGGTTGTCAGGTGCCCATCGGCAGCTATGCCGAATTGGCAGGCGATACATTGTGGCTTCGTGCATTGGTGGGCGCACCAGACGGTAGTGAGATTATTCGCGGCGAACGCCGAGGGCCGGCTGAAAATGCAGAACAAATGGGTATTGAGCTGGCTGATGAACTCCTGTCGCGAGGCGCACGAGAAATACTGGCTGAAGTTTATCAGGACAACGCACCACTATGACGATTCTGGTTACCCGCCCATCCCCTTCTGGAGAGCAGTTAGTCAGCCGCCTGCGTGCGCTGGGCCGGGTTGCCTATCATGCACCGTTGATTGATTTCTCACCCGGAGATGACCTGTTCAAGTTACCTGAGTTGCTGCAAGAAATGCAGGCGGGTGACTTGGTTTTTGCGTTATCTCAGAACGCGGTGCGCTACGCTAACTCGCTGTTAAAAAGAAATAACCTGTCATGGCCCGCACAGTTATCTTATTATGCTATTGGCCGTAGCACGGCATTAGCACTGCATACTGCCAGCCGCTTGCACGTGACTTTCCCCCCCACAGGGGAAACCAGCGAGATGCTGCTGTCATTGCCCGACCTGCAAAAGCTGTCGGGTAAAAAAGTAGTGCTATTGCGCGGTAATGGCGGGCGAGAACTTCTCGGTGAAACTCTTGTAGAACGAGGAGCCACAGTCACTTTTTGTGAGTGTTATCAACGTAGCCCTATTTTTTATGATGGCAGTGAACAAAGTGCGCATTGGCAACGCTCTGGGATTGATATTCTGGTCGTCACCAGCGGCGAAATGTTACAACAGATCTATACTTTAGTTCCTGATTACTATCGTTCTTCTTGGTTACTACGTTGCCGCTTGGTCGTGGTGAGCGATCGTTTGGCCGCCTTAGCGGCTCAAATGGGCTGGAGTGATATCCGGGTAGCAGAGAATGCTGATAATGACGCACTGATCCGCGCGCTACAAGAATTTCAATAAACCTGAAACCTGACTATGGGATGCCCAATATGACGGAACAAAATACCCCATCCGCACCAGTGGAAGAGACAACCACCGCGGCTGAGAGGCACCAACAGCCAGCACCAGAAGTTCGCCGGGAGAAACGAACCGGTCCAATTCTGGGTGCCATTGCTATTGCACTGGCTATCGCGCTCGGTGCTGGGCTTTATTATCACGGACACCAGCAGGCCCAGTTACAAGATGCGGCGAATATCGCGCTGCAAGAGCAGTTGGCTGAACTTAAACAGAGCCAATTGCAGGAAAAACAGCAACTTGAATCATTATTGCAACAGCAAGGCAAAGCGCTGGAAGCCGCTGACCGCCAACAGACGTCACTGACTCGCCAACTTAATGAGTTGCAAGAGAAAGTTGCGACCATATCTGGCAGTGATGCCAAGACTTGGTTACTGGCACAAGCTGATTTTCTGGTGAAAATGGCAGGGCGTAAACTGTGGAGCGATCAAGATGTCACTACTGCTGCCACCTTACTGAAAAGTGCCGACGCCAGTCTAGCTGATATGAATGACCCTAGTCTTATTGAGGTTCGTCGCGCGTTGACCGAAGACATCAGCGCCCTTTCTGCGGTCAGTCAGGTTGATTTTGACGGTATCATCCTCAAACTGAACCAACTGTCCAATCAGGTGGATAATCTGCGCCTGGCTGATAACAATATTGATGACTCACCCATGGATGCCAATAGCGATGAATTATCCAGTTCGTTATCTGAATGGCGCCAAAATCTGAGCAAGAGCTGGCACAGTTTTATCTCTGATTTCATTACGATTCGCCGCCGTGATAGTAGTGCGGAGCCTCTGTTGGCACCAAATCAGGATGTTTACTTGCGTGAAAATATCCGCTCACGTCTACTGGTTGCCGCTCAAGCAGTACCACGCCATCAGGATGAAGTGTACAAACAGTCACTGGAGACCATCTCCACTTGGGTTCGTGCTTACTTTGATGTGAATGATCCGAATACCAAGGCATTTCTGGATGAACTGGAGAGTTTGAGTCAGCAATCCATCTCAATGGACGTACCTGATCAATTGAAGAGCCAGCCAATGCTGGAAAAATTGATGCAAACTCGGGTTCGTAACCTACTGGCACAAACGCCAGCTGCCACTCAGGGGGAATAAGTATGCTACGCGTATTATTGTTATTCCTCATTTTGACTGCAGGTATCGTACTTGGCCCCATGTTGGCTGGGCATCAAGGTTATGTATTGATCCAAACCGACAACTATAACGTCGAAACCAGTGTCACCGGTTTGGTCATTATGTTGGTATTGATACTGGTCGCTTTCCTGATAATTGAATGGATATTGCGCCGCATTTTTCGTACCGGCGCACGCACCCGTGGTTGGTTTATGGGCCGCAAACGCACCCGTGCGCGTAAACAAACCAAAGCTGCCTTGATCAAACTGGCTGAGGGTGATTTCAAGCAGGTTGAGAAATTACTGACCCGCAATGCTGATCATGCTGAACAACCGATGGTGAACTACCTGCTGGCGGCAGAAGCAGCCCAGCAGCGTGGTGATGAATTCCGCACCAACCAATATCTTGAACGGGCAGCAGAAGTGGCCGACACTGAGCAATTGCCAGTAGATATTACCCGAGTGCGTATCCAATTAGCACAAGGGCACATTCATGCTGCTCGTCATGGGGTTGATCGTCTATTAGATCAAGCGCCACGCCATCCTGAAGTCCTGCGTCTGGCCGAGCTGGCTTACTTGCGCTCTGGCGCTTATAGCTCATTGTTGGAAATTCTCCCCGCGATGAGCAAAGTTCAGGTACATACCCAGGATGAGATCGCCGCACTGGAGCAGCAAGCCTACATTGGCATTATGAATCAATGTATGGCTGAAGAAGGTAGCGAAGGTCTAAAACGCTGGTGGAAAGATCAAAGTCGTAAAGTGCGTAATGAGATCCCACTGCAAGTCGCCTTGGCAGAGCATTTAATTGAATGTGATGATCATGAAGTGGCCCAGCAAATTATTTTGGACAGTCTAAAGCGTCAGTACGATGAACGCTTAGTGCTATTGATCCCGCGCTTACAATCGGGAAATCCAGATCCATTAGAGAAATCATTGCGCCAGCAAATCAAACAGCATGGTGCAACTCCGTTACTCAACAGCACCTTAGGTCAGCTCATGCTAAAACATGGTGAGTGGGAGAAAGCCAGTGAAGCCTTCAAAGCTGCGCTGGCACAGCGGCCAGACGGATATGATTATGCATGGCTGGCTGATGCATTGGATAAACTACACTGCCCTGAGGATGCCGCACAGGCTCGTCGCGAAGGGTTATTGCTGACGCTGAAGCAGAACGGTGAATCTCTTTGATTGCTAACCTGCGTTGAGCAGCCTAGGGCACTCCGGCGGCTTACGCCGGCACGTATCCCCTTGGTTCAACTTAAACTGCAACATAAAGGCTCCTTCGGGGGCCTTTATGTTATTTATTTTTTGCAAAAAAAAACGCTTGCCGATAGGGGCAAGCGTCTAAAATTTTCAGGTCTACAGACAACAATGTCGGTGCCTCACTCAACGTTATGCCCGGTATGTGATGAAGATATACAACATCGTTTACATGGACAATAGGCACCCTAAAATCGGCTCTGCATCATCCCTGGGTTTATGAAGCACAATTGGCGATAAAACCAGGCAGTCATAATAAGTGGGATGAGCATCTACATAAGAGATATTGCACTTAGCGTGCCAAATCGTGCAATGGATTGTCATTTCATTCAATTATTAATTTAATTACATGATAAATAATGGTTTTATTTTTATATCCCCCTATATCCTTATCCTATTCACCTACAGCACTCAGATATATATCGTCAGAGTGATCTGTCGCTACAAAACGACGCTATAAACGAACGTTAATTTTATTAATAATTATCAAATAGTTATATGTCACCTTTCAGAGACAATACATTCGTCTTTTGTCGCAAAAAGCCAACACCCATACTCTGGCCGAAGAATGCCCAATTCTGCTCCCGCCATTTGGCGAATTTGATCAAAGAGTGCCAATAAGAGTTTCAGAGGCATAAGGAAAGGTAATTGCAAAGGGCGAGTAGCCACTCATCAGGCTGAAGCTTAAGGTGGGATATGACGTAAGAATTGAGGCAAGACAGATAAAATACAGACGAAAAAAAACCCCGCATTGCGGGGTTTCTTCGAAATTGGTCGGCGAGAGAGGATTCGAACCTCCGACCCACTGGTCCCAAACCAGTTGCGCTACCAAGCTGCGCTACTCGCCGATTTCTTACTGCTCACTCTACATGGTCTTTCGACCTATGTCCATGTAAATCTTAATAAAATCTACACGTTTTGTGTGGTGCGAAGGGAGGGACTTGAACCCTCACGTCCGTAAGGACACTAACACCTGAAGCTAGCGCGTCTACCAATTCCGCCACCATCGCATGTTCCACAAAAATTTGGGGTGGCTAATGGGACTCGAACCCACGACAACTGGAATCACAATCCAGGGCTCTACCAACTGAGCTATAGCCACCATCACTTCATACAGCTTACTTCGTCCTACGCGGCAATCTTACCACCGCAGCTCTTGCACACAAAATTAATGGTGCGCCCGACAGGATTCGAACCTGAGACCTCTGCCTCCGGAGGGCAGCGCTCTATCCAGCTGAGCTACGGGCGCTTAGCGCCGTTGCGGGTGGGGATACTACGGTTTTAATGCTTGGCTGTCTAGTGCTTTTTTAGAAGAAATGATGCGTTTGCTTACGCTTTGCTCACTCTGCCACAAAAGTCAGCGCTTAATAGCCCCCACTCCGCCTTGTTCGCTGGTTTTATAGGCGTTTCACTTCGGCTGGCGTCTTTTTATGCATACCCAAGCCAAAATAGCACACGGTGACCAATCCAAGGAAAATCATCCCCACGAATAAAGATAAGCGAGTATCCGGGTTGATCCCCATCCCCACCAACACACAAATCAGGAAAGCGATAGTGAGGTAGTTTACATACGGGAACATGATGGATTTGAAAGGATGCTGCTTCAATGCTTCTTTATGCACCTGACGAAAACGCAGCTGGCTCACCAACACCACAAACCACGGCACCATACCCGGTAATACGCTGGCACTATAAACGTACACGAATACCTGCTGTGGATTGGGGATGATGTAATTGAGGCTAGAGCCCACCATCAAGCACAAAATCGTAACGGCAATACAATACACCGGAACACCACTGGCAGACAATTTGGTCAGGCAAGCAGGGAGCTGACGGTTTTTCGCTAAGGCATATAACATGCGCCCACCACTGTACATGCCGCTATTACAACCCGACAGCGCAGCGGTAAGCACCACAAAGTTGATAATGCCCGCCGCTGAAATGATACCTATCTTGGCAAAGGTCAGGACAAACGGACTGCCCGTCGTACCAATGCCATCCCACGGGAAGATAGTCACGATGACGAAAATAGCCCCAACATAGAAGATCAGAATACGCCATAAAATGTTATTGATAGCGCGCTTTAGCGTGACCTGAGGATTTCGAGCTTCACCCGCCGTAATGCCCACCAGTTCAACGCCCTGATAAGAGGCCACCACAATACACAGCGCAAACATAAAACCTTTCCAACCCCCAGCAAAAAAGCCGCCGTGAGCTGTCAGGTTATCAAAACCAATAGGCTGGCCATGATTACCAAAGCCAAAGAAGATGACGCCCAGCCCTACCAGAATCATCACAATGATGGTTGTCACTTTGATCATCGCAAACCAGAACTCCAGTTCGCCATATAATCTGACTGCGGCCAGATTCGCCAGCGCCACAATGGCTACTCCGGCAATAGCCGGCAACCATTGGGGAATCTCCGGGAACCAGAATTGGACATACACGCCAATAGCGGTAATTTCAGATATCCCCACCGCTATCCACATAAACCAATAGCCCCAAGCGGTCAGATAGCCGAAATAGGGGCTAAGATATTTATGCGCATATACAGCAAAAGAACCGGCAACCGGCTCCAGATACAGCATTTCGCCCATTGCCCGCATAATAAAAAATACAAACAAACCGGCAATAATATATGCCAGTAATACTGACGGCCCTGCCCACTTTAAGGTACTGGCAGAACCCATAAATAGCCCAACACCAATTGTCCCGCCTAATGCTATTAGCTCGATATGCCGGGCTTCCAGCCCACGGTGTAATCCTTTTTTCTCTTCGTTCCCTGCCATATATCCTCTATCAACTTACTGGTGTATGTCTGTTCCGGATTCCGGTTGTTTTTTTATGAATAAAACATGGTGATGAAAAAAATAAAGGCTGAATTTAAGTATTCAGCCTAATCATTAATACATTAGTGGATGCAAGCTAAAGAATAGGGAAACAGCCCACCACAAAACTCCGTTTTTGGGTGATGATTACAGACGTCCGCTGTAATAGTAACCAACAAACTTGAGCAACTTGAATTGGCGACGAATACGGCTTGGTTGCGCCAGTAAGCGATAAAGCCACTCCAGCCCCATGTTCTGCCATATTTTAGGCGCACGTTTGACATGCCCGGTAAAGACGTCGTAAGTGCCGCCAACACCCATATACAACGCATTAGGATGGACTTTACGACAATCACGCATAAACATTTCCTGTTTTGGCGACCCCATCGCTACCGTCACTATCGCCGCGCCACTGGCGGCAATCCGTGCAAACAAAGCTTCGCGCTGATCCGGCGTGAAATAGCCGTCCTGACTCCCCACTAAGTTAACATTCCATTGCGCACGCAACTTGGCCTCGGTTTCAGCTAACACCTCGGGCTTGCCACCGACTAAAAATACGGGTGTCCCTTGTTGGCCCGCACGCTGCATCAATGCTTCCCACAGATCAGCACCCGCAACCCTTGAAATTTTCGCTTGCGGATATTTCCGGCGAATGGCGCGCACCATACTGATCCCATCGGCATACAGATATTCGGCCTCACAGATCAATTCACGCAATGCAGCATCATCTTCGGCTTTCATCAGCTTTTCGGCGTTCATTGCAACCAATGTGCCCGTCTTCACTGGGCCGCTACTCAGCAGATGATCCAGCGTCTGAGTCATGTCACGAAAACCCCAAATCTCGAAGCCACGGACAGTGTATTTTGGAATGGCGATATCTTTAGAAATAACAGTATTTTTGGGAGTAGCAGTATTCTGTTCCATTACGATCCTTACGGTTGGCTGCCCGCTTGCGGCGCAGATAGACCCTTAGGCTTACCAGCTCGACGCTGTACCCGTTGTGTTATCAAGCCCGCGGTGTCAAACAGCCAATACAACAATTTCGCCAGTACCAGGCAGGCCCCAAAAATCACGCAGAAAAATACCACGCGTGAAACAAAGGAGTCCAACCCCTCACGCGCCAGTACGATGATGTTAAATACCGCGCCAAAACAGAAACTTTGCAAAATAGCCGCTTTGTAGCGATTACTTTCTGCTTTGCCTTGTTCGTACAACCAATCGAACCATTTAATGATTAACCCCACCACGATGGCCCCGAGTGGGATAAACAGCACCCCGCCCATCACCACCAAAGATCCAATCAGCGTTGGCGAGATAGCAAGCCCGGAGTGGTTATCCAGCACATCCCACGTAAAGTAATTGGCCGTATTGAGAACCAAGTCAGGGCGAGCAGGCCACAAAGAGCTAGGAATAAAGACATAAAAATCACGGATAATCGGTGCCAATCCCTGAAAATCTATTTTGTCGTAATTTTGCAGCAGCAACCCCAGATTTTCCCATGGTGAGAATGTGTCTCGCGTCAGGTAAAGGAAGGTATAAAACGCCTCTGCGCCGTTAACATCCAGACCATAGCGTTTCAGGGCCAGCCAGAACATGCCCACAATCCCAAAGACGCCCGCGGCCGCCAACATCCACAGAGTTATCCAACCGCGCACAATACCAATAAACAGGAATAATGAGAACGCGATGATGATATTCGCGCGAGTCCCGCCGACGATAACGTAGGTTAGGATGCCAAACGCCACGGTACTGGCCAGAAAGAAAAACCAAGCCCGCATATCCTGCTTTAGGAAATAGACCACTAACATGGCAGGAATGAAGAAGTAGAAAAAGCGCTTCAGTGCCACACCAGAGACATCACTGGAGAAAATTTTACTGTAAGAATCTAGCTTAAATAGCAGAAAACCATTCTGCATGAAGAAGATACCGACAGTACCAATAGCCACCAGCGCTAATAATACCCAAGTCAGGTTAGTTTCCACCCGATTCATCGTGAAGATGGGAGCTCGTGGCTGGCTACGCGGCTTACTCAAGCGAGTTTTATAACTCACATAGTAAATACCATAGAATGCCGTGGCAGACAGTATGGCATAGAGCAGATACTCAACCGGCACGATCCCGACCCCAAACTGAAACACCAACATGCAGGTGAGTGGGAAGCCAAAATAGAACGTCAATAAATAGAGCATTGAAAACAGCACGTTGAAATTAAAGCGAACGCGCCGAAACTCCTGATACGTTAGCGTCAGAATAAAAATCACTGCTATCAGATAGACACAGAAAAGACCACCAAACTGCCCCAGCGTCATGGGTGTTCTCCTGCGGCAAGTGCCAGCGCCTGCTGCCAGCCCTCAATATAATTGGGGTTAAAGAACGCAATATTGTGTTTATCTAACCCAGCTAATTGACGCTGTGCTTCACGAATCAATGGCTCATCCAATGAATCACCATAGAAAAGTACCGGAATATGCTGTTCGGCCAAGTCTTGCCAGAATGGATTCTTCCGGCTTAAAACAAAAGGCACACCAAATTGGGTTAACAGGCACAAGGTGCCAATACCTTGCTGGCGATTAAAAATAAAGTAGCCTAAATCGCATTCACGCAAGATATTCAGATAGTCATCAAATGGAATTTGTTCTGTCAGAATACGTAGATTCTCTGGCGCAAATAGCGCCAAGCCGGCCTGCCTAACCTGCTCAATATAGAGCTGATTATTCGCAGGATACCCCATTGGCAAAATCACTCGGACATCAGGGCCAAATTGCTCATGAATAGATTTGAGTGCTTCGATATGGCGGTTGGTGGTGTCTCCAGAGTTCCCGACCAAAATCGTCATTGGCCCAGCAAGCGGTTTTTCGATGTGAATGCCTGTTAAGGCTGGGTCCATTCGGGTTGGAAAATAGAGCAATGATGCGGGTACTCGAGGGTGCCGCTGCTGGAAATGAATTAAATCGCCACGGGTGGCAAAGACATGGCCGACTCGCCCCTGAGCGATGCGGCGCAGCAGATAAAACAGGCGGAATTTCCAGTTTTTAGCATCTTCATATAAGTCAGCGCCCCAAACATGCCAATAGACTTGATGGCGCTTGATTTTTCCGCTCAGTAAAGCCAGCCACAACGTGGCATTAAATTGCCCATGCCAGAAAAACCGCGTGCTGCGATCTGCCTGCGCGCGAGCAATAACCGCCTCAGCCAACGTTTTTTTATTGCTGTGCGTCTCGATATCCAATTGAGGGAATGCCGAAAAAGCCGTCGTCTCTTTTGCCGCCACCATAAAATGCCGCACCTGCTCTGCTGGCACACGAGTGGCCAGCACGTCATTAAAGAAGCGCAGCACAGTCAGATTATGGTGCGGGATATCAGATCCCAGTACATGAATCAGGGTTGTCATTTTTTTCTACTGTAAAGAGTGTTTACGGTGATGAATGTCTACGATACATAAGGAATACGCAGCTACAGAGCGCGAAATAGACGATATAGGTGGCCATATAGGCCTGTGCCGCCCCCAAAGAGCCATTCATTGGAATTAACCAATGGGCAAACCCGGTTAACAGTAAAAACTGGCTGACTTCCGTCAGAATGTAAAAGCGTAAAGAGGCTTTGGCGATTACCAAATAACCAAACACATATGACCCGACTTTCAACACATCGCCCACGAGCTGCCAAGCAAAAAGGTCACGCATGGCCGTAAACTGGTGAGAGAACAGCAACCAGATAGCGAAATCACGTAACAACCAGACTATCAGGCTGGCGGTCGCCACTGCTGGTAAGACAAACTTCAGTGAGCGCAGGATTTCACGCGAAATCGCCGCTTTCTCTTTCAGTCTCGACAGCGTGGGCAGCAAATAGACGGTAAATGATGCTGTGATAAATTGTAGATAAGCATCTGAAATACTGCTCACCCCTTGCCAGATCCCCACCGCATCCCAACCATAGCGGTCAGCCAGTAAGTTACGCATCATCACATAAGCGACCGGTAGGGTCACCGAAGTAATCAACGCCATAATGGTAAACTTACCCAAATGGCTTGCCAACGCTTTATCCCAGCTAAGTTTAAGATAACTTAAGGGAATAGTCTTGCGCCGAATAAGCATTGCCCCCGCTGGGATAACCACCAGCGCAGGAACCAATGCCAACCCCACTAAGGCTCCGGGATAGCCCCCAATCTGGAAGCAAATATAGTACGCCACCACACCGATCAGGCTACCGCCAATCACGGCCAGCGCATTCCCCATGGCATCGCGATAACCTTTAAGGATAGCCAAAAACAGGTTGGCGTAAGCTATTCCCATCTGGATAAGCGCGACTGCGCGCACCACATTCTGGTAATCACTATGACCGAATAACGCAATACTAACGGGCTTTGCCGCCAACAGGAAAATCAATGCCAGCAACGTTGAGAACCCCAGAACAATCGCTGATGAGGTTCCTAAAACAGCCCGAAGACGTTCAGGTTGCTGATGGTATTCAGCAACATATTTAGTAATACCGTTGAAGATACCCGCGCCGGAGAGCACGCCTAATACCGTAATTAGCTGGCGAAAGTTACCCGCCTGCCCAACACCACTAGGGCCAAAGGTCACCGCCAGCAGTTTAACCACTAACAGCCCTACGCCAATCTTAATCAGCGTAGAGCCAGCAGTCCAAATCGATGCTTTTGCCAGAGACATATCAGGCGAAGAAACTGAGAACAGTATTAATAACCGTGCTCTGATTAACATCAGTCAGGTTGTAGAAGATTGGCAAGCGAACCAGGCGTTCACTTTCCTTAGTAGTAAAACGGTCTTCGCCATCCATACGGCCAAATTCCTCACCTGCCGGACAAGCATGCAACGGAATATAATGGAACACCGCCATGATCTCAGCTTCTTTTAAGTAGCTGATGAACGCCGAACGCTCTTCGATATCACGCAGTTTGATGTAAAACATATGCGCGTTCTGTGCCAGATTGTCAGGAATAACAGGTAAATCAATGCGCCCAGCCTCAGCCAAGGGTTTGAAAGCATCATAATAGTTATGCCACAACGCCAGACGGCGTTTATTGATTTGTTCTGCCGCTTCCAACTGGCCCCACAGATAAGCTGCCTGTAAGTCAGACATCAAATAGCTGGAGCCGATATCGCGCCACGTATACTTATCAACCTGACCACGGAAGAACTGGCTACGGTTGGTGCCTTTTTCACGGATGATTTCTGCGCGGTCAATCAGTGACGGGTCATTGATTAGTGTTGCACCGCCCTCACCACCCGCGGTGTAGTTTTTGGTTTCATGAAAACTAAAGCAACCGATATGGCCGATAGTCCCCAACGCTTTGCCTTTGTAAGTCGACATTACGCCTTGAGCTGCATCTTCGACCACAAACAAATTATGCTTTTGCGCCAACGCCATAATAGTGTCCATCTCACAAGCCACACCGGCATAGTGGACTGGCACGATAGCTCTGGTTTTGTCAGTGATCGCCGCTTCAATTTTGGTTTCATCAATGTTCATGGTATCTGGACGAATATCAACAAACACCATTTTCGCACCGCGCAGCACAAAGGCATTGGCAGTCGAGACGAAAGTAAAGCTTGGCATAATCACTTCATCACCAGGCTTGATATCCAGCAGCAATGCGGCCATTTCCAGTGATGCAGTACAAGACGGGGTCAGTAACACTTTCGGGCACTCAAAGTGCTTCTCCATCCACTGCTGACAGCGACGGGTAAACCCACCATCGCCGCATAATTTGCCGCTGGTGATTGCTGCTTGCATATAACCCAGTTCAGTGCCGACTACCGGTGGAGCGTTAAATGGAATCATCTCATCCCCTGCATAACCAATACGCGGTGCTTTCAATCGAAGCACCACTGCGAATATAAAGACGTAAAGCAGCAATATTGCTCATTTGTGTGGCCACCCGTAACCGGTGTAATCCATGACTCTGGCACCACTGCTTTGCCGCCGACATTAATGATAAACCGATGCCTTTACCCTGCGCATTAGGGAATACAGCCAACAAGCCAATGCGCGCGCTACCCTCGTGCAAATCACGGAGTGTGACAAACCCCGCAGGTTGCCCCGACGAATCCATCACCAACAGACATTGATGGTCGAATGTGCCCAGCACCGCTTTTTCAGCCCATAAGGCATAAAATCGCCCACTGTCTTGTGGGTCATACCATGGGGCACGAAAGCGGCTCAATGCAAAGGCATTAGCAGCAACACTGCGTAACAGTGGTATATCTGCTATGACAGCGACCCGCTGTTGATAAGTTCCAACATCGGCCCTAACTGAAGCATTTTCCATGCCAACCGCGTCGTCTACTGACAGCGCCAGATCAATCTCCCCTTCGACGAGCTTAAAACCAAGCAGTCCAAGGGAATCAATAAGATCAAGACGATGGGTAGGGACTTTGGCTTGGACAAGGGTAAAAGCATCCAACTCAGCCGGATTAACTTGCGGGGCTGAGTCGGAGAAAATTAGTTTTGCGCTTGGTCGCTGGAAAAATTCACTTTCCCAGTCCAGTGGCTCAATACTGGCGTGGACGGGCATGGAGCAAGTCCAATAGATATTTGCCATAACCGGTTTTAGCCAACGCAGTGGCCGCACGTTTTACGCCATCGTCATCCAGCCAGCCATTACGCCATGAGATCTCTTCCAGACAAGCAATTTTGAAACCTTGCCGTTTTTCAACGGTTTGTACAAAAGTACTGGCTTCAATCAAGCTGTCATGAGTGCCGGTATCCAACCAAGCAAAACCGCGGCCTAACAATTCAACGGTTAGCTCACCGCGCTCTAAATACATCTGGTTAATGCTGGTAATTTCCAGTTCACCACGAGAAGATGGCTTAACTTGCTTGGCAAAATCAACAACTTGATTGTCATAGAAATAAAGCCCAGTCACTGCCCAATTAGACTTAGGCTGACTTGGTTTCTCTTCAATAGATAACGCGCGGAAGTTGTCATCAAACTCCACCACGCCAAAGCGCTCTGGATCCATGACTTGATAGCCAAAGACAGTTGCCCCCTTCTGACGCGCAGCAACGGCTTTCAGTTTCGGACTAAAGCCCTGACCGAAGTAAATGTTATCGCCAAGCACCAAGCAACAAGGCTCATGACCAATAAACTCTTCACCGATGATAAATGCTTGTGCCAGCCCATCCGGACTGGGCTGCGCGGCATAACTCAGCTTGATACCAAACTCATCACCATTGCCCAACAGACGCTGGAATGACGGCAAATCTTCTGGGGTAGAGATAATCAGGATATCGCGGATCCCTGCCAGCATCAGCACGGACAGCGGATAATAAATCATCGGTTTATCATAAACGGGAAGCAGTTGCTTAGAGACACCACGGGTGATGGGGTGCAACCTTGTGCCGGAGCCACCAGCCAGAATTATGCCTTTCATACTTACTCCTGAAACCATCAAGCAAGACGCCATTAATATCAATCAATAGCGCCGTCCTGATGATGAATCGATTTTTTAGCCTATGGCGGGGTGCCCTACAATAGGCAAGAGACTACTAAATCAGTCACTTAAACCCAAACGTTCACCGGCGTAAGAGCCATCCTGAACACGACGCCACCAAGATTCGTTATGCAAATACCATAATACGGTTTTGCGAATGCCGCTTTCGAACGTTTCCTGTGGCTTCCAACCCAGCTCCCGCTCAATTTTGCTGGCATCAATGGCATAGCGCATATCGTGGCCGGGCCGGTCTTTGACATAAGTAATCAAGTCACGATAGTGAGCAATTCCCGTTGGTTTTTCAGGAACCAGTTCATCTAATAAGCTGCAAATAGTTTCAACCACTTCAATATTCTTGCGCTCATTATGACCGCCGATATTGTACGTTTCGCCTACCACACCTTCGGTAACCACCTGATACAAAGCTCTGGCATGGTCTTCAACATACAACCAATCGCGAACCTGAGCGCCATTGCCATAGACTGGCAGTGGTTTGCCTGCCAACGCATTCAAAATAACCAGCGGTATCAATTTCTCAGGGAAATGGTACGGTCCGTAGTTATTTGAGCAATTCGTCACTAACGTGGGTAAGCCATAGGTTCGCAGCCAAGCGCGCACTAAATGGTCACTGGAGGCTTTGGACGCTGAATAAGGGCTACTGGGCGCATAAGGCGTAGTTTCAGTAAAGAGATCATCTGTACCATGCAGATCACCATAGACCTCATCCGTTGAGATATGGTGAAAGCGAAACGCCAGTTTTTCCTCAGCACCGAGTGGCTGCCAGTAATGGCGCGCCGCTTCCAACATCTGGTAAGTACCCATGACGTTAGTTTCGATAAAGGCAGCCGGGCCATCAATAGAGCGGTCGACATGGCTTTCTGCCGCCAGATGCATCACAACATCCGGTTGGTATTGTGCAAAAACCCGATCCAGCTCAGCGCGATCGCAAATATCAACCTGCTCAAAAGCGTAACGCTCACTGTCAGCAACCACCGCCAGTGATTCCAAATTGCCCGCGTAGGTGAGTTTATCAACCACCACCACGCTATCTGAGGTGCCATTGATAATATGTCTTACCACTGCGGAGCCGATAAAGCCGGCCCCACCGGTGACTAGAATACGTCTCAACGCCATACTCCTTTAGTGTCCACAATCCATGATTGCTTCACATCTTCAGGTTTAATCGCCTTAAATTGGCTGTGATCCACTAACATCACCAGCACATCGGCTTGCTGTAAGGCCGTCGCGGTATCTTTCAAGGTAACGTGACCCGCCAGAGACTTCGGCAACTGCTCAACATTAGGCTCAACCACCAATGTTTCACCAACGTGCCATTGGGCGATCAAATGAGCAATTTCAACTGCTGGGCTTTCACGCAGGTCATCGATATTTGGCTTAAATGCTAGGCCGAAACAGGCAATTTTCACTTCAGAGGCTCGTTTATCAGTCGCCGCTAGACAATCCGCCACAGCCGCTTTCACCCGGTCAACAACCCACAGTGGTTTGCCATCATTCACCAACCGTGCGGTATGAATCAGACGGGCCAGTTGTGGATTTTGAGAAACGATAAACCAAGGGTCTACAGCAATACAATGGCCGCCAACACCCGGGCCTGGCTGCAAGATATTCACACGTGGGTGACGATTCGCCAGACGAATCAGCTCCCATACATTGATCCCCTGCTCAGCACAAATCAGTGACAGCTCATTGGCAAAGGCAATATTCACGTCACGGAAGCTGTTTTCAGTCAGCTTGCACATTTCAGCGGTGCGGGAGTTCGTCACCACACACTCACCTTCGAGGAAAATTTTATACAGCTCACTGGCGCGGGCAGAACATTTTGGCGTCATACCACCGATAACACGGTCATTTTGAATCAGTTCGACCATCACCTGCCCCGGTAACACACGCTCAGGGCAATAAGCGATATTAATATCTGCCTCTTCACCTGCTTGTTGCGGGAAACTTAAATCAGGGCGAGCTTCTGCTAACCATTGTGCCATTTGTTCAGTGGCACCCACTGGAGATGTAGACTCCAGAATCACCAAATCGCCTTTTTTCAGTACAGGGGCAATAGATTTAGCGGCTGATTCGACAAAAACCATATCGGGTTCATGATCGCCTTTAAACGGTGTCGGCACGGCAATGAGAAACGCATCTGCTGGCAGTGGTTTGGTTACTGCCTGCAGGTAACCCCCTTCGACAGCAATTTTTACCACTTTATCTAAATCCGGCTCCACGATATGGATAGCACCGCGATTAATCGTTTCAACGGCATGGGCGTTAACATCAACACCAATCACTTTCTTCTTGCGCGACGCGAAAGCAGCAGCAGTTGGCAGACCAATATACCCAAGACCGATAACAGAAATAGTTTCAAAACTCATAGCGTCACCTGATGATTCTTTAAAGCTTCAAGGATGCGTTGACAGGCGTGCCCGTCACCGTAAGGATTATGTGCCCGTGTCATTTGATGATAGGCAGTTTCATCAGTCAGTAAGCGGGTCACTGCATCGACAATCTTATTAATATTAGTGCCTACCAACAAAACAGTACCGGAATCGACAGCTTCTGGACGCTCTGTTGTATCGCGCATCACCAGTACTGGCTTACCTAATGAAGGCGCTTCTTCCTGAATACCACCGGAATCTGTCAAAATGAGATACGCGTGGTTCATCAAATAAACAAATGGCAGATAATCTTGCGGGTCGATCAGAATAATATTATCAATCCCTTTCAAGATACGGTTAACCGGCTCACTGACATTTGGATTGAGATGTACGGGGTAGACAACCTGAACATCAGGGTGTTTACGGGCGATTTCAGCCAATGCACTACAGATACGCTCAAACCCGCCACCAAAACTCTCACGACGGTGGCCTGTGACCAAAATCATCTTCTTATTGGCATCAAGGAATGGATAGCGATCAGCCAAACTGGCTCGCAGCTCTGGATTATTCATCACCCGATCCCGAACCCAGAACAGCGCATCAATCACGGTATTGCCCGTCACAAAAATACGATTTTCTGGCACCATTTCACGTAACAGATTCTGTCGGGAGTTTTCCGTCGGCGCAAAATGATACATGGCAAGATGACCCGTCAATTGACGGTTGGCTTCTTCCGGCCATGGAGAATAGAGGTTCCCGGTACGTAAGCCAGCTTCGACATGGCCAACAGGGATACGATGATAAAATGCAGCAAGGCTGGTCGACAGGGTTGTCGTGGTGTCACCATGCACGAGGATAACGTCTGGCTTAAACTCCGCCAGCACGGGTTTTAACCCCTCCAGAATTCGGCAGGTTATTTCCGTTAATCCCTGACCCGGTTTCATGATATTCAAATCATAATCCGGTTGAATCTCAAATAAACGTAACACTTGATCCAACATCTCACGATGTTGGGCAGTGACACAAACTCTTGATTCAAAGGCTTCATCCTGAGCCAAGGCATGCACCAGAGGAGCCATTTTAATGGCTTCAGGCCGGGTGCCAAAAACAGTCAACACTTTCACAGTGAATCTCTTTAAGGTCAGTTAGCCGCAGACAGCGCCTGCAAGTTGGGTGCACAATGCACCCATTAACGATTTATACTCTTCTACAGCAAAGACTTATGCTTGCGTACTGGTACGGCGAACCAATACCACACCCGCGCCAACCAATGCACCGATGGCACCCCACATTATCAGTAGGAATACACGACGTGGGCTATCACGGGTTACCGGATCTTCAGGGGTACGTAAGTAACGGTATGCCTGGAATGTTTTATCCAGTGTTGGCCCAACATTTAATGTTGCCAGCATTGCACGATTCTGATCGTAATCAATATCAAAACTTGGGCCGGTAGCTTGCAAGGTTTCCAAACGAGCCTCGAGCATTGGCTTGCCTAGCATAAACATCTTGGAGTCCGGTAATTGCTCCGCTGGGGTATCTGTTTGATTACGATTAATCCCTTGCTGGTCTGCAACTTTTAATGCTTGCTTGACTGCAGCAACTTCACGGTCGAACACCGCTTGAGCCACGGCTTCTTGCCGTTGAACTTGTGCTTTCATTGATTGAGTTCGAGCCGCCCAAGCGCCCTGAATTTCATCATTTAAATGGCTGGCCGCACGTTGGCTGGCAAAATCAATGTAACTACGCAGTAATTTATTGGAATCGCTGGCGGTTTCAGCCGTCAATTTAATACTGTCATTCAGTATTTTTTTGTCATCACGTGGGGTGAAAACAATATTATTGACTAACTCATCCAACAATGCGGCATCCGCTTTGGCATCACCTTCCAGGCGCTGCTTGTAGTAATCACTTTGCAGCCAGAAATCACGACGGGTATCGTAAGCTGCCAACTGAGTAATAAACTCACCGTATGCTTCGTCAGAGATGCCCGGCTGCTCACTGGCAACACCACTGTTGATGCGAGTATCCAGATTGCGTAAAAATTGCTGCTGGGAATAGTAACCGCCCAGATTATTGACTGTTGGCCGGTCAGTAATTGCCGTCGCACTCCACTGCTGTTTCACCATATAGGAGACACCCAGCGCTATTGCAGCAAAGAGAATTGCCATACCGATAATCCACACTTTACCGCGCCAAAGAGTGCGGCACAGGCTGCGGATGTCTAACTCGTTATCCACAGCAAGCTCATTATTGGTAGATCCTGTTTTATCAGTCGACATAGATTCTGGTTTCATCACTGCCTAAAAGCCTCTGGTTAAGATTCATGCTTATTTTGCGATGCACGGCGCATACGACGCTTGATGCGCTTGATAAAACGCGCCACTCGCCATGCCCGTTTAATGCAGTAGCCATATAACAGAAATGCAAGCAAGAATAATGCCAACATGACCCATTCAGGTACAAATGTTAGCCGTTCTCCGATAACACCCACCGCAGCTAACAGTGCCGCAGCCAATGTGATTAAGACAAAAGCCTGCCGAGAAGTAAAACCGGCACGCATAATTAAGTGATGGATATGTTGACGGTCTGGGGAGAACGGACTCATGCCTTTGCGTAAGCGCCGATACATGATGGCAATCATATCCATCAATGGAATGGCAATAATCCATAATGCGGTGACAGGATTAATCGGGTGTGCGTTACCTTGCGTACTTTGTAACAGCATCCAAATTGCAGTGAAACCAATCAGAGTACTGCCAGCATCACCCATAAAAACTTTATAGCGACGGCCTAATAATCCAAGGTTGAGCAAGATATAAGGCAGAATGGCCGCGATCATTGCAAAACACCACAGTGCTAATGCCATCTGCCCACTTTGATACAGCAGAATCCCCATTGCGCCAAAAGAGACACAGGATAGACCGCCCAGCAAACCATCAATGCCATCCACCATATTGAACGCATTTATCGCCGCCCATACTGCAAACAGTGTCACAACATAACCAAACGGCCCTAACACCATTTCCCATGGGCCAAAAGCATGCCCCAGGCTGCGCAAATAAAGCCCGGCGAAAACCATCATAGCAATACCAACCAACGCCTGAACAAAGGCGCGGATTTTCACACTAATATCGAATCGGTCATCTAAAGCACCAACAAACACCAATAAACCGGCGCAACCGAGATATAAGCGGAAATGGGGGATCTGCTGGTTAGTAATCAGGAAGGTAAAGCAAATACCTGCAAACACAGATATTCCGCCCACTAATGGGATCAACCCTTGGTGGCGCTTACGATAATTGGGCTTATCAACTAATCCAATTTTCTTGGCAACTTTGCGAGCAACAAATAAAAATGCCAGAGAAAACAGGAAAATAACAAATATTTCAGTACTCATAGTGAGTAAGTTCACGTTTAACCGCTCTCTGCAAAAAGATACGACAGCTTAACATGTGGCTTGGCGTATACCATGCCAGCCCCATGCTTTCAGTTATTTCTGAATATGATGACAGCCTTGCTTGTTATTCCCAACTCTATTTTTGGTATTTTCTCGCCAATAATGACAATTAAGAGCAAAAATAGAGACCGGTTCAATTGATTCATCCACATCATGGATAACAATCCCGGCTATCCTATATTCCAAATGCAAAAAACGCCACGACTGAGCGTGGCGTTTTGATAGAACAGGTGAAACTTACGAACGTCTCATGTTATCAAAGAACTGATCGTTAGTTTTTGCTGTTGCCAATTTGCTGATGAGGAACTCCATGGCATCGATCTCACCCATTGGATGAAGGATGCGACGTAAGATCCACATTTTTTGCAGCTCTTCAGTGGTCGTCAACAGCTCTTCTTTACGAGTACCTGAACGGTTGAAGTCAATCGCTGGGAACACACGTTTCTCGGCAATTTTGCGCGATAAATGCAGTTCCATGTTGCCGGTACCTTTAAATTCTTCATAGATAACTTCATCCATTTTAGAACCGGTATCAACCAACGCAGTAGCAATGATGGTCAGGCTACCGCCCTCTTCAACATTACGTGCGGCACCAAAGAAACGTTTAGGGCGATGCAAGGCATTTGCATCCACACCACCGGTCAGCACTTTGCCTGAAGCAGGAACCACGGTGTTGTAGGCACGGGCTAAACGAGTAATCGAGTCCAGTAAAATGATAACGTCTTTTTTATGCTCAACCAGACGTTTCGCTTTCTCGATAACCATTTCAGCCACTTGCACGTGGCGAGACGCTGGCTCGTCAAAAGTAGAAGCAATAACTTCACCTTTCACCAAACGTTGCATCTCGGTCACTTCTTCCGGACGCTCGTCAATCAGCAATACCATTAAGACGCAATCAGGGTGGTTATAAGCAATGCTGGTTGCAATGTTTTGCAACAGCATGGTTTTACCCGCCTTTGGCGGAGCCACAATCAGACCACGTTGGCCGCGACCAATTGGTGATGCCAAATCCAGTACACGAGCAGTTAAATCTTCAGTCGAACCATTCCCTCGTTCCATGCGCAGACGAGAATTGGCATGTAATGGAGTTAAGTTTTCGAACAGGATTTTGTTACGGGCGTTTTCCGGTTTGTCATAGTTAACTTCGTTAACTTTCAACAGTGCAAAATAACGCTCACCTTCTTTCGGTGGACGAATCTTACCGGCAACGGTATCACCAGTGCGGAGGTTGAAACGGCGAATTTGGCTTGGGGATACATAGATGTCGTCGGGACCGGCGAGGTAGGAGCTGTCTGCTGAACGGAGGAAACCAAATCCATCCTGCAATATCTCCAACACGCCATCACCGAAGATATCTTCTCCACTTTTCGCATGCTGCTTAAGAATAGAGAAAATAATATCTTGTTTACGCATCCGGGCCAGGTTTTCCAGCCCCATATTTTCGCCAAGTGTTATCAGATCAGAAACCGGCGTGTTCTTTAATTCGGTAAGATTCATAATGGTGGGTTCTTAAACTCGGGGTATGTCTCGAACTATGGTCGTGAATGGTATGGCAGCGTCATCCGTGCCTGTTTAACGGGACATTCAATCACCGGCCTTGGGACAAACTACGCAAGTAATGACTTACGCAAGATTTGCGCGACACAACGGTATAAAGATTGAAGGTGCCTTAGACTGATTTTGTAAAACCACTAGACTGTCAAAAACTGATTGAGTTCATACATATTCTCAACACAAATTATTTCGACATAGAGTAAAACTTTAGATTCAAACTATTTAGATGCTACAGACTATTTCTTAGATACTAAAGAATAAGCTAGATGCTACAAACCCGGACTCAATACACAGGAATGTTCTATACGCAGTGAGGTAAACTTAACACGCTTCTTTGCAGGCGTCTAGCGGTCAGTGTGAGAAATCACAACTGCCGCTAAACACACCCTACAGCCTTGAAGCCACAGCGGTGTTAGCGACACTCACTTGCGGCAATCCGTGACCTGAGTCAACGCATTGGAACTTGCTTGTGTGCGACCTTGCTGCAACATCAATGGCATTGGGTGCTGGCGATTTAACGCCGCTTACAGATTTGCATCCAAGAAGGCTTTAAGCTGACCTTTAGACAAGGCGCCCACCTTGGTGGCGACAACTTCACCGTCACGGAACAGCAACAGCGTAGGAATGCCACGGATACCATATTTTGGTGCCGTACCCTGATTGTCATCAATATTCAATTTAGTGACGGTCAGTCTACCTTCATACTCTTCAGCAATTTCATCCAAAATCGGAGCAATCATCTTGCACGGACCACACCATTCTGCCCAGAAATCGACCAGAACCAGGCCGCTGGCTTTCAGCACGTCAGTGTCGAAGCTGTCGTCACTCAGGTGAATAATTTTATCGCTCATGTTCTACTCCAAAGGATTGTGTCTACCTCGTTGGTGTAGCATTAACCAACAATAGGATGACTTTATTTCACCGGATACGCTTTCGTAAAGCAATAGTTAGCTGATATTCTACCACACTATGAGCAAAACACACTTGACCGAACAGAAGTTTTCCGACTTCGCCCTGCACCCGCTAGTTATTGAAGCCCTTGAAAACAAAGGATTTCAATATTGTACGCCGATTCAGGCGTTAGCATTGCCACTCACCCTATCCGGGCGTGATGTAGCGGGTCAGGCGCAAACAGGAACCGGCAAGACGCTGGCATTCTTAGCGTCTACTTTCCATTATTTGCTTTCTCACCCGGCAGAAGAGGGTCGCCAGACTAATCAACCACGCGCATTGATTATGGCACCAACGCGTGAATTAGCAGTGCAAATTCACTCCGATGCAGAATCACTTTCCCAGATGACCGGGCTGAAATTAGGCTTGGCTTATGGTGGTGACGGCTACGACAAACAGCTTAAAGTGCTGGAGAGTGGCGTTGATATTCTGATCGGCACCACTGGCCGTTTAATCGACTACGCAAAACAAAATTACATTAACCTTGGCGCCATTCAGGTGGTGGTATTGGATGAAGCGGATCGGATGTACGATCTGGGCTTTATCAAAGATATCCGCTGGCTATTCCGCCGTATGCCTTCTGTTGATAAGCGTTTAAACATGTTGTTCTCTGCCACTCTCTCGTATCGGGTACGTGAATTGGCCTTTGAACAGATGAATAATGCAGAATATATTGAAGTGGAACCGTTACAAAAAACCGGTCACCGCATCAAAGAAGAGCTGTTCTACCCTTCAAATGAAGAAAAAATGCGTCTGCTTCAGACGTTGATTGAAGAAGAATGGCCAGACCGCTGTATTATTTTTGCTAATACCAAGCATCGTTGTGAAGAAATCTGGGGCCATTTAGCGGCTGACGGTCATCGTGTCGGTCTATTGACTGGTGATGTGGCACAGAAAAAACGCCTGCGAATTCTGGAAGATTTTACCAAAGGTGATTTGGATATTCTGGTTGCAACCGATGTTGCTGCCCGTGGTCTGCATATTCCACTGGTCACCCATGTCTTCAACTATGACTTACCAGATGACTGTGAAGACTATGTTCACCGCATTGGCCGTACCGGTCGTGCTGGCGAAAGTGGTCATTCCATTAGCTTGGCATGTGAAGAGTACGCATTAAACTTACCGGCTATTGAGACCTATACCGGTCATAGCATTCCGGTAAGCAAATATAATAGCGATGCGCTATTAACCGATTTGCCGGCGCCAAAACGTCTGGCCCGTACCCGTACAGGGAATGGCCCACGCCGTAACTCTGCCCCACGCCGTAATAGTGGTGCACCGCGGAATAACCGTAAGCGACCGAGCTGATAAATGATGCTAAGTTCCACCTCACTTTATGCTGCCATCGATCTTGGCTCCAACAGTTTTCATATGTTGGTGGTACGTGAGGTGGCAGGCAGTATCCAAACTCTGGCTAGAATCAAACGGAAAGTCCGTCTGGCCGCGGGCTTGGATACGCAAAATCACCTATCGCAAGAAGCCATGGAACGTGGCTGGCAATGTCTGAAGTTATTTTCAGAGCGTTTGCAGGACATTCCTCTGGATCAGATCCGCGTGGTGGCGACAGCGACTCTGCGCTTGGCCTCAAATGCGGAAGAGTTTTTGCAAACTGCGACAGAGATCCTCGGTTGTCCCATTCAGGTCATCAGTGGGGAAGAAGAAGCCCGCCTGATTTATCACGGTGTGGCACATACCACCGGTGGGCCGGAGCAGCGTCTGGTGGTGGATATTGGCGGTGGCAGCACCGAGCTGGTAACAGGCAGTGGCGCTCAGGCCAATATTCTGGTTAGTTTATCAATGGGTTGTGTTACTTGGCTAGAGCGTTACTTTAGTGACCGCAATCTGGCTAAAGATAATTTTGAACGCGCTGAACTGGCTGCTCGCGAGATGCTCAAACCCATCGCCGAACGTTTTCGTCATCATGGTTGGCAAATTTGTGTCGGCGCTTCTGGTACCGTTCAAGCATTGCAAGAGATCATGGTTGCGCAGGGGATGGATGAACTGATCACCTTAGCCAAATTGCAACAACTTAAGCAACGAGCCATTCAGTGCGGCAAGCTAGAAGAGCTGGAAATCCCCGGTTTAACACTGGAGCGAGCGCTGGTTTTTCCTAGCGGGTTATCTATTTTAATCGCGATATTCCAAGAACTGGCGATTGAGAGCATGACACTGGCTGGCGGTGCACTGCGTGAAGGTTTAGTCTACGGTATGCTTCATTTGCCGGTAGAGCAGGATATTCGCAGCCGAACGGTGCGAAATTTGCAACGCCGCTATTTCCTTGATACCGAGCAAGCCAAGCGTGTCAGCAAACTGGCTGATAGTTTTTTAATTCAGGTAGAAAAAGAGTGGCATCTTGATGGCCGATGTCGTGAGTTATTGCAAAATGCCTGTTTGATTCATGAAATTGGTCTAAGCGTCGATTTTAAACGCGCTCCCCAACATGCTGCTTACCTGATTCGCAATCTGGATTTACCCGGTTTTACCCCTGCTCAAAAACTTCTGCTTTCTGCTTTGCTACAAAACCAGTGTGATACCCTCGATTTGTCACTGCTCAATCAGCAAAATGCATTGCCGGTAGATATGGCACAACATCTGTGCCGCTTGCTGCGTCTGGCGATTATTTTCTCCAGCCGTCGGCGGGATGACACCTTACCAGCCGTTAGATTGCGCGCTAATGGCGAGGCACTTTATGTACTGCTGCCTCAGGGCTGGCTGCAACAACATCCTTACCGAGCAGAAGCATTAGAACAAGAAAGTCATTGGCAGAGCTATGTTCAATGGCCCCTATTGTTAGAAGAACTCAATTAAGTTTCCATTCTGTGGGGTGGCCGTTGGTCGCCCTACTTTCCCACTATTTTACCTCCCAAACGTGCATCTCTTACCTGTTACCCCTTACAAAATAAAGCAAAACTATCAGAATGTGATCGTCGCCAGCTTAAAATAGAAACAATGTGTGTATTTTTATAAAACAGCGTTTCTTTATTGTATTCAATGTTTCATTCGCCACCTCTAGGGAAGAACGCTGCATCCTAATTGCAAGCCAAAATGCTTAATCTCATTAATGAGGAACAAAAATGCGAGCACAGCTTCAACGCCCTCATACCATTGGTACACTGGTGATTATCTCCAGTCTGATGGTCGGCGCGCCTATGGCAATGGCAGCCAAATCAAGTCATCATGACGCCCCGCAGCAGTTACAGGTTCCTACCCTTGCTTATGACGAAAGCAGCATTGTTCTGGTGTGGAAAGCACCGGAAGATACTCGCAAAATTGTCGATTATCAGATTTACTCTGCCGGGAAATTGCTAGGTAAAGCCAGCGATAACAATGATAAATTCTCACCGGCCAAGCCCTATATTGATCACTTCTATACCAATGACAAAGATAATTTCCAGCATAAAATCGTGATGCAAAACTTTACGGTAACGGGGCTGAAACCTGAAACCCGCTATCAATTTACGGTGAAAGCACAATACGCCGATGGCTCCTTATCTGCGGCAAGTACCCCCATTACGGCAAAAACCACGGCCAAACCCCAGATTGTGAATGTACGCGATTTCGGCGCAGTAGATGATGGTAAGACGTTGAATACCAAAGCGATACAACAGGCAATTGATAGCTGCAAGCCAGGCTGTCGCGTTGATATCCCTGCGGGTACCTACAAAAGCGGCGCATTGTGGCTGAAGAGTGATATGACCCTCAACCTCCTCGCAGGCGCAACATTACTCGGCTCGGAGAATCCCGAAGATTATCCAGCAGGCTACCGCCTGTATCCTTATTCCACCATTGAACGCCCTGCTTCACTGATCAATGCCATCGATCCCAATAACAGTAAGCCCGGTACATTCCGTAATATTCGGATTACCGGTTCAGGGGTAATTGATGGCAATGGTTGGTTAAGAGCGAAAACCGCTGAGATTACTGATGAGCTAGGCCACCCATTACCGCAATATGTGGCGAGTAAGAACAGTAAAGTGCATGAAGATGGCATTCTGGCCAAAAATCAGGTTGAGAAGGCTGTTTCTGAAGGTATGGATTTAAAAAATGCCTATGGTCAGCGCCGCTCTAGCCTGATGACATTGCGTGGGGTAGAGAATGTGTATCTGGCGGGCTTTACGGTTCGTAACCCGGCATTCCACGGCATCATGAATTTGGAAAACCATAATGTTGTTGCTAACGGATTAATTCACCAAACATATGATGCAAATAACGGCGACGGCATCGAGTTTGGTAATAGCCAGAATGTCATGGTGTTTAACAACTTCTTTGATACTGGCGATGATTGCATCAACTTTGCGGCTGGTACAGGGGAAAAGGCACAGCAACAAGAACCAATGAAAGGTGCATGGCTATTTAATAACTATTTCCGAATGGGGCATGGTGCCATCGTCACGGGCAGTCATACCGGTGCTTGGATTGAGGATATTTTGGCTGAAAATAACGTTATGTTCCTGACGGATATCGGCTTACGCGCCAAGAGCACCAGTACCATTGGTGGCGGAGCACGTAATGTAACGTTTCGAAATAATGCGATGCGCGACTTAGCTAAACAGGTGATGGTTATGACATTGGATTATGCTGATAGCAATGCCAATATTGATTATCCACCGGCCAAGATACCTGCTCAGTTCTATGATTTCACAGTAAAAAATGTGACGGTGGATAATACTACCGGCAAAAATGCATCCATTGAAATCAAAGGGGATAGTGCTAATCAAGCTTGGCATCGCTTGGTACACGTTAATAATGTGCAATTTAACAATGTCACACCGACCGCCATCAGTGATTTACGTGACAGCGAATTTAATAAAGTCACCTTTACTGAATTGCGCGGTGATACACCGTGGCACTTCCGTGATATAAAAAATGTCACAGTGGATGGCAAGCCTGTCACGCCGTAATGCACATTGCATGTAAATAGATAAAAAATGGGCGGTTATTTATCCATGATAAAAAACCGCCCATTGCTGTTCTTTGTATCTACTCCCTACTACGATTTTTTGGCTTTCTCTAGCTGGGCACGAATATTAGCCAAATGGCTCTGCCCTTTTTGCATCCGCTCTTGTGGGCTAACCACTTTACGTTCATTTTCCCATTTCAAATCGTCCTGCGGTAATTCCATCAAGAAACGGCTGGGTTCCGGCCGAATCAATTCACCATACTGACGCCGCTCTTTGCATAAGGTGAAAAACAGCTCGCGCTGCGCACGGGTGATGCCCACATAGGCCAACCGCCGTTCTTCATCCACATTATCTTCATCAATGCTACTTTGGTGTGGTAACAACCCTTCTTCCATACCGACCAAAAATACATAAGGGAATTCCAACCCTTTTGAAGCATGTAACGTCATCAGTTGTACTTGATCCAACTCCTCGTCACTCTCTCCACGTTCCATCATGTCGCGCAGGGTAAAGCGCGTGACAACTTGGGTCAGTGTCATCGGCTCATTCAGTTCTGAGCCTTCCAACATTTCGGTCATCCAACTGAATAATAAATTGACGTTTTTCATCCTCATTTCAGCCGCTTTTGGGCTGGGAGAGGTTTCAAAGAGCCAACTCTCATAATCGATGCCGTGGATTAAATCCCGCACTGCTGCCACGGGTTCGCGATCCACCAGCTGGATAATACCGTCGATCCAATGCGTGAAACGCTGTAATGACTCCAGACCTCGGCCCTTTAAGTGCTCGCCAAGCCCTATATCAAAACTGGCACGGAACAAGCTCTTATTACGCAAATTAGCCCATTCACCCAACTTTTGAATGGTCGCTGAACCTATTTCACGTTTTGGCGTATTCACAATACGCAAAAATGCACTGTCATCATCCTGATTGGTCAATACCCGTAGATAAGCCAGTAAATCCTTGATCTCTGGGCGAGAGAAAAACGAATCCCCCCCTGAAATACGATAGGGGATACGGTTCTGCATCAGCAGCTTTTCAAACAGCCGTGACTGGTGATTGCCGCGATACAAAATGGCATAATCGCTGTACTGCGTCTTTTTGACAAAGTGATGAGCAATAAGCTCGCCAACCACCCTCTCAGCCTCATGATCTTCATTGTTGGCAGTAATGACTTTCAGCTCATCACCATATCCCAGCTCAGAAAACAGTCGTTTTTCAAAAACATGGGGGTTGTTGGCAATCAAGATATTCGCCGCTTTTAGAATTCGGCCAGAAGAACGGTAATTCTGCTCCAGTTTGATCACCTGCAGCTGTGGGAAATCTTCATTCAGCAAGACTAAATTCTGTGGTCGTGCACCGCGCCATGAATAGATAGATTGATCATCATCACCCACCACAGTAAAACGTGCCCGGCTACCCACCAATAATTTAACCATCTGATATTGGCTAGTGTTAGTGTCTTGGTATTCATCGACTAACAGATAACGCAGACGGTTTTGCCAACGCTCGCGCACTTCCAAATTATTTTGCAGCAACAACGTCGGTAAAGAGATCAAGTCATCAAAGTCCAGCACGTTGCAGGCTTTCAAATGGGCGTCATATAAGCCATAGCAATGGACAAATAGCTTATCGCGCTCAGATCGTGCCCGTGCCGCCGCAGCCATTGGCGAGAGCAAATCGTTTTTCCAGTTAGATATCTGAGATATCAACTGTTGTAACAATGTTTTGTCGTCCTCCAACCACTTATGGGTCAGGTCTTTTAGTAGCCCCAACTGATCTTGTGCATCGAACAGCGAGAAGTTCGATTTCATCCCCAGCGCGGCATACTCTTTTTTGATAATTTCTAGCCCCAACGTATGGAACGTCGCAATCATCAATCCCCGCGCCTCTTTACGCCCCAACGTTTGAGCCACGCGTTCTTTCATCTCACGTGCGGCTTTGTTGGTGAAGGTCACCGCAGCAATATGTTTGGGCTGATAACCACACTGGCGAATCAAATGGGCAATCTTGTTTGTAATGACTCGAGTTTTGCCCGATCCCGCACCGGCCAACACCAGACAGGGTCCAGTGACGAATTCGACAGCTTGTTGTTGGCTGGGATTTAATTGCATGGCACTCAGAAGCTCTTGGGTTTACGGGGGTACAGGATTGTAGCAGAAAGTGGTTGATGAAAAAAAAACCGCCTGAGGTTTTTGATTTGTAAAACCCAGCCCACAAAGACCCCATCACCGTCAAAATAGGCTACACTGGCGCGCTTCAAAACCCGATTGAAGATAACCTTCGTCCAAGACCCTATAAATTGATGGTGATTGTTACTATGGCAAACAAAGCTTCCGCGCTGCACATTCTGGTTGATGATGAAAAGCAGGCAAACGATATTCTGGCACAGTTGAATAATGGTGCGAACTTCCAGGAGTTAGCGAAAAAATTCTCTAACTGCCCGTCAAAACGTAACGGCGGTGATTTGGGCGAGTTTAATAAAGGGGATATGGTTCCTGCATTTGATAAAGCGGTATTTAGCTGCGAATTATTGCAACCTTATGGCCCGGTTAAAACCCAATTCGGTTATCACATTATTAAAGTGTTATATCGTAATTAAATTGCTCGCGCGCCACTTTATCGGTGGCGCAAATAATACTTATCGTCTCTCCATCCCCCACTGATGTAGCAGTGATAACAATACTTTTAATAACAATGCTGAAGTCATATTAGCCTAGATAGCTGTATCTAGCATGACAGTAAAGTGCGAATTTAACGTTTAAAAAGGCATTTTAATTACATCCACAATGTCATTCTTAGTGGGAAAAACAGCCAAAAAATGAATTTAACGACAAAAACAACAAGAAAGATCTTATTAATTATTTTTTGGCGAATGGAAAAAACACTTTAAATACATAATGTTATATTGAATTAACTTGCAATTTAACCCATGTAGGAACTTTCTCACATAAATTGGTTCGTTTGTCTTATGTCCAGCCCTGATTACTTTCTATATTATTCTCCTCATCAAGTAATCGACGTGAACAGAATAACACTCACTAAATTACTTAAATTAAAGCATGTGGAAACTTGGCGAGTATAGTCGAATAGTATTCGTACATATAGTCATTAACCCACTTCATATTATTAAATTAAATACTCACTCATATTTTAAACCCGAGTGAAGGTTTGATTCATATCTAATTACTGTATTGGAGTTTTAAATGAATAAGATTACTTTGGCTATTGCATTATTCTCTGCGTCTGCAACTGTTGCTATGGCAGCCAGTAATAATACTATTACTTTCCAAGGGGAAGTCACAGCACAAACCTGTTCAGTTACTGTCAACGGGGCTGATGCAAACCCAATGGTATTGTTGCCAACAGTATCAAGCAGCGATTTAGATACATCTGGTAAAACTGCCGGTAAAACTGCCTTTACACTGGGTGTTACAGGTTGTGCTCCTGGGGTTGATGACGTTAATATCAAAACTGTTTTCCTCGGCAACCAAGTTTCAGCTTCAGGTAACTTAAAGAATACAGGTACCGCATCAAACGTTGAGCTTCAATTGTTGAAAGACACCACCACAACAACAGGTATCGATCTAAATAGTGGTTTGGCACAAGATGGTATAGTGTTAAAAGCAGGTGAGACTTCAGCAGAACATGATTTTGCCGTTCAATATTATGCAACTGGTCAAGCAGCTCCTGGTTCTGTGATTGCATCCGTACAATATGCCGTTTCTTACCTGTAATATCTGTATTACTGGATAGGATATCCTCAAAGTAAATTGGCGTTGCAGGAAGTCGCAAGCACAAAGATCCCGAAACACTTAGCAGTAAGTGATTCGGGTGAATGTGCGCAGCGTCTTTTCTGCTGTGCCAAATACCGCCACCAATATAACTATTTCCCAGTCTTTTTCAGAGGGTATCCCCATGACGCTTAATACACATAGCTACCGTTATCTGTTTATCGCTTTATTAATTTTTATGGGTATATCTTTTGCTAACGCCAGTGTAGTCATGAATGGTAGTCGCATTATATATTCGGCAGGCGAGAAAGAGCACAGTGTGCAATTAACTAATAATGATAACTTTCCTAATGCTGTTCAGGTTTGGCTAGACAGCGGTGATGATAAGTCAACACCAGAAACGGGCAAGGCACCTTTTATTGTTACACCTCCGTTCTTTCGTATGGAAGCACATGCCGGTCAAACATTACGACTGAAATATACAGGCAGCGGCTTACCGACAGACAGAGAATCCGTTTTCTACCTTAACTTTTTACAAGTTCCTCCCGTCAATAAAGCAGAAAAAAATAATAAAATGTTAGTGTTGATGCGTAACCGCATTAAAGTATTTTATCGACCAGACAGCATTGTTGGCCAGGTTGATAAGGTCTCCAGCGCACTGACTTTTACTCTTCGTCAACAAGGTAAAGATGTCGTTGTGACGGGGAAAAACCCAACCGGCTTCTATGCCACTATTGCCAGCGGTGAAATTGTTGGTGGGGGTAAAAAACTGAAAATGAAATCAGAGATGATCCCACCTATGTCTCAAGCTCAATGGGTTATCCCAAATTCATCTGCACCTTCTAATGCCACGGTTAATTTCCTGATAGTCAATGATTTCGGCGGGCAAGATACCGGCAGTTATAAAATTAAGTAGTACCTTTCCGGCGAAGGAATATTTATGAGAGTTACTCAGGTTAATCTAAAAAAGACGTTCTCTGGCCGTAAGAAAGCATTAACGTTATGTATGACTTTAGTCTTACATGTTGATGCAGTATTGGCCCAAGAAGAATCACAAAATCTTGAATTTGATGAGTCTCTCTTTTTAGGTACAAAATTCGCATCAGGTTTGGATCAACTGAATAAAGAAAATTCTGTTACCGCCGGAAGTTACGATGCAGTCGATGTTTTAGTGAATAACAGACCATTAAAGCGTACGACAATTAAATTTGTTAAGAATGCTGACTCATCAGAAGTTTACCCCTGCCTGAGTGATGAATTTTTAACTGCGGCAGGTATTGAGCTAACCAATAAAGATAATATTGCGCCTCAAAAATCACCTACGGCTGAGGTAGAATCCATTCCCTCAGATTCGGAGGCTTCCTCAACAGAGCAATGCGTACCACTCGCCGAAAGGATAAAGGGAGCCTCTTTCCATTTTGATCAGGCTAAATTACGTTTAGAGCTGTCAATTCCACAGGCCTTATTACAAAAACGGCCTCGCGGTTTTATTGAGCGAAGCGAGTGGGAAGAAGGCGAAAAACTCGCATTCGTTAATTACAGCGCTAACTTTTATCGCAGCGACACAAAATCCCAATTGCAAAATAGCACTTCTGATTATGGATTTCTGGGTTTAAAAAGTGGCCTGAATTTAGGATTGTGGCAAATACGCCAACAATCAAACGTGCGTTATTCCGATAATAATAATGGCAGCGATACTCAGTGGAATAATATTCGTACCTACCTGCAACGCCCTATCCCACAACTGGATAGCCAGTTAACGCTGGGTGAAACATTTACCGACAGTACGTTATTCGGCACCATGTCTTTCCGTGGGGCGAAAATGGCGACCGACCAACGCATGTGGCCTGAGTCAATGCGCGGCTTTGCTCCTGAAGTCCGTGGTGTTGCCAGTACCAATGCGCGGGTGATTATTCGCCAGAATGGGCGTGAAATTTATGAAACTAACGTCGCTCCCGGCCCCTTTGTTATTAATGATTTGTATAGCACCACCAGCCAGGGTGATCTCAATGTTGAGGTAATAGAGGCCAATGGTAGCCGCTCGACATTTACTGTGCCATTCAGCGCAGTACCTGATTCAATGCGCCCGGGAGTGAGCCGTTATAGTGCCGTTGTTGGCGAGTCCCGCGACTTCAGCGATATCGATAACTATTTCACCGACTTTACCTATGAGCGCGGCCTGACTAACCAGCTAACAGCCAACAGTGGCCTACGTTTAGCAAAAGATTACACTGCCGTCCTGGCCGGTGGGGTACTCGGTACGCCAATTGGGGCCTTTGGCCTTAATACCACATACTCTCACGCCAAAGTTGAAGATGATCAGACTCAGGATGGCTGGCGGATGCAGGCAACGTATAGCCAGACATTCAGTGAAACGGGGACGACATTCTCATTGGCGGGATATCGCTATTCAACCAAAGGGTATCGTGATTTAAACGATGTGTTCGGTGTTCGTTCCGTGCAAAAAAATGGCGGGACATGGGACTCATCTACCTATAAACAACGCAGCCAATTTACCACCACAATCAACCAGAACTTGGGGCGATTTGGTCAACTGTTCGCCTCTGCCTCTACCAGTGATTATTATAACGATACGCAGAGAGACACCCAATTACAGTTAGGTTATTCAAATAGTTATCGAGATATCAGTTACAACGTGGCCATCAGTCGTCAGCGCAGTGTGTATACCTCAACAATGTTTGATTGGGAGAATGATGACACCAATGAGAACACAACAACAACGCGCTACGGCAATACTGAAAATATTGCGACGTTAACGGTGTCTATTCCGCTAAATATAGGTAATCGAAATCAATATTTATCTATGTCCGCCAATCGTAATCCGAAAAGTGGTAATAACTACCAGACGTCATTATCGGGGGCTGCTGGCGAACGCAATAGTTTTAACTATTCCGTCAATGCAGGCTACGACGACAGTAATATCAGCAGCAGCTCGACAAGTTGGGGGGCCAATGTGCAACAGCAATTCCCTAATGCGACAGTTAATGGCAGTTATTCACGTGGCAGTAATTACACCCAATATGGTGCAGGGGCTCGTGGCGCGGCAGTAATACATAGCAAGGGTGTGACACTTGGGCCTTATCTGGGTGAAACCTTTGGCTTAATTGAAGCTGATGGTGCCCAAGGGGCGACGGTTCGTAATGCGCAAGGGGCAAGAATTGATAATAACGGTTTTGCTCTGGTCCCAGCGTTAACGCCGTATAATTACAATACAATCGCTTTAGATACCAAAGGTATTAATCGCAACACTGAGCTAAAAGAAAATCAAGGCCGCGTTGTGCCATATGCAGGGGCCGCAGTAAAAGTAAAATTCGAAACATTGACGGGTTATGCGGTATTAATTCAAACCCAAACCGCTAATGACGAAGGATTACCTCTGGGTGCAGATGTGTATAACAGCGAAGATGAAATTGTCGGTATGGTAGGTCAAGGCAACCAGATCTATGCACGTGTAAAAGATAATAAGGGTTCACTTTATGTCCGCTGGGGTGAAAACAGCGGTGAGCAATGTGAATTGCCTTATGCTTTTGGTCGCCAAGATACCGAGCAAGATATTATCCATATAACAGGCAGTTGCCGCCGTTAACAATTATGAGAAAAATAATGTTAAGACCAACAAAGCAGTTAATATCTTGCGAAGTCTCACGGCCAGCTACCGCAGTCAGTCATCGTTATCCGCCCCTACTGGCGGGTGTGATGCTATTTATTGGCCTCTGCAGTACATCGGCATGGTCTGCCTGCACCAAAATTACCCTGCAAAGCCAGCTTGGGGCTGGTGATGGTACAGCAAGTGCGTGGGCCGGTTCTCTGGATTACAATAATGGGTCACTCGGTTTGCCGGGGGTTATTGACCTTAGCACCAATGCCAACTTTCAACCGGATGGCACACTATTAGCAGCTGCCACATCAAACTTTACGACCTTTGCTTTAAATACCGGTTATGACCCTGAGCGGGTGCTATTCCGCTGTGAGGCGGCCGATGTTGATCAGCTCTTTGAAATGTATGCCACTAACGGCGATAACGATTTTGGCGGCAAGAATGAAGATGGAAATATTGCAGGCAACGTTCCTTCTGGTTTTGCCACCTATGTCCGCAATGTTGTTATCAGACTTACAAACTTATCCACCGGTGAGTATTACTCCCGGTTATGGAAAGGCCGTCGCTTAACGGATCTTGATACGGATAGCTCTGGGCGTATCTTGGTCAAAGCCAAGAATTTCAGTAACTTGTATACTGAGCTATTTCGCGTTGACTATGCCCGAGCCTCAACAAATAATGCGGCCTCTTATGCCTACGCCTATACCCAGCCCAATGCCTATATCGCGTTTAAAGGACCGGGCATCAGTGGCCCAATTGAAGGCACTGACTCGGTAGCTAACTGGCCCGGTTGGTATGGTACTTGGCCGGCATCCATAGGGCTGTATAATTATGTGACTTTCCGCCGAACTACAATTTGTGCCGTCACTAATTTTACACCGACAGTAATATTGCCCCGTATCTCGGTGGCAGAACTCAATGGCGGTAATACCAGTTCGGCTGAATTTAGTGTGGACTTTCAGTGCCAGACCGGTATTACCTCTGGAGTTACCGCAGGTACAGTCGCAATGGGCTTTCTGGTTCCCGCAGCAAATGCAGCGAAAGCCCAAGCATTGGGGTTAATGAATGGTAGCGGCGGGATCAGCCATTTAGTTTCTGATAATTATGGCACCTCTGGAACCGCAAGCGGTGTTGGGATCCGTATTTACCGTAATAATAATCCGATCAATCTGTTATCAAAAAATGTCACACTAACCGGCAACGATGGTGGCTGGTATGGCATTTTCCAAGGCGCACAAGAAGTCACTGGCGCCGTGACCGGAGGCAATAGTTACACTGAGAATTTTCGGGCTGAGTTAAGCAAAATCAGCGGACAAACTGTGACGCCAGGAGCTGTGAATGCGCATGCGCAAGTGGTTATCCGTATCCAATAATATCCTTTTCAAACGCGTAAATAGTGGGATTGCAAGTTTGCTGTTCTTGCTTATGGTGACTTGGAGCCTGCCCACCATGGCAAGCGTGATTGCAGAAAAGACCCGTATTATCTTCAGCGGAGGCAGCACTGAAGAGTCACTGCAACTGGTTAACAGCAATAACTATCCGGTAGCAGTTCAGGTTTGGGTGGATGATGGTAATTTGATGGCAACACCGGAGAAAGCCATTTCCCCTGTATTGGTGCTCCCACCGCTGTTTCGGCTACAACCACAGGCGCAACGCAGCCTGCGGCTGATTTTATCCGGGGCCAGTAAATTACCGACGGATAGGGAATCTGCATTTTGGCTCAATGTTTACGAAATCCCTCCCAAAACCGTGACTAAAGTTGAAGATGAATCTTTCGTCACCTTGGCTTTGCGCATGCAATATAAAGTATTTTATCGGCCAAATAATTTATCTGCGCCGGGGGATACACTGAGTAAAGCATTAACCTTTACTTTGGTGCGTAATGATAATACTGCTTTGGTTAAAGTTAATAACCCGACGCCTTATTATGCGTCATTAGCTTCTCTGACATTAGGTTCGGCAGAAAGTCTACCGGATATGATAGCGCCTTTTTCAACGCTCGATTTTCCACTCAACCGCGCACCACTCGCCGGCAGTAATACCGTCAATTTCGTCTTAATTGATGATTTAGGTAACTCGAAAGTATTCAGTAGCCATTTGAAGTAAAGCAGTGAGTTCGGATTAATCAGCGCCCCAATGTTGGATAGCCATCTGGCATTGGGGTTAGTGAGTTACAATAAATACGCTAATATTATCTCCTACACATTTCCAGTGAAACTTTCGATTGCGTTATACAACCATCAATAAAGCTCTCAGCAATTTGTAATTGACTTCTTATTTCGCGCTCATCACATTTCTTTAATCTGGCAATAGCACATTTGGATTGGCCATAAACATAATGACGAAGAATAAGCTCTAATCCGCTTTCTTTAGAAGCATGCTGTAAGTTACCAAGAATATTATCTATTATAAGCCCGTCATTATCGCAGCAAGGCTCAATTTTTCGCCGTATCGCAGTCGCACCCTTAAATCCACTCGCAATATGTGGATAATCAAGATGAGAATGATCTCTGGCCCAGACGCCCCAACGTGCCAGAACAGTTTTAATATCATTCATAACTTATCTCCTTAATATATTTTAAAATTAGAATTAACAGTCTATATAAATAAACAATCATTACTAAATAGCGAAGAGCTTACTATAAGAAAATTAACATATTAGTTTTGAGACCTATGCAAAAAAACCAGGCAATAGCATTAGTAAAAAACAGTATTTATTTACTGGCGACATATTAAAATTATGTTTTGCATAGTTGTATAAAAATAATTCATTATAAAAGTAAATAGATGATTGAGTAATTAATCACTATAAAATATGCAATCCAATCAAAGCAGAGGCTTGCATTATAACTTAATGACCGAGTTTACTCTTTAAAGCCTGGCTTGCCATTTCCGGCTCGCCATTTTTTAACCTCTGCCAAAATTCCCTTAGGACTATTATCAGCCCCATTATCGGGGTAAAAAAGAATTCCATTCCCTTGGGGATGCTCTGTAACCTTCACAAAATGACGAATAAGTTCATCATGTTCATTCTCAGGAACATCTACAACCCAAATTTTATTTAGAAAATCTAAAAATTCACTTTCAGTATATTCCGTTATACTATTTTTTAATTCCATTATTCACCTCATTTTTTTGAATGAACATCAATATGTCGTTTTGGTGTCATTATTCTTAGATTTTCAATATCATAAACAGCCCCATCATCCCTAATAAATTTGATATGATGAAGTTCAAACTTCTCTCTTCCTCCAACTTGTTCGGTTGGTATTGGATAAGGAGCATAACCCTGTTTCATTCTGTTTAGGTTCAGAGGTGAAAACTGCCCAGCCAGTTCAGGATCTTTACTCACCTCTTCCCAAAACGCGGCCCGAAATTTATCAAAGCTACTGAATTCTTGGCCTCGTAATTTATCCGCAATTTGTGATGGGATCGGTGCTCCCAGACCTTTACCCGCCTCACTCCTTGGACTATTAAGATAAATATACACCGGTTGTCATCCCGAGTCTGCTGGGAACCAGATGATGTAATAATTAAATTATTATTCATAAAGTTAATACTTCATAAACTAATTTATTAGAAGTAATATAAACCGCCATAACTAAAGACGGCTTATATTATTTTAGCTATATGAGTTACTCTTTAAAGCCTGGTTTACAATTTTCGGCTAACCATTTTTTTATTTCATCCACGACACCTTCAGGGCTATCCTCTCTATTATCATCTGGGTAATAGAGAAGATCAGAACCTGAAGGATGTTCACACAATCGTTTAAATTCGAGTAAATTTTTAATATCCTCCTCTTCAGAGGAGCTTTCCACATTAAAAAACGTCCTTACAAACGCTAAGAACTCAGATTCAGTGTAGTCAGGAATAGTTTTCTTTTTCATTTTATTTTACCTCTTTGTGAATCTCTATATGTCTTTTAGGCGTCAATACCTTAATATTATCAATGTCGCAAACAGCACCATTATCACTAATAGGCTTTACATGATGAAGTTCATATTTTACTCGACTACCTATCTGCTCACTTTCTCTTGGTGATGGAGCTTTACCATTTTTAATATTCCCTAAATTACCAGACTTAAATTGTATAGCTAAGCTCGGCTCCTTACTTACCTCTTCCCAAAATGCTTCCCGGAATTTATCAAAGCTACTGAATTCTTGACCTCGTAATTTATCCGCAATTTGTGATGGGATCCGTGCTCCCAGACTTTTACCCGCTTCACTCCTTGGACTATTAAGATAAATATACACCGGTTGTCATCCCGAGTCTGCTGGGAACCAGATGATGTAATAATGAAATTATTATTCATAAAGTTAATACTTCATAAACTAATTTATTAGAAGTAATATAAACCGCCATAACTAAAGACGGCTTATATTATTTTTAGCTATATGAGTTACTCTTTAAAGCCTGGTTTGCCATTTTCGGCTAACCATTTTTTAATAAAATTAAGGACACCTTCAGGACTATCCTCTCCATCATCTGAAGGATAAAAAAGAATATCTGTTCCATCAGGATGGTCAACTGCGACAACAATTTCGTGAACTACTGAATCAAGCTCTTCCTCTGACTTAAAATCCCCATCAAAAAGGGATTTAATCAGTTCAAGAAATTCGCTCTCAGTATATTCTGATAACTTCTTAATGGTCATCGTTACACTCCATTTCTTGTATGTATTTCAATATGTCGCTTCGGTGTGACCACTCGCAGATTATCTATATCATAAACTGCACCACCACCATTAATTGGATTGACGTGATGAATTTCATATTTTTCTCTTCCTCCAACATGTTCTTTTTTAGGAGGGATGGGCCATATTTAATTGATGTTGAGCAGAATTTAAAGCCGTCTGAGCCACATGAATCTTGGCCTGATGCGCTAACAAAAAAACCTCGCTAATTAGCAAGGTTGATTCATCAAAATAATGTTATGTTTTATGAAATAAAAAATAGAGATTAGTGGCGATGTATTTAACCACGACTGACACCTTACAAGAGTTTTTACGGGCCGCGATAGCATTAATTTATTAAATTTTTATAGCGTCGAAATACATAAAATCCGAGATAAAAAAAAGCCTCTCTTTGCGGAGAGGCTTTCATAATGATTTATTACTGGATACTGCGACCGAGAATTATACTCTTCAATCACTGCCCAAGCCTGAAATGACCAGTAGATAGCATCAAGCGTTATCGTCGCAGGCAGTTCAGGTACGGACAGCGCACAGTGACCGGAGCGTATATTAATACGTGAGGATCACGAGCACTGCCAAGCCTGAAATGGCCAGTAGATAGCATCAAGCGTTATCGTCGTAGGCAGTTCAGGTACGGACAGCGCACAGTGACCGGAGCGTATATTAATACGTGAGGATCACGAGCACTGCCCAAGCCTGAAATGGCCAGTAAGATAGCTTGATTAGCCCGCAACCGCGATACGTTTCATATCGGTCATATACCCACGCAGCTTATGGCCTACAGCTTCAATTGGGTGATTACGAATAGCTTCGTTTACGTCGCGCAGTTGAGCATTATCTACTGCTGTCCCGGCAACGCTTTTACCCAAGTCGCCAGCTTGCAGAGAATCCATGAACTTACCTTTCAGTAATGGTACCGCTGCGTTAGCGAACAGGTAGTTACCGTATTCTGCGGTATCTGAGATAACCACGTTCATTTCATACAGACGCTTACGGGCAATCGTGTTCGCGATCAGTGGCAGTTCATGCAAAGATTCGTAGTAAGCAGATTCTTCAATGATGCCAGAAGCCACCATTGTTTCGAATGCCAGCTCAACCCCGGCTTTCACCATTGCAATCATCAACACGCCGTGGTCGAAATATTCTTGCTCGGAGATTTTGCCTTCATACTGTGGCGCATTCTCAAATGCTGTTCTGCCGGTCTCTTCACGCCAGTTAAGCAATTTAACGTCGTCTTCAGCCCAGTCAGCCATCATTCCGCTGGAGAACGCACCAGAAATGATATCGTCCATATGTTTTTGGAACAGCGGTGCCATGATCTCTTTCAGTTGTTCAGACAGTGCATAAGCGCGCAGTTTAGCCGGGTTGGACAGACGGTCCATCATCAGCGTAATCCCGCCTTGTTTCAGTGCTTCAGTGATGGTTTCCCAACCGAATTGAATCAGTTTTTCAGCATAAGCGGCATCAGTACCTTCAGAAACCAGCTTGTCGAAGCACAGCAGTGAACCGGCCTGCAACATACCACACAGGATAGTTTGCTCGCCCATCAAGTCAGACTTCACTTCAGCAACGAAAGAAGATTCCAGCACACCGGCACGATGACCGCCTGTTGCTGCTGCCCATGCTTTAGCAATCGCCATGCCTTCGCCTTTCGGGTCATTTTCTGGGTGAACGGCAATCAATGTCGGCACACCAAAACCACGTTTGTATTCTTCGCGAACTTCGGTGCCTGGGCATTTCGGCGCAACCATCACAACCGTGATGTCTTTACGCACTTGTTCGCCCACTTCTACAATGTTGAAACCATGAGAATAACCCAGTGCTGCGCCCTCTTTCATCAGAGGCTGAATAGCCTGAACTACCGCAGAATGCTGTTTGTCTGGTGTCAGGTTAACCACTAAATCTGCTTGCGGAATCAACTCTTCGTAGGTACCGACTTTAAAGCCGTTTTCGGTCGCTTTACGCCATGAAGCACGTTTCTCGGCGATCGCTTCTTTGCGCAGGGCATAAGCCACATCCAAACCGGAGTCACGCATGTTCAAGCCTTGGTTCAGGCCCTGCGCGCCACAGCCGACAATCACCACTTTTTTCCCTTTCAGGTAGCCTGCTTCATCGGCGAATTCATCTCGTGCCATAAAGCGACACTTACCTAATTGCGCCAACTGCTGACGCAGGTTCAATGTGTTGAAATAGTTAGCCATGGTATTACTCCGTTCGGGTTCTGTTTTGTGGGTGCAGCTATTTTTCTACTTACTGCAAACGAATGTCGTGTTTGTGTACTGAATATTTTCACATCCCCTGTCTTTGCTGGGGATTCGCGTGAATTCACTATATGACAGGAAATCCATTGCGGAAATTGATATATTGACAATGTCACATTGCAATTATTGCAACGTTCTTATTACATGACCCGTGAGGGCAAGCGGCTATGGATTTACGCGACCTAAAATTATTCCTGCATTTGGCTGAAAGCCGCCATTTTGGCCGTACAGCGAAGGCCATGCACGTGAGTCCATCCACCTTGTCGCGTCAGATTCAGCGGTTGGAAGAGACTATCGGCCAGCCACTTTTTTTACGAGATAACCGCACAGTGCAACTGACTGACGCTGGCACCCAGTTGAAGGCTTTTGCTCAACAAACCTTGCTGCAATATCAGCAATTGCGCCATGCATTAGGCCAGCACGGGCCATCATTGAGTGGCGAACTACGGCTATTTTGCTCAGTCACTGCGGCATATAGCCATTTACCGCCAATTCTCGACCGCTTCCGTGCTCGCCATCCACTGGTTGAAATCAAACTCACCACTGGTGATGCCGCCGATGCCGTCGATAAAGTGCAGTCTAATGAGGCTGACTTGGGGATTGCTGGCCGCCCTGAAGTCCTACCCAGCAGCGTGGCCTTTACCCAAATTGGCGAGATTCCATTGGTACTCATTGCCCCAGCACTCCCTTGTGCGGTGCGAGAATTAGTATCAGTTGAGCAACCTGATTGGGCGAATATTCCCTTTATTTTGCCGGAACACGGTCCATCACGAAAACGTATTGATTTGTGGTTTCGCCGCCAACGCATCACTAACCCATTGATATACGCTACGGTTTCCGGTCATGAGGCGATTGTGTCGATGGTGGCGTTAGGATGTGGTGTGGCATTGATCCCATCGGTGGTGGTCGATAACAGCCCAGAGCCGGTACGTAACCGAATCTCTCTGCTAGATGATGTCTCGCTGGTAGAACCTTTTGAATTGGGTGTTTGCGTCCCCAAAAAGCGGCTCAATGAACCGCTGATTGAAGCATTTTGGGGGCTGCTTTAGTCTTTAGCGCCTAAAGCAGCGGTGTTACTCGCTCAAAAACTTAACCTGCTAAAAAGAATTTAAACGCCGGGTTATCTGTTTCATCATGGCAATCGTAGCCCAGTGCAGTCAGATGTTGTTCAAATTGCGGCTCAGTTGCCGATAATTCAAACCCCGCCAAAACGCGGCCAAAATCAGTGCCATGGCTACGATAATGGAACAGAGAAATATTCCAATGAGTGCCCAAGGTGTGCAGGAATTTCAGCAATGCGCCGGGTGATTCCGGGAACTCAAAGCTGAATAAGCGCTCACGCAATGGTTTGGAAGGTCGCCCCCCAACCATATAGCGCACATGTAACTTCGCCATTTCATCATCGGACAAATCGACAACTTGGTAACCTTTCTCCTGCAACTCGGATAGAATCTCTGCCCGCTCTGCATAACCGCGGGTCAAACGTACCCCGACGAAAATGCAGGCATTATCTGCATCAGCATAGCGGTAGTTAAACTCCGTCACTGAGCGCCCGCCCAGCAATTCACAAAAACGCAGGAAACTGCCCTTTTGTTCTGGGATGGTCACCGCTAACAAGGCTTCACGCTGCTCGCCCAGTTCACAACGTTCTGACACATAGCGTAACCCATGGAAGTTAACATTCGCGCCGGAAAGAATGTGGGCCAAACGCTCGCCTTGAATATTATGCTGCTGAACATACTTTTTCAGCCCTGCCAACGCCAAGGCGCCTGAAGGCTCGGCAATAGCGCGCACATCTTCAAATAAGTCTTTTACCGCAGCACAGATGGCATCACTGTCGACAGTAATAACTTCATCCAGATATTCCTGACATAACCGAAAAGGCTCATCACCAATGCGCTTAACGGCTACACCTTCGGCAAATAACCCGACACGAGCCAGATCAACAGGTTGACCTGCCTTTAGTGCAGCATGCAAACAGGCTGAGTCTTCTGCTTCAACCCCGATCACTTTAATCTGCGGCATCAATTGTTTGATAAGCACTGCCACACCGGCCACCAGCCCGCCGCCACCGACCGGAACAAACACCCGATCAATATGTGCGTCTTGCTGGAGCAATTCCATCGCCAGCGTTCCCTGCCCGGCAATCACGGCCGGATGGTCAAACGGAGGCACAAAGGTATATCCCTGTTGCTGGGAAAGCGCGATAGCTTTGGCTTTGGCCTCATCAAAGTTGGCACCAAATAACAGCACTTCACCACCAAAACCACGTACTGCATCCACTTTAATGTCCGCAGTCGCTACCGGCATGACAATCAGCGCTTTAATCCCCAGCTTACTGGCCGAGAGCGCCACACCTTGGGCATGATTACCTGCCGATGCACTTATCACACCACACGCTTTTTGCTCTTCAGTCAGCCCCGCCAACATGGCATAGGCCCCGCGCAGTTTAAAACTGTGCACGGGTTGCCGGTCTTCTCTCTTCACCAAAATGGTATTACCCAAGCGGGAGGAGATTTTTTCCATCACTTGCAGCGGGGTGACTTGCGCCACCTCATACACTGGCGCGCGAAGTATCGCCCGCAGATATTCTGCCCCACAGGGGGCAGCGGATAAGGGTTGTGAAACCGCCATGGGGATTAGCCTCCCAGCTTACTTTTGTCGCGCACTGCACCTTTGTCGGCGCTGGTTGCCAGTAGGGCGTAAGCGCGCAGTGCATAAGAAACCTGACGTTCGCGGGCTTTAGGTGACCATGCGGCATCACCACGGGCCTCTTCAGTTTCACGACGAGCAGCCAGCTCAGACTCACTCACATCCAATTGAATGCCACGATTCGGGATATCGATATCAATAAAATCGCCATCCTGTACCAAACCAATCAGACCACCACTGGCCGCTTCTGGAGAAACGTGACCAATTGACAAACCAGAGGTCCCGCCAGAGAACCGGCCATCCGTCAGCAAGGCACAGCTTTTACCCAATCCCATGGATTTCAAATAAGTGGTCGGGTACAGCATTTCCTGCATCCCCGGCCCGCCTTTCGGTCCTTCGTAACGGATAACAACCACATCACCCGCAACCACTTTGCCGCCCAGAATTGCAGCGACCGCATCATCCTGGCTTTCGTACACTTTAGCCGGACCACGGAAGGTCAAACTGTCTTTATCCACACCCGCGGTTTTCACAATACAACCGTCAGCGGCAATATTGCCGTACAACACGGCCAAACCACCGTCTTGGCTATAAGCATGTTCACGTGTGCGGATACAACCCTCTTTGCGATCGGTATCCAGTGACGGGAAACGGCAATCCTGAGAGAAGGCTTTGGTCGTACGGATACCCGCAGGACCTGCGGAATACATGCTTTTGACCTTTTCATCACCGGTCAGCATGACGTCATAGGCTGCCAAAGTTTGTGGCAGATCCAACCCCAACACGTTACGAACATTGCGATTAAGCAACCCAGCGCGATCTAACTCGCCTAAAATACCAATAACGCCACCAGCACGGTGCACATCTTCCATATGGTATTTCTGAGTGCTCGGGGCCACTTTACACAAGTGAGGCACCTGACGAGATAAACGGTCGATATCACTGATATCGAAATCAATATCCCCTTCCTGTGCCGCGGCCAGCAAATGCAACACCGTATTGGTGGAGCCACCCATGGCAATATCGAGTGTCATGGCATTTTCAAATGCGGCTTTGTTGGCAATGCTGCGTGGTAAAGCGCTGACATCATCCTGTTCGTAATAACGCTTGGTCAGCTCGACAATATGCTTACCTGCATCCAAGAAAAGCTGCTTACGATCCGCATGAGTTGCCAGCAATGAGCCGTTACCCGGCAGCGCCAAGCCCAGCGCTTCATTCAAGCAGTTCATCGAGTTGGCGGTAAACATCCCAGAACAAGAGCCGCACGTTGGGCAGGCCGAGCGCTCAATCTGCTCACTGTCAGCGTCGCTGACATTCGGGTTAGCCCCCTGAATCATGGCGTCTACCAGATCCAGCTTGATGATTTTGTCGGACAGCTTGGTTTTGCCGGCCTCCATTGGGCCGCCAGACACAAAGATCACCGGGATATTCAGGCGCAGAGACGCCATCAACATCCCAGGGGTAATTTTGTCGCAGTTTGAAATGCAGACCATGGCATCCGCACAGTGGGCGTTCACCATGTACTCAACAGAGTCGGCAATCAATTCGCGTGAAGGCAATGAATAGAGCATGCCGCCATGGCCCATCGCGATCCCATCATCCACCGCAATCGTGTTGAACTCTTTAGCCACACCGCCAGAGGCTTCAATTTGCTCCGCTACCAGTTTTCCTAAGTCGCGCAAATGAACGTGGCCCGGTACAAACTGGGTAAATGAGTTAACTACCGCAATAATCGGTTTGCCGAAGTCATCATCGGTCATACCGGTAGCGCGCCACAGTGCGCGGGCGCCAGCCATATTGCGGCCATGGGTGGTGGTATGGGAACGGTACTTAGGCATTGTCTCTTCACTCCAGGTTATTCTGTATTGCAGGTGGCGAACGAACCACCTGCTGATTCTGTCTGTCTATTTTTATTGCGGATTGATTGGATCCAACCAACCGTATTTATCTTCGGTTTCACCGGTGAACAAGCCGAAGAAGGCTTGCTGAATTTTGCCGGTAATCGGGCCGCGTTTACCAATACCAACCTGAATGCCATCCACGCTACGAACTGGGGTAATTTCTGCCGCAGTACCTGACATAAACACTTCGTCAGCCAAATAGAGAGATTCACGTGACAAGACTTGCTCACGGACTTCCAGACCCATATCTTTCGCCAATTTGATGATAGCGTCGCGCGTGATACCCGGCAGAGCAGAAGAGGTAAATGGTGGGGTGAACAGAATGCCATCTTTTACTTCAAACAGGTTTTCACCGGCACCTTCAGACAGGTAGCCATGAACATCCAGTGCAATTCCTTCCTGATAACCGTGGCGGCGTGCTTCACTGCCCACCAGCAAGGAAGACAAATAGTTGCCCCCAGCCTTAGCCGCGGTTGGAATGGTGTTTGGCGCCACACGGTTCCATGAAGAAACCATGGCATCAATCCCTTGTTCCAGCGCTTCTGCACCCAAATAGGCACCCCATGGGAAGGCCGCAATGATGACATCCGTCTTATAGCCATCTGGCGGATTAACACCCATGCCAACATCACCAATAAACACCAATGGGCGGATATAAGCGCTGGTCAGATTATTTTTACGCAGTGTCTCGCGGCAAGCTTCCATCAGCTCATCAACGGTCTGAGAAACCGGCATACGGTAAATTTTGGCAGAATCATGCAAGCGCTGCATGTGTTCGCGGTGGCGGAAAACGACCGGCCCTTTATGGGATTCGTAGCAACGAACACCTTCGAAGACTGACGTGCCGTAGTGTAACGCGTGAGACATCACGTGAACTTTAGCCTCTGCCCACGGAGTCATTTCGCCGTTAAACCAAATGTAATCAGCTTTCTTCGTCATTCTTTTCTTTCCTTGTGGCGCATCAGGCGCGTATCTGTAATGTATTAGGTTGTAGGATCTCGACGCAGGCGACATCCATAAGCTTACTCAGCTGAGAAGACAGTAAATCGACAGGTCGCCCGCTGGCAACGGTCAATTCAATATTAATATTCTCGGCATTAATCATTGGCGACATATTCATAGCACAAACCTGAAAGCCGCGGTGCCGCACAACCCGCAATACGCGCTCTAACATCTCAGGGCGGAAGCGGGCTTGGATAGAGAGTTGGTGTTGCATCATGAGATTTTCTCCAGCATGGTTTCATTACCTGCGCCTGGCGGCACTAACGGCCAAACGTTTTCGAGTTCGTCGATGGAAACCTGGAGCAGATAAGGGCCTTCGCTGTTAAACAGCGCATCCAGAGCGGCGTCGACTTGGTCTTTACGGGTGATACGTTGGCCGGGGATATTGAAAGCACTGGCCAGAGTGATGAAATCGGGGTTATCAGAAAGGTTGGTTTCACTGTAACGCCCATCAAAAAACAGTTGCTGCCACTGTCGAACCATACCTAATCGCTGGTTATCCAACAAAACGATTTTCAGCGGCAACTGTTTTCGTTTAATCGTGCCCAACTCCTGAACATTCATCATAAACGAGCCATCACCGGAGACACAGATAACCATGTCATCAGGGCGGGCCATTTGCGCACCAACGGCGGCAGGAACGCCAAAACCCATCGTGCCCAAACCGCTTGAAGTGATGAAATTCTCAGGGCGGGTAAAGTTCATATGCTGCGCAGTCCACATCTGGTGCTGACCCACATCGGTGGTCACGACTGTCTGCGGGGTTTTGCGCTCAGAAATTTGCTTAAGCAATAATGGAGCATAAATCGCCTGACCGGGATGATCGTAACGCCAGCTATGCTGTTGTTTTAATGCCATAACCTCATCACGCCACGGCTGAATATTTAACGGCTGCTGCAGCGCGGGCAATAATACGTTCAAATCCCCCTGCAACGCGACGTGCGCCTGACGCAATTTGCCCAGCTCCGCCGGGTCGATATCCATATGGATAACTTTTGCTTTCGCAGCGAATGTATTCAGTTTCCCGGTTACGCGGTCATCAAAGCGGGCACCTACAGCAATTAATAAATCACAGCCTTGTACAGCAAAGTTCGCTGCTTTAGTGCCGTGCATGCCTAACATACCCAGATAACAAGGATGCTCACTATCGGGAGCGCCCAAACCTTTCAACGTTGCGACCGTAGGTACACCGGTTACTTCGATAAACTGGCGTAAAGCGGGAACCGCCTGCGCCATGCCGACACCACCACCGACATACAGCATCGGCTTTTCCGCTGTCGCCAACATATTCCAAGCTTGTTGTAACTCCGCAGCAGAATCCACCGGATGTTCTTCAACTGGCATCAAATGCGGGGTCAACTCGCCCACAGCTAACTGAATGTCTTTTGGAATATCGATTAAAACCGGCCCAGGGCGGCCGCTGGTAGCAATAGCAAAGGCTTCAGCCATAATGCCCGGCAAAGCATCCAGTGATTCCACCAAGAAGCTGTGTTTGGTACAGGCCAGAGACAGCCCCAGAACATCAATCTCCTGAAATGCATCGGTTCCAATTAAGCCGGAACCCACCTGACCCGTGATAGCGATAACGGGCACGGAATCTAACAACGCATCAGCCAAACCGGTGATCAGATTAGTGGCTCCGGGGCCGGAAGTCGCAATGCACACCCCGACTTTACCGGTGGCACGTGCATAACCGATAGCAGCAATGGCAGCGCCCTGCTCGTGGCGGCAGAGCAAATGCTCGACACCGCCATCATACAAAGCATCGTAGACAGGCATAATCGCCCCACCCGGATAGCCGAATACCGTATCAACACCCTGTGCACGCAACGCTTGAACCACCCACTGAGCACCATTCATAGTTATTTCCCCGACCTTTTGCGGAAGGAACAGAATTTTATTCTGTTGTGCATTTTATGTTCCTCGCGTCTTTTAACGTACCAATAAAAAAACCCCCGGACCTTTCGGTGCGGGGGTTCTCTTGAGATTAAGGCTTGATTTTTATGCCTTTATTCGTCCAAGTGCTGCCCCGCACGGTGGGATAATAATCACCACCACGCTAATTAGGACTAGGTTAATCACTTGGACAATCGCTTTCATAATTAGGTTGTTCATCTATCTAGTGTCGAACGAATGCCTACAGAGTTATCACAGTTATCGGTTACATGACAATATTTATTTAAATTATTATTTTGTGAGCAGAGCCGCGAAATACAATAAACACATTAGTTATCAATCAGTAAAAGCCTCATCGAGAGTTTGGTCTTTTTTTTGCTCCCTGCATCGCAATGTTTGATTTTCATATCACCATTGCAACGAAACTTTTCGTGAAGTTTTGCAAAAATACTCTTTTTCAGTGCGCCGAAAAAAAACCTGAGTCACTCTATTACGACGCCCAAACTCTCAGGACGCACTACGGCGAAGGAAAGCATCATGTCATTAGCCATTATTCACACCCGCGCCACATTAGGTATTCAGGCCCCCTCAGTCACGGTTGAAGTCCATATCAGCAATGGCTTGCCAGGGCTAACCTTGGTTGGATTACCAGAGACAACGGTAAAAGAGGCTCGGGACCGCGTTCGAAGCGCACTGATCAACAGCGGTTTCACCTTTCCCGCCAAACGGATCACTGTCAGTTTAGCCCCAGCAGATTTACCCAAAGAGGGCGGTCGCTATGACCTGCCTATTGCTTTAGCGATATTGGCCGCTTCAGAGCAGATTCCTGCGGATAAATTAACGCACTATGAGTTCTTGGGTGAATTAGCCCTATCAGGAGCACTAAGGCGGGTTAACGGCGCAATTCCGGCAGCAATTGCCAGCAACCTAGCACATCGACAATTAATTCTGCCCGGCGCAAATAGCCATGAAATTGGGCTTATTCCACAAGGTAACAGTTGGGTCGCGGATCACTTACTCGCTGTCTGCGGATTTTTGCAAGGTGAAACTACACTTGAGAAAGGCCAATCCATTGAATATAAGACAAATTCTGATAAAAGCCTTGATCTGCAAGACATCATTGGTCAATCACAAGCGAAGCGCGCGCTAGAGATAACGGCTGCCGGTGGGCATAACTTGCTGTTACTCGGTCCACCGGGCACGGGTAAAACCATGTTAGCCAATCGATTAACCGGCTTGCTGCCCCCACTCACAGATCAAGAAGCGCTGGAGGCCGCTGCTATTAATGGCCTATTACACAGTAATGAATTACCTACTCTGTGGCGCAGTCGAGCTTTTCGTGCCCCACATCATAGTGCCTCAATGGCCGCACTGATTGGCGGAGGCTCTATTCCCCGCCCTGGTGAAATATCACTGGCACATAATGGCGTACTTTTTCTAGACGAGTTGCCGGAATTTGAGCGCCGGGTGCTGGATTCGCTGCGTGAACCTCTTGAGTCTGGTGAAATTATCATTTCCCGTGCGGCAGCTAAAGTGCGTTTCCCGGCTAAAGTACAACTCATAGCCGCGATGAATCCCAGCCCCAGTGGTCATTATCAAGGTATCCATAACCGAACACCGCCACAACAGATACTGCGCTATCTGGCAAAACTGTCAGGCCCGTTTTTGGACAGATTCGATTTATCAATAGAAGTGCCATTACTGCCAGCTGGTATGTTAGGTACGCAAAAACATCAGGGGGAAAATAGCGAAACCGTCAGGCAACGAGTATTACGGGCAAGAGAAAAACAACTGGGCAGAGCGGGGAAGATAAATTCAGAACTTAATAGCCAAGAAATATCCGAATACTGCTGTCTAGCGCCGGAGAATGCGGTATTTCTGGAGCAAGTTCTGCTGACTCTAGGGCTGTCAGTGCGTGCCTGGCACCATATTTTGAAAGTTGCGCGGACTATCGCTGATCTGGCTCTGGAAGATAATATCCAAAAAAAGCATCTTTCCGAGGCGCTAAGCTACCGTTGTATGGACCGACTGCTCTTGCAGTTGCATAAGAGCCTAATGTGAAAATAGAAGGGGGACAAAGCCCCCTATTCTTAATACTTAAAATCATGAGGGCGCAGCTAGCGCCCATACACCATCAAGTACCAAGGGTATTATTAATCGTCGCTATCGGTATAGTCTTCCACGGCATCCATCTGCGGTTTACCGCCAGACAGTGTGTGGAAACGTTTAGGACGACGAGTCCGGGTCACATATTTAGACCAGACTTTTTCCTCGGCACTGACAGGCTCACGTTCGCCGCGACAAACAGCCACAAACGAATGCTCTTCTTCCGTTGCTGGTTCGCGTTTCCCGAGATCGAGTTCATTGAAAGCATGGCCGTGGCGCTCTAGTAATTGCGCCTCTTTAATGGTGAAATCGCCGTGACGCGAGAACCCGCGAGGATAATGTTTATTATCAAAAAAACGATTGGTCGTGATGAAGCTATCCGCCATCTGACACGCTCCTAATTCTCTCATGGTCGTGCTGTTTATGGCGCGGAGTATTAGATAGGCTTGACAGCGTGTAAAACAAAACATTTAAATCTTAACGACAAAAAAAATTGGAGATAGGTGTGGATACCGAATTACTGAAAACCTTTTTGGAGGTCAGTAGAACTCGCCACTTTGGTCGCGCAGCTGAATCTTTGTACTTAACACAGTCGGCGGTAAGTTTTCGTATCCGTCAGTTGGAAAATCAATTAGGTGCAAATTTATTCACTCGCCATCGCAATAATATTCGTCTGACCCCTGCGGGCGAAAGACTGGTGCCGTATGCCGAAACACTGATGAGCACTTGGCAGCTAGCCAAAAAAGAGGTCGTTCATTCGCTGCAACACACTGAGTTGTCTATTGGTGCAACCGCATCACTTTGGGAGGCTTACCTCACGCCTTGGTTGCAACAGTTATATAAACAACGGGAAGCATTGCGCCTTGAGGCTCGAATTGCACTAAGGCAATCGCTGGTGAAGCAGTTGCACGAACGGCAACTGGATTTATTGATAACAACTGAACCCCCTAAAATGGACGAATTGGCCAGTTTGTTATTAGGGCATTTTTCACTGCGGTTGTTCTCATCGGTTCCCCTTGTTCTGGCAGAAAAAACTGACAGTGAAACCGAGCATAAAAATGCAAATGAAGCGCCTTATATAAAACTTGAGTGGGGGGCAGATTTCCATCAGCAAGAAAGTCGATTACTCAATAGTGAGCAAATGCCGGTACTGACCACCACTTCAGCCCATCTAACCCGCCAACTACTGGAGACTACCGGTGGCTGCGCTTTTCTACCTGAGCATTGGCAGAAAGAGTATCCACAATTGTCTATTAATGCGGATATCCCGCCGATCGTGCGGCCACTGTATGCCGTTTGGTTGCAAAACAGTGACCAGCAAACATTGATTCGACAGCTATTAAAAACACCAATGAATAACGCCGCTCAAAGCGCTATACAGGATTAAGTGGTGACGGCTGAGGGCGAGCACGACGATTTAAGTAAAAAGCACTCATCGCCTTCTGGATAGCAATAAAGCTAAATAACAAGATCCCGATAACAATCTTGGTCCACCATGAACTGAGTGTGCCATCAAATGTAATGTAACTCTGGATCAGGCCCTGAATCAGGACACCAAACAGAGTACCAAAGACGGTGCCGATACCACCGGTCAGCAATGTACCACCGATAACAACGGCCGCAATCGCATCTAGTTCAACACCACTGGCTGCCAAAGCATAGCCAGCAGAGGTGTAAAGAGAGAAAACAATCCCTGATAGTGCCGCTAAAGTGCTCGATAACATGTAGATTTTAATCGTAGTCTGTCTGACAGGAACCCCCATCAGAGCGGCTGAAACACTGTTGCCACCGATAGCATAGACGTTATGACCAAAACGGGTTCGATGTGCCAACAAAATACCCAATGCGACAACTAAGAGCATGATGAGGGCGAGCAGGGTAAATCGCCCACCTCCGGGGACTTTCCAAGCATAATTCGCCAACGTGGCATAAAGCGGATGATTAATCGGGATAGACTCTTCAGACACAATAAAGCTCATCCCGCGAACAAAAAACATCCCGGCAAGCGTGATAATAAAGGCTGGGAGTTTCAAAGAATCAATAATCCAGCCCATCAGTGCGCCAAACATTGCTCCCATGACTAATACGATGGCAAAAGCATACATTGGGTGAATACCGTAGGTTCCGATTAACTTCGCTAGTAGCACGCCAGTAAAAGCGATAACTGAACCTACAGATAAATCTATACCCCCAGATAAAATAACAAAGGTCATCCCCACAGCTACAATGCCCAAGAAGGCGTTATCAGTCAGTAAATCGCACCATACCCGGGTGGACGAAAAGCTGGGGAACTGACTAAGACAAAATGCATATCCCAGAATAAAAACGGCGATAGTCATCAGCAAAGGAATATTGCGCTTTAACATTATTTTCGCCTCCGGAAGATATGGCTCAATGAAATCATGGGTGACTGCACCACCAATACGGCTAATACGACGATGGCTTTAAGAACCAGATTAAATTCAGGTTGATAACCTGAGAGTAGAATCCCTGTATTCATTCCCTGAATAATCAAAGCGCCAATCACTGAAAGTAAAAGGTTAAAGCGCCCCCCCATTAACGATGCACCACCAATGACTACGGCAAGAATGGCATCTAACTCCAGCCATAAACCTGCATTGTTAGCATCCGCCCCTCGGATATCTGCGGTCACAATAATGCCCGCGACAGCTGCACAGATCCCACAAATCACGTACACCGCAATGAGCACCAACCGCGTACTCACACCTGCATTACGTGCAGAACGTAAGTTGATACCAACCGACTCAATAAATAGCCCCAGTGCTGTTTTACGTGTCAATAACCACACAATTATCAGCATGCCCAATGCAATAACGACCGACATCGGCATATACATCAAAGTGCTACTACCTAACTTTGCCAACCCCCCACTATCAAATGTGACAATCTGCCCTTCGGTAATCAGTTGGGCTATTCCTCGCCCCGCAACCATTAACATCAATGTGGCGACAATTGGCTGAATTTGTAATACCGCCACTAAAAAGCCATTCCATAACCCACACAGAGCACCAACAACAAGTGCAGCGACTAAGACTGTCGGTAAAGCATATCCGGCACTGGTTAGGGTCGCGGCTGTCGCTCCCGCAATAGCCATCACGGCTCCAACGGATAAATCAATGCCCCCGGTCGCAATAACCAATGTCATTCCCAATGCCAATAAAGCAACAGGAGCACCTCGGTTTAAAATATCAATGACACTGCCAAACAGCCGCCCATCCTGAATATGAATTGAGAAAAAGTGTGGGGCGACCAAACTATCAATCAGTAAAATGACTGCTAAAGCGCCAAATTGAGTGGCACCTTTCGGCAAAACCCATTTAACTTTGCGCGGCCTTTGCGTCATTGACAGACTCCTGTTTCCCATGAGGTAACTCCTTATTGCACCGCGATCGCCTGCATAATGGCAGGAACAGAGATCTCATCGTGACCGAGTTGTGCAATATGCCGACGATCACGTAAAACAATGACGCGATCAGCATAACCTGCCAATTCCTCTAATTCGGAAGAGATGATTAACAGTGCCAACCCTTCGTCGCACAGCTTCTCAATCAGCCGAATAATCTCAGCATGGGCCCCCACATCAATACCGCGCGTTGGCTCATCTAAAATTAAAAATCGGGGTTTTGTGGCCAGCCAGCGGGCTAGTAATACTTTTTGCTGGTTTCCACCGGAGAGATACTGAATTTGCTGCTCAGGGCCAGGAGTCCGAATACCCAATTGCTGGATAAAATCTTCCGCAATTTGAGTCTGTTCACGCATAGAAATTGGCCTTAGCCACCCACGTTGGGCTTGCAGAGCCAAAATAATGTTCTCACGCACTGTGGCGGCCCCCACAATACCATCTGTTTTGCGATCTTCTGGGCAATAGCCAAAACCTAGTTTTGATGCTTTACGTGGCGTTCTGATTTTTACCGGTTTGCCTTGTATCTGGGCCTCACCATTATCGGGAGTAGTGACACCAAAAATTAATTGCGCGGTTTCGGTTCGACCTGACCCCAATAATCCGGCAAGCCCAACTATTTCACCGGGGGAAACCGATAAATCAAAGTTCTCAACCACACCTCGTCGACCATAATTTTTAAATTCAACCAGAGGGTTGCTCGCCGTAATATTGTGTTCACCACGTTTAAGCAATTGTTCATCAAAGCTATGGCCCAACATCATCTGAACTAATTCAAGCCGAGGAAGCTCTGCGGTAGTTTTCGTGCCAACAAGTTTGCCATTGCGCAAGACCGTTATACGATCACTGATCCGATAAACCTGATCCAAGAAATGGGTGACGAAAACCATACCAATTCCCTGATCACGCAACTGGCGAAGAATATCCAACAACATACTGACTTCTTTAGCATCCAGACTTGCTGTCGGCTCATCAAGAATCAGTACCTTTGCTGATAAATCAACTGCTCGAGCAATGGCAACAATCTGCTGTATTGCAATGGAGAAATCGGCTAACGGCCGCTGAACATCTAATGCTAAACCGTAACCTTTTAGTAATTTTTCCGCCTGTTGGTTCATTGTTCGATGATCAATAAGCCCCCAATGCAATGGCTCGCGACCAATGAAGAGATTTGCTGCAATAGAGATATTCGGGAGTAAATTGACCTCTTGGTAGACTGTACCGATACCCATCTTTTGGGCATCAGCTGTATCAATAGGGCGAATGGCCACACCATCTAAATAAACTTCACCAGCGGACCGCTTATAGACCCCAGTTAATGCTTTGATTAAAGTGGATTTCCCTGCGCCATTTTCTCCCAGCAAAGCCATAACCTCACCGCGATGCAGAGAAAAGTCCACAGAGTCCAATGCCTTAACACCAGGAAATTCAACCGACAAGCCACGGACTTTTAGCAGTGTTTCCATCAGATGTACCCACGTTCAAAAACGACTCAGATATTGTCCAAATACAGGTGACGAAAGCAGGCGGGGCAAGCCCCGCCCTTTGAATCAATAACCAAGGCTCTTCTTGGATTCATATTCCTGTTTAGCCGTATCTGGCTGTAGCAGGCGGGATTCTGTCTGGATAAATTTAGGAGGTTGGGTTCCATCTTTCTTCAGCGCAATTAAGGCATCAAAAGCAGGGCCAGCCATATTTGGCGTCAATTCAACAGTTGCATTTGCTTCGCCACTGCTCATTGCTTTGAAAATATCAGGTACACCATCTATGGAAACAATTTTGATTTCTGTACCCGGTTTTAGACCCGCTTCTTTGATTGCCTGGATGGCACCAATTGCCATGTCATCGTTATGCGCATAGACCGCACAGATATTTTTGCCATTTTGCTCCGCTTTAATGAAGCTCTCCATGACCTCTTTGCCTTTACTACGTGTGAAGTCCCCTGATTGTGAACGAATTATTTTTACATTAGGTGCAGAGGCAATCCCATCAGCGAAACCTTTTTTGCGGTTAATCGCCACACTGGAACCGACCGTGCCTTGTAGTTCAACAACATTACAAGGTTTGCCTGCGACATCTTTCAACAGCCATTCACCTGCAACTTTGCCTTCATACACGCTATCCGAAGCCACTGCTGCGGTATATAAAGAGGGATCATTCACCTCAATCATACGGTCCAGCAGAAACACCGGGATCTTGGCTTCTTTCGCTTCCTGCAAAACTGGCGTCCAACCAGTAGCAACCACGGGAGCAATAAAAATGGCATCAACGCCCTGAGCAATAAACGATCTCACCGCTTTGATTTGGTTTTCTTGTTTTTGTTGGGCATCCGCGATTTTTAGTGTTATTCCGCGTTTTTCAGCTTCTTGTTTAGAAACCTTGGTTTCCGCAGAACGCCAACCGGATTCTGAACCAATTTGAGAAAAACCCACGACTAACGGAGCCGCCTGGACTGCACTACACATTGCTGCTGTTACAGCTGCTGCTAACAGTAAACGCCTGTACATATTTCTCTCCTCACTTGCCATCGTCGAGCCGTTGACTCACTACCATTCCGAAGAACAGTTAAGATGATCATTCAGGCCATGTACTGCCCTGAACTTCGGCCAATTTGCAGATAATGTTGTTCTAAAAGCATATGATGTTTTTTAAGGTGAGCTTCCTGATAGCTAAAATGTTAATTAGTTTTAGTACATTTTGTGAAAGTAATAATGAGCAACATCACACCATAGAATAACAATCGTTTTGTACATAAATTCAGCTAAATAGGTATGAGTTGGGAACGTTACCTTTGAAAATTTTGTGGGAATTTAGAAGAAAGATAAGTAGTAGAGGTGGTTAATGAGACGAGGAATAATGTGTAAATTCACAAAATAGTTAGGAATATCCACACTATAAATATGTTCAAGAAGAGAGCAAAAACTAGAGGAGGTTGGCTCAAAAGGATGGAGGGAAGAACAAAAAGCAGACTAAATGACTATTTTGAGCATAAAAAAAACCCTTCGCTTTCACGAAGGGTTTCTAATATGGCAGGGGCGGAGAGACTCGAACTCGCGACACCCGGTTTTGGAGACCGGTGCTCTACCAACTGAGCTACGCCCCTAAATTACGCTTAACATTATGCCTGCTAAAGTTAGCAGGCATAATTTAAATAAGTGGCGGAACGGACGGGGCTCGAACCCGCGACCCCCTGCGTGACAGGCAGGTATTCTAACCAACTGAACTACCGCTCCACCGATTCTTTTACGTGTATCTTCCTGATACTTACCCTTAACAGGGCCAGCGCTTCTCGCTGTGCAAAACCGCTTATCGCGATTTTGTCAGTTACCAGATGTCACTCTGATAACTCGTGTTTGATGCCTGGCAGTGTCCTACTCTCGCATGGGGAGACCCCACACTACCATCGGCGCTACGGCGTTTCACTTCTGAGTTCGGCATGGGATCAGGTGGGACCACCGCGCTATGGCCGCCAGGCAAATTCTGTTTTAATCAACCCGCTACACAATCACTCTCATGCAG
>NZ_CACVAF010000011.1 GCF_902726565.1 Yersinia vastinensis
CTGCATGAGAGTGATTGTGTAGCGAGTTGATTAAAACAGAATTTGCCTGGCGGCCATAGCGCGGTGGTCCCACCTGATCCCATGCCGAACTCAGAAGTGAAACGCCGTAGCGCCGATGGTAGTGTGGGGTCTCCCCATGCGAGAGTAGGACACTGCCAGGCATCAAATCAAGCCAAGACCCCATGCCGAAAGCGTGGGGTTTTTGCTATGTGCAAAATATAAAGAACATGAGCAAATATCAGTGTGTATGCATAAGTATTTGTGGATTGAGAAAAAAGTAAAAGAGAAAAGGCTACCCTGTGGGTGGCCTTTTTTCTTTTTATACTTCTGATGAGTTAGTTTTAAGCCAGTGATAAATAAATTCAGCGATCTGATCCGGCTGATTAATATCCAATTGTGTTACAAGGGTCTCTATTGGTTTATCACTTGCTAAAGCAATGACATAGCTATCAATCAAACCAGAAAAAGGTTTACCAACCGCTTCTCTATAGAGTGCTATTTTATTGATTGGCTCATGTTTAAAACCTTCAACCAAGATCAAATCAATAGTTGTGGCATCTAACCTGCTGGCAAGGTAGTGGAGATCCAGTGGTTTTTGTTCTGGGGTTTCCGTCATTAATGCCCAACGACAATCGCTAGCGACCAGAGTTTGATGTGCACCAGCCTTACGTAATTCATAGCTATCCTTCCCCGGAGTATCAATTTCCATATTGTGATGAGTATGTTTGATTAAACCGACTCGGATTTGTCGCTGTTGTAGCAAGGGAATCAGGTTCTTAAGTAATGTTGTTTTCCCTGTGCCACTGTACGCAGCGATACCTAATAGTGGCGGTACTTTTTGGCTCATCATTCCCCCTTTTTACCTCGCTCCCATAAATCACAATCTTCTTGGGTATTGAGGTTGCTAAATTGTCGACTTTTCCCGTTGAACATGACGGGTTGAGCCTCGATACTGTCCATAAATATCATTAGCTTGCGATCACCATTAGCCAGATACTGAGCCAGCAGTGGCTGCAAACTCACATGCATTAACGCCAATGTCGGGTGTGCTCGTTCACCATCATGTACGTACGATGCCAATGCCTGCTGTTTGCCTTGCCAAAGTTGAGAGACTAAATTGGTAGGCAGTGCTGGAACGTCACAGGGAGCAAATATAACCCATTCGGTAGCTGAATGGCTTAATCCTGCATGCATACCTGCCAGAGGGCCTACAAAGCCAGTAATGGCATCATTAATAACTTGAATTCCACTCTCTTGATAGCGATCTTGATTGCGATTAGCATTAATCAGAATATCGTTGACTTGGGGTTTTAATCTATCAATTACATATTGATACAACGGTTTATCGTGCAGGAGAATAAGCCCTTTATCGTTTCCTCCCATTCGAGAAGAACGACCTCCTGCAAGAAGAACGCCTGTAATATTGGGCTGCATTTCTATCACTCCGTTGTATTCAATTCGCAGATGAATTGTATCTTTAAATAGGAGGGTAGGTCAGGATTTACTTTTATTGACAATAGGCTCTCTTTCCCTGTGTGAATATCCCTGCTACTTTGTCAGCATATTTTTGAATAGGATAATTTTGTTATGAAATGCCATCGTGTTAATGAACTCATTGAGCTTTTACATCCAGCCTGGCAGCAAGAACCTGATTTAAATTTGGTGCAGTTTTTACAAAAATTGGCAGCTGAAGCGGGTTTTAAAGGTGAATTTTCAGATCTGACCGACGATATTCTTATTTACCACTTAAAAATGCGCGGTTCAGCATCGACAGAAGTGATTCCTGGTCTGAAAAAAGATTATGAAGAGGACTTTAAAACAGCCATCTTGCGCGCGCGTGGCATCATTAAAGATTAGTCATACTCCTGTCTGCGTAGATAGGGGCTTTGATGATACTATTTCTTATTCTCAGCAAGCCGCTGTCACTTATATAGACTGAATGTTGCTATGAACAGCTCTGCTTTTAATTTTCAGACGTTGTCACCTGACTTGATTATGGATGCCCTTGACGGGGCGGGGTTACGCGTGGATTCAGGGTTAACCGCGCTTAATAGCTACGAAAACCGTGTTTATCAGTTTATGGATGAAGGGCGTAAACGATGTGTGGTTAAGTTCTATCGCCCCGAGCGCTGGAGCCGTGAGCAAATTATTGAGGAGCATCAATTCTCGATTGATTTGGCGGAGTCGGAGATCCCGGTGATTGCCCCATTGCTACTTAATGGGGACACCTTACATACTCACGGCGGCTTTTTCTTTACCGTATTTCCAAGTGTTGGTGGGCGTCAGTATGAAGTAGATAACCTTGACCAGTTGGAATGGGTGGGGCGTTATCTAGGGCGGATTCATCAGGTGGGAAGTGACAGACTTTTTGTCGCCCGCCCAACGATAGGTATTGAGGAGTATCTGACAGAGCCACGTCAGTTGTTGGCCAGCAGTGAATTGGTGCCAGTAAAACAGCGAGATAAGTTCCTGGCTGCGACGGATTTACTGATAAGTACCATAAAGCAGTATTGGCATACAGACTGGCAACCATTACGGTTACATGGTGACTGTCATCCAGGTAATATCTTGTGGCGTGACGGGCCGATGTTTGTTGACTTGGATGATGCCCGAAATGGTCCTGCGGTTCAGGATCTTTGGATGTTGCTACATGGGGATCGTCGTGAACAGCTTATCCAGTTAGATATTTTGCTAGAAGCCTATGGTGAATTTGCTGATTTTGATCAGCGAGAACTCGCACTGATTGAACCTTTGCGGGCGATGCGGATGGTTTATTACCTTGCTTGGGTAGCCAGACGTTGGCAAGACCCGGCATTTCCTAGAAGTTTTCCGTGGATGGCGGAGTCTGATTTTTGGTTACAGCAGACTGCATCATTTACAGAGCAGGTTAAGCTGTTGCAGGCACCCCCTTTGCAGCTGATGCCAATGTACTAAAGCGAAGATAATGGAGATTGTTATAGTATGAAAAATGTATGGTTAGCGCTCGTTGGCATGGTGATGGCATTCAGTGTATCGGCGGCACAATTTACCGATGGTACTCAGTACCAGACGTTAAACAAGCCAGTCACTGGCGAGCCTCAGGTTTTAGAGTTTTTCTCATTCTATTGCCCGCACTGCTACCAGTTTGAAGAGATTTACCATGTTCCTCAGACAGTCAAAAAAGCACTGCCTGAAGGGGTCAAAATGACCCGTTATCATGTGGAATTCCTTGGTCCATTGGGTAAAGAACTGACCCAAGCATGGGCAGTTGCAATGGCATTGGGTGTTGAGGAGAAAGTGACTCCACTGATGTTTGAGGGTGTACAGAAAACACAGACCGTACAAACTCCGGATGATATTCGTAATGTATTTATCAAAGCGGGTGTGAGCGGCGAAGACTATGATGCAGCATTAAATAGTTTTGTCGTTAAATCACTGGTGGTTCAGCAGCAAAAAGCCGCTGAAGATTTACAATTACGTGGTGTACCAGCCATGTTTGTTAATGGCAAATATATGATTAAAAACGACGGCATAGATACCAGTTCAATGGATAACTATGTTAAGCAGTATGCTGATGTCGTTAAGTTTTTACTGACTCAAAAGTAATCGCATTAATCATATAAAAAGAGGGGCTGAATTTTATTCGCCCCTTTTTTTTATCAAATATCCGCACTGTCCTAATATGATTATCTTGTTGTCATAAATGCATCGTATTGTCTAATGTGATAGTCATACTGATGAATAATTTATTTTTATTTATTACCGTGTTGTTTATGATTTATTTATCTATTTTACTGATAGGCAAATAGTCATGTTCGTGATGCAAAAAGAGAAAATGAGGTGGGCGTAAGTAATAAAAAATTTGGGAAGATAAATTTACCATAAGTAAAATTTATTTACCTTATGCTGGTAACTGAATAAGTAATATCCACAATTTAGATAAAGAAATAATGACAGTAAAACAAAAAAACAATAACTATAACATACTGATTTTTATGGTTTTAAATATTAAGGATTTGAGAGTCATTTGACAAATATAAAATACACACGTTTTTACGCACAAAGTTATCCACAGGTTAGATCTTGAGGATCTTCATGTAAAATGCTCTCTTTCGCACAAGAATGGACGCTAAAATTCGTCTCTTGCTGCCAGCTATGGCATTCTTAGCGTTAGACCTTGCTGATTAAAGATGAAGAAACTCTATGGCCCAGATTGCAGAAAACCCATTGATCCTCGTTGACGGTTCCTCTTACCTCTATCGTGCTTATCATGCCTTTCCGCCACTCACGAACAGCAGTGGTGAGCCAACTGGCGCCATGTACGGCGTTTTGAACATGTTGCGCAGCCTCTTGCTACAGTATCGCCCAAGCCATGTGGCAGTGGTATTTGATGCTAAAGGCAAAACATTTCGTGATGAACTGTTCGCCGAATATAAATCTCATCGCCCACCGATGCCTGATGATTTACGTGCTCAAATCGAGCCACTTCATCAAATGGTTAAGGCGATGGGGCTGCCTTTATTAGTCGTTTCCGGTGTTGAAGCTGATGATGTTATTGGCACTCTGGCGCAAGAAGCCGAAAAAGCTGGCCATGCGGTATTAATTAGTACCGGTGATAAAGATATGGCGCAATTAGTTACGCCAAACATTACTCTTATCAATACAATGAATAACGCTATTTTAGGGCCACAAGAAGTGTGCGATAAATATGGCGTGCCTCCTGAATTGATTATTGATTTTCTAGCGCTAATGGGGGACTCCTCAGACAATATTCCGGGTGTTCCGGGTGTGGGTGAGAAGACTGCTCAAGCTTTATTACAAGGTTTGGGTGGGTTAGATGCGCTGTTTAGTAATTTGGATAAAATATCCACGCTGACATTCCGTGGCGCTAAAACTATGTCAGCTAAGTTAGAGCAAAATAAAGATGTTGCCTATCTCTCCTATAAATTAGCCACCATTAAAACAGATGTTGAATTAGATGTGACTTGTGACGAACTCACGGTCTCACAACCGGATGATGAGCAATTACATCAGCTCTTCAGCCGTTATGAATTTAAGCGCTGGCTGGCAGATGTTGAAGCCGGTAAGTGGTTGGATGGCAAAAAAGATCGGCCAACGGGGCAGACGAATAATAAATCTTTTATCGCCACAGAACCCGCCGCTGCGGCTGAAGTGACGGCTGTATTGTCACAAGAAAATTATCAAACCATCTTGGATGAAAAGTCGTTAGCTGACTGGATTGAACGGCTTAAAAAAGCAGAAGTTTTCGCTTTTGATACTGAGACTGACGGCCTTGATACTCTCAGTAGCAATTTAATTGGCCTTTCGTTCGCCGTTGCTCCAGGCGAGGCCGCTTATTTGCCTGTCGCACATGATTATCTGGATGCACCTGCACAACTTGATCGTGATTGGGTTCTGGCGCAGCTTAAGCCCTTATTGGAAGACGATAAGGCCCTTAAAGTGGGGCAAAATCTCAAGTTTGACCAAAGTATGTTGGCACGCTATGGCATTGATCTACGTGGTATTGCTTTTGATACGATGCTCGAGTCGTATGTTTTGGACAGTGTCGCGGGCCGACATGATATGGACAGTTTGGCGGAACGCTATCTCAATCATAAAACCATTACCTTCGAAGAGATCGCTGGTAAGGGTAAGAACCAACTGACCTTTAACCAAATTGCATTAGAACAAGCGGGGCCTTACGCGGCAGAAGATGCCGATGTCACGCTACAACTGCATTTGGCGTTGTGGCCTAAACTACAGCAAAGTGACGGTTTGAAGCGGGTATTCCAGGAAATTGAAATGCCACTGCTGCCCGTGTTATCTCGTATTGAGCGCACAGGTGTATTGATTGATCAAAATATTTTGGCGGCCCACTCTAAAGAACTCACTATCCGTCTTGATGAATTGGAGAAACAAGCGCATGAATTGGCTGAAGAGCCGTTTAATCTCGCTTCCCCTAAGCAGTTACAAGTCATTTTGTATGAAAAACAAAAACTGCCAGTTTTGAAAAAAACGCCCGGTGGCGCGGCTTCAACAAATGAAGAAGTGCTGGCCGAACTGGCATTGGACTACCCTCTGCCAAAAGTGATTCTTGAGTATCGTGGTTTAGCAAAACTCAAAAGTACCTATACCGATAAGTTACCACTGATGATTAACCCTGTGTCCGGGCGTGTTCATACCTCTTATCATCAGGCTGTCACGGCAACCGGGCGTTTATCTTCCCGTGACCCTAACTTGCAAAATATTCCGGTGCGAAATGAAGAGGGGCGTCGTATACGTCAGGCTTTTATTGCGCCAAAAGATTACCGCATTATGGCCGCTGACTATTCACAGATTGAACTGCGTATTATGGCCCATTTGTCACAGGATAAAGGTCTGTTGGCAGCTTTTGCGGCCGGAAAAGATATTCACCGTGCAACGGCGGCAGAAGTTTTTGGCCTTCCACTGGATAAAGTGACCAATGAACAGCGCCGCAGTGCTAAGGCCATTAACTTTGGTTTGATTTATGGTATGAGCGCATTTGGTTTGGCGCGGCAGCTGAACATTCCCCGCGGGGAAGCACAACGCTATATGGATCTCTATTTTGAGCGCTACCCGGGTGTGCTGGAGTATATGGAGCGCACACGCAAGCAAGCGGCGGACCAAGGTTACGTCAGCACGCTTGATGGGCGTCGCCTCTATTTACCTGATATTCATTCACGCAATGCGACTCGCCGTAAAGCGGCTGAACGTGAAGCTATCAATGCGCCGATGCAAGGGACTGCTGCTGATATCATCAAGCGCGCCATGATTGCCGTGGATGCTTGGTTACAGCAAGAAGCTGAAGCTAAGGTCCGGGTTATCATGCAGGTACACGATGAATTGGTGTTTGAGGTGCATGAAAGTGTGGTGGAAAGCGCTGAGAAGAAAATCCGTGAATTGATGGAGCAGAGCATGCAATTGGCCGTGCCATTGAAAGTTGATGTCGGTGTTGGCGAGAACTGGGATCAGGCTCACTAGTTGTGCGGGTAAGTGACGATAAATAAAGCACTTTATGTAATTAAGCTACATTTATGGGCGGAAATGCGGGGATGTTGTGCGCTGAATCGTGCCAATTTGTGTAACTATACAACAAAAAATTCTTTTGCCCTGCGAAAAAATGATGTAGAGTTACAGACGTAGGGTACAGAGGTAAGATGTTCTATCTTTCAGACCTTTTACTTCACGTAATCGGATTTGGCTGTATATTAGCCGCCCCAGTCATTTATTGACTGGGGCGTTTTTTATGGGGCTTTTGCTGACAGGTTGGAGGCGGTAGATATACCGAGAAACAGCCCTTACGGGCTGCTTAATGACGAATTTTATTCACCTTCGTCGTCATACTCATCAATCATTACTTCGGGTGGAATTTCACTGAACCAGGTATCCAGTTTCTCCCGTAACTTATCAACACCAATCTTTTTCAGTGATGAGAAAGCTTCAACCTGAATATCCCCCATAAATGGAATGATTGCTTCCCGCACCATGTTCAACTGGGCTTTACGCGCACCTGAAGCCAGTTTGTCTGCTTTGGTCAGTAATAAAAGAACAGGAGTACCGACGGCCACCGCCCAAGTAATCATCTGCTGATCCAAATCTTTCAGCGGATGGCGGATATCCATCAAAACGACTAATCCTTTCAGACAGTTACGTTTCTGTAAATATTCACCCAGTGCCCGTTGCCACTTGATTTTCATCTCTTCCGGAACTTCGGCATAACCATATCCCGGTAAGTCGACCAGGCGTACACCCTCAACGACTTCAAATAAATTAATCAGTTGAGTACGACCCGGTGTTTTACTGGTTCTGGCCAGACTTTTCTGGTTGGTTAATGTATTGAGAGCACTCGATTTACCTGCATTTGAGCGGCCAGCAAATGCCACTTCAATACCTTCATCACGCGGCAGATGGCGAATATCCGGAGCACTGATGACGAAATGAGTCATGTGATAGTTATAGTTTCTGATAGTCAAAATTTGTCGTCTCCGTGAGAGATTGCTTACATGGAGCGATTATAACTGCATCAGGCCGAAAAAAGGGGGTTTATCTTTATTCCCGCCAAACTTGACCCTAAAGAGGGGCTAACGAATCTCTTTTCCTACTTTTTCTTATGAAATTCCAATTTTTGTGAGTTGGTGGTCATTGTCGAGAAAGTTAATGGCATATTATTTATGAACTGTTAAGAAAATCTTTATTAAAAATGCGCTACTATTATTAACGATCAGTTGTTTTGTGATTTGTTATTCTTAATAAAAACAAATAACTGATTATAGTTTTAACAGTGCGGGATGCACTGGCAAGGAGCATCATCACTTAGGAAGAGTGGCCTATGCTTAAGGAATGTAATGGATATACTGTGAGCCAGGGATGAGAGAGGGAGCTTATACACCCAATAGCATTTGAGTTGTAGGTCAGCGGCAACAGAATAGACCCAAGGCGTTGAGATAATGCAATGAATTGGGTGAATGATGGCGGCTAACAACCCTACAACTTGAAAGATAATGGGTATAAAAGGATGTTTATGGACACAGGCCGGAGTGCTGGGTGAGTCGCCTTCAGGGTTGGAGGGATGGCAAGGAAGGCGTGTTGCAGGAGGGAGAAACCGGGACGTTATGTAAGTGCAGGGAGTGCGCTGTAAGGATATCCTTCCGCAGAAGGTGCGAAAAAAGGCGACAGGTTAATCTGCCGCCTTTTTTCTTTCTCTTCTTTCTGCTAGATTCCGGCCCAAATCTATACCCAATAAATTTCAAAATGCGGGAAGGCTACAAGCAAGGGAATCTCGATGAACTTACATGAATAAGTGATTTGGGCGATTGTGTGTTGCGAACACTTCTGCAAGTTGAAAGATGCCGGGTATATACTCAATCCGATCCCATACTCATTTAAGAGCACAGGTTATGAAGCAACCAAATAAAGCACCACGCGCAACTAGCGCGGCCCCGAAAGGCACCGCGACACCAAAGCGCCATAAAAAGACCCGTGTAGAGCTTGATCTTGAAGCACGCGAGCGTAAGCGTCAGAAAAGACACAGCGGCAATCGCTCTGGTGCGAGAACCAATGTTGAGGGTAGCAATAAAAAAGGCCAAACCCAGACTCAAGAGAAAGATCCACGCATTGGCAGCAAAGTGCCTGTACCTTTGGTCGTTGAGAGCAAGGTAAAAGCGAAGCCAACCACTAAGCCAGTAGCGAAAGTCGAAGCCAAGCCACGTCTGACGCCGCAAGAAGAGCTGACTAAGCTGGAAAACGATGAACGTCTGGATGCATTGCTGGATCGTCTGGACAACGACGAAGTATTAAGCAAAGAAGACCAAGCTTATGTGGATCTGACGTTAGACCGTATTGATGCCCTGATGGAGCAGTTGGGTATTGAATTAGGTGATGATGAGGACGACGAAGAGCAAGAAGAAAAACAGGAAGATATTTTAAGATTACTGAAAAGCGGTAATCCAAAAGACGCATTTTAAACCATGAGGTGGGTGATCCCGATAATAGCCCTACTACTAACATGTTATCTATTGTGGTTATTGGGTAAACTATGGCGACTGTCGCAACGTAGGTCACGATTGCGCAGCGCTACTGCGGCCAGACAACGAAAACATCTGCCCCCTAACCGGCCCGGTAAGCGAAAATATCGGAAGGAATGAACATGTCTGAGCACGCTATAGTTTGGGATCTGTCCCTGATTCAAAAATATAATTATTCAGGGCCGCGCTACACTTCGTACCCTACAGCGCTTGAGTTTAGCGAAGATTACAGTGAATCTGCTTTTCAGCAGGCGGTAAAACGTTACCCGCAGCGTCCTTTGTCGCTGTATGTGCATATCCCGTTTTGCCATAAGCTTTGTTACTTCTGTGGCTGCAATAAACTGGTGACGCGCCAGCAACATAAAGCTGATGAATATCTGGCGGTATTGGAGAAAGAGATCCGCCAGCGAGCGGTATTGTTTGCCGGACGTCAGGTTAGCCAGATGCACTGGGGCGGCGGCACGCCAACCTATCTGAATAAAAAACAAATCACTCATTTGATGAACCTGTTGCGTGAGAATTTTGATTTTCTGCCCGGAGCGGAGCAGTCAATTGAAGTTGACCCGCGTGAAATTGAGCTGGATGTGCTTGACCATCTTCGTGCTGAAGGTTTTAACCGCCTAAGCATGGGGGTGCAGGATTTCAATAAAGAAGTTCAACGACTGGTTAATCGTGAGCAAGATGAAGATTTTATCTTTGCACTCATTGCCCGCGCCAAATCCTTGGGTTTTAACTCGACCAATATTGATTTGATTTATGGTTTGCCAAAACAGACACCAGAGAGCTTTGCTTTTACCCTTAAACGGGTCGCAGAACTTAGCCCTGATCGCCTAAGTGTCTTCAATTATGCCCACTTGCCGAGTCTGTTTGCTGCGCAACGTAAAATTAAAGATGCTGATCTTCCCAGTGCCGCACAGCGGTTGGATATTTTGCAGCATACGATCAGTTTTTTAACCGAATCCGGCTATCAGTTTATTGGTATGGATCACTTTGCCCGACCAGATGATGAACTAGCGGTTGCTCAACGCGAGGGGAAATTACATCGTAATTTCCAAGGCTATACCACCCATGGTGAGAGTGACTTACTCGGTTTGGGCGTCTCAGCCATCAGTATGCTGGGTGACAGTTATGCGCAGAACGAAAAAGATTTGAAGACCTATTATGCTGTTGTGGAACAACGTGGCAATGCATTGTGGCGCGGCTTGACCATGACCGAAGATGATTGTTTACGTCGCGATGTGATTAAGACACTGATTTGTAATTTCCAAATCAGTTATCAGCCGATTGAGCAGCATTATGGTATTCGTTTTGCGGATTATTTTGCCGAAGATTTTGAGCTACTGGCACCTTTTGAGCAAGATGGGCTGGTGGAGCGGGATGACAAAGGTATTCGGGTAACACCGCGTGGGCGTTTACTTATTCGTAATATCTGTATGTGTTTCGATATTTATTTACGTAAGCAGGCACGCCGGCAGCAATTCTCCCGCGTGATTTGATGATGTTCACCTCAGTGGCTATACCCGTTATCTTGAAATCTATCGGGTATAGCCACTGAGGGGCACTTAACGTCAGAACGGCTCTATTCTTAACTACTCCATTCCCAATTCTTTCAGCTTACGCGTTAATGTATTGCGACCCCAACCTAACAGCCGAGCAGCTTCCTGCTTGTGGCCTTGAGTGTGGCGTAATGCCGTGGTTAACAGCGTTCGTTCCATTTCGGGTTGCGCTTCGGACAACAAATCCTGATGGCCAGAACGTAGTGCACGATCAGCCCATTGCGCTAGCAGCGTTGCCCAGTTATCTGGCATCCGTTGACCCGAAGCATCTGGTGTACTGGTTTCAAACAGCTCAGTCGGTAAATCCTGAATCAGCACTTCCTGCCCGGCAGCCATGACAGTCAGCCAGCGACAGGTATTTTCGAGTTGTCGCACGTTACCCTGCCAAGGTAGGCGAGTCAGCGCGACTTCCGTTTCAGGGTGCAGATTTTTGGCTTCTACCCCTAGCTCTTTCGCGGCCACTTGCAAGAAATAACGAGCCAGACGCGGAATATCCTCGCGGCGCTCACGCAGTGGTGGCAAATGAACCCGAATCACATTCAGGCGATGGAATAAATCCTCACGGAATTTGCCTTCTTGAACACGCAATTCCAGATTCTGGTGAGTAGCCGCAATGATGCGCACGTCCACTTTGACAGGGGCATATCCCCCAACCCGATAAAATTGGCCGTCAGCCAGCACGCGTAATAGGCGGGTCTGCACATCCAGCGGCATATCGCCGATTTCATCTAAAAACAGTGTGCCACCATCGGCTTGCTCAAATCGGCCTTGGCGCACTTGATTCGCGCCGGTGAAAGCCCCTTTTTCGTGGCCAAACAGCTCCGACTCGATTAAATCTTTCGGAATCGCCGCCATGTTCAATGCGATGAACGGTGCCTTGGCGCGCGGACTATGGCGGTGTAATGCATGGGCCACTAACTCTTTACCGGTGCCTGATTCACCATTGATCAACACGCTGATAGAGGAGCGCGACAAGCGACCAATGATGCGGAAAACATCCTGCATCGCTGGGGCTTCACCAATAATATCAGCAGTCGGGCCACTGGCGGGTTGGGTACGGGCGGGTTGTTGCTGCTCCTGATAATGACTGATTGCTCGCTCAACGAGTGCGACGGCCTCGTCGATATCAAAAGGTTTAGGCAGATAATCAAATGCCCCTTGCTGATAGGCGCTCACTGCAGCGTCTAAATCAGAATGTGCTGTCATTATGATGACCGGAAGCATGGGGTGGCGCTGCTTAATTTGTTTCAGCAGTGCTAATCCGTCCATGCCAGGCATACGGATATCTGATAACAACACATCTGGGGTTTGCGTTGCCAAAGCATCCAATACCTGATTGCCTGTATCGAATGTCGCACAGTTTAGACCCGCTCCAGTCAGTGCGCGCTCAAGCACCCAGCGGATGGAGCTATCGTCATCGACGATCCAGACTATCCCTCGTTGCATAGAAACCTCACTGGCGAATAGGTAGGTAAACCGAGAATTCGGTATGTCCCGGCCAACTGTTAAATTCAATTTTACCCGAATGCTGGTCGATAAGATTACGGGCAATAGATAAGCCAAGTCCGGTGCCACCCTCGCGACCACTGACCATTGGATAGAACACGGTATCTTGTAATTGCGTCGGTACGCCTGGGCCATCGTCTTCAATATCAATTCGGGCAGCTAAACGGTAGCGCATACCATGCAGTGTTATCTGAAATGCCGTACGGGTACGAAGTGTGATAGTGCCACCGGCCTCACCCAAGGCTTGTAAGGCATTGCGGGTGATATTTAGCAGCACTTGTTCAATCTGATCTGGGTCATGAGCCAATTCAGGTAAGCTTGGATCATAGTCGCGGATTAATGTCACGTTATCCGGCTTTTCCAATGAAACTAGCTGGCAAACCCGTTCAGCAACCTGATGGATGCTTTGTGTAACATGCTGACCGGGCCGCTGAGGGCCTAATAAACGGTCAACCAAATTACGTAAGCGGTCAGCTTGCTCGATGATCACTTTGGTATATTCCAGCAGGGCTGGATCGGGTAGCGCTTTTGACAATAATTGTGCCGCACCGCGTAAACCGCCCAACGGGTTCTTAATCTCATGCGCTAATCCACGCACTAAATCACGAGCGGCAACTTGTTGTGCATGCTGCAATTGTTCCTGACTTAACCGGCGCTGATTATCCATCGGTGCCATTTCCAGCAATATAAAGCCGTCCGGCAATGACTGTGCAGTTAGCGATAAAATATGTGCTCGACCATCAACGACTAATGTTACTTCGTTATCCGTAAAACCTTGTCCTGACTCTAGGCTTTCCCTCATAAGGGCAATATTCAGGGAAAAGTAGCCTAATAATTCGGGAAGCGGTGTACCAAAAAGTTTACGAGAACTTTGTGCCAGAAGTTGCTGGGCAGCGGGATTGGCATAATGAATAGCCAGAGAGTCATCCAATAGCAGAATGCTATTAATGAGAGAATTAAGGATCTGCCCAGCATCGGGCAGCGTGCCTGTTGCCATCATGCAGACTCCTGCACACTCTTAGTGCATTTATACCCATCGGTGGGTACATCCTATTGATTCAGTCGCAACTGAGCCAGAGGAATGTGACGAAAATGAAAGGTGGAGAAAAAAGCCCATCGTGAGATGGGCTAAAAGTTTCCACGGCAACAAAAAAAACGACTAACTAAAACTAAACGCTGTAATACAGTTCAAATTCAACTGGGTGCGGAGTCATACGTATGCGGTCCATCTCTTCTTTACGCAGTTCGATGTAAGCATCAATTGCGTCGTCAGTGAACACGCCACCACGGGTCAAGAACTCGCGGTCTTCACTCAGTGCCGCCAGAGCTTCGTCCAGAGAACCTGCAACTTTTGGAATTTCAGCTTCTTCTTCCGGTGGCAGGTCATACAGGTTTTTGTCCATCGCATCACCAGGGTGAATTTTGTTGATGACGCCATCAAGGCCAGCCATCAGCAGTGCTGCGAAGCACAGGTACGGGTTAGCCGCTGGATCCGGGAAGCGCGCTTCAATACGGCGGGCTTTCGGGCTAGCAACCACAGGGATACGGATTGAAGCTGAACGGTTACGTGCTGAGTAAGCCAACATGACCGGTGCTTCGTAGCCTGGGACCAAACGCTTGTAGGAGTTAGTCGTTGGGTTAGCCAAGGCGTTAATGGCTTTTGCATGTTTGATGATGCCGCCGATGTAGAACAGCGCCATTTCAGACAGGCCAGCATATTTGTCACCAGCGAACAGGTTGGTGCCATTTTTGGACAAGGACATATGGCAGTGCATGCCTGAGCCGTTGTCACCAAACATTGGTTTTGGCATAAAGGTCGCCGTTTTACCAAATGCATGGGCTACGTTGTGCACGACATATTTGTAAATCTGAATTTCGTCCGCTTTCTTGGTCATGGTATTGAAGCGGGTTGCTACTTCGTTCTGGCCAGCAGTAGCAACTTCATGGTGATGAGCTTCAACAACCAGACCCATTTCTTCCATGGTTAAACACATGGTAGAACGCAAATCCTGTGAAGAATCGACCGGAGGAACCGGGAAGTAGCCGCCTTTTACTGCTGGACGGTGGCCTTTGTTGCCGCCTTCGTATTTGGTGCTGGAGTTCCATGCACCTTCGATATCATCGATAGCGACGTGGGAACCGCGGATGCTGCTACCAAAACGAACGTCATCGAACAGGAAGAATTCTGGTTCTGGCCCGAACAGCACGGTATCGGCGATACCAGAAGATTTCAGGAAGTCTTCTGCACGTTTGGAGATAGAACGTGGGTCGCGGTCATAACCTTGCATGGTGCCTGGCTCAAGGATGTCACAACGGATAATCAGTGTGGAATCTTCGAAGAACGGATCCATAACAGCGGTGCTGGCGTCTGGCATCAGTACCATGTCGGATTCATTAATGCCTTTCCAGCCACCAATCGAGGAGCCATCAAACATTTTGCCTTCTTCGAAGAAGTCAGCGTTGACCTGATGAGCAGGGATAGTGATGTGCTGTTCTTTCCCTTTAGTATCGGTGAAGCGCAAATCAACAAATTTCACTTCGTGCTCATTCAGCATCGTCAAAACATGTTCAGCGGACATACTTATATCTCCCGGATTTGTCATAGTCGTCGTCGTGGAACGATTACCGTGTATTGCTAAGGTTTATGGTGTTCTGGCATTTTTGCCGGTAAAAACTTTTTGTTTCAATAGCCTGTAACTTCAAAAAAACCTTTTACCTGCAAGGATGCATCACTCAAAACAGTAAACTTGTGACTTTTTATTTCGTACGGTTATTCGTACTGGCGATTCATGCTAAAATACATTGCGAAATCTATGCCAACTTTCCAAATCCCCCGTTTATGCCATATCATAGGGGTCTGCTGATATTCAGTATGCACCAGGATAGTTATATTGCACTATTTTGGTGCTTCATTTGCGCCGTTGGGCACCGTATTGGTGCAAAGAGGGGCCGAGAGGCTATTTTTGCACCGTGAAAGGGATCACAAACTAACCGCCGTTAGGTTGTTTATAAGAGAAGTTTGTGATCTTGTTTAGTCCCTCGCTTAATACGTGTACAATAGCGCGCTATTTCTAAATGCCTGAGGCAAAAAAGCTGTGATCGAGAATCTGCGTAACATCGCCATTATTGCGCACGTTGACCATGGGAAAACTACCCTGGTTGATAAGTTGCTACAACAATCTGGTACTTTCGGTGAACGTACTGAAGCAACTGAACGTGTAATGGACTCCAACGATTTGGAGAAAGAGCGTGGGATAACCATCCTCGCAAAAAACACCGCCATTAATTGGAAAGACTACCGCATCAACATCGTGGATACCCCAGGACACGCCGATTTCGGTGGTGAGGTTGAGCGTGTAATGTCTATGGTTGACTCTGTGCTGCTGGTCGTCGACGCAATGGATGGCCCAATGCCGCAGACCCGTTTCGTGACCAAGAAAGCCTTTGCTAACGGTCTGAAACCTATCGTGGTAATCAACAAAGTTGACCGTCCGGGCGCACGTCCTGACTGGGTTGTCGATCAGGTATTCGACCTGTTCGTAAACTTAGATGCAACTGATGAACAACTGGACTTCCCTATCATTTATGCATCTGCATTAATGGGTATTGCGGGCGAAGACCACAACAATATGGCGGAAGACATGACTCCGCTGTATCAAGCTATCGTTGACCATGTGTCTGCGCCACAAGTTGAGCTTGAAGCACCGTTCCAGATGCAAATTTCTCAGCTGGATTACAACAACTATGTTGGTGTTATCGGCATCGGTCGTATCAAACGCGGTAAAGTTAAGCCAAACCAGCAAGTGACTATCATTGATAGCGAAGGCAAAACGCGTAACGGTAAAGTCGGTAAGGTTCTGACCCACATGGGCCTGGAGCGTATCGAAGCTGCTGTCGCTGAAGCGGGCGATATCGTTGCTATCACCGGTCTGGGCGAGTTGAACATCTCTGACACTGTCTGTGACGTTAATGCTGTTGAAGCATTGCCAGCACTGTCTGTTGATGAACCAACCGTGACCATGTATTTCTGCGTTAACACCTCTCCGTTCTGTGGTAAAGAAGGTAAGTATGTGACTTCACGTCAGATTCTTGACCGTCTGAACAAAGAGCTGATTCATAACGTAGCACTGCGTGTTGAAGAAACTGAAGATGCTGACGCATTCCGCGTATCAGGCCGTGGTGAACTTCACCTGTCGGTTCTGATCGAAAACATGCGCCGTGAAGGTTTCGAGCTGGCTGTATCTCGTCCTAAAGTTATCAACCGTATTATCGACGGTCGTAATCAAGAACCATTTGAAAGCGTAACTCTGGATATCGAAGAGCAGCACCAGGGCGCAGTTATGCAAGCCATGGGTGAGCGTAAAGGTGACGTGAAGGACATGGTTCCAGACGGCAAAGGTCGTATTCGTCTGGATTATATGATCCCAAGCCGTGGCCTGATTGGCTTCCGTACTGAGTTCATGACCATGACTTCTGGTACTGGTCTGTTGTACTCCACATTCAGTCACTATGATGATGTGCGTCCAGGCGATATCGGCCAACGTCAGAACGGCGTACTGATCTCTAACGGTCAGGGTAAAGCTGTTGCGTTCGCATTGTACAAACTGCAAGACCGCGGCAAGTTGTTCATCGGTCATGGTACAGAAGTGTATGAAGGCCAGATTATCGGTATTCACTCACGTTCTAACGACCTGACTGTAAACTGTTTGACGGGTAAGCAGCTGACCAACATGCGTGCATCGGGTACTGACGAAGCAACCACTCTGGTTCCTTTCCTGAAGAAAACTCTGGAACAGGCGCTGGAATTCATCGATGACGATGAATTGGTAGAAGTTACCCCACAATCGATCCGTATCCGTAAGCGTCATTTAACGGAAAACGATCGTAAGCGTGCCGGTCGTGGTCCTAAAGAAGGTTAATTCTTCTTTGTTCCGCTGATACTTAGGGCGCTCAAGGCGCCCTGAGTTCTCTATCCCCTTCGTTCTTGAAGTTGCTGCTGTGCTAGCGGCGTTCAGTCACCCGAATCACTTACTTGAGTCAGCGTATCGGGGCACCATCACTTGCTACCTTGCTGCAACTCCAATGTCTTTGGGGATACTTTCTGTTTCGTCATCCCGGCAAAAATATTATTTTTTCTGCTAACCCCCTCCTTTTTCTTTCTCTCTCTGTTCAGTTTTCTTTTTTCCCGTTACAGTGAAACTCACCATCTAATTGGGAGAGCGCCATGCTGTATATCTTTGATCTAGGGAATGTGATTGTTGATATCGACTTCAAACGCGTGTTGGGTGTTTGGAGTAAATTAAGCAGTGTGCCTTTGGCTACACTGAGTGAGCGTTTTACGATGGGAGAAGTTTTCCAGCAGCATGAGCGTGGTGAAATTAGCGATGAGGACTTTGCCCTCCAACTCAGTGATGAGATGGGGCTATCGCTCAGTTTTGAACAGTTTGCTGAAGGTTGGCAGGCAGTATTCGTGGCTTTACGCCCGGAAGTGATCGCGATAATGCAAAGGCTACGTCAGGAGGGGCATCGGGTCGTAGTGTTATCCAATACAAACCGTCTGCATTGTAATCACTGGCCTCAACACTACCCTGAAGTTGCCGCTGCAGCTGACCATATGTATCTATCGCAAGATTTGGGGATGCGTAAACCAGAAGCAAGAATCTATCAACATGTCCTGAGTGCGGAAAATATTCCAGCAGAACAGGCTGTGTTCTTTGATGATGTTGAAGCAAATATTGTTGCGGCCAGAATCGAGGGCATCACCTCAATCCATGTCACTGACCGAAAGGTTATCCCAGCTTATTTTTCCTGATGAGTTCTTACTCTAATCATTAATGGGTTAGCCTTAAGTTGCTAACCCTTATCACGCTGGCCTCAAAATTGTGCCTAACCGTGTTGACTGAGAGACGAACATGGCGAGTTTTCTACGATCACCACCGTTTAAACCCTGCATAACCTTTGTGCGTATGCTTTATACCCGGATTGATAAAGACGGGTTAACAATGCTGGCTGGACATTTAGCCTATGTATCATTGTTATCTCTGGTGCCACTGATAACGGTTATTTTTGCCCTGTTTGCGGCTTTTCCGATGTTTGCTGATATCAGTATCAAACTGAAAGCCTTTATATTTGCCAATTTTATGCCAGCTACAGGCGACATTATCCAAAACTATCTGGAACAGTTTGTCGCGAACTCAAATCGGATGACAGTAGTAGGCACCTGCGGATTGATTGTCACGGCACTCCTGCTGATTTACTCCGTAGATAGTGTGCTCAATATTATTTGGCGCAGTAAAACCCAGCGTTCACTGGTATTTTCATTTGCGGTTTATTGGATGGTACTCACGTTGGGGCCAATTCTGGTGGGGGCCAGCATGGTTATCAGCTCCTATCTGCTGTCATTGCAGTGGCTGGCAAACGCTCAGGTAGACAGCATGATTGATGAGGTATTGCGGCTGTTTCCGTTGCTCATCTCCTGGGTTTCGTTTTGGTTATTGTACAGTGTGGTGCCAACGGTAAGGGTCCCCGCCCGTGATGCTGTTATTGGTGCACTCGTTGCCGCTTTGCTTTTTGAGTTAGGGAAGAAAGGTTTCACGATGTATATCACGCTATTTCCCTCTTACCAGCTGATTTACGGGGTATTGGCCGTTATTCCCATTTTATTCCTCTGGGTTTATTGGAGCTGGTGCATTGTGTTACTGGGGGCAGAAATTACGGTCACCTTGAGTGAGTATCGAGCACTGCGGCGAGCCCCTAAGACCGAGGAAAGCCAGAGTCAGGAGATGTAAGGCATTATGATTGCGTTGATTCAACGGGCGCTCAGCGCCAATGTCGTGGTTGATGGGAAGATTGTTGGTGAGATTGGCCCAGGGTTGTTGATATTACTCGGTGTTGAACGAGAGGATACCGAGCAAAAAGCACAGCGCTTATGTGAGCGGGTACTTGGATATCGGATTTTTGGCGATGAGAACGACAAAATGAATCTCAACGTCCAAGAGGCGGGGGGAAGTGTGCTGGTGGTTTCACAATTTACACTGGTTGCTGATACCCAAAAGGGGATGAGGCCAAGCTTTTCTCGTGGGGCCGTTCCCGCAGAAGCTGACCGGCTTTATCAGTATTTTGTTGCCCAGTGCCGTGAGCGTGGTGTAAAAACAGAAACGGGGAAATTTGCAGCAGATATGAAAGTCAGTCTGGTTAACGATGGCCCAGTAACTTTCTGGCTGCAAGTTTAGATGCCGAATATTGCCTCAAGATTGAGGGTTATGACATAGATTTTATTGATGATTTTAAAGAGAGAATGCTCCTATGTATCACTTGCGTGTGCCCATAACAGAACAAGAACTCAAAGATTATTATCAATTCCGTTGGGAAATGTTACGCAAGCCGTTGCACCAACCTGTTGGTTCAGAAAAAGATGCCTACGACGCGATGGCCCACCATCAAATGGTCGTAGATGAACAGGGTAAGCCTGTTGCTATTGGTCGTTTGTATATCAATGCTGATAATGAAGCTGCTATTCGTTTTTTGGCGGTCGATCCCGCTGTTCGCGGTAAAGGCTTAGGGACGTTGGTCGCGATGACCTTAGAATCAGTCGCGCGCCAGGAAGGGGTAAAGCGGGTTGTGTGTAGCGCGCGTGAAGATGCCGTTGATTTCTTTGCTAAGTTGGGTTTTGTCAGTCAGGGCGAGATAACTGCCCCACAGACAACACCCGTGCGCCACTTTTTAATGATTAAACCGGTCGTGACGATGGATGACATCCTGCATCGGCCCGATTGGTGTGGTCAATTGCAACAAGCGTGGTATGACCATATCCCACTCAGTGAGAAAATGGGCGTGCGTATCAGCCAATACACTGGCCAGCGATTTGTCACGACAATGCCTGAAGCTGGTAATCAAAATCCTCACCATACCTTATTTGCAGGTAGCCTTTTCTCATTGGCGACGTTAACAGGTTGGGGGTTAATTTGGTTACTGCTGCGTGAGCGTCATTTGGGGGGCACAATTATTCTTGCTGATGCCCACATTCGCTATAAAGCGCCGATTACTGGGCGGCCAAGAGCGGTTGCTGAGCTGAGTTCACTAAGAGGAAGTCTGGATAGGCTGGCGCGTGGCCGTCGTGCTATTGTGCAACTAGATGTAAATTTATTTGGCGATGAAGACACGGGTTCTGTATTTTCTGGAACTTACATGGTCTTGCCCGTCGGTGAAGAAGATGAAGAAGTTAACTGATTTTTATACTGACTCGCTCATTGATAACAGATGAGCGGGTATTTATTTTCATCTGTTACTGTATTTTTAAACAAAATGTGGATTATTCTCTAGATATAATATCCGCGTAATGTTTATTTACGTGTTAAGTCAAATAAAAAAGAAATCTTTAAGAAATATATTCACTCATGTTTTTTATAAAGCGCGGAATAATTGCCAGTGTTATTTGCATAATAATAGCTATTGTAGTCTTCCCGTACACCATCATCACTGATGACTTGTTAATAATACTTGGTATTTTACTTCTTAAGTCCTCTTGTAATAAGCATACCATTATTTAATTGGTTATTGATAGTTTCAATTAAATTTTCAAAAACTGTACGAACAATAGTGCTTACGTAAATAGAGTAAATAATACACTAGACGATAGCCGATGATCGTTATTTAATGGCACAATAATCATTGTTAATTCCGGCTCGATGTTAATTATTCAGCTTTAATGATTATTATATTTCTTGTTATTAATAAGATATAGGAGTAAATAAAATGAATAAAGACTGGCATAGACAAGAAATTCTGGCAGCGATACGCAAGAAGAAAGGCTCTCTCTCTGCTTTATCTAGAGAAAGTGGATTATCACCCGGTACGCTCTCTAATGCACTGACACGCCCATGGCCAAAAGGTGAAATGATTATTGCAAAAGCGATAGGCATTTCTCCCGAAGAAATATGGCCTAGCAGATTTATTGATTATAGTGGATGCACCATTATAAGAAGGATAAGAAAAAATTAAATATTGAAGGAATATATAATGAAAGAAAAGCTATTAAAGTCAATTGAAATGCTAATAAGGTTTTGGGAGAACAGCTCAGAATATTGGGGGGTAAAGGATAATCAATCACGGTTTGTTTATGCAAATCGTAGAGTTAATAAATTATTTAATGTCCCTGATAAATATTGTTTAGAAGGCCGATTAGATGGTGAGATTCCAACCCCCTCAGCCGAGTTTCAAGAAGAATTTCAGGCACATGATCGCAAGGTCGAATTATTGCAAGATCGAGTAACATCCGTTGATATACAGCTATATGATGGCAACTCATATTTTACACCTTACTTCTGTGATAAATACCCACTCATAGATGAAAATGGCGTGTCACAGGGTATAATTTTTCACGGTAGACCTGTAACAGATACGATATTATCCCGTTTAAATAAGATAAAAGTCCCTACATCACTTATTTTTACCCCCCCTTCTGATCTTTTCTCAAAAAGAGAGTGGGAAGTACTATTTTATATTTTGCATTCATTTTCAAGTACAGAGATTGCTAAAAAACTCCATTTATCACCAAGAACCGTGGGTAATATCATCCAAAATATCTATAGAAAATCGGATGTTTCGAGTAAGCGGCAGATGGTCGATTATTGTTATGAAAACAAAATCAATAATTATGTACCTCAAAGTTTTTTTGAATACTCAGGATCCTTCCCACTTATGTAAGGAAAATTTAAAATTAAGAGGACAATACATGGAAAAGTCACTGTTAGACTCGCTTAAAATGCTCATCCCATTCTGGGAAAGTAGCTCAGAAGCTTGGGGAGTAAAGGACAATAAATCTGTATTCATCTATGCAAACGATAGGTTCGGTGAGTTATTAGGTTTGCCGGATAAATTTAATGTTGAAGGGAGATTAGATGGGGAGCTTCCTGCACCAACAGCAGAGTTTCAAGCTGAGTTCCAAGAGCATGACCGCCAAGCCATTTTATCGCAAGAACGCGCAACAACAATTGAAATACACGCTTTTGAACGACGAACTTATTTTCAGCCCTATTTCTGCGATAAATATCCATTAATAGATGAAAATGGCCTATCCCAAGGGCTTATTTTTCATGCCAGACCAGTACAAGATATAATATTGACTCATTTAAATAAAATAAAAGTCCCAACATCTCTTATCTTTACCCCACCATCAGAGTCATTCTCAAAAAGAGAGTGGGAAGTACTTTTTTATATTCTACATTCATTTTCAAGTAGCGAAATTGCTAATAAACTCCATTTGTCATCACGTACTGTCTGTAATATTACCCAAAAAATATACAGTAAAGCGGGTGTGACCAGTAAAAAGCAGCTAGTAGAATATTGCTATGAAAAGAAAATCAATAACTACGTTCCGCAGAGTTTCTTTGAATACTCAGGATCTTTTCCACTGATGTAGGATAAGGCGTATTTTAATTTAGGAGAGAAATATCAATGGATAAGACACTGTTAAACTCTCTCGAAACATTAATACGGTTTTGGGAGAATAGTTCTGAACCATGGGGAGCACGGGATAACCAATCAAGATTTATTTACTCAAATAAGGAGAACAATAAATTAATGGGATTACCTGATAAGTATAGTGTAGAGGGGCAGTTAGATGGCGAGCTTCCTACTCTGATATCGGAGTTTCAAACTGAATTTCAGGCACATGACCGTAAAGTTGAATTATCACAGGATCGAATAACCTCTGCTGAAATTCATAAGTGGTATGGACGTTCCTATTTTCAACCTAAGTTCTGCGATAAATACCCATTGATAGATAAAAATGGAATTTCTCAAGGGGTCATTTTCCATGTACGACCAGTGGAAGATACAATTTTAACGCATTTAGATAAAATAAAAGTACCAACATCACTGATATTTACCCCTCCATCTGATTTGTTCACTAAAAGAGAATGGGAGGTGTTGTTTTATATTTTACATACCTTTTCAAGTAAAGAGATCGCTAAAAAACTCCATTTATCATCACGAACAGTCTGTAACATTACCCAAAAAATATACAGTAAAGCGGGTGTGACCAGTAAAAAGCAGCTAGTAGAATATTGCTATGAAAAGAAAATCAATAACTACGTTCCGCAGAGTTTCTTTGAATACTCAGGATCTTTTCCACTAATGTAGGATTTTTATGCCGATTACGCATATTCTTTCACGCAATCGGCGGTTTTACTCAACACCACGTAGAAGTCAGCTAAAAGAGACTCCGCAAGCCGCTTTATTGCCCCGCTACGCTATGTACTTCACCATGTTGCATCGTTTGATTAACGTGCTGCCCGTGGCTATCTGTGGCTTCTAGAGAGCCACTAACAGTTGGTTTCAACGGTGTATCTGCGACCAAATTACCCTTTATCTGTAATTTCAGATTACCAAGCCCTTGTAGTGGTAATGCTGGCCAGCCCCAGTTTTGCAGAATATTAAGGTCAACGGAACGGCCAGTCAGCGCCAGAGATAAGTTCCGTGCTGGTGTTTGATCAATATCACCACTAGCCTCAAGTAACCCCTCTTTGGTGAAAGCACTTAAATCACTAAATGTAATTTGCTGTTCATTGGCACTCAAAGCAAGTGATGGACGGCGCACATCATTTTTATTAAATGTCGCATTTCCAGCATTCAACATCAGTGAACCAGACCACATACCCCACTGATGATTTTTTGCCAATTGTAAGTTAGATCCTGCGGCATCCAGCGACGTAATCTGGAACGGGAAGTCAGGGCTAATATCAATTAACAAGTTACGGTTAGCACTTAATTTACCAACGTATACCTCTGACAGCCAATTAGGCAGTGTCTGTTGCCATTGCTGTTTCCAATCGGCAGGCAGGGTATAAACCAACGCAACCAGCGTTAATTCATCCAGTTGTAGGCGATGGGTCTCTCGCGCCCAACTCCCCTGAGTTCTTAATAGACCATCCTGCCAGCGGGTTGAAAATTGGTTAATATTCACGCCAGCGGGTGATAAGGTAAATGTCGCAATCGGGTCAATCAGATGAACATTACCTTTAATAATATCACCGGCATTAAAGGACAATTCCCCATCATCACTTTGCCAGTCACCTTGTTTGAAGGTGATATTTTTTAGCATCAAATCTAAATCATTAAATGCCCAGTTTTTCCCTTCAACGCGCGCATCAATTAAATCGAAGCGTTTTAATGTGATTGGTGGCAGTTTTAAAAACGTATTCCAAACATCCTCTAAGGTGGCTGGTGTTTGTAGGCGAATATTACTCAAGCGCAAGCGATCGACTAACCAACTACCGTCAGCCGATTGGCTCGCATTGCCAGTGAGTTCCCCTTGTGCAATATCGGCCCCAAAATTATTCAGCGTAAGTGCATTTTGCTGTATTGAACCTTGCAGATAAAGTTGCTGGGCGGTGATGCCATTAATGTTCAACGAACCCGCACTGAATTGAAATTGGGCATTTTCGCCTAAGCTATTACCCGGCATAGGTTGCCAAGGGACAAGGCCACCATTCACTTGCTGGCCGACAACTTTCCACTGGCCAGTCGCGCTTTTTGGCTCAATTGTGGTATTCAGGGCCATATTAGTCAGCTGTAAAGTATCAGCCTGCAACGGTAATGGTGATGTGCTGTTATTCAGCGTTAAGTTGCCATTTTGCAACGTCAGGCTGAGAAGATGGCGAGGTTCGGTTAGTTGCCGCCAACTCAAACCAAAGAGGGCCTTTTGTGCAACAAGGAAAGGTGGCTGATTGGCGCGGCCCAAAGTGACATCAGTAAAACTGATTTGCCCAGGTTGGGACCATGAGTGATCTATTTTCCCCAGAGAGAGGCGATATTCGCTGTTATCACTAACCCAACGGCTGAACCAGCCAGCAGCCCAACTGGTCTGAAGTAATACGTAACACAGCACTACAGACAGCACCAGTAGCAATAATAACGTTAGCAGCACTTTCCCGAGAAATTTCATCCGGTTTTTCCACGCCTGTCGGTATACGGAACCCTGTTTATGCCGCAAATTGTCCATTAGCTCAATAGACAATCAGTTATCGGAGCATAAAAAAATGGCCGGTATCATTTACGACCGGCCATTTCAGTGATGCGTGAACGAAAAGATTATTTTTCTTGTGGGAAGAGGAGGTTAAGTACAATGGCAGTAATACCACCGGCCGCAATCCCAGAAGAAAGTAAAGTTTTGACCCAGTCAGGAGCAAATTGCAGAATCAATGGCTGTTGTGCCACACCCATGCCAACTGCCAATGATAGCGCCATAATCATAATCGCGCGGCGATTAAGGGTCTCACGTGACACGATACGCACGCCGGAGGCTGCAATGGTGCCGAACATCACGAGAGTTGCGCCGCCCAGTACAGGCTCAGGAATATGTTGCACAAATCCCGCCACTGCTGGGAATAAACCCAGAACAATTAGCATCAGTGCCACAACAAAACCGACATAACGGCTGGCAACCCCAGTCAACTGGATCACGCCATTGTTCTGACCGAAACAGGAGTTAGGGAAGGTGTTGAACACGGCTGATAACATGGAATTCAAGCCATTCGCCAAGACACCGCCTTTCAGGCGCTTCATATACAGCGGGCCATGTACCGGTTGCTCTGATACATCGGAGGTCGCCGTAATGTCTCCAATGGTTTCAAGTGAGGTCACCATGAAGATAAGCATCAGGGGGATCAGCAGATTCCAGTCAAAAGACAGGCCATAATACAGCGGTGTTGGGATAGTAATCAGAGCGGTGTCGACGACTGGGCGACTTTCCGGCAACATGCCCAGCGTCCAAGCCAACAGATACCCCACCGCCATGGCGATAACTAAAGAGGCTACACGCAGATACGGGTTGCGCTGGCGATTGAGTAAAATAATGACTAACAACACTGCGCCGGCTAATAACAGATTTTTCGGGGCACCAAAGGTATGGTCGCTCATCGCACCATAACCACCGCCAATAGATGTTAGCCCAACCTGAATTAATGACAGACCGATAATCATCACTACAATACCGGAAACCAACGGCGTGATAATTCGGCGTGCCAGATGCAGGAAGCGGGAGAGGATGATTTCAGTGCAGGATGCGACCATTAAAGTGCCGAACAACGCAGCCATCATAGTCGGGATATCTGCCCCACCATTTTTTAGTGCCAGTCCCCCCATGATCAGTGGAGAAACAAAGTTAAAGCTCGTGCCCTGAATCGATAACAAACCTGAGCCAACTGGCCCCCAGGTTTTAATTTGTAACAGTGATGCCAGACCGGATGCAAACAGCGACATACTGATAATCCGTTGGGTATCTTCCGCTGGCAATCCCAATGCCTGACAAATCAATAGGCCAGGAGTTATCACTGCGACAAACATGGCTAATAAGTGCTGGCAGGCGGCAAACAGTGTTTGGGCCAGTGGTGGGCGGTCTTCTAAGCGATAAATAAGTTCACTAGGGCGAGTTGTTGCCTGTGATGGCGTATCAAGTTCGGCGGATTGCGTAGACATGGAGTGGCATTCCCGGATCGGCAAAGAGGGCATTTTAATGATCCGCTTCACAAAAGCAATCGGTTGCGCTGTATTTTGTTAAATATTTATCTCTGGCAAGATTCTCTTTTTTTCTATTACAAAACTTGTAATTCGTGGCGTTTTTTTTTCTAATCCCCTTCTACTATTTTGGCGTTTATTAAGGAACCGTCTAACGTCATATTTTTATTCGATATTTTAATCGCATGGAGTACCAAGATGTTTCATCTCGATACCTATGGCACGCTTGTTGCGGCCTGTCTGGTTTTATTGTTAGGCCGAAAGCTCGTAAAAACCGTTCCTTTTCTCAAAAAGTACACTATTCCTGAACCGGTTGCCGGTGGGTTGCTGGTGGCTTTTATGCTGCTATTGATGCAAAAGACCCTCGGTTGGGAAATCAGTTTTGATATGTCGCTGAAAGATCCCTTGATGCTGGCATTCTTTGCAACTATTGGTCTAAATGCCAATCTGGCCAGTTTACGTGCTGGTGGAAAGGCCTTGGGCGTCTTCGTATTTGTCGTCGTCGGTTTACTCTTGATGCAGAACGCGATTGGTATTGCGCTCGCAAAATTGATGGGGTTAGACCCACTGATGGGGTTATTGGCCGGTTCAATTACGTTATCAGGTGGGCACGGCACGGGGGCTGCCTGGAGTAAAGTTTTCGTTGAGCGTTATGGCTTTGAAAATGCAACTGAAGTTGCCATGGCCTGCGCGACCTTTGGTCTCGTGCTGGGCGGATTAATTGGCGGCCCGGTTGCCCGCTATCTGGTCAAGCACTCTTCCACACCAGACGGTACACCGGAAGATAGCGAAGTGCCTTCCGCGTTTGAAAAACCTTCTGCCGGACGCATGATTACCTCGTTGGTATTGGTCGAAACCATCGCCATGATTGCCATTTGCTTAATGGTTGGCCAAGTGATTGCCAGCGGGTTGCAGGGCACAATGTTTGAATTGCCGACCTTTGTCTGTGTGTTATTTGTTGGGGTTATCCTCAGCAACACATTGTCAACAATAGGTTTTTATAAGGTTTTTGATCGCGCGGTATCAATATTAGGTAACGTCAGTTTGTCACTGTTTCTGGCGATGGCACTGATGAGCTTGAAACTGTGGGAGTTGGCCTCGCTGGCACTGCCGATGCTCGTTATCCTGTCGGTTCAGGCATTGGCAATGGCGTTGTACGCTATTTTTGTCACTTATCGGCTGATGGGTAAAAACTATGATGCAGCTGTGTTGGCGGCAGGGCATTGTGGTTTTGGTTTAGGTGCAACCCCCACCGCTATTGCCAATATGCAGGCAATAACTGACCGTTTTGGCCCGTCACATTTAGCTTTTTTGGTGGTACCAATGGTTGGCGCGTTCTTTATTGATATTGTTAACGTGATCGTGATTAAGCTTTATCTGTTGCTACCAATCTTCCCTGCAGTTGTGGGGTAATTGGCACCAAGGGCTGGTTTATTCACCAGCCCTTGACTCATTAATTAAATAGTTAGGCATTGGTATAACGGACTCGCTCCGGCAACCAACGCTCTATCAATGCCCGTGCATGTTCGGGATATTGTTGATGCAGGTGGCGAGCGACCCGCTGCACTTCGGGAATCATTGCCTGATCACGCAGTAAATCAGCCACTTTAAACTCGGCGCTGCCGGTCTGGCGTGTCCCTAATAATTCGCCGGGGCCACGAATTTCCAAATCTCGTTGTGCAATAACAAAGCCATCATTACTGTCACGTAACACTTGTAAACGCATCTGGGCAGTTTTACTCAGCGGCGTTTTGTAGAGCAACACGCAGTGTGAGGCAACAGCTCCACGCCCAACACGGCCTCGTAATTGGTGCAATTGCGCTAATCCTAAGCGTTCTGGGTTGTCGATTATCATCAGGCTGGCATTGGGGACGTCAACTCCAACCTCAATCACCGTGGTGGCAACCAGTAACTGCAATTCACCCTGTTTAAAAGCCTGCATAACAGCCTGTTTTTCTGGCCCTTTCATCCGACCATGAACTAAACCGACCCTAATTTCTGGCAGGGCTACTCTCAACTCTTCACAAGTCACTTCGGCGGCTTGTGCCTCTAACAATTCAGACTCTTCAATCAAGGTGCAAACCCAGTAGGCTTGTCGGCCCTCTTCCAAACACGCATTTTTAACTCGCTGAATAACATCACTACGGCGAGTATCAGGAATGGCCACTGTCGTGACGGGAGTTCTGCCGGGTGGGAGTTCATCAATCACTGACGTGTCGAGGTCTGCATAAGCCGTCATAGCTAACGTTCGCGGAATGGGCGTCGCCGTCATAATCAATTGGTGTGGGTGGAAGCCTTGCTCCTCACCTTTTTCCCATAATGCGAGACGCTGATGAACACCAAAACGATGTTGCTCATCAATAATTACCAGCGCTAATCCGGAAAACTGCACTTGTTCTTGAAACATGGCGTGAGTGCCGACAACCATGGAAACTTGACCGCTGGCGACAGCTTCTTGTTGTGCCAGCCGTGCTTTACCTTTTTGTTTCCCAGCCAACCAGCCAACTTCTAGACCTAATGGTTCAAGCCATTGACGAAAAGTTGACGCGTGTTGCTCCGCCAATAATTCGGTAGGTGCCATCAATGCCACTTGTTTGCCGTGAGCAATTGCCCGTAGAGCCGCCAGTGCAGCAACCAACGTCTTCCCTGACCCCACATCCCCTTGAATCAACCGCATCATGGGGAAGTTATGTGTCATATCTTGCTCGATTTCTGCCACTACCCTCTGTTGGGCGCGGGTTGGCGTGAACGGTAGGGCTGACAGGAAGCGTTGTTTTAGCTGCTCATCTGCTAACAGGGGCAGTGCTCGATAACTTTGCGCACCAGCTCTGACCGCCAGCATACTGAGATTATGGGCCAGTAACTCCTCCATAATCAGCCGCCGTTGGGCAGGGTGCTTGCCTTGCTCTAAATCAAGCAGTTGAATATCGGCTGGTGGACGATGCAGGGTATGAATAGCTTCTGGTAGGCTGATCAGAGAGCGACTCAGCTCAATGGGGAGTAACTCAGCAATAACACAGGTATCCAGCATGGCTAGTGCCTGATCGATCAGTTTACGCAAAGTGGCCTGACGAATCCCTTCCGTTGTGGGATACACGGGGGTTAGTGATTCCTGCAATTCGACGCCAATATTCTCTCCATGCACCCGATATTCAGGGTGAATGATTTCCGGCCCCGTATTACCCCGCTTGGCTTCACCATAGGCAATAACATGCTTGCCCGGAGACAAGCTGTTTTTCATTGCAGCATTGAAGTTGAAAAAACGCAGGGTAAGAACGCCAGTACCGTCGGAGATTTGGCAGGTCATCATTCTTCGACGACCAAAGCTGATATCGGAACGCAAAACCTCACCCTCGACCGTCACTGAAAGTCCGGACATCAGATCACCAATACGGTATAGGCGGGTACGGTCTTCATAACGTAGTGGCAGGTGCAGCAACAGGTCTTGAATGGTTTCCAGACCCATTTTAGCCAGTTTCGCAGCCTGACTTGCGCCAACACCGGAAAGTGTACTGAGGGGTACGGCATCCAGTAGGCGGCCTTTCATTTAAGACTCCGTGGATTGCATGGCTGACCACCATTGCGCATCGGCAATGACCTGACCTTGCTCATCAATATGGGGTCGGGGAAGCCCTTTGCGTTTAGCAACTTGTGCCAACACGGGGTAACCACCTTCAAACAAGAGTCGCTGCTGCTCATCTTCGGGTAAAACACTCTGCGTTCGCTGATACATACCTGCATTTTGCCGTTGCCGCTGTGCCTCATACAAAATCAACGCGGAGGCTACCGACACATTTAGCGATTGAACCATGCCGATCATCGGAATAATGATGTCCTGATCAGCCAGTGCCAGCGCTTCTTGAGATATGCCGGTCTTTTCCTGCCCCATTAAAATACAGGTAGGACGGGTATAGTCGATTTCACGAAAATCAACAGCTTTATCAGAAAGATGAGTGGCTAGAATTTGCATGCCTTGCGATTTTAGATGAACAATGGCATCTGCAATATGAGAATGTGTCTTAACCTGAACCCAGCTATTGCTGCCGGCAGCCGAAGAGAGCCGGGTATACATTTGAGTTGTTGGCCAAATGGCATGTACTTGATGAATTCCGACGGCATCAGCAGTACGAATAATCGCGGATACATTATGGGGTTTATGCACTTGCTCCAGACAGACCGTCAGATCCGGCTGTCTGGTCGCAAGCATTTCACAAATCCGCGCGTAGCGTTGAGGATTCATAGGCGTTAATTACGATTACGGCTGACTTTAACCACATCTGGCATGATACGAATCTTACGCATAATGTTAGCCAGATGGACTCGGTCACGAGTAGTCAGGCGAATGAAGGCGCTGTATACCCGGCCATCTTTCTCTTCAGTATTCAGACTCTGAATATTAGATTCCGCTGCATTAATTGCCGCAGTGAGATTTGCCAGAGCACCTTGCTGGTTGAACATATCGACTTTAATTTCAGCAATAAACTCTTGCTCAGTCTCTTGATCCCATTCAACCGCCATAAACTTCTCTGGTTCTTTTTGGTAACCACGAATATTGCGGCAGGATTCGTGATGGATAACCAAACCTTTACCCGGACTGATATGGGCGATAATTGGGTCACCTGGAATCGGACGGCAGCACTTGGCGAAGGTAATCAGGACGCCATCGGCCCCTTTGATTGCCAGATTACGCGTACCGGAGGAGGTGGTTGCAAGTGTTGATGGGTCACCCAACAGATTTTTAGCCACGACCACACTCATTGCATTGCCTAGACCAATTTCTGCCAGTAAATCATCCAGCGTAGCCAGCTTCATGCGATCCAGCTCTCGCTTGATATTTTCTTCTGAAATATCAGAAAGTTTTCGGCCATTCCCCAAGGCATGATTCAGTAACCGACGGCCAAGGCTGACCGACTCATCACGCTTAAGGTTTTTCAGTAATTGACGAATTTTGGCGCGCGCTTTCGAACTGACGACAAAATTCAGCCAAGCAGCATTTGGGCGCGCACCCGGAGCGGTAATGATCTCCACAGTTTGGCCGCTGCTCAGTGACTGAGAAAGTGGGTATGGCTGACGGTCAACACGAGCGCCTACACAAGCATGGCCGATATCGGTATGCACAGCATAAGCAAAGTCGACAGGCGTTGCGCCAGCAGGTAATTCAACAATGCGTCCTTCCGGGGTGAAAACATAAATCTCATCTGGGAAGAGATCAGATTTTACACTTTCAATAAATTCAAATGAGCTGCCCGCACTTTGCTGAAGTTCCAGCAAACTTTGCATCCAGCGCTGGGCGCGGATTTGTGCGGTAGTACCGGATTCACCTTGCTCTTTATAAGCCCAGTGCGCAGCAACCCCCATTTCGGCCATCTGATCCATATCTTCAGTACGGATTTGCACCTCTACCGGCACCCCATGAGGGCCGATTAATGAGGTATGCAACGATTGATAGCCGTTAGCCTTAGGGATGGCGATATAGTCTTTTACGCGGCCCGGGCGGGGTTTATACAGGCTGTGAGCCTGACCCAGTACACGGTAGCAAGTATCGACTTCTTTAACGATAACTCGAAAAGCATAGATATCCATGATGGAGTGAAAACGCTGCTCCTTCAGGTTCATCTTGCAATAGATGGAATAGAGATGCTTTTCACGACCACTGACCCGACAAGGGATGCCCGCCTCTGTAAGACGCCCTTCAATCTCCGCTAGGATTTTCTGAATCATCTCTTTGCGGTTACCGCGTGCGGCTTTCACCACTTCTTTAATGACACGGTAGCGATTGGGGTAGAGCGCTTCAAAACCCAGCTCTTCGAGCTCGGTTTTTAAATGGTGAATACCTAGCCGGTGGGCAAGGGGGCTATAGATTTCAAGGGTTTCGCGGGCAATACGACGGCGCTTATCCGGGCGTAACGAGCCCAGAGTTCGCATATTGTGTGTGCGGTCAGCCAGCTTGATCAAAATGACGCGGATATCCTGCACCATCGCCATGATCATTTTACGGAAGTTCTCCGCCTGAGCTTCTTTCTTGTCACGAAAATTCAGTTTATCGAGTTTAGAAACACCCTCGACCAGCTCGGCTACGCTTTTCCCAAACAATTGCTCCATATCTTGATATGTCGCAGGGGTATCCTCGATGACGTCATGCAACAGTGCCGCCATTAAGGTTTCGTAATCGAGCCGCATCTCCGCGAGAATACAGGCCACAGCAACCGGGTGAGTGATATAAGGCTCACCACTGGAACGTGTCTGACCCTCGTGAGCATCACGTGCGACAAGATATGCCTGTTTGAGGCGCTTAATCTGCTCCTCTGGCAGGTAACGTTGAATCAGCAGATTCAGGCTTTCAAACAGGTACAAAGCAGACTCGCTGTCTAATTAACGACGACCTTCAGCAATGGCGGTAACCGCTTGGATCTCTGCGGCTTCCTGCTCTTGCTGTTCTTGGCGTTCACGAACATCAAGAATCTGATTAGTAATCAGACCTTCTTCGATTTCACGCAGCGCAATTACAGTAACTTTATCGTTTTCTTCTGGAACCAGTGCGTCTTTGCCGCCGGACTGGATTTGACGTGCCCGACGAGCAGCGACCAACACCAGGTCAAAACGGTTACCAATTTTCTCTACAGCGTCTTGAACAGTTACGCGTGCCATAATTCTGCTACTCCACAGGTGACGAAATGACTGGGCATGATACTGAAACTCTGTTCAGTCTGCCAATAATTTGCTGATTAAAGCGTCATGCCGCTGTTTCTGGCGGCCTAAACGCAGGCGTTCTGCACGAATAATGGTTTTCAAATCAGACAATGCCAGATTGAAATCATCATTCACGATTAAATAATCATATTCTGCGTAATGGGTCATCTCCGCGACAGCTTGCGCCATTCGCTTGGCAATAACCTCTTCGCTATCTTGCCCACGGCCACGTAAACGGCGATCCAATTCTTCTTTGGATGGGGGCAAAATAAAAATACTGCGTGCGGTTGGCATTTTTGCACGAATTTGCTGCGCGCCTTGCCAGTCGATATCTAAAAACACATCGACGCCCGTTGCGAGAACCTGCTCAATGGCTAGACGTGAGGTGCCGTAGTAATTTTCAAATACTTTAGCATGCTCAAGAAAAGCATCGTCATCAATCATCTGGCAAAACTCTTCTTTAGACACAAAGAAGTAATGCTCACCGTGATTCTCCCCTGGACGTTTAGCACGTGTGGTATGAGAAATAGAAACCTGCGTGTCGTACAAAGGTTGTGTTTTCAACAAAGCCTGAATCAGGCTTGATTTCCCGGCCCCACTGGGTGCGGAAACTATATATAGCGTGCCTTGAACCATGATGACGTTTCAGTTGATTAGGTTGATTTATAGAAAGCAGAAGTGTGAATCTCCGCACAGTATACACGGCTGCTACGCGTCATGCAGCGTTACAACGCATTTCACCTGAATGTTTTGTCTATAAACAGTTCGATTTTATGTTTTTGCGGGGAGTGTTGCGTAATTTTAGTCAGTTGCAGCAAGCGTAAAAGTATTGTTGAGCAGTGCACGCATTTAAATCTTTTCACCTTCGACGAACAGAATATTTCGGGTTTTACTGCCGTAGCCAAGGAGGAGGTGTGGATGAATGTACAAAATTTGAAAATACTTATTCTGTTAATGATGGCGTTTATACATTGGGAGGTTAGGGCTGAAGCTGTCTGTCCTCAATGGCCGCAAAGCAGAATATTGCGTGAAATTAATCTATTGGAACAACAGCTAAATAAGTGGGACGTGGCTTATCACCAGCAAGGGGTTAGTTTGCTGGATGACGATATTTACGATCAATTGCGAGATAAATTGCATCAGTGGCAAACGTGTCGTGGGCGACCAGATAAGGCGAATAACATATTAATTCCGGGTAATGGGTCGTTTCCTCATCCTGTTGCTCATACTGGATTAAAAAAACTTAAAAATGAGGCTGCTCTCGTTGACTGGATGTCTGAGAGAAAAAACCTCTGGGTTCAACCCAAGGTTGACGGTGTTGCTGTTACGTTGGAGTACCGCTTTGGAAAACTGACGCAACTTCTGAGTCGAGGGAATGGCCTGCGAGGTCAGAACTGGACTGATAAAGCACCATTTATTCCTGCCATCCCACAATATATCGCCATAGCTCCCCCATTGTTGACTCTGCAAGGAGAGCTATTTCTACTAATGGAGAGTCATCAGCAAGCCCAATCCGGCGGGGTCAATGCCAGGGCATCGGTTGCCGGTGCTCTGATGCGTAAATCTTCATCATCTTTGCTAGATAAGCTGGGTATTTATATTTGGGCCTGGCCGGATGGGCCAAAAAATATGGTAGAGAAAACCACGCTATTGAAAGCTATGGGCTTCCCTCTGGTTGTTCAATACAGCAAACCTGTAGCTTCAAGTCAGGATGTCATTCAATGGCGTGATCACTGGTATCAAACACCATTGCCTTTTGTGACCGATGGCATCGTTATCCGCCAAGAGGAAGAACCGGCTGGTCGCTATTGGCAAGCAGCATCAGGAAACTGGTCAGTGGCATGGAAATACCCACCTTCACAGAAAACTACTGAAATCCAGAATGTTCATTTTACTGTCGGCCGCACGGGTAAAATGACGGTGGTTTTACAGGTTTCCCCTGTGAAAATTGATGATAAATGGATTCGACGAGTAAATATTGGGTCTGTTAGCCGTTGGCAACAGTGGAATATTACTGTTGGGGATCAAGTGACTATTGCATTAGCTGGGCAAGGTATTCCTCGGCTGGACAATGTGGTTTGGCGAGTCAGTCAACGGCATGAGATTGACCCACCTGTCGTGAATGATTTCCATCAATTGAGTTGCTTTCGTTTATTGCCTCCTGAGTGTGAACCACAGTTTCTCGCTCGTCTAACATGGCTTAGTGGTGCCAAGGGGCTGGATATGCGAGGTGTGAGCCGTGGGCTTTGGCGTGAGCTTGTCCAGCATGGATTGGTCAGTGATATGGTCGGATGGTTATCACTGAGCACAGAGCAGATTGCATCGGTTCCGGGGGTTGGCCCTGCACGAGCAGAAAAAATGTATCAACAATTTCAGCGAGCAAAGCAGAAGCCCTTTATTCAGTGGTTGCTTGCTTTGGGGTTTCCACAGGGGATACCCGTGGATTCTCAGTGGGAATCTTTACAGCAACGGAGTATTGCAGAGTGGCAGTTGATTTCAGGAATAGGGGCGGTACGAGCAAAACAAATCAATCAGTTCTTACATCACCCCGAGATACATGTGATAGCCGATTTTTTATCGCAACAGGGTATTGTGGGGTTTCAACCCGAAGCGCCATACCCGTGAACTTGGTTTAGTGTTCCGAATGTTCATACTTGAATACGGGTAAACCAAGTCGGAATCTCAATGCCAGCAAGCGCGCACTTAGCCCAGTAACGAGTGTAATGATAATAACCCAGTTGTGTGAGAGTGGCGTGTATTGCAGGGCAATGTAGATCCAGGCTGCGGCAAACGAGATACCTGCATAGATCTCTTTCTGAAATACCAAAGGGATACAGTTGCAGAACATATCACGCAGGACTCCGCCAAAGACCCCAGTTATCACGGCGGCAATGGCGGCAATGATAGTGCTGTGGCCCATATCAAGGGCAATCTGTGCGCCAATAATAGAAAAGACAATCAACCCGATAGCATCAAGTACAAGAAACAAGTGTCGCAAATGCTTCATTAATGGTGCCATCCAGGTAGTCACGATCGCGGCAATTGCAACAATGACAATGTATTCAGGGTGCTTAACCCAGCCAAGTGGATAGTGGCCTAGCAGCATATCTCTGACTGAACCGCCACCAATGGCAGTTGCAGATGCGATGATAATAACACCAAACATGTCCATTTGACGGCGGCCCGCAGCCAGTGCTCCGGTCATGGCTTCAGCTGTGATACCAATAATATAAAGAACACTGAGTAGCATAGTGGGATAAATTTCTTAAGGGCTGCAAAGGCGGCAGAGTAATCACTCAGTGAGAATGTCGCGACTGAGATTTTCTAAGTTATTCATATCGGATTATTTAATCTAATTGGAATATTAATTATCTCACTGATTTTTATAAATAAAAAAATAAAAATGTCTTTATTTGCCATTAGTAAATCTAGAGTGAAAATTAACGTGGCGATATGTCAGCAATGATTCATTTAAATTTAATCGCACACTAGCCACTTTCGGAGTGTAAAAAGAAATAAGCCAATGCAATTTCTATAATCAGCAACTGAAAAATATAATGCAGTTGAATATTTCTACGATCGTGGCTAGCCAGTAAAACTAAGGCTGCAATAGTTATTAATGCCAAGAAAAGTACAGAATTTACAGCATAAGAAATCTGTTATGGCTAAAAATTCGGCCAGCATTTTATCCATAACGGCAGATTTTTTTCATCTGAAATTCAACCTTCTTGAACATATATATTCTATTCATTCTTTAATCGTGTCCTAAATATTCTACGTGTTTAAATTTTTACTGCATTCCCCCTCATTTATCCACTGGGTGACTCACTATTTATCTGCCAGCTTAAGTTGCCGTCATTAAGGCAAATATAGCATTTCCTCAAGGAGGATAAGGCGATAGCACTATCTGTGTTCAACTAACTCATTGGATGGAATATGAATATGATTAATCTGCCTAGCTGCCGACCTTTTACTGAAGCCGGCCATTTATCTCAAATATCGGCTTATTACGAGGAAGGTCGTAATACCATGTGGATGTTACTACGTGCTCATCCGCGCCCCTGTTTTAACCTAGAATTAATTGAAAATATTATGACATTAGTGCAAGCGGCTAAAGAGTCAAATTTGCCCATTGATTTTTGGGTGACAGGCTCAGTGGTGCCCAATATGTTTAATGTAGGGGGGGATTTAAACTTTTTTGCACAAATGATAAAGAATCGTAAGCGTGAGGCACTCATGGCATATGCCCGTGCTTGTGTCGATTGTGTCCATGCGGCTGCACGTGGGTTTGATACAGGGGCGATATCTATTGCGATGATTGAAGGTAGTGCATTGGGGGGAGGATTTGAAGCGGCATTAGCACATCATTTCGTATTGGCGCAGACGACAGCCAGAATGGGGTTTCCAGAGATAGCATTTAATCTATTCCCTGGCATGGGAGGGTATTCTCTGGTTGCCAGAAAGGCGGGCATGAGAGTCGCGGAGCAATTAATTTGGACGGGGGAATCCCATGCTGCGGAATGGTATGAGAGCCGTGGATTAGTGGATAAGTTATTTCAACCGGGTGATGCTTATCTTGCGACTCGCACTTTTATTGACACAATAAAACCTAAACTAAATGGTATGAGGGCGATGGTTCGTGTTCGTCAGCGTGTTTTGCAATTAACGCGTTCTGAGTTGATGGATATTACTGAGGACTGGGTAGATTCAGCATTTGCTATTGAACCAAAAGATATTGCTTATATTGAAAGGTTAGTGATGTTGCAAGACCGGCATACTTCGGCAATGCCAAAAGCAATGTAGTCTTGTACACCTAATCCAGTAAAAGGTGAGGGTGTTGTGTGACCAGCCAATGCTCCAGTTCATCTGCGGGCATTGGTTTGGCGTAAAGAAAACCCTGTTTTTCATCGATACCAATCGCATCCAAAAATGCTTCTTCTTCTTTCGTTTCTACACCTTCGGCAATAACCTGCATTTTAAGCGCTTCTGCGACAACAATAATGGCTCGTACCAGTGACTGTGAAATGGGATTGTTATCAATATGGCGAACAAAGCTTTGGTCCAATTTAATGGCATCGATGGGGATACGAGCTAGTTGAGAAAGTGAGGAATAGCCCGTACCAAAATCATCCAAATGAACTTGAGCACCTAAATTTCTTAGTTGTTTCATTATGTTGATAGCTGCATCTTCATTATCAATTAAGCAACTTTCGGTTAGTTCAACATCCACCAAGCTCTGTTCTAGATGGCTGGCCTCAAGGGACTCAATAAAACTGGTGACGATCGCTTCATCGATTAATTGGCGAGCAGAAACATTCACGGCAACTCGCAGGTTAATTCCGCGTTTCTTCCAATCGACGGCCTGCTGCATTGATGTTTGTAGTACCCATTTTCCTAAAGGCCTAATCAACCCTGATTCTTCTGCATATGAGATAAACTCCAAAGGTGGAATTAAACCTCTTTCTGGGGATAGCCATCGGACTAATGCTTCAACACTGTGCACTTTTCCTGTTTTGGTGGAAATTTTAGGTTGATAAAAGATTTGTAGCTGATGTTGTTCTAAGCCTTTGCGTAAATTGGTATCCAACCAAACGTATTCTGAGACTTTTTTATTCATCTGCTGTGAGAAAATAGAATAGGTTTGTTTTCCATGCTCTTTCGCGGTGTACATTGCGGTATCTGCGCTGCGGATAATATTTTCCAGTGTGTCGCCATGCTCCGGACATAGCGCTATACCAATTGAGCAGCCGGTATAGACTTCGATTAACCCCACTCGGAAAGGTAATTTCATACGGTTGAGGATACGCTGGGTTGTCTTTTCAAGTGCGTTCATTGTGGCGTTTTCGACCAGTACAATAAACTCATCGCCCCCTAATCGGGCAAGCATTTCACTTTCACCCAGACAACTTAAAATAGCCAGCGAGACATCTTTTAGTAATCGATCACCAAACATATGACCATAATGGTCATTCACTTTTTTGAAGTTATCTAGATCAAGGTAAATAATCCCCACCGAGGTATCTTCGCGAGTTTGAATTGCGCTGTTAATACGTTCATGAATTGCATGGCGGTTGGGTAAACCGGTAATCATATCCGTGTTGGCCAAAATTCTGAGGCGTTCTTGAGCACGTCGTTCTTTGGTAATATCAGTACCGGAGCAGATAAGATAGCGTTCATTTTTCCCACTACCACTGTGTACAAACTTATTACGGAATAAGAAAAGGCGCTTACCTTTTACAGTATTAACCCAACGCTCAACTTCGTAAGATGCACCACGCTGGAAAAAGCCTTCAATATTTTTTCGTGATGATGCCCCTTCTTTAGCTGTCATAAACAAGTCGTAGACATTTTTGCCAATAACATCTTGTTCTTTTTTACCGGTATATTCTTCACTAAGATGGTTAAAACGTTGGACGTAACCATCTTTATCGAGAATAACAATAACTGAATTGGCTTCAGAAACGACTTGTTCCGCAAAAGAAAGGCCCATAACTAAATCACGAGCCACAGACTCAGTATCAGCATAAGCAGAAGCCGTTCCACCCCACTCTTTATCATTAATTTTACGGCCAACGAGATGTAAATGGAGAGGGTGGTCATAAATTTGAATTTCAATGTCTAAACTTGCGGTAATACCCGTTAAGCCCCGGATTTTCATTGTTTGAACAGAATTAAGGGGTATTGCAATGTTTGTTGTCTCTTTATTTGCTGATAATTCTAAAGCCTGGCTATCAAAAGCAAGTCGCCAAAATGGACTATGAGTCCCAAAATAAGTGTTAAGGATCGATGTGTCTTGGTCTTCGAACATATGCGATCCCCTAAAAGTGTATACGTGTCTGTTACTTACCTTAGCCAAAAAATTAGACAGCCTTATCCCTGGCTTGCCCAGTCATGATGGTAATTTTGGTCTCAAGAAACCGACCCCATCGATAGTGCCCAACAAATAAAGTATATGTAATTTCTTCATACCTGATCGTTGATAGTAGCGATAATCATATTAAATGCCCTTTCTACTTTTGGGCTGTGATGAAAGTTAAGCATGAAAAAAATAAAAAACACTAATTTTTTATGTTGTTATGCTCATTTAGGTAAAGTCTTAAAAAGGCTACAGCAAAGAAGATGAAGGTTTAACTCGTACAGGTGTTGAGGGAAAGTGCTGTTTTAGCGGGTTGGCAGTAAAGGTATTTAAGTGATGGGTAATCTGGGTATTCTATTTTGAATAAACATAAGAATACCCAAGACAAGTCATTATCAGGATTTTTCAGCGATTTTCTTCAGGTATTCATTGTTTTTGAAGGCGATCATAATCATCTCAAAACAAATACGAGAAGAAAGACCGCCAGCAATAATGCTGAAAAAGCCCGCGATGATACTAGTCTGTACCATTACAAATACGCCAGAGATAATGATAAGTACCAGTAAAACCCAATATAAACCGGTGAGAATTTTTGGTGTCAGCAGCGCATCAAAAAAAAGTACGTTCTTAAGCATGACAAGTTCCTTTTTATTTAAACGTTAAATTTCCGGCAGCGATTATGCATTAGCTTTAAATGGCTGACTATACGTTTACCCATACAAATGCTATGGGAATGAAATAATAGGACATTTCTCGTACTTTCCTTTATTAAGTAATAAATTTACTTAAAGTTAAGTACTACTCCGACCCCCACCTCTTCTATATTAGCCGCACTTGCCAGTGCTATTTTGGCTTTGAGATCGGTACAGTGACAGGGATATAACGCTTCAGCATTAAGTTGTTGGAAATAGTGAGATGTTCTGTTGAGAATAGATGTTTCTGTATTTAATAAATGAAATCCACCAATAACAGCTCGAACTCGTTTATCACCTGTTATTTTAATAGCATAATCGACAATATTGCAGATGCCAGAATGAGAACAACCGGTGATAATCACAATTCCCGTTGGGCTGGTATAAACTATTGCGCTGTCATCTAGAACAAAATCATCAATTTCATGACCACAACAATCGACTGTTTTCCCAATAGGATATCGCCCTTCAAAATTGTTATTGCGCTCAATCTCACCTAAAAAAAGTAAGTTATCAGTAAGATGGTAAACACCCTTTTGGTTAACCCGCTCGAAAAATGTTGGGTAGCTATCCGCCGGTAAATTAGCACCTATTGATTTATCTTCATGGTATTTAGGTTGAAAAGCATTTGGGTGGGCTACAAGCTTTATTTTCTTGGTACTAGGGTGGTTTATCCGATCAAGATATTGCGCAAGATGAGTTAAGCCCCAAGTGTGATCATTATGGCCATGAGAGATAATTACACTATCAATTTTACTAACATCAATGCCTAAAATCGCCGCATTGTGTAAAAAGACGTCAGAGTAGCCCGTATCAAAAAGAAATGTTTTTCCATCAATTCGAAGGTGATAACAGACACCGGGTTCAGCGGTAAGATATTTATCTATCAGAGTATTGTTATCAACCAAGACGGTTAACTGCATATCTTTTTCCTTGTTGACTCGTATTATCCAATCTTGTGGCTATTTTCGACTATCGAAAAGTAATTTACAGGCTAATCCAGCAAAAACTCCACTCAGCAAATAGTTAGGCCAGCGAGCTGAGTATGCTCTGGTATTAAAATGATTGCGCATATGACTGACCAGTAAGATTAAGCCACCATTAATCACTAAACCTATGGCATTGAGGATGGTCGCCAATAACAACATCTGCATAATAACTGAACCTGATTGCGGGGTGATAAATTGTGGGAATAGCGCTAAGACGAACAACGCCATTTTAGGATTCAGTAAATTAGTAAATAGCCCTTGTCGGAATGCCTTATGCACGGGAGCGGATTGTTGTATTGCTTTACCTGCCGAGTGACGAGAAGACGCTAATGTTTTCCATGCCAGATAAAGTAAATAACACGCACCGAGCATTCGTACTGCATCATAAGCTAAGGGAACGACGACAAAAAGTTGTGAAAGCCCTAATGCTGCAGCCAAGGTATGGCAATAGGTGCCCAGTTGAATACCTGCTAATGAGGCAAAACCTGAGGCTCGTCCTTGGCTGATACTGCGCGATGTGATTAGCAACATATCCGGCCCAGGTGTTGCTGCAAGAGCAATACAAGCCCCGGAAAACAGCAGTAAAGTGGATGTAGCAATCATAATTTCTCTATAGGAGTGGCTGAAAAAGAGTGGTAATGGATTTTATTTGTTCAACATACTCCAGATGACAGAGAGAAAACAGTATATGCACTTTATTGTTTGAAATCAGCCGAGGGCTTGTTGAACACGTGATAAGTCGGTGATAATTATCCTATACCGAAGAGTCACGTAAGTTTGAGGGACGAATGATAAGAAGAGCGATACCTGCGGATATCCCCCGTTTAATCGACATTTGGGAAAGTGCGGTGAGAAAAACGCATCTATTCTTAACTGAAGCAGATATTCAATTTTATTTGCCACAAGTACGGGATATCTATCTACCCGCTTTAGAGGTTTGGCTATTTGAAAATACTGAGGGAACTGTTGGGTTAATTGGTCTTGATGGACGTAAAGTTGAAATGCTGTTTGTTGATCCTGCCCTTCACAGTAGAGGTATTGGTAAAGCTTTATTGGCTCATGCACAACACTTAAAGGGAAAGTTAAGCGTTGATGTTAATGAACAAAACCCTGCCGCATTGGCTTTTTATCTGCATTGTGGATTTGTAAAAATCGGGCGTTCTGAATTAGACGGTCAGGGGAAACCTTTCCCATTGATTCATTTGGCACAGCCAGAATAATAAAACCTCCAGATTTATCTGGGGAAAGTTTATGTGGGTTTCAGGTACAGTTTCTTCACTCCTAAATATCGTACTTGCCAAATAATCGATTACGGCAAAGGTATGGTCGATCAAGGCTGGGGTGCATTATTTATCGGAATTGGATGTGAGTGATTGCGGTAGTAGCACCTTGGATTAGGTTGAGGCGAAAATCGCTAAAAAGATGCAAGAAATGAATGTATCAAGGTACAAACTCATCAGTGCTCGCATGGGCAATAAAGTGATGATGAACTCTAAAGTATATAAATAAGTAGCCCCATAAGATAACCGACATAACATGTTGTGGTGATATAATATGGATGCCATAAAAAAAGCCATTATTTACAATGGCTTTTTTCAATCTAGGGCGATTAAACACGGCTTGATATATTATTCGATATTCTGAATCTGTTTATTATTTTTGATGTAATGCATTGATATTTATTTATTTTTAATTTCATTAAATTTTTTTGGTACGCAGTTTGGTACATATAATTTTATGCTTATAATTACCTGATATTTTTGAAACAATAGAATGGCGATAGCATGAGTAGAAATTATATATCTTTATGAAAAATAAATAATTTATGGAAAGTGACTGCAAAAACACTTTCCATCTTCATGGCCACGTTCATACTAGATAAAGTCTATTCTCCTCCCAGGTTGTATCCCAATAACATTGATCTATATGCCCAATCATAGATAATTTTGATTTCAACTCACAGATACTTTCCTCATTTATATGCCCATCAATATGGAGTTTTTTCCATCCATCGGGATAAAATGTAGATAATATAAAAGCTGTGAATGCCAACGGCGTTAATACACGTTTGACTGGTATTCTCGATTCATTTTCGTAGCCTATATGTAAATGATGGGCTGGATGTGTAATAGCTTTGCGCTGATGTGGATGTTGATCTAATCTTATTGGAGTAAAACTTTTATAGTCAGAAGTGGTTTCAATAAAGCTTTCATAGGAATTTTTGAAATTCTGGGATTGTATGTAACTATTTTGTTCTTCTTCCGTGAATGAATCCCAATCACTACCTAACTCATAATTAATAAAGTCACCTATCGTAGGAATAGATATTGGACTCATTATATATCTGAAGGTGGTTTCTTCAAATAAAATAAGCCCATCATCACTCAGTTTAATGTGAAACCAAAAATTCCTTTTGTATAAGTTCCAATACTCTAAATATGGGAGTCCGCGAGCTTGTGCAACGTAATTGTAAGGTAAGTTCACAGATTCATTAAGATCACTTAGTAAACCGGCATTTTCGACCAGTGATACACAAGCTCTTATGGCTCTAATCTCTCTAAATACGTTCATTTTCTACCTTTTTTACCAGCTTGCTCATCTAGGAGTTTCTGCACATTTTCTAGACTGCCGAATTTTTGCAACATAGCCTCAAGCTCACTTAAGTCTTTTGCGGATGTTCGTTCTCCGTGCTTAATATCATGTTCAATCTGCTGAGCTTCTTTTGCGGTAGGATATGTGAATCTTATATGTGGAACGTTATTTAAAGCCATCTCAATCTCTTTTTTGAGTTGTCTTGTAAGTTCACCGATACCACTTATATATAGCCAACCTTTTGTTCTTGTCATCGCAGTAAATAATAAATTTCTATTTCTTATATTTAAGTTATGACATAAGAAGTCAGTGCCCATGATATATACAGAATAGGCTTCATTTCCTTTTGCTTTGTGAATTGTACTTAATGTTACTCTACCTTTTACCTTGAAATCATGAATTGATATTTTTTCAGCATGAACATTATTTGTATGGATATCTCTCACGGAAAGTACTTTAGTTAGTTTGTTAAAATATGGGTTACAATGGTAATCATCAGCACATATAACTAAAATATCTTCAGGAAGAAGTCCTTCCCTCATGATGTCATTCTCAATTGATGTTGCTACTTTATTAATTTCATCTTCTAAGTCTTTACATTCAAAATTATAACTTAATAGTTCTCTAGTATCTTCATGCGAGAATGTTGGAGAGTTCTTTGTTTCCCTTAAAACATCAACTAATTCTGACTCTTGGAATTCGCCATTCTCTCTTGATAAAACATTATAACCAAGATCTTCCCAATACCCGACACTTTCTATTTTTTGCACTTGATTGCCATAAACGCCTAATCCCAAAGCATGGGCACTAACCAAAATACCTAGAGGTGTTCGATAACAAACCTCAAGAAACTTATCTTTAAGAAACTCAGTGCCGTCGTCAAAGATCTCTTTTGCTGTTGGGCTTTTCTTCTGAAAAATGTTTTGAAAAATATCAGCACCAAAGCAGACTTGTTTATCACGGGCTAATTTTGTACATAGCCTCATAAAGTAAATACCATAGTCTTGGGCTTCATCAACAAATACAAAATCAAATAGAGGTTTTACTTCGACACTTTCAAGTAAGTCTTTACAAGCAAATTCGAATGGGTCCATGCCCCCTCTGCTAGCTGCTTGAGCTGCGGGATAAGTCAAAAAATCATGACCGAAAGCTTGGCATGCTTCATAGTAGACACCAGCATTTGATCTTCCTCCCCAAGAGTGCATTACTGTCAATCTATCGAGGTTCGTGGAATCATCATGAAACTCTCGATAAAATCGTTGGATAAGTCTAATTACATGCTGATAAAGGCTCTTTGTACTAAAAGTATAAAGAATAGTTGCTCTTCGAGTTTCGTCACGTAGCAATGTTTGTGCAACTTTCATTGCGAGAATTACAGTTTTACCAGACCCAGCCAACCCTCTAATACGCTGTGGACCATTAAGTGCAGGAATATATCCTTCTTGTTGATCTTTATCGAACATTAGAATTTTTGACTCAACCCCCATTATTTTTTCGGCTTTTGAACCAGGAGGAAGTTTTTCTATATTCCTGTCTTCAGGTTTTAATAAGCCCTTAGCTCCTTGTATTGTCGAAATAGCTTCGTAGAAAATATTTTCAGCAAAGTCTTTTCTAAACGATTCAATAGAGGCTATTAATTCTCTGGTGGTCGCCACAACAGGGTTTCTTAATGAATCTACTCTAATAGTATTTCCATCAATTAGAGGGGAATATAATAAAGTATTCACGGGTAAGCTAAAAGCGAGCATACCTCTTCTTAAGCGATCATTTTTAAGTAAGCGGGCTGCAACAAAACTTGCAACACGCTCTAAGCTTCGGTCATCTTTATTTAATGCTTCAAAATTATACTCTGTGGCTCCAGATGAATAAAATATTATTACTCCATAAATAGGGCTTATAAGCAGCATTTGTGAAATAACGAGATTGTCATCATCACCTTTGTACATTGGAAAATCGAAGAATAATTCAGCATCGTCAAGTGATAAATCTGATTGTGCTAAAGCCTGATAAAGGTTGTTAACTTCTCGGTTACGTATCTCAAAGCCTTGAGGATTAATGTTCATAAATTTCTCTTTTAAGTCGTTTAATAACCTCAAATTACTCTTTTTCTAATTATCCTTCAATTACCTATATCTATAGAGTTCTTTTTTACATTCATCCACAACGTGTTAATTTTTTTGAAGATACTGTGCCTGATTAGCTCTGCGCGCAATGCTATCCCCGCCACGCCTGCGCGCTTTACAGGCCGCTTTTCATGCAGTTGCATGCACGTCCTCAAACCGCGCCAGCACTGGGGCTGCACAGGGGTTTAAGGGGGATATTCTGCATGCAGATCCATGCACTCTAGGCATGCACGCCCCTTTTTAGTCTCGCCAGCCAGAAATAAAGCCTCAAACGGTGAATGCCATCACTAAATTGCAGACAAAAAAAGCCCCGCACGAGGGCGGGGAAAGGTTGCCATGATTCTGTTATCCGTGTCTGAATGCGTCGCCATATCGTCCTAGGGTATGGCGTTTTACCTGTGGAGGTATCACTACCGGGGCCGGGATTTCCTGCACCGGTGGCCGGGTAATAATTTTGTCGAGGCTTTCAACCGTCTTAAAGGTGCAAGAGCAATCGAGATTCTGGCACTGGTAATAGACTTCCTTGGTCTGTTCCGACAAATAGCGGCTGGAACGAGTATGAGAAGCGTGTCTGCATACCGGGCAACGCATCATGTTGACGACTCCCCTGCAGGGTTTAGTTTTTCGCGTTTTTCTTTTACTTTATTGAATAACCGGGTGCGTTTTATCGGACTATTGTTTAGATCAGAGTCCACATAACCCGGTTGTGGTTGTTGTAGTGTGAGTTCGGCTAATATCGATTCTTTCTCCATATCAAACGAATAGAGTCTCGCTAATGAAAGAAGAGTCGCTGTCAGTGTACCCAGTGCCTTCGCCGGTGATGAGTCTGTGTAGAGTTCGTTCGCAGCTACCATTATTTTCACTGCCCGGATGAGTTCTGGTGACAGAGTTTTCATCGCAGCAGACATTTCCATCCTCGCATATTCCATCAAAGCTACTTTATGCGTGTCTTTATAGGGTCTTGCAGAAGCGCATAATTGTAGTGACGTGTAATCTTTATCCAACTCCAGCTCTTCAATCAGATGCCCGAATTCTTGTGCCAGCTCCCGCTGTGAAATCCGGCGGATATGTTCGTTTTGCAGCTCATCCGTCATTTCACCGCGCAGGCTGCGAAACAGTTTGCGCCAACTGCCGTCAGCCTGTTGGCTCTGGTTTTCGGCGTCGCGCTGCTTTTGCTGACTGCGGGCAATGGACGCAATAATTTCTTCGTAGGTTGCTTCATTCTTCAGGTGTTGGGTTTTGGCTGCTTTATAGCTGTTCAATGCCGGGGTAATGGGGTGTTCTGCTGTCTGGCTCATGGTTGTACTCCGTTCTCATCGGGATGTCGCCATTGTGCAAATCCACACACAACAGCTCAACCGATGCCCGTTGTCTCAGCGCTGGCACAACAACACGCCGTTGTGCCATTCATCGATTACGACACAATAGCGACTCTGATTAACAGGAGAGAATCATGATTAATGTCACCGTTGGAGAGAAGTTTTTCACACTGGAACGCCATGAAGCACAATTCCTTTCGGACGCGCTATTGTCCGCCCTGAGTAACCCCACTGATAAGGCAATTGAGGGATTCAGTCAGCGGGCCGGAACCTTGCAGGTGACCGCTTCACCAGAAGAAATGAAATTTACGGGAAATAAGCAACATTTCAGCCAACAGGCTCCGGCAATACGTACCCACACCTTGACGGATTGCTAACTGACCGGCCAGCCAGAAAGAAGCGCTGAACTGACCTGAATGAGAAACGTTGTATCCCTTTGGGGGTGTAACAGGTGTAACGGGTGTTACAGTATTGATATATCAGCATTTTTCTAAAGTCATCAGGTGTAACACCCGGTGTAACGTGGTGTAACACTGCTGTTATCGTGCCGGTTTGTTACACCTGTTACACCGACAAAAGAAAAAGGTGTAACAGGCTTTTCTCAATGAAATCAGCGTTGTTACACCTGTTACCCTTGTTACACCTTAAAGATAAGACTCACGTAAAGGATTAGCCCACTACCTCGCTGTTAAAGACGTATATCCGTTTGGGATTCATCTCTGGCAGGCGGACGGTGGTTTGTGTCTTCCCGTCTTTTGATACCAGCAGATACCCCGCCGTGACACACAGTTGCGCGACTTTCTTGGCATCAAACCCCTTGCATACCTCTTTCCATCCCGACGGCAACACATAGAACGTGGTGACGGCCTCACGGGTGTTATTGCCCTTGTCCACCTTACGAAAACCCACCATGTTCGAGGGCCGGTTACGCTCGTCATGCCAGTCCGCAAATCGGCTGTACTGATTGGCGGTGAAGAAACTGCGTATCTGCTCAAGGGCGGCGGCGTCTTCCTGATTGGCACTGTGACCGCGTTCCCCTATCCATGCCTGCAAACACACACGGGTGGCCCGCAAGGCTTCCCCCTCCGGCCAACCGGTCAGGCCGCAGCGGGTCGCCATCTCGCCCGCCATCGCAATCAGGGCGAAACGGTTAATGGCCCGGCCTACCTGATTCCCGGCCTCTACAGGCATCAGCTCACGGGTGTAGGTTTTCAGCAGGGCTTTCGCCTGAGTGGTCATGCCGTTAAGGTCTTCGGTCAGCGCCTTGAGCCATGCCCGGAACGGCGTACCGTAGAAACTGGCTGTAGCCCCCTCAAAATGTTCGGCCAGCTCTTTACCACTGCCAAAGCCGTGTAACGCCTCAAAGACGCCAAACTTGCCTGAGTCACTGGGGATTTGGATCATCCGCACTTCCATCCCGGCAAAGGTGCGCTCACCGGCGCGGGCAGCATGTTCGGTCAGTGACAGTTCGCCGGTGGAGAAGAACAACATACGCCACTGTTTGCGGGCGCGCAGCTCGCCGTCAGTCCCGGCCCGGCCTTTGCCCTGTCCGTTTGCCAGCATATAAGCAATATTGCCCGCTTCACGGCCATCCACCTCGCGTATTTCATCGAGCATCATGGCGGCATCGTTGCGACGGCTGGCGGTGCCCTCAAGTGCGTTACCGGTTGAGCGCCATGTGTGCCAGTAATCCGGCCCGCCACACACGGAGGTGGCCGCTTTCATGGTGGTGGTCTTGCCGTCTGTGGATTCGCCTTTCAGGTGATAACCGCCGCCGTCCATCCCCACCAGACGCAACAGCGGAGCCGCAAACGCCAGACTGACCGCAAAGGCCACGCGGGAATTACCGATACAGTAGCGCCCGATATGCTCGCGCCACTCATCAAGGCTGCCCGCTACCCGAAAATCCCGCCCCTGTACGCTGGCCGTCTGCAATATTACCCCGTCGGCCCCCTCACCAATCACCTCGTCCTGCAACACATACACCCCGCCATGCCAGCCGGTTTTGTTCACACAGGTGACTTTGCGCTCTGGCTTACACAGAGAAATATATTCCATCAGCCGGGCGCGGGCCTCGCCGGTGGTGCTGATATACGACAGACCGTTGACCAGCAGCACCCGCCGCAGCTCTTCGCCGCTGCCACTTAACATTTCCATCGGCATCGCCCATTTACGGCAAATCCCATAAGTGTCTTCCCATTCCAGCAGGCGGCCAAAGTTACCGCCGTCCGCATCGCAGGTAATGGCCGACACCTTGAGCGGGTTACAGATTTTGATATTGCGGATTTCCGTATCGCCGTCTGATTTCTGCACCTGCTTATCGAACCACAAATATTCCTGCGTTAGCCGAAAGCCTTGTGGCAATTTGGCCTTGTCTTTCCCCAGTTGCACCAGCTCTTCCCGGAACGCTTCTCTGGCCCGTTCGGTGCCGTTATCCCGCTGATAATCATTCCAGTCGGCTTTAAAGCGGGTCGGGGGGAGCGTCACCCAACCGTCCACGGCTTTCGCTGCTTTCTCCGCCCACACTTTGCCGGTGTTGACCTTGCCATCATCAAAATCATTGTCTCCGGCCAGAATAATGCGCGCTTCTGGCCACTTCGCCCGGATAACCAACGCCACGTTTAGCAGGTTACTGGCGGCAATACCCGCCATCACCACGCCGTCAGTGAGTTGTGCCACGGTCAGGGCGGTAGCATAGCCCTCGGTGATAACGACCTGTGGCGGGCTGTCCAGCTCGGATTCAAGGGCAATAAATGCCCCTTTGAGCACCGTACCCGGCAACAGGCGCTTGTCCCCCAAGGGGGAAACCAGTTGCGCGCCGGTCACGGTGCCACTGATATCGGTCAGCGGCAGCACCAGTGAGCCGGGCGGGAAATCAATCCCGCCGCTTTTCTTCAATTGCGTGGTCAGGCGGTGAGGATGTTCCAACAACCCTTTACCGGTCAGATAGTCACTTTCACCCCGCACACAGCCTGCCAGCAAGGCCGCAACAGTCTCGGCTACCGGTTGTATGGGTTTGGCTGCTTCTTTTCTGGCGGGCGGCTGTTGGCTTTGGGGTAATTGCAGCGCCAGTGCCACCTCATGGGCCGCTTTACCGGCCGTCAACCCGTTGACCAGCTTGACCAAATCCAGCCCGTCACCGGCCCCGCACTGGTTACAAATCCATGTCCCGCGCCCATCCCGATCATCAAAACGAAAACGGTCTGAACCGCCACAGTGCGGACAAGCGCCGTGTTGACCATGGGCCGGAACGGCAATACCCAGCAAGGGCAGGACAACCGGCCAGCGCGTATGGGCGGCGGCGGTAATATCCGATACAAAATTCTGTGCCATCATGTCCCCCTCAGTGCAGTGTGACCGGCATGTTCGCCGTTTTGATGTACGCCCGGCACAGCTCATCCATCATGGTTTCCCCCAACAGCGTCAGGCGGGGGGCCACATTCAGAATGTCCGGCAGCACCATGTCTTCCAGCATGCAGCAGGCGGCTTCCATCCCGCTCTCAGGGCCGTGGCGTGTCATAAAATAGACTTCCACGTTTTCGGCTATCACCATTTGCAGCTCATCAATATTCATGGTGAGCGCGACGCCGTAGGGCACACAGGTATCCAGATAGGCTTGCGCCACGGCACGACGATACAGCGCGGTACGCACTTCGAGGGGAATACAGGAGGTATTATTCAGGTTCATGATTGCACCCCACTGGATAGTAATGCACAGCTTTGAGTGACGGCTATCAGGTCTTCATACAGATAATCGACCATAGCGGAGACTTCTTTCACCGGTAACATGCCGGGAAAGGCGGACGAGTCAAAATGGTTCGCCAGTAAGGCGGCTAATAATGCGCTGGCATTTTTGGCGCGGGTTAATTTAAAAAAATCATCTTCCGGTATTCCGTAGGCCAGATGATTATTCAAAACCTGAGTTTCAGATAAAGGGCGGCCCTGAGCAGCGTTATGCTCATATTGTTGCATTGTCATAATAGAGTCCGTTTTAGAAAGTGAGAATTCGTTACCGCTATTTATGCCGGTTAGAGAAAGTGTGAATAATGTTCCTCGCTCTTTTCCGCTGGGCGGCGTTCTGAATACGGTCTTTTCGGGTAAATATATTTAACGGACTTATGCAGCAATAATCCTTTACTGATATTGAGTGTTGTTATCGGGTCACGTTCTGGCGCATCAGCTATTTTGCTGTACACCTTGGCGAACCACGTTAACGGCATGGAAGAATATCGTGTAGTGAGGTCATAATTAAAAATGACTTCATAACGGAATTCAGGGTTTTGGCGCTGGGTCTGCTCGGAGGCCAGTTTCAGGTTCACGATACGCACCGTCCAGCCCTCTTTGTGGCGATAGCGTTCGCCGTATTCAGGGAGTTCAGTCATGGGAGCCTGCTCTTACCGGCAAACGGCCAGCAAACAGTAAGATATAGTCACCGGCCAACTGGCGGCGGGCGGTGGTCTCATTACAGGCGGTGATCCGCAGCATGAGCGGGCGTATTTTGCGTTGTGTGCGGTTGATTGCCGCAAAGATGTAGGTACACTTTGATGTAGCCATGGCGTTGCTCTCTGTTTCGTTAATGGTTAAGCCTCAATTGGTACTGCGAATACTGATTGAGGCTGCTTTTTTTTTAGGGGACATCATGGTAAGGTGGCCACCTAACGAGTTAACAGTAATCCAATAGGTGGCCACTTGTCAACAGTTACAACAAGAGATAGAAGCCCTAAAGGGGGCGGCCAATCTCCACAGTTCAAAATGCGAATTACGCCTGAGCTTAAAGAACAATTAGAAGCTGAGGCAGGTAAAGATAATGTTAGTCTCGCCAATTGGATAAAAGATCTCGCAAGGCAAGAATTAAAGCGGCGAGGTATCGAACCAAAAGGCTAAACATTATTATTTAGATTTTATTTGTATATTATATTGGCGATCTACTTGGTCGCCTTTATTACATTATTAATGATGTTGTTGTGATTCAATCCATTCCCAAATTTCATCTACTTTCCATGCCGTAATTCTGGTTGATATCTTTACTGGTTTAGGGAATGTACCCGCTGATACCCGTCTCCATAATGTTGCAGGGGAAAACGGTAAGCAGGGCATCAATGCCTTTTGCCGGACAAACCCTGCTGCGGGTAAAGAGCCATGTGTTGTATTTTCATGTCTCATCAATCTTGTAACTCCTTGATGGGTAAGCGATGAGGTGAGATTACCTGACACAATCTTAGTTTTCCATCAAGAATGGAATTCCATTAAATTGATACATTTTCCATTGAAATTTTCACAATTCCATTAAAAAAGCACAAATGGGTTGTTTTTTAATTTATTGAAATATATGAATTAATTATTTTTAGTGCGAATTAGTGAGGTGGGATACAAGTGAATATTAGTGAATGGCAACTGATGGCAATTAAAGGCAATTAAAGGCAATTAAAGGCAACTTTATGATGGATTTTTATGTATCAGCCAAACCTTACTAGATGTTTAGCTGATACATAACTAGTTATATATGGCATTTAAGGCCGATTTAAGTTTTGCTCGAAGAGAGGATGCTCGTAGGCCATTGGTTGAGATATCATTTTCTTGAATATACAGATCAATCATTTCTTTGATATGTTCAACGCAAATAACATCTCCTTTCTTAATCCATTTTGCATTGTTTTGCTCATATTTTTCTTTGGCTAATAAAGTTAATGTTATCCCAAGTAATTTATTTACATTAAATAGCTCCTCATCTTTTTTATATGCACCTCTGTTATTTTTTATTATTTGGAGGCCGAGTTTTTCCGCTTCACCACCAATAAAAGAAAGTAACTTATTGTTTTTATTTATTATTGCAATATTTTGCACAGCCATACTGCATCTTTCAATTATAGCCTCAGGGGTTTCATCGGCATCAAGACAATTATATCCAATTGAGAAAATAAGATCTGATGAAATCTTTTCACTGTCATCTACGGGGTGCGGAGAAGCTATATAATCAGTATATTTTGTTATTCTCTCGATGTTATTAGCTTTGAATACTTCCTCTAAGGTTCTTTTAAGTCTCATTTTTATATGAGAAATAACTTCTAGTTTTTCTGTATCTATATCTCTTTTTAATAAGGTCGGAGATAGCCCAACCAAGCACTTAGCTATTTCATCGATAGTGATTGAGGGGAGAGTTGCAACCCTTTCAAACTCATTCATTTTTTGGAAGCTTTTCATTTGCTATCTCGTTCCTCCGATTCTAATTTCACTAATTTATCTGCCCATAAAGTTAAGGCTTTTCTACGTTCGTCCAAATACTGATGTCTATTATAAATCCCTTCCACCCCTTTAATTCTATGATTTAAACATCTTTCTGCAACGATAGGATCAACGCCTAAAGATGCCAGATGAGTCCGGGCTGTTCGTCGGAAGTCATGAACAGTAAAATTCTCTACACCCTGCATCTGTGTTTTTACTTTGGCTAAGGCTACAGGCAACGTGCTCTCTGCTATGTGGGGAATCATGCGGTTTTGCATTTTTCGGGCAGGCAGAACCCACTCACTACTAAATGACATGTCTTTAAGCTGTTGGAACCATGTTATGGCCACTGGAGGGAGTGGAATATCGATAGCGTCGCCGTTCTTGGTGCCAGTTAGGTGCCATATGGCATTTTCTAAATCAATATCTTCCCACCTAGCTGCACATAGCTCCATCTTCCGGCAGCAGAGTAATAAGAGTAATTTCATTGTTAGCTCATTTTGGATACTGAAACCTTTTGCTAGCCTCATTGCAGCAAATAGCTGCTCTAGCTCACCAGTATCTAAATAGCGCTCTCTGGCCTTTTCCTGCCCGCCAGCATCGGATATATCAAAGGCAGTTGTGGGGTTCACTTCAAGGATGTGGCGCTTAATACCATAGTTAAATATTCGTCGCGTCCAGCGTAGTACATCGTTGGCCACTGTTGGTGCACCTCTGGCGAGGATGTTTTGCAGCATATCGTCAATATGGCGGGGTTTTACTTCATCGGCTTTTAAGTGGCCAATGTTCGGATTAATGTCTTTATCAATCCGACGGCGGAGGATATCAGGGTGTTTCCATCGGCCTAATATCTGGCGTTCAAAGTATTCCGTAGCTAAATGAGAAACCAACAACGCATTCTTATCAGACTCGATCTTTGCTAGTGCATCAGCCTTACGCTCTTTCTTTTCTCCAGCCACGTCGTAACCCAAAGAAACACGAGCCGACAGTAACTTAATTGTTTCACGCGCTTTGGCCAGTGATAGCTCGGCATAAGAACCGATCCACATAGCCCGTGCTTTACCTGCGAAACGGTAGCGGAAACGCCATTTAGGTGAGGCGAAACTCTCTCGGTAGCAAAGATATAGTCCATTGCCGTCTGAGCGGCCCTCAAAGCGTTCTCCAGCCTTTAACCATGCTTTAATTTGTAAATCTGTTAACTTTCCCATGTATCCACGCTGAGCCTTTCCTGTGTACCAAATGTAGATGTACCAAAGAGTGAAATGGTACATAGCTTGGTACATGGATTTAGTGAAATTTCATGGAATGATATGTGATGTGTTGAGATAAAGAAAGCCCGTAAGTTACGGGCTTTAAAGGCATTTTGCGACGTACTGAAATGCGGTGAGAAGTTACTCGATGTTCTGAATCTGTTCGCGCATTTGCTCGATAAGCACTTTCAGCTCAATAGCTGAGTTGGTGACTTCAGCATTAATAGATTTTGATGCCAGAGTATTCGACTCGCGGTTGAACTCCTGCATCATAAAATCAAGGCGACGGCCAACAGCTTCTTTCTTCTTCAGAATATTGTGTGTTTCTTTGACATGCGCTTCCAGACGATCCAGCTCCTCAGCCACATCGACACGCTGTGCCATCAGCACCAATTCTTGTTCTAGGCGGGTATTTTCTAACTGAACTTGCGCTTCTTCGAGCTTGTTCAGCAGTCGCTCACGCTGCCATTGCAAGATATTAGGCATGTGCGCACGAACTTTAACCACTTCTGCACTCACACCGTCGAGACGTTGCTCGATAAGGGCTTTCAGGGCGGCACCTTCGGTTTCGCGAGAAATGATAAAGTCATCAAGTACCACATCCAGCGCCTGCATCAGCTCAGTGCTGATAGCATCCAAATCTTGCTCTTCTGCGGCCATGACTCCCGGCCAACGCAAAATATCAACTGGATTGATTTCACCTTCGTCACTTTGCATTTTGACCCAATTACCGGCTTCAACTAATTGTTTCGCCAATTTTTCATTCAGGATCAAAGAGCTTTGTGCGCTGGCATCAAGTTCAAAACGCAAATTGCACTCAATTTTACCGCGCGTCAAGCGGCCACGGATGCGCTCGCGGATGACAGGTTCTAGGCTGCGGAACTGTTCTGGTAAGCGAATATAAGTTTCTAAGTAGCGTTGGTTAACGGAACGCAGCTCCCAGGCTGCGCTGCCCCATTCGCCCTTAATATCACGCCGGGCGTAGGCGGTCATGCTGCGGATCATTGTTGCGTACCCGTTTTAAAGAAAAGATGCAGGGATTATAGCCTCCGGGGCGCAGGCAGGATAGGCATTACATCACTAAGGCCGTATAATGCGCGACCAATATCGATTTAAAGCCGGAGAAAACCCATGCGCCCAGCAGGCCGAGCAGCACAACAAGTCCGCCCATTGACCCTGACCCGTAATTACACGAAACACGCTGAAGGTTCAGTATTGGTTGAATTTGGCGATACCAAAGTATTGTGCACCGCCACGGTCGAAGAGGGGGTTCCGCGCTTTCTGAAAGGCCAAGGTCAAGGCTGGATAACAGCTGAATATGGTATGTTGCCACGCTCCACCCATAGCCGTAATGCCCGCGAAGCCGCCAAAGGTAAGCAAGGTGGCCGCACTTTAGAAATTCAACGCTTGATTGCCCGCTCTTTGCGTGCGGCCGTTGATTTGAAGAAACTGGGTGAGTTCACTATCACTTTAGACTGTGATGTTTTGCAGGCTGACGGTGGCACACGTACTGCCTCAATCAGTGGTGCTTGTGTAGCGTTGGCTGATGCACTGAATAGTTTGGTGGCTGGCGGTAAATTGAAGGCTAACCCGATGAAAGGGCTGGTAGCCGCAGTTTCTGTTGGTATCGTTAATGGCGAAGCGCTCTGCGATTTGGAATATGTCGAGGATTCTGCAGCAGAAACCGACATGAATGTCGTCATGATGGAAGATGGCCGAATGATCGAGGTGCAAGGCACCGCTGAAGGCGAACCGTTCAGCCATGAAGAATTACTGGCGTTGCTGGATTTGGCCCGAGGAGGGATAGAAACTATCTTCCAGGCGCAGAAAGCGGCGTTAGCAGAATAAATGATTGAGGCGACTTGGTAGTCGCCTTTTTTTTGCCTGCTAACGCAGATTCAGCGCGTTGATACACGTATCGTGATGAATCAGGTTGGCGGTGTATCCAATAACTAAACAAAGTGATTAACGAAAGCGGTCACAATCTGGAGAGGAGAAGTACCAATGAAAGCCTATCAGCGCGAGTTTATCGAGTTTGCGCTTAACAAGCAGGTGTTGAAGTTTGGCGAGTTTACCCTGAAGTCAGGGCGAATTAGCCCCTATTTCTTTAATGCAGGGTTGTTTAATACCGGGCTTGATCTGGCAAAACTCGGGCGCTTTTATGCTGCAGCATTAATGGATTGTGGTGTCGAATTCGATCTCTTATTCGGGCCAGCTTATAAAGGTATTCCGATTGCGACTACCACCGCAGTTGCTTTGGCGGAACATCATAAGCGCGATGTACCTTACTGCTTTAACCGTAAAGAGGCCAAAGATCACGGTGAAGGTGGCAGTTTGGTGGGCAGTCCGTTGCAAGGTCGGGTCATGCTGGTGGATGATGTGATAACTGCGGGAACTGCAATTCGTGAATCCATGGAGATTATCAATGCACATGGCGCGACTTTGGCGGGGGTGATGATTTCACTGGATCGCCAGGAACGTGGGCGTGGTGAAATTTCTGCAATTCAGGAAGTTGAGCGCGATTATCACTGCCAAGTGATTTCTATTGTGACCCTGAAAGATGTCATCAGTTATCTGGAAGAGAAACCTGAAATGGCTGATCATTTGGTGGCGGTACGTCAGTATCGTCAAAAATACGGCATCTAAGGCTTCTTTAACCAAAAAGGGCCAAATGGCCCTTTTACATTGTTTCTAACCGGCGCTGACCTCAGTTTATTGTAACTGAGCCACAATCAGTGGCCAGCGGGCATCAAACTCTTGTGTTGGTCGGTAACGAAATTCTGAACGAACAAAGCGCGATAGCATCCCTTCACAAAATGCCAGTAGCTGAGTTGCCAGCAGGGCTTCGTCATGGATAAAACCTTGCCCATCACGCAGCTTTTTCTCGCGAAGCACTTGACGCAACTGCACTTCAATACGTTCAAACAACTGGTTAATTCGCCCTTGCAAGCGGTCTTGCTCAAACATCAGTGCATGCCCGGTCATAATTCGGGTTAGCCCTGGGTTGCGTTCTGCAAAGCCTAATATCAACAACAAGATAAGCCGGAGGCGGTTAAACGTCTCTTTTTCATCTTGTAGAATCAAATTAATGCGGGACATCAGACTGTCTTCAATAAACTCGATTAGGCTATCAAACATCCGCGTTTTACTGGGGAAATGCCGATAAAGCGCTGCTTCAGAAACCCCCACATTCGCGGCGAGTTTGGCGGTAGTAATGCGTTGGCTGCCATCGCTGGATTCCAGCATCTGCGCTAAAGCCTGCAAAATTTCCTCGCGCCTATTCCTTTTCGTATTTTCTTTTTCTGCCATGTCCGAGTAGACCCTTGCTAAAAATAACTTAATAACAAAAACCCAAATACCGGCCGCTCTGGGGTCAGGCCCCGGCGGCTTATGTGATAGCTTTTTTACGATATTGAGGTCTAGGGTAGGTTATTGGCGCCCAGAATGACCAAAACCACCGGTACCACGTTCACTCAGGTCAAAATCTTCAACCAGATTGAATTCTGCTTGAACAACGGGAACGAACACCATCTGTGCAATACGTTCACCAGGTTCGATAGTGAAAGGTTGTTGACCACGGTTCCAGACGGAGACCATCAACTGACCTTGATAATCAGAGTCAATAAGCCCGACCAGATTACCTAATACCACGCCGTGTTTATGCCCAAGCCCTGAACGTGGCAAAATGACTGCTGCCAGCGCGCTATCGCCGATATGAATTGCCAAGCCAGTCGGCAACAAGGTTGTTTGCCCCGGCAGTAAATCTACTGCTTCGCTCAGACAAGCACGCAAATCCAGACCGGCAGAGCCTTCTGTCGCATAAGTTGGTAAAGGAAATTCATTGCCAACACGTGGATCCAGAATTTTAATGTCGATTTTTTTCATCATAACGGCTGACAATCTCGTCTATTAAATACTGACTGAGGAGCTGCTTATCGCAAAGCGGTAAACGTTTCTCGCCAGTCGGCCAAAAAAGGTGCAAGGCATTAGTATCACTGTTAAAACCATGCTCTGCGAGCGATACATCATTAGCGCAAATAAGGTCTAGTTTCTTTCGTGCCAATTTCTGTCGCGCGTATTCTTCCACATTCTGGGTTTCGGCAGCAAATCCTACAACAAAAGGACGATTTTTAGCCATCGCAGCAACCCCTGCGACAATATCGGGGTTTTTCACTAACTTAAGGGTAATTTCATCACCCTGCTTTTTTATTTTCTCGTCAGAAACCTGCTCGGCACGGTAATCCGCTACCGCAGCACAAGAAATAAAAATATTCTGCTGGGCGACCAAGTTCTGGACGGTCTGTTGCATCTCAAGCGCACTGACAACATCAATGCGCTTAACACCTGCGGGCGTTGGCAGTGTTACAGGCCCAGCTACCAGAGTCACATTTGCGCCTCGGGCGGCGGCGGCCTGAGCAATCGCGAAGCCCATCTTGCCTGAACTTTGGTTGCTGATAAAGCGCACCGGATCAAGTGCTTCTCGTGTTGGTCCGGCGGTAATCATGACACTCAAATGTTGCAGATCTTGCTTAGCAGAAAAATAATCTTGTGCCAGTGCGACAATTTCCAATGGGTCTAGCATTCTGCCTGGGCCAACATCGCCACACGCCTGGCTGCCGCTGTCCGGCCCCCACAGTAACATTCCACGGTTGGCGAGGGTCTGTAGGTTCGCTTGCGTTGCTGATGCTCGGTACATCTGCTGATTCATGGCCGGTACGGCGGCAATAGGTGCGGATGTTGCAAGACAAACTGTGGTCAGCAGGTCATTTGCCATGCCAGCTGCCACTCTAGCTAGTAAATCGGCGGTGGCTGGGGCCATAATCACCAAATCAGCCCATTTACCCAGCTCAATGTGGCCCATGGCCGCTTCTGCCGCAGGATCGAGTAAATCATCGGAGACGGGATACCCCGAGACTGCCTGCAACGTGAGTGGCGTAATAAACGCTTTGGCGGCGCTAGTCATCACCACACGCACTTCTGCACCTCTGTCACGCAAGCGGCGTACCAGCTCAGGAGATTTATACGCGGCAATGCCCCCGCTAATCCCGAGCACAATATGTTTGCCGGAAAGTCCCGTCATCATGATTGTCCGAATGAAAGCTGTAAGAGGCGATATTTTAGCATAACCGTAGTGGAGATTAGCTATCAGGGCATCTCCTGATGCCATCAATCATCAAATTTGCGAGACGCTACGCATGCTGATAACCATAAGGTCGTCAGCCACAACGCCTTCAGGCATGCTGCTCGCGCTGCTTAGGGATAACAGGAACCAAGGAATGGATGAGTGGAACGGGTCGTTGGCCCCAAGGGAGAAATTACTGAAATATGGAGCTGCCGTACTAACTGATGCCGAGTTGCTCGCTATTTTTCTGCGCACCGGTATTCCGGGCATGCATGTCATAAAAATGGCTGAATATCTGATTGAAGAATTTGGTTCGCTGCATGGGCTGCTATCGGCAGATTATTCAGCATTGTGTGCAAAAAAAGGGATTGGCGTTTCGAAATATAGCCAGATCCAGGCCATTGCAGAACTGGCCGGTCGCTGTTTTTCATCTCATCTTATGCGGGAAAGTGTTCTGCTCAATCCCGATATTACTCAAAAATTTCTGCAAAATATTCTTTCGCACCGTGAGCGTGAAATTTTTTTAGTCATGTTTTTAGATAACCAGCATCGTGTTATTCGCCATGAGGAGATGTTTACTGGTACCATCAGCAGCGTAGAAGTCCATCCGAGGGAAATTGTGCGTGCAGCGCTGAAGGTTAATGCCGCCGCGCTAATTCTGGCGCATAATCACCCTTCGGGTAAGGCTGAACCGAGCCAAGCCGACCGTTTGATGACTACGCAGGTCGTAAAAGCCTGCTCATTATTAGATATTCGAGTGCTCGATCATTTGGTGGTTGGACGGGGTGAATGTGTCTCATTTGCCGAACGCGGATGGCTTTAGCGAAAGAATAATTGATCCTTTCGGGATCTTTAGCTGTTCGGGACTTGAGCACTTACGCTTCAGAGCGTATACTACGCCACCTTTGAGAATCTTGGGTTTGGCGTGAAGAGCCTATCTCAGCAGGTTTATAGCCTGGTGACAGGGGTTTCTGACCTGATGACAGTGAGTCTTCTCAGTGAATTTGCTGAGATGGGCTCTAAAGCCTGACGAGGCGGCCAAATCCTATACGAAGCTCGAGCTGATTTGATTTTTGGAGAATAGACATGTCCCGAGTCTGCCAAGTTACTGGCAAGCGCCCGGTGAGCGGTAACAACCGTTCCCACGCAATGAACGCGACCAAACGCCGTTTTCTGCCGAACCTTCACTCTCACCGTTTTTGGGTTGAGGGCGAGAAGCGCTTTGTAACTCTGCGCGTATCTGCTAAAGGTATGCGTGTTATTGATAAGAAGGGTATCGAAACGGTCTTGGCCGAAATTCGCGCCCGCGGTGAGAAGTATTAAGGAACTGAATCATGGCTAAAGGTGTTCGCGAGAAGATCAAGCTGGTTTCTTCTGCTGGTACTGGTCACTTCTATACCACTACGAAGAACAAGCGTACTAAGCCGGAAAAATTGGAATTGAAGAAATTCGATCCAGTTGTCCGTCAACACGTGATCTACAAAGAAGCTAAAATTAAATAATTTTAATTTTGGTGGATTAAGAAAACCCGGCCTCGGCCGGGTTTTTTATTATATAAAGTTCAGTGAAATACGGTTAGGGAGGTTACATGCCTGAATTACCAGAAGTTGAAACCAGCCGACGCGGGATTGAACCTTACCTTGTCGGCCAAACCATTCTGTATGCCGTGGTGAGGAATGCTCGTTTACGCTGGCCGGTATCGGATGAAATTCTCGCGCTCAGTGACCAACCTGTATTAAGTGTTCAACGCCGAGCAAAATATTTGCTGATCGAACTGAAAACGGGTTGGATTATCGTCCATCTGGGGATGTCAGGCAGCCTGCGCGTTCTATCTGAAGAGACTGAGCCAGAAAAACACGATCATGTTGATTTGGTTATCGGTAATGGAAAAATACTGCGCTATACCGACCCGCGTCGCTTTGGGGCCTGGTTATGGGCGAAAGACCTTGCAACCAGTAACGTATTAGCACACTTGGGGCCAGAGCCTTTGAGTGATGAATTTACAACTGAATATCTGCTTGAAAAATCACGGAATAAACGTACCGTGATTAAACAGTGGCTGATGGACAACAAAGTGGTGGTGGGGGTTGGTAATATTTACGCCAGTGAATCTTTGTTTGCCGCAGGTATTTTACCTGATCGCGCTGCCGGTTCATTAACCGAGTCCGAAATCGCATTGTTGGTTGCCACGATAAAAGCAGTGTTATTGCATTCTATTGAGCAAGGTGGCACAACGTTGCGTGACTTTTTACAGTCAGATGGCAAGCCGGGCTATTTTGCTCAAGAATTACAGGTATATGGAAGGGCGGGAGAACTTTGCCGCCGTTGTGGGAATGTAATTGAAATTGCAAAACACGGGCAGCGCAGTACGTTCTTTTGCCGCTACTGCCAGCATTAACGCTATTTATTTAGCTAATTTGCTCATCAAAGCCTGAGTAACTGGTGCTGGAAGGAATGGCGTGATGTCTCCACCATGTCGCGCAACTTCCTTCACCAGTGAGGATGAGATAAATGACCACTTTTCAGATGGCATCAAGAAGACACTTTCCAATTTTGGCATCAGATGACGGTTCATATTTGCCAACTGCCATTCATATTCGAAATCTGAAACTGACCGTAAGCCACGTACCAAGATATTCGCATCATGCTTTTTGGCAAATTCGGCCATTAGTTCACTGAATCCCAAGACTTCAACATTCTCCAGCGAGGCGGTCACTTGTTTTGCCAAATTAACCCTCTCAGCCAGAGTAAACATGGGTTTTTTACTGGAACTGTCCGCAATAGCCAAAATCACGTGGCTAAACATTTTTGAAGCGCGGGTAACTAAATCCAAATGCCCATTGGTCATAGGGTCAAATGTCCCCGGATAGATGGCTTTAGTGGTCATGAATTCTCACTTTTCTGATATTGATGGCTCAATGCCCACAGAGCCGCATATTTATTAAAGGTATATTGCGCATTTACCACTGCCAGCAATAGCCCCTGTTTACCATCGAGGAAACCAGCACGTAATAGCCATGTCTTACAAAATGCCCCGAGAGTATGGCTGAGAATTGAAAAGTAACGGCAACTTTTGCCTTGTTGATGGCGCTGCTCCGCCCATGCTTGAGCATAGTTAAGTTGCTTACGTTGGAAAGCAAAAAAATCACGGCAAGTCAGATGCAGTAAATCACCCGTCAATGGAATAATTTTAGCAGAACCACTGTTGAGTGATTCATGAACTAAATCGTCGTTATAGTGGTATTGGTGGTGCGGATACAATCGTGTCACTCTATCGGGATACCAGCCGCTATGGCGCATAAAGCGGCCTAAAAATAGGTTTCGCCGAGCACAGCTATAAACGGCCCCCTCTTCAGGTGCTGATAAGGCGGTTTCAATCGCGGTTTTAAGCTCGGGGGTAACACGTTCATCAGCATCCAGCATCAGAATGTAATCGCCAGTGGCATATTGCTGGGCTAATTGCCGTTGTTTGCCATAACCGGGCCATTCGGTGTTGCTGTAAACTTTTGCGCCAAATTGTTGGGCCAATGTGACGGTTTCATCTTCACTGCCAGAATCCAATACCACTATTTCATCAGCCCAAGTAACTGATGCCAAACAATCTGCCAGTAGTGAGGCTTCATTTTTGGCGATCATCACCACTGACAGGCGTTTTCTTGCACTCATTTAGTGGCTCCGTTGCGGCAGATAAGGCTCCAGCAAGTGCAATAACCGTTGTAGTGCACCTTGATTTTCATGCAAGACATCAACTGCATGACGGCCATAATAGAGGCGACAATCCTCATCTGTCAGCAGCATGGTAATTTCTTTTACCAACGAGGAGGTATCGGTGACGGTAATCAGCCCTTCTGCTTGTTCTAGCTTTGCACAGATATCTTTAAAGTTGAACCTATGTGGCCCCATCAGCACTGGAATAGCGTGGGCCGCAGCCTCTAACGGGTTATGACCACCACGTTCAACCAGACTCCCGCCAACAAAAGCTAAATCAGCAATGCCATACAGTAGCATCAGCTCGCCCATGGTATCGCCAATCACGACTTGTGTATTGGTCGATGGGACTTCGCCTTTGCTGCGCAATGTGTAACTCAGACCGGCTTTTTGCGTTAATTCAACCGCTTTTGGGAAACGTTCTGGATGACGGGGCACCAATATCAGCAATAATGTCGGGAAGTGCTGCAATAACTGACGATGGGCCTCCAGCAAGATAGTTTCTTCGCCGTCATGCGTACTGGTGGCAATCCAAACTGGGCGATGTGGTGCCCACTGGCGGCGCAATGTTATGGCTCTGGCGGCTAATTCAGGTGTGACGGAAATATCAAATTTTAAGCTACCCGTGACGGTCAGTTGCGAACGCTTAAGACCCAACTCGATAAAACGATCGCCATCTTCTTGATTTTGCGCGGCAATCAGTGTGATTCGTTGCAGTATGTTGCGTATAAAACTACCGATCTTTTTATAACCCGCGGCAGACCGGGCAGAAAGACGTGCGTTAGCAATCACCAAGGGTATTTTGCGGCGATGCAGTGCATTGATCAGGTTCGGCCATAATTCAGTTTCCATGATAATGACCAGTTTGGGATTGACCTGATCAAGAAAACGATTCACCGAACCGGGAAGGTCATAAGGAAGATAAACGTGGTGAACATCTTTACCAAAAGCCGACTGGACGCGCTCAGAGCCGGTGGGGGTCATGGTGGTCACGGTAATAGGCAATGATGGATAACGATGGCGCAGCGCCCTAACTAATGGGATAGCAGCCAGTGTTTCACCGACTGAAACGGAATGCAGCATAATGCCGCCGGCAACAACTTTACCAGCACAAAAACCATAGCGTTCCCCCCAGCGCTTGCGATAAGCAGGGGCTTTACGGCTACGTAACAGCAACCGCAGCCAAATCAGAGGTTGAATAAGGTAGAGTAATACCTGATATAAACGCAGCAACATTCTATCAATTTCATTTATATGGATTATTAAGAATAATACCATATTTGAGCAAGAAAGGCTCTTTTCGACTGGAGCCGCCTGATAACCTGAGCAGAGTCAGGTCATTCATAAAAAAGAATATAAATTTTCAACAAATGGTAAGTCGTAAAATTGATTTTTTATGTTTAAAAATGAGAATCATTGTCATTATTGCTTGGTGGGTGTCATGGTGTAGCCGTAGATTCCACCCGCTTATTTAATTGTGATATTTTTATCTGATAATTTTTGTATCCTCAGTGGTTTATCACTGACTCAATAGCGTCTATTTTATCGAAATAGTATTGAGTCATTAATTGGGTATGTAAAAGAACCGCATGCAGTTATTAACCCGATGTGAATTAACGAACATGCTTAATAACTTAAATAATCAATTAATGGCGCTTAACAATCAGAATACTGAGAACAATTGACTCCGATAATTAACAGAGCCAATTGTTATTACACAATTTAGAAAATCAGTGTTTCCAATCGTGCCATGATGGTTTCAGCCGAAATGGTATCCATGCTTTTTTGCTCAGAAATAACCGCAATCTGGTTTTTTCCATAACCGCCAATCAAGCCAGGATCAGTTGGGCCGAACAGCGTTATGTTGGGGCGGTCCAGTGCGGCGGTCAAATGACTTAAGCCGGTATCCACGGAGACGACAGCTTTTGCTCCCGCCAGAACCTCAGCGACTTGCTGAAGACTGAGTTTAGGTAATACCTCAACATGAGGAAAATCCGCGGCTAACCGCAAAGCGCGCTGATATTCATGTTCCGCGCCCCAAGGCAGCTTTATTTTTAAGCCTGTCGGCGCGACCAGCTCAATCAATTTGAGCCAATGGCTTTCAGGCCAATGTTTGCTGTCGCGGGTTGTTGCATGCAGGAAAACCAAATACTGACCTGCATCGGTTGGTAATTGGCTTAAAAAACGCGGCGCGATGGCGTAGTCGCCGTAACTCTCTGGTTTGTCGTAGCCGAGGCTTTTGGCAAATAGTTGGCGTATGCGCTCGACGGCATGCAGTTTGGTATCAATTTCATGGCGGGAGTTATAAAACCAACTAGCAAACGGTTCGCGCGCGCTTTTGCAATCTGGGCCATGTTTAATTCCTTTGGCGATACGAGTAATCAGTGCGGCACTTTTAATTAGCCCCTGAGCATCGATCACCACATCGTAGCTGCGCTGCTGTACAACACGCTTAAAATCGCAGCGCTCTTGCCGAGTATCACTACCAAACCAGTTTTTACGCCAACGACGAATTGCCACCGGGATGACTTTATCCACCGCAGGGTGCCAACTGGGGATCTGGCTGAATCCCTCTTCTACTACCCAATCAAAACGAATGCCGGGAATAGTATTCATTGCATCCGTCAGTGCAGGCAACGTATGTAAAACGTCACCCATTGAAGAGGTTTTAACGATCAATACATGCATTAATCAGCCTCACTGACAGCGCTTTTGCATGCAGATAGTTGCGCCTCGAGCGCCGCCATCACTTGCTCTGGCTGGATATCAATCAAGCTCTGATGATAACCCTGAGCGCTATCACCTTTACGCACTTTATGGTAACCGGTAATCAGGCGGATCACGGTGGCTTTATCAGACAGTGGCGGGGTGAAGTCCGGGCTGCTTGGGCCATACAAGGCCACTAATGGCTTGTCTAATGCCGCCGCAACATGCATTAAACCGGAGTCATTACTGACCACTGCGTTACAGGCAGCAATCATTACCACAGCTTGGTCTAACGAGGTTTGGCCCGCTAAATTGAGGCAGTATTCGCGCGTGCTTTCGCCCAGAGCCTGACGGATTTCCTCACCGGCTTCATTATCTTTGGCAGACCCCAATAAGATAACGCGATAGCCAGCATCAATCAGTTTCTGGGCAAGTTGTGCATAGTGATAATGTGGCCAGCGTTTTGCGGGGCCAAACTCAGCACCTGGGCAGAATCCAATAATAGGCCGGCTATCGGTGAGATTGAATGAAGCGGTAACCTCTGCAATCTCTTCATCTCGAACCTCTAATTTAGGCCAGAGCAAAGGTTGCGGTAAATCGTCGGCTGAATGAATACGTTCTTTATCATAGGCCAGTGCAACATAGCGCTGAACCATCATCGGGAAGGCGTGTTTATCCAAAATGCGCATATCATTGAGCAAGAAGTAACGCATCTCGCCCCGCCAGCCAATCCGCTGCTTAATCCCAGAGAAATAAGGGATCAGGGCAGATTTAAACGAGTTTGGTAGCACATAAGCGCGGTCATAGCCTGTCTCACGCAATGCCAGACCCAAGCGGCGACGCTCATCAAACGCAAAAACCCCATGACCTAATGGCATAGGGACTGCGTGACGCACTTCTGGCATTCTGGCCAAAAGTGGACGGCACCACGCGGGTGCCATCACATCAATATCTGCTGCCGGATATTCGGCCTTCAGGGTACGGTAAAGACTTTGCGACATCATCATATCGCCAACCCAAGAAGGGCCGATGACCAGTATTTTCATACCGTTTATCAATTCCTTGCAGCAAGTGATTTAGACTGAGCGATTGAGCCAGGTCAGATATTCTTTGACGCCTTCAGCGACGGTTTTGAAGGGTTTGTCATAACCGGCAGCACGCAAATTGGTTAAGTCTGCTTGCGTGTATGCTTGATAACGACCTTTCAGTTTCTCTGGGAATTCAATGTATTCCACTGGTCCGCTTTGGTGGAAATCCACTACCGCATCAGCAACAGCCTGGAAAGATTCAGCGCGACCAGTGCCGCAGTTGAAAATGCCAGAGACACCGTTTTTCCAGAACCACAGATTAACGTCAGCCACATCACCCACATAGATGAAATCGCGTTTGAAATTTTCGCTGCCGGAGAACAGCTTAGGATTTTCACCTGCATTGATCTGATTATTCAGGTGGAAAGCAACGCTTGCCATGCTGCCTTTGTGGCCTTCACGTGGGCCATAAACATTGAAATAACGGAACCCACAAATCTGTGAGTCAGCTTGCGGCAGAATCTCACGCACATACTGATCAAACAAGAATTTGGAATAGCCATAAACGTTAAGTGGCTGTTCGTACTGACGGTCTTCGATGAAGTTATCAGTACGTCCACCGTAGGTTGCCGCCGATGAGGCATACAAGAACGGAATGCCGCGATCCAGGCAGAAGTGCAGGATATCTTTAGAGTACTGATAGTTATTATCCATCATGTACTTACCATCCCACTCGGTGGTGGAAGAACAGGCACCTTCATGGAAAATGGCGTCGATATCACCCATATCATCACCGGCAACAATACTGGCAACGAAATCTTCTTTATCCATGTAATCAGCAATATCCAAGTCAACCAGATTGACGAATTTGGTACCGTCTTTCAGGTTGTCTACCACCAGAATATCTTTATAGCCGATATTATTCAGTGCCTTAACGATGTTGCTGCCAATGAAACCGGCGCCGCCAGTGACGATAATCATCAGGTTCACCCTTGCTAATCTTCTTGGTCGGGCACAATGCCCCACACTAATTTGTCGTTATCATAACATTTCATAGGATAGCGCACAGCCGAAAGGGGCTAATCTGTCAGTTTCTATGCGGGTTTAGGAATGTTCACCGTGATATGTGCTGCATTTTTTATAATATAAGCCAAGGTTTCTCGTCAGTTCATCCGTCAAGCAGTAAAATATACGGTGAAATTGCCCATCCTGGAGATAACTGCATGTCCCTGCCTTTTGTTAGAAACCCTTTTTATCAGCAATTAGAACAACAACTCGAAACGACCCGTGCTGAAGGGCTGTATAAAAACGAACGGATCATTACCTCTGCTCAACAAGCAGATATTGCTGTGGCTGATGGCCGCCATGTAATCAATTTTTGCGCCAATAACTATTTAGGTCTGGCAAACCATCCACGGCTGATCGAGGCCGCGAAAAAAGGCATGGATACCCATGGTTTTGGTATGGCCTCGGTGCGTTTTATCTGTGGAACTCAAGATACTCATAAAGAACTGGAGCAAAAGCTGGCCAGTTTTCTGGGCATGGAAGATGCCATTCTCTATTCCTCCTGCTTTGATGCCAACGGTGGCCTATTTGAAACCCTGCTGGGGCCAGAAGATGCCATTATTTCTGATGCGCTGAATCATGCTTCTATTATTGATGGCGTGCGGTTATGTAAAGCGAAGCGTTACCGCTATGCCAACAATGATATGAGCGAGCTGAAGGCCCAGCTTGAGCAAGCCAAATCAGACGGTGCGCGCCATATCATGATAGCCACCGACGGTGTGTTCTCCATGGATGGGGTGATTGCCAACTTGAAAGGGGTCTGTGACTTGGCTGACGAGTATCAAGCATTGGTGATGGTTGATGACTCCCATGCGGTAGGTTTTGTCGGTGCCAATGGTCGCGGGACTCATGAATACTGCGAAGTGATGGATCGCGTCGATATTATTACTGGCACCTTAGGTAAGGCATTGGGCGGAGCATCAGGGGGTTATACTGCGGGGCGTAAAGAAGTGGTTGAGTGGCTACGTCAGCGTTCACGCCCTTATTTGTTCTCAAACTCATTAGCTCCAGCAATTGTTGCTGCTTCAATTGAAGTGTTATCACTCTTGGAAGAGGGCGCAGAACTGCGCGATCGTTTATGGGCTAATGCTCGTTTATTCCGCGAGAAAATGAGTGCCGCGGGTTTCACTCTGGCCGGTGCTGATCACGCTATTATCCCGGTGATGCTGGGCGATGCGGCATTAGCGCAAGAGTTTGCCAATGCGTTGCTGAAAGAGGGGATTTACGTCACCGGTTTCTTCTATCCGGTAGTGCCAAAAGGGCAAGCGCGCATCCGTACCCAAATGTCAGCAGATCACACACCAGAGCAAGTCGAGCAGGCTGTTGAAGCCTTCGTGCGTATTGGTAAACAGCTTAACGTTATTGCGTAAGGAATGGTTCATGAAAGTTTCGTCTATGAAAGCGCTGTCCAAACTGAAAGCAGAAGAAGGTATTTGGATGACCGAGGTGCCACAGCCAGAGCTGGGTCACAACGACATCATGATCAAAATTCGCAAAACGGCCATTTGCGGCACTGATGTACATATTTATAACTGGGATGAATGGTCGCAAAAAACTATCCCTGTCCCGATGGTTGTTGGCCACGAATATGTGGGCGAAATTGTGGCGATTGGTCAGGAAGTTAAAGGTTTTAATATTGGTGACCGGGTGTCTGGCGAAGGCCATATTACGTGTGGGCATTGCCGTAACTGCCGTGGTGGCCGTACCCATCTTTGCCGCAATACCGTGGGTGTCGGTGTGAATCGTCCGGGTTCTTTTGCCGAATATCTGGTGATCCCAGCCTTTAATGCATTCAAAATACCCGACAATATCTCTGATGAACTCGCCGCTATCTTTGACCCCTTCGGCAATGCCGTACATACCGCGCTGTCCTTTGATTTAGTCGGGGAAGATGTGCTGGTGTCTGGCGCGGGTCCGATTGGTATTATGGCCGCGGCAGTGTGTAAGCATGTGGGCGCCCGTCATGTTGTTATCACTGATGTAAATGAATATCGTCTGGATCTGGCGCGTAAAATGGGCGTGACGCGAGCCGTCAATGTTAGTAAAGAAAATCTGAATGATGTGATGGCCGAACTGGGTATGACCGAAGGGTTTGATGTAGGACTAGAGATGTCCGGCGCACCTCCTGCATTCCGCACATTACTGAACTCAATGAATCACGGTGGGCGCATTGCGATGCTGGGAATACCGCCGTCTGACATGTCCATCGATTGGAATCAGGTCATTTTCAAGGGGCTGTTCATCAAGGGGATTTATGGCCGCGAGATGTTTGAAACCTGGTACAAAATGGCGGCTCTGATTCAATCTGGTTTGGATTTAACCCCGATTATTACTCACCGTTTCTCTATTGATGAATTCCAGCAAGGGTTTGATGCTATGCGCTCCGGCAAGTCTGGGAAAGTGGTATTGAGTTGGGATTGATTTAATTTAAAAATATCAGATAGTTAAATAAATCGGGGCAGTCAGTGATGGCTGCCCCGTTGTTATCTATTGGGTTGTGGATTTATCTGCGGGTGGCGCTACTGTTTCATTTTCAGGCGCGATCGGCATTGGCGGGAAGTATTGCTGCCAATGTCGCTGTACAAATACCACGGCTGGATTTTGCATTAGGCTTTCACCTAACAGCGTAAACATCTTATCGGCATAGAGTTTCTCTGGTACGTAGCTGGCTTTCGCGTTGCATTGCTTGATAACCTTCAAGCGGCCATTTTTCGTCGGATCACGCGGTTTTGTTTTGTCCGGAGAGACGTTGCCCCCGCCGCTATAATTGTGCACAGGTTCATTTAGCAGTGCACTAGGCCTAACCAAAACGATGTCAGAAGGTAGCTGAGGCAGCATTTGTTGCAGCACCTTAATCGTGGAAGGATGTGGATGCCCGATAGCTATTGCGGAGCCGTTACGGCGCGCGAGATCGACTGCCCGATTAAATTGTTGTCGAATGGCCGCTTCGTTTTGCGAGTCATCCAAAAAGACTTTTCGCTTGATCACTTTGACGCCAGTTCCCTCTGCCGCCCTACTGGCCTGACTATTGCCGATAGTCACGCTGTCGAGGAAATAGAGCTGGTAATGCTCCAGCGTCTGCATCACTTTCTGCATCCCTGAAAAACTTGACGTCATCGCGCTACCCATATGGTTATTCATGCCGCTGGCGTAGGGAACGTTATTCACCGCTTGGCGAATGATGCGCTGAATTTCTTCGCTGCTCATGGAGGGCTGCAAAGTGTCGCGCTCTAATGGCTGCTTACTCAGTGGTGCCATAGGCAGGTGAATCAGAATTTCTCGCCCTTGATTGTGGGCTTTGACTGCCATCTCTTTGGCGTATGGAGCATTAGGTAGGATCGCCACTGAAATTGGCAGTGGCATCTGTAATATCTTGTTTTCGTTCTGGGGACGATAACCAAAGTCATCAATAACAATGGAAAGTTTGCCCGCTTGTGCGGCATTGGCGATGAGCAGGGTGCTTACGATGATAAATCGGCGTGTGTTGAAATAGCGCAATACATGTTCCCTAACGTTGTTCCCTATCTTCCTAACCAGGGTTGTGGGTTAACAGCTTGTCCTTGGCGGCGGATTTCAAAATAGAGTGAAGGTTCACCTTGGCCGCCACTGGTCCCAACGAGCGCAATCGGCTGGCCCGCTTTCACTTGCGCACCAACATTGACTAACGCACTCTGGTTGTAGCCATATAAACTCATATCCCCTTTGCCGTGCTCAACAACCACAACCAAACCATAGCCCTGTAGCCAGTCAGCCAGAAGCACCCGACCATCGGCGATGGCTTTGACTTCACTGCCTTCCGGTGCGGAAATCACCATCCCTTTCCAGCGTAGTTCACCTTGCAGTGCTTCACCGAAACGATGGGTCACATTACCGCGAACTGGCCAGACGGCCTGAGCACTTGGCCGCCCTAAACCACCGGTTCTGGCCATTAATGAGCGCTCACTCTCACTTGGCTTATAGCTGGAACCGGTTTTCTTAGCTTGCTGTTCTTTCGCTTTCACTTGCTCGCGTACCCGAGCCGCTTCTTTCGCTTCCCGTTCAGCTCGGGCTTTGGCTTCCCGCTCTGCTTTGGCGATTTGATCACGCAGACGTGATTCGTTCAGTTTTAACTCGGCCAGACCCTGCTGATTTTTTTCCAGTGAGGCTTCTAGCGAAGTGAGGGTTTTCTTGCGCGCAGTACGTGCTTGTTCCAGCTTCTCTTGCTGCGTTTTCTGCTCATCCAATAACGCTTTTTGCTGATTTTTCTTTTGTTCTAGTGTCTTTTTCTCAGCCGACAGATCAGTACGAGTTTGTTCCAGTTCTGTAATCGATTTTTGGCGAGCTTCATTGAGATAACTGAAATAGGCCAAAATACGCTCACTGCGCTGGCTCTCTTCACCACTTAAAATAAGCTGCAAACTGCTGTGCTGGCCTTGTTTAAAGGCGGCATCCAATTGTTTTGACAGAATATCTTGTTGCTGAGATTGTTTGCTTTGTAGCTTGGCGATTGAGGCGGTGAGGCTGGAAATCTCTTTGTCTAGCTCAGTCAGTGTACCTTGAGTTTCACGCAGGCTGCGGCTGGCTTGAGCAATGGTATTTTCCTGCTGTTTCAACTGATCGAGTAGCGAACTGCGTTGCTGTTTTTGCTGCTGAACACTTTTTTCTTTCTCAGCGATATCTTGCTGAATAGTCTTCAACTGGGTTTTGTTATCTGCCGTTTTTACAGTTTGAGGGGCATCAGCTGCGTGGCCAATCAGTGGCAACAGCAATACGCCAGCGCAAAAAACGCCGGCGTACAGTGCTGACCACGGACGACGTACCACTTCACTCGGCAACAGGGAGATGCTCTCTTTGTTGCCGGTGATGGTATCTTCCGTAACCATTGATATCGCAAATGATGCCCTTTCCTTCATAACGAAGGATTATTCCACGATGAACAGCGGCTTACCAGTCATCTCTTGCGGGATTTCCATTTCCATCAGTGACAGCATGGTTGGTGCGATATCTGAAAGTTTGCCACCTTCAACCGTTTTAACCTCTTTATTACCGACATAAATCAAGGGTACAGGCAGGCTAGTGTGGGCGGTGTGTGCCTGACCCGTCGCCGGGTCGCGCATCTGCTCAGCGTTGCCGTGGTCGGCAGTTATCAGCAATTGACCATCAACGGCTTTCACCGCAGCAACAACTTGCTCAATGCAATTATCCAGCGTTTCTACTGCTTTTACTGCCGCATCATAATCACCGGTATGACCGACCATATCGCCATTTGGATAGTTACAAATGATCACATCATATTTGCCGCTGGCAATTGCACCGATGAGTTTTTCCGTCAGTTCTGCGGAGCTCATTTCAGGTTGCAGGTCATAAGTGGCCACTTTCGGTGAGTTAACCAAAATACGATCTTCACCTTTAAATGGTTCTTCAACGCCGCCGTTATAGAAGAAAGTGACGTGAGCATATTTTTCAGTTTCAGAAATACGAAGCTGAGTTTTGTCATGCTTCATCAACCATTCACCGAAAGTATTTTCCAGAGATGCCGGTGGATAAGCACAAGCGACTTTAATATCCGCAGCATATTCAGTCAGCATCACGAAATCGCCGAAGTTCACCACTTTATCGCGTTTGAAACCGTCAAAATCGGCATTAACAAAGGTGCGGGTGATTTGACGAGCACGGTCAGCACGGAAGTTCATGAAGATTAATGCATCGCCATCATTCATGGCCGCATCGGCTTCACCTGCGGCTTTAATCACCGTTGGTCGAACAAACTCGTCATTTTCATCACGCGCATAGGCCGCTTGTAGACCGGCAACAGCACTGTCTGCGGTGAACTCGCCTTTGGCCTGAGTCAGCAAATCATAAGCCAGTTGTACACGATCCCAGCGGTTATCGCGGTCCATGGCGTAGTAGCGGCCAATAATAGAGGCAATGCGGCCTTTACCTAGCTCTGCAAATTTCTCAGTGAATCGTTTCAGTGATGACTCAGCACTGCGTGGTGGAGTGTCGCGTCCATCGAGGAAGGCATGCAGATAAATAGCTGTCGCACCGCGTTTGGCCGCCAGTTCAACCATCGCCAGAATGTGGTCTTCGTGGCTGTGAACACCGCCGGCAGACAGCAGGCCCATGATATGTACCGCTTTGCCAGCTTTGACCGCTTTATCAACAGCGGCAGTCAGTGTTGGATTTGTGAAAAAGTCACCGTCTTGGATTTCTTTGTCGAGGCGAGTCAAATCCTGATAAACAATACGACCAGCACCGAGATTGACGTGACCCACTTCGGAGTTGCCCATCTGCCCATCAGGCAAGCCGACATCCAAACCGGAAGCCGCAATTAATGTGTGGGGTTGTTGTTGCCATAAACGGTCCATAACCGGTGTTTTGGCATTTAAAATGGCGTTATCTTGCTGTTCTTCACGGTGGCCGTAGCCGTCCAGGATAGTGAGAACCAGTGGTTTTTTCGTGCTCGACATTGCATAACCTTTTTATTATGTAGAAAGGCGGTAATTTACTACAAAACCGGTTAAAAATAGCCCAAAGAGATCAACATTGGTGTGGGGTTTTGGGTAAATATCATCAAAGCGGAGATAAAACTTCCCGAGATTGCTCGCAGTTTCTGCAATAGCACTTGCATATTGGCTGTATTTGCCGCAACGCGCAGGTATACTCTGTCCCCTTGAATATTATCCCCTAACTAACGGGAGTTTTTACCCCCATGTTGCAAGAAATTATGCAATTCATTAGCCAGCATCCGGTTTTGAGTCTGGCCTGGGTAGCGTTGTTCGTTGCCGTTATTTTCACCAGTTTTAAAACTACGCTGTCAAAAGTGAAAGAGATTACTCGCGGTGAAGCGACGCGTCTGATTAACAAAGAAGATGCGGTTGTGGTTGATATCCGCACGCGTGATGATTACCGCAAGGGCCATATCGCCAGTTCTATTAATTTACTGCCAAGTGATATTAAAAACGGCAGTCTGGGCGAGTTGGAAAAGCACAAAGCACAGCCTATCATTGTAGTTTGTGCCACCGGGACAACCTCCCGCGCTTCTGCCGAGTTGCTGAATAAAGCCGGTTTTGAGCGAGTGTTTACCTTGAAAGAAGGTATCTCTGGCTGGAGTGGCGAGAACCTGCCACTGGCACGCGGTAAGTAATTGTTATAAAGATTAGTCATATCAATAGATTATAAATTTAACTGAGGTTCACCATGGCGAAAATTGAGATTTATACCAAAGCAACCTGCCCTTACTGCCATCGTGCTAAAGCACTGCTGAACAGCAAAGGAGCGGCTTTTCATGAAATCGCTATTGATAATGACCCGGCCAAACGTGAAGAGATGATTGCTCGCAGCGGGCGGACGACGGTGCCTCAGGTATTTATTGATGGGCAGCATATCGGTGGCTGTGATGATTTACACGCCCTGGATGCGCGCGGTGGGCTTGATCCACTGCTTTAACTCGCCAGTGGGCCTCATTATATTAATGGAAAGAGCCCACGGCGGCTGTGCTGTTTAATAAGGACGTCTAACTTTAGGGTATCTATACACATGTCAGAACAAAACAACACCGAGATGGCTTTCCAGATCCAACGTATCTACACCAAAGATATCTCTTTCGAAGCACCTAATGCTCCGCAGGTTTTCCAGCAAGATTGGCAGCCAGAAGTTAAACTTGATCTTGATACTGCTTCCAGTCAGCTGGCTGAAGATGTGTATGAAGTGGTACTGCGTGTGACGGTAACGGCCTCTTTGGGCGAAGAAACTGCATTCCTGTGTGAAGTACAGCAGGGTGGTATCTTCTCCGTTGCCGGTATCGAAGGCACCCAACTGGCGCATTGCTTAGGTGCATATTGCCCGAACATTCTGTTCCCGTATGCGCGTGAATGTATCACCAGTCTGGTTTCTCGCGGTACTTTCCCACAGCTGAATCTGGCACCGGTTAACTTTGATGCCCTGTTCATGAACTATCTGCAACAGCAGGCTGAAGGCGAAGGTGCTGAACAACGTCAGGATGCCTGATGAACACCACCCATGCTTCAATGACTGTCATCGGTGCCGGATCTTACGGCACCGCATTAGCCATTACGCTGGCGCGTAATGGCCATCAAGTCGTGTTATGGGGCCATGACCCTAAACACATTCAGGTTCTACAACAAGACCGCTGTAACCAAGCCTTCCTGCCCGATGTTCCTTTCCCAGAGACTTTGCTACTGGAAACTGACCTCGCACGCGCGTTGGCAGCCAGCCGTGACGTACTGGTCGTCGTCCCCAGCCATGTTTTCGGCGCGGTATTGAATCAGCTCAAACCTCATTTACGCCCCGATGCACGCATTGTTTGGGCGACCAAGGGGCTTGAGGCTGAAACGGGCCGTTTGCTGGCAGATGTGGCGCGAGAAGCGCTGGGAGAAACTATCCCACTGGCTGTTATTTCAGGCCCAACTTTTGCCAAAGAACTGGCTGCGGGTCTCCCTACTGCGATTGCGCTAGCATCAACGGATGCGCAATTTAGTGAAGATCTACAACAGTTATTGCACTGTGGTAAAAGTTTCCGGGTTTACAGTAATCCCGATTTTATCGGGGTGCAGCTTGGTGGCGCGGTTAAAAACGTTATTGCGATTGGTGCCGGGATGTCCGATGGTATTGGCTTTGGTGCCAATGCTCGCACAGCCTTGATAACTCGTGGCTTGGCTGAAATGTCTCGTTTAGGTGCGGCATTAGGTGCTGATCCCTCCACCTTTATGGGCATGGCGGGGTTAGGTGATTTGGTGCTAACCTGCACGGATAATCAATCCCGTAACCGCCGTTTTGGCATCATGTTGGGTCAGGGATTGGGCGTGCAAGAAGCGCAGGACAACATTGGTCAGGTGGTTGAAGGTTACCGCAATACCAAGGAAGTTCTGGCATTAGCGCAGCGTTATGGCGTTGAGATGCCAATAACTGAACAAATTTATCAAGTGCTGTATTGCCACAAAAATGCTCGCGAAGCGGCGCTGACCTTGTTAGGTCGAACCAAAAAAGATGAAAAAAGCGGCATTTGATAGGTTGAGTGGGTTGGCTGCAATAAAATAATAATGATATATCCACACCATTGGGGTTACTGGCTCAATGTAAAGGGTATGGGGTTGCTTTGGCCGTTCCCCGAAGCGACTTGTTTATGGGCAGGAGTAGGCAATGTCGTCAGAAGAGTTAGAGCTGGTCTGGAGTAGCATTAAATCAGAAGCTAGAGCACTGGCAGAGTGTGAGCCAATGCTGGCGAGCTTTTTTCACGCGACATTATTGAAGCATGAGAATTTAGGCAGTGCATTGAGCTATATTCTGGCGAATAAGTTGGCTAATCCTATCATGCCGGCTATTGCTATCCGTGAGGTCGTTGAAGACGCCTACCGTGCGGATGCGCAGATGATAGTCTCTGCTGCGCGTGATATTTTGGCGGTGCGGTTGCGTGACCCTGCTGTTGATAAGTATTCCACGCCATTACTTTATCTTAAGGGTTTTCACGCCTTACAGGCTTATCGTATTGGCCATTGGTTGTGGGCGCAAGATCGCAAAGCACTGGCGATTTACCTGCAAAATCAAGTCTCTGTCGCTTTTGGTGTGGATATTCACCCAGCGGCGACCATCGGTTGCGGCATCATGCTAGACCATGCCACTGGTATCGTGATCGGTGAAACCGCAGTGGTTGAAAATGATGTTTCCATTCTGCAATCCGTCACTTTGGGCGGGACCGGTAAAACCAGTGGTGATCGCCATCCGAAGATCCGTGAAGGTGTGATGATAGGTGCGGGCGCAAAAATTCTGGGAAATATTGAAGTTGGGCGTGGTGCCAAAATCGGTGCCGGCTCAGTCGTGTTGCAAGCTGTTCCTGCCCACACTACCGCCGCCGGTGTACCCGCGCGAATTGTTGGCAAGCCAGAGAGTGACAAACCGTCACTGGATATGGACCAGCATTTTAATGGGATGAGTCATGGGTTTGAGTACGGTGACGGCATCTGACCCCTTTCGTCCTTGACGCTACAGGGTTGCTGGTCGGCTGCATTTGCTCACCCGAATCACTTACTCGTGTAAGTTCACCAAGGCTGATTCATCTGCCGCTTACCTGCAACTCCAATGGCTTTGGGGATATGTCGTTATAGGTGGCAGCGAAGTATGTTGCCGCTGCCCTATATTCGCTATTCTTTCAGTAATGCACCCGGATAACCCAATTGCCGCCAAGCTTCATACACCACAACCGATACTGCATTTGACAGATTCATACTGCGGCTTTCGGCTAGCATCGGAATTCTGATTTTTTGTTGAGCCGGTAAGGCATCCAGTACATAGGGTGGCAAGCCACGGGTTTCTGGGCCAAACAGCAGATAGTCATTAACCTGATAACTGACAGCGCTGTGAGCGGGTGTGCCTTTGGTTGTCAGTGCAAATAAACGGGCCGATTGTGGGCCAGTAGATTGCGCGCCATCAAGGTTTTCACTGTCAAGAAAAGCCTGATAGTCATGATGATGCTTAATGTTAGCAAACTCATGGTAATCAAGACCCGCGCGGCGTAAGCGTTTGTCATCCCAGGTGAAACCCAAAGGTTTAATCAGATGGAGCTGGCAGCCAGTATTCGCACACAACCGGATAATATTACCGGTATTGGGCGGGATTTCGGGTTCAAATAGAACGATATTAAGCATATGTCCCCCAATAATAAGGGGCGCAGGATATCAGAAAGCCTCTATCAGTGCAGCGGTTGCCGGTTGAGTCGTAAAACAAAAATTTAAAAGCAAGGAGCGGAGAGCACGAAGTCTGGTGATTTTATATGCTGATTCCACTGTCAGTATCAATGGGGTACTCATCATGACATCAGTTAACGGGTTGATAGATACAGCGCAAGATTCGCGTTGGCTTGCGATAAAAAATCGCGATAAAGCGGCGGATGGCCAATTTGTTTACGCGGTGAAAACGACCGGTGTGTATTGCCGGCCCTCTTGCCCATCCCGTCGGGCCAAAGCAGAACACATTGAATTTTTTGCTGATAATCATGCCGCCGAGCTTGCAGGCTTTCGCCCTTGTAAACGGTGCCAGCCCACAGAGCTATCCAAAGAGCAGCAGCAGGCAGAAAAAATCAGTCAGGCGTGCCGTTTAATCGAACAGGCTGAAACACCCCTTAAGCTTGATGAGTTGGCGGCAAAACTGAATCTCAGTCCTTTCCATTTTCATCGGCTATTTAAAGCCTTTACCGGGCTCACTCCTAAAGCGTATGCCACTGCAACTCGAAGTGCGCGTATCCGCACGCAATTGGCGGGACAAGGTTCAGTGACGGATGCCATTTTTGACGCCGGTTATAACTCTAGTGGTCGATTTTATGAACAATCTAATCAATTACTGGGCATGACGCCGACACGCTATCGTAAGGGCGGGCGTGATGCCACGTTACGCTTTGCCGTGGGAGAAAGTTCTCTCGGCGCGATTTTGGCGGCAAAAAGTGACCTGGGCATTTGTGCCATTTTATTGGGCGATGATCCGCTGCTGTTGGTGCAGCAATTACAGGATAAGTTTCCGCAGGCCGAGTTAATCGGGGGGGATGCCGAATTTGAGCAATGGTTTGCTCAGGTGGTCGGCTTGGTTGAAGCACCCCAGCTTGGGCTTGATTTGCCATTAGACATTCGTGGTACCGCTTTCCAGCAGCGAGTATGGCAGGCATTGCGTGAAATCCCAGTGGGAAAAACGGCCAGTTATGCCGATATTGCCGCGAAGGTTGGTTCACCCAAAGCGGTGCGTGCTGTTGCTGGTGCTTGCGCGGCCAATATATTGGCTGTGGCAATTCCGTGTCATCGGGTTATTCGCCAGGATGGGGCGCTGTCAGGATATCGTTGGGGGGTCGAGCGCAAGAAGCGGTTGTTGGAAAAGGAAGGGCGGGGGTCTGAATAAGCATTAAAAGCCCGCAGCTACCCGATCAAACTTATCAGGTAGTTGCGGGATTGATGCTGGTTTACGGTTTATGACTTGAGTGGGTGTAGTGGTAGCCAGAGAATCAAGCGCAGACCGCCCAGCGGGCTATCTTCGGCTCGCACCCATCCGCGGTGCTGATTGACGGCTGTTTCGACAATCGCCAGCCCCAAGCCTGTCCCGCCAGATTCACGATCACGGGCTTCATCCGTGCGGTAGAAGGGGCGGAATATCTGCTCGCGGTCTTCTGGGCTGACACCTGGGCCATCATCGTCGACAGTGATAGTAATACCCTGATTATCAGAGCTGAATGCCACGGCAATGTGATGATGAGAATAACGCAGTGCATTACGCACGATATTCTCCAGCGCACTGTCAAGGGCCGCTGGATTACCAAAGAGAGTCCATGGCCCCGGCGGTGCTGTCACCTCCAGCGTTTTGCCCATTTGGTCAGCTTCGAATTGCGCGTTTTCCAGTACATCAGACCATAAAGCATTCGCCTTAATAGGCTCACGATGTAACTCATTTTTATGCTGACTGCGAGATAGCACCAGCAAGTCATTGATCATGCTATCTAGCCGCTGTGCTTCCATTTCGATACGCTCCAGCTCCTTCCCCTCTCCGTGGCGGCGGCGCATTAACGCAGTAGCCAGTTGCAGGCGAGTCAGCGGGGTACGTAACTCATGAGAAATATCAGAAATCAGCCGCTGCTGGGCGACAACCATTCTATCGAGAGCCCCAATCATTTGGTTGAAACTGGCCCCGGTGGCCAGAAACTCTTGTGGCCCGGACTCCAATTCAGGGTGCGGTTTCAGATTACCTCTTGCGACGTCATCAGCCGCATTTTTCAATTTACGTGCCGGTTTTGCCAGACTCCACGCCAACCATAACAGCAAAGGAGCACTGATCAACATCGTGGCTATCAATAGCAGCAGTGGCCGGTCAAACATCAAGTTAATAAAATCTGACTGCGGGCTATTGGCTGGGCGTATGAGGTAGAGCTGATAATTATCTTCTCCATCACGGATGGAGAAAGGGCCGACGAGCTCGACGCGGCCATACTTTTTCTTCTTCGGTTGATCAGCATTATCTGACTGGCCGATAAAGTTACGCACAATTTGCATTTCGTGGCGTTGCGCGCCGATCACTCGACCTTCGGTGGTGACAAGGACTAAATGCTGACCCGGTGGTGCCCATTTTTCAATAGCGCGGTAAAGCCGACGCCACCACATAAGGTCATTCGCCGGGTCACTTGCCAGCTCGGCTTCAATATGTTGCTCCAGCATCGTTCCTTGGCGCTGTTCACTGTCGAGCAAGGTAGTCAGTTGACGCGAGTCGAGCTTTGGCACCATGAGCACCAGCATTAACACCAGTGCTAAGGTAAACCAGAAAATAGCAAAAATTCGCGTCGTTAAACTGTTAATCATGTTTCAGAAACCATCAGATACCCGCGACCACGCAGGGTTTTAAACCAAGGTAGCCCGTCTTTACGGTCTGGTAATTTACGGCGCAAATTGGATATGTGCATATCAATGGCACGGTCAAAAGGCGTCAATCGTTTCCCCAGCACTTCTTGGCTGAGATGCTCCCGTGAAACCACTTGGCCGAGATGTTGAGCCAGTAAGTAGAGCAAGGTAAATTCAGTGCCGGTCAATTCCAGTGATTGGCCTTCAAAGCTGGCTTCCTGACGGCCCGGATTCAATTGCAAACAATCCACCTCCAGTATTGGCGCGCCCTGATCAACATTTTGTTGCTGTTCACTCCAGTTAGAGCGGCGCAAAATAGCGCGGATACGTGCGACAAGTTCACGGTCATTAAAGGGTTTGGCCAGATAATCGTCTGCACCCAATTCCAAACCCAGTACGCGATCCAATTCGCTGCCACGGGCAGTCAACATGATCACGGGGGTCTGGTGGTGTTGACGCAGCTCTTTCAATGTCTCGATACCGTTTTTGCGCGGCATCATAATATCAAGTAATAACAAATCGATAGAACTGTCCAGCAGGTTTAATGCCTGTTCGCCATCGTGGGCAACAACAATATTAAAACCTTCCATTTCCAGTAATTCTTTCAACAGCGACGTCAGTTCACGATCATCATCAACTAATAGGATTTTATGCATGATTGTTTCTCCTCTTGACGCAAAATACGTTATCAATTGCCGGTATTCCATGACTTTACTTAGCTTTACATGCACTGACTCCAGTTTTACATCCTACTGACGCTAGTTTGCAGCCGGGCCGCTAGACTGCTTCTCATTGAAACGCAAAGCACTAAATTGCAGAGCAGATAGAAACCAGGAGTTAATAATGCGCAAAGTAACTAAAGTATCAACGTTAATCATGGCGTCAATGTTAGTTCTCGGCTCTCATGCCGCCTTCGCCGCTGATAAGCCCGTAGCCACTGATGGCTGGTGCCACGGTGACGGTATGATGATGAATAAGAAAGACGGTCGCGGTCACCATAACATGTTTGATGGGGTCAACCTGACCGAACAGCAACGTCAGCAAATGCGCGACTTAATGCGCCAATCTCGTCAAGGTCAGCCTCGCATGGATATCGCTGACCGGGAAGCCATGCACAAGCTGGTTACCGCTGATAAATTCGACGAAGCTGCGGTAAGAGCCCAAGCTGAGAAAATGTCCAAAAACCAAATTGATCGTCAGGTCGAAATGGCGAAAGTCCGCCACCAAATGTTTAACTTGCTCACACCAGAGCAAAAAGCTGCCTTGAACCAAAAGTATCAGCAGCGCATTGAGAAAATGCAGCAGGCACCGGCAGCACAACCCTCTTCTGCCCAGAAGTAAGTAGTACCCTGTAATACCCAGTAGTACCAAGTAATACCCTGTTTTCCTTGCCATAGACACCATCCCTGTCTTTCCCCGCCATGATGGCGGGGCTTTTTTTTGTTCATTTCCGTTATACTGATCATCCTTAAATATCATTTGGGATGAGTTATGGATCCGCAATATGCGCGACTGGTTAAAGCCGCTGCGCTGAGTGCCACTGTGTTGGCATCAACCTTACTGATTATTAAAATTTTTGCCTGGTGGCATACCGGTTCAGTGAGCTTGTTGGCAGCATTAGTCGACTCGCTGGTGGATCTGGGGGCCTCGCTGACAAACCTTTTTGTCGTGCGTTACTCTTTGCAGCCTGCCGATGAAGAACATACTTTTGGTCATGGAAAGGCGGAGTCTCTGGCTGCATTAGCGCAAAGTATGTTTATCTCCGGCTCGGCACTTTTCCTGTTCCTGACAGGGTTCCAGCATTTAGCTTCACCTGAGCCGTTGCAAGATCCTAGTATAGGTATCTGGGTAACGTTAGTTGCATTATTCAGTACACTGATATTAGTCACATTTCAGCGTTGGGTCGTACGAAAAACTCACAGTCAGGCCATTCGTGCCGATATGTTGCACTATCAATCCGACGTCATGATGAATGGTGCTATCCTTATTGCATTGGCATTGAGTTGGTATGGCTTCCACCGTGCGGATGCATTGTTCGCATTGGGTATCGGTGTTTATATTCTTTATAGCGCATTGCGTATGGGATATGAGGCGGTACAAGCTTTGCTGGATAGGGCATTGCCTGATAATGAGCGGCAGGAAATTATTGATATCGTTATGTCATGGCCGGGGGTGATTGGTGCCCATGACTTACGCACTCGTCAGTCGGGGCCAACTCGCTTTATTCAGCTTCATCTTGAAATGGAAGACATGCTGCCATTGATGGACGCGCATAGATTAGCAGAGCAGGTTGAGCGAGCATTGTTGCATCGCTTCCCCGGTGCTGATGTGCTTATTCATCAAGATCCCAGCTCTGTGGTGCCAAAAGAGCGTCATGCGCATTGGGAGTTATAATTTCTTCATCGGTTATTGCTACATTAACTATTGCTGCCTTAGCAGCAGGTAAATTGTGGTTACATAATGGTTATGTCGTGAAGAAAATACCGCCAAATGGCATGACTTGAATCAATTCAGCTTGGTGTTTTTGCTATAATATTCGATATTAAGCTCATGAAGCTGATTTTCTGTACTGTTCGCCTGTGCAAGACATAATCGGCAAATAAAGAATTTTAAAAAATCGCATCTACAAGTTCAGAGGTAGTCATGGTCAAGAAAATCGGTGTACTCACAAGCGGCGGTGACGCGCCAGGTATGAACGCAGCCATTCGTGGAGTTGTTCGTGCAGCTTTGTCAGCAGGATTAGAAGTTTACGGTATTGAAGATGGCTATCTTGGCTTGTTTGAGAATCGTATGAAAAAGCTGGACCGCTATAGCGTGTCCGATATGATTAACCGCGGCGGCACCTTCTTGGGTTCTGCGCGTTTCCCTGAATTCCGTGACCCAGAAAAACGTAAAGTTGCACTACAGAATATGAAGGACCGTGGTATTGATGGCCTAGTGGTTATCGGTGGTGACGGTTCTTATGCTGGTGCAGACTTGCTGACCAAAGAAGGCGGTATTCACTGCGTCGGCCTGCCGGGCACTATTGATAACGATGTGGCTGGTACTGACTACACGATCGGTTTCTTCACTGCATTAGGGACTGTGGTTGAAGCTATTGACCGTTTACGTGATACCTCTTCTTCACATCAGCGTATTTCCATTGTTGAAGTGATGGGTCGGTATTGCGGTGATTTGACTCTGGCGGCGGCCATTGCTGGGGGCTGTGAATTTATCGCCATCCCTGAAGTTGAATTTAAACGTGATGATTTAGTTGAAGAAATCAAAGCCGGTATCGCTAAAGGTAAGAAGCACGCTATCGTTGCCATCACTGAAAAACTGGACGATATCGATGAACTGGCTAAGTACATCGAGAAAGAAACGGGTCGTGAAACCCGCGGTACCGTATTGGGCCATATCCAGCGCGGTGGTGCTCCAGTCGCTTATGACCGTATTTTGGCTTCCCGTATGGGGGCTTATGCTGTGGACCTGCTTTTGCAGGATCATGACTATAAACAAGGCGGTTTCTGTGTCGGCGTACAAAACGAGAAAATGGTGCATGAATTAATCTCCGTTTGTATCGCGCCAGAGAATAAGAAAAGTAAATTTAAAGAAGATTGGTACGACACGGCGAAAAAACTGTTCTAAAACAGTTGATAGCCTGAAAAGAAAGCCTCCGTTCGCGGGGGCTTTTTGCATTTAATTAGCGGTATATTTCGTATTGATATAATCAGAACTTTTTTATTCTTTAGTTGAAAGAAAAGTTTCTGGCACGCTCTGTATCAAGCCAACCAATTGGGTTGATTAGCATTTAGGTTAATAACATTGAGTTAATAACAACAAATCTGGGGAGCGGGTCAATGCGTAAATGGGGTGTAGGTTTGTCATTACTGCTGCTGGCATCGGGTGCCATGGCAAAAGATATTCAATTGCTGAACGTATCATATGATCCGACACGCGAGTTTTATCAGGAATATAACCAGGCATTCAGTAAACACTGGCAAGAACAAACCGGCGATAAGGTGACAGTGCGCCAATCACATGGCGGTTCTGGTAAGCAAGCGACCTCGGTTATTAATGGCATTGAAGCTGACGTTGTGACTCTGGCTCTGGCTTATGACGTCGATGCTATTGCTGAACGTGGTCGTATTGATAAAAATTGGATTAAGCGCCTACCGGATAACTCTGCGCCTTATACCTCCACGATTGTATTTCTGGTACGTAAAGGGAATCCAAAGCAAATTCATGATTGGTCAGATTTAGTGAAACCGGGGACTTCGGTTATCACGCCAAATCCAAAAACCTCTGGTGGCGCACGCTGGAATTATCTGGCGGCGTGGGGTTACGCGTTAGAGCACAACAATAACGATCAGGCTAAGGCGCAAGAGTTTGTCAAAACGCTGTATAAGAATGTCGAAGTGTTGGACTCAGGTGCTCGCGGTGCGACGAATACCTTTGTTGAACGCGGCATCGGAGATGTATTGATTGCTTGGGAAAATGAAGCGTTGTTGGCTGTTAATGAAGTGGGTAAAGACCAATTCGATATCGTGACGCCAAGTGTCTCTATTCTGGCTGAACCAACGGTATCTGTGGTGGATAAAGTCGTCGATAAGCGCGGAACTCGTGATGTGGCTGATGCTTATTTGAAGTACCTGTATTCACCAGAAGGCCAAACTATCGCTGCGAAGAATTACTACCGCCCGCGTGATCCGGCGGTTGCCGCCAAATTCGCCAGTGAATTCCCGCAACTCAAATTGTTTACCATTGACGAAGTCTTTGGTGGCTGGACTAAAGCACAGCAGGTACATTTTGCTACTGGTGGCGTTTTTGATGAGATCAGTAAACGTTAACATGAAGTCTTAATTGACTCAGCGCCCGTAGGTTAATTCTTACGGGCGTTTTACTTGGTAAATTATATCTCTTTGTTGATGATCCCCATTTCCTCATTATTTTCATTATTTCTCTCATTCTTACAGATAAGAACTCCTCGATTCGGCATATGGAACTAAATGCGCTATTTATCTCAACTGATTGAGCTGACAACTTTATAGGGAGAGGAATATGCAAATTACTAATAACCATAGTAGCTTGAATCCAATACTGGAAAGTGACGAGAAACAACCTTTATTAAGCGAATATATACAGACGGAGTACGAAATAGGTGCGTCATTTAGTTCTGCATATGGGATATTAGAACCGGAGCATGTGAGTAATATTGAGACCTATCATTCGTCTGCCGCAATAGAAAATGAAAAGGACCCCTACGGGGTAAAACTAAGTCAATTCGCAGGTAATGTAAAAACATGCGTAGGTAATGTAAATAAATACGTAGAGTGCGAGGAGATGAATAGTAAAAATAGTTATGTAGAGCGTTATTTATTAGAAAACATCAATCGTAATGGTAAAGCCCCTTTATTATTAAGGCCTTTGGCGGCTTTACTTGCCTTATTTGGGATTCATGGTTTTGGACAACAGAATTGCATATCTTGTGCCACCGCCGTTATTGATTCATTAGAAAAAGATATCCCATTGACTGCTCTACCTAATTTGCGGGGGGCCTCTGTTGCAGACAATATGAACATCCGCTTCCATCAAGGGATATTCACGGAAGAATTGATCGTTCAATTAAGTTATTATCAAAAAAGTGATGAACTCAATGCTCTTCTCGCCATTAACCGTCCAGCAATAATGCGTATGCTACCGGGTGCGACACAAGGGCATGCTTGTAATCTCATTAAATTTAAAGATAGCGATGTTATTCATTTTCTTGATACTCAAAAGAGAACACATTTTAGCTGTAACTTGAAGGAGATTGAGAAAAAGGGGGCAGAGATAAAGAAATTCCTCGGTTCAGTCGGGGCTGAGGGGATTGATGTATGGAAAGAGAGACCAGAAGAAATATATATATAAAGCCGGAGCTATGACCCCGGCTTTATCAGCAACTTAAAAGCAAAGATTAAGCTTTTTTAGCTTCTGCAGCAGCTTTCACGATAACAGCGAAAGCATCCGCTTTCAGAGATGCACCGCCAACCAGCGCGCCATCGATATCTGGCTGGGTGAACAGTTCTGCTGCATTTTTATCATTTACAGAACCGCCGTACTGAATGATAACTTGTGCGGCAACAGCAGCATCTTGTTTAGCAATATGGTCGCGGATGAATTTATGAACCGCTTGAGCCTGTGCTGGCGTCGCTGATTTGCCAGTACCGATAGCCCAGATGGGTTCATAAGCAATCACTGCGCCTTCGAACGCTTTGACACCGAGAGTGTTCAGCACGGCATCCAGTTGTTTAGCACAAACCGCTTCAGTTTGGCCCGCTTCGTTTTCTGCTTCGGACTCACCGATACACAATACTGGGATCAGACCCGCATCTTTCAACACGCCGAATTTCTTCGCGATGAACTCATCACTTTCTTTGTGATAAGTACGGCGCTCAGAGTGGCCAATAATGATGTATTGCGCGCCAATATCTTTCAGCATTTCAGCAGAGGTTTCGCCGGTAAATGCGCCAGACAGATTCACATCAACATTCTGTGCGCCCAGAGCGATACGGCTGCCTGCTAAGGCATGTTTAGCTTGGCTCAGGTAGATAGCGGGTGGGGCAATAGCTACGCCACAGCCTTCAACGGTGCTCAGTTCTTTACGCAGGCCAGCGATAAGCTCGTTAACCATGTGAGTGCTACCGTTCAGTTTCCAGTTACCCATAACTAATGGATGACGCATGTTTCTTCCTCCAACAAGGGGACACGAGGGTCAATAATAATGACTGCCCGACAGGCAGTTTACCTGTCCAACAGTATAGAGATGATTAGCGGTAATGGCTTTGCTTTTCGTCATTAATTGCAGCGAGATTATGCTTCAGATAGTGACAGCTTAATCGGTTCAACAGCGAAGGTTAGCCCTTTTTCGCCGTTATCTGCTACAACATAGCGAATTGCACCGACAGGATGGGCGTAGAAAGGCAAGCCTTTACCTTGTGTCAGCAGCTGCTGCACGTTGTCGAGGCTTTGTTCGACAGTGAGTGTCGGCTCAAATTGGCGCATCAGCGCCGCCATATAGTTCACTGCAACACGCCGAGCTGCTTTTTCTTCATTTCCTTTAATGGGCAAATAGGTAATTTGGAGAGTCTTAATCTTACCTGTCCCTTTTTCCAATGCGGTTGAAGCATAAAGATTTTCATTAATCTTGCTGGCCGCACGCGTCAGTGGCGGAGCATCACCCTTCACGGTGATGGCGTGGAACTCACTGATGGGGAGTGTCGGGTTAGCACGATTATAGCGCTCACGAAATTTCACCAGTGTTAAATCAAAGGTGGGGGCGCCCGAAAGCAGATAAGGGGCTGTTGGCTGCGTTTCTACTGCTGGCTTATCATCGCCATCGGTAGGGTCGGCATGAGCGCGGCTGACCGTTGCTATCAGCAGCAGTATTGTCAGCATTGCGGTTATTTCATTTCTCATGACTTACGCCGTGGTTCGAAGTGTATAGGGGATTAAAGCGGTAATGGGCAGTGAATGTCAAAATTCACTGCAAAGATTATAGGTTAGTTGGGGTGTTAGGTTACACTTTGGCAAAATTATATCAGGTAAATGGATAGAGTCATCGATGACAATACAGCAATGGTGTTTCTCGTTTAGAGGCCGTATAGGGCGACGAGATTTTTGGATCTGGATTGGCTTGTGGCTGTTGGCGATGCTGGTGATTTTTACTCTGGCAGGGAAAGATTGGATACCGATTCAGACTGCCGCTTTCGCTATTGTTTTTCTGTTGTGGCCGACGGCAGCGGTGGTGGTTAAGCGGCTTCATGACCGCAATAAAGCGGGTTGGTGGGCATTGTTGGTTGTACTGGCCTGGATACTGATGGCGGGTAATTGGCAGATGTTGGCCCCAATTTGGCAGTGGGGCGTTGGGCGATTTATTCCCACACTTATTATTGTCATGATGTTTATCGACTGCGGCGCATTTCTTGGTACGCAAGGGGATAACCGTTTTGGCCCGGAAGCGGTGCCAGTGAAGTTTCTCGCAGATAAAGCACAGTAGAGAATGTGGGTAAAGCAAAAGGGCGCAATCGCGCCCCTAGATATTTAGATTATCAATATTACTTCTTACCAATACTGCTCACTGGTCATATGCCCCGGTTTACGGCGTAAATGTTTACGCATCCCCCGCTGATCCTTCAGCAATTGCTGAGTATCACGCACCATTTGCGGGTTACCACACAGCATTACATGGCTATCTTCAGCATCAATCTTCAAGCCAACTGCGGCTTCCAGAGATCCATTTTCAATCAACGCGGGGACTCTACCGGTTAATGAACCGGGGGATTCTTCACGGCTCACTACTGTCTGAATACGTAATTTGCCGTTATAACGTTGCTCAAGTTGTTGCATCAGCGGCAAATAACTGAGGTCACGGGCAAAGCGGGCAGCATGAACCAACACGATATTTTTGAAGCGCTCTAAATCGCGCCCCTCTTGTAAGATAGACAGATAAGGCCCAATCGCGGTACCGGTTGCCAGCATCCATAAAGTATCGCAATCTGGGATTTCTTCCAGCACAAAGAAGCCAGCGGCTTGCTTGGTCACCATCACTTCGCTACCCACCGCCAGTTGGTCCAGCCGTGGGCTGAGTTTCCCCTCTGGTACCGTCACCAGATAAAACTCCAGATTATCGTCGCTCGGGGCGTTGACGTAGGAGTAGGCCCGTTGCACCCGCTCGCCATTAATATCTAATGCCAGCTTGGCAAATTGACCGGCGGTAAAGGGATCGACGGGCGCATTGACCCGAATACTAAACAAAGCGTCTGTCCAGTGTTCGACGTGAGTAATCTTACCACTAACCCATTCAGCCATATTTATGGTCCCTGTTATTCAATGATGCTCAAAGCGCAGGCGCTATTTTAGGGGATCTCGTTGAAAAGTATTATCGATTAAATGTTATCCCGTCGATCCTTGGCTTCACTCACTAATCTGGACACTTTAGTTTACGTCGCTGGTGTTTTTATCTGCCAGTTACCCATTTGGCAATATGTCATGCTGGCTCGCTAAAAAATCTGAATTTGTTAGCTTATGCGCCAATAGTGAGGTGTGCCCCAAAATACGGTTTTTTAGCTGTCTGTTGTGGCACGATGTCCGGCTAACGATTAGTTAAGATAATGAGAAAAATAGAGAATTTCCACCTGCTGGTGATGTTGATTCTGTTGGTCGCTGTCGGTCAAATGGCACAAACCATTTATGTACCGGTTATTGCGGATATTGCCCGTGATTTATCGGTTCGTACTGGTGTGGTACAGCGCGTCATGGCGGCTTATTTGTTGACCTACGGCTTCTCGCAATTGATTTATGGCCCACTCTCCGACCGCGTTGGGCGTCGGCCCGTTATTTTGGCGGGCATGATGATATTTATGCTCGGTGCATTGGGGGCTTGGCTGGCTGGTAGCTTGACGATGTTGGTGGCCGCCAGTGCTTTGCAGGGGATGGGGACTGGGGTTGCGGGCGTGATGGCGCGAACCATGCCTCGGGATTTATATGCAGGTACGGCACTGCGCTACGCTAATAGCATGTTAAATATGGGTATTTTGGTTAGTCCACTGATAGCTCCAGTCATTGGTGGAGTGCTGGCGAGCCTGTTTGGCTGGCGTGCTTGCTATGCTTTCTTGCTCTTTTTGTGTGGTGGGGTGGCCTTTTGCATGTTCCGTTGGTTGCCGGAAACCCGCCCACTGCAAACCGAAAAACGGCGTATGTTAGCGAGTTTCCGCTTGCTGTTATCTGATCGTTCTTTTAGCGGCTATTTGGTGATGCTCATTGGAGCGTTGGCAGGGATTGCTGTCTTTGAGGCCAGTGCTGGTGTGCTGATGGGCGGGGTATTGGGGTTGAGTGGGGTAACCGTCAGTATTCTATTTATCTTGCCGATTCCTGCCGCATTTTTTGGTGCTTGGTATGCGGGCCGTGATGGTAAAACTTTCCATAGTTTGATGTGGCACTCGGTTATTAGCTGCCTGTTGGCAGGGTTGATGATGTGGATACCCGGCTGGTTTGGCGTGATGAACATTTGGACGTTGGTGATACCGGCGGCGCTGTTTTTCTTTGGCGCTGGGATGCTGTTTCCATTGGCCACCACCGGTGCGATGGAACCTTTTCCTTATTTAGCGGGCGCTGCTGGGGCTTTAGTGGGCGGGTTGCAGAATGTTGGGTCAGGTTTAGCCACTTGGCTGTCCGCCATGCTGCCACAAACCGGGCAGTTCAGTCTGGGGTTGCTAATGTTTGCAATGGCGGTACTGATTTTGCTGTGCTGGTGGCCATTATCCCATCGGATGCAACCACAAGAACACCGCGTTTAATCAATAGAATACACGAAGACTAAAAACGGGCATCGCTTGAATGTGATGCCTGTTTTTAATTAATGCCCGCAATATCGGTGAACCGAATTATAGTAAGAATTCATGTAGCGCGGGATCTTTGCGATCCAGAAAATGGGTCGAGCGAATACGGCGGATAGTGCGGGATTTACCACGAATTAGCAGTGTCTCGGTGGTCGCCATGTTCCCTTTGCGGTAAATACCTTCTAGCAAATCACCTTTGGTAATCCCGGTAGCAGAGAAAATCACATTGTCATTGCGGGCCATATCACCTAGCAACAACACTTTACCTGCCTCAATACCCATGGATTTACAGCGTGCTAATTCTTGTTCACCGATACGGCGGTTGTCTTCGTTATCACCCTTAACTTGATGGCGCGGCAGTAAACGGCCTTGCATGTCGCCGTCGAGTGCCCGGATCACTGCCGCTGAAATGACCCCTTCAGGCGCGCCGCCGATGCAATACATCACATCCACTTCACTTTCTGGCATGCAGGTCAAAATAGAGGCTGCAACATCACCGTCTGGAATGGCGAACACTTTCACACCGAGTTGCTGCATTTCGGCGATAATCCCATCATGGCGCGGTTTAGCCAGCGTGATAACGGTTAAATCGGTCAAGGGTTTATTGAGCTTGATGGCGATGTTGCGCAGATTGAGTTTCAACGGCAGGTTAAGGTCGATAGCGCCTTTTGCACCGGGGCCAACTACCAACTTTTCCATATACATATCCGGCGCATGCAAGAATGTGCCTTTATCTCCCACTGCCAACACAGCCAGTGCATTAGCCTGACCCATCGCCGTCATGCGAGTACCTTCAATGGGGTCAACAGCGATATCCACGGCATCACCTTGGCCGGAGCCGACGCGCTCGCCGATAAACAGCATCGGTGCCTCATCGATTTCACCTTCACCAATAACAATTTGCCCATCAATATTGACCTGATTGAGCATAATACGCATGGCCCGTACAGCAGCGCCGTCGGCAGCATTTTTATCGCCCCGACCCAGCCACTTATAGCCCGCCAGTGCGGCAGCTTCAGTGACACGGGAAAACTCGATGGCTAATTCACGTTTCATGGTTCGACCTGTTGATTGCGATATGGGAGAACGGATATAGGGCGAGAATTCTATCACATTGAAGAATAAGCCGAGGTAGGCATGAATAAAAAACGCGCCACCGGGGGAGTGATGGCGCGTTAGCAATAGAAGAGACGTTCAGTATAAAACAGGCGAATCGTTACTCGTCGTGCTCTTCCCATGCCTGAGCGCGTGCTACAGCTTTCTTCCAGCCTTTGTAGCGGAAGTCACGCTCAGTAGTTTCGATCCCAGGGCGGAATTCGCGGTCAATAGTCGCTTTGCTCCGCACTTCGTCTAAGTCATTCCAGAAACCTGTTGCCAGACCTGCCAGGAATGCGGCACCCAACGCGGTACTTTCACGCACAACAGGACGTTCAACACGGGTGCCCAGAATATCGGCTTGGAACTGCATCAAGAAGTTGTTGGCTACTGCACCACCATCAACACGCAGTGATTTCAGACGTTCGCCAGAATCGGCTTGCATCGCATCCAGCACATCGCGAGTTTGGTAAGCAATTGATTCCAGTGTTGCGCGGATAATATGGTTGCTGTTCACACCACGGGTCAGGCCAAAAATAGCGCCACGGGCATACGGGTCCCAATAAGGTGCACCTAGGCCGGTGAAGGCAGGCACCACATAGACCCCATTGCTGTCTTTAACTTTCGTAGCAAAATATTCAGAATCGAATGAGTCACTAATCAATTTCAGCTCATCACGCAGCCATTGGATAGAGGCGCCACCAATAAACACAGCACCTTCCAGCGCATAGTTCACTTCGCCTCGAGGGCCACAAGCGATAGTGGTTAATAGACCATTTTTGGATTCAACCACTTCAGTACCGGTGTTCATCAGCAAGAAGCAGCCTGTACCGTAAGTATTTTTCGCCATACCCGGTTGTACACATAACTGGCCGAACAGTGCAGCTTGTTGGTCGCCAGCAATACCTGCGATTGGAATACGAGTGCCGCCTTTACCACCAATGTTGGTTTGGCCGTAAATTTCAGATGATGGGCGAACTTCAGGCAGCATGGCACGTGGAATATTCAGCGCTTTCAACATGCGCTCATCCCACTCTTTGGTACGGATATTAAACATCATGGTGCGTGATGCGTTGGTGTAATCCGTCACGTGTACGCGGCCCTGCGTCATGTTCCACACTAGCCAAGTGTCTACAGTACCAAACAGTAACTCGCCACGTTCAGCACGATCACGTGCGCCTTCTACGTTATCGAGGATCCATTTGACCTTGGTGCCAGAGAAGTAAGGGTCGACCACTAAACCGGTGTTATGGCGGATATACTCTTCCAGCCCTTCTTTTTTGAGTTTCTCACAAATTTCGGCAGTACGACGGCATTGCCAAACAATCGCGTTGTACACCGGTTTACCGGTCGCTTTATCCCAAACAATGGTGGTTTCACGCTGGTTAGTAATGCCGATACCGGCGATTTCATCAGAACTGATACCGGCTTTAGCCAGTACTTCGACCAGTGTTGAGCTTTGAGTTGCCCAGATTTCCATTGGGTCATGCTCAACCCAGCCCGCTTTCGGGTAAATTTGGGTGAATTCGCGCTGAGAAACACTCACGATATTAGCATCGTGGTCCAGTACCACAGCTCTGGAACTGGTCGTTCCCTGATCAAGCGCGACAATGTATTTCTTTTGAGTAGTGTTTTCAGTTGTCATAGTTAGCCTACTTTTAAGTTGCCGTTTATACCCGTTATCTTTCATGGCGTTGGTACGTTGGCTGTGCCATGAAATCTACCGGGTATATTAGATTATCTATTAATTACGCTTTGCGTTCTGTGGTCGTCACCGTGGTTTCTTCATCATCAATGGCACACACATCGCAAGGTAAGTGGCGGCCAATCAGAGCACGATAGCCAAAAGCACCGACCAAAGCGCCGACGATAGGCCCTAAGATAGGGACTAGGAAGTAAGGAATGTCACGCCCGCCAGTGAAGGCGACTTCACCCCAGCCGGCAAAATAAGCAAATAGTTTTGGACCAAAATCACGTGCTGGGTTTAATGCGAAGCCTGTCAGCGGCCCCATTGAACCACCGATAACAGCAATCAGAATACCAATGAGTAACGGTGCCAGTGGGCCGCGAGGAATACCATTACCATCGTCAGTCAGTGCCAAAATCAGGCACATCAAAATAGCAGTAATGACGGTTTCAACCAGGAAAGCCTGGAAAACAGAAATGTGCGGATTTGGATAAGTAGAGAAGATACCGGCCAAGTTCAGGCTTTCAACACTGCCACGAGCTATCTGATGGGTTTGTTCAAAATCGACAAACAGGTTGTAGTAGAGACCATACACTAATGCCGCTGCACAAAATGCCCCTGCAATTTGCGCCACAATGTAGGGAATGACTTTACGGCGATCGAAGCAGGCAAATAACCACAATGCAATGGTTACCGCCGGGTTAAGATGAGCGCCAGAAATTGCTGCTGTTAGGTAGATGGCCATGGCAACACCCAGGCCCCAAATGATACTGATTTCCCACTGCCCAAAACTGGCGCCTGCCAATTTCATTGCAGCAACACAGCCCACACCAAAAAAGATGAGTAGAGCAGTACCGAGAAACTCCGCGATACATTGGCCCTTCAAGGTCGAACTAGCGGTTTGGCTCATAGTAGATGTCCTAGAGACAGAGATTTATAGGGTATTTCTTATTTTTGCCCTTCAGACAACGAAGGGAGTGATGTAAATTTATCGTTAACGAGCACAAACGAGAAATAGCGAAATCAAAATGTGTGTGGTGTGTCATAAAAATGAGCGATTTCGCGTTATTCACGGACGTTAAGGTACTTTGAAAGTGTGATCAGACCAGTACTTTTGTTTTCAGTTGTTAAGGGCATGTATAACTTTACAGGATTGGTCATAAGGGTTTTTCAGTTTTTGCTGATGGTTCCTGAAACGAAATTGCTACAGAGTGTGGTTTGTACGGGTATGGCGCTAGACAGGGGGGGGCTGGCTACATACAATCGTTTCACAGGGTCATCGTTTTTATCAAGCGGCGTTGCTTTGATGAGGAACGCGTTAAACCAGCGCTTGTTACACGAGTTCGATAGCCATATAGCGCGATAAGTATTCACAGCAGTTTCATCTGCTAGTTGTTGTTTTAGTTAGAGCAGCAACTCAAGCTAAAAATGATGACTGCGACCAAGAGATGTACGCCTTGCTACCATAAGGGGACCGAAGAATGTCATTTGAAGTATTTGAGAAATTGGAAGTTAAAGTTCAGCAGGCGATTGATACCATCACTTTGTTACAGATGGAAATTGAAGAGCTGAAAGAGAAGAATAACACCCTGTCCCAAGAAGTTCAGGAAGCGGCTGGTGGCCGTGAAGCGCTAGTGCGCGAAAATGAGCAACTGAAACAAGAACAGCATGTTTGGCAGGATCGTCTGCGGGCTTTGCTGGGAAAGATGGAAGAAGTTTGATTTTGGCGGTTAACGTGTAAACAATAACCGGCGTCAAATGAGAAGGGTAAAGGGCGATATCGACATCGCCCTTTCTTATGAAATCAGTGGTATATTACTCAATATCCAACGGTTCTTCTGACAGAATAATACCGGTGTTGTCTGCGTACAAATGGTCGCCGGAGAAGAACGTCACACCGCCAAAGTTCACGCGGATATCACTCTCGCCGATACCTTCATCTGCAGCACCCACCGGGATGGCTGCCATCGCTTGGATACCAATATCCAACTCAGCCAGTTCATCAACCTGACGAACTGCACCGTAAACAACAATACCTTCCCACTCGTTTTTCAGCGCCAGGTCAGCTAATTCAGCATTAATTAATGCACGGCGAACTGAGCCACCGCCATCAACAACCAGGACACGGCCCAGACCATTTTCTTCAAGTAGGTCAAATAATAAGCCGTTATCTTCGAAACATTTTACAGTGGTTATCTTGCCACCAAATGAAGTACGTCCGCCAAAATTGGAGAACAGTGGTTCTACCACATTTACCTCTTCATGATAGATATCACAGAGATCGGAAGTATCATATTTCATAGGATTAACGTCTGGTTGCGGCTGGGATGTTAAGTATATCCCTTTCTGGCTACTGTTGGCAAAATCATCAATTGTTAAATTTCTCCGAGTAGACTTTATTAGCCGCCACCCGGAGAAAGAAAGCGGCGAGATTAGCTGAGTACTAGGCCGACGGCAAATAGGATATTGGTCAATAGCGCGGCTTTAACCATATGCTCAAGCATGGGGCGCATTCCCGCAGCCGTAGGTTCGCGCAAGACAAATAGGGCGTGTTTGACCAACAATGGAACAGCCAGAATAAAGATCCAACCCTTCCAAGTGTGCAGATTTAATAGGCTAAATAAGGCCAGACAGAAGATAGCGGCAGTGATCAATAGAGCATGGTAATAGCGTGCGATGACTGGGCCTAAACGCACCGCCAGTGTATTTTTACCATTGGCCTTGTCATTTTCGATATCGCGCAAATTATTAATATTGAGAACTGCGGTGGCCAGTAAACCACAAGCCGTGGCGGGAAGCATGACGATGCTGTCAAAGTGCCCAGCCTGAAGATAGTAAGTCCCGGCAACACTTAACCAGCCGAAGAATACTAAGACGGAAATATCACCTAACCCCATATAACCATAGGGTTTGTTACCTACGGTATAGGTAATCGCCGCCACAATGGCCATCAACCCAAGCAGTAAAAAGCCTAAAATATCACTGGGTTTTTCACAGGCCACAGCGATAAGTGCAATACCAGAAATAATGGTCAGGCTTACAGTAATGATCAGCGCCACTTTCATCTGGTGACGAGTAATCATCCCTTTTTGCATGCCGCGCAGTGGCCCGATGCGCTCTTCGGTATCACTGCCCTTAATAGCATCGCCATAATCATTGGCCAGATTAGACAGAATTTGCAGCAGGCCAGCTGTTAGCAAAGCAAGCAATGCGACTGCGGGTTTAAAACTATCGAGCCAGACAGCAAGCGCTGAACCGGTAACGATAGAGGCAAAAGCCAGTGGTAGTGTTCGTGGCCGCAGGCTTTCCAGCCAAGCCTGAGTCTGGCTGGTGTTGGTTGATAGGCTCATTTTCCGCTTCATTTTATTATTTACCTTCCATTATTGAAGCCGCAGGGGTTAGCTAAGTTCATTGGCCGCCTACCTGCAACGCCACTAACGTCGGGTATTAGGAGTCTGGTCCGCCTATTATTGGCGAGTTAAAAAAATCATTCGATAAAAATAAGAGTGGGAGGCGATGCCTCCCACTCAATATTATTTTGGCGAACCATTTTATCCAGCATAGGCTTATAAAGCGAATTATAGGATAAAACGACTCAGATCTTCATCTGCTACCAGCTCATCCAGATGCTTACCGACATATTCCGCATCAATAGTAATGGACTGGCCATTGCTTTCACTAGCGTCATAAGAGATATCCTCCATCAGACGTTCCAGCACGGTATGCAAACGGCGAGCACCAATATTCTCGGTACGCTCGTTAACCTGCCAGGCTGCTTCAGCGATTTTGCGGATACCTTCGCGGGAGAACTCAACAGTCACTCCTTCGGTCGCCATCAGTGCTTTGTACTGTTCGGTCAGCGATGCACTCGGTTCAGTCAGAATGCGCTCGAAATCATCTGTAGTCAGTGCTTGCAATTCTACACGGATTGGCAAGCGACCTTGCAATTCCGGAATCAGGTCAGACGGGCTTGAGACCTGGAATGCACCGGAGGCAATAAACAGAATATGATCTGTTTTCACCATACCGTGTTTAGTCGATACGGTGCAGCCTTCTACCAGTGGCAGCAAGTCACGCTGTACCCCTTCGCGAGACACATCCGGGCCTGAAGTCTGGCCGCGTTTACAGATTTTATCGATTTCATCGATGAATACGATCCCGTGTTGCTCAACCGCATCAATCGCTTGCTGTTTTAGCTCTTCAGGATTAACCAGCTTCGCGCCTTCTTCCTCAATCAGCAGTTTGAATGCATCTTTGATTTTGATTTTACGCGGCTTTTGTTTCTGACCAGCAATGTTCTGGAACATGGATTGTAACTGATTAGTCATCTCTTCCATGCCCGGAGGTGCCATAATTTCAACTCCAACCGGAGCGGCTGCCAAATCGATTTCAATCTCTTTGTCATCCAGTTGACCTTCGCGCAGTTTTTTGCGGAAAGCCTGACGAGTCGCAGATGGCTCTTGGGTTTCATCCGGTTGGCCCCAGTTATTTTTGGCCGGCGGAATGAGCACATCCAGAATGCGCTCTTCGGCTAATTCCTCAGCCCGATAGCGCATTTTTTCAATTGATTGATGGCGAACCATTTTCACGGCTGCATCGGTCAGATCGCGGATAATCGAATCCACCTCTTTACCCACATAGCCCACTTCGGTGAATTTAGTCGCTTCAACTTTGATGAACGGTGCATTAGCCAGTTTTGCCAGACGGCGGGCAATTTCGGTTTTACCCACACCGGTTGGGCCGATCATCAGAATGTTTTTTGGAGTAACTTCATGGCGCAACTCTTCATTAAGTTGCATCCGACGCCAGCGGTTACGCAGGGCAATGGCCACTGCACGTTTAGCTTTATCCTGGCCGATAATGTAGCTATCAAGTTCGCTGACGATTTCGCGTGGGGTCATTTCAGACATGTCACTCTATCCTTACGCTTTGTATGTTAATAACGTTTAGTACGTTAATTCTTCGATGGTTTGGAAGCGGTTGGTATAGATACAAATATCCCCCGCAATGCTCAGAGATTTCTCAACGATATCTCGAGCACCCAATTCGGTGTTTTCCAGCAGAGCGCGTGCCGCTGACTGGGCATAAGGCCCACCAGAACCGATAGCAATCAAATCATCTTCAGGCTGAACTACATCGCCATTGCCTGTGATGATCAGTGACGCGGTTTCATCAGCGACGGCTAGCAGTGCTTCAAGCTTGCGTAGCATACGGTCGGTTCGCCAATCTTTGGCTAACTCGACAGCTGCTTTCGTCAGGTGGCCTTGATGCATCTCTAGTTTGCGCTCGAACAGCTCAAACAGCGTAAAGGCATCAGCCGTACCGCCAGCAAAACCGGCAATCACTTTATTGTTATAAAGGCGACGTACTTTTTTGGCGTTACCTTTCATTACGGTATTACCCAGAGTGACCTGGCCATCGCCACCGATAACGACATGACCATCACGGCGTACACTTACAATTGTTGTCACGAGCGGACCCTCGTTGCAGACTGAATGAGTCCCCATACTGCCTTTCAGAAAAACAGTATGGGGTATATTGAGATTATAAATGGGGGAGGATTACTGCTTTTCAACCCCCAACAGCGAGGGGAATGCATCCTGATTGACCTGCGCTTTTCAAACGCTGCAAGGCATTATCTGCGGCAGCCTTGGTGCTGTATGGGCCGAGCACCACACGATTCCAACCACCACCGGCGGTTATACGGCTTTCAATACCTTCAAATGCTAATTGAGCACGAATAGATTCGGCCTGATCGGCGGCTTTGAATGAACCACATTGCACCATCCAGCGCTGTGCTTTCTCTTTCTCTTTCTCTTTCTCTTTTTCCGGCTTCGGTGGTGTTGCGGCCTGTGTAACCGGTGCCGTTGGCTGTTGTGCTCGCGGCGGCTGTACCGGTACTTGCTGCTGTACTGGCGCAGTCGTTTGACGCGGCGGTGTTAACGGTTGCTGCTGCACATTGGTTGCCGGTGGTGTGATGGTCACCGAAGAGCGGGGCACTTGTACGCCTTGGTTATAAGGCACCTCTGACAGCTGTGTTGGTTGCTGACGCATGTCCGCCTGCATTTGCTCAAGCAATTGGCGCTGCTCATTGGTCAGTTGTGTCTTGGAATTCACTTCACCACCGGCAGAGGGTTCTGTTGGTGTAGGGACGCCAATCTGGCGATTTTCCAGCTCTTTAATATAGCGCCAGCGCTCTTCCGGTTTCGGCGGTAGCCCATTGCCCGCACGAGGGTCATGGCTAGGCAGTAGCGGAAGATCACCCGGCTTGTTGTGGGTAATGAAATAAAGTCCACCAACAAATACTACTAATAGCGCGACAGCCAGTGCCATCACGGTTTTAGATACTGCTGGAGCACTGCGTTTTTTTCGGCTGGTGCTTTTGCGCCGCGCTCCTGAGCGCCCTCGGCTTACATAATCTCTTTGTGCCACTGTCGTTTCGCTGCGTCGTGATGATGGAATAAGTCCGTCATGTTACTGAACCCCTGAATATTTGCCTAGCGTTTAGGCGCAGCAGTACTTTCCCTGATGATTAATTCGGTGTCTAACAAGCGGGAGCCACTTTGTACTGAATGCCCTTGTAACTGCTCAAGTAATAGTAACATGGCTTGCTGACCAATTTGATAGCGTGGTTGCGCTACGGTGGTCAAGGGAGGATCACAATACTGTGACAGCTTCAGGTCGTCAAAGCCAACCACTGAGATATCCTGCGGGACGTGCAACCCCATTTTCTTGGCTTGCCACATTGCCCCTATCGCCATTACATCATTGTGACAAAATATTGCAGTAGGTGGTTGTGGTAGCGCCATGAGTGTGGCAAAAGCCTCAGCACCAGCCTCGTAACTAAAGTCACCCCGCAGAATATAGTCGCTGTCGACCGCAATACCGTTACGGCGTAGAGCCTGAATATAGCCCTGTAGCCGATACTGACACAGCGGAAAACTCTCAGGCCCAGCCACACAGGCAATACGTTTGTGACCTAACTCGTGCAGATAGTTTACGGCTTCATAGGCTGCGGTCAGGTTATCGATATGCACCGTTGGTAGTTCCAGTTCTGGTGTAAATTCGTTTGCCATGACCATGGGCGGCAAATTGCGTTGCTCTTCTTTGCTGGCATCAAACGGCAGATTGGAGCCTAGCAACAACATGCCATCAATTTGTTTGGTGATGATTAAATTAACAAAGGTGCGCTCTTGCTGTGTCTGTTGCGCGCAATCGCCAATTAATATCAGATATCCTTGCTGGGCGGCAGCATGCTCAATGCCTTGAATGATATCAGCAAAAAATGGGTCACTGATATCGGGGACAATCACCAGAATAGTGCGTGACTCATTGCGTTTAATATTGCGAGATAAAGCATGAGGAGAGTAACCCACAGCCAGTACGGCTTGTTCCACTTTTTGCCGGGTCACGGTAGAAACCTTCTCGGGGTTCATTAGTGCACGCGATACCGTCGCAGTTGAAACACCTGCCATTTCGGCAACGTCTTTCATGGTGGCCATCGTGAATTCTTTCTTCTGTTCCAACGCCTTTCTCCTTGCTCTGGCTCCGAGCCAGCACGAATGCTTGAGATATCCTGTGGCCCGTGGCTCAGAATATTAACGGGTTGTCACACGTAAACCGGTATGCCCGGTTAGCGCGCTCATATCCTTTCATGGCAGTGTGGTTTCGGTTAAATACTGACTTTCCGTCATTCTATACAGATAGTGAGGGCAATTTGTTACCTAATTTGCATTAAAAGTGTGACATAAGTAGGTTTTTTCGAACTGGCTCGCACAAAGCAGGGTAAACGATTGCTTAGAGTGGCAAATCAAACAATAAATTACGTAAATAACCAGCGTTACAACTTCGAGTAAGCAGGTGATTTAGCTGTCGATTGGATCCACATCTAACGTCCACTTAACTTTTCGCGCTTGCGGTAGCGTGTTGATCAACGGCTGAGAGGTTTTAATCAGCCGTTGCAATAATTGCCGTGAAGGGTGCTGTAACAATAATTGCCAGCGGAAGCGGCCACCACGTTTAGCTTGCAATGCCGGAACTGGCCCCATAATCCATAGCGCATCATCTTTCAGTGGGCTAGCCTCCAGCAAATTACGTAGCTGTTGCAGGAACAGTGCTGATTGCTGGTTATCGTGGTCTTCACTGCGCACGATGATATGACTGGTATAAGGCGGTAAAAATACGCTTTTACGTTCGGCCAAAGCCTGTTTGGCAAAAGCGTCATAGCCTTGCTGGAGTAGAATTTGCAGTAGTGGATGCTCAGGATGGTGCGTTTGTAAAATGACTTCACCTTGTTTACCCGCACGGCCTGCGCGGCCAGATACTTGGGTATAAAGCTGTGCAAAACGCTCCGCCGAGCGAAAATCGGCGGAAAACAGCGCTCCGTCAACATCCAGTAATGCGACCAGCGTGACATCAGGAAAGTGGTGGCCCTTCGCCAGCATTTGGGTACCAATCAAGATGCGCGCGCCTCCCTGATGAACATCAGCCAGATGCTGTTCCAGTGAGCCTTTACGGCTGGTGGTATCGCGATCAATTCGGGTAATTGGGGTATCAGGGAATAGCGGCGCAAGCTCATTTTCTAACTGTTCTGTACCAACGCCAACCGAGACTAAGTGAGTTGAGCCGCATTTGGGGCACTGTTGCGGCACGGGCCGTTGGCTATCGCAATGATGGCAACGCAACTGGCGGTGATTCTGATGGAGCGTGTAATAGTGGTCACAGCGCTGGCACTCGCCAATCCAGCCGCATTCATGGCACAACAGGGCGGGTGCATAACCCCGGCGGTTGAGGAATAAAATCACTTGATTGTCAGCTTGCAAATGGGCTTTCATGCGCTTTAGCAGTGGCTGAGAAAGGCCAACTTTTAACGGTAGCCCTTTGAGATCCAATAAGTGTTGTACTGCGGGTTTTGCATTACCCGCCCGTTTCGACAGTGTGAGCTGGCGATATTTCCCCATCTGCACGTTATGTAATGTTTCCAACGCGGGGGTCGCCGTGCCCATCACGATGGGAATATTTTCTTCGCGTGCACGGAATACGGCTAAATCTCTGGCATGGTAGCGCCAGCCTTCCTGCTGTTTATAAGAGCTATCATGTTCTTCATCGATAATGATGACCCCTAGCCGCGAGAAAGGGGTAAACAGGGCGGAGCGAGTACCAATCACGATGGCGGCCTCGCCGTTGCGCGCCCGCAGCCAGACAGACAAACGCTCGCTGTCATTTAAGCCGGAATGGAGTACCTCAACCGGTGCCGTGAACCGTTCGCGAAAACGCGCAATGGTCTGCGGTGTCAAGCCAATTTCAGGTACTAAAACTAGCGCCTGACGGCCCTGCGCCAGAATGTTTTCCAGTACACTGAGATACACTTCGGTTTTGCCAGAACCGGTCACCCCCGCCAATAACCAGGCAGAAAACTGGGTATCTTCACTGCGGATCGCCCCAACGGCAGTGGCCTGTTCGGTATTGAGCCGCAGGCGCTCGCCTAATACCGAAAAGCCAACACGCCAGTCGATGGTAGCGGCTTCCTGAGCGCGTAGGTCAACTAACCCTTTGCTGCGCAAGGCTTGCAGCGCACTTTCCGTGAGTGCCATGTCATTAACTTGATGGCGATAGACTGGTTTTTGTAATAATGCAGCGAGGGCCTGCTGCTGTTTCGGCGCACGTTTTAAACTTTCCGGCGGAGTGGCTCGCCCAAGTTCAGTAGCGAACCATTGCCACAAAGGGGCGGATTGTGCCGGTTTCCCTTGGCGCAGCAAGATGGGTAGGGCATGAAACAGGACTTCACCAATGGGGTAATGATAATACTCGGTCGCCCAACAGAGTATGCGCCACAGACTGGGGGGAAATAGGCTGTCACTATCCAACACGGCATCAACGGTTTTGAGTTGTTCGAGGGGGAAGGCGCTGGTATCACTGATACCCACGACAATCCCAATGGCTTTGCGTTTACCAAATGGCACACTGACGCGTGCACCCACCACCGGGCAGGCCATGGCACTGTCTAAACGGTAGTCAAAGGTACGGCTCAGTGGGACGGGTAAGGCCACTTGGACAACGAACATGTATTGCCATCCTGAATAAAAAACGGGCTTGAATAAAAAAAGATTGAATAGTTTACACTGAGTGCTTCAGAATGTGCGGATTCGATTGCGCGGTTTGGTCAAATTCTGTATGATTCGCCGCCTTTGATAGAATTCGATATCAAATCCTGTTAACAAGCGTTGTTTATTTTATCGACGATTGTTATTTATCAATCGTGTGGTGTCTGGCGGAACAGGGCTGGATAGCGACACGGCCTAAATATAGAGGTTTTCCATGAAACAAGGTATCCACCCTAAATACGAAGAAGTTACTGCTTCTTGCTCTTGCGGTAACGTTATCAAGATCAACTCAACTGTTGGTCATGACCTGAATCTGGACGTGTGCGGCGAATGCCACCCGTTCTACACTGGCAAGCAGCGTGATGTTGCTACCGGTGGCCGTGTTGACCGCTTCAACAAGCGTTTCAGCGTGCCGGGTGCTAAGAAGTAATTATTGCCCGTCAGACGAAAAAGGCGCCTTGGGCGCCTTTTTTCATTTCAGCAGCCCGGTTCATTTGACTTATGAACCGGGCTGCTGCCGGAAATCAATATTCCCAGGTATCGGGATCAACACCCAACTCACGCATTAAAATCTTCGCGGCTTCCGGGATTTCATCACTGCGCTCTTTACGCAGGTCTTCATCATTCGGCAGCGGTTGTCCGGTAAATGCATGCAAAAAAGCCTCGCATAACAATTCACTGTTAGTCGCGTGGCGCAGGTTGTTCACCTGACGGCGGGTCCGCTCATCGGTGAGGATTTTTAATACCTTCAGCGGAATGGATACCGTAATTTTTTTGACCTGCTCGCTTTTCTTACCGTGTTCAGCGTAAGGGCTGACATACTCGCCGTTCCACTCAGCCATGGGACACCTTAAATTTGTCGGAAAATACAAAATTCTGAAAACCGGCCAATTATGCCCGATCTTCGCTGTTCTCACTAAATAAATGTCGATTTTACTAGACTAAGGTCACTGAAATAACCCTTTTTGCTATTTATTGATAGCTATTACCTTCTATACCTATCATCTTTCAAGCTGCTGGGGGCTGACTGCCATCATTCACTCAAGTCATTGAGTTAGCTAAACTCCTTGAGTTTATTCTGTTGTTGCTGACCTGCAACTTGAAAACTATTGGGTATAAGCCATTTTTTGCGATTAAAACAAGATCCCCACCGAAATCTGACTGACATCATTAAGATATCTAAAACCTACATAATTTTAGCGGTTATTATTCCATTGCTCAATCTATACGCAAAGAAGTTTAGATGTCCAGATGTATTGACGTCCGTAATTTGTGCGTCTACTCTGGCATAACATTTTCTCGATCCCGGCTGGTGGAAATCCTTATGACGCGTAAACAAGCAACAATAGCAGTCCGTAGCGGGTTGAACGATGACGAGCAATATGGCTGCGTCGTCCCCCCGATTCACCTCTCCAGTACCTATAATTTTATCGACTTTAATCAGCCTCGCGCCCATGACTATTCACGTCGTGGTAATCCAACACGCGATGTAGTACAGCGGGCATTGGCTGAACTGGAAGGGGGCGCGGGTGCTGTTATGACCAGCAGCGGGATGTCAGCGATTCATTTGGTTTGCACCACATTTCTCAAACCGGGCGATCTATTGGTGGCGCCACATGACTGCTACGGCGGGAGTTACCGTTTATTTAATAGCTTAAGTCAGCGCGGCGCATATCGAGTGTTGTTTGTTGATCAAGGTAATAAAGAGGCATTGAGTCAAGCCTTGGCTGAGAAGCCTAAGCTGGTGTTGATTGAAACCCCAAGCAACCCCTTGTTACGTGTCGTTGATATCGCAGCAATTTGTGAAGCGGCACATGCGGTTGGTGCGTTAACGGTTTGCGATAATACTTTCCTCAGCCCGGCATTGCAGCAACCTCTCTCTTTAGGCGCGGATTTGGTCGTGCATTCCTGCACTAAGTATCTCAATGGGCATTCAGATGTGATTGCGGGGGCGGTGATTGCCAAAGATCCTGAACTGGCGGTTGAGCTGGCATGGTGGGCGAATAATATCGGCGTAACGGGGGCTGCATTTGATAGTTACTTGTTATTACGTGGTTTACGTACCTTGTCACCGCGTATGGCTCAACAGCAACGTAACGCAGATGACATTGTTCGCTATTTACAGCAGCAGCCTTTAGTGAAAAAGCTGTATCATCCTTCTCTGCCACAACATCCCGGCCACGAAATTGCTTGCCGTCAGCAGTCAGGTTTTGGTGCGATGCTCAGTTTTGAGCTTGATGGTGATGAACAGGTACTGCGTCGTTTCCTCTCTGCCCTTGAACTTTTTACCTTGGCAGAATCGTTAGGTGGCGTCGAAAGCCTGATTTCCCATGCCGCAACCATGACTCATGCGGGTATGGCGCCAGAAGCGCGCACTGCCGCAGGTATTACCGACAGCTTATTGCGTATTTCCGTGGGTATTGAAGATAGCGAAGATTTGATTGCCGATTTGGAAAATGCCTTCCAGTTGGCGGGAACGAGGTAAGCATGAATGCAACAGCGGTAGCAGCGGCGGTGACGGGTCGTCAACTGCATAAATTTGGTGGTAGTAGCCTTGCAGATGTGAAGTGTTACTTGCGAGTGGCCAATATTATGGCCAACTACAGTCATCCCGGCGATCTCATGGTGGTGTCTGCGGCAGGTAGTACAACTAACCAGCTGATAAGTTGGTTGAAACTGAGTCAAAGTGATCGTCTTTCTGCTCATCAGGTACAGCAGAATTTACGCCGTTATCAACACGATCTGATTAGTGGCTTATTGCCACCAGAAATAGCCGAGCGGCTGATCAGCGAGTTTATCCATGATTTGGAGCGCCTGGCCGGCCTGCTGGATAACAAAGTTGATGATGCAATTTATGCTGAAGTGGTCGGGCACGGTGAGATTTGGTCGGCCCGCTTAATGGCTGCAGTACTGAATAAGTTGGATATGGATGCTACTTGGCTTGATGCCCGTAGCTTCCTGCGTGCGGAACGTGCGGCACAGCCACAAATTGATGAAGGTCGTTCTTATCCGTTGTTGCAACAATTGATGGCGCAACATCCGCATCAGCGCTTGGTAGTGACCGGTTTTATCTCGCGTAATAATGCCGGTGAAACCGTGTTGTTGGGGCGTAATGGCAGTGACTACTCTGCGACCCAAGTTGGGGCGTTGGCAGGTGTTGAGCGCGTTACCATCTGGAGTGATGTTGCCGGGGTATACAGCGCTGACCCGCGCAAAGTGAAAGATGCCTGCTTGCTGCCTTTACTGCGTTTGGATGAAGCCAGTGAACTGGCTCGTCTGGCAGCACCTGTACTACATACCCGCACGTTGCAGCCAGTTTCAGGCAGCGATATCGATTTGCAACTGCGCTGTAGCTATCAGCCGGAGCAAGGTTCAACTCGTATTGAGCGCGTACTGGCTTCGGGATCTGGTGCCAAGATTGTTACCAGCCATGATGATGTTTGCCTGATCGAACTACAGATTGCCAGTCATCACGATTTTTCGCTGGCACAGAAAGAAATTGATTTGCTCCTGAAACGTGCGCAAATCAAACCGTTAGCGACAGGTATCCATCCTGATCGCAATCTATTGCAACTTTGCTATACCTCCGAAGTGGTCAACAGCGCACTCAGGGTGCTGGAAGATGCCACCCTGCCGGGGAAATTATCGCTGCGTGAAGGGCTGGCACTGGTGGCATTAGTCGGTGCGGGAGTGAGCAAAAACCCATTGCACAGCCATCGTTTTTACCAGCAACTTAAAGATCAGCCGGTTGAGTTTATCTGGCAGGCCGAAGACGGAATCAGCATGGTTGCTGTTTTGCGTCTTGGGCCAACTGAACACTTGATTCAGGGTTTACACCAGTCGTTGTTCCGTGCGGAGAAGCGTATTGGTCTGATGCTGTTCGGTAAAGGCAATATCGGTGCGCGCTGGTTGGAGTTGTTTGCCCGTGAGCAAAAAAACATTTCAGCCCGCAGTGGTTTTGAGTTCGTGTTGGCTGGTGTTGTCGACAGCCGCCGTAGCCTGTTGAGTTATGACGGGTTGGATGCGAGCCGGACACTGGCATTTTATGATGATGAAGCCAAAGAACAGGACGAAGAATCACTATTTTTGTGGATGCGGGCGCATCCGTTTGATGACTTGGTGGTGCTGGACGTGACGGCGAGTGAGTCACTCGCCGAGCAGTATCTGGATTTTGCCAGCTATGGTTTCCACGTGATCAGTGCCAATAAATTAGCCGGAGCTTCGAGCAGCAATAACTACCGCCAAATCCGCGACGCTTTTGCGAAAACAGGTCGTCATTGGCTGTATAACGCGACTGTCGGTGCGGGGTTACCCGTGAACCACACCGTGCGTGATCTGCGTGATAGTGGCGACAGCATTTTGGCGATCAGCGGTATTTTCTCCGGTACGCTGTCTTGGTTATTCCTGCAATTTGACGGCACTGTGCCCTTTACTGATCTGGTGGATCAAGCTTGGCAACAAGGGTTGACCGAGCCTGACCCTCGGGTGGATCTTTCAGGCCAGGATGTCATGCGCAAACTGGTGATTTTAGCCCGTGAAGCTGGTTACGACATCGAACCAAATCAGGTGCGAGTGGAGTCATTGGTGCCCGCAGGGGCGGATGTTGGGTCCGTGGATCAATTCTTTGAAAATGGTGAAGCATTGAATCAGCAAATGATTCAACGCTTAGAGGCAGCAAATGAAATGGGGCTGGTATTGCGTTACGTTGCGCGTTTTGATGCCAATGGTAAGGCGCGCGTGGGCGTTGAAGCGGTACGTACTGACCATCCACTGGCGTCCTTGCTGCCGTGCGATAACGTGTTTGCCATTGAGAGCCGTTGGTATCGCGATAACCCGTTAGTGATTCGTGGCCCGGGGGCGGGACGTGATGTTACCGCAGGAGCCATTCAGTCAGATTTAAATCGCTTGTCTCAACTGCTATAAACCTGCATTAAATTGCCTCCTCTACTTTTTGCGTCGGGGAGGCAAAATATCACGTGATCCCCTACATGAATTTTCTGCGTGTTGCGTGTGAAGATTAATCATCGGCCTAAACTTATTTAAAAGTTGACTCTTTCGCCAACTTCGGTCATTTTCTATTTAGACGTCTAAACGTATAGACGCTCATAAATGGACAGTGACAGATAACATAAGTCGTCAAAGCGACAATCATAGGCAATGGAGTAACAGGGTATGAGTTTTTTTCACGCAAACCAGCGGGAAGCGCTAAATCAAAGTCTGGCAGAGCTGCAAGGCCAGATTAATGTTTCTTTTGAATTTTTCCCGCCGCGTACCAGCGAGATGGAAGATACTCTGTGGAGCTCAATTGACCGCTTGAGCACCCTAAAGCCAAAATTTGTCTCAGTGACTTATGGTGCTAACTCCGGTGAGCGTGATCGCACCCATAGCATTATCAAAGGCATTAAAGAGCGCACCGGTCTTGAAGCTGCGCCACATTTGACCTGCATTGATGCTTCCCCAACCGAGTTACGTGATATTGCGACGGATTATTGGAATAGTGGTATTCGCCATATTGTTGCTTTACGTGGTGATTTACCCCCAGACAGTGGCAAGCCGGAAATGTATGCCTCTGATTTAGTGACGTTGCTGAAGGATGTGGGCGATTTTGATATCTCTGTTGCAGCTTATCCGGAAGTACATCCAGAAGCGAAGAGTGCACAGGCAGACCTCATTAACTTAAAACGTAAGATTGATGCAGGTGCCAACCGAGCGATCACTCAATTCTTCTTTGATGTCGAAAGTTATCTGCGTTTTCGTGACCGCTGTGTTGCTACAGGGATTGATGTTGAGATAGTTCCTGGCATTTTGCCCGTTTCCAATTTTAAGCAGCTTAAGCGCTTTGCCACGATGACCAATGTGCGAGTGCCAAATTGGATGAACACTATTTTTGATGGGCTAGATGATGACCCTGAGACTCGTAAAATGGTGGGCGCATCTGTTGCGATGGACATGGTGAAGATTTTGAGCCGCGAAGGGGTGAAAGATTTCCATTTCTACACCCTGAACCGCGCAGAATTAAGTTATGCAATTTGCCATACCCTCGGGGTAAGACCGTAGATTTTTAAAGGGGGAGTCTCCTCCCCCTGCCTCTCTCTAACCTGTATTGCGCATTCCCGCGGCCACACCGGCTATCGTCACCATCAATGCCTGCTCAACACGGGCATCTGGGTGTTCTTGCTGGCGCGAACGATGCAACAACTCGGCTTGCAAGACGTTTAGTGGGTCGGTATATACGTTACGTAACGCGATAGACTCCGCAATCCACGGTAAATCAGCCATTAAGTGGTCATCGTTGGCAATGGCCAGCACCACTTTAATGTCAGCTTCCAATTGGTCGCGTAATTGCTGACCTAACGGCCATAGCGATTTATCCACCAGACGCTGATCGTAATATTCAGCCAGCCACAAATCGGCTTTAGCGAATACCATCTCCAGCATGCCAATGCGCGTTGAGAAGAACGGCCAGTCACGGCACATCGTCGCCAATACTTCTTTCTTACCGGCATCAATTGCTTTTTGCAACCCGGCACCGGCGCCCAACCAAGCTGGGAGCATCAAGCGGTTTTGTGTCCAGGCAAAAATCCATGGTATGGCACGCAGGCTCTCGACACCACCGTTCGGACGGCGTTTAGCCGGGCGTGAACCCAGAGGTAATTTACCTAATTCCAGTTCTGGCGTTGCTGCACGGAAGTAAGGGACAAACTGTGGATTTTCACGCACGTAACCGCGATACATATCGCAAGATGCATCCGACAGCAGATCCATCACCTCAACCCATTCTTTCTTCGGTTCCGGTGGGGGCAATAAATTGGCTTCCAGAATCGCACCGGCGTACAGCGCCAAGCTGCTGATAGTGACTTCTGGCAGACCAAACTTAAAGCGGATCATCTCGCCTTGTTCTGTGACGCGTAACCCCCCTTTCAGACTACCCGGAGGCTGAGAGAGTAGGGCTGCGTGAGCAGGAGCACCACCGCGGCCAATAGAACCACCACGGCCATGGAACAGTGTCAAAGAAATGCCTGCTTTCTCACAGGTTTTGATTAATGCATCTTGCGCCCGATATTGCGCCCAAGAGGCAGCCATCACACCAGCATCTTTTGCTGAGTCAGAATAGCCAATCATCACCATTTGCTTGCCTTGAATCAGGCCACGATACCAGTCGATATTCAACAACTGGGTCATCACATCGTCGGCGTTATTCAGGTCATCCAGAGTTTCAAACAGTGGCGCGACCGGCAGCGTGAATGGGCAACCTGCTTCTTTCAGCAGCAAATGTACCGCCAGCACGTCCGATGGCACTTTTGCCATGGAGATGACGTAAGCGGCGATAGAGCCTTGTGGCGCTTCGGCAATCACTCGGCAGGTTTCCAGCACTTCCTGCGTATCGGCGCTTGGCTCCCACTTCAGTGGAACCAATGGGCGCTTGGAGTTCAGTTCGCGAATCAGGAAGGCTTGTTTATCTGCTTCAGACCAGCTTTCATAGTCACCGAGGCCCAAATAGCGGGTCAGTTCAGCAATGGCATCGGTGTGACGAGTACTTTCCTGACGCACATCGATACGCACCAATGGCACGCCAAAGCAGCGCACGCGGCGTAAGGTGTCCAGCAATTGGCCGTTGGCGATAATTTCCATGCCACAGGCTTTCAGGGACTGATAGCACGCGTAGAGCGGATCCCATAATTGATCATTACTAACCAGTAAATCCGTTGGTGGCAATACGCGCTCGCCTTTCAAACGGCTTTCTAAATAGGCTTGAGTATTGGTCAACTGCGTGCGTACACGCTTCATCAACTCACGATAAGGCTCAACAACTTCTTCACCGCCAGCCAGCTCGTGCAGTTCTGGCGTACATTCCGACATGGAAAGTTCAGAGACCAACACCTGAATATCACGCAGGAATAAATCGGTCGCTTTCCAACGGCTCAGTAGCAGCACATGACGAGTAATTTCGGCAGTGACGTTCGGGTTACCGTCGCGGTCGCCACCCATCCATGAGGTGAAACGAATGGGTACCGCCTCGACAGGTAAGCGGTAATCAAGGGAGTCCTGCAACTGCTCGTTAAATTCACGCAGGAATGCAGGCACACCTTCCCATAGGCTGTTTTCAACCACAGCAAAGCCCCATTTGGCTTCATCAACTGGGGAAGGGCGAATTTTACGAATTTCGTCAGTATGCCAAGATTGTGCAACTAACTGGCGCAAACGACGCATGATCTTGTTGCGTTCGTAGTCGGCCAAATCATTGTGATCCAACTGACTCAGGCAGGAATTTACTTCAACCAGTTTATGAATCAGAGTGCGGCGAGTGATTTCCGTTGGATGAGCGGTCAGTACCAGCTCAATGGATAACTCATCAACTGCGCTGCGCATGTCCTTCTCGCTCAAATTTTTCTCTTTTAAGCGGGTAAACAGTTGGGCCAGGGCTTCCGGATTACTTGCGGCTTCGCCGTGTGGCGAAATACTGTGGTATTGCTCTGCCGTATTCGTCAGATTGAGGAATTGGCTAAAAGCACGGGCCACTGGCAGCAGTTCGTCGTTGGACAGATTTTGCAGCGTCGTCAGCAGTTCCTGACGGCTTGCTTCATTACCAGCACGCGAAGATTTAGATAATTTACGGATGGTTTCTACTCGATCAAGGATGTGCTCGCCTAAGGCTTCCTTGATGGTGTCCCCGAGTAGTTTGCCGAGCATACTGACGTTACTTCGCATTGCGGAATATTGTTCGTTCATATGATCCCTAAGCCCATACCCCTTGGACATGAAGCCACAGGGATGTTAGCTGCGCTCGCGTGCTGCCTTTCCTGCACTCCAATGACGTTGGGTATAAATTATTATGGTTTCTTTTTGTAAATTACTTTCATCCAAAAGGCTGAGATGGATATTTCCACTCGCCGCGTTCAATTTCATACCCCAATTGACACTATTTTTAGCAAAAAAACATCAATTTTAGGGATATTGTTGAAATTTAATTACCACGGCCAGATTATCAGTCTGGCTTATCGGTAACTTTGATCCCTCTACCCCATTAGGGTTATTTTTGTTGACAAAAATGATCAACGAGCTGACCAATCAGTTCACGGGTCGGCTCGATAAAGGCCATATCGATAAATTCATCCGGCTGATGAGCTTGATTGATAGACCCTGGCCCCAAGACTAACGTTGGGCATACTTTTTGAATAAACGGTGCTTCGGTACAGTAGTTAACCACCGCCGTGCGCTCGCCCAGTAATTTCTCGATAACCCCCACCATATGGTGATCGGTTGGACATTCATAGCCCGGAATTGGCGGGTGCAACTCATCAATACTCAAGCGGCCTGGCCAGCGCTCACTGACCGGTGCCAGCGCTTCAGTCATTAATTCATCTAAATCACTTAATGTCAGGCCCGGCAATGGGCGGATATCCATATGTAATTCACAACAAGCACAGATACGATTCGCCGCATCACCGCCATTGATATGACCAAAATTCATCGTTGGGTAAGGAATGGCAAATGCTGGATTGTGGTAACGCTCTTGCAGTGTAGTACGCAGTTTCATCAACTGAGTGATAGATTCATGCATCAAATCAATGGCATTCACACCGCGAGCGGGATCACTGGAATGGCCGGACTGACCAGTGATACGGATGGCATTGGAAATATGCCCTTTGTGCGCCCGCACGGGTTGCAGTGATGTTGGCTCACCAATAATGGCAAAATCGGGGCGCAATTGAGTGGAAGCTGCGAAGTAGCGTGCGCCCGCCATGGTGGTTTCTTCATCAGCGGTGGCCAGAATATACAGTGGCTTGCTCAATTTACTGGCATCAATATCGCGCACGGCATCCAGAATAAAAGCAAAGAATCCTTTCATGTCAGCGGTTCCCAAACCATACAACTTATTGTCATGCTCGGTCAGGGTAAATGGATCGCGTGTCCAACGGCCTTCATCATAAGGTACGGTATCGGTATGGCCTGCCAGCAATAACCCCCCGTTCCCCTCGCCAATAGAGGCAAGTAGATTAAATTTGTGGCGGGTATCTGGCACTGGCTGGATCTCGACACGAAAACCCAAATCGGCAAACCATCCGGCCAACAAGTTGATTAGCGCCTCATTACTTTGATCAAGGGCGCTATCGGTTGCGCTGATCGATGGCGTCGCGATTAACGCCCGATACAGCTCAATAAATGGAGGTAATTTCATCTTCACTGTTGACAGCCTTTGGTTAGGATAGTATCAATATTCATGCAGTAATTATGAATAAAAATACATTAAGCTTGAGCGTAAGGGAACCTATAATCACCCTTAAATTTACGAAAATGTCAATGCTCAATCACGTGGGGGAACAGTAAAACCTTGCTGAGAACCCGGATAACGGTTTTGAGTATTTATGTCGTTAAACGCATAAATACAATTAAGTCAGAAGGTAAACTAAACCCATGTTGAATACGCTGATTGTTGGTGCCAGTGGCTATGCCGGAGCGGAGCTTACGGCTTACCTGAATCGTCACCCACATATGAACATAACCGGTTTAACGGTTTCAGCGCAAAGTGCAGATGCAGGAAAATTACTTTCTGATCTGCATCCGCAACTAAAAGGCATTATTGATCTTCCACTGCAACCCTTGGTGGATGTGGCTCAGGCGGCAGAAGGTGTGGATGTTGTCTTCCTCGCCACCGCCCATGAAGTTAGCCATGATTTAGTACCACAATTTCTGGCGGCGGGTTGTGTGGTGTTTGATCTCTCTGGCGCATTCCGCGTTCAGGATGCGGCGTTTTACAGCCAATATTATGGTTTTGAGCATAAGCATACCGATTGGCTAGATAAAGCGGTCTATGGGTTAGCTGAATGGCGTGCCGAAGATATTAAGCAAGCGCAATTGATTGCCGTGCCGGGCTGCTACCCAACAGCATCGCAGCTTGCACTTAAGCCATTGGTCGATGGCGGTTTGCTCAATGATGCACAATGGCCGGTAATTAATGCGGTTAGTGGTGTGAGCGGTGCGGGGCGCAAAGCCAGTATTGGCAACAGCTTTTGTGAAGTCAGTTTGCAACCGTATGGTTTATTTAATCATCGTCATCAGCCAGAAATTGTTGCTCACCTTGGCACACCGGTGATTTTTACACCGCATTTGGGGAATTTTGCCCGGGGTATTTTGGCGACAATTACCTGCCGTTTAAAAGCAGGGGTCACCGCGCAGGATATTGAGGAGGCCTACCACCATGCCTATCAGGACAAACCACTGGTGCGGTTATATCAGCAAGGCGTACCGGCTCTAAAAGCTGTCGTGGGTTTGCCTTTCTGTGATATTGGTTTCTCTGTACAGGGCGAACATTTAATTATTGTCGCAACAGAAGATAACTTGCTGAAAGGGGCGGCGGCGCAGGCTGTCCAATGCATGAATATACGTTTTGGTTTTGCACAAACCCAGTCGCTGCTGTAGGCGACCAGAGGGTAAAGCACCGAGCCTGAACCAGAAAATACAGAAATATAATCTAATTATACCCAATAGATTTCGAGTTGCAGTTAGGCGACAACAGAATGAACTCAATGAGTTGAGTGAATGATGGCAGCCAACAACTCCACATCTTGAAAGATGGCGGGTACATCGAGGCGAAACATAATGAACCCATTAGTCATTAAATTAGGTGGCGTGTTGCTGGACAGCGAAGAAGCGCTGGAACGCCTGTTTACTGCATTGGTGACCTATCGTGAGAAACATGAGCGCCCGCTTGTGATTATGCACGGTGGTGGCTGTCTGGTTGATGATTTGATGAAAAAACTCGCTCTGCCGGTGGTGAAGAAAAACGGCTTGCGTGTTACCCCAGCCGATCAGATTGATATCATTACCGGTGCATTGGCCGGTACGGCCAACAAAACGTTGCTGGCATGGGCAGTAAAACACCAAATCAGCGCAGTTGGTTTGTGTCTGGGCGATGGCAATACTGTCGAAGTTACCCCATTGGATGCTGAATTGGGACATGTGGGGAAAGCATTATCGGGTTCACCAGTATTGGTGCAAACCTTGCTGGCTGCGGATTACATGCCAATCATCAGTTCTATCGGTATTACCAACGATGGTAAATTGATGAATGTGAATGCGGATCAGGCGGCGACGGCATTGGCTGCCACGTTAGGCGCGGACTTGATTTTATTATCCGATGTGAGTGGCATTCTGGATGGCAAGGGCCAGCGGATCGCCGAGATGACCGCACAAAAAGCAGAGCAATTAATTGCCCAAGGCATCATTACTGACGGTATGGTGGTGAAAGTGAATGCCGCGCTGGATGCCGCTCGCTCGTTGGGTCGTCCTGTGGATATCGCCAGTTGGCGTCATGCAGATCAACTACCAGCACTGTTTAATGGCGTGCCGATTGGCACTCGTATTCTGGCTTAATACCCTTCATATTTGATATTGCAGTCGTGTTCACGGTGATTCGAGATGTACTCGTTTGCTGGCTTGCTGCAACGTCAACAACTTTGGGTATATTATGATTTTCTATGTCAAAACAATTTCAATACTCATCATCCTTTAAGATGCTGGGCATATTCAAAATTTAGGGAAGTAAGATTATGGCACTATGGGGCGGGCGGTTCAGTCAGGCAGCAGATCAGCGTTTTAAGCAATTTAATGATTCCCTGCGGTTTGATTACCGATTGGCTGAACAGGATATTATCGGTTCTGTTGCCTGGTCGAAAGCACTGGTCACCGTGGACGTTTTGACAGCCAGTGAACAGCAACAACTTGAGCAGGCTCTCTCTGTGCTGCTAGAGGAAGTGCAGGCTGATCCGCAAGCCATCTTGGCCAGTGACGCAGAAGATATCCACAGTTGGGTTGAAACCAAGCTGATTGATAAAGTCGGTGATTTAGGCAAAAAATTGCATACCGGGCGCAGCCGTAATGACCAAGTAGCGACTGACCTCAAACTCTGGTGTAAATTCCAGATAACCGAATTGAAAACAGCGGTACGGCAGCTACAACAGGCTCTGGTTATCACCGCACAAGCCAACCAAGATGCCGTTATGCCGGGTTATACCCACTTACAACGTGCACAACCGGTGACATTTGCCCACTGGTGCTTGGCTTACGCAGAAATGCTTTCACGTGATGAAAGCCGCCTGCAAGATACCCTGAAACGCTTGGATGTTAGCCCGTTAGGCAGCGGTGCATTGGCGGGGACGGCTTATGCCATTGATCGCGAACAATTAGCTGGTTGGTTAGGCTTTGCTTGCGCAACACGTAACAGTCTGGACAGTGTTTCTGACCGTGACCATGTGCTGGAATTGTTGTCCGATGCCAGCATCGGGATGGTGCATTTGTCACGTTTTGCCGAAGACCTGATCTTCTTCAACAGTGGTGAAGCGGCTTTTGTCGATTTATCTGATCGCGTGACGTCTGGCTCTTCCCTGATGCCGCAAAAGAAAAATCCGGATGCATTGGAATTAATTCGTGGGAAGTGTGGCCGGGTTCAAGGCGCATTGACCGGGATGATGATGACGCTGAAAGGCTTGCCATTGGCATATAACAAAGACATGCAAGAAGATAAAGAGGGGTTATTTGATGCCCTCGATACTTGGCTGGATTGTCTGCATATGGCGGCGCTGGTGCTCGATGGTATTCAAGTCAAACGCCCACGCTGTAAAGAAGCGGCCGAGCAAGGTTATGCGAATGCCACTGAATTGGCCGATTATCTGGTTGCCAAAGGTGTGCCTTTCCGTGAAGCTCACCATATTGTGGGTGAAGCTGTTGTTGAGGCCATCCGTCAGGGTAAAGCGCTAGAGGCTTTATCGCTAAGTGATTTGCAGAAATTCAGTGCAGTCATTGGTGATGATGTGTACCCGATTCTGGCATTGCAATCTTGTTTGGATAAACGCGTTGCTAAAGGTGGTGTGTCACCGCAGCAAGTGGCATCAGCTATTACGGAAGCTAAAAAGCGTTTATTTTAATTCGCAGCATATTTATATTGACGACGGGCCACATTAACGTGGCCCGTTTTGCGTTATAGGTACTCCACGATATTCCTCTCGTGACATATTTTATGGAGAGGTTTTAATTCGTCTAACGACAACCACTATTTATTTTACGATTTATCCTCTCTATAAAATCAACAGTCTCAACAACATGCTGTTTTATTCTTAATATAGCGTTGAGTTTATAACCAAAAATGATTATGATAATTATTATCAAATAATGGCGCTATGTTAGAAGTTCTACTAGCATTAGGAAATTAACAAAATTCAGTTTGGCTGAAATAACGATGTACATTATTGAAGCCTATTACCTTGCCCACTAATAAAGCCATGTTCTTTATTTTCTAATTTAACGTCCCATTTATTTGATGCAGTAAATTATTCAGCTCAAAGAAAATAACACAATATCAGCCACCGAATACTTTCTATTATTTGGCGACAATCCTATTGTCAAAATATGGGTATAACGCCATTAAATAATGGCTAATTATTATTTTATATATTATTTCTATATTAATAAGGATGAAATATCATAAATGGATAATATCGTTAGAGGTGAAAATACCGCAATAAAGCCTATAAATAAAATGGCATTAAGTCTATTTTTAGCCCTTACTGCACAGGGGTATTCCGAGAGGGCCAATGCAGAATCATCTGGTGAGAGTGATATCGTACTGGATGAACTGAAAGTAGAGGGAGCGAGCCACGCCCATGAGGGTGACTGGATCTATGATGAACCCCGCTCAGTGAGTGAGATTTCCCGCGAACAACTGGATAACCGGCCAGCCCGCCATGTGGCCGATATTTTGGAACAAACACCGGGGGTTTACTCCAGTGTTAGCCAGAACGACCCAGCACTTTCGATTAATATCCGGGGCATGCAAGATTATGGCCGCGTCAATATGAATATTGATGGCATGCGGCAGAACTTTATGAAAAGTGGTCATGGTCAGCGCCATGGGGTCATGTATATTGATCCGGAAATATTAGATACCGTGGTGATTGAAAAGGGGGCTTCCAGCGGAATAGGTGGCGCGGGGGTTATTGGGGGTATTGCAACCTTTAATACAATTAATGCCAATGAGTTTCTTGAGCCAGGAAAAGACATTGGCGGCAAGATTCGTGCTACCACCGGCGATAATGGCACCCAGTTTATTGGTAGTGCCGCACTGGCATGGGGCAATGAAGATGGCGATATATTAATAGCTGCCAGTGAACGTAATCTAAAAGACTATTGGCCGGGGAATAAAGGCTATATTGGTGAAATACGCATGGGGAAAAAAGAGAGTAAGTTTGACAATGATATTAAAAATAACAAAATAGCTTTCACTCACTATAAAATGCATTCACGGTTAGCCAAAGTCGGGTGGAATTTATCCGCTGATCAGCGGATAGGATTAAGCTATTTACAAACACATGTACATAGTCCCAACGCCGGCATGTTTACCCTTTTATATGATAAACACACACCACACATTTTCACGTATGGTTGGTTAAGTAACAGTACCAGTGATGTGATAAACCGTAATATCGGGTTGGATTATAGTCTAAAGCCGGAACATATTGCCTGGCTGGATGCAACCGCTAAAATTTATTATGTGGATACCAATGACCATACTGATACCCATAATGCCAATGCCGTTTACCGCAAACAATATTGGACCCAAACCCGTCTAACCACCCACGGTTTACAATTACAAAATACTAGCTTGTTAACTTATGCTGATCACCACCAATTGCGTATTAAATATGGTCTTGATTGGTTTAGTGACCGTTCCAGAGGGCGAACAACTAATGACTATTTAGATATTATAACTCCAGTGGATAAAAGGGTGAATGGACTGACGCCATCGGGCCAGCGTGCCGTTAGCAGCACCTTTGCTCAACTTAATTACGATTATAGTGATTGGTTGCGATTAGAAGGAGGTCTGCGGCATGACCAATTTCGTATTCAAGGTAATACTTGGATGCCAACGAATGGGTTTCGTCACCTCTATACACAAGATAACCCTTGTGACGCAAGAGTGCATGAGCAGTCCGAGGATGAAAATACTCGCTGTTCATCTAATGCACTCTTAATGATGACATGGGATGTCAATCGCCGTGAGCAGCAACTCTCTCCCACGGCAGCTATTGGCATTAAGCCAGGTGTACAGTGGCTGGAATTTTTTGCTAATTACGGTAAATCCTGGCGACCGCCGGCAATGACTGAAATGCTGGCTATCGGTAGTCCCCATGGTCATGGTTGGGTTCTACCGAATCCTTTTCTGGCGGCAGAGAATGCCAAAATTTGGGAAGCAGGTTTTAATATTCAGCATACCGGCCTATTTATTAATGAAGATCGTCTGGTTGCTAAATTAGCTTACTTTGATACCCGAGTAGCAGATTATATCAATCTTGAGCTATCTAAACAAAAACCAAAGTTTGGTGGTGAATCTTTTACTAATGCGACCTATATTAATAATTTACTAGCTACATATTTTCGTGGTCTAGAGTATCAATTAAGTTATGATTCCGGTTTGTTTTATACCACAATAAATTATACCAGAATGATTGGTATCAATAGTGTTTGCTCAAAGCATGCTTGGTTAGGCGAAGTACAAAAATCTGTTAGGACAGGTTATTGGCGCTCTCCTAGATATCCTTACACATACACTATTAGGTATCCCATTGATGATAATGATTCGAATAATAAGATAGAATGCCGCAGAGCAAATAATTTATTCGGTTCTTCAGCATATTTACCGGGTGATAGAGGGAGTTTAGTTTTAGGTGGCAGAATATTTGATCAAAAACTGGATTTCGGTACTATTATCCGTTATAACAAAGGATATCAAGATAGGTCAGTGACGAATAGATATGGTTACGCTAATACTGCTTATGTAGCAGACTGGCCAAAATATATTTTATTTGATATCTATGCCAGCTATAAGGTGACTAATAATTTAATCTTGAGGAGTTCAATAGAAAATATAACTAATCGTGCTTATATTGTTAATTATGGTGATTCGCTTTCGCTTACCCCTAATCGTGGTCGTACTGTTCAGGGCAGCATTGAATATAGGTTTTAGATATATGCTGACATATCAATCAAGATAATGATAAAGAATTCAGGTGAAATTATTATTTTACCTGTGGTCACTGTGACTCATGATGAGTCATCGAGTAATTTTTAATTAAAAGGATATTATTATGACGATAGAGATAAAGTATCAAGTCCAATTCGCCAATGACACCCTCTCTAATGTTACTCAACAATGGGCAACAAAAAATGGAGATATAACCACATCACCAGCCAAAAAATATGGTTTTTTGGCTGGCGGTGACAGTTTTAGTGGTATTCAATATGCCGTACCCAGCTCACATAACGCTGATACTGCGATGATTGTAGAAGGTGATCTCAAATACTCCTTTATGCCTCAACATACTTTCTTCGGCAAGATGGACACTTTGGCACTAGGTGAGGTATTAGAGAATAACACCAATGGCGAGGGTAAACAGCTTGCAGAATTACACATTAAATTCAGTGGATTAGATATTTCTGGTGAGTTTGACCCCCTAAAGACTAAGGAAGAGAATCACCAAGGTGAGATGCATAAAGGCACCTACGGTTTTATGCGTGGCGATGCGACACCATTCTTGGATATCTTGAAAAGCAAAGGTATTGATGTGGATACACCGCTGAAGGATATGGCTATTGCCAGCCAGTTTGATAATAGTGGTGAAATGGTATCTGATGCACCGGTCATTGATGTTATTGGTACATATGATGGCGCTGAAATATTAATGGCTGCTTAAGACCTCAATTAATCAATATCATTGTAGTTATATAATAAATGAAATTACGCCACCGCCATTCATTCTAATATCTGGCATATTGATTGGCGGTGGTATTAGTAAATTCTTTATCTTACTATTCAGTATGACTCAATGATGAGTCATCGTTAATTAAAAGGAGATTATTATGACTGTGAAAATAAAATATCAAGCACAAATTGAAAATGAAACTATTTCTTCCTACGCTCACCAATGGGCGGAAAAGTATGGAGATATAGTTGCAGTCATTAACGAAACTAAAAATTATGAATATGCGGGTAGTTATTACTCATCTCATGGAACAGTTATTAATCCTACTGCTGAGGATTATAATAACCAAAGTGCGGGCTTTAGAAGTCTCTCAGAGAGTGATTCTGCGGTAATTTTCCAAGGAAATCTATTTGGTGCAGGAAAACCGATAGTCGTTAACAGAGGACATATTGAAAGTATAGAGTTTGGTGAATCATTAAAACCTGATATCGATAATTCAGGTGCACCGCATTACCTGGATAATCCGCAGATGAAACTGAGTGGTTTAGATATTAAAGGTGATTTTTATAACTCAATGTGTTCAATGTCACGGACGCTGCACGCAGAACCAGGAAATCCCTATCAGGGAGGCACAAATCAAGGAATGTACAATCTATTGAGAGGTAACGCAGAACCTATGCTGGAAGTTTTGAAAGCTCAAGGTATTGATGTGAATAAACCACTCAAAGATATGGCTATCGCCAGTCAGTTTGAAGTTACTAGTAGCGTGCTGGTTAACACGCCAGTCATTGAAGCCGTCGGCTCAAGTGATGGCAGCGAAATACTGATAGCAGTTTAATATCACACTATAAAAATAACCATATAAAATGAATGAAAAAAATCTATTTTTATCCTGTGAGCTAATGATACCCAATAGCGATTAATTAAAAGGATATTATTATGGCGGTAGAAATATGGTATCAGGCGAAAATTGAGAATGAAACGCTTTCTTCCTATACACGGAAATGGGCGGCAGATTTTGGTAATATGATGTCAAGTCACACAATTGATGATGATTACATGTTTCAAACGGGAACGTACTCTTCTAATTCTGGTAACTTATATGCATTCGGTCGAGTTAATCAACCACAAAATAATGTTGCCTTATCGGCGGGATATAGAGCGGTAATTCAAGATATTAATGGCGATATATTCGATCAACAAGTCGTCACTGGCATTAGTGGTAGTTTGGAATTTGGTGAGAGCATAATACCTATCGCTGATGTTGAGTTATTAGATGAGTGCCAGAATGGAGATGAGGTTTATTTTCAGATTGATGATGTACAACTGGATATTAGTGGATTAGACAGTGCTGGTGATACCGAAAGTTCGTTAAATATGTTGCTTCATTTATCCCGTCATCGCGATTGTCCCGATGGGCAAAGTCTTGGCGTGTACGGTTTACTCAGGGGAGATGCTGAACCTATACTGGCAAAATTCAAAGCTCAGGGTATTGATGTTGATACACCACTTAAAGATATGGCTATTGCTAATCAGTTTTATACCGCCAATGATGATGTTATGGTCGAATCGGCAGTTATTGAAACCGTGGGGGTGATTGAAGGAAACGAAGTATTGTCAGTAGCTTAATAAAGGCTGCTAAAAAATGATTTTTGGCTAGCCAGATAATACCACCGCCATAATGAGTTGATAACTTAAATAGTTATATTGGCGGTGGATAAAAGGTGTATTGCTTTGAGAAATAAAATAATACGAACTCAAGTCATAATGCTACTTTCAGTATGGAAATGGATGCCATGAAATCATATGAAAACTCAGATCCTGCGTCGGCCGCGATAACCGTTCTTTCAGTTATCGCTGGACACAAAAAAAACCTTTGGGGGATTGGACTATTTACTGCGGTAATTAACATTTTGATGTTAGCACCTGCCATTTATATGCTGCAAGTTTATGATCGTGTTCTTGCTTCAGCTAATACCATGACATTATTGATGCTCACTATTCTGGTACTGGGAATCTTTATATTTATTGGTTTGCTTGAATGGATCCGTAGTGCTGTTGTCATTCGTTTAGGCACTCGTATTGATATGCAACTTAATCAACAGGTGTTTAATGCTGCATTTGCCTCTCAACTCATGGGGAATAAAACTCCAGCAGCTCAAGCATTAAATGATCTAACCTCTTTGCGTCAGTTTGCTACAGGCAATGCACTATTTGCATTTTTTGATGCCCCTTGGTTTCCACTCTATTTATTGGTGATATTTCTACTCCATCCTTGGTTGGGGGTATTAGCCACAGTAGGTGCGTGTGTACTTATTTTTCTGGCTTGGTTTAACCAATGGATATGTAAAAAACCGTTGAAAGAAGCATCAACCATCACTTCACAGGCCACTCAACAGGCTAATGCAAATTTACGTAATGCAGATGCTATCGAAGCGATGGGGATGCTAGATGCCTTGCGAGAACGCTGGTTAGTACAACATTCGCATTTCCTTTATCAGCAAAATATCGCCAGTGACAAAAGCAGTCAGGTCACCGCCGTGTCTAAATCCAGCCGTCAAGCCCTGCAATCAATGATGTTGGGGCTCGGTGCATTGCTGGCTATCGACGGGGCAATTACGGCGGGAGTGATGATCGCGGGATCAATTTTGATTGGTCGGGTCTTGAGTCCAATTGATCAATTAATTGCCGTTTGGAAACAGTGGAGTCATGCACGGCTCTCCTACCAGCGCCTAACACATCTGTTGGCCCAATATCCCCCTTTACCGAAAGGCATGGTTTTATCAGCCCCGACAGGGAAATTAAGTGTAATGCACCTGACTGCTTGCAAACCAGGGACGCATATTCCGCTTTTATCCTGCATCAGCTTTGAGCTGCAACCCGGTGATGTCTTGGGTGTTTTAGGGCCATCAGGTAGTGGAAAATCCACATTGGCAAAGCTCTTGGTGGCTTGTAAACCTGCGTTTAGTGGTTCGGTACGTTTAGATAATGCAAACCTTTGCCAATGGGATAAAGCCCGTTTAGGGAAATTTATTGGCTATTTGCCACAAGATATTCAGCTATTTCGTGGGTCGATTGCTGAAAATATTGCGCGCTTTGGCGCAATTGATACCACAAAAGTGATTGCAGCCGCTCAGATGGCGGGGATCCACGACTTAATCCTGCATATGCCACAGGGCTACGATACTCAGCTTGGGGATGGAGGCGAGGAGTTGTCTGGCGGCCAGCGTCAGCGTATTGCATTGGCACGGGCCATGTATGGTGTACCCCGGCTTATTGTGCTGGATGAGCCGAATGCCAGCTTAGATAAAGAAGGGGAAAGAGCTTTGCTAGATAGCATTATCCAGCTCAAACAGCAGGGTTGTACTATCGTGATGATTACGCATAAACCTGAGCTCTTGTCTGGAAGCGACTATCTGTTATTTCTCAATAATGGGCGAGTGGAGTTATTTGATAGTACCCAGACGGTTTTGCAAAAGGCGCAGTGCCAGGATAAGCCCCCCGTTAAAACTGAAGTTAAAACTGAAGTTAAAACCCCGAATAACAAAAAACCTTGGGGGAGTGGAACGTCATATGGCGTCATCCTCGCTCACACGGCACCGCAAAAATCGTAATTTTTGACTCATCCCATGGACGGACGGAGAGATAACCCATGTTATCTGGATCAGAGCGTTACCCAATGAAAAACATCAGTCACCGACGACAAAACCTACCTCCACTTCAGACCAATAGTGGGAGATATCTTGGCCTTGGTGGGGTATTGGTTCTTGGCGGTTTTATCGGTTCTTTACTTTGGGCTGGATTAGCGCCCTTGGATAAAGGGATTGCGGTTATGGGGCATATTGTTGTTGCTGAAAATCGTAAGGTTATTCAGCCATTACAAGGTGGACGTATCCAGCAGTTGCATGTTCTTGAGGGTGACGAAGTCACCGAAGGGCAATTACTGGTGACGCTGGATGATACCGCGATGCGCAGTCATCGCGATAACTTACAGCACCAATATTTAAGTGCTCTCGCTCAGGAATCCCGCTTGACTGCCGAGCAACATGATTTACCCGCCATTATTTTCCCTCCAGCCTTACGAGAATATTCCGACCAATCTTTAGTTGAGCGTCATATCGCTTTACAACAGCAGCTTTTCCATCATCGCCGTCAGGCTCAATTGAGCGAAATTGCCCGACTATCAGCACAAATGACTCGTCATGAGAGCCGATTGGAGGGGTTACAAGCGCTTCGGGGTTATAACCAGCGTCAATTTGATCTATTCCAGCGGCAACTACAGGGTGTGCAACTCTTGGCAAAAAATGGTCATGCAGCCCAAAGCCAATTGCTCGATATGGAGCGTCAGTCTATTTCACTGCGGGCTGGCGTCGAAAAAAATACCAGTGAGATATTGGAGTTACATAAGCAAGTGAGCGAAACAGAACAGCATATATCACAACGGCGCGAACAGTTTAAAAGTGAGAATCGCGAGCAATTAGCCAAAGTGCAGCAAACTGTTCAAGATTTGGAGCAGCGTTTGGGGGTTGCTGAGTATGAATTAAATCATGCCCGTATTTTTTCACCAGTCAGTGGTTCAGTTATTGCACTTGCTCAACATACGGTTGGGGGGGTGGTAAGTACGGGGCAAACATTAATGGAGGTGGTGCCTAATGGGCAGCCACTATTAGCTGAAGCGCAGCTCCCAGTATCTTTAATTGATAAGGTTACTGTTGGGCTTCCCGTAGATCTTAATTTCTCTGCTTTTAATCAAAGTGATACTCCGCGATTACAAGGCTCTGTATTACAGGTCGGGGCTGACCGTATACAGCATCCGAATACTTTAGAACCTTATTATCCTCTCACTGTGGCGATTGATACCGCGCAAACGCAATTGGCAATCCGGCCCGGTATGTCTGTTGATATTTTTATCCGTACTGGGGAACGGTCGCTACTCAGTTATCTGTTTAAACCTCTCACTGATCGCTTGCATGTCGCTTTTGCAGAAGAGTAGTTGCTTAGGATTAACTCATTGAAAATAAATGGATATAGTGATTTAATTCATGAGAATACAACACAATAATGACAAAGTGGTGCTTTGGTGGGGAAGTGCTTTATTGACGAGTAGTTTCCATATTTATCTGCTGTGGTTATTGAGCACAACATTTATCCCCATGATAAATACAGATGATTCCCCTGTCTCGATGATGATAGCGCTGTCGACTGAGCCAGAGTTTGCCCCTATTTGGGAGCAAAAATCGGCGGTTGGTATTACTCAAGATTTTAACGAACCGGTGGTCGAACAATCTGAAAGCCAACCAGAAAGCGCGGATGATTTCATCATATTGCCTGAACAACCGGTGGCTTCATTGGTTGTTGAAAAACAAGTGGAAGCCATCAAAAAAGATCCCGCTAAAACGAAACGGTTACGGTCGAAAGTCAAAGAGCAGCGTCAGCCTACCACTGAACCTACGGCAGATAACCACAACAAACCAACACCCGCAGCAGTTGCAACGAGCACCCCTTTGTCGGGAGAAAGCCACCAAGTCGCCGCCGCTGCAAACAGTGATTCGTCGCATATTCAACAAACTAAAGTGAGTTGGAAAGGACTCGTGCAGGGGCATCTTAATAACTTTAAACGTTATCCACCCAGCGCCAGAAAGAAACGCCAACAAGGAACGACGACCATTCGTTTTGTGGTCAATCAGGATGGCTATGTATTATCGGTCCATCTTAAAAATAGCAGCAGGGTAATGGATTTAGACAATGAGGCATTAGCCGTGATTAAACGTGCTCAACCCTTACCTAAACCCCCTGCGGAGCTGTTATCGCACGGGCAGATAACATTGACGCTGCCCATTGGCTTTAATCTAAAAAAGTAGAGTTCTCAGCTAAGGAACAGGATGAAGGCGTACTCATCCTGTCGGCTTTATTGAGACTGCCCCCCTTCTTTTTTTGACTAATTCACGGAGTTTGACTCCTCCAGGATTAGTTTTCATTCGTGCAACCCGATTATCCATGTCTTTCATAATGCCTCCATTGCACTATCATTATTGATATCAAATCTCGCCCTCGAGCCGACTTAAAAAGTGGCCGAGGTAGGCAAACAGTGAACATGGCTGGTTGATTTGCCAAGCAAAGTGATGAAATCCGTAGCAGCGGCTTGCAAAAAGAAAAGATAAAAAAGCCGAGCATAAAGTTCGGCTTAATAAATGAGAGAGTATTAGTGAGAGATATTACTCACCAGGGCAGCGCAAACACCGCTCGGCTTCATCAGCACCCAGTTTTAATTTAGACTGTAAGTCACGCAGTGCAGTACGCAAACCTTCTTCAATAACAGGGTGATAGAATGGCATATCCAGCATTTGGTCGATAGTCATTTGCTGCTGGTGTGCCCAAGCCAATAGGTGTGCAATATGTTCTGCACTTGGCCCCATCATCTCTGCCCCCAAGAAACGGCCAGTGCCTTGCTCACCGTAGACTCTTAAGATGCCCTTGTTTTTCAGCATGACGCGTGAGCGCCCTTGATTCTCAAATGAAACTTCACCGACCTCGAAACAGCCGCAGGCACTGAATTTTTGCGACAACTCGCGGAAGGTAGAGCCAACCATGGCGATTTGTGGGTCTGAGAAAACCACCGAAATTGGGCTGCGACGTAAACCGGGTACCACTTCAGGGAATCCGCCCGCATTTACACCCGCAATCCGCGCCTGATCACTGGCTTCGTGTAGCAAAGGTAATTGGTTACTGGCGTCACCAGCGATAAAAATATGCGGTACGCTGGTTTGCATTGTGAGTCTGTCTGCCGATGGAACACCGCGATCGTCAAGCTCGAGTGAGGTATTTTCTAGCCCCAGTTTATCGACATTAGGGCGACGGCCTGTGGCGGCTAAAACATAATCCACCATGATTTCTTGTGGTTTGCCGGCTTCGTCCAGATAGCGGATAAAGACCTTATCCCCTTCACGCTGCATCACTTCAACTTTCACATCAGGGTTCAGATAGAACTCTTCGCCCAATGTTTTCGCGGCGTAACTGCGCACAATGCTGTCAGTTAGCGGTCCGACACCGCCGCCAACGCCAAACATTTTGACCTGAACACCCAACCGGTGTAGTGCCTGACCAAGTTCTAGCCCGATAACGCCAGGGCCAAATACCGCGACTGATTCTGGTAAATCATCCCAGTTAAAAACATCATCGTTAACAATCAGCCGGTCACCCAGAGCATTCCAAGGCGCAGGCCAAGTTGGACGAGAGCCTGTGGCAATTACGATGCGTTGTGCAATAATTCTAGTATGATCATCAACTTGAAGAGTATTGTCATCAATAAAACGTGCATAACCCTGAATTTTATCCGTTGCTGGAATACTCTCTACGCCTTCCAAAACAAAACCGACAAAACGGTCACGCTCACGTTTTACGCGATCCATAACTTCACGACCATTAATTAGAATCTCGCCTTGTGGGTGGATTCCAAATCCGGGTGCTTTTTCAATCTGATGCACAGCTTCAGCCGCCGCAATCAGCAGTTTGGATGGCATGCAACCGACACGTGCACAGGTAGTACCGTATTCACCACCTTCGATCATCACCACGTTCGGGGTCGACAGTTTGGCTGCGCGATAAGCGCCAAGCCCGGCAGTACCGCCGCCAATAACGGCGACATCAACGTTTAAGGTTTTCATGTCTGCTCCTAACAGAAAAAAAGGGTAGGCCGAAGCCTACCAAGTTACTTCATACGATCTTCATTTTTATTGATGTATATATTTTTCATGGCATTAAGCAGACAGATAATTCTCTAAATCATCACTGCCACCGATATGACGACCACCAATAAACACTTGTGGTACTGTCCCTCGGCCAGTCACAGCACGCAGGCTAACGGTCGTTGCATCTTTGCCCAGTACGATTTCTTCATACTGAATACCGCGTTCTTGCAGCATTTGTTTTGCTTTGGCGCAGAATGGGCAGCCCGGTTTAGTAAAGACAGAAACAGACTCTTGGACTTTAAAATCAGGAGCCAGATACTTCAGCATGGTGTCGGCGTCAGACACTTCAAACGGGTCGCCCGGTTTGTTTGGCTCGACAAACATTTTTTCTACCACGCCGTTACGCACCAGCATGGAATAACGCCATGAACGTGGCCCAAAGCCCACATCGGTCTTTTCAACCAGCATATTCATGCCTTGGGTAAATTCGCCGTTACCATCGGGAATGAACGTAATATTTTCGGCATTCTGATCAGCTTTCCAGGCATTCATGACAAAGGTGTCATTGACGGATACACACAAAATGCTATCAACACCGTGTTGTTTAAATACACTGGCTAATTCGTTATAACGTGGCAGGTGGCTTGAAGAACATGTCGGGGTAAACGCGCCCGGCAGTGAAAATACGATGACGGTTTTGTTATTGAATAGCTCGTCGGTGGTCACATCAATCCACTGGTCACCCTGACGGGTATGGAAAGTCACCTGTGGAATTTTTTTACCTTCTTGGCTAGTAAACATGTGTAACTCCTTAATAAAAAAATGAAATATTTTAATTTTTCTAGGTATCTTTTCGTTGGGACACATTATTCATTTTATCACTTGATAGTTCTAATCACTGGTTGCTATCTTATCTATCGTCAATGGCTATCATAAAGCGGAGCACCGATGAATATTCGTGATTTGGAATACCTAGTGGCGCTGGCTGAATTCAGGCATTTCAGGCGGGCCGCCGACTCTTGTCATGTCAGTCAACCCACGTTAAGTGGCCAGATTCGTAAGTTGGAAGATGAGTTGGGCGTGATGTTGTTGGAGCGCACCAGCCGTAAAGTGCTGTTTACACAAGCTGGGTTATTGCTAGTGGAGCAGGCCAGAACAGTATTGCGAGAAGTCAAAGTCCTCAAAGAGATGGCCAGTTTGCAGGGTGAAAGTATGTCTGGCCCGTTACATATTGGGCTTATTCCTACTGTTGGGCCTTATTTATTGCCACAAATCATTCCGATGTTGCATCAGACATTCCCAAAACTGGAAATGTACCTGCATGAAGCGCAGACCCAAAATCTTTTGGCTCAATTGGATAGCGGCAAATTGGATTGTGCGATTCTGGCGTTGGTCAAAGAAACCGAAGCGTTTATTGAAGTCCCACTTTTTGATGAGCCGATGCAATTGGCGATTTATAGCGACCATCCGTGGGCTTCACGTGAAAAAGTTCAAATGCATGAACTGGCAGGTGAGAAATTGCTGATGCTAGAAGATGGTCACTGCTTACGTGATCAAGCGATGGGCTTTTGCTTCCAAGCGGGAGCCGAAGAAGATACGCATTTCCGTGCTACCAGTTTGGAAACACTGCGCAACATGGTCGCTGCGGGTAGCGGCATTACGCTCTTGCCTTCACTGGCCGTGCCAAATGAAAGAAATCGTGACGGCGTATGTTATCTCGAATGCTATAAACCCGTCCCCAAACGCACCATTGCGTTGGTGTATCGCCCCGGTTCCCCATTGCGTGGCCGCTATGAGCAACTTGCCGAGGCAATACGTGAGCACATGCAACCACGTATGAGCCCAGAAGTGATAAACGAAAAGTCAGAACAGGCGGTTTAAACCATTGAGTGCTGCCACGCGATAGGCTTCAGCCATGGTTGGATAGTTGAAGGTTGTATTAACGAAATATTCGATAGTATTGCCTTCTCCTTTCTGCTCCATGATGGCCTGACCGATGTGGATAATTTCAGCCGCACGTTCACCAAAGCAATGGATTCCCAAAATTTGCTTGGTTTCCCGATGGAACAGGATTTTTAAGCTACCTGTGTTCATCCCGACGATTTGTGCGCGGGCGAGGTGCTTAAATTGCGCCCGCCCCACTTCGTAAGGGACTTTCATCGCAGTCAAATCTTGCTCAGTTTTACCCACAGAGCTGATTTCTGGGATGGTGTAAATGCCGGTGGGAATATCTTCGATCAGGTGAACCTGTGCTTCACCTTTGATCATCGCTTGCGCGGCAATTCGCCCCTGATCATAAGCCGCTGAGGCCAGACTCGGATAACCAATCACATCCCCGACCGCATACACATGAGGCAGCGCTGTCTGATACATGCTGTTGACCTTCAACAGACCACGGCTATCAGCTTCCAGCCCAATGTTTTCCAGCCCTAAACCACTGGTATTACCGGTACGGCCATTGGCATACAGCAAACAATCAGCTTTGACTTTTTTGCCTGATTTCAGGTGGACGATAACCCCATCCACGGTCCCCTCAATCTGCTCAAACTCTTCGTTGTGGCGGATCACCACGCCGTTATTCCAGAAGTGGTAAGAGAGGGCATCTGACATTTCCTGGTCAAGGAAAGCCAGCAGCCGGTCGCGGGTGTTGATCAAATCAACTTTGACACTCAACCCACGGAAGATTGAAGCATATTCGCAGCCAATAACTCCGGCACCATAGATAATGACGTGCTGTGGTTCATGACTGAGCTGTAAAATGGTATCACTGTCGTAAATACGCTCATGGGTAAAATCGACGTTTGCAGGGCGATAGGGGCGGGAGCCCGTCGCAATGACAATATTGTCAGCCGTCAATTGATCTGAAGTACCATCGGCATAACGCACATTGATAGTATTGGCATCAATGAAACTAGCATCACCTGAAAACATCTGACAGTGATTGCGATCATAAAAGCCTTGACGCATACGGGTCTGCTGGTTAATAACGCGATCCGCATGGTTTAAGATATCAGCAAAAGAAGAGCTGATGGTTCTGGCATTGTCGCTATAGAGTGGATTTTGGTTGAATTCGATAATACGGCTAACGGCGTGGCGCAAAGCTTTGGAAGGGATAGTGCCCCAATGGGTACATCCACCGCCCACATTGTTGTACCGTTCTATAACGGCAACTCGGGCGCCTTGCTTGACCAACCCCATAGCGGCACCTTCACCGCCAGGACCCGAGCCAATAACAATGGCATCAAAATGGAAGTGCTGTTGCATGTAGGAGAGACCTATTATTATACAAAATTACAACGCTACATTAACATCATCCCGCGTATAACCCAATAAACAATGGGTAAATCATCGGGATGTGTGCTGTAAAGCAGCAATTCCGTATTGGGATGATACGTTTGTATAACAGCTGTTACTATAAAGTTTGGTATATTGCTGACTATATGTCTTAGATTGAGAATTTGGATATCCCTTGGGTACGATTATGGGCGTCAGAGCACAACAAAAAGAGCGGACTCGTCGTTCCCTTATCGAAGCGGCGTTCAGTCAACTGAGTGCTGAACGGAGTTTTGCGAGCCTGAGTTTGCGGGAGGTCTCCCGTGAAGCTGGTATCGCACCGACTTCTTTTTACCGGCATTTCCGTGATGTAGACGAACTTGGCCTGACCATGGTCGATGAAAGCGGCCTGATGTTGCGCCAACTTATGCGTCAGGCGCGTCAGCGGATTGCCAAGGGCGGCAGTGTTATCCGCACGTCTGTTTCTACATTTATGGAATTCATCGGCAATAACCCTAATGCATTCCGCTTATTATTGCGGGAGCGCTCCGGGACTTCTGCGGCATTCCGTGCCGCCGTCGCGCGCGAAATTCAGCATTTTATTGCCGAGCTGGCCGATTATCTTGAGCTGGAAAATCACATGCCGCGCAGTTTCACCGAAGCCCAAGCTGAGGCCATGGTCACAATTGTCTTCAGTGCAGGTGCGGAAGTGCTGGACGTAGATATTGAACAGCGGCGACAGTTAGAAGAACGTTTGGTCTTACAGCTGCGGATGATCTCCAAGGGCGCTTATTATTGGTATCGTCGTGAGCAGGAAAGGCTTGCAGTGTCCCGCGCTTAATAAAAGTAAGGAAAATGATGGAACAATTTCACCGTGAAAAACAAACCAACCGTGAAACCGGTACCCTGCTGCTGGCACTAATTACAGGTTTGGCAATAAATGGTTCATTTAACGCGGTATTCAGCGCGTTTGTGTCTTTTTCGGTCTTTCCGCTACTGACGCTTATCTTGGCAGTGTATTGTTTGCACCAGCGCTACCTTAATTTTGCTATGCCGCAAGGTTTGCCAGTGTTGGCTTCCGCGTGTTTCTTACTTGGTATTTTATTGTATAGCGCGATTGTGCGAGTTGAGCATCCGTCGATTGGCTCTAATTTTGTCCCTTCGATTCTGAGTGTGGTGTTGGTGTTCTGGATCTTATTCAAGCTGAAAACACGAAAGTCGTCGGCTCAGACTGAAGCAGATACCGACACCGATGATAACCAGCAGCCGCAATAGCGGTCAGGCTGTCGGGAATAAATAGAGAAAGGGCAACATTGTGTTGCCCTTTTGTCTGTCTATCAATTGTGTTTTTCGTTAGCCGCGTTTTTCCAGTAGAACCCCGCACTCCATATGATGGGTATAGGGGAATTGATCAAATAGCGCTAATCGACTGATTTTATGAGTATGCTTAAGCTGTTCGAGATTGGCGCACAGCGTCTCCGGGTTACAAGAGATGTAAAGGATACGCGGGTAAGCCTGTACCAGCTTGACGGTTTCATCATCTAGCCCACTGCGTGGCGGGTCAACAAAAATGGTTTCGCAATTATAGCTGCTTAAATCAATGCCCTTCAGGCGATTAAATTCACGCACACCTTGCATTGCCTGAGTAAACTCTTCCGCAGACATACGGATAATTTGCACATTATCAATATTGTTTGCGGCAATATTATATTGCGCGGCAGCCACTGATGGTTTGGCAATCTCTGTTGCCAGCACGCGATTGAAGTTACGCGCCAACGCCAGTGAGAAATTACCATTGCCGCAGTACAGCTCCAGCAAATCACCACTGGCGTGTTGGGTGACATCAATGGCCCATTCCAACATATGAATATTCACCGCAGCATTCGGTTGGGTGAAACTGTTCTCAACTTGACGATAAATCATCTCGCGCCCAGCGACAGGCAAGACTTCGTCAATATAGTCGTGGTCCAACATGATTTTCGTTTTCGCTGCTCGTCCAATCAATTGCAGATCAAAACCTTGCTCGCGTAGCTGGTCACGTAGCTCCAGCGCTTTCTGTTGCCACTCTTCATCTAATGGGCGGTGATACAACAAAGAAGCTATTAACTTGCCACTCAAAGTAGACAAATAATCAATTTGGAATAACTTACGCCGCAAAATTGGCTCGGCCCTGATGGCGGTCATCAGCACACTCATCAATCGATTAATTAACAGACTGGCGACCGGAAATTGTTCAACTCGGATGCGCTGCTTGGTCTGTTGGTCAAACATGATGTGGTACAAGTCGTCTTCATCGTGCCAAACGCGAAACTCAGCTCTCATGCGGTAATGTTCAGCAGGAGAACGGAATATTTCTGGAGCGGGTGCCTGAAACGGCGACATCATCGCCTGAAGGCGGGCAGATTTTTCCGCCAGTTGGTGGTCATAGCCGTCAGTCGGCAGGATGTCGGGAGTCATGTTTCTTCTCGTCTGGACAATATAAAAGAGGTTTATTCCTGCGGATTGTAGGGAAAGTGGAAGTGATGTCCAGTTTTGTCGTATTTAGCCTCTTCTTGCGCCATGAAATTTATTGGTTATATCTCTCGTGATATGAGTAGAAGTCTAGACATCCATTTTACTTGATCGTAGCATTGCGGTCCGGCCTCATGCTGTTACTTAAACACCTAAGAGTTAAAAGGGAATCCGGTGTAAATCCGGAGCTGACGCGCAGCGGTAAGGGGAAGTCACGGCGATAGGTTTCATCCAGACACTGTCCGCAAGGATGGGAAGTCATCGCCCGCTCTGTTTCATGCCATTTATTCACCTCAGTATGATTTATTGTGGTTATTAAATTTAGTATCAGAGATCCCAAGCCCGAAGACCTGCCGGTATACGTCGCAATATTCGTGGTCGTCGCGTACTACCGGCCATGGCACTGCGGCATCCGCTATTTGAGTTTGGATGCTTTTTCATGACAATTAAAAAATATACGCTGCTCACAACCCTTTCTGTGACGGCATTTTCTGGATGGGCGCAGGGCAACACCACAACAGGTAATAAAGATGAAATGGTTGTCACCGCCAGCCGTTTCAAACAACCCGTCTCCACTGTCTTGGCTCCTACTGATGTCGTTACTCGCGATGATATCGAGCGTTGGCAAGCAAAAAGCCTCAATGAAGTTATGCGCCGGTTACCAGGCGTGGATATTTCGCAAACTGGGGGGTTAGGTCAGGGTTCTTCCATGTACATCCGTGGTACTGAAGCCCGACATGTTCTGGTATTAATTGACGGCATTCCTCTTGCGCGTACGGGGATTGTCAACAGTGTCGATTTCAATCAGATACCAATATCTCTGGTACAACGTGTGGAATATATCCGCGGACCACGCTCTGCCGTCTATGGCTCTGGGGCGATTGGCGGTGTTATCAACGTGATTACTCAATCTGATCAGGAAGGCGCGCAGATTAATGCCGGGGTCGGTTCTAAAGGTTACCAACAATATGATGGCAGTGTTCGCCAACGTTTTGGTGATACTTTGGCAACGCTGGCGGGTGGATATCAAACCACGAACGGCTATAACATCAGACCCAACTCACCTAACCCAATCGACAGTGATCGCGACGGTTTCCGTAATAAAAATTTCTGGGCGGGTCTGGAGCACCAATTCAACCAAGAGATATCTGGCTTCGTCAGGGGATATGGTTATACCAATAACACAGATTACGATGTGGGTAGCCTCTCTTCTCCGGCATACAGTGGTGATGTCGAACGGCTTTATAACCATACTTATGATGCCGGGCTACGCTATGTCTCGGGTGCCTATTCTTCCCAATTAATCGGGAGCTATCAGAAATATAAAGATTATAACTTCAGTAGCCAGTATGGCCGCTATGGGGTGGCAACCACGCTGGACAATATGGATCAGCGCAATGTGCAGTGGGGTAATACCTACAGCTTTGAAAGTGCGACGCTGAGCGCGGGTGTAGACTGGCAGCAACAGCGTTTAACTTCATCAAGCCAAATCATCTCTGATACCTATAAAAGAGATAACACCGGTTTATATCTAAGTGGGCAGCAGAAAATCGGTAATGTGACATTAGAAGCTTCTGGCCGTGAAGATAAAGATGAGCAGTTTGGCTGGCATGAAACTTGGCAAACCGCTGCGGGTTGGGAGTTTGTTCCTGATTACCGTGTGACTTTATCTTACGGCACCGGCTTCTTGGCGCCGTCATTGGGTCAGCAATATGGTTCGCAGCGCTTCGATATCTTATCAAATAGTGATCTGAAACCTGAGGAGTCCCGCCAATGGGAAGCTGGCCTTGAAGGGCTGACAGGGCCTATTGACTGGCGTTTATCTGCATACCACAACAAAATTGAAAACCTGATTGATTACACTTATGACTCGGTGACGTATAGAGGCCAATACTACAATGTGAACTCTGCAACCATAAAAGGTGTTGAATGGACCGGAAACTTTGATACCGGCATATTTAACCACCAGGTGACATTGCAATACATTGACCCACGTAATGATCTGAATAATGAAGTGTTAGCTCGCCGTTCGAAACATCAGGCTAAGTACCAGTTGGATTGGACGATGTTCAATGTTGATATGGATGTTTCTTATCAGTATTACAGCAAACGCTATGATAATAGCACCTCGATGTATAACTCGACTCAGCGTGAATTATCGAGTTACAGCACTGTTGACGTTTCTGCTGCTTATCCGGTTACTGCTCATCTAACAGTTCGTGGTAGAATTGCTAACCTGTTCGATAAAGAATACGAAACGGCTTATGGCTATAAAACCGCTGGACGAGAGTATTACCTCACAGGAAGTTATAACTTCTAAGGCTGATTCTTCTCCTCGCCCGACAGCGCTGATTTTTGATTCAGGTGTTGGCGGGCTATCTGTCTATCAAGAGATTCGGCAATTGTTGCCGGATCTCCACTATATATATGCTTTCGACAACGTCGCTTTCCCTTATGGGGAGAAATCAGGCGAGTTTATTGTTGAACGCGTGCTGGAAATTGTCACTGCGGTACAACAGCGTCATCCATTAGCAATAGTGGTCATCGCCTGTAACACCGCCAGCACGGTCTGTCTTACTGCTTTACGTGAACGTTTTGCCTTCCCGGTCGTCGGTGTTGTACCTGCTATCAAACCTGCAGTGCGGTTAACCCGTAATGGCGTTGTTGGCTTATTGGCGACTCGCGGCACAGTTCATGCTTCTTATACCTTGGATTTGATTGAGCGATTTGCCACTGATTGCAAAATTGAGTTACTGGGTTCCTCCGAGCTGGTGGAACTGGCAGAAACTAAGTTGCATGGCGGTGTGGTTCCCGCAGAGGCATTAAAGAAAATCCTTCATCCATGGTTAATGATGCGTGAACCCCCCGATACCATTGTCTTGGGTTGCACTCATTTCCCTCTGCTCGAAGAAGAATTAGCGCAAGTGCTACCGGAAGGAACGCGGATGGTTGATTCTGGTGCTGCAATTGCGCGGCGTACCGCTTGGCTTATTTCTTCTCAGGAAAATGTTGTTTCTTCTTCGGATGAAAATATTGCGTATTGCATGGCTTTGAATGCGGACACTGATGCTTTATTACCCGTTTTACAGGGTTATGGCTTCCCAACACTGGAAAAACTGCCAATTTAGCAGCGTTTTGACTAAAGATTCAGCGGTTGAAAAGTTTTTTTAAATTAGGGGTTGCAGGCTGTCAGGAACTCCCTATAATGCGCCTCCACTGACCGGGAACAACGAAACAAA
>NZ_CACVAF010000012.1 GCF_902726565.1 Yersinia vastinensis
TTATCTTTCAGTTGTTATCCACATAATTTAAATTGATTCTCATATATTCTCTTTTTTTTCTAAATCGGCAGAATGAATATATTATGTTGTATTTTATGAAAAACCGTCTCATTCCAATCATAACATAAGCCATCAGTAAAATCATAAAGCTCTTATTATAAATTAATAAACAAACCTTGATTTATAATAGCCAAATCTGTATCAAAACTGGATGTGAAATTTCTATAATTTTTGTTATGGCTTTAAGCCATAGCCTAATTTAGCAGAACCTACAATAACAAAACCCTTATAATCAACATTGAAATACTCTTTCACTATTACTGCTAACTCATGCTCTTTATCAGGACTATCTAAAAAAGCATAAGTAGCCTTATTAATTAGGTGTTTATATAATATCCATTACATCCTCTATTACTTTTCCATTACGTTTAATATTAGCATAATTTTTTATTTCTCAGTGAGACTAATAGCTCTTTTATAGATTTACCAAGTGCGATGCCTAGTAACGGTGGCACAGCATTTCCTACCTGAGTATATTGAGGAACTTCAAATTTACGCATCTGCCCGCCAGTAGTCACTTTTGAACGAAATACGAAATTATCAGGGAATGACTGAATTCTTGCCATTTCTCTAACAGTAAGAACCCTCAATTCATTTTTATCATAATGACATGCATCATCAGGTATCGATAATGCAGCAGGTGCCGGCTGACTAGGATCTAACGCTTTTTGCGAGTGCTTCCTAGTTGGATGATTCCGTAAATATTCAATAAAACTATCTTTTGAGTCAAAACATTCAATTTTATTATTATCCTTTAAAAACTCATAGCCTTTTACTTTTTCCCAGACAGCATCCGACAGTGAGCAAGAGCTACCTTTCAATATATCGAATATCTCTTTTTTTACCGTTGTACTTTGGCTTTCTTGTACTACTTGGTATAACCGAAATCTACGCTGAACATGATAACCATTACTTCTATGATCATGGTTACTTAATTTCTCATGCTTTAACAACACTGTTGAAAATGTTTCATTCAAACTCTCAACAAATTTCGATGGCTTTGCAGGAGAAGTTTGCTTTAAATCATCTAAAGCTTCTTTGACCGACACAAGGTCATGACCAACGAGATGGTGTAAGAATGAGCCTTCAAACAACGAAATATTCTTCACTGGATCATAACATTCAAGTGTTCCCATAATCGCTTTATCTGGGTTATTTTGAACAAGCTTGTAGAAGTTCTCTGAAGAAGAAAGTAATTGATAATCGACACTCTCACTATCAAATGAGCTTCTTATATCCTCAAATATATCAGAGCGTATTGCTATCATTATAAAGCGAGGTCTATTCTGTGGGACACCAGCAAACCTAGCATTGGTATGTAAGCATAGTGGAATATATTTTTTTTCAGCAAACGCTTTTGCAACCTCAAACCAAGCATAAAAGGGCTTTCCATCGCTATCTTTGAATGCCCTTAAGATCCCAGTTACGTTTTCTAAAACGGCGATTTTAGGTTGCACATATTCAACAAACTTAGCAAACTCCCAAGGAAGCATATTTTTGTCACTGTCTTTTTCCCTTAACCCAGCCATACTAAAACCTTGGCATGGTGGGCCTCCGGAAACAAGATCAACACCATCACCAGAGAAACCTGACAGTAGCTCTTGGCGCAGCTCTTCTTTGCTTTCTATAAGCTTGTTTAACTCAATAATATTTCCTATTAATAAATTACCTTTCAAGCTTTTAATATCTTTAGGGATATCAGTAACCCTACTGTTATCTGTATATTCAGGGTATTCAAATGGATTTTCTCTTAGCCGAGGTAATAACTTCTCATACTTGCTACTGATCCAAAATGAATGTTTGGGATTTTTATCTTTTTTAGCAAGATCTTGGTAATCTTCATTAAAAAAGTTATATGAAAATGTTTCTGCTGCCATAGGCGATAGCTCATTAGCCAATAATAATTCAAATCCCGCTTTTTCAAGACCAAGAGAAAGCCCCCCACACCCAGAGAAAAGCTCTATATGATTGAATTTATTTTCTTTTTTCATAGCCTATATAAATATACAGTATTGATGATAATTGACAGATTCTAAAGGAATTATTTAGAAATGTCCAGGCCTAAATTTCAATTTCATTGACATAGTTTCTCTGAAATTATAGAGTCCATTTACGGCTTAGAGAGAAGCCTTCAGCCCAAGCAAGCAAAGACTTTCGAGTCCTCTCTGTAATTTTTAAGTTTCAATATTTATGCATCACTTATTTATGGGCAGTAAGAAATGGTGCATGTATTTATTTCTGAAACTAAATTACAGAGAGGCTATACATGTCACAACCCTCAAGAATTACTGCATCACAACTTAAAAAGCTTAAAAATCAAGCAAAAGAAATCAAGAAAGAAAAAAATATATCTCATGCTGAAGCACTTGAGATTGTTGCTAGACGTAATTGCTTTGGTAATTGGAAAGCTGTAGTTAAAGCTAGTGATGATGATGCTAGCATCAAAACACCTACACCTAATATATCTCAGACTTTTATCGATGACCCCGATGTTGTTTTAGATGATAATGACCAACAATTACTTCAGCAGGAACGAACTGAAGATATTGACGAAGCAACAAAATTACGAGTCCACAATAATAAAAAAGTCCTTACACAATTAGCTATCGAATTCTCTATTTTTGAACCAACGAAAACAGGGTTAAAAAAAAGTATATTAGATGCAACTCAAGTTGTAAGAACTCATTTTGAACTTACTGATTTCCATTATTATGCCAGCCAAGGCTTGGGAGCAAAAGAACACGGAAGAAAGAAAAATGCTAATTTTATGACATTTGAAAATATTACCCCCACTACAGTCAGTATATATCGGCCAAAAACAAAACAAGGAGATCCCCGTATGTGGTTTTCGAACTTAGCTTCTTTTGCTTCTGCCGGAGACCAAATAGCTATTATCATATATAACGATAAAATTTATTTATTAAATCTAAGTGAAATTAGCTTAGATTTAGAATTAAAAAATAATCTAAGCTGTATTAGGTATTTTTTAGACCTATATTTAGCTAAACATAATTCTATTGCTAATGAACTACTCAATAAGTTAAAAGAATTAGCAAAAGCACCAATAAAATCGACACACATTGGTGATACCGCAGTAGGTATGTCTATTGAATACGCATTAGGTATTCAAGCAAACTCAAGCAAGTTACCCGATTATAAAGGTATTGAACTGAAATCTGGGCGTAATGCAGAAAAAAATAGAACAACAATTTTCGCTCAAGTTGCGGAATGGGAAATAAGTCCCTATAAGAAAAGTGCTGATATTTTAGATAAATTTGGCTACTTCAGAGAAGATGATTTTAAACTCTATTGTACCATTAGTACTCGAAAGCCTAATAGCCAAGGGTTAGTATTCAAGGTTGAAAAGGATGTTTTGCAGGAATGGTGCGCTGAACATAAAGATTACAGAAATATATTTAAAGAACACATAGCAAGTTGGAGTGGTAAATTACTTCGTAACCGATTGAAAGAAAAGCACTCTGAAACATTCTGGATTGAAGCTAAAAGTCAATTTATTGATGGCGTTGAATACTTTCAATTAATTTCTGTTACTCATACAAAAACCCCCCTTTTGAACCAATTAATGCCTTTGCTTGAAAGCGGAACCATAACGATGGATCATCTGATTAAACGCTCAGCAAAAAATGGTAGAGTATCGGAAAAAGGACCATTATTTAAAATAAACTCAAGAGATCTAGACTTAATTTTCCCAGAACCTGTTAAGTACAACTTATTATAAATAATTAAGTCTACCTGAAATACATCCCACTACATTGCGGGATACCAAGTCGTTTAATTTTATGATGTTCAATATCCCTAAAATAAGATGCTACAACTAGTCTTTTAGCTCCACATTATAGGTTATGATTACCAGAGAATGGCTTAACTGGCATTCTATAGCGTCATCGCTCCATAAACCTGATTCAATCAGTGCACCACGGGCCATTGTTCTGAAACCGTGGCCACAAACTTCTGTCTTTGTGTCATACACCATATGCATTGTTGATTGTGTTTTCACTCATGACCTTCTCGGGGTCGTGGTCATCGGGAAATAAGAGCTTATTTGTACCACAGAGCTTTTTCAATTTTGCCAATAATACCAGAGCCTGATGACTCAGCGGCACAATATGTTCCTCTTTCATCTTTATACCACGATATGAGTAACGCCCCCCTTTTACCTCTTCTCATTGTGCCGGAATACACCAGTAAGCATTGTCAAAATCAAACTCATCCCAACGGGCAAAACGAAACTCACTAGAATGTACAAAGGTTAACAATGAAAGTTCTACTGCTATTTTTGTCATCATCCGGCCACGATAAGAAGCGAGACGAGCAAGAAACTCAGGGAAACGATTAGGACGCAAGGCCGGGTAATAGCAAGCCTTAGTCGTAGTATGTGCACCAGTCATATCACTAGCAGGATTAAAATCAATGTAATTGTTCTGGACGGCGTAACGCATAATAACCGTAACACGCTGCTGCAAGCGCTGAGCAACATCGTTTTTTCCTGTAGCATCAACAGCTTTAATAGGGGCTAAAAGGTTGCTGGTTTTTAGCTTACGGATATCTGCCATTCCTATATGCGGAAAATATACAACTCAAGGCAGCGAAGCCCCCGTGCGCTATGATAATCACTCCAGCGCTTATTGCTGGCATGCCATTGGCGGGCTACAGTTTCGAAAGTGAATACTCCCGAAGTCTCGGCTTATGCTTCCTTTTGCTCAGCTTTTGGATCTATTCCCTGTGCTAGTAGTTTTTTAGCTTCGTCACGCCGTGCCCTAGCATCAGCCAACGATATTTCAGGGTACTTCCCCAGCGCCAGCATCTTCTCCTTACCGCCAAAACGATAACGAAGCCGCCAATATTTGGAGCCGTTAGGGTAAACCAGTAACACCATGCCTTCGCCGTCGGTAAGTTTATAGGCTTTTTCTTCAGGCTTGGCCGTACGAACCTCCACATCACTCAGAGCCATGATGAGTATCCTTTCAAGGGTTCTGTGTGGGTACAAACATTATCGAACCGAGATATACCCGCAGTTGTACCCGCATCAGTAAGTTGATGTAGATTGAATCAGGTTGACTTAGGTTGAGTGAAAAAGCGGGGCTAAGCCTTGCGGGGACTGGATTTTAGGCAAAAAAAAGCCACCTTTCGGTGACTTGATTTTCATACTAATGGTGCCGAAGGCCGGAATCGAACCGGCATGCCTCGCGGCGGTTGATTTTGAATCAACTGCGTCTACCGATTTCGCCACTTCGGCACTGAAGTAGTATGCGGAGAACGAGGTGAATTATACTTACCTGTGATCCGCATGCAACTGTTATCCCATCAAGTTTAGTCTAAGTGCTGAAAAAACCGCCATCAGCGCCGTTTTAGTAGCAAATAAACACTGATTAGAAGGAAAAGTATACTCGGTAGCAGTGCACCGATGACCGGTGGGATGCTATAAACCAGACTCAACTGACCAAAAATCTGATCCAATACGTAAAAAACAAAGCCAAAGAAGATACCGGTGACAATCCGAATCCCCATTGGCACACTGCGTAGTGGACCAAATATGAATGACAGCGCCATCAGCATCATCACCGCCACAGAGAAGGGTGCAAATATCTTGCCCCACATGTTCAGTTCGTAGCGGCTCGACTCCTGACCACTTTGTCGCAGATACTTACTGTAGTCGTGCAAGCCACTGATAGAGAGTGAATCAGGGTTCATAGCGACCACACCCAGCTTTTCTGGTGTCAGGTTGGTTTTCCATTCTCCAGTTAATGTCTGCGTGCCAGTCACTTTATTTGGATTGCTCAAATCAGATTCATCAACTTGCGATAAACGCCACAGATTGTCTTCAAAAGTCGCCGTGGCCGCGTAACGAACCGAGAGCAAACGATCCTGTTGATCAAAATGATAAATATTGACGCCGGTCAGTTCTTTGTCGCCTGACACACGCTGGATATAAATAAAGTCAGAGCCATCTTTTGCCCACAAACCCGATTGCGTTGATAACAATGAACCGCCGTACATTTGCTGTGCACGGAAGTTACGCGCCATCTGTTCGCCTTGAGGCGCAACCCACTCACCAATGGCCATAGTGAGCAACACTAGCGGAATAGCCGTTTTCATCACCGAGGCGGCAATTTGCATGCGAGTAAAACCAGAGGCTTGCATCACGACGAGTTCACTGCGAGTAGCCAGCGATCCCAAGCCCAACAATGCCCCCAATAGCGCAGCCATCGGGAAGAAAACCTCAATATCTTTTGGCACCGTCAGTAAGGTAAACATCGCAGCGGAGGTTGCTGAATAATCGCCCTGCCCCACCCTACGCAACTGCTCAACAAACTTGATGATGCCCGACAGCGAGACCAACATAAATAAGGTCATTAAGATGGTATTGAGGATAGTCCGTCCAATATAACGGTCTAATACACCAAACATCAGGCAGTACCTCTCAATCGAGCACGTAACTTACGAGCCGGTAGGCTATCCCACAAGTTTAACAACACCGCTAGAGCCAAATAAGCCCCATTCACCACCCACAACCAGACCAACGGGTTTAGGTTGCCTTTACTGGCATTAGAGCGCAGCGACGTTTGCAGCAGGAAGAAAATCAAATAGAGCAACATGGCTGGCAACATGCTCAATACCCGCCCTTGACGTGGATTGACCACGCTCAACGGTACCACCAGCAACGCCATAATGATCACTGAAACAATCAGTGTCAGACGCCAATGAAACTCAGCACGAGCATCAGGTTCGGTAGATTGCCACAGTTGGCTCATCGTCATTTGCTCGGCCACATTGTTATTTTGCTGTACTTCTTGATGACCGATAATCGCCTGATAATTAATGAAATCAGTGATGCGGAAATCACGCAATAACGCCGTGCCTTCATAACGAGTGCCTTTGTTTAGGATAACCACTTGTGAGCCATCCGGGCGCTCAGTCATATGACCGCTGTCCGCCACAACAACAGAGGGACGCTGATTACCGTTTGGCCGCAATTGTGCCAAAAATACACGGTTAAACTCTTTGCCCGACACATTGCCGATAAACAGGGCTGAATTGCCATCTGTTGAGGATTTGAACTGCCCACCAGCTAAAGCAGCCAAGCTCGGGTTGGCTCTGGCATCATTTAATACTTCATCTTGATGCTTAGAAGACCAAGGCCCCAACCAAATAGTGTTAACTGCCGCTAATGCCGAAGTGGCAAGCGCCAGAATCAATGCGGCCATAATCAAGGACTTCTTACCCATGCCGCAGGCATGCATCACGGTGATTTCACTCTCCGTATACAATCGGCCAAACGTCATCAACAAGCCAAGAAATAAGCTCAATGGCAGGATAAGTTGTGCCATTTCAGGCACGCCAAGCCCCAAAAGGGATAAAACAAGGTTCGTCGGGATTTCACCATCAACCGCAGCGCCTAATATCCGAACTAACTTCTGACTAAAGAAGATTAATAGCAGGATGAACAGAATCGCAATTTGGCTCTTAAGTGTTTCCCGTACCAGATATCTAATGATGATCACGCTAATACGCCTGTGAAAACTTGTCTTTTTGCAGGAAAATCGATAGTTTCATCGTTAATCCGCCATTTATTCTCATCATATGGCAACCTTCACAGCTAAAATAGTATTACAGCATCTAGCGTTTAGGTGTCCTATAGGAACATGCTTATAGTCGCCAAAACAAAACAACTTATGCCGTTAAGGTTAACACACGTCGTTAACACAACGGAGAGAGATCGTTGCGGAGCGCTACATTCTAGCGGTAGCTTCCGCCTTTGTCTTTAAGATTCAGGAGAGTGCATGGAGTTCAGTGTAAAGAGCGGCAGCCCGGAAAAACAGCGCAGTGCCTGTATTGTAGTCGGCGTTTTCGAACCTCGCCGTCTATCTCCCATTGCCGAACAACTCGACAAAATTAGTGATGGCTACATCAGCGCTTTATTGCGCCGCGGTGAACTTGAAGGCAAAGTCGGGCAGACGCTGTTGCTGCACCATGTGCCTAATATTCTCTCCGAGCGCATCTTGTTAATTGGCTGTGGCAAAGAGCGCGAGCTTGATGAACGCCAATACAAGCAAGTGATCCAAAAGACCATCAATACCCTAAATGACACCGGCTCGATGGAAGCGGTTTGCTTTCTGACAGAGTTACATGTCAAAGGCCGTAACACTTACTGGAAGGTGCGTCAGGCGGTAGAAACAGCCAAAGAGACGCTTTATACCTTTGATCAGCTTAAAAGCAATAAAACCGAGCCTCGTCGTCCACTGCGTAAAATGGTATTCAACGTGCCAACTCGCCGTGAATTGACCAGCGGTGAGCGTGCCATCCAGCATGGTCTGGCGGTAGCATCAGGGATTAAAGCCGCGAAAGATCTGGGCAATATGCCGCCTAACATTTGTAATGCTGCATATCTGGCATCTCAAGCGCGCCAATTGGCTGATGCATTTAGCACTAATATCGTCACTCGCGTGATTGGCGAGCAGCAAATGAAAGAGTTGGGCATGCACTCTTATCTGGCTGTTGGCCATGGCTCGCAAAATGAATCATTGATGTCGGTGATAGAATATAAGGGCAATCCAAACCCTGACGCTAAGCCAATTGTGCTAGTGGGCAAAGGGCTAACCTTCGATTCTGGCGGTATTTCTATTAAGCCTGCCGAAGCCATGGATGAAATGAAATATGACATGTGCGGTGCCGCAACAGTTTATGGCGTCATGCGCGTGGTGGCTGAATTACAATTGCCGTTAAACGTCATTGGCGTGTTGGCTGGCTGTGAAAACATGCCGGGTGGCAGTGCTTATCGTCCCGGTGATGTATTGACCACGATGTCTGGTCAGACAGTTGAAGTGCTGAATACCGATGCAGAAGGCCGATTGGTACTGTGTGATGCGCTGACCTACGTTGAGCGTTTCGAGCCAGAACTGGTGATTGATATTGCCACACTAACCGGCGCGTGCGTCGTGGCACTAGGCCATCACATCACCGGTCTGATGTCGAACCATAACCCGCTGGCTCATGAGCTGATCGGCGCATCAGAGCAAGCGGGTGACCGTGCATGGCGCTTGCCACTGAGTGATGAGTTCTACGAGCAGTTGGACTCCAATTTTGCTGATATGGCCAATATTGGTGGCCGTGCTGGCGGGGCCATTACCGCAGGCTGTTTCTTGTCGCGTTTTACCCGTAAATACAGTTGGGCGCATTTGGATATCGCGGGCACAGCATGGCGTTCGGGTAAGAACAAAGGTGCAACAGGCCGGCCAGTCGCGTTATTGTCTCAGTTCCTGCTTAACCGTGCTGGGTTAAACGGCGACGATTAATCGTTTGATATTTTGATTTGATATACACCCAAAGTCATTGAAGTTGCAGGTAGATAGCAAATGAACTCATCCCGATGAGCTGGCTGACGTTAGTCATTAAGTCAGTGATTCGGGTGAGTGAGTGCCGCTAACAATCCTGCCGCTTCAAGGATGAAGGGTGCAGAGAAAACAATGAAAAACGCCACCTTTTATTTGCTCGAACACGACACGCCCTCAGGCGAGTTGCGCGCTCATGAAGCGTTGGCCTGCGAGGTTGCTGCTGCTCGTTGGCGAGCTGGCAAACGGGTGCTGATCGCCTGTGAAAGTCAGGAGCAGGCCCAACGGCTAGACGAAGCCCTGTGGCAGCGCGCGCCTGAGCAATTTGTGCCTCATAATTTGGCGGGTGAAGGGCCAAAATATGGTGCACCGGTCGAATTGGCATGGCCGGAACGACGTGGAAATTCCCCCCGAGATCTGCTTATTAGCCTGCTGCCAGAGTTCGCAGGTTTTGCCACTGCTTTCCATGAAGTGGTAGACTTCGTCCCTTACGAAGAAAATTTGAAACAGTTGGCGCGCGACCGATATAAGTCTTATCGCAGCGTCGGCTTCCACTTGACTACGGCAACGCCGCCAACTAATTGAACTAAAAAAGAAAATGGAAAACACACCGTCTAATATCGATAAAGCTGAACCTTCCCTCGATAAAACATACAGTCCGCAGGAAATCGAGCAGCCGCTGTATGAACACTGGGAAAAGCAGGGTTATTTCAAGCCAAACGGCGATACCAGTAAAGAAAGTTACTGCATCATGATCCCGCCGCCAAACGTGACCGGCAGCCTGCATATGGGCCATGCTTTCCAGCAAACCATCATGGATACCTTGATTCGCTATCAGCGTATGCAAGGTAAAAATACCTTGTGGCAAGCCGGTACTGACCATGCCGGGATCGCGACCCAAATGGTGGTTGAGCGCAAGATTGCCGCAGAAGAAGGCAAAACCCGCCACGATTATGGCCGTGATGCATTTATCGATAAAATTTGGGAATGGAAAGGCGAATCAGGCGGCACTATTACGCGTCAGATGCGTCGTTTGGGCAACTCTGTGGATTGGGAACGTGAGCGTTTCACCATGGATGAAGGCCTGTCCAACGCCGTAAAAGAAGTGTTTGTCCGCTTGCATAAAGAAGATTTGATTTACCGTGGCAAACGTCTGGTGAACTGGGATCCCAAGCTGCGTACCGCTATCTCTGATTTAGAAGTGGAAAACCGCGAATCCAAAGGCTCCATGTGGCATCTGCGTTATCCTCTGGCCGATGGCGCGAAGACCGCAGAAGGTAAAGATTATCTGGTTGTCGCCACCACCCGTCCGGAAACCGTGCTGGGTGATACGGGTGTTGCAGTTAATCCAGAAGATCCACGTTATAAAGATCTGATCGGCAAAGAAGTGATCCTGCCACTGGTTGGCCGCCGCATTCCGATCCTTGGTGATGAACACGCCGATATGGAAAAAGGCACCGGTTGCGTAAAAATCACCCCGGCCCACGACTTTAATGACTATGAAGTCGGTAAGCGCCACGCCCTGCCTATGATCAACATTTTGACCTTTGACGGCGATATTCGCACAGAAGCAGAAGTGTTTGATACCCACGGTGAAGCCACCGATGCATGCAGCAATGCAATTCCAGTACAGTTCCAAGGTCTGGAGCGTTTCGCGGCGCGTAAAGCGGTGGTGGCTGAATTCGATAAACTCGGCCTATTGGAAGAGGTTAAACCGCACGATTTGACGGTGCCTTATGGCGACCGTGGCGGCGTGGTTATCGAACCGATGCTGACCGACCAATGGTATGTCCGTACCGCACCGTTGGCCAAAGTTGCCATTGAAGCGGTCGAAAACGGCGAGATCCAATTCGTACCTAAGCAGTACGAAAATATGTATTACTCGTGGATGCGTGACATTCAAGACTGGTGTATCTCACGCCAATTGTGGTGGGGCCACCGGATCCCGGCTTGGTATGACGAGCAGGGTAAAGTGTACGTCGGCCGCGATGAGGCTGAAGTGCGCCGCGAAAACAACCTCGGTGCAGATGTTGCATTGCGTCAAGATGAAGATGTGCTGGATACTTGGTTCTCATCCGGCCTGTGGACCTTCTCAACACTGGGTTGGCCTGAGCAAACCGAAGCACTGAAAACTTTCCACCCGACCAGTGTCGTGGTCAGTGGCTTCGACATTATTTTCTTCTGGATTGCGCGCATGATCATGCTGACCATGCACTTTATGAAAGATGAAAATGGTAAGCCACAAGTGCCATTCAAGACCGTCTATATGACCGGTCTGATCCGTGATGATGAAGGGCAGAAAATGTCCAAGTCAAAAGGTAACGTCATTGACCCACTGGATATGGTCGATGGCATTTCGCTGGAAGAGCTGCTGGAAAAACGCACCGGCAACATGATGCAGCCGCAACTGGCCGAGAAAATTCGTAAACGCACCGAGAAGCAGTTCCCGAACGGTATTGAACCGCATGGTACTGATGCCCTGCGCTTCACCTTAGCTGCATTGGCCTCCACGGGCCGTGATATCAATTGGGACATGAAGCGCCTGGAAGGTTATCGCAATTTCTGTAATAAGTTGTGGAACGCCAGCCGTTTCGTGCTGATGAATACCGAAGGGCAAGATTGTGGGCAGAATGGCGGCGAGATGGTGCTGTCACTGGCTGACCGCTGGATTCTGGCTGAATTCAATCAAACCATTAAGGCCTACCGTGAAGCGATGGATACCTACCGCTTTGATCTGGCGGCTGGTATTTTGTATGAATTCACTTGGAACCAGTTCTGCGACTGGTATTTGGAACTGACCAAACCAGTAATGAACAGTGGTTCTGAAGCGGAGTTGCGCGGCACACGCCATACGCTGATTGAAGTATTAGAAGCGCTGCTGCGTTTGGCGCACCCTATCATTCCTTACATCACTGAGACTATCTGGCAGCGGGTTAAAACCCTGAAAGGCATTACTGCGGACACCATTATGTTGCAGCCTTTCCCGGAATATGACGCCAGCCAAGTTGATGAAAAAGCGTTGAGTGATTTGGAATGGATCAAGCAGACCATTATTGCCGTACGTAATATTCGGGCAGAAATGAACATCGCACCGGGTAAACCACTGGACGTGATGCTGCGCGGTGCCAGTGCTGACGCCCAGCGTCGCGTGCTGGAAAACCAGAGCTTCATTCAGTCGTTAGCGCGCCTATCCTCCCTCACCTTGCTAGCTGAAGGTGATAAAGGCCCGGTATCCGTGACCAAATTGGTTGAAGGCGCTGAAGTACTGATCCCGATGGCCGGTCTGATTGATAAAGCCACGGAGCTTGATCGTTTGGCCAAGGAAGTGGCAAAACTGGAAGCCGAGATTGAGCGTATCGAAGGTAAATTGAGTAACGAAGGTTTTGTGGCGCGTGCGCCAGAAGCCGTCGTTGCTAAAGAGCGCGAAAGAATGGCGGCCTGTGCTGAAGCCAAGCAGAAATTAATTGAGCAGCAGGCAGTTATCGCCGCACTGTAATTAATCTGAGATTCATAAAACCAAAACAGCGGGATATTCAATATACCCGCTGTTTTTTTATCATTGCCTCCTTGCGTCATTCAATGGTATTACAGATTATGACTAAGTTATTACCATTCGATTTATAGAGTAATACACCATGACCACAGCTACACCTATCCGCCTGTTGGTGCGCCCTATTACCGCAGCGGACAACCTTGCTATCGCCAATGTTATCCGTGACGTTTCGGCTGAATTTGGCCTAACCGCGGACAAAGGCTATACCGTGTCTGATCCCAATCTGGATCACTTATATGAGCTGTATAGTCAGCCACGTAGTGCATATTGGGTGATTGAAGTGGACGGTAATATTGCGGGCGGCGGCGGCGTTGCCCCTTTAGCGGGCGGAGAAGCAGATCTGTGTGAATTGCAGAAAATGTATTTCCTGCCGGTATTACGCGGTAAAGGGTTAGCCAAGCAGTTGGCATTACAAGCACTGGAATTTGCTCGCCAGCAGGGGTTTGGCCGCTGCTATCTGGAAACGACTGCCAGCCTGACCAGCGCCATCGGTTTATATGAAAAATTAGGTTTTGAGCATATTGGCAGTTCGATGGGCAATACTGGCCATGTGGATTGTGAAGTCACTATGCTGAAAAAATTGTAATTATTCAGGGCGCATCAAGCGCCCTGATATTATTGGCTAACAACCTTGCGATTTTAAATCCTCAAAGTCGTTGGAATCGCAATAGCGCAAATCCCGATGAGCTTACATCAGTAACTAATTCGGGTGAGTGAACGAAGCTAACAACCCTGTTATTTCAAGTACAAAGGGATATTAGTGACGTTTACCGTCGTCATCTTCATCAATCAGCTCTTCGTCATCGAACTCGCCGTCTTCGTCATCTTCGCCATTAGGATCTTCATAGTAAGTGCCCCAACCGTCGTAATTCACACCACAAGTCTCAGCCAGTGCAATCAGCTGTTCTACCTGCGCATCAATAATTTCAGCATTCAGGGCAACTTCACTAATCACATCGCAGCACATCACTACTGAACCATCTTCCACTTCCAGTTCTTCAGCATCGGTCACTTCATAACCCAGCTTGAAGGCTTCAACAGCAGCTTTTTCCAGCACTTCAAACTTCTCGGCTGAAAGGTGGTGTTCAATAGTGTATAGCGCATCCGGATCGCTGCCATCGTCCAGCAGTTCTTCGATGATCAGGCGGGTCTCGTCACGTTGTTCGTCCAGCATTTCGCGGTTTGCCATGCCTTTATCCTCAGTCAATGGGCTTTGTATGCTGCTATTTTCCCACACCCACGCGGTTGCCTCCACTACAAACGAGAAAGATTTGTTGATTGGGGTTGTAATTGAATATTTATACGTATAAATTGAATTTAAATTCATATCGAAGTTCAATTAAACCCAAAATAATTGGTGTTGTGGCTAGGCATCGAATATGAAGGGACACATGGAGATGAACAGATGAGTCAGTTCTATAAACGTCACTTTTTGAGGTTACTGGATTTTACCCCCACCGAGATAACGGCCCTGCTGGCATTGGCTGCTAAATTGAAGCAAGCCAAGAAATCCGGCACTGAGCAGCAAAAACTGGTCGGTAAGAATATCGCGCTCATCTTCGAAAAAGACTCGACCCGTACTCGATGCTCTTTCGAAGTTGCCGCATATGATCAAGGTGCGCGCGTGACTTATCTCGGCCCAGGTGGGAGCCAAATCGGGCATAAAGAGTCCATTAAAGATACTGCCAGAGTATTAGGCCGCATGTATGACGGTATTCAGTATCGTGGTCACGGCCAAAAGGTAGTTGAAACGCTGGCTGAATTTGCAGGTGTGCCAGTATGGAATGGACTGACAAATGAGTTCCACCCCACCCAGTTGTTAGCCGATTTACTAACCATGCAGGAGCATTTACCGGGTAAGTCACTCAGTGAAATGAAGTTTGCTTATCTTGGTGATGCGCGCAACAACATGGGCAACACAATGCTGGAGGCCGCAGCACTGGTCGGGATGGATTTACGTCTGGTTGCGCCAAAAGCGTGCTGGCCAGAGGCCGAGTTGGTCGCGGTTTGTCAGGCTCAGGCACAAAAAACTGGCGGTAAAATTACCCTGACTGAAGATATTGCCGAGGGTGTAAAAGGCGCTGATTTCCTGTATACCGATGTTTGGGTCTCTATGGGGGAACCGAAAGAAGTATGGCAAGAGCGCGTTGCCCTATTGAAGCCCTATCAGGTCAATATGAATGTGGTGAAACTGACCGACAACCCGCAGGTTAAATTCCTGCACTGTTTACCCGCATTCCACGACGACCAAACTACCGTCGGCAAACAAATGGCTGAACTTTATGACCTACCGGGTGGCATGGAGGTGACTGATGAAGTGTTTGAATCCGCCCACAGCATTGTGTTCGATCAGGCTGAAAACCGTCTGCATACCATCAAAGCAGTGATGGTCGCCACCCTCAGTCACGCATAAGAATAGTTAGCATAGCAAAAGGCCAATACAGTTATTGTTTGGCCTTTTTTCGACCCAATGGGCGTTATTGGTGAAGGCAGATTGAACACGGACAGCGCACGGCAAACGGAGCGTACATGTAGCCCGCAACGGCGGCGAGCACTGGCCACATTCAAAACGGCAAGTAAAATAGGTTATTTCACTGCCAGTTTAACAACGGCTTTACGCACATTGGCAGGCTCACCCACCGCACACAATGGCTTATGTACTTCCCCTGGATAAAACACCACGAAGTCACCGGTTTGCATCACAAACTGCTTCTCCTGCTCACCTGCGGGTAAAAAGGCAATATCTTTATCTGCAAGCCAGTCAGTATCAGGTTTACCGGCAGGTAAATTACTGAACGTCATCCCCTCAACTCCAGCCAGCACGATCTGGATATCCAGATATTTAGCGTGATACTCCGCCCGGCGGTTTTCCAGATAGTCAGTGCTGTCATTGGATATCAATACGAACAGATTATTGCCATCAATATCATGCTTACCCAATGGGGTTTCTGGGGTGATATTTTTTTTCACATATTCAATGGCGTCTTTTAATTCCGCAGGCAGATAAGGCAACAATTCCAAATGATGAATATTTCCGGTGATCATGGCTTTCCCTTTTGTACAAATAGACCCTTCATGCTTCAAGCTGCATGTGTGTTGGCTACGCTCAATAACCCACATCACTCATCACAGTAAGCTCATTGGGATTATTTCTCTTGCCGCTTTCCAGCAACTCGCATCATTTGGGGTGTAAAATGAAATGACGTTCCATTATAACCAGTTCCACCTATATTTAGTGGGAGGTTTCTAACATTTATTCATACCCATATTGAAAGCTGTATTTCTTGACTAAGTTCATCTCCTTGTCGATATTTCCTCAGAATCATTACTTTTTTGTAATATTTCTTTATCACTAATTGTTATAACAAATAACTGTTGAGACTTTGACCACAGACAGCAAAGTCATTATCGTGAGAAACTGCGATGAAATAGTCGAAAAAACAATAATTTCCTATTGGTGTAACTATCTATCACCCGCAATATCTATTAACAGCATAATGGCGCTAATCCATCTTCAGGGAGTCTCAATGAAAGCTAAAATTCTGTCATTCTTGATTTTGACAGCACTATCGAGTGGCGCACTGGCAGCAACACCACCTGATACTCTGGTCGTCGTACAATCCCTAGATGATATCGTCAGCCTTGATCCGGCAGAAAGCAATGAACTGTCTAGTATTCAAACAGTTCCAAGTCTGTATCAGCGTCTGGTTCAGGCTGATCGTGATGATCCAGCAAAAGTCGTTCCGGTGCTGGCTGAAAGCTGGCAAGGCGACGCCGCCGCAAAAACACTTACCGTAAAATTACGCCCAAAAGCCGTATTCTCCTCCGGTAATCCAGTGCAAGCCGATGATGTCATTTACTCATTCACCCGTGCAGTCAAAATGAATCGCTCACCGGCCTTCATTCTTAACGTACTGGGCTGGGATCCGAATAATATCGAACAAAATCTGAAGAAGATTGATAACAATACCGTGCAACTGAGCTGGAGTGCGGATGTCAGCCCAGCGGTGGCCCTGAATATTTTATCAACGCCGATTGCGTCGATTGTGGATAAAAAAGCCGTAACCGCCAATGTGAAAGAAGACGACTATGGTAATGCCTGGTTGAAAATGCATTCAGCTGGTAGTGGCCCGTTCAAAATGCGTGTTTATCAGCCGCATCAGGCCATCGTATTGGATGCCAATCCAACATCACCTGGCGATAAACCGCAGATTAAAAATATCATCATCAAAAACGTGCCAGATCCAAGTGCTCGCCGCTTGCTGATTCAGCAAGGTGATGCCGATATCGCCCGTGAATTGGGGCCGGACCAAACTGCAGCGCTTAAAACACAAGCTGGCGTAAAAGTGGTTGAGATCCCCTCTGCGGAACAAAACTATTTGGTCTTTAACACCGCCAATCCAGCCAACCCACTGTTGAGTAAACCCGAGTTTTGGCAAGCTGCCCGTTATTTAGTGGATTATCAAGGCATTACCAAAGACTTGCTCAAAGGCCAGTATTTTGTGCATCAAAGCTTCTTACCTGTTGGTTTACCGGGCGCGCTAGAAAGCAATCCGTTTACTTTTGATCCCGCTAAGGCAAAAGGAATTCTGACAAAAGCCGGTATTAAAGATGCCACATTGACACTGGATGTGGAGAATAAACCGCCGTTTATTACCATCGCCCAATCACTGCAAGCCAGCTTTGCACAGGGTGGCGTGAAATTGGTATTGCTGCCAGCAGCAGGTAGTCAGGTTTATGGTCGCGTGCGTGCCAAGCAGCATCAGTCGGCTATCCGCCTGTGGATCCCGGATTATTTCGATGCGCACTCCAATGCCAGCGCTTTTGCTTATAACGACGGTAAGAGCAGCACAGTTGCCGGTTTAAATGGCTGGGTGATCCCCGAGTTGAATAAACAGACATTAGCCGCTGTCGCCGAAGCAGATCCCGCCAAGCGCACGGCGCTCTACACTCAAATGCAACAAGAACTGCAACAAAATTCACCTTATATCTTTATCGACCAAGCCAAAGCACAAGTTGTTTTGCGAGATAATGTAAAAGGCTATCAACAAGGTCTAAATGCGGATATGGTCTATTATGACCGTGTCACCAAATAGCGTTGGCACATTGATAATCTTATCGATGAAACAGTGAGTTACGAGTAGATGTCTGTAGCATTAAATCATACGCCGGGAACTCAATCCCGGCGTCGTCTTTGGGGGCTATTACAGGGATTATTTACCCTGGCCCTGACCTTATTCGGACTACTGGTTATTACCTTTTTCCTCTCGGCGTTGTCGCCAGTGGATCGGGTATTACAAATTGTGGGCGATCACGCCAGTGAAGCCACTTACCAGCAAGTTAAACACCAACTGGGGCTAGACCAACCATTACCTGTACAGTTTTGGCACTATCTAGAGCGCCTTGCTCATGGGGATCTGGGGCTTGCCAGTGCTAGTGGGCAGCCGGTTTTACATGACCTGCTCACGGTGTTCCCTGCCACATTAGAACTGGCGACATTGTCGCTTGTCATCGGCGCTGTTCTGGGGGTTATCCTCGGTTTATTGTGCGCTCGTTGGGCGGGTAGCAAGCTGGATGCCACGATTCGTTTCATCACCCTGTTGGGTAACTCCGTGCCAATCTTCTGGCTCGGTCTGCTGATGTTGCTACTGTTTTATGCTCGTCTGCAATGGAGTCCCGGCCCCGGTCGCCTTGATGATATCTATCAATACACTGTGGAAGCGAAAACCGGTTTTGCCCTGATTGATACGTGGCTGTCCGGTGACGCCGGTGCCTTTGGTAACGCGATTGCCCATTTGGTCTTACCGGTAGCTCTGCTCTCTTACTATGCATTAGCCAGTATCACCCGTCTGACGCGGTCGGCCTGCCTGAGTGAACTGAATAAAGAGTACATCACATTGGCGAGAGCCAAAGGCGCAGGTGAGATGCGAATTCTGCTGATGCATGTGCTGCCGAATATCCGTGGCACCTTGCTAACCGTCATTGCTCTGGCCTATACCAGCATGTTGGAAGGGGCGGTGTTAACGGAAACTGTCTTTGCCTGGCCGGGCATTGGCCGCTACTTGACCAGTGCACTATTTGCTGGCGATACCACGGCCATTATGGGCGGAACTCTGTTGCTCGGGATGTGCTTTATTTTGATTAACAATGTGACGGATCTGCTGGTCCGCCTGCTGGACCCGAGAACGCGCTGATATGTCGATAACAAAATTCTGCCACGCGCTGAAGCGTTCGCCCTCCACCAGCATTGGGCTGTTTATTCTCTCTTTGCTGGTTATCATCGCCCTTTTTGCACCGGTGCTCGCCCCCTTTGATCCTAACTGGCAGAACGCGGCAGACCGATTATTACCGCCGGGGGAGAGCCATTGGTTGGGAACTGACAGCTATGGTCGCGATATGTTATCGCGACTGATTTACGGCACTCGCCCAACCTTGGGATTAGTGCTGCTGGTCACGGTAATCACCTTACCGCTGGGGCTATTGGTTGGGGTGCTTTCCGGCTATTACGGTGGCTGGCTCGAGCGTATTCTGATGCGTATCACTGATGTGGTGATGTCGATGCCACGGCTGATTCTGGCCTTTGCATTTGTTGCCATGCTTGGCCCCGGTTTAATCAACGGTGCACTGGCTTTGGCCCTGACCACTTGGCCGGCTTATGCCCGTCAGGCCCGAGCCGAAATTCAGCTATTACGCAAAAGTGACTATCTAGCGGCGGCTGAAATGATGGGAATCAAAGGCCTACGGTTGCTGTGGGGCCATATTTTACCGATGTGCCTCCCTTCTGCAGTCGTGCGTCTGGCACTCGATTTGGCGGGTATTATCTTAGCGGCCGCGGGGTTAGGTTTCCTCGGACTGGGGGCCAGACCCCCAATGTCCGAGTGGGGGTCGATGGTCGCCGACGGTATGCAGGTGATTTTCGACCAGTGGTGGATTGCCGCGATTCCGGGCTGCGCTATCTTACTCAGCAGTATGGCATTTAACCTGCTAGGCGATGGCCTGCGTGATATTTTGGACCCTCACCATGACTGATAAAATTTTCGCTGTCGATAATCTGTGTGTCGATTTTCAACAACAGCGGGTGGTGGATAATATTTCATTTCATCTCGGTCACGAGCGGGTTGCACTGGTGGGTGAATCTGGGTCAGGTAAGTCGATTACCGCCAGAGCGTTAATGGGATTAGTGCGCGCACCGGGGAAAGTCAGTGCCAAGAAGCTGAGTTATTATGCAGATAATACTGACGAACAGGGTAATTCTGGTCAGGTAGTTGAACACGATTTAACTCGCCTGAAACCTAAACAATGGGGCGCATTGCGTGGCAGTGAAATTGCCATGGTGCTGCAGGACCCCCGTTATGCGCTCAATCCGGTACGCACCGTGGGGAAGCAAGTTGAAGAGTCCCTGCTCCTGCATAATGCTCTTTCCGCTGCCGATACACGTGAGCGGGTGTTAAATGCACTCGCCTCTGTTGGGTTAAACGAAAGTGCATATCACAGCTACCCCGGCCAGCTATCTGGCGGTATGGGGCAGCGTGCGATGTTAGCCATCGCCTTGGTGAATAACCCCAGAGTACTAATCGCGGATGAACCCACATCAGCGTTAGATGCCAAACTGCGCAATCAGATCCTTGAGCTGATCGTCGAACAAACCGAACAACGCAATATGAGCTTGCTACTGATCAGCCATGATCTGCCGCTCGTCGCCGAACATTGTCACCGCGTGCTGGTGATGTATCAGGGAAAGTTAGTGGATCAAGGGCTGGCGGCAGATTTACCTCATTCAACACATCCTTATACCCATACGCTCTGGGCCTGCCGTCCGAATGCCAGCACCTATGGCACTGACTTGCCGGTACTGGATCGCCATGCCGATTTTTCTGGAGGCCTCCGTGGCACTGATTGAAGTTAATAATCTGCAAGTCCGCTTTGCCCAGAAAAACCAGATGAAAACGGCGGTTGAATCAGTCAGTTTCGTGGTTGAAGAGGGCGAAACTTTCAGCCTGATCGGGGCTTCTGGCTGCGGCAAGTCGACGGTGTTGCGCACATTAGCGGGTTTACAGCGAGAGTGGCAAGGCGAGATAACCTTGCTGGGCCAGCCAATACGGTCAGGGCAACGTTTTACGGGCCAGTTGCGTAAGGAGGTGCAGATGGTATTCCAAGACCCCTATGCCTCACTCCATCCGCAACATAATATTCAGCGCACACTGGGTGAACCGTTAAAAATTCATGGTGAACAGAACATTCAGCAGCGAATTGATCAAGCCCTCGAGCAAGTGGGCTTACCGGCATCTGCGGCCCAGCGTTACCCCCATCAGTTCTCCGGTGGTCAGCGCCAGCGGATTGCCATCGCCCGCGCCCTGTTATTACGCCCAAAATTGTTGCTATTAGATGAACCCACTTCGGCATTAGATATGTCGGTGCAGGCTGAAATCCTCAATTTACTCAATCATCTGAAGCGTGAATACGGGATGACCTATTTACTCGTGAGCCACGATAGTGATGTGGTTGCGCATATGTCCGAACGAGCCGCAATGATGGACGGCGGCAAGATAGTGAGAACCTTTACCCGGCGAGATTTAGAGCTTGCCGAGCATTTTATGGGGTAACGTTTTATCCTTCACAATAGGGCAGGTTTGAGGAATATGAGCGGGCTTTGATTAACAGTGGCCCAATCACAAAAACCTGCCATCATCAGACCTGCCACACAACGGGAGATAAAACTCCCCATGTCAGCCAGCATTGAACAGGAATAGAGCAAACGCTAATTTCCTTGTTCTAAGTCAAACTTGTTTACTGTTATCTATATATAGTGTCTTCAGGAAACAAAGAGACCTATATGTAGTAGTTATCCACAAAACCATCCACACCCTCTCGCAGCCCTTATGTGCTGTGGGTTGTCTTGTGGATAACCTTTGCTGCAGGATACAGGAGCGACATTGTGAAAACAGTAGTGATTAAACGGGACGGTTGTCAGGTGCCTTTTGATGAGGTGCGAATCAAGGAAGCCGTCGAACGCGCAGCTTTAGCTGTTGGCGTTGTCGATGCAGATTATTGTGCAACTGTTGCCCGAGTGGTCGCTCAGACGATGGAGAACCAGTCGAAGGTTGATATCCGCGATATCCAGACTGCGGTAGAAAACCAACTGATGGCCGGTCAATACAAGCAGCTCGCCCGAGCCTATATCGAGTATCGCCATGACAGAGATATTTCGCGGGAACTGCGCGGTCGCCTGAACCAAGAAATCCGGGGTTTAGTAGAGCAAAGTAACAAAGCCCTGCTGAACGAAAATGCCAATAAAGACAGTAAAGTCATCCCGACTCAGCGCGATCTGCTGGCCGGTATTGTTGCGAAACACTACGCGAAACAACATATATTGCCACGTGACGTGGTGCTGGCTCATGAACGCGGTGAAATTCACTATCATGATCTGGATTACGCACCCTTCTTCCCCATGTTCAACTGCATGTTAATTGACCTTAATGGCATGCTGACTCAAGGCTTTAAAATGGGTAACGCGGAAATCGAACCGCCAAAATCCATTTCTACCGCCACCGCAGTGACAGCACAGATTATCGCGCAGGTCGCCAGCCATATATATGGTGGTACAACCATCAACCGCATAGATGAAATTCTGGCCCCATTTGTCACTGAAAGTTTTAATAAGCATAAGGCTGTGGCTGAAGAGTGGCAGATCCCCGATGCCGCTGGTTATGCCATGTCACGTACCGAAAAAGAGTGCTACGACGCCTTCCAATCATTGGAATATGAAGTCAATACGCTGCATACCGCCAATGGCCAAACACCGTTTGTTACCTTTGGATTTGGGTTGGGCACCAGTTGGCAATCGCGCATGATTCAGCAAGCTATCCTGCGTAATCGCATCGCCGGTTTGGGAAAAAACCGTAAAACAGCGGTGTTCCCGAAACTGGTCTTTGCTATTCGTGATGGCCTGAACCACAAATTTGGCGATGCCAACTACGATATCAAGCAGTTAGCGCTTGAGTGCGCCACCAAACGCATGTATCCCGATATTCTGAATTACGATCAAGTGGTGAAAGTCACGGGATCCTTTAAAACGCCTATGGGTTGCCGCAGCTTCTTGGGTGTGTATGAAGAGAATGGTGAGCAAATCCATGATGGCCGTAACAATCTGGGGGTTATTAGTCTTAACCTGCCACGCATTGCACTGGAAGCCAAAGGGAATGAAGAGAAATTTTGGCAATTGCTGGATGAGCGTCTGCTGCTAGCCAAAAAAGCCTTGATGACCCGTATTGCCCGTCTGGAGGGGATTAAAGCGCGTGTCGCCCCGATCCTATACATGGAAGGTGCCTGCGGAGTGCGGTTGCAAGCAGATGATAATGTTGCTGAAATCTTTAAAAATGGCCGCGCTTCTATCTCTTTGGGCTTTATTGGTATTCACGAAACCGTTAATGCGCTGTTTGGTCATCAGACTCATGTCTTTGATAACGAAAAATTACGTGAAAAAGGCGTGGCGATCGTCGAGCGAATGAGGCAAGCAACCGATACTTGGAAAGAAGAAACCGGTTATGCCTTCAGCTTGTACAGTACTCCGAGTGAAAATCTGTGCGACCGCTTCTGTCGCCTTGATACCGCCGAGTTTGGCGTGGTAGAGGGCGTCACAGACAAAGGCTATTACACCAACAGCTTCCATCTGGATGTTGAAAAGAAAGTGAACCCGTACGACAAACTCGATTTTGAAGCACCTTATCCACCTTTGGCTAACGGCGGTTTCATCTGTTACGGCGAATACCCTAACTTGCAGCATAACCTCAGAGCACTGGAAGATGTCTGGGATTACAGCTACAGCCGAGTCCCTTATTACGGCACCAACACGCCAATTGATGAGTGCTACGAGTGCGGCTTTACCGGTGAGTTCTCTTGCACCAGCAAAGGCTTCACTTGCCCGAAATGTGGCAATCATGAACCCTCGAAAGTGTCTGTCACTCGTCGGGTATGTGGCTATCTGGGCAGCCCGGATGCACGACCATTCAATGCCGGTAAGCAAGAAGAAGTGAAACGTCGGGTAAAACACTTGGCTAACGGGCAATTGGGTTGATGGCTAAAAACAATGACCCAAAGTCATTGCGGCTACTGTAGACACTAAGCAAACGCATCCCGATGAGCTTACTCCACGTAAGTGATTCGGGTGACAAATTAGCCGGGAGCCGATTTGAACGCTGTTTGCTGTGCTCTAGAAGAGGCGAGGCCCAAGGATGGACCGAGCAATAGAACATAGCCAATCCCTGAGGCTTCAAGTACAAGGGAGACACTGATGAATTACCATCAATATTACCCAGTCGACGTGATTAATGGCCCTGGCACTCGCTGCACGCTGTTTGTTTCCGGCTGTGTCCACGAATGTGTGGGATGCTATAACAAAAGTACCTGGCGGCTTAATTCGGGTAAGCCGTTTACTCAGGAAATGGAGGATCAGATCATTGCTGATCTGAATGACTCCCGTATCCAGCGGCAAGGGTTATCCCTCTCCGGTGGTGATCCGCTGCACCCGCAAAATTTGTCAGCTATTTTGTCGCTGGTAAAACGCGTACGCCAAGAGTGCGATGACAAAGATATCTGGCTCTGGACTGGCTACACACTTGACGAACTGACCGACGAACAACAGCAAGTGGTTTCACTGATCAACGTACTGGTCGATGGCAAATTTGTGCAAGACCTCAAAGACCCGTCACTTATTTGGCGTGGTAGCGGTAATCAGGTCATCCATTATCTGCGCTAGCCTATTCCAAGGCGTAATCAATCTGAGTACGCTCCACAACATCCAGAGCAGACTATCATCACTGGGCAAGCCAGCAATATCACCAAGCTGACTTTGCTCAGTCCATTGATTTTAGCTACGCCCTCTCAGAAGGACACCACCACGGCGTAGAAATAACTCAATGTGATAAATTTTTTTATTCGCTTTACATGCCCCTCTAGCCGCAAAAAAACTTCATCGTACCGCCATCTCAGCTTAACCCTATTGTCATTAAAAACCGCCAGCATAGCGGTGAGATCACTTACTGGTTATCGCCATGACAAGCTGCCACCTACCCGTCCATGCTTATTTTTCTGTCATTTCATCGTGGTCACGGTCAGGGGGGGCTAAGACTCAGAGAGGGTATATCCGCCATGCACTTATCTAGACCACCGACCAGTTATCCCACCCGCTATCAACAAATTGCGGCCCAATTGGAGCAAGAACTGCGTGGCGCCTATCGCTGTGGCGATTATCTGCCTTCAGAGCAACAGTTGGCTGACCACTATCAAGTGAACCGCCACACCTTACGGCGGGCAGTGGATGAATTGGTCGAACGCGGCTGGTTACAGCGCCGTCAGGGCATCGGCATTTTGGTGTTGATGCGCCCTTATAACTATCCGCTGCATGCCAATGCTCGCTTTAGCCAGAACTTACTCGATCAAGGGAGTGACCCCACCAGTGAGCGCTTACTTGCAGTTCTACGTCCTTGTATTGAGCATGTAGCAAAAGCGCTGTCACTGACCGAAGGGACGCCTGTTATCCATCTGCGCACGTTACGGCGTGTCAATGGTGTGCCAGTCTGCGTTATCGATCACTACCTGCCAGACCTGAATTGGTGGCCTGTTCTTCAACAGTTTAACGCCGGTTCACTACATCAATTTATCACCCAGCATCTACAACAACCGCTGCGTCGCAGCCAGACCCGAATCAGTGCGCGACGTGCTCAGGCAAAAGAGAGCCGTTTGCTTGAAATTGCTACCCATGCGCCGCTGCTGTGTGTACGAACCCTGAATGTCTGTGCTGATAGCCAGCAAGTGGCGGAATATTCCGTCAGCCTGACCCGTGCCGACATGATTGAACTGACCATGGAGCACTAAATGGAAAGCGCCTCTACACCTCGACAGAGCTGGATGTCAGTGCTGGCTCATAGCCAACCGGATGAATTACTTGCCCACTGGCAACCATTGAATTTATCACCGCACTATCAGGTTATCCGTGCACCGGAAATTGGCTTGAACCAATTGCAAGCCAGAATGGGGGGCACAGGCCGTCGGTTTATTCTCGGTGATATGACCATTACCCGTGCCGTCATTAAGCTCAATGACCACGCGGATATTTACGGCTACAGCTACATCGCTGGGCGCAATAAACCTCATGCTGAACTTTGCGCACTGCTCGATGCTTTGCTGCAACTGTCTACTGTTAGTACCACATCGGCGGGATTAAACGAATTGTTGCTTAATACCGTCATTTACCCGCTGGCAGCAGTACAACAGGAACGGCGGGAATTACGCGCTCGTGCCATCGCCACCAGCAAGGTTGATTTCTTCACATTGGTGCGAGGAGAAGATTGATGACTATACTCAGCCATTTCGACCATCCGGTTGACGATGCCCAACACGCTTTTCGGCGTATTCTCAAAGCATTAAGCGAACCCGGTGTGCTGGTTTCATTGCCACATAGCATGGGTTGGCAGCCATTGACCCCCGCAGCAACCAGCATTCTGCTAACACTGGCAGATCAGGAAACACCACTCTATCTAGAGGCCCCGCTGAACAGCGATTCTGTGCAACAGAATTTACGCTTTCACACTGGCGCGCCTTTGGTCGCCAGTAGCAGTGATTCCAGTTTTGCTTTATTTAGCAATGCGATAACAGAGAAACAGATTGCGAACTGCCCGGTGGGTAGCGAGCTGTCTCCGGAACACTCTGCCACGGTGATTGTTCAGGTTGATAGTCTGCACCAAGGCGTGCCGCTGCGCCTACACGGACCGGGCATTGAACACCGTCGTACCGTCGCGCCACAACTGCCAACCTCCGTATTGAATTACCTGCTCAACCGCCCTGCGGCATTCCCTGCGGGAGTCGATTTCTTACTGACCTGTGGTGAAAACCTGATGGCTATTCCACGAACCACCTATGTGGAGGTGTGCTGATGTACGTTGCAGTCAAAGGTGGTGAGAAAGCTATTGCGGCAGCCCATCAATTGCTGGAACACCAGCGGCGGGGTAACACACAGATCCCGGCTGTCGATTGCGAACAGATCGAGCAGCAATTAGGTCTGGCGGTGGATCGCGTGATGACCGAAGGCGGTATTTATGATCGCGAACTGGCGGCATTGGCGATCAAACAGGCCAGTGGCGATCTGGTGGAAGCCATTTTCCTGCTGCGCGCTTATCGCACGACCCTACCTCGTCTGGCAATCAGCCAGCCGCTGGCAAGTGAAAATATGCGGCTAGAACGACGTATTTCAGCCATTTACAAAGATTTGCCGGGTGGACAAGTGCTCGGCCCAACCTACGATTACACCCATCGTCTGTTGGATTTCACCCTGTTGGCCTCCGGCGATACCCCCCATATCCGTAAAGGCAGAGAAACAGCACCGGACGTATTTTCACAAAATCCTTGCACTCATGTGTTTGATTTATTAGCACAAGAACAGTTAGCGAAAGTCGAGTGTGATAACGGTGCCCAGCCGGAAGATATCACCCGCAACCCGCCAGTTTACCCCTGCAACCGCTCGGCTCGGCTGCAACAACTGGTGCGCGGCGATGAGGGCTTTCTGCTAGCACTCGGTTATTCCACTCAGCGCGGTTATGGCCGCACACATCCCTTCGCCGCCGAAATCCGTACCGGCTACCTGACCATTTCCATCCAGCCCGAAGAGCTGGGTTTTGCTATCGATATTGGCGAGATCTTGCTCACTGAGTGCGAAATGGTGAATGGATTTGTTAGCCCGGAATCCGAGCCGCCACATTTTACTCGCGGCTACGGGCTGGTCTTTGGGCGCGGTGAGCGCAAGGCAATGTCGATGGCATTGATGGATCGCGCACTGCAAAGTCGTGAATATGACGAAAACGTCACTAGCCCAGCGCAGGATGAAGAATTTGTTTTGGCGCATGCCGATAACGTCGAAGCCGCCGGTTTTGTTTCTCACCTTAAATTGCCCCATTACGTCGATTTTCAGGCTGAACTGGAGCTACTGAAACGTCTGCGCCGTGAACATTTGTCATCCCCCCTACAGTCATCCTCTCGAGCACAGGAGCCACATCATGACTGACGTTCTCACCGGCTACAATCTGGGTTACCTAGATGAGCAGACCAAACGAACGTTACGCCGCGCGCTACTTAAAGCTGTGGCGATCCCCGGTTATCAAGTCCCGTTTGGTGGACGTGAAATGCCGATGCCTTACGGTTGGGGCACTGGAGGCATTCAGCTAACGGCCTGTCTAATTGGCCGCTTTGATGTCTTGAAAGTGATTGACCAAGGGGCTGATGACACCACCAACGCGGTATCGATCCGCCGCTTTTTCCAGCGCGTCAGTGGAGTTGCTACCACGGAAAAAACCACCGATGCCACGTTGATCCAAACCCGGCATCGCATCCCTGAGACACCGTTAACTGAGGATCAGATCCTTATCTATCAAGTGCCGATCCCCGAACCACTGCGGTTTATTGAACCACGCGAAACCGAGACGCGAAAAATGCATGCGCTGGAAGAGTATGGCGTGATGCAGGTGAAACTGTATGAGGATATCGCGCGCTACGGCCATATCGCCACCACCTATGCCTATCCGGTGAAAGTGAATGATCGCTACGTAATGGACCCGTCGCCGATCCCAAAATTTGATAACCCCAAAATGCATATGATGCCCGCTCTACAACTGTTTGGCGCTGGCCGTGAAAAACGCCTTTATGCTCTGCCGCCCTTTACCAAAGTGGAAAGTCTGGATTTTGACGATCACCCATTTACCGTGCAGGAATGGAATGAACCCTGCACCCTGTGCGGCTCGCGTCACAGTTATCTTGATGAAGTGGTCATGGATGATAGGGGCAGCCGGATGTTTGTCTGCTCGGATACGGATTTTTGTCAGCAGCAATTAGCGCAGGGTGCCGCGCAAAATAACCTGACTCAGGAGGGAGCAATCCAATGATTACCGCACAAAAACAGGCCACTGCTCATCCACTGTTGTCTGTGGAAAGTCTCACCCACTTATACGCGCCGGGTAAAGGGTTCAGCGATGTCTCTTTCCAACTGTACCCCGGTGAAGTGTTGGGGGTTGTGGGTGAATCCGGTTCAGGGAAAACCACGCTACTGAAATCCATTTCGGCCCGTCTGGCCCCCCAGCAGGGGCAGATTATTTACCGCCCTGACACGCAGTCATCTGTTGATTTATATCAGATGGCCGAAAGCCAGCGCCGCCGCTTGCTCCGCACCGAGTGGGGAGTGGTTCATCAGCATCCACTCGATGGTCTGCGCCCACAGGTTTCGGCGGGTGGCAATATTGGTGAGCGCTTGATGGCTATCGGCCAGCGTCACTATGGCGAAATACGCCAACAAGCAGGCCGCTGGCTAGAAGACGTCGAAATTCCACTCTCCCGATTGGATGACCTGCCCACCACTTTCTCTGGCGGTATGCAACAGCGGCTGCAAATTGCCCGCAATCTGGTGACGCATCCCAAACTGGTATTTATGGATGAACCCACAGGCGGACTGGATGTCTCCGTGCAAGCTCGGCTATTGGATTTGCTGCGCAATCTGGTGGTGGAAATGCAGCTAGCCGTGGTGATTGTCACCCATGACTTAGGGGTTGCTCGCCTACTGGCAAACCGCCTGTTGGTGATGAAAGAAGGCCGGGTCATTGAAAGTGGCCTGACCGACCGGGTACTCGATGATCCGCATCATCCTTATACCCAGTTGTTGGTGTCATCGGTGCTGCAAAACTGATTTTCAGCTTTCGGCCCTAATCCGTAAGTCAGCTAACGAGAACTCACTATGAACCCCCTGCAACTCAAAGTTGAAAATCTCAGTAAAACCTTCGTGCTGCACCATCAGCACGGTATTCACCTACCGGTGCTACACCAAACCTCTCTGGAGGTCAGCAAAGGTGAATGTGTGGTGTTGCACGGTCATTCCGGCAGCGGTAAATCCACTCTGCTACGCTCTTTATATGCCAATTATTTACCCGACAGTGGCCATATCTGGGTCAACCATCAGGGAGAGTGGCTGGATATCGTCACCGCCGAAGCCCGACAAATTATGGCAGTGCGCCGTCATACTGTGGGCTGGGTCAGTCAGTTCTTGCGGGTGATCCCTCGGATCAGTGCGTTGAATGTGGTGATGCAGCCCTTGCTGGAACTGGGGATAGAACGAAGTTGGTGTCAGCAGCGCGCTCAGGATTTGTTGACGCGCCTTAATGTGCCGCCACGGTTGTGGGATCTGGCTCCGTCAACCTTCTCCGGCGGCGAACAACAGCGGGTGAATATCGCCCGCGGTTTCATCGTGGACTACCCCATTTTACTGCTTGATGAGCCAACCGCATCACTTGATAGCACCAATAGCGCGGCGGTGGTTGATCTGATTAATGAAGCCAAGCAGCGCGGAGCTGCTATCGTCGGGATTTTCCATGATGAAAATATACGCAACCTTGTCAGTGACCGCCTGCTGGTGATGACCCCACCACCTTCTCATGTCGGCACGGAGATCCCCGCATGATCCTCAATAACGTTAATCTTATTCTTGAAGAAAGCGTGGTCAACGGATCACTGGAAATCCAAAATGGCGTGATCCGTAGCTATAGCGATCGTCCCACTCAACTTTCTGCCGCGATTGATGGGCAAAATAGCTGGTTATTGCCAGGGCTTATCGAGCTGCATACCGACAATCTGGACAAATTTTTTACACCGCGCCCCAAGGTTGATTGGCCAGCCCACTCAGCAATGAGCAGTCACGATGCCTTGATGGTTGCCAGCGGGATCACGACGGTTTTGGATGCTGTCGCCGTCGGTGATGTGCGCGATGGTGGCCATCGGCTGGATAATCTGCAAAAAATGATTAATGCAGTGGTGGATAGCCAACGGGCGGGATTGAATCGGGCTGAGCATCGGATTCATCTGCGCTGTGAGTTACCTCATGACAGTACCCTTCCCTTATTTGAAAAACTAATGATGCAGCCGGAACTGTCATTGGTATCACTAATGGATCACTCACCGGGTCAGCGCCAATTCGCCTCACGGGAGAAATACCGCGAGTATTATCAGGGCAAATATCACCTTAATGATCAACAGATGGTGGAATTTGAAGAGGAACAAATCACTCTTTCCGCTCGCTGGTCAGGGCCAAATAGAGAAGCGATTGCCAGCCACTGTCGCCAGCAGGGAATCGCACTCGCTAGCCACGATGATGCCACCGCCGAACATGTGGCGGAGTCCCAAGCTCTGGGCAGTGTGATTGCGGAGTTCCCCACCACCGAAGTGGCGGCCAGAGCCTCACATCAACATGGATTACAGGTCTTGATGGGCGCGCCCAATATTGTTCGGGGCGGTTCTCATTCTGGTAATGTCGCCGCCCACCAGCTCGCATCACTGGGAGTATTGGATATTCTATCTTCTGATTATTACCCAGCCAGCCTGTTGGATGCGGTATTTCGTATCGCACACGATGAAACCAACAGCTTCACGTTGCCGCAGGCGGTCAATTTAGTCACGCGCAACCCTGCCAAGGCTTTGGGGCTAAGAGATCGCGGGGTCATTGCAGAAGGCAAACGAGCGGATTTGATATTGGCACGCGCTCATGCGGGTTTGCAGAGCCAACATGTTTACGTGCAAAACGTCTGGCGTCAGGGAATACAGGTGTTCTGATGGCGCGCTTAATCTATCTAATGGGGGCTTCCGGTGCAGGCAAGGATTGTCTGCTGTCCGCTCTGCGGGCAGCCATGCCCACCAATATGACGGTGGCGCACCGCTATATCACTCGCGAGGCCCATGCAGGCGCAGAAAACCATATCGCCTTGAGTGAGCAGGAATTTCTATTGCGGGCCAAACAGGGATTATTTGCCCTGTTTTGGCAGGCACATCAGTACCATTATGGGATAGGTATTGAGATAGATATCTGGCTGCAACACGGATTGGATGTGGTAGTGAATGGCTCCAGAGCTTATTTACCCGAAGCCGAACAGCGCTATCACCACCAATTATTGCCACTGTGCCTGACGGTTTCACCCACGATTTTGAGGCAACGGTTACAACAACGTGGGCGTGAAAATAGTGAGCAAATAAGTGAACGCTTACTGCGAGCGCAATATTATCAGCAACAACTGCCAGATAACTGTCTGCAACTTTGTAATGATGGTGAATTGCACCATACGCTAAAGCAGTTTCAGCAATTATTGGCAGAGACTATCCCTTTAAACAATGAAATAGGGAATCAAACATGGAACTCACATTGTTAGGTACTGGCTGCGCCCAACAAGTACCGGTGTTTGGTTGTGACTGTGTGGTTTGCGCAAAAGCCAGAGTACAACCGACTTTACGCCGTAAACCTTGTAGTGCCATGTTGCGTTATCAGGGGGAAACAACGTTGATTGATGCGGGGCTGCCAACACTGGAGAGCCAATTTACGGCGGGGGAAATTCAGCGTTTTTTGCTTACACATTACCACATGGATCATGTTCAGGGGTTATTTCCGTTGCGTTGGGGGTGTGGAAATGCGATCCCGGTTTATGGTCCGCCGGATCCAGACGGCTGCGATGATCTGTTTAAGCACCCGGGAATACTGGCTTTTCAGCCGCCCTTAAGCCCATTTAAATCGCACCAATTTGGCGATTTACGGGTGACGCCGATCCCCTTGAATCACTCCAAAATCACCTTTGGTTACTTGCTGCAAAGCCCAAATCGGACCATTGCTTATTTAACTGACACCCTCGGGCTGCCTGCTGACAGTGCGCTATTTTTGGCCAGTAAAGAGATTGATTTACTGGTCGTCGATTGTAGCCACCCGCCACAAACACCACCGCCACGCAATCATAATGACGTGATAATGGCACTCGCCATCAGTGAATTATTGAGGCCGAAAGTGACATGGCTGACACATATCAGCCACCAGTTGGATGCTTGGGCGCTCGACAACACACTCCCCGCAGAGGTGGTGATTGCCCAAGATAACCAGACAATATCCTTATTATGATGCGCGCTGCATCTGGGCGGAGGTCAAAATTTTAACCCCTTCTTGTGGTGGGGCAAAAGCCTCATCCAGCAGTGCCTGCGCCACATCTTTGGCCTTAATTAAACGCCATTTGTCTGGCAATAAAGCAAATAGGGGAGCACTGAGACTTTCCATTAAGCGTGGTGTTGTGCGCTTACCTGCCAACATGGAGGGGCGAGCAATAGTGAGTTGCGGCCAACCTTGGTTTTGTAAATCTCGCTCGGCTTCGCCTTTGGTGCGATTATAAAACATCCACGAGTGGGGATTGGCTCCCATCGCACTCACCAGTAAGAAATGCCGAGCGCCCAACCGTAAACCGGTTTCGCCCGCGACCAGCACCAGCCGATAATCGACCTGACGAAACGCCGCCTGACTACCCGCTTGCTTGCGCGTCGTCCCCAGACAGCAGAAGACCAAATCCACCGGTTCAACCAAGGTTTTCAGCAACTCGGCGATATTCTCACCTTGTGGATTCATCAGTTTGTTCATATTGGGCAATGGCTTACGCGTTGGTGCAATGATCGATGTCACTCTGGCATCCAAACGTAGCAAGCGCAGTAATTCGCCGCCCACCAAACCACTTGCTCCCAGCAATAATACCTTCGCCATCTGACCCCCTGATAAAAACACCTGCGCCACCACGGTATGGAGGCAATGATTAAATCAATTGCGATTGATAATACATACAAGAAACACTATGACATAACACCGAAAAACAGCCAGTTATAATCAGAGCCAAGAGACTATGCCCCAAAGTCATTGGCGTTATAGCTAGGCGGTAAGCGAGCTTATCCCGATGAGCCTATTCAAATAAGGTCAACAACAAGGTCAGTGATTCGGGTAAGTGAACGCGCCCAACACCCCTCCAGCTTCAAGGTCGAGGGGCATTCCAATGCAATTTTTTGCCAAAACCGAGGGTATTATTGGTCATCTTGATTTCCAGCAACGTCAACTGCCAGAGAGGGGCACAAGCCACTTTTGCAACGGGGAAGCGGCGGCAGTAACGTTGGCGGGCGGCATCTTCGGCTTCGCCCTGTAATGGGGCTATTTCACCGCGATATTGAATACCTTTGATCAAAGCCACGGTGCGTGGTGCCGTGGCAATAGTGCCGACAACCTGCGGATTAATCTGCATCAGTTCACCGTGGCGGGTATGTTTTTCTGTCATCAGATAAAGCGCCATTTGTGCTTCATCAAACACATAAAAACAGTTGGCGCACCACATATCCATACCGCTGCCAGCGCACAGCGTCAGTACATGTTGCCGGCGCAGGAAGCGGGTAATGAAGGCTAAGTCATCAGGGTTATTCAGGTCACGCATTATTCATATCACTCACTGGCTGAAAAGCAGCCTTGAGTGTACCTCAACTTCGTCTTTCTACTAGCTTTGCCACAATAGACGATCACGGGATGTCAGTGTTTCTGCCGGTAAAGTAGCGAGTGCCGCCTGATAGCGCTGGGCATCTTTTGGGTAACCTCTGGCGGCTTGCAATAACAGCCGCAGCGCACTGTCATAATCGATACCACGCAAATCACGGTAAGGCCATAATTCAGGTTCGGCAATAAAGGGCAGCAAATAGTCGATACCCTGTTGCACATTACGGCCATCCTGCACCCACTCCCAGCGATCAATTTCGACATGCTCACCATAGCGGCAAAGCAGCAAATGCGCCTCCAGATTAAACAGGGAATAATGGAACGGCACTGTTCGTTCCAGCTCCATCCACTGTTTACCGTCTTGAGCAATTTGCGCTGCCAGCCGCTGGGTTATTCCTTGCCGAATGATGGTGGAAACCAGCCCACGATCACCATAGAACATAGCGTTGGCTGCGCGCTGTACGTCATACCAAGTGCCGTGATTGTTGTGCCAGACATATTCAGAGTGGCCCACTTCACTGTGGAACATCCAGTGGTTAAAGTCGCGGAACCATTGCTGCAAAACCGCAGTATCCTCGGTATCCAGCAGTTTAGCCGGCAATATCAAACCGACGGTATCAATCACCATCCACATCAGGCGGGTATCAATTAACCCCGTGCCGCGACCAGAGACAATCCCGGGAATGGCCTGACCATAATTCAGGTGTGGATTCATGCGCGTTTTAGCATCTAAAAACCAGCAACGAATCTGTTCCGCCGCCACCTGCGCATACCGGCTGTTGCCGGTAAAATAGTAGGCTAACCCCAGTGTCAAACAGCGGTCACACATGCGCACAATACGCTGGGTGTCAGTATCGTCATTTTGACTCTGCGGATTAGTATGACCATCACGCCGAACATAAGGCAATCCGTTGGGTTTACGCGGATTTGGCCACCAGTAAGTACCAAAACTGTAATAATCATGAATGTCACCGCTGACGGGCAGCAGCGTCTTGTGTGTCACACTCTCCGGTGGCTGATCCCGTAGGGCATCTGCTTCACTTAATAACCGACGCAACGCCGGTTGCAAAGGTGAAAAAGGCTGCTGTAATACCGCCTTAGCTTTGATTAAGCAGTCAGTATCCAGCGTGTACAATTTCATCGGTGCCGCAGATGTTTTTATTGGTGTCATGGGCATGGCTTCCTTTATACCGCTTGGCAAGCAACCCGCTCGCCAGTTGCGGCATCGAAAATGTGGATACCAGCAAGTTTCGGTTGCAGATAGACCGTCTCGCCCTCGTTTACCGCCAGACGCTGCTTAAACACCGAGGTAAAACGTCCGCCGCCCGTGCTGCAAAATAGCTGCATATCCGAGCCCGTATTTTCAATGGCAGTAATGGTCGCTTTCAGCGCACTGGCGCTGTGAGTCTCGTCCACCACATTGACCTGCTCCGGGCGAATGGCGTACACCACACTTTGCCCTTGCGTCACTTGTAAACCAGCAGGCAGTGTCAGTAAGGAGCCATCTTCCAGCCGCAGTAGGAATTCCCCGCTCTGCTCCACAACGGTGCCTTTCAACTGATTGATCTCTGGTGATCCGATAAAGCCGGCAACAAACAGATTGGCTGGGCGATCATAAAGATCTAATGGCGACCCCACTTGCTCAATTCGCCCTTCGCGTAGCACCACGATCATCTGCCCCATGGTCATTGCTTCTATCTGATCATGCGTCACATAAACTGAAGTGGTTTTCAGCCGCTGGTGCAATTCGCGGATCTCACCACGCACTTGAGTACGCAATTTGGCATCCAGATTTGACAATGGCTCATCGAATAAAAAGACCTGCGGATTACGCACAATGGCTCGCCCCATGGCAACACGTTGGCGCTGACCGCCGGAGAGATCTTTAGGTAGCCGCTCCAGCAGTGCCTGTAAGCCCAATAACTCGGCCGTGGTTTCCACTTTTTTACTGATGTCAGCTTTAGACATTTTGGCCATTTTCAGCGCAAAACCCATGTTCTCGCGCACGGTCATCTGCGGATAAAGAGCGTAGCTTTGGAACACCATGGCAATATCGCGCATCTTAGGTTCGACGTCGGTGACATCTTTATCATTAATTCCTACCGTGCCACCGGAGATCTCCTCCAGCCCTGCTATCATCCGCAATAAGGTGGATTTTCCGCAGCCACTAGGACCCACCAACACGCAAAACTCACCATCAGGAATTTCCAGTGATACGTCGCGGATCACATGGGTGTCACCGTAAGATTTACAGACATTTTTAAGTACAACCGATCCCATTTTGTTTCTCCCTAGCCTTTAACCGCGCCAGACATGATCCCGCGATTGAAATGTTTTTGCAGACCCAGATACACGATGATGCTTGGCAACATCGCCAGCAGAGTGATGGCAATAAAGATGTTTGGTGTGATGCTCTCGTCGGTACGTAAAGTGCCGAGGATCACCGGAATGGTATTCAGGCTGTCCTGATTCACCACGATCAATGGCAGCAGGTATTGGTCCCAAATCATGATGAAGCCGAAGGTCACGACCGTACCCAATGCCGGTTTAACCAGTGGCAGGATGACGTGGAAGAAAATTTGCCATTCACTGGCCCCATCAATACGTGCCGCCTCTTCCAGCTCTTTCGGGATAGCCGCCATAAATTCGGTCAGAACAAAGATTGAGAAAGCCCAGCCGACTATCGGCAAGATCATGCCCAAATAGCTGTTGTACAGCGAAGCATCGATCACTGGCAGTTGCCAGTTGATGATCATATAGAGAGGGATGGCGATCACTTCTTCCGGCAACATCATGGTCGAAAGAATGATCAAGCTCGTCAGAGAGACCCCTACAAACTTTTTACGGGCCAGCGCATAAGCGGCTAACGCACTGACTGACACCTGTAAAATCGTACCGAAGAACACCACGATGATGGAGTTCAGCAGGTATTGCCAGACGCCGATATCCATCCAGGCAAAGATAAAGTTCTCCCATGAGAACTGATTTGGCCAGGCCAGTAGCTCACCAGGTTTGACCGGCGCGCCGCTAAATGCGGTGGCGATGATGCCCCAATACGGACCAACAAAGACCACCAGCAGCAGGCCATAAATTATCCAGCGGCCGATACTGTTCCACGTTTTACTTTTCATTACCAGTCTCCGGCTCAGGTTAGTAACGGGCGATACGCTTTTTCAATGTGAGGTGACAAATCGTCAATACCACAGTGAAAGCGAATAACAGGAAGGAGACCGCTGACGCATAACCATAGTCAAACTGCTCAAAGCCCAGCTTGTAGATATGAGTCATGATCATCTCTGTTGCATTTGACGGACCACCGCCTGTGGTGGCATAGACTTCAGCGAATACACGAAAACCACGGATAAACGACAACATCAGTACCACAGAAAGTGCAGGGATCATGCCCGGCAACGTGACGTAACGCAGGCGGTTCCACCAGTTGGCTCCATCCACATTCGAGGCGTCATATAAATCGCGGTTAATACCCGCTAACCCGGCAATAAAGATAACCATGTTGTAGGGCACGGCTTTCCAGATATGCAGCATCATCACCGTCCACAGCGCCTGATCGGTATCTGCCAGAAAACCCTGCGCTTCAATGCTGAACCACGACAGAATATGGTTCACAACACCGTTACTGGTTGGATTAAACAGAATCCGCCACATTTCAGCGACGATCGCCGCACTGGTTACCGCTGGTAGGAAGATCGCGGTACGGATAAAACGCAGATGCCGAGCTGGCCCTTCTAATAGCATGGCTAAAAAGAAGGAGATGAAAGCGGCCACCACCATGGTGACCACCACATATAACAGGGTGTTGAAAACGGCTGAATGCAGTGCTTCATCACCCATCGCGCGGGAAAAGTTATCAAACCCGACCCACTCATTTGGCTGGTTAAAGTTAACCTTGTAAAAACTCATCACCAACCCTTGTAACATCGGGATGAATTTAAACCAGGTGAAGATGACCAGTGCCGGGGCCAGAAACAGCCACGGGACCAGATTACGTTTTAGTCGGGGGGTTAGCGTTATCATGATTTACTCACTGCCCTAAGACATTCTGTTTAGCCAACTCATCATTCACTTTCTGATTCACTGCTTTTAATTCAGCAGGGATATCACTGTCACAGCTAGCTAAGATGCGGTTGAAGCCTTCAGCCGTCACTTGACGAATTGGCGTCCAGTTAGGTACTTGTGGAATATAGCGGCCATGTTCGGCATACAAATCAGCAAACATTGCCCAGCGAGGGTCGTTATAGACGGCTTTGGTATCAACTTGTTTATTAATCGATAACCGCACGACTGGCATATTGTTGCTGCCCATGCCCATGCCGATTTGCTGGCCTTCCGGAGAGATCATAAATTCAATGAATTTCTGAGCAGCTTCTTTCTGTTTGCTGCTTTTCATCATAAACACCGTCGTACCCTCAGCCAGTGTTGCCTGCCCTTTTGGCCCCGTCGGTGGCGGGATCACTTCGAAAGCGTCTTTACCGGGATCTTTATCAAATAAGGCGATGTGATAAGGGCCAGAGAAGAACATGCCACTTTGACCAGAGCGGAATGAAGGGATGGCATCAGCAGTGGTGGCGTTAATTGCCCCCGGCTGGACAGTTTTATCGCACACCATGCCACGCATGAAGCTCAGGGTTTCAGTTGCGGCTGGCTCTTCCAGTGAACCTTTAAACTTGCCCTCACCTGCCGGGCGAATGAAGTCGCCCCCAGCCTGCCAAAGATAGGAACTGATAAACCAACTGGCGTAACCACGGGTAGTTGAACCCGGCAGAATAAAGCCGTAGGTGTCATTCTTACCATTACCATCTGGATCATTAAAGGTAATAGCTTTCGCCATTTCACTGATATCTTGCCAGTTTTTAGGTTGCTCTAACCCCAGCTTCTCCCGCCAGTCTTTACGTATAAACAAGGCAAAAGTTTGTGCTGAGGTCGGTACACCATAATATTTGCCATCAATATATTGCGCACTCTTCCAGGCGGTTTCGAAGATATCTTCCCCACCAATAATGTTTTTCGGCTCAATCGGCTCAACAATACCCAGTTGAACGAACTGTCCAATAGCCACGGCATCGTTGAAAATCAAGTCCGGTAGTGCGTTACCCGCAGCAGCCCGCGCTAGACGCTGTTCAAAATCGGTTGTTGCATTGAAATATTCAATTTTGATACCGGTTTTTTTCTCAAAAGTGTCAGCTTCTTTTTTATAAATATTTTTAGAATCATTACTGGCGCGGATCCACACTTGCAAGGTTTCCGCCGCGTGAAGGGAAGGAATCCCCATGGCTAAATAAGTTAATAACAGCAAAGATTTTATTTTTACTTTTGACATTATCATTTTTGTCTTCATCTCAGCGTCCTCGTTGATATCTAATTTTTTTGAATTTACCCAGAGGTTTAAATAACAGAATAAAATCACGAAACACTCGATAACATTAGAACTCAGAGGAAAACAAAAAACTACACCATAAAAAATAAAACTTAATTCCATTTATAAATTTCTGCTTGAGATCACACTTGAAAAATAATACAAAAATCACAAAAAACAAAAATATTCATATAAAACAATAAGATTAAATATTCATTTTAAAAATTAAAAAAATGGTGTAATTATTTTAATTGGCTAAAAAACGTCTAAAATAGAGATTTAACTTGATGACAATCACAATTTAAATCATTTATTTACAGATAATTTATAAGATCGACTTGGATCACAAAAGTCCAAAAACTTTGCCCTAGAATTCAAATCCTCGTGAAATGGAACAGTGTTCTTTTTTATAAAAAGAGTACGAGAATAGTCAATAACCTTGTTTTTATTAGGTGAAAAATCTATTTGATAAAAAATGATAAATTAATTAAATGAATCAATTTACTTTATTTTTAATCATGTAAAACATAAAGAATAAGGAAAGTAATGATGAAAACTCTGGGTAAAAAAAACCTATTACTGGCTATTCTTCTAGGATCGTCGCCATTTATTTATGCGGCAGAAAGTCACCCATTACTATTAAAAGTGGACGACATAAACTATAGCATTGATCAAGTTAAGCAAAATAATCCACTATATGAAAAATCCTATAAAAATCTGATAACTAAGGCTGATAAGGCACTAAAAAAACCACTCTATTCCGTAATGGATAAAAGCCTGTTGGCCGCCAGTGGTGATAAACATGACTATTACAGCTTCCCGCCTTATTGGTGGCCAGACCCAAGCAAGAAAGACGGTATGCCTTATTTGCGCAAAGATGGGGAAACAAATCCAGACGCCAATAGTGACGCCACTGATAAAAAACGCATGAACAGTTTCAGTGAGGATGTCTATTATCTGGCATTGGCTTACCGCTTTACTGGCAAGCCGGAGTATGCCGAAAAAGCACGAGACCAATTGGTCAACTGGTTCGTCAATCCCAATACCCGAATGAATCCGAATCTACAATATGCGCAAGCTATACCAGGAATTAATGAAGGCCGCGGTATTGGTTTGATTGATAGCCGGGCGCTTGTCGATGTTATTGACGCAGTTGAATTGATAAGACCGGCCAATGTGCTCACTGAAAATGACTATCAGGCAATCAAACTTTGGTACAAAGATTTTTATCAATGGATGACGACCAGCCAGAACGGCTTTGAAGAAGATAACTGGCACAATAATCACGGCACCTATTTTGATATGCAGGCCGCCTCTTTTGCGCTGTTCAGCGACCAAAAAGCTGCCGCGCAGAAACGTTTGGAAATCACTCAACTGCGCCGCATCCCATCGCATTTTGATATCCAAGGCCGCCAAAATGCAGAACTGGAACGCACTCGCCCGTGGCATTACAGCAATTTTCATCTGGAAGCCTACAACAAGCTAGGCCGTCTGGGAGAAGTAGCCGATAAAGATATCTGGAACTTTAGTCTGGACGAACACAGTCTGAAAAAAGGCTATCAATATGTAGCTGGTTTTATCAATACCGACCAAGCCTGGCCATATAAAGACTTAGATGGCGTGCAAGATAAAAAAGCGCTGGTCAATATGATGGCAGCCGCACGAGCCTACCCGGCAGACCCTGATTTCGAGCAGAAAGCACAATATCTGATAGCCAAATACCCTGATGCTGTTGAAATCCTGCTCTACCCAATAAAACAAAAATAAGCCAATACCCACAACTATTGGAGTTGCAGGCAGGCGGCTAGCGAACTCATCCCGATAAACTAACCCAACGAGTTGATTCGGATGATAAATCTGTTGAGAGCTGGTTTGAACGTGGCCTAGCGCAGCCTCGAAGAGGCAAGGCCCAAGGATGGGCCGAGTAATAGAACGCAGCTAACAATCCTGCGACTTCAAATATCAAGGGTATAGCCGAGGAAGCACCAGATATGAAGCAGTTTACAGACAGGCAGATGGTTGAAATCCGCCAGAGAGTTGTACAACATCCGGAGATTATTGCCACACTGATTGCGGATAATCAGGTGGTTTTGGGCTCGGAAACACGGGTCCCCGCGACCGGAATCGCCACTTGGAACCACTACTATTATTGCCCAGACCACGGTGTGCGGTTGGAGTGGGATCTTAATTCCCCTACCCAACACCGTTGCCCGGTGGACTCACAATTGTTTAGTGGCGAACCTTATGACGGTGCTTGGTGGCGGGCACTCAATGGCCTGAATGCCAAAGCCTGTAATCAGTTGGGCTTACTGTGGCAATTAACCGGTGAAATAACCTACTTCAATAAAGTACGGGATATTCTCATCAACTACGCCCACTACTACCCTGACTATCAGGTGCACGGCGGCATCCCATACAATGGGCCGGGTAAAGCCAATGCACAAACGTTGTGTGAAGCCAATTGCCTGCTCGATTTTGCACTGGGTTATGATTTTATCGCCGATGCACTCAGTCAGGAACAGCGTGACTGCATTGCCGGGCGCCTATTACGTGAAGGCGCTGATTTTCTGATGCAGCACCGCACTCGTCAGTTACATAATCATGAAGTCAAAATCAGTAGCGCGATTGCCGTGATAGGTCTGATTCTGGCGGAAGAACACTATATTGAGTTTGCCGTTAATGACGATTACGGCCTGCGCTATCAGTTGGAGCATGGGCTATTCAATGAAGGATTGTGGTTTGAAGGCTCAGTGCATTATCACTTTTATGCGCTGCAAGGCTTTTGGTCATTTGAAAAACTGGCCGCGGGGAGCCAATATAGCCTACTGGCCCTGCCATACTACCGCGATATGCTTAGTTTTCCGCTTAAGCTGTTGATGCCAGATGGCACCTTCCCACGCATTAATGACTGTACTGCCGGACAGGAACAGCTCAATCATGCTCACTTATATGAATTTGCCTTTAAAACTTATGGCAATGATGAATATGCTGCCGCCCTGCACCATATTTATCGTCAACAACCCCGCCTCAATCTGGATGCTTTGCTGTACGGTGTCGAGACATTACCGCCACAAATAATTGATGTCATTCCAACGGATACCTTGCATGCCCCAGACTGCGGTTTAACCATTTTACGTCAACCACAGTCTGGCCGAGCTTTACTGGTCAAACACAGTCCTTATGGGGGTGAGCACGACCATTATGATCGACTGAATTTAATCCTGTTTGAGCAACAGCACGAGATCTTGCCGGATTTAGGCACCACTGGCTATGGCGCGCAATTGCATTATGGCTACTACAAAAACAGTGCGACTCACAACACGCTGAGTATAAATCAGGCGAACCAACCGCCGGCAGTTCCGGTGATTCATAACTGGCATCAATCTGCAAACTACAGTTGGTTGGATACTGAGGTGGATTGGGGCCAAAAAGCGCCGGAGTTGGATAGCCATACCCGCGTACAATGGGATTGCGAAGCCTATCGTGACGTTAAATTCCGCCGCCGTATTCTCTGGCTAGAAGATGCCATCATCGATATCAGCAGCATTATCAATCCACATCAACAACAGTGGGATTGGACACTACATATTGATGGGAACGCCATACTGAAGGAGGGGGAAAACATCACGTTAAGTGGTAGCGGGCCATTGCAATATCTGCATCAGGTCACTGCCCGGCAGCTTCAAACGATCACCCAGTGCAACTATCAAACCACAGCGCGCCCACTCTCATTGTGGCTAGCCGCAGATGCCACCTTATTGCAAGGCTTAGCACCAGCCAACCCATCAGTGCGTGATATAAGCTATTTAATTTTACGTAACCGCCAGCCTGAAGCTCAGATAACCTGCGTGTTTGATATGAACAATCACGACCCGCTTTCACAGGTGCAGGTGGAGAATGATGGCGAGATACTCTCTATCGAATTGACTCGCCAACAGAAGATAATACACGTCAAAGTCCCTTTAACGCGCAGCAGCCTGCCGCTATTCAGTTAAGTTTATTCATGTAGGGGTAGCCCTTGCCCCTCTTTCCCCACACTTATCGCTGCTCAAGGGATCAATCCCAGCATATCCTCCCTGATAATGGGGAATATGGCGAAAAAGTGCCTTATAATGTGATTTAGTTAGCATTTACTGCATAAGATAAATATGCATTTCTATGCAAAAAATTTGTATAAATGGGGATGTAACAAATCATTCTGGATTAACAATTAAAATACAATATTTATTAAGAACCCGCTCTCATTGCGTATATTGAATAATAATAGACCTACCAATGTATCTGCCGTGTTAAATATAACCCTACTGTTTTGCATAATACTCAGTACAGTTTTGAATAAACAACGTTTAAAATGAATAAATAGAGGGTTTTATTCATCTTCTAGTCAAAAAGCATTTTTAAATCGGTGAAAAACATGATGTGAGTCACAGAATGAATAAGTGTTATGACTAAAATAGCCGCCATCAGTACGTTTTTATAAATGACTGTTTAAAACGAAAAGCTTGTTTAAAACCAATATTTGTTTAAAAAAACAGAGACCTTACACAAATGGAAAATAATAACAAGAAAATGGCGCATATAAGGCGGACAACGCATTTAATGATGCCGGCGCACCGTAGTTATTTTAACTTTTCCTATTTCCATTTCAGATAAAATCCTTCCTGCGATGGCATCCATTTTTATTGGATAGTCATTGTCTATGCACAATTTTTAACAGAAGCGAAAAGTGCTCACTGCCTTTGCGTGATGTTAATTATTGTCTGCGTTCTCCGAAGATTCAAACACTCAGTTTTATTTTCACGCCTATTAGATTGTTGCTATTAATCAATCAATATCGGCAAAGTGTTTTTGAACCTTCCAGCAGAAACATAGCTATCCCGTAAAAAGCAATGTCTCCTTTGTCGTTCATGTTAAATGACATAGGGAATACTATGCCTAAAATTCAGCCATAGTATTTCGCAGACTAGCAAATCATATATTAATGAATTCAATTTCATTGATACGGACTGCTATACATAAAATTTAATAAAAATTAACGTCAACAAACTAACAAATAATGTGGGCGTAATAGCCTCTTAAAATAAACGAGAATTTATAATGAAAAAATTAAATATCGCGGCGAGTACATCAGCTATCGCTTGCTTTGAATCACAGCGAGAAGTCGTGGATGTTTTACATACGGACTTTACAGATGTTGCCGCCGTTGTACTTTCTGTTCATGACATTAATAATGGTGTGATTGATAGTATCCATTCATTAGGCCTTGAGATTCCAATTTTTGCAGCGGTTTGCTGTGAAGAAGAATTAAATACCGATGTATTACCGTCTTTAAACGGGGTATTTGAACTGTGCGGCGACAATACTGATTTTTACGGTAAACAGCTAGAATCAGCCGCTGAAAAATATGAAAAAGAGTTACTGCCACCCTTCTTTAGTACATTAAAAAAATATGTCGAAATGGGGAATTCAACCTTTGCTTGTCCAGGGCATCAAGGCGGTCAATTCTTCCGTAAACACCCGGCTGGTCGTCAGTTCTTTGACTTCTACGGTGAAACTATTTTCCGCTCTGATATGTGTAATGCTGACGTCAAATTAGGTGATTTGCTCATTCATGAAGGTGCTCCTTGTGATGCTCAAAAACATGCAGCGAAAGTATTTAATGCTGATAAAACCTATTTCGTACTGAACGGAACATCTGCTTCAAATAAAGTGGCAACTAATGCCCTATTAGCCCGTGGCGATCTGGTACTGTTTGACCGTAATAATCACAAATCCAATCACCATGGCGCATTGATTCAGGCTGGGGCAACGCCAGTTTATCTGGAAACGGCCCGCAACCCGTTTGGCTTTATTGGTGGGATTGATGCGCACTGCTTTGAAGAAAAATACCTGCGTGAACAAATACGTAGCGTCGCGCCTGACCGTGCTCAGGAAGCGCGTCCATTCCGTTTGGCGATTATCCAACTGGGTACTTACGACGGTACAATTTATAACGCACGCCAGGTCGTGGATAAAATCGGCCACCTTTGTGACTATATTCTGTTTGACTCAGCATGGGTGGGTTACGAGCAATTTATTCCAATGATGAAAGATTGTTCCCCCCTATTGCTTGAACTAAATGAGAACGATCCGGGCATTATCGTGACGCAATCAGTACATAAGCAACAAGCGGGTTTTTCACAAACATCACAAATTCATAAAAAAGATAAACATATTAAAGGTCAGGATCGTTACTGTAATCACAAACGCTTTAATAACGCCTTTATGCTGCATGCATCCACCAGCCCATTCTATCCATTATTTGCAGCATTAGATGTTAATGCGAAAATGCATGAAGGAAAAAGTGGCCAACGCATGTGGCTCGATTGTGTTAAGACCGGTATTGAAGCCCGTAAAATGCTCCTAAATACCTGTAATATGATTAAGCCATTTGTTCCGGTAGAGGTTGATGGTAAACCATGGCAAGAATATGACACTGAAGCCATGGCCCAAGACCTACGCTTCTTTAATTTTATTCCTGGTGAAAAATGGCATGCTTTCGAGGGCTATGAAGAGTCACAATATTTTGTTGACCCATGTAAACTGTTATTAACCACACCAGGTATTGATACCAACACAGGTGAATATACAGCATCTGGGATTCCAGCAACCATTCTGGCTAATTTCCTACGTGAGAATGGAATTGTACCAGAGAAGTGCGATCTTAATTCCATTCTGTTCTTATTAACGCCAGCAGAAGACTTGGCGAAAATGCAACATTTAGTGGCGCAAATTGCTCGCTTTGAACGTTTCATTGAAGAAGATGCTTTGTTAAGCGATGTATTACCGACAGTTTATCGTAATAACGAAACTCGTTATAAAGGTTATACCATCGGTAAACTATGTCAGGAAATGCATGACCTTTATGTCAGTTATGACGTTAAGCAATTACAAAAAGAAATGTTCCGTAAACAGTATTTCCCTAAAGTCATGATGAATCCTCAGGATGCCAATATTGAATTCGTCCGTGGTCATGCTGAATTAGTGCCACTGTGTAAAGCCGAGGGGAGAATTGCCGCTGAGGGTGCACTTCCTTACCCACCAGGAGTTTTGTGTGTTGTCCCTGGTGAAGTATGGGGAGGTGCCGCTCAACGTTATTTCCTGGCACTCGAAGAGAGTATTAATTTATTGCCAGGCTTTGCACCTGAATTACAAGGTGTTTATTTACAAGTCGATGAAGACGGATGGAACCGTGCATACGGCTATATGATGAAATAATCAATAGAACAAAATAACTTCCTCCCTGTTATTTAGAAATACAGTTGGGCAACAAACCACGCTGTAATTTAAATAATCGCGGGAATTGACAACACCAACCTTAGCTCAAACCTGCGGGGATAAATTATTCCCGCAGTCTCTGAAATTAAAAAAGAGATAATAAAAATGAGTAAAACAAATAATAAGATGGGAGTAGTACAGTTAACTATTCTGACTGCCGTCAATATGATGGGGTCAGGCATAATTATGCTGCCGACCAAACTCGCCGAAGTCGGGACGATTTCTATCGTTTCTTGGTTAGTCACCGCAGTGGGTTCCATGGCACTGGCTTATGCTTTCGCCCAATGCGGTATGTTCAGCCGTAAATCAGGCGGAATGGGAGGTTATGCTGAGTATGCTTTCGGCAAATCTGGCAATTTTATGGCTAACTATACCTATGGTGCATCACTGTTAATCGCCAACATCGCCATTGCCATTTCGGCTGTTGGCTACGGAACAGAATTACTGGGGGCAACCTTAACACCTCTGGGAATTTGTATTGCCACCATCGGCGTACTGTGGCTAGCAACAGTAGCTAACTTCGGCGGTGCACGTATCACCGGGCAAATCAGTAGTGTCACTATCTGGGGGGTTATCATCCCGGTAGTGGGTATTTCCATTATTGGCTGGTTCTGGTTTAGCGGCTCCGCGTATGCCGCAGCATGGAACCCGCACGGTGTGCCAACCTTTGAAGCTATTGGCTCTTCCATTTCCATGACACTGTGGGCTTTCTTGGGTCTGGAATCTGCTTGTGCTAACACCGACGCCGTAGAAAACCCTGAACGTAATGTTCCGATAGCTGTGTTGGGCGGGACTTTAGGTGCAGCCGTTATCTATATTATTTCAACCAATGTGATTGCCGGTATCGTGCCAAATATGGATTTGGCTAACTCTACAGCACCATTTGGTCTGGCATTTGCTTATATGTTCACCCCCGCCGTCGGTAAAATCATCATGGCTTTGATGATCATGTCTTGCGTGGGTTCATTACTTGGTTGGCAGTTCACTATTGCTCAAGTCTTTAAATCTTCTGCTGACGAAGGCTTCTTCCCGAAAATTTTCTCCAAAGTCAGCAAGGCCGATGCACCGATTAAAGGGATGCTGACCATTGTTATCATCCAGAGCGTGCTATCTCTGATGACTATTAGCCCATCACTGAATAAGCAGTTCAACGTACTGGTTAATTTGGCGGTAGTCACCAATATCATCCCTTACATTCTGTCGATGGCCGCACTGGTCATTATCCAGAAAACAGCCAATGTTGCGCCAGCCAAAGCCCGGAAAGCCAATATCATTGCCTTTATCGGTGCGATGTACAGCTTCTATGCTCTGTACAGCTCAGGTCAGGAAGCCATGACTTGGGGCGCGATTGTGACCTTCCTTGGTTGGACACTGTATGGTCTGGTTTCACCACGCTTTGAATTTGCAGCAAAAGTGAAGTAAGTAAAATAGTCATAATTTAATCAGAACAGGTGCCAGCAGATAAAAAAGACAGGATGCAATATGGAATTCCGGTAATAATGTTCCGAACCGCTACCCCCGGACTGGAATAAGATTATGTCGGACAGCCTTTGGCACCTCTATCTGCTGCGCACCACCACTGGCATGCTGTACACCGGTATTACGACAGATGTCACTCGCCGGTTAACGCAGCATCAGACCGGGAAAGGCGCAAAAGCACTGCGAGGCAAAGGTGAGCTAGCGCTGGTATATCATTGTGAGGCAGGGGATCGTTCGACTGCGTTGAAACTGGAATATCGGGTAAAGCAGCTCACTAAGCAGCAAAAAGAAAAGCTGGTGGTGAGCCAGCCTTCGTCGTTGAAAACATTACTTCTAGATAAAGAATGAGCGATTAAAACCGGTTAAACGGCTCAGAAAATACCACTTCACCATGAGCATCGGTCAATGCATCTTCTGCCAGCGCGTAAACCTGAAAAGCCTCTTCAGTACCAGGCCAGCGGCAAGTCAATTGATGACGAGCGGCAGGAACAAAGCCAAAGCGCTGATAATAGGAAGGTTCACCTAGCACCACAACGGCGGCATAGCCAAATTCGTTGAGAGAATCTAACCCTTCATACACCAGTTTCTCAGCCAAGCCTTGCCGACGCAGACTCTCTTCCACGGCCAGCGGAGCTAGGGCGACCCATTGACGATCTTCCCCCCCGACATCAACCGGGCTGAATGCCGCATAGCCCACAACGCCGCCTTCATCATCGGTTGCCACAATGCCCAGTGTCAGTAAGCCATCCTCGCGCAATTGCTGCACCAAATCAGCTTCATCATCTCGCTGGAATGCCTGGCGCAATAGTGCGTCGATCCCCGGTGCATCCACCGGAATTTCGACCCGGATCAGCACGATGCTAATGTACGGGAAGCACTGGCCGTACCCTCTTGCTGACCCGCTTCGACAAATTCAGCTAACTGCTGCAAACCCACTCTTAATAGAGTCGGCATAGATTCCAATTCAATGGCATCCATCAGGTTTTTCACATACAGGCCCAATTCGGTATCCCCCTCAATTCGTAACCGGCGCTGGAAAAATAGCGTATCCGGATCTTCTTTACGGGCAGCGATCAAAATCAGATCGTTAGCATCACCACTAAAGCTAACATCAGCTTCAGCCTGTTGGCTTACCACCAGCCTACCGTTTTCTACTGTCATAAACCATTGCAATGCGAGGTCACGCACTTCAATTTTTAACCAGCGAGACTCCAGAAACTCCAGATCGCCATCCAGCAATGCTTGCCGGAATTGCCAACCCAGAACTTGTTCCAGTACCTGACGTTGCAAGGCAAATGGGGTCAGTTTTAATGGACCCCGCAGCAGCGCCGGTCCTTGACGCACGAGGCGTGCACGTAGTTGTTCCAACACAGGCGATGTCTCCTTTTAATAAAAAGTGATGCCGAATAGAAGTATTTTGCCACATTGGTGAAATAGGAAAGCGGGTTATATCAATAAATTTTGCATCAGCTCTTTGCTAAATAGCGGAAGAAAGCCATCAATGCGAAAGAAACTGCCTTAAATCAAGGTCAGTTTCTGGCTGGTTGACTAAAATCGCCACTCGATAAAATACGAATATCATCTTCGGATGGGGAAAATTCTATGGAGCTGCTTTGCCCTGCCGGCAATTTACCCGCATTAAAGGCTGCAATCGATAATGGTGCTGACGCGGTTTATATCGGCTTGAAAGATGATACTAATGCCCGCCATTTTGCCGGACTTAACTTCACCGATAAAAAGCTACAGGAAGCGGTCAATTATGTTCACAACCGCAAACGTAAATTACATATCGCCATTAATACTTTCGCCCACCCGGACGGCTATTCCCGCTGGCAGCGAGCTGTAGATATGGCGGCACAACTGGGAGCCGATGCTCTAATTCTGGCAGATTTGGCGATGCTGGAATATGCCGCCGAGCGTTACCCAGAAGTCGAACGCCATGTCTCGGTGCAAGCATCCGCCACCAATGATGAAGCCATCCGCTTCTATCAGCGCCACTTTGATGTGGCACGAGTGGTTTTACCGCGAGTGCTCTCCATGCATCAGGTAAAACAACTGTCACGCACCAGCCCAGTTCCATTGGAGGTTTTTGCCTTCGGTAGTTTATGTATTATGGCTGAAGGCCGTTGTTATCTTTCATCTTATTTAACCGGCGAATCCCCCAATACGGTCGGCGCTTGTTCACCCGCACGCTTTGTGCGCTGGCAACAAACCCCGCAAGGGATGGAGTCACGCCTCAATGAGGTGCTGATAGACCGCTATGAAGATAACGAAAATGCGGGTTATCCGACACTATGCAAAGGGCGCTATCTGGTAGATGGCCAGCGCTATCATGCACTGGAGGAGCCAACCAGTTTGAACACATTAGCGCTGTTACCTGAATTATTTGCTGCCAATATCGCCTCGGTAAAAATTGAAGGCCGTCAGCGCAGCCCTGCTTATGTCAGTCAGGTGGCTAAAGTCTGGCGACAGGCGATTGACCGCTATCAGGCCAACCCAGCGCAATTTTCCGCCAAAGCGGAATGGATGGAACAACTGGGCGCAATGTCCGAAGGTACCCAAACAACCCTGGGTGCTTATCATCGTAAGTGGCAGTAGCCGGAGGAAACATGAAGTACGCCTTAGGCGCAGTTCTCTATTACTGGCCAAAAACCGATATTGAAGCTTTTTATCAGGCCGCAGCCTCCAGCAGCGCCGACATCATTTATCTGGGTGAGAATGTGTGTACCAAGCGCCGCGAGATGAAGGTCGGCGACTGGTTAGCCCTTGCCAAAGAAGTTGCCGCTAGCGGGAAACAAGTGGTGATTTCCACTCTGGCACTGCTACAAGCGCCATCAGAACTAAATGAACTCAAGCGCTATGTAGAAAATGGGGAATTCTTGCTGGAAGCGAACGACTTGGGCGCAGTGAATATGGCAGCTGAACGCAGTTTGCCATTTGTTGCGGGCCATGCATTGAATTGCTACAACGCCTATACCCTGCGGATTTTACATCGTCAGGGCATGATGCGTTGGTGTATGCCGGTTGAACTCTCCCGTGACTGGCTGGCGAATGTGCTGCAACAGTGTGAAGAGCTGGGGTTCCGCAACCAGTTTGAAGTCGAAGTGATGAGCTACGGTCATTTACCGCTGGCGTATTCTGCTCGCTGTTTCACTGCACGTTCAGAAGATCGGGCCAAAGATGAATGCGAAACCTGCTGCATTAAGTACCCGCAAGGGCGTCCAGTGCTATCACAGGAAGACCAACAAGTGTTCATCCTCAACGGCATTCAGACCCAAAGTGGCTACTGCTATAATCTCGGTAACGACCTGATTTCTATGCAAGGATTGGTGGATATCGTCCGTCTTTCGCCACAAAGTATCGAGACGTTAGACATGATTGATCAATTCCGCGCAAATGAGTTGGGAATGAACCCGCTGACGTTGGCGGATAAAACCGATTGCAATGGTTACTGGCGGCGGCTTGCCGGATTAGAGTTAGTTTCCTAGCATGTCACCGGGCGCAGTATCTCGCCCGGTATTTCATTATTTAAACGCCGATTTCCGCCGGATCAGTGCGCGCAATTTCACGCGATTGCGTAATATTCCAACGCTAATGCCAATCAGAGTATAAATCGCACCTAATAATAGCAACATCAGCACATCACCAACCACATCGCGCAGGGGGAGTCCCATCTGATTGACTCCGGCGATAGCCTTGGTCGCCCAAGTTGAGGGCAGCATTGAAGAGATGGCTCGCACCCACCCCGGCATGGCTTGGAGCGGCCAAATGGTGCCAGAAATATAAAAAATTGGCATGGTGACAAACGAAAGCGTCAAATAGATCATTTCGACACTGCGCAGACACTCGGTCACCAGCTTACCCAGCCCCAACACCGCCAGCAAGAATGGAAAAGTCAGTAGCAACACTTCAGGAATCGATGCCGTTTGGCGGTAACCCAGTACCCACGGCCACAGCACAAACAACACAATCGACAAAAATAACCAAATAGGCAGCAGTGCAGAAAGCCCCCCCAAATAAACCGGAATGGAAGGTTTCCCTGAAGGTGCGCTCTTCATGGCAATACTGACGCGCACACAGGCAATCAATAATGAGTGCTGTAGCAGCATGACTAACAAACCAGGGAAAATAATGGCGGCGAAACTGATACCGGGATTGAACACATCTAGTGTCTGTCCACGAATCGGGGTCAACAACACCTCAGCCTGACGCGGAGTAAAACCACTGCGTAATAATAAGCCGCTATTATATTCATTCAGCAGTTGTTGATAAGCCGTCACCACATCTTGCTGGATTTGCCCATTTGCCAAACGGTTAGTGGCATCACCGTAGACCGGGATCACAATGCTTTCGCCATTGAGGATCTTTTTCTCCAGATCCGTCGGCATTATGATCACCGCAAATAATTTACGCCACGCGAGATCTCGCTGGGCATCCGGCAAATTGTCATAAATTTTGATAGAAATTTTTGAGGTGGCATCCAACTGACGAATCAATTGGCGGCTGGCGGTACTGTGGTCTTGATCAACCACAGCAACCGGAAGATCCCACACCGTGTGATTGGCATAGACCATGCTCATCACGCAAAGTGAAACCAACAGCATCAACCACATGGGCTTTTCCAGCATCCCCATCAGCACCCGACTGAATGTCTGCCAATAGCTTTTTAGACTGCTATTCATCAGACAGTCTCCTGCTTTTGTAGCCGAATCAGTAAGCGATTACGCACCAACAGGGAGGTCACTAGCGGATAAATCAACAAGATAGCGCAGACACTGAAAATAGCACTGGCCGGTACTTGGCGCAGGAACACATCGAACATAGCGTAAAGCGCATGGGTCAGTGGTTCGATATTGGAAATAATGCGCGCAGGCAGAGGCATCGACAGTTCCGGCACCGCCATGCCCGAAAAAGTTAACGCGATACTCACGATGATCCCAATCAGGCTGTAGGCCGTGATGGCGCTGCTGGTGAAGGTGAAAAGCAATACACCAATACTTTGGGCTGCCATAACGTAAAAGAACCCAATCAGCGGCATAAAGAGTGGATTGCCACTGACTCTGGCCCCAAAGAACCCCACCAACATGGCAATTTCTACCATCAGTAACGTGGTAAAAAACAGGGTATAAGGTGCCAACTTGCCTAACAGGGCCAAACTAAAAGGCTTGGCGGTCAGCAGTGCCTTACTGCGCGCCAAAACATAGATCATCCACGTGATAACGAATAACTGCAATAAATGGATTGTAGCGGCAAACTGCTGATAATAAATATAACTGCCGCTGGCGTTAAACAAGCTGCCATAAGAGAGCGTCACATTGGCCAGTGGCGGCAAAGTCTTCCCCATTTCACCGGCAATAATCGTACGGAAAGTACTATTGGCCTCCGTCATCAACCCACTGAAATCTTGTGTCGCGTATAAACCAGCCCCATAAAACAGCGCATTGTAATACAGCACAATGCTGGGTTGGCGGCCTGCCAAAGCATCCGCTTCGAAGTCTGTTGGAATATAAAGTAAAGCATAATCCTGCGCACTACGCAGACGGCGCAATGCTTCATCTAACCCGCCTTCATAGGCCACGACTTGTGCATGAGAGCCCGCATCCAGTTTGCGAATTAATGACTTTGAGAGTGGCGAATGATCGTTATCAACCACTGAAACCGGCAAATCCAACAAAGTCCCTTCGGAAAAATTACTACTGATTAAGATAAACAGCAGTAATGGGAAGCACCAACTGAGCCAGTGAAACACCGGACTGCGAAATGCCGAACGCGTTTCCTGGCCAAAATAGCGACTAAAACAGCGCCAACCAGCCCGCATTCTGTCGATAGTTTTACCTCTGACCTTTTCCACTTACTCTTTCCACTGCCAGAGTGCACTCATCCCTGGGCGTAGCCCTTCAACAGGTTGAGCAGGATAAAGACGAACCTCAAAGGTTTTCAGGTCAAAATCGCCAGTAGCGCGTGTCGCACGTTTGGTAGCATAGTCACCTAAGGGGGCGATATAGCGCACTTCAGCTGTGATGTCTTTCTCTTTCAGTGCCGGAACCCGCACAGTCACTTTATCGCCTTTACGCACATCTGCCAGAATATCTTCGCGCAGGTTAAAGACAAAATAAGCCTGCGGCAGGCGAATTAATGTGAGTAAGGGGCTGGAAGCATTAAGCAATTCTCCCACTTCTGCCGGAATAGGGCCAACTTCACCGGCGACCGGAGCACGCACCTGCAAATCATCAGTTTGCGCTTTCAATTGCACTAAATCTTGCTCGGCCTGACGAACAGCCGCGGCATATTTATCACGTAACTCCGAACGATCGCCATGCAGGCCTTCATCCAAATTGGCCTGAGCAGCTTGAACTTGCTGATAGGCAGTCTCTTTAGCACGGCGTGAATCTTCCAACTCGGAGGCTGAAATAAACCCTTTTGCTGCTACACTGTTGTTGCGGTTATAGGTATGAAGTGCGTTTTCATATTCGGCCTGCGCCTGTGCCAAATTGGCCCTTAAATTACGAATACTCTCTTCCCGCGTCCCATGTAGCGACTCATCTAGCTGCGCCTGCGCCTGATCACGAGCTGCTTCTAAGCCTGCTAATTGCGCCATCAGCTCTGGGCTTTCTAGCGTAATCAACAATTGCCCTGCTTTGACGTCATCACCCCGTTCCACATGGCGTTCGATTACCCGCCCTTTCGCTTTAGACGACACAATCACTTCCGGTGCATCCACTTCACCTTGTAAGAGTAAATCTTGATTATGAGCACGGAACAGTACCGCCATGGCAATGACCACCACGACTAACAACAGGGTAAATAACGTTTTCTTCTTCATGGGTTCAGTAGTCCTTTAATCGCCGCATTTATTACCTCTTCAGCATGGATCATTTAGATTATGCTGCAACAGGTAATAGCCTCGCATTTTATGCCATTTTTTGTGAGTGCATAAATGCGGTTATTACTGAATATAGCGTTAAAAATATGTTTGTAAATTAATGCGTTCGCCCTTCAAGCGACTCGACATGAGGTAAAGATGGACGATTCAATGACCGATAATAAGCCAGTGCCACTTTCTGTTCTCGATTTATCCCCAATCGCTCAGGGAAAAACTCCGCGAGATGCGTTTCATGCTTCGCTGGATCTGGCTCAACATGCTGAAAAATGGGGATATCACCGCTACTGGCTGGCTGAACACCACAATATGACAGGGATTGCCAGCGCCGCAACCTCTGTATTGATTGGGTATATTGCTGGTGGTACCCGCAGTATTCGCGTTGGCTCCGGTGGGGTGATGCTGCCTAACCATTCACCACTGGTGATTGCCGAGCAGTTTGGCACCCTCGCCTCACTCTATCCTGATCGTATCGATCTGGGGCTTGGTCGGGCACCCGGCAGTGATCAACGCACCATGATGGCACTTCGCCGTCATCTATCAGGAGAGATCGATAATTTCCCAGCCGATGTCCGTGAGTTACAAAGCTATTTTGCAGAAACTCAACCTGGACAAGCGGTGCAAGCTGTTCCCGGCCAAGGCTTACATGTCCCCCTGTGGCTTTTGGGTTCCAGCCTGTATAGCGCGCAACTGGCTGCTGCTATGGGGCTGCCTTTTGCTTTTGCCTCGCATTTTGCGCCGGATATGTTATTGCAGGCACTCAAGTTATACCGGGAAAACTTTAAGCCCTCCGCCCAGTGGCCTAAACCTTATGCCATCGTCTGCGTAAATGTCGTGGCGGCAGACAGCGAACGTGATGCTCGCTTCCTGTTTACCTCTATGCAGCAACAATTTGTTAGTTTGCGTCGCGGTACACCGGGCCAACTTCCGCCACCGGTCGAAAATATGGAACATATTTGCTCTCCAGCCGAGCAGTTTGGTGTTGATCAGGCGTTGCGCTTATCCATCATTGGAGACAAAAGCAAAGTCCGACACGGACTTCAATCATTATTACGGGAAACTCAAGCGGATGAACTCATGGTGAACGGCCAAATTTTTGACCATCAAGCACGTTTGTATTCATTTGAGATAATTGCCAGTTTGCAGCAAGACCTGCAACCGATTGAGCGTCTGTAACCTAATTAATAAGCTCACTACCACCGGCATAAAAAACCAGCCCTCGGGCTGGTTTTTTTCAGTGACCATAATAACTACACATACGTTTTTCATATGTTTTGTTTAATTTAAGAGCCCATTGAATTTCTTTGAAAAAAATGAGTAACAATATAAACACCATTACTTTATAAAAAATAAAACGTGTTAAATACCATAAACTCCATTTTGAGTTTCAATATCATTTTCAATTTTAGCGAACCTTATTATAAATAATAAAGTCGATAACAGGAATGAATCATAGTAAAACTGATAATGGCTATTAAGGTTTATATTTGATACTCACTTGGGGTACTCTGCTGTGTGCGATAACACCTCATCACTTACTAAGAAAATACCTCTCTACAAGGAAAGCCTTATGGGTGCTGACTTAGTTAGTCAGACTCAACTTCCGCTTCAGCATCCTTTTGGGTAAAGATAGCGATATTCTTTGCCCTTATCGTATCGCATTGATCTACAGAGATAGTCCCTTTATCTTTTCTCTGCTGATATTCTTTATACGTAGGATCCCAAATCCAGTTATTTTTAAAATACTCACCTTCCGCTAACTTTGCACAAAGGTCTTCATTACTGAGTGATGTTGCCGGTGTTGAACATGCAGTGAGAATAAAAGAGAAAAGAGGGATGACTATATAAGCTTTCATTTTAGTGTTCCTTGTGACAAATAACTATTTTTCTATTTCAAAACAATTCTAGCACAATCGAATAAAATATCTTTATTTCAATGAAAATATATGTAAATTAATTGGTAATTGTGGAGAAATTATGATGCTCCATAATATGCAAATATTATATTTGATTAAATTAAAAAGATATAAGCTGCATTTTTTTTATCGTTATTATTAATTAAGAATTAACATCATAAATTCTATCCTAATTAATTGAGTCACTAATACATAGGCTTACTCTATTGTTGGACGATCTGCGTTATGTTTCACCCCCATAAAAAAACCAGCCCGAAGGCTGGTTTTTCTGTTTAATCACCAGAGATGATTAAGACTTATGCATCACCAAAACGACGACGTGCTGGCGCAGCAGGTGTTGCTGCATCATCACGACGTGGTGCTGATGAACGCTGAGCATCACGTGGTGGGCGACGTTCGCCACCACCGGCTGGGGCACGATCGCTACCGAATGAACGACGAGGAGGAGCACCAGCACCATCACGACGTTCGCCGCCGAATGAACGGCCACCGCCACGACGCTCACCACCGTTACCGCCAGCTGGACGCTCACGGCGTTCATGTGGCTGTGCATCACCCAACAGCTGCATGTTCAGCGGCTTATTCAGGATACGGGTGCGGGTGAAGTGAGATAACATTTCGCCCGGCATGCCTTTTGGCAGTTCGATAGTTGAGTGGGAAGCAAACAGCTTGATGTTACCGATGTAACGGCTGCTGATATCACCTTCGTTAGCAATAGCACCAACGATATGACGAACTTCAACACCATCATCACGGCCCACTTCAATGCGGTACAGTTCCATCTCGCCGACATCACGACGCTCGCGACGCGCTGGACGATCGCCACCATCACGACTGTCAGAACGGTTGTCACGGCGGCTATCACCACGATCACGGCCACGGTCGTTACCACGGTCATCGCGAGAATTGAATTCACGCTGTGGACGACGTGGCGCTTCTGGTGGCAGGATCAAAGGACGTTCGCCCTGTGCCATTTTCAGCAATGCCGCAGCCAGAGTTTCAATATCAAACTCTTCTTCTGGTTGCAGTTTAGTCAGCAACGCACGGTACATATCCAAATCACTGCTTTCCAGTTGTTGGCTAACTTTAGCAGCAAACTTAGCTAAACGACGTTCGCTCAGCAGCTGTGCATTTGGCAGCTCAACTTCAGGAATGGTCAGCTTCATAGTACGTTCAATGTTCTGCAACAGACGGCGTTCACGGTTCTCAACGAACAGTAACGCACGGCCAGCACGACCTGCACGACCAGTACGGCCAATACGGTGAACGTAAGACTCTGAATCCATAGGGATATCATAGTTTACTACTAGGCTGATACGTTCAACGTCCAAACCACGTGCGGCAACGTCAGTTGCAATCAGGATATCCAAACGGCCATCTTTCAGACGTTCCAGAGTCTGCTCACGCAGCGCTTGGTTCATGTCGCCGTTCAGTGCAGCGCTGCTATAACCGCTACGCTCCAAGGTTTCAGCAACTTCCAGAGTGGCGTTTTTAGTCCGCACGAAGATGATAGCGGCATCAAAATCTTCCGCTTCCAGGAAACGTACCAGCGCTTCGTTTTTACGATAGCCACCGCCCACTTTCCAATAGACTTGGCTAATATCAGGACGAGTTGTCACGCTAGACTGAATACGTACTTCCTGTGGCTCTTTCATAAAGCGACGGGTAATACGGCGAATAGCTTCTGGCATAGTTGCAGAGAACAAGGCGGTCTGATGTTCAGCCGGGATCTGCGCCAGAATGTTTTCAACGTCTTCGATAAAGCCCATGCGCAGCATTTCATCTGCTTCGTCCAATACTAAACCTTTCAGGTTGGACAAATTAAGAGTACCGCGTTTCAGGTGGTCTAACAGACGACCTGGGGTGCCAACAACAACTTGTGGCCCCTGGCGCAAAGCGCGTAATTGAACGTCATAACGCTGGCCACCGTAAAGGGCCACAACGTTAACGCCTTTAATATCTTTAGAGAAGCTCGTTAATGCTTCAGCAACCTGAATCGCCAACTCACGGGTTGGAGCCAGTACCAGCACCTGCGGTGCTTTCAGTTCTGGGTCGATGTTGTGCAACAGCGGAAGCCCGAATGCAGCAGTTTTGCCGCTACCGGTTTGCGCCATACCAAGAACATCGCGACCGTTCAACAGGTGTGGAATACATTCCAATTGAATTGGAGATGGTTTTTCATAACCCAAAGTAGTCAGGGCAGAAAGAATAGGAGCAGACAGCCCCAAATCAGCGAAAGAGGTTTCAAGCTCAGTAGTCATGTACACGTGCCTCATTAATAATGGCAGCCAGTCTACATAACTCGTCGAGAAAATTTTCAGTCATTTTCATTGAAAAGTGTGAACCGGCTCAAATTAGATTATAAAACGAACAAAAAGGCCATCACCCGTTAAGGTGATAAACTTTGGTAAAAACCAAGGTATATCAGGCTGATAGTTGTTCGTCAGCTATTGCTGGTCCGATTCCGATAGGTCGTCTTGTTCTTGGCCCAAAAGCGCCAATTCCAACAATGCATAGCGGTGCTCAACAAAGTTATGAACGTTGTTAGCTACCGTCAGTTTGAACAGCGCCGAAGCGGTGTCCTTGTCCCCCAGACTTAGGTAATGCTTACCTAAATAGAAGTCAGTTTCACTGAGATGCTCAGCGAGCGAAGTGTTATCCGTTGCATCTGCCTTGAGCCTTTCCATCAGCGTTTTTTCGCTGATCGTGCCCAGGTAGAATTCGACAATATTCCATCCCCATTGCCCTCTGTCCGATTTTTCATAGCGCTGTTGTAGCGCTACTGCAGCTGTCTTAGGATCGATTTCTCTTTCCACCAGATACAGCCATAACGAACGGAAGGGATCATTTGGATCGTCTTGATAAAACGCCTGCAGATCATCCTGCGCCAACGGGAGTCGACCGCCATAATACAGAGCGATACCCCGGTTTAAACGCGCGTAATTGTAAGTTGGATCAAGCTCTAGTACAGAATCAAACGCTTCATAGGCAGCATCAAAATTGCCTGCCTGCGTTAAATAAATGCCCAGATAGTTGAAAACTTCTGGCATATCAGGACGAATAGCTAACGCTTGCGAAAAATCATTTCGCGCTAGTGCCCGTAGCCCGAGGCTATCATACAGCACTCCGCGCTCATATAAAAGCTGTGCGCGCTCATCATCCGTAAGTGCCCGACTTGCAAGGATTTGTTCCATGCGCGCCAGAATCACTTCCTGCTGCAACGTAGGTTGCAACGGGATTGCCAATACCTCGTCTTTACGCCAATCATGGTTGCTGCATCCTGCCAGCATGAGTGCTGTCACAACGTAACACCAGCGCAAGAAAGGCTTCATTTCCTACTCCCGAAGACAAACATTGGATAAATATCCTTTCATCCATTTGTTTAATACAAGAGCATCCTGCCCTCGAGATAACACTGCTCCTCACGAGTGAGTAAGGAGCAGTGAAATACTAAATTACTCTGCTGCTTCTGGTGCCGGTGCTTCTGCGTCAGGAGTAGTAGCTTCTTTGATGCTCAGGCGGATACGGCCCTGACGATCAACTTCCATTACTTTCACTGGCACTTCTTGGCCCATTTGCAGATAGTCAGTCACTTTCTCTACGCGCTTGTCAGCGATTTGAGAAATATGAACCAGACCTTCTTTACCACCGCCGATAGCAACAAATGCACCGAAATCAACGATACGAGTCACTTTACCCGCATAGATACGGCCCACTTCGATTTCAGCAGTAATTTCTTCGATACGACGGATAGCATGTTTTGCTTTGTCACCGTCAGTTGCTGCAATCTTAATGGTGCCATCATCTTCGATTTCAATAGTGGTGCCCGTTTCATCAGTCAGCGCACGAATCACAGAACCACCTTTACCGATCACATCCTTGATTTTCTCAGGATTGATTTTCATGGTGTAGATACGTGGAGCAAACTCAGAGATATCGCCACGAGGTGTGCTGATAGCCTGTTCCATAACACCCAGAATGTGCAGACGCGCACCCTTAGCTTGGTTCAGAGCCACCTGCATGATTTCGCGGGTGATACCTTCAATTTTAATGTCCATTTGCAGTGCGGTGATACCGTCACGGCTACCGGCCACTTTAAAGTCCATGTCGCCCAAGTGATCTTCGTCACCCAGAATGTCAGACAGAACAACAAAGTTTTCTTCGTCTTTAACCAGACCCATTGCGATACCCGCAACAGCGGCTTTAATTGGCACACCTGCGTCCATCAGGGCCAAAGAAGCACCACAAACAGAAGCCATTGAGGAAGAACCGTTAGACTCGGTGATTTCAGAAACCACACGTACAGTATAAGGGAACTCGCTCGGGCTTGGCATCACTGCCATCACACCGCGTTTCGCCAGACGACCATGGCCAATCTCACGACGCTTCGGTGAGCCAACCATACCTGTTTCACCAACAGAATATGGAGGGAAATTATAGTGTAGCAGGAATGAGTCAGTACGCTCACCCATCAGCTCATCAATATTTTGCGCATCACGTGCAGTACCCAATGTTGCGGTAACCAATGCCTGAGTTTCACCACGGGTGAACAACGCAGAACCATGGGTACGTGGCAAGACACCAGTACGCACGTCCAGACCACGGATCATGTCTTTTTCGCGGCCATCGATACGTGGTTCGCCACGTAATACACGGCTACGAACTACATCTTTCTCAACGTTGCCCAGGATATCCTGAATTTCCGCAGCATCTAACGTATCGTCTTGCGCTAAAAGTGTGTCAGTAACGTCAGCTTTGATAGCGTCAATTTGTTCGTAACGTTCTTGTTTCTCAGTGATGCGATATGCGTCACCCAGACGATCCGCAGCCAATACAGCAACACGCGCATGCAGCTCTTCGTTAACAACTTCTGGCTGCCAATCCCACTTAGGTTTGCCTGCTTGCGCAACCAGTGCATTGATGTTTTCAATCACAACTTGCTGTTGTTCGTGGCCGAAGACAACCGCGCCCAACATTTGATCTTCAGACAAGATGTCTGCTTCAGATTCAACCATCAATACCGCAGCAGCAGTACCGGCAACAACCAAGTCCAGACGGCTTTCTTTCAGCTCGTCAGTAGTTGGGTTCAGTACATACTGGTCGTTGATGAAACCAACGCGAGCAGCACCAATTGGGCCATTGAATGGAATACCTGACAGGCTCAGTGCCGCAGATGCACCAATCAGAGCCACGATGTCTGGGTTAACTTGTGGGTTAACGGAAACAACGGTTGCGATAACCTGAACTTCATTCAGGAAACTGTCTGGGAACAGTGGGCGAATTGGACGGTCAATCAGACGAGAAGTCAGTGTTTCGCCTTCACTTGGGCGGCCTTCACGACGGAAGAAGCTGCCTGGAATACGACCAGCAGCATAAGTACGCTCCTGATAGTTAACAGTCAGAGGGAAAAAGCTCTGGCCTGGTTTCGCTTTCTTTTGGCCAACAACAGTAACGAATACTGCGGTGTCATCCATGCTTACCATTACAGCAGCAGTTGCCTGGCGAGCCATCATGCCGGTTTCAATAGTGACGGTATGTTGGCCGTACTGGAATTTACGAATAATCGGAGTCAGCAAAGTAGTATCCTTATACTATGTGCGGTGCCGGATCGTATTGACGATCTCATCCACCTATTACTATTACCTTCACACTGCATCCTCGCGACTAATGACAATCCTTAACTCTGATTGAGTTAAAGTCTCTCATTAGCCGCGCGAACCTCTGCACCGGAAGATCCTATTTTATAAAAATGTAAAACAACAACAATAATATACTAGCGTATTTTATCATTGCTTCTTAGAAAAAAGGGGCCAATTTGGCCCCTTTCTCCCGAAACTCGCAGACTTAGCGACGCAGACCCAGACGTTCGATCAGGGAAGTATAACGTGCTACATCTTCACGCTTCAGGTAGTCCAGCAGCTTACGACGCGTGGATACCATACGCAGCAGACCACGACGACTGTGGTGATCTTTTTTGTGCTCGGAGAAGTGACCTTGCAAATGGTTAATTTGAGCAGTCAACAGAGCAACCTGAACTTCGCTTGAACCGGTGTCATTGGCACCGCGACCGAAGTCAGCAACGATTTTAGCTTTCGCTTCAACACTTAGAGACATGATACAACTCCAAATATATAGATAAATTAAGACAGGCGCCGATCTCTAATTCAGCAACCCAATATGTAAGCCGCACTATTCTACTCTTTGAGCCGTGGGATCGCAAGATAGGCCGCTTGGACTTACTCCGCGTATTCCACTACCAAACGCTTCGGCGCGACTCGACCATCTTCTGCAATCGTGCCAATACCAATGAAATTACGCTCTTCGCCTTCAGTGATACGGACCATGCCTTCACTTGGTGCACCAGAAACATGCACTGGCTGCCCTTGTTTTACATAGGCAGCAACAGTCGGTAACAAGTTGACTTCAGGGAAGTTTAAGACGGCACTGTCCATCGGCAGTAGCAATAAATCCAGTTCAGGATTAGGTGAGCGCTCTTCTGCCTGCGCTTTTTCCACGATCGCCGCCAACTGCTCTAAAGTCACCATCCGGTCACTTGGATAAGTGGCAACTTGCAACCGACGCAGATAACTCACATGGGCACCACAACCTAACAATTCACCCAAATCATCGATGATGGTGCGAATGTAAGTCCCTTTAGAGCAATGGATTTCCAGCTCAAGATCATTGCCTTCCCAGCGGATAAACAGCAGTTCGTAAACGGTAATACTGCGGGCTTCACGTTCTACTTCAATCCCCTGACGAGCGTACTCATACAGTGGCTTGCCCTGATGCTTCAGTGCAGAATACATCGACGGCACTTGTTGAGTGTCGCCACGGAAACTGTCTAGAGCAGCATCCATCTGAGCCTGAGTCACGTTGACTTCCCGCTCGCTGATTAACGCACCTTCGGCATCCGAAGTATCAGTACGTTGCCCTAAACGCGCCACAACCCGATAACGTTTATCTGAATCGAGCAAAAATTGGGAAAATTTGGTCGCTTCACCCAGACAGATAGGCAACATACCGGTCGCCAATGGATCGAGTGCACCGGTATGGCCTGCGCGGTTAGCGCTAAAGAGACGTTTCACTTTCTGTAAAACATCATTAGAGGAGAGGCCCAGCGGCTTATCCAATAACAGAACGCCGTTAATGTCACGGCCGCGACGACGTGGACGCCCCATTACTTCTCCTCGTCGCTACCTGAATTAACCTGACGCTCTACATCATTTTTGATGACGTTAGTCACCAAGTTAGACATCCGCATCCCTTCAATCAAAGAGTTGTCATAAGCGAAAGTCAGTTCTGGCACGATACGCAGACGCATCGCTTTACCCAGCAGAGTGCGGATATAGCCGGAGGCATCTTGCAGTGCTTTAATGCCGTTTTTGACTGTATCCGGATCAGCTTTATCCGTTAACACGTTCAAGAAGGTCACAAAGACTTTAGCGTAAGCCAAATCACGAGATAACTCGATGCCGGACACAGTAGCCATGCCAACACGAGGGTCTTTGATTTCACGCTGTAGGATAAGTGCGATCTCTTTCTGCATTTCCTGTGAAACACGCTGAGAACGGCTGAATTCTTTTGCCATTTGGATTCTCCAGACAATTTGGGGGGCCAAGGCCCCCCAAATGGATATAAGCAAATCAGAGGTGGTTAAGCGATGGTACGTTTGATTTCGATAATTTCGAAGACTTCGATCACATCACCAGCACGGACGTCATTGTAGTTCTTAACGCCGATACCACATTCCATACCATTACGGACTTCGTTAACGTCATCTTTGAAGCGGCGCAGAGATTCCAGCTCGCCTTCATAGATAACCACGTTGTCACGCAGAACACGGATTGGATTGTTACGCTTAATCACACCTTCAGTAACCATACAACCAGCAATGGCACCAAATTTCGGTGATTTAAACACATCACGAACTTCAGCCAGACCAATGATTTGTTGTTTGTACTCAGGTGCCAGCATACCACTCATTGCCTGTTTAACTTCGTCGATCAGGCTATAAATCACTGAGTAGTAACGCAGATCCAAGCCTTCGGTTTCAACGACGCGACGCGCTGAAGCGTCAGCACGAACGTTAAAGCCAAGGATGATTGCACCAGAAGCCGCAGCCAGCGTTGCGTCAGTTTCGGTGATACCACCGACGCCTGAACCCACAATACGGACTTTCACTTCATCGGTAGACAGTTTTTCCAGTGAATCACAGATGGCTTCACAAGAACCTTGAACATCTGACTTGATAACGATGTTCAGTTCAGAAACTTCACCTTCGGTCATGTTAGCAAACATGTTTTCCAGTTTAGATTTCTGCTGACGAGCCAGCTTAACTTCACGGAATTTACCCTGACGATACAGTGCAACTTCACGCGCTTTTTTCTCGTCACGAACAACGGTAACTTCATCACCCGCAGCCGGAACACTGGACAGGCCCAGAATTTCAACTGGAATAGACGGACCCGCAGACGTGATATCACGACCCAGCTCGTCACGCATCGCACGCACACGGCCATACTCAAAGCCACACAGTACGATATCGCCTTTGTTCAGTGTACCTTGTTGAACCAGCACTGTAGCAACAGGGCCACGGCCTTTATCCAAGAAGGATTCGATAACTACACCACTTGCCATGCCAGTACGAACAGCTTTCAGCTCCAGTACTTCAGCTTGCAGCAAGATGGCGTTCAGCAATTCATCAATACCGATACCGGCTTTCGCTGATACGTTGATGAACTGAGACTCACCGCCCCACTCTTCTGGCTGGATACCGTACTGAGACAGTTCGGTTTTAACGCGGTCTGGATCAGCTTCTGGCTTATCGATTTTGTTCACAGCAACCACAACCGGCACATTCGCGGCTTTAGCATGCTGAATAGCTTCGATAGTCTGTGGCATCACGCCATCGTCGGCTGCAACAACCAGCACCACGATATCAGTCGCTTGAGCACCGCGAGCACGCATTGAAGTAAATGCGGCGTGTCCTGGGGTATCCAGGAAGGTGATCATGCCGTTTTCAGTTTCAACGTGATAAGCACCGATATGCTGAGTAATACCACCGGCTTCACCTGACGCCACTTTCGTGGAGCGGATGTAATCAAGCAGAGAGGTTTTACCGTGGTCAACGTGGCCCATGATGGTCACAACTGGAGCGCGATGCTCTGCTGCGGCTTCAGCGCCAGTATCACGGTCACTCATCAGTGCTTCTTCCAGTTCGTTTTCACGACGTAGAATCACTTTGTGGCCCATCTCTTCAGCAACCAGCTGTGCTGTTTCCTGATCGATAACCTGGTTAATGGTTGCCATTGCGCCCAGTTTCATCATCGCTTTGATGACCTGAGAGCCTTTAACAGCCATTTTGTTTGCCAATTCAGCCACAGTTACCGTTTCGCCAATAACAACATCACGGTTAACGGCTACAACAGGCTTGTTGAAGCTCTGTTGCAAGGTGCTTGGTTTACGTTTGCCTTTACGGCCAACTGCACGTGCTTCTTCGCGATCAGCTTTAGACTCAGAAAGTTTATTACCTTTCTTCTGCTTAGTTGCTTTACCACCACGAGTACGGCTACGGCGATCACCTTCAACTTTGGCGTCGTTTTCATCTTCCGCGGCGCGCGCATGTTGTGAAGTGGTTACATGGTAATCAGCTGATTCAGTCTGCTCAGTCACAGGCTCTGGCCATTTACCTTCGTTTTCGGCTGCCATTTTACGGGCTTCCTCAGCAACGCGTTTCGCGTCTTCCTCGACCTTACGGCGCGTTTCTTCTTCTACTGAGCGTTTCAGCTCGGCAGCTTCCGCTTCACGGCGTGCTTTATCGGTCTGAGCTGGCTTGGTTTTTTCGTCGGTTTGTTGATTCGTCACTTTTTCTTTTTCCGCTGCTTGGCGTTTAGCTTTTTCAGCGGCCTCACGTTTGGCTTGTTCTTCGGCCGCACGTTTAGCTTTTTCTTCAGCGATTTTCTGCGCTGCTGCTTCCGCTTCACGTTGTGCCTGCTCTTCCGCTTCACGCTGTGCCTGCTCTTCCGCTTTCGCTTGTTCAGCTTCCGGCGTATTTACATAAGTGCGTTTCTTGCGGACCTCTATTTGCACCGATTTACTTTTTCCGCCGGTGCTCGGAATATTCAAGGTGCTACGCGTTTTGCGTTGCAGCGTGAGTTTATTAGGCGCACTACCGTGTTCACGGTTTAAGTGTGCCAGCAATGTTTCTTTTTCTTGCTGGGTAACTGAGTCTACGTCAGACTTCTTGATCCCTGCATCAGCAAATTGCTGTACCAGGCGATCAACTGGGGTCTGAATCTCAGCTGCCAGCGATTTTACGGTTACATCTGTCATGCTGTTCCTTCCTGCTACAGTTTATTACGCGTTATCGCCAAACCAACAGATATTACGTGCGGCCATAATCAGCTCGCCGGCTTGCTCATCACTAAGCCCTTCAATATCTGCCAGATCGTCGATACCCTGCTCGGCAAGATCTTCCAGCGTACACACACCGCGCGCAGCTAATTTGAATGCCATGCTACGTTCCAGACCCGCTAAATTCAGCAGATCATCAGCGGGTTTTTGGTCGCCAAGACTTTCTTCTTGTGCCAGGGCCAGCGTGGTCAATGCAGCTTTGGCGCGGTCACGCAGCGCTTCAACCGTATCTTCGTCAAGACCATCGATTTCCAGAAGTTCTTTCATTGGCACATAAGCCAATTCTTCTAGAGAAGAGAAACCTTCCTCTACCAGAACGGTGGCAAAGTCCTCATCGATATCAAGATATTTGGTGAAGGTATCAATAGCGGCATGAGCCTCGGCCTGATGCTTCGCCTGAAGATCGTCCGCCGTCATTACGTTCAGTTCCCAGCCACTTAGCTGTGCAGCTAAACGCACATTCTGGCCATTACGGCCGATTGCCTGTGCCAGGTTACTGGCTTCAACGGCAACATCCATCGTGTGTTTGTCTTCATCAACCACAATTGACGCAACATCAGCTGGCGCCATGGCATTAATAACAAACTGGGCTGGATTATCATCCCACAATACAATATCAATGCGCTCGCCGCCAAGTTCGCTGGAGACAGCTTGAACACGGGCACCACGCATACCAACACAAGCACCGACTGGGTCAATACGTTTGTCGTTGGTTTTAACCGCAATTTTAGCACGCGAACCCGGGTCACGAGCAGCTGCTTTAATTTCGATCAATTCTTCGCCAATTTCTGGCACTTCAATGCGGAACAGTTCAACCAGCATTTCAGGGCGCGAACGGCTGACGAACAACTGAGCGCCGCGAGCTTCTGGGCGCACGTCATACAGAACACCACGGATACGGTCGCCTGGACGGAAGTTTTCACGCGGCAGCATGTCTTCACGACCAATAACGGCTTCAGCATTATTCCCCAGATCCAGTGCAATACTGTCACGGTTAACTTTTTTCACTGTCCCGGTCACAATCTCGCCCAAGTATTGGCGGAACTGTTCAACAACCATAGCGCGTTCAGCTTCACGTACTTTTTGTACGATAACTTGCTTGGCCGTTTGAGTTGTTATGCGGTCAAAAGTGACAGATTCAATTTGGTCTTCAACATAATCGCCTAACTGAAGCGAAGGGTCTTCAAACTGAGCTGCTTCTAATGTGATTTCACGTGTTGGCATCGTGACTTCGTCAACAGCGACCCAGCGACGGAAAGTGTCGAAATCACCTGTTTTACGGTCAATGCTGACGCGAACTTCAATTTCTTGTTCGTATTTTTTCTTGGTCGCTGTCGCTAGAGCGGTTTCCAACGCCTCAAAAATCTTCTCGCGCGGAAGGGATTTCTCATTGGAAACTGCTTCTACAACAGCCAGAATCTCTTTGTTCATCCTAGTTGCCTCATCCAAACTTTAAAAGTGGGGTACCAGGTTCGCTTTCTGGATGTTGCTCAGCGCGAACACTTCATCTTTTCCATCCACAGTAACCGTGATCATTTCACCATCAACGGCTTTGATAATGCCCTGCCATTTACGGCGGTTCTGCATCGCCATACGCAAAACCAAAGTGACTTCTTCACCAAGGTAACGAGTATAGTGTTCAGCAGTGAACATTGGGCGATCAAGGCCCGGAGAGGAAACTTCTAAGTTGTAAGCGACCGTAATCGGATCTTCTACGTCCAATACAGCGCTGACCTGGTGGCTGACATCAGCACAAGCATCAACAGTGATTCCGTCGTCACTATCAATATAGATTCGTAGCGTCGATTGGCGCCCCCGGATGAATTCGATGCCGACTAATTCATAGCCTAAGGCCTCAACCGGTGCTGAAATTATCTCTGTTAACTTTTGTTCTAATGTGGACAAGCCCACCCCCAAGACATAAAAAAAGGGCCTAATAGCCCAGTGATTCTGCTGTCAAATAACAAAAAACCCCGAAATTCGGGGCTTTATGCAACTGGACCCTGTTTGCCGCAAAGCGGCTTCGGTACAACTTTCTGACAAGTATTTTTTTCAAATTGAAATCGAAAGTATCTGAGGTCTACCGAATACAACATTTGAAAAAAAACACTTTAGGAAAGTGGTTGCGGGGGCCGGATTTGAACCGACGACCTTCGGGTTATGAGCCCGACGAGCTACCAGGCTGCTCCACCCCGCGTCCGAAAACGTGGCAAATATTACGTTGATAACGACAAAAAAGCAAGTTATCTATCTGACTTGGTACCGAGGACGGGACTTGAACCCGTAAGCCCAATCGGGCACTACCACCTCAAGGTAGCGTGTCTACCAATTCCACCACCCCGGCACTGATTTAACTGGTTGTATTTACTATTTAAGTCACTACAACCACTTTAAAGCTTTCTTTCTATTTCTTACAACTTCTTTTGAAACATTACTGCGGGATATCACTACTCGGCGTAGTCGGAGCAACAGGTGCTGTAGTCTGCTCAGTTTTTGCAGGCTGACCCAGATTTTCCCATTCACTACCTTTATTGCCCTGGTTGGTGCTCATGTTGCCCAGAATCAAGCTAACGACGAAAAACAGCGTCGCCAATACAGCCGTCATGCGAGTCATGAAGTTACCGGAACCATTCGAACCGAACAGAGTTGCAGAAGCACCTGCTCCGAATGAGGCTCCCATATCCGCGCCTTTGCCTTGCTGTAACATGATCAGAGCAACCAGCCCAATCGAAATCAGCAAGAAAATCACCAGAAGAGCTTCGTACATAGTTGTACCTGTATCCTTGCGGGTTCACCGCATGCCAAATGCTTCTCACCCATCAAGCGGGGACTTATTCACCCACTTAAGCGGGTGTGAATACTAACCAAAGCGTCTAGTACACGCAAGGGCAATTTCACAACAGAGGTTTATTTGCGGAAAAAAGCGTCAAGTTATTCAACTTCAGCATAATTTACAGGGGAAGAGCGATGCCCTTCCCCTTAAAAAATAATTAACCCGCCGCTTTCACTGCATCGGCAATTCGATTCGCCATTTCAGTAATCAGTGTTTCTTCCGCATCACCTTCTACCATGACTCGGATTAATGGCTCTGTACCTGATTTACGCAGCAGAACCCTGCCACGATCGCCCAGCTCTTTTTCAACCTGACGGGTCACTTCTTCCACGGTGTCTGATTTCAATGGGTTATGTTCACCAGAGAAGCGCACATTCACTAAAATTTGTGGCAATAACTTCATACCGCTACACAGATCATGCAGGCTCATATGGTTACGTACCATAGCAGTGAGTACCTGCAAACCAGCCACGATACCGTCACCGGTCGTTGTTTTATCCAACAAGATCACATGGCCCGAGTTTTCAGCCCCAATACGCCAGCCTTTTTCCTGCATGGCTTCCAGCACGTAGCGGTCACCGACTTTAGCTCGCACAAAAGGAATACCCAACTCTTTCAGCGCCAATTGCAGCCCCATATTGCTCATCAGTGTGCCAACGGCACCACCTTTTAGCTGCCCCTGACGAAGCCCCTCACGCGCGATAATATAAAGAATCTGGTCACCATCAACTTTATTACCCAAGTGATCAACCATCATCAGCCGATCGCCGTCACCGTCAAATGCCAAACCGACATCGGCCTTTTCAGCTAATACGCGCTCTTGCAGCAGACGAACGTCTGTTGCACCACATTTCTCGTTAATGTTCATCCCATCAGGTTCACACCCGATGGTAATCACTGTTGCACCTAATTCGCGTAATACACTTGGCGCAATGTGGTAGGTTGCTCCATTGGCACAATCCACCACAATTTTCATGTCGTTCAGGTTGAGTTCACTTGGGAATGTTCCTTTGCAAAACTCAATGTAACGCCCCGCGGCATCAACGATACGGTTTGCTTTACCCAATTCTGCAGATTCTACGCAGGTTAAGGGTTTTTCCATCTCGGCTTCAATCGCCTCTTCCACATCATCTGGCAGTTTAGTGCCGTCTATTGAGAAGAATTTAATGCCGTTGTCGTAGAAAGGGTTATGAGATGCCGAAATAACGATACCGGCTTCCGCGCGAAAAGTTCGGGTCAGATAAGCCACCGCAGGTGTTGGCATGGGGCCAGTAAATGAAGCAGATAGCCCAGCAGCAGCCAAACCAGCCTCAAGTGCGGATTCCAGCATGTAGCCAGAAATACGCGTATCTTTCCCAATAATAATTTTACGAGAACCATGTCTGGCCAGAACCTTACCGGCGGCCCAGCCGAGCTTTAATACAAAATCTGGCGTAATCGGGCTGTCACCCACTTTGCCGCGAATGCCATCTGTACCAAAGTATTTACGGTTGCTCATAATTTATGTTTATCCCTTCGCTGAAAGTGTTGCCTCGACGATACGCATCGCCTCGACAGTTTCTTTGACATCATGCACTCTGACAATTTGCGCGCCTTGCATTGCAGCAATAACAGCGCAAGCGACGCTCCCGATGACCCGCTGTTTTGGCGGGACATTCAATAGCTGGCCTACCATCGATTTTCGCGACATCCCCACCAAGAGTGGCAACCCAAAGTGGTGAAGTTCAGCCAGACGCGCCAATAATTGATAATTATGCGCCAGATTTTTACCGAAACCGAAGCCTGGGTCGAGTAACAATTTACTTTTTGCGATGCCAGCCGCAACACAACGTTCGATATGATACTCAAAGAACTGATTTACATCGGCCATTAAGTCATCGTAATGAGGAGACTGCTGCATACTTTGTGGTTGCCCTTGCATGTGCATCAGGCATACCGGCAGCCCAGCTTTTACTGCGGCGTCAAGCGCACCGGGTTCTTGCAAGGAGCGGATATCATTGATTAAGTGAGCGCCAGCACGGGCCGATTCGGTGATAACAGCAGCTTTTGACGTATCAACCGATAACCAAACATCAAAACGTTTTGCCAATGCCTCTACCACAGGCACTACTCGGTCAAGCTCTTCTTGCTCACTGACTTCAGCAGCCCCGGGGCGTGTGGATTCACCGCCAATATCAATCAGAGTAGCACCTTCAGATAACATCAGTTGAGCATGTTGCAGCGCTTTATCAAGATTATTGTGATGTCCGCCATCCGAAAACGAGTCTGGAGTGACATTCAAAATACCCATTACCTGTGGATGAGTGAGATCCAAAACACGATCTCTGGCCATTAATTTCATGCAATAGCGCCTTAATGTGGTTATTTACTTTGAATCTATACAACAGAAAAAGAAAAACCCCGAGCAAGCCCGGGGTTTATATTAATCACAACGCTTTTAGATGCCAACAGCAGACTTACTTATCGCCCAACTGTTCTGACATTGTATTGCCTGGCGTTGGGGTACGCGGTTCATCAACCGGCGTAGGCGCTTTTGGCGTACTGTCGTTGTCAGATGATTTATTTTTGTTCGCATCATCCCAACCCGCTGGCGGGCGGACTTCTTTACGATTCATCAAATCATCAATCTGTGGTGCATCAATCGTTTCATACTTCATCAGCGCATCTTTCATGGAGTGCAATACATCCATGTTTTCCAACAGCAACTTACGTGCACGTTGGTAGTTACGCTCAATAAGTAATTTAACTTCCTGATCGATAATACGCGCGGTTTCATCGGACATATGCTTCGCTTTCGCGACAGAACGGCCAAGGAATACCTCACCCTCTTCTTCAGCATACAGCAACGGCCCCAATTTCTCGGAGAAGCCCCACTGTGTCACCATGTTACGCGCAATAGACGTAGCCACTTTGATATCATTTGATGCGCCGGTAGAGACTTTTTCCGGGCCGTAAATGATTTCTTCAGCAAGACGACCACCATACAAAGTGGAGATCTGGCTTTCCAGTTTCTGACGACTAGCACTGATAGCATCACCTTCCGGAAGGAAGAATGTCACACCCAATGCACGACCACGTGGAATAATGGTCACTTTATGTACTGGATCATGTTCAGGAACCAAACGACCGATAATCGCATGCCCTGCTTCATGGTATGCCGTAGATTCTTTCTGTGCTTCTGTCATTACCATGGAGCGACGTTCCGCACCCATCATAATTTTGTCTTTCGCTTTCTCAAACTCGACCATTGAAACGACGCGCTTGTTACCGCGAGCAGCAAACAGTGCCGCTTCGTTTACCAGGTTAGCCAAGTCAGCACCAGAGAACCCTGGTGTACCACGAGCGATGACTGAAGCATCAATATCGATATCTAGTGGCACGCGGCGCATGTGAACTTTCAGAATCTGTTCACGGCCACGGACATCCGGTAAACCAACGACAACCTGACGGTCGAAACGGCCTGGACGTAATAACGCTGGGTCAAGAACGTCTGGACGGTTGGTTGCTGCGATGACGATGATGCCTTCATTGCCTTCAAAGCCATCCATCTCAACCAACATTTGGTTCAGAGTCTGTTCGCGTTCATCGTGACCACCACCCAGACCAGCGCCACGCTGACGGCCTACCGCATCAATTTCATCAATAAAGATGATACAAGGTGCAGCTTTCTTCGCCTGTTCAAACATGTCACGGACACGGGATGCACCCACACCAACGAACATTTCTACGAAGTCAGAACCGGAAATAGTGAAGAATGGCACTTTAGCTTCACCTGCGATGGCTTTCGCCAGCAAGGTTTTACCGGTCCCCGGAGGACCAACCATCAACACGCCTTTCGGAATCTTACCGCCCAGTTTCTGGAAACGGCTTGGCTCGCGCAGGTATTCAACCAATTCACTGACTTCTTCTTTTGCTTCGTCGCAACCAGCAACATCAGCAAAAGAGGTTTTTATCTGATCTTCTGTCAGCATGCGAGCTTTGCTCTTGCCAAAGGACATAGCCCCTTTGCCGCCACCGCCCTGCATTTGACGCATAAAGAAGATCCAGACCCCAATCAGCAACAGCATTGGGAACCAGGAAATAAAGATAGAAGCCAGCAAGCTCGGCTCTTCCGGTGGCTCGCCAACAACTTTCACATTTTTAGTCAATAAGGTATCTAACAGCTTTGGATCGTTGACCGGAATGAAAGTCGTATATTTGCTGTTATCTTTCTTACTAACGTTAATTTCACGTCCATTGATACGTGCTTCACGAACCTGTTCTTGGGTTACATCGGACATGAAAGTAGAGTAATCCACTCTACGGCCATTCGATTCGCTGGGTCCAAAGCTCTGGAATACAGACATCAGTACGACTGCAATAACTAACCAGAGAATTAGGTTTTTCGCCATGTCACTCAAGGGATTAACCTCATATTACAACTGTGTTAACAAACAGCGTTAGGGTACTACAGTTTCCGCCCTGTCGCTACAATGTACACTTCACGCGATCGCGCACGAGAAGCGTCTGGCTTACGAATCTTAACTTTCGTAAACAGGGAGCGAATTTCCCGTAGGTATTCATCAAAGCCATCTCCCTGGAACACCTTCACCAGGAAACTTCCGCCTGGTGCAAGTACATCACGACACATATCTAAAGCTAATTCAACCAGATACATTGATTTAGGTATATCGACTGCCGGAGTACCACTCATATTCGGGGCCATATCAGACATGACCACCTGAACTTTTTTATCCCCAACACGCTCAAGTAAAGCTTTCAGGACCAGTTCATCACGAAAATCGCCCTGAAGGAAATCGACACCAACAATAGGATCCATTGGTAGAAGATCACATGCGATGATCCGCCCTTTACCGCCGATTTGGGTTACAACATATTGAGACCAACCACCAGGTGCGGCACCTAAATCCACCACGGTCATACCCGGTTTAAAAATTTTATCGCTCTGTTGTATTTCATCAAGTTTAAACCAGGCGCGAGAGCGTAGCCCCTTTTTCTGCGCCTGAATGACATATTTATCGCTAAAGTGTTCTTGTAACCAGCGACTGGAGCTAGCCGAACGCTTTTTATTAGACATCTCTTTTTCCAACTATCTTAATTAAGAGCCCGCGCATCTATTACTTAGCTCGCGTAAACTCCCTCTCGGCGTAGACCGATTTGGTGATACACATGAGATGGCGGTAGAATGAACCGTTTTCAATCCCAACTTAAGCAAAAAAGACGATGAATCTGAATAACAAACAAAAACAGCACCTGAAAAGCTTGGCCCATCCGTTAAAACCAGTAGTCATGCTGGGCAATAACGGGTTAACCGAAGGGGTGCTGGCTGAAATCGAACAAACGCTGGAACATCATGAACTTATTAAGGTGAAGATCACTGCTGAAGAGCGTGAAACCAAAGCCCTAATTGCTGATGCCATCGTGCGTGAAACCGGTGCCGTTAACGTCCAAATTATCGGTAATATTTTAGTGCTCTATCGCCCAGCAAAAGAGCGCAAAATTATTTTACCGCGTTAATGACGCTTGTTTTAGAGAAAAGGTGCCATGCACTTTGTTCTGATAAAAGGCCGCAAGCGGCCTTTTACTTTTCTTTACAACTTCATTTCTTATAAAAAATGTGTACTTAATCTTCAATTGAGCAAGTATTACACATAATCTACATTAAGAATTTCATATTCTACTTCGCCGCCTGGAGTACGAATAACAACCACGTCATCGACTTCTTTACCAATCAAGCCACGCGCAATTGGTGAATTAACCGAAATAAGATTTTGTTTAAAATCAGCTTCGTCATCACCCACAATCCGGTATTGCTGTTCTTCTTCAGTATCCACATTTAATACACGCACTGTGGCACCAAAAATAACGCGGCCATTATTTGGCATTTTGGTGATATCAATCACCTGTGCATTAGAAAGCTTGGCTTCTATTTCTTGAATACGACCTTCACAAAACCCTTGTTGCTCGCGGGCTGCATGATATTCAGCATTTTCTTTTAAATCGCCATGTTCACGGGCATCAGCGATATCAGAAATAATTTTAGGCCGACGAACGCCCTTTAAATAATCCAATTCTTCACGCAGTTTATCTGCGCCACGTACCGTCATCGGAATCTGTTTCATCTTTTAAATACCTCTAAATCTATCCTGTTCAAAAAACCGTCATCCTAACGTCTTCGAATGAAAATGCGGTTAGCCTGCTACCCTACCCGCCTCCAGGCGATAAACAAAAAAAATTCCCCCGGAGCCAAAACCCCAAGTCAGGATCAATTTTGCATTTTGATATGCATTTTAACGTAGAGTTCCTTTAGGGTCATCGTTTACTTTCGCCCTCGTTGCACCGTAGTATGGCAACACGTTATTCAGCAGTTATACCGAAATTATGCATTTTTCACGAATTGTCAGTGGATTGGCCTGTGCTTTTGCTCTCAATATCAGCATATCTAACGCCAATGCGGCTCAGGTTGAGAATTACACACAATATCTGCCTGATGGGGCAAATCTTGCGTTAGTTGTACAAAAAATCGGGGCTACAACCCCCGTAATAGACTATCACGCCCAGCAAATGGCCTTACCTGCCAGTACGCAAAAAGTCCTGACTGCGCTGGCCGCATTGCTACAGCTTGGTCCTGATTTTCGTTTCAATACCACATTGGAAAGCCACGGTACGATCACCGATGGCGTATTGCGTGGCAATTTAATTGCACGTTTTGATGGCGACCCCACTTTAACACGCCAGCAGTTGCGTAATATGGTAGCGACACTAAGAAAAGCAGGTGTAAAGCAAATAGCGGGCGATTTGATCATTGATACGTCAGTTTTTGCCAGTCATGACAAAGCCCCTGGTTGGCCATGGAACGATATGACACAGTGCTTCAGCGCGCCACCGGCGGCAGCTATTGTCGATCGTAACTGCTTTTCCGTCTCTCTCTACAGCGCGCCGAATCCTGGTGACATGGCATTTATCCGAGTTGCCTCCTATTATCCAGTGCAGATGTTCAGTGAAGTTCGCACCTTAGCCAAAGGTTCACCTGACGCGCAATATTGCGAATTAGATGTCGTTCCCGGTGAATTAAATCGGTTTACATTGACCGGTTGCTTAACACAGCGTAGCGAACCTCTACCATTGGCTTTTGCTATACAAAATGGTGCCAGCTATGCCGGGGCTATTTTGAAAGATGAGTTGAAGAAAGCAGAGATCCAAATTGATGGAAGTTTACGCCGTCAAACGACACCAAATGCCGCAGGAAATGTATTAGCGCAAGCTCAATCGGCACCGCTGCATGACTTACTGAAAATCATGCTGAAAAAATCTGACAATATGATTGCCGATACTGTGTTCAGGACTATTGGTCATCAACGTTTTGGGGTGCCAGGAACATGGCGTGCAGGTGCGGATGCTGTGCGTCAGGTTCTACGTCAGAAAGCCGGGGTTGATCTGGGGAACAGCATTGTTGTCGATGGCTCAGGTTTATCACGTCATAACCTAATTTCCCCGGCCACTATGATGCAGGCATTGCAGTATATTGCGCAGCATGATCAAGAGCTTAACTTTATCTCAATGCTGCCGTTATCAGGCTACGATGGTACATTACGTTATCGTGGTGGACTACATGAAGCGGGGGTTAATGGCAAAGTGTCAGCTAAAACCGGGGCACTACAAGGCGTGTATAATCTGGCTGGGTTCATTACCACCGCCAGTGGGCAACGCATGGCATTTGTCCAATTCTTATCAGGCTACGCTGTACCGCCTGAGGATCAAAAAAATCGCCGGGCGCCTTTAGTACGTTTCGAAAGCCGCCTGTATAAAGACATTTATCAGAATAACTGAGAACGATGAAACTACTGATTGTTGAAGACGATGAACTGTTGCAACAAGGAATAGCTATGGCGCTGACCAGCGGGGGCTATGCCTGTGATTGTGCAAGCACTGCGGCGCAAGCGCACAGTTTATTGCTGACCAGTCAGTACAGCATGGTTATCCTCGATCTCGGTTTACCTGATCAAGATGGTGCCGTATTGCTGCGCCAATGGCGCCGCCAAAATGTCACGCTACCGGTATTGATCCTTACCGCCCGTGATGCACTTGAAGACCGGGTTGATGGGCTAGATGCCGGTGCTGATGATTATCTGATAAAGCCTTTTGCACTTGCTGAGTTGCTAGCCCGTGTACGAGCATTAATTCGCCGCTATCAAGGCCAGAGTGACAATCTGGTGCGGCAAGATGACCTGAGTCTTAATCTATCAACACAGCAAGTGTGTTTGCAGGATCAACCGCTGGAAGTGACCCCTAAAGAATTTGCCATTCTCTCGCGGCTAATTATGCGGGCGGGTCAAACAGTCAATCGTGAAACACTGCAACAAGATCTCTACACTTGGAACGATGATCTCGGATCCAATACGCTGGAAGTGCATATCCATAATCTTCGGCGCAAATTGGGCAAAGATCGTATCAGAACAGTACGTGGTATAGGCTATCGACTGGAAACCCTATGATGATCAGTATGAGGCGGCGTCTCATTTTAATGCTGGCATTAATATTGCTGGCCACCCAATTGATCAGCGCATTTTGGCTATGGCATGAAAGCCAAGAGCAAATCAGTTTTTTGGTCGATGAAACACTCAGTGCAAAAGTGCGTAATGAGCGCGTGGATACTGAAATAGCAGAAGCCATTGCCTCATTGCTTGCACCATCACTTATCATGATGACCATCAGCCTATTGCTCTCTTTCTGGGCGATCAGCTGGATTATCCGGCCGCTAGACCAGCTACAACAAAAATTGGCAGAGCGTTCGGCTGATAACCTCACTCCCGTCGTTGTTAACAGCGATATGCAAGAAATTGTCTCCGTCACCTCAACACTCAATCAGCTGTTATCTCGGCTGGCCAACACTATCCAACAAGAACGCCTGTTTACCGCCGATGCAGCACATGAACTGCGAACGCCACTTGCCGGTATCCGGCTCCATCTTGAGCTAATGGAACAGCAAGGCATTGTCGAAAGTAAGCAACTGATTAGCCGCATTGATTTGTTGATACATACCATTGAACAATTGCTGATGTTGTCCAGAGCTGGGCAGAATTTTGCCAGCGGCCTTTATCAAACACTGGACTGGATTGAAAATGTAGTGCAGCCGTTACAAGAAGAACTTGAAGAAATGTGCGCCCTTCGCCAGCAAACTCTGCAGTGGGTACTTCCTCCCCATGCATCAACTCAGGGTGATGCCACATTACTACGTTTGATGCTGCGCAATTTGGTCGAAAATGCCCACCGCTATAGCCCTGTAGGTAGCCAAATTTCAGTCAACCTCTCCACACAAATGCAAGGTACTGTGCTGCAAGTTATTGATGAAGGGCCAGGAATAAAGCAGGAACAGGCGGGAGAACTAACCCAAGCATTTCGCCGTATGGACCAGCGTTATGGAGGCAGTGGCTTAGGACTGAACATTGTTATCCGTATTGTCCAGTTACATCAGGGTAGGCTAACACTGGAGAACCGCCCCGAACGTGCAGGATTAATAGCACAATGTTGGATACCGACGACAACGCATACCTAACAGCCTCTTATTCAAAAGAGTGGCTCATCAAACAAAAGGGCCACCACGAATGGCAGCCCTTATTCAAATCAGATTTTACTAACAACGGGTGACTTAACGCTCGTAGATGAACTCTACACCGTCATCGTCTTCTTCATCCCAATCGTCATCATCTTCCGCTTCTGCCTCGGCTTCTACTTCAGCCAGTTGTTCACGATGGTAATCGTCCCACATGAACTCAACTTTTTCTGGCGTGCTTTCAGCAATAGCCATCGCTTTCGGTTGTGAGTTAAGGAAGTTCATGACATCCCAACATAGCGCATTCACGTTCTCACGATTTGCTGCCGAGATCATATAATACTTATCTTCCCATCCCAGAGCTTCTACGATGGCTTTAGCGCGGGTTTCAGCTTCCTCTGGGTCTACTAGGTCAATCTTGTTGAAAACAAGCCAGCGTGGCTTCTCAGCAAGATTTTCGCTGTATTGCTGCAATTCATTAATGATGATTTTGGCATTTTCAACTGGATCAGATTCATCAATTGGCGCCAAATCCACTAAATGCAACAATACGCGGCAACGTTCCAAATGTTTCAGGAAGCGAATACCCAAGCCAGCGCCTTCTGAAGCACCTTCAATCAGGCCGGGAATATCGGCAACCACAAAGCTCTGTTCGTGATCCATACGTACCACACCCAAGCTTGGGATCAGGGTTGTAAATGGATAATCAGCCACTTTGGGTTTCGCCGCAGACACTGCGCGGATAAAGGTTGATTTGCCGGCATTAGGCAGCCCCAACATTCCGACATCAGCCAACAGCAGCAACTCTAAGGTCAGATCACGAGTCTCGCCTTCAGTCCCCATGGTCTTCTGACGTGGAGCACGGTTGACGGAAGATTTGAAACGGGTGTTACCTAAACCGTGGAACCCCCCTTTCGCAACCATCAAACGCTGGCCGTGGCGAGTCATATCACCCAGAATCTCGCCAGTACCTTGGTCTAGCACACGAGTGCCGACAGGCACTTTAATCGTGATATCCTGACCACGTCTCCCGGTACAGTCACGGCTCTGGCCGTTCTGCCCACGTTCGGCACGGAAAGATTTCACAAAACGATAGTCGATCAATGTGTTGAGGTTTTCATCAGCCAGCAGATAAATATCGCCGCCGTCGCCACCATCACCACCGTCAGGACCACCATTAGGGATATATTTTTCGCGACGGAAACTGACACAACCATTACCACCGTCACCGGCTACAACCAGAATCGTAGCTTCATCTACAAACTTCATTTACTTTCTCCGTAAATCATTCACCAGGCTGCTGCTTTTGCAGAGCAACCTGGTTTATTTCTGTCCGACGTGGCCACCAACGGTGCCCAATTGCGGAAAACATTGCACCTGCCACTACCACGAATGCGCCGATGTATCCCACAACGTTGAGGGAAGGAGCGGCAAACATATCTGGCCAGGCCAGCGCCAATAAAATTGAAAAAAACAAGGTAAACAGCGGCGTCAATGTGACGAGTGCGCTAACCTGCGCTGCCTGCCAACGTGCCATAGCTTCCGCCAAAGCACCGTAGCCAACCAAGGTGTTAACCCCACAGAACAGTAAACAAGCGAGCTGCCATCCATTTAGCTGAAAAATAACGGCCGGCTTCGCTAGTGGGAACAATGCTATTGCACATAAAGTGTACAACAATAATAAGATTTGTTGCGATGCCATACGCCTTAATAGCACCTTCTGGGCGACGCCATAACTGACCCAGACAACCGCTGCGCAGACGCCCAATGCCACACCAAGAGTGTAATCAGTCAGACGGGTAAAGATTTCATGCAAACTGGTGTTAAAAAATAACAGCAGCCCACAAATCAGCATACCCGCGCCAATAACTTGGGTGATGCGCATCCGCTCCTTTAAAATCAGTACACTGGCAACCATCATCCCAACTGGCGAGAGTTGCCCGATAACCTGAGATGTCGTCGGACTAAGATATTGTAATGATGAGCTGAAGAAGATGAAATTCCCCAGCAAGCCACAGGTCGCAATAATCAGTAAGATTAACCAGCGACGTTGGCGAAAAAGTTTAAGTGAGGGCAACTGACGACGCGAAGCCAGAATAATCCCCAAGCCGATAGCCGCCATCGTGAAGCGATACCAAACAATGGTATAAGGCTCCATGACCTCGAGCACTTGCTTCATTGCAATCGGCAAGGCACCCCAGAATACGGCAGTGGTTAGTGCCAAGAAAATACCTAAACCAGCCTGCTGCTTCGTATCCATTTTTTACCAGGGGGGTTAACCCAGAAATGTAAAAAGCCCCGCAACGAAATTGCAGGGCTTACATCTATTTACAGGACGCGAAAAACTTATTCAGCTTCGATGCTGATAAATTTACGGTTTTTCGGGCCTTTAACTTCGAACTTGACTTTACCGTCAGCCAAAGCAAACAGAGTATGGTCTTTGCCGCAACCTACGTTGATGCCTGCATGGAACTTAGTGCCACGCTGACGAACGATGATGCTGCCTGCCAATACTGCTTCGCCGCCAAAACGTTTTACGCCAAGACGTTTACTTTCGGAGTCACGACCGTTACGAGTCGAGCCACCAGCCTTTTTATGTGCCATTTATCCGCTCTCCTAAATCTTAAGCGCTGATGCCGGTGATTTTAACATCAGTGAACCACTGACGATGACCTTGCTGCTTACGGTAGTGCTTACGACGGCGGAATTTAACAATCTTAATCTTCTCGCCACGACCGTGAGCAATAACTTCAGCCTTGATCTTGCCACCATCGACTAAAGGAGCGCCGATATTGATTTCTTCACCGTTAGCAATCATCAGAACTTGGTCAAACTCAACAGTTTCACCAGTTGCGATGTCCAGCTTTTCCAGGCGAATGGTTTGACCTTCGCTTACTCGGTGTTGTTTACCACCACTTTGGAAAACCGCGTACATATAAAACTCCGCTTTCCGCGCACTCCACTTTTGTAGTCCAGAGCGCACTATAAATATTCACAATAGGGCGCGAATTCTACGCAAAAATGTTGTGAATGACAAGTATATAATCAGCACAAGAGAAGAAAAAAAGCACAGTTTCTTACATCTCGTTTATTTGCTGGATTTTTCAAGTACAATCATAGTCTCAGGGAACGTCATGTAATAATGTGGGCGGTAATCTCATCGCAGTTAAAGAGAAAAACAGCTGAATATAACAATGAACCTAGAAAAGATTATCGAGTTAACCGCGCCAGATATGGCGGCAGTAAACACAACTATCCTCGACCAGTTGAACTCTGATGTTGTCCTTATCAATCAGCTGGGCCATTACATTATCAGTGGCGGTGGAAAACGAATCCGTCCAATGATTGCTGTTTTGGTGGCCCGAGCGCTGAATTATCAGGGCGACAAGCATATCACGGTCGCAGCATTGATTGAATTCATTCATACCGCAACTCTGCTACATGATGATGTTGTCGATGAGTCAGATATGCGTCGGGGTAAAGCGACAGCCAATGCGGCATTTGGCAATGCGGCCAGCGTGTTGGTGGGTGACTACATCTATACCCGCTCATTCCAGATGATGACCAGCCTTGAATCACTGCGTGTTCTGACCTTGATGTCCGCAGCCACCAACGTGATTGCTGAAGGGGAAGTTTTGCAGCTCATGAACTGCAATAATCCGGATATCACTGAAGAAAATTACATGCAGGTCATTTACAGCAAAACGGCGCGCTTATTTGAAGCCGCGTCGCAATCAGCAGCTGTATTAGCAGATGCCAGTGAAGAGCAGGAACTGGCATTACAGAATTATGGTCGTTATCTGGGTACGGCTTTCCAGCTAATTGATGACTTGCTGGATTACAGCTCTGATGGCACAACTTTGGGTAAAAATACCGGTGATGACCTGAACGAAGGCAAACCGACGCTTCCATTACTGCACGCAATGCATAATGGAACTCCAGAGCAAGCCTCCATGATTCGTCAGGCTATTGAGCAAGGCAATGGCCGCCATTTACTTGAGCCTGTATTACTAACAATGCAACAGTGTGGTTCACTGGACTATACCCGTCAGCGTGCCGAGGAAGAGGCGGATAAGGCGATTGCTTCACTACAGATTCTACCTGAAAGTGATTATCGCCAAGCCTTGGAAGGATTAGCTCATATTGCAGTACAGCGCTCATTTTAAGAAACTATATGGAAACTCTGGCATCACTGCCGGAGTTTTCTTTTTGAGTCTCAGCAAAGCATATTGTGCGCCGATTCCTCGCTTTTACTCACTTGATTCCGTCGTCAGTCGCTCTATCAGACTTTTGGCTCCCTCGCGAAAAATAAAAGCAATTACCTGCTCCCGTTCAGCCTCTGTAAAACGATAATACGCCTCCACCCACAGCGATAGCGGGTCTTGTCGTGTTGGTGTGTACTTGGCGGGATCTTCCCTTAACTGTAATGAATTCAGTATGGTGGTAGGTAAACTCTCAATATGGTACTCAACAGCCTTCCCCTGAACACCTCGGCGGCGGCGCTGTTCCCATCCCTCACGTTTAGCCATGAGGTTTACTCCTTGTGGTGATGACGGTAACCCATCAAGACCTGCCAGTTCCTTAGCGGCAAACCACTCTTTTTTCATGGCGTTGCTTCCTAATATGCGTTGCGACACAAAAAAGGAATATTTAGAAAACATTTAAAATTTTTCAGAAAATAAATGTTACTATGCTTCTAAATGATTACTTTATGTTCACAGTACGATTAACAATGTACCGTTATTTATATCACTAACACGTCAGCCGCTTAGAAAAAAAAAGGATTAAAGATGATTTTAAGGAAATCTGATTGGCATCCAGCCGACATCATTGCTGCGCTACGTAAAAAAGACACGACTTTGGCAGCGCTCTCTCGAAAGGCGGGTTTAAGCTCATCCACACTTGCCAATGCATTGACTCGCCCTTGGCCAAAAGGAGAATGGCTGATTGCAGAGTGTCTGGACATTCATCCATCCGAGATCTGGCCGACACGCTATTTTGACCCCAAAACAGGAGCGCTTCTTGACCGAAAAATACGGATACGGCAGGTCAATGTCACGGTATAAAAAAACCGCCGAAGAGTATCGTCGGCGGTTGATGATGTCATTTAAGAGGCGACAGTAGCTCTCCGTAATGACGATACTCTCTGTTATGACTATCTATACTCAGTCATCGGGCTAACAATAAAACACCTGAATCACCGGCGTTGTTTAGTGATTCAGGTGAGCAAAACTCACTACTCTATCAAGTGATAAGAATTTCGATGTTATTTGACGAACTCTTCGCCCAACTTGATATCGTTATGTAACACATCAAGCATGCTGTCCAGTGCCTGCTGTTCAAAAGCACTCAGTTTGCCAATGTCTTTACGTTCAGCAACGCCGTTTTTACCCAACAGAATAGGTTGAGCAAAGAAGCGGGCATACTTGCCATCGCCTTCAACGTAAGAGCATTCAACAACATTACTTTCGCCTTGCAGAGCACGCACTAAAGAAAGACCGAAACGTGCTGCAGCTTGCCCCATAGACAGAGTCGCTGATCCGCCACCGGCTTTTGCTTCTACGACTTCAGTTCCTGCGTTCTGAATGCGCTTAGTCAGATCAGCAACTTCTTGCTCAGTGAAGCTGATACCTGGAATTTGTGACAGTAATGGCAAGATAGTCACGCCTGAGTGGCCGCCAATCACCGGGACTTCGATGTCCTGCGGTTGCTTACCTTTCAATTCAGCAACAAAGGTGTTCGAACGAATGGTATCCAGCGTGGTAATACCAAATAATTTATTTTTATCGTAAACGCCGGCTTTTTTCAGCACTTCTGCCGCAATAGCAACCGTTGTATTAACGGGGTTGGTAATAATCCCGATTAATGCTTTCGGGCAAGTGCGTGCGATTTGCTCAACCAGGTTGCGAACAATACCCGCATTCACATTGAACAGGTCTGAACGATCCATGCCGGGTTTACGTGCAACACCCGCCGAAATCAGAACAATATCTGCGCCTTGCAGTGCTGGAGTAGCATCTTCGCCGCTGAAGCCTTTAATATTAACAGCCGTCGGGATATGGCTCAGATCAACCGCGACACCTGGAGTCACTGGCGCGATATCATATAATGAAAGGTCTGAACCTGAAGGAAGCTGGGTCTTGAGTAGAAGAGCGAGGGCCTGGCCGATACCACCAGCGGCACCGAGAACTGCAACTTTCATCCTATACTCCTTATTATATTTAATTTAAATTTGCCGTGAATTCATCTATTTACGCACCATAATTTATTGCGATTTTAAACACAATCTATTAACAGTCAGATTGAGATATCACGCATCAAAAAGGCGCATAATGATCATGTATTTTAGATTAAATCGCTTATTCATTAATGATATAGCGCACATTATTCTAAAATTTACTGAAGTATTCATGACAGGTTAATCGGCGGTTACATTACACCCTTCTGTTACATCAGAACAACATCATTTTAATAACATTCTGTTTACTCGCACCGAATACGAATAAGGGCCGATTTAGCATAATCGTAACAGCAAGATGATGTTAAAATTCCTTCACACCTTGATATCAATGCTTTTATCGCCAATACTCCATAGTCATGTTGAATAAAAATTCATTTATATGCATAATAATCCTATTCACTATTGACTGCTCAGGGCATAAAAAATGCGTAATCCCGCAAAACAAGAAGATCTTATCAAGGCGTTTAAAGCGTTATTGAAAGAAGAGAAATTCAGTTCTCAAGGTGAGATCGTTTTGGCCTTGCAGGAAGAAGGCTTTGAAAATATTAACCAATCCAAAGTGTCACGCATGTTGACTAAGTTTGGCGCGGTCAGAACGCGTAATGCAAAAATGGAAATGGTTTATTGCTTACCTGCAGAACTGGGCGTCCCGACAACCAGTAGCCCGCTGAAGAATCTGGTATTAGATGTCGATTATAACGACTCGGTTGTAGTGATTAAAACCAGCCCCGGTGCTGCACAACTGATCGCCCGCTTGTTGGATTCATTAGGTAAAGCAGAAGGTATTCTGGGCAGTATTGCTGGTGACGATACTATTTTCACCACGCCGGCCAGAGGTTTTACCGCTGAACTGCTGCATAAGGCGATTCTCGAGCTATTTGAACAAGAGCTTTAATCTCTGATACTGATAATAGATGCGGCTAACTATGCCGCATTCTCTTTCGATTGCCCTTTTATCCGCCATAACGCTCCATTCAATCAGGGTATATCACTGCTTATTGTTTTTAAAACCATTCAATAACACTCTCTATTCTCCATTCATGGTCAAAGTCACCACTTTATTTCGCACTTTTAGTCAAAAACACTTATCTTATTGAAAAACTTATATTTTTACGAAAACTTGTTGTTTTTTAACCATTTTTTATTCCATTTCGTTCTTAAAAAATAGTCACCCACGATAAAGTGACGTTAAATATTATTAGCCCGCTATTAATATTCTCAGTTACTAGATGTATACTCATTTTCGTGATGTACATCACACTTCCTTTGAAGTGATAAAAGAATAAATAGAGGCAATAAAATGAAAGTTAAAACTACAATCGCAACAATGAGCATTCTATCTGCACTGTCATTTGGTGTTTTTGCAGCTGATTCAATCAATGACAATCAAGCAGCTAACTTACAGCCAATGGACACAATTACCGTTAGCGGCATTAACGGTGCACCATCTGATATCCGTCAGGCACTGTCTGATAAAGCCGATGCTATGGGTGCAAAAGCTTACAAAGTGATTGAAGCGCGTGATGAAAATAACTGGCACGCCACTGCGAAGATTTATAAATAAGATTAAGTAATAAGTCTGAAAGTAAATGCCCCACGCAAAGGGGCATACTTTCGCACTTAATGGTTTATTCAATCGGTTGAAAGATTCATTTTCAGGATATTGAATAGAGTATTGATTGAAACAAGGTATTGATGAAACCACTGAGCGGAGTCAGTACCACAACAGAATAATCCCTCGTCGTCTATCCGACGAACCCTTTTACCCCCGCTCTGCGGGGGATTTTTTTATCCTGCTTAATCCTGAGGTAGAGCATCCTGCTCGGCTTTTTTACTCAGAGCACTCAGTAATTTATCGTGAATACCACCAAAACCACCGTTACTCATCACCAGAATGTGATCTCCTGGTTGGGCCGTCTTCACAACCATATCAACTAATGTATCAATATCAGCGCTCCAATGTGCAGGCTGAATACAGGCTTCCGCCACTTCCACCACTTGCCAAGGAATGTGTTGCGGCTGGAACAGGAACACTTCATCCGCACGGCCTAATGACGGTGCTAGCTCGTTTTTGCATAGCCCTAATTTCATGGTATTAGAGCGAGGTTCCAGTACCGCCAAAATACGTGCCGTCCCCCCCACTTTGCTGCGCAGCGCAGCCAGCGTGGCAAGGATCGCCGTTGGATGATGAGCAAAATCATCATAAACCGTGACACCGTGGGCTTCACCACGTAATTCCAGCCGGCGGCGGGCATTAATAAACTGGCCCAAAGCTTTACATGCATCGGCAGGTAAAACTCCCACATGGCGAGCAGCAGCAATCGCCATCAAGCCATTGTGCATATTATGTTCGCCCACCAATGACCAACTCACTTCACCCACTAATTCATTATCGAGCAGCACTTCAAAGACACTCGCGTCAGTCGATACTTTACGTGCGAACCAACTGCCCGTTTCGCCGACGAATTCTTGCTCACTCCAGCATCCCATCGCCATCACTTGCTTTAGATGGTTATCATTATCCGGGACAATGATTTTGCCCTTTCCCGGGACGATGCGAACCAAATGGTGGAATTGTTTCTGGATAGCCTTAAGATCGTCAAAGATATCAGCATGATCGAACTCAAGGTTATTCATGATAAGTGTTCTTGGGTTGTAGTGAACAAATTTAGAGCGCTTATCAAAGAAGGCGCAATCATATTCATCAGCTTCAATCACAAAGAAAGGGCTATTGCCTAAACGGGCTGAGACGTCGAAATTCCCCGGTACTCCACCAATCACAAAACCTGGCTCATAACCGCAAGCTTCTAGTATCCAGGCCACCATTCCGGCAGTGGTAGTTTTACCGTGGGTTCCAGCGACAGCTAATACCCAGCGCTCTGGCAACACATGGTCATGTAACCATTGCGGGCCAGAAACATAAGGAATGCCTTGCTCTAATACCGCCTCAACACACGGATTACCACGGGTCATGGCATTGCCGATGATGACTAAATCTGGGGCTGGATTCAGTTGCGCAGGATCATATCCCTGGATCAAGTCGATCCCTTGATTCTCCAGTAGCGTGCTCATCGGGGGATATACGTTAGCATCCGACCCCGTCACTTCATGACCTAATGAGCGGGCAAGCATTGCCAGGCCGCCCATAAAAGTGCCGCAGATACCTAATATGTGAATGCGCATAAATTTTCCGTATTAATAAGCTTCGAATTTACAGCCATTCTACCGCTCAGAATCAAAGAGAAGAAATGGAATTGCCTATGAATCATTCTCACCTTTGGGCTACACTGCTGCCATTAGGTGAGTTGTTCGTTAATAAATCGATATTTAACCGTAGATTCAGGGATTGTGTCATGAAAACGTTAGGCGAATTCATCGTTGAGAAACAGCTGGACTTCTCTCACGCCACCGGCGAATTAACTGCATTACTTTCAGCAATCAAACTCGGCGCAAAAATCATCCATCGCGATATCAATAAAGCAGGTCTGGTTGATATTTTAGGTGCGAGCGGTGTTTCTAATATTCAAGGCGAAGACCAGATGAAACTGGATCTGTTTGCCAATGAAAAATTAAAAGCAGCCCTCAAAGCCCGTGGCGAAGTCGCTGGTATTGCCTCCGAAGAAGAAGACGACATTGTTATCTTTGATGGTGGGCGAGCAGAAAATGCCAAATATGTGGTTCTGATGGATCCGCTGGATGGCTCTTCAAATATTGACGTGAATGTGTCCGTCGGTACTATTTTCTCTATCTATCGCCGTATTACCCCATTTGGTACTCCTATTACCGAAGCTGACTTCCTGCAACCGGGCACTAAGCAAGTTGCGGCAGGTTATGTGGTTTATGGCTCTTCCACTATGTTGGTCTATACCACAGGCTACGGTGTTCATGCCTTTACTTACGATCCATCGTTGGGTGTTTTCTGTTTATCCCACGAAAGAGTTCGCTACCCCGCAACCGGTTGCATGTATTCCATCAACGAAGGGAACTACATTAAATTCCCTCTGGGTGTGAAGAAATATATCAAATATTGCCAAGAGCAAGATGAAGCCACCAAGCGCCCTTATACTTCGCGCTATATTGGCTCATTGGTCGCGGACTTCCATCGCAACCTATTGAAAGGCGGTATCTATATTTACCCAAGCACCGCCAGCCATCCACAAGGGAAACTGCGTTTGCTGTATGAATGCAACCCGATGGCGTTCTTGGCAGAGCAAGCTGGGGGTAAAGCAACTGATGGGGTTAATCGCATTCTGGACATCGTGCCGGAAAAACTGCACCAGCGCGCACCTTTCTTCGTGGGAACAAAATCCATGGTTGAAGACGCGGAAGGCTTTATTGCCAAATTCCCAGATGAAGACGCTAAATAATTGTCGGAAATAATGTAAAAAGCCACCTATTGGTGGCTTGATGTATATCAGAGAGCAGCGGTTCCTAAGCCGCTGTTTTTTTTATGCCATTATCGCCAAATTATCTCCCTGTAATTTAAATACCGCCATACTGGCTGATAATGCATCAGCTTGCTCTTCTAATGAGTGTGTGGCTGCGGCGGCCTGTTCAACCAAGGCCGTATTTTGCTGGGCAACTTGATCCATTTGAGCAATAGCCACATTCACTTGCTCTATTCCACTACTTTGCTCATAAGTAGCCGCTGATATTTCGCGCATCAATGCTGTTACCCGGCTAACTTCACGGGCAATTTCATCCATGGTTTGCCCCGCAGATTCAGCCATATCCGCCCCTTCCCGTACCCGAGTTTGTGATTCAACAATCAGGTCTTTTATCTCTTTTGCTGACTGCGCACTGCGTTGCGCCAGATTACGGACTTCGCCGGCTACCACGGCAAAACCACGCCCCTGCTCACCAGCTCTAGCCGCTTCGACCGCCGCATTTAGCGCCAGAATATTAGTCTGAAATGCAATACCGTCAATCACCGCAATAATGTCCGAAATTCGCCGTGAACTGGTGGTGATAGCCTGCATTTTATCCATCACATGACTGACAGCCTCACTCCCTTTATTGGCAATGTCTGACACACTCATCGCCAGACGATTCGCCTGATCCGAGTTTTCAGCATTCATTTTTACCGTCGCAGTCAACTGCTCCATACTGGCTGCCGTTTGCTCCAGTGAAGAGGCCGACTCTTCCGTTCGTGCAGCCAAATGGCTATTACCCGCAGCTAATTCCCGTGAACCAACGCCAATTTGCCCGCCCACGCCTCGTACCTGACTGACAGACGCCACCAGCGATTGCTGCATGGTTTGTAAAGCTTTTGCCAATCGGGCCAATTCCGTATTGCCCTCACTGTTGATGCTATGCGTTAAATCACCATCAGCGATATATTCAAGTTGGTGAATTGATTGCTCCAGTGGCCGCAAGATGATGTATTTCAGCGCAAACCATGCCAACACAGCGGAGATCAAAGTGAGTAGCCCTGCCGCTACAATGATGCCTAATTTGATGTTGGCATCGCCGTTGGCTTTATCAATTTGCAGTTGGCCCGCATTCAGTGCATAACTACGAAAAGCTGCAACATCATCATTAAAGGCTTTGCTGATATCCGTAATACTCTTTTCCAACACGTCATAATATTCGTCTGCATAACCTGCCTTGATGGCCTTCAGCATGGGCACTACGCCCTTATCAACATAATTTTTATAACTTTTTTGGATATTAGTTGCCAGTTCCTGTCCATCTCCCCGGTCAGATACCGCACTGACAAAACGCGCCATTTCTTTTTGCGATAGTGCCAGTGATCCTTCAGCCTGCTTTGCTGTCTGTAATGACTCATCAATCAGCCCTATTTCTAATTGATGAATGGCTAGTGCGGCCTCAGTTCTGGCACTTAGTGTGGCATTAAAGCTATTGGACAACGATCCCAGTTCCTCCCCTTGGATCTGATTTATTATTTGCAACGAGCGCGAACTCTCCTGAATTGAATTGATGCCAATAATACTGACAATTAATAAAATCAATGACATAAGGCTTAGTTGAGCAATAAGCCCATTCTTAATGGTAATCTTTTTTAACATCGGTTTTTTCCGGTTATGTGCAAATGGTTAAGATTACAAAGCGTTAGCATTACAGCGGACTGTCTTATTGTTTGATTAAGTTATCGGCTGTAAGGAAATCGTCTTGAACCCTCACCGGAAAAACAGCTTAAAATAGATACATTTAGAGAATGACGGTATTTTATCTCCATAGAATCGCCTTGATTCAGGCAATCTCACCGCTATCAAGCAATGAAAAGGACAGGAATTCACATAAGACTTGGCTATAATAGCCGGCACTCCATTTCTGGTTTGATAAAAGGAAACCGACATGAGCTTGAACCAAGTACCCGCAGGTAAAGACCTGCCAGAAGATATTTATGTTGTGATCGAAATCCCTGCGAATGCAGATCCAATCAAATATGAAATCGATAAAGAAACCGGCTCTCTGTTTGTAGACCGTTTCATGTCTACTGCAATGTTCTATCCGTGCAACTACGGCTACATCAATAACACCTTGTCATTAGATGGGGACCCGGTTGATGTACTGGTACCAACGCCGTATCCGTTACAACCAGGCTCAGTGATTCGTTGCCGTCCAGTTGGCGTGCTGAAAATGACTGATGAAGCGGGTGAAGATGCCAAGTTGGTTGCAGTTCCACACAGCAAACTGACCAAAGAATATGATCACATTAAAGATGTGGAAGATCTGCCAGAACTGCTGAAAGCACAGATCAAACACTTCTTTGAACATTACAAAGATTTGGAAGCAGGCAAGTGGGTGAAAGTTGACGGTTGGGAAAATGCCGAAGCAGCTAAAGCCGAGATCCAGTCTTCTTTCGAGCGTGCGAAGAAGTAATTCTTGGTTGCGCCCGTAATAAAAAACACCGCCCTTGAGCGGTGTTTTTTTATGGTTGTTTCACTTTACGGCTTATTATTCTCTTCATGGCGTTTTAACCAATCGCCACTGTAAATACGCGGTAACCCTTCAATCGGTAAACGATAAAGGTATATCCATGCACTGCCATAAGGTGTCTGGATCAACTCACGCCGATAATCTTTGGTATTACTTTTTAGCTCATCTAACTCATTCATAATAGACGAGTTAATTCGATAAACTTCACAATGCACGGTGCCATCTCCGGGCACAACTGCCGGATAATGACCTAAATCGTACATATCAAAACCTTCCAGGTCATGTTCACCCAATAACTGGGCGTCCGTCATCCAATGACTATTACCTTGCTTGCGCCGTAAACTACCGTAGACAATAATTCGCATTGTTAGAACTCAAACTGATAAAGCACATCTAATGCCTGATCAATACCAGACACCGCTTCCAGATACAACCTGGGCATCAACCGATAACGTAATGTTAACGTCGCCAGCGAGTCAAATATACCCACACCGTATTTTATTTGCAGATCTTTAGTGACATAGCCGCTCACAACCACTTGTGAACTATCGCCAACGCCTTGAGTATCCAGTGCCAGGTTGCTTACACCAAATGCCTCACCAATTTTACCCACAAGTTTACCACTTTGTGCAACCCCCATCCCAACGAGCATGGACGTCATCAAACCACTGTCAGCACCTGAATTACCTAATCCCTGCCCACGCAGCAGATAAGATAAGGCTTCCTGCTGAGACATCGCCGGATCCGAGAAGATTTCCAGCCGAGGAGAGTCAGCCATCCCCGTCACCCGCACACCCGCTGTTACGCCGTCAGCAGTGGCATCAGGATTTCGAATCGCCTCAATATTAAGCAGTGGTTGATCCGGTGGGCCGGAGAACAATAAGACCCCTTTGTTGACTATCAAGTCCTGACCATAAGCACGGAAGCTACCAGACGGAATATTAATCTGCCCATTCAGACCTAAGCCGCGCTGATCTTGCACCATTTTCAAATCGCCTTGTAAGCGCGCTTTCAGACCAAATGCATTCAGACGAACATCATTACCAACGTGAATCACCAGATTACTGTTAATTGGGATGCTGGCAGAGCGTGGTGAAATAGGCTTCAGATCGTTATTTAGCATCACCTCATCAGGTGACACCCCCACCGCACTTTCCGGCACTTCCTGCACCGTGATACGCGCCCAAGGAATATCGACCGAGCCATTGAGAGTAAACAATTGCGGCGTAGCTTCAAACACAATGTCTGGTGACACATCGATCCGCACCATTGGCGGCACAGTCACGCGCAACTTATTGCCTTTAGCTGCAATCCGCGCGCGCCAGGCATTGATATCACGCCAGTCAGCATCGCCAGAAAGATTGAGCTGCCCTTGAGACGTGCGGATTAAGCCCTCCAGAGTCGAGGTCATACCATCAAAATTCATCACCAAGCGCCCTTCGGTGATATCAAATGGCATCCAACTCCCATCAACATCCACGTTGTCTAGCGCCAGACGGCCAAAGACTAATGGACTTTTCGCATTCCCGCCCAAACGTAGATTGGCATTTAATGTGCCAGTCGCTTTTTCGCCATCACTCAAAATCGGATTAATCATTGCCAGCGAGAAATCACTGATAGCAATGTTACCGGATAAATTGCGCCGCCCTTCTGGATCAGCAACCTGTACTTGACCGGAAAACTGCCCATTATTGACCAATTTAACCAGCCAATCAGCTCGCACTTGCCCGTTGGTCAGGCCGCCATTCAGGTTCAACGTTTCAAAATTAATTGGTAGCGGGTTACCCTGCACCATCTGTTGTACTTTGACGCCATTACCATTAAGTGAGACCCGCACATCTGGCAAAGCACCGCCCGCTTTCCAGCTGACATCTGCCCGCCCGGTGAAGACCCCACTCATGGTGGTGTCCGGGCCAAGGAAAGGTTTAATCATCGCTAAATCAAAGCGGTTGAGTACCACACTCGCCTGCCCGCTCGGGCCTGCTTCAATTGCCCGCGGTACACACAGCTCTGCATTCGGGTTAAGCCAACAATGCGGCCCAATGGTGACCCGCTGTAAGGTATTTTGGTAATCCAAGGCTATCGCGCGGCTTAAACGCCATTCACCGACGGGCGTATCAAAGCGCGTGTTATTGAGTGTGCCGCGCCAACGCTCTTGCTGGCGATCGAAGCTCCCCTCCAACGCCAACTGACCAGACACTGGCTCACCCTGCATATTTAGCCGTAACTGGTGCTGCTTCTCGCTGCCGCGCGCATCCAACGTCAATAAGCTAACCAGCAAATCCGCTTGTTTAAGCTGCTCGACCCGGATTGCCAACTGGCCCTGAATTTGATCAGTCGATCGCACATCGCCATCAATCTTGACACGATTAATCGTCAATTCTTGCCACTGCAGACGATTCGCCGTGAGATCGGCCAGCAGTTGCGGAGCTTTCAGATTACCGCGTAATTTTAGTGTTCCTTTCACCACGCCGCCCAAGCCCGGCAACGCGCCATCAAGCTGTGGTGCATCAACATTGGCGTCAAGCAGCCAGTTGTCGTTAAGGTCGCCTTTCACATCCAGCGTATTACGTCCTAATGCCAAGTTGATGCCTGGTATATGCCATTGACCTGCGGCATTCCCGGTTAACGCGCCACGCACCGTAACACGGTTCTGTTTTACATTGCCGTCCAGTGTCAACTCTGGCACCTGTAATTGCCAGCTACCGCCATGGAGACTGCCTCGTGTGACAATCTTGCCATCCAATTTTGCTGGCCACTCTGGCCACTGCCTCACAGTATTAATACCCGACAGGGTGAGCACCGAATTCCAACTAATCGCTTTGCTCCAATCCACCACGCCAGTGAGATCAGAGTTGCCTTGCAATGCCGCCAAACGCAAGCGCGTCAGATTGAATTGTTCAACATTCCCTTTACCGTCGAGAGTGAATACCGCTGGCGGTAAATCCGTACCTTTAAAATCAGCACGAATTGACAGCGCATAATCTGTTGCCTGCCCATTAAACCGTGTTTTTAAATTACTGAGTTGGAACTGAGGCTCACCACTCAGCGGCCAACGCAATTGCTTGCTTTGTAGGGTTAATGCCAGCGGTAACCCTACCTGCGCCAACGCAGTTTCTGCCTCAAGCTGTGCACTGACTGGGCCGGATAAATTGAGCGCCACCTTGAGTTGTTCACGCAGCGCACCACCGACGGTCAACTTCACTTTCTCGCCTTTCAGTGGCTCTATGTTCAATGCGCTGTTGACGACCAAACTAAGCGGCCACTTATCCGCCAGTTGTGCCTCACCATGGGCTGACAGCCCACCCTGTGGCGATTTGATATCCAGCGTATCCAGCGTGACTTGATTTTCTTGGGTATTGGCGCGCAACAAAACGCTGCTGATAAGGACATCAGTATCGCCGGTGAGCCGTAATTGCTGCCCAGAAATTTCGTTAATTTTCAAATCGAGCGGCAGGCGGAAGTTTGGTAAATCAGGCAACAGGGGCTTGGAGAAAAGCTCTTTTAACGTCTCTCCCAGCGGGGTTTCTGGTTCTGCGGGAGCGGCAGCTTGCTGCTCAACTGCCTCTTTGACGGCGATAGCCGTTTCTACCGCGGGTTTCGCTGCATCAGGAACAACAGCAGGCACTGTTTTTGGCAGTGCTATCAGTAACCCACTGATTTTAGTCGGCATCAGGTCCAATGCGCGTTGTTGCCAATGTGCGCCTGTGCGGAATTCATCCAGCGAAATCGCAGTGTCATCAATAGTCACTTTGACATTGTTGAGTGACAGCAAACGCAAAGTGATGGGATATGGCGTGCTCAATTCGCCCATAGGCTCAGTACTGGCGGGAGCGGGAGCCGAAGGAGCCATGGCCTTGGTATCCACCACCACATCAACATCCTGGGCTGTCAGTGCGTTAACGCATAACTCGCTGCGCTTTAGGCAGGAGAGTTGCAATGACAGATGAAACTGCCCAGTCTTAACCGTGACACCTGGCATTTGGTACTGAATGCCTTTAAGGGTGAGGTCACGCCAGCCACCACTGACACTGGCAATATCCAGACCAGGCACCCAACGTGCCGCACTGTTGATAACAAAATGTAAACCCGTGGTGGTACCGAGCAAACCTACCAGTGCGCCGACCAGCAGCAGGACAATGAGCAGAAATGCGATACAGAGTCTCTTTACCCACCGCCATCCCTTTATCGACATCATAGTTCAGGCCCCAAACCGATGTAAAATTGCACGCCACGTGCTTCGTTGTCACCAATAGGTTTAGCGATATCCAGCTTGATCGGGCCGACAGGAGAAGCCCAACGCACCCCTACCCCAGCACCGGTTTTAAAATCGCTCTTACGAATATCATTAACGGCTTCCCCCGTATCGACAAATACCGCCCCCCACCATCGGCCAGTGACGTTATATTGATATTCGAGAGAACCTGTGGCTAATTTAGAAGCACCGGTTAACTTACCCTCACTGTCGCGAGGAGAAACATCGCGGAATTTATAGCCACGAATACTGCGATCACCACCGGCGAAGAAACGCAGTGACGGCGGCACACGGTCAAAATTGTTGGTTTCAATCCAACCTAAATTGCCGCGTACCACAAAGCGGTTTTTCTCACCTAGAGTACGTATCCACACGTTTTGTGCTTGGAAAATACCAAAATCAACATCGGACCCCCACGTGGTATCTGACACATCGATGGAATAACGCTGACTGTCGCCCCAGACCGGCATGGCACCACCACGCTGACGGGTACGGTTAATGCTCACCCCTGGATACAACAGCATAGTCGTGTCCGTCACACTACCTTGAGTAAAGTGATCCAGACTCCAACGCAGGTTTATCGCCCGCTGCCAACCACTGGAGAGATCCCAAAAGCGAGCAACGTTGAGTGTCGTGGTATCTGATTTGGTGTCATTAAGATCGGTACGTTTAAACCCACCCTGCAATAGGTAATACTGTTCAAGAGGGTTTTTTAACAAGGGAATTCGATAGCTGAAATCCAGCGTCTGCTCAGGTGCTGACAGTGTGGTACTGGTCGTCAGGCTGTGGCCGTAGGAGTTCATCCAAGGCTTGCGCCAACTGGCTGTTAGCCGCGGCCCGACATCGGTGGCATAACCGCCCCCTAGCTCAACCGTATTTTCTGTTCGGGGCGTCACCACCGCATCAAGCGGCAAAACTTTAGTTTTTTTCGCATCGCGGAAATCAGGTGAAACAACCACGGAGTTAAACCAGTTAGTTGCAGATAAACGGCGGTTTAACTCAGCCAAATCATCGGCAGAGTACAGTTGCCCCTCATGAAATGGCACCAGATTTTGCAGGAAATCCTCGCGGATTTGCGAGCCTTGGAAAATAACTTTACCGAAGCGGTAGCGCTCGCCGCTGTCGAAATCGATATCCCAAAAAGCCTTACGCAATTCAGCCGCCACACCGAGCTGGCTTTTGATCATATTGGCATCAAAATAACCACGGCGCAGTGCCAGGCCAGTCAGTGAACTTTTGAAGTTATCAAAATCACCATGATTCAAAACGGAGCCAATTTTTGGTCTATCTCGGCGCACCAGTGCTAAGTAGTCGGGATCTGTCCTCGCCCCACCTTGCAGCACAATATCCACACCAGCAATCAAAACCGGCTCTCCGGGGACCACCTTGGCGATTAAAATTGAACGCGCAGGTGCCGGGCGCTCTTGCAAATCAAAGGTGATGGTGGGGTCGTAATAGCCTAAAGCCCGCAACCCCTGACGAATAGCTTCATCCACCCTTGAGCGAAAACGCCCGTCAGCGGTGACTTCATCTGTGTCAATTGTTGATAAACGCGCCCTGACGTTTCTCTCTAAATCCCCGCTAAGACCCTCAACCTGCAACCGAACATTGGCAGCAAAGGCGGTAGGTGTGGCGAGCAATACACACAAAAAACATAGAATAGGGTATCGTGGCACGCGTACTCCTAGCTTATTAATTATACTTTCCTGTAAAACGATCTCACGGATATGGGTCAATCAAAGTAGGGACTCACACTATCATTCCGCATTCAAAGACCGATTTAAGCCTATTATCCCTAAAACTCCACCTTAAGCCGCTACATTAACGCGGAATGGGCCTTATTGTGTGCAAACTTGCAATCAGATACAACTGTCTGTAACCATTCGCTGTAAACATCTTGTTAGCAATTTACTGTAAACTTAGGATCTATTGTCAACATCGGAGTCTATTGTGGTGCAAAATTTTGATAAAACTGCCGTCATTGATGCGGCTAATGCTTTGCCGGGGCGACTGACACCGATGCCGGTCGCCACTCTCCATGTGGTGAATGGACACTCTATGACACATGTCCCCGAAGGTATGGAAATAGCTCTCTTTGCCATGGGCTGTTTCTGGGGTGTCGAGCGTCTATTTTGGCAACAACCGGGAGTTTATAGCACCGCCGCAGGCTACAGTGGTGGATATACGCCAAACCCAACCTACCATGAGGTATGCAGTGGGCGCACGGCTCATGCCGAAGTCGTTCGTGTTGTTTTTGACCCTGCCATCATCAGCTATAAGCAACTATTGCAGATTTTCTGGGAAAATCACGATCCGGCACAAGGAATGCGACAAGGGGGCGATGTCGGAACACAATATCGTTCAGCCATTTACGTATTAACACCGGAGCAAGAAGCGCAGGCTAAAGCGAGCAAAGTGCAGTTTCAGCAAGCGATGGAAAAAGCCGGTGACCGCCGGGCCATTACAAGCGAAATAGCGACCGCCCTGCCGTTTTACTATGCCGAAGATGACCATCAGCAATATTTATACAAAAATCCGCATGGATATTGCGGCTTAGGCGGTATTGGCGTTTGTATGCCACCTAATCTGTAAGGCTGGCGGCGCTCTCATCGCTGCTGCTATACTAGCCGGGCTGTTCACTCAGCCCGATAACGGTTTTCTGCCGTTGTCTTAAAACTCAACATGAACTATATACCCTATATATTTCAAGGCGCAGGAAGGCTGCAAATTTGGGTGACAAATCTGCCACTTGAAAGATGACGAGTATAACCCTTCCTTACGATCGCCGGCACTATCGCCGGTACGACACGGATAGATTATGTTAAACAGTATTTTACTGATTCTTTTTTTGATTGCAGTGAGTGCCTTTTTCTCGTTATCTGAGATTTCGCTGGCCGCATCACGCAAAATTAAATTAAAACTTCTGGCTGACGAAGGCGATATCAACGCCTTACGAGTACTTAAACTACAAGAGACACCGGGGATATTCTTTACTGTGGTCCAGATTGGACTAAATGCCGTTGCTATCCTTGGCGGTATTGTCGGTGACGCCGCATTTTCCCCTTCTTTCAGAGTGGTGTTTGAGCGCTTTATGTCACCCGAACTTGCTGATCAAGTCAGCTTCATTTGCTCGTTCGTTTTAGTCACCAGCTTATTTATCCTCTTTGCAGACTTAACCCCGAAACGCATCGGTATGATTTCACCTGAAGCGGTTGCCGTGCGGATCGTCAACCCGATGCGCTTCTGTCTGATGATTTGTCGCCCATTAGTTTGGTTCTTCAATGGGATGGCCAATCTGATTTTCCGTTTATTTAAGCTACCAATGGTCCGCAATGACGACATCACTTCGGATGATATCTATGCTGTCGTGGAAGCGGGGGCATTGGCTGGTGTGCTACGTAAGCAAGAGCATGAATTAATTGAAAACGTCTTTGAGCTGGAATCACGTACCGTTCCTTCGTCGATGACTTCACGCGAAAGTGTGATTTATTTCGATCTGCGGGAAAGTGAAGACAGCATAAAAGAGAAGATTTCGACTCATCCGCACTCCAAATTTCTGGTCTGCGATGGCCATATTGATCAAGTCGTGGGTTATGTTGACTCCAAAGACCTGCTGAACCGAGTGTTAGGCAACCAGAGTCTGGTGTTAAGCAGTGGAGTGCAAATCCGTTCAGCGCTGATTGTGCCGGACACGCTGACCCTCTCTGAGGCACTTGAGAGCTTTAAAACAGCAGGTGAAGACTTTGCCGTGATTCTCAACGAATATGCGTTGGTCGTTGGGATAATTACCCTGAATGACGTAATGACCACTTTGATGGGGGATTTAGTCGGCCAGGGTCAAGAAGAACAAATTGTTGCTCGTGATGAGAGTTCATGGCTGATTGAAGGCGGTACACCCATTGAAGACGTTATGCGCGTACTGCATATTGATGAATTCCCGCAGTCTGGTAATTATGAAACCATCGGCGGCTTTATGATGTATATGCTGCGCAAAATTCCAAAGCGCACCGATTTCGTCAAATATGCTGGTTACAAGTTTGAAGTGGTGGATATCGACAGCTACAAAATCGATCAGTTACTGGTTACCAAACTCAGTGACCAACCCGCGCCGATACTGCCAAAAGCACCACACGAAAGCAGCGATGCATAGAGAAAACATTCAACATGTTTAACTCCATGAACATTTAAAACATTAGCGGCCCCGATAAAGGAGCCGCAATTCAATTAGTCTGGGGTAACACCAAGCAGCTAGGCCGAATCCCGATGAGCTTACTCAAGTAAGTGATTCGGGTGATTGAGAGCCACTAACAACGCTGCAACTTCATGTACGAAGGGGATTAGCCCATTTCGGCTTGCAAACGCATCACCTGCCGATTCACTTCTGACATCACCTCAAAGTGGCGTTTATCCCTAACTTTCGGGATTAAAATCTTGCCTTTATCAAACTCAAAAGCCCCCATGTCTTTGATATACAACCGACCACGGAATAACGTTTTGACATACATCGCGATTTTTGCCGGATTGTAACGTTGGAAGATCCTCATTGTTTTACTTTCCTCCCATAGCACCAACACGTACCTTTTGGCGACTTAGCGACCAAGATCACAGGTAGCGTAAGATAATTGCAGAGTAATAGACCTAGAGTATGGGCTTAAGTTCCCCCAAAATTAGTCATTGATGCTGGATTTACATAAAATTACAGAGTCACAAAGAGAAAATGAGAGATAGAGACAGAATAACCATCTAGTCAATGGTAGAAATAATTATTCTCAACAAACAGGACAGACCTCTGATCAGCACCTATGATTGGAAAACTGATACCCAGTAGATTACAAGGTACAGAAATAAGTGCCCAACATGACTCATAAGATCCACAAGGACATCCCATGATAAAAAATAGCCTGCTTATCCTATCGCTGCTGTTCACCCCTTTCATTGCCAGTGCTCACAATCTCCAACTTGACCAGCGCGTACCGCCGGTAGGTGTCAGTGATAAAGGCGAATTGAATTATGATAAGGCTACTGATCAGTTTAGCTATAAAAACTGGAATAGCTCGCAATTGCCCGGCAAAGTGCGAGTGGTCCAGCATATTGCTGGCCGCACCTCAGCAAAGGAACTCAATGCTCCGCTCGTAGAAGCTATCAAGCATGCTAATTTGCCACACGATCGTTACCAAACGACGACAATCGTCAATACCGATGATGCGATTATTGGCACTGCGGTGTTTGTGCGTAGCAGCATTGAAAGTAATAAGCGCGAATTCCCTTGGTCACAGTTTGTGGTAGACAGTAAGGGGAATGTTCAAAAGGCTTGGGGTTTAGCGGAAAAAGGTTCAGCCATAGTGGTGCTGGACCCGCAAGGAAACGTTAAATTTGTCAAAGATGGCGCTCTGACAGCCGAAGAAGTGCAGCAGGTCATCGCCCAACTGCACCAACTGCTGAAACTTTAAAACAGCGATACGCGAAAACCGGGGTTCAGGAATGATTCACGTGGGGTATAAGATAATGGCTTACCCTGCCAATCGTGAACCTGCGCCCCGGCAGCAATAGCAACAGCATGCCCAGCAGCGGTATCCCATACATTGGTTGGCCCAAAGCGCGGGTATAGCTGTGCTTTCCCTTCAGCCACCAGACAAAACTTCAACGATGATCCCACTGATACCGTCTGATGCTCGCCCAATTGCGACAAATAATCTTCCAACTCCGCATCACTGTGAGAACGGCTGACAACCACCAGCGGCGGCAATGCATCGCGCACTTGAATCTGCATGCGCCTACCACATTCTTCCTTCCACGCCTTACCATTCTCGGCGCTATACATCACCTCCGTCACCGGGGTATAAACCACACCCAGCACCGGAATCCCTTGGTCAATCAGGGCAATATTGACTGTAAACTCACCATTACGGTTCAAGAATTCTTTGGTGCCATCCAAAGGATCAACCAGCCAATAGCGCTGCCAGTGCTGGCGCACTGCCCACGTTGGTGGATCCTCTTCAGATAGCAGGGGGATATCAGGAGTCAATGCCGCCAATCCAGCTTTGATAATTTGGTGTGCCGCAAGATCAGCCGCAGTGACTGGAGAATCATCTTTTTTGTGGGCCACATCTAAGGGTTTTTCCCCCTGATAGACCGCCATAATCGCCACGCCTGCCTCGCGGGCCAACTGGCAAATTTGCTCTAACATCATCCACCCCTTGGTATTATGAGTCATGCCGAATATTGATAGTCAGAATGCACTCGATTGATCTCTGCCGTTCGACAATGATTTGGGACTGTCTTACCCACTCTACATTTATTTTAGAACGCAAAACCAAAATAAAAATTAATCATCACAAAGCTTGTCACTGGTTTGGCAGACTAATAATTTCCTTGCCCGATTGCCACCTTTCTTGTCTTACTCTCAATAAAATCAGTAGGATCAACCTGCTGCAATTGTGAGTACCTCCGCGTTATCCAAAGCTGTTTTCTGCCAAACTTCACACTTTGTCATGACGATTTATTAAATTTACATATTCTTTTGCGATACATATCGAGTTGTTTTTGTTAATGGAAAAGCCACTATGGAGAGAGCCATGTCTAAGCGTCCGATGACGTTATCCCTGCTTACCAGCCTGATTGCCATCGCAACATCAATGACGATGGGCACAACACAGGCCGCGACCGTTGATTTGCGTGTACTGGAAACCACTGACCTGCACAGCAACATGATGGATTTCGATTACTACAAAGATAAACCCACGGAAAAGTTCGGTCTGGTGCGTACGGCAAGTCTGATTAATGCCGCCCGCCAACAAGCGACAAACAGCGTTCTGGTAGACAATGGTGACCTAATTCAGGGCAGCCCGCTTGGCGACTACATGGCAGCCAAAGGACTCAACGCCGGGGAAATTCATCCTGTCTACAAGGCAATGAATACTCTGGACTATGCCGTCGGTAATATCGGCAACCATGAGTTTAATTATGGTCTGGATTATCTGAAAAAATCACTGGCAGGCGCCAAATTTCCCTATGTGAATGCTAACGTCATTGATGTCAAAACGGGTAAACCGCTGTTTCAACCTTATATTATTGCCGATACCCCAGTAAAAGATCGCGAAGGGAAAACACATAACCTACGGATAGGCTACATCGGTTTTGTACCGCCCCAAGTGATGATATGGGATAAAGCCAATCTGAGCGGTAAAGTTACCGTTAACGATATCACCGAGACCGCCAAAAAGTGGGTGCCAGAAATGCGCAAGCAAGGGGCGGATTTAGTGGTCGCAATCCCCCACTCAGGCCTGTCCAGTGTGCCTTATAAAGCTATGGCTGAAAACTCGGTCTATTACCTCAGCCAAGTACCGGGTATCGATGCCATCATGTTCGGTCATGCCCACGCCGTCTTCCCGAGCAAAGATTTTGCTGCGATTAAAGGTGCGGATATTACCCAAGGGACACTTAATGGTATTCCAGCAGTGATGCCAGGCCAGTGGGGTGACCATCTGGGGGTTGTCGATTTTGTCCTGAATAATGACAAAGGCCCGTGGCAAGTGACTCAGGCCAAAGCCGAAGCACGCCCTATCTTTGATAAAACCACACAAAAATCGCTAGCCGCTGAAGATGCACAGTTGGTGAAAGTGTTAGCCGCTGACCATCAGGGCACTCGTGATTTTGTTAGCCAACCTATCGGCAACGCATCAGATAATATGTATAGCTATCTGGCGCTGATCCAAGATGACCCAACAGTACAAATTGTGAATAACGCCCAGCGCGCCTATACCGAACACTTTATTCAGGGTGATCCTGATTTGGCTGACTTACCGGTACTTTCTGCTGCGGCACCGTTTAAAGCGGGCGGGCGCAAAAATGATCCAGCCAGTTTTGTCGAAGTAGAAAAAGGTGAGCTGACTTTCCGTAATGCCGCAGATTTGTACCTTTACCCGAATACATTAGTTGTGGTGAAAGCCAGTGGTGCCGAAGTGAAGCAGTGGTTAGAGTGCTCTGCCGCGCAATATAATCAAATTGACGTTAACAGTGATAAGCCACAATCACTTATTAATTGGGATGGTTTCCGCACGTATAATTTCGATGTCATCGATGGTGTTAATTATGAAATCGATGTGAGCCAACCGGCTCGTTATGATGGTGAATGCGCACTAATTAACGACAAAGCCGAGCGTATTAAAAACCTCACTTTTAACAGCAAACCCATTGATCCTAAAGCCACGTTCCTGATCGCTACCAACAATTACCGTGCTTACAGCGGTAAATTTGCAGGCACCGGTGACAGCCATATTGCTTTCGCATCGCCGGATGAAAACCGGGCAGTTCTGTCTGCTTATATCAGCGCTGAAACCAAAAAGCATGGGCAAGTCACTCCGCGAGCCGATAACAACTGGCGTTTGACAGCCCTTGAGAGTAAACAGCCATTGGATATCCGTTTTGAAACTTCACCAAGTACCAAAGCAGCTGAATTTATTAAGCAAAAAGCACAATATCCGATGAAAGCCATGGGAACTGACGAGATTGGTTTCGAGGTTTACCAAATCGATTTACAGAAGAAGTAATCTCTGGCAACAGCGCTTTACGGAGCGCTGTTGATCTCTCGACATACCCCTTTAGAGCTATATCGCATTCTATAACATGTATTTATTATACATGTTATAGATATTTAATAACTCAATGAGGTGTCATCATGGATTACCGCAATCAATCTCTCGGCGCTCTGGCTATTGCTATCCCACGTGCTACAAAGCTCTTCCGTCAACATCAATTGGATTTCTGCTGTGGGGGCAAGCAAACACTACTGCGGGCAGCCAATAAGCTAAATCTGGATATTGATGAGCTAGAAGCGCAACTGAGTGCATTGCACACCGAACCTCAGTCATCTGAAGACTGGCAGCAACGTTCCCTGACTGACATCATTGATTTTATTATTAGCCGCTATCACAACCGCCATCGCGAACAACTGCCAGAATTGATTCTGATGGCTGAAAAAGTTGAGCGCGTACATGGTGAAAAACCAGCCTGCCCTCGCGGATTGGCGGTAGAACTGATGGCGATTCTCGAAGAACTAACCCAGCATATGTACAAAGAAGAAGAAATTCTGTTCCCGATGATCAAACGCGGCATGGGTTCTCAGGCTGGTGGGCCAATATTTGTGATGGAAGCGGAACACGATGCGGTTGGGCAGCAGTTGGAAGTAGTGAAGCAATTGACACAAAACATGACCCCACCAGAAGGAGCCTGTAATACCTGGCGGGCGCTTTACACCGGCATCAATGAATTCATCACTGACCTGATGGAACATATTCATCTGGAAAACAATTTGCTGTTTCCCCGCGCGCTGAAAGGCGAATAAATTCACAATCAAACGCTATCGCGGTCAATAAATGCAAAAGGGCGACAGATGTCGCCCTCTCTGATATCACTGCATAGGAATATTACAGAATTTCCAGCAGTTCCACTTCAAACATCAATGCACTGAATGGTGGGATGGTTGCACCCGCGCCACGCTCGCCATAAGCCAGATTGTGCGGGATATACAATTTCCACTTAGACCCTACCGGCATCATCGACAACGCTTCAATCCAGCCCGGAATAACACCGCTGACTGGGAACTCTGCTGGCTGGCCACGTTCAACTGAGCTATCAAATACGGTGCCGTCAACCAGACGACCGGTATAGTGCACACGAACACGGTCTTGGCGGGATGGGATTGGGCCTTCACCGGCCTGCAATACCGAGAACTGTAAACCAGATTCTGTCGTGGTGACGTCATCACGCTTGGCATTCTCTTCCAGGAACGTTTTCCCTTCTTCAACCAAAGCCTGTTGGCGCTCAACACGGACTTTATCAGCACGCTCGTGAACTTCACGCAGTGCACGATGAACTACATCAACAGGGACGGTCGGTGTATTCCCTTCCATCGCGTCACGCAAACCTGCCAATAATGCTTCTGGCAATAAACCTTCCAGCCCGGACTCTTGTAATTGCTGCCCGATTTGTAAACCAATTCCGTAGCTTGCTTGCGCTTCAACGCTATCAAAAGAAGGGGTTGTCATGGATTTTCCTTTAGTCGCTAATCATGTCGAAGCCGCCAGCATAACAGCAGCAGGGGAGCGCGGTAAAATCTTGCTTCGTGAATGATGACTTTTGTCGAAGAAAAAGAAACAATGGCAGCATGCTAGCCGATAGGGATATCAGAGTATTCTGTCTTTTAGCATCAACCAGATAGCGACTGCATCAACTTCAAGTAAGAAGGGTTATACTTAGAAGCCTATTGGTACATTGTCATTTTAATATTTATGTTGTTCTACGCAGTTGAAGAGAGGTCACCATGGGCAGAATCGCGCCCAGGAGAAGGAAAAGCACGCGGGTTTATCAACCACTGCTACACACTTGGCTGAGTATCAGGCAGAGGATTTTGCCGGGTGCGAAAACGGCTGATGATCAAAATCTATTGTCTGAAGTCAGTGCATCAGCACCTATTTCTCCCGCCGAGGATATTGCCTCTACTGAAAATAATATCGCCCCTGAACCTGTGACGACAACGTGGCGGGAAGCCGGTATTAAAGGGTTATGGCTGAAAATCTGGCACTTACCAGACAATTTTCAGTGGATGGAACCATTGCCTTTATTCCATCGTCGCTGGGTTATTATTGCGGCGGCAGTCTTGCTGCTAGCCCTGCTATGGCCGGTGTCTCGCGATAACACCGATAACACATTCCCGGTTAGCGCACCGTCGACTGAGATACCGCTACAGGCCCATTTACAGAACGATCTTGATGCTCCGCCACCTCCTACGGTGGCGCCTTCTGTGACACCTGAAGCCACTCCCCCAGTACAGGAGAATTGGCAGAGTTATCAGATTCAATCAGGGAAAACACTGGCGCAGCTATTCCGCGACAATAATTTGCCAGTCAATGAAGTTTTTGCGATGGCACAGGTCGAGGGTAATGATAAGCCGCTGAGTAACCTCAAAGCCGGGCAAGAAGTCAAAATTATGCTGGATGCGCAAGGGGCGGTTGCAGCCCTGACGATTGAAACCACTCGCAATACACAAGTGCTGTTTACCCGGCAAAGCGATGGCAGCTATCGTCGTGATCGTTAAGTACTGCACGCTATAGTCCCTTTCTATCTACCGCCTTATCTTCTTTGATATTGTTGCTGCCTCACTCCCGAATTAGGTTGTTTTCTGGGTGGTTCACGTCATCCATAACACCAACAAATAACCATATTCACAAGGGAGTGATTATGAAATATAAAACACCTTTTTTGCTTCTCTTCTTTACCCCCTTTGGGGCATTGGCTGAACATCATTGCCCTGCAATAAGTGCAATCAAACAGGCAGCACAAATTTACACGGCCACAGGCAATGGGGATGACGAGTGGATTGGGGTATTACAAGAATCTATACCTGAAAACAAAGCAGCGATTAAAGATTTTAGTGAGGCACTTTTAATTATCGATAATGAAAGTGATAAAGATAAAAACGCTATGCAGGGGATATTTCAGAAGTGTACGTACAATTTACATGACGCAGGTCGGCAGGTTGATATGTATTACGGGAATAAAACCTGGCCGGTATCCATCAATGGGAAACCCCACTGGGCCTACCAAAAAACAGCCTTCCTTGAGATTTACCAATGCTCAGGAGTGGCGGCCGAAGAATGTCAATTTGATATTGTAGAGTCTGGCACTACGCCCTAAACTCACTTTGCTCTATGTCAAAAAGCAAAACGCCAGCACGAGGCTGGCGTTTTAGCAGGTTAACAGCAGCGTAACTTACGCTTCTGCAACCACGATCACGTTCAGTTGCGCGAACACGTCGCTGTGTACCTGGAAGTGAACTTCATGATCACCTGTGGTACGCAGAACGCCATTCGGCAGACGAACTTCGCTCTTGGCCACTTCAACGCCAGCTGCAGTGACTGCATCAGCGATGTCGCGAGTACCGATAGAGCCGAACAGTTTGCCTTCATCGCCAGATTTAGATGCGATGGTGACGCTGCCCAGTTCGTTGATTTTAGCTGCGCGAGCTTCAGCAGCAGCCAGAACGCCAGCCAATTTGGCTTCTAATTCTGCACGGCGTGCTTCAAAGAACTCTACGTTTTTCTTAGTTGCCGGAACAGCTTTACCTTGTGGAACCAGGAAGTTACGAGCGTAGCCCGCTTTAACGTTCACTTGGTCACCCAGGCTGCCCAGGTTTGCTACTTTATCAAGCAGAATAACTTGCATTACCTTATCCTCTCAAAGTCGTTAATGGACAGTGGCCGATTACTGATGACGATCAGTGTACGGCAACAAAGACAGGTAGCGTGCGCGCTTGATACAACGGGCGAGCTGACGCTGGTATTTTGCGCGAGTACCGGTGATACGGCTCGGGACAATTTTACCACTTTCAGTGATATAGTTTTTCAGCGTAGCGATATCTTTATAATCAATCTCTACAACGCCTTCCGCGGTAAAACGGCAGAACTTGCGACGACGGAAATAACGTGCCATTTGGCTAGTCTCCAGAATCTATAAATTCAATCTGCTCGGCATGCAGAACCAGTTTGTTTAGCCCATTGCGGCCTTGATGGCAGCTAATGAAGCCTTCAACGGTTAACTGACTGCCGACCGTTATACTGTGAGTTAATGCTTGTGACTTTTGCCCGCTAACGATGATGGGCATTCTGCACCATGTTTGTCGGCTAAATCCGGCTTCCTGCTGTGTTGATCGGTGCTCAAGCACAAATTGACAATGCGGAATTCCAGAAGGACTTACTTTTCGAACCGGTGTCTTGCACACAGTGCCAGAGAGTACCAGACGATTAGTGGTCACCACGGCAATTACTCTTCAGAATCCCCAGCTTCAGAATCATCATTGGCTTCAGACGCGAAGTCGTGACGCTCACGGCGTTCGTCTTTCGCTTTAACCATTGGTGATGCTTCAGTTACCGCGTGTTTTACGCGCATAACCATGCTACGGATAACGGCGTCGTTGAAGCGGAAGTTTGTTTCCAGCTCATCGATCGCTTCCTGCGGAGCTTCAACGTTCAGCAGAACGTAGTGAGCTTTGTGCAGTTTGTTGATCGGGTAAGCCAGTTGACGGCGGCCCCAGTCTTCCAGACGGTGGATCGTACCAGCAGCATTAGTGATAGTTGCACTATAGCGCTCGATCATGCCCGGAACCTGTTCGCTTTGGTCAGGATGGACCATAAAAACGATTTCGTAATGACGCATCGATTATTGCTCCTTACGGATTATTCAGCCTCCTGATAGGGTCAACCGCGGCCCATGGAGGCAAGGAACGTATTTGTGTGCGGCTGAAAAATGACGCGTAACTATACTTGTCGGCGGCTGGAAACTCAAGGACTGACGGGGATTTATTCTTGTACAACGGATTGCGCGACCAAAACCGCACTTTTTGTTCATTAAATAACCAATGTATGTAAAACCATTAGTTTGCTAAATCTTTCAATAAAATCATTAGCTCAACTCAATAATCGTTCATTTTTTTTGACCAAGTAAATCAATTGAAGCGTATTTTTAAATGAACAAAAGCGACTAGAATTATTTACATCCACCGCATAACAAGCGGCGCAACAGCTAGATAAGTTATTCAAAGTATATAAATAAGATATTGGAGTCACCCATGAAAAATACACTTACCATCGCCGCCATCCTGAGCTTTTTCCTTTCCGCCAGTACATTTGCTGCCACGGAAATTACGGCCCAGCAGGCTATGCAACAACAGCGCGTCAGTATTGGAGCACTGTCACTGGGTCACAATGTGATTTCCCCTGACGATGCCACTGCGCAACTCAGTAAATTAGCCGATGAACGTGGCGCAAGTTCTTATCAGATCATCGCGATGCATGAGCCTGGCGACAATAGTTCTATGCACGTTAACGCAGTTCTCTATCGCTAGGATTCAATAAACAAATACAACACCAGAGAAAGCCCGATAAAAAGAAAACCCTCATGCTCAATTCCCCCCGCTTGTCGGGGGTTTTTTATAGGTGTTTGCTGAAAAAACGCACCCCCGCGGACAGCGCGGTAGGGGTAATTTTATGGCCGATGCCCGCTTCGGTAAGATAGGTCAGGTGGTTGTCCCTCCCACTTGCCCTCAGTTCCTGTACTAACCTCGCGCTCTCTGCCGCAGGCACGACATCATCTGCTTCACCATGCCAGACCAAGAGTGGGCGATCAGCAATTTTCTCCAACTGATGAGCAAGATCATAATCGGCCAAAGGTAACAGACGGCGTTGAAATTCTGCCGAGCTGACTTGGCGACCAGCGTTTAATGGAGGAAACAGTGTTTTCGCCAGAGAAGTAAAATAACCTGACCCCATAAAATCGGCGGCTACCCTGACCCAAGGATAGCGAGCAAAAGCCCCCAACGTGGTCATTCCCCCCATCGATGCGCCCGCAACACCAATACGTTCGCCCTCAATCAATCCCGCTTGCTGATAGTGCTGCTTAAGGACGGGTAACTCATCAATATTCGATTTCAAGATCGCCCAGAAATGAGATTGCCGCTCAGTATCATCGCCATTGAAACGTGCACCATGCATATCCGCATCCGGTGCGATTGTGCGAAAGCCCGCTTGAGCAAAAGCATAGGCAAAATAGGAGTAAACCTCTTTTGACGAGGTATAACCGTGATAAAAGAAAATAGTCGGTAATGGCTGCTGGCGCTTACCCACAGGGGCTGCATGGATGACCTCAATACCCTTAATATTTTCCAGCGACATCTCAATCATGGTGAGAATCCTTTGTGTATTAGGCTGGGCATAAACGCGAGAAAGCCATTTATACCGAATAAATTCAGTGTGCCAAAACACAGATATAAAGTCTTAAATCAATTTCTTCCAAGATATTACCCACAGACTTGATGCCACAGAGTTACACTAGAGAAATCACGAACGTGGCAGTAACCGCCCTGCTAACAAAGAGGTAAAGATGAAAATGAAACGCGCGATGCTGTTCTTGGCAATCACTTTGGGGCTTTCGGCTTGCAGTGCTTTTCACGTGACGCCTGTTCCCCCTCCCGCCCCCCAGCCTTATGCACAAGAAATCACCCGCGCCCAAAGTGCTAACTTACAGAAAATGGGCACTATTTCAGCTCAGGTATTTGGCAGCCCGATGGATGTTGAGGCAGAAATTAAGCGCAAGGCTAATGCCAGTGGTGCGCCTTATTATTTGATTATCATGATGTCAGACAGTGTTTACCCCGGCATCTGGTATGCCAATGCATTGCTGTATAAGTAAGAAGGGAGGATCTATTGCCCTCCCGTTGCGCGACTAAGTAAGCGCGCGCAAACCACCTCCGGCAACATATACTGGTCACGATGGTCCAGCGTCATTCGACACCAGGCATCCGCCAATGGTGGTGAGGCAAAACGCAGTAATTGAGCCGCGCAGCACAAATCAAACAGTTGCTGAGTTAAAGCACGCCCTTGCTCTTCTTTGGGGTTTTTCAGCCGCTGCTGTAATTGCCGCCATGCACGGTCAAACAACCGATTCTGTCCACGCACCGGGTAAAACTCTTGCTGCAACATTTCCAGCGCGGTTGGCAGCTTGTGTAATGTGCGCAACACATCCAGACACATAATATTGCCAGAGCCTTCCCAAATGCTGTTTACCGGCATTTCGCGATAAAGTCGCGGTAACTCACTCTGTTCGCAATAGCCAATCCCGCCTAAAACCTCCATCGCCTGCGCAACAAATGCACTGCCCAGCCCACAGACACGATATTTGGCCGCGGGAGTCAGTAATCGGCTGAATATCTGCTCATGGGGATCACCGGTTTTCCCCCAAGCGCTGGCCAAACGCATCAGTAATGCAGTATGGCCCTCTAAGCGCAATGCCATGCGGCTGAGTCCCTGTCGCATCAAGGGCTGGTCTACCAATGCCTTGCCAAAAGCCTGACGCTGCCAAGCGTGATACAGCGCGACAGAGAAAGCCCGCCTCATCAACCCATGGCTACCCAGCGCACAATCAAAACGAGTATATCCGCCCATTTTCAGAATTTGGCGAATACCCTCGCCCTCATCTCCCAATAACCAAGCCGTGGCATTGTCAAATTCAACTTCACTGCTGGCATTGGAGCGATTGCCGAGTTTCTCTTTCAAACGTTCTAATCGAATAGCGTTATAGGTGCCATCTGGCAATATTTTAGGCAGGAAGAAACAGGATAGCCCCCCCTCAGCTTGCGCCAACACGAGGTGCGCATCACTTTGCGGGACGGAGAAAAACCACTTATGCCCAACCAGACGATAAGCTTCGCCCTTGCCGCGCGCATCCAGTGGCTCTGCCCTCGTGGTGTTACTTAACACATCAGAGCCACCCTGCTTTTCTGTCATTCCCATACCAATCAGCAAACCCCGTTTCTGCCCACCGATGACGTGGTGAGAGTCATAACGGTCCGACAGCAGTGGCGGCAGCCAATCTTGAAAAAGTGGGGGAAGCATCTTTTGCAGCAACGGAATGGCACCAAATGTCATGGTTATTGGGCATAACGTTCCCGCTTCTACCTGAGCATGTAAGATAAACCGTGCCGCGCGCGCGACAAAAGACCCTATTCGGGCATCCTCTTGCCAAGGTAAATTGTGTACCCGATGGCTAACCAGTTCTTGCATCAACACATACCAGGCTGGGTGAAAACGCACCTGATCCAAGCGTTGCCCTGCAGCATCGTAACGCAATAACTCAGGAGGATTGGCGTTAGCCAGTCGCCCTAATTCCAGTGATTCCTGCGAGCCAAGTTGTCGCCCTATCTGAGCAAGATCCTCCCCATCCCAGCCAGCATGTTCCCGTATCACCGCTTCCCGCAAGGCCATATCTGACAGAAATAAGTTACTGTTCGACAAGGGCTCAGGCTGATTGAAAACCAAGTGAGTCTGCCACTCCATACCTTCCTCCATTTCGGTACTTAATTACGAAATCAGTATCCATAAATCAGGCTTAAGTATGATGCAGACGGGGTTTTTTGCTGACAGACGCCATCACAGGCTAGGATTTATTCGCTACATCTCACTGATAAAGCTATTAAATTCCCTATATTAAAAATAAAAAACAAAAAGCCAATATCCGGAAATATTGGCTTTTTAAGAAAAATTGTTTATAAAACGAACAGCTTATTGGGTTTTCAGTGCTCGCTGACGCACCGCTTCAAATAGGCAGACACCCGTTGCGACCGACACATTCAGTGAGGAAACACTACCGGCCATTGGAATACTAATTAATTCATCACAGTGCTCGCGAGTCAACCGACGCATACCTTCACCTTCGGCTCCCATCACCAGCGCCATTGGGCCGGTCATTTTGCTCTGATACAACGTGTGGTCTGCTTCACCGGCAGTCCCAACAATCCAGACATTGTGTTCCTGCAACACCCGCAAAGTACGAGCCAGATTCGTGACTTTAATCAGTGGTACATTCTCGGCCGCGCCACTGGCGACTTTCTTCGCGATCGCGTTAAGTTGTGCAGAACGATCCCGTGGCACGATAACCGCATGCACGCCCGCCGCATCTGCGCTACGTAAACAGGCACCCAAGTTGTGTGGATCTGTTACCCCATCGAGCACCAATAGGAAAGGTGTTTCCACACTTTCCAGCAAGGCCGGTAAATCATTTTCCTGATACTGACGCCCTTCACGGACTCGCGCCACGATCCCCTGATGGACACCACCCTCAACTTGTGAATCCAGCCATTGGCGGCTAGCAACCTGAATGACCAAACCGGCAGCTTCGAGTTCGGCAATCAACGGCTGTAGGCGACGATCATCACGGCCTTTCAGAATAAAAACTTCCAGAAAACGTTGTGGATCATTGTCTAACAGGGCTTTGACGGCGTGAATGCCGTAAATAATTTCGCTCATGATGCTCTTTTACATGTGTCGACAGGCAAGAGTATTTGCCTGCCAATGATTAAATTAATGCGGGCGACGAGGGCCGCCCGACAATCAACAGGCCATTACTGGTCGCTGCTGGTTTTTTTCTTTGCGCGCTTCGCCTTGGTGGCAGCGGCAATTTTCTTGGTTTTGGCCGAGGCTCTTTTCGCTTTAGCTTTAGCCTTTTTCTCCGCCTTCGCTTTTTCATCTACTTTGGCGGCAGCATCCGCTGGACGAAAAGCACTGTCCGGCTCAAAGTTTGCTGGCTTTTTAGCACGACGAGGACGTTTTTGCCCATTTCCTGCTGGCGCACCATCACGACGTGACGAACTTGATGCACTGCCACGGCCACCACGGCTAGAGGTATCGCGCATGGTGCGCTGACCATCCGCTTTCTTAGCCTTATCACGCGCAGTTTTACCTTCCCCACGCGGCTTGCGGGTACTTGAAACCAGCGCAAAGTCGATTTTGCGCTCATCCATATGTACCGCCTCTACGCGGATTTCGACGGTATCACCCAAGCGATAAACCTGACCGGAAGATTCACCGATAAGCCGTTGGCCAATATTGTCGTAACGGTAATAGTCATTATCCAGACTGGAAACATGTACCAAACCATCAATGAACAGATCATCCAGACGGACAAAGAAGCCAAAACCGGTAACACTAGCAATAATACCAGTGAAGACTTTGCCTACCTGATCTTGCATGAAGTCACACTTCAGCCAATCAGCTACATTTCGCGTGGCTTCATCGGCACGACGCTCCGTCATTGAGCAGTGTTCACCCAATTGCAGCATATCTTCATATTCACTGTGCCAACCACCGGTCGGTGTCCAGCGCTCTTTAACATTGCCGTGCTCTTTGGCTAACTGGTACTTAATAGCCCGGTGCATTGCCAAATCGGGATAACGACGAATTGGCGAGGTAAAATGCCCATAAGAGGCCAGTGCTAAACCAAAGTGACCACGGTTTTCCGGATCGTAAATCGCTTGTTTCATGGAGCGCAGCAACATGGTTTGCAGCATTTCATGATCCGGGCGATCGGCAACTTCATCCATTAACACCGCGTAATCTTTTGGCTCAGGTTTCAGACCACCACCTAACGTCAGACCCAACTCACTGAGCACACTGCGCAGTGCTGAAATATGGTCGTCACTTGGGCGGTCATGCACGCGGAACAGCGCCGGCTCGTTGTGCTTTTCCACAAACCGCGCGGCAGCAATATTCGCCAGAATCATGCACTCTTCAATCAGTTTATGCGCATCATTACGCATGGTCGGTTCAATGCGCTCAATACGACGCTCTGCATTGAAAATAAACTTGGCTTCTTCTGTTTCAAAGGCAATGCCACCACGCTCCGCCCTAGCCTGATCCAGCACTTTGTACATGGCATGGAGTTCTAATAAATGCGGTACCAGAGGCTTATATTGCTCACGCAGTGACTCTTCACCGTCAATAATGCGCCACACTTTGGTGTAAGTCAGACGCGCGTGAGAACTCATCACCGCTTCGTAGAATTTATAAGATGAGAGCTTACCCTGTGCGGAGATAGTCATCTCGCACACCATACACAGGCGGTCTACTTGCGGATTCAGGGAACAAAGGCCATTTGATAGCACTTCCGGCAACATAGGCACCACTTGCGATGGGAAGTAGACTGAGTTGCCACGGCTGCGGGCTTCATCGTCCAGTGCCGTTCGCGGGCGGACATAATAGCTAACATCTGCAATGGCAACCCACAGACGCCAACCTCCACCGCGTTTTTTCTCACAATACACCGCATCATCGAAGTCACGGGCATCTTCGCCATCAATAGTGACCAATGGCAAATTGCGTAAATCTACTCGCCCTTTTTTCGCCTCTTCCGGTACTTGTTCTTTCAGGTCAGCAACTTGTTTTTCGACCTGTGGCGGCCAAGTGTGAGGAATTTCATGGGTGCGCAAGGCGATATCCACTGCCATGCTAGTCCCCATGTTCTCACCCAACACCTCGACAATTTTACCCACGGCTTTACTGCGACGGGTTGGGCGTTGTGTCAATTCGACCACCACCACATACCCCATACGGGCGCCGCTGATAAATTCAGGTGGGATGAGAATATCGAAGCTCAAGCGACTGTCGTCCGGCACCACGAAACCAACACCGGCATCGGTAAAGTAACGGCCCACAATTTGACTGGTTTTCGGCACCAGTACTCGCACAATTCGCGCTTCACGACGGCCTTTACGATCAGCCCCCATAGCTTGGGCCAGTACCACATCACCGTGGATAGCCATTTTCATTTGTTCTGCGGAAAGGTAGAGATCGTCTTTACTGCCCTCAACCCGCAAAAAACCAAAGCCATCCCGGTGACCAATAACTGTGCCACGTAATAAGTCCAGCCGCTCCGGCAAGGCGTAGCATTGACGACGGGTGAAGACTAATTGGCCATCACGCTCCATCGCGCGTAGGCGGCGGCGCAGTGCTTCTAGAGCCTCTTCACCGGATAAATTAAGTTCATTAGCCAGCTCTTCACGGCTGGCGGGTGTTTCGCGTTTCGCGAGATGAGCCAAAATGAATTCCCGGCTAGGGATCGGCGACTCATATTTTTCTGCTTCTCGTTCCAAGAATGGATCTTGTGACATTGCGGTTCCTCCGTTGTCAGCAGCAGGTCTTATACCCTGCGTACTTGAAGTTGCAGGGGTGTTAGCTGCGCGCTCTCACCCGAATCACTTACTTATGTAAGCTCATCGGGATTCGTTTGCTGGCTGTCTACCTGCAACTCCAAGTTCTTTGGGTATATATTTCTTTGATTAAGAAAAAAACTACTCAACAAGTAATAGCTTGTAGAGCGGGGTATTATCTTGAACCATATCGGCCAAAGTATAGTTATCCAGCTCGCTTAGAAAACTTTGCACCGCCTGATTAAGCACTTGTTTCAGGCGACAAGCGGGTGTTATATGGCAAAAATCACTACTGCAATTAACCAGAGAAAGGGGTTCCAATTGGCGCACAACGTCACCAATACGAATCTGATCAGCCGGTTTCCCCAGCCGAATGCCCCCATTCTTCCCCCGTACTGCAGTGACAAGCCCGACACGGCTCAACTGATTGATTATTTTAACCATATGATTGCGAGACACACCATAGACCTCAGTCACCTGAGAAATGCTGGTCATTTGGCCTTCGGGCAGCGAGGCCATATATGTCAGCGCCCGCAAACCATAATCAGTAAAACTTGTTAACTGCACGTATACCCCTGAGTATCAGTTTACCCGGCTTAAACCCATCTAAGATGACATATATTGGATAGGTTATAAGTACGATGCTAAGTGCTATTTAGAAAACTTATACATTGAATGATAAACCAGCCACAAAGCTTGCGGCTAATCATTTAGGTGACGGGTGGTTTTTTTGATGTAAAAACGGCTTCGAAGGAACAACAAACCGGGCATTAGCCCGGTTTCAGTGTCTTGATAACATAGCGTTGACGATAATATCGTCAATTATGCATCAAATGGGTCGCGCAGGATCATGGTTTCTTCACGATCAGGGCCGGTGGAGATGATATCAACCGGAACACCTGTCAACTCTTCTACACGCTTGATGTAGTTCAGAGCTGCCTGTGGCAACTTGCTGTGTTCTTTCACGCCAAAGGTCGTTTCTGTCCAGCCAGGCATCACTTCATAAATTGGCTCGATACCTTCCCAGCCTTCAGCAGCCAGTGGAGTTGTATCCACTTCACGGCCATCTGGCATGCGGTAGCCAACACAAATCTTCACTTCTTTCAGGCCATCCAGCACGTCCAATTTGGTCATGCAGAAGCCAGATAAGGAGTTGATTTGTACAGCACGGCGCACGGCAACAGCATCTAACCAGCCAGTACGACGGCTACGACCAGTGGTTGCGCCATATTCGTTACCTTGCTTGCGCAGGAATTCGCCAGTCTCATCGTTCAGTTCAGTCGGGAATGGACCTGCACCAACACGAGTAGAATACGCTTTTACGATACCCAGCACATAATCAACATAACGTGGGCCCAGGCCAGAGCCTGTCGCTACGCCACCCGCAGTGGTGTTTGATGAAGTGACATACGGATAAGTACCGTGGTCGATGTCCAGCAAGGTGCCTTGGGCGCCTTCGAACATGATGAAATCACCTTGCTTACGGGCATTATCCAGCAATTCAGAAACATCAACGACCATCGCGGTTAGAATATCGGCGATAGCCAATACTTCATCCAGCACGGTTTGGTAGTCAACAGCATCTTCTTTGTAGTAATGCACCAACTGGAAGTTGTGGTAATCCACAATTTCTTTCAGTTTGATAGCGAAGGTTTCTTTGTTGAACAAATCACCTACACGCAGACCGCGGCGGGCAACTTTATCTTCATAGGCAGGACCGATACCACGACCGGTAGTCCCAATGGCTTTTGCACCACGTGCTTTTTCACGCGCATTATCCAGAGCCACATGATAAGGCAGGATTAATGGGCATGCTTCGGAGAGTAACAGTCGCTCACGTACAGGCACACCGCGTGCTTCAAGTTCTGTCATCTCTTTCATTAAAGCGTCAGGTGCCAGTACAACACCGTTGCCGATGATGCTGGTTACGTTTTCACGCAGAATACCTGAGGGAATTAAATGAAGAACGGTTTTCTCACCGTTGATAACCAAAGTATGGCCAGCGTTGTGACCACCTTGATAGCGCACAACATATTTAGCCCGTTCAGTCAGCAGGTCAACGACCTTGCCCTTACCTTCGTCACCCCATTGGGTGCCCAGTACGACGACGTTCTTACCCATCTCAAAAATCACCAGGTTGCTTAAAAAAGGATTCTAACATCTCATTGGGCTGCTTTCAGTACTTTTTAACACATAACTGCACAATTTTTGTGCTTACATTTAGCCACCCATGCGGCTACGCAACATGTAGTAGATAACTACGCCAGCAACCACTAATCCCCCGCCAAAACGGCGTAAAGTGGTATCAGGTAATTGGGTCATCGCCTGAATCATTTTGCGCCAGGTTTTGGGATAGAGCATCGGACCAAGCCCTTCGAGCACCAAAACCAGAGCGAGCGCTAATAAGATTGTTGAATTCATTGTTTCTCTCAACAGGAAAAAGCTGTCTCAAATAAAAAAGGCCCGTATGAACGGGCCTTACTGTTACGGTCAAAAATGGACTGTCACAACCGCCGTTACGGACGTTTGGTTGAGTTATCCGGCGATCTCATATAGCGGAAGAAATCGCTTTCTGGGCTCAGGACCATCACATCATTACCGCTGCTGAAACTGTTTTCATACGCGCGCAAGCTACGAATGAAAGCATAGAAGTCAGGATCTTTACTGAATGCATCTGCAAACAGACGAGCCGCTTCTGCATCACCGCCACCGCGAGTAATACGCGCCTGACGCTCTGCTTCTGCCAGAGTACGGGTAACTTCATAGTCAGCAGTCGCACGCAACTTCTCAGCTTCTTCCTGACCCTGTGAACGGTGACGACGGGCTACCGCTTCACGTTCAGCACGCATACGCTGGAAGATAGCGTCAGAAACTTCAGCCGGTAAGTTGATTTGCTTGATTCGCACGTCAACCACTTCAATCCCGAGTGCTGCCATGCTGTTTGGGTTAACCGCTGGCTGTTTGCCGCGAGTTTCCTGTTCAACACGCGCTGCCGCAGAAGCAATAGCATCATCCGCTTCAGTCGTCACAGCTTCATCACCGTCACCGACACTACCGGTATTCAATGCATCACGAACATCGGAAGTCAGACGACCACGTGAGTCGGTCACGATATCCCGAACATTCAGGCGACCAATTTCAGAACGTAAACGGTCACTAAACTTACGTTTCAACAGCACTTCAGCCTGAGAGACATCACCACCACCGGTGGCCAAGTAGTAACGGCTGAAATCGCTGATACGCCATTTCAGGTATGAGTCAACAATCAGGTCTTTCTTCTCGTTGGTCACAAAACGGTCGGCTTGGTTGTCCATGGTTTGAATACGGGCATCCAACGTCTTCACTGTTTCGATAAACGGTATCTTGAAGTGCAAGCCTGGCGCATATACCAGAGGCTTGTTATCACTATCACGCAATACCTTACCAAAGCGCAGCACGATGCCGCGCTCACCTTCTTGTACGACAAACAGCGAAGCGTAGAGTGCGACCAACACCACAACGACGATAAGTAAAAAAGACTTACGCATTGGTTATTCTCTCCCTACGCGAGTGGAAGTATCACGCTGAGCATTCACTCGGCGCTGATCCATGATAGAGCCACTGGTTGAACTGGTTGTTGAGTTACTGGCACCAGATTCTTGGCTGCTATTAGCAGAGGAAGGCGGATTCAAACGAATCAGACTTGTGTCTTTACTGCCATCCGCTTGACCTGTAGCACCTTGTCCGCGCATCAGTTGATCCAGCGGTAACACCATCAGACTGTTCCCTTTGTCATTAGCCAGCACTTTGCGGGTATGACCGAGGACCTTCTCCATGGTTTCGATATACAGACGTTCACGGGTGATTTCTGGTGCAGCCTTATACTCAGGCAGCAACTTGGCAAAACCAGCGACCTCACCTTGCGCTTCCAGCACTTTACGTGCGGCATAAGCACGAGCATCTTCTAACAAACGCTGCGCCTGACCATTAGCACGTGGCTGAACTTCGTTGGTGTAGGCTTCTGCTTCACGAATATACTGTTGTTCGTTTTCACGAGCAGCAATCGCATCATCAAATGCTGCTTTAACTTCTTCCGGCGGACGTGCTGCCTGGAAGTTAACGTCGAGCAGAGTAATCCCCATATTGTACGGACGAATGGTTTCTTCCAGTACACGCTGAGTATCGCTACGCACGATGGTACGACCCTCAGTCAGGATTTTGTCCATGGTGTATTTACCGATAACGCCACGTACTGCACTGTCAGTTGCCTGACGCAGGCTGTCATCCGGATTCGTCACGCTAAACAGATAAGCGGCCGGGTCAGTCACGCGATACTGTACGTTCATTTCGATACGGACGACGTTTTCATCAGAGGTCAGCATGACGCCTGAAGCTGCCAATTCACGTACGGATTCAACGTTAACCGGGGTGACTTCATCGATGAAGGTAGGCTTCCAGTTCAAACCAGGTTGCACGATGTGGCTTAATTTACCCAAGCGAGTCACAACACCGCGCTCGGCTTCTTTAATTGTATAGAAACCACTTGCTGCCCAGATAACTACAACCGCAACTACAGCAATACCGACAATACGACCACTGAAACCAGGGCCTCTCGCCGAACCACCGTTATCATTGCCGCTTCCGCCACTTTTGCCACCGAGGCTACTCAGTTTTTTGCTCAGTTTACGGAAGATATCATCCAGATCAGGCGGCCCTTGGTCACGGCCACCTTTATTATTGTTATTTCCGCCAGAGTTGCCGCCATTATTATTGCTGCTCCCCCACGGATCGCGGTCCTGTCCGTTATTACCGGGCTGATTCCACGCCATGTTTTAGCTCCATTCTTCTATGATTGGTTTTCTTCAGGCTAAGAGCACATGCCAAAGAAGCTGGCTCTCAATCTCACAAGAAAGATCAGATATTCCCTTCGCACTTGAAATTGCAGAGGTGTTAGCTGCGCTCATTCACCTGAATCATTTACTTGTGTAAATTTATCGGGATTTATTCACTTGCTGCCGACCTGCAACCCCAAATTCTTCGGGTATAATCAATTAATTAGCCACACTGGATTAATTAACAATATAACTGACCAACTCCTGCTCTTGTTTACAGAGACGACGCCAATCAACGATAGGCATTCTTACCACCATACCGACGCTCCCGTCCTCGTCTATCCACTCTTTTTCAATTGCCTGAAGCTGGTAAAAACGGCTACGCAAACGGCCTGCCTGAGGCGGCAAACGCAATTCAAAGTGTGCGATCTCACCTGAAAGACGCTCCGTCAACGCTTGAAAGAGCAACGGGATACCTGCGCCGGTTTGGGCCGAAAGCCAAACTCTGACTGGCAGATTTTCTTCGTTGCGATCAATTCGCGGGACAAAATCATCCAACAAATCGATTTTATTCATTACTAATAATGTAGGAATTTCATCCGCCTCGATTTCTGCCAATACAGAATCGACCGCGGCCATATTCTCGGCGACCCGAGGATCAGCTGCATCGATAATGTGTAACAGTAATGAGGCTTGCCGCGTTTCTTGTAATGTCGCTTTAAAAGCAGCAACCAGATCGTGCGGCAAATGCCGGATAAAGCCTACCGTATCCGCCAACACTGTATCGCCCACATCAGCCACATTTATACGGCGTAAAGTTGGATCCAGCGTGGCAAATAATTGGTCAGCCGCGTAGACATCGGCTGCCGTAATTTTGTTAAACAGGCTGGATTTACCGGCGTTGGTATAACCCACCAAAGATACTGTCGGAATATCAGCACGGGTGCGCGCACGCCGCCCTTGCTCTCGCTGCTTTGCCACACGCTCCAACCGGCTTAAAATCAAGCTGATACGGTCACGTAACAAACGGCGGTCAGTCTCCAACTGGGTTTCACCTGGCCCTCTTAGGCCAATCCCCCCTTTTTGACGCTCAAGATGCGTCCAGCCGCGTACCAAACGGGTCGCAATATGGCGCAATTGCGCTAATTCGACCTGTAATTTACCTTCATGAGTACGGGCTCGTTGGGCAAAAATATCTAAAATAAGTCCAGTACGATCAATAACCCGACATTCGCATATACGCTCAAGATTTCGCTCTTGCGCTGCGGAAAGGGCATGATCAAACAAGACAACAGACGCGCCACTGGCTTTCACTGCGTCAGCAATTTCTTGGGCCTTTCCCTCGCCAACAAAATACTTAGGGTGCGGTGCTTTGCGACTACCGGTCACAATTTGCAAAGCTTCTACGCCCGCAGACGATACCAGCGCTTCAAATTCACGCAGATCTTCTGAGTTTTTGTCTTGCGAGAAATAGATATGAACCAGTACGGCCTGCTCACCGGCTTCATAACGGTCAAACAAACGTGCAACCTCTCAAACGGATCAAAACCGCTAGTGCGGAGAACATAAGCCCGAATCCGTTGCTTATGCCCCCCGTCATGGTTGACCAGCAATGCGCTTTATTCAGCGTCATCGCTATCCTGCTGCGGCTGTTGCGGCGCAGATGGATTACTACCATGATAATTATTGGTGCTACCACTCGGATTATTGCTGTGATGCGAAACCGGGCGAGAAGGCACTACAGTAGAGATAGCATGCTTATAAACCATCTGGCTGACTGTATTCTTTAACAGAATGACAAACTGATCAAAAGACTCAACTTGGCCCTGCAGTTTAATGCCATTCACTAAATAAATAGAAACCGGAACCCGTTCACGACGCAATGCGTTCAGGAACGGATCTTGCAAAGATTGCCCCTTAGCCATTCTATATTTTCCTTATTTGCTTGTTGTTATTAACTAAGAACCTATCGGCTCGAAAATAAACTGCGTAAAAAAAATCCGCGCGTTGAGTACTAATCAATTGTACACAATCATTCAACCTATGCACTAACAACCTGTATTACAGAGTCTAAAGCCTCTCCCGGCTTATCACTGTCGAGCCACTGGACTGAACCCCAGCCCCGCAACCAGGTCATTTGGCGCTTTGCCAGTTGACGTGTCGCACAAACTCCGCGGTAAACCATTTCGTCGTAATCAATCTCACCAGACAGATAAGACCACATCTGCCGGTATCCCACACAACGAATGGCAGGCATATCCGTATGCAAATCACCACGGTCAAAAAGCGCCCTCGCCTCTGTTTCGAACCCAGCATCCAGCATCTGATGAAAACGTAATTCAATTCGCTGGTGCAAAAGTTCCCGGCTAACAGGCGCAATCGCAAATTGGTGAACCCGGTAAGGCAAGGTTTCACCTGAAATTTTAGTCAGTTCTGTTAGAGTTTTACCTGAAATCAAAAAAACTTCCAGTGCTCTAGAAAGCCGCTGAGGATCATTAGGATGAATTCGCGCCGCAGCGACGGGATCTATTTCGGCCAGTTGCTGATGCAATGCTTCCCAGCCCAGTTCTGCTGCCTGCTGTTCAATACGTTCACGCACTTTTGGGTCAGCCGACGGCAAGGGCGATAATCCATCTAATAAGGCTTTAAAATACAACATTGTGCCACCCACCAGCAGCGGAATACGCCCGGCAGCGGTAATGTCAGCCATTTCTTTGAGGGCATCTTTACGGAAATCAGCAGCTGAGTAGGATTGCGCAGGATCGCGGATATCAATCAGCCGGTGTGGCGCTAATGCCAACTCGGCCGCACTGGGCTTTGCCGTGCCGATATCCATACCACGATAGATCAAGGCTGAGTCGACGCTGATAAGCTCAACAGGTAGCCGTTGTCTCAGCGCGATGGAGAGCGCTGTTTTACCTGAGGCAGTTGGCCCCATAATAAAGATTGCCGGTGGCCGGTCTAGTGTTTCAATGTCATTCATGTGTCAGGGTTGCCAGTGCAGCCTTTATATCAATAGGTTGTAATAGTCCCGCAGGCGGTGATTTTACCAACTGTGGGCAAAGACGTTCAACATCCGTCAATAACTGTATCGCTTGAGACACATTCCAAACCTCATGTTCACTGCCAAGATGGCGAGAAATCCATGTGGCCAGTGCATCTGGCGATATCTCTTCATGTTGCGCCAGATAGCCTAACAGTTCCGGTATCAGTTTTTGTAAATTTTGTTGGCGTAATGGTAAAGATACTGCACGTAAGGTCGCTCTTGCGTGTTCAACCGCCAACTCTATCCCCATCGTCGCTAACAATTTCTGATGACGCTGACACGCAGCGGCTTCATTTTTATCCAACGTGAGTTTAAGTGGAATCAGCAAGGGCTGTGGGCGCAATCCCTCCGCAGGCGGGTTCAATTGAGCTTGCTTTAACCAGCGCTCTGCAACCGTCAGTGCCAGTAATGCCAAACCCTGCTTATATTCAATCAAAGCGTAACTCGGCGGAAATACCGTCAATACTCGGCCAAAGCTGTAGTTATCGCCATGAAGTGGCTCTTCCGCCGGTATTTGGCGCGCTATAGGGGCAGATGGTGCAACCGCCTGTTGACTCTCTGTCGCGGGTTGTACCAGTTGACGATATAGCTCGCCTTGCTGTTTTTGATAAGGCTGGCCCGCGTTATAGGCAGGGATATGTTCACGAGCGGTTGGGTGTTCGGTCGTAACAGCCCGCGCCATCACTGGTGCTCGTGCTGAAATTGCAGCGTTTGCTGGTTCCGGTTGAGCGTATTTATTCGCCCCTGCCGCCACGCGGTTTTCCGGCTGCCAACGAGAGGCCTCAACTTCTTCGCCATCTTCATTAATGTTCAGTGTTGGGGTAGCAGCTTGCTGCAAGACGCTGGTAACCGCTTGATAAATGAAATCATGTACCAATCGCGCCTGATGGAAGCGCACCTCATGCTTTGCCGGATGCACGTTAACATCAACCTGATGTGGGTCGATATCCAGATACAAAACATAAGCCGGTTGTTGGTCGTCTTTAAGTAAATCCTGATATGCCTGGCGAATGGCGTGGTTTATCAGCCGGTCACGCATCATGCGGTTATTGACGTAGCAATATTGCATTTCACTAAGTGTACGGCTGGCCGCGGGATCAGCCACCCAACCCCGAATAGTCAAATCGCCATGCTGCCACGAAATCGCTAATGCATGCTGCAAAAACGCCGGACCACAGATACTGGCCAGACGGCGTTCATGTTGGGAAGGGTCAGCGGCTGCACGATATTGGCGCATTAACTTACCGTTATGGCTGAGATTAATCGCTACATCAAAGCGTGCCAGCGCAATACGCCGCACCACTTCATCAATATGACCAAACTCCGTTTTTTCAGTGCGCATAAATTTGCGCCGGGCGGGGGTGTTATAAAACAGATCCAGCACTTCAAGCGTGCTCCCCACCGGATGGGCCGCAGGTTTGATGGTCACAGCCATATCACGGCCTTCAGCATAGGCTTGCCAGGCTTCATTCTGCTGTGCCGTGCGCGATGTCAATATCAGACGAGAGACGGAACTGATACTGGCCAGTGCCTCGCCACGAAACCCCATGCTGAGGATAGCCTCCAGATCCTCCAGCGAACTTATTTTACTGGTCGCGTGGCGCGCCAGTGCCAGTGCCAAGTCGTCTTTGCTAATGCCGCAGCCATTATCACGGATACGAATTAATTTCGCTCCGCCACGTTCGATATCAATATCAATCCGCGTGGCACCCGCATCCAGGCTATTTTCCACCAATTCTTTTACTACCGATGCAGGCCGCTCTACCACTTCACCGGCGGCAATTTGGTTCGCGAGCTGTGGTGGCAAAATCTGGATCGGCATAGCAGTTCCTTTCGCTTACGACTGTGGAATAGTGAGGGTTTGCCCCAACTGAACATTACCTGACTTTATCTTATTCGCCCGCTCAATCTCACTCATCGACACGCCGTATCTGGCCGCAATAGCTGACAACGTATCACCGCGTTTGACCTGATGTTTAACCGGTTTTGCTTTAGCCACTGCCTTTGGCGCAGTGACCACGGCCGCACTGCCCGATGCCGGCACTTTCAAACGCTGCCCGACCCAGACCACATCATTTTTCAGTGTGTTGTTTTGCCGCAAAACCGCCATGCTGACACCGTATTGACTGGCAATACCTGATAAAGTTTCGCCACGCTGTACTTTATGAATCTGGCTTTTACCCGTTGCCACTGGCTTGGCGGCAGACGACCTACCACTTTGCGCATTGCTGACAACCGGCTCTGGCTGATTAACACTGGAACGCCGCGAAGAAGAGTCAACCGCCGCTGTTTCAATGAGCGGGCGGTTTTCGACCTTTGGGTCGGCTTGTAGCGGATGCGCGAGGAAATAACTGCGCAGGCCTTTATAAATGGCGTGAGCAAGTTTCTCCTGATACGCGCTACTGCCAAGCAGCCGCTCCTCCGTACTATTACTGATGAAGCCGGTTTCCACGAGCAACGATGGAATATCCGGTGAACGTAACACCCCAAGACTGGCGTGTTCAGGCCGACGTTTATGAATGTCGCCTATTGATTGTAATTCATACAATACTTTGGTTGCGACGTCATAGCCTACTCGTTGCGAGTGACCAAATTGCAGATCTAGCACCGCCTGACTCAAATAAGGGTCGGACGCGGTGTTTGCCAATACATCACCAGCACCGCCAAGCAGCTCGGATTGCTTCTCATGCTGTTCCAGCCAGTTCCCCATTTCACTGTTAGCACGGCGGTTCGACAGAACCCAAACCGATGCCCCTGTCGCACTGCGGTTCGGTGCGGCATCAGCGTGAATGGAAACCAAGACGTTTGCGCCCTGCTTGCGTGCTACATCAGAACGCCCCATCACCGAAATGAAATAATCACCATTGCGGGTCAAAACCGGTTTAAACATTGGGTCACTGTTAAGCAATGCCTCAAGCCGGCGAGCGATGGCAATAGTGACATTCTTCTCTTGCAAACCATTTTGCCCGATAGCCCCCGGATCTTGGCCGCCATGGCCCGCATCAATCGCGACGACGACACGATCACTTTTCGCTGAACTGGCCGTTTTAATTGGCCGAGCCGTATTGGTCGTGGTGCTCTCGCTGCTCATCACCACTGTTGGCTTGTTATTAAACGGGTTTTTAGCCACTGGCGCTGGATTGGCGCTGGTCACCGGTGCAGTATTTGTGTTCGTCGCTCGTGCCGTCAGACGCCCAGCATTAGGGCTAGGAGTATTCGTTTGATTTAAAGGAATATTGTTCGGGCTTGGTGTGGATTGCACCTGACGAACTGGGGTGCTGCCAGTAGAGGTCATGGTGATCACAACGGTGTAACTATTGCCTGATTGCTGGGTAGTCGCCCGGGTTTTCACTTTTTGCGTCAGTTCCAACACCAAGCGGGTACTTTGCTCATCTTTTGGCGTACTGGAACGAATTCTTTTCAGCAAATTCTGCCCACTGAATTCCAAAGGTAAACCAGAAAGATTACCGCTTTGGCGCACATCCAATACCACACGCTCTGGTGAGTTCAGAGAGAAAAAGGCGTAAATCGGCTGCCCATCAAAACTGAGTGTGACCCGGCTTTCAGTTGGCCCATTATTCACTTTGATATCAGTGAGTTTCGCCGCCCATGCTGAAGGTAAAGTCAATAAACTCACCATGACCAACATGACGGTGGCCAATGATCCTTTCCAACAGGTTTTTCGTGTTAAGCAATTAATTTGCTTTAAATAAGTCAGTAGCGTCGAGCTATGCGTCATTATCACATTATCCTTGCACAGCAGCTAAACGGCGCAACACATCAGCACCCGCATCAGAAATAGCCATCAAGCGAGCTTCACGCCCTTCGTCTTGATAAGCCAAATGCAGTTCTACATCCGCCTGTGGCAAAAATCCAGCCCCTTGCTGTGGCCACTCCACCAGACAGATTGCCTGCTTGTCGAAGTAATCTCGAATCCCCATAAACTCTAGTTCTTCAGGGTCAGCCAAACGGTATAGATCAAAATGGTAAACCGGCCTTGGCGTCAGCGCATAAGGTTCAACCAGCGTATAAGTGGGGCTTTTAACGTGCCCTAAATGGCCAAGGGCTTGCAGAAAGCCGCGGCTGAAAGTCGTTTTTCCGGCACCTAAGTCACCGAACAGGTAAATGACACTGGCACCATTGAAGGCATGAGCCAATGTGGCTCCTAATGCAACGGTCGCTGCCTCATCAGGCAGAGGTAAAACGAGTTCTTTCATTCTATGATATCTATCTTGCTAACTCAGGATTAACGTACTTCGGAATAACCGGCAATAAATCTGTGGCCAGTAAACCCCGGGTGCCTTGAACTTCAGCCAGTTTGTCTGCGGCAACGCCATGCACAACACAACCCGCACAGGCAGCATCATACAGCACCAGCTTTTGTGCTATCAAACTTCCAATAATGCCGGACAGAATATCCCCCATACCACCAGAGGCCATACCCGCATTACCCACATCTGCAATCGCCATCTCGCCCTGCTCGCTGGCAATCAGAGTACCCGCTCCTTTTAGCACCACCACGCCACCATACTGTTTAACAATGTTACGGGCGGAAAGTAAGCGGTCACTCTCAATATCAGCGACGCGGCAACCGAGCAGGCGTGCAGCTTCGCCTGGATGAGGGGTCAATATCCGATTCTGACGCCTCTGCGGGTTTAATGCCAGTAAGTTGAGTGCATCTGCGTCCCATAATGCTGGTTTATCACTTCGTTGCAATAGATTCAGAGCATTCCTGCCCCAATCGGACTGCCCTAACCCAGGACCGATCACTAATACATCAGCCCAATGAATACTTTGCTCTAAGGTCTCATCCGTTAATTCCTGCACCATCAGCTCTGGCCGAGCGGCCAGAATCGGGGCAACATGCTCAATGTGAGTGAGTACTCGCACCAATCCTGCACCACTGCGCAAAGCGGCTTCCCCCGCCATTCGAATGGCGCCTCCCATCCCTTTATCCCCCCCCACCAGCAGCAAACGCCCATGCTCACCTTTATGGGCACAAGGCCGGCGTGGCTTTAACCATTGCGGCAGATGAACTGCGGTCAGTCGCTCAATTTGCACGGGTTGAGATGCGAGCCATGGCGTTAGCCCTAAATCATTGCAATGCAAATGCCCTACCCAATCACGTGCTTGCCCTGTCAGTAAGCCGGGTTTCAGTGTGACAAAAGTCAGTGTGTGGTCTGCGTGAATAACAGAACCGGGCGCGGCACCACTATCGGCACTTAAGCCGGAAGGAATATCCAACGCTATCTTGGCAGCTCGATGGCGGTTCGCCGTATCAATCAGTATGGCATAAGCACCCTGTGGTGCAGCACGCAGGCCAATACCCAGTAATCCATCAATAATCAAATCAATCGGTTGCGGCCACGGTGCGTCCGGTGGGTTAATCACTCCCCCCTCGGCCAGCCATTGCGTTTGAGCCTGATACGCTTCTGCAGGTAATGGTCGATTGCCAGAGCAGGCGATGAGAGTGACATTTAACCCTGCCGCTAATGCCCGCCTAGCAACAATATAGCCGTCACCACCATTATTGCCGTGACCACACAAAACCAGCCAATGGCGCGCCGCCGGATATTGTTTGCGCGCCAGATCAAATGCGGCGTTTCCTGCTCTCTGCATCAAATCAAACAGACTTAGAGAGAAGTGTGCGGCCGCCACAGCCTCATTCTGGCGTACCCAGTCCGCAGAAAAAACAGAGTGTGGTAAACTGACACCGGTTTGTTTCTTACTATGGTCCGTCATGGCACACCCCCTCGATCTGAATCAATTAGCCCAACATATCAAGCAATGGGGGCAATCGCTAGGTTTCCAGCAAGTCGGTATCTCCGATACGGACTTGTCAGCGGAAGAGCCGCGATTACAGGCTTGGCTTGATAAACAATATCATGGCGAAATGGCCTGGATGGCCCGTCACGGTATGCTGCGCGCGCGCGCCCATGAATTATTACCCGGAACATTGCGGGTGATCAGCGTGCGAATGAATTATCTGCCAGCAAAGGCGGCATTTGCCAGCACATTGAAAAATGCAGAATTAGGTTATGTCAGCCGCTACGCATTAGGCCGCGATTATCATAAATTATTGCGCCAGCGCCTGAAGAAATTAGGTGATCAGATCCAAAATTACTGCCTTGAGCAGCAAGAAAAGTCAGAGTCAGGGGCAAGTCATGAGATCAGTTTTCGCCCATTTGTGGACTCTGCGCCAATTATGGAACGTTCACTGGCAGCCAAAGCAGGTATTGGCTGGGTTGGTAAGCACTCACTAATTTTAAATCGTGATGCAGGTTCTTGGTTCTTTCTGGGCGAGTTACTTATCGATCTGCCGCTCCCTGTCGATAAACCCCAAGAAGAGCAATGCGGGCGCTGCGTTGCTTGTATCACGACCTGCCCAACCGGTGCTATCGTCGCCCCTTATACTGTTGACGCACGCCGCTGTATCTCCTATCTGACCATTGAGTTAGAGGGCGCAATACCTGAAGAATTCCGGCCGTTAATGGGCAATCGTATTTATGGTTGTGATGATTGCCAACTCATCTGCCCGTGGAACCGCTTCTCACAATTAACCGATGAAGAAGATTTCAGCCCACGCGCGGTTCTGCATACTCCACAGCTACTGGATTTATTTGCTTGGAACGAAGAGAAATTTTTGCGGGTAACGGAAGGTTCAGCGATTCGGCGAATTGGTTATTTACGTTGGTTACGCAATATATCGGTGGCACTGGGTAATGCCCCTTATCTTGACCACATTGTTTTAGCACTGGAAGCGCGCAAAGGTATTCATCCTATGTTGGATGAACATATTGAATGGGCAATTTCACAACAATTGAAAAGACGGTCTACACTGAGTGTGGATGTTCAAACGCCACAGAAAAAACGGCTCATCAGAGCGATTGAAAAAGGCCTGCCACGAGATGCCTAATACCACTTTTACCTGAAATCGAATGACTTCGGGTACAAGTTTTTTTTACTATTTTTAGTGTAAATTAGCTCAGAGTTTTCCTGTGCATAAAAATAAAAACACCTTGGCAATCAAGTGCAAAAAAAAGCACAAGTGATCGGCATAACGTTTTCACATAAAAATATATATAACCAAATCAATCAGATATGGAAAAATAAATAAAATTGGTTAGATTGTGAGCTGAATACAAAAAGAACAGAATCTGTGGATAACTCTGTTGACGAAGTTAATACAATGTATGTAATTCGAGGTATGACGCACAACTTGGCTGTGGATAATTAAAACAGAATTGAATGAAAAATTTGGAGCGGGAAACGAGACTCGAACTCGCGACCCCGACCTTGGCAAGGTCGTGCTCTACCAACTGAGCTATTC
>NZ_CACVAF010000013.1 GCF_902726565.1 Yersinia vastinensis
TTATAAAAAATTAAAAGTTAACTTTTATGAGGCTAAATAATTAATTTAGCCCGCGGGTTAATTTTATTAAAATTTAAAGGAAAAATAATGATGAAGCGCAGTGTGCTGGCCTTAGCGGTCGCCTTGAGTATGGTTCCAGCTCTTTCAAACGCAGCAGAGATTTATAATAAAGACGGCAATAAGTTGGACCTGTATGGTCGCGTAGCCGCTAAATACCTTTTCTCAAACCATAATAATGCCGATGACACTTATGTGCGTTTTGGTTTTAAAGGTGAAACTCAAATCAATAGCCAACTGACCGGTTTTGGTCAGTGGGAATATAACGTTGCAGCAAAAAACGCTGAATCTCAGGGCGACAAAGGCAATAAAACCCGTCTGGGTTTTGCAGGTTTGAAATTTGCTGAATTTGGCTCTTTTGATTATGGCCGTAACTATGGCGTAGTTTACGATGCGCTGGCTTATACCGATATGTTGCCAGAGTTCGGTGGCGATTCAATCGCTTATACCGATAACTACATGACTGGTCGTTCAACCGGTTTGGCAACTTACCGTAACTCTGATTTCTTCGGTTTAGTGAAAGGTCTGAACGTTGCCGCTCAGTATCAAGGCCGTAACGACGAGGGTGACGCTGCTGATAATGGGCGTGCAATTCAGAAAGCCAACGGCGACGGTTTCGGTTTGTCTGTTGATTATCAAGATATCGAAGGTAGTGGTGTTGGTTTCGTTGCCGCATTCTCTTCTTCCAACCGTACCTTAGGTCAGAAAACACTGGCTAACAGTGCTACCGGTGATAAAGCTCAGGCTTGGGCTACTGCATTGAAATATGATGCAAACCAAGTTTATCTGGCAGCGATGTATGGTGAAACGCTGAACATGACCCCTTATAAAGCGCTGATTGCCAACAAAACCCAGAACGTAGAATTGGTTGCTCAGTATCAATTCGAAAATGGTCTGCGCCCGTCAATCGCTTATGTTCAGTCTAAAGGCAAAGACTTGGCCGTGGTGGGGGATGCAGACCTGCTGAAATATGCAGAAGTTGGTGTAACTTACTACATCAACAAAAACATGTTTGCCTATGTTGACTACCAGATTAACTTGCTGGATGAAGACAACAACCCATTGGGTCTGGGTACAGATGATACTGTTGCAGTTAACTTGACTTATCGTTTCTAAGTTGATGTAAGCATTTAATATTACCCTTTTCTGTGTCGGAATTAGGTGAATTGAAAAAGGCGGGGATAACCCCGCCTTTTTGTATTTCATACTATTCATAATGCTAACGGTAAGGGACGCGTCGCATATTATTGTGAGTATTGTTCTTCACCCCATTTCAACATGGTATTGATTATCTTATGGAGTAATTGTTGTAAATGCGTAGCACGCTCAGGCAAATAAGAATAGGGTTGAGTCTCAGACATGTAGTTTAATTGCGCTAATTCAAGCTGCACTGCATGTTGATGGTTTTGTGGTTGGCCGTACGCTCGCGTTATATAACCGCCCTTAAAACGACCATTTAACACATGGCTAAATGTTGATTGATTCTCGCAGCACTCAATCAGTTGCTCACTTAATGATGCCGAGCAACTGGCACCACTGTTGGTACCAAAATTCAAATCAGGTAGTTGCCCGTCAAATAATCGTGGGATAACCGATGCAATTGAGTGCGCATCTAACAATAGCGCATAACCAAAGTCAGCTTTAAGCCTAGCTAACTCTAATTGAAGTTGCTGATGATAAGGACGCCAGATGTATTGCAAATAGGATTGCCGCTCCTGCGGTGGCGGTGTTTTGCCCGGCATAAAACAAGGTTGTCCATCAAACAGTGTTTCTGGGAATAAACCGGTAGTTGCAGTCGTGTAAAGTGGCTGGTTATCCTCAGGGCGGTTTAGGTCGACCACCAGACGAGAGTAATGGCCAATCACCATACTTGCTCCAATGTGCTGGGCAAAGTCATAGAGGCGAGGAATATGCCAATCGGTATCACATAGGGAACGGGCCGCATCTGTTAGACCTGCTTCAACGGTAGGGGTCAACCGGGTTCCTGCATGTGGAATACTGATCAATAAAGGGAGTTTACCTGCATGGAAACTCAAAGGGTCAGTGAAATTCATTGGCGAACGTCTCCTTGAAAAACAACAGAAACAGGTAATTGACCACCGAGCCAATAAGCCAATTCGGCAGGGCGAGATAATGGCCAATGAATCCAGTTAGCCAATTTGCCAGTTTCAAGTGTGCCCTGAGAATCATGCAGTCCTAAAGCTTGAGCTGCATGACAAGTGACTCCCGCCAATGCTTCTTCAGGTGTCATCCGGAATAATGTACACGCCATATTGAGCATTAAACGCAAAGAAAGCGTGGGCGATGTTCCGGGATTAGCATCACTGGCTAATGCCATGGGGACGTTATGTTGGCGAAAGAGTTCAATGGGCGGACATTGTGTTTCCCGCAATAAATAATAGGCTCCCGGTAGTAATACCGCGGTAGTGCCTGCGTTTCCCATCGCCTGAATATCTGACTCGGTTGCATATTCAAGATGATCAGCAGACATGGCGCTATATTTGGCCGCCAGAGTACTGCCATGGAGAGAAGAAAGTTGTTCAGCATGTAATTTGATAGGTAAGCCGGCAAGACGTGCAGCTAAAAATACGCGCTCAACTTGCGCGGGAGAGAATGCCAGATGTTCGCAAAATGCATCAACAGCGTCGGCCAATCCTTCCTCGGCAACCTGTGGAATAATCGTATTGCACACATAATCGATATAGTCATCAGCTCGACCTGCATATTCAGGAGGGAGAGCATGTGCCGCCAGACAGGTTGTTTTTACGGTAATGGGCAATAACTCGCCTAACTTGCGAGCAACACGCAGCATTTTTATTTCACTTTCAAGACTGAGGCCGTAACCGGATTTAATTTCAATACAGGTAACGCCTTCGGCGAGTAGTGGTTTTAGGCGAAACAAGGCTTGTTCCAACAATTGTTGTTCGCTGGTGTCACGTGTCGCTTTGACTGTTGACACAATGCCTCCACCATTGGCTGCAATCTCAGCATAGCTCACGCCATTGAGGCGCTGTTCGAATTCAGCGCTACGATCACCACCAAAAACCAAATGGGTATGGCAATCAATAAATCCGGGGGTAATCAGGCCACCTTGATAGATGACCTCACGTGAAGCGCAGATTGACGGTAACTCATTATACGGCCCAATCCAGACTATTTTGCCGTCAGTAACCGCCATGGCTCCCTGCGGTATCAGGTGATACTTCCCGCCGCGCATGGTCACGATGTCGGCACCATACCACAGACTGTCACAGTGAATTGTTGACACCATCTGACCCCCTTAGAATGTACAGCAATAAGTTGTATATACAATTATGGACAACCTAGCGCATAAATTCACTATCGGCAAGATAGGGATTTAAACAATTGCGTAACACTTCGCAGTTCTTGCAGAGAAATAAAATTGTTCAGGACGACACGGTACCTTGTGCGGTAAAACGACCATAGAGTTGGTAGCGAGCACCCGGATAGAGCAGTTGAGCAGCTGTGACAATAGCTTTTCCATACCAAGTTCTACGGCGGATCAATAGGCAGGGTTCGTATTCACTTAATTGCAACAACTGGCGCTCAATCAGAGTTGGTATCACGGCTTCAACAATATGCTCACCTTCAGTCAGTGGGGCGGCTTGGGTGAGATAGCTGTAAGGGGTGATTTGATTGAAATCCTGCTTCATATAATCGGGTGCAGTACTTGGATTGACACAACGATTTTCAACTTGGATGGGGATGTCATTTTCATAATGAACTATTTGTGAATAGAACAGCTGTTGCCCGGGTTGCAAACCTAAAGCAACGGCTTCTTCTGCGCTTGCTGGGCGTGCCTCTAGTTGCAGAATTTTACTGCTGTGGCGATGACCCCGCGAGGTTATTTCATCAGCAATATTATGGACTTCGAGTAAGGCACTGTGCGCCTTTGCCTCTGCAACAAAGGTGCCCACACCTTGCATGCGAATGAGAAAACCTTCATTAGTGAGTTCACGTAGCGCCCGGTTGATAGTCATGCGACTGACACCTAACTCGGCAACAAGCTCACTTTCTGACGGGACTCGTTGATGTGGTTGCCAGATTCCAGTTTTGATCTGGCGGATGATGGCCAACTTCACCCGCTGGTAAATTGGCGCAGGAATATCGTCCATTGCGGCACTTAATTGTAGAACCGTTGGTTGTTCCGCCACGGCGTTAACCTCGTCAAATAAGAAGATTTATAGGGTAAGTCTACGGTTGAATTTAGCCAGTGTATATGTATATACAAGTAAGTGATTTAATTAATTGACGCAGCTGCTGTTCAGCGCGTTTGACTCTTTACAAAATATTGGGATATCGCTATGCCAGTTTATTTTACCAAACGCGCTTTCTTACCTAATGGATGGGCGGCTGACGTACAGATTACTGTCGATGAACAGGGGATCATACAGAAGATCACTACTGGCAATGGTGGTGTAGATTGTCAGGTTCTATCGGGGCCGATAGTCCCAGGAATGCCGAATCTGCACTCTCATGCTTTTCAGCGCATGATGTCTGGGTTAGCTGAGGTGGCAGGTAATCCGCAAGACAGTTTTTGGACCTGGCGAGATCTGATGTACCGATTGGTGCAGCAATTAACGCCAGAGCAGGTCGGCGTGATTGCTCGCCAGCTATATATTGAGATGCTGAAAGGAGGTTATACCCAAGTCGCAGAGTTTCATTACTTGCATCATGGCCCTGACGGCATCCCCTACGGTAATCCTGGAGAAATGACATCACAGCTAAGTCAAGCTGCACAAGATGCCGGAATAGGGATGACTCTATTACCGGTGTTATACAGTTATGCTGGGTTTGGTGCTCAGCCGGCTCAGCAAGGTCAACGCCGTTTTATACAAAATACAGAAAGCTATCTCAAGCAGCAGCAAGTGATTCAGCAACAACTGGCGAATCAACCGTTACAAAATCATGGGCTATGTTTCCATTCTCTACGTGCCGTAGAATTAAGCCAAATGCAGGACGTTTTACATGTGTCAGATAAACATTTACCTGTACATATTCATATTGCTGAACAGCAAAAAGAAGTAAATGATTGCCTTGCTTGGAGTGGGCAGCGGCCAGTGACTTGGTTATACGATAATCTGCCTGTTGATAGCCGCTGGTGTTTGATTCATGCCACTCATTTGGATGAGTCTGAGCTTGTACGTTTGGCTCAGAGTCAGGCTGTTGCAGGGCTATGCCCGACAACAGAAGCTAATTTGGGGGATGGCATCTTTCCTGCGGTAGATTATGTTCAACGCCAAGGGCGGTGGGGAATTGGTTCTGATAGTCATGTTTCTCTAGATGTTGTAGAGGAGTTGCGTTGGTTGGAGTATGGGCAGCGGCTACGAGATCAACGCCGCAACCGTCTCACTAATGAAAAGCATTCTTCAGTGGCAGATTTGCTTTATAGCCAGGCATTAGCCGGGGGACAGCAAGCTTGTGCCAGTAATATTGGGCAATTGGCCGAGGGATATCGAGCTGATTGGTTAGTTTTAGATGGTGATGACCCTTACATTGCGGGAACAGAATCTGCTTCTTTGTTGAATCGATGGCTATTTGCGGGGCATAAATCGCAAATTCGGGATGTTTATGTGGCGGGCAAAGCGGTAATTGTGGATAGATATCATCCCATTCAACAGCAAACTGCACAGGATTTTCTGGCTGTACTGAAAGCCTGTCAACAGGAGGTCTGATGAGCTTTACCGTTTTTGATTTTGCCAGCTTACCAGTGAGTCGTTGGCGAAATGGTGGCGGCGAAACCCGAGAAATTGCATGTTGGCCGGTAGGGGGGGATGATTTTGCCTGGCGGGCCAGTATTGCGACGATAGAACAAGATGGCCCGTTCTCTGTATTTCCTGATATCGACCGCTCTATTACATTGCTTTCTGGTGATGGGGTTGTGCTCTCTAGCCCAATTTGGGAAGCGCATACACTTTCACAGCCATTGCAACCCTTTGCCTTTCCTGGTGATACCCCTATTCATGCCCATTTACTTGGGAGTAGTAGCCAAGACTTTAACATTATGACTCGACGAGGCTGCTGGCAGGCATCAGTAACGTCTGTGAGCTCAGCCCAAGAATTGCCGGTATCTCACGGCGGATTGGTTTATGTGGTGAAGGGAAAGTGGTTGATCAGTCATACAGAAACCCATGAACTCACAACTTCACAGGGGTGCTGGTGGTTACCCACAATCAAAGTTGGGCAATTGGAGCCGTTGATTGCTGACAGTTGCTTGCTGTGGGTAGATTTATTCCCTGAGCGTTGAGAATGAGCTCATCTTATAATTTGTCATGACATATTGAACTCTATGTTTTTACATGAATTTCCGGTCAAGAGGAATGTCTAGCGCTGCCTATAGTTTTCAAGAGATAGAGCAGAGTTATGGCATTCCTCAATAATATTCTTTCTGTGTGTTTCACTTCAAATGACATCGCATATAAGCGATCTTTTCTGTTATCGACCCACGATCTTAGTCACATACACATGCTTAAATTATCAGCATTTGTTAGATCCCTGTCATAGTTTTGTTATTTGCCCGATACAAAATGCACATTTCGGTTGTTTGGTGTTAAAAATTTCAATAATCTTATTTATGAAATAAATGTTTAAAAAGAGATTTAGGATGTTAGAACCAAAGTTAATTTTTTAACTTTCTGTTTTGTAATTATTTTATGCTTTAAGGTCCGGGAGTGGGGCGGTTGCATTCACGGAAACCACACTGAGATACCTATAAAAAAGTCACATTTTCATTGCATTTAGTTAAGTGTTTGAAAAAATTATTTTCAATAAATAGGTATCAATAAGTTAATGCATTCCACTATTGAAGGGTATAGATCATGAAGCTGAAAAAAATCCTTATTACCTCACTCGCTATCTGTATGCTGCCATTGGGCTCCTATGCTAAAGACCTTAAAATTGGCGTTTCCATGGCTCACTTCGATGATAACTTCCTGACAATATTACGTCAGGCAATGCAAAATAAAATGAAAGAAGAGGGGAATGTTTCTGGGCAATTTGAAGATGCAAAAGGAGACATTGCTCAACAAATTCAGCAGGTCGAAAATTTTGTTAGTCAGGGTGTTGATGCCATTATTTTAAATCCAGTTGATACTCAAGGCGTGAAACCCATGATCAAATTGGCTGAACAGGCCAAGATTCCTTTGGTTTTTGTGAATCGCCGTCCGGAAATAACTTTACCGTCAGGTATGGCCTATGTAGGTTCTGATTCTGAACTTGCAGGGCGCTTACAAATGGAAGAACTTGCAAAACTGATGGGTGAAAAAGGCAATGTCATGATCCTTATGGGAGAGCTATCAAGTGAGGCGACCCGTGATAGAACAAGAGGTGTTGAGAAAGTCGCTGCACAATATCCGAATATTCATATTATTGATAAACAGACAGCAAAATTCTTCCGTAAAGAGGCTGTTGATGTCACCACGGATTGGATTCTTTCCGGGCAGCAAATCGATGCGATCGCATCCAATAACGATGAAATGGCTATTGGCGCTATTCTTGCTTTAAAACAAGCGAAGAAAAATGGTGTTGTGATCGGGGGTATTGATGGTACACCTGATGCACTTGAGTTTATTAAGAAAGGCGATCTCAATGTCAGTATTTTCCAAGATGCGAAAGGGCAAGGAGAAGGTGCGGTAGATACTGCAATTAAATTAGCGTCAGGGCAAAAAGTCGAAAGCAGCGTAATGATCCCCTATCAGTTAATCACTAAAAATAACTATCAAGACTTTGCCAATAAAAACAAAAAATAAAATAGAAGCTATTCTCATGACGAGTCAATGACATGAGTAGATCAGTTAATATATTTTTGAGTTTAAAACCATACGCAATATAAATGTGTGGAAGCTATTTTTACTTGGTGAGTCATGCCGTATTTATTAATTTGTTATTCTAATAAATACGGCATTCCGACATAGACCCTATTGAGGTGGAGATGATACATGTATCCTTACATTCTCGAGGCTGAAAGTATTAGTAAACAGTTCCCTGGAGTTAAAGCGCTGAATAAAGTAGGTATCAAAATAAAACCTGGAAGCGTCCATGCATTAATGGGAGAGAATGGAGCGGGGAAGTCAACACTGATGAAGTGTCTGATTGGAATATATCATCCGGATGAAGGAACGATAAAAATAAAAGGGGAAGTTGTAACCTTTGGCGATACGTTAGATGCATTACATGCTGGTATTGCAATGATTCATCAGGAGTTAAATTTAGTTCCGCACATGACGGTGGCGGAAAATATTTGGCTAGGCAGGGAACCTGTTCACTATGGATTAGTAAATCATGACTTACTGAACAGTAAAACGCGGGATTTATTACAATATCTTAATATAAATCTGAAGCCAGAAATGATAGTTGGTGAATTAAATATCGCCAGCCAACAGATGGTGGAAATAGCCAAGGCAGTTTCCTACGATGCGGATGTTTTAATTATGGATGAGCCGACATCTGCATTAACCGAAGGCGAGGTCTTTCACCTTTTTGCGATCATTAATGAATTAAAGGAGCAAGGTAAAGGTATTATCTATATCAGTCATAAAATGGATGAGATTTTTGAAATTACGGATGAGGTCAGTATTTTTCGTGATGGTATGTTTGTTGCCACTGATAAAACAGAAAATCTGACAAAACAATCGTTAATCACCATGATGGTTGGACGTGAACTGACCCACATGTTTCCCAAGTTTAATAATAATATTGGCGAAGAAGTGCTTAGAGTCAGTGCATTACGGCGCCATGCTTTATTCCGTGATATTTCATTTTCTGTTAAACGAGGTGAAATATTAGGTGTCGCTGGTCTGGTCGGGGCTGGTCGCAGTGAAGTCATGGAGAGTTTATTCGGTATGCATCCAGCTGATAGCGGTGAAATATTTATCGAGGGCTTACCCGTTAATATTGACTCTCCGTCAAAAGCTATTGAGCAGGGATTGGCCTTTTTGACCGAAGATCGCAAGAAATCAGGATTGTTTTTAGTACTATCAGTCGTTGAGAATATGAGTATTGTAAATCTTTCTGAGTATATCAATAAAAAAGGTTTTGTTAGCCATGGGCAAATGGCACAAGACTGTATGGAACAGATTAAAAAATTAAATATAAAAACACCGACCATGGATCAAATCATTAATAACCTTAGTGGGGGTAACCAGCAAAAAGTATTAATTGCTCGTTGGTTATTATCACAACCGAAGATACTTATTCTTGATGAACCTACACGTGGTATTGATGTTGGGGCAAAGTCAGAGATTTATCGTTTAATTAGCGAGTTGGCAAACCGTGGTGTTGCTATTATTTTGGTTTCTTCTGAATTACCTGAAATCCTCGGTATGAGTGACAGAGTCATGGTCATGCATGGTGGTCACATTACAGGAATATTAGATAAGCAAGATGCCAATCAAGAGAAAATAATGGCATTGGCCTCCGAATAATTATTTGAAGGTAACTAAAATGAGTAATATTAAAATTGATAAATCATTGATAAGTGAGTCTGCAAAAGAATACCCATTCCTATCAGGATTAAAAGGTAAATTACCTAAAGATACCGGTATCTTTATTGTCATGATTGGTATCGCACTGATTTTTGAATTTTTGGGTTGGTTTATTCGAGACCAATCATTTCTGTTGAATCCTAACCGTCTTCTATTGATTGTCTTACAGGTTGCCATTATCGGTATTATTGCCGTTGGCGTCACGCAGGTCATTATCACGACAGGTATTGATCTCTCGTCCGGTTCTTTAATTGCATTAACTGCTGTCGTTGCTGCGAGTTTGGCGCAAACATCCGATAGCATTTCTCCAATGTATCCACACTTATTAGATTTACCTGCGGCAATTCCCATTACAGCCGGTATTGGGGTAGGGGTTTTATGTGGTTTCATTAACGGATTTTTGATTACGCGTACTGGAATCCCACCCTTTATTGCAACTTTAGGAATGATGGTTTCAGCCAGAGGGCTTGCCCAATATTATACCAAAGGCAATCCAGTGAGTTTTCTTTCTGATGATTTTACAGCCATTGGCCAAGGAGCAATGCCGGTTATCATCTTTCTAGTTATTGCTGTCATTTTCCATATTGCTTTGAAACATACCCGCTATGGTAAATATGTCTATGCTATCGGAGGAAATATGATTTCCGCTAAAGTCTCCGGTATTAATGTTAATAAATATCTGGTGATGGTTTATACCATAGCGGGTGGTTTAGCCGGTTTAGCGGGAGTTGTTCTGGCGGCACGTGTGAGTAGCGGGCAATCCAGCATGGGCCAATCATATGAGCTGGATGCTATTGCTGCCGCCGTGATTGGTGGTAGCAGCTTGATGGGCGGCGTTGGGAGAATTACCGGTACGGTGATTGGCGCGGTAATCTTGGGCTTGATTAAGAGCGGTTTTACTTTTATCGGTGTGGATTCATATATCCAAGACATTATCAAAGGCATCATTATTGTCAGTGCAGTCGCCATTGATATGCATCGCAATCGTAAGAAACGTTAGTGATTAATGGCAAATGTCCCGTGGCTTATGCGATTCAAAGTTATTGATTGCTCAATATGTAATAGTATAACATAACAGTTAAGGCAATCAGCCAGGAGGCATAAATGTCAATAAAACTAACCCAGTTATCCATCATTGTACTTAGTGTTTGCGCATCATTGACCAGTTTTAATGTATTGGCACACGGGAAACACAGTCATGACCATGAGCATCAACAGTCGGATGTGGCGCGTAAAGCAAGCGAAGGCATTTTCGTCGATAAAGATGTTAAGGATAGGGGGCTGAGTGATTGGGATGGAGTCTGGCAATCAATTAATCCATATTTATTGAAAGGGGATCTAGAGCCAGTATTGATGGATAAGGCGAAGAAAAATAAGGATAAAACCGTTGTACAATACCGAGAGTATTATAAAAGAGGGTATGCCACCGATATCAATATGATTGGTATTGAAAATAACACGATTGATTTTCACACCACTCAAGCAGTTAATTCCTGCCGATACACATATTCCGGCTTTAAAATAATGCACTATGAGTCGGGGAAGAAAGGCGTGCGTTATTTGTATGAGTGTAAAGACATCAATTCCAAAGCACCGAAGTACGTACAATTCAGTGACCATATTATCGAGCCACAAAAATCTCATCATTTCCATATTTACATGGGAAACGAGTCACATGAACAGTTGCTCAAAGAAATGGATAACTGGCCAACCTTTTACCCTATATCTTCAAGCAAAGATGAAATCGTTCACGAAATGCTACACCATTGATTTTACTTTTATTATGTATTTGATGTGGCAAAAATCCGCGCAGTGTAGATTGCGCGGATTGTTTAGGCTAAATAACTATTTACCATGTAGTAATTATGCCCTCTTGCACAGGTCGGTTGAATTTGAAACTCAGCTGATTAGCCGATTTTTTACCCACAATATTATTATTGATGTGGCCGTCATCCTGCTTGTCTCTTCTGACTTTTTCATATTCATTTTGTGAAACTCGGACACCGAATTTTGAAACAATCTTTTGTTCGCCGGTCTCGCTGTCTTTTACCGACATCGAATAGAGTCTGTTTCCAGGGGTGACGGGTTCGACAATCAAGTACCAACTTTTGCCATTTGAGCTGTTATATGTGCGTTCAACCCCTGATTTTTGGCCTACACGATCAATTATCTCCAACTGAAGCGGCTGCTTAATGAAATTGTAGGTGCGTTCAAGTTCAGTCATAGCATCGACCCAGGTTTGAGGAACACCTGTATTCACCAGGTCTACACCTGCCAACATTTCTCTCGCTTCGGCAATTTGGTTGCTAATTATCGCCTTGTCTTGCGGTGAAAGCGGGAGGCTACGAAGTTCCTGAGTTCGTCTATCCATAGACTGATATAAACTCTCACGAGTTTGTTCCTTATCATAGGCTTCAAAAGCAGCACTGACCTGATTACTTGCACTTGGTGTATTTTGCGACAAAGCAAGTGTTGCCGCGGTTATGAGAGAAGCAATCTCTGGCGCTCGTTGAGTATAGAGTTCAAGGTTTGGGTCTTGAACTATTTGGCTCAAAGTTTCGTCCATCTTTTGCAATTTAGGTAAACTATCGAACAATTTCTGAGTTTGCTCGAGTCGCAAGGTTTGCTGTTTATTATTTTCAGATATATTGGTCAGATAATGTTGAGCATTCTCTTTTGAGGTAAAAGATGTTTCAGGTGATGATCCAATGGTTTGCTGTGTAGCATTGAACTCACCTAACACACTTTTTGCTTTAGTCACTGTCTGTTGGGCCGATTGTGCCGCGTAATTTAAATGAACCGGTTTTATCTCATCGATTTCTGTTGATAATTGCTGGGCCTGAGCTGTCAGAGCCGTGTTTTGCACTACCTGCGTGGCAATTTCTTGTTCCAGTGCTTGAATCTGGTTTTTATCAACGAAAATATGAATACTCATGCCGATAGCAAATAAGACAATTATGATACCTAGACCTGTGAGCCACGTCTTACTTGTCATATGTAAGAAGGTTACAATACGCTGGCTGACATTCATTTTGCTACTTTGAAAACGTAACCTATTGTCAAACCAGTTTTTTACCCCTTGTTCAATTAATTCGTCACTGATATCCGTACCTGTACTTTGGTAATAATCACGTATACGTTGAGCAATCCGCTGGCGTAACTTGGGCAGGTCCAAATGTTCTTCTAGCGCGATTTGTTGGGCATACAGAGAATCAATAATCGCCATGGCACCCAGCTGATCCCTTAGCTTAATCTCGCTCATTGGTGCACTCCATTTGGTTTATTAGATTGGCATTTAATGTGCATTAGAAACTGTCCGTAGAGCGGAAACCACCACCGCCCGTGGAGGAAGACGAACTGAACCCTCCGCCTCCTGAAGAAGAAGATGAACCGGAGCCTCTGCCGGCACTTGATGATGTTGATGAGGAACTGAATCCCTCACCTGAAGAAGATGAGCCTGAGCTTCTTCTTGCAGAGCGTCGGTTAGCTAATATAGCCTCCACTGCAAGGGTAGCGATAATACCTGTCGCCGTCGGTACGTCAGAGTCCTGGCGCGCCATGTTGAGTTGCTTGAATACCAATTCCAGGCTGATTGAGCCATTTAAGAAACGCTCAAAAAGATCTTCGAACCTCTCATGCCGACTTTCAATATATTCATAACGTGAATCATTAAGCCGGCTATTTATAAATGTTGACGCCAAAATCGCGGCGGCGGAAGCACGGGGTCGGATGCTGGCAATAGCGTGTTCTTCTTCGTGCTGTGTCTCTGCCAGTTTTACTTCCATACGTTTTAGCCCTCGGAGTTCCTCTAGTAAACGGTCGTCATCAGGCGTGGCAGTTTTTGCAACCAATGTATCCAATCTATCAAGGGGTAGCATCGCCATTTGAGCTGATAATTGCGTGGCGATACGGGCAAAGGTTTCGCTTTCGCCGAGTGAATATTGTTGCAGTTTTTCTTGTAAATTACGGGCTTCTTGCTGACTCGCCACCAATGCTTTTTCGAGTGACTCCAATTGTTGATAGCGGGGAGGTAAATGTATTTTTTCTTCGATTTCAGTAAGGTAATTCAAGTATTCGGAAGTACGCTTTTCAGATTGATGTTGCAATATTTGTAGGCGTCGCTCTGATTCTTTTGGTAGGGCCTGAAGCATTAGGTAATTGGCAAAGTTATTGGTGTAATTAATATGTCTTGCCAGCCAGCTATCCAAATTGCGCGAAATTGGCCCGCGATGATAATCAGGTTGTCCATAATTTTTACTCATTAAAAACATAAAAATAGGCTGATTAAGATACTCTGTTAGCTTAACGTCGGCTTCGACGAGTAATTCGCTATGATTAATCTTTTGCTGGTTAGCCTCACTGTATAATTGAACCATATCCCGCCGGGCAGCAATGGCTTCAGGATTTTGCTGCAATAATTGTTCTCGCTCATGCTCTAGTGGCACAATTTGCTTACGCAAGGTTTCCACCTGTGCGAGCTGGCGCAAAATATCGTTTTCGCTGTGCTGCAAAGCTTGCTGAGTTTGGGATAGCTCTAATTGCAGCTTATCCAGTAAATCTTGCACCATCTCAATATCATTAGCGGCACCATTGTCTTGCAGTAACAGTGAGGCTATTTGTTGATAAGTCGTCGCAATCCGTTGCTTTATCACCAGTTGTTGATGGCGTGTCTCTGCCAAATCTGATTCTGCTCGGGAAAGGTGTTTTCGTGTATTCGCCACCAGATCTATAAGATACTGGCTCACTTGTGCAGCTTGCATTGAGTCACTCCATGCACTCAGCTTCTACCTTTTCGTTTGCAATAGAGGCTGTTAAGGTTTATTTAGCGAGAGACTTCCGCTTTAGTCACAACGTCAGCAAAACGGCGTTTTCCCTCTTCAACAACAGAAGCCAACTCGTTGGCATTACTTGTCGCTTCAGCACGCAGTTCGTCAATCATGCGATAGCTTGACTCTTGGAATGACACAATGGCGTTAACGAGAGCACGGACAGAATCCGCTTTGATGGTCGAGCCATATCCAGCGCGTAACCCCTCTTCCAATTGCTGGCTACCTTGGGTCGCAATAGTTGTCAGGCCATCATTAATTCCCGCTTTCATTGCTTCCAGAGTTTGAGTGCTTTCGGACAAGCCTTGCAGAGATGTCATTGAGGCGGAAAGGGCGGTGAATACGATTTCGTTGGTACTAAAAAAGGTCACGCTTTGGCGGTAAACACGTTCCTTAATGGCGCAGGTTTGCTGGAGACGAGCAAATACGGCTTCCGCAGCGTTATAAGCAATCAGAAGGTTATCCGTCAGATCTTTGACTATCTGATAACGTTCATCTTCTTTCTGCATAGCTCTGATAGATTCATCACGGGCAAGTTCTAGACGTGAATGCTCGGCGGCGTCATTTTTCTGATATTGTTCTGTAGCAGTCTGCGCTTGTTGCAATAGCGACTGGCTTTTTTGCAGATTATCCTGCGCTATCGAAAGTATGGTTTGGGCATCAACATGAGCCTGTTTCAGGCCAAAACGGAAATCCTGATAGGCATCTAAAATTGCTTTCTCACGACTTATCTGCTCATCGGAAGCTTTAGCAACGTCCAAATAGATTTTTTTGATGCCATTGAATCGATCAGGGATAGAGCCGCGACGTAATGTAATCCAACCAGATTTTATACGCTCAATAACGTCGAGTTTGCCATCTTCTAACCAGCCGACCATTTGGGTGGCATCTTCACGAATGGAGTCAAACGCGGCAACTATTTTTGCCTGACGGTTGGCGACATCCATATTGGCAATATTGTCGCGAACCACAGCATTAAATGCACTTTGCTGCTGCAGTGTGCGGCCAATTGCTGTCACGCGGAGTGTATCAAGATCAGCGATGGCATCCAGCAATGCCAGAATCGGTACATCTGATTCTGGTGACAGAATAATTCCTAATTTTTGTAATTTTTGAATGGCTTGAGAGGTATAAGAGGTCAGCATATTACTCATTATTGATTCCATATGTGAGGAAGAGCCCTGATATCAATTTTTCTGCTTCATAAATTGCTCAATTAATCCTGTAAGAGTACCAGTTTTTCAACATATTAATGACTGTAACTAAAAAATAATGGCACAGGAATAGCAGTGATTATGGATACTTCATTCACCAACGTGAAGAGGGAAACAGAGACATCGACACTGGCTTTCTACTGATGTGTGATGTGCGTAGAACTAATTTTCATTAAAATTGAAATGTTGTTTTACTAGTGCTATCTTCGCTATAATCAAGCCAAACAACACATTCAATGGACTCGGTTTCATTGACCTAATCGGAGAGAACATAATGAAAATTGCACTGATGATGGAAAACAGTCAGGCAACTAAAAACGCGATAATCCTGAAAGAGCTGAACGCCGTAGCCTCAGAAAAAGCGTACCCGGTATACAACGTAGGTATGAGTGATGAAAATGATCATCACCTAACTTATATCCATCTGGGGATTATGGCCAGTATTCTGCTTAACTCTAAAGCAGTCGATTTCGTGGTTACCGGTTGCGGTACAGGTCAGGGCGCGATGATGTCATTGAACATTCATCCTGGTGTTGTATGTGGCTATTGTATTGATCCTGCGGATGCTTTCTTGTTTGCTCAGATTAATAACGGTAACGCTTTGTCTCTGCCATTCGCCAAAGGTTTTGGTTGGGGTGCAGAACTGAACGTTCGCTACATCTTCGAGAAGGCCTTTACTGGCGTGAAAGGCGAAGGCTACCCACTGGATCGTAAAGAGCCGCAAGTGCGTAACGCGGGTATTTTGAACCAAGTGAAAGCTGCGGTAGTGAAAGAAAACTATTTAGACACGCTGCGCGCTATCGACCCTGAATTGGTCAAAACTGCAGTGAGCGGTGAGCGCTTCCAGCAGTGCTTCTTCGATAACTGTCAGGTTGAAGAGATTAAAGCATTCGTGAAACAAGTTTTGGCGTAATAATACTCCGCGTCATAACACTAAGGCCCCTTTCGAGGGGCCTTTTGCTTATCTGAGATAGCCTACATTGGATGAAAGCCAAAGGTTAGCATTTCGGCGTTGTTCCTTGTGCAGGCAGATAGCGCAATGGATCAAGGGCGGTTGCCCGGTAACGAATTTGAAAATGTAGCATAAGAGTATCGGTTCCAGAGCTACCTAGAGTGGCAATTTTCTGTCCCGCTTTTACATCCTGTGCGTTTTTCACCAGCATTGTGTCGTTATGGGCGTAAGCGGTAATAAAATCATTACCATGTTTAATCATGATGAGATTGCCATAACCTCGCAGTTGATTCCCGACGTACACAACACGGCCTTTGGCTGACGCATATACTGGCTGTCCACGTTTACCTACAATATCAATACCTTTATTGCCGCCATCAGCAGAGGAGTATTTCGAGATGATTTTCCCGCTGGTAGGCCAGCGCCAACAACCACCAGCCCCCGGTGGAGGTGTTGATTTCGCTATCGCGGTATTTGAGGATTTACGTTTAGTCGATGTTAGACTTCCGCTAGATGCAGAACTGCTGAGGCGCAGTTTTTGCCCCACTTCTAATCGATAAGGGGGGCTAAGTTTGTTGATACGAGCAAGATCACTCACTTCATTGTCACTGATCCAGGCAATAAAATAGAGCGTGTCGCCACGTTTGACGGTATAGGATTTATCGCTGTAACTGCCTTTAGGCAATGTAGAATAGTCGCGATTCGATTTGTTTGAGCACCCAGCCAATAGCAAAATAGTCATTGCATATAACGCCAACCGTGGCCACAACCGCATTCTGCTTTTTGTGTTCAAAACGTTTCCTTTGTCATCAAAATATCAAGCACCCTCAGCCAGCTATATTAACATTTGCATGATATGCGTCAAAAGCCAGAGTAAGGTTATTGTTAAGAATTGAGGGGGATGAGAAAAATGAAAAGAGCTGAACAGCTTTTGTCGGGTATCATCAAAATAAAAATCCACGCGGTTGCGTGGATTTTTGTATAATAACAAAGAGTTAAAAGCCAATGGAGAGTGTATCAGCCTCCCAGATAGCTAAATCGCGTTTTACCGAGTTAAGTTTGGTATTTACCGCCTGATAAGCATCCTCACCCATAAAGAAGTGCAATGGCGGATTGTCTACTTGGCTTATTTTGATAAGTAACGCAGCTGCTTTTTCGGGGTCGCCAATCTGTTGACCATCCATCTGTTCTTTCACCCTTTTTTCGTTTTCACGCACAGTAAGATAATCAGCAATAGGATTTTCCGGCGACATAATAGAGCCTTGTGAGAGGAAGCGGGTACGCATATGACCTGGATAAACCAGTGTAACCTTAATATCAAATTCTGCTGATTCTGCGGCTAAAGCCTCCGTGAACCCAGCCACGGCAAACTTTGCTGCACAGTACACGCCCCAACCTGGAAAATGCCCTTGAATCCCTGCCATCGATGAAATATTCATAATGTGCCCACTCCGACGAGCTCGAAGATGCGGCATCACACTACGAATAACATTGAGCATACCGAATACATTGATATCAAAACTTTTGCGGGCCTCGGCATCACTTAACTCCTCCAGAGTTCCCATCTGACCGAAACCGGCATTGTTAACGACAACATCGATAGAGCCAAAATGATCCAGAGCTTGGTTCACTGCACATTTAACACTGGCTTCATCACTCAAATCGACACTCAGTGGCAAAAATTGTGGCGACGTAATACCCACTTCTTTTTCCAACAATGCTTTATTACGGGTTGTTGCCGCAACACGATGACCGGCGGCTAATAATTGGTGAGTTAAAGCCAAGCCGAGACCTTTGGATGCACCTGTAATCAACCAAGTCTTTGTTGCAGTCATACTATTTACCTCTTCACTGTTAGGTTTCTTGTATTGCAGAGAGCTAATCAAGGATGTTGAAATAAAGCCCACCTTTATTGACCAAAGTACGATTCGCTAATACCGTCAACTTTTTATCCTGCAGCATGTCGGCTGTAGAATGGATGTAATGCTGAAAGTGCGGAGTTTGGCGATGAAGCTCATAGGCAGCATCATCCGCATAGATTTCCACAAAGCGCCACTGTTCAGGGTGGCCTTTTACTGTGGCGGCATACATTGCTAACACACCGTCTTCTTTTTCAATTGCCGCTTTCATTTCATCGATGACAATTTGGCGAAATTGCTCATTTACCCCCTCTTTCAATGTGATTTCGGCAAAGCGTATCACTGGTTTATCCTCGCCATTGATTACCCTAACGGGGGCGGCTTTTTCAGCGAAAAACTGGGCTTCGGTTTCGGTAAGTTTCTTATGTCCTGTGAGCAGACTCGGTGCTTTCGCTTGGTAAGCCTGGAAATGAGGTGACGCTATATGTGCCTCATAAGCACTCTTATCTTGATAAATTTCGAATAAATACGACATATTTTGCTTATCTACTGGGCTGACGGTATACATTGCCAGCACGCCAGGCTCGGTGCTAACGGATGCCGTTAAATTCTCTTGACCAGCCACATTAAAAGCCTGCTGCTGATTATCCTGAATACCAAGTTCAAAAATACGTAATAGTGGTTCGGCATTAGCCGCTGACATGAGGCTGAGAGAAAATAGGGTCGTGGCGGCCATGCTAGTCAGAAAATTCATGTTGCTACATCCTCTGTTGACGATTTTGACTTTGTCAGGGCATGGTAGAAATACCGGATGCCCTGACACACCCAACGTGACAACAAAACATTATTCTGAAAGTGCTGCTAACAGCTTTTGTTGGAATTGCGCGATATTTTCCTCACTTGCACTCGCGACGTCATGAAACACCAACGGTTTCATATAATTCATTCCAACATAGAGCGCGCTGGCTTTCATTGGCGTCAATACTTCATCCATGGTGCTTTGAATCAATCCATTGTGAGAATAAGTATATTGGCTAGCACCAGCCGATGTGACGACCAGCAGCTGTTTGTTTTTGAGTGCATCGCCACCCGGACCGAAAGCCCAGCCATAAGTCCAGACTTCATTTAAATATGCTTTCAGCATTGGAGTGGTATTGAACCAGTGTGTCGGATACATAAAGACGAGACGATCAATACCTTCGTAAGCCATTTGCTCTGCGGCTACATCAAATCCGCTCACGTCATTGCCATAGAGAGACTCAAGGTTACGCACCTTGACGTTTTCTATTCCCTCCACGGTTTGCTGCAATGCTTTGATTATTTTTGATTGTGTTGGATAGGGATGTGAAACAATAACTAAGCTCTTCATTCTCTATTTCCTCTACTTATTCTCTTACTACTCACACTTGATGGCAGAGAGTATGCCCCTCTTTATTGATAACTTTAATGGCCTATATGGTTGAATAATATTTAACTTGAGGTTAATAATCGCTGCAAAGCTATTGGAAATATTAATGTCGAGGGGATGGATATGGAGTTATCACAACGAGTACGGGCAATTCTGTCTTTTGTTGAAGCCGCTGATTCTGGCAGTTTTACTGCAGCAGCTCGCATTCAGGGCATCAGTGCTGCTGCTGTCAGTAAAAATATCGCCAGCCTTGAACAAGCTCTCGGTATACGTCTCATGAATAGAACAACAAGAAAGTTAAGTTTGACAGAGGAAGGCAGTGTATTCCTGAAACAGGCCCGTATTGCGATTGAGGCACTGGATACGGCAGCGGATATGGTGGTTGCGCGCAAGATGGAAACCAGTGGGCATGTGAGAATTTCAACCAGTGCTGCATTTGGTCGAGAACAATTGCTGCCCACCTTGCCGGGCCTGCGATCACGTTATCCCGCCTTGTCGGTGGAAGTTGATTTTGACGACAGAGTGACGGATTTAGTTAGAGATGGCTATGATCTCGCCATTCGTGGTGGCCGTATCGTGGATTCATCATTGGTGTCACGCCCGGTTTGTCATCTCAATATGATTTTAGTTGCCGCGCCAGAATATCTGGCTTTGCACGGCGTTCCCCACTCTCCAGCAGATCTTGAGAAGCACCATTTAATCGCAAGACGGTTTTTGGGCGGTCGTGTTTCTCCTTGGGGATTCCGGGGCACTGATGGCAGTCTTACCTCTATGGATCCAGATTCCGCCGTGGTTACAATTTCAGCCCCAGAAGCACAAGTTCAGGCCGCCTGTTTAGGGCTTGGTATCGCACAAGTCGGGGTTCACCATGCGCTACAGCATCTAAAGTCTGGGGCATTGAAGATAGTGCTCTTTGGTCAACATGACCCGGGTAACTATGAAATGGTGATTCAATACCCACACCGGGCACTGATAGCGCCGCGAGTACGTGTCACGGTGGAATATTTGTTGTCCAGATTTAAACAGGATGAAACGCTGCAATTTCCACTCGATGAGTTGTCTCGTTTTCAGTAAAGAGTCAAAGTTGCAGCGCTATCAAGGGTTATAGCGAGGCTTCTATTTCAGGAATTAATTTGTTCGCCGACCCGCAGACGGTTACTTTGCTGCGGACCACGTCTTTCATCGCATCCATACCGACACGCATGTAATAACGTGGATCGTTGCCCTCGGGATTATCGGCAAACCATTTTTTCACCGCCGCCGCAAACGCGATTTTCAGCTCGGTTGCGACATTCACTTTACAAACACCCAGCTCGATGGCGCGTCTAACATATTCATCAGGGACATCACTTGCGCCATGTAATACCAGCGGAATATCGACAACGTCACGAATTTCGCCCAAGCGCTTGAAGTCAATTTTGGGGCGTTTGGTATACAAGCCATGTGCAGTCCCAATAGCAACAGCAAGACTATCGACTCCAGTAAATTCGACAAAGCGGCGAGCTTCTTGTGGGTCAGTGAGGAAGGCACTCTCCTCATCAACATCCATATCATCTTCTACACCGCCCAGACGACCTAACTCAGCTTCTACGCTGCAATCATGGCGATGGCAAAAATCAACCACGCTTCTAACAAGCTGCACATTCTCAGCAAATGGGAAGTGGCTGCCATCAATCATCGCGCTACGAACACCAGCATTGACTTTGCGGGTGATATCTTCCAGTGATTCATGATGATCAAGATGTAGCGCCAGCGGCATGTCATAGCTTTCCGAATAGGCTTTACACAGTGCATAGATCTCTTCAAAAGCAATGTGTTTAAAGGTGCCCGGAGTGCCGGCAAGGATCACCGGGGACTGCATCTCTTTACAAACTTCAAGGATTGCCTGAATGGTTTCGGCGTTATGGATATTAAACGCCGGTACGGCGTAGCCTCTGGCCTGCGCGTCTTGAAGAAGATATTTGGTAGAAATAATGCTCATATGCTGATCCTCTCAACCTTTCCAAGGGTGAATAACCACGCCTTTCACAACACGGTTGACTGTCCCGCTGGCGGAAGGGGTATCTGGAGTAATGCCCGCTTTGATGGATTCGGTCAGGGCGAAAATTTGTGCATACATCAGAAAGCAGAATGCTTGCTCGATGTCGATAAAGTCGCGGGAGGCGGGTAACAGAAGATGCGGCCCAGCGTCGATTTCTGGATGGGGTGTAGCAGAGATTGCCACAACGCGCATAGCCTGTTGGTCGCGGTGCAATTCAGCCAGTAAATCGAGATCATATTGACGGGTGTAAGGGTGGCTGGAAACAAAAACGACGACCAGTGTTTCGGCATTGACCAAGGATTTTGGCCCGTGACGGAAACCGGTCGGGGAGTCGTAAAATGCCACCAATTTACCGGCGGTTAACTCTAACACTTTCAGTGCTGACTCTCGTGCTACGCCCTGTAGCCCACCACTGCCGAGATAGACAATTCGTTTGAAAGACAAGTCACCAAACACGGCATGACTCAAATTACCTTGTGAGGCAATGATCTGCTGGCAGCGTGTTGCCACATCTTGAAAACGCGAACTGTTGATGACCTCTGGGGCGAAAACCGCCAGACAGCTAGCCATCATGGTGGTAATGCTACTGGTCATGGCGAAACCACGATCATGAGTTTCGGCGGGCATTAACAGTGCCAAAGCATTATCGCTCTTCACCGCATTTTGATACAGACTGCCAGCTTCATTACAGGTGATGACCAAATGATGGCACTGCTTGACGATTTGGTTAGCTAAATCGACTGCGGCAACACTTTCCGGGCTGTTACCGGAGCGAGCAAAAGAGATAAGTAAAGTCGGTTGTTCGGCAGACAGATAATCAGCGGGATTGGTGACGAGGTCTGTGGTGGGTACTGCAACAAAATTTTCCCTGGTGTGGCGTGATAACCATGGTGCAATAATGTCACCGATAAAAGCTGAGGTTCCCGCACCCGTCAGGACAATCTGCAAATCAGATTGTTGCAACAGTGGGGCAAGGAAAGTGTCGATATCGTGACGTAAACTTTCGATATTTTTTAATGATCGTATCCAGCACTCTGGTTGCTGACGGATCTCTTTTTCAGTCCACGTTGACGGGGGAGTACAGGAAAAATGGGTTTCATTCATAACTCAGTCCTTAGCAGTGCGAATTCAATGGGTCAGCACAAAGCAGAACATGGCGACCTTTCGTTTTGTTTCATTTAATGGGTTATATGCTTAAATGAAAATCTATAGAAAAGAAAACGAAAGGTCAACATAAGAAAGGAAATAAAACGAAAAATAGGATCTAAAAAAGAGTTGGTTATTAAAATATCGTTTATTTATAATGGATTACTTTTATTTGTGGTTAATGATGGCTGACTATTCGAAAGGAAAAGAAAGGTTTGTGACACAAAGGCCACAAACCAAAGTGAGGCATAATGAAAGTCTTACAGACGAATAGCTTGGCAATAAATCGTTATATCCCTTCCTCGACGGGAGTAGGTTCGCGATAGCGCCCCATCTCATCCACGAGACTGGTCAATCCTCGATGCCCGCACTCAAGTGCCATAAGACGAAACTCCTGACTACTAAGACCTTCGCGTTCCAGCACCATTTCTAGCACGAGCTGCATATTGACACCGGTGATCACTTCTCGGCCCACCTTCTGCATGGCTAAAGTGGAGGCTACGCGAAAGGGAGTGCCACCGAGTAAATCCGTCAAAAAAACCAGCCCATCACGTTCATCCAGATTGGCTATTGCCTCTTCAAACTGGGCAGTCAGCAGAGCGGTGGTGGAACATTCAGGAAAGTCGATGGCGATAACTTGTGGCTGTTCACCCAATATTTGTTTCATCGCCTTTTCCAGCCCGGTCGCAAATCCACCGTGACCACTGAGAATAATGCTTATCATATTTTCTCCTCTGACTTACAGAAAGTGGCCAAACTTTCCGACGATACCTAAGACCACGGTAAGCCCGATAAGCCGCAGGGGGCTCCAACCGCGTCGTACCAACCAGTACATGGTGAGGGTGTACACCAGTGGAAGAAAGGCGGGCATCAGTTTGTCGATAACGTCGGTTTGCAGTTTAACCACCGCGTCACCAGCAGTAATCTCAAGTGTGGTAGACAGGCGGACATACGTTGCCACCAGCGCACCAATCACCGTCATCCCAACAATGGATGCGGCATGACCTACTTTACGGGTGTTGGCTTTAATGAGTGGGATAGCCGCCACCCCCATACGGTATGCATAGTGAGCCAACCCGAAACGTAATCCAAGATGGACCACGTTAAACAGAACAATAAATACCACTGCGCCAAGGATGGATCCTTGTAGAGCTAGACTAGCCCCGATGCCACCACAAATCGGTAATAAAGTTAGCCAGAACATGGCATCGCCAATACCACCAAGTGGTGCACCCACGGCGATTTTTGTACTTTGGATACTGTTGACATCCTGTTTTGAACGCTCCATCGCCAAAATGATGCCAATGACGAACGTCACAAGGAAAGGATGAGTATTGAAAAAGCCCATATGGCCTTTCATCGCCCGCGCTAAATCATTCTTATTGGTATGGATCTTTTTCAACGCAGGTAACAGGCCATACAGCCAACCGGATGCCTGCATACGCTCATAGTTAAATGAGGCTTGTAGCAGCATAGAGCGCCATGCCACACGGTTAATATCTTTCTTCGTCAGCTCTGCACCGATAGTTTGATCTTCATAGATATTATCATTGCCATCAATCACTGATTTTTCCGTGACATTGATGTCTGGTAAAACGTGAGTATTAGATGCCATCTTCGAATTCCTCTTGCTCAGTACGGGAAGGCTGCTGCACCGTTGGGTCTTTACGCATAAAATCAATTAATGCCATAGCGAGCGCTGCGGCGGCAATCGCTAACACCGGTAGTTTCAGCCAAGCAGCAGCGACAAAACCAAGAATGAAATAGGGGATATAGACGTTTTTCATCATGATTTTCAGCAACACGGCAAACCCAATGGCTGGCATGATGCCACCTGCTACGCCAAGACCATCGATCAAACGGGCTGGCAGCACATCGATAACCGTTTTTGCATGTTCTGCGCCAAAATAGATGGGCAAAAAGGCGCACAAAAAATAGAAAGTCCCTAAGGCCAGTAAGGCGAGATAGTTAACACGCTCAATACCCGCGGTATCTGCATTTGCCGCCATTCTGTCGCAGCGTGCCATGACACCAGACATGATGGAGAACAAGAATGTGATACCCATTTGCACCGCCACGGCGAACGGCACTGCGACCCCAACAGCGACTTCAGGTTTTACGCCCGCGGTAATGGCAAAAGCCGTTCCGACGATGGTGCCGATAATCACATTGGGCGGTTGAGCACCCGCGAGTGGGGCAAGCCCCATCCAAACCAGTTCCAGAGTCCCGCCAGTGAGAATGCCGGTGTGGAGATCACCGAGTATCAGACCAACCAGCGGCCCGAGAACCACCGGGCGGTGCATATGGGTCAGGCCATTGAACATATCCAGACCGGCAATAAAGGCCAGAATCCCCAACGCTAATGCCTGTAGTAAGCTAATTTCCATAGAAAATACCTCAGAGGAGTTTGTAGAGATCCTGAGCCTGCTCAGTTGGCACGCCCTGAATAAAACATTCCACCCCAGCACTTTTCAGGCCATTGAAGGCAACAATATCCTGATCATCAACAGAGACGGTTTTCGTGATTTGTTGTTTCCCTTCGGCGTAGTGCATATTGCCGACATTAATGCGCGTCACGGGAACATCGCCGTTAACCAAGGTCAGAAAGTCTTTGGGTGTCTTGCAGACCAGTAAAATTTTCTGGCGATCTGCTGCGCGATGAATATTGTCGATAACTTTTTGCAGGGGCCAAAAGCGCACTGCAATCCCTTCAGCCAGTACCATTTCCATTAAATTTTGCTGGACCTGATCTTCGGCGACTTCATCATTGGCAACTAAAACCAGATTCGCGCCGGTAAAACCGACCCATTGAACACCAACCTGGCCGTGAATTAGTCGCTCATCAATACGACTTAATACAATGTTTGGCATATTTTATTCCTTGTTATCATTGTGTTAATGGGATGGCGATGTTCCCAGACAGGCAGCATGGTACTGGCGCACAACATCCTGGATATGGTCGATAATCAGTTCGTGCGGCGTTGCTGCGAGACGACCTTCACGGACCTTAACGTATTGAAGAGGCAGATACTGACTGATTAATGGCAGTGGAATCGTTTCATCCAGCAAATTTTCTATTAATCGAGAATAGGCATTGTCGATATTCTGATCGGGCCAATAGTAACGAATGCGGTCAGAATAGCTGTATCCACGTGCTAAACGACGTGCTTCATTGTTGCCGTGATAATGATGTTTCCAGTATTCAGGTTGTTCCTGCATGACACTCTCCAATACCTCTCGCAGCCCCGAACATTGGTAGGCAGGCCGCAATTCCTGTTCGATAGCTGCCAATGAAAATAAGGCTTCACGCAGTGCAAAAGTGAGCGCAGGGCCGACTTTCAAAATAGCGAAGTGATGCTGAACGAGCTGACGTAGCGCCAGTGGAGTTTGATAATCAGTGGAGTGGGCTTCAAAAACCATAGTGTCAAATTCTGCGATCATTTGACTGAGGGCAAGAGATTTCTCTGCTTGATAATCAATAACATGAGCATGATCGAATTCGACACCGGGTTGGACAACCAGCCCGATAATACGCGGCCATATATCGCTTAAACCCTGTTGCTCAAAAGCGTGTCGATGGGCCTCCAAGGTTGCTTTTGCCGCCTGTGGTGAGGTAACAACAAGAGTTGACAGTGTTTCGTGTGCGCCACCAGGGACGGGAACTTCAGTGCCAATGACGTAAACCAGATCAGAGGAACGATACTGCTCCTGACGGGTTTTTTCTGCTATATGGGCCAGTCTTGCGGCTCTTTCGGCAACAATTTGATCAGTGAGTGGCACCGGGTCATCAGCACAAGACATACTGCAATCGAGGTGAATTTTCTTAAAGCCCGCCGCCACATAGTGGCGAATAAGTTCCTCTGCATGAGCCATAGCTTCTTGCGCCGGTCTGTTTTGCCAGCGATTAGGTCCAAGATGGTCTCCCCCCAAAACCAACCGATCACGAGGAAGCTGGTGGTTATCCGCCATTTGTTCAACAAAACCACGAAAGTCTGCCGGTGTCATGCCGGTATAGCCACCATACTGGTCTACTTGGTTGGAGGTCGCTTCTATTAATAAGAGGGATTGGGTCTCCTGGGCGTGGCGTATTGCCGCTTCCAAAACCAATGGGTGAGCGGAACAGACGGCAAAAATGCCACATCCGGTATCCTGTTTATGGTCAGCCACAAACTCGGTTAAATGTTTCACTTTCCTCTCCGTATAATATAGTAAGGTACTTTTATCTTTCGATTTGTTTCATTGATACTGCTTTATCGCTTAATAAAAACAAAACGAAAGATTATAAAATTGAGATCTGTTTCGCAAAAGAAACATAATGAAAGGATTGTGAACCTGAAAGATCGCTGTTCTTGGGCAATGTTAAGACTTGCTTTCCCGCAAAAGAAAGGTGTTAATAGACAAAGTGAAATGAAACGAAAGGCTTTAGAAAGGATTTCCTATGAGCAATACTGATTCGGCAACGGATAAACGCATAACAGGCACCAGTGAAAGGCGTGAGCAGATCATTCAACGCCTGCGTCAACAGGGAAGTGTTCAGGTAAACGATTTATCGTCATTTTTTGGCGTTTCAACGGTAACAATCCGCAATGATCTGGCTTTTTTGGAAAAACAAGGGATTGCGGTACGTGCCTACGGCGGTGCGCTGGTGTGTGATTCAGGTACACCTGCGGTAGAACCTACGGTTGAAGATAAAAGCTCCCTTAACACATCGTTAAAACGCAGTATCGCCCGTGTTGCTGCCAATCTGATTAAGCCTGGGCACCGCGTCATTTTGGACTCAGGCACGACTACCTGTGAAATTGCGCGTCACATGCGTAATCATAAGGAGGTCATTGCGATGACAAATGGTATGAATGTCGCTAACTCGCTGCTTGATGCTGAAGGGGTGGAATTGCTGATGACAGGTGGGCATTTGCGCCGCCAGTCTCTTTCCTTCTATGGTGATCAGGCCGATCAGTCTTTGCAAAACTATCACTTCGATATGCTGTTTCTTGGGGTCGATGCCATCGACCTTGAGCGGGGGGTGAGCACGCATAATGAAGACGAAGCTCGACTCAATCGCCGAATGTGTGAAGTTGCGGAACGTATCATCGTAGTCACTGACTCCAGCAAATTTAACCGTTCCAGCCTACATAAGATTATTGATACCCAGCGTATACATATGGTCATTACGGATAAAGGTATTCCTACTGAAAGCTTGAATGGCCTACGCAAAGGGGGGATTGACGTTATTCTTGTTGGAGAATAAAAAGCATGTGCGCGCATAAATGTTGGGATTCACCTACCTGAGTGGCAGTGATGTGATCAACATGAGAAGCTCGCAATCCTCTTAGGTTTGTGAGCTTTTTAAATTTAACGCGATGACCTAATAACTATCGGTTCACCTTATTGTGATAATGATCATTCCGTTAAGATAATTATAATGTTATTTAATCATTCATTCTGACTACTTTAGGGGGATGCATTATGAATAATTTAGAATTGCAGGCGCTGAGGCAGCTTTTTTTCCTAAGTTATGACGAGGCGGCAAAGTATATTGCAGGCGATAACAACACTGACATGTGGCAGAAATGGGAAAGGGGAGAGCAAGATATCCCACTTTCTGTAGTTGATACGCTGATGCTCATGAATGAAAAAAGAAAGCAAAGAGTTAATGCCATTATTAAAAAGATAAATAATCGTATTGGGAATAATACTATGCGCTTTTTCCCTGATTATGCGGCATTTCATGCTGTGTATACAGAGGGGGACTTTATAGAATGGAAAATATATCAATCTGTAGCGGCCGAACTCTATTCTCATGATCTGGAACGGTTATGTTAAAAATAGGTGGTTTTTTACAACTGATAAATAAAATTACTGTGTAAAGTGAAATTATCTTGCATTAATTACACTTTGATTCTCTAGGTATATTGACAGTCTGCAGGAATTAATTATTTCATTTTACAGTATGATTTTCGTCATAAAATTGAATAATATTTTCTTCTCCTCACAAATTCAAAAATAAATATCTTGCCTATTATCACATATCAACGGCATGTTTATTTCTCCCTATTTTTCATTAAGCGTTATTACCTAGGGATTGATCCCGAATATGACACTCTTTGTGTTAAATATCCAACCATTATGTTGCTTTTATGTTGAAAAATGGATGGCAACTATGTAGATGACATATGATTATAAGAAAAAATACTGTATTGATATGCTCCATCTATAGAAATAATCTATGAGTTACTTTCAAAAAATGAATTATTTATTGCTCGACCTGATTGTTAGTATGGAAATGAGAAAAATACCGAATTTTTAAGAATTGTTTTACTTGCCATATTGAGTCTGGTTGTCATTTTCTTACACGACAACATTTACCGGGAAATATCTGTAGATCAGGTTTTTTAGATAACGATAGGAAAATTCCTGTAGGTTAAATTTAAAAATCCTTTTCTGGAAAAGGTTTATATGAAAAACAATTACATACCTACATCTATCGGCTTGTATATCAATTATTTGGTTCATGGTATGGGGGTCATATTGATCAGTTTGAATATGCCCCATTTACAGCAACAATGGCAAACTGATGCTGCGGGAGTATCTATTGTCATTTCTTCATTGGGAATAGGGCGGCTGAGTATTCTGCTTGTGGCAGGTATGCTGTCTGACCGCTTTGGTCGAAAACCTTTTATCTATCTGGGAATGTTTTGTTATTTAGGCTTTTTCCTCGGAGTCCTGAGTACACAAAGTATTGTCGTTGCCTATTGTTTTGGTTTTTTGGCAGGAATGGCTAACAGTTTCCTAGACTCTGGCACTTATCCATCGTTAATGGAAGCTTTCCCTAATACTCCGAGTACAGCGAATATTCTTATTAAAGCGTTTGTCTCCGGTGGTCAATTTATTCTGCCGTTTATGATTAGTATTTTGGTGTGGTTTGATCTTTGGTTCGGTTGGTCATTTTTGATTGCTGCCAGCATTATGTTCCTCAATGCACTCTATCTGTTTAAATGCCCTTTCCCACGACATGATTCTCCTGTGAAAATAGAATCCACAACGCAAGTTACAGAAGAACCTGAAGCATCTAAAACCTATACCTGTTCGATGCTGGATCTGGCCAGTTTCACGCTATATGGCTATATCGCAATGGCAACATTTTATCTTATCAGTCAATGGTTGGCGCAGTATGGGCAGTTTGTGGCAGGGATGTCTTATACCTTGTCAATTAAACTGTTGAGTGTATATACCATTGGCTCTTTGCTCTGTGTTTTTATTACGGCAGGGTTAGTTAAGAAAACTGTCAGTTCAACCACATTGTTAATGCTTTATACCTTCATCTCTTTTGTCGCGTTGTTAACGGTATGCCTATATACCACTGTCACCACGGTATTTATCTTTTCTTTTGTCATTGGATTTTCTGCGGCAGGAGGTGTTATGCAACTCGGGCTGACATTGATGGCAATGCGCTTTCCGCAAGCGAAAGGCAAGGCTACTGCAATTTTTTATAGTGCAGGGAGTCTGGCGACATTCACTATTCCGTTGATTACCGCAAAACTTTCACAAACCAGTATTGCCAGTATTATGTGGTTTGATGTTGGCCTCGCTGCGGCAGGTTTCCTGACAGCATTATTTATTGGTTACCGGAGCAGGAAAGAGCGGGGTTATATGGTAAAAATGAGTCAAGTTCAGGTTTGAAGTAGGCAATAGGCTGTAGGTGGAAATTACTGCCTACAGCGCGGGTGGGTTACTTGAACGTCATTTGTTGACATGCAGTAAAGATAAATTTCTTAAATGTTTGTGCCGCTGGCGATAATACCTGATCTTTACGGGTAGCTAGGCAAATATACCGTGTGGGGCCGGGGTCTTTGATGTGCATAACATGAACATTAGAATGTGAAAGCGTACTGATCCGCGGCATAATTGCAATGCCGTAGTTAATACTCACTAGCCCAACCATCGCGGTATCTTCTTCGACATAACAGGTTATTTCTGGAATCAGTTTCTTCTGCATAAACATCTTGTCAATAAACTGGCGTAATCCACTTTTTTGTGAAAAAAAGATATAGGGGTATGGAATGGTGTCCTCTAGCGCTATTTCACTTTCATTACGCAGTGCTAAGGGGTGATCACGGGACGTTACCAATACCAGTTCTTGGCTAATTAAAGGGATAAACTCTATTTCTGGTTCTTCCGGCATATGAGAACAGAAAGCCAGATCAAACTTATCAGCTTTCAGATCGTCAATAATCGATGAAGATGTTCCCTGATAGAAGCAAAAACGTTTATTTTCATTGCCGGAGACATGGATAAACCGATCAATCAACTGAGGAACTACTGTTTCTCCCATAGTGTAAATAAAGGCCAGTCTGATGGTATTATTTTGAGAACCACTCATTTGGCGTAGGGCAAGGCGGCCATTCTCCAATTCAAGCAGCGCATTTTCCACATAAGGTAAAAAAATTTTTCCACTCTGTGTTATTCGCACGTTTCTGCCCATTTTTTCAAACAAGGCCACGCCAAGCTCTTTTTCAAGCTCAGATATGGCATGACTTAGTGAGGGTTGGGCAATGAACAAACTCGATGCGGCTTCAGTGTAATGCTGCTTTTCGGCTAAACGCTTAAAATAATGTAATTGTTTTAAATTCATTCAGTTTCTCATCGCGGTTTATCAATTTATCTCATGTGAACATACGATAAACATTCTGCATGTACTAGGGTTACCGTCACATAATGTGCTGGTGCGCGAGAGTTATTATCTTATTAATTTAATGTCTTTGAAGGTTTGCTTTCGTAGGATGTGCAAAATTATTATGGCCTTGTGCAACATAGCATGCTCTTTTTACTATTGATGAAAACGCGCGGCGTAAATGAAGTGTTAAATAATTTAATTATAGTTTTATGGAAATCCCTATTGTTTTGTTGAGTAATTTTCTTAAATAAATTTATGGCTTAATAAATTTTAACTGCCTCACAAAATCAAACGATATTTACTCGTCGCGACGGTTTTTATTCCTCCATTCGTGTTGTGTTGGATGTGTGAAATTAAAACAAATTTTCAACAATACTCTTGTTATTTCTGGCTAGTGGTTTGCAATAAAATTGAAAACGAAAACGTTATATTACGTATAAATAACCGTGGGTGTTATATACATTATATAGGGTTGGTAGTTTATTGATGTTTTATAAGAATATATTTAATAAAAATTAACAATAAACGGAGAAAAGCATGAGCCAGAGCAGGGCCTTTAATGCGCCATTTTTATTAGCTGCGATAAGTATATACCTAAGCTACTTTCTTCATGGGATCAGCGTTATCACGTTAGCGCAGAATATGACTCCATTGGCAGAAAAATTTAACACAGACAGTGCAGGAATCGCCTATGTCATTTCCGGGATAGGTTTGGGGCGGCTCGTTTGTATCCTATTCTTCGGGGTCATCTCGGATAAGTTCGGTAGACGTTCGGTTATTTTCGTCGGCATTGCGTTATACATTCTATTTTTCTTTGGTATTCTCGCCAGTCCAAATCTGATCGTCGCATTTATTCTGGCATTTTGTGTTGGTGCCGCGAACGCAGCATTAGATACAGGCGGTTATCCTGCGTTGATGGAATGCTATCCTAAAACATCTGGGTCTGCTGTTATTCTGCTTAAAGCCACCATTTCCTTTGGGCAGATGTTCTATCCAATGTTGGTTAGTTTCCTGATGGTGAGCCAGCTTTGGTTTGGTTATGCCATGGTGATTCCAGGTGTGTTATTTATTCTTGTCACATTATTAGTGGTCAAGAGTAAATTTCCCAGTCAGACAGTCGATGCTGCTATTGCCAAAGACTTGCCTCAGATGAACAGTAAACCACTGGCGTGGCTGGAAGGTGTCGCCTCCGTTATATTTGGTGTTGCTGCATTTTCAACGTTTTATGTCATCGTCGTTTGGATGCCAAAATATGCTATGGCTTTTGCAGGCATGGCAGAAGCGGACGCATTAAAAACAATTTCTTACTATAGCTTGGGTTCATTACTGTGCGTATTTCTCTTTGCTTTCTTGTTGAAAAGCATGGTGCGCCCCGTCTGGGCCAATGTGTTTAATACTGCGTTATCCGTTATAGCGGCTACCGTTATTTATCTGTATCCATCACCGCTGGTGTGTAATGTCGGCGCGTTCGTTATTGGTTTCTCTGCTGCGGGTGGAATATTACAGCTTGGTGTCTCAGTCATGTCTGAATTTTTCCCAAAAAGCAAAGCCAAAGTTACCAGCATATATATGATGATGGGAGGGTTGGCGAACTTTGTCATTCCTCTAGCTACCGGTTATTTATCTACTATCGGATTGCAATATATTATTCTGCTGGACATCGCATTTGCTCTTGTTGCTTTCGTCACCGCGATAGTCGTCTTTATTCGGTACTATAAAGTCTTCAAAATTCCGCAAAGTGATTTTCGTTTTGGTGAGCGATTCTTTCAATAAGAATACTGCTTATAAATAACAAGAGAAATATTAACTAAGTCAATTTTAATATACCTATTTTTTAGTGAGGAGTGACCAATGGATGTTACTGCAAAATATGAGCTGATTGGATTAATGGCGTATCCAATCAGACATAGTTTATCCCCTGAAATGCAGAATAAAGCATTGGAAGAGGTTGGGTTACCTTATACTTATATGGCTTTTGAGGTAGATACTTCGACTTTTGGAAAAGCAATCGAAGGGTTGAAGGCATTAAAAATGCGCGGTACTGGCGTTTCCATGCCGAATAAACAGCTAGCATGCCAGTATGTCGATGAGTTAACCCCTGCAGCTAAATTGGTGGGTGCAATTAATACTATTGTTAATGATAACGGTTTCCTCAGAGGATATAACACTGACGGAACCGGGCATATTAAAGCCATTAAAGAGACTGGCTTTGATATCAAGGGTAAAAAAATGGTTTTGGTTGGCGCGGGGGGGGCATCTACCGCGATTGGTGCACAAGCAGCGATTGAAGGTATCAAAGAAATTATGCTGTTTAATCGGCGGGATGAGTTTTACGAAGAGGCTCTCGCTTTCGCTAAACGCGTTAATGATAATACCGATTGTGTCGTGACAGTAAATGACCTGGCTAACCAAAAGGCTTTTGCTAACGCGATTGCTAGTGCAGATATTCTGACGAATGGAACAAAAGTGGGCATGAAGCCACTGGAAAATGAATGCATCGTTAGTGATATCTCTATGCTGCGCCCCGAACTCCTTGTTTCGGAATGTGTTTACAATCCTCATATGACTAAGCTATTACAGATGGCCATGGAGGCGGGATGTAAAACTGTTGATGGGTATGGAATGTTATTATGGCAAGGAGCCGAACAGTTTAAGCTTTGGACCGGAAAAGAGTTCCCATTGGAATATGTTAAAAAGGTTATGGGATTCAATGCGTAACTGACTATTCGGGAATATACTGACTAACGTCGGTTGTCAGGCATTAATGGAAGGGAAAAGAATGAAAACGGTAACAGTGAAAAATCTGGTCATTGGCGAGGGTGCCCCCAAAATCATCGTGTCATTGATGGGAAAAAATGCCTCTGCGGTTAAGTCAGAAGCGCAATATTACCAAGAGTTTGACTTTGATATTCTAGAATGGCGTATAGATCATTTTGATGATGTGAAAAATATCGAGAGTATTATCGACGCGGCACACCAGCTCAGAACTATTATTCACAATAAACCGATTCTCTTTACCTTCCGCACAGCGAAAGAAGGGGGAGAGAAAGAAATATCATCCACAGATTATCTCTCCTTAAACAGAAAGATGATTGATAGTGGCTTGGTTGACATGATTGACTTGGAGCTTTTTACTGGTGACCAAGAAGTCAGTGCGACGATAGCATATGCACATGCTAAAGGTATTAAAGTTATCATGTCTAATCATGATTTCCATAAAACACCGCCCAAAGACGAAATTGTTAAACGTCTACGAAAAATGCAAGAACTCGGAGCCGATATACCTAAAATTGCATTAATGCCGCAAAATAAAAGCGATGTTATGACGTTGTTGGCTGCGACATTGGAAATGTATGAGCAATATGCAGATCGCCCCATCATTACAATGTCAATGTCGAAGCTTGGCATTATTTCACGATTATCAGGTGAGGTCTTTGGTTCGGCGGCAACCTTTGGGGCACTAAAAAAAGCATCAGCCCCCGGGCAGATAGATATTAAAGAGTTAAGATCTGTTTTAACGACAATACATCAGTCATAAATTCATATTTATTTAAAGTTATTCAGGAACTATTTCGGTTTCTGAATAACCATCCCTATCTGAATTTTATTTACAGCACCTTGAGGTGAGGATGTGCTTCATCTGTAGGATGGAAAATAAATTTAGTGATAATTAGGAGTACCTATGAAACTGGATAAACCGAAAAGAGTTAATGGTCGGGTTCCCGTTTTATCCGCGGAGGATGCAGTAAAATATATTCCGGATGAAGCGACACTCTGTGTATTAGGTGCAGGTGGTGGGATTCTGGAAGCAACAACTTTAATAACAGCACTATCAGAACAATATAAAAATACACAGTCGCCACGTAATTTATCTTTAATTAGTCCCACCGGATTGGGCGATCGCGCAGAACGAGGAATTAGTCCACTGGCTCAGGAAGGGTTGGTTAAATGGGCACTTTGTGGCCATTGGGGACAATCACCACGTATTTCTGACTTGGCTGAACAAAATAAGATTAGCGCCTATAACTATCCGCAAGGCGTTTTGACTCAGGTTCTTCGTGCCTCTGCCGCTCACCAGCCAGGTATTTTAACTAATATTGGGATTGGCACATTTGTTGATCCACGCCAGCAAGGTGGAAAACTGAATGAAGTGACAAAAGAAGAACTGATTAAACTGATCGAAATTGATAATCAGGAATATCTCTTTTATAAGGCCATAGCGCCGACAGTGGCTTTTATTCGTGCCACAACCTGTGACAGTGAAGGTTACGCTTCTTTTGAAGATGAAGTGATGTATCTAGATGCCTTGGTTATCGCGCAGGCAGTGCATAACAATGGCGGCATTGTCATGATGCAAGTGCAGAAGATGGTCAAAAAAGCGACGCTTCATCCAAAATCCGTCAGAATACCCGGCTATCTGGTCGATATCGTGGTTGTCGATCCAGCACAAACTCAACTCTATGGTGGTGCACCGGTTAACCGTTTTATTTCCGGCGATTTTGTCTTGGATGACAGCACTAAGATGGCGATTCCACTGAACCAACGCAAACTGGTTGCCCGCCGTGCACTGTTTGAAATGCGTAAAGGGGCTGTCGGAAATGTGGGGGTCGGTATTGCAGATGGCATTGGCCTAGTTGCCAGAGAAGAAGGCTGCGCTGATGATTTTGTATTAACCGTGGAAACCGGCCCCATTGGCGGCATTACGACACAAGGTGTTGCTTTTGGTGCCAATGTGAATACCCGAGCCATTCTGGACATGACCTCGCAGTTTGATTTTTATCACGGTGGTGGGTTGGATGTTTGTTATTTGAGTTTTGCTGAAATAGATCAACAGGGCAATGTCGGCGTTCATAAATTTAATGGCAAAATTATGGGGACGGGCGGTTTTATTGATATTAGCGCTACCTCTAAAAAAATAATATTCTGCGGAACATTAACTGCAGGCAGCCTGAAAACTGAGGTCGGTGATGGAACGCTGAAAATAATTCAGGAAGGGCGAGTTAAAAAATTCATTAAAGAAATACCAGAAATTACGTTCAGCGGGAAAATTGCTTTAGAGCGTGGTTTAGATGTGCGTTATATCACTGAGCGAGCGGTATTTACCTTAAAAGAAGACGGATTACACTTGGTTGAAATTGCCCCCGGTGTTGATTTAGAAAGGGATATATTATCTCAAATGGATTTCAAGCCGATAATATCCACTGATCTGAAATTAATGGATGAACGGATGTTTTACGATAACGTCATGGGATTTGTTTTGTCTGATGATAAATAAAATAGGGGAGTGAAGAGTATGGACTTTAGCTTAACCGAAGAGCAAGAGTTATTGCTGGCGAGTATTCGGGAACTCATTACTAATGACTTCCCTGAAGAGTATTTCAGAACCTGTGATCAAACCGGAACTTATCCTAAAGAATTTATGAGGGCGTTATCGGATAATGGTATTTCTCTGTTAGGCGTACCAGAAGAATATAACGGGATCCCGGCTGATTATGTCACGCAAATGCTGGCACTCATGGAGGTTTCAAAGTGTGGTGCGCCAGCATTTCTGATTACTAATGGCCAGTGTATTCACAGTATGATGCGTTTTGGTTCACCGGAACAATTGCGGAAAACAGCAGAAAGTACATTGGCAACGGGTGATCCAGCTTATGCGCTGGCGCTGACTGAACCCGGTGCCGGTTCGGATAATAACAGTGCGACGACAAGTTACACACGCAAGAATGGCAAAGTGTATTTGAACGGCCAGAAGACTTTTATTACCGGGGCGAAAGAATACCCTTATATGCTGGTACTGGCGCGAGATCCTGAACCTAAAGATCCGAAAAAGGCATTTACACTTTGGTGGGTAGAGTCAAATCGGCCGGGTATTAAAATCAATCCATTACATAAAATTGGCTGGCACATGCTGAGTACCTGCGAAGTCTATCTCGATAATGTCGAAGTCGATGAAAGCGATATGGTCGGCGAAGAGGGAATGGGTTTCCTGAATGTCATGTACAACTTTGAAATGGAGCGCTTGATCAATGCTGCCCGCAGTACCGGTTTTGCTGAATGTGCTTTTGAAGATGCAGCAAAATATGCTAACCAGCGTATTCAATTTGGTAAGCCAATTGGGCACAACCAGATGATTCAGGAAAAACTGGTTCTAATGGCAGTAAAAATCGAAAATATGCGAAATATGGTGCTGAAAGTCGCATGGCAGGCTGATATGCATCAGTCATTAAGAACCAGTGCAGCATTGTGTAAATTGTATTGTGCTCGCACTGCTCTTGAAGTTATTGATGACGCGATACAGATTATGGGAGGGTTGGGCTATACCGATGATGCGCGAGTTTCCCGTTTCTGGCGTGACGTGCGTTGTGAGCGAATTGGTGGCGGAACCGATGAGATTATGATTTATATTGCTGGCCGCCAAATCTTGAAAGATTACCAAAATAAATAGTCACTTTTAGCAATCCGTTCACATTTTCAGATGTGAACGGATTGAGCTTAATATAAGACTATTTAGGTTTGCTGCCAGTCTCAGGTTAACATTTCAGTGCGTTCACTAAATTCCGATATATATTCCCCTTTGTTAAGATGGCTTTTGAACTGTTTTCGGTATTCTGAAGGGGAGCAGCCGACATGCCGAATAAATAATTTTGTGAAATGGTCGACATTCTCGTAGCCGACGCGGAAAGAAATTTCGTTTAGACATAATTCGGTATTGGTTAACGCAAACTTAGCTTCTGTTATTCGGCGCTTAATGACATAGTTTATCGGTGAGATACGATACTCTTTACTGAATTCATGGCAGATATAACTCACACTGGCTCGAAATTTTTTCGCTAACTGTTCTAGAGTTATTTTTTCTCTATAGTTATTGTTTAAATAAATAAGAATGTCTTTTACTAATATGTCTTTGATAATATTTCCGGTGTTGGTTCGGTAGGCACTTTTGAAGTTTTCGTAGAAGATAACGGTAAGAAGATAACCAAAGGCATCATAGACTGAGGAGGAAAGGCTCTCTTCTTGCTGAGGTAATAACAGACTGATTTCATGTATGACATCTTTATTTTTAACCGCTGAAACCACAGGGTAGGAATTGGGCTGCATTAATCGATTATCTTCCAACCCGTTTATTTTGAAACCATATACGGCGCAGGCGTAGGTCGTCGCGGGTGAGGTTGTATCAGAGGCCAAAGCATGCAGGCAACCGCGTTCGATAACAATAATATCGCCAGCTTGTGCAACATAATTAGATGAGTCGATGGTCAGTTTGACGACGCCTTTTTTGACGTAAATAAGTTCGGTCTCGGTTTCATGCACATGATGGCCTGATTCCCAATTTGGATCATCACTAATGACATATCTGGAGAGTTTTGGCGTGAGTCCATTTTCAAAAATGGCATCTGCCTTATTATCAAAACAGCGTTGATACATGGCTACTTCCCTATTTAACGATGAGATGAAACCGTCATTTTCAAGCAACTGATGACAAGATATACCACGAATTTAGCATACCAAAACAAGATTATTTGTGCGCTGTGCAAGATAATACGTCAGCAATTAGATGGTTAAAGAATTGAATGCTTGCCGATAATTTATCATTTTATTTGTTATTCTCTCATCTGATTTGACCTGTAAGACACATAGTTAACACACTGAATTTACATCGTGCTGCGGATTTCGCTCCTTCTCACAGCTAATAATGAGAATTTCCTTAAACATACATTCTATCTTTGATAAATATCACACATTTCTTTCCCTGTTTGATTTCATGTGGTAGCGCACAAACCGCTATTATTTTATTTTTATATATTCACGGCGCTGCAAGTAAAAATAAATTATTACCGCACTGATATATTCCTCATGTTTTTTTTGCAAGATAGTTGGTAACTAAAACATATTATCATGTCGTTATTTCCTTGCCAGAGTATCAATATATTCTCATTAAACTTATATATCCGTTTGAGATAATAGGAAATACGATGAAAATAATAACCTGTTTTAAGTTAGTCCCCGAAGAGCAAGACATTGTCGTGACTGCCGACCATAAGCTCAATTTTGATCGTGCTGACCCTAAAATCAGCCAATTTGATCTCAATGCAGTAGAAGCAGCGATGCAATTATCAGGTGATGATGGTCAAGTCATCGCACTCAGTGCAGGAGGGCCCTATTTAGAAAATACGAAAGTACGCAAAGATGTATTGTCACGTGGCCCTCATGAACTGTATTTACTGCAAGATGCATCTCTGGAATTTGCACTACCTAAAGACACAGCTCAGGCATTGGCGAGTGCGGCCAGTAAAATCGGATTTGATCTGATGCTGTTTGGCGAAGGTTCTGGTGATGTGTACGCCCAGCAGGTTGGGTTATTGGTGGGTGAAATGCTGCAGCTTCCTACTGTCAATGCTGTCAGTAATATTCAGGTGCTGGATGGTCGAGTCCTGATAGAACGCACTTTGGAAGATGAAATAGAGGTGTTGGAGTTGTCACTTCCGGCGGTACTTTGCGTCACCTCTGACATCAATGTGCCTAAAGTCCCTTCCATGAAAGCTATCCTCGGTGCAGGGAAAAAACCAGTAACACACTGGAAAGCGAGCGACATTGATTGGACACCTAGCCAACCTTATACCGAGATGGCCAATATTCAAGTCCCCCCACAAGCCGAACGCAAGCACATCATTATTGAAAATGATTCACCAGATTCCATTGCTGAACTGGCCGAGCATTTGAAGAAAGTACTGAACTAACCCAATACGGAGAGAAAAGATCATGAGCAAATTAAATAATGTATGGGTGTTCAGCGACAATCTTGATCGCTACGCCGAATTATTAGCTGGTGCTCGCCAGTGGGGAGAGCAGGTCAACGTCTTGGTACTGGGTGGTGAAAATACTCCATCCATTAAACCTCTGGGAGCGGACGCGCTCTATGTTTTGGCAGAGAAGTCTGCGCTACAGCGGGTAGAGAATTATGCTGAAACGTTGGTTTCTCTCATTGAGAAACCAACGGCGCAACAAACGCCTGCCACATTGATTTTGATGTCAGCAACTAAGCGTGGTAAAGCACTGGCGGCCCGTTTAGGCGTTTTACTCGAAGCGGCGGTGGTCAATGATGTCACGTCATTATCCGTTGGCGATGAAGGTACTTTTGCTGAACACCGGATGTATGGCGGGCTGGCATTTGGTAGAGAGAAAATTATGACGCCGATAGCTATTGTGACGCTTGCGCCCGGTGTCATCGAACCCATAGCGGCAGATCAATCCCATGATTGCACCATCCATCAAGCAAATTATGTCGCTCCTCGTCAGGAAATCTTGTGCAAAGAACGCCGTGCCAAATCTTTGAGTAGTGTTGATTTGAGTAAGGCCAAACGTGTTGTCGGGGTAGGGCGTGGCTTGGTCTCTCAAGCTGACCTCAATATGGTTCAAGAGCTGGCAACAGTGCTAGGTGCCGAAATGGGGTGTTCGCGCCCCATCGCTGAAGGTGAACATTGGATGGAGCGTGAACGTTACATTGGGGTGTCCGGTGTCTTGCTTAAGTCTGATCTTTACCTGACGTTGGGTATTTCCGGCCAGATTCAACATATGGTTGGGGGCAATGGTGCGAAAACTATTATTGCCATTAATAAAGATAAAAACGCGCCTATTTTCAAATATGCCGACTACGGCTTGGTTGGGGACATTTACAAAGTGGTTCCTGCCCTTATTGAGCAATTGACCCGTTAAGCCTGGATAGGGAGTCAAAGCAATGTCGGAAGAAAAGTTCGATGCCATTGTCGTCGGTGCGGGAGTCGCAGGATGTATTGCTGGCTATGTGATGGCGAAAGCCGGGCTGGATGTACTGGTCATTGAGCGGGGGAATACCGCTGGTAGTAAAAATATGACGGGAGGGCGCCTCTATGCACACAGTCTGGAGAGAATCATGCCGGGCTTTGCGCAAGAGGCCCCGATTGAGCGCAAAGTGACGAAAGAAAAGATTTCGTTTCTTACGGAAGAAAGTGCGGTCACGCTGGATTTCCATAGCGAGCAACCCGACATCCCCCTTAAAGCTTCTTATACCGTGCTGCGTAACCGATTTGACCCGTGGTTAATGGAAAAGGCGGAAGAGGCCGGAGTGCAATTTATTCCTGGCGTCAGAGTCGATGCTTTGCTCAGGGAAGGCAATCGAGTTATTGGGGTGCAAGCCGGCGAAGATTCGCTGGAGGCTAACATTGTTATTTTGGCCGATGGCGTCAATTCGCTGTTAGGCCGCTCCATTGGCATGGTGCCACCTTCGTCTCCCCATCATTATGCCGTCGGGGTTAAAGAGGTGATCGCGCTGTCGCCCTCGCAAATTGAAGATCGTTTCAATCTCTGTGCAGGAGAAGGGGCCGCTTGGTTGTTTGCTGGTTCCCCTTCGAATGGCTTAATGGGCGGTGGGTTTCTTTATACCAACCAAGATTCGGTCTCGCTGGGATTGGTCTGTGGGCTGGCAGATATTGAGCATGCCACTAAAAGTGTTCCACAGATGCTGGAGGATTTTAAACAGCATCCGGCGATTCGCCCGCTGATTCAAGGCGGCACATTGCTGGAGTATTCTGCGCATGTTGTACCGGAGGGCGGATTGGCGATGGTGCCACCACTGGTCAATGATGGCGTGATGATTGTCGGTGATGCTGCGGGGCTTTGCTTGAATCTGGGGTATACCATTCGCGGTATGGATTTGGCGATTGCCTCGGCAGAGGCTGCCGCCCAGACCGCTATTGAGGCCAAACAGCAGCAGGATTTCTCAGCCGCCATGCTGATGGGCTACAAGAAAAAACTGGATCAAAGTTTTGTGATGCAGGATATGCATCATTTCCGCAAGATGCCTGCAATGATGGAAAACCCGCGAATGTTTACACAATATCCTCGGATGGTCGCTGACATCATGACAGACATGTTCATCATCGATGGGAGCCCCAGCAAACCCATTCGCTCTAAAATATTGAATCGGGCCAAAAAGGTTGGGTTAATCAATCTGTTGAAAGATGGAATTAAGGGGGCAACGGCGTTATGAGTAATGAAAATACAGTTAATGTCGACGTCAAACTGGGTATCAACAAATTTCGTGTAGATGAAAGCAATCCTCACATTGTGTTAGTTGATAATCCTGATAGGGCGCAGTTTCGCAAGTTGATTAACGCCTGCCCTGCGGGGCTATACAAGCAAGACAGCGATGGCAATATTCATTTTGATTATGCCGGATGTTTGGAATGTGGAACTTGCCGAGTGCTCTGCGGCGATACCATCCTCGAAAAATGGGAATATCCCCAAGGTACTTTTGGTATCGAATTTCGCTTCGGTTAATCCCTGCATTGAATTGCTCTCATCTTTGGCCTATTCGTAGGCCATCTTCCTGCATCACTACCTATTAGATTTACAACGACACCGCGCAGTTGCTGTTAATAAGTGAGATAAAGCGAATGGCTATTACAATTAAATTTAATGATGAGCGTAGGGAGGCCTACCGGAAGCAAGGCTACTGGGGGGATGCGTCGCTCGCTGACTATTGGCACCATTCGGTCAAAGTTGCTCCCGAAAAGATAGCGGTCCTTGATAACCAAGGTACGTCATATACCTATGCTGCACTGGATTGCGCCGCCGGAAGTGTGGCTTCGTATCTGTTAGATTGTGGCATTCAGCCCGGCGACAGGGTTGCTTTTCAACTTCCGGGTTGGTGTGAGTTCACTCTGATCTATCTGGCCTGTCTGAAAACGGGGGCAGTTGCAGTCCCTCTGCTACCTGCTTATCGTGAAACCGAGCTTATTTGGACGCTGAATAAGAGTCAGGCGCGGATTCTATTTGTGCCGACCTTGTTCAAAAATGTCGACCCAGTGGCAATGATTGCCCCACTGCGTTCACAGCTTCCTTATCTTCAGCAAATGGTCGCAGTGGATAAACTGGCACCAGCAACATCACTGCCTTCATTGAGCCAGTTATTGCGCGATTATCCTCCGTTGGAAAACCCCGTTAAAGTCCATGGCGATGAACTGGCCGTTGTGCTGTTTACCTCTGGTACTGAAGGGGTTCCTAAAGGCGTGATGCTCACTCATAACAATGTGCTTGCCAGCGAGCGTGCATATTGTGCGACGTTAAATTTGAATTGGACGGATATCATCTTAATGCCCGCCCCGCTAGGGCATGCGACCGGTTTTCTGCATGGCGTGACTGCGCCTTTTATCATTGGTGCTCGCAGCGTCCTGCTGGATATTTTTAGTCCCCAAGCGTGCCTGACCTTGTTAGAACGGGAAAAATGTACCTGCGTGATGGGCGCCACACCTTTTGTGTATGATTTGCTGTGTACGGTGCAACAACAGCCGTATGACCTTTCTTCGTTGCGTTTCTTTTTATGCGGTGGTACGACGATCCCAAAACAAATAACCCGGGACTGTTTGCTCGTCGGCATTAAATTACTCAGTGTTTACGGCGCGACGGAAAGCTCACCTCATGCTGTGGTTAAACTTGATGATCCACTCTCTCGTGTGGTTAACACCGATGGGGTCGCAGTGTCTGGTGTCGAAATCAAAGTTGTCGATAAAGCACGTCAGACAGTCTCTCATGGCGAGGAGGGCGAAGAGGCCTCACGTGGCCCCAATGTTTTCATGGGGTATCTGGGGGAGCCGGAATTGACGGCTCAAGCGCTAGACGAGGAGGGCTGGTACTACAGCGGTGATCTTTGCCGCATGGATGAGGAAGGGTACATTAAAATAACGGGCCGCAAGAAAGATATTATCGTGCGCGGCGGTGAGAACATTAGTAGCCGTGAGGTCGAGGAGATTCTGTTATTGCACCCTCTGGTACAGGATGTTGGTGTCGTGGCGATGCCAGACGAAAGGCTTGGCGAACGGGCTTGTGCTTATGTGGTATTACGTGACGGTTGCCAGCCGTTAACGTTTACAGCGATGATCGATTTTTTTCGCAACCGACGGGTAGCCAAATACAAATATCCTGAACGGCTAGAGCTGGTGGATCGTTTACCACGCACGGCTTCAGGCAAAATCAAAAAATTTTTGTTACGCGAACTTTTGCTGCAAAAGCTGGTGCAGGAGGCGTCTTCTCATAACACACGAAATTGAAAATAGGGGAGAAGAAGCCTGTAACAGTGGTTTTCTTCCTAGAGCGCGGCAACTTTCGTTAGCCGCGCACTAGGAAGTAAAATAATAGTGGCTGATATCAGATCTGTTTTTCTTCGTTTATGAGGGCAGGGTTCGCCATTCATGGGGATAGTGCGAAGGAGTAAAGCGCAGAGTTAGCACCATTAGCCCAATAATACACCCAGCATGAAACATCCAGTCGAGCAGATAGTTTCCACTGAGGCTACGTAGCAGGCCAGATAAATACGGCGAAAGCCCGGCGATAATAAACCCAATTCCCTGCATAAAGGACACCAATCGCCGGGTAATCTCGTTGTGGGGGGAATGGTCAAGAGCCAGCACGAGGCACAAAGGAAATGCCCCGCCAAGCCCAATACCACAGACGACAGCCCACAGTATGGCGAACTGTTGTGGAAGCCAGATAAAGCCAAAGAAACCAATCAGTTGTAGTACTAGTGTGAGTAACAATAGTCCTCTTCTGTCCTGACGATTTGCCAGCAGAGGCAGAATTAATGCCCCCAGCGTCTGTCCGAGTGTCATTAACGCCAGTAAACCGCCGCTAAACTGAGTGCTGAAACCGAGTTGCATATAGTAAGGCGGTAACCAGGCAACCAAGCTGGCATAACCGCCGTTAATGAGCCCAAAATATAAACCTAATATCCACGCTCTTGGGTTGATATGTATGCGAACAGGTGAAGTAGATGGGGCGATATATGCGACTGAATTTAGTGATTTGCATTGAACCCGCCAACCGACAAGTGCGATGATGGCAGGCAATCCCCACCAAGCCAATGCGTGATACCAGAGAAGACTGTGCTGCGCCAGCCAAGGTGTCAAGGCCGCCCCCAATCCGCCGCCGCCCATTAGCATTGCAGACCATAAACCAATCACTTGTGGCATACGTTGGCTAAACAGACGTTTGATAATCGTCGGCATAATCGTTTGAATCACCCCGATACCAATACCGCCAAGTAGTGCGCTACTGAGCAATAAGCTGCTGCGCGGAGCGCTTTCGCGTAACAAAGAGCCAAGGGCAATCATCAGTAAGCTGAGTGCCACACTGTTGTACTCATTGAAATATTTACCCAGCCAGCCACCAACCAGAGCCATGACACCCATTGCCACGATAGGGAGCGTCGTCAGCAATGAGGCTACGCCGAAGCTTATGCCACTGGCTTGTTGTAACTGAGGCAGTAAGGGGCTAATAGACGTTAAGAGTGGGCGCATATTCAGGCCAATCAATACCAGTACCAACAACATCAGGTTATTTTTTTTCTGCTGCGCAAGCTTGCAAGATGTTGGCAATACGTCTTGTTGATGGCGGTTATTATGACTTGGGGACATCGTGTTCCTTGATGAGATCGGCGAATAGCAATATCCGCCTTGTTTGCTTCAATAAAAGTTAAAACGGTTTAGTTGGCAGGTATTTTCCGTCTAATGTGATGACCGCGCGCTCACCTCCATCGGGATCAGCGACTTTTTTCACGTCCAGTTTAAAGTTGATTGCGCTAATAATGCCGTCACCAAATTTTTCGTGAATCAAGACTTTGAGTGTGGTGCTGTAAACTTGCAGCATTTCGTAGAAACGGTACATGGTCGGATCGGTAGGAATGCCATCTTCGAAACTGCCACGTACCGGAATGGTTTGCAGCAGTCTCACGGCATCACTGTCGAGCTCTAGTTTTCGACCAACAATTTGTGCAACTTCTGCTGGCAATGGATGCTGCCCTAAAAGTGCAGCAGTGACGAAAGCCTCGGATAAGCCCGTTTCGTCAGCAATCTCGGCAAACGATAGATCTTTTTTCGCTTTAATATTCAGAATTTGATCTGCCAATATCAGACGAACATTGCGGTTAATTTGTGACTGAATCACGGTAATACCTCTTTTTATAAATTAATCAGTTATAGGAAGAAACGGCACGAACATTCGGGTTCGTAGCCAGAGAAACAAACTGGCGAGATGCGCGATCAAAAGCAGAAATCAGACCACTTTCAATGTCATACACCCAACCATGAATTGTCAGACGGCCTTCTTCAAGAGCAAGGCGTACCGATGGGTGAGTTTGGATATTGACCAGTTGGGCCGCTACATTCTCATGAACCATGGAAATCGTTTTATCGTGCATATTTTTGTATTCACGAGATTCATTCACTACTTTTGCTGAGTCCGCATACTGCAACCAGTGCTTGACGGCAGGCATATGGTCCAAGCAGAGACATTTGGCAATTGCGGTCATCGCGCCGCAGTCAGAATGACCACAAATCACGATGTCCGTTACTTTCAGTGCCGCAACGGCATATTCTACCGAAGCCGATATACCACCGGGCTCCGGGCCGTAAGAGGGGACAATGTTGCCAGCATTGCGGATCACAAACAGGTCACCGGGTTCACGCTGAGTCACCAGCTCTGGCACCATGCGGCTGTCTGAACAGGAAATGAACAGTGTTTTTGGACTTTGTTGCGTGGCCAGACTTTTGAATAATTCAGCACGTTCAGGAAATGCGTCACGTTGGAATTTCAGGAAACCGTTAATAATCTCTTTCATGGTAGGTTCACTTTCTTGCTCTAGGATGCGGTGAAGATTATTCCTTTTGTTCTATAAGATAAAAGACTGATTTATAATTGGTGTAATTCAAAAATCTTATGAGTCATTGCCATGAATGTCCGCTATGTTCGCTATTTTCTTGCTGTCGCAGAGCACCAAGGGTTTACAAGAGCTGCCGCCGCGCTGCATGTATCACAGCCCGCGTTGTCACAGCAGATCAAGCAGCTGGAAGAAAGTCTTAATACCCAACTATTTGATCGCAGCGGGCGTAATATTCGGCTGACGGATTCCGGGGAAGTCTATTTACAATATGTGCGCCGTGCATTTCGGGCTTTGGACGAAGGGAAACGAGCTATTCATGATGTTGAGGATCTCAGTCGGGGATCGCTACGTGTTGCTGCCACACCTACCTTTAGCGCCTATTTTATCGGGCCGCTGGTGGCAGAGTTTTATGCACGCTTTCCAAATATTAATTTACAAGTCCAAGAAATGTCGCAGGAGAAGATAGAAAGTCTGTTATTGAATAATGACTTGGATGTAGGAATTGCCTTTGATAACGGTGATTTTCAAGATATTGAATCACAGCACCTTCTGACTGAAACTCTGGCATTGATTGTTGCCAACCATCATCCTCTGGCATGGCAAAAAAAGGTGACTCTTGAAGATCTCAACAATGAAAAACTCATCCTTCTCAGTCAGGAGTTCGCCACGCGTGTACATATCGATCGCAATTTTCTTCAAGCAGGGTTGCACCCTAGGGTACAGATAGAGATGAATGAAATCAGTACTGTTCTTGATGTGATCCGTCGTACATCACTCTCAACCTTGCTTCCCGCCACGATTGCTATACAAAATAATGACTTGGTGGCACTCCCTGTTACAGGTTGGGAATTAGGAAGAACGGCGGTATTAATGCGGCGAAGAGGGGCGTGGCAGACAGCGGCAACAAAGGTATTTATTGATGTTGCATTGGAAGTGGCTAATAAAATTGTTGTGACCAAATAGTTCGGCATCTTGAATATAAGAGTATCGGAGACAGAGAAAAAAAATCCACGCATGCGCGTGGATTTTGTGGGGTTTGTGCTCTTTGTGAGGTCTAGTGAGAACTTATGAGACAACAAATTCTATTTAGACGTTAAATAAGAAGTTCATCACATCGCCATCTTTTACGATGTAATCTTTGCCTTCTGAACGCATTTTCCCAGCTTCTTTCGCGCCTTGCTCACCTTTGTAGGTGATGAAGTCTTCAAACGCGATAGTTTGTGCGCGGATGAAACCCTTCTCAAAGTCAGTATGAATTTTACCCGCAGCTTGAGGTGCGGTTGCGCCGACAGGAATAGTCCAAGCACGAACTTCTTTCACTCCGGCGGTGAAATAGGTTTGCAGATTCAGCAGTTCATAACCGGCACGGATAACACGGTTCAGGCCAGGCTCCTCAATACCTAATTCGGCCATAAACTCAGCGCGATCTTCATCTTCTAACTCAGCAATATCAGATTCCACCGCGGCACAGACAGCAACGACCACCGAGCCTTCCGCTGCGGCAATAGCACGGACTTGGTCCAGATATGGGTTATTCTCGAAGCCATCTTCATTGACGTTGGCAATGTACATAGTGGGTTTCAGCGTCAGGAAGCTCAGATAACGGATAGCCGCTTTATCTTCCGCTGTCAGGTCAAGCGCACGCAGCATGCCCGCATTCTCTAAATGTGGCAGACATTTTTCCAGTGCTTCCAGCTCAGCTTTTGCGTCTTTATCGCCACCTTTGGCTTTCTTCTGTACACGGTGTATTGCACGTTCGCAGGTTTCAAGGTCAGAAAGTGCCAACTCAGTATTGATGGTGTCAATGTCATCTGCTGGATCAACTTTGCCAGCAACATGAATAATATTGTCATTCTCAAAGCACCGCACCACATGCCCGATGGCTTCTGTTTCGCGAATATTGGTCAGGAATTGGTTACCCAAGCCTTCACCTTTGGATGCCCCTTTAACCAGACCCGCGATATCAACAAATTCCATCGTCGTTGGCAAGATTCGCTGAGGTTTAACAATTTCGGCCAATTGGTCCAGACGCGGATCCGGCATTGGCACAACACCCGTATTGGGTTCAATGGTACAGAACGGGAAGTTAGCTGCTTCGATGCCCGCTTGTGTCAACGCGTTGAATAGGGTGGATTTACCAACGTTAGGCAGGCCCACAATACCGCATTTGAATCCCATGTTTTATATCACCTTAAATAACTTAAAAATCAACTTGTTAGGGTTAACAAGCCAATGTAATCAAAATTTATGCCGCCATTATACACATAATGATGATTTATCTCGATCATGCTCTTACGTTGTGGGGCTGGCATTTATTGCTATAGCTGATAGGTAATTGATTTTTCTAACTCTGTGTTCGAGATCACGCTTTGGCCATCTGAAGTTTTCCAGTAAATATCCGATAACGAGTTATTAGGATTTACATAATGAATTTGGATAATGTCCATGGAAATGAGCATCTACAAATGGTTGATAGTCATTCTATTTGGCGGCGTGGTGGGGATTGCAGGCATACGGTTTCTGACTGCGGATATTGAGTCTAGTGACCCCACTTTTGCACAATTAGTCGATCAATATGGTGTACAGATAGAGAATCAGTCGGGCAAAAGTGTCAGATATGTAGGTTACAAGAAAAATACACTTTATGAGGATTTTGATGGAGTTCAACTGACATTCACTGCCCTGAACGATAAATTCGAACGCAGCCATGAATTAGCCGAAAATAAGAAGAAAGCGGCGGATTGGACATCTCTTTTTTGTACTGATGAACTACAGGATATTGCTGGCGAATATGATGCGAAGAGCAATCATTTTCTTGGGCGGGTGAGGGTCATTATTGCAGGGGTTGTGCTAACCAGTGAGGGGCAACAGGGAATTAATGCACTGTGTAATAAAAATGAGTAAAGCCAGAAGTTGAGGCCCCGGCGCAGGTTTATCCGCCGGGGAATTGGAAAATGGCTATACGCTCGCCTTAAAGGAATGTAGACGATTCATTGCTTTGGTGATGCCCTCTTTCAACAGCACCTCAGTACAACGAATAGATTCGTCAATTGCATCGTCAATTAATGTTTGCTCACTGGCTGGCGGTTTACCAAGAACAAAACCAGTGACTTTACTCTTATCACCCGGGTGGCCAATACCAATACGTAGACGATAGAAATTGGGATTGTTGCCAAGTTTGCTCTGAATATCTTTCAGGCCGTTATGTCCACCATTCCCCCCACCCAATTTCAACTTGGCTACGCCTGGTGGGATATCAAGTTCATCATGGGCGACTAGAATTTCTTCGGGCAGTATGCGGTAAAATCCGGCCATTGCCGAAACCGCTTTGCCACTTAAGTTCATAAATGTAGACGGCACCAGCAAGCGAACATCCTGACCTGCCAGATTTAACCGTGCGGTATAACCGAAGAATTTACTCTCTTCTTTCAGTGATTGATTATGGCGTTCAGCCAATAAATCCACATACCAGGCTCCCGCATTATGGCGAGTTTGGGCATATTCAGCGCCCGGATTTGCCAGCCCAACGATTAATTTAATGCTGCTCACGTCGTCATTCACTATAACTAAAGGAATTAAAGTGGGACAGTTTACCTGTCATGGGCGTAATAACAAAACCCAGGATGGTAACTTATTTGTTATTGACTCATTAGTCGATAACACCTTTGAGGGTTTTTAATATGGATTACACAGAAACTGATTCACAATGTGAATAATTACTTGAATGTATAATTCAATCTTGGTGCTAAATGACTGGATAATGTAAAGATTTGTTGGAATATATTTGCCAGTTGTGATCACAAGCGCAATACCTTCGCGGTGAGGCTGACTATACTTAGTTATTAAGTGGACATGAATAATCGCATTAAGCAAGCAGTTTAGATGTATGGCTAAGTGGTTATTTATTGGCAGCCCAAGTGGAGGTGGCATATGAAACGTAAAAATGCAGCAATGCTCGGTAATGTGCTCATGGGTCTGGGTTTGGTAACAATGGTCGGCGGGGTAGGTTACTCTATTCTGACAGAAGTTACCCAGCTTGGTTTACCGCAATTTTTTGCCCACGGAGCAGTGATGAGTATTTTTGTCGGGGCACTGTTATGGTTAGTCGGTGCACGTATTGGTGGGCGTGAAGAAGTGGCAGACCGCTATTGGTGGGTTAAACACTTTGATAAACGTTGCAACCGTAATCAACGTCACTCGTAGTCATTTGTTAGCGCTATCGATGAATGGCAGCGTTTAGACGTTTAAAACAGTCAATAGAGAACCTATCTTCTCGGCTTTTAAGTGAGCTGATGTTAGGGAGGGGTAAATGACGGCTCAACGATCTATTAGCCAAGAGTCAATTGATCACGAACCTATCGATCAAGAGTAGAAAACCCGTTGTCGCATCTGCTTCAACGGGTTTTTCTTTATCTGCTTCAGTCAGTTCATCGCGCAGTATCAAAAAGCCACAAATACCCTAACGCGATCCCCACGGAGTGGCTTATCACGAAATAACCCGATGGTTAACTGCGGCCACATAGCACCGCAGGGATATTCATAACGTAATACTGATTAATGCTCAAACATCGCAGAGATCGACTCTTCATTACTGATACGGCGGATGGCTTCAGCCAGCATGCCGGACAGTGTCAGAGTACGTACATTTTTCAATGCTTTGATTTCAGCTGACAGCGGAATAGTGTCACAAACAATCACTTCGTCAATAACGGAATGTTTGATGTTTTCAACCGCATTACCAGAGAAGATCGGGTGAGTTGCATAAGCGAATACACGCTTGGCACCACGTTCTTTCAAGGCTTCAGCCGCTTTACACAAAGTGCCACCGGTATCGATCATATCGTCAACTAATACGCAGTCACGGCCCGCAACGTCACCGATGATATGCATCACCTGAGAAACGTTGGCGCGTGGACGACGTTTGTCGATAATCGCCATATCAGTATCATTGAGCAATTTTGCGATAGCTCTGGCACGAACTACGCCGCCGATATCTGGAGAGACAACAATTGGGTTTTCCAGATTCTGCTGCAACATATCTTCCAGCAGGATTGGGCTACCAAATACGTTATCAACCGGAACATCGAAGAAGCCTTGGATCTGTTCAGCATGAAGGTCCACTGTCAATACGCGGTCAACCCCAACACTCGAGAGGAAATCGGCAACAACTTTGGCAGTGATAGGTACACGAGCGGAACGCACACGGCGATCCTGACGGGCGTAACCGAAGTAAGGAATAACAGCAGTAATACGTCCTGCGGAGGCGCGACGCAGGGCATCAACCATGACAACCAGTTCCATCAGGTTATCGTTCGTGGGTGCGCAGGTGGACTGGATGATGAAAATATCACCACCGCGTACATTTTCGTTGATTTGCACGCTCACTTCGCCGTCGCTAAAACGACCTACAGCGGCGTCACCAAGGCTGGTGTACAAACGGTTGGCAATACGTTGTGCTAGTTCCGGGGTGGCGTTACCAGCAAAAAGCTTCATATCAGGCACGAGAAGAACCTCAGGCATGCGTCCAGAGAAGATATTGTCAGATCAGTAATCAGGGGCGATTAATACATACTGATTGCAATATACATACGGGTATTTAAAGCCAAAACACATCAAACCTAAAACAGCATTATGAACCGGCTTTCAATCAAGTGAGACAGGTATTTCAGAACCCAAGGTCAGCGGCCAATACTTCGACCTGACATAACGCTGTAAATCGTTATCTGTGCTCACTGCTTTCAATTTTCCCAGAGCGTACACGATGCAGTGGCGAAACATTCACACCACGGGCGACAAAACCGTGCAACCACTCAGGGGCAATACTTAACACCTGCCGGGCCGATGACTCAGTGTCGAATTCTGCAAACACACAAGCGCCGGTTCCGGTAAGGCGTGACGGAGCGTATTCTAACAGCCATGAAAGAGCCTGTTCAACCTCGCGAAAACGTTTTCTTGCTATTGGTTCGCAATCATTTGCGTACGGAGCGCTTAAAAGCGCCGCCAGCGGGCGAATTGGCGTATTTCTTTTTAATTCGGGATCGGAAAAAATAATGGGGGTTGGGATGCTGACTCCGGGGTGTGCGACCAAATACCACTTCTGTTCAGGCTCCGCCGGTTGCAATTTTTCACCCACACCTTCGGCAAAAGCGGCATGCCCACGTACAAATACCGGGACATCAGCACCCAAGGTTAAACCCAATGTGGCTAATTCTTCATCAGATAATCCGCATTGCCACAAGGTATTGAGTGCGACCAACACCGTCGCGGCATTAGACGAACCGCCACCCAATCCTCCCCCCATAGGTAAGCGTTTATCGATACTGATATCGGCTCCCCGAGGCAAGTTTGCCGCATGACCGCTTTGCCGGGTGGAGTGGTGTTGCAGCAACCGTGCAGCTCGTACTATCAGGTTCTGTTCGTTTTCTACACCTGCAATAGGGGTTAATAAGCGAATTTGGTCATCATCTCGCGGCACGATAGTCAGTTCGTCACCATAGTCGAGAAACTGGAACAACGTCTGCAATTGGTGATAACCATCGGCACGTTGCCCAGTGATATAAAGAAATAAATTCAATTTTGCTGGCGACGGCCAGACATATTGATTATGGGTAACCATGTTATTTAACCGTCCAGTTATCCATTTTTAGCTTGATACGTTGCTCGCCTTGGCTCAATTCCATACGGCTAGGTAATGGCGGTGTCACCTTGGTGTTGTATTCCTGATAATCAACAACCCACGTCACCCCATCTTGTTTATACGTTAGTTGCTTCAGGCGGTATTTATCATCAAGGACGAAATCAGTGGTATCACCCGGTAGCCCCAGAATCCATTGGCGTAAGCTTTCCAATGGAATCGACATGCCTGTTAATTTTTGAATCATCTCTTGCGGGTCATCACTGACATAGCGTTTACCCTGATTATCAGTCAATTGGGTCACACCGGGTTGGACGACTAACTCAAGCTCAGTGCTGCCCAGCGGGTTGGTTAACAAGAGGCGATAACGTTCAGGTGCCGTTTGCTGCCAAAAGAAGCGTGCATAAACTTTTTGTTTTTCAGAGAGGTATGCAAATGCACCACGGGTTTGGAATTGGCTCAATTGCTGCAATTGTTGCTCATGTTGACGCCATTGCGGTGATGTTGGGCTGGTCGCCGGGCCGGTTGGCGGTGTTGTGCTACAGGCTGCCAACAGCAGAGTAGCCAATGGAAGCAGACGATAAAAACTGATTTTGCACTGAGGCATATGGGTATAAATCCTATCGGTCGCAGGGTTTTCACGGCGGCACGTTTTAAATGAAGCGGCTTAATAATAAAGCAAATCGTTTTGATGTGTCTTGATTTGATGCAGCTTAATTCGGCGTCATTGCTGTTCACGCTAACGACCTGAGGGCAGAGCGTCAATATCTTGTTCTATTTTGTACATCATATAATCAATTCTTGAGCATAATTTGGGATAATACTTAGGATGATGCACTGCGACTTTTATTGATCCCGCGCATCAAGTAGAATGCGGTTCAGACGAGAATCCATACTAACATCAGTATTACTCGAAGCCGTTCTCATGACACTGCTTGCATTAGGCATTAACCACAAAACCGCACCTGTATCGCTACGTGAACGCGTGACGTTTTCGCCGGAATCGATCGATCAGGCTCTTGCTAGCTTGCTCCAACAACCGTTGGTGCAGGGCGGTGTCGTGTTGTCTACGTGTAACCGAACTGAGTTATATCTCAGCGTAGAACAGCAAGAAAATCTGCACGACCAACTTATCAGCTGGCTATGTAACTACCATCAGCTCAGTCCGGAAGACGTGAAAAAAAGTCTGTATTGGCATCATGGTAATGATGCAGTCAGCCATTTGATGCGTGTTGCTAGCGGGTTGGACTCACTGGTCTTAGGTGAGCCGCAAATTTTGGGGCAAGTGAAAAAAGCCTTTGCGGAGTCTCAGCGCGGGCAATCACTGTCAGGCGAGTTGGAGCGTTTGTTCCAAAAATCGTTCTCCGTGGCTAAGCGGGTTCGCACGGAAACTGAAATTGGTGCCAGCGCAGTATCGGTTGCGTTTGCAGCTTGTACACTGGCGCGTCAAATTTTTGAGTCACTCTCCGAGCTGAATGTGTTGCTAGTAGGGGCCGGTGAAACTATTGAGCTGGTAGCTCGCCATCTGCGCGAGCATCAAGTCAAACATATGATTATTGCCAACCGGACACGTGAACGTGCGCAAGCACTGGCGACAGAAGTCGGTGCTGAGGTGATTACATTACCCGAGATAGATGCCCGCCTTGCCGATGCGGATATCATCATCAGTTCCACTGCCAGCCCACTGCCAATTATTGGCAAAGGTATGGTAGAACGTGCACTGAAAAGCCGCCGCAATCAGCCAATGCTGTTTGTTGATATTGCTGTGCCGCGGGATATCGAACCCGAAGTTGGTAAACTGTCCAATGCTTATTTATACAGTGTTGATGATTTACAAGCGATTATTCAGCACAATATGGCGCAGCGTCAGGCAGCTGCAGTTCAAGCTGAATCGATAGTACAGCAAGAAAGCATGAATTTTATGACTTGGCTCCGAGCACAAGGGGCGGTCGAAACCATTCGTGACTACCGCTCTCAGGCCGAGCAGGTTCGCAGTGAGATGACAGCGAAAGCTTTAGCTGCCATTGAGCAAGGGGCTAATATAGAACAGGTGGTGAATGAATTGGCCCATAAGCTAACCAACCGTCTGATTCATGCGCCCACCAAATCCCTCCAGCAAGCCGCTAGCGATGGCGATATGGAGCGGTTGCAATTATTACGCGACAGCCTTGGGCTGGATCAGCACTAGTTTCCTCTAATTACAGGGTTTAAAACCACGGATGAAGTCTTCTATTGTTGCCAAACTGGAAGCGTTACAAGAGCGCCACGAAGAAGTGCTGGCGCACCTTGGCGATGCCAGCGTTATTGCTGATCAAGACCGTTTCCGCGCGTTATCACGTGAATATGCGCAATTGTCCGATGTCACTCGCTGTTTTAAAGAATGGCGCAGTGTACAAGATGATCTTGAAGCAGCAGAAATGATGCTCGAAGATCCTGAAATGCGTGAAATGGCACAGGAAGAACTAAAAGAAGCCAAAGCTCGGAGTGAAGAGCTGGAACAGCAATTGCAGCTATTATTGCTGCCAAAAGATCCTGACGATGAACGTGATTGCTTCCTGGAAATTCGCGCTGGAACTGGCGGTGACGAAGCGGCTATTTTTGCCGGAGACATGTTCCGTATGTATAGCCGATATGCTGAAGCGCGCCGCTGGAAAGTTGAGATTATGAGCGCCAGTGAAGGTGAGCATGGTGGTTATAAAGAAGTGATAGCTAAAGTCTCCGGTGAGGGGGTCTTTGGGCAACTGAAATTTGAGTCAGGTGGTCACCGTGTTCAGCGTGTGCCAGAAACCGAGTCGCAGGGGCGTATTCACACCTCGGCTTGTACTGTGGCAGTGATGCCTGCGATTCCTGAAGCTGAGATGCCGGAAATCAATGCTGGCGACTTGCGCATTGATACCTTCCGCTCATCAGGCGCGGGGGGGCAGCACGTTAACACCACGGATTCGGCCATCCGTATTACCCATATCCCGACCGGGATTGTGGTGGAGTGTCAGGACGAGCGCTCACAACATAAGAATAAAGCCAAGGCGATGTCAGTGTTGGGGGCTCGTATCCGTGCAGCAGAAATGCAAAAACGTCAATTGGCCGAAGCCTCTGAGCGCCGTAATTTGTTAGGTTCTGGTGACCGCTCAGATCGCAACCGCACTTATAACTTCCCGCAGGGGCGTGTCACTGATCATCGTATCAACCTGACACTTTATCGTCTGGATGAAGTAATGGAAGGTAAACTGGATATGTTGATCCAGCCGATTGTGCAGGAATATCAAGCGGATCAGCTCTCTGCGTTGTCTGAGCAAGACTAATGGATTATCAGCAGTGGCTGTCGCTAGCGGCAGCCCGTTTTAATCAAAGTGACAGCCCAAAGCGTGACGCTGAGATCTTGTTGAGTTTTGTCACCGGGCGCGCACGCACCTATTTGCTGGCTTTCGGTGAAACAGTGCTGACAAGCGAGCAGTTAGCCATCTTGGAGCCATTGGCAGCCCGGCGTGAACAGGGGGAGCCGATAGCTTATCTGGTCGGGGAGCGTGAGTTTTGGTCACTGCCATTGAGTGTTTCCTCCGCCACATTGATCCCGCGTCCAGACACCGAGTGTTTGGTTGAGCAGGCGTTGGCGCATCTCCCCGCCACTCCCTGTCACATTCTGGATTTAGGAACGGGCACAGGGGCTATTGCTTTGGCTATCGCCAGTGAACGGCCCGATTGCACTGTCATGGGGGGTGATATAAACGCTGATGCTGTTGCGCTGGCTCGACACAATGCAGAAAAACTGGCGATAAAGAATGTACATTTTGTGCAGAGTCGCTGGTTTGAATCGGTGAGTGGTCAATTTACTCTTATTGCCAGTAACCCCCCCTATATCGATGCCAATGACCCTCACCTTAATGAAGGTGATGTTCGCTATGAACCGCACAGTGCGCTGGTGGCCCCGGCTGAAGGTTTAGCAGATTTGGCCGAAATTATTCGACAATCTCCAGCATATTTAGAAACTGGGGGATGGTTGCTGTTGGAACATGGCTGGCAGCAAGCTGAGGCAGTACAGAGATTACTTAAGAATTCAGGATTTAGCGCAGTAATGACGTATAAAGATTATGGTAATAATGATCGTGTTACACTGGGACAATGGGGCGTTTAATCAAGAAAAATCCCGTTTTAATTAAATTTTTCGTATTGAATATACTTTAAATAATTTGAGTTGCAGGCCGGCGGCTTTAAGTTTGACGAGTATAGATACCCAACGCAATGGGAGTTGTTATGTGGATTGATTACATCGCCATGAAGTATTTACATTTACTCACAGTGGTCATCAGTATTACGCTGTTCGTACTACGTTTCTTCTGGAAATGTCGCGGTTCGGCTATGATGGAGAAACGCTGGGTAAAAATAACGCCGCATATCAATGATACGTTGCTGTTTGTCAGCGGTATTGTCTTGATCTTTATTACTGGTTTTTACCCTTTCAGCCCGCAAGGAACATGGCTGACTGAAAAGTTATTTGGCGTTATTATCTATATCCTGCTTGGCTATGTCGCATTAGGTAAGCGAACCCGCAGCCAGAAAAGTCGCTGGCTTGCCTTTATACTCGCATTGGGTTGCCTGTATTTAATTGTCAAACTGGCAACAACTAAGTTACCACTGCTGATGGGATATTTATGAGTAGTATTGCTGATTTCGAATTTAACAACGCGTCCCTGTGTGATGGAGTGTTACTGGTTACCCAGGAGATTCGACAGAATTTTCCACTGGCTGATGTGCGCAATCAACTGCAACAGCTTGTCGATGATGCGCGGGCGGCAATGCCCGAGGGTCTCAATCAGGATCAGCAATTAGAAGTGCTTATCGATCTATTTTACCGCCAATGGAAATTTGGTGGTGCAGGGGGCGTCTATCGCCTCTCTGATGCCATTTGGCTGGATAAAGTGCTGGATAAACGGCAGGGGACACCGGTGTCACTGGGTGTTATTTTCCTGCATATTGCTCATCAATTAGATTTACCGTTGATGCCGGTGATTTTTCCAACCCAATTAATCCTTCGTGCCGATTGGTTAGATGAAGAGATGTGGCTGATTAACCCGCTGAACGGTGAAACACTGAACGAGCATATGCTGGAAGTGTGGATCAAAGGCAACTTGGGATTGAGTGCCGAATTGGAAGATGAAGATCTGGAAGAGGCGGAAAATACACTGATTGTGCGCAAAATGCTTGATACGCTGAAAGCGGCGCTGATGGAAGAGAAGCAGATGGAGCTGGCTTTGCGTGCCAGTGAAGCGGTATTGGCTTTTGACCCCGATGACCCTTATGAAATTCGCGACCGTGGCCTGATTTATGCGCAGTTGGATTGCAACCACATTGCTATCTCTGATTTAAGCTATTTTGTTGAGCAGTGCCCAGAAGACCCCATTGCTGAAATGATAAAAATGCAGATCCACTCCATTGAGCAACAGCGGGTGACGTTGCACTGATTCTCTTTCTCTAGCGAAGATGCAGCACTGAATAGCCACAAGAATATGGCTTTGCTGGCTGCGTCTAACTCGTTGTAATTAATCTCGATTTACCCTTTATAAAGGTATATGTATGAAACAGAAAGTGGTTAGCATTGGCGATATCAACGTAGCGAACGACCTGCCTTTCGTGCTGTTTGGCGGTATGAATGTGCTTGAGTCCCGTGATCTGGCGATGCGCATTTGCGAGCATTACGTCACCGTGACCCAAAAACTGGGCATTCCTTACGTTTTTAAAGCCTCGTTTGACAAAGCCAACCGTTCTTCGATTCATTCTTACCGTGGCCCCGGTCTGGAAGAAGGGATGCGCATCTTCCAGGACCTGAAAAGTGCATTTGGCGTAAAAGTCATCACTGACGTGCATGAAGCGAGTCAGGCACAACCCGTATCTGAAGTTGTTGATGTTATCCAATTGCCCGCATTTTTGGCTCGCCAGACCGATTTAGTCGAGGCAATGGCTAAAACGGGTGCGGTTATCAACGTTAAGAAACCTCAGTTTGTCAGCCCAGGCCAGATGGGTAACATTGTCGAGAAGTTCAAAGAAGCCGGTAATGATCAAGTTATTCTGTGTGATCGCGGCAGTAACTTTGGCTATGACAATCTGGTGGTAGACATGTTGGGCATCAATGTCATGGTGAAAGCGACGGGGGGGCATCCTGTTATTTTTGACGTGACTCATGCATTGCAGTGCCGTGATCCCTTTGGTGCAGCATCTGGTGGGCGCCGTGCTCAAGTGGCTGAACTGGCTCGTGCAGGTATGGCCGTTGGTTTGGCTGGGTTATTCATTGAAGCACATCCCGAACCCAACAGTGCTAAATGTGACGGCCCGTCAGCATTGCCATTAGACAAACTGGAGCCGTTCTTGGTGCAGATGAAAGCGATTGATGATTTGGTCAAAAGCTTCCCGGAGTTGGATACCAGCAAGTAAATATCTCTCAACCTAGGTGCTGAGACGAATAAATAAAAAGGCAGTGTCGGTTTCGACACTGCCTTTTTTGATGCTAAACGGGTTAACTTTTCGCGTGTAGCGCTTCTAGCGCTTCGGGCAATGATCCATAAAAACTCAGCTTACCCTCAATCGGCTTCACTCTTGCTCTTGCCAGCGTCTTCAGTGGCTGGAAAGGAATATCCGTGATGACGAGTTGCTGATGTTCATTCAGCGCTTCTGTGAAGCGTAGAAACGCATTTAAGCCACCGGCATCCAGAACCGGCACAGCATCCCATTGCAGAATAATGGTCTGATAATGCTCACTGCGGCTTAATAACTCATTAAATATGCGTTCAGCCGCGGCGAAGAACAGTGGCCCATTGACTCGCAATATCAGCGTCTGCTCATCACTATCTGACGGTATTTCGCTCAGCCGTGTCATACGGGCAATACGGCGCATAAATAACAATGAAGCGAGTACAATCCCCACAGTAATAGCAATCACCATGTCGAATAGCACCGTCAAACTCATACATAGCAGCATGACGATAATGTCGTCTTTGGGGCCACGTCGCAGCAGATCGATAACTTTATGAGCCTCACTCATGTTCCAGGCCACGATTAAGAGCAAAGAGGCCATGGCCGCCAGTGGTAAGTAAGACAACATAGGAGCCAGAACTAATAAGGCCAGCAGCACCAACAGGGAATGAACAATGGCGGACACCGGCGATGTCGCACCTGCGCGGACATTTGCTGCTGACCGAGCAATAGCGGCAGTAGCGGTGATGCCACCAAAGAATGGGGCGACCATATTGCCTAACCCTTGCCCCACTAATTCACTATTTGAATGATGTTTTTGCCCGGTCATACCATCAAGTACCACAGCACATAACAATGACTCTATTGCTCCCAACATCGCCATCGAAAAGGCAGCAGGGAGCAGTGCGGAGAGTGTCGCCCAGTTCAGAACAAATTCTTGCCCATTTGCTGCGGGAAGATGCCAAGGTAAGACAAACTGCGGCAGAATGGGGGGGATACCTTGGCCTTGGCTACCGTCAGCCAGTAAATAGCCAAATCGTGAACCAATGGTCGCCACCTGAAAATCAAATAACGATAGCAACCCCATCACGGCAGTACCTGCGATTAAAGCCGGTAAGTGACCCGGTAACTTTAGTTTTAATCGTGGCCATAGGATCAGTACCATCAGCGTTACGGTCGCAATTAGCGTGTCACTGAGATTAATCGTGGGCAGCGATTGTGCCAGTGCGGCAACTTTGCCAACGTAATTTTCGGGTACTTCTTCCATGTGCAAGCCAAAGAAATCTTTTACTTGCATGGTGGCAATCGTGATACCGATGCCTGAGGTGAAACCTAATGTGACGGATAATGGAATATATTCGATTAAACGCCCGAGGCGGCCCAGCCCCATGCACAGTAGAAATATACCTGATATTAATGTGGCTAATAATAAGCCAGCCAAACCAAATTGCTGTGAAACGGGATAAAGAATAACCACAAAGGCGGCTGTTGGGCCAGATACGCTATAGCGCGAACCGCCGCTGACAGCGATAACGATCCCGGCGATAGCCGAGGTATATAAGCCGTACTGCGGCGGAACACCACTGGCAATAGCCAGTGCCATAGCCAGCGGGATGGCAATGATACCGACGGTGACACCGGCAATAATATCTTTGAGAAGTCGTTGAAGTGTATAGGTTTCTCGCCAGCAAGCGTCAATAAGCGCGCTGAACGGCCTAATGCCGTTAATTCCGTGCGTTTTCATCTAAGGTGCAAACCAAATAAAGAAAAGACAAAATAAATGGCGGGCCAATAAGGGTCCGTCTCGAGTAGCTGATAACAACGATACGCCAATTGATGCGAAGAGATCTAGATGTATATCAATCTCTGATAGAAATGTAGATAACTGTCCGTTTAATAAAGTGGTTTAAATGAACAGAACCCTATTGGGTATGTGTTTTTTCGCTATGGTTAAATAGAAAGTGAACATTATCTTAGATATTGCCTTATTTTAAGCCCAAGAGTCCAAAATTGAGTAATAAGTATTATCTGGTCGGAATTAAGTGATCTGACGATAACGCGTAACCGGAAGTCTGGAAGCTAACACATAATGAAATTATTCAGGAATAAAGGTTACCGCACAGCTAAGATGTAGATGAGCAACGGTGGCTATTAGCTAAATTTAATGTTTAGGGATTCAAATGAATAACTTCAATTTAGAATGCGATTTTATGGCAGTAATAAGTTGGCAACATCTATGTTGGTCGAAATCAATACTTAAAATTCAAAGGACTGACGCTACGCCATGAGTGAATTAGAATCTCTGTCAACGTTATACCGAGATGCTTGTGTAACCTACGCGACACTCTCGATCAGTTATTTTGCCTTAAGTAAAAACAGCGCTTTTTCCTTTGATGGTGATGTTTGGAAACGTGTCGTGTTTGGTCTTGTTGCGGGGGCGGTTTCACTCTACCTTAATCAAGATCAGTGGATTATTTCCGACTCATTCTTCTTCAGCTTCGAATTGATCCCAATTATATTAGTCACTTTTTATGGTGGTTGGCTAAGTAGCTTGACTGCGTTGATGATAAACTTCGCTTTTAGCGGTTGGTTTAATATAGATAACTTATTAATAATGCTAATTTTTATTCCTATATTGTTCTCCAAAGTATGGGAGAAAAAGAGTAATCGTATTTTTTATACCACCATTATTCTCATCGCTATTTATCGAACTCTTGCCGCTTTCTTATTTGTTCCTCACTTACTTGTCTGGACGCAGGTGGTGGTTTATCAACTGATTTCTGTCTCCTGTTTAGCCATTTGCTACCATGCGCTGAATTTTAAAGAACGTCATATTTATGCCTATTTCGCGATGCAGAACCGGGCGAATATCGATAAATTAACACAGTTGAATAATAGAGCCTGTGTTGACAATCGGCTAACGACGATTCATAACAGGCGACAGGCGTGTGGCTTGATGATTTTAGATCTTGACCATTTTAAATCAGTCAATGATACCTATGGACATAACGTCGGAGACATCCTGCTGACAGAGGTAGGAAAGTTATTGATGACGGCAGTTAGGGATGAGGATTTTGTTGGCCGTTATGGGGGGGAAGAGTTCATTATTATTACTCACCGCCATGAGCCGCAAGCGATTAAAGCCGTTGCGGAACGTATCAGACAACGGGTTGAAGATTTAGTGGTAGATTTACATGACGGGAGAAAAGTAAGAGCAACTATCTCCATTGGTGCTTCTCTCTATTTACCGGGAATGTCGATGTTAAAAGCATTAAAAGTCACCGATGAAGCGCTGTATGAGGCTAAGAATCAAGGGCGCAATCAAGTGGTTTATAGCCGGTTAATGTCGTTTTCCCCTCTTGGGGATCGCGTCACGAAAGGTAAACATCGACGCACATAATGATTGTGCAGAATGCAGACTACATTCCAAAGAAAAAGGCCCTGACTTTCGTCAGAGCCTTTTGCTCGAATATGGCGGTGAGAGAGGGGTTCGAACCCTCGATACACTTACGCGTATACACACTTTCCAGGCGTGCTCCTTCAGCCACTCAGACACCTCACCGTTTCGTTACCGCGCTATGCACTGCAACGGGGCGGTACTATAGTGACCGACAGCCTGATGGTCAAGCAGTATTTATTCGTTGTTTGTCATCTGGTTATTCTGCGCTCATATAGAAGAATTCACAGGCAAGTTATCCCCATTTAACGCCAATTTCTGGCTACGGCAGGGGAGTCCACCATGACATAATCTGCGCCTAAGTTTTCTGCCAATTGGTAGTCATCATAAGAATTGATACCTATCAGCAGAATTTTGGTGTCATTATTTGTTTTAAAGCATGCCATTGCTTGCTGATTCCAAATCAATTGCGCTTGTGATGAGCCTTTGCCAAGGGTGTATTTCTCGACAACTTTCACATCACGCCTTAATTCAAAGGCATGGTACTTATCAGGTCCGTGGCTTAACATGCTCTCGGAGCGTTTATTTATTTTGCAGTTATTGGCCATTACTGCATTCGCTAGGATGTTCCGGGTCAAATTTCGTGATTCAAATTTACGAATGTCATGGGGCAGGGCTTTTAGATATTTTTTGTCGGTAGAATAAAATATCACTCTATCGTGAGAATTTGTTTCCTTGATGGTCTTATCAAGAATATTAGCCATGATAATTGGATCTGCATTGGGTGATTTAATATCAAGAATGAATTTCGTTTCAGGGTAAGTGCGGAGAATTTGCTGCAATGAAGGTATTTTTATGCCTCTTCCTCGATAGATATATAAGTTATTAATATGAAAGCTATATGCGGCATCTAATTGCTGTAACTCATCCCAAGAATATTGAGAAACAAAGCCACTACCATCCGTGAGGCTGTTAAGATCACTGGGGCGGTACAGCACAGGGATATCATCTTTACTCAACTGAACACTTAGCCAAATAACATCAGCTTCATTTTGTAGTGCCATGCTGATGGCATGGTGGGTGTTTTCAGGATGTTCTGCGGTTCCTGCCCGATGCGCGACGATAAATGGAGCAGCAAATACAGAATTGAAGCAGGAAAATAATAATAATGCACTAATATACCTCTCCATGTTTTATCTCTCCGTGGTTTATGTTTCAAAAAAGAAAGTGCCTCCACGTTGTAACATGCAATGATAACGAACAGCATAATCAATTAATAATAAAGGAATTTGTAATTAGAGAGAGATATTTATTGTTTATACCGAGAAGAATTGGTAGTCCACTTGTGTCTATAAAAGTGGCCAACATTTAAGAGGAAATAGAAGGTAAAAAAAACGGCAATCTGAACAGCAAGACATGGGATAAAACACCAAACTTGCTTTAGATTGCCGCTTATTAACTGCTTTAAATATGGCGGTGAGGGAGGGGTTCGAACCCTCGATACGCTTACACGTATACACACTTTCCAGGCGTGCTCCTTCAGCCACTCAGACACCTCACCGTGTTACAACTATCAACCGCGTTATACGTTGTCGACCGGCGTAATGTAGGCAAAAGTGCGGCCAGCGTCAACCCTCTTATGTTCGCTTTGTCACTGTTTAGCTAAAGTTGCAGCAGTTTGCTGATTTCATCGGCATTTCTTGTGAGTAGCACTTGCATCCTAACGTTAATCGCGGAAATCTAAAGGGACTTTCGCAAGGAGCTGGCAAATAATGAATATTATTTTTTATCACCCGTTTGTTGAAGCAAAACCGTGGTTATCAGGGCTGCAATCTCGTCTACCCACCGCGAATATTAGGCAATGGCGACGTGGTGATACGCAACCCGCTGATTATGCGCTTGTTTGGCAGCCTCCACAGGAAATGTTGGCTAAACGCACTGAATTGAAAGGGGTCTTTGCTCTGGGAGCCGGAGTGGATGCCATTTTGGACCAAGAGCGTCGCTATCCGGGGACATTACCCGCCGGAGTACCATTGGTTCGGCTAGAAGATACGGGAATGTCTTTGCAAATGCAGGAGTATGTTGTTGCCAGTGTATTACGCTATTTCCGTCGAATGGACGAGTATCAGCTACAACAACAACAGAAACTGTGGCAGCCGCTAGAACCACACCAGCATGATAAATTTACGGTGGGTATTCTCGGCGCGGGTGTCTTAGGGAAAAGTGTTGCCCACAAACTGGCAGAGTTTGGTTTTACCGTCCGGTGCTGGAGCCGCACCCCAAAGCAAATTGATGGCGTGAGCAGTTTCGCGGGTAAAGAGAAACTACCCGCGTTCATTCAAGGGACACAATTACTGATTAATCTCTTACCGAACACGCCAGAAACGGCCGGTATCCTTAATCAGTCGCTCTTTTCACAACTGAATGCTAATGCCTATATCATTAATATTGCTCGAGGTGCCCATCTATTAGAGCGAGATTTATTGGCAGCAATGAGTGCAGGTAAAGTTGCCGCCGCGACATTAGATGTGTTTGCCGAGGAGCCTTTACCTTCGATGCATCCTTTTTGGAGCCACCCGCGGATTACCATCACGCCACACATTGCGGCGGTAACGTTACCGGAAGCGGCAATGGATCAGGTGGTTGCTAACATTCGCGCCATTGAGGCGGGCAGGGAACCTGTCGGGTTGGTTGATGTGGCACGGGGTTACTGATTCAAGACCTCCCAAGGCTATAGGGATGGGCAGGCGAGGTTTTTAGCGCTGTTGATGAGAAGAATTCCTGCTATCATTAGCGGACTATGCTTTGCCTGCAAAAATGATGTCCCGCCTGAAAAGACTTTGTGGAGTAGTCATGTATCCTGTTGATTTACATATGCATACCATTGCCAGTACTCATGCTTACAGCACCCTGCACGATTATATCGCCGAAGCTAAACTAAAGAATATCAAGCTGTTTGCCATTACCGACCACGGCCCGGATATGGCTGACGCCCCGCATTATTGGCATTTCATGAATATGCGAGTGTGGCCACGCTTGGTTGATGGTGTCGGCATTTTGCGTGGCATTGAAGCGAATATCAAAAATCTAGAGGGCGACATCGATTGTACCGGGCCAATGCTCGATGTTATCGACCTGCTAATTGCTGGGTTCCATGAACCTGTATTCCCACCTCAAGATAGGGCTGCCAATACCCAAGCCATGATTGCGACCATGGAACAGGGGAATGTGCATATTATTAGCCACCCCGGAAATCCTAAATATCCCGTTGATATTACAGCTATTGCTGAAGCAGCGGCAAAATGTAATGTTGCTCTGGAATTAAATAATTCATCTTTTACACATTCACGTAAAGGCAGTGAAGACAATTGCCGTGCGATTGCCGAAGCTGTTCGTGATGCGGGTGGGTGGTTGGCGCTTGGTTCCGATTCTCATATCGCTTATTCATTGGGAATTTTTGAGCACTGCGAACGAATTATTGCTGAAGTGGATTTCCCGCAAGACCGAATTTTAAATGTCAGTCCGCGTCGTCTGCTCAATTTTCTTGAACAGCGTGGTTGCCCTGCAATTCCTGAATTAGCGGACCTTTAGCTATTTATGTGACGTTGTCACTATTATGGTTTAAAAAATATAAAAGAAACAGGGATATAGAAATGAATGATTTTTCTCTGGTGTGCCGCATTTTGGGGTCACTATTTTATCGCCAGCCGCAAGATCCGTTGTTGGAGCCACTTTTTGTCCTGATAAGTCAGGGTAAATTGGAACAGCATTGGCCACTGGAGCAGAGTGAATTACTCGCCCGTTTGCAGCAAGAGTACCAGCCAGATACTTTGATTGCGGATTATAAGGCCCTGTTTGTGGGTGAAGAACGCAGCGTTTCACCTTATGGTTCTGATTATGAGGAGGCTTGTCCAGAGGCTGAAGTTAGAGCCTTTTTACAGCAACGTGGCATGCCGTTAGGTGACGGACCAACGGACCATTTTGGTGGGTTATTGCTTGCGGCATCCTGGTTGGAAGATCAAGCGGCTGAAGATGAAGTCGCAGCACAGATCGCGCTATTTAACGACTATTTGTTGCCTTGGTGTGGTCGTTTTTTGGGGAAAGTTGAAGCCCATGCAACTACCGGTTTTTATCGCACCCTAGCGCAGTTGAGCCGAGAAGCATTGCAAGCGATGTGGGATGAGTTATCTGAGGAAGATAACCCGGAGGAGTAATATCGATCTCCTCCAGATTTAATCTATCTATAATAAGCCGGCCGTAGAGTTAGTCAGTCAGTGGGATGACTAATTGGCCCGGCTTCACTTCTAAGCCTTTCGCCAGTTTTTTCGCCATCGCTTCAGCTTTACTCTTCTCACCGTCTAATACATAAGCGGGCTGCTGATCAAAATAGGATTTCAGCGACTGATTTAAATAGGGGGTCAGTGCTTTCATCACTGAATCCATTTTTTCCGGTTTAACCTGATAATCAGTCAACTCCATGTCTTTTAGGAAAATAGCGCCTTTTTCGCGATCAAATGTTGGCTGTGCTTTTAGCGTCAGTGTCATATCGGCAGTTTGCGGGCCGAGGATTGAGGTGATATCCACTTTAGCATTGCCGGTCAATGTCACTTTACCGGGTTCGGCGCGGCCAATCTGGCTTTGTAATTGGGTCAGGGTAATATGGGCATCAACCAAACCCGGAATACCAATCTGTTTCTCATAGTTATTATGTTTTTGCAGATAGTCATTAACTTCCTGCTCGCTCAGGGTGTACTGGGTTAGTTGGTTGCAGCCAACCAGTGTTGCAGTCACAATCAGCGCTGCTGCGCCCCACATTAATTTATTCATTAAAGCCTCGTTGCAATTTGCACTCATTACATCAAACAAAAAGAATTGCCCAATAGTAACTGGTTAATCAGCTGTTTTGTATTATTAACCGTGTTTGTTCAACGACGGTTTGGAATGGCGGCGATAGTGCGGCAGGATTAGCGCATTGCCAATCAGATAACCCTGAATCAGAGAATATTCAAAGAAGGGAAAGGTGCCGGAGACCCATTTGCTCCGGCAAACAACCGACTAACTTCCACTCAACATAGCAGATTCGATACGGCGTTGATTGAATTGCCAGTAAAGCCCCACCAGCGTAATTAAACCAATAACACCCAGTAGGAACCAAGGTAGTTCCGGCATTTCAAGTGAGCGGCCGGTATCATACATCCACCCTCCACCGGTATAGCCAAGCGCCCCCCCTAATGCCAGCCCAAGACGGCTAAAGCCCATATAGCTGCCACGTGCGCGAGAATCTGCCAGGGAGGCGCTCAACGTTTCACGAGCAGGTTCGGCGATGATGGAACCCATATAGAAGAAGCAAATAAACATAAACAGCGTTTGTAGATGGCTGATAAGACCCACAGGAAACAAACTTAATGTCATGATGAGCAGCCCGAACATCAAGCGCTGTTCAAGACGAAAACGTTTTTCACTCCAACGAGCGATTGGGTAAAGCAATGTCAGTGAGAGTGCAGCTTCAATGGCATACATCCATTTCACTGCGGCAGGCGAGCCAGCAATTTCATTGACCATGATGGGTAACATCAACATCACTTGCACTGATAGCATGTAATAACCGGTCAGCGTCAGCACATAGGTCACAAAGCGGCGATCACGTAGCACCCGCATCATGCCCTCTTTCATTGGTGCACGAACGGTCGAGATACGATAGGCGGGTAGCAACCAGAGGTTCCAGCCTGCAGCCAAGATAAAAATAACGGCGCCGGCCCAGCAGACAAAATGAAAATCGTATTGCAGCAGCCAACTCCCGATCAGTGCACCAATCACCGCACCAGCACTGTCTTGCATCATGAGTAAGGAGTAAAAACGGCCACGTTCGTGTGGACGAGTGAGTTTAATCACCAGTGCGGTGCGCGGAGGATCGAATAAGGTGCCACCCAAGCCCGACAGCGCACAAGCCAGCCAAAGGATCCACGGTTCATCAGCCATTGCCATCAACGCGAAGCCTGCTGCGCGCATGAGCATCCCGGTGACTATCATGGGCTTGGCCCCAAAGCGGTCGGCAATTGCCCCGCCGAAGATCCCCAATCCCTGTTGGACCAATTGCCTTAATCCCAAGGCAAGCCCGACCAGCACCGCAGCCCAACCCAATTGATCGACAAATCGGATGGATATGAGGGGGAAGACAACGAAGAAACCCAATACAACTAATAAGTTATCGAGCAATAAGAAATACTTACCCAAGCTGCGAGCTTGTGATACCAAGGCCATGCTTCACCGTCAGAAATTAAAAAAGGAGGGAAAAGAAAATACACGTATAGTTTGTACCCAAATTGTCTGAAACGATAGAGGTTAGATGGATAATATTTTTTTATCGTCAATACGTTACCTCATCAACAAATTCATAATAAAATGCATTTTAAGCACTGTTGTTGCGTAATCTTGTTGTATTGATGTGTGAAAAAGAGCGCAGCGTGGTTTTACGCGGTAACGACACAACAGGTATATTGAAGATTGCCGCTAAATTATGTCCAGCGCATAGCTCAAGGGGAGCAGATGTTCGGCTATCATTCAGCAACACCTAAAATACGCTTAGCGACTGACCGCATGTCACTGCGGCTAGTTAATGAACGTGATGCTTACCGCATGGCGGAGTATTACGCTGAGAATCAGGCATTCTTAAAACCGTGGGAGCCAGTGCGAGATCAAAGCCACTGCATGCCTTCGGGGTGGCAGGCACGGTTAGGAATGATCATGGAGTTGCAAAAACAGGGCAGCGCCTATTATTTTATTTTGTTAGATCCGGAAGAAAAAGAAGTACGTGGCGTCGCGAATTTTAGCAATGTTTTGCGTGGTTCGTTTCACGCCTGTTTTCTGGGCTACTCACTTGGTGAGCGTTGGCAAGGGCAAGGGCTGATGTTCGAAGCGCTGCAACCTCTGATTCGCTATATGCAACGCCAAGAACGGATGCACCGGATCATGGCTAACTATATGCCGCATAATCATCGCAGTGGCAATTTACTTGAACGCCTTGGGTTTGAGCGCGAGGGTTACGCGAAAGATTATTTATTGATTGATGGTCAATGGCGCGATCATGTGTTGACGGCATTGACTAACAAAGAATGGACGCCAACTCGCTGAGGTCAGGATGAAACACAGTTTAAATGCACACGAAGCTCGCGTTATTGGTTGCTTGCTGGAAAAACAGGTCACGACGCCGGAGCAATATCCAATGTCGCTCAACGGTGTGACGATTGCTTGTAATCAGAAAACCAACCGTGAGCCAGTGATGGAGTTATCAGAATCCGACGTGCAACAAACGTTGGATTTTTTGTTGAAAAAGCATCTTATCCGCACCCAAAGTGGTAATCGGGTAATGAAGTACGAACACCGTTTTTGTAATTCCGAGTTTGGTAATCTTAAATTCTCACCTGCTGAATTGGCCGTAATTACCACATTGTTACTGCGTGGCGCGCAGACACCGGGTGAATTACGTACTCGGACCAATCGAATGTATGAATTTGCGGATGTGGCTGAAACTGAAGCGGTGCTCACTCAATTATCCTTACGCGAAGATGGGCCTTTTGTGGTGCGTTTAGCGCGTGAGCCGGGTAAACGTGAGAGCCGCTTTATGCATCTTTTCAGTGGTGATATTGCGCCAATATCACCCGCAGAGGAAAGTGTAGAGGGAGGCTCGACGAATGGTCTTGAAGCCCGAGTGACCCAACTTGAACAGCAGGTTGTGGTACTGACACGTCGTCTGGATGAAGTGCTGCTACAACTGGATGACTAATAAGGATGCTATGAACAAAAGCTCAGTGGGTAAAAAACTGCGAGTCGGTATCGTGGGGTTGGGGGGGATTGCGCAAAAGGCGTATTTACCTATTTTGACTCAAGCGCAGGATTGGCAGTTGGTTGGTGCTTTCTCCCCCAATCAGATCAAAGCTCAACCTATATGCGACAGTTACCGCATGCCTTATTTCTCACGGCTGGATACTTTAGCAGCGAACTGTGATGCTATTTTTGTCCACAGCAGCACAGCCAGCCATTTTCAGGTGGTGAGTGAGTTACTACAGGCGGGAATTCATGTTTATGTTGATAAACCACTGGCTGAAACCTTGGCGCAATCCGAGCAATTGATTGCGCTGGCGGCGAAACAACGCTTGGCCCTTATGGTGGGTTTTAATCGCCGTTTTTCTCCTTTGTATCAACAACTTAAAAATAAAATGATACAGCCCGCATCTTTGCGCATGGAGAAACACCGCCAGAATGGTGTCGGGCCGAATGAAGTTCGTTTTACTCTGCTTGATGATTATTTGCATGTGGTCGATACCGCGTTGTGGCTTGGCGGTGAGGCGGCAACGTTGCTGACAGGGTCTGTGCAGAGCAATGAGCATGGGCAAATGTTATACGCGGAGCACCACTTCCAGGCGGGTAATTGCTTAATCACCACCAGCATGCATCGCCATGCCGGCACTCAACGGGAAAGCGTGCAAGCTGTCAGCCCTGAAGCGTGTTATCAGATTACGGATATGCGCCAATGGCAGCAGGAGTCTGAGGGGCAGGTGATAAGCTTGCCTGCACCGGGTTGGCAAACGACGCTGGAGCAGCGGGGGTTTAGTGGTGCAGTGCATCATTTTATTGCGGCTGTCAGTCACCAAACTGCGCCACTCGTCTCTGGCGAAGACGCCATTTATGCGCAACGGATGATAGAGCGTATTTTGCAGCAATAAAAATACTCGCGTAAATAATAACGGGCCATTAATTTGTTACATCTATCTGTGGCTATTCAGTGTTGATTACGTAGACTAGCGCCAGTTTTGTCATTCAAGTCTATTAGAAAAATCTATGAACCTATTGAAATCACTGGCAGCTGTCAGTTCTATGACCATGTTTTCCCGCGTATTGGGTTTTGCCCGCGATGCGATTGTGGCGCGGGTTTTTGGTGCGGGTATGGCAACGGATGCCTTTTTTGTGGCCTTTAAATTACCTAATTTATTACGGCGTATATTTGCTGAAGGGGCATTCTCTCAGGCTTTTGTCCCTATTTTAGCCGAATATAAAAGCCAGCAGGGTGAAGAGGCCACGCGAACCTTTGTCGCCTATGTATCGGGATTGCTCACACTGATTCTGGCCGTGGTGACGGTATTAGGGATGTTGGCAGCACCTTGGGTTATCTTTATAACGGCCCCCGGTTTTACCGACACGCCAGATAAGTTTGCGTTAACCTCCGCACTATTACGGGTGACTTTTCCCTATATTTTGCTTATCTCATTGGCATCATTAGTGGGGGCGATTCTTAATACTTGGAACCGTTTCTCCATCCCTGCTTTTGCGCCAACATTCCTGAACATCAGCATGATCGGATTTGCCCTATTCGCTGCCCCTTATTTTAATCCTCCGGTGATGGCGTTGGCTTGGGCTGTCGTTGTCGGTGGGGTACTGCAACTGGGTTATCAACTTCCTCATTTAAAAAAGATAGGCATGTTGGTATTGCCGCGGTTGTCTTTGCATGATGCAGGTGTTTGGCGGGTTATGCGCCAGATGGGGCCTGCCATACTCGGGGTGTCCGTTAGCCAAATATCCCTCATTATCAATACTATTTTTGCATCCTTTTTGGTCTCAGGCTCAGTCTCGTGGATGTATTATGCCGACCGCTTAATGGAGTTCCCATCGGGGGTGTTAGGGGTGGCCTTGGGGACGATTCTGCTGCCCTCACTGGCAAAAAGCTTCTCCAGTGGCAACCATGATGAATACTCAAAACTGATGGATTGGGGTTTGCGTCTGTGTTTCTTGTTGGCATTGCCAAGTGCAGTTGCCTTGGGCATTTTAGCGAAACCGCTGGTGGTTTCGCTATTCCAATATGGCAAATTCAGTGCTTTTGATGCCGCGATGACGCAGCGTGCGCTGGTGGCTTACTCTGTGGGGCTGATGGGCCTGATAGTAGTGAAGGTGCTGGCACCGGGTTTTTACTCGCGCCAGAACATTAAAACGCCGGTCAAGATTGCGATTATCACACTGATAATTACCCAGATAATGAACTTGATTTTCATCGGCCCACTCAAACATGCTGGCCTATCTCTGTCGATTGGCTTGGGGGCATGTCTGAATGCCAGCTTGCTATATTGGCAGTTGCGCAAGCAGGACATTTTCCAGCCGCAGCCAGGTTGGGCGCTGTTCTTGATGAAATTGGTTATTGGTGTCGCAGTGATGTCTGCGGTGTTACTGGCATTGCTGTGGGTGATGCCAGCTTGGGATATCGGGGGAATGGCGTACCGTTTGTTACGGTTGTCTGGCATCGTGGTGGCGGGGGTGATTGCTTACTTTGGAGCACTCGCTTTACTTGGATTTAAACTGCGTGATTTTGCTCGCAGAACGAATTGATTTTTCAGCAATAAAAAAGGCCCTTTGGGGCCTTTTTTGTCACTTAGTGATGAGAAACTACATCCGCTCAACCGTTTGGATGCCTAAAGTGTCCAACCCTTGCTTCAGGGTTTTTGCTGTCAGCATGGCCAACTTCAAACGGCTCTGGCGGCTTTCCTCACTTTCTGCATTCAGAATCTGGCAATGCTCATAGAAGCTTGAGAACAAGCCCGCCAGATCATACAGATAAGAGCACATCACATGGGGTGTGCCTTCGCGGGCAACGGTGGTGATGACTTCTTCAAACTGGAGTAGGCGAGTCGCCAATGCAGCTTCGCGATCTTCAGTTATCACAAGGGGTAACGTCAGGCTATTTTCATCAATACCCGCGCGTTTAAATACGGAAACCACACGAGTATAAGCATATTGCATATAAGGCGCTGTATTGCCATCCAGTGCCAGCATGTTATCCCAATCAAAAATGTAGTCAGTAGTCCGACTTTTTGACAGATCGGCATATTTCACTGCACCGATACCAACAGCTTCAACCACCTGTTTCAGTTCATCCGCTGGCATGTCAGGATTTTTCTCAGCAATCAACTTGCCAGCACGTTCAATGGCTTCATCCAGCAAATCGGAGAGCTTAACGGTGCCGCCAGAGCGGGTCTTAAATGGCTTGCCATCTTTGCCCAGCATCATGCCAAACATATGGTGCTCTAGTGGTACTGACTCTGGCACATAGCCGGCTTTGCGAACGATGGTCCACGCTTGCATAAGGTGCTGGTGCTGGCGAGTGTCGATATAGTAGAGCACACGGTCGGCGCCCAGAGTTTCGTAGCGATATTTCGCACAGGCGATGTCGGTAGTGGTATAGAGGTAGCCGCCATCTTTTTTCTGGATGATGACTCCCATTGGCTCGCCGTCTTTGTTCTTATACTCATCCAAATAGACGACCGTTGCGCCTTCACTTTCTACTGCCAAACCTTTAGCTTTCAGGTCGGCAACAATGCCAGGCAGCATCGAGTTATACAGGCTTTCACCCATCACATCGTCTTTGGTCAAAGTGACATTGAGGCGGTCATAGGCAATCTGATTTTGCGCCATGGTGATATCCACCAATTTACGCCACATCTGACGGCAATATTCGTCACCACTTTGCAGTTTCACTACATAAGCTCGGGCGCGTTGGGCAAATTCTTCATCTTCGTCGTAGGTTTTTTTGGCCTGCTGATAGAACAGTTCCAGATCAGATAACCCCATGTCACTGGCGTTTTCATTCTGCATCTTTTCCAGATAAGCAATCAGCATGCCGAACTGGGTACCCCAGTCGCCGACATGGTTGGCGCGAATAACATTGTGGCCTAAAAATTCTAAGGTACGTACTGCGGCATCACCAATGATAGTCGAACGTAAGTGGCCCACGTGCATCTGTTTTGCCACATTGGGTGCGGAGTAATCGACCACAATCGTTTGTGGTTCAACTGGCGCAACGCCCAATTTAGGGGCTGTCAGCGCGTGTTCTACCTTGCTGGCAATCCATTGGCGATCAAGGAAAATATTGATAAAACCGGGACCGGCAATTTCAACCTTGCTGGCAATGCCGTCAAGATCGAGTAATTCAATGACTTTTTCTGCCAGTTGTCGGGGTTGCATGCCAAGTTTTTTGGCAACGGCCATGACACCGTTAGCTTGATAATCGCCAAATTGCGCTTTGGCAGATTGGCGAACTTGAGCTTCGCTACCTGCTGGAGCACCTGCTGCAATCAGCGCCTGGCTGACTTTATCTGAGAGAAGAGCCTGAATATTCACCGGGTTACCTTAATTACGCACAAAAGACACATGAATGATGCACAAGGGCATCTTCGTGCCAGTTAATTCAAACGGGGACAGAACCCGACACCATAGAATAATCATAGCGGTGTCCGGGGCTGGCAGCACGTTAGTCACAAGATGGCAGGATTTATACCATATTTGCCCCTCGACGTCAGCATCAGGGCCGCGGTTGCGGTTAATCTATTTAGAGGATGAATCAACTGGTGATTTTATTAGCAATGAATGAGGTACAGTCATAAAACAGTCAGATTAAATATGGCTGATCAGTGCTAATAACTGTAGATTATGGCCGCTTCACATTTATAAGGGGAATAAAATGAGCAGCCTGAATGATATCGCTGAATTACAGGATTTATTAACAGATTTGCCGCGCTTTGAACAAAAATTGGCTATTTTTGCGGCCAAATTAAATCTGAATTTGGCGCAATTCAACGCTGACCATATTTCATTACGCTGTCATCAAACGGAAACGGCGCAACGCTGGCGCAACGGATTACAACAGTGCGGTAATTTGATGTCCGAGACACAGATTAATGGGCGGCCAATTATTTTATTCGATTTAGCGCAGTCGCTCGCGATAGGCCCATGGCAAATTGACTGTATCGAGTTACCCTATCCTGGAAAGACTTACTATCCTCATGAGGGCTGGGAGCATGTTGAACTGGTCTTGCCCGGCGATCCGCAAACCCTTTACACGCGCGCACTGGCTTTATTGCCAACGATATTACCTGAGGGAATAAAGACTAAATTTAGCTCCCCTCAAGGGGAACATGAACGTTTGGCTAACCCAACACTGGCGGTGAGTGATGGCGAAATAACGATCAAGTTTCATCCTTACACTTTGCGACAAATCGTCGATAGCGAACGCAATGACTAACGTATATGGGTTATTTATTTCAATACCGACTATCACTTATGGTTATCACTGTGACTGACATCTACTCATGGAATCGAAATGAGTGTCATAGTGAATGCTGAGTGTGTCTGATTAAATTCTGTTTTAGCTTAAGAGATATATTTAGCATTTAATTTATTCAATATTGTAATTATTTAAAGCTAACTTATATGCCAATAAATAATTTTGGTATATGCACTGTCGCAGTGGCATCCATCAAACGGGGGAGAGAATGACTACATTGGAAATTTGTTGCTATAGCGTTGATTGCGCGCAGGTAGCAGAAAAGGCAGGAGCCGACCGGATTGAATTATGCTGCGGCCAGTCCGAAGGGGGCTTAACGCCGAGCATCGGTGCATTAATGCAAGCCAGAGAGACAGTTAACATTCCGGTTCATCCGATTGTGCGTCCTCGTGGCGGCGACTTCTGTTACAGCAAGAATGATTTTGACATCATTAAAAATGATGTCGCACGAATTCGTGATATGGGTTTTGCCGGCGTGGTGGTCGGAATGTTGGATAACGATGGACATATTGACATACCTCGGATGAAGGAAATCATGTCCATCAGTGGCCATCTGGCGGTGACATTCCATCGCGCATTTGACATGTGTCAGAACCCCATGGTTGCACTGCAGCAATTGGCGGAGCTTAAGGTGGCGCGAATTTTAACCTCTGGCCAGCAACAAAATGCCGAGTTAGGATTGGCATTATTGAAAGATTTGGTTGCAGCAACTCAAAAACAGGGGCCAATTATCATGGCCGGAGCCGGGGTCCGCCTGACCAATATGCAAAAATTTATTGATGCGGGTATCCGAGAACTGCACAGTTCTGCCGGGCATACGGTACCTTCAACAATGAAATATCGTAAAGCCGGCGTCACCATGTGTGCGGATAGCGATGTTGATGAGTTTGCTCATTATTGTGTGGATGGACGAGTCGTTGAAGCAATGAAGGATTTGTTGGTGTTAGGCGCGCCGCTGCCTGAGAGCGCGTAGCCCCTGCGGCCTTGGCGCTACAGCGTTGTTAGCGGCGTTCACTCACCCGAATCACTGACCAGAGTCAGTTCATCGGGATTTGCTCACTGGCTGCCTAGCTGTAACACCAATGACTTTGGGGCTTGCCCTGCGGCCTTGGCGCTACAGCGTTGCGGCACATCAAACTACCCCCGACCATTAGGCCGGGGTTTTCTTTAGGGTTTGCGGGCGATCAATACTGCTCTAAGTGGGGCAGGATAGCCCTCTACGGTTTTGCTTGGATCATTTGGGTCAAGAAATTCCGCTAATGACTCGCTGGTCATCCAGTCGGTACGGCGTTGCTCATCCGTGGTGGTCACTGCCATATCGACGATTCTGACATCGACAAACCCGCATTTCTCCAGCCAAGCTTTCAAGGCTGACGCCGATGGAATAAAGTACACATTGCGCATCTGAGCGTAACGATCACCGGGGACTAATACCTGCTGGCTATCACCTTCAACCACTAACGTCTCAAGGACCAGCTCTCCTTCGCTAACTAGTTGATTTTTCAGTTGGTAGAGATGATCTAAGGGAGAACGACGGTGATACAGTACGCCCATAGAAAAGACGGTATCAAACGCCGCCAGTTCAGGTAGCTGTTCAATTCCCAGCGGCAACACGTGGGCGCGCTGATCACCTCCCAGTAGCTTGCGAATAGCCTCAAACTGGCATAAAAACAGTTGCATTGGGTCAATGCCAACTGCTAAATGGGCACCTTCACCCACCATGCGCCAAAGGTGATAACCACTACCACAGCCGACATCCAGGATTGTGCGCCCTGCCAGTGGGCTGATATGCGGTAATACGCGCTGCCATTTCCAGTCGGAACGCCATTCGGTATCAATATCTAGCCCATAGAGTGAGAAAGGGCCTTTGCGCCATGGCATCAGGGCGCGCAACATATTCTCCATCCCTTCACGTTGACCGGCAGAGATCGGCGGGGACATTTCTGCCCGCACACCATCGCGCAAATCAAGCGAAGTGGGGGTGAGTGTGGGTAAATGCTCGACTGCATTGAACCAGGTTTTAAACTTACCGTGCAAGGATTCTCGCTGCCAGGCACTGAGCTGGGCGGGCAGGGTATCTAGCCATGGACTTAATGGGCCTTTAGCTATCAGCCGGTAAAAATCGCCAAATTCAATCATTGCGCCGCTCCTGCTTTTAAGGCAATCAACGAGCCAAAATTAAAGCATTGAAACCAAACTTCGGCATGTTCGAAACCGGCCTGATGTAGGCGGTTTTTATGGGTTTCAACCGAATCGGTCAACATGACATTCTCCAACATGCTGCGCTTTTGGCTGATCTCCAGCTCGCTGTAACCATTGGCGCGCTTGAAATCGAGGTGCATATTAAATAGCAGCTCGCCAATATCGTTATCTTCAAAATTAAACTTCTCTGATAACACTAAAGCCCCACCTGGGCGTAATCCTTGATAGACCTGATTGAGTAGCCGCTGGCGATCTGCTGGTTCAAGAAATTGTAGAGTGAAGTTAAGTACCACCATGGAGGCGTTTTCTAACTTGATATCGAGAATATCCGACTCCACCACATCTACCGGTGTTTCTGCCCGGAAAGCATCAATATGACGGCGGCAGCGCTCGACCATGGCCGGTGAGTTATCCACGGCAATGATTTTGCAACCTTCAGCCTTAATATTACGGCGCATTGACAGTGTGGCCGCACCCAGTGAACAGCCGAGATCATAAATCTGGCTATTGGGCTGCACAAAACGCTCCGCCAACATGCCTATCATCGAGATGATGTTGGAATAACCGGGAACCGATCGCTGGATCATATCAGGAAAGACTTCAGCGACTTTTTCGTCGAAAGTCCAGTCACCTAACTTGGCAATAGGGGCGGCAAACAGGCTATCACGCTGCGGCTCTGTTGCCCCAGACTGAGGGCGTGGTGCATCGTTTTGAGATTGGGTGTCGTGATTTGGCATGACTGTCATTGGCATTAACAAGAAATTAAAGGCGCATATTGTAACAGAAAACCGAGCAGATAAGCGCAATAAACCGAATGGAGGGAATAGATAACTGAGGGCTGACATGAAGGCGGCGTTAAGCCGCCAAAACTAACAATGTTCCGATTGCAGGTGCTCGGAACAGATAACGCGGTGATACCTATCAAGTCAGACTAAAAATCTGATCCCAAGGTAAATAGTAAATATTAGCAATAACCATCAATATTAAAGAAACATAGGTGGCGCTCATCCCCGAGCGGCGCCAGCGAATTTCGCGATGGCGTAAGCCATAATAATGTAACAGTCGGCCCACGATCAGCATCAATCCACAAATATGGATCATCCACGTCTCAGCACCGTTCATTTCCATCATAATGAGCAAAATGACAGCAATAGGAATATATTCTACGGCGTTGCCATGTACACGAATGGCGGTTTGTAATTCATAAAAACCGCCGTCGCCATAAGCGACTCGGTACTGATTTCTCAATTTAACCACATCAAATGAAAGCTTGATCAATAACAGTGCGCCCAACACGACATAAAGCGAGCTAACCATTTTTAACTCCATTGCCCAACCATAGACTGGCTGAATAATGATAACTGTCTACACGGTTACTGTCGCTAGAAAAAATGGATGGAAGCACATTTCTTAATACCCAGTTTAGTGTTTGGAAAGATAAGCTTGCGAATGTATTACAGACATTGTCAGGTGAGTCACTCCGCTTTGGAGCAAAAAACAAACAAAAAAGATTAAAACAGTGCATCTTGCTCTGGCCAATCTGGTGCGGGGGGCAGAGTAGCAATCACTCCCGCTAATTGCTGCCAGATTTTTTGTGCTTGCTGCGGCGAGTCGCTGTTATCAGGCGTGTGGATGAAAACAAAAGGCTGATATTGCTGCTCCCACAGTGGCAGTTTTTGTAACCACGGAGAAAATAAAGCTAAATTCTCTTCCAATTGATCGCCCCCAATGAAACGCACTAAAGGTTGCTCGCCAGTGACAAGAGCATGTACCGGCAAACGAGGTTTTTTGCTTTGTGCATCCCGCACTGCAATGGTGGTGGGTTTGGCTGCATGAATAGGGCGGCTGTCTAACATTACGCGATTAACTCTTCGCTGATGTAAACCTTGATTGAGTGCGCGTTCTGCGGCCCCTTTAGCGAAAAACTCCGGATGACGTACTTCCACACCATAATGGAAGCCTGCGGGTAATTTATCGATAAATTGCCATAGACGGTTTAGTTCATTTGGGCCGAACGCTGCGGGCAGTTGTAACCATAATTGGCCAATACGGTCATGCAGTGGTGATAAGCATTGATAAAACGCGTGTAGCTCTTTATCACAGTCACGCAGGGCTGCCTGATGGCTAATAGCCGCAGGGAATTTAAAACAAAAACGGAAACTATCCGGGGTCATATCACGCCAGCGTTGGGTTATTTCCAGCCGTAGCAATGCATAGAAAGTAGTATTTCCTTCGACACAATTAAAGTAGCGGCTATAGTCTGCCAAATCCTTGATACCCAGACGATTCCAGGTTGGGTGTTGCCATTGCGGCAGTCCAATGTACATTTTTTACCCTTCCTATTTGCTGCTACAGCGTTGTTGGCTACATTCGCTCACCCGAATCACTGACCAGTGTCAGCTCATCGGGATTTGCTCATTTGCCGCCTAGCTGTAACACCAAATACTTTGGGTAAACTTTTTTATTTGCTGTTACAGCGTTGTTGGCTACATTCGCTCACCCGAATCACTGACCAGTGTCAGCTCATCGGGATTTGCTCATTTGCCGCCTAGCTGTAACACCAAATACTTTGGGTAAACTTTTTTATTTGCTGTTACAGCGTTGTTGGCTACATTCGCTCACCCGAATCACTGACCAGTGTCAGCTCATCGGGATTTGCTCATTTGCCGCCTAGCTGTAACACCAAATACTTTGGGTAAACTTTTTTATTTGCTGCTACAGCGTTGTTGGCTACATTCGCTCACCCGAATCACTGACCAGTGTCAGCTCATCGGGATTTACTTATTTGCCGCCTAGCTGTAACACCAAATACTTTGGGTAAACTTTTTTTATTTGCTGCGACAGCGTTGTTGGCTACATTCGCTCACCTGAATCACTGACCAGTGTCAGCTCATCGGGATTTGCTTATTTGCCGTCTAGCTGTAACACCAAATACGTTGGGTAAACTTTTTATTTGTGGTTACAGAACGAGTTAGCGGTATTAGACCGATAGAATTTATCGTCACTCACTCAGTGCTGCAAGAATTTCACTGCTACTACGCACGCGGGATATCCGAGGGAAGATATTATTGACTGCAAATAGCTGCATTTCAGTGCTCGCTGTACTGCAACCGTCTTCTGCAATCACTAATTCATAACCGCGCTCCCAAGCGTCCCGAGCGGTAGATTCAACACCAATATTAGTGGCAATACCCGCCAATACGATGGTTTTAATGCCTCGGCGTCGTAGCTGCAAATCTAAATCTGTGCCGTAGAATGCTCCCCACTGATGTTTTATGACTTTAATATCGTGTTCAGTGACCGCTAATGCTTCAGGAAACGTCCACCATGATTCGGGTAAACCCCCAGCGGGAGGCGGGCTTGGCTGATCAACGGGCTGTTTAAGTGCCTCGGCAAATGAATCAGACCAGCCCACACGAACGAAAATGACCGGTGCGCCTAACTCCCGGAATTTATTCGCTAGACGAGCATTGGTCGTAATAACCTGCTCTGCATTGTAGGGGCCTTTGGCAAAGGGCAAGATCCCTTGTTGCAAATCAATCAGTACCAGCGCGGTGGTTTTTGCATCAATTATCATGGTGTTGTGCCTCAATTTGACGGGTAGAAACCCAGATGGCCAATTTTTTCTGTCGACCAGTTTATGCCAACAGATGTTATCGGGCAGTCTTTACGAGGAGATAAATTTGTTAAATGATGTGTTAAAACACCGTTGAAAGAGATTTTGTCGTCTCTGAGCTGTGCGTTCGCTCTTATCTATGCCACGAAATTCCTTTATAATGGCCCCCTTTTTTCAACACTCTTTAATCTATAAATACCTATGCCAATCTATGAATATGAGTGTAGCGCTTGCAACCATCGATTAGAGAAACTGCAAAAATTTTCCGACGCGCCACTGACTCAATGTCCCGCGTGTCATCAGCCCGCGTTATCGAAACTTATCTCTGCGGCCGGTTTTCAATTGAAAGGCACCGGTTGGTATGCGACAGATTTCAAGCCGGGCAGTAAGAGCAAACCAGATAATAAGAGTAAACCAGACAGTAGTAGCTGAGGCTCGAATCAGGGCTCATCAGAAAACAGCCGCACGGACAGTACATAACGCGTGCGGCATCGGCTGAGTAAAAGGATATTGTATGCGTACTGAGTATTGTGGGCAGTTGAATCTGTCTCATGTGGGCCAAGAAGTGACTCTTTGTGGCTGGGTTAACCGTCGTCGTGACTTGGGTGGCCTGATTTTTATTGATATGCGCGATCGCGAAGGTATTGTTCAAGTATTCTTCGATCCGGACCATAAAGCGGCCTATGAGCAAGCTTCTGAGCTGCGTAATGAGTTCTGTATTCAGATTACCGGTACTGTGCGTGCGCGTCCTGACAGCCAAATCAATAAAGATATGTCTACCGGTGAAGTGGAAATCTTTGCCAACGCATTGAATATTATTAACCGTTCTGAGCCATTGCCGTTGGACTCTAATCAGACCAACAGCGAAGAGCAGCGCCTGAAATATCGCTATCTGGACTTGCGCCGTCCAGAAATGGCTGACCGCCTGAAGACCCGCGCTAAAATTACCAGCTTCGTACGCCGCTTTATGGACAGCCATGGTTTCTTGGATATTGAAACCCCAATGCTGACCAAAGCAACCCCTGAAGGTGCCCGCGACTATCTGGTGCCAAGCCGCGTACATAAAGGCAAATTCTATGCTTTGCCACAGTCACCACAGCTGTTCAAACAGTTGCTGATGATGTCAGGTTTTGACCGCTATTATCAAATTGTAAAATGCTTCCGTGATGAAGACTTGCGTGCTGACCGCCAGCCTGAATTTACTCAGATTGATGTGGAAACCTCTTTCATGACCGCCGATCAAGTGCGTGAAGTGATGGAGAAACTGGTCCGTGAGTTGTGGCAGGAAACCAAAGGTATTGACCTGGGTGATTTCCCGGTGATGACGTTTGCCGAAGCAATGCGTCGCTATGGTTCTGATAAGCCGGACTTGCGTAATCCACTGGAATTAGTGGATGTCGCGGATCTGGTTAAAGATGTTGAATTTAAAGTCTTCTCTGGCCCAGCGAATGATGCCAAAGGCCGTGTTGCGGCACTGCGTGTACCCGGTGGCGCTCAGGTAACTCGTAAGCAAATTGATGAATACACACAGTTTGTCAGCATCTATGGCGCGAAAGGCTTGGCATGGCTGAAAGTGAACGACCGTGCTGCGGGTGTTGAAGGCGTGCAAAGCCCGGTGGCGAAATTCCTCAGTGCAGACGTGCTGGACGCTATTCTGGTACGTACTCAGGCTGAAAGCGGCGATATTCTATTCTTTGGCGCAGATAGCGACAAAGTCGTGACTGACGCAATGGGCGCACTGCGTCTAAAAGTGGGCCGTGACCTGCAACTGACTCAGTTGGGGGCATGGGCACCATTGTGGGTTGTTGATTTCCCAATGTTTGAAGACGACAGTGAAGGTGGCTTGACCGCCATGCACCATCCGTTCACTGCGCCTAAAGATATGAGCCCGGAACAATTGGCTGCGGCACCAACTACCGCTATCGCCAATGCTTACGATATGGTCATTAATGGCTATGAAGTCGGTGGGGGTTCGGTACGTATTCACCGGACTGAAATGCAGCAGCAAGTCTTCGGTATTCTGGGTATCAATGAACATGAACAACGTGAGAAGTTTGGCTTCTTGCTCGATGCATTGAAATACGGCACCCCACCACACGCCGGCCTGGCTTTTGGCCTAGACCGCCTAGTGATGCTGCTGACCGGCACCGATAACATTCGTGATGTCATTGCCTTCCCGAAAACCACTGCTGCGGCTTGTCTGATGACTGATGCGCCAAGCTTTGCTAATCCTGCCTCACTGCAAGAGCTGTCTATCAGCGTCGTGGCGAAGAAAGGGGCAACAGATAGCGTGGAAGAAGAGAATCAGTAATGAACTATAAATGCCCCGAATCGATACTGGCGGTTATTTATGCCAGATCGAGTGGTCGGGTGCTGATGTTGCAACGGCGTGATGATCCTGATTTTTGGCAGTCGGTGACCGGCAGTCTGGAAGAGGGGGAAACCCCGTTGCAAACCGCGCAGCGCGAAGTAAAGGAAGAGGTCGGCATTGATATACTGGGTGAAAACCTTGAGTTGATCGACTGCCAACGCTGCGTGGAATTTGAAATATTTGTGCATTTTCGTCATCGCTATGCACCGGGAATTACGCGGAATAAAGAACATTGGTTCTGTTTGGCGTTACCTGAAGAGCGGGATGTGGTGATTACCGAACACCTTGCTTATCAGTGGTTAGATGCTGTGGAGGCCGCAGCATCGACCAAGTCCTGGAGTAATCAGCAAGCGATTGAAGAGTTTGTTATTTAATTCCCGTCTATCCCCAGAGTTATTGGAGTGACAAGTCGGTAGCAACCCATCAGGTTTCGATGATCTGACATGAGTAAGTGATTTGGGCGAATGTGGGTTGCTAACACTGCTGTGGCTTTAAGTACGAAGGGGATAATTAGGCTATTTTGGAGATACTTATTTATGGCAGGTCATAGTAAATGGGCCAACACAAAACACCGCAAAGCAGCGCAGGATGCCAAACGCGGTAAGATTTTCACTAAAATTATTCGTGAATTGGTTACCGCCGCACGTCTAGGTGGTGGTGATCCGGGTGCGAATCCACGTTTACGTGCAGCTATCGATAAAGCATTGTCGAATAACATGACGCGTGACACCCTGAACCGCGCAATTGCGCGTGGTGTCGGTGGTGACGAAGATAACAACATGGAAACGATCATTTACGAAGGCTATGGCCCAGGCGGTACTGCCGTGATGGTCGAATGTTTAAGTGATAACCGTAACCGTACCGTATCTGAAGTCCGCCATGCATTCACCAAAACAGGTGGCAATCTAGGAACGGATGGCTCAGTTTCTTATCTGTTCACCAAAAAAGGTGTCATTTCATATGCTCCGGGTTTGGAAGAAGATGCAGTGATGGACGCAGCATTAGAAGCAGGTGCAGATGATATTGTGGTCTATGACGACGGTGCTATTGACGTGTTCACTGCTTGGGAATCGCTGGGTGCCGTAAAAGATGCATTGGATGCCGCAGGGCTGGTGGCCGAGGGCGCTGAAGTCTCATTGATTCCATCAACCAAAGCAGACTTGGATGCTGAAACCGCACCAAAACTGTTACGTTTGATTGATATGCTGGAAGACTCTGATGATGTGCAAGAGGTTTACCACAATGGTGAAATCTCTGATGAAGTCGCAGCTACCCTGTAAATCATCATCCACTCATCCGACTCTTTACCGCTATCAGTCATCCTCTCTGGCCGCATTTGTGGCCAGAGCTTTTTATGTAAAAAGGTAAATAAGCTGGTATGGCGATCGTATTAGGCATCGATCCCGGTTCTCGTGTCACCGGTTATGGCGTGATTCGCCAGCAAGGTCGTCAGCTCACCTATCTGGGCAGCGGCTGTATTCGCACTGTTGTTGACGATATGCCTACTCGCCTGAAGTTAATATATGCAGGCGTGACTGAAATCATCACCCAATTTCAGCCCGACTTTTTTGCCATTGAACAAGTGTTTATGGCGAAAAATCCAGACTCGGCATTAAAACTGGGGCAGGCACGTGGCGCGGCGATTGTGGCTGCGGTAAATCTAAATCTGCCGGTTTCCGAATATGCCGCCCGTCAGGTCAAACAGACGGTCGTTGGTACTGGCGCGGCTGAAAAAAGTCAGGTTCAGCACATGGTCCGTTCGCTGCTGAAACTGCCAGCAAACCCACAGGCGGATGCCGCTGATGCCTTGGCAATTGCGATTACCCACTGCCATCTTAGCCAAAACACGGTGCGACTGGGTGATAGCCAATTGGTGATGGCCCGTGGTCGTTTGCGCTAATATTGTGCAACGGTGCGCAAAGACAGTATAAAGGTAGGCCAATCACTGAGGCTGGATATCCATCCAGCTTTTTTTATGCTATAAACAGCCATGTTTGATAAGCGATAACATCATTTATAAGCAAGGAGAGAGTTAACGTGATAGGGCGCCTCAGAGGTATTATTCTGGAAAAACAGCCGCCGCTGGTGCTGCTGGAAACAAACGGCGTTGGCTATGAAGTTCAACTGCCAATGACGTGCTTTTATGAGCTGCCAGATCTGGGGCAAGAAGCCATTATTTTCACCCAGTTTGTGGTGCGCGAAGATGCTCAACTGCTGTATGGATTTAATGATAAGCAGGAGCGAGCGTTATTTCGCGAGCTGATCAAAGTGAATGGTGTGGGGCCGAAATTGGCATTAGCCATTCTCTCTGGTATGTCGGCACAACAATTTGTGGCTGCGGTTGAACGAGAAGACATTACCACGCTGGTGAAATTACCCGGTGTCGGCAAGAAAACTGCGGAGCGGTTGGTGGTCGAAATGAAAGACCGCTTTAAAGGTCTTAATGGTGATTTGTTCAATAATACTGGTGATATCCAGTTGCCGGCCAGTGCATCGCAAAACTCTGATGCAGATATCGAAGCTGAAGCTGTTTCTGCGCTAGTGGCTTTAGGTTATAAACCACAAGAAGCCAGCCGTTTAGTTAGCAAAATAGCAAAACCGGGTGCAGATTGTGAAACCCTAATTCGTGATGCCCTGCGCGCCGCGTTGTAGAACTTATAGGGGCTAAGGATGATTGAAGCAGACCGCCTGATCTCTGCGGGTGTTATCAGTGATGAAGAGAGTATTGACCGGGCTATCCGCCCTAAACTGTTGGCAGAATATGTCGGGCAGCCTCACGTCCGTGAGCAAATGGAAATCTTCATTCAGGCGGCTAAACAGCGTGGTGATGCGCTTGACCATGTATTGATCTTTGGTCCGCCGGGGCTGGGTAAAACCACATTGGCGAATATTGTTGCCAATGAGATGGGGGTAAATCTGCGGACAACCTCTGGCCCAGTGCTGGAAAAAGCGGGTGATTTAGCGGCGATGCTCACTAATTTGGAGCCTCACGATGTCTTATTTATTGATGAGATTCACCGTTTATCTCCTGTGGTAGAAGAAATACTTTACCCGGCGATGGAAGACTATCAACTGGATATCATGATTGGTGAAGGCCCGGCTGCCCGTTCAATTAAATTAGATTTACCGCCATTCACTCTGATTGGCGCGACGACGCGAGCAGGATCGCTGACCTCTCCATTACGCGATCGATTTGGCATTGTGCAGCGGCTCGAGTTTTATCAAGTAGCCGATTTAGAACATATCGTTTCGCGTAGTGCTAAGTGTTTGGGGTTGGACTTAACCCCGGAAGGAGCACACCAATTGGCACGTCGCTCAAGGGGAACCCCTCGAATCACCAACCGGTTGCTACGGCGTGTGCGTGATTTTGCTGAAGTTAGGGCTGATGGTGCGATTAACGGTGATGTCGCGATGAAAGCGCTGGATATGTTGAATGTCGACGCTGAAGGGTTTGATTTTATGGACCGTAAGCTTTTGCTGGCTGTTATTGACAAATTTATGGGTGGTCCGGTGGGGCTAGATAATCTGGCCGCCGCTATTGGCGAAGAGCGAGAAACCATAGAGGATGTCTTGGAACCGTATTTAATCCAGCAAGGTTTTATTCAGCGAACCCCTCGTGGGCGTATTGCCACCAACCATGCGTATAAACATTTTGGTATCACTCGTGAAGAGTAAGCCTTGTCGACGTAGGGCTGAGACAGTCTCAGCCCTGAGGGTGACTATTTTCAGACTGTAACTTTCTCGGCGATCGGAGTATTAATCATTCGATTGAGCCATGGGATCAGTAGTGCCATAACCACCGCAATAACCAGTGTAACGATGCCTATTTTGCCAAATACATCGGTATAAATAGGTAGTGTCTCCAGTGGATCCGTTATCCCCTCCGGTGTCGCTGTAAAGGTCGCAACATAACCGCCAATCAGAAATGATGCTGCTTGTGTCAGGAACCACATCCCCAGAATAAAGCCCATCAAATATTGTGGAACCAGAGCTGCAACCATGGCGAGGCCCAATGCACTGATCATCAACTCTCCTAAACTCTGGAATAAGTAAACCAGGACAATAAACCAAGGTGAGGTCAGACCTTGCGCATCAGCAAACCACATTCCGGCAGCGGCGGCGGTCAGGAATCCCAGTGAACATAAAAACATCCCTAACGTAAATTTTGCCGGCATGGACAGATCGCGATCTTTACTGCCTAATCGAGTATAAATTGAGGCTAAAATCGGGCTGGCGACCACCACCCAGAAAGGGTTCAGCGCTTGGAAGCTAACGGGGTTAATATTAAATCCAAGAATCTCATGATGAACATTATTAATAGCGAAGAAGTTCAGTGAGGTGGGCATCTGCGCATACAAAACATAAAAAACGATAGCTTCAATCATCAAAATAAAAGCCACGAACATTTTATTACGACCAAGTTGATCCTGTTTTAATGCTTCTTTAAAGAAGATGCATACCACAACCAGTGATAAGACGATCAGCACCAGATTGGCAATGATGACATGGTTCATCAACCAAGCGCAGACGCATATCATCACTACTGTCCCGGCTAACACTAATAACAGATTCCGCCAATTTAAGGGTTTTGCATCTGGCTCAGAACCAATATCACGCACCATATGGCGGCAGCAGAAGTAAACCAAGAGAGCAAAAATCAAACCAACACCACATAAATAATAGGTGATGGTGTAACCGAAGCGTTCAGCGATAACCGGTGCCAATGACAACGACAACAGAGAACCAATATTGATCGACATATAAAACAGCGTAAAGGCCCCATCTAGTCGCGGGTCTTTAGGCGGATAACATTTTGAGAGTAGGCTCGCAGGATTGGCTTTAAATAAACCATTCCCCACGGCGATAGTGCCTAGTGCGAAGAAAATCAGATTGGGTTGATACAATGATAGGCCGGTGGCGAAATACCCAATAGCCAACACCACAGCACCTAGCACCATGGTGCGTTTGGTCCCTAAGAGATGGTCACCCACGTACCCACCAATGGAGATCAAACCGTAAACTAGCGCGGCAAAAGCGCCAAAAGTAACGAATGCCTGTTCCTGTGAGAAACCTAATTGCTTGACGAAGAAAACAGCAAGAATACCTTGAACACCGTAATAACCGAATCTCTCCCACAACTCGACAAAAAAGATCATAAAGAACGGTTTGGGCTGCTGAAGTAAACCCGTTGGGGTGGTTCTATCCATGATTGGTCGCCTCTGCACAATAGTTATTCTACGAAAATGAGGAGCGTACAAGGCCTATGCAGAGACGTAGATGTATCTGCATAATCATTATAATGCTCATGGTATTGAGTGTTATGCAGGGTATTACACTGCATATGCATTGTATTTGTGGTTGATCACACTAATTAAAATATAAAAATCAGAATTGATGCTTATTGGCGAGAGTAAATAATATGGTGTGAAGAATACTAATGGGGAGAGAGGAGAACTGGGGTTTATCAATATAAACCCCATCGATGAATAAATTATCCGCGCGCTTTCTGTGACAGGCTAAGTACAAACATGGCGGCAGCACAAAGCACCACCGAAGGCCCAGCAGGAGTATCATACAAAGCGGAGAAGGTTAGCCCTCCTGTCACGGCAATAATGCCAATACCGATGGCGATACCTGCCATTTGCTCAGGTGTCCGGGCAAAACGGCGCGCGGCTGCGGCAGGGATTATCAACAATGAAGTAATAATGAGTGCACCAACAAATTTCATCGATAACCCAATTGTTAATGCGGTTACCAGCATCAACAGCATTCTGACTCGCTCCAGATTAACCCCATCCACGTGGGCCAGTTCCGGGCTAATCGTCATTGATAGCAGTGCTCGCCATTGCCAACACAACACCCCAAGAACTACAACTACGCCTGCGGCAATCAGCCAGATGTCACTCAGTGTTACGGAAAGCAGGTCGCCAAACAGATAGGCCATTAAATCAACCCGCACATTGTGCATCAGGCTAACGACCACCAAACCCAGTGATAATGCACTGTGAGCCATAATTCCCAATAACGTATCGACAGCCAGTTGTGGCCGACGCTCCAACCACACCAAAATCAGCGCCAATACCATGGTCATCACAATCACGGCATAGAATGGATTGATATTGAGCAGTAAACCAAACGCAACGCCTAGTAAAGAAGCGTGCGCCAAAGTATCGCCAAAATAGGACATCCGACGCCAGACGACAAAAGACCCCAATGGGCCAGCCGCCGTTGCTAACAACACTCCTGCTAGCCAGCCTGGCAGTAATAATTCAATCATGCGTCACGACTCCCGCTGTTCTTCAAAATAATCTTCCCGTGTAAATCATGACGATGATTATGGTGATGACGATAAACAGCTAACTGTTCAGCTCCGCGATTGCCAAACATGGCGATAAATTCAGGGTGAGTTGAAACCACTTCAGGTGCGCCGGAACAGCAAATATGTTGGTTAAGGCACAATACTTCATCCGTTTTTGCCATCACCAAATGCAAGTCATGGGAGACCATCAAAACAGCGCATCCCAACTCTTTACGCAATTGTTCAATTAAGTCATATAGCGCTAATTGCCCATTAACATCAACACCTTGCGTTGGTTCATCCAATACTAATAATTGCGGGCGATTAAGTAAGGCACGGGCCAGCAATACTCGTTGGTTTTCGCCACCAGACAATTTCTGCATGGGCTGGTCCAATAAATGAGCAGCATGCACCCGCTTTAGCGCTGGCAGAATATCCGCTTTTTTGACGCCAGGTTTCAACCGCATAAAACGACTTACGGTCAGTGGCAAAGTAGCATCCAAATGAAGTTTTTGCGGGACATAGCCAATGCGTAGGCCAGGTTCTCGAATCAGCGTGCCACTGGTGGGGGCGATAAGCCCGAGCACCACGCGAACCAATGTTGATTTACCTGCACCATTTGGCCCAAGCAGAGTGAGAATTCTTCCCGGACGCAGAGAAAGGGAAATATCATTTAGTACCCGTCGACTACCAAAAGTGACGGATATCTTATTTAAAGAGACCAATGTGGACATGATGATTACGTTTGCAGAACCGAGTGAATGTTATAATATTACGCTTTACCCATCAAAACGTCGAGAATTCGTATTATGTTACATAAAAATAAATGGCTAAAGCGGGCAATGTTGGTCAGCGCAATTTTGGTCGCTAACCCATTTAATATTGCCTCTGCGGCGGTCGTTACTTCAGTGCGTCCGTTGGGTTTTATTGCTTCAGCTATCGCTGATGGGGTGCTGCCAACTGAAGTTTTACTGCCCGATGGTGCATCTCCGCACGATTATGCGCTACGTCCATCAGATGTCCAGCGGTTACGCAGTGCTGAACTGGTTATTTGGGTCGGCCCTGAAATGGAAGCATTTTTATCAAAGCCATTAACACAAGTTGCTGATAATAAAAAGATAGCATTAGCACAGCTTCCTTCTGTTACGCCTTTATTGATGAAAGGTGATGAACATGAAGAAGATGAAGGGGAAGAAGCAGGGCATGACCATGATCATGCTAAAGATAATCACAGTGATGAGCACCATCATGGCGAATATAATATGCATATTTGGTTGTCCCCAACCATAGCCAAACAATCTGCAATCGCTATTCACGATAGATTATTGGAACTTATGCCACAAAATAAGGACAAACTAGATGCAAACCTGCGCCGATTCGAGGATCAACTAGCGCAAAATGAAAAAAATATTGCTACTATGCTAAGGCCTGCCCAAGGTAAGGGATATTTCGTTTTTCATGATGCCTATGGCTACTTTGAGAAACATTTTGGCTTAAGTCCGTTGGGGCATTTTACAGTCAATCCCGAAATTCAGCCTGGTGCGCAGCGTTTACATCAAATTCGAACACAGTTGGTTGAGCACAAAGCGGTATGCGTTTTTGCTGAGCCACAATTCAGGCCGGCCGTCATTAGTGCTGTCGCCAAAGGAACCGACGTGCGTTCAGGCACCTTGGATCCCTTGGGGAGTGGCATAGTATTAGGCAAGGACAGCTATGTGAACTTTATGTCTCAGTTGTCTAACCAATACGTGAGCTGCCTGAAGTAAGATTAAAAGGATACTCATAAGTGCAGCAGATAGTCCGAACTATCACATTGGCGTATAACAATCTCCCTCGACCCCACCGCATCATGTTGGGGTCGTTGACTGTAATGACACTGGCCGTCGCTGTTTGGCGGCCTTTTGTTTATCATCCAGAGCATGAACCTGTCGCCAAAAGCGTAGTATTAGATAACAGCCAATCCCGTATTTTATTACCTGAAGCCAGTGAACCAATTGATCAGCCAACTCCTGATGATGAAATCCCGCAAGATGAATTAGATGCCAAAGATGTCAGTGAACCTGGTGTCCATGAATATGTTGTCTCAACTGGGGATACCCTGAGCAGCATCCTGACTCAATATGGTATCGACATCTCGGATGTATCTTTATTAGCGAATCAAAACCGTGATTTGCGTAATCTGAAAATTGGGCAACAAATCTCATGGACCGTCAATGACACCGGCGATTTGCAGCGCTTAACATGGGAAGTTTCTCGTCGCGAAACCCGCACTTATGATCGCGTTGGTAATAGTTTCAAAGAAACAAAAGAGCTGCAAAAAGGTGAGTGGAGTAATTCGGTTCTAACCGGCCGGCTTGATGGCAGCTTTGTAAGCAGCGCTAAAAAAGCGGGCTTAACCAATTCTGAAATTCGCGCAGTGACCAAAGCATTACAATGGCAGTTAGATTTTTCCAAATTGCGCAAAGGTGATCAGTTCTCGGTGTTGATGTCGCGTGAGATATTGGACGGGCGCAGTGAACAAAGCCAACTGGTTGGTGTTCGTATGCGATCTGGCGGCAAAGATTACTATGCTATCCGTGCTGATGACGGTAAGTTTTATGATCGTCAAGGTTCTGGTTTGGCGCGTGGCTTCTTACGTTTCCCAACGATAAAACAGTTCCGTGTCTCGTCTAACTTCAACCCCCGTCGTCTTAACCCGGTCACAGGGCGTATTGCCCCACACAAAGGTGTCGATTTCTCTATGCCTGTAGGGACGCCAGTGTTGGCTGTCGGTGATGGAGAAGTTGTTATCGCCAAGCGCAGTGGGGCCGCTGGTAACTATGTTGCTATCCGTCATGGTCGTCAATACACCACACGTTATATGCATTTGAAAAAGCTACTGGTCAAGCCTGGGCAAAAAGTTAAACGTGGCGATCGTATTGCATTGTCTGGCAACACGGGGCGTTCTACTGGCCCGCATCTGCACTATGAATTCTGGATGAACCAACAAGCAGTCAATCCACTGACGGCCAAATTGCCGCGTTCGGAAGGGTTAACCGGCAAAGATCGCAGCGAATATCTGGCTATCGCCAAGCAGGTCATTCCTCAGTTGCAGTTGGATTAACTATTACCCGGTCGCCATTTCTACCGGATTAAGTATCTCGGAACCGCCAGTCGTTAAACACTGGCGGTTCAGTTTCAGTCAGATAGGCTATATATCTTTGCGGGCTTGAATTTCAAATAATCGTTTTTCTAACTGATTATTTTTCTCTAAGATTGTCTGCAAAAAATGTCATCTGCAATTATTATTAGCCCACTGCCAATTCTAAGAGTTTCCCCATGCAAAAAGAGAAAAACGACGCTGCTGGCTTTATTCCGGTATTCAAAAAATCTTTCCTACACCCTCGGTTTTGGGGCGTATGGCTAGGAACCGGAGCAATGGCAGCCATGGCTTATGTTCCCCCCAAATTCCGTGACCCGTTATTAGCTGGAATTGGTCGTTTTGCGGGGAAATTTGCCAAAAGTGCCCGTCGTCGTGCCCGGATTAATCTTCTCTATTGTATGCCAGAACTACCAGAGGCAGAGCGCGAGCATATTATCGATCAAATGTTTGCCACTGCGGCGCAACCTTTAATGATGATGGCGGAACTGTGTTTTCGTGATCCGAAGAAAGTGTTAACTCGTGTTCATTGGCATGGGCTAGATATTCTGGACCAGCTCCAACAGCAAGAGCGTAATGTTATTTTGTTAGTGCCACATGCCTGGTCAATAGATATTCCGGCCATGTTATTAGCCGAGCAAGGTAAGCCTGTGGCAGGGATGTTCCATCATCAGCGTAATCCATTGGTCGATTATTTATGGAACAGTGCGCGGTTGCGATTTGGTGGGCGTATCCACGCACGCGACAGCGGTATTAAGCCCTTTATCAGTTCAGTGCGTCAGGGGTTCTGGGGCTATTATTTACCCGATGAGGACTATGGCCCTGAGCAAAGTGAGTTTGTTGATTTCTTTGCTACCTACAAGGCAACATTGCCGGCCGTGGGGCGGTTAATGAAAGTCTGTCGCGCGGCTATCGTACCTATGTTCCCAGTTTATAATTATCGCGAGCATCGCCTCGATATTTATATTCGTCCGCCAATGGATGATTTAGCTGATGCCGATGATGCTTATATTGCCCGTCGTATGAATGAAGAAGTTGAGATACTGGTAAAACCTAATCCAGAGCAATATACATGGATTCTTAAACTTCTAAAAACGCGCAAAGAGGGTGAATTAGAGCCTTATGTTCGTAAAGACCTCTAATTTAGAATTGAATATAAAAAAGCCCGCTGTTAATTAGCGGGCTTTTTACTTCTGGTTGATTAACGGTTAATCAAAGCCAATAGTGGCTTAAAACAGATTAGTCGACACGGACGATACGGCTGGTATTTGTTGTACCAATAGTTCCCATTACGTCGCCTTGAGTCACGATAACCAAGTCACCAGACACCAAGAAGCCTTTATCTTTCAGGCGATTGACTGCTTCATTAGCAGCCAGTACGCCATCAGTATGAGTATCACAATAAACCGGGGTCACACCGCGATAAATAGCCGTCAGGTTTAGCGTATGGTCGTGGCGTGACATCGCAAAAATTGGCAAGCCAGAACTGATACGGGACATCATCAGCGCAGTGCGGCCTGATTCCGTCATCGCGATAATTGCCGTGATACCTTTGAGGTGGTTGGCCGCATACATCGTCGACATGGCAATGGCTTCTTCGACATTATCGAATTGCACATCAAGACGGTGTTTTGACACATTGATGCTTGGGATTTTTTCAGCACCCAGACAAACCCGGGCCATGGCTGCCACCGTTTCTGCCGGATACTGCCCAGCAGCGGTCTCTGCCGACAACATCACGGCGTCAGTACCATCTAGCACGGCGTTAGCTACGTCCATGACTTCTGCACGAGTTGGCATCGGGTTGGTTATCATCGATTCCATCATCTGGGTCGCAGTGATAACGGCACGGTTAAGCTGACGAGCGCGGCGAATCAGTTTTTTCTGAATACCGACTAACTCAGGATCACCAATCTCAACACCCAGATCACCACGAGCTACCATCACGACATCCGAGGCCAGAATGATGTCATCCATGGCTTCATCGGTTGCGACCGCTTCAGCGCGTTCAACTTTTGCCACAATTTGAGCATTGCAGCCTGCATCACGGGCCAAACGACGCGCGTAATGCAAATCTTCACCAGTCCGTGGGAAAGAGACGGCCAAGAAATCCACACCGATTTCAGCGGCGGTAATGATGTCGGCTTTGTCTTTTTCCGTCAAAGCTTCGGCTGACAGGCCACCACCCAATTTGTTAATGCCTTTATTATTGGAGAGCGGGCCACCGACAGTAACTTCGGTGAACACTTTCATACCCCGAACTTCGATCACTTTTAGTTGTACGCGACCATCGTCCAGTAACAAGATATCGCCGGGCACCACATCTGCTGGCAGGCCTTTGTAATCGATGCCAACTTTGTCTTTATCGCCTTCACCTTTTGCCATGTTGGCATCAAGCAGGAATTTATCATGTATGTTAAGGAAAACCTTGCCTTCCTTAAAAGTAGATACCCGGATCTTCGGACCCTGCAAATCGCCAAGAATAGCTACGTGGCGCCCCAATTTGGCAGCAATGACACGGACTTTTTCGGCCCGCAACTTATGATCTTCAGCGCTACCATGGGAAAAATTCAGGCGGACTACGTTAGCGCCCGCAGCAATAATCTTTTCCAGATTATTGTCGCGGTCAGTAGCCGGCCCCAGTGTAGTAACAATCTTGGTCCTTCTGAGCCGTCTGGACATCTCTTACTCCGTTGACTGATGAAGCATGGTGTTGTTAAAACAGCGGATAATAAATCCGATAGTAAAATGTAATTAAGCTACAAATTTTACGACGACATGCTCATGCCACTGGGTTTTGTCAAAAACATCCCTTTAATAAAATCCTGCATTATCAAAAGATATCCTCATCAAAAACAGTATCTAGCATGTTATCCGCTTGCGGATGTAAAACGATTAATGAATCAAATGGCCCTGTTCGAAGACCGCTTATCCATTAATGACAACATTACAAAAGCGAGCTATTTACCACTTATCGACTCAAAGAGTATTCGAGCCATTAAGAACGTTATTTTTCAATAGTACGTCAAATTTTCATGACAGAAGATGCGCTAACACAAAACAAAGCGACTTCTGGCACTGATTGCATTTACTTTTTGATACAATTCGTTGTCTAGCACTATTCGCCACTGTTGACCTGTGGTGAGCTCTTATCGAAACGAGATTCTTTCAGTGCGTCTTTGACTCGCTTCAGGTTGTCCCTAAATTTTGCCCCTCGACGAAGGGTAAAGCCGGTTGCCAAGACATCAACCAATGTTAATTGCGCAATGCGCGACACCATCGGCATATACACATCGGTGTCTTCTGGCACATCCAACAACAGAGATAATGTTGCTTCATCGGCCAGTGGCGTATCGCGTGAGGTGATGGCAATCACTGTGGCATCGTTTTCACGGGCCAGGTGGGCCAGCTCGACCAAACTTTTCGTCCGACCAGTGTGGGATATCAATACCACGACATCACCTTCACTAGAATTCATACAGCTCATTCGTTGCATAACGATGTCATCGAAATAAATCACCGGGATATTGAAACGGAAGAATTTATTCATTGCATCATGAGCAACGGCAGCTGAGGCACCTAAACCAAAGAATGAAATTTTCTTTGCTTGAGTCAACAAATCCACAGCACGATTAATTGCGGCAATATCTAAATTGTTCTTCACCATATCCAGACTTGCCATGGTCGATTCAAAAATTTTCCCCGTGTAAGCGCCTACACTATCATCCTCTTCAACATTTCGGTTCACATAAGGTGTGCCATTAGCCAGACTTTGTGCCAAATGAAGTTTAAAATCGGGGAAACCTTTGGTGTCTAATCGACGGCAAAAACGGTTTACCGTGGGTTCGCTGACATTCGCCATTTTAGCGAGTGTAGCGATACTGGAGTGAATGGCAGTTTGTGGGGAGGCGAGGATCACCTCGGCGACTTTCCTTTCCGATTTGCTCAGGAGGTCCAGATTATTTTGGATATTTTCCAGCGTATTCATATAACGAGAGTCACCCATGGGTTTTACCGATTTCATTTAAAGGAGAAATCTATGCCGGTTTAATGAAAATATACTACGTGCTGGGACCCGTTGGCAGTGGCATCTGGTTGGAAGTCACATTTTTTCACCAGAATATGACCTGTGTCTAATTTTCATAATGGTAAATAGTTGTCAAAAACGTCATAAAATTACATTTCAAAGTTGCGCGGCCTGATTTGACGCGGCCTGCGGTTCTATTGAGTGTTATTTCGCCTTTTTTGGTCCACTTTTATCCGGGTTTACTGGCTATAGTCAAAGAGAGTACATTAGTAATGTAAGAAAATTACAAATATCCTGCAACGAGGAGAATAACATGGCGGTAACTAATACAGCCCAGGCAGCCCAGGCGTGTGATCTGGTGATTTTCGGCGCTAAGGGAGACTTGGCTCGCCGTAAACTGCTGCCTTCCCTTTACCAATTAGAGAAAGCGGGTCACATCCACCCTGATACTCGGATTATCGGCGTAGGCCGTGCCGATTGGGATAAAGACGCGTACACAGCCGTGGTAAAGGAAGCCCTCGATACCTTTATGAAAGAGAAGCTGGATGACGAACTGTGGCAAAAGCTCAGTTCTCGTCTCGACTTCTGTAATTTAGATGTCAATGACAGCAAGCATTTTGCCAAGTTGGGCAAGATGTTGGATCAAAAAAATCGCACCACTATTAACTACTTCGCTATGCCGCCGGATACCTTTGGGGCTATTTGCAAAGGGTTGGGTGAGGCCGGCTTGAATAAAGAACCAAGCCGCGTCGTGATGGAAAAGCCGCTGGGGAAAGATTTGGCGTCTTCACGGGTGATTAACGATCAAGTCGCTGAATATTTTAATGAGTGTCAGGTTTATCGTATCGACCACTATTTGGGTAAAGAGACGGTATTGAACCTGTTGGCACTGCGTTTCGCTAACTCACTGTTTGCTTCCAATTGGGACAATCGCACCATTGATCATGTACAGATCACGGTGGCTGAAGAAGTGGGAATTGAAGGGCGCTGGGGGTATTTTGATCAGGCCGGCCAAATGCGGGATATGATCCAAAACCATTTGCTGCAAATCCTGACCATGATTGCAATGTCACCGCCAGCCGATTTGAGCACCGACCGCATCCGTGATGAGAAAGTGAAAGTGTTGCGCTCGCTGCGTCGTATCGATCACACCAATGTGCGCGAAACCACGGTGCGTGGTCAGTACACTGCCGGATTTGTTCAAGGCAACAAAGTCCCTGGCTATCTGGAAGAGGAAGGAGCGAACAAAAGCAGCAACACCGAGACCTTCGTTTCTATCCGCGTAGATATTGATGACTGGCGTTGGGCTGGTGTGCCGTTCTATCTGAGAACCGGTAAACGTCTGCCAAGCAAATGCTCTGAAGTGGTGGTGTATTTTAAAAATCCGGCACTGAATCTGTTCCGTGAATCCTATCAGCAACTGCCACAAAACAAGTTGACCATCCGTCTGCAACCAGATGAAGGCATCGAAATTGAAGTGCTGAATAAAGTCCCAGGTCTGGAGCACAAGCACCGTTTACAAACCACGAAGCTTGATTTGAGTTTCTCCGAAACCTTTAACGAGCAGCATATTGCTGATGCCTATGAGCGTCTGCTACTGGAAACCATGCGAGGTATTCAGGCACTGTTTGTACGTCGTGATGAGGTTGAAGAGGCCTGGAAGTGGGTTGACTCCATTATGAATGCATGGGCTGCTGATAATGAAGCGCCAAAACCTTATCAAGCAGGGACATGGGGGCCGGTGGCATCCGTTGCCATGATCACCCGTGATGGCCGTTCTTGGAACGAGTTCGAATAGATATAGATAATGTTGTCAACGCCATCAGAAATATTCTGGTGGCGTATCTTCGCCAGGGAAATTGGCGCGTAGCCAAGGGCAGGAGGCCCCATCTATTTTACGCAAATAATAAAAAGAGCCGTTGGCTGGCTCGATTCTAATTCTTTATGGCTGGTGGAAAGCCCCACTGGACATATTTCAACTGACACCTTCGGGTGAGTACATGCCGATCGGCATAAGTGGAGATACAACTGATGAAAAGCTGGAAAACGAGCGCAGAACAGATCATGACCGCAGGCCCTGTTGTCCCGGTGATTGTGATTAACAAGCTCGAGCAAGCGGTACCGCTGGCAAAGGCCTTAGTGGCTGGTGGTGTTCGGGTGCTGGAAGTGACGTTGCGCACCCCTTGTGCTGTTGAGGCTATCCGCGCTATCGCTAAAGAAGTGCCTGAGGCGATTATTGGTGCTGGCACCGTGCTTAATCCACAGCAATTGGCTGAGGTTGTTGAAGCTGGTGCACAATTTGCCATTAGCCCAGGATTGACTGATGAGTTGCTAAAAGCCGCAACCGAAGGCTCTATCCCGTTGATCCCAGGGATCAGTACCGTTTCAGAACTGATGCTTGGCATGAGCTATGGCCTGCGTGAGTTTAAATTCTTCCCTGCAGAGGCTAATGGCGGTGTGAAAGCGTTACAAGCTATTGGTGGTCCATTCTCACAAGTGCGCTTCTGCCCAACAGGGGGTATTACGCCTAGTAACTACCGTGATTACCTCGCGCTGAAAAGCGTTTTATGTATCGGCGGCTCTTGGTTGGTTCCTGCTGATGCGCTGGAAAAAGGTGACTACGCTCGCATTACTGAATTAGCGAAACAAGCTGTCGCGGGTGCTACAGCATAAGCAGTGCCAACTCCCTGAACTGATGGGAGATTCGCAAATTTGTTCGTAATATAAAACCTCTGCAATGCAGGGGTTTTGTTTTTAGAGAATGACTAACTTATTATTTTTTAATCTCTTTTTCTAAACTATTTGTCAAATAGATGGTTTGCTTTCTAAAATTGACTGTGGTAAAAATACAGCAGTTAATTATTCTAACTTTATGAGGATTTTAGGCGTATCACACTAGGTTTAGCAAACATGTATGTGGCTAAAGCCGGTGTGGCTAAAAAAAAGAGAGATATTATGATTAAAATTAATGGAATTACTGTCACTCACTCTACATGCCTACTCTTCCTGTCAGCCATTCTGGCCAGTGAGCATCACTGGTGCAGCGAGCTATAGCGTCTTTCTTCTCCCGTTTTAAGCATACCTGTCATATTTCAAGCTGCATATGCGTTGGCTGCGTTCAATAACCGGACAACTTACTCATGTAAGTTCATCGGGATTGTCTTCCTTGCCGCCTTGCTGTTACTCGAAATATTTAAGGTAAGAGTTTATACGCCAAGTGAGTTTCTATTTCTTACGGTCTGTGCGTGCCCTTTGTCTTCGACATCACAGGGGTGTTCGCTACGTTCACTTATCCGAATCACTTACCAGAGTCAGCTCATCGGGATAAGTTCGCTTGCTGCTTACCTGCAACGGTATATATCAAGTGAATTAGAAACCGTAACAAATAGACCTTAGCGTGCGTTTTACCCGTCATCTTTTAAATTGTAGGTGTGTTAGCTACGGTGGTTCACCCGAATGACTGACTTGTATAAGCTCATCGGCATCACCTTCCTACACCTTAAAAGCCATCGGGTATAGGGATGTTAGGAGTAGAATCATGATTTATTGGATATTTTTAGGTTTAGCGATCATTGCTGAAATTATTGGCACCTTATCAATGAAATACGCGAGCGTCAGCGGGGAAATGGCCGGGCATATCGTGATGTACGTTATGATAACCGGTTCATACATTTTGCTTGCTCTAGCTGTTAAAAAAGTGGCTTTGGGGGTTGCGTATGCATTGTGGGAAGGGATTGGGATCCTGATTATTACTGTTTTCAGTGTGCTGTGGTTTGATGAAAGTCTATCACCGCTGAAAATTGCCGGTTTAGTGACTTTGGTCGGCGGCATCATGTTGGTGAAATCAGGTACTCGTAAGCCGAAGAAGCCGGGCAGTGGCAAGATGACCGGAAAGTCAGGTGAGCATCATGCAACAGCTTGAGTTCTATCATATTGCCTTTCTGATATTGGCCGTCGTTCTAGAAATTATCGCTAATATTTTGCTGAAGATGTCAGACGGTTTTCGCCGCGTATGGCTGGGTATTTTGTCGTTGCTGTCAGTATTAGGGGCATTCAGCGCTTTAGCACAAGCAGTCAAAGGCATTGAGTTATCCGTAGCCTATGCCCTATGGGGTGGGTTTGGTATTGCCGCTACTGTGGCAGCCGGTTGGATTTTATTCAACCAACGGCTGAATTATAAAGGCTGGATTGGTCTGATCTTGTTACTGGCGGGGATGGTGATGATCAAACTGTCCTGATGCCCTTCGTCTTTGGTACAACACCAGTGACGTAGGTATAAACAGTATTCAGCACATCAAATTAAGGGTAGCCCAATGGCTACCCTTATCATTTATGGCCACAAACTATTACAATGCGGCAATGATTTTGATTTCGACTTTATAGTCTGGATTCATCAATTTGGCCTCGACTGTGCAGCGCACCGGGGCGCTACCATCGACAACCCAAGCATCCCAAGCGGCATTCATTTCGGCGAAGTCAGCCTTATCGGCTAGAAATATCGTGGCATCCAGAATACGACTTTTATCGGAGCCGAGTTGATTCAACATCATATCGATAGCAGCAAGTGCGTTGGCTGTTTGCGCTGTGGCGCCGGCATCCAGATTTTCGGGCACACTGGTGTAGTAGATTGTGTTGTTAAATACGACTGCGTCTGACCAACGTTTTTCCGGATTAATTCGCTCAATACTCATTTTCACTCCCTTGTGTGAATGTCAATGTCAGTTTCATTGCTAGAGTAGCATAGCTTGTGATGAGAATGTGTGGTCGCGGGCCGTCAGGCTTGGCATAATCACCGCTGATTTCACTCGGAAGAGAAAGCGTGACAGACGATTTTGCAACAGACGGCGCACTAGCACAGGCCATTACAGGTTTTAATCCTCGCGAATCCCAGCGCCAGATGGCGGCGGCCATCAGTGAATCTATTGATGCCAAACAGCAATTGGTGGTAGAGGCAGGAACGGGGACAGGCAAAACATTTGCTTATTTGGCACCTGCGTTACGGGCTGATTGCAAAGTCATTATCTCCACGGGCTCTAAGGCATTACAGGATCAACTTTATTCCCGGGATCTCCCCACTGTTGCAACCGCTTTAAAGTACAAAGGGAAGCTGGCTTTACTCAAAGGCCGCTCAAATTACCTCTGTCTGGAGCGACTTGAACAGCAGTCATTGGCGGGGGGAGAATTGGCGAGTGAGACATTGGTTGATTTGGTTCGCCTGCGAGGTTGGTCAGCAGAAACCGTTGATGGTGATATCAGCACTTGTGGTCAGGTTGCAGAAGACAGTTTTGTCTGGCCGCTGGTGACCAGTACCAATGATAATTGTCTGGGCAGTGATTGCCCGTTGTACAAAGATTGTTTCGTGGTTAAAGCGCGTCGTAAGGCGATGGATGCGGATATTGTGGTGGTAAACCATCATCTGTTTCTTGCCGATATGGTGGTGAAAGAGAGTGGATTCGCTGAATTAATCCCCACCGCTGACGTGATGATTTTCGATGAAGCCCATCAGATTCCAGATATTGCCAGTCAATATTTCGGCCAGCAACTGACCAGCAGACAACTGATGGATCTGGCGAAAGACATCATTATTGCTTATCGCACCGAAGTGCGTGACGCCGCACAGCTACAAAAAAGTGCTGACCGGCTGACACAAAGCACGCAAGACTTTCGTTTGGTGCTTGGCGACCCCGGTTACCGCGGCAATTTACGCGATGTTATGGAGCAGCCGGCCATTCAGCGCGCATTGCTATTGCTCGATGATGCGCTGGAGTTATGTTACGACGTGATGAAACTCTCACTGGGACGATCAGCCATGCTGGACGCCGCTTTTGAGCGAGCGACAGTGTACCGTAATCGTCTCAAGCGGTTGAAAGATGTCAACACGCCGGGTTACAGCTACTGGTATGAGTGTAATTCACGCCATTTTGTTCTGGCTCTCACGCCGCTTTCTGTTTCTGACCGTTTCCGTGAATTAATCGAAGAAAAACCAGGAACTTGGATTTTCACGTCGGCCACACTCTCTGTGAATGACCAATTGTCGCACTTCACCACACGGCTGGGGCTGACCAACGCCAAGACGCTGCTGTTACCCAGCCCATTTGACTACGCTAATCAGGCATTGCTGTGTGTACCGCGTAATTTGCCTTCGGCAAATGAGCCGGGGGCAGCACGCAAATTAGCGGTCATGCTAAAGCCTTTGATTGATGCGAATAAAGGGCGCTGTTTCTTCCTGTGTACTTCACACCAGATGATGCGTGGCTTGGCGGAGGAGTTCCGCGCCAGCATGACATTGCCGGTGTTGGTACAAGGGGAAACCAGCAAAGGGCAATTACTGACACAGTTTGTGGCGGCAGGGAATGCGCTATTGGTGGCAACCAGCAGTTTCTGGGAAGGGGTAGACGTACGGGGTGATGCACTCTCTTGTGTCATTATCGATAAACTGCCGTTTACCTCGCCTGATGATCCTTTATTGAAAGCACGAATCGAAGATTGCCGTCTGCGCGGTGGTGATCCCTTCAATGATGTGCAATTACCGGATGCCGTCATTACCCTGAAGCAAGGTGTGGGCCGATTAATTCGCGATATTGATGATCGCGGTGTTCTAGTGATTTGTGATAATCGGCTAGTGATGCGCCCTTATGGGGCGATGTTCCTCAATAGTTTACCGCCAGCACCACGAACTCGCGACTTGGCGAAAGCCATCGCTTTTCTCAAGCAGCGCGATTGAGGGAAAAGCGAGGAGGGGTGTGCTATCATGCGCGCCCTGTGTTGAATTCATACTCTTTTCCTGCCGAGGTTGGCATGTCCACGCGAATTTTAGCGATCGATACCGCAACAGAAGCTTGTTCTGTCGCACTCTGGAATAACGGCGACGTTCAGGCGTTGTTTGAACTGTGCCCACGGGAACACACCCAACGAATATTGCCGATGGTACAGCAAATATTGTCGGAGTCTGGCCTGTCCCTACAACAACTCGATGCCTTAGCTTTTGGTCGAGGCCCAGGCAGCTTTACCGGTGTGCGCATTGGTATTGGTATTGGTCAGGGGCTAGCATTAGGTGCCGACTTACCGATGATTGGTGTTTCTACTTTGCAGACCATGGCGCAGGGGGCATTTCGCCTGACTGGCGCTCAACGCGTGTTGGCTGCCATTGATGCGCGTATGGGGGAAGTCTATTGGGGCGAGTTTGAGCGTGATGCGCAAGGACACTGGTTTGGCGAGGCTACCGAGGCAGTTATGACCCCGGCACAAGTGCTACAGCATGCCCAGTCATTGAGTGGTCAATGGGCAACCGTGGGAACGGGTTGGCAGACTTATCCCGACATGATCAATGGCAGCAATGTGGTGCTGGCTGATGGACACGTTATTTTGCCGCAAGCCGAAGATATGTTGCCATTGGCTTTATCATCATGGGACAGCGGGCAGGTTGTCAGTGTAGAAAATGCCGAGCCAGTTTACTTACGTAATGAAGTGACATGGAAAAAACTGCCCGGACGCTAGAACTTAGCAACTTGTTATCTGGTTTAGCGTCTAAAATATCAGGATAGCGAAAAAGAAATAATAAGGGGTAGCAAGCAATGGTAATCACTCAATCTAGACAGAGCAGAAGTCGTGGATGGATGTGTTGTTGGCTGGGCTTGGGCGTTTTGCTACTTTCTGGCTGTGTCACGATCCCGCCAGCTATTCAGGGAACAACGGCGACACCGCAGCAAAATTTGGCGTTGGTCAGAACCTCTCCACAGGTATTTGTCGGTCAGGAGGCGCGCTTTGGTGGCACGGTCATTAATGTCACTAACGAGCAGCAACGTACTCGGCTGGAGATAGCCAGTGTACCTTTGGATTCTGGAGCGAGGCCTATTTTGGGTGAACCTTCACAGGGGCGAGTTATTGCTTATGTGAATGGTTTTCTTGAACCAGTTGATTTCCGAGGGCATCTGGTTACCGTGGTCGGCCCCATTACTGGAGTTGAAGCGGGCAAGATTGGGATGACGCCGTATGACTTTGTCGTGATGAATGCGACAGGCTACAAGCGCTGGAATCTGGCTCAACAAGTGATGATGCCACCTGCCATGGGGCCTTGGGGTTACCGTAGCCCCGGAATGTGGGGGCCAGGATGGGGTGGCTGGTATAATCCAGGCCCGGCACCAATACAAACAATTGTTACGGAGTAGCGAGTCGGTGGCATAGTGGGCACGTAATTAAGAGAAGGGCGCTGAATTCAGCGCCTTTTTTGTGCACAGAAAACCTCCAGCTAGGCTGGAGGTTCCGTAAAGCTTTCAGCTTTGAATCAGTTATAAAAACCCCTT
>NZ_CACVAF010000014.1 GCF_902726565.1 Yersinia vastinensis
ATTTTAATATCTTGCTGTAATTAAAAAAATATATATATTCCAACTTGAAATATACGTGCGGTAATTAAAAAAACGAAAAGCATAAATATGCATTTTTCTATTTTTCTTCATCTATTTTATTTTCTATTTTTCTTTAAAAAAGGTCGACTTTGGTTGCAGGATATTCAAAATAAGAGGACAATTACAATTATATGATTTAACAAAATGAAAACATAATGAATCAAAAAATAAAACATAATAAGAGTTTATACCGTAATTTAATTTCGTTCGTTTTTTCTCCTACCTAATCCGGTTGCTATTCATCAGAATTGTATTTTACTGTTTTAATAACAAATATTTACTGCAGAGTAACGATTTTCTTTGCCGTATATGCTCCACTACCACCCTGTAGGCCCAGCGTAAACAAGGCTTGCAGACGAGTGCCTATAAATGATACTGATTTATAACGTGGACGGCTGGCGGGAGGTCGAACCATAAGTTTTATCAACTATAGCCCCGTATTTAATGATTAAGTATTCTATTTAAGATGCTTGGCGACTTGCATTTTATGGGATGCTTTGAGGGATTTTTAGGGTATGAAAAGTGTAAAAATAGGTCTGGCCTGGCAAATTCTCATTGCGCTGGTATTAGGTATTTTAGTTGGTGCGATTTTACATAATCAAATTGAATCAAGAGAATGGTTAGTTAGTAATGTTTTAAGTCCGGCGGGCGATATTTTCATCCGCTTAATTAAAATGATTGTTGTACCGATTGTTATTTCAACATTGATTGTCGGTATCGCGGGTGTCGGCGATGCCAAAAAGCTAGGTCGAATCGGTCTGAAAACGATCATTTATTTCGAAGTCATTACCACTGTTGCCATCATTATCGGGATCACCTTGGCGAATGTGTTCCAGCCGGGGCATGGCATCGATATGTCTGCATTGACTGTCGTCGATATCTCTCAGTACGAAAAAACCACTGAGCAAGTACAAAGTGGTAGCCACAGTCTGGTTAGCACCATTTTGTCGCTGATTCCTGCCAACGTCTTTGCCTCAATGGCGAAAGGCGATATGTTACCGATTATCTTCTTCTCAGTATTATTTGGTTTAGGGCTGTCTTCATTGCCAAAAGAAACCAAAGAACCTTTATTGAATGTGTTTAAAGCTGTTTCTGAAAGCATGTTCAAAGTAACTCACATGATTATGCGTTATGCCCCTATCGGGGTGTTTGGCTTGATCTCGGTGACCGTGGCCAATTTTGGTTTTGCTTCCCTTATTCCACTCGCCAAGCTAGTTATTCTGGTTTACGCCGCGATTATTTTCTTTGCCTTAGTGGTTATGGGGATTGTGGCAAGATTATGTAACTTGCGTATTTGGATATTGATTAGAATCCTCAAAGATGAGCTGATCCTGGCGTATTCTACCGCCAGTTCTGAAACGGTATTGCCACGAATCATTGAAAAAATGGAAGCTTATGGTGCGCCTAAAGCGATTACCAGCTTTGTAGTGCCGACAGGCTATTCATTTAATCTTGATGGCTCGACACTATATCAAAGTATTGCGGCCATATTTATTGCCCAGCTATACGGTATTGAACTGTCCATTGGGCAAGAGATTATTTTGGTGCTGACCTTAATGGTTACGTCGAAAGGCATTGCCGGTGTTCCAGGTGTTTCTTTTGTCGTCTTGTTGGCCACATTAGGCAGTGTGGGTATTCCGCTGGAAGGTTTGGCCTTTATTGCGGGGGTTGACCGTATTTTAGATATGGCGCGTACTGCACTGAATGTGGTGGGAAATGCATTGGCGGTATTAGTTATCGCCAAATGGGAACACCAATTTGATCATAAAAAAGCCAAGGCATATGAGAAAGCGTTGTTTGCACCGAAGCAGACCCCCCTTCAAAACTAACTATTAAGTAATTTATCCATCAAAACCCTCTGTTAGAGTGATACTAACAGAGGGTTTCTGTTTATAACTGCCATAAGCAATAAGCGTGAAGATAACTCATAGAGGTTATTAATTTAAGCCCAAGCGATATGACCAGTGGATAAGTTCGGCGACTTTATGCACATCCAGTTTTTTCATCATATTAAGACGATGCGTTTCAACCGTTTTTTGGCTGATCGACAACTGATCGGCAATAATGCGGTTACAAGAACCTTCAGTAATGAGTTTAAGAATCTGCCGCTCGCGTGGTGTTAGAACGGGTTGGTTAGCATCAGTACTTTGAGCCAATTTATTCAGTAGCGCGCTATTAAGAGCAGGATCAATATAGCGTTTACCCGCGGCGACAGTTTGAATCGCAGCCATTAGAATCTGCTGCGGGCTTTTCTTTAGTACATAACCCAGAGCACCATTATTTAATGTTCTGCTGGCATAGTGTTCTTCATGACGAGCAGTCAGTGCCAGAATTTTCATGGTCGGCCAGCGACGAAGAAGCTGAATAATCACATCCAGACCATCCATCCCCGGCAACCCTAAATCGACAATGACAATATCTGGCTCAGTTTGGCGACATAAGTTATAGACATCCAATCCATTCTCCGCCTGACCTACAATTTGATAACGCGGATAGGTAATAAGCATATTTTTTATGCCATTAATAATCAGCTCATGATCGTCAACAATCAATAATTTTGTATTCATAAAGTTATTCCTTTTACCTGATGATTTAAATAGATTTTCATGGACTCCATGGTTTAAATAACCCATGGGTTATCTCGTCTAGGCGAGTGATATCTTGCTGTGTAATAGTTTTCTGAGCCTTGATGGCTATTTCCAGTTGGATAACGGCGTCTTGCAATGCAATCAGCCCTGCTTGTCCAGCGCACCCTTTCAGTGTGTGGAGATGGTCTGATAACGTGGGGATATGAGTCAGAGAGTCTCTAGCTTGTTGCAGTAGCACGTGGAGTGATTGTGATATTTTAAGGCGCAGTGAATCGTCACCTAGATCCCATATTGGTTTGGGCATCGATATTTGAGGGATGAGATTAATCCCACGTTCGAGTTGAAATTGTGCCGCCAGATCGAGGACTTCAGCCAGTTGACTGAATGTCACGGGTTTGGAGAGATGGTGATTCATTCCCGCTTGATGCGCTTTTATTTTTTCATCTGGACCCGCATTTGCACTTAGCGCCGTTATCATGCAGCGATTATCCAGATTAAGGGCATCATTGCGCCAATATCGACTTGTTGTTAGACCATCGATACCCGGCATCCGAATATCCATCAAGACCAGATCAAAACACTGCGTCTGCCCAATATTCAGCGCTATTTGACCACTTTCGGCCAATGTGACCTGATGACCTAACTCCCGCAACATCATGCCAGTAATATCACGATTAGTTTCTGCGTCGTCGACCAATAATATGGACATCTGCCAGGGTTGTAGCGGGAGGTGTTGTTTTATCTCTTGTTGATACGGGGCAGATTGCTCCTGAGCACCCAAATACTTTTTCACCTTGGTATATAAACGACCCGGTAGATAACATAATTCTTTATCAGCTAAAAGTGTCTGCCGCCTATCTAACGATTCATTATTCGGCGGTCGGCAGGTTATGCCCCAGGCAGATAATTGAATATGTAAAGGCCATGGTGCAACACATTCACCTTGAAAAGGTTTTGTCGGTGCTCCCCCAGTAAATGGCAAAATTAATGTGAAACTGCTGCCGTAATTTAGTTTGCTGCACAGGGTAATCGCTCCGCCCATCATTCTTGCCAGATTATCTGCAATCGTGAGCCCCAAACCGGTGCCTTGTCCGTTGTGACAGGTCTGGACAAAGGGGCTGAATATTTCTTGTTGGTGCTGTAAATCAATGCCACAGCCGGTATCTTCAACAGTAAAGTTGAGTTGCTTGTCTTTCTGCTCAACATTAAGGCGAATGTGCCCCTGTTGCGTAAACTTAACGGCATTGCCTAAGAGATTAATTAATATCTGTTTGAGTCGCTGGCTATCCAGTTCAAGTTCCAGTGGTACGTCTGCACTGACATAAGTCGTCAGAATAATGGGCTTATTCAAAACCTGACTGTGGATAGTTAGCATGGCCTGATCCAATAAAGGTAATAGGGCCGTTTTCTCTTGAGCTAATTCTAATTGGCCTGATTCAATGCGCGAGAAATCCAAAAGATTATTGATTATTGCCAGTAAAGAACACGAGCATTGGTGGGCGGTGTCAGCTAGTCGGCTTTGTTTAGATGTTAACGGGGTATTTTGTAATAACTCGATGGCCCCCAGAGCACCATTCAGTGGAGTACGAATTTCATGACTTATTGTTGTCAGATGCTCACTTTTGCGATGATTTGCCTGTTCAGCAGCTTGTTTTGACTGTGCCAACGCCAGTGTGCGTTCTTTTACTTTCATTTCCAGTGTGTCGTACTGTTCATTCAACTTGTCTAGTAAGTTATTGTAAGCACGAGCAATATGCCCTAACTCATCCATGCGTTTAACTGGCAAACGTGGATCCATGGCCTTCGGACCGGTAGCACCAATAATATTGACGAAATTCCATAAGGGAATGGCCAGGTAATAACGCAGTAATAGAGAAAGTATGAGGGTGAGTAACAGTAAAATAGCCAGAGCAAAGGGAAGTTGATGCAATGCGGGCTTTGCTGCTTCCCAAGCAAAACCGACTCGTGGATAAATAACTAATTGTTGCCAACCGGGGCCTTTTAGCTGGGTTCTCAGCACCAGATAATCGGGCGTTTGTTGCCAACCATCATGTAACTCACTATTTTTAAGTTGTTTGAGAATTTCGTATAGCTGACTCGACGGTATATTGGGGGGGGAAAGTGGTAGTAGCTCACCATATTTATCCAGCCATAAATTAATATCTCTTTGTTCTATTGGTCGATTATCTGTAACCAGTTCATTTAGTTTTAATGAGAACCCCGCTAATGAGCCAGATTGGTCGCATGCAGCTACAGAGACATGCCAGCCACTTTGTGGTGTATATGTAGGCATGCCCCAAAAAAAATTATTGTGAGTTGGGAATATAGGGAGTGAAAGTAATTCTTTCCGACGCTGTTTCAAATATTCATTAGAGGTTTCTTGTGGTTTGAAAATAGTAATACCTTCTTTTTCATTAATTGTAAAACTATCAAGGTAATAGGTTTGACCTGAAGTGCCATAAGCTTGTGTTATTCGAAGGTCATGCTTGGATTGTGGTGTATGACAACTTGCTGAGTTAACAAGAATATTGCTATTCATATTATTTTGGAATGGCATGGGTAATTGCCAATTAGCGAGATAATTTACCTGATGGTTGATCAGTGTCGTTGCATCTCGTTCTGCGCCTTCAAATTGATAATTACTTAAATCTGCACGTAATGATGCCATAAGTGTTAATTCATTCACTAATCGCTGACGTGTATCTTCATATGAAAAGAACGCGCTTGTTGCAATTGAAATTAGCCAAATGGCCATCAATGTTATGCCTAATAATAATGTCAATCGAGTGACGAGAGATGATGATTTTTCCATAATGGTCACCTGACTGTTTTTTTTAGTACGCCACAGTTAAAAATTGATATCAACAATTACACTGATTTGATTGCTACTCGTTTTAGATTCATTTAATTCTCAAAAAGGGATAAATCAGGTTTTGGCCTTATAACAAATATTTAAGTACGGATGATAATGAGAATGTGGTATTGCAGGAGTCACCGCCGATGTTAGATATATTAAAAATGCAGCCTTTAATCAGAGACCTTGATTTTTCAGATAAAAATATTATGCGTTTTACTTTAAATGGCGTCCCCGCCAAAGCGATGGATTATTCGCATTCTATTTGTATCGGGCTTGTTTTTATGGAGAAAAAAATGATATCCGATGCTGTTATTCGCTATATCACTCTCATGCTGGTGGCACTTGAAGATACGCAGGATTTTGCTTTACAGCTTACTGATAATTATTGGTGGCTTTGGTGTCGATTTACTACCAATGACAGAGAGACTCTTGACGATGCGCGTCAAAATTTATCAATAAAATTAGAACAAACTTATGCAGTGACTCAACATTTTAATTCATTGGCAACGACCCTCGGCTCCGTCAAAACAAGCGTCTTAGGTGAGAATAGGAAGAACATCAACAAGGTTGCCTTATGGGAAAAATAACCTGTTTAATGTTGTTGATTTTTATGCCACTGGCCTACGGACATACTATTCCGTGGCAAGGTGAACCTTTCTTTCTTTATAGCCGTGGTATTACGGTTGCCAGCTTATTAAAAGATTTGGGCGCGAACTATGGCATCTCAGTGGTTGTCAGCCCTGATATAAATGAAAAATTCAGTGGAAAAATTGTTGATAAAACACCAGAGCAAATATTGTCTGAGTTAGCGGGGTTATACAATATTACGTGGTACTACGATGGCGAGATACTTTATTTCTATAAAACTCAATCGATCAGAAAAGAGTTTATATCACCTAATGGGTTATCGACGACCACGTTAATCAATTATCTGCAGCATAGTGGTGTATTTGCAGGTAAAAATTGTGCAGTAAAAGCGATTTCTCGCTTGGGTACGATTGAAGTTACTGGTGTTCCTATTTGTATTGACCGGGTGACGACACTGAGCAAAATGTTGTCTTCTCAAGTGCGTCAGCAAGGCCAAAATAAAGAAACAGTCAAAGTCTTCCAGCTAAAATATGCTTCAGCAGCCGACTCGAGTTATCAGTATCGCGATCAACTCGTCACTCTTCCAGGGTTGGTGAGCGTATTACGCGAGATGAGTGCGGGGAATAATTTACCTTTGGCTAGCGGAAAAGATCAGGGAGATATTCCTGCTAATACACCGCTTTTCTCTGCTGATCCTCGGCAAAACGCCGTTATTATTCGTGATCGCCAAGTTAATATGCCGCTCTATGGCAGTTTGATTGCACAATTGGATCAGCGTCCAGTCCAAATAGAAATTTCAGTCACTATTATTGATGTTGACGCGGGGGATATTAGCCAACTTGGTATCGATTGGTCTGCCTCCACGTCGATTGGTGGGGCGGGGATCTCATTTAACAGTGGGCCGACTAAAAATAATACCGATGGATTCTCCACAGTGATTGGCGATACCGGGAACTTTATGGTTCGTCTGAGTGCATTACAGAAGAACTCAAGAGCTAGGGTATTATCTCGTCCTTCAGTCGTGACCTTGAATAATATTCAAGCGGTGTTAGATAAAAATGTCACATTTTATACAAAGCTGGAAGGCGACAAGGTCGCTAAGTTGGAGTCAGTTACATCGGGTTCGCTATTGCGAGTCACCCCACGGATGATCAATGCAAATGGTGTAAAAGAAGTCCTACTAAACCTTAATATTCAGGATGGTCAGCAACAGGCTCCGATCAGTAGCAGTGAACCTTTACCCGAAATACAGAATTCAGATATTTCGACCCAAGCGACACTGCGTGTTGGGCAGAGTTTACTGTTAGGTGGCTTCATTCAAGATAAACAAATGGAATCACAAAATAAAATTCCATTATTAGGTGATATTCCTTTATTAGGTGGATTGTTTCGCAGTACCAATAAGCAATCTCACAGTGTTGTCCGGCTGTTTTTAATCAAAGCTGTACCGGTTAACATGGGGGAATAATATGGCAACAGGATTCAAACTTCGTTTGCTAAATGGCGAACTGAATGGGCGTGAATTGAGCTTGTCAGAGGGGGAGTTCACACTTGGGGAGCAGGGATGTGATGTGCTGTTGTCTCTACCTCAGGGGCAAATATTGACCTTGGTCATCGGTGAAAATCAAATAACATTGCGGGTGTCAGGGACGGTCTGGGTTAATGGCTTTCGATATGATGTGCAGCAGTCGATCCCTTTGCGCCAGGTGATTGAAGCCGCGGGATTAGCATTAGTTCTTGGCGAAGAAAAAGATGTGTTGAGTGACATAAAAATACCACCTCGCTCAGGTACACGTTTATTGCTATGGTTGTCAATGGTGACATTTGCACTCTTGTTACTATTATTTATGTCGATATTTTGGTTCACACAACAATCTAACCGATTATTTTCTTACCTTCCCCCCGATATTCCAACGCAATTATCAGCGCAACTGAAGCAACCCGCTTTAGCTGGTGTAAAAGTCAATTGGACAACAGACGGTGGTGTGACTTTGAGTGGTCACTGTGCTTCATCATCAACAGTGATTGAGCTACAAAACTTTCTGGCTCGCAATCAGATTGTATTTCGCAATAAGTTAGTTTGTGATGATCATCTCGCGGCCAGTGTCAGTGATGTCTTGCACCAGTATGGTTATCAAGATATTGAGGTTCGTGCAGGAAAGACCTCAGGAAATGTCATTCTCTATGGTGACATTGAGATGGGCAAACAGTGGTTAAATGTTCAAGATGCGCTGGCAGCGGTGGCTGGATTAAAGGGGTGGTCGGTGGTTAATTCCCATAATGGGCAAGTCCCGCGCTTGGTTGAAAAGTTAAGAGTGCTCGGATTATTAGGCTATCTGAGCATGACACAAAATCAAAAAGAGATTGTGATAAGTGGTCTGTTATCACCGGAACAGCAGCAGCAATTGCGGCAGATGTTAGCCCAGCAGCACTCTAATGAACTGCCTGTGAGGTATCAAAATATCCCGGCCTCAGATCAAACAGCTCAACTTCTTCCTGCTGCCATCGTGAGTTATGGCGGAAATAGCCATGCAAAATTTATCCAACTGGCTAATGGTGTTCGCTTACAACAAGGGTTTGTGTTGGATAATGGTTATAAAGTTATTGATATATCAGAGCAAGGCCTTTCACTATTCAAAGCGAACAACTTGATACAAATACCCATGAATTTTTAATAAAAAGGACTAATTTATGCGGCATATTACAGGATTGGAAGATAGTATTAAAAATAACGCTGCATCAATTCAGGATAGGAAAGCGTTACTCAGAAAGGAAAGATTATTAATTTCACATCAATTGTCTCTACTGCAAACACCGGATAATTACAGATATCTTAATGACATGATGCTGGCATTGAAGAGTGCGGAGAAAATAATAGAGATATTAGGTATTCGTTATGGAAATTAAATATGTTTTTATGTCCATTTTTTAAAACAATCGTGTAAATACAAAAGACAGATAATAATTAATAATTCAAAATTAATTTAAAGGCTCATAAATAGATAAGGAGTTGCTATATGAATGACAATGATCCTATTCAATTAATATTAGGTGATTTGCAATGGCGATATCGAAAATTGCAGTCTGATCTGGATAAACTTAACGATTTTCAAAAGCATATCGAGTTGCTTAAAGAGCGAGCAAATCAGGATGACAAAGCAAGAGAGGCTTTGTCACGACTAGATGCCGCCTTTCCAAATGGCTTTAAACAAGAAAAAGCCAAATTAATGGTCTGTATTTCACAGATGAAAATACAGTTTAAACAAATGGAAACACAACTTATAAATATTAATGTTACAGAGAGTAACTAGTTACATTCTTCCTTAAAGTTCATTTCGCCAGAAATGTAGGAGTATTTATATGTCAACTATTATCAGTATACCTAAACAGCCTTCTACTTATGCGGTTAAATCGTCAAGAAACAATGTTATAAATAATACTGTTCAGAATAAAGTTCATGATGCTACTGATATTTTTAGTATGGGGTTAGAGGTTCTTTATTCTTTTCTCGATGTGCTCTCTAATCTGGCTAGCACTAATTTCAAAGGCATGCAGGCACGTTCAAAATATGCCAATGATACACAGGATATGTCTAATCAGGTCGATAAAATTATTGCGGAAGCAGCAAAGGGAGATGATAAAACCAAAGAGGCCTTACCTGATGCCGTGATCGACTTTATGAAAAAAAACGGTATTAGTGTCGATGGCATGAGTATTGATGACTATTTACAAAAATATGGCCCCGAACTGGACAAAGGACAGCTACAGGCAGTGAAAGCCGCATTAGATAATGAGAAAAATCGGGCCACCGATACCATGAGTCAAGACCAATTGCAGCTACAGAAAGTGATGCAGAATTATAACGTTTGTGCCAATAACATCAGTACATTGCAGTCAGGTTTAAAAGATTTATTGATGACGATTGCCCGCAATCTTTGCTAATCAAGCGGCAATGCTAAGGACGGTACGAGATGAATATTCAGCCGAGCGACGAAGTCATTAATTTTATGCGGCGGGGTGGGTCTTTGCGAATGTTAGCTAAGATGAATCCCCAAGATTTGGCACTGGTTTATGAATATGCGGTGCAATTGTGCCAAGGCGGTGAGTATGACAGTGCTAAACGTTTATTAAATCTATTAATACAACTGGATCATTGGAATTTCTCATATTGGCTGACCTTAGGGCTGTGTTATCAACAAACTGTAGATCTTCATCAGTCAATTTATTGTTTTAGCCGTGCGGGACAAATTCAAATAGATGATCCCCGTCCATCCTGCTTGGCGGGTGAATGCTATCTGGCTTGTGGTAATACGGATTATGCAAAAAAAGCCTTTCGAATGGCATTGAATTGGTGCAATTCACATCCTGAATGGGTTGAAGTACAACAGCAAGCTGAACGTGGGCTAGCGGCCCTCTTACTGGAGGTACAACATGTCTGATGGCTTAGGGATTAAAACGACAGTTTTGAGTGACTGGCCAACAGTACAGACCAGCAAAACATCCCATTTATCTGCGGCAAAAATGCCAGATTGGCGAGGGATCGCCGGCCTTCCGCCCACGGTAGACAGCCATATCAACTCACCCAGAGTGACGCAGCAAGATGCACAAGGTGCACTCGATCGTTTGCTAACGTCTTTACCGCATAGCACGTCAAAAGGGGAGAACCGTAGCCATTTATCCCTAGATCGACTGGGTAGCACTGATATGCAACTTATTATGTCGATGGCGGGTAATCTGAGCCTTGGGGTGTTCTCTGATTTGTGTCAGTCAATTGGCAAGCAGATGGAACGGGCAACCGATGTTCAGGCTTTTCTGCGCGACAAGCGCGTTGCTGAATATCAGCAACAGATTGATAAAGCGGTTGAACAAGCAGATAAAGCCAAAAAGGCAGGGATTTTCAATGCAGTATTGGATTGGGTTATCGGTGCGGTTGAGGTGGTCTATGGTGCATTTAAGGTTGCTGAAGGCGTATTAACCGGAGACCCTGTAGCCATGGCTTCTGGCGTTGCTTATTTGGCGGCAGGCACGGCAGGTTTAGTTAAAGCGGCGGCGGAGACCGCGATGTTATTGGGCGCATCTAAGGATAAATGTCAGCAAGTTATTGATGTGGCTTCTAAAGTTCAACTGTCTTTTGAGTGCTTTGCCATGGCAGTTGATCTGTTCCAGGCTGCTCGTGCGATCAATGCTGCTCGTGCTGTGTCTAAAGGGGCTGGCGATGTAATCAAAGCTGGGGGCGGCGAAGCGTTGACGGATGTGGTCAAGCGGGGGGCTAGCGGGGAAATTGAGCAGTTAGCGGGGCAATTTGGTAAGGATGTCAGCAAGCAAGTCAGTCGCGATATCACCATGAAAGCGATGGAAATAGAAATGGTTGAGGCTTGTGATATGGCGTCAGCTGCCGCTAAACAGGCGATAAAGGCGGAGATGACGTTGGTCAGTAATATCACCAAGTCTTTTACCCATGCGGGAATAGAACAAATGGTCTCTGGTGTGACAAAAAACTTACTTCAGGAGGCGATTAAAAAAGGTGTCACGCTCACGACAGAAGAATTGAGCCGGCAATGTGTCAAAGCCATCATGAAGAAGTCTATCAAGACTATTTTAAAAGATCTGTGTACTTCACCATTACTGATTATGCAAAAATGCAGCAGTGCCGCAGTTCAAATTAATAATGGTCAACTGGCCGTGCAATCGGCTGGTTTGAAAAAAGAGATTGAGAAATTAATTCTTGATCAGGACTTCACTCAATTCATGGATGAATGGGTTGAAAGAAATAAGCAGCATCAGTTGAAACAGCTCAAAGAAACATCTCAGGATGCACAGGAACTATTGACTAAATTAAACGATAACATCCATCAGACCGGAATGTTACAGGTGAAAATTGCCGGTTCATTAGTATAGCGAGGTTATTATGAGTACATCTATCAGCCATAATATAGCAATATCAACACAAGATGCGATCACCCTAGAAGAGAAAAATGGAGCAGGGAATAATATTGAAAATATAATGTCTGATTTGTCAGATATTATATTTCAAATGAGCATACTGTTTAAAAAAATGCGTGACTTACTCAATACCTATAATCAGAAGCAACAAATATTAGGTTGGAATATCCAAGTCAGTTCCATGAGCAATAAACGAGAGGCGATCGATAAAACAGCCTCGGGGGCTGTTGCCAGTGGTGTTTGCTCTATCCTTTCAGGTGCCGTCAGTGGTATAGGGGCGTTAGGTAGTATTAAGTTTGGTGATATCGCATCACATGGTAGTTCCGCTCTTGGGCAACTGGGGACGGGGAGCGGTAAATTGGTTGAGGGGGATATGGCGCGAAGTTCGGATTTGCTTCGTATGACCAGTGATCTGCAAAGCCATAGTGCACAATCTTATAATAAAAATATGAGTGAGTTATTGGATAAGGTCAATGAAGCGCGACAAAATATGAAAGATTTGGGTAATACCATCAATAATATGATGGGCCAAATCTCCATGGCTGTGAAATTATGATATATGAATGATCCTGCTATCAACGTCGCGCAGTATCTTATTCAGCAAGGGTATATGGTTAAAACTGCCTATTTTGAAAGGAGCCAAGTCAAAGTAGGTAGTGAAGTTTTTCTATATGGTTATCGCATTATTTATCGTGTTGAAAATAATGATTTTATAATTTGTTTATTGGAACGAAATGATAGTGATGGAGTATCTAGTCATTTTTTAAAGTTATTTAATTTTTTATACCTCTTGGGAAAGGATATTCCTGAACTATCAATAGTCAGAATGATGATTGTTGATAATATTGCTAACCCAGCGTTGCAAAAGATGCGGCGTCGGCTAATTAAAATACTTATCGCAAAAGGGGCATTCAACAGAAATATTGAAGGTGATGACTGGCTGTTATTTGATGTTAGTTCTGAGAAGCTAATGAAGGTGTAAAATGAATCATTACAGTCCCCATGATGTACAGACTCTCTGCGCAAAAATAAATAAGGTATTAAAAGGAAAAGGGGCTATTCAGCCACAAATAATGAATGAACATCAGAAGGTGACGCTTTTGGAGATACAGGAAAAATATACCCAAGGTTATCAGGCATGGCTTGCAGATGACTATGCGGCGGCAATGGTTGATTTTTCTTGGCTGACCTTATATTGCCCATTGGAACCACAGTTCCATTTGGCCTTGGCCGCAACAATGCAAATGCAACAGGAATTTACGCTGGCACTGAGTGCATATGCTTGTGCACTGCTTTTAGAGGCGAGAGATCCTGAGCCTGTTTATCAAATGGCCATTTGTTTTCTGGCATTGGATAGAGGTGCTGACGCCAGAGAAGCATTACAGACTGCCATTGAAATGAGTTATTTTAGTCCTGCATATGCCCCTACCGCTCAAAAAGCCAATCAATTGTTATGCAGTATCTAAAATAAGAAATACAGGTTATATACAATATTTAAGGTGGATGCCTATGCATCAAATCACTGGATATAATAGTAGCCATTCTACATCCTCAACGTTAAATAAAGAATGTTATCAAGAAATTAATAATGAAAAGCCGACTCTACACAATTGTGTTTTTATGATAAATAAAGACATTAATAAATTGTGTGATGCTCAAGAAGAAAGAATAGATGAATTAAATAATGTAAAAATAAAATTGGCCAAAAAACAATTTTTTATTAATGTCATTGAATTAACCGTCTCCTTGGCGTCATTTGCCGTCAGTGTGGGAGTGACTGTTTGTAGTGGTGGCGTCACAGCACCTATTGCTGCGATTACTGGGCTAAATCTTATGTTATCGATTTCTAATCTCGCCTGTGCCTACCATAACTGGAGTTGTGCCAGTAAAAATAAAGATGAGCTGGCTATGGGTAGTGATGCCATGCAGCAGGCTGTTTTTATGTTAGCCGAATATTGCCAAGCTTCACCCGAGAGCGCAAAAAAAATCGCCCGCTATACCTCCTATCTTATTCGAGTAGGGATGGTGGTTTCTTTAGGAATGCTGGGCGTTTTTATCCAGCCGGCTGTCTATGATGGTTTATGTTTACTTGCAAAAAACTATATTCCAATTTTGTCATCTATGTTGAGTATGATTACTTCAGGTGCCTTAGGTGTTTGGATAAATAATCATAATGATGAGAGAGAGATTATGGAAAGTTTACTCACTGAAAATAAAAAAGAAATTGTAAAGAAAAGCGCCTATTTAGATGGGTTCAACGACGCAATGGGCCTATTATTGGGTTCATAATATTATATAAAATAGGATTGCCTGAGTTTTACTCATTAAAATTAAGGTGTAAGCCTGATATCGCCTTGCTGTGTTATTTGTCAATATTAGACAAGGATCTTGGCACTCGAAGGAATATTATGAAATCAATACAGTTTATTCTCTTTCGGCAAGAAGGAATATTACGTAGTGAAGGAGTATGCCATAGCGTGCCCGCAGGGCATTTAGTCGTAACAAATGAACAGGCTAGCGCATCTTCTTTTTCACAAAGCGATTATATTTCCATCTCGTGTCATTCCATCGACCTGTTACCAATATATCAGGATTTAGCCAGTAAGATGGTGCAGTCAAATAAATTTCGCCTACCACCTCAGGTATATGATCGCTATAAAATATTACCTGCAAATAACGACATTATTTATGCGACGGAACAATTAGTTGATATTGAACGAAGTGCATCATTACGATTTCTTTATCTGTATTGTCTGGGATTGGACGTTATCTATTTCTCTCGATTATTAGAGTCAATTGTTGGAACAAATAACGAATTATTGGAGTTCTTTGAAAAAAACCGTCTTAATCCATGGACGGTTTCACGCTATGCCGATGAGTTGGGCATTTCGACTCGTAAATTGAATTTTTTGTTTTATGAGAAATTCGGTATGTCTGCAAAACAGTGGCTACTGGATCAACGGCTGAAAAAAGGTTGCGAGTTGCTGTTATCCACACGGTTACGTGTGGCGGATATCGCTATGGAATGTGGTTTTAGCAATCACGCACACTTTTCTGATAGTTTTCGTCGCCGTTTTCAGCAGTGCCCGTCACATATGCGGTCACTCATGGAGTAGGAGGTCTAATGGATATCAACGCGTTAATGAATGTACTGACGCAAAGCATCAATAAGATGGGGCAGGATTTTCAAAGCCAGATGGTTTCCGGCAATCCCTCTGATCCTGAGCATATGTTAAAAATGCAATTCGCAATGCAGCAGTATTCATCTTATATCAATTTCAGCAGTGCCTTAATGAAAAATATTAAGGATATGACCAGTGGGATTATTGCCAAAATATGATTTTACTTTCAAAACCTTGTCGCCAATTAGTGGTTGAGGCGGCTCTGGCTGGAGTTAATCACAGTTTGCTGAAAGAGGCGCGCGACATTCTTAATGTTTTGCCCCAATTAATTCCAGACCCACAGGTGTGCTTGCTTTGTGAGGCGATGTTGAGGTTTGGGCTTAATGAGCAAGAGCGCGCCTTGGCATTGCTGGCTACATCCTCAACGAAAGAGGCAAAAGCCTTGTTGGCTTTGTTGCAACAAGGGATTTCATCGACAGACAAAAAAGCAGAATCGTTACGTAGTCACCGGATTTATTAACCCAAAATCATCATTTATTAATAAGGGATGACTCAATGGATATTGATGCTATTCAGGCTGTTGCAATGCAGGTCACACCATTGAAACCTCCGGTTGATGCAGAGCAAGTCGCCAAATTTACGCAACTCATGCAACCGGCGGATCCGACGACATCCATGATCTCCCCAGACCCACTGCTGTCCCTTCAGTCTGAATTGATGCATGCCACATTATCTATTGATTTAACTGCTAAAGTTGCCGGTGTTCTCGGCCAAAACATCAATAAACTGGTTAACATGCAATGAAACAGATGCGGCGCATGATAGCGTTTTTACTGGTTGTGTTCTCCCTTTCAGGCTGTGGTATGGATCTGTATACCGGGCTTTCTGAAGGGGAAGCTAATCAGATGTTGGCGTTATTAATGTTGCATCAAATCAAAGCAGAAAAGCAGCCTGAAAAAGGGGGTACCGTTGGGCTGAGTGTCGATAAAAGTCAGTTTATCAACGCGGTGGAACTATTGCGCCAGCATGGTTTTCCTCGCCAGCGTTTTGCCTCGGTTGATGAGTTATTTCCTTCTAACCAATTAGTGACTTCGCCCGGGCAAGAGCAAGCCAAAATGGTCTATTTGAAAGAGCAGCAATTAGAAAGCATGTTGAGTCATATGGATGGGGTAATTCGAGCCGATGTCACTATCGCAATGCCTGCGCCCACTGACGGGAAAAGCAGTGTGCCCCATGCGGCCTCAGTATTTATCAAATATTCACCTGAAGTTAACTTGTTGAGCTATCAGCCACAAATCAAGAATCTTATCCGCGACGGGATTCCCGGCATTGATTATTCGCAGATTAGTGTAGTGATGCAGCCGACCAATTATCGCTTCACTGCCTCAACACCTCAGCAACAAAGCCGCGCAGAAGTCAGTTTGCAATGGCTGTTACGCCACGCTGGAACATTGCAGATAGTCTTGGGCCTGCTGTTGGCTGGGTTAGTGGGGTTGTCGGCGGTTTGTTGGTTACGGTATCTGCGTCGCTAAGTGATACAAAAGGAGGGCAGGATGATATTGCCGCTAACCACCCATATCCGGTATTTACATCAGTTAGCTTGGCGGCCTGCGCAATTTGCTCACCCACTCTGGCTGGCTGCCGTGGGAGTTAATGCCGAGAATTACAGTTATGGACGCAGTCGTGCATTAGATTCGGTGTTAAATAACGCACTGAACCAACGGCGAAGTTTTCCGCAATTTGCCTTGCCCGCAGTACTGACTAAGCAGCAACAATGTCAAATGGTCTCACCTGAGCGCCTATCGGCCCGCTGTCTGGCATTGGGATTGGTACATTTACAATGTGATGATTATCTGCGAATTCGCTGTTATCGACAGGCACTTTCCCCGCTCTTGAGTGAAGGCGATATTCAGCAATTAATGGGAATGGGATATCGCGGCTACCTTTCCGTCAGATTAAGTCCACAAGATTTACTCCATACCGCTTTACGATTAGGGCATAGCCTCGCCCATCACGTTCGCGCTCATTGCATAATCTGGCGTGCAATGTCTATTTTGCTCCCTCCCTATCCTCGCGCGTTATTTTTGCCACGGAGGTTAGCGATTTCGGCTGACTGCTGGCTCACCCGGTTGGAGCGTTTGATGTGAATCCCTTTCATATTCAGGTGGTAAAGCTTGATGGTGTATTACCCGTCGGTGGGGTTATCCCAGCGGCTCAGTTACAGGTTATGGCGCAAAGCCGGGATATTCTATCTCATGCCAAAAGACAGGCCGCTGAAATTGTGCAAGCCGCAGAGATCGAAAGAGAGAGGTTGTTGGCTCAGGCGCAACAACAGGTCGATGAGCTGATTCATCAGGCCCGCCAAGACATGGAAAACGATGTATTAGCACAACATGTGGGTTGGCTGGTGGCGGCAGAGCAAGTGGAGTCTTTATTGGTGGCGCAGGCCCGTAAGCAGATTTTGGCGGCGATCACCTCGGTGGTGACCACGTGGGCGGGCCAGCAATCGGTAAGTGAGACGCTGATTCATCGGCTTGGGATGCAAGTAGAGAAAATGGCGCATCACAATGAGCTGATTTTACGGGTGCATCCGCAGCACTTGTCTGCGGTGGTTTCTGCGCTAGGAACGCGAGTTCGGTGTATCGCAGATGAAAATATGGCGAAGGATCAGGCGCAATTAGCGTCACCATTACTCCAGCTCACTCTTTCCCTTAGCTGCCATTTATCGCAACTCATTTTGTGGTTACAAGAGCCGCTACCTCATCAGGAGTTCGCTCATGATCAACATCAATAACATCTCTGATGCTGTTGCTGTGCATGGTTCCCCATTGGGGGGCGTCGCATTACAGGGGGAAATAACCCCCGCCCATTCGGTTGTCGCGTTGGCCAGCCTGGAATTGTCGGAGGTAAGACAAACTGCGCTGGAAGAGACAATGGAGGAGATCGGACTCAGCCTCGGTTCGCGCCTGAAAGATCAAAAATCTATCGATGCCGAGGAGTACCGCCAGCGCCGTCAGCAACTCTTGGTGAAATTGATTGAGCAAGTCACTAACAGTACGAACACCGTATTGCAGCAGAGCATTCCGCTAAATCTGGATATTGCATTGTTAGCCAGTAAGTTACGTCAAGGGGAGCTGTCGGTTGGGCAGCAGATTCTCTTGCTGGCCGCGATGATCGCGCACAGTAAAAATAATCCATTACGGCGTCATAGCTTATCGCTATTGCTTGAGCCGCTGCTGGAGGGAGCCGGCTGGGAAATTGAATTATTTGGTTCGCTGGAGTTTGGTACTAAGAAAAGCGGTAAGTTAGGGGCGGTTAAGCAACTGTTTGCACAAAGTATTGACCAAGACGAGATATCAGTAGCGGAGTGGTTTGCTCAGGTCAGCCGCTGGCCGCAGCGTCAGCAACGAGTCCGGGTGCTGATGCGCGCGATCGCATTTGATTTGTCTTGCCAGCCCCCCCCTCAACACGGCGAACGTTTGGCAGCCACTCTTTATCAACTTCGCCGTTTACTCATGTTTTTGGGGTTGGAAGATCATTGCGGCCGGATGGGAAACGCTTGTGGTGTGGCAGGGGATGTGATTCTCAGCGAGGTGTTAGCTATCGTCGGCCAGCCTTGGTTATTCAGTGGTTGGTTACAGCCGCGGATTGAGGCCATCGTGGGGCTGAATATCACTACTCGGCGCAGTTTTATTCGTCGGCTTTATGAATTGTTCAATCTTATTCCAGTTGACTGTTTCAATGATCAAGAGCAGCAAGCGCAAATTTTGGCAACGTTGTTAGAAATATAAAAGGTGAGTTATTTAACGCTGCGCTGCGAATCAGGCCAATACCCGATAGTGATGAGAATATAGGCTCCTTATTATTCACCTTGTGTGCTTATCAATGAGGTGCGGGTTATGGAAATGGATTTAGTTGTCACCCGTAATCTACAGCTCTTTATCCGAATGGCTGACTTACCTTGCACCCAATTGTCCGCTCGTATGCAGTGGCAGATAGGCCAACAACTGGTTTTTCTTGAGTGGCGCAACGCGAGGTTGCTGCTGACCAGTGGCGTACAACACCGGCATTATGACATGGATGACTTATTACAGCTCCAACAGTGCTGGCAGATCGAACGCTTTAATGGGGTCCCTCAACGTATCTATTTACTGAAAATGGGCATGATGGTCAGTTGCTCTCCCCCTGCTGCATCAGGGGCTGAATTTTGGTATCTGCTTTATCAGCAACAGCGCGCTTTGCTCCGTCGCTTGCCGGGAGAATGTCGATGAAAGGATCGGTAATCACGCGCGCCTTGATGATGATCACCACGCGCCAAGATGTTTTCTTAGCGATCATGCTGTTGGTGGCGATCTTTATGATGATCTTGCCGCTGCCGACAGCAATGGTTGATGTGCTGATTGCGATCAATTTGGCGTTTTCTGTCATCCTGTTGATGATCTCAATTTATCTGCGCGATCCACTCGAATTCTCTGTCTTTCCATCATTGTTACTTATCACCACACTTTATCGCTTGGCGTTGACCATCAGTACCACTCGCTTAGTGCTGCTACAGCATGATGCGGGTGACATTGTCGAGGCTTTCGGCCAGTTTGTGGTTGGCGGTAACTTGGCAGTGGGGTTGATCATTTTTACGATTATCACCGTGGTGCAGTTTATCGTCATTACCAAAGGTTCAGAGCGTGTGGCTGAAGTCAGTGCCCGTTTTTCACTTGATGGCATGCCGGGTAAACAGATGAGTATTGACGGTGATATGCGTGCCGGGGTGATTGACTCTACTGAAGCGGGGCGACTGCGCGAGCGGGTGCAGAAAGAGAGCCGTCTGTTTGGTGCCATGGACGGGGCGATGAAGTTTGTTAAAGGGGATGCTATTGCCGGGATCATTGTCATTCTGGTGAATATTATCGGCGGTATTACCATCGGCGTGCTGCAACATAATATGTCGGCGGAGCAGGCGATGACCACCTATGCGGTGCTATCCGTGGGTGACGGATTATGCGCACAAATTCCGTCGTTACTTATCTCGATTACGGCGGGGATCATTGTTACTCGCGTTCCGGGTCATGATAAGCAGAGTCTGGCTAAAGACTTGGCAATACAGGTTGGGCGTCAACCCGATGCCTTATGGTTAGCGGCGGCCATCCTGACTGTTTTTGCCCTATTACCGGGTTTCCCATTTCTGATTTTTATGACTTTGGCGGCACTGGTTGCCGCCCCCGCATTTTTCCTTTACCGGAAAAAACAGCAAAGAACCGGAGCCAATAATAATGGCGAAAATCTCTCTTCGACGGCCAATACCATGACGCCAGGAGCGGTGCCTTTGATGCTGTATTGTGCGCCAAACTTACATTACTCCCATTTGGGGCGTGATATTGACGGCTTGCGCTGGCGTCGGTTTGAGCATCTTGGTGTCCCATTGCCGGAAGTGGTTGTTCGCAGTGACCCCACATTAGCTGAGAATACGCTATTGATTCGGGTCTATCAGGAGCAAGTGCTCAAACTAACATTGCCCCCCGATGACTTATTACTGATTCATCCCAGCCCTCAGCTAACGACGCGCAGCCAATCTCTGGGGATGAAACTGGGCACTTTCGAGTGGCTGGCGGTGGAGCAAGGCCAGCAGGCCAAGACGTTGGGGCTGCCTTATGCTCAAGGGCAGCAGCGAATTATTCACTGTCTAACAAGAGTGCTTGAACGCCATACGGCTGAGTTTATCGGCGTACAGGAGACCCGTTATCTGATGGATGCAATGGAAGGGCGCTACGGTGAGCTGGTGAAAGAGCTACAGCGCCAGATGCCGGTTGGTAAAGTGGCGGAAATACTGCAACGCCTGGTGGAAGAGGATGTGTCTATCCGAGATTTACGCGCTATTTTTGGCGCGCTGGTGGTCTGGGGCCCCAAAGAGAAAGACAGTGTGATGTTAACCGAATATGTCCGCATCGCCTTACGCCGCCATGTGTGTCGTCGGTTCAGTAAAAATCAGGTCTGGTTGCCGGTCTTGCGACTAGGAGAGGGGGCTGAAAATGTCATCCGTGAATCTATTCGCCAGACGTCGGCAGGCACCTATTCAGCCTTGGGGGATAAACAATCACGGCTGATCCTCAGCAAAATAAAAAGCGCCTTTGCTGAAAACAGCGATGTGGTGCTGCTGACGGCCATCGATGTGCGGCGTTTTTTGCGCAAAATCATTGAGCGGGATCTTTTTGCGCTACCGGTGCTGTCATGGCAAGAGCTGGGTGATGAAATGAACATCAAAGTGGCGGGCACGATTGAGCTTATCGGAGATGAGCTTGATGAAGCCGCTTAATATTTCAGTATTAAGTGCTCAATTGCAGCAGCAATTGGGCTTAATCTCCTCGCCGCCGGATGGCATGAAATATTGCGGGCAGATATTGGATATTGGCCCGACACTGCTACACGCCCATTTGCCCGGCGTGGCGTTAGGAGAATTATGCCGTATCGCCTCACCGGATATGTTGGCGGAAGTGGTTGCTATTGAACAGCAAACGGCCTTGCTGTCACCGTTTGCTTCCCCCACCGGCTTGCGATGTGGCCAATGGGTCTCGCCGCTGGGGCATGCGCACCGAGTCAGAGTCGGGGATGATCTCGCTGGGCGAGTATTGGATGGTCTGGGGAAGCCCATAGATGATGGCCCTCCACTGACCGGTTATTGGCGTGAGCTGGACTCTCCTCCTCCCGACCCATTAACCCGTCAGCCAGTACAGCAAATATTGCTGACAGGCATTCGCGCCGTTGATGGCCTGCTCAGTTGTGGCGAGGGGCAACGCATCGGTATTTTTGCCGCCGCCGGTGTAGGGAAAAGCAGTTTACTCAGCATGCTGTGCAAGGGGTGTCATGCAGACATCACGGTGTTGGCCCTGATTGGTGAACGAGGCCGAGAAGTGCGCGAGTTTCTTGAACAGGTGCTCACGCCACAAGTACGTGCGCGTACGGTGGTGATAGTGGCAACCTCTGATCGCCCCGCGCTGGAGCGGCTTAAAGGGATTTATACCGCCACCACGGTGGCCGAATATTTCCGTGAGCGTGGGCTAAAAGTGTTGCTGATGGCCGATTCGCTCACCCGCTATGCCAGAGCTGCCCGCGAGATTGGCCTAGCGGCAGGGGAGATTCCTGCAATGGGCAGTTTTCCCGCCAGTGTTTTTGCCTCTCTCCCCCGGTTGCTTGAACGGGCGGGTAACAGCGCGCGTGGCAGTATCACGGCGTTTTACACGGTTTTGGTTGAGGGCGATGACATGAATGAGCCAGTCGCTGATGAGGTGCGTTCTCTATTGGATGGGCACATTGTGTTATCAAGGCAACTGGCGGGGGCCGGGCACTATCCGGCCATTGATATTGCCGCCAGTATCAGCCGTATCATGCCGCAAATTGTCAGTGCGGGGCATCTGGCTTTGGCGCAAAAATTGCGGCAAATGCAGGCTCGTTATCAGGAGATAGAATTGCTGGTACGGGTGGGCGAATATCAGGAAGGACAAGATTTACAAGCCGATGATGCTCTACAGCGTTACCCGGCTATCTGTGCCTTTTTACAGCAGGAGAACTCATCATCATCTCAAACCGCCGCCGACCTCAATCATATACTCGAACAACTCGCGCAGGCGCTAGGGGAGTCAACTCCGCACTAGTGACTCTTGCGCGTCTGCTGGCGCTGCGGCAACGCAAAGCACACCGGTTACGTCGGCAATGGGTGTGCTTGCGCCAGATATATGAGCAGCAGGAGCAGCAATTGGTGGATCTTCGTCATCAACGCCAGCAGTTATGTCGTCGGCTACAACACATTGCAGATTGGCGTGGCAAATTACATCCTGCAGAGGCTGACGAGCAACGCGCTTTGCAACATGAGGTGTATCAGACTGAGCGAGAGTTACAAAAATGTATTTGTGAATTGGTCGCCCGGCATCAGCAACAGCACACGGCTATTGAATCACAGCAGGTGCTGATACGGATTAATCAGCGGGAACAGGAAAAATTACGGATGCTAATCAAAAATGAGACGAATCGATATTGAAGGTGCCCTGCCACCGCGAAGAGAGAACTATTTTAAGGAGGAACCGCTGACGTATATAGATAATGAACGGCAAGAACAGCGATTTTCTGGGTATTTGACTTCTCACCTATCCCCGGCACCAAACATGACGGATACCTTGATTCGCGCTGAGGGAGAGAAACCGATGCAGGCAGATTATCGTCTCGTCAGCGGCCCACTGTATGGGACTCTGGTCCATGTTCAGTTATCTGGTAATGGCTTGCATATTGTCCTCAGTCACACCAACCGTGCGCTTATCGAACGTTTGCAACCAATACAGGCCCGCTGGCAGCGGCAATTGCATCAACTGGGTTTTCCCTGTGTTTTGGAGGTGGCCCATGCTAGGGACATTGTCGGCTGAATTACGCCAAATCAGTGCTGTTGTGGGCGCAGGGCGACATAGTGCCGGTATTTCCGCCGCAGTGAAACAAATAGAGGGCGAGGGTGTTTATTTGCCACTGCACTGTATTGAACAGGAACAAACTGCAAGAGAGTGTGGTTTTTGGCTATCCCAGACTTGTTGGAACCATTGGTTGGCATCTTCACTGGCGACTGATGATGCGCATTTTCTGGAGCCAACGTTGGTGACGGCCATGGCCCATTGGGCCGTCAGCCCTCTGTTGAGTGAATTACCCGAGCTGGCAATTTATGACCCTACGCCACGGTCAATGACGCTATTGCGCCAATGGGCGGTGATGCTGACCTTTGAATTGGAAGGGCAACAATTGAGCGGCGTACTGTTTGGTTGGCCACTGGTATCGCTAACCGAAACCTTGTCTCATTGGGGCAGTGAGTTGGTCACTGAAACGACCCCACTCTGGCAAACGGGTTTAGTGGTGGGGTGGCACCGTTTATCGTTACATCAATTACAGCAAATCAAGCCTGGGGATGGGATGCGGATAACTTGTGCCGCTGAATTGGCGCAAGGGAACTGTTGGTTATGGCAAACGGCATCGCCACAGATTTATATCAAGTTGGAGGAGGGGAACAAAATGACAATTCAACAGATTAATGACGATATTGACAAGCTATTGGAGCTGGATGTTGCCGTCACACCAAAAACCTCGCAGACCGTGATGATTGAGAGTTTGCCACAAACGCTGGTCATGGAAATTGGCCGTCTGACTCTGCCACTAGGTGACATTAAACAGTTAGCCGTAGGCCAAACATTGGTGTGCCAGACGCATTTCTACGGCGAGGTGAATATCCGTTTGCATGGACAGCCTGTTGGTAGCGGCAGCTTACTAAACTGTGAAGGGGAGCTTGTGGTCAGAATTGAGCGGTGGTGGACGCAATAATACCGATAACGTTGAGCATGCGCATTCCCAATAAATATTAAGTGACAAAGAGGCTAGGGTATTAAGTGCCTGAATACTTCAGCAATATAAAAGCCGACAGATATTAGGGTTATTACCTGATATCTAAACACGGGGGGGAAATAAATACTGTAGGCATTCCTTTTACCTAACAGGTCAGCCTTTTGTGGAATAGATTATGGCGTTGCTAAACTCGTCCTCTCAATTGATTGTCCTGCTTTTTTTTCTGTCATTGTTGCCCCTGCTCATGGTCATGGGGACATCATTTCTCAAGCTGTCTATCGTCTTTTCGTTACTGCGAAATGCGCTGGGTGTTCAGCAGGTTCCGCCTAATATTGCTATTTATGGTTTGGCGTTAGTACTGACGATTTTTATCATGGCACCGGTCGGATTAGATGTGCATGCCCGTCTTCAGGAGGGGCCGTTGTCAAATGAAATTGTCCCTTTGCTGCACCAGATTGATGAACGTGCTCTGGGGCCATACCGTGATTTCTTACAGCGTAATACGGATGCAGAGCAGGCCCGTTTTTTTAACGATATCGTCCAGACCAAATGGCCTGAGCGTTATCGAGATACCATCAAACCTAACTCACTGTTGATCTTGATGCCGGCATTTACTCTGAGTCAACTGACAGAGGCATTTAAAATTGGCTTGCTGCTTTACCTGCCTTTTGTCGCAATCGACTTGATTGTCTCCAATATTTTGCTGGCGATGGGCATGATGATGGTCTCACCTATCACCATTTCTCTGCCATTTAAGTTATTGATTTTTATACTTATAGATGGGTGGGGATTGCTGCTGGGGCAGTTGGTGGGTTCTTACCTATGAGTCGTTATCGGAGGGCACTTCAATGAGCAATGCCATTGTTGTTCATCTGGCGACCCAACTGCTGTGGATAGTCTTATTGCTGTCAATGCCCGTCGTGTTGGTGGCATCGGTGGTGGGGATTATCGTCAGCTTGTTGCAGGCACTCACCCAAATACAGGACCAAACATTACAGTTTTTGATTAAATTACTGGCGGTATCAGCCACGCTATTGATTACCTACCATTGGATGGGAACGACGTTACTGAATTATACCCAGCAGACCTTTTTGCAAATCACCAGTATGCGGTCTTGATATGGATGATCCTCTGCATTGGTTAGGTGCGTTGGGGCTGGCGATGATGCGACCTTATGGGATGTTGCTGATATTGCCGCTGTTTACTGCTCGCAGCTTGGGCAGCAGCTTATTACGAAATGGCTTGGTTTTGGCCATCGCGTTGCCAGTGACACCGCTATTTTTTAGCGCATCTTTAATACCTCACGATAGCCTCACCACATGGTTTGGATTGCTCTGCATCGAGCTATTGGTTGGGGTAATGATTGGTTTTGTGGCCGCATTGCCTTTTTGGGCCATTGATATGGCCGGCTTCCTGATTGACACCTTGCGCGGTGCCACGATGTCCACGTTGTTTAATCCCAGCATGGGCATGGAATCTTCAATTTTTGGAGTGCTGTTTACCCAGCTTTTAACTGTGCTGTTTCTGATCTCGGGCGGGTTCAATCTGGTGCTAACGGCACTCTACGGTTCCTATGACATTTTACCCGCAGGCAGCGGTATCCAGCCCTCATCGGCCATGTTGCACTTTTTACAAAGTGAGTGGCAGCTGATGTATGAACTCTGCCTGAGTTTTGCACTACCTGCGTTGCTGGTGATGGTCTTGGCGGATTTATCTCTAGGGCTTATCAATCGTTCAGCGCAGCAGTTGAATGTTTTCTTTCTGGCAATGCCAATTAAAAGTGCCTTAGCGCTGTTTCTGTTAGTGATTAGTTTGCCTTATGCCCTGCATCACTATTTAGTGGGCATCAACCAGACCGAACAGAAGATAACCACACTTATCCCATTGATAAATGAGGCGGCTGATGAGCAACGAAAGCAGTGAAAAGAACGAAAAACCCACCGCGAAACGTCTGCAAGAGGCCCGAGAAAAAGGGCAGGTCATTAAAAGTGTTGAGATAACCTCTGGAATACAGTTATTGGTGCTGGTGGCTTATTTTCTCCTGACTGGCTACACACTCGTTGATCAGGCGAGCGCGCTAATTCGCAGTTCAATTGAACAATTACGACAGCCTTTCTCGATGGCGTTGGCACATATAGGTGCGGAGTTCATGGCCATTTTTATCCATATCATGGGGATTCTGGGTGGGGCGTTGGTTTTAATGACCATGCTTTCCGGGATTGCACAGGTTGGGCCATTATTGGCGACAAAAGCGGTGGAATTTAAAGGCGAACACATCAATCCAATCAATAATGCGAAACAGCTTTTTTCACTGCACAGCCTATTCGAGCTGATGAAGTCATTACTTAAAGTGGGCGTGTTGACCCTGATTTTTGGCTATTTATTGATGCATTATACCCCTTCTTTTGGTTACCTCTCTTATTGTGGCAGTCAGTGTGCTATCCCGGTTTTTGCCACCTTAATGGGCTGGATATTGGGGGCATTGATTGCCTGCTATGTGGTTTTTTCTCTGATGGACTATGCTTTTCAGCGTTATAACACCATGAAACAACTAAAAATGTCTCATGATGAGGTTAAGCGAGAGCACAAAGACAGTGATGGCGATCCGCATATCAAGCAGCGGCAGCGGCAGTTACAGCATGAAGTGCAAAGTGGCAGTTTTGCTAAAAATGTACAGCGTGCGACGGCGGTGGTGCGTAACCCCACGCATTTTGCTGTTTGCCTGTTTTATCATCCCGATGATGCCCCTCTTCCGGTCGTCATTGAAAAAGGTCAGGGTGAGCGTGCGGCATTGATGATTAAACTGGCAGAGAAACAGGGTATTCCTATCGTCGAAAATATCACGCTGGCGCGTGCATTACATCGTGATGTGGCCTGTGGCGATACCATCTCTGAACCTTTTTTTGAGCCTGTGGCCGCTATCTTGCGCATGGCGATGTCTCTGGATTACCAAGCTTCAGAGGTGAGCGAGCAGGTTTAAAGCCAGTGATTTCTCAATCATCATAATTTCTTATCAACTTAACTTTTGATTAACATCCAATTTCCAATCCATCATGCCCCATTGAATCGATAATTGACTTATTATAGTTAGGTCTATTTTCCTCGTCGCTGTGTATAACCCTGATACCGCTTGTGACAACACACCTTTGGAGGTGTCAGTGTGAGCTGGCAGATGTTTAAGTCTCAATATTTAGTGCGCTTTTGGGCGCCGCTGCCTGCGGTGATTGCCGCCGGTATTCTATCAACCTATTACTTTGGTTTGACCGGCACTTTTTGGGCTGTTACTGGGGAATTCACTCGCTGGGGTGGTCACCTAATGCAGCTCTTTGGCGCGCGCCCGCAGGAGTGGGGTTACTTTAAAGTTATTGGGTTGGAAGGAACGCCACTGGATCGCATCGATGGCATGATGATCATCGGCATGTTTGCCGGATGTATTGCCGCGGCACTCTGGGCTAATAACGTGAAATTGCGTAAACCCCAGCATGGCATTCGCATTGCACAGGCTCTGGTCGGCGGCATTATTGCCGGTTTTGGTGCGCGTCTGGCCATGGGCTGTAATCTGGCAGCTTTCTTTACCGGGATTCCACAATTTTCACTGCATGCATGGTTCTTCGCGCTGGCAACTGCGGTGGGTTCCTATTTTGGTGCCAAGTTCACGTTGCTGCCGCTGTTTCGTATCCCGGTAAAATTACAAAAAGTGACGGCGGCCTCGCCTCTGACACAACATCCTGCTCGAGCAGCACGTCGTTTTCGCCTTGGTATGGTGGTGTTGGTGCTGGCACTTGGCTGGTCACTCATCGAGTTATTCCGTCACCCGAAACTGGGTATTGCCATGTTGTGCGGTATTGGTTTTGGTTTGTTGATTGAACGGGCGCAGATTTGCTTTACCTCCGCATTCCGTGATTTGTGGATAACCGGGCGCACCCATATGGCAAAGGCCATCATTTTAGGAATGGCGGTCAGTGCTATTGGTATTTTCAGTTATGTCCAATTGGGCGTGGCACCGAAAATTTTGTGGGCTGGGCCTAATGCTGTCATTGGCGGTTTGTTGTTTGGTTTCGGGATAGTGCTAGCGGGTGGTTGTGAGACGGGCTGGATGTATCGTGCGGTAGAAGGGCAAATTCACTATTGGTGGGTAGGGTTAGGTAACATTATTGGTGCGACTCTTTTGGCATATTATTGGGATGATTTTGCTCCTGCCTTGGCAACCGATTATGACAAGGTCAATTTGTTGGAAACATTCGGCCCGATAGGAGGGTTATTAGTGACCTACCTGATGCTAGCCATCGCCTTTGCCGCCATGTTGTGGTGGGAAAAACATTTCTTCCGCAAACAGAAAACGACCACTTCAACCTTGGTTAAGGAGCCATCATGAGTACCGAGCATGCACCAATAAACCCCCCGATTGTGCCGGATTACCGTTTAGACATGGTGGGTGAACCCTGCCCCTATCCAGCGGTAGCGACTTTAGAGGCTATGCCACAATTGAAGCCCGGTGAAATTTTGGAGGTGATAAGTGATTGCCCGCAATCTATCAATAATATCCCTCTGGATGCCCGAAATTACGGCTATACCGTGCTCGATATCCAGCAAGATGGCCCAACGATCCGCTATCTGATTCAACGCTGAAATAGGTTAATTTGGAGCCATTCACATTATCGCCCTGATAATACGAATGGCTCATTGAGTGCTAGTTGGCGCTTGTCGTTGTTCGGATCGGTGCGGCGACGGCCAGTGAAACATCCGCCGCTCGTAGCCGTTTCAATATGCTGTATAACAACGAACTTTTGGTATTGCTGACCATGCGTGGGCTGGGTACCAAGCCCGTCACACTGAGCACAATGCCGTCAGGACTTAACTGGCTGAATTTTACCGACGGCTCTGGCGTGTCGAGTATCGACTCATGTTCTTTATAAGCCTCTATCAGCAGTGATTGTGCCAGATCAATATCTAAATCTAGCGGGAAGGTGAGGGCTATCGTCACCACCCCTTGTGCATTAGCCATGGTGGCGTTACGCACGTTTTGCGAAATTAACTGGGAGTTAGGCACGATAACTGTTGAGCGGTCACTGAGCTGAATTTCCGTGGCACGAACATTTATGCGTCGAATATCACCCTCAACACCACTGATACTGATTAAATCTCCCACTTTGACTGGCCGTTCAGTCAGCAAAATAATGCCGGAAATAAAGTTTTTCACGATCTCTTGTAAGCCAAAACCGATACCCACCGACAGCGCACTGACAATCCAGGCTAACTTATTCCACTGAATGCCCAGTACCGATAAGGTGAGTAAAATCACCAGCACGTAACCAATATTACTAAATAGCGTGACTGCCGAGGTTTTTATCCCGGAATCCATTTGGGTTTTGGGCAGAAACTCCTGGCTTAGCCAGCGGCGTGCGGCTTTGAGTACGTACAGCCCAACCAGCAAACAAATCACGGAGTTCAGTAGATTGGCTGGGACAATATTCAACTCTTCCAGCCCTTCACCACTTAATAATTCCACTGCTTTTTGTAACAGTGAGATGGGAGTGGTGGAACCAAAAGTACCGTCGAGTAGCGCCAGAATGGCCAGCAATATCAGCAATACTTTGCTGGTGGCGGATAATAATGTAGCGGCCTGTGCTAAATGACGATCGTCAATATTCAGTGACTGTTTAATTGCTTTACCGGCACGGCTGTTGGGGGAAAAGAGACTTTCCGCTAAATCAACACAGAGGTGGATGAGTAAATATAAACAGGAGAGGACTAAGCAGGTCCAAACCAGTTTGTAACTCAAGAATTTTGCCAGTGCGATATAGCCCACTAACAAGGACAGTAATATGGCCAGTGCAGTCACGCCGATGGCGAAATGAATTAAGCCAGCCAATGTGGAATAGGCCTCTGGCTTTTCGCCATTCGAGACCAAATTACGCCGTATTCGGTTGGCCCGTAAGGGAATAATCGCAGCGGTGAGCGCCATCAACAGTGCCGAGATACCATTGCCAAAAATAGCCCCCGAGATGCTGATATTGATCATATTGTTCATCAGATCAATAGCGCCAAAAATCATAATGCAACTGGCTAACAGCGGTGGGAAGAGTTTCAGCGATGCTGCTACCTCATCAGCAATGGCGGGTAAACGCCATGAAGGGCGCTGATTGGATAAAAATGCGCGACCGAGGCCTGCGACAAGTGCAGAGAAAAACATGAGTTGAACAAACGCATGCGAAAAGTCGATTACCACCAGTGAGACATCCGGTGTTCGGGTAAACGTCTGGGTGAAACATTGCGCCACCGTGACGGTGATCAATACGGTATAGAGTGTGGTTGCCGAGGCCATGAAACTACGGCGTAGCGGGCCTGGTGGCAAACATTTAGTGCAAAACCAAGCCGTCAGACTATCGAGGAACTTAAAGCCAAATACGCTCATCAGCAGCGACAGCAGCAGATATATTGCGGTGCCGGAACGCCACTCTGGCTCCCATGCAGCATGCCAGGCATCATCAAGTTCTTGGATAAAATCTTTTAGTCGACGATCGTCATCCGCATTGGGATTGATGATTGGCGACCAGAAATTGGCCCCTAGAATACTGCCAGAATTTAAAGCGATTTGTGACTTCAGTGCCGAGCGCCGTAAGGCAATGATTTGTGTGGACAGGTTTTCCGCATTGGTTTTGATGGCCAGCACTTGATCATTTTGACCGTCCAATTGGACTTTACGGGTATTCAATACGCGGCGTTGTTGCGCCACGACGGGTGTTTCAGCCAGTGAACCTGCGGCAGGTGGGGGGCCTAAAACATCCAACTGCGTTTGCAGTTGTTCACGCTTGGGCTTCAACTCTTCAAGCAATATCTCCGCATCCCGGACCAGCGCTAGTGCCGTTTCTTTTAATGTATTCAGCTGGTTATCAGATGTACTGACTGACACGCTCTGTTTTAATTTATCTAATTGCTTCTGCAAGCTAATTAATTGCACAGAGACGGCGGGTTTTACCGGTGCTTCAGTGTTTTCAGCCGGAGTCTCTGACGATGTTGCCGCAAAAGCAATGCCTGTCGTTGATGCGAAAATAAGCGCGAGCAGCAGACAGGTTAGCTGCAGATATGCGCGTAGTGGATTTGGTAGGGAATAATATCGACGTGAAACAAAGTATCCATTCTTTTCCATAAAACCTGTTAGCCCCAAAGTGAGTGCCACAATTAACCCGTTAATCAGTCTAGCTGTGTTGTTAAAGCCTAGCAGAAAGCCATTGTGGCACAGACGGAGACTGACGGAATAATCTTACTCTGATAATGACTATTAAAAATTAAATATTAAAGATAATAATTATCATTGTAATTACCACTCGCATTTAATAAATTGTGCCCTGCACTTATGGACCCACGATATGTGACATGCAGCCAGGGATATTTGCGCTGTGGAAATGGCATGGATGCTAATTAATAACCATCTATTTTATATGCTTAATTATCTGGGGAAGATGACCATGCTCTCGGCTTTTTTAATAAAGCGTTCTGCGGTTTTATGCTCACTGGCTATTTTTATTCCATTTGCCTCAATGGCTGACGATACGATAGAAGTCACCGCCAAAGCAGGTCATGAAGCTGATTTACCCACCTTGGGCTACACCGCAAAAACCACCAAGGGGGCAACGAAAACTGATCAACCACTCATCCTGACGGCTCAAGCCGTATCGGTCATTACTCGCCAGCAAATGGATGACCAAAATGTCGCCACGGTGAATCAAGCACTGAATTACACCCCGGGCGTTTTCACGGGTTTCTCAGGTGGTGCAACTCGCTATGATACTGTTGCTCTGCGGGGGTTCCACGGCGGTGATGTGAACAATACTTTCCTTGATGGGCTACGGTTGCTCAGTGATGGCGGCAGTTATAACGTTTTACAGGTCGATCCGTGGTTCCTTGAACGTATTGATGTGATCAAAGGCCCTTCCTCAGCATTATATGGTCAGAGTATCCCCGGCGGTGTGGTGATGATGACATCCAGACGCCCACAATTTACCTCTGAAGGTCACTTCCGCCTGACGGCGGGTAATCATAATACACAAGACGTTGCATTCGATTATACCGATGCGATATCCGAGCATTGGGCATTCCGCCTGACGGGGATTACCCGCAACAGCGATACTATGTATGACCATCAACGTGAAGAGCGTTATGCAATTGCACCGTCACTATTATGGCAACCAGATGAAAATACCTCATGGTTGCTACGGGCCAATTTACAAAAGGATCCCTCCGGTGGCTATCACAGTGCGGTTCCGGCAGATGGCAGTATCTATGGGCAGAAGTTAAGCCGTGGCTTCTTTGATGGCGAAACGAACCACAACGTATTTAAACGTTGGCAGCAAATCTACAGTTCTGAATTCGCGCACAAATTCGATGATGTCTGGTCTTTCCGGCAAAATGCCAGCTATACCCATTCTAATGCGCAATTAGAGCAGGTTTATCAGGCAGGGTGGAATAGCGACCGCACGTTAATGAGTCGCTATTATTCTGGTGAAGATTCTTCACTCAATGCCTTTGCCGTAGATAACCAATTGGAAGCCGATTTTGCGACAGCGGCGGTAGAACATAAGGTTATGCTGGGGCTAGACTTCCAGAAGTTCCGCAATAACTTGCGTAGCGACAGTGCATTTGCCACCTCATTAAACCCTTACACCGGTGTTTCCGGCGGCAGCACATTGTATAGCGATTATCTGCTGACAACTCCTGGGATCAATTCATCTTATTTGAGTCGCCGTTATGAGCAGAGTGGCGTTTATCTGCAAGATGAAATGACGTGGGATAACTGGCACCTGAATTTATCTGGCCGTTATGATCGGATGAAAACAGAAAATATGAATAAAACGGCTAATACAACCGATGAGCGAACGGATAAACACGCCAGTGGGCGCGCTTCGCTACTGTATAGCTTCGATAGCGGCATTTCGCCATATGTGAGTTACAGTCAGGCCATCACACCAAGTTTATTCCCAGATGCGCAGCAAAAACTGCTGAAACCGATGACCAGTGAGCAGTATGAAGTGGGGATTAAGTATCAGCCGCCGGGCAGTTCTTCACTTTACTCCGCTGCCTTATATGACCTGACACAAAATGATGTGGCAAACCGCGCCGTTCCAGCCACCTATTATGTGCCGGCAGGGAAGGTGAATTCACAGGGGCTGGAGCTGGAGGCCAGAAGCCAAATTAATGATCGTTTAAGTGTGATTGCGGGCTATACCTATAACCGAGTGAAATTCAAAGATGCTATTGATGGTAATGATGGCAATACACCCGTGTTAGCACCATCAAATATGGCGTCACTGTGGGCGCAGTATGAAGCAGGCTACGGCATCAATGTGGGAGCAGGGGTCCGCTACATTGGCAAGCAATGGGCTGATGATGCCAATACGCTACGTGTACCTTCTTATACTCTGGGTGATGCTTCTGTTCGTGCCGATTTGGGCACTTGGGCAGCGTCATTGAAAGGGGCATTCATACAATTGAATGTGAATAATATTACCGATAAGAAATACGTTGCAGCCTGTTACAGTACATCCTACTGCTACTGGGGCGCAGAGCGCTCGGTGCAGGCGACAGTCGGATACGATTTCTAATGCATTAGTATCAATATATTAATTACCCAACCCGCTTACATAGCGGGTTTATTATTTAAATAATCATCATCCATATTAAATAATATAGGCAGCTATATTATTATTTCAATAAAAATAAATAACAAAAAAATACACTAATTAAAAAACAATCCTATAATTATAACTGTTGTCAGATTGTGATTATTCATTGTAAATGAAAATTGTCATAATAATTAATATTAAGTTGGCATATTATATGGTGAGAGATAAATAATCTCCACCGGAGAGGGAAGATGATTATGAAATTATTAACACTGATTTATAATACTGAGGTGTTTTATGGTGAAGACGCAAATAGATGGGGGGATACTAGATCTTGATGCTATTCATAGGCAGTTTCCCATTCTTAGGCAACAGATAAATGGTCATCCATTAGTTTATTTAGATAATGCATCTTCCTGCCAAAAACCACAGGTTGTCATTGATGCAATAACAAAATGTTATAGCGAATATTATGCAAATGCACATCGGGGAGTTCATACGCTCTCACTGCGTGCCACTGCAGCGTTGGAACAGGTCAGAGAGCAAGTACGTGTGTTTATTAATGCTCATTCGGTAGATGAAATAGTTTTCACTAAAGGAACAACAGAAGCGATTAATTTAGTGGCGGAAAGTTGGGGAGGAACTTACTTGCATCCAGGTGATGAGATCTTGATTTCGGCTCTTGAGCATCATAGTAATATTGTCCCGTGGCAACAGCTATGCCGAGAGACTGGAGCACAGCTAAAAATTTTGCCGATAGACAAGAATGGAGTTCTACAGACAGATTATCTTGAACAATTACTGAGTTATCATACGCGGATTTTAGCACTTTCTCATGTCTCTAATGTACTAGGTACAATCAATCCATTAGTGGATATTATTAAGGCAGTAAGGGCCTACGATAAAAGGAATTGTGACAAAAAAGAAGAAACTATTATACTGATTGACGGTGCTCAGGCAGTGCCTCATATCGCCATTGATGTACAAGAGCTGGATTCAGATTTTTATGTATTTTCTGGCCATAAAGTTTATGGGCCTACGGGAATTGGCGTATTGTATGGTCGTAGCAATATTCTGCGAAATATGCCGCCATGGCAATATGGAGGTGGAATGGTGGCAGATGTTAGCTTTGAACTGTCTACTTTTGCTGATCCTCCACGGCGCTTTGAGGCTGGCACTGCAAATATTGCTGGTATTATCGGTTTGGGGGCCGCTATTACCTGGCTGCAAGAACTTGGGATTAAAGCTATTGCCCGGCATGAACAGAGATTACTGGATTCTCTTATGCAGCAGCTTTCCTTATTACCTTCTATTTATATATTAGGTCAATCGCCGATAAAAGCCTCTGTAGTCAGTTTTATTGCCGAAGGTATTCCCGCGAGAGTTATTGGTTTGGCACTAGATAAGGCCGGAATTGCCGTTCAGGTTGGTCGACATTGTGCACAGCCATTAATGGCCTTTTTTGGCGTACAAGAGACCGTTAGAGTTTCATTTGCGATATATAACACGCAGGAAGATATAGATTTTTTTATATCTACACTAAATAAAATAATGAAGCAATATTAATTTGTACTTTCTGTTTTTACGATAAATGACTGGCTATGGCGAGGAGTACTTTATGGACATAGATTGGCAAGGTGCAAAAGAAATTAAAGACTTATATGGCGAATTAATCGAAGAGGAAATAAATAAAAAAACACAACATCGTGATCATAATTCCATACCTATTCCTAATGAGGTGGCTAAAAAATTTGTAACATTAGGGTTATTTACTTATATGTTGCCAAATAAATTTGGTGGTAAAAATCAGGGAGATGCTGTTTGGGGAAGTGTTCTGGAACAAATAGGTTATTTATCCAGTGATACCTCTTTCCCTTTTCTAATATCAGTAAGAATGTCATTTATTTCCGCATTAATAGTTACAGAAAATGAGCTATTAATTGAGGAGTATATTGGTCCGTTGGTTGCAGGGGATAAATTTGGTGCCTTTGCTTACACTGAAAATGCCGATGCTTTTTCTTTCTCTTCTAATGCTATTTATCATCCAAATTCTGATGGTTATATTCTCAATGGTACTAAGCAATTTATCACTGGCGGTGCAACCGCCGATCTTTTTCTGGTTTTTGTTCGTAGTGAAGGTAGTGATCTACAAGTTTTTTTAGTTAAACGTAGCGATCCCGGCGTTGATATTACCCTTCGTGTTATGCATGGCGTGCATTCATTGGGAATAGCACAACTGAATCTCAATAAAGTACAACTCGATAAAAACCGTTTATTGGTAGCCAGTGATGGACTCAGTTTTGTTCAACGCTATTTTCTCAATTGCCGCCGCTCGCTACTGACAACTCTATTTTTAGGGCGGGCGCGGGCCATTATTGAAGAGACAATAAGCTATTTACAAAGAACTATTCGCTACGATGAACCTCTTGCTGAAATGCAACATGTTCAGGCCGCTATTGGGCGTATGACCATTGCCCTTGAAACAGCACGAGCGATAGTTTTCCACTCTTTGGAGCGGCAGGCCAGAAGAGAGAGTGATCCTTATTGGGACCCTATTTCTTCAGCGGCAAAACACTATGCGATTGAGCAAATAAACTTCATTGTCCAAATGGCTCTAAAACTTACTGGTGGCTGGGGATATACCGAAGAGAGTGGTTTAGGCCGCTCACATCGAGATTTTACCTCAATGTTAGCGGGAGCTGACCCACAGGAGAAGCTAGAAGTCGATTTGGGCATCCGAACTATTCATGATTTTCAAATGCTGGCACAGCAAAAAGCAGTACAGGAGGGTAAGTAAAATGAGATTTAGACTGTCAGGCAATTTAGCCAAGTTTACGAATTATAAGAAAGATCTACAAATTGATATTGATCAATCAAATACTCTTACGGAGTTGGTTGCACATTTAATTGCGCAGTATCCAGCATTAAAAGAGGTCATTTATGATAAGGAGTTAAAATTTAAAAAAGGATATTTGGTTTCTTTAAATGGTCAAAAAATCAACCCAGATGAATATCATGAATTGATAAAAAACAATGATCGCATTGATATCTTCACCGCTATTGCGGGAGGGTAATATGAATAAAGAACGCACCGTTAATATGACTTACCCCATTCATACTTGTTTATTTACTGCTCTGCAATTTCATGGAAGGGAATTGTTATCTTTAGCTATAAGTAATAAGTGGTTATGGTTGGAACGTCACCTAAAAGTATCATTTCCAGAGTTTATTCAAGGATATCAACAAAGCAATGTAACCATTTCTTTTGAAATAAATTATACCCAACCACTAACATTTTTTGATTCGAATGAGTTTAGTTCTAGTGTTGTTAAAGTTAGATTAAGACAAAAAGACTCTATATTTGAGATTCACCATGATTTTACTGCTAATTATCGTGTTTTTGCTACAGTGATATTGTTTTGGCGAATATTATCTCTATCAGGTGATGATGCACTTACTGCCGTTCCGGGTAATCTTGATGAGCAAATTAAGCAACGTTTTTTGCCCGAGGAAATAGACTCATCCAATATTGTTCGAGCTACGCCTAAGCTGCTAAGTAAAATAGAGTCTGAAGGGCAGTTTATTACTGAGCATAATAACTTATTTACTCTTTATCGCCATCAGTGTGAAGTGGCGGATCAATGGAGTTTTATTGAATTGCCAACTCTTGCATCAGCCGGGCGTGAACGGTTGATTATCTCACTAGATGATGATCCGGCTGAACTTAGCTGCACTATGGGGAAGCCCATTAAGAGTATTGTTGCGAAGTTAAGCTGCCCATTTTTTCTGTTTGATGAAGGTAGAGTAAGAACACGAGCTTATTTATTAAATAAGCGGCCCATCTTTGTTCATCACGTTTTTAATGTCAGCCGAGCTGATACTTTGGCCGCTGTTGTGATAGAAAGTTTTTAACTTGGATAAGTCATGGATAACTTACTGTTGGATAAAAGGAGGTAATTTTGGAGTAATGGCATGAAAATATTAGTGAACAATACACGATACACACACCTTTCCCCTGCTGAAATGGGATTATACTCTCGACATTTATTGATTCCTGCTATTGGTATCAAAGGCCAGTTGGCACTCAAGAATGCCCACGTATTAATTGTGGGAGCCGGGGGGCTTGGTTGCCCAATCTTACTTTATTTAGCTGCCGCCGGTGTTGGGTGGATAGGTATTATCGATGCTGATCATATTGATGTTTCCAATGTACATCGGCAAGTTTTATATCGGGTGGCAGATAAGGGAAAGAACAAAGCTGATATTGCTAAGTCACGGTTACAGGCACTTAACCCTTATATTGAGATAGAAACCTATATTGAGAAATTGAGTGTAGATAACGCTGAAGCGTTAATATCTCGCTACGACATTGTGGTCGATGGTACGGATAACTTTGTTGCGAAATACCTCATTAATGATGCGTGCTATCTGAACGATAAACCCTTGGTTTATGGCGCGATTATGCAATTTGAGGGGCAGGTGTCGGTATTTAATGTACGGGATGAGAATGGCGCTCGTGGTGCTAATTATCGTGATCTTTATACCGAACCACCGGATGCAGCATTGGCCCCCAATTGTGCCGAGGCTGGGGTTTTGGGGATTTTACCCGGCATTATTGGCTGTTTTCAGGCCAATGAAGTGATTAAGTTGATAACTGGTCTGGGGCGGCCTCTATCTGGCCGACTACTGGTTTATGATGCTTTAGACGCGGCGACTACGGAGTTGAGTTTTTCTGCCTCGCTGGATAACCCATTAAGAGACCCTAACTGGTCTCATGTATTGGAAGAAATGCCAGTGGTATGTAGTAGTGCAATAGCATCTGACCAATTTGTTATGACCTTGGAAGAATTTAATGATCTTATCCACGAATATACGGTTATCCACCTCATTGACGTCCGCGAATTACATGAAAGAGAGCTGACATCAATTGGTGGTGAGCATATCCCTCTTGCCGAGATAGAAAGTATCGATAATGAATGCCTTATGGATGTGCCTATTATTTTGTATTGCCAGTCCGGTGTTCGTAGCCAAAGAGCTGCCAGTCTATTGGCAAATAAATTTCCACATTCGCAAATATTCAGTTTAAAGGGCGGAATATCTGCATTCTTGGCTTCGGATTTATATCCTGAAATGATGGTTAATTTAGTGCTATGCCAGTGTGGTGGATTGAGGACGTGTCATTGAGTGGTCAAACTAAAATGGTTCGTGGCCCACTCTCTCGGCGGGCCACTGCTCTATATTTAGCGCCAAAAGGGGCGGCTATAATCTCGTTTGATATCATCGCGGTTTAGACCGAGATCTTTTAATTGATCTGAACTCAACCTTTCTAAGGTATTGGCTGTTTTACGCCGTTCATTCCATCGACACAGATATCTGTATGCTTTCAATCCTAATCGAATAAAAATATTGCGACGATCTTTTGTTGCCCGTGCGGTTGACGAGCAGCATTCATCTATTTGATCTTCAATTATATTATTCATTTTGACTCCCCGTCAGTAGGTGAGCCATTAGGATGAAACTTTTGCATAAAACATTACAGATGCAAATTAGAGCTATTATTTCCATACAGATATGAGATATATGAACTGAATGGTTGAAATTAATGCCATCTGTACTGGTTGCTACTGATTAGGTGATATCAATGACTCGTTACCAACAACTGGCTGACATTCTTAGTCAGCGGATTAAAGAAGGGTTGTATAGCGCAGGTGAACGGCTCCCTTCCGTCAGAGTTTTGAGTGACGAGCATGGTGTCAGTATTAGTACTGTCCAGCAGGCTTATCGGCAATTGGAAGAGCGCCTGCTGATTGAAGCACGTGCAAAGTCGGGTTATTTCGTGCGTTGCTGCTCAAACCTGCCTTCCTTGCCTGCAACATGCACCCACGCGCAGCGGCCAGTAGAAATCTCTCAATGGGAAAATACGCTGGCCTTCCTACAAAGAAGCGTGCAGGAAAATATCCTTTATCTGGGTATTGGTTCGCCGGATCTTTCTGCTCCAGGGCTTAAAATACTGAGTCGCCTGTTGAGCCGTGTTAGCCTCCATCAGAGTGAAGAAGTGCTGGATTACGACAACATTTATGGCTCCTTGGCGTTGCGTGAACAAATTGCCCGTTTGATGCTAGACAGTGGTAATCACCAATCAGCAGAAAATATTATTATTACTTCCGGGTGTCATGGTGCGTTGGCTGTGGCTCTTGGCGCTGTTTGCCAACCCGGTGATATTGTTGCTGTTGATTCCCCCAGTTTTCATGGCGCAATGCAAACCCTGAAAGGGATGGGCATGAAGGTCATTGAAATTCCTACAGATCCGGTGGTAGGGATCAGTTTGGAAGCCTTAGAGATGGCCTTGGACCAATGGCCCATTAAGGCCGTTCAGCTCACTCCAACTTGCAATAATCCATTGGGTTACAACATGCCTGATGAACGGAAAAAAGCGCTACTAATACTCGCCCAGCGCTACGATATCGCCATTATTGAAGACGATGTCTATGGCGCTCTAGCTTATCAATATCCTCGTCCTCCCACGATTGCTTCTTTTGATGATGATGGTCGGGTATTGCTGTGCAGTTCCTTTTCGAAAACAGTCGCTCCGGGCTTACGTATTGGCTGGATTGCGCCTGGCCGCTATTTAGATAAAGCGTTACACATGAAATATATCTCTGCCGGGCGAGTGGCCTCGCTGCCTCAATTGGCCATGGCTGAATTTATTAAGCAAGGGCATTACATGCAGCACTTGCGCCGAATGCGTCGTCAATACCAACGCCATCGCGACATTATGACCGGTTGGGTGATGAAATATTTCCCACCGAATACCTGCCTAAGCAGGCCGCAAGGCAGCTTTATGTTATGGGTTGAATTACCGCACGGATTTGATAGTCAGCGTCTGAATCGTTGTTTATTACCGCTTGGTGTACAGGTTGCCGCTGGATCTATCAGTTCGGCGTCGGGGAAATACCGTAATTGTTTGCGACTGAGTTACAGCAAACCAATGACGTCAGACATTGAACGGGCAGTACAAAAAGTGGGGAAAGTGATTTATGAGTTGCTGGCGGAAATGGAATCTCCGAAAGTAGCAAAAAACCAGCCATAGGCTGGTTGGTATCATTTGATTTGACGGAGACTTATTGACGTAAATAAATCTGTGGTAAGGCTGTTTCTGGGTGGCGTGAAATACCCAGATCGGCCTGGTACCAGCGGGTCAGCGTCTCGGCATTGAGCACTTCTTCCGGCGTACCGCTAGCAACGAGTTCGCCTTGCGCCAACAACAAAATACGATCGGCATACAATGCCGCCAGATTCAAATCGTGCAGCACACAACACACCGCCAAAGGTTCTTGGAGGGTGAGTTGACGCAGCAGACGCAACGTATGTTGTTGATGATAGAGATCTAATGCGGATGTCGGTTCGTCAAGGAACAACCAGCGCGGTGTTGGTTCCGGTTGCCACAGTTGTGCCAGCACCCGAGCGAGTTGTACTCGTTGTTGTTCACCCCCGGATAATGCGCGATAGTCGCGCTGTGCCAGCGCCAGACAGTCGGTTTGTGCCATGACTTCTTGCAGTGCCTGCCGATTGTGCGTGGCTCCATAAGGTGCGCGCCCCATCTGAATCACTTCACTGACACTAAATGGAAACGCCAAATCACTGTATTGGCGCATCACCGCACGGGTGCGGGCCAATGCTTGTGGCTGCCAGTTATTGAGGTTTTTCCCCAGCAACTGGCACTCGCCATCTGAGGGGGGCAGATAGCCAGTTAACAAACGCAGTAAGGTGGATTTCCCTGCGCCGTTCGGCCCAATAATAGCCACCATTTCACCACTGGCAATGTGCAGTGAAACGTCATTGATAAGCTTTCGCCCCTGCACATGGTAGGAAAGCTGGCTCGCTTCTAATAACGCGGCGGGTGCCGTTATCCTATTAACACCTGCTATATCAACCACTGCGTTGCTCCCGTTGACGCAAAATCAGCCACAGAAAATAAGGGCCACCCAATAGGCTGGTTATCAACCCGACCGGCATCTCTGCCGGTGCGACCAATGTCCGCGCCAGAGTATCCGCTGTCAGTAACAAACAAGCCCCACCCAAGGCGGCTCCGGGCAGTAACCAACGGTGGTCAGCCCCGATACGCATACGGATAAGATGCGGCACGACTAGCCCGATAAAGCCGATAACCCCACTGACAGCTACCGCTGCACCAATCAATATTGCGCTGAGTAACAGCAAGTGCAGCTTGGCCTGACGCACATTAACTCCGAGGTAATGCGCTTCTTCATCCCCTAACTGCAATAGGTTCAATTGGCGTGCTTGCAGCAAACCGAGTACACAAGCAGGCAGGATTAACGATGCAGCGACCATCAGGGTTGACCACTGGGCCTGACCTAAACTCCCCATACTCCACAGGGAGAACTGGCGTAATTGTTGGTCATCACTGATATAGGTCAGCACTCCAACAGCCGCACCACACAGGGCATTGATCGCGATACCCGCCAGTAGAAGGCGTGATAAATTACCGTGCCCCCAGCGGCTGAGAGTAAAAATAATAGCAGAAATGGCCAAACTGCCAATAAAGGCCCCGACCATATGGCTATAAAGCGCTAACAGTGGCGGTAAACTGAATGGCATAACGATAATCAGCCCGACACACAGAGCCGCGCCGCTACTGATGCCCAGCAGGCCGGGATCGGCCAGTGGGTTGCGAAACAGCCCTTGCATGATGGCGCCGGATACCGCCAACGCACAACCGACAACGACAGCAAGCAGCACGCGGGGCAGGCGGATATTCAGCCAGATATGCCACATGGCATCATCTAATGATGCATGCCATAACGTACGAAATGAGAGCGTCAATGCGCCCATGTTGGCCGAGCCGAGCGCTAATAGAATGAGAATCATCAGCAAGATGCTCAACATCAGGCGTGGATGGACTCGACAATTCATTGCGCTTGTTCCATGCCTTTACGCAGTTGCGACAGCACTTGTGGCGTTTCTAAGCCAAAGCCAAGCAATGCCATATCATCAACAACCAACAGGCGTTTATTTTTCCCCGCAGGCGTTAGGGCCATACCGGGTAATTTCCAGATGCCGTCATTCCCTCCTAGTGCTCTCACACCGTCACTGGTAATCAGTAATAAATCGGGGGCGCTGGCAATCACGCCTTCTTGTGACAGTGGGCGATAGCGGCTGAAACCTTGCATCGCGTTGCTGCCACCGGCGGCGCGAATCATGGCATCGGCCGCGGTATTTTGGCCCGCAGCCATCGGCGTTAAACCACCGTGGCTCATGACAAACAGCACTTTGACCGGCAGTGGCGTGTTATTCACTGCGCTCAAGCGTTGCTGATAGTCATTAATCAGATCTTGCCCTTTTTCCTGCTGATGAAGTGCTGTAGCGATTGCGTTTATCTTCACGGCGACGCTTTCTGGTGTGGTTTGACCCGGTACGGTGACTACATTCACACCACTGTCAGCAACTTGTTTAAGCACCAGTGAAGGCTGCGCGAGTTCACTGACTAATAGCATGGTCGGCTTCATTGCCAGAATCCCTTCGGCATTGAGCATGCGCATGTAACCAACATCAGGCAGCTTCTGTACTGCCTGAGGCTGTAGACTGGTACTGTCACGGGCCACAATCTCGCTACCCGCACCCAGTGCATAGGCGATTTCTGTTACATCACCACCAATGGTGACAATACGTTCTGCGGCTAACGTCGTTAGCGGCAGCAGACCAGCGCTCAGTGACAGAATGAAAGGGAGTGACAGCAACCTTAGTCTCATGCGGCGATATCCTTATTGTTTAGGCGGGCAATCTGCTCACGCCATTGGCTTTGTTCTGGCTGCCCTTCGGTACGCTGACCGTAAAGTTGAGCAACTTGAGTACCATCGGCAGCAAACAGCTCCAGACTGGTGACAAACCCATCTTTAGTTGGCTTACGGGTAATCCAGCTTTCAGCAATAGCCGTTTCAATCAGATGTAGCGTAAAGCGCTGGTTGAAAACATTAATCCACTCTTGGTGCGGTGTGACTTTTTCAATCATACCGGTGAAAATTTGCACGCAACCACGGTTACCGACGAAGATCATGATTTCGTTCTGTTCCTGCTGGGCGATATTCAGCAGTTGTGTCAGCGAGCTGTTATCAACCTGATAGGCCAGATCATCACCCACGGCGCGGAATGCTTGTTGGCGAGTAAGGTTATTGCGCTTGAGCAACTGGAAAAATTGGTGCACGTCCGTCATTGCGCGCCATTCAGTATCAACAACCTCATCAGTGGCGGTCGGTTCGGTAACCTCAGTTGTGCCCAAAGGTTGTAACTGCAATTCTGGGTTTTCTACGCTAATGAACTTCGCCAGCAAAGCATCCCAAGCGGCCATGTCCGTTTGTTCCGTGACGTATACTTTGTGCAAAGCATCGCCCTGATGGTCGAAAAACTGAATGCTATGGCGTACACCGTGGCGTGTGTCTTCTGTTAGCGTAAAGGCGCTGGCCCATTGGTTGAGGAACAGACGCAAATCCAAATGACGCGGATTGAGGATCAAACCAGCATGGCCATTCAGATGTTGATTCTCATAACGGCCCATTTGCTCATGTACTGCATAGGTGTTGCGGGTGATGGCTTTGGCTTCACCAACCGCTTCTAATGCAGCCAGCAAGGCACGGGCATCTGAATGTAGGCGTTTAGCGTCATGTCCAACACGGCAGTGGGTCAGCTCTGCTTCTGAAATGCCCATCAGTGTGGCTAAATCACGTGCATATTTGCCCGGATTATCGGCTTTGGCTTGAACATACTGCTCATATATTGACTTGCTCATAATAACTTCCTCATTCTATTGATTTTTTATATGCAGGTGACAGCGTTAAATAATAATCCGGTAATCCACAGATTGAATTACCGGAAGTGTTATTTCAGACGATCTTTTTCCAATGCGTTACCACTGATAGCTCACGAAGAGTTTCGCGTTGCGGCCATCTTGTGGCACGCCTTGTGGTGCGTAATACTCTTTATCAAATGCGTTACCCAGTACCACGGTGGTCGTCACGCCTTTAAACTGTTCTTGACCTTTATAGCTGACATAAAAGTCATTGAGCCCATAGCCTGCCTGACGTTTGCCAGTACTTAACGGTTGGGAACGATCAGCGAAGGTGGCAATCCAGCCAACCGCAAAACCACTATTGGCAACCGGTACATCGAGGGTACTGGTGACGGTATCCGGGTTAATCGATTCGAGCCATGCATTGGTACTTTGGTTTTTACCGCGGGTTCGGTTATAGGCCAGATCCCAGCTAAATAAGGATGTCTGGTAGCTCATGGTGGCATCCCAACCCCAGATTTTTGCTCTATCGATATTCACAGAGGTGGTGGTCATGGCAGCCATGTTCACCTTGGTGTCGATATAGTCTTTCGCATTGGTATCGAAGTAGCTGGCTTTGAATTGCAAATCATCGTCAGCCATCAACAGATTGCTAAAGCGCAGACCAAAACCATATTCCTGAGTTTCGTTGGTTTCCGGTTTCAGATTGGGATTGGGAACCCAATAGTTGGTGAGCACTCTTCCCGGCGCGATAGGAATAGAGAAGTGTTTTGAATCGTTATACATCTCGCCCATGGTGGGGGCGCGGAATGCTTGAGCATAGGATCCGAACAGCATCAGCCAATCAGTCGGCATAATGCTAACCGCACCGCGTGATGACCACTTATCGGCATCCACATCGGCGTAACCGTCGCTGCTGCCACGATAGTTGTCATAACGAGTACCGGCTAAAATAGACACTGGCAGATCACGTAGGGTTATCTCATCTTGTAGCCAGCCGGAACCGAAACGAATGTCCGCTTGTGGGAAGCTTTCCGTGGCTCCGCCCGGTGTCTGTTCCTGTTTATAGGCTTCTGTACCGTAAGTCAGCAAATGCGAGGCAAAACTGTCAGTAAACAGACGCGTGCGGTTTTCCAGTTTTCCGCCTTCGGTTGTTTGCTTGCGCTTCTCCTCAATCGTGCCAATAGCTCCTTGTGGACGCGCATTGATTTGTACTTCGGAATAATAAACTTGCGCAGTGGCATTCAACCACTCTTGGTCGAGCGGTTTAATGTTGTAGCTGAGTTGAGCATCGCGCTGGATGGTTGAGCGGTTGGTCAGCACATTGGTGCTAGAAGCTGCACTGGATTGCGGGTTCTTTGGCTCTATTGCGCTGTTGTTGTAATAGCGCAGGTTAGCGCTCAACGACTGAGCCTGATCAATACGCCATGTCCCTTTTGCCAGCACATTGCTGATGGTTTCATCATTTGGTGCACTAAAACCATCGCTTTGGCGGATGTTGCCGATGTCACGAGTCCCAAAGGAGAGTACGCCATCAACATCATCGGTACGGCCAAATGCGCTCGCACCTAAACCGAAGCTGTGATCGCCAGTTGCCGCGGAACTGTATACGCGATAACCACTATTTTGACCCGGTGATAACAAATCTGCCGCATCCACTGTTTCATAAGAAATCACCCCACCCAATGCACCGCTACCATAAAGTAGGGCTGAGGGGCCACGTACAACTTCAACGCGTTTCACCAGCGCGGGATCGAGGAAGGTAGAGTTTAAGTGGCCAGTATCCGTGCCTTGACGAATGCCATCAACCAAGGTGAGGACACCTTGCTTACCATAGCCGCGCAGTGTCACATCCTGACCATTGACGCGCCCGCTACCGGTGACGGTCAGTCCTGGAATTTTACGCAGCATGTCTACCGCAGTCGTGGCTGTTTCACTGGTCGGTGAGCTTGCCTCGACCACCGTCACCATCATCGGTGCTTCAAAGCTACTGCGCTCATTACCTGTCGCAGTGACAACCATGGTGTCGCTGGTGTGTTTTTTGCTACTGGTTGAGGTGGTGGTATCAGCAGCTTGAACAGCAAGAGGCAGGGCGCAGGCAATTGCCAAACTGAGTGGGGACCAGCGGAAACGGTCGGAAGTGGAACGAGGCATGTCGGCAATTCTCCATATTTTTTCTATGCAAATAATTAATATGCAAACAAATAGATAGGTTGCTGGCTGCCTTGATTCGAGAATCTGGGTGGCTTGCATTGAGCATCATCTCTTTTGTCTTGCGGCTACGGCATTGCAGCAACCTCGCGACGCTAGATAAATGATGCATATTATTTAGTCAGTATCAGTTTTCCGGCCTTGGTTTGACGCAGTTGATAGCACTCGCCCTGATGGACGATAAAGGCCACACCATGCCCTCTCAGCAGCTGTTCGCTGGTGACAGACAAGGGTTTGCTTGCCGTCGGGGAGTCGACAGCAGGCTCGTCGTTCAATATTGGCGTTTTAGTCAACTGTTTATCCATATAACTAACAAGGTAATGATAACCACTATCAATATGATAAGCATTATCAATCATGACTCAATGTTACATCAAGACATATTTATTGTTAACTTGCTTTTACTTAACGGGCTAATCCAGGCTCGATGAGCGCATAAATTTGGTGATATGTTGCTGGATCCTCAATCATCTGGCTGAGGTGGCGTGCTACATCTTCGCGCGTCACCATGCCGTGAGCTTCGGTTTGTAGACGTATGGCCTTGTCAGTTGCGGGTTTGTCCAGCAGTCCTCCGGGCCGAATCACGGTATAAATCAGAGTGCTGGTTTGTAACCAACTCTCGGCCAGTGATTTCTCGCGCACTGCCTGACCAAAAGCGGCGCGGGCCGCAGGGGAGAGTGTTGGCCAGCTATCACCACAACCAATCGATGTGACTAAAAGCATGCGCTTCAGGCCCAGTTTCTCGGCAGTATCAATGATCACGCGGTTGCCTTGGTAGTCGGCGCTGCGGCTACCTAATGTCGAAATAATAGCGGCTTCCGGGCCTGCTAATTGGCAAGCTTCGAGCACGCTGCCCGGATCACAGGCATCACCACAGACGACGGTTAGTCCCTGATTACGCAGTGCTTCTGCGTGCTGTGGGTTGCGTATCAACAGGGTAACAGGGCGCGGATTTAATGCCGCATTGGCATGTTGATTAGCCAAATCAAGCAAATGCGCTCCCACACCGTGACCAGCACCAAAGATCAACCACGGTTTCATGGGGTTTCCTCAGTCGTTTCTGAGATGGCTTGTTGTTCTGTCCGAAGCTGGTGTGCTAACTGATGGAAAGCAGCAAGACCATCAGCACGTAATTGACGGTGTTCATCACGGCCAACATACACTTTTAGCATGATGTCGCCTTGCTGATTAAAAAACTGTACCGAGGCGGTTGCCATCCCCATAAACGGACGTTCCAGCAGGGCAATTGCTTGGCAATTCTGTGCTCTAATATGCCCACTAAGACCTTGTTTATCGCGCAAATTAAAATAGCCATGGCGGTGAAAACCACTCGGTAAGGGGCCTTTGTGCTCCAAAATGATATCGGTGGTATGCACTAATGTGGTGACCTCTCCCCACTCCGTCATGTTGTCCCATACTCTGTCAAATTGGTCTGCACTCACTAATACCCGTTCCGGCAAGGCGCGCACAACCTCCAGCGGACTGACCTGATAATCCTGTGCAATTTGCTCTAGGGTGCCGTCCGGTTGAGTGGCAAGGAATTCGGTGAGTGGCAATGTTTTATTCGATGATTGAGTATTCATGAGTGGCTTTCCGCTGTAATAAGTGAAGGGATAAGCTGTTGCAGAGCCTGCATCATATTGCTGGCCCAAAAGCGCCCACAGTCAGTGAGGCGGAGACAAAAACTGTTATCTTTCAGAAGATGAGACTGGTGCCATTGCGCGATCAGGGGCAGTAAAGGATTTGGATTCACCACTAACTCGCTCAGATCCAAGCGGCCCACTTCAATACCACTTTGTAATTTGGCTCGCCACGGGTGCTCCCCACTGGCTTGTGTCATCATCATCAGTGGTTTTTGCCCACTATCGATTAATTGGTAATAGTTATCCAAACTGCGGTGCTGCATGTAGGCGTGTCCTTGCAGAGAGCCCCCAGCACCGCTGCCTAAAGCAAGGCAATCAGCTCCTTGTTTTATCAATAAATTATACAGGTTACGCTCACGGGTGGTGCGCGCCCAATGGCTATTACTTAATTGGTGCCAGCCTGCCTGCGCGAGGCTATCAGCACCGCTACAGTAAAAGTCACATTGTTGGGTGAGTGTCGGCAGCTCTACCCGATTGTTTTCCACCGATTTGGCCAGAGGAGTGGTTGGCAATAGATTGAGGGCATATAAGTCAACACCATCCAACGGCAATTGGCGCACGATAGTCAGATCTTCTTGCCAGGTTTCCGGGGTTTGGTGAGGTAGGCCAAACATCAAATCACATACCACGGCGGCGCGATCACGGCTTGCCAAATTGGCCAGAAAACGGATGGCCTGATCACGATCTGCCTTGCGGCCCATGCGTTGGCGAATTCGGGTATTAAAGGTCTGAATGCCAACAGAGAAACGGTTAGCGCCCGCTTCCAGACAGGCATCAATCCGCTCATCGTCAAAATTAAAAATTCGTCCTTCAACGGTGATTTCACAATCAGGTGCAAGCGGTAAGGACTTACGTAACTGGCTGATAATTCGGTGTAATTGTTGTGCAGACAGAGCGCTGGGTGTGCCGCCCCCGAAGTAGACGGCGTGGATAGGGCCGCCTTGCAATAGTGGGCTATCGGCTTCCATACTCAGTTCTTGCAACAAATAATCTGTATAGCGCGCAGTACTTTCGGGTTGTAGCGGGTTTTGATAGAAACCACAGAAAGTACAATGTGTTGCGCAGAATGGAATATGTAAATAAAGCAAGCGCTTATTGCGAGGTAGTGCCTTTTGCAACAGTGACTGCCAGTGGCTTTGGAGTGACTCCGCAGGCAGGGGGCGGCTATCACGCCATGGCATCGTCGCCCAGCGCTTGGGAAAAGGCAGCGCTCCTGGTTGGGCATGGTACGGTATCAGATCAATATTCATAGTCCGCTCATTACGCTGTAGATAATGAATTAAATGATAATAATAATCATTCGATCAACAGCTAAAGTGAGAGATTTTGATCTGCATCAGCAAACGAGAATGGAAATCGTTTGTATCCGATGGATATGTAGGCTCTTAGAGGGGATGAATATGAGGTTTTATCGGCGGCTAAGCGGAATTATCTGCATATTATGTTGAAATGGCTGATGGCGGCAGAAAGGCGAGCTAACGGCATAAGGTAAATGTTAGCTCCGCCTACTCCCTGTTTAAGCTAAATATTGCTGGAACCAAGCTATGGTGCGCTCCCAAGCTAAATCGGCGGCAGCTTTGTCATAACGAGGCGTTGAATCGTTATGAAAACCATGATTAACCCCGGGATAAATATAGGCTTCATAGGTTTTACCCGCCGCTTTAAGGGCTTCTTCGTAAGCTGGCCAACCCGCGTTGATATTGGTATCCAACTCAGCATAATGCAGCAATAGCGGGGCTTTGATGCGAGGGACATCCTCTGACTTCGCTTGACGACCATAGAAAGGCACCGCTGCGGCAAGCTCGGGGTAGGCGACAGCGGCAGCATTAGCGACTCCACCACCATAACAAAAGCCCGTAATACCGACCTTGCCGGTGGTTTCTTTGCTCGCCATGAGAAACTCTACTGCGGCAAAAAAATCATTCATCAACTTGGTCGGATCTATCTGCTGTTGCAGTTCACGCCCTTTATCATCATTACCGGGATATCCGCCGACAGAGCTGAGTCCATCAGGTGCGAGGGCAATAAAACCCGCTTTAGCAACACGGCGCGCGACGTCTTCAATATAGGGGTTTAATCCACGATTTTCGTGAACGACAACCACCGCAGGCAATGGGCCAGTCATTTTGGCCGGGCGAACCAAATAACCACGCACTTCGCCATGCCCATTAGGTGAGGGATAAGTGATATAGGAAGGAACGATGTCCGGATCAGTGAACTCCACCTGTTGAGCCAGCGCGTAGTTTGGGCTGAGTTGGCCCAAAATGGTTATTGCTGTCAGGCCACCGACGGCGTACTTTGCCGCCAGTTCAAGGAATTGCCGCTTGGTAATCTTTCCGTGGGCATAATAGTCATAGAGTTCGAGCAATTCAGGGGCGAAATCTTTCGCGGTAAGACGGGACATCTGCATGCTCCTTCCATTAGGCGTGAAATAATAACTTAGCAGATAGTCGCATTACTGTTGAACATTTTTTAACCATAAAAGGCCCGCAGATAAAAGTAAAAACCAGCCAATGGCTGGCTTTTATAGCGGTCTGATGCAGCCTGAGTTATCTGAACACCAAACCTCCATCGATTAACGGTGCTTGTCCGGCCCCGGTTACCAGTGCCACTTTACCCTTTAAAGACATGTTATCGCTCCTCTAGATGAAAATCATTCGCAATACTGTTTTAGTCCAACTCATCAAATCATATGACAAGTGATGGTTATGATAATGGGGCAGAAAAGTCATCTAATATAAAAATGGCAGATGATAAGTATTTAAAAAATAATGGCGTAGATGCTCATGTCTTGAAGGAAGATTTTTTTGGGTGATGGTAAAAACTCCAATTATGATATCTATGTAGAGAGAGACTCGGGGCAACTTTGGATCTTTAAGAAAAGTGGCAAGGGTGAAGGTATATCTACAGGTGAGTACATTAAATAGGACATTATTATGGATAAAACAACAGTAATGGCATATTTCTCTATTTATGGTGACTCTTTTGATGTTGATGATATTACCCGAGAACTATGCCTTCAGCCCAATGAGGTAAAAATCAAGGGAAGTATTCCTGATGGCAAGAAAAGGCCAAGCATTGAAACTGCTTGGAAATTATCTACGGGTGATGAAGTATCTTATGATATTAATGATCAATTAGATAAAATCATTACATTGCTTAATGGTAAAGAAAGTCAGTTACAATCCATTAAAAGTAAATATGACGTGAACTTTATTTTTTCACTTGTAGTTAAAATAGAAAATGGTGAAAAACCAGGAATGCATTTTAATACGGAAAAACTAGCTTTTATAAGCAAGGTCGGGGCTGAGATAGATATTGATTTATTTATTTATAGTTAAACGCAATATAGATATAGCTATATAAGCTTCCGGCCAACTGGCCGGGATTTTTACTTTTATGCCCTAAAAACTCTCCCTTCCCACCATTGCAACCGAATCACACCGGGCGCAGCGGCCACCACGCTGAATGTAATGAAGTTTTACAACCTACCACGCTGGCGTGGCAGGTTGATTAGGGCTTTCCTGGCTAACACTCAATAATACCGATTCATTCGTCAGATCGACTTTGTCATGGGATTATTCGCATTGATACGAAACCTACGCCAAGAATCCGAGTATCCGAGCTTCCGGTAAGCTGCATAGGCGATACAGGTTTGGGGGGGATGAAGGTGATGCTATTGGCGCTCTCGCCTGCGAGGTCAACATCCAGACGGATTTCAGAGACACCTGCGGTGAGCGGAATACTGTATTCATGGCTACCTATCCTGACAAGAGTCGGTTCATGATCCTTCGCGCCAAAAGCCCGAGCATTCAGTATAAGAGAGAATTTCTGCGGCAGTGGGTCAGTAAATTTGAAGACGGCTTGTTGGGATGACCAGCGTCCCCATGGCTCGAGCCCATACAGACCTTGGGCGTCATCTATAAAGTCAGGAAAGCCAGTCCGTGTGAAGTCCATCCCGCTTATCAGGTCAGAGCTGTAGCGTGGGCCTAGAGCGTCTGCAATGTACCCTGCCTTTTGCTGAATTTGCTTTGCTGTCAGACTTGCCAAGTCTGGATGCGCGCTGTTATCCAGCTTATAGAACACCAATTCTTTGTTGTCACTCTGAAGCAACGGTGGTTGCTGGAGCAACTGAGATAATTCTTGAATAATCGCTTCGCCGTTGTCTGCATAGCCACGACGATCGATATAAATTCCATCGAAGCCGAGCCTGCGGATGACCTCAATCTGATGCGATATTGGTTCTTGTCCCAACGCACGATAGAACAAATCCCCTGGCCGCCCCTTCATACCGCCGTAGCTCCAATGCAGGGCTTTCGAATGCAGCACGCCAGCCATCATTTGGTAACTGTACAAGCGGTGCATTCTCGGTGTTTCAGGAAAGCCTATGTAAGGCAACTGATAAACCGCCCCCCCCGCAGGGAGCGTTTTTTCGATAGCGTGGATAAAGTCTCTGTCGTTATCGAACGAGGCCTTAACGGCCGCATTACAGTTTTTGCAGACGGACTTGGTCTGGTCGTACAAGCCTATGAACAACAGCACGACTGCAATGGCTGCAATGGCTACTGACTGATTGGCAAGCCGAGGCGCTTTCTTCTGCAATAAAAGCTGGAGCGAAATGAAGAAGAAAAGCAGGGCGCCGCAAGCGATGAAAATGCTGTCTCTGTTCCAACCTCTTATCAACGGGGATACGACCATGGCAAATAGCGAACCTAAGCCGCCTACAGTTGCAAACAGGAACAGCACAAATGTTGTGACCGCCAGAAGGCGAAGCCTATCATCGGATCCCGTCCGTGCGGGGATGAAGATTAGGTAAAGCAACGCCATCATAAAACCCGCTGCACCGATGATACCCAGCGAAGAAGTTGCATTTTCGTTGGTTAAAGGGTTATGTTGATACTTCTGGGCGACCTCTCTAAATTGCGAAATCCGGTGGTCTATCCGCGGCATCAACAACTGCATCATCTTCAGCCCATACATTTCAGATTCGATAATTGAACGCTGAGCCACCTCCGGATTAGGACCGACCTTATGAGTCCCTAGCACGTTAGGCGCGAGGTTTAACATCACACCCAAAATGGTTGCACTGATGAGTAGCGCCGCTTTTTTCGCACCATGTGAACTTCGAGATTTGATTGCGCTCATGACACCGGCTGTGGCGAGAATAATCACCCCGAACAAAGCGTAATACACTCCGAAAGAGGCGAGAACCAGCATGCCGGCAGCGGACGCTACGAGTTTGCGAAGCGTCGATTTAAGTCCCGTGTAATAGGTTGGCCCGCGGGTCAGATAGATATCCAATGCCAGATAGAAAAACAGCGGGGCGACAAAATAGGAAGTGTAAAAAAGATGCTCTAACCGAAGGAAGTGGAAGGGGACAAACGTGTAAAGGACGCTCATCGCCACAGCAAAACTGCGATTCAGAGAGAAAGCCCGAGCGGTCACGTAAGTTGCAACGAAGCAGGAAGCAAATCCAAATAAAAAGAATAGATTCACTCCACCCACCCAGCCTCCACTTATCAGAGCGAATGCTTTGATCAATAAGTGAGCGCCCGAATCTGAACCTGGGAAATCTAGGAAGCTTGAACCGAATGGATAACCACTTCGGACGTTATCGAATAGCCAGCCTTCCGTGACTCTTTGCGCCATCCAAGCATGGAACAATCCATCACGCGTATAGGCATAGGGGGTTGTCAGGTTGGGCATCAAGCCGTCGGGTAGGCCACTCATGAAAATGCTTGCGAGGAAGAAAGTCGCAATCGCCCCGATGATTATCAGCTTCCAGTCGGCGGCAAACGTCATCCGCCATGTTGGATAAGCGCTCATTTTAGTATCACTATATGTAATTGGTTTAATTATAGATTTCAATGCATTCCCCAGCGCGGTTAGTCAAAATTCACGCGTTCGCTTTCGATGACTAACGGCATATTGCGGATTTTAGTGTGAACCGAGCCCAAGTACTCCCCAAGCATCCCCAAGAACAGGATCTGTACCGAGCTGAAAAAGAACAGAGAAATGAGCAACGGCGCAATACCCATCTGGAAGGAGTCCCAGAATGCCAACTTCGCGATCAAGAACCCAAATGCGGCTAACAGGCTGAACCCTGCGAGCAGTGCGCCGCCTATCACCATCAGCCGTAGCGGCACTTTGGAGTGATTGGTAATGCCAAGCATAGCAATGTCATACAACGTATAGAAATTGTTCTTGGTTATGCCGCGCATGCGCCGCGGCTGCTTGAATGGCACGGTCGCGATCGGGAAGCCTATCTCACACAGCAGACCACGGAAATACGGGTAAGGGTCGTCAATCTTCTTCAGTATGTCTAGAACAGCCCGGTCGAATAGACCAGCCCCCGTGGCGTTCTGCACCAACGGTACTTCGGAGATTCGCGTGACGAAGCGATAGTAGATACGGCGAGCGATGAACATTAGGCGCGACTCTTCGCTTTCCGGTTTCACCGCCATAACTGTCTTGAAACCCTCCTCCCACTTTTTCACGAACTCTTCGATCATTTCGGGCGGGTCTTGCAAGTCAGAGGCAATCAATACTGCGGCATCACCCCGAGCCTGAAGCAAAGCATAGTACGGCGAGCGGATATGGCCGAAATTTCGCGCGTTCAAGATGAGCTTTACCCGCTTGTCTTGGGCAGCCAATGCACGTAACTTGACGAGGCTGTTATCAGTCGAACAGTTATCGATGAAGATATGTTCGTAATCGTAGTCAAGGCGCGCCATAACGTTGATGATGCGCTGGTAAAGTTCATCAATATTGGCTTCTTCATTGTAGCAAGGTGTCACTATGCTGATGAGTTTACGCATGATTGAATATATACCTGTTGTTAATGACAAATGAGAGTAGAGCCATCGGCACAATTAATGCGATGCCAGCTAAATAGGGGGTCGCGCCCAGTAATGTAAGCGCAGCAATACCTGCCACGTTGGCACCGTAGACAACGGTATACCCGGCTACGAAACGGAAGATGAGTCTATTTTTTTTCGAACCAAACACCAAGGTACCGATGCTTTTAAAGTTGAACAAAACGCCGAGGATTGTGGCCAGTAGCAGAGCCATGCTGTAATGCAGACCGAGGTAGAGAAAACCAGCAAAACAGCCGTAGCCGAATACTGCATTCATCACACCCACCAACAAAAAACGGACCAGCTTTATCTTTAGAAACGCGCGAATTCGTGTCCGTACTTTTTCAGTCTTCTGCATGCCGCGCCTGCTTGATCTCATGCATCACGCCGCTCAGCGAAGAATCGGCGGGTACATAGCCGAACAATTGCTCGGCCTTGCGATTGTACGAATAATAATGAGTCTTTTGGCCTGTGGCATTCACCTGGGGCTGCTCACCTACAATCGTAAAGTTCAGGCCGAACTGCTCGCCCAAAGCTGCGAGCAACTCAAATTTTCCTACGGGCGCGAGGCTGTAACAGTCCACGGCACTGTTGCATGCTGGAGCCTGCAGTATTCGGTCGATTAACTGCATGAAGTCAGCAGGAGTAAGGTAGTCCCGCAGCATGTCGTCTGGTGAAACTTCCAGAACCGTCCCAGCATGCAGTGCCCTTAGGATATCGCTAAGGAAGAACCGTGCCTCGCGCGCCTGACGATGACTGAAGTAGCTGAATACACGAACATCGACGATAGCCGCATCCGGCAGCGCTCGATGACGACACTCGGTCTGGAATTTGGCAGCGCCATACCAATGCTGCGGCAACAGGGCATTGATTGGAAAAACTGCAGTCGAGGTCTCGGTGATCGGGGCTGTAAAATTGGAGCCATAGGCAGCGCCGCTACTGAGATAGATGTATTTGCACTCGGGGTGGCTGCGCAGATAGGCCAGGGCAAGATTGTCATAGTGTTCGGTGACGGTAAATATGGCTTGACCCATTTGTAATGCTCTGGCTGGGTCGCCTACGCCAACGAAGTTGATGATCGCATCGAACTGGCAGCGATCATCGAAGCTGGCGTAGGTGGCGACGGCAAATCCCTTGCGCACCGCAGTCTCTTGAAGCTCGGCATCCAACGCGTTGGGTGCTCGGACGAACAGGGTGCACTGGTAAGTCGTAGACTGGATGCTGGCTATCAGGTCCTTGGCGATATGGCTGTTCGCCCCTAGGATGGCAAGTCTCATTGACCCAGTTCCAGTAACGGCGATTGTTCGTTGATGGGGCGTCCGAACTCAAGACGCGGTCGGCATTCCCGTGCATCTGGCATCAACACCTCAATCAGCATCGGCTTTCCATTCGCCAAGAACTCGGCGACCGCAACCTTGAGGGTTTCCAGGTCGTTCAAGCTCCGCGAATCGATGCCGTAGGCAGCACCCAGTGCCTGGAACTGTGATGTGTAGCCATCCCAGTAAGTTGAGGAGTTACGACCCTCGAAGTACATTTCCTGAAAGCCACGCACCATACCCAAGGAGTGGTTGTTCAATACCACGGTGAGGATGGGGAGACGTTCACGGGCGATGATATCCAGCTCCTGAATATTCAGTTGGGCGCCACCATCGCCAGTAATCACCACTACTGGCTTACCGCCAGCGATGCAGGCGCCCACCGCAGTGGGAATGGCAAAGCCCATCGTACCCAACCCACCGGAATGGTGCATGGCCTGATGAGAGCCTAGGCGCAAGGTGTGCGCGGCCCACATCTGATTGTTGCCCACATCGACGACGTAATCTAGCGCTTGACCTTCAGCCAGTTCGTTGAAGGTACTGAACAATTCGAAAGGGCTGATACTCCAGTCCGTGTACTCGTCCTTGAACGACTGCTCGAACACCTGCGCTAGGTGCGCTTGCCAAGCAGAGGGAACGGATCGAAGGTTTGGAGCATGGGTGACGAACGAGGCAAATACCGCCTCAAGGTTGGCGTTGATTGACTGTTGCGCCTTTACCCTGTTATCCAACTGGGCAGCATCCAGATCGAACTGCACGATGTGCGCATTGCGCGCGAAGGTTTCCGTCTTTGCGCCGGTTTGGCGCACATCCATGCGGCTGCCGAACACGATCAGCAGGTCGCAGTTCTGCACTGCATAATTAGCCGCTCGGGTGCCATAGGCCCCCAGCATTCCAAGGTAATGCTCGCTGGCGGGTAGTTTCTCGGCGCCCTTAAGGCTTGCAACGTGAGGAATGCCCAGTTTACTGACCTCACTCAACCATTGGCTGAACCCTGGCATATTTACTGCGCCGCCACCAATAAGGAACACTGGTTTCTGCGCTTTTTCCAACAATGCCCATACATCGCCGTACGAGGCGCTTTGCGCCGGGGCTAACGAAGACTCGTAGGCCCAGACGCTTAATAACTCATCCAATACCGCCTCGTCCACCTCGGCTCGCTGGATGTCCATGGGGATGTCCAGCAACACAGGGCCTGGGCGACCTGCTCGAGCGATAGTAATCGCTTTGAGCAAGCAGGGAATCAGTTCATCAACGTGCCTGACTTGATGAGCATACTTGGTGATACTACTCACCAACGCGACGCTATCAAGCTCTTGAAAACCTTGTTGACGTATGGCCCGTTCCCCTTTGAGCTCATGCGTATTGACTTGGCCGGTCAGGAATAGACACGGATGGCTGTCCAGCCAGCAATCGGCAATTCCCGTGATCAGGTTCGTGGCACCAGGGCCACTAGTGCCTAATGCCACGCCCATCACATTGTGATTCGTCGCACGTGCGACAGCCGATGCAGCGAAGGCGGCGCCTTGCTCATGGTGCATTGAGACCAACTTGGTCTTACCAAGCAAATTAATGCTGTCCACCAAATGGGTAATCATTCCACCGATGAGCTCAAAACCATAGATGACTTGGGTGTCCGCTAGGACTTTTGCTACTGCATCAGATGCTTTCATAAGTTAGAAACCGATCCCGAAGAACTCTTCCAGTTTTTCACCAACGTAGTCGAAATGCTCTTGGCCCAACGACGGTTGCACGCCCAGCCAGAAGGTCTGGTTCATGGTGCGATCGGTGTTGGTAAGCTCGCCCACCACGCGGTATTCCACATCATGGAAGTACGGCTGGCGAGTCAGGTTGCCTGCGAAAAGAAGCCGGGTGCCGATCTTGTTCTGATCAAGAAACTTCAGCAAATCTACACGCTTGACGCCAGCAGTCTCTTTCAAGGTAACCGGGAAACCGAACCAGGATGGCTCACTGTTTGGCGTAGGCTCGGCGATTTCCAAGAAGGCGCTGAGGCTAGACAAACGCTCTTTCAGCAGCTTGAAGTTGCGCTTGCGGGTCTCGATGAATTTCGGCGCGCTATCCAACTGAGCCAAGCCGCAGGCAGCTTGCATATCGGTGATTTTAAGGTTGTAGCCCAAGTGCGCGTACACATACTTGTGATCGTAACCTTGCGGCAGGCTACCGAACTGCTGTCCGAAACGGTTGCCGCAGGTGTCGTCACAACCTGGCGCGCAGTAGCAGTCACGGCCCCAATCACGGAACGATTCAGCGATCAGTCTCAGTTGGGCGTTGTTTGTAAACACCGCACCGCCTTCACCCATGGTGATGTGGTGGGCAGGATAGAAGCTGAGTGTGGCGATGTCGCCAAAGGTGCCGACCATCTTGCCGTCGTATGTCGCGCCCAACGCGTCACAACAATCTTCGACCAGCCATAGGTTGTACTTTTCACACAGCGCTTTCACCTTGCCCAGATTGAATGGGTTGCCCAAGGTGTGAGCAAGCATTATAGCCTTGGTCTTCGGCGTGATGGCCGCTTCGATCAAGTCTGCGTTGATGTTGTGGGTGTTCATTTCAACATCGACGAACACAGGGATCGCACCGAACTGAACGATCGGGTTGACGGTCGTCGGGAAACCGGCAGCGACGCCAATGACTTCGTCGCCTTTTTTGATTGCACGATCACCGAGTTTCGGTGAAGTGAGGGTGCTGAACGCAACCAAGTTGGCCGAAGAACCTGAGTTCACGGTCAGTAGGTAGTTCACACCCAGGAACGCAGCGAGCTTCTTCTCGAATTCAGCGTTGAAACGACCAGTGGTCAGCCAGCCGTCCAGCGAGGCCTCAACCATCAGTTGCAGTTCACGCGCGCCGATTACCTTGCCCGATGGAGGGATGACGGTTTCGCCTCCGACAAAAGGTTTAGCCGCCAAGGCAGTCTGGGCGTAGCGCTCAACGAGCTGGCTGATTTCCTGACGGAGCATATCGGAGGTCATAGTATTTCCTGTTCAAGCTAATTATCGGTTAGGTGTCAGTGGCATGGCTGCCATGTAGCTATTGATTTCTTCTACGCAACGGGCATGCATGTCATCGCCCTGCAACCAGGCGCGATGCCAGTTGACGATGCGAGTCAGCGTTGTCTCCAGGTTCCATGTTGGCTCCCACTTCAGGTGAGTGCGGGCCTTGGATATATCCAGTTTTAAATAACGTGCCTCGTGCGGTTGCGGGTCGCTGTCAAGCTGCCAGCTAGCGCCCCCTCCCCACGCCTGCACCATGTGATCGAGTATCCATTCAACAGGTTGAGCGTCTTCATCACGAGGACCGAAGTTCCAACCCTGAGCAAATAACTGGCCATGCTCCCATAGATGCTGGGCCAGAACAAGGTAACCGCTTAGCGGCTCAAGTACGTGCTGCCAAGGGCGAGTAGCCTTCGGGTTACGCACAACAGCGGGCTTACTCTGTTCGACAGCACGCAGGATGTCGGGAATCAACCGATCGTCGGCCCAATCCCCTCCCCCGATGACATTGCCGGCGCGCGCCGAGGCCAACGCAGCGGAGCGTTCGGTATTGAAGAACGAGTTGCGATAAGCACTGGTGACTAATTCCACACAGCCCTTACTGTTGCTGTATGGATCATGGCCACCCATGGGCTCATTCTCGCGATAGCCCCATTCCCATTCCTGGTTCTCGTAACATTTGTCGGTGGTGACATTCACGATGGCACGTAGGCTGGGGCACTTACGCGCAGCCTCCAACACATGAACGGTGCCCATGACGTTGGTGGAGTAGGTTTCGACAGGCTCGCGGTACGACAGCCTAACCAGCGGTTGAGCCGCCATGTGAATCAGGATGTCTGGATTGAAGGCAACCATGCTCTCAGTAACGGCATGCAGGTCGCGAATGTCGCCTATCTGCGACTCTATGCCCCGTTCAACCTGCGCCTCTTCGAACAGTGAAGGCGTTGTTGGCGGTGCCAAGGCAAAGCCTTTCACCTGAGCACCCATGCCCTGCAGCCATAAAGCCAGCCAGCTACCCTTGAAGCCAGTATGGCCGGTGAGGAAAACCTTTTTGCCTTTCCAGAAGTCAGCGGAGACAGAAGCTTTCATATCGTTCTCAGTCCCAAGTTTTCCATGGCGCATCACCGCTCTGCCACAACTTCTCAAGCAGATTTTTGTCGTGCAGGGTATCCATCGGTTGCCAGAAGCCCTGGTGCTCGAAGGCCATCAGTTGGCCCTGTTCGGCGAGGCTCATCAGCGGGCCCTGTTCCCATACCGTACTATCCCCTTCTAGGTAATCCAGCACCTGAGGAGAAAGCACGAAGAAGCCGCCATTGATCATAGCGCCGTCGCCTTTAGGTTTTTCCTTGAAGTTCAGGACCTGGCCTTCACTGATGTCCAGTGCGCCAAAGCGGCCTGGCGGAAAGGTCGCAGTGAGTGTGGCAGCTTTGCCGTGGCTCTTGTGGAAGGCGACGGCAGCACTGATGTCCATGCTTCCCACGCCATCGCCGTAGGTGAAGCAAAAAGCCTCATCATCACGCACATAGTCTGCCACACGGCGCAGACGACCACCTGTCATCGACGTTTCGCCCGTGTCGACCAACGTCACATTCCAGTCTTCAGCACGCTGGTCATGAATCTTCATGGTGTTTTCGCGCATGTTGAACGTGATGTCTGACATATGCAGGAAGTAGTTGGCGAAGTATTCCTTGATAATGTAACCCTTGTAGCCACAGCAAATAATGAAATCATTGATGCCGTGGGAGGAGTACATTTTCATGATGTGCCACAGAATCGGCTTGCCGCCGATTTTAACCATAGGCTTGGGCTGCGTACCGGTCTCTTCGCTTAAACGCGTGCCGAGCCCACCTGCCAGAATGACCGCTTTCATAACCGTTCCTTTTTAGTTCGAACTCACGAATGCATCGGAGTAAAAGTGTTTGACAGGTAACCCAGCAATAGCCAATGCTTCACGGGCGGACTGAATCATGTTTTCCGAACCACAGGCGTAAACCACAGCTTGGGTGAGGTCGATCCCATCATCCAGCAGGACGTTCTGTACGTAGCCTGTACGCCCCTGCCAGTCCGCGCTGGCTCGCGATAATACTGGAATAAACACCGCGTTCAGCCTCTCAAACTGGGGAGTCCAATAAATGTCATCTACGGTACGCCCGCCCCAATATATGAGAATTTTCTTGTCGGCTACCAGATCGGGGTTGTTTAGCAGTTGCTCAAGCATCGCCTTCACTGGCGCAATGCCAGTGCCGGTAGCGAGAAACACGATTGTGCTGGCGTCTTTGTCTCGCAAGCAGAAGGTGCCGAGTGGGCCTTCAAGGCGAAGCAGGTCATTCGGTTTGGCGCTACCGAACCAGTAGCTTGACATCTCGCCTTGCTTGACTTCGCGGATCTGCAGTTCCAGTTTGCCATCGGTGCGTGGGGCATTGGCAATGGAGTAACTGCGGCGCAGGCCGCCATTACCGATCACGTCCAGATATTGACCAGGAAGGTAATGCAGCTTGCTGGCAGGAGGAACTCGCAAGATCACTTCCACAACGTTATCGGTCAGACGGGTGATCGTGTCTATGCGGCAAGGGAGAGTTTTGACCTCGATGTCGCCCAGAGCGCCAATGTCTTCGGCATCAATCTCGACATCGCTTATGGCATGGCGGCAGCAGGTAAGAATTATTCCGGCTGCAACTTCCTCGGTAGTCAGTGACGTTTCTTCCCTGAGAGCTTCAGTATCACCGCTAAGTACGGTGGCTTTACACACGCCGCAACGACCCGTGCGACAGCTGTATTCCAAGGTAATGCCCGCTACTTTGGCGCTGTCCAACAGCGAGGTACCGAGGTCAGAAATGAATGTCTGTCCATTGTTAAGTTTTACTGAAACCATGGATTATTGGATTCGAATTTTGAAAGGCCATTATTTGAAAGGCCATTATTTGAAAGTCCATTAGAATATACTATCTACTTATAGCTGTCATTATATCAAAGCTAACCGTGCGACCTTAACCATCGGTCAGATGCAGCTCAATAATGCCCAGCTCACTGGCTATGATAGTATCGAGGAGAGATCCGCGGAAACACACCTATAGCCAGTGCTATAACACCGGAACAACGGCGGATACAAGAACTTGAAAAGCGGGTATGGCAGTTGCTGAGCGACAATGACTTATTAGAAAAGGTTTCGGCTTTCTTCGCTATGGAAATGAACAACGACAAAAAGTCGCGGTGAAACTAAAGAAGGCCTGTGCAAATATCCAACAGGTCTGCCGCTGTTTATTGCTCACGCGCAGGTGAGTATGAGATTGACCTTTATAGTCCTCAATACGCGCCAGCAGCTCTGGGATACGATTAAGCTCAAGGGCAGGTCGGGTGTCCTGAGTGAGGCGATATTGTGAGTACTGTTCACAGGAAATTGATACATTTCCAGGTTTTTGAACACCTTTTCGCTGTGTTGCTCAGACCATTGCTTATTAGCGGCATGCCAGTGCCGGGCAATAGCTTCGAATGTTTGAGTGGTATCAGGTAAAACTTTTCGCGCACTTAACCTCACTGGGGGCGGAGCCCCCGGCAATCAATTTGCGTGCGGCGTCGTGTTTGACCCTAGCCTCTGAAAGGGAGGGGGCAGGGTAGACGCCCAATGCTAAGGTATTTTCTTTACCGAGATAGCGATAACGTAGCCGCCAATATTTTGCCCCATAGGGATTAACCAGCAAATACATGCCATCGCTGTCGGTCAGTTTGTAAGGGTTATCTTCGGTTTTTGCTGACCCATATTTTCACATCGGTGAGTGCTATGAATGGTCTCCGGAAGTGATTTTTTAGGTATTATTATAATAATTATCGAACTGGACTGTACCCGCATTTGTGCCCATAGGCGTCACTTTATGTAGGTGGAATCAGGTTGAAATCAGTTGGTATGGAGTAGGGGATGATAGCTGGCACTGCAGGGTTTTAAATGTAAAAACGGACGTCAATCGACGTCCATTTATAGAATAGTGGTGCCCGGACTCGGAATCGAACCAAGGACACGGGGATTTTCAATCCCCTGCTCTACCGACTGAGCTATCCGGGCAACGGGGCGCATTAAACCGTATTGGCTGCTGATCGTCAACGGATTTATAACTTAAAACCACGAAAACAGTGTTGATCGCTCTCTTTTCAGACAAAAAAAGAAAAAATCCCTGCAAAACGTGGTTCCCCAGCTTTAGCTGAGTGCTCCATTTTTACGGCATTGTGCAACGTCTAAAACGTCTTCAGCGAGACGCTTGGCAACGTCGACATCTTGCCATTGACGTTTAACCAGCAGTTTGCTTAGGCACCCCTCTAATATCAGCTCCATTTGTTGTGCGACCATGCTGGCATCATCAGCATCCATCTCTTGCAACAGTTCCTGAGTATAGTGCAACGACGCTTGTTTCTGCTGTTCCGCTAACTGGTGAATGGGGTGATCATCATCAGGGTAGAAGCTGCACGCGGCAATAAACAGACAACCAGGGTAGCGCTGATTTTTTACTTGTTCACTCAGTGTTTGGTAACGCGCAAGTAACTTTTGTTTTGGCGATAATGTCTCGTCCAACTGCAATTGGCGCCGCCAAGTATCAATCTGCTGACCATGGTAGCGTAGGCAATCATACAATAATGCCTCGCGATCAGGCCAAAATCGGGTCAGATCACTGACTTCAGCTGAGACTTCTTCTGCCAGCATCTCCAACGTAGTATTGGCTAGCCCTTGCTGCTCTAACAGATTGAGTGCACTGCTTAAAACTTGTTCACGTTGCACGTTGCTCTCCTCCAACATCTTATCTGGCAAGTGTGGTTGACCACAGCCAATTGCGCAAATAGCGAAAAACACACCAGCACTCTCTACCTGCGGACTGAGTACCTTATCACTACTGCCGCGAGATTTTGTGAACTCTTTGTCATTCCTATTTTGCGCCTTCAGTCTGTTGAGTGCGTGATGCCATTGACAGCATGACGCAGTCTGTGAAGCAGGGCGCATTTTATTGTGCATCTGCCTATAACGATGAATTAATAACTCATTATTCCTGTTCTTTTGCCCGATGGTTTATTGGAACGCGGTTTCTATAATGACTATCGTGAATCGTAGAATAAGGATTGAAAATGAGTCTCCAAAATTATCCTAATCAGTTCCGCCGCAACCTACAACAAGGGCAAACCTTGATTGGCTGCTGGAGTGCGCTGGCAAATCATATTTCAGCCGAAGTATTAGGTCTGGCGGGCTTCGACTGGTTGGTGTTGGATGGCGAACATGCCCCGAACGACGTCACGACATTTATTCCACAGTTAATGGCGCTGAAAGGCAGCAATAGTGCGCCAGTTGTGCGCGCACCCTGCAATGAACCCATCATTATCAAACGATTACTGGATATCGGGTTCTACAACTTTCTGATTCCTTTTGTCGAAAGTGAAGAGGAAGCCATTCGTGCGGTTGCCTCAACCCGTTATCCACCGGCAGGTATTCGCGGTGTATCCGTGTCTCATCGCGGCAATAATTACGGCACAGTGCCAGATTACTTCGCCACCATTAACGACAACATCACCGTGCTGGTACAGATCGAAAGTCAACAAGGCGTTGATAATTTAGATGCTATCGCTGCTGTCGATGGTGTGGATGGCATTTTTGTCGGGCCGGGTGACCTCTCCGCTGCACTGGGTTACTTGGGGCAGCCGAATCATCCTGAAGTCCAAAAAGTGATTCGCCATATATTCGAACGCGCTAAAGCGCAAGGGAAGCCCAGTGGCATTCTGGCCCCAGTAGAAGCGGATGCTCGTCGTTATCTGGAATGGGGGGCAACCTTTGTGGCGGTCGGCAGTGATTTGGGCGTCTTCCGTAATGCGACCCAAGCCTTGTGCGACAAATTTAAAAAATAGCGATCAATCTGTTTTAGCCATTGAGTACCGCCGCATTGGCGGCCCGGCGACTTAATTGAGGAGTGACAAATGAAAATCGGCTTTATTGGTTTAGGGATTATGGGAAAACCAATGAGTAAAAATCTGCTGAAGGCAGGCTACTCATTAACTGTCCTTGATCGAAATAGTGCGGTATTGGATGAACTACTCAGTGCCGGTGCCAGCACAGCGACAACGCCAAAAGCGCTGGCAGCCGAGTGCGATATTATTATTACTATGCTGCCGAATTCACCGCATGTGAAAGAGGTGGTGCTGGGTGAGAATGGCGTGATTGAGGGTGCGAAGCCCGGCACGGTGCTGATTGACATGAGTTCTATTGCGCCATTGGTTAGTCGCGAAATCAGCGAAGCGCTAGCAGAAAAGCAGGTTGCGATGTTGGATGCGCCGGTCAGTGGGGGGGAACCTAAAGCTATTGATGGCACTTTGTCTGTGATGGTAGGTGGCGATAAAGCGGTCTTCGATAAATGTTATGACGTGATGAAAGCCATGGGTGGTTCGGTGGTGCACACCGGTGATATCGGCGCGGGTAATGTGACAAAACTGGCAAACCAAGTGGTGGTAGCACTGAATATTGCCGCGATGTCTGAAGCCTTGGTACTCGCGACCAAAGCGGGTGTGAACCCAGATCTGGTTTTCCAAGCTATCCGTGGTGGTTTGGCAGGCAGTACCGTGCTGGAAGCTAAAGCGCCGATGGTGATGGATCGCAACTTCAAACCGGGTTTTCGCATTGATTTGCATATCAAAGACTTGGCTAATGCCTTGGATACTTCGCACGGTGTTGGTGCACAACTGCCCCTAACTGCCGCCGTTATGGAGATGATGCAAGCACTGAAAGCCGATGGATTGGGCAACGCAGATCACAGCGCATTGGCCTGCTATTACGAGACATTGGCTAAAGTTGAAGTGACACGTTAATCAGTGGTGCCGGTGCCCTTGTGGCATCGGATAGCTCATGAGATTAAACCATTTATGAAAATAGTCATCGCTCCGGACTCTTATAAAGAAAGTTTATCCGCGTTGGACGTTGCGGTGCAGATTGAAGCGGGTTTTCGTACCCAGTTTCCTGATGCGCAATATATCAAATTGCCAGTTGCTGATGGTGGCGAAGGCACAGTAGAAGCCATGGTTGCCGCCACCGCCGGGCGAATTATTAAGGTTAATGTGACCGGCCCGCTAGGGGAGGAAGTCGACGCCTTTTACGGGATTTCCGGTGATGAAAAATCTGCATTTATTGAAATGGCGGCAGCCAGTGGGCTCGAATTAGTCCCTCCTGAATTACGTAACCCGCTGAAAACCACCTCTTTTGGCACGGGTGAACTGATTTGTCATGCGCTGGATCAGGGCGTGAAACATATCATTATCGGTATCGGTGGCAGCGCGACCAATGATGGTGGCGCGGGGATGGTACAGGCACTGGGCGTCAAATTATTAGATAAACACAGCAAGCAGATTGGTTTTGGCGGTGGGAAGCTGCCTGAACTGGATTCAATTGATATTTCCGGGTTAGATCCTCGTATTAAACAGTGCCAAATCGACGTTGCCTGTGATGTCACTAATCCACTGACCGGTAGCGAAGGTGCTTCGGCCATTTTCGGGCGGCAGAAAGGGGCAACTCCGGAGATGGTGACCCAACTGGATGAAGGATTGCTGCATTACGCCAGTGTCATTAAACGCCATCTGGATATCGATGTTGATCAGGTCGAAGGTGCCGGAGCAGCGGGGGGGTTAGGCGCAGCACTACTGGCTTTTTGTGGTGCAACCTTAAGCCCTGGGATTGATATTGTAACTGATGCACTGGGCCTGGATGCATTAGTCCGTGATGCCACTTTTGTGATTACGGGTGAAGGGCGGATTGATAGCCAAACCATTCACGGCAAAGTGCCTATCGGTGTTGCCAGAGTAGCCAAACGCTATAACAAACCAGTGATTGGCATTGCAGGTAGCCTGACGGCCGATGCGGATGTGGTGTATGAACATGGTTTGGATGCGGTATTTAGTGTGATTTACAGCATCTGCACCTTAGAACAGGCGCTGGATAATGCTGCAGGCAATGTGTTCATGACGGCGCGCAATATTGCTGCCACATTGGCCATTGGTATAGCGGCTGGTCAATCATAGTTTTTATCTATAATCGTCATTTCTCCATCAGGGCTGACATTCGCTGGCCCTGATTTTTTAGTCAATGAAGCCCGTGAGTTATCACTCTTTTCTCCGCTATTCCCATCCTATTTTGTTATTTTTGTGAGCTTTACCTCAACTCTCTCTCTTCAGCTTTAAAATTAGGCAGTTGTCCAATGTAATCCCACCACAGACCACATATGCTGGTGCATTAGCCTAAACTGAGGTCTCACGCATGAGTGTCTATAATCTTGACCCCCGGCTAGCCCAGGATATTGTTACCCGTACCATGAAGATCATTGATACCAACATTAATGTGATGGATGGCAAAGGGCGGATTATTGGTAGCGGCGATGAAGAACGCCTCGGAGAGCTACATGAGGGGGCGCTGCTGTCGCTATCTCATGGCCGAATTGTCGACATTGATGAGGCTGTCGCACGTCAATTGCACGGGGTAAAGCCCGGAATCAACCTACCATTACGCCTTGAGGGGGAGATTGTTGGTGTGATTGGCCTAACTGGAAATCCGGGCCAACTCCGCCAATATGGTGAACTGGTGTGCATGGCGGCAGAAATGATGATGGAGCAGGCGCGTTTGGTGCACCTACTGGCGCAGGATAGCCGCTTGCGCGAAGAGCTGGTATTAAACCTAATACGTACTGAAGAGATATCACCGGCGCTGATTGAATGGGCGCAGCGCCTTGGGGTCGATATCAACGAACCTCGCGTTGTGGCGGTGGTGGATGTCGACAGTGGCCAGTTAAGTGTCGATAGCGCCATGTCGGAATTACAAGAGCTGCAAACCCTACTGACTACTCCAGAGCGTAACAATCTGATTGCGATTGTTTCTTTGACCGAAATGGTGGTGCTGAAACCGGCGCTAAACAGCCATGGTCGCTGGGACGCCGTCGATCACCGGCGGCGCATGGAGTCGCTGCTTTCACGCATGACAGAGCGGGGTCGCTTACGAGTGCGCCTCTCGCTGGGGAATTTTTTTACTGGCCCCGGCAGTATTGCACGTTCCTATCGTACTGCTCGTACCACGATGGCGGTGGGCAAACAGCGAATGCCGGAGCTGCGCAGTTACTATTATCAGGATCTGGTTTTACCGGTTTTGCTTGATAGTTTACGGGGCGGGTGGCAAGCCAACGAACTGGCCCTGCCATTAGCCAAATTGCGGGCGATGGACAGCAACGGTTTGCTGCGTCGCACCCTAGCTTGTTGGTTCCGCAATAATGTGCAACCGACGGCGACGGCTAAGGCACTGTTTATTCACCGTAACACGTTGGAATATCGGCTGAATCGAATTTCAGAACTGACAGGGTTGGATTTGGGAAACTTTGATGATCGCTTATTGCTGTACGTGGCGTTGCAGTTAGGTGAGCAGGAATAGTCAAAGAAATAGGCCGGTCAATCGACCGGCCGATGATGAAACGGAGTGACTCAGGTCACAGGGGCTGGGTTAAACACCGCCAGAGCATTGCGTAGCCCCCATTGATCAGACCATGTGCGCTTGCGGTCGCTGGCAATATCCAAAATAAATTCAAATAATTGCTGGCCGACGTCTTCGATAGTGGCATCACCGGTGGCAATGGTTCCAGCATCGATATCCATCAAATCATGCCAGCGGTCCGCCAAATCTGTGCGGGTTGCCATCTTGATGACGGGGACCGCCGCCAAGCCATAAGGTGTACCGCGCCCGGTCGTAAAGACTTGCACAGTAATGCCAGAGGCCAGTTGTTGGGTGCCACAAACAAAATCGCTGGCCGGTGTTGCGGCAAAAATTAACCCACGTTTAGTTGGGCGCTGCCCCGGCGAAAGCACTTCAACAATGGCACTACGGCCTGATTTGGCAATCGAGCCGAGGGCTTTTTCAACCACATTAGCCAGACCGCCTTTTTTGTTGCCGGGAGAAGGGTTAGCACTGCGGTCTGTTTTGCCCGTTTCGAGATAATCATCGTACCATTTCATCTCTTCCAACAACCTTCTGCCCACATCTTCATCCATCGCCCGAGGGGTTAACAGATGGATGGCATCGCGCACTTCAGTGACTTCTGAGAACATCACTGTCGCGCCACAACGCACCAGTAAGTCAGAAGCATAGCCCACGGCGGGGTTGGCTGTTACACCAGAGAAAGCATCGCTACCGCCACATTGCATTCCTACCACCAATTCAGAAGCCGGGCAGGTTTCACGTTGGCGCATATTCAGGCGTTGTAAGTGTTTTTCAGCCACTTGCAAAATATCTTCAACCATTGAGCGGAAGCCAACGTGTTTCTCATCCTGCAAACGCACAATATTGCTTTCATCCAGAGAGATAACTTGCACGTCTGGAGTGCCTTCCAGCAGTCGTTCTGGTTGGAGTTTTTCACAACCCAGGCCGACTACCATGACTTCTCCGCCAAAATTGGGGTTAAGGGCCAGATTATGGAGGGTACGGATGGGCACCACTGCTGCCGGTGCATTGATTGCCACCCCACAGCCATATAAGTGATTCAGCGCGACCACACCGTCAACATTGGGGTATTTGGGTAGCAGAGTACGTTCAATAATATTGACCACATAATCCACCACACCGGCCACACAATGTACGCTGGTGGTAATCGCGAGTAGATTTTTAGTGCCGACACTGCCGTCAGTATTGCGATAGCCCTCGAAGGTGTAACCCTCTAACGGGGGCAGTGGCGCAGGCACCGCAGTGGCTAGAGGGAGCGTTTCCAGTGCAGGGGCTGCGGGTAGCTCGACCAGTGATTCATCAATCCAACTGCCACGGGCAATGTCCCGCATCGCCAGACCAATCACTTCCGCATAGCGAATGATTGCTCCGCCTTTAGGGATATCGACTAATGCAACTTTATGCCCTTGTGGCACATGCTCAATAAGTTCAAGACCGCATTTAAACCGGGTGCCAGCGCAAAGCCCATTATTATTAACCACAATGGCAACGTTATCTGCATCCTGCACTTTAATATAAAGCGGGTTTTCTACAGGACTATGACTCATGCTCATAATATTACCCTTATAATATTTATCTTATATTCTAAACAACAAGTGCCCCACGAGAGGCACCTGTTTTGGGTCTATCAAGAAGTTTTCAATTCCAAGCGTTTGATATCGCCGACGACAAATAAGTAGCAGAACATCGCCATAATGGCCGAGCAACCGACAAAGATTAACGCTGCATTAAATGAATGTAACTCTTTCACCAAGTAGCCGATGACCAGTGGCGTAACGATGGAGGCAACGTTACCAAAGACGTTAAATAAGCCACCGCACAGACCGACAATTTCTTTGGGTGCAGTATCGGCAATGACGGGCCAACCCAAGGCACCAAAGCCTTTACCGAAGAAGGCTAATGCCATCAGTGCGACGACCACAAAGTCACTGTCTACGTAGTTACACAGAATAATACTTGATGCCAATAGCATGCCTAACACGATAGGTACTTTACGTGCAAAAGTCAGTGAATGACCACGTTTGATTAATGAGTCAGAGAATACGCCGCCTAACACACCGCCAGCAAAACCACACAGTGCTGGAATAGAGGCCACCATACCCACTTTTAAAATCGACATCCCTTTATCTTGTACTAAATAAATCGGGAACCAAGTTAGGAAGAACCAGGTAATGGTATTAATGAAGTATTGACCGAAAAAGACGCCCAGCATCATTCGGCTAGCTAACAGTTGCTTAAGATAATCTAATTTAGGACCGTTTTTATGACCATCTGGTTTCTTATGGTCCATATCAACAACGGCACCGCCTTGTTTAATGTATTCAAGTTCAGATGCAGACATATCGGGATGATCAGTCGGGTTATGAATAAATTTAACCCAAGCTATGGTTAAGACGAAACCGAGTCCACCCATCACGGTAAATACATGCTGCCAGCCCCAGGCAAAGGTTAAATAGCCTAATAATGGAGAGAAGATTGCCAGCGAGAAGTATTGTGCCGAGTTAAAGATTGCCGATGCAGTTCCCCTTTCTTTGGTTGGGAACCAGGCGGCGACAATTCTGGCGTTAGCAGGGAAGGACGGAGCCTCAGAGAAACCTAACATAAAGCGCATGATAAACATGGAGATAGCAGCATAAGCTACCGGGAACATGTCAACAAAGCCTTGTGTAAAGGTAAAGAGAGACCAGAAAAACAAGCTATAGGTATAAACACGTTTGGAGCCGTAGCGGTCAAGTAACCAGCCACCAGGTATTTGCATTAATAGATATGCCCAGCCAAAAGCTGAGAAAATATATCCCATTGCAACAGCATCTAATTCCAAGGCTTTTGCAACTTCAGTACCCGCAATTGACAATGTTGCCCGGTCAGCATAGTTAATTGCCGTTACAATAAAGATAATTAATAATATGATATATCGGACGTGGGTCCGTTTTTCAGGGACAGCGGCTTCCAGACTCATTTTTATACCCTCTATAAATCATTTTTTAGGTTGCCGCATTTAAATTCTCGATGAATAAAATGCAATAACCTATTTTTTATTTGGTGTTATATAAATACAAAAGTTAATTCTCATAAATGTCTTTGTTAGCGCTGTATCCATTATATGGAGAGGGATAATAAATCGCATTGTGCATCGGCCCAAAAAAGTGGGGGTAAATTATTTAATTGTTGTGTCGCTGTACAGAGAAGTGGGGCTGTCATCACAAATACCCAGTATCTTTGCTGTTTAGCCCGATAGCATTACAGCCTTGCTGCAACCCCCATTACCTTGGTTTTTTTTAATGAAATCTTGTCGGGGTTTAATATTAAAGTGATCTGGATCAATCAAGTGTCGAATGATTTTATCGTTTAAATAAACGTCCAGTTAGCATGGCACAAATGAATATTCTTTATTATTAAGATTAATAGGGATAATTCCCTATGCTTAATCGATTCTTCCCACAGGTCATTACTGTATGGCTGTGCATTTGCCAATTTAATTAGCCAGAAATATCAGCAAAAGCACAATTTTTTTGCATTAAAAATTAATTGTAATAATAAAGTATTATAGCCACTATGTTTATAAGGTTAATGAATTTGTAGAGTTGTAAAGGGTTGTTGAAAATAATAATTACTTATCTGGCAATGATATGACTTATGGGAAGAAATAAGATGAATCCATTTATTGTTGCGGACGCTGAAAGCTGTATTGGTTGTCGCAGCTGTGAAGTAGCTTGTGTCGTAGCACATCATGAAGGCCATTTCCCGGATAAACCGGAATACTTCACTCCGCGGGTTAAAGTATTTAAAGGGAATCAAGTTTTTAAAGATAACTACAGCGCCACAGCGGTTTTTTGTCATCACTGTGAAGATGCGCCTTGCGCCAGCACCTGCCCCAATGGGGCTATTGTTGAAATAAATAATAGTGTCCAAGTCATTCAGGAGAAATGCATTGGTTGTAAAACCTGCATGATTGCCTGCCCATTTGGCATGATGACTGTTGTGACTGAAACCGTTCAACCCGCCAGCCATCGTTTGGCAGATGCCTATCAACGTACTGAAGCGCAAAAATGTGACTTATGTATTAACCAACCTGATGGCCCCGCGTGTATCAAAACGTGCCCAACTCAAGCACTGACGTTGGTTGATCAGAATTACTTACTGAATCAGCAGCGCCAGAAGCGCCAGCGCACGGCATTGAATGAGCATAATGGCCGTTTGTTTGGCACTGCCTCAGGTGCTGGTGCGACTCACTCTTTTAGCCCGTTAAGCAAGAATATCCGTGATGCGGCTCCTGTTAACTTATTACTGCGGCCACGAACACCACGGCGCGAGGCGAAAAAAATTCCACTTGAGGTGCGTAAGAACAGTTTCGCCGAGATCTATTTACCCTTTACCGAAGGCCAAATTCTTGAACAGGCAGAGCGCTGCCTTAATTGTGGTGATAAGACTATCTGTCAGTGGACTTGCCCACTGCATAACGCCATTCCGAAATGGATCGCTTTGGCGCATCAAGGGCGTATTCATGAGGCGGCGGAGCTGTCACATCAAACCAGCAGTTTGCCGGAGATCTGTGGCCGGGTATGCCCGCAAGATCGCTTATGTGAACAGGCTTGTACCTTGAATGACCACGATGGTGCAGTCACCATCGGCCAAATTGAACGGCATATCACTGAAACGGCACTGGCAACAGGCTGGCGACCCGATATGTCCGGCGTTAAGTCGACAGGTAAGCGCGTTGCCATTATCGGCGCAGGGCCTGCGGGATTGGGCTGTGCGGATATTTTGGTTAGAAACGGCATTACGCCAGTGGTATTCGATCGTTATCCCGAAATTGGGGGCTTGCTGACCTTTGGTATTCCGGCGTTCAAATTGGAAAAAGGCGTGATGACCCGGCGGCGTGAGATCTTTAGTGAGATGGGCGTTGAGTTTTGCCTGAATACCGAAATTGGTCGTGATATCACGATGGAGAGCCTGCTCAGTGAGTTTGATGCACTGTTCTTAGGGGTGGGGACGTACCGTTCGATGCGCTCCGGGTTGGAAAATGAAGATGCCACCGGCGTTTTTGATGCTTTGCCATTCTTGATTGGTAATACCCAACATCTGATGGGATATAGCGCCAGTGGTGCTCACCCGTATGTCAGCATGGAAAACCAGCGAGTGGTGGTATTAGGTGGTGGTGATACCGCGATGGACTGTGTGCGTACCTCATTGCGTCATGGTGCTGCCAATGTGATTTGTGCATATCGCCGTGATGAAAAGAACATGCCCGGCTCCAAACGCGAAGTTAAAAATGCGCGTGAGGAAGGGGCTGAATTTATGTTTAACCTTCAACCGCAACGGATTGAAGTGGATGAGCAAGGGCAGGTGACTGGCATCAAAATGGTACGAACTGAAATGGGGCAGGCCGATGCTAAAGGGCGGCGGCAGGCGCGGCCTATTCCCGGTTCTGAACACATTATTCCCGCCGATGCTGTGATCATGGCCTTTGGTTTTAGCCCGCATCGGATGTCGTGGTTGGCTGAACACAATGTGGTGCTGGATAAGCAGGGGCGGGTAGTTGCACCGACTATTTCCGGTTATCCGTATCAAACCAGCAACCCCAAGATCTTTGCCGGTGGTGACATCGTGCGTGGTGCCGACTTGATTGTCACCGCGATTGCCGAGGGGCGCAAAGCGGCCGAAAGCATTGCTTATTATCTTGATGTTTTATAACGCCAGCGGCCAGGAGAAAAGATGAACCGATTTGTTATCGCTGATATGACTCAGTGTATTGGTTGCCGCACCTGCGAAATCGCCTGTGTGGTAGCACACAGCACAGATAATAAGGCCAGCAGTATAACGGCGGATCAATTTCATCCGCGTCTGAGTGTGATGAAAAGTTTCGCAGTGAGTACACCAATCCTCTGTCATCAATGTGAGGATGCGCCTTGCGAGAATTCTTGCCCAAATGGCGCAATTGTGACCGGTGCCCATGGGGTACAAGTGATGGCATCACGTTGTATTGGTTGCAAAACCTGCATGTTGGTCTGCCCGTTTGGGGCGATGAACATGGTTGAACAAGTTAGTCATAACGCGACGGTGAGTGCCCAAGCGCATAAATGCGATTTATGCCATACGCGTGAAGCTGGCCCGGCCTGCATAGAGGTCTGCCCAACGAACGCATTGAAACTGGTGACGCCAATGGCGTTGGAAACGCTACAGCGGGACAGACAACTGCGCGCTGCTCGTGGTGCTGTACCGGGCATTGCTCGGTAATGTCTGCGGTTATAAGGATAAAAAAATGGAAAAGATCCTCACTGTCTGCCCCTATTGTGGTTCTGGATGCAAATTAAATTTATTGGTGGAAGACGGCGAAATCGTCGGTGCACAGCCGGCCAATGGCGTCACCAACCAAGGGGAATTGTGCCTGAAGGGCTATTATGGTTGGGATTTTCTCAATGATACCCGCCTATTAACTCCACGGTTGACGGCCCCTTTATTACGGCGCCAGCGGGGTGAGGCGTTTGAGCGTGTGAGCTGGCAAGAAGCCATTACATTTATCACCACCAAACTCAAAGCCATCAAAAAACGCCACGGACCGGATGCCATCATGATGACCGGTTCTTCTCGGGGGCCGGGTAATGAGGCCAATTATGTGATGCAAAAATTTGCCCGAGCCGCGATTGGTACAAACAATATCGACTGCTGCGCCCGCTTATGTCATGGCCCTTCGGTAGCCGGTTTACAGCAAACGCTGGGCAATGGCGCGATGAGCAATTCCATCGGTGAACTTGAAAATACCGATTGCATCTTGGTATTTGGCTATAACGCTGCGGATTCCCATCCGATCGTCGCCAGACGCATTATCAAAGCCAAAAATAAAGGGGCCAAACTGATCGTCTGCGATCCTCGGCATATTGAAACTGCGCGCATTGCTGATCAATGGCTGGCGTTGAAAAATGGCGCAAATATGGCGCTGGTGAATGCGTTCATTTATGTACTGATTGAAGAAAAACTCTATGACGATCATTATGTGCGCACGCACACCCGTGGCTTTGATGAACTGAAAGCGGGAATTGCAGATTACCGCCCGGAAGATATTGAGCATATTACCGGTTTGCCTGCGCAAGCGGTGCGTCAGGCGATGCGAACTTATGCTACAGCTCCGGCAGCAACGATTTTGTGGGGGATGGGTGTTACTCAATGGGGGCAAGCGGTAGACGTCGTGAAAGGGTTGTCTTCGCTAGCACTGCTAACGGGTAATCTTGGGCGGCCTAATGTCGGCGTCGGGCCGGTTCGCGGCCAGAATAATGTGCAGGGCGCTTGTGATATGGGTGTATTGCCCAACACTTTCCCCGGCTATGAAAAAGTGACAGATCCAGAGGCCAGAGGCCGTTTTGCCGCAGCCTGGGGGGTCTCTGAACTGCCTGCACAGGTGGGATTCTCGATTACTGATGTGCCGCATAAAGTCGCAGAAGGAAAACTCAAAGCCTATTACGTATTTGGCGAGGATCCTATCCAGACCGAGCCAGATTTAGCCGCAATGCGTACGGCGTTTGAGGCGCTGGAACTGGTGGTGGTGCAGGATATTTTTATGACGAAGACCGCTGAATTGGCCGATGTGGTGCTTCCTGCCACTTCTTGGGGTGAGCATGAGGGGGTTTATACCAGCGCCGATCGCGGTTTCCAGCACTTTAATAAAGCCATTGAGCCAAAGGGCGACGTGAAGCCCGATTGGGAAATTATCAGCCTAATGTCCACGGCAATGGGTTACCCGATGGCCTACCAAAATACTCAGCAAATCTGGGATGAAATGCGCGGCTTATGCCCGCCATTTTATGGGGCAACCTATGAAAAAATGGCAGGGCTAGGGTATGTGCAATGGCCTTGCCCCACCGAAGATCATCCCGGTACTCCTTACCTTTATACCGGCAATCAATTTGCCACCGAGGATGGCAAAGGTTTACTCAGTTGTGCACCGTGGCAGCCGCCTCATGAGCAAACTAACCGTGATTATCCACTGGCACTTTGTACTGTGCGAGAGGTGGGACACTACAGCTGCCGCTCAATGACCGGTAACTGTGCAACACTGAAAATCCTGGCGGATGAACCGGGTTATGTGCAAATTCACCCAGAAGATGCCAATGAGCTAGGGGTTATCGATCAACAACTTATCTGGATTTCTTCGCGACGGGGTAAAGTGATTGCTCGCGCCAGTGTTACCGAGCGAGCTAACCGTGGTGCGGTGTATATGACGTATCAGTGGTGGATTGGGGCCTGTAATGAACTGACGGTGGACCATGTTGATCCGGTGTCAAAAACACCGGAATTTAAGCATTGTGCGGTCAAAGTGGAAGCCATTAGCGATCAACGTGCAGCAGAACAATATGTTGAACAACAATATAATCAGCTAAAAAAACGGCTGTCAGATGCTGCTGTTGAGTAACCCACTGCCACTCATCGCGGTAAATCACGATAGATTTACCGCGATGAGTAACCCACTGCCACTCATCGCGGTAAATCACGATAGATTTACCGCGCCTTATTTTGTAAATGTTGCAAAAACTCGCTGGCATTCATAAAGCCGGTCACTCTGGCATCGTTCACTTCATTACCCTGTGCATCAAAAAACAGGATGGTCGGCAAGCCCAACACATTTAATGATTTCAGCAGTGCTGCATGTTCCGCACTGTTAGCCGTTACATCCGCTTGGAGTAATACGGTATTGGCTAATTGGCGTTGAACCTGTTCATCGCTGAAAGTGTATTTCTCAAACTCTTTGCAGGCTACACACCAATCAGCGTATAGATCTAACATCACCGGCTTACCCTGCGCTTGGGCTAATGCCGCTTGCAATTGTGGTAAGTCAGCCACTGGCTTAAAGGCTAAATGCTTAACTTCACTCTGTTGTGTGGTACTGCCAAAAGCCCAATCTTGTAGTGGGCGGGCGGCAATTAGCAAGGCGGCCAGCAGCAATAATTGGCAGGCTCGCGCCCAACCGGAGTGCGCTTTTAGACTTAATACAAATGCCCAGCCGAAGAAAGCAATCGCCAGCAAACTCCATAAACGTAAGCCCCAGACATCACCTAACACTCTTTCTAGCAAGAACACCGGCAGTGCCAGAATAACAAAACCAAAAGCTTCTTTGACGTACTGCATCCATGGGCCACTGCGTGGCAGAAGTTTATTGCCGAATAACGTCACAATGACCAATGGGATCCCCATCCCTAAGGCATATAAATATAAAGTACCACCGCCAGCCAACATGTTACCGCTTTGGGCGATATAGAGCAGAATGGCACTGAGTGGCGCAGTGGTGCAGGGCGAACAAATTAGCCCCGCCAGTGCACCCATGGCAAAGACACCGGCCAGTGATCCCCCACGCTGGCTGCTGCTCCACTGCACTAGCCGGGTTTGTAGTGACGAAGGCAATTGCAGCGAATACAGGCCGAACATGGATAATGCCAACAATGCAAACAGTGCCGACAGCCCAATCAGTACATAAGGATGTTGTAATGCTGCCTGAAACTGTAAGCCAGCTGCTGCAACCACCAAGCCAAGTAGGGTGTAGGTCAGCGCCATTCCTTGCACATAGACCACGGCCAGCAGCAATATTCGCCGCTGACTATGTGGTTTTTCTCGGCCAAGAATGATGGCTGAAATCAGCGGATACATTGGCAATACACAAGGAGTAAAGGCAATGCCGATACCAATCAGGAGCGCCCATAGTGGAGAGAACGGCAACTCCGCAGGTGTTGGGGGCGAATTATTGGCTACAGAAGACGCCGCTTCTATGCCTGCGGCCACGGATGAACCGGCAGCCACCGCAGAGAGCGGCACCACTCGGGTTTCTGGCGGATAACAGAATCCAGCCTCAGCACACCCCTGATAGGTCACACTGACACTGGCTTGCTCGCCGGCCTGCATAATTGGGATTTTCAGTGTGAGTTGTTGCTTGAAAATCGCGACTTCACCATAGAATTCATCATGATGTGCAATGCCTTCCGGCAGTGTCAGTGCGCCAAGCGTGGCATTATGCGGCACAATTTTGATTTGCTGGCGATACAGATAATAGTCGGGATGAATCTGCCAGCTTAGGGTGAGCTGGTCACTTTGCTGGCGAAAATCAAAAGCAAACGCCTGATCAACAGGGATAAACCGGTTCTGGCTACTTTTCTGGCCAAAAGAGGCGTTTTCACCAAACAGTGAAGCCTGTGCGCTGTGCGGCGCAAGTAAAACGCTGCACAGCAGCAGAATCAGAGTAATGAAGCGTTGAGCCATGACAGGTAATCTTTATCTCCGTCCCGTACCGGCAGCACCAACAATTCGGGTGTCTGGTAGGGGTGATGTTGTTTGATATAGCTGAGAAGCGCCTGCTGGTGGCCCGTATTGCTTTTGAACAATAACTGGACTTCATACTCTTGCTGGAGCTTACCTTCCCAGGCGTAAATCGAGGTCGCGCCCGGCAGCAAGGTGGCACAAGCGGCCAATTTCTCACCCACAACCTTCGCGGCTAAATCCTGTGCGCTGGCTTCATCTGGGGCGGTGCACAATACCACAATTGCATCACAATCAGACATGTTCACCTCGGGTTCATGACAAGAAAACAGGGAATAATAAGAAAATACTATAGCGCGAAGCGGGGGTGGGTCAGAAGATGATTTATGTAACGATGAGATATAGCTGAGGAAATGGGGCGCGTGGTGCGCCCCATCATTCAAACGATTACAGAACCAGACCGCCCATGACAAAGCCGAAACAGACGGCCAGTGCTACCCCGATGGTGCCAGGGATGAAGAACGGATGGTTGAACACGAAGCGACCAATGCGAGTGGTGCCGGTGTCGTCCATTTGTACTGCCGCAACCAGTGTTGGGTAAGTCGGCAGAATGAACAGACCAGAAACCGCTGCGAAAGAAGCAATCGCTGCCAGTGGTGAAACGTTCAGAGCCATTGCCATTGGCATCAATGCCTTAGCAGTTGCTGCCTGAGAGTAAAGCAGTGCTGAACAGAAGAAGAAGATAACAGCCAGTAACCATGAGTGAGTCTGAATCAGGCTACCCGCAGTTTCTTTAATCCATTCCAGATTGTGCTGCACAAAAGTATCACCTAACCAAGCAACACCGAGGATACAGATACAAGCACTCATACCGGCTTTAAATGTACTGGAATTCAGGATTGAGTCAGTTTCAACTGAACACACCATGGTGGTGATGGTCGCCACACTCAGCATGATAATCAGGATGGCATTGGTGGTATTCATCAGTGGTGTTGCCACTAAACCGACACTTGGGCTGTTGATAATGGCATAGGCCACAACACACAATACGCCCGCCAGGAACAACAACACTGAGGCTTTAGCGCGTGGTTTAATCACTTTTACCGTGTCGCCACGCAGTGTTACTAAGCCTTCTTCCAAACGTTTCAAATAAACGGGGTCATCGGAAAGTTTGGAGTTAAAGCACCAGGAAACGATCAATGACATCACAAACACCGCAAGCAGGGTGGATGGGATAACAATCATCAGTAAATGTAAGTAGCTGACGCCGTGGCCTTCCATGACGGAAGACATGTAAACGACTGCCGCCGAAATAGGTGAGGCGGTGATAGCAATCTGTGCGGAGACAACGGCGGTAGACAGTGGGCGGCAAGGTTTGATGCCTTGTTCTTTCGCCACTTCTGCAATCACCGGCAGGGCTGACAGAGAAATGTTACCTGTCCCGGCGAAGATGGTCAGAAAATAAGTGACCAGTGGGGCAAGGATGGTGATGTGTTTTGGATTCTTACGCAGCAATTTTTCAGTTTGTTGCACCAGATAATCCATACCACCGGCGACCTGCATTGCAGAGATTGCGGCAATAACGGCCATGATGATTGAAATAACATCAAAGGGAATGCTGCCCGGTTTGACGCCAATAATCGCCAACACCAAAACACCAATCCCACCCGCAAATCCGATACCGATACCGCCCAACCTGGCCCCTAAAAAAATGGCCAGCAGAACGATGACTAATTCTACGGCTATCATAGTATTTACTCCTTGTTTTAATTGGAAACTATTTGTTTTTATTTGAAAACTAAAAGTTACATAGTTGTGTTTACTAGAAAGTAAAAAGGCACGCTGTCCAGAGGAGCATGCGTGCCTTGTAGGCTACCGGATGATTATTCTATTGTTCATTTTCATCGGTATAACGTTTCGCCTTATAGGCAGGATGCATCAGGTTCTCGACAGAGAAAATATCGTCCAACTCAGCTTCGGTTAATAAGCCGCGTTCCAGAACCACTTCCCGCACATTCTTGCCGGTTTCAGCACAAATCTTACCCACGATATCACCGTTATGGTGACCAATGAATGGGTTGAGATAGGTGACGATACCGATAGAGTTAAAGACGTAACGTTCGCAGACCTCTTTGTTGGCAGTAATGCCATTGATGCATTTTTCCAACAGGTTATAGCAAGCATTTGTCAGGATATGAATGGATTCAAACATAGCCTGGCCAATCACTGGCTCCATGACGTTCAACTGGAGCTGACCTGCTTCGGCCGCCATAGTAATGCAAGTGTCGTTACCGATCACCTTAAAACAAACCTGATTAACAACTTCAGGAATCACCGGGTTGACTTTGGCTGGCATGATAGAAGAACCGGCCTGCAATTCTGGCAGATTGATTTCATTCAGACCCGTACGCGGGCCAGAAGAGAGCAAACGTAAGTCATTACAGATTTTCGACATCTTAACGGCCAGACGTTTCAGGGCACTGTGCACCATCACGTAAGCACCGCAGTCAGACGTCGCTTCAATCAAGTCTTCTGCTGGCACACATGCCAACCCACTGATTTCCGCTAGTTTTTGTACCGCCAGTTGCTGATAACCTTCAGGCGTGTTCAAGGCAGTACCGATAGCCGTTGCACCTAGGTTAACTTCCAACAGTAATTCTGCGGTACGTTGCAGGTTTTTGGTTTCTTCGTTTAACAATACCTGGAAAGCACGGAACTCCTGCCCCAGTGTCATTGGAACGGCATCCTGTAACTGGGTACGGCCCATTTTCAGAATTTTTTCGAATTCTTTGGATTTTCTACCAAAACCTTCGCCCAGTTCATTGATCGCGTCGATCAATTTCATGATAGAGGCGTAGACCGCAATGCGGAAGCCGGTTGGGTAGGCATCGTTGGTGGATTGGCACTTGTTCAGATGGTCGTTAGGATTAAGGTATTGATATTCCCCCTTCTGGTGCCCCATCAGTTCCAGACCGATATTGGCCAGAACTTCGTTGGTATTCATGTTTAAAGAGGTACCGGCGCCGCCTTGGAATACGTCAACCGGGAACTGATCCATGCATTTGCCTTTATCCAGAACTTCATCACATGCCTGAATAATGATGTCAGCAATTTTGCGTGGGATGGTGTGTAGCTCTTTGTTCGCCATTGCCGCCGCTTTTTTTACCATAACCATGCCGCGTACAAATTCGGGAACATCACTGATTTTGCTGTTACTTATATAGAAGTTTTCAATCGCACGCAGGGTATGAACACCGTAGTAAGCCTCTGCGGGGACTTCTCGTGTACCTAACAGGTCTTCTTCAATACGAATGTTATTTGACATGAGAACCTTCTCTAATGTGCTGTCTTGTTTTGTATTTGTTAACTAAATTATGCCGCCGTGGACAACATGATGCCGCCATGAACTTTTAATGCGGAAAGATTAACCATTCATCATGTTGCTAACAGGATCATATGCTGCTTAACGATAAAAAGCCTTGAACTAGGATCACTATATGGTCGGAATTAATTGAGATGATCTGATATCTGTGATTTCTCTCACAGTTGCACGCAGAAGTAATAAAAATGCACCCTCAGCTTGAAAAACGATGCTACCACCACCACTTTAAGAGGGTCGACCCACGTCGAAGAGGGGAGCTGACGCTAAAATCCCTATATAAAGGGAAAAAACCGAGTCAGCGCCAGTCGGGTCAAGGTTTTCATGGTATCTGTCAGGCAGGTTTAATCTGATGAGGGATGCTGAATGATGAGAATAAGGAGAATGCGGTGCGTTGGTTACCGTTAGCGCTAATATTTTTATTGGCGTATATAGAAATATCGATATTTATCAAGGTTGCAGCCGTATTGGGTGTGTTGGTTACCCTGCTGCTGGTGATCCTGAGTTCCTGCGTGGGGATCTCTCTGGTGCGCAATCAGGGGATAAAAACCTTTATGCAGATGCAGCAAAAACTGGCTGCGGGTGAAAGCCCTGCAGCAGAAATGGTCAAGAGTGTATCGCTAGTTTTGGTGGGCTTCTTGCTGTTGATCCCAGGCTTCTTTACTGACTTCCTTGGTTTGTTACTGCTTTTACCCCCCATCCAGAAATCATTAACACTGAAGTTGATGCCACATCTGAACATTTATCGTGGTGGTTTTAGTGCTGGTAGTGGCCCTATGGGGGGCGGAAATACCTTCGATGGTGAGTTTCAGCGTAAAGCTGATGACAGCTTCATCGTAGAACATCGTCCGGATGAGGATGATAAACCGACAGATAATCGCTTTAAAGATGATAAGTAAACGGATGGTTCTTTCTAATGACCTGTTTACTCATCATAAAATTGTAAAATAAATCACAGTGTTTTCTTTTCACTGTGGGCGGTGGGGGCGCAAAAACACCCCTTTTCGGGCGAGAAAAAAATGAATTTTTTTTTGTCGTCTCCCTTGAAGGGATAAGAAGCCGCCCCCATTAAGGAAGGCACGGTATCGGTTATGAAGGCATGCCGATATTAATCCTAAATCTGATACGGACCTTCTCATAGGAGAGCTATCAATGAAAATTCGTCCATTGCATGACCGCGTTATCGTCAAGCGCAAAGAAGTTGAATCCAAGTCTGCTGGCGGCATCGTTCTGACTGGCACTGCAGCGGGTAAATCTACCCGTGGCGAAGTTCTGGCTGTCGGCAATGGTCGCATCCTGGATAACGGTGAAGTTAAGCCGTTGGATGTGAAAGTTGGCGACGTCGTTATTTTCAACGATGGTTACGGCGTGAAGTCAGAGAAGATCGACCATGAAGAAGTGTTGATCATGTCCGAAAGCGACATTCTGGCAATTGTTGAAGCGTAATCACGCTCTCTAATCTTCTGAACTGAACGAGTTAAGGGAAATACCAATGGCAGCTAAAGACGTAAAATTCGGTAACGACGCACGCATCAAAATGCTACGCGGCGTAAACATCCTTGCTGATGCAGTGAAAGTGACCCTGGGCCCGAAAGGCCGTAACGTAGTTCTGGACAAGTCTTTCGGCTCTCCAACTATCACCAAAGATGGTGTATCTGTTGCGCGTGAGATCGAACTGGAAGACAAGTTTGAGAACATGGGTGCACAGATGGTGAAAGAAGTTGCCTCTAAAGCGAATGACGCGGCAGGTGACGGTACTACCACTGCAACTGTTCTGGCTCAATCCATTATCACTGAAGGCCTGAAAGCTGTTGCTGCGGGCATGAACCCAATGGATCTGAAACGCGGTATCGACAAAGCCGTTATCGCTGCAGTTGAAGAATTGAAGAAACTGTCTGTGCCTTGCTCTGATTCTAAAGCTATCGCACAGGTAGGGACCATCTCTGCAAACTCAGACTCAACTGTGGGTGAGCTGATTGCACAAGCGATGGAAAAAGTAGGTAAAGAAGGCGTTATCACTGTTGAAGAAGGTTCAGGTCTGCAAGACGAACTGGATGTGGTAGAAGGTATGCAGTTCGACCGTGGTTACCTGTCTCCTTACTTCATCAATAAACCAGAAACAGGTTCTATTGAGCTTGAAAGCCCATTCATCCTGTTGGCTGACAAGAAAATCTCTAACATCCGCGAAATGCTGCCAGTGCTGGAAGCTGTAGCGAAAGCCGGTAAACCACTGCTGATCATTGCAGAAGATGTTGAAGGTGAAGCTCTGGCAACTCTGGTGGTTAACACCATGCGCGGGATCGTTAAAGTTGCAGCGGTTAAAGCACCTGGTTTCGGCGACCGTCGTAAAGCTATGCTGCAAGACATCGCTACCCTGACTTCTGGTACTGTGATTTCTGAAGAAATCGGTCTGGAACTGGAAAAAACCACTCTGGAAGATCTGGGTCAGGCAAAACGTGTTGTTATCAACAAAGACACCACTATCATCATTGATGGTGTAGGTGACGAAGCTGCGATTCAGGGCCGTGTTGCTCAGATCCGTCAGCAAATTGAAGACGCAACTTCTGACTACGACAAAGAAAAACTGCAAGAGCGTGTTGCTAAACTGGCTGGCGGCGTTGCCGTTATCAAAGTGGGCGCCGCAACTGAAGTTGAAATGAAAGAGAAGAAAGCGCGCGTTGAAGATGCTCTGCACGCAACTCGTGCTGCGGTAGAAGAAGGTGTGGTTGCTGGTGGTGGTGTTGCACTGATTCGTGCTGCATCTGCTATCACTGCTGCGGGCCTGAAAGGCGACAACGAAGACCAGAACGTGGGTATCAAAGTTGCTCTGCGTGCGATGGAATCTCCACTGCGTCAGATCGTCGTTAACGCCGGTGAAGAAGCCTCTGTTATCGCGAACAACGTTAAAGCGGGTTCAGGTAGCTACGGTTACAACGCATACAGCGAAGAATACGGCGACATGATCGCGATGGGTATCTTGGATCCAACTAAAGTGACTCGTTCTGCTCTGCAGTACGCAGCCTCTATTGCTGGCCTGATGATCACCACTGAGTGCATGATCACTGACCTGCCACGCGATGACAAAGGTGCTGATATGGGCGCTGGCGGCATGGGTGGTATGGGCGGCATGGGTGGCATGATGTAATGCTGCCAACCCCTTGAGTGGCCATGTAGAGTGGTAGCGCAAGGGATACGCTGTTGATAAAAGCGAGTGGGGCGACCTGCTCGCTTTTATTTTTTAAGTTTCACTCTTATCTTTTACGAAAATAAAAACCTGCAATACATCAAACCTGTCATCACCTTGCCTTAAGTGAACTTTATTTTGGTTCTTTCCTGAATACTCAGTCTGTTCCGATTCATATTTTGCAACTCGGCACCCTAAAAGCCGTTTTATTTCATCCTATGTGATGATTGCAGGGCTTTTTATTATCTTAGTTTCTGAATTAATGTGTAAACTGTTACTCATTAACCATCAGCCTAGAAATCGGGTCACTGGATAATTTCGGCAACGGATGCCTAATTGGCAGCGGTGCTTTCTGGTAATCTTTAGCGTGATTCTCAACTTAGAATGGGGAAAAAAATGCGGATTAAAGTGTTACTTGGTCTCTCGGCAGCGATGCTGCTGGCTGGCTGTAGCTCCACTAATCAATTGAGTTCGGCGGGTGAGCAAGTGAAGTTCTCCGATACCAAGCCGGGTAGTGAATGTCAGTTGGTCGGCCAGGTGACGGGGACTCAGAGCAATTGGCTGTCCGGTGGCGGCGGTGAAAGCAGCTCTATGCGTGGTGCAGCAAATGACCTGCGCAACAAAGCAGCAGCAATGGGCGGCAATGTTATCTATGGTGCAACCAGCCCGAGCGAAACCTTCTTATCAAGCTTCGCGCCCCTTGACAGCAAAATGGTCGGTGAAGTTTACAAGTGCCCTTAATAGCTTAAGCTGCAAGATCAATAACTCAGGGGACGCATCGCATCCCCTGTTTTGTCATTACTCGCTTTGCATTAATCGAAGATCCAGTGGTGTTTTGCTAGGTTGACCACCAATTTCTCGCGCCAGTCGTGGTACTAGATAACCGGATACCCGGCTCAGTAACCCTTTCATTAATTGTCGAGCTTCGTCGTCATCGACCATAAAGTGGGCCGCGCCTTGGACTTTATCCAGCACATGGATGTAATAAGGTAGAATTCCTGCATCAAACAGAGCATTGCTTAATGTTGCCAAAACCTCTGCATCATCATTGACCCCACGCAGTAACACACTCTGGTTTAATAGCGTCACACCCACCCGTTTTAGCTGTGCCATACTGTCTCGCAAAGGCTGGTCGATTTCATTGGCGTGGTTGATATGGGTAACCATCAGCACTTGTAATCGTGAATCACCCAGCAATTGACACAATGCCGGAGTAATGCGCGCGGGGATCACCACTGGCAAGCGGCTATGAATTCGTAACCTTTTGATATGTTGGATGCTTTCCAACTCATTCAAGAGCCAACTGAGTTCATTATCTTTTGCCATTAACGGGTCGCCGCCCGAAAAAATAATTTCGTCCAGTTCAGGGTGTTGGCGAATATAATCCAGAGCTTGCTGCCAATTCGCTTTGTTGCCTTGGTTATCCTGATAAGGGAAATGACGGCGGAAGCAATAGCGGCAATTGACGGCACAGCCGCCTTTGACCAGTAATAATGCGCGGTTGCGGTATTTGTGCAGTAAACCGGGAACGACGCTACGCTGTTCGTCGAGCGGATCATGAGTAAAGCCGGGGGCAGCAATAAACTCTTCACGTGCAGTGAGCACCTGAAGCAATAAAGGGTCTGATGGATTTCCCGGTTGCATGCGCGCGACAAATGCGCGGGGCACTCTTAAGGGAAACAAACGACGCGCTGCGCTGCCTTGCTGCAGGTTAGGGTGTTCATTTAAGAACAGAATTCTTAGCAATTCGTCCGGATCAGTAATTACATCGGCGAGTTGTTGCAACCAATCTTCTCTAATTGGCATGTTTCGGGTTACAATACTTGCCATTTTCTAGGCTTACTACCAGTTTCTTGAGGACCATAATGGCCAGTTATTATAGCAACGATTTTCGTCCCGGTCTTAAAATCATGTTCGAGGGCGAGCCTTATGCCGTTGAATCTAGCGAATTCGTCAAACCAGGTAAAGGCCAGGCTTTTGCGCGCGTTAAAATGCGCCGCCTGCTGACCGGTGGGCGTGTTGAAAAGACTTTTAAATCAACAGATTCTCTGGAAGGCGCTGACGTTAACGATCTGAACTTGACTTACCTGTATAACGACGGTGAGTTCTGGCACTTCATGAATAACGAAACTTACGAACAGCTGCAAGCTGATGCTAAAGCCATTGGCGATAACGCTAAATGGTTGATTGATCAGGCCGAATGTATCGTAACTTTGTGGAATGGTCAGCCTATCGCTGTGACGCCACCAAACTTTATTGAGCTTGAAATTGTTGACACTGACCCAGGCCTGAAGGGTGACACTGCCGGTACGGGTGGTAAGCCTGCAACTCTGAGCACTGGCGCAGTGGTCAAAGTGCCATTATTCGTGCAGGTTGGCGAAGTCATTAAAGTCGACACCCGCTCTGGCGAATATGTGTCTCGCGTGAAGTAACATATCAGTCACGCTGAGAATCAAAGAAAACCGCTGAATTGGCGGTTTTCTGCTATCTGGGCTTGGCTTATCCCGGGCGCTTCTTGTCAGAAAAAGTGCAATTCTGTTTCTTTGACTATCCTTATTGAGTGAACACACTCACAACCTATAAGGAACTTTTATCATGTTGAAGAAAAGTATCGCTGTTATTTTCTCCTTGTTAGTTATCTCTTCGTTGAGCGCCTGCAATACCACCAAAGGTGTGGGCAAAGATGTTCAAAGTGCAGGTAGCGCGATTGAGCGCAGCGCGGAATAAACCTTCGTGGGTATAGTTATCGGCGGTCATTACCGCCGGATTTATTTTTGATTGGCCATGATATTGCTGCTTATTATTTAGCGTGCTAACGTATCACGCTCATCTATCTGCTGCTTGGGACGACCCAGCACGCATCTGTTATTTCGGGGACGACCCCGCCTAAGCGAGGTGGTTACCATGGCTTGGATTATTCTGGTTATTGCGGGTTTATTGGAAGTTATTTGGGCCATTGGCCTGAAATATTCCCATGGTTTTACGCGACTAACGCCCAGTATTGTGACTTTAGTGGCAATGGCTGCCAGTGTCTTTTTATTGGCCTATGCCATGAAAACCTTACCAGCAGGCACTGCCTATGCCGTCTGGACGGGAATTGGCGCGGTAGGGACGGCGATTCTCGGCATTATGTTACTAGGGGAATCCGCCAGTCTGGCACGCGTGTTCAGTTTGGGACTGATTCTGGCTGGCATTATCGGGCTGAAATTAGCTTCATAAATTATTAAGGGGGAATATTCCCCCTTAATGAATACCTAGATGTCAATTGCCCACGCGATCATCGGCCTGACCCCAACTCTCCCTGCTCAACCCATATCAGTTCATCTACCGGGAATCCTGAGTTTTTCGCTACTGCGAGCAGCCGCTCTTTGGTTTGATTATCAATCGTCGGTGTTCGCGATAAAATCCATAGATAGTCCCGATTAGGGCCAGCAATCAAGGCATGCTGATATTCGTCATCTAAATCAATCACATTATAGCCGCCATAGAATGGACCGAAGAACGATACTTTCAACGAGGCTTGTTGTGGCGAGCCAATAAAGTAGGCTTTCCCAATACTCTCCTGCCACTGTTGCTTCTTGGTGTTATAACCTCGGTTAATGACTTTTACGCCGCCATCATCACGGAGCGAGTAGTTAGCGGTGACATGATCGAGCCCGCGTTCAAAGCTGTGATCCAGCCGAGCAATTTCATACCAAGTGCCAAGATAGCGAGGTAATTGGAAGTTATCGACGACTTTCACGTCTTTTGGCGGCGTAACGCTACAGGCGACAGAGAGCAGGGTAGCCGCTAACACGGATAATTTTGACCACAGACGCATCTGCATTCCTTAGTATTTCAATGAGTAATCTGCTATTGAGAATAGCTATCATCTATGTAAGAGGCAAATGGATGAATCTGAGTTATTGATGAAAAGGCAAAAAAAACGGCCCGGCAGAGGCTCGGGCCGTTGATAGGACATGGGCAATTACAGTGTCAGAACACCGATGATAGTGACTACACTTAGGATGGCAGCCAGACCATAGAACACCCATTTTCCCGCTGGAACATGGATTTTCAAATCATGCATAGCGTGATGAATACGGTGTAAACCGCACCACAATGGCAAAATAATCATTAGCAGCAGGAATACCCGGCCAATAAAACTCTGACAAAACGCCAGTACACGTTCGTAGCTCAATGCATCACCTGGGAAAGCGCCCAGTGGCAGCAAAATAGCGACCAACAGAATAACGGCTGGTGCAATTATGGCACTCCACATGCCGCCAGCACCAAACAGACCCCAGAAGACAGGTTCATCGGAGCGCTTAGGGACTTGATTCATCTTGTTCTCCTCCGGGTTAGAGTAAGGCGACGGCCAGAATAATCGCGGTAGCCACGATAGTCACAACCCACAGCGCCTTAATGACTGGCCCTGGACCCATTTTTTCACTATTAACGATAATATTGGCAGCCTTTGGTGCCAGCTCAAACCAAGTTTTGGTATGTAAGACCGCAGCAAATAACGTAATGATGTTAATGAACAACACCAGCGGGTTTTGCAGGAATCCAACAAAACCTTCCCATCCAGCCGGGCCGCTTTTCAGCGCGAACACACCGTAAATCAGCAGAACACTGAACCACACTGCTGGAACAGATGTGCCTTCACGTAACATATAAAAACGATAGAAACCGAGCTGTTGCCACCAGTTCGGGGCCATGGTACGGACGTAAGCTTTACGTTTAGTAGTCATTACTGTTTCCCCTCCCTTATTGTGGTTTCAGCATGGCGATCATGAAGTCTTTTGCGCTCTCGACCTTGCCTTGCTGGATAGCAGCAGCGGGGTCAACATGCTTAGGACAAACTTCTGAACAGTAGCCGACAAAGGTACAACTCCAGACGCCGTTGTTCCCGTTGAGCTGAGGCATACGTTCTTTCTTGCCGTGGTCGCGAGTGTCCAGATTATAGCGGTGCGCCAGTGTGATGGCTGCCGGGCCGATAAACTCAGGGTTTAGACCAAACTGTGGACACGCGGCATAACACAGACCGCAGTTAATACAGCCGGAGAACTGATGGTATTTTGCCATCTGAGCAGGTGTCTGCTTCGTCGGGCCATCTGTCGCTTTGCGTTCATTACCAATGATATAAGGTTTTATGGCCTCCAGACTCTCAATAAAGTGAGTCATATCAACGACTAAATCACGCTCGATTGGGAAGTTACCCAATGCCTCGACTTTCATGCCTGCGGTGTATTCGCGCAAGAAAGTCTTACAGGCGAGTTTTGGCACTTTGTTTACCATCATGCCACACGAGCCACAAATCGCCATTCGACATGACCAGCGATAAGATAAGTCCGGTGCCAGGTTATCTTTGATATAACCCAGCGCATCCAGCAGAGAAGTCTGCTCATCGTATGGGACTTCAAAGATATCGAAGTGAGGTTCGCTATCACATTCCGGGTTATAGCGCATGACTTCCATTTTCAGGACTTTCATATCAGTCATTCGCCTGCTCCTTATCCTTTAAATCTTTCGCATCTTTCGCATCTTGTGCGGTGGCTTCACCACCATAAACACGTTTTGCCGGTGCCAGCTTGGTAATTTTTACGTCACTGTATTCAAGGCGTGGTGCACCACCTGGAGTATGGAAGGCCAGCGTGTGTTTGAGGAAGTTAACATCATCACGCTCGGTACAACCTTCATCCAAACGCTGATGCGCGCCACGGGATTCTTTGCGGTTCAGTGCTGAATGGGCCATACATTCCGCCACATCCAAGCCGTAGCCAAGTTCAATGGTGTACAACAGGTCGGTATTAAATACACTGGAGGTATCGGTGATTTTCACGCGTTTGAAGCGTTCTTTCAATTCAGCCAATTTATCCACAGTTTTCTGCATCAATTCCGGTGTACGGTAAATACCGCAACCTTCTTCCATTGACAGACCCATCTCATCGCGGATTTTTGCCCAATTCTCAGTCCCTTCCTGTTTCATCAGGTTACTTAGGCGGGTTTCCACATCACGTGTCTGTGCATCAAGTGCACTGCCGTTTGCCGGATTGCTTTCCATGGCGCGCAGTGCCGCTTGTTCGCCAGCAACGCGACCAAAGACCACCAATTCAGCTAGTGAGTTGGAACCTAAGCGGTTCGCACCGTGCAGGCCGACAGAAGAACATTCACCGACAGCAAACAGCCCTTTGATCCGCGTTTCACATTGTTGGTTGGTTTCGATACCGCCCATGGTGTAATGCGCAGTGGGGCGTACTGGAATCGGTTCTTTAACTGGGTCGACACCGACATAGGCTTTTGCCAATTCGCAGATGAACGGTAAACGCTCAAGCAGTTTCTTCTCACCCAGATGGCGCAAGTCCAGATAGACCACATCGCCACGCGGTGTCGCAATAGTGCGGCCAGCGCGCCATTCATGCCAGAAGGCTTGCGAGACTTTATCGCGTGGGCCTAATTCCATGTATTTATTTTTTGGCTCGCCGAGTGGAGTTTCAGGCCCCATGCCGTAATCTTGCAAATAACGATAACCATCTTTATTGACCAGAATACCGCCTTCACCACGGCAACCTTCGGTCATCAAGATACCTGAGCCAGGCAGACCTGTTGGGTGATATTGCACAAATTCCATATCCCGCAGCGGAACACCGTGGTGGAATGCCATCCCCATACCATCACCGGTAACAATACCACCGTTGGTGTTATAACGATAAACGCGGCCTGCACCGCCGGTGGCCATGACCACTGCGTTTGCACGGATTTGTACGCGTGTCCCTTCCATCATATTCATGGCAACAACACCACGAGCCTGGCCATCATCGACCAGAATATCTAGCACGAAGTGTTCATCAAAACGTTGAATTTGCGGGTATTTTAAAGATGTCTGGAACAACGTATGCAGCATGTGGAAGCCAGTTTTATCGGCAGCAAACCACGTACGTTCGATTTTCATCCCACCGAAGCGGCGAACGTTAACAGAGCCATCTGGTTTACGACTCCATGGGCAACCCCAGATTTCTAGCTGCGCCATCTCTTCTGGGCAACTATGGACAAAATGATCAACAACATCTTGTTCGCATAACCAGTCACCACCGGCTACAGTATCGTGGAAATGATAGTCAAAGGTATCGTGGTCCTGTGTGACAGCGGCTGATCCCCCCTCGGCGGCCACGGTATGGCTCCGCATCGGGTATACTTTCGAGATCAGAGCAATCTTCAGCTGAGGGTTGGCTTCCGCTGCGGCTATTGCTGCACGTAAACCAGCTCCCCCGGCCCCGATAATGGCAAGATCGGCGTTAAAGGTTTGCACTGCGCTTCTCCATTGTTCAAGTGAAAATCCTATACCCTTCGTACTTGGGTAAATAAAAGTGAATCTCTATTCTTAATCGGTTTTTTAATATTATTATTTGGCTAACGTAATAGCCGTTAACGAGAACGATGGTATTAAGAATAGCTATTTCTTACTTTTTGTATGGGAATAATTATACCTAATGCTAAGTAGTAGAAATTTGATGTGATCGATTGTTTTGTTTTATTTGAACCGCCTCAGCGGCATTACTAACAAAAACGTGATCCCAAACAGCATCTGTTGGGTAAAAGTCATTTTTTCAGAGTGAAATGCTGAATTGGCGGCAGGAATCTGGCAGATGATTGACAGATTTGTCTGAGTGAGGAGATGCGAGTAGACTGCACCCCCTGTTTGATTTCGGAGTTAACCACCATGAGCGAAACGGCAAGCTGGCAGCCGAGTGCACCTATCGCCAATTTGTTGAAGCGCGCAGCAATAATGGCAGAGATCCGGCGCTTTTTTGCCGATCGTGGCGTATTAGAAGTTGAAACGCCAACCATGAGCCAAGCGACAGTGACGGACATTCATTTGGTCCCATTTGAAACCCGATTTGTTGGCCCGGGCGCTGCCGATGGTTTGACGCTGTACATGATGACCAGTCCGGAATATCACATGAAGCGCCTGCTGGCGGCGGGAAGTGGCTCTATTTATCAATTAGGGCGCAGTTTCCGCAATGAAGAGGCTGGTCGCTATCACAACCCTGAATTCACTATGCTGGAATGGTATCGCCCGCATTATGATATGTATCGCTTAATGAATGAGGTTGATGACCTGTTGCAGCAAATTCTGGATTGCAACAGCGCAGAAACCTTGTCTTATCAGCAAGCATTTTTGCGTCATCTGGATATTGATCCCTTGTCTGCAGATAAAGCGCAATTGCGCGAAGCTGCGGCAAAACTGGATTTAAGCAATATTGCGGACACAGAAGAAGATCGCGATACGCTGCTGCAATTGCTGTTCACTGTCGGGGTTGAACCCCATATTGGCCGAGATAAACCGGCGTTTGTGTATCATTTCCCCGCTTCGCAAGCATCCTTGGCGCTGATCAGTACCGAAGATCATCGAGTAGCAGAGCGCTTTGAGGTTTACTTCAAAGGCATTGAGCTGGCGAATGGTTTCCATGAACTGACTGACGGTGATGAACAACTGCAACGTTTCGAGCAAGATAATCGCATCCGTGCTAAACGCGGCTTGCCACAAAACCCGATCGATATGAACCTGATTGCTGCCCTGAAACAAGGCCTGCCAGATTGTTCAGGCGTAGCACTAGGGGTTGATCGTTTGGTGATGTTGGCGTTGGGTGCAGAGAAGTTGAGCGAGGTTATTGCGTTTCCTGTCGATATCGCCTAATTATCCTTCGTCCTTGACGCCGCAGCAGTGTTGGCCGCACTCACTCACCCGAATCACTTGACTCTGTAAGCTCATCGGGATGAGTTCGCTAGCCGCCTTGCTGCAACGCCAATGACTTTGGATAACATCTTGTATCTTACAAACTACCCGGTGTACGGGTGCGGTTTGAAGAAACCACTCGCCCACGCCCCAGAGTTTCCAGACGAGCTTGGAATGGTGGGAATGGCAGCGTAATACCATGCTCGCGGTAACCGGCCAGAATTAACTGGTGGATCTCATGGCGCAGCGGCATGCGATGGCCCATTTCAGCGGCGTAAATACGCAGTTCGAAAATTTGAATTCCTTGTTGAAGATCAACCAAATAGACCTCCGGTGGCGGGTTATCCAATACTAGCGTACAACGTCGTGCGGCGGTCAGTAAGACCTCTGTCACTTCCTCACTACTGGTTTCCGCTGGTGCTGGCACGGTCAGTACCACACGGGTAATAGAATCCGACAATGACCAGTTAATGAATTGCTCGGTAATAAAGGCCTTATTCGGCACGATAATTTCTTTGCGATCCCAGTCTGAGATGGTGGTTGCGCGGGTATTGATCTTGGTCACGCTACCGGTGAGTTCACGAATAGTCACGGTATCGCCGATACGGATCGGTTTTTCAAACAAGATAATTAAGCCGGAGACGAAGTTGGCAAAAATCTCCTGTAAACCGAAGCCCAAACCTAAACCGAGTGCTGCAACCAGCCACTGGAATTTTGCCCATTCGATCCCCAGCATCGAGAAACCGATCAAACCACCAAATAAGATCAACAGATATTTGGTGATAGTAGAAATGGCGTAACCCGTTCCCGGAGTCAAATCCAAGTGCTGCAACAGCGCCAGTTCCAGTAAGGCAGGCAAATTTCTCACCAGTTGGGTGGTCACAATCATCACCAGAATAGCGATCAGCAAGGATCCCATGGTGATCGCTTGCACCGACTCAATGCCATTAATGGTGGATGACACATCCCACAGACGAATGTTTTCCAGGAAGCCGAAAGCGGAATGAATCTCAGACCACAGGACGATCACTGAAACCAGTGCGATCATCGTTAGAATTGATCGCACCAACCGCAGAGACTGGGCACTGATCACATCCAGATCAATGACCGGTTCTTCCACATCAATCGACCCTTCGGTGCTGTTATTGTGCGGGGTATCTTCTTCGCCACGGGCGCGTTGCGCCAGAATGTCGGCACGCCGCTGCTTGGCACGGTCAAAGGCGATACGGCGGCGCTGAATCAGCATCCAGCGGCGAATAATGTGGTAAACCACTAACAGGAAGAACCAAATGGCGACCGAGGTCTCTAGACGCGCCAGCAGCGCTTGCGAGGTGGTGAGATAACCGAGCGCTGATGCTAATGCAGCAATCAACGGTGCCGACAGCAACAGCCCCCATAGCGCCACGTTAACAATATTCTCACCAGAACCTTTCTTGTCCAGATAAAGCGGGATACCAGCCCGTTTCAGGCTGTTGGTCACTAGACTTAAGGCGATACACAGTAAAATAAAGCATAACCGGCCAAGGGTTCCGGCGAATTCACGGTCGTTATAATTCTCGAAGGTAATGAGCGCCATCATCAGCGGAATAATTAACCACACTGACATGCGATAAAAACGCATAGCACGCCCTACTTGCGCTGGTGACCAGCGGAAGTGGGTGATAAACAGGCCATGCGGATGAGCAAACGCCGCGCTTATCATAAACACCCATAGCACCGGAACGGTCGCCGTGACCGCATTGCCAATAGCGATAGCCATCGGGAATGACCAGGCATTTTGCAACCCATAACCGACAGCCGACCATAAGACAGGGAGCGGCAGCGCTATCAAAATTGACCAGAACACGGTACGTAATGTCAGAGAGAAATGGTCTTGTGTGACCTTGCCCACACGGCTGCTGGCACGCTCTAGGAAAGCATGATAGTGGCGACGGGAGCTAATACTGAAGCCGACAAACAACAGAGCACCAATAATTGGTAGCAATGTTTCTTGGCTGGTCATCATCATCGCAAACGCCTTACTGAGCTGCGAGAGTGTATCTAACGACAGTAATTGGGTAAGGTCATGGGCGACGTTAATCGGATAAGAGAGTGATATTGGGCTAACGTCGGCGACCCAAAACAGATAACGGTGGGTCGCTTCGCGCACTTCACTCAGCGCATCCACTAACTGGCTATTCGCCACTTTCAGCTTAGTCAGCTCCAGAATCTGAGTGTCATAGCCTGAGAGGAGGGAGTTGAGCAATTCGCGCTGTGTGCGCCATTGGGCATCCAAAATCCGCTGCTGTTCTGTGGTGAGCGGCTGGCCATCGTCTTGCATTAATTTAACGTTCTGCTGCTGTAATTTCTCAAGCATGTCTTCATATTGCAGGCGCTGAACCCGCAATTGAGCCATATCGCGGTCTAGCTGCTGAGATTTTGGGACGTCAGGTAGTCTGGCAACCTGTGCCCGCAGTGCTTCCCCCAAGGCGGTTGACACGCCTAACCACTGAGCCTGCTCACGAATGGTGCTAAGTGCCTGCCGGACTTGCTGCGTCTGTGATACCGCCTGACGCTGCTGTGATGAAATGAGATCAATGCGCTGGGCTTGCTGATTCAGTGCCTGAGATAACTCGCGGTTTATTTGCAACTGCTGAGTAATCGACTCAGGTAAATCTCCGCCTTGTTCGGCCAGCAATTCTGTACGCTCAAGTGCTTGTTCTGCAGCCTGCTGACGCTGATTATTCAGATTGTTACGTAAGGTCTGAAGCTGGGCGTCTACCCGTTCCTGACGCTTTTTGTATAGCTCGGCACGTAGCCGCGACAGTTCCTGCCGGTTGTTAGCGGAAAGCTGGGACAGCTCCAACTCATTGGCTTTTGCTTTGCGGGCCAAGGCTTCCGCTTGCAGTAACGCAAACTGAGCTTGTGTTACCGGGGTTGTGGGGCTGCTTTGCGCCTGAAGGCGAGAGCTGATTTCGGCCAGAATGCGTCGGGCTTCTGATTGTTGCTGTGGCAGTTGATTGAGAGATTCACTGATTTCCCGTGCGCGATCTTGCTCTTGTTGAGACAGACGGCTCAACTCTAACAATTGACTGCTGATTTGCAGCACTTGCTGTTCAAGTTCGGACGTGGACATATTACTGGGAACAGGTAGAGGTTTATCCCCTTCTTGTGCCAGTTGCTGACGTAATTCACGGGTCAGCTTGGGGAAGTCATCAATGGCTTTTTGATACTGCTGGGCGCGGATATCGGATTCTTTCGCATCCGCTAGCCAGCTAAGAGCCCCTTGCAGCGCTTGAACAATTTCTGCCTGATTAGTCATCCCTTTATTGGCTTCAGCCTGTTTCAGCTCTTGTCTGAGCTGCTCTTCATTAGGCTGCGTTGCCGCCTGTAGCGGCAGGGACAACAGCATGAAACACGACAGTAATAGGCCAAAAGACCAGGAAATTATTAGGCGCAAGTAGAGGCTCCTTTACATCAATAACGTCGTCAGCCGAAAGCTAGCACGGTGGTGTCGCGGGGACGGCTTCAGCGAGCACTTCACCCATGCGGGTAACAGACCCACTGTTTAGCTGTGGCGCTAAATACACTTTGCCCTCAGCAAACAGATTAATCACTGTAGAGCCTAATTTAAAGCGGCCCATTTCTTGCCCTTTTTCCAGCGTTATAGCACCTTCAGTACCTGCTTGTGGGTAAGTCCAGCGGCGAATCACACCTTCCCGTGGTGGGGTAATGGTGCCTGCCCAGACCGTTTCTATACTGCCTACGATAGTTGCACCCACCAAAATCTGTGCCATCGGACCAAAGGCGGTGTCGAAGATGCAAATGACGCGCTCATTACGGGCGAACAGGTTGGGAACATTCGCGGCGGTCAGCGGATTGACCGAGAATAAATCGCCGGGAACATAAATCATTTCACGCAATGTACCCGCACATGGCATATGCACACGGTGGTAATCCCGGGGAGCCAAGTAGGTGGTAACAAACTGACCATTCTGGAATTCGGCCGCTAATAAATAGTTACCCGCCAGCAAAGCCTCCAAACTGTATTGATGGCCTTTTGCCTGCAAAATTTGCTCGCCATGAATAGTGCCTAACTGACTGATCGCACCGTCAGCAGGCTGGGCTAACAGATTTTCTTCCGCGACAACTGGACGAACACCGGCGCGAAGTGGGCGCACAAAAAATTCGTTAAATGTACGATAAGCCGAGAATTCAGGATCCTGTGCTTCTTTCATATCGACATTGTAATAGCGGGCAAATGCCTTGATAACCAGCTGTGTTAACCAGCCGCCTTGCTTATCTGCACCCCAGCCAGCCAAACGGGTCAGGCCCTGTTTTGGGAGCAAATATTGTAATCTGATTTTAATACTGTCCAGCACGTAGACCTCTTGGGTAAACGGTAAAATTAAGGGGCGTATTATATCCCCGCTGTTTTTCAAGTTACTGAAATATCGGTTGCCATCACTCGCTCAAGTTATTGAGTTACCTCAATTCCCTGAGCTTGTTTTGTTGCCGCCTACCTGCAACTCAAAATCCATTGGGTATTGCTTTATGCGCCCGCAGGTGAATTTGGGTATGGATTTGTTATTAAGATATCACTTCTCGTCGCTATCTGATGTCTTGCGCGGTTTGGCCTGTTCCATACTTTCCAAAATCCGGTGGTAATTATCAAAACGTTCTTCAGCAATTTTGCCCTGTTCCACGGCTTCACGCAGTGCACAACCGGGATCCGTGGTATGGCTACAATCGCGGAACTTGCAATGACCGAGATAATCACGGAATTCGACAAATCCTTGGGTAATTTGTTCCGGGGCCAAATGCCAGAGGCCGAATTCGCGCACACCCGGTGAGTCAATAACATCACCACCATGCTGGAAATGATACAAACGAGCAGCGGTGGTGGTGTGTTGGCCCAAACCTGAGTTATCGGAAACTGTATTGACCAGAATTTCATTGTCTGTTGGTGGTAACAGCGCATTCAACAGACTGGATTTACCCACACCTGACTGGCCGGCAAAGATGCTGATTCGCCCAGCGAGTGCCTGCTCAAAAGCCTCCATCCCTTCACGAGTTTGGCTGGAAACTTCCAGTACGTTGTAGCCAATACGACGGTAAATATCCATCATGCCATCAACAAATTTACGGCCATCGACATCCAGTAAATCGATTTTATTCAGTACGATTAATGGCTCGACATCCAACGTTTCACAGGCCACGAGATAGCGATCGATAATATTAAGAGAAAGTTCGGGTAAGATCGCTGATACGATAACGATCTGATCGATATTCGCGGCGATCGGTTTCACGCCATCATAAAGATCAGGACGCGTTAGAACGGATGTTCGCTCATGAACAGCTTCGACAATACCTTTAACTCGAACTCCTTCCTGTGCTTGCAGGCCAGGACGCCAGACCACACGGTCACCGGTCACCAGTGATTTGATGGTACGGCGGATATTACAACGGTGCTGAACACCATCGGCGGCCTCGACATCGGCATGCTGACCGAAACGACTGATGACGATACCCTCTTGCGGATCGCCAAGCTGAGAGTCATCTAACTCAGGTTTTCTATCAGTGCGTAGCCGACGCTGATGGTTAGCCTGCACACGTCGTTGTTGACCTTTGGACAGTTTATTCTTGCTCACTGCGCCTCACTTGATACCTTGCGGACTGAATGTTACTGGGAGGTTAGCGATATTCGCTGCAACACCAAGTTCTTTGTGTATATCGCTCGTTGCGACCAAAAAGGCTATGATACACATTATTTTATCAATTAACCGTTTGTTCGGTTATCTCCCCAGCTAACAGGCAGGAAATATCATGGCAGAAAATCAAAATAATCTGATCTGGATCGATCTGGAAATGACCGGTCTTGATCCTCAGCGGGATCGGATCATCGAGATTGCCACCCTAGTCACTGACGCGAACCTTAATATCTTGGCAGAAGGCCCGGTGTTGGCAGTTCATCAGTCTGATGAACAACTTGGTCTGATGGATGAGTGGAATGTGCGCACTCACACGGGCAGTGGTTTGGTACAACGGGTGAAAGCCAGCCCTTTCAATGAGCATGATGCTGAATTGCAAACGATTGAATTTCTTAAGCAGTGGGTCCCAGCAGGGACGTCACCGATTTGTGGCAACAGTGTGGGCCAAGATAGGCGCTTCCTATTCCGATATATGCCCGAGCTTGAAGCTTACTTCCATTACCGCTATTTGGATGTGAGCACCTTAAAAGAACTGGCTCGCCGCTGGAAACCTGAAATTTTGCCTGGTTTTAAAAAGCAAAACACGCATCAGGCATTAGATGATATTCGTGAGTCCGTTGCTGAGCTTGCTTATTATCGTGAACATTTTATTCAGCCTTAATCCCCTTCATCCTTGAAACCACAGGGGGGTTAGCTGCGCACACTTACCCGAATCACTGACTTGGGTAAGCTCATCGGGATGTGTGTACTTGCTGCCTACCTGTGGTTCCAATGATTTTGGGGAGTATCCCCTTCGCCCTTGAAACCACAGGGGTGTTAGCTGCGCACACTTACCCGAATCACTGACTTGGGTAAGCTCATCGGGATGCGTGTACTTGCTGCCTACCTGTGGTTCCAATGATTTTGGGTATATACTGTATTTTTCCTATGAATATTATGTTCGGCTTAATAAATTAGTCCTGATGATGTTTTATTTTACTGGCAGTGCTGGCAAAATGTTCACATTGCCGATTTAATCAGCACTTAAACCGAAAAATGATTTTTTTGCTTTCAGGGGCTTGCGGCAAAACGGATTTCTCGTATAATGCGCACCCCGTACCGATGAAGAATTCGCAAGCTTGCGCAAACAGATTCAGTACAGAAAAGCAGGGCACAGAGCGGGAATAGCTCAGTTGGTAGAGCACGACCTTGCCAAGGTCGGGGTCGCGAGTTCGAGTCTCGTTTCCCGCTCCAAATTT
>NZ_CACVAF010000015.1 GCF_902726565.1 Yersinia vastinensis
CAAATATGCATTCGAACCGAAGTTCAAATGTTTACTGCTTTGGTCACTCTTCAAGACTTTGATATTTCTTCTGCCTGCCGAAACAGGCTTCGATATCGTCTTGCGAGTGCCCACACAGATTGTCTGATAAATTGTTAAAGAGCGTTCGTTACCTGTTTGCCTTGCGGCGAATCTTACGGTAACGCGGGAGGCAGATAATACGCTTTCCCGCTACAGAGTCAACCACTTAATTAGTTAATTTCCTCTGTTCTTCCCGGCCACTCTGTGAAGTTGCTCACAGCGCCATGTCGATGGATGCGCATTATAGGGAGCAGCTTCAGAATGGCAAGGGTTTATCGTAAAGTTTTTTCCAACTGCTGATTATTTGAACGCAACGACTACTTATGACGCGTTTTTATCGCTTTTGGTAGGTCTGCGAGGCTATTTAGCACCCAATCTGCGCTGGCCTCACCTTCAGCGGTAACAGGCTTGCCGGTGCGAACTAATACTTTAGTACCAATATTTGCCGCTATAGCTGCCTGCATATCCTCAATTTTGTCACCGACCATATAAGAAGAAGCCATATCGATGTTCAATTCGCCTTGTGCTTGCAGTAACATACCTGGCAGTGGCTTACGGCATTCACATGTTTCACGGAACTCCGCTACACTGCCATCGGGATGATGAGGACAGAAATAGATGCCATCCAAATCAACACCACGATCAGCAAGGGACCAATCCATCCACTCTGTTAGGCTTAAGAATTGCTCTTCGGTAAAGATACCGCGCGCAATGCCCGACTGATTGGTGACCAAAACCAAAGCAAAGCCCATTTCTTTCAATTCACGGCAAGCATCAATAACACCGTCTATAAACTGAAAATTATCAATTTCGTGGACATAACCGTGATCGACATTAATTGTACCATCACGATCTAAAAATATTGCGGGGACGGGCTGAGTCACTTATCTACTCCTGAGGGCTATAAACCTTCTTAGTATCGCATGTTTCATTGCCGATTGAGAATGGAAGAGAATCAACGTTGTTAGTTGACTTAGCCGTCTAGACGCCTTAACATCCAATCCATACTTTGGTTCTGCTGAAGTTTACTTTTTATCTAGCCACGGAAATAACGATAAAATAAGAATAATATGATTAAACTTTCTCACATCAGCAAAGTGTTTCAGCAGGGTTCGCGCACCATTACCGCGCTTTCCGACGTGACGCTACACGTCCCTGCTGGACAAATTTATGGCGTTATCGGTGCCTCAGGTGCAGGTAAAAGCACACTGATTCGATGCGCCAATATGTTAGAGCGCCCTACCAGTGGACAAGTTCTGGTCGACGGGCAAGACCTAACCACCTTATCTGAAGGCCAATTAACGCGCGCTCGCCGTCAAATTGGCATGATTTTTCAGCACTTTAACTTACTTTCTTCCCGCACAGTGTATGGCAATATCGCATTGCCTCTTGAGCTGGACAATACGCCACGCGCAGATATAAAGAAGAGAGTGACCGAATTGCTGGAACTGGTCGGCCTATCCGACAAGCAAGACGCTTACCCGGCTAACCTATCTGGCGGACAGAAACAGCGCGTTGCTATCGCCCGTGCGCTGGCCAGTAATCCTAAAGTTCTGTTGTGCGATGAAGCCACCAGCGCGCTGGATCCTGCAACTACTCGCTCAATTCTGGAATTGTTAAAAGATATCAACCGCCGTTTGGGGCTTACCATTTTACTTATCACCCATGAAATGGATGTGGTGAAGCGTATCTGTGACCAAGTGGCCGTTATCAGTGAAGGTAAATTGATTGAAAAGGATAGCGTCAGCGAAGTGTTCTCTCATCCCAAAACACCGCTGGCCCAACAATTTATCCAATCAACTCTGCATCTGGATATCCCAGAGGATTACGCCCAACGTATGACGCAAGAGCCAAGTACAGATAGCGTCCCATTGCTGAAATTGGAATTTACCGGCCAGTCAGTTGATGCACCGTTGATTTCACAAGCCGTGCGTCGCTTTAATATTGATATCGGTATCCTTAGCTCGCAAATGGATTATGCCGGTGGCGTTAAGTTTGGTGTCATGCTGGCTGAGTTGCATGGCGACAATCAAGATAGCCTTGCTGCTATTAAGTTCTTGCAAGATCATCATGTAAAAGTAGAGGTTCTAGGTTATGTCTGAGGCAATGATGTGGTTAATGGCCCGAGGCGTCTGGGAAACTCTAATGATGACCTTTGTATCAGGTTTCTTTGGTTTTGTTCTGGGGTTGCCGGTCGGGGTGCTGTTGTATGTCACCCGCCCCGGGCAAATTATTGCGAACAATAAGGTTTACCGGACCCTGTCTGGTGTGGTGAATATCTTCCGCTCCATACCTTTTATTATCTTATTGGTATGGATGATTCCATTCACTCGGATGATCGTAGGGACATCTATTGGTTTGCAAGCGGCGATTGTACCGTTAACGGTAGGGGCAGCACCCTTTATAGCCCGTATGGTGGAAAATGCTCTGTTGGAGATCCCATCTGGTTTGGTTGAAGCCGCACGAGCCATGGGCGCAACGCCAATGCAAATCATCAAAAAAGTGTTGTTGCCAGAGGCCCTTCCAGGCTTAGTTAATGCGGCCACAATTACCTTAATTACCCTAGTAGGCTATTCCGCTATGGGGGGTGCAGTAGGAGCCGGTGGCTTAGGCCAAATCGGTTATCAGTATGGTTACATTGGTTATAACGCCACTGTAATGAATACCGTATTAGTCTTGTTAGTAATTTTGGTTTATCTGATTCAGTTCAGTGGCGATCGGATCGTAAAAGCCGTTACCCACAAATAGTTGTTGACCATCATAGTGATTAACCAGCGACTGCCTCACACAGCGGCGCATCTTAACGAATGTCTATAGAGGAAGGGATATGTCTTTAAAATTCAAATCGATCGCGGCAGTCAGCGCACTGATTGGTACTCTGGCACTGGTGGGTTGTGGCCCAGCAGAAAAAGATCCAAACCACATTAAAGTGGGCGTTATTGTTGGCGCAGAGCAACAAGTGGCAGAAGTGGCTCAAAAAGTCGCAAAAGACAAATATGGTTTGGATGTTGAGCTAGTAACGTTCAACGACTATGTATTACCAAACGAAGCTCTGAGCAAAGGTGATATTGACCTGAATGCATTCCAGCATAAGCCTTATTTGGATCAGCAAATTAAAGATCGCGGCTACAAACTGGTCGCAGTAGGTAACTCATTCGTTTATCCAATTGCGGGTTACTCTAAAAAAATCAAATCCCTAGAAGAACTGCAACCGGGTTCTCAAGTCGCACTGCCAAATGATCCAACTAACCTAGGCCGCTCTCTGTTGCTGCTGGAAAAAGTGGGTCTGATTAAACTGAAAGACGGTGTTGGCCTGCTGCCAACCGTGCTGGATGTGGTTGAGAACCCTAAAAATCTGAAGCTGGTTGAGCTGGAAGCACCTCAGTTACCACGTTCTTTGGATGACCAGCAAATTGCACTGGCAATTATCAATACCACTTATGCTAGCCAAATTGGCCTGACCCCTGCTAAAGACGGTCTGTTTGTTGAAGATAAAGAATCACCATACGTCAATCTGATCGTTGCTCGCGAAGATAATAAGGATGCGGAAAACGTGAAGAAATTCGTTCAGGCTTACCAGTCTGACGAAGTTTACGACGCGGCAAACAAAGCCTTTAACGGCGGTGCAGTTAAAGGTTGGTAATTGCTCATTGGCTATTTTACTGAAGACGATGTTTACTGAATTCAGTATTTGCTAAATATATTGCAAGACGGGCTATGGCCCGTCTTGTTATTTGCATAATAGATTGCTTCAATAGCGCCTCTCAAATAAAAAAGGCTGAGGAATTTCTATGCGTGCGTTACCTCTGTGTCTGTTAGCCCTTTCGCTAACCGGATGCTCCATGCTTCAATCAAAGCCATCCACCACAGACAGCCCGGTTAAGCAACCGCCTCCGGTTATCAAACCCAGCCCTACGGTTGCGCCTCGTCCGGCTCCCGTCAAACTTTATAAAAGCGCTGAAGAGCTTGTTGGTAAGCCATTCCGCGACTTAGGGGAAGTGTCTGGCGAATCATGTCAGTCTACCGTTCAGGACTCTCCACCGAGTATTGCCGCCGCTCGTAAGAGAATGCAGACTCGCGCCTCTTATATGAAAGCCAATGCGGTATTATTGCACCAATGTGAAATACTGAGTGGCGTCCCCGGCTGCTATCAGCAAGCTGTGTGTCAGGGATCGGCCCTGAATGTTTCTTCAAAATGAGTACATTTTCCTTTAATCAGATTGGTGTTATTCGCTCGCCCTATAAAGAAAAGTTTGCAGTCCCGCGGCAGCCCGGTCTGATTGAAGATGGTGGTGGTGAATTACAACTTTTGGCTCCCTATAACCAGCCAGAAGCTGTTCGAGGCTTGTCAGGTTTCAGCCACTTATGGGTGATATTTATTTTTCACCAAACCATGGAAGGTGGCTGGCGTCCAACAGTGCGCCCCCCCCGCCTGGGAGGCAATACCCGGATGGGCGTCTTTGCTACCCGCTCCACATTTCGCCCAAATCCAATCGGGATGTCTCTGATTGAGTTAAAAGCAGTGCGCTGCCAAGGTGGCGAGGTGATTTTGGAGCTAGGTAGCTTAGATCTGGTTGATGGCACGCCAGTGATTGATATCAAACCCTATTTGCCATTCGCTGAGAGCCAGCCACTGGCGCGAGCCGGTTTTGCTCAAACGGCACCAGATACCGATATGCAGGTTTGTTTTTCTATCACCGCAGAGCAGCAATTAACCCAGCAACAACAACGTTATCCATATTTGCGGCGTTTTATTACTCAGGTTTTGGCCCAAGACCCACGCCCAGCCTACCGTAAGGAAGATAACGAAAGCCGTGAATATGCGGTTTTGCTGTTGGAATTTAATGTGCGCTGGCGAGTTATTGGTCGCCAAACGGAAGTGTTATCAATCGACCACTGCTAAATTTCGCCATGCTCTCTTTTGACAACCCGTACTCACTGGTAAACTAAACCACTTTTTACTTTTTTGGCTGCCTCTACTTGCAGTGCTAATGGAACCAAAACATCATGCGTACTAGCCAATATTTGCTCTCCACTCTGAAGGAGACACCTGCTGATGCTGAAGTGATCAGTCACCAACTGATGCTCCGCGCCGGGATGATCCGTAAACTGGCCTCGGGTCTTTACACTTGGTTGCCGACCGGGGTTCGAGTGTTGAAGAAAGTCGAAAACATCGTGCGCGAAGAGATGAATAACGCCGGTGCTATCGAAGTGTCAATGCCCGTCGTCCAGCCAGCTGACTTGTGGCAAGAGAGTGGGCGCTGGGAACAGTATGGCCCTGAGTTGCTACGTTTCGTTGATCGCGGCGAGCGCCCTTTTGTACTCGGCCCAACACACGAAGAAGTAATAACCGATCTGATTCGCGGTGAGATCAACTCTTACAAACAGCTGCCGCTGAATTTCTTCCAAATCCAGACCAAGTTCCGTGATGAAGTTCGCCCACGCTTTGGCGTAATGCGTGCACGCGAGTTCCTGATGAAAGATGCTTATTCTTTCCACACCACTCAGGAATCGCTACAGGAGACTTACGACGCGATGTACGCCGCTTACAGTAAGATCTTCGAGCGTATGGATCTGAATTTCCGTGCAGTATTAGCCGATACCGGTTCAATCGGTGGTAGCGCATCCCACGAATTCCAAGTGCTGGCAGAAAGTGGCGAGGATGATATCGTCTTCTCAACCGGTTCTGACTATGCCGCTAACATCGAGTTTGCTGAAGCACTGGCACCTTCTGAACCTCGTGCAGCCGCCACGCAAGAATTGCGCATCGTTGATACCCCGAATGCAAAAACCATTGCTGCACTCGTCGAGCAATTCGAACTGCCAGTCGAGAAAACAGTGAAAACGTTGATGGTGCATGCCCATGAAGAGAGCGGCCATAAACTGGTGGCTCTGCTGGTGCGTGGTGATCATGAGCTAAATGAAATCAAAGCTGAAAAGCTGCCGCAAGTTGCCAAACCGCTGACATTTGCCACCGAAGAAGAAATTCGCGCTATCGTGGGTGCAGGTCCTGGTTCTTTGGGTCCGGTTAATCTACCAATGCCTATCGTAATTGACCGTAGTGTTGCGGTCATGAGCGATTTTGGGGCTGGTGCCAATATCGACGACAAACATTACTTTGGCATTAACTGGGAACGTGACTTACCACTGCCGCAGGTTGCCGATTTACGTAATGTTGTTGAAGGTGATATCAGCCCAGACGGCAAAGGTACACTGCAAATCAAACGCGGTATCGAAGTGGGCCATATCTTCCAGCTTGGCACTAAATACTCGGAAGCAATGAAAGCCACAGTTCAAGGTGAAGATGGCCGTAACCAAGTAATGACCATGGGTTGTTACGGTATCGGGGTATCTCGCGTGGTTGCGGCTGCAATTGAACAAAATCATGATGACCGTGGCATTATTTGGCCAGATGCGATTGCGCCATTCCAAGTCGCTATCTTGCCAATGAATATGCATAAATCTTTCCGTGTCAAAGAACTGGCAGAAGAGCTGTATACCATCCTGCGCTCCCATGGTATCGATGTGATTCTCGACGACCGCAAAGAACGCCCAGGGGTGATGTTTGCTGATATGGAGTTGATTGGTGTGCCACATAATATCGTTATTGGCGATCGCAATCTCGACAGTGAAGAAGTGGAATACAAAAATCGCCGTGTTGGTGAGAAACAGATGATTAAAACCAGTGAAATTGTTGATTTCCTACTGAGCCAAATCAAACGTTAATTCGCCAAGACAGATGACAAAAAGCCCTGTATCAAACAGGGCTTTTTTTATTTACATCATTCACTGCTGGCAAACAGCCGAGGCGATATTCATGGACTATTTGCTATCGCAGTTTTTCCCGGCAATAAACTTAATTTCGCCATCTGGAATCATAGATTTATCCCATTGCCCGTCTTCCATTGATGGACGCATACCAAAATGACCTTTTAATGTCAGGAAAACCGGCTCTCCGGCATTTTTCTGCGCATTCATATAGCCATTTTCCAACTCAATATTATTATCTACTGCGAAGCGCCGACCTGTTGCACAGTCGGTAAATTGCGCGGCATCAGCCATATAAACATACATACCACGCAAGGGAATTGGTGTTGCGGGCAAAGCTTCGTTTGGCGTCAGCTGATAATTTAGTGAGGACTTAATCGGCAGACCCTGCTGATCCATCATTTCCAGATTATTGCCTACCGGATGAAAATAACGTTTCTCGCCCTGAGTGTTCGTTAACACCAGCTTATCGGCAGTACGCGCCCATTTCCCGTGGTCCGAGAAGACCCGATTGCCCTCTTTGGTACCCAGATAAGTTTCCTGCAATACGAAAGTACCGTCAGCGTCTAAGAACAGTGATGTCGCTAATCCACTACAGTCAGCACAAGGTAAAACTCCCTGATAACTTTGCAACATAGGTTGTAAATCTTGCTCAACCGGCTGATATCGATTATTACAACCTAATAATGACAGCGCACCTACTGCCAAAAACAGCGTTATTGTTAATTTACTCACAGTCATTCTCCCATACTGTGGTCATAAATAAGGAATGAGGTTGCCCCGTCACAATGCATAACATGCAGGCCCGATATGAGCCTCACTCCTGATGTATTTTACCGCGCAGCGCTTTTGTCGCCCCTTTGCGGACTTTACTTTCAACTCGCCTTATTTTTGAGCCTTTCGTTGGTTTTGTCGCACGGCGTGTTTTTTCCACTACCATTGCTTGGCGAATTAACGCCACCAACCGGGCCAATGCAGCCTCACGGTTCATGTCCTGACTGCGATATTCCTGCGCTTTGATAATGATGACCCCTTCAGCGGTCATCAAATGACTATTTAGCGATAATAACCTTTCTTTATAATACTCTGGCAGGCTTGATGCCTTAATGTCAAAGCGCAAATGGATAGCCGTTGAGGTTTTATTAACATGCTGCCCGCCTGCACCCTGAGCCCGAATTGCCGTCAGTTCAATCTCGCTGTCGGGTAGGCTGACATTATTAGATATAATTAACACGCTTATTGCTCACTGCCTTGCCACTCATCAAAACTGATTTCCAGACTATTCTGAGCATCTGATAACCAAATAGTTCCCTCTTGCAGCGTAGCCTGTAATGACATGTTGCGGTTAGACAGCGCGGCCAACTTTGCCATCTGTTCATCATTGAGGAAACGTACACGGAGATTTGCATGCCCGGATAATTTATCCTGAATCTGCGGCCACCACACTTTAGCTGCCCGTTCACTGTAGGCATAGAGCACGACTTGCTGTGACTGATTACAGGCTTTGCGCAGTCTCTTTTCTTCAGGAAGCCCCAGTTCGACCCATAATTCGATGCCATTGTGATCGTTATGACGCCAAATTTCTGGCTCATCATCAGCACTCAACCCCTTGGTGAACAACAAACGCTCATCCGCATGACAAATCCATGCTAATAAACGCAGCATCATGCGCTGATCGGTTTCTGATGGGTGCTGTGCGATAGTCAGGTTAACATCCTGAAAAAAATTACGATCCATATCGGCGATGTTAACGGCAGCTTTATGGATGGTTGCTTTTAGTGCCATGAGTGACCTCTTAATTATCTGGCGAGTAGTGTACTTGATTAGGTCTGCCAGCAGCCAGCCAACCGTGCATAAAGAGAGTTATTAGTGTCATCAATACTAAAAAGAAACCTTCGCTTTCACTCTAATATCTCCCCCACTCCTGTGCTATAGTCCTTATAAGTTCAGAGTTTATCTTCGTAGCTTGACAGTGTGACGTTTCCATTGAGAAGCTACCGGGTTAAACTTTTCCGGGAGGATTACTGTGCAGCAATACTGTGAATTAGTACGCCGTTTTTATGCCGAAATTGGAAGTGGTGACCGTGGCTACGTGCCAGACGCACTGCGTTGTGTATTGAAAGCATTGGACGAAGTTGCGGCTAACGACGCACTCCCGTCCTCCGTTAGGGAACAGGCGGCCTTTGCCGCTGCTAACTTATTGGTGAGCGATTATGTCGATGAACGATGAATATCAACCCATCAATTGTGATGACTACGATAATCTGGAACTCGCCTGCCAACATCACCTAATACTGACGTTGAAGTTGAGAGGCGGTGAGATTGTAGAAGGTAAAGCTTGCGATCTGCTGCTGAGAAAAAAGGTCGAATACCTGATTGTCGAGCAGGAAGGGACAATGCGTGAATTACGCCTTGACCATATCGCCAGCTTCAGCCACCCCGAAATCGGGACTGTCGTAGTCAGTGCATCATAACTTCTGCAACTTATACTGACGGGCCACTGAAAAGCGGCCCGTTTTTGTATCTTGACTTCTCACCGCGATAAAGCCCGATTCATCATTATCCAACTCTTTCTATAACTTCAAATGCTATGGCTTCAGACTGGCATAATAGGCGGCCAGATCCGAAAAATCCTCATCAGATAAATTAGAGACATAAGCTCGCATTACTTCAGCCTGCCCCCCGGTACGGTTGCCTTTCTTATAGGCGGCCAGTGACTGCTCGAGATAGACAGCATTTTGCCCCGCCAGACTGGGATACATCGGCACGGAGGTTTTGCCATTCATACCATGGCAAGCAACACAAGTGGCTGATTTTGCCCGACCCGCTTCGATATCATTTTTGGCCAGCGCTGAAAAGCTACACAAGCCTAACACCACTAAACTGACGACTAATTTCATCATTGCTCCTCAAAAATAAACGACTTTAGCTATTTTTATTTTTTACTGCCGGTTTAGCCCAATCCAGATGCCAGCATAACTCATCGTCATCAGCTCGACCGGCTTGAGTAACAAATACACCCGCAGCGGCAATTAACTGCTCACCAAAATAGAGCAGCGGAATACGTTCTCGCAACCAAGGGGGGATGCCTAATTCTTGCCATAGCTTCTTACTGTGGCGCGAATGATGCCGCCCAACAATACTAATCTCCCCCTGCAAACCAAACCGTATGCTTATTTCCTCACCCACAGCTGCGGCTCTGATAGCTTGCCCCCCCTTCGCAACAAAACGCAGCACACCAAGGTTAGCCGGGAGAACCAAAGGTTCTGGAACTATAGCGGTTTGGTCAGGGGCGGCTAAAACTGTAGTCCAAGGCAGTTGCTGAACGCTTATTTCAGCCAAAGGAGGCAACAAATATAAATATTGCCGAAAACGACGAATCTGATGAGCGCCCAGTATCAGTTGAGGTTCTGCATCCTGTCTGGCCATGGCAACTTCTAACCATAACCGTTGCAGTTGGTTTTGCGACGGCATGGAAGCACCACATGCGGCTAACCAACGGCGCAGTATTGCGGCACGTTTGGCTGTCGAAGCCAGCAATAACCCCTCAATAGACAGCGCACCCTCTGCATTTTGCAATTGTTGTAAGTTATCAGCCAACAACTCATCCAGCAGTTGCTCTTGCTCCGCGCACAGGACAGCACTTCGCGCCGTGGCTTGTGCAAAATGTGGCCAGCGCTGATTAAGTAAAGGCAAAATTCTTAAACGCAGGAAATTACGATCGAAACGATCGTCCTGATTACTGTCATCTTCAATCCACTGCAACTGCTGCGCTCGGGCATAGTTTTCTAGCATTGCACGTGAAAAAGCCAGTAATGGGCGCAAAAGCTGGCCATGGGCAAAAGGCATCTTAGCCGCCATCGAGGATAACCCTGCGGGGCCGCTACCCCGTTTGAGCGCCAGTAGGAAAGTTTCACACTGATCATCCAAATGTTGAGCGGTAAGTAGCACTTCATTGGTGGCAAGATGGGCCCTAAATGCCTGATAGCGGGCAGTTCTGGCCGCCGCCTCAATACCGGTTTCACGGGAGTCAATGCTGACGCGCACCACCTCAAGCGGAATTTTCCATTGTTCACATTGTTGCTGACAATGAATTACCCAATTATCTGCCAATGGATTTAGGCCATGGTGAATATGAATGGCACGAATCTGTAACTCAGGGATAAATTGGTCACGCAAACACACTAATAAATGCAATAGCACACTGGAATCTAAGCCACCACTGAACCCAACCAGCACATGCCGATGTTCACCCAATTGCGCAAGCAGCGGGTTAAGCAAAACAGGGGATGTCGAGGGAACAGCGTTCATGTTATTCCGGTGTCAATTCATAGAGTTCCAGAGGTAAACCATCTGGGTCATTAAAGAAAGTAAAACGTGACTCTGTATAGGGATCAATGCGAATTGCCTCGCAAATAACCCCGGCTAATTCAAGCTCCCGAACAGCTAGCTCAATATCGTCGACCTGAAAAGCCAAGTGCCGTAATCCACATGCCTCTGGACGACTGGGCCGCGGTGCGGGTGTTGGAAAAGAGAATAGCTCAATAATGTACTGCCCGTTTAGCGCAAGATCAGCTTTCCATGAATCACGTTCTTCTCGATACACTTCGGAAGCCAGAGTGAATCCAAGAACTTCACAATAGAATTGTTTACTGACCTGATAATCTGAGCCAATTATCGCAATATGATGAACCCGACGTATTGCCAGCATGAATTACTCCAATAAAATCATCAGTGAGTTATCTCTTATCGATTCGCTACACGCTCATTTAATTGATGAAAAAAAACCGGTACTGATTACAGCACCGGTTTTTTCACTGTCTGAGTGTCGAAATCAGCAATAACCGTAGTTCATGAGACGCTGATAACGGCGATTCAATAACTCTTCGTTATTCAGTACATCCAAGTCGCTGAGATCAGCCAGAAGCTGTGCTTTCAGTGAAGCGGCAATCGCTGAATAATCACGATGTGCACCACCTAAAGGCTCAGGGATCACGGAGTCGATCATCTTCAATTCTTTCAGACGATGAGCAGTGATACCCATGGCCTCTGCGGCTAATGGCGCTTTATCGGCGCTTTTCCACAAAATTGATGCACAACCTTCAGGAGAGATAACAGAATAAGTGCTGTATTGCAGCATATTCACTTTATCGCCAACACCGATTGCCAATGCACCGCCGGAACCACCTTCACCAATGACGGTACAAACGATAGGTACATTCAGGCGAGACATCTCACGCAAATTACGTGCGATGGCTTCCGATTGGCCACGTTCTTCAGCACCAACGCCCGGATATGCACCCGGGGTGTCAATGAAAGTAATGATCGGCAACTTAAAGCGCTCGGCCATTTCCATCAGACGTAATGCTTTACGGTAACCTTCTGGTGCTGGCATCCCAAAGTTACGACGGATCTTCTCTTTGGTATCACGGCCTTTCTGATGACCAATGATCATCACCGGACGGCCATCCAGACGTGCAATACCCCCCACGATAGCTTTATCGTCGGCGTAAGCACGATCACCAGCCAGTTCTTCGAAATCGGTAAAGATATTAGCGATATAATCCAGGGTATAAGGGCGACCAGGATGGCGTGCCAGTTGGGCAATTTGCCATGCGCCAAGATCCGAGAATATCTTCCGCGTCAGCTCGACACTTTTCTCGCGTAGACGCTGAACCTCTTCGTCCAGATTAATATCTAATTTTTCGTCTTGACGGCTGACTGCAGTCAGCGAGTCAATTTTCGCTTCCAGCTCTGCAATCGGCTGTTCAAAATCAAGAAAATTCAGACTCATAGCATTCCTATTTTAGTCAAATTCCAGTTCCACCTGCTCATTACCTACCAGCGTTCGCAAATCTATCAATAAGCGATCGGTGGGGGTCACACGCCATGTGGCCCCAAACCGCAGCCGGGCGCGAGCATCTTCCCGTTGGTAATAAAGATGTACTGGGATCGTCCCCGCTCGATGGGGTTCCAACGACTGACGGAGACGGTTCAAAAGCTGGTCATCAATTTGCCTGTCGGTCAGCGATATAGCAAGCCCACGGGCATATTTTTCACGAGCTTCACTGATGTCCATTAACTCACGGGCGGTCATTTTAAGTCCACCACTAAAGTCATCAAAGCTGACCTGTCCAGTGGCTATCAGGATACGGTCTTTTTCCAATAAATGCTGATATTTTTCCAACGCATCGGTGAATAACATCACCTCCAGACGGCCAGAGCGGTCATCCAAAGTGCAAATGCCAATACGATTGCCGCGTTTTGTCACCATAACCCTTGCCGCGATCACCAACCCCGCAGCCATGGTCATTTTGCCCCGGTCCGTCGGATGCATATCTTTCAAACGCAGCCCACCGGCATAACGTTCTATTTCCTTCAGATACTGAGTAATCGGGTGGCCGGTCAGGTACAATCCCAGCGTTTCCCGCTCACCGTCTAAAACAATCTGTTCCTGCCACGGCGGCACATTAGCATAAGATTGCTCAACCTGCTCAGGTGCATCGGCTAATACGCCAAACATATCTACCTGACCAATAGCCTCTGCCTTGGCATGTTGGTCTGCCGCTTTTAATGCTTCACCCAACGAACTCATTAATGCCGCGCGGTGTGGACCCAAACGGTCAAAGGCACCAGACATAATAAGCTTTTCTAGAATTCGGCGATTAAGTTTTTTCGTGTCGACTCTGGCGCATAAATCAAATAATTCTTTGAAATAACCGCCCTCTTTGCGGGCTTCCAGCATCGCCTCGATCGGCCCTTCACCTACACCTTTGATAGCACCAATGCCATAAACAATTTCGCCGTCGTCATTGACATGGAAATGATACAAGCCACTGTTGATATCAGGAGGCAGAATTTTCAACCCCATCCGCCAGCATTCATCGACTAGGCCAACAACCTTATCGGTGTTATCCATATCAGCGGTCATTACCGCTGCCATAAATTCAGCCGGATAATGTGCTTTTAGCCACAGCGTTTGGTAAGAAACCAAAGCATAAGCGGCGGAGTGTGATTTGTTAAAGCCATAACCGGCAAATTTCTCTACCAGGTCAAAGATTTTAATTGCCAGTTCGCCATCAACGCCCTGACTTTTGGCGCCATCTTCGAATACAGAGCGCTGTTTGGCCATCTCTGCCGGGTTCTTTTTACCCATTGCACGGCGCAACATATCCGCACCGCCGAGTGAATAACCCGACAATACCTGAGCAATCTGCATAACCTGTTCTTGATACAGAATAATGCCATAAGTTGGCTCAAGCACCGGTTTTAGGGACTCATGCTGCCATTCAATATCGGGATAAGAGATAGCCTCACGACCATGCTTACGGTCAATAAAGTTATCAACCATTCCCGATTGCAACGGGCCGGGACGGAACAGTGCCACGAGAGCGATCATGTCTTCGAAGCAGTCAGGTTTAAGCCGCTTGATAAGATCTTTCATGCCTCTGGATTCAAGCTGGAATACTGCTGTCGTTTCCGAGCGTTGCAGCATATCGAAGCTTTTTTTGTCATCCAGCGGAATAGAAGCAATATCAATTGGCTCTAAACCGGTTTTGGCACGCCGGGCATTGATCATCTCCAGCGCCCAGTTAATGATAGTGAGCGTTCGCAAACCCAAGAAGTCGAACTTCACTAACCCAGCATATTCCACATCATTCTTATCAAATTGAGTGACTGGGTTATTTCCTTCAGCATCACAGTAAAGTGGTGCGAAATCAGTAATTTTGGTTGGTGCGATAACAACCCCACCGGCATGTTTACCGGCGTTACGGGTTACCCCTTCCAACTTCCGCGCCATATCGATCAGCGCCCTGACCTCTTCGTCTGCCTCATAAATTTCAGGCAACTGTGGTTCTGCGGCGAAGGCTTTCTCTAGCGTCATCCCCGGATCTGGCGGGACTAGTTTCGAGATACGATCGACGAAACCATAAGGATGACCCAGAACACGGCCCACATCCCGAATAACGGCTTTAGCCGCCATAGTACCGAAGGTGATGATCTGAGAAACCGCATCACGGCCATACATTTCCGCAACGTGCTCAATCACCAGATCGCGTTTCTCCATACAGAAGTCGACGTCAAAATCGGGCATTGATACACGTTCCGGGTTTAGAAAACGTTCGAACAGCAGATCAAATTCCAGCGGGTCGAGATCGGTAATCTTCAACGCATAAGCCACCAGAGAACCCGCACCAGAACCTCGCCCTGGCCCTACCGGCACACCATTATCTTTTGACCACTGGATGAACTCCATGACTATCAAGAAGTAGCCGGGGAAACCCATCTGGTTGATAACTTTGAGTTCAATTTCCAGACGTTCATCATATTCTGGGCGCTTTTGCGCCCGAACTTCAGGATCAGGGAATAAAAACTCCAGCCGCTCTTCTAAACCTTGTTTCGACTTTTCAACCAGAAAATCTTCTGTGCTCATATCACCGGTTGGGAATTGGGGTAAGAAATACTCCCCCAGTCGGATGGTGACATTACAACGTTTGGCTATCTCGACACTGTTGAGCAAGGCCTCAGGGATGTCGGCGAACAGCTCACACATTTGCTCTTCGTCACGCATAAACTGCTGTGGGCTATAATTTTTAGGCCGCTTTGGATCAACCAGTGTAAAACCATCATGGATGGCGACACGAATTTCATGCGCGTCAAAGTCTGACTCGTCGATAAAGCGCACATCATTGGTCGCCACCACGGGCAATCCGCGCTCAGTCGCCAGTGTCACGGCAGCATGCAAATAGTTTTCTTCATCTGGGCGTCCGGTACGGATTAACTCCAGATAGTAGCTGTTGGGAAAATGCGTTTGATAAAACTCGAGACATTGATCAACCTGAGCCTGATTGCCTCGTAAGATAAACTTACCAACATCCCCCATCCGACCACCAGACAAGAGAATCAGCCCTTCTTTATGATTAATCAGCCAATCTCTATCAATGATTGGCCCCGCCGCACCATAGCCACGTTGATAAGCTTCAGATATCAGTAATGTTAGGTTTTGGTAACCTTCATTGTTACGTGCCAAAACAGTCAGGTGAGCTAGCTCATCACCCAAAATTTCGCTTTGTACGTAGAAGTCTGCACCGATGATGGGTTTGATCCCTGCACCATGAGCGCTACCGTAGAATTTTACCAAGCCACATAGGTTGGTAAAATCGGTAATGGCCAGAGCGGGCATGCCTAATGCAGCAGCTCTCTTCACCAAGGGCCCAACCTTGGCTAATCCATCGATCATGGAGTAATCGCTGTGAACACGCAGGTGGACAAAACGAGGTTCGGCCATATCCAGATACCAGAAATTAGTGGATTGAATCATATCCCAAGCAATTTACTGCAAGGAATCATATCCATATGTTATGGAAGTTGCTTTAGTGTTTACACAAAAATGGTTTATACCAAAATGAATTACACCAAACCTAGCACACGTTTAACCGGGCCGAAACTACGCCGGTGATGCTCAGTCGCACCGAAAGCTGCCAATTTTTCCAGATGAACAGCAGTTGGATAACCTTTGTGCTGCGCGAAGCCATATTCAGGGAAATGGAGGTCAAGTTCCGTCATCTCACGATCGCGCGTTACTTTAGCCAGAATTGAAGCGGCGCTAATCTCAGCGACTCGACTATCACCTTTGACAACAGCCAACGATGGCATCGCCAGTTTTGGGCAACGGTTGCCGTCGATCAAAACATAATCAGGTGCGATATGCAGCCCCGCGACCGCCCTTTGCATTGCCAGCATCGTTGCATGCAAAATATTAAGGTGATCAATTTCTTCCGGCTCTGCGCGACCGAGGCTCCATGACAGCGCCTTGTCAGTAATTTCGTCATAAAGTGACAGGCGGCGTTTTTCACTCAGTTTTTTTGAGTCAGCCAAACCCACAATTGGCCGTTGAGGATCGAGGATGACTGCCGCGGTGACGACTGCGCCCACTAAAGGACCACGCCCCACTTCGTCCACACCTGCAATCAGATTTGCCTGTGGGTAAATAAAAATATCCGTCATCGTCCAGCTAACTCCAATACAGCCTGTGCTGCCTGCTCATCCGCGCCACAACGGATGCTCTGATGTAAAATCAGAAAACGTGCCTTTAAAGCCTCAACGGCATCTCCACCTTGCAGTAATGGCAGCAGCGCGTCGGCTAATTTCTGTGGCTGACATTCTTGTTGCAACAGCTCCGTCACCAGTTCTTCACCCGCTAGCAAATTGGGCAATGAAACATAAGGCGTTTTGACCAAGCGTTCAGCCAGCCAAAATGTGAAAGGCTTCATACGATAGCCGACCACCATCGGGCATTTAGCCAGCATGCACTCTAATGCAGCAGTACCCGAAGCCAGCAACGTCGCATCACTGGCAATCATTGCTAAACGAGCATTACCATCAAGTAGATGCACGGATAAGTTGGGGGCAACTTCGGCTTTAATTCGCTCAAACTGCTCACGTCGTTTGCTATTAACCAGAGGAACCAACACGTCCAACTCCGGTATTTGTTGCTTCAAGAGCGCAGCTGTGCGCAAAAAATCGCCACTGAGCATTTCGACTTCAGAATGGCGACTCCCCGGCAGCAAGGCTAGGCAAGGTGTGTTGGCTGCAATACCAAGTTCTGCTCGCGCAGCTTGTTTATCAGGCGTTAACGGCATGGCATCTGCCATGGTATGACCGATAAAACGGCAGGGAACATTAAAACGATCGTAAAACGCTTTTTCAAAAGGAAGAAAAGCGAGCACCATATCGGTTGCTTTACCAATTTTGAAAACACGTTTTTGTCGCCAGGCCCAAACTGATGGGCTGACATAATGAACGGTTCTGATACCGCGCTGCTTTAAACGCCCCTCAAGGGTAATATTGAAATCAGGGGCATCAATACCGACAAAGACATCAGGAGAAAGCTCGCTAAAACGTTGAGTTAACTCTTTTCGAATTTTCAATAAACGTGGCAGGCGCTCTAATACTTCAACAACGCCCATCACTGCCAATTCTTCCATTTCAAACCAAGCTTCACATCCTTCAGCTTGCATCAGAGGCCCTGCGACACCAACAAAACGTGCATCAGGAACTTGCGCTTTCAGTGCACGAATCAATCCTGCACCCAGAATGTCGCCAGACGTTTCTCCAGCGACCAAACCGATAGTTAAAGGACGCCCGCCGCTTAACGGACGATCAACAGATAATGGGCTATTTTGCATAAATCAGCGAATAATGCCGCGAGTCGAACGTTCAAAGAAATCACTGAATGCCTGAACCGCCGGATATTGCTGTGCTAGTTCGGCAATTTCTGGCTTCACTTCATCCAGCGTTCTACCACTGCGATACAGCAATTTGTATGCATTACGGATAGCATGAAGTGATTCTTTGTCGAAACCACGGCGCTTCAACCCTTCGATATTGATACCGAATGGCGTCGCATGATTGCCTTGAGCGATGACAAAAGGAGGCACGTCTTGAGCAACGCCTGAACAACCGCCCACCATAACATGCGCACCGATCACGCAGAATTGGTGAACTGCTGTCATACCGCCAATAATGGCATAATCGTCAATTTCTACATGACCACCCAATGTCGCATTATTCGCAAGAATACAACGATCGCCAATGATACAGTCATGGGCAATATGGGCATTAATCATCAATAAATTGTCGCTGCCTACTTTGGTTAATCCACCACCCTGAACAGTGCCACGGTGGATAGAAACACTTTCGCGGATACGGTTACGGTCACCAATCTCGACGCGAGTAGGCTCGCCTGCATATTTCAGATCCTGGTTTGCTTCACCAATCGAGGCAAACTGGTAAATCTGATTATCACAGCCGATTTTTGTTATTCCATTAACGACGACATGGGATTTCAGTTCCGTGCCAGCGCCGATTTCCACCTGGGATCCGACAAAGCAGAAGGGGCCAATATGAACGCCGGCGCCAATAATGGCACCTTCTTCAACAATAGAGCTAGGATGGATAACGGCGGTTTTGTCAATCACGTATCAGGACTCCTTAACGTCAGGCTTTACAGCTGCGACTTCTGCTGTTGCTGGTTTGCTACGCGCACACATCATTGTTGCCGTACAAACAATTTCACCATCAACTTTCGCAACACCAGTAAAACGGGTCAGGCCACGGCGTTCTTTGACAAACTCAACTTCCATGATCATTTGATCGCCTGGCACTACGGGGCGTTTGAAGCGGGCGTCATCAATACCAGCAAAATAATAAAGCTCGCCCGGTTCAAGTTTACCACGGCTCTTAAACGCCAAAATCCCAGTAGCTTGAGCCATCGCTTCTAATATCAGCACGCCAGGGAAGATTGGCTTGCCCGGGAAATGGCCTTGGAAAAATGGCTCGTTGAAAGAGACGTTCTTCACTGCACGTAGAAATTTACCTTCCTCGAAATCGAGGACGCGATCTACCAGCAAGAATGGAAAACGATGCGGGAGTAGATCCAAAATCTCTTCAATGTGCAGAGTATGAGTGTCAGTAGTCAAAATACTCTTCCTGTCTAAAAACTGATGCTATCAACAACACGGCCTGCGCAGCCCCAAAAGGGAGGCATTAGGCAGGCCGCAAATTATGAACTCTTTACACTTACTTTTGACATTAACTGCCAATAAGTTTGATTATTTGCTCAGAGTTTCGGGCTTAAGTGACTATTCTTTATCGATCTTGCGCTCAATAGCTTTTAAGCGTTTATTAATTCCATCAATATTCATCACTAAAGCAGCTGTCTTGCGCCAAACTTTATTCGGTTGTAGCGGAATACCGGAGGAGTATAACCCAGGTTCAGTGATTGGACGCATCACCATTCCCATCCCGGTGATAGTGACTTTGTCACAGATCTCCATATGACCATTGATCACACTGGCGCCGCCTATCATACAATAGCGCCCAACTTTCAGACTGCCTGCCATGATAACACCACCCGCAACTGCGGTATTGTCGCCAATCACAACGTTATGTGCAATCTGACATTGGTTGTCAATGATGACGCCGTTGCCAATAATCGTATTATCCAACGCACCACGGTCAATTGTTGTACAAGCACCAATCTCAACACGATCACCAATATGAACAGAGCCAAGCTGGGGGATTTTTATCCAATTACCACGATCATTTGCATAGCCAAAACCATCTGCACCAATGACCGTACCGGATTGAATTAAGCAATTTTGCCCAATCACAACTTCATGATAAACGGAGACATTGGCCCACAAACGGCTACCAGCACCAATGCGAGTATTTTTACCAATAAAACAGCCTGCACCGATAACAACGTTATCACCCAGTACAACACCAGACTCTATCACCGCATTTGCGCCAACAGAGACGTTCTCTCCCAGCGTCGCTTGTGGAGAAATTACCGCGCTTGGCGCAATATCCTGTGCTGGCTGAGGGGTCGTATCCATTATTTGCGCCATGCGAGCATAGGTTAAATAGGGATTATTCACGACTAAAGCGGCAGATTTACAAAAAGGTAAGTCAGCCTCAGTCAACACTACGGCACCTGCATTACACGTGGCGAGTTGTTCCTGATATCGGCTATTTGCTAAAAATGTGATTTGCGAAGGCTCGGCGGAATGCATAGAAGCGATGCCGGTGATGACGATATCGCCATCACCGTGCACCTGTGCATCCAACTGCTGGGCTAAATCAGCCAGTCGAATTGAAGGCATGTTTTATTTAACCTGTTTCAGCACGTCAGCAGTGATATCCATAGAAGAATCTACATATGCAACAGCATTTGCATCGATCACTACGTTATAACCGCCTTTGCTGGCAACAGATTTAACAGCATCCTGAATACGGCTCAGAATTTTGTTACGTTCTTCCATTTGACGACGGCGATTGTCTTGCTCAAAAGCCTGGGCTTTAGTAGAGAAAGTTTCACGCTGTTTCATTACGTCGTTTTCCAGCTTAGTACGTTCGCTGGCTTTCATGGTAGAACCGTCACGTTGCAGCTTCTGCATTTTAGTCTGCAGATCGCGCTCCATTCCTTGCAGTTCGGTTGCACGGCCTTTGAATTCATTCTCCAGCTGTTTAGCTACGGTTTCACGCGCAGGCAATTGTTGGAAAATGCTGGAAACGTTAACAACAGCAATCTTGTCAGCGGCTTGAACGCTGGCTGAAGCAGCCAATGCTAAACCTAGACCTGCGGCACACAACCACTTTTTCACTATAAACTCCTTACCATTACCCGTTTGTGTCAGAGACACCTTGAAGTGCACTTAATACTGAATAATCCCTAAGTTAGCGCCAGCCTGAGCCAACGCTACTTTAGGTTATTTCAACTACCAGTGCTGTCTTTAAAATTCAGTACTACTTTGCCAATCAATTACCAAGTTTTACCAATGTTAAACTGGAATTGCTCTGACTTATCACCTTCGTAATCTTTAACCGGTTTAGCATATGAGAACACTAACGGCCCCAATGGAGACATCCATTGCAGCGACACACCGGCAGACACACGAATATTGCTGGCTTTACTGTAATCAGGTATGCCAGCAGCACGCGTCGCTGCGGTATTTTCCCAATTAGTATCCCATACCGTACCTGAATCAATGAAGAATGAAGTACGTACAGAGTTTGAGTATTTCTCGCTAATAAACGGTGTCGGTGTGATCAGTTCTAAACTGGCCACCGCCATCGCATTACCACCGACAGCATCTGTAGAATCCCGGATGGTTCCATTAGCATTATAGTATGCAGCTTTAGGACCGATGTTATTTGATCGGAAACCACGCACCGTACTAGAACCACCGGCATAGAAGTTTTCGTAGAATGGCATCTCTTTAGAGCCGATACCGTCGCCATAACCTAAGCGACCACGACCTAAGAGCACCCACGAACGGTCTTCATCTAACGGCTGGTAAGCAGAAGTATCGAAAGTGATTTTATAGAACTCGTTATCAGAGCCAGGCACGGTCACTTTCGTATTCACTGATGATTTAACACCAGAAGTTGGGAAGAAACCACGGTCAAGGTTGTTATATGTCCAACCCAGATTCAACGTGAAATCATCTGCGGTAAAGCTTGCACGGTCAGTCAGATTAGGATCCTGACCTACGGAGTCAAGATATCGCCACATCGCGACTTGTGGTTCCATATCAGACAGATCGTTATGGACGTAACCTAAGCCAACACGCAATGAGTTATTTTCATTGATAGGGAAGCCTAAAGTACCGTCAACACCATAGCTGCTGTTGGTATAGCCAGACAGGTCCGCGTTATCTGCTTTAAAGTCATTATAGAAGATACGCCCGCCCAGACTGACACCATCGACGGTGAAGTAAGGGTCAGTTAAGGTAAATTCAGCATAAGTCTGATAGTCATTCTTCGTGCCGTTAATACCAACGGTATTACCGGTACCCAGCCAGTTATCCTGCTGAACACCAACTTGGAAGCTCACACCACTTTCAGTACCGTAACCGATACCAAAGTTCAGGCTACCGGTGTTTCGTTCTTTAACTTTGTAGGTAACATCAACCTGATCAGCAGTCCCCGGAACACGCTGAGTTTCAACATCAACGGTTTCGAAATAGCCCAAACGGTTCAAACGTTCTTTACCGGCTTCAACCTGATCATTCCCCAGCCAAGCACCTTCCATCTGACGCATTTCACGACGTAATACGGAGTCTTTACTGGTGTCGTTACCTTCGAAACGGACATTGCGGACATAGAAACGGTTACCCGCATCTACATTGATATGCAATTTGACCGTTTTATCAGCATCGTTAATCTCAGGTTGAGATACCACACGTGGATAGGCATAGCCATAACGGCCCAACATCTTCTTGATGTCTTCTTCCATGCGGGTGACTTTACTGCCGTTGAACAATTCGCCCGGCTCAATCTTGGTCAGCCTATCTGCTTCAGATTGATGACCTGCAAGATTACCGCTCACGACCACACTGTTAAGCTTGTATTGGTCGCCTTCAGTAATATTGATGGTGATATAGATGCCTTTTTTATCTGGAGTCAAACTCACTTGAGTTGAATCGATATTAAAGCGGGCATAACCACGGTCAAGATAGAAACTACGCAAGGTTTCAAGATCACCAGCCAGTTTCTGTTTCTGGTATTTGCGGTCACCGACCACGTTCCACCATGGCACTTCATCACGCAATTGGAAGCGAGAGATAAGCTCATCCGTTGTGAAACTGTGGTTACCTACGATGTTGATCTGCTGAATTTTTGCAGAAACACCCTCGGTAAAGACCAGTTTGAGATCGACACGATTACGTGGCAATGGCGTAACAACAGCCTTCACGGAAGCACTGTATTTACCCACACTGTAGTAGAAATCTTCGAGTCCTTTTTCAATGCTGGATATAGTGGTACGGTCCAGGGCTTCGCCAACCCGGACGCCAGAGGCTTCCAGATTCTGCTTAAGCATGTCATCTTTCACCGCTTTATTACCGGAGAAAGTGATGCTGGCAATCGTTGGGCGTTCTTTGACTTGAACAATCAGCGTATTACCATCGCGCAGGACACGAACGTCCTCGAAGTTGCCTGTAGCAAACAACGCACGGATAGTATTACCGATGTCTTCATCACTGACGGTATCGCCTACGCGAACCGGCATATTAAGTAACGCCGCACCGACGGCGACCCGTTGCAGGCCTTCGAAATGAATATCTTTCACTACGAACCCGTCTGCACCGTATACGGTGGCGCTGCCAAACAGCAGCGACGCTATGAGCAACTTTTTCATCGCCATCGTTGTTATGCGTTCTTCCTAACCTATCCCCTGCCGTTAAAGACGGGAGAAATCATTGAAAAGTGCAAGCCCCATTAATAGCACCAGCAAAATCGAGCCGATGCGATAACTGAAGTCCTGTACTCGCTCAGAAACCGGCCCACCCTTCAGCTTTTCTATCGCCAGGAAGAGCAGATGTCCACCATCTAACACCGGTAATGGGAACAAATTGATAATGCCTAAATTGACACTGATGAGTGCCAAAAACATCAGGTAATACACCAATCCGTACTCAGCTGAAACCCCAGCACCTTGCGCAATAGATATCGGGCCACTCAAGTTATTCAGCTTAACATCACCAGTAATCAGTTTACCCAACATGCTTACCGTCAACCGCATCAACTGCCAGGTTTTATCCCCAGCTTGGTAGAATGCCGTAAACGGGCCATATTGGCGAATCGTTCTATATTCATCCGGAAGCGGTATAACTTTCGGCACTACACCCGCAAAACCTTCACTGCGGTTTTCTCCAACCGATTTTGTATCTGGTATCAAGGTTAAAGACAAGGGGGTACCACCCCTTTCAATATCTAACACCAGCGCTTTACCGGGGTTATCTCGAACTTGTAAAACAAATGTTTGCCAACGATCCAATAACTGACCGCCAACTTTAACTATCCTATCCCCTGCTTGTAAACCCGCCTTTTCTGCCGCTGAACCTGGTTGAACTTCTGCCAGAACAGATTCAATCTGCGGGCCGCGAGGAATAATCCCTAATGCGACGACAGGGTCCTGTTTATCTGGCTCAAATTGCCACTGACGCAAATCCAGTGTTTTTTGCACCACATTGGCAGAACCAAATGGAGCAACCCCCACTTGCGTTTGCTTGTCGCCAATTTTACTGACTAATGCCAAACGAACAGAATCCCAGTCAGGCGTTTCGATGCCATCTACGGACTTAAGTTCCATTCCCGGAGAAATATTGGCTTGTGCAGCAATAGATTGTGGTGAAATATCACCCACAACCGGGCGCACACTTGGCACCCCAATGATAAACACCAGCCAGTATGCAATGACAGCAAAAAGGAAGTTAGCAATCGGACCCGCGCTGACGATCGCCGCGCGTTGTAAAACAGTTTTATTGTTAAAAGATTGATGGCGGAACTCTGGCGCGACAGCCTCTACACGCTCATCCAACATTTTAACATAACCGCCCAGAGGGATAAGGGCGATGACATACTCAGTACCCTGACGATCAGTTCGGCGCCATAACGCTTTACCAAAACCGATCGAAAAGCGCTCCACACGGACACCACAGCGCCGTGCCACCCAAAAGTGACCAAACTCATGCACTGTAATTAAGATCCCCAGTGCGATAATAAACGCGGCCAGGCTCCAGAGTATGCTCATCATATTCCCTAAACTCCCCGTCAGTGACGGATTAAAACACTAACAGCATTAAGCAGGCAAATACCGGCACAGCTGCGGTCAGGCTATCGATACGATCCAGTATCCCACCATGACCAGGAATCAAATGACCACTGTCTTTGATTCCCGCTTCACGTTTAAACATACTTTCGGTCAAATCGCCGAGTACCGAGGCCAATGCAGCAACCACGGAACAGATTAACAGTTTTTCCGGGATGATATCCAACGGAGCGTATCGACCAAACAACCATGATATCAGAGCTGATGTCAGTAAACCGCCAATTAATCCTTCCCACGTTTTACCAGGTGAAACTCTTGGCGCTAATTTGTGTTTACCGAACAGTTTTCCGAACATATAAGCGCCGGAATCCGCTCCCCACACCAAGAGCATCACATACAGCAACCACCAGGCACCGATATTATGGTTCAACTCATAACCGTACTGGCGCAGTGCCACCATGCCCCAGAAGAAAGGGACAATCGTCAGAATGCCGAAAATTATACGTAAGAGACGAGAATTGCGCCAGAAAGCCGCTGAACGTGGGTACGTTAGCACCAACAGCAATGCGGCAATCCACCACCCCATAGAGAGCCAGAGGGGGACGCTTACTTGCAGAAGATGTGCCGAATGCTGGTAGGCAGGAAGACTAAGCAGCATCAGGACAAGAAGAAAACCACAAAGTATAGCCAACCAAATACGCTGAGAACGGCTGGCAAACCCGGCTAATTGCCCCCACTCCCAAGCTGCAAGCATGCAGACAAAGAGAGTTACAATAGCAAAACCAACCGGCGGAAGCAGGAACAGTGCACCAATGACAACCGGAATCAAAATCAAAGCAGTTATGAGACGATACTTCAGCAAAAGTTCCCCCTAGGATGCCGTGACATCGATAGGTGTAGTTCCCCCGAAGCGACGCTCGCGTTGTGCAAATGCATTCAGCGCACCTTCAAAGACATGTTCATCAAAATCAGGCCAGAGTACATCAGTAAAGTAAAGTTCAGCATAGGCAATTTGCCACAACAAGAAATTACTGATGCGATGTTCACCACCGGTTCTGATCACTAAATCTACCTCAGATTGCTCATGTAGGCAGATATACGAGTTTAGCGATTCTTCCTTGATATCTTCGGGTTGCAGCTCTCCTCGCTGTACTTGTTCAGCTAAGTGGCGCACTCCCTGAATAATATCCCAACGACCACCATAATTGGCTGCAATATTCAGCTTCAGACCATCATTGTTCGCAGTTAGCTCTTCTGAGCGACGAATCCGTTGCTGTAAGCGCTCACTAAATCGGCTTATATCACCAATTACTGATAAACGAACATTATGTTTATGCAGACTTTTTACTTCGCTGTCCAGCGCTCGAACAAAAAGCTCCATCAGAGCGGTGACTTCTTGAGCAGGGCGATTCCAGTTTTCACTACTGAAAGCATAAAGCGTGAGCGCATCTAACTGATGAGAAGCAGCAAAACTGACCGCGCGACGAACCGACTTCACTCCCGCTTTATGACCGAAAACCCTTAATTTCCCCCGGTTTTTAGCCCAACGCCCGTTACCGTCCATAATAATAGCAACATGACGTGGAGTCAGTGGGGACAAGTTAGCCCTATCTTCATTTACAGACGACATAATGCGAACTCATTTCCTCAATAAATCAATTGTTCGTCCCGAACATTAGGCAGTAAGCGCACAAAAAAAGCCGTGTACCAAGTCACGGCTTCTTAAGTGACAGCCAAAATAGACGGTTTAAATACCTATTGGGCCGTTAATCAACGGTCTATCTCTCCATTGATGGTGCTGACTATACCATCTCAGCCCAGCCCTAACAAATTCCCGCATCAGGTGATAAGGCTTTTAATTATTCAATTTTGCTATTGCTTTCGTTGCCATATCACGGGCCTGACGGTCAATTATCAGCACTTCATCCACACAGGTTGGTTCTGGTGACGATAAATGTTCAACTACAGTACGATTGATAACAGCAATATCAGTGAAACGAATTTTCGAATCCAAGAATGCCATGACAGAAATTTCGTTCGCCGCATTAAGCGCTGTCGTGGCTGCCTGCCCTGCATTACATGCATCGATGGCCAGTTTCAGGCATGGATAACGTTGATAATCCGGTGTACCAAAGGTCAACTCGCGGATTTTGCAAAAATCCAAGGGAGCAACACCGGACTGAACTCGCTTCGGGTATGCCATCGCATGTGCAATAGGTGTGCGCATGTCAGGTGTCCCCATCTGTGCCAATACGCTTCCGTCATGATAGCGGACCATCGAGTGAATCACTGACTGAGGATGTAAAATCACTTCCATCTGCTCAGCACTGGCATTAAATAACCAACGAGCCTCAATATATTCTAGCCCTTTATTCATCATTGTTGCCGAGTCGACCGATATCTTGCGCCCCATAGACCAATTAGGGTGTGCGCAGGCTTGATCCGGTGTGACATCAACAAATTGTGATAATGGAATTTCACGCAGTGGGCCACCAGAGCCTGTCAGAATAATGCGTGAAACACCATTCTCACTTAGAGAAGAATAGCCTAATTGACGCTGAACATTTTCAGGTAAACTCTGAAAAATAGCATTATGTTCGCTGTCGATGGGGAGCAATTGCGCGTGGCTATGTTTGACTTCATCCATAAAGAGCTTGCCGCAAGTAATCAGCGACTCTTTATTCGCCAACAAGACCTGCTTGCCTTTGCGGATAGCCGCTAATGTAGAAGGCAAGCCAGCCACACCCACAATAGCAGCCATAACCTGATCGACATCCTCTAAAGCCGCTAATTCGCAAGCTGCTTTTTCACCAGAGTAAACCTCGGTTCGAGAGCCATTTTCAGCCAACAGGCGACGCAGCGCTATAGCCGATGTTTCATCGGACATTGCCGCATAACGGGGAGCGAACTCTAGACATTGTTGTGCCATCTGCTCGACATTGCGGCCAGCAACCAGTGCAGTAACTTTGAATAATTCGGGATTAGTGCGCACAACACCCAGAGTGCTGTTGCCGATAGAACCAGTAGAACCAAGAATAGTCAGTTGCTTCATGAGAGTGCTCTGAATAACTGTTTTTATGATAGGTGAGGCATCAACCAACTGTATGACAGGCGGAAAACTACTACCCTCAAACCCAATTTACGGCGCTTTATTGATGAGAGTCTATTGCGCCTATAACCTATTGTTTTATTAGAAAAATTATCAATAAGATATTTTTCCAATAAAGCAGTAAACCGAACTAAAAACAAAGCGCCGCCTAAGCGACGCTCTGCCTGGTGAGTGAAGATTAGAAATCCATCAACTCAGCTTCTTTCGCTGCCAATGCTGCATCAACTTTCTTGATGTAAGCATCAGTCAATTTTTGCACTTCATCTTGAGAACGACGATCTTCGTCTTCGCTAATTTCTTTGTCTTTCAGTAAGGCTTTCACTTTGTCGTTAGCATCACGGCGCACGTTGCGAATAGAGACGCGGCCCTGCTCTGCTTCTGCACGAACAACTTTGATCAAGTCTTTACGACGTTCTTCTGTCAGCGGTGGTAATGGCACGCGAATCACAGTACCTGCAGAAGAAGGGTTCAGACCTAAATCTGAAGACATAATTGCTTTTTCAACTGCGGCACTAAGGCTACGGTCAAAAACAGTCAGTGCCAGAGTACGGGAATCTTCCACAACAACGTTAGCCAACTGACGCAAAGGGGTTGGCGTGCCGTAGTACTCAACCTGAATGCCATCAAGGATACTTGGAGAAGCACGGCCGGTACGAATCTTACTAATATGGTTCTGGAAGGCTTCGACGCATTTTTCCATGCGTACTTCGGTATCTTTTCTAATTTCGTTAATCACGTTGTGAACCCTTGAAAACTGGTTACTTGGCAGGCCATAGCTTGAGTATAGCCGGTGAATATACAAACCAACAATTGCTGGCTAAAGGGGCGGGTATTCAATCTAATTGCCCCCTGACAGTACAGGCAGTCGCTTATTTAGAGATAGCCGTCACTTCTTTAGTGATCAGCGTCCCTTCATTCTCACCCATCACCACGCGACGCAGAGCGCCAGGTTTGTTCATGTTGAAGACACGAATTGGCAGGTTATGGTCACGTGCCAGAGTAAAGGCTGCCAGATCCATAACTTTCAGCTCACGTTCTAAAACGTCCTGATAGGTTAACTGTTCGTACAGTGTCGCGTCAGGATTTTTCACCGGATCTGCGGAGTAAACCCCATCGACTTTAGTTGCTTTCAGCACAACATCAGCTTCAATTTCGATGCCGCGCAGACAAGCCGCAGAATCCGTGGTGAAGAATGGATTACCTGTACCTGCAGCAAAAATCACCACACGGTTGTGACGTAGCAGGCTGATTGCCTCGGCCCAGCTGTAATTATCACACACGCCATTAAGTGGGATCGCAGACATCAGGCGGGCGTTCACATAGGCACGGTGCAGCGCATCTCGCATTGCCAGGCCATTCATTACGGTAGCCAGCATTCCCATGTGGTCGCCCACTACGCGGTTCATCCCAGCCTGTGCCAAACCGGCACCGCGGAATAAGTTACCACCGCCAATGACCACACCGACCTGAATGCCCAATTCGACCAGCTCTTTAACTTCTTGAGCCATGCGATCCAAAACGCTTGCGTCGATACCAAAACCTTCTGCGCCTTGCAGGGCTTCGCCACTAAGCTTAAGCAGGATACGCTGATATACGGGTTTTGCATTGGTTGCCATGGTGTTCTGTCCTAAGCAGCAGTAATAGTATTGGGGACTTGACCGTCATACATTCAGAGCAACAATAAGTGCGCTAAAGGTCTACGGACTAAATTCTAGAAGTGGATAAAATGGAACCGCCTATTGGCGGCCCCATTTTTTAGCATTAAGACTGTTTGCTCATTGCTGCAACTTCAGCAGCAAAGTCAGTCTCAACTTTCTCAATGCCTTCGCCCACTTCGAAGCGGATGAAGTTTACAACGTCGGCTTTGTTTTCTTTCAACAAATCACCAACAGTTTTGCTTGGGTCCATAACGAAGTTCTGACCAGTCAGAGAAACTTCGCCGGTGAACTTACGCATACGGCCTTCAACCATCTTCTCAGCAATTTCACGTGGTTTGCCGGATTCGATAGCGATGTCCAGCTGGATTTGGTGCTCGCGAGCAACAACTTCAGCAGGAACATCTTCTGGCTTAACGTATTCAGGCTTGCTTGCAGCGATGTGCATAGCAATGTGCTTAACCAGCTCTTCATCAGCGCCAGTTGCCGCAACCATAACACCGATACGTGCGCCGTGCAGGTAAGTCCCCAGAACATCGCCTTCCAGAACAGCAACACGACGAATGTTGATGTTTTCACCGATTTTAGCAACCAGGTTAGCGCGTTGTTCTTCGAACTTAGCTTTCAGAACGTCGATATCAGCGATTTTGTCAGCCAGAGCTGCGTTGATAACTTCTTCGCCGAATGCTTTGAAGCCAGCATCTTTAGCAACGAAGTCAGTTTCGCAGTTCAGTTCCAGAATCACACCGAATTTGCCGTCAGCTGAAACTTTAGCCAGGATGATGCCTTCAGCAGCGATACGGCCTGCTTTCTTGGCAGCTTTAGCCTGACCAGATTTACGCATATTGTCGATGGCAAGCTCGATGTCGCCGTTAGCTTCAACCAACGCCTTTTTACATTCCATCATGCCTGCGGCAGTACGCTCACGCAGTTCTTTTACCAAAGCAGCGGTAATAGCAACCATTTCAATTTCCTCGGTTCTCTTGTGAAAACAAGATCTCACATTAGATACGCAAAGGGGCCTATAAAAGGCCCCCTAACCAACATATTTCAATACCTGGTTAATAAGGGCTCACACCGAGCCTGACTTATTATTCAGCTTCTACGAAGCTTTCTTCCGCTTGAACGGCCAGATCTTGAGAACGACCTTCATTGACGGCAGTAGCAACAGCGCTCAGGTACAGTTTAACTGCACGGATTGCGTCGTCGTTACCTGGGATGATGAAGTCAACGCCATCTGGATCGGAGTTAGTATCAACGATAGAGAATACCGGGATACCCAGGTTGTTAGCTTCTTTGATAGCGATGTGTTCGTGATCAGCATCAACAACAAACAGTGCGTCTGGTAAGCCGCCCATGTCTTTGATACCGCCCAGGCTGTTTTCCAGCTTGTTCAGTTCACGAGTACGCATCAGCGCTTCTTTTTTGGTCAGCTTGTCAAAGGTGCCGTCTTGAGACTGGATTTCCAAATCTTTCAAACGTTTGATGGACTGACGAACTGTTTTCCAGTTAGTCAGCATCCCGCCCAACCAGCGATGGTTCACGAAGAACTGGTCGCAGTTGTTGGCAGCTTCTTTTACCGCTTCGCTTGCTGCGCGTTTAGTACCAACGAACAAAATCTTACCTTTACGGGAAGAGATCTTTTTCAATTCAGCCAAAGCTTCGTTGAACAGTGGTACAGTTTTTTCCAGGTTGATGATGTGAACTTTGTTACGTGCGCCGAAGATGAAAGGCTTCATTTTCGGGTTCCAGTAACGGGTCTGGTGACCGAAGTGAACACCAGCCTGGAGCATGTCGCGCATGGAAACAGTTGCCATGATTAAAACCTCTATAGTATCAGTTGGGGTTATGCCTCCACGTGTCCCATAACACCGACCCCATAAGCGATTGATAATCATCAAAAACTTTAGGGCACCCCGGTGTATGTGCCGACACGTGTGTGTTATTTACACATATGAGTGCGATTGGTATTACTTGGCTAAACAACGCATTTGTCATTAGAACACAGTGCGGTTCGCCGGCGCGCTTTATACCATAAACAGCCGCAACACACCAACTTTTGTTGTATTTAGTCTCGGCGCTGCAAACGAAAGTTTGGCAGCAAATTGCAGGGCTGATACCATACGCGACAGCATTTTTACTTATTTCATTATACAGCGGCCTCACGCTGGCCCCTGTGGACACTTTTGCATGGCAATCTCAATCAAAACACCTGACGATATTCAAAAAATGCGCGTTGCTGGCCGCTTGGCTGCTGAAGTGCTGGAAATCATTGAACCCTACGTAAAACCAGGGGTAACGACCGGTGAACTGGATCGTATCTGCCACGACCATATTACCAATAAACAACAGGCTATTTCTGCTTGTCTGGGCTATCACGGCTATCCGAAATCAGTTTGTATCTCGGTAAATGAGGTGATTTGTCACGGTATTCCAAGTGATGAAAAAGTGCTGAAAGATGGCGATATCGTTAATATCGACGTGACCGTAATTAAAGATGGTTTTCACGGCGATACCTCAAAAATGTTTATTGTCGGTAAACCGACCATTCTCGGGGAACGTCTGTGCCGCGTGACGCAAGAGAGCCTGTATCTGGCGATCAAAATGGTCAAACCGGGTATCCGTCTGCGCACGCTGGGCAAAGCTATCCAGAAATTTGTCGAAGCTGAGAATTTCTCTGTTGTGCGTGAGTACTGTGGTCACGGTATTGGTGAAGGTTTCCATGAAGAACCACAAGTTCTGCACTACGATGCTGATGATGGCGGCGTTATCCTGCAAGCGGGCATGGCTTTCACCATTGAACCGATGGTCAATGCTGGGGATTACCGGATTCGTACCATGAAAGATGGCTGGACGGTAAAAACTAAAGATCGCAGCTTGTCGGCACAGTATGAGCATACTATTGTGGTAACCGATAACGGCTGCGAAATAATGACGTTGCGTAAGGATGACACCATCCCCAACATCATAACGCACGAGTAATTATAACAAGCCGGCTCCCGCCGGCTTTTTTATGGGCTGCGTTTTTCATCGGATTCTTTATCCACGGGGAATATATGTCTGACAATCACACCGAGCACTCTGCACCACTCGCGGTAACGAAGGTCATTCCGGAACAGCCCGCGCTACCGAGTACCTACCTTGATAGCGAGCTTAATTGCCCCATACTCAAACAGCGGTTAGAGATATTCCAATCTTGGCTCGCTGAAGCATTCAATGGCGGAATTAGTGCCGAGACACTCATTGCTGCACGCAGTGATTATATTGACCAACTGCTACGGCGGTTGTGGACATTTTATGGCTTTGATGATGTGCCAGAAACCGCGCTCGTCGCCGTTGGTGGCTATGGCCGTGGCGAATTGCATCCCTTATCCGATATCGATGTTTTAATCCTTAGCAAACAGCGTTTAAATGAAGAACATGCTCAGCGAGTCGGTCAGTTAATCACTTTGCTGTGGGACTTGAAGCTAGAGGTTGGTCATAGCGTCCGCACACTGGAAGAGTGTTTGTTAGAGGGGCTAGCCGACCTCACGGTAGCCACTAATATGATTGAGTCGCGCTTAATTTGTGGTGATGTTGCTCTGTTTTTACAGATGCAAAAACACATTTTCAGCGACAGCTTCTGGCCATCCCCCAAATTTTTCCACGCCAAAGTGGTTGAACAGCAAGAGCGGCATAAACGCTACCACGGCACTAGCTATAATCTGGAACCGGATATCAAAAGTAGCCCTGGTGGATTAAGAGATATTCATACTCTTCAGTGGGTTGCCCGCCGCCATTTTGGCGCCACATCATTAAGTGAAATGGTTGATTTTGGTTTTCTGACGAAAGCAGAGCGCAATGAGCTTATCGAAAGCCAAAGTTTTTTATGGCGTATCCGCTTTGCACTGCATTTGGTATTGACCCGTTACGATAACCGTCTGTTATTTGACCGCCAACTGAGCGTTGCCCAGCTTTTGCAATATCAGGGGGAAGGTAATGAGCCCGTCGAACATATGATGAAAGATTTTTATCGTATGACGCGCCGGGTCAGTGAACTGAATAACATGTTATTGCAGTTGTTTGATGAGGCCATACTGGCGCTGGATACCAATGAAAAACCACGCGCACTGGATGATGAATTTCAGTTACGCGGGGATTTAATAGACCTTCGTGATGAAAACCTCTTTGTTCAACAACCTGAAGCCATTATGCGCATGTTCTACTTGATGGTGCGCAATCAGGATATCAAAGGGATTTACTCCACCACCGTGCGCCGTTTACGTCATGCCCGCCGGCATCTGAAGCAACCCTTATGCAACATCCCTGAAGCCCGTAAGCTGTTTATGGCAATTTTACGCCACCCCGGCGCGGTTTCCCGCGCATTATTACCAATGCACCGCCACAGTGTTTTGTGGGCCTATATGCCGCAATGGGGCAGTATTGTCGGGCAAATGCAGTTTGACCTGTTCCATGCTTATACCGTTGATGAGCACACGATTCGAGTGCTACTCAAGCTCGAAAGTTTCGCCGATGAAACAACGCGGCCACGCCATCCGCTTTGCGTAGAGCTTTACCCGCGCTTGCCTCAGCCAGAATTATTACTGCTTGCCGCGCTATTCCACGATATCGCCAAAGGCCGTGGGGGTGACCACTCAATTCTAGGCGCTCACGACGTTTTGGAATTTGCCGAGCAGCATGGGTTAAATTCCCGCGAAGCCCAGCTTGTCGCTTGGCTAGTCCGCTGTCATCTATTGATGTCAGTCACCGCTCAACGTCGGGATATTCAGGATCCAGCGGTGATCCAACAATTCTCCGCGGAGGTGCAAAGCGAAACTCGCCTGCGCTATTTGGTTAGCCTAACTGTGGCTGACATCTGCGCCACCAATGAGAATCTGTGGAATAGCTGGAAACAAAGCCTGTTACGCGAACTTTATTTCGCCACAGAAAAACAGTTACGCCGGGGTATGCAAAACAGCCCGGATCTGCGTGAGCGCGTACGCCATCATCGGCTACAGGCGCTAGCACTACTGCGGATGGATAATATTGATGAAGAAGCACTGCATCGAATCTGGAGCCGTTGTCGGGCCGACTACTTCCTGCGACACTCACCTAATCAGTTAGCTTGGCATGCCCGTCATTTGCTTGAGCATGACTCCACCAAGCCTCTGGTTCTGATTAGCCGTCAGGCGACACGCGGAGGGACCGAAATATTTATCTGGAGCCCTGACCGCCCATCGCTATTTGCCGCCGTTGTTGGTGAATTAGATCGTCGTAATCTGAGTGTTCATGATGCACAGATTTTCACTAACCGTGATGGTATGGCAATGGATACTTTTATCGTGCTAGAGCCAGATGGTAGCCCGCTGGCACAAGATAGGCATCCGATTATCCGCCATGCCTTACAACAGGCGATGACGCAGCCGAACTATCAACACCCGCGAGTCAGGCGGTTATCACCTAAATTGCGGCATTTCAGTGTGCCAACCGAAACCAATTTCTTGCCAACCCACAATGAGCGTCGAACTTATTTGGAGTTAATTGCACTAGACCAACCGGGTTTGCTGGCGCGTGTTGGCGAGATTTTTGCAGATTTAGGATTATCCTTGCATAGTGCGCGTATTACCACGATTGGCGAGCGAGTAGAGGATTTGTTTGTGTTAGCGGATAAAGATCGCCGGGCATTGAGCCTTGAAACTCGTCGTGAATTAGCACAACGGTTGACAGATACCCTCAATCCGAACGATAAACTGTGATACAAATAACTTTTTAGCGATTAATTTTCTTACAATTGACCACCCAGAGTCATTGGCGCTGCAGCTAACACTGCTGTGGCAACAAGTCTGACGGGTATAACATCAGGAACGAGACCAGGATGCAGCAACTACAGAATGTTATTGAAACCGCCTTCGAGCGTCGTGCCGATATTACTCCAGCCAACGTAGATACCATAACGCGCGAAGCGATTAACCATGTGATTGACCTGCTGGATACCGGCGCCCTGCGAGTGGCAGAAAAAATTGACGGCCAGTGGGTAACCCACCAATGGTTAAAAAAGGCAGTATTACTGTCTTTCCGCATCAATGATAACCAGGTTATGGAAGGCGCTGAAACCCGTTACTACGACAAAGTGCCAATGAAATTTGCTGGCTATGATGAAGCTCGTTTTCAAAAAGAAGGCTTCCGCGTAGTGCCTCCGGCTACCGTGCGTAAAGGTGCTTTCATTGCCCGTAATACTGTCCTGATGCCTTCTTATGTCAACATTGGTGCTTTCGTTGACGAAGGTACGATGGTCGATACTTGGGCAACCGTGGGTTCTTGCGCGCAAATTGGTAAGAATGTTCACCTGTCCGGTGGCGTAGGTATTGGTGGTGTATTGGAGCCATTGCAAGCTAACCCAACCATTATTGAAGACAACTGTTTTGTTGGCGCACGCTCAGAAGTGGTTGAAGGGGTTATCGTCGAAGAAGGCTCTGTTATCTCTATGGGCGTATTTATCGGCCAAAGCACCCGCATCTATGATCGCGAAACCGGTGAAGTCCATTATGGCCGAGTTCCAGCAGGCTCAGTGGTCGTTTCAGGTAGTCTGCCATCGAAAGACGGCAGCTACAGCCTGTACTGCGCGGTTATCGTGAAGAAAGTCGATGCGAAGACCCGTGGAAAAGTCGGTATTAATGAGTTATTGCGTACCATAGACTAAGATTATAGATAGCGGGCTAATCCCCGCTATTTTTTTGCCTTGAGCATTGTATATTCAACGTAAATGAAGCTGTAAACGGCTTCAAATGTATAAGATATCGCCTGTAATCACATATTTTGGCGAAACTTACCGTCATAATCATAAACTGTGGAATATAAAACCAAAAAGGTGGCGCTATGTATGACAATCTGAAAAGTTTAGGGATCACACAACCAGAAGATGTCGATCGCTATAGCCTGCGTCAGGAGGCCAATAACGACATTCTGAAAATTTACTTCCGCAAAGATAAAGGCGAATTTTTTGCTAAGAGTGTGAAATTCAAATACCCACGCCAGCGTAAAACAGTGGTTGCTGATAATGCGGGTCATGGTTACAAAGAAATCAATGAAATTAACCCTAACCTACGTTATGTCATTGATGAACTTGATCAATTATGCAAACGTGATCAAATTGAAGTTGATTTGAAACGTAAAATTTTGGATGACTTACGTCACTTAGAAAGCGTTGTTGCCAATAAGATTTCTGAAATCGAATCTGACTTGGAAAAGCTGACCAGCGGCCGCTAAATCTGGTAGGAATTTTTATCTATCTAAAATTATTGGAGTTGCAGGTCAGTGAATATTGCAATCACTCCTGCAACACCAAATTCGAACACCGAGTTATTGCTGAAAAAGTGCGACTTATTGCAGCAAATGCCCCCACTGTTCTACCCACGGCGCTGAAACCACTTCTGGCTCAGGATGTTCAATGGCATCAATTTCCAATCTTTCGCCAATTCTTGTCGCACCCTGCTCTTGCAGTAATTCGTCAAACGCCCGCCCAGCGCCACAGAAATTATCATAACTGCTGTCACCCAGCGCAATAACGCCATAGCGCAGTTCTGGCTGAAACCCAACTTTATCTCGTACGGCGACAAAAAGTGAGGCAATGCTGTCTGGAAAATCACCCTGCCCAGTGGTTGAGGTCACCACCAGCACATAATGTTGACGATAATACTGCCAAGCTTCTAATGTCCCCTCATCAAACACTTTTACCTCGTGCCCCTGCTCTTTCAGTATATTCTCAGCTTCTTCTGCAACTAGCAGCGCATTACCGTAGACAGTGCCGACAAAAATCCCGACCTGGGCCATAAAAGATATTTCCTTTTGACTAAAAAATTAATTCACTATCCTGACCCGCGGGCGCTGGAAACTCAACCCTTTCAAGATGAGGGGCAATACCCAACCAACCAAAATGTGACATCAACTGTTGCCAAGATTCATCCCAGCGCGCAGTCAGAGTCAGAGGCTCGCCAGTGACCGGGTGGTTCAGTTGCAAATGACTGGCATGCAGCATCAAGCGCGAACAGTCAAAATGCTGCGCAATACCCCGGTTCTGACGTAGGTCTCCGTGGGTGCTGTCACCGATGATAGGATGGCGAATATGTGCCATATGCCGACGAAGTTGATGTTTACGACCTGTTTCCGGCTTCAACTCCATTAAGCTGAAACGGGCTGTATCATAACGCCCAATCGCCACGGGGACTTCTACTTGAGCCAAGGGCTGATAATGAGTGACTGAAGGCTGAGGGGCTTTATCGGGTCTGGCAAATTTGTCCGCGATTTTATCCAGCTCTTCCGTCATTTCATAATCAATAGTGCCATCGTCTAAGACATATCCACGGACCACCGCATGATATGTTTTTTGGATTTGGTGTTGCTCAAATTGTATTGACAGAGTGCGTGCCACATCACTGGATAACGCCATCAACAACACACCCGATGTTGGGCGATCCAAGCGATGGACGGTATAGACATGCTGACCAATCTGGTCACGCACGGTTTGCATCACAAATACGGTTTCATTGCTATCTAGCCAACTGCGGTGCACCAACCAACCTGCGGGTTTATTAACCGCAACGATATGCTCATCTTGATAGAGTATTTCCAGCATTAGTCACTTTCTTTATTTAGCAAATCATCAAGGCGCTGTAATTCAACCAGCAGTACTGTGCAATCTGGGCGGCCATCACCACTCAGGGCCTCTTCAAAATAAGGGGTGATCGCAAAACGTGTTGGGAGTGGCCCTCTTGATTCCAGCAATGCATACATCCGAGGAATTAATACCCATTGCAGCCACTGTTCTGCATCCATGGTATCAATGCTGAAAGGCTCATTACTTTCAAAAGCTTCTGCTTGTGGCGGCACAGTCTGCCAGAGATCGATTTCCCGCATAGCAAACTCGATATTCTGTAGGCTCTGACGCACCTGATTTTCTGTATTCATGATTATGCTCTCAACCCAAAAAACAACTATTCGCCAAGCTGGCTCAACGGCGGCCAAGCATACCATTGAAGCAGGAGATGCCCAAACTCCCACCCCAGATTACAGGCTCGGATTAAGCAAAATACAGATAAAAAAAGGGGTACTGTTTTACCAGTACCCCTCGATTCGTTTCATAGCAATCCAGCTAAAAGTGATGCTCCCTGCTCGTTCCTTGAAAACTTTTCCGTGCGGTTATCCTAACCAGCAATCCGTCGCGTTCTGCTACACCATCCCAGTGCCAATCCTAAGGTTATCCTAACCCACCAATCATCCTGAGTTGGCTCTCAATCTCCATCCTGGAGGTGTCCTTGGTTTCATCCGGAAACATCCCTTCACTCATCCTAAGCAGTCCCTGTGTTCTTCATCCTGAAGTCGCACCATCCTGATGCCATCCCTCTCCGCCAGATCCTATCCAGCGAATAAAGGATCGCTTAATCAACAAAGGGAGACAAGGTACTGTAAGGATAATGAGATGGGCGAGTTTATTTATGAAAAAATGAATATTTATAACAAAATGATTTTATTGAAGATAAATCCAATACAATAATTTCACATAAAAAGAATAGAAGTGATGTCTCACAGCCGGTGTGCGAGATCTCTCACACCGGCTCTGTATGAATAAACAATAACCATCTATTTATTCAGGCATTACTGGTCGTAATGCATCCAAAAAATGAGCGAGTGTTGAAGCCAGCAATGTTCGTTTACCACTCCCAAACTCCTCAAGTATCACATTACCACTCACATTACAGAGTGAGGCCATGGTCATTTCAGATTCTGTGGTCGCTAGAAACAGTGTCGGCGACAGCTTCAATCTTTTTTGTGTCACTAAATGACCAATCAGATTCTCTTGCAAGCGGATAAAATCATCTTCGCTCCATACTTGCAGCAAGGTAAAGCGGCGATCACCCAAATCTGCGGTCATATCACCCGCATATTGCTGGGTATAAAACTCATGAATATCTGGATGAAGTTGAATTTCCAGTGCCCGTTCAATGTTGGCGAGTGTCGCATCGGCAACAAACGGCTGAGGTAACCAAAATACTTGTGAATCCTGCGTGTTCACTATGCAGGGTGAAGGCACCCCATATAGCTCTTCGCTCGCCGGGGGATGCCCTGATTGCTGCTGCCACAAATCAATATAGCGTTGAGTAAAGCTATTGAGTGCCGTTGAAACATTCTGGTCCATTCTTACTCTCAGTATTGCGGCGACTTGCGCTGCACCAAAGTGGGGAACCCGACTTTCAGAAATGCAGTTAAACGCGGCATAAATTGATAAACTGTCGCTATTGTACCTATCTCTTATCATGGAAACAGCATGTCTTCATATCAAGACCATCAGGCTCTGGCGGAACTGACGCTGGGCAAGCCAACCGCTTACCGCGATCACTATGACGCCAGCTTACTTCAAGCTGTACCACGTAGCATGAATCGTGAACCTCTCGGTTTATATCCAGATAACCTGCCCTTTCATGGCGCGGATATCTGGACTTTATATGAATTGTCTTGGCTAAACAGCAATGGCCTACCGCAGGTTGCCGTCGGTGAAATAAGTCTGAATGCAGATAGTCTTAATCTAATTGAATCCAAAAGCTTTAAACTCTACCTCAATAGTTTTAACCAAACCGTTTTTGCCGATTGGGAAAGTGTACGAGCCACTTTGCAGCAGGATTTGGCCGCCTGTGCACAAGGTGATGTCAGCGTCTCGCTATATCATCTGGACGAAATAACCCACCAACCCATTGCCAATTTCGCTGGAGAGTGTCTGGATCAGCAGGATATCCGTATCGAAAACTATGAATTCAGTGCTGATTATTTGCAGGATGCGGCGGGTGAAAATCGAGTAGAAGAGAGCTTAGTCAGCCACTTGCTCAAATCTAACTGTCTGATAACCCATCAACCGGATTGGGGCTCAGTACAAATCAGCTATGCCGGCCCACAGATTAACCGCGAAGCACTGCTGCGCTATCTGGTCTCTTTCCGCCACCATAATGAATTCCACGAGCAGTGTGTCGAACGTATTTTCACTGACATTATGCGTTTTTGTCAGCCCGAAACCCTGTCAGTCTATGCTCGTTATACTCGCCGCGGAGGGCTAGATATCAATCCATGGCGTTCTAATACTGATTTTGTGCCTTCTACCGGGCGTTTAGCACGGCAATAAATGCGGGCATGTACGCAAGATTACAGCTCGAACACGTTAATATTGGTAAAAAACGGCTGGCAACGTTAAGGTTAATTACAGGATCTTCATGCTATTTTCAGCTGAAAATGCCAGTAATGGATACTTAGAGGGCTATCTGATATTCCACGGAAAAAAGAAGACAGCGCTCTGATACACAGGTACTAGCACCCTTCAGGGGTGTAAAGGAGTAACTTTGATTACACATGTCAGCCCACTCGGCTCAATGGATCTGTTGTCACAGCTCGAAGTGGATATGCTCAAGCGTACAGCAAGCAGTGATCTGTACCGTTTATTTCGTAATTGCTCATTGGCCGTTCTTAATTCCGGTAGTCTGACCGATAATAGCAAAGAGCTACTATCTCGATACGAAACCTTTGATATCAATGTGTTGCGTCGTGAACGAGGCGTAAAACTTGAGCTGGTTAATCCACCAGAACATGCATTTGTTGATGGTAAAATCATCCGCTCACTACAGGCAAACCTGTTTGCCGTCTTGCGCGATATTTTATTTGTGAATGGTCAAATTGTAAGTGCTGAACACCATCAGCATCTGAATACCGAAAGCTCCAGCCACTTGACCAACTTGGTCTTCTCCATCCTACGTAATGCCCGCGCGCTGCATATTGATGAAGAACCTAATATGGTTGTTTGTTGGGGTGGGCATTCAATCAATGAAGTCGAATATCTATATGCCCGCAAAGTTGGCAGCCAACTCGGTTTACGGGAGTTAAATATCTGTACTGGTTGTGGGCCAGGAGCAATGGAAGCCCCCATGAAAGGGGCTGCGGTGGGCCATGCTCAACAGCGTTACAGACAAGGTCGCTTTATCGGTATGACAGAGCCTTCAATCATTGCAGCCGAGCCACCAAATCCACTGGTTAATGAATTGGTTATCATGCCAGACATTGAAAAGCGGCTGGAAGCCTTCGTCCGTATTGCTCATGGGATCATTATTTTCCCTGGCGGCGTAGGTACGGCTGAAGAGTTACTCTATTTGTTAGGGATTCTGATGAATCCGGCCAACAGCGAACAGGTGTTGCCGCTGATCCTGACCGGGCCAAAAGAGAGCGCGGATTACTTCAGGGTCGTGGATGAGTTCATCATGAATACGCTGGGTGATGAGGCGCGTAAATACTATAAAATTATTATTGATGATCCAGATGAAGTCGCCCGTCAGATGAAAAAAGCGATGCCATTGGTCAAAGAAAATCGCCGTAATACTGGCGATGCTTATAGCTTCAACTGGTCCATCCGTATCGAACCTGATTTGCAACATCCGTTCGAGCCAACACATGAAAACATGGCCAATTTGGATTTATCCCACAATCAACCGCCCGAAAAACTGGCCGCAGCATTACGCCGTGCTTTCTCTGGGATTGTGGCCGGCAACGTCAAAGAAGTCGGGATCCATGCTATTGAAGCTCATGGGCCGTTCAAATTGCACGGTGACCCACTACTGATGAAGCAAATGGACCAACTGTTGCAAGGCTTTATTGCCCAGTATCGAATGAAATTACCGGGTAGTGCTTATACACCTTGCTATGAAATTTGCAGCTAGAGAATAAATAACTTCACCGGGTGGTGCTTGCACTGCCCGATATCACTCTGCCTTAATAACTGTTCAAGACAGGTCATGCAAATCCACCTTCTTATTGTTGATGCCCTTAACCTAATCCGTCGCATTCATGCGGTACAAGGTTCACCCTGTGTAAATGCCTGCAAGCACGGGCTGCAACAATTAATTCAGCACAGCCAACCGACTCATGCCGTCGCCGTTTTTGATGAGGATGATCGTTCTGATAGCTGGCGTCATCAATGCCTTCCCGATTACAAAGCGGGCCGTTCGCCGATGCCAGATAATCTGCAACAGGAAATGCCCCTTATCCGTGAAGCATTCACTTCATTAGGCGTTAATTGTTGGCATTCGCCGGGCAATGAAGCCGATGATCTGGCCGCTACATTGGCAGCAAAGATAAGTGGGGCCGGGCATCAGGTAACCATCGTTTCTACTGACAAAGGCTACTGCCAACTGCTCGCGCCGAATGTGCAGATTCGAGATTATTTCCAAAAACGCTGGCTAGATATACCATTTGTAAAACAAGAATTTGGTGTATTACCACATCAATTGCCAGATTACTGGGGACTGGCTGGGATCAGTAGCAGCAAAATTCCTGGGGTCGCCGGTATCGGAGCAAAAACGGCAGCGCTATTACTGCAACAAGCCAGTAGTCTGGAGGAACTTTATCAGGGGCTGGATTCTATACCGGAAAAATGGCGTAAAAAACTGCAAGAACATCAAGAAATGGCTTTTATTTGCAAACAAATAGCCACACTAAAAACTGATTTGCCCTTAACTGGCAATTTGCAGCAGTTGCGTTTGAATAAATAATATCAGCTTATACCCAATAGACTTTGAGTTGCAGGTAGGTGGTAACAGAGTGAACTCGAGGAGTTCAGATAACGCAATGACTTGAGTGAATGAATGCAGCCAACAAACCTGCAGTTTGAAGATAGCGGTTATATAAAAGCGAAGGGATCCATTGATCCCTTCTTTAAATATAACACTACGCCAACGTTATTGAGCTAGTTACGCTCATCTCGGCGGCCAGGCACGCCTGACCAGATTCGCCGTACATGTACCGTAACTTCTTCACGGTCATGATAAAGTTGCTTGGCCTGAATATGCGCGTTGATGCCATTTTCTTTCAGTTGCTCATCCATCATTTCCAGATTCTCTGAAACAACTTCAAAACGCTTTTTCATCGGTAACTTCAGATTGAAAATAGCTTCACGGCACCACCCGTTAACTAACCACTTAGTGATAAGTTGGGTCACCTTGGCCGGTTTCTCGACCATATCGCATACTAACCAGTAAATATTGCTGCGCGTTGGCTCATATTTAAAACCATCAACGCGATGATGTGTTACCTGCCCGGTATCCATCAGACTTTGTGCCATTGAGCCATTATCAATAGCCTGAACCATCATGCTGCGCTGCACTAATTGATAAGTCCAACCACCGGGGCAAGCCCCTAAATCAACAGCATGCATACCACTAGCTAAACGCTCGTCCCATTCATCCGCGGGGATAAATACGTGGAAAGCTTCTTCCAATTTTAAGGTCGAACGGCTTGGTGCCTCTGAAGGGAATTTAAGGCGTGGAATTCCCATATAGAACGGCGAGTTATTGTTGCTATAAGAATAACCAACATAGCAACAACCAGAGGCAATAAAGAACACATGCACAACTGGACGATGAGGATTCTCACGGGCAGAGAGAATTTTCTGTTCACGCATAGCATTACGCAGCGGCACTGTCAGCTTACGACAGAACTTAAGTAACTCTTTGCTTTCATTAGTATCTGCAACTTCAACACGCAGTTCGCCCGCTTTTTCAATAACCCCCACCAACATGCCAACAATAGGTGAGACGCGATCTTCTGGCGGTAAATCTTTTAATAACTCACCCACCACCATCATCTGGCGGGCGAAGATCAATTCACGGAATGGGACTTCACGAATCAGACGATCCGCATCTTCCAATTGATAGCATTCAAACAACACATAACCGCTATTTTCTTTGACTCGCGCAAAGCCAAAGATCTCAAGTTGGGCTGCCTTAGCAGTAATCTCTGCCGCACACTCTTTCTCAAAGCCAGAGCGGCAATACAAAGCAATCTTATTATTCATGGCGTTCTGCCCTTTTTCTTAGACGCAGCGCGCCAATCAACATCAAAATCCATCCCGCCAGAAAACATACTCCGCCAATTGGCGTGATATATACCCACAATTTCAGGTGTGATAGAGCCAGGCAGTAGAGACTGCCGCTAAAGAGTAGTGTTCCAAGTGCTAACAAGGCTCCACTCCAATAAAACCAAATACTTATCTGCCGTTGCATGGCAACAGCCAGTGCCAGGATTGCCAACGTATGGAACCCCTGATACTCCAGCCCGGTACGAATCCAAGCCATCTCATTTGGCCCCAAAGAGGCATTCAATACATGGGCACCAAAAGCGCCAAAAGCCACATAGAAAAACCCGCTCAGGGCGGCAAATATCAGCATTAAACGACCATTCATCGTCATTAACCTTAAATTAGATAGAGTTATCGTTAAATCGCCTAGTGATAATCAAAATTAGTTGTCATAGCGAAAGCGTAACTTTTCCTGTTCGCTAGCAGCTCTTGCCAGTATCCACTGACGAAAGGCGGCTATTTTACCCAGTTCTGCCTGACTGTCATGACAAACCAGATAAAAAGCATTTTTACTTACCAGCACATCATTAAACGGACACACTAATCGCCCGGCTTCGATCTCGGACTGCGCCATCACGTTATTCACCAGCGCAATACCTTGCCCATGAACAGCGGCCTGAACCACCATCGCACTGTGGCTAAATATCGGGCCTTGTTGCACATTAATTTGTGGTACACCCAGTTGACGGGTATACGCCATCCAATCTCGGCGGGAAGTATCATGCAATAGGGTGTGATAAGCCAGATCTGATGGCACTTTTAACCCATGTTCGCCCATTAACAGGCTCGGTGCGCACACGGGAAGCAAGAATTCGGCATATAAACGTTCAGTGCGCAAGCCGGTCCAATTTCCTCGGCCATAAAATATCGCCACATCCACATCATCGGCAAGTTTATCTTCTTCACGGTCAACGGCTTGGATTCTGACATCAATACCGGGATAAGCCGCATTAAATCCAGACAGGCGAGGAACCAACCATTGGATAGCAAAACTAGGGGGAAGGCTGACGGTCAGGGCACCTTTCGCACTGCGCGCCTGTAATTTTCGCGTGGCTTCATTGATGGAAGTAAAAATCTCTTTGATATCGAGATAGTAACTCTGCCCCTCTTCGGTCAGTAATAAAGAGCGATTACGGCGACGGAACAGTTTTAGTCCAAGAAAATCTTCCAGTGACTTTATCTGGTGGCTAACAGCCGCTTGAGTGACAAATAATTCATCAGCAGCTTTAGTAAAACTCAGGTGGCGTGCGGCCGCATCGAAAACCCGCAGAGCATTCAGTGGTGGTAATCGTTTTGACATGAATTGGATACTTTTTTATAACGGCTCATCGCGAGATGAAACCCTTTGTTTACTTATTAGTTTTTGTAATCCGAGACATTATAAATTGTCCGTTGAGGATGTGCCAGTAAATACCTATAGTGACGGCACTTCCCAAGCCGGAACGAAAAGTAGGTTTAGTATCCAGGTACTGAAATGCTTTTGGCTTTGTGGTTGTGATGTTGTGTTTGCAAATGGTCTGGTGTACCAGACATAGTAGCCAAGCTACTGTTTTTTTTCACTTCCTGTACATTTACCCTGTCTGTCCATAGTGATTTTATGCAGCACCGCAATTTTTGCGGTGCTTTTTTTTTGCCCTATTTTGGGGCTGACTTATGTTCAATAGACCTAAATGTAAGCGCCCGCTTTATATTGCACAGAGCAAAAGCTTAAATTTAAGTAGTACGAAGGGGATCAACTAATTACCTTCAGCCATCTCTTTCACTTCTGAACGATTAATTTGCTGCTCAGTGCCATTGGCATCGGTATAGCTTATCATCCCTGTTTCATCATCTACTTTAGGTTTACCATCAGCAACGATAGTGCGACCATCATTCGTGTGCATAACATAGTTGCTTGAACAGGCTGCTAAGGTAAAAGTGAGCATAAGTGCAGAAATTACGGCAGCTGTCTTTTTCATGGGTGACTCCTTGCAGATTAAAATGCTGAAAAACTCGTTTCCATTACCAGACAAATGGTTATGTCCGTTACTATTCAGCATAACTCGCTCATGTCATATTGCCAGCCATCAGGGCCATTAGTCGGCTGATTATGGGCAAAATGAGACAGTTCCGAAGCCAATTAAAGGATATAAACAACAATATGAAGGCTTTTAATCCAACAGATTTTCGCCAGGAATTCCCGGCAATCAACGACGAAATAATCTATCTGGACAGTGCAGCAACAGCGCTGAAGCCACGCGCCATGATTGAGGCTACTCAGCTGTTTTATCAGCAAGATTCTGCAACTGTGCATCGTAGCCAGCATCAATCGGCGCTATCATTGACTGTTCGTTTTGAAGAAACCCGCCAACAGGTAGCTGACTTTATCAATGCGCCGGATGCAGAAAATATCATTTGGACACGAGGGACAACTGAGGCCATTAACTTAGTAGCACAAAGCTACGCTCGGCCTCGTCTACAGGCAGCGGATGAAATCATTGTCAGTGAAGCAGAACATCATGCGAACTTAATACCCTGGCTTATGGTTGCCGAACAGACCGGGGCCAAAATAGTTAAATTACCCATCGGTCCGGATAATCTGCCGGATTTACAGCAATTGCCACGGTTACTCAATAAGAAAACTCGGCTCTTAGCGCTGGGGCAGATGTCTAATGTGACTGGTGGTTGTCCGCAGTTGGCTCAGGCCATTGAACTCGCCCATCAGTATGACTGCATTGTGGTCGTGGATGGTGCACAAGGTATCGTTCATAGCCCCGCCGATGTTCAAGCTCTTCATATTGATTTTTATGCATTTTCTGCCCATAAATTATATGGACCAACAGGCATTGGTGCCCTGTACGGCAAATCTGAATTACTGAGCGAAATGCCCGCATGGCAAGGCGGCGGGAAAATGCTGACACATGCTTCATTCAGTGGTTTTACTCCTCACGAAGTACCATACCGTTTTGAAGCGGGTACGCCCAATATTGCTGGTGTGATTGGTCTCTCAGCAGTTCTCAGTTGGCTCGAACATATTGATTTGGAAGAGGCCGAAGCTTATAGCCAAAGTTTAGCCACCTTAGCCGAGAATAAACTGGCTAACTTGCCGGGTTTTCGTAGCTTCCGTTGTCAGCAATCAAGTTTACTCGCGTTTACATTTGATGGTGTTCACCACAGCGATTTAGTGACGTTGCTCGCCGAACAAGGTATCGCACTGCGAGCTGGGCAACATTGTGCCCAACCATTAATGGCCGCGTTGGGCGTGAGTGGTAGTTTGCGTGCATCTTTTGCCCCCTACAATACCGAGAACGATGTTGAAGTCCTGTGCTCTGCAATCACCAAAGCGCTCGCGCTATTACAAGATTAGGCGCTAACAGCTTATAATTTCGAATAATTTAACTAACCATAAAATGAGAAGATGATGATTGCTCCACACCCATTTGGCCACGATATTACCGCAGCTCATCTGCTTGAAACATTCAGTGCTCAGAAACAGTGGGAAGATCGTTATCGCCAGTTAATCTTGCTCGCCAAGCAATTACCACCACTGCCTGAGTCATTAAAGCAAAATGAGTTGGAACTCACAGGATGTGAAAACAGAGTGTGGCTTGGGCATGAACGCCTGCCAGACGGCAGCTTACATTTCTATGGTGACAGTGAGGGGCGGATTGTTCGTGGATTATTGGCAGTTATTTTAACGACTGTAGAAGGCAAAACTCCAGAGCAGGTATTGGCGCAAGACCCCTTGATACTGTTTGATCAATTGGGATTACGCCAACAGTTAAGCACTTCACGTGCCAGCGGTTTACAGGCGCTGGCACAAGGTGTCCAAACCATTGCCGAAAAATACACTAACTAATTGAAGTAACAAGATTATTTTGTTAACCGCACACATATACCTGAGTAGCTATTGTACCTGGCGTGCGGCTTTCGCCATCATTTTCTTCAATGCGTGTGAGACGGCGACAAAGCCAAATGTGGCGGTAACCATCGTCGCCGAGCCGAAACCTGAAGTGCAATCCATCTTCTTCGGCCCTTCAGCAGTACTACGGGATGCGCATACAGAACCATCACTTTGTGGGTAAACCAAGGGTTCGCTGGAGAAAACACAATCTATCCCCAATTTCCCTTTGCTGTTTTTCACCACATTGAAATCATTCTTCAGTCTTTCTCGCAATTTCGCTGCCAGTGGGTCTTGAATTGTTTTCGCCAGATCCACCACTTCAATGCGGGTAGGGTCGATTTGTCCACCTGCTCCCCCCGTCGTCACTACTGGGATTTTATAGCGACGGCAATAAGACAATAGCGCCGCTTTTGGCCTTACACTGTCAATAGCATCAATAACATAGCTAAAATTGTTATCTAAAAGTTCTGCAACATTATCTGCAGTAATAAAATCATCAATACAAGTTACTTTGCATTCCGGATTAATAGCCAGAATCCGTTCTGCCATCACTTCGGTTTTGGCCTGCCCAACATTGTGCCGTAAAGCATGGATCTGGCGATTAGTATTGGTAACGCAAACATCATCCATATCAATCAAAGTAATTGCACCAATGCCAGTGCGTGCCAATGCTTCTGCCGCCCATGAACCCACGCCACCAATACCGATGACACAAACATGCGCTTGTGAAAAAAGCGTCAGCGCCTGCTGTCCATATAGACGTGCTATACCACCAAACCGCTGTTGGTAAGCTTCGGAATAGGTTGTGCTCATCGACTTGTTACCTTCATAACCTTATTACCTTCACAACTTAGAAAAACAATACGAATGCAAAAGCGGCCCATTGGCCGCCTGAGAAAAATAAAAACCACTCTATTTATTGGCCCTGATTACTCACTAATAGAGACGGGTTTTCACCCGATGGCGCCGTTGCCTTATTACCTTGATAAGCCGTAAACAGTGGCCCACCACTTTGGGCATTTTTCAGCACCCAAACTCGGCCATAATGGTTGTAGAAACCAGCAGCTTGTCCTGCGTCGTGCCCAATCCCCTGATAAATATCAAAGTGTTGACCTTTAATTGCACCACCTACATCCAAAGCGACCATCAAGCGCATCTGGTACTGGCCGGTAAATTTCCCCTGATTATCCAACAAAGGGACTTCTGCCAGCAATGTGGTTCCCGGTGGGATCAGTGAACGATCTGAAGCGACCGAAGCTTTGGCAATCAATGGCACAGCGCTGGCACCTTTCACGGGCGCATACATTTCCGGTTTGAAGAACACAAAGGACGGGTTTTGCTCTAATAACTCTCTGACTTCAGCTTCACTGTGAGTTTCAGCCCAGTGGCGAATCGCTTGCATTGACATATCAGCTTTGGCAACTTCGCCGCGATCAATCAAGACCTTACCAATACTGCGATATGCATGGCCATTTTTACCCGCATAGCCGAAGAAGGTCAGAGGCCGGCCATCACCAAAATCAACATAGCCACTGCCCTGTACTTCCATCATAAAATTATCCACCAATGAATTGGTATAGGCGATAACTAAATTACGATTATCCAGAGCACCTGCATAAATAGCCGCCCGATCAGGTAAACGGCGCTTTCCTTTGGCTGGCATGCGGTAAAGTGGGTGGCGGAACTCACCTTGTGGAGTGTAACGCGCCTGAAGTACCGGGGTGTAGTAGCCGGTAAATTGCACGTTACCAAAATTATCGACCCCTTCCATCTGATAGGCATTTAACCCAAACAAACTTAATTTACTGGTATCAGCGCCTGCTAACATCCAATTTTGAACCGCATTGAAAGTATTGCTATTACGGTTATAGAGACCCGGTGAAGATTGGTTAATCACATTCACCTGATCAGAATAATCTTTTGCGTTGACTGGCTTACCTGTCGCGTTCGGCTCATTCACCAGTTCCAGTGATTGCTCCAGACGCCCATCCTTATATTGCTGCCCGCGATCTGTTGGGCGCGATTGGCAACCGGCCAATACAGCAATCATTATTCCACTCAGTAGGTATTTGCCCCAACGACTCGTCATTTCACGCCTTCTCTTACTTATTTTATCTACTGGCGAACGATAACAAACGCCTATAGATAAAGGAATCAGCAGGTGGAAAAAAATCCCCTTGGCATGGTTGTGGGGAAAAAGGAAACAGATAGTTGATAAATTAATCGAAAAACCCTATTTACCCTAATTAAGTGGCAAAACTACTTGCAACAGATCTCATCCAGAGTATAGTGCGCTCAATCGGACGCGGGGTGGAGCAGCCTGGTAGCTCGTCGGGCTCATAACCCGAAGGTCGTCGGTTCAAATCCGGCCCCCGCAACCAATTCTTAATCATCTTTATATCGCTATAAGACACCCTCAAGGGTGTTTTTTTGTTTCTGGCGTCCAATCGACGATAAACGTATCCCTAAGCAGGGCTATCCTAGTCCTGCTATATATCAGTCAATGACCATGTGCCAAAGACTAAAGCCGTGCCATCGCCCCACCATTAGCAAAATAAGCTTTGATACCCGCAAAGATAGACTCCGCAATTTGCTGCTGGAAATGGCTAGTTCGCAATTTTCGCTCTTCTTCCAAGTTGCTGATAAACGCCGTTTCAACCAAAATTGACGGAATATCCGGTGCTTTCAATACAGCAAAACCAGCCTGATCAACACTATTCTTGTGAAGCTTATTGATTTTCCCCATACGGTTTAGCACTTCTTTGCCAAATTTCAGGCTGTCATTGATGGTTGCAGTTTGCAGTAAATCAATCATGGTATGGTCCAAATAGCGGTCCCCACTCTTACTGACCCCACCAATCTGGTCGGCTTCATTCTGTGTTTGAGCCAAGAAACGTGCTGCGGTACTGGTTGCCCCCTTGGTCGATAATGCAAATACTGAGGAGCCTCTGGCAGCTCGATTAGTGAAAGCATCGGCATGGATCGAAATGAATAAATCTGCACGTAGCTTACGGGCTTTAGCCACCCGCACTTTCAAAGGAATAAAGACGTCTTCATTGCGGGTCATAAACACCCGCATATTTGATTCTTTCTTTATCAATGCCTGCAACCGCCGGGCAATTTGCAGCACAATATCTTTTTCGCGAGTTTTATTTCGACCAATAGCACCGGGGTCTTCTCCGCCATGCCCAGGGTCGAGCATGATAACAATGGGTCTATCTCGCCCTGCTTTACCCGCTTTAGGCGCTTCTGCGGGCAATGTGCGCTCCACATTGCCTTTATTGTAATCCTCTAATAACGCCAGCAGCGGGTCATCCTCTGCCGAGGTTGTCCCCTCTTGCGGATACAAATCGACGACTAAACGATTTTTGAATTCTGCAAAAGGCTTAAGCGTAAATAATTGTGGGCTGATGCTTTGCTTCAACTCCAGTACCAGTCGGACAGTGTTTTTATCAAACTGCCCTACTCGCGCCTGCTTTAAGTAAGGATCACCGGACTGTACTTGAGTGCTAATTTCTTTCAGAACGCTATTGAGGTGCACACCTTCTATATCCACCACAATCCTATCTGGGTTCGTCAAAGCGAACTGACGATATTTAAGTGGCGTATTGGATTCCAGCGTTACCCGGGTATAGGTTGAGGAAGGCCAGACCCTAACAGCAATAATATGTGAGGAAGCAGCAAATCCAACCCGGGTGACACTAAGCATCCAGGCTGCGGCAGCACCTTGTAGTAGACGGCGACGCCCAGAATTATGATTTGAATCTGCCATGTAACTCCAAAGTAACTACCAAAATATGAATAAAAATCGAACAAAAAAAATTAACGAGGAAAAACTTTAACTAATCGCCCCCCTGCTGTCATCAGAAAAACATTTTTATGTTATTCAATTTATTAATACACATGTGCCATACATATGCATTTAATAGCAATTTCCTGCTTGCCATCTTGATCAAAAAAGAATAAAAATACAAAAATATCGAATAAAAATTCAAAGAGGGTCTGCCGTGAAGGAACGTAGTACTGAACTGGTTCAAGGATTTCGCCACTCAGTTCCCTATATCAATGCACACCGCGGCAAGACATTTGTTGTCATGCTGGGTGGCGAGGCGATTGAGCATGAAAACTTCTCAAACATCGTTAATGATATAGGGTTGTTGCATAGCCTTGGGATCCGGCTGGTCGTGGTATACGGCGCCCGCCCACAAATCGATGCCAATTTGGCACAGCACCACTACGAACCTATTTATCACAAGCATACTCGGGTGACCGACGCCCGCACGTTGGAAATGGTCAAACAGGCCGCAGGCCTATTGCAGTTGGATATTACGGCAAGATTATCAATGAGCCTGAATAATACTCCGCTCCAAGGCGCGCATATCAATGTCGTCAGCGGCAATTTTATCATTGCCCAACCTCTGGGGGTGGATGATGGTGTTGATTATTGCCATAGCGGACGCATCCGTAGAATCGACGAAGATGCTATTCATCGCCAATTGGATAATGGCGCTATTGTATTACTGGGGCCTGTTGCGGTGTCCGTTACTGGTGAGAGTTTTAATCTGACATCTGAAGAAGTTGCCACTCAATTAGCCATTAAACTAAAAGCCGAAAAGATGATCGGCTTCTGCTCATCCCAAGGGGTGACAGACAACGAAGGCAATATCATTTCAGAACTGTTTCCAAACGAAGCGCAAAAGCGAATTGAAGACCTGGAGCAAGAGGGTGACTACAATTCGGGGACAGTCCGTTTTCTGCGTGGAGCGGTGAAAGCGTGCCGCAGTGGCGTACGCCGTAGCCATTTACTGAGTTATCAAGAAGATGGCGCATTAGTTCAAGAGCTATTCTCTCGTGATGGGATCGGCACCCAGATTGTGATGGAAAGTGCGGAGCAAGTTCGCCGCGCAACTATCAATGACATCGGTGGCATATTGGAATTGATTCGTCCACTTGAACAACAAGGTATTTTGGTGCGGCGTTCACGTGAGCAACTTGAAATGGAAATTGATAAGTTCACTATTATTGAGCGGGATAATCTGACTATTGCCTGTGCCGCGCTTTATCCATTCCCTGAGGAGCAAATAGGGGAAATGGCTTGTGTTGCAGTGCACCCGGATTATCGCAGCTCTTCTCGAGGTGAAATGCTCCTCAAGCGGGTCGCAAATCAAGCGCGGCAGATGGGCCTGAAAAAACTGTTTGTGTTAACTACTCGCAGTATTCATTGGTTCCAAGAACGCGGTTTTACCCCAGCAGAAGTTGAGGTTTTACCGATTCAAAAACAAGAATTGTATAACTATCAGCGCCGCTCAAAAATTATGTTGGCGGATTTGTAGTCGGTCATTGATGGTGATGAGGGGGCAATAGCCCCCTTAGTATTATTTCTTCAGCGCATTCAAACGATCAACCAATCCACTAAGGCGAAGAGTTGGTGTGCGTATCGCATGGCTCAATACCGCCTCACTGCAATACAGCGTTAAGCGCTGTCGGGCGCGTGTTATCGCGGTGTAAACTAACTCTCGGGTCAACACTGGCATAAAAGTATTGGGTAATACCAACGCTGTATGCTCAAACTCCGACCCCTGAGACTTGTGCACGGTCATCGCATAAGCAGTTTCATGGCTAGGAAGGCGGCTGGGTTGTACTGATTTTATATTGCCGTCTGGCAACTGGAAATGCACTCGCAGCTCCCCCTCACCGTCAATTAGCGCAATACCAATATCACCATTGAACAAACCAAGAGCACTGTCATTAAGCCCAATCATGACAGGCCGACCGACATACCAGCGCCCTGATGGCCCTACGGGGCGTTCAATTAAGCGCTTACGATGCAATAACTGTTCAACCCGCTCATTTAACCCACTGACACCAAATGGCCCGGTACGTAATGCACACAATAACTGATAACGACCAAATGCTGATAACACATCAGCAGTATGCGCGCCAGTGGTCGCCAGTTGAAGATAGTGCTGATAACCAGTAGCACAGTCTTCCAGCAATGCCTGATACTCATCGGCGTCAGCGAGAGAAAAATGCTCGATATCAGAATGTGCCCCATTTAAAACGGATAATGCGTCCCGATATTTGCCTGCATTCACGGCCAAAGCAAGCTGCCCAATACCGGATTTTTCATCAAAACGGTAACTCTTGCGTAGCAAACACAAACTATCACGGACATTGACTGTATCGCTCTGCACATCACCAATAGGTATTTGACCCGCCAGCGTACAGCCTGTTAAGCGTGCTAATTGTGCCGCTCGAGTGCTGCTATAGCCTAATTCAGCAAAGCGACAAATATCGCCCAGTACCGCCCCCGCCTCAACGGAAGCTAACTGATCACGGTCACCAAGAAAAATCACCTGAGCCTTCTCTGGTAATGCAGCAATAAGCCGCGCCATCATGGGTAAATCCACCATAGAGGCTTCATCAACCACCAGCACATCAAGGCTTAATGGATTACCTTGATGATAACGTAGGCGCTGGCTGTTAGGTTGAGCCCCTAGCAAACGATGCAAAGTAGAGGCCTGTTCAGGAAATAACTTGCGCTCATCATCAGTCAGTGGAAGTTGCCGAATAGCGTTGCCCAGTGATTCGGTCAAGCGTGCCGCGGCTTTACCAGTGGGGGCTGCTAGTTGAATACGTAACCGTTGCCCTTGGCTAAGTTGTATCAGTGCGGTCAATAACTTTGCGACTGTGGTCGTTTTGCCCGTGCCCGGCCCACCAGAAATGACTGAAATTCGACGTGTGGCTGCGACGGCGGCGGCCACTTTTTGCCAATCAATTTCAGGGCCAGCCTTCCCAAAGAGGTTATCAAGGGTTTCTCTCAATAACGTTTCATTTACTACTCTGGTTTCGTTGATGAATGAAGCGGCATTATCACTGGCAATAAAGCGCACCACATCCCCCTCGTACTGCCACATCCGCTGCAAATACAAACGGTCATTATGTAGGACGAGCGGTGTTGGCTGCGATCCATCACTGACCGCAGGCGCGTTATTTAGTACTTGTGCCCAACGCAATTTATCTGGCGCTCCCGCCGCCTGCCATAGCGCTTGCGATAGCTCTGGTTGCCGCCCACCAAATAACTCATCCGCCTGTAAATAGCTTAATGGCAAGCACACATGCCCCGCCCCAGCTTCAGCACTGAGAATAGCGGCCGCTAATTGCAGCATAGGGTCATTATCAGCAGCTATCATACGTGAGAACTGGACATCCAGAGGACGTAGTAAATGGTCTCGAACAGCTTGCTCCAGTAGCATCATCATATTGATGTCCCCTCATCTACCGAGGTAAATCCACTGAATAAACTGTCCATTCCTTCAATCAACTCCTGCGCTGGGCGACAACTAAAAATGCCGTTACCCGGATGTTGCTTATCAATACCACGCAGGAAGAGATAAATGACGCCACCAAAATCACGTTGATAGTCATAGCTGGCTAACCGATGACGTAAATAGCGGTGTAATGCCAAGGTATAAAGCTGATATTGCAGATCATAGCGATGTTCAGCCATGGCTTGGGTCATCGCCTCCACGGTGTAAGCGCTGCTGTCTTCTCCCAGCCAGTTGGATTTGTAATCCAATAAGTAATACTGACCTTGCCAACAGAAAACCAAGTCAATAAACCCTTTGAGCATCCCACGGACTTGCTGAAAATCCAATACCGGGCACTGACGAGAGAGTGGATCGTAGTGTTTAATTAAGGTGTCTAACTCTCGGGCTTGTAGCAGCGTGTCAATGGGCAGATAAAATTGTAATTCCGCTTGTTTGCTCTGTGGTGTTAACTCCGCCAGTGTCACACCGGTTTCATTAAGTGGGACGTGTACAATGTCATTTAGCCACTGATACAACATAGGTGACCATTGCTCACCAAACCCTTGCTGCTGTAATTGTTCGGAAAGCCACTCCTGCTCAATGGGTTGACTAAAATCCAATGGCTCAAGCAAATCATGAAGGAAAGTCCCCGGTGCTGCGCCGCGCGGGAAAGTATGCGGGGTTAAATGGGGCTCGGTTATCAGTGCTTGCTCGCCAGCAGCATCGGTATCCAGCCGGGGTAATAACTCCTGTAAAGGCACATTCAATGCCGGTAATAGGCTATTTTTGCTGGAGCCATGCTGCTGTAGACCGGAATAACTGGTCACGCGCCAGTAATCTTGTATTTGTCGGTTAAAGTGACGAGCAGCAAGGGAAGGAACCTCCTCCGGCTGTGGCTGCCAAGGAGTCTCACTTAGTTGCCCGGCGGGTGAAACCGAGATATCCCCTCCAGCAAGTGTCGCCAGCTCTGTGAGTTTGTCGGCCAGATACTGTGCATCACCTGCTTTACCTTGTTGTACCAGATAGCCCAAGGCACTGAGGTGCATATCACTGTCGCCTTGCTTTTTTCGCCCGCCTTTAATCAGCGGAGCAATACCCACGCTACAATGATAAACCGCACGAGTGAGTGCCACATATAATAGCCGTAGGTCTTCCGCCAAGCGCTCTTCTTCCGCCAAGGCTTGACTCTCATCGTCGGCATTCAGATCCAATAATGCTTCAAAACTGTGGCGGTCATGATAGAGCACATCTTGCTGCTGACGAAAATTGCCCACGAAAGGCAGCCATACCAACGGATATTCCAGCCCTTTCGATTTATGGATAGTAATGACCTGCACTAAATGGCGGTCACTTTCCAAACGTAATTGTTGGTTATCTGACTGGTTATTTGGCTGTGCTATTTGTTGTGCTAGCCAGCGGATTAGTGCGTGCTCACTATCAAGTTGTGATGCCGCCTCTTGCAATAATTCCCCTAGATGCAACACATCTGTCAACCGACGCTCACCACCGGGGGTAGCAAGCAAATTTTCAGCTAAATGACGGCGGGCCATTATCTCACGTAGCATTGGCAACACGCCACGATGCTGCCAATGTTGGCGATAGCGATCGAATTCATCAACTAAAGCATCCCAAGCTCGCTCATCGTGGTTTAATTCATCCAACATTTTGGCATCCAGCCCTAAGATGCCGGTCGCCATAGCGCTGCGTAGTGCCCGTTCCTGCTCAGGGGCAAGCACCGCCTGCAATAACCACAGTAAATCTTTGGCTTCTGTCGTATCAAATACACTGTCACGATTGGACAAGTAAACTGATGGGATGGCTAATGCGCTTAGCGCATCACGCACCAAAGCCGCTTCTGCCCTGCTGCGTACTAATATGGTGATATCCGACGCCTGAACCGGCTTTGAGCTTTTACCCGTGACTAATTGGGCCAGCCCTTGCTGGCCTGCAGTTAACCATTCACGGATTTGAGCCGCACACTGGCGCGCCATTAATTGTTGGTATTCACTAACCCCAACACCTTCTCCCGGCTGTAACCAGAAAGATAGCGCTGGTTGTTTTTTCCCTTTAATTTCAAATGACAATTGACTATTTTTTTCAGCCGGTGTCACATTGATAAAAGGAATTTGTTCAAATAAGAAAGGAACATCGACCAAACTAAAAAGCCTGTTGACTGATTGCACCATCGGGAAAGATGAACGCCAGTTAGTCTCCAGTGTATAGTGGGCACTTACTTCTGAACGAGCACGAATATAAGTAAAAATATCTGCGCCACGGAAAGCGTAAATCGCCTGTTTAGGATCCCCAATCAGTAATAGGCCGCAATCGCTTTGCCCACCATAAAGAGTGTGGAAAATACGGTATTGTTGGGGGTCGGTATCCTGGAACTCATCAATCATTGCTACGGGGTAACGGGTACGAATGGTTTGCGCCAGTAGCTCCCCACCCGCTTGCTGTAATGCTGTATCCAGTTTACTGAGTAGGTCATCAAACCCCAATTCTGCTCGTTGCCGTTTCTCTTGCTGGACGCTAGTGCGTATTTCACTAATCGCTCGGGCTAAAATTAGATCCCTTAAGGTCAGCGGCTGTTCATATATCTGATCTATCGCACTGAACAAAGCATGTTGGGGGGCGGCCCCTTTTTTCGTTTTTTCAAATAATACTGACTGGCGAAATTTTTCCAGTTCTTTGGGTAATTGATAATCACCCGTTTCTTGTTCTGCCCAAATCCCGACTTTTTCTAGCCAATTAGGTAAATGTTTAGCGCTGTAGCTGCGTTTATCTACACCAGAGTGACTAATCAATGCCTCTAACTCATGAGCCGCGGTACGCCATTGCTCTTTAACTGTATCAATTTGCACCACGATTTGCTGATGTCGGCTGAGTATCGTTTCATCATCACCCGGCGCTTGACGAAACTTTGGGGTCTCTCCCTGCAAATATGCAGAAAGGTCTTTGAGTAGAGCCTCTGGCCCGCTCCATTCCTGACTGACCGCTCGAGCGATAGCCAAGGGCAGTGGATAACAATGACGCCGCCAGAAATCAGCACAAGCTTGTCTACGTAGTGGTAGCTCATCCTGCACTAATGTTTGTTCAAATAAAATGCCGGACTCAAATGCATTGTTCGCCAGCATTCGCTGGCAAAAGCCGTGAATCGTGTAAATGGCCGCTTCATCCATCTGGCGCTCTGCCGCTAGCAACTGTGCTGCGGCCTCGCCCAAATCGATAATTTCAGCTAATAAAGCTTTATGCATTGGATCATCACTGACTCCCCGCACGCACGCGATACGCAACTCATGAATATTGTCGCGAATTCGCCCTCTTAACTCTTCTGTTGCCGCTTCGGTAAAGGTCACCACTAAGATTTCCTCAACCATTAGGGGGCGTCGAAACGCAGCCTCCCCACCTAGGCCCAACAACAATCTGAGATAAAGAACCCCAATGGTAAAAGTTTTACCCGTACCGGCAGAAGCCTCAATCAGCCTCTCACCATACAAGGGGAGCGTTAGCGGCTCCAGCCGCTGGGGAGTGATTGATGTCATGGAGCCAATACCTTCTGCGGTAGGGTTGCTTGCAAGGCAGAGGTTGTTGGATAGGTTGTCCAACCCTTAAGCACTGCATACCCACCAGTTGTTTGTCCTAAGCCTTTAACTTGAGAAAGCAGCGCTAAGCCTTGCGGTTTGATGACGGCTTGCTGGAAGAAATCTGCCAACGCAATGTTGGTCAAGAGCCTCACCTGAGCAATCATTTTCTCACGGCTATCAAACGCAAAATTATTGCGGTTAAAATCATTACTGTAACGGCTGGCTTCTTCATCCAGCGTTTGTGGGCGTTGCAGTAATTGGTTAATTAACCCCTGCTTATATTGCTCAAAATCTGCCGATTTCATGTCACGCAGGCGCTTTTCAGCCTGTGGATAGAAAGCCAAATAGCGCTGATAGAGATAATCAGGTTGCTTACTGTTACTTTGCAGCAAGAAGCCCAAGCCCCACTGCCGGCCAACCGACATTGGGAAGGCAAATACCGCATAGCCCAGTTGCTCTTCTGTCCGTAGTTGATCATAAAACCACGGCTGAACAATTTGCCCCAACAAGGCACTGTAGGCCATCCCTTTAATCTCGGTATATCCAGTCGGAATATAGACCGCTGCCAAAGCAGCATCAGAGCTGCTGCCAAGCCGTTCCATGTTAGCTAACTGAGCCTTATCAACCACCACATCTTCACCCGTCCACCAAGTGTTACCAGTGAGGCTCAGTTGTTTTTTCAACGACTCAGCCAGATCAGTTACCTGTTGGGCGGTCATATTGCCTACAGCCAGAACTTCCATTGCAGATTGTTTAAGCAAAGCATCACGGTAGGCCACAACATCTTGCACACTGATGGTATCCAACAATTTGCGCCGTTCAGTGCGTTCTGAGTAGGGAACATGAGACAGTAACTTAGCGGGTTGAATAGCCAGTTCATAGGCTTTGCCTTTCTCAGCAACTTCCAGTTGTTCGCGATACCAAGACTTAGCCTGTATGAGCTCCTCTTCTGTTGGTGTAAACCCGGAGTAACCCTCCATTAAGGAGGTCAGCAGCTGTGGCATTCGCTGTGTGAAACCATTTGCGCTGACATACAGACCATTGTTCGGTGCAGTCGAGAAGCTTATCCCCCCGATAGATGCCTGATAACTCAATTCATCGAGTGACAGGCCAGCAAGATAATCCGTCAAGGCAAACAATACCTGATGACGAGCGGTATCCGATGCATGAGGATTGCGAAAAGCTACTGAGATATCGGCTTTCGGTTCGTCAGCAAAATACTGACTTGGCATATAAAACACTCGCAAGCCGGGTTGTTCTGCCACTTTCTGTGGCCGGGTAATATTTTTGTCAGCTTTAATTAAAGAGAAGCTATCCGGAATGTAAGGGTTCAGTGCGGGTAAGTTCAGTTGGATACCTTTCCCCAGCGTCTGCCATTCTTGCATTTCTTGCGGAGTGATTTTATTCACCTGATAGGGGGCATCAACGAAATAAGCGACTTTGTTGTGCGGTTCATCAGGGCTAACAAACCAGATACGGGCATTTTCTGGCGTCATTTCAGCCAGCCGAGCTGCAATGGCTTTAGGATCGTACTTATCAGCCAGATAAGGCGCGTCTAGCACATGTGCTACAGGTACTCGTAGCATCATATCCACCAGCCACTCAATGTAATCCATGTCCCGCGTAATTGAGGGGTAGCGGAAGTCCAGATTCAAGACGTGGGCGATTTCATCAAAATAGCTCTGTTTAATGCCCTCTTTGTGCAGCAAGTTGATGTAATCAAAAATGGCTGCTACGACGACATCACGCTGCGCCAAGCCTTTATCGGTGAGTGAGACTGAAATGGAGAATACACCGCCATTTCTGTCAACCATGGGGTCTGCACCGGCATTAATTGCCTCTGCCAAACCTTGTTTTTGTAGCCAGTCAGACAACGTATCTTTGCTACGATTGCCAATCAAATAGCTAATATAGGTATCTGTTTTGCTACGGAACTCTGCACTGTTGTTTTCAATGCGAAACTCTACTTTTAACTGCTTACGAGGCTGGGCCGGGACATAATGGATAATAATGCCAGTTTGATCGGGAGTGACCGCCGGGACTGTAATCGGCGGTACTGTCGCATCTCTATTTGGAATACGGCCGAAAGTATTAGCCGCTAATTGCGCTAACTGCTCCAAAGGCTGATTACTATACAGTACAGCCACCATCAGATTGGCAGAGTAGTAACGATGATAGAAACTCAGTAGCTCATCATGTAATTTGCCATCTGGCTTGTCTTTAAGGGTGTCTAGATTACCGCCAGAGAAACGTGCGCTCGGGTGCGCTGGATTAAGAGTTTCAGCATTAACCTGTGCCATTCGCATGCCGTCTCGGGAGCGGGCCATCGTTAATTCAGCATTCACCGCATTACGTTCACGATCAGCATTAATCGGGTCTAACAGTGGTTCAGCAATGGCATCGGCCAGACGGTCAACCGCTGGGGCCAAGGCATCATTCTCAATTTCAAGATAGAAGGCGGTTCGATAAGAGGCCGTGCTCGCATTATGGCTACCGCCATGTTTCTTCAAAAACTCAGAGAAACTGCCGGGTTCAGGGAAACGCTTAGATCCCATCAGTAACATGTGCTCTAAATAGTGAGCTAAACCCAGTTGGTTATTGGGATCTTCCAGTGATCCGACAGGTAATGCAACAGCCGCCAAAGACTTTGGTGCTTGTTCATCAGAAACAAGCAGTACAGTCATACCATTAGGCAATTTTATTGCCTGATATTTGCGCAGATCATGTTCACTTTTGTGAATAGCTTCTGCCAGTGGTTGCCATGCAGGTGTTTTAGCCCAACTCAGTGGAGCTAACAAACCCAATAAGAAAAATATGCCAATGAACCGGGCAAACTGTTTATGCATTCCGTTTCTCCCCTAACCCCTAAAATCGCCGCTAAAGCACATACCCGGCTTCTTGTATTGAATAGCTTGCTTTGCTAATGAGCAATTCTCACGCCTTATTATGACGGGCTATCGGTAATAAATAACGTTCAGTTTCGTGTAATATCATGTCGAGATGTTGGTTATCCATCAGGCGGAAAACCCTTTGTATATAGTGATCCTCACCTTCACCAGCGATCCGCTGATCACCTTGCCACGCTTGTAACAGTTTCATCCGGGCTTTCGTTTGTGTTTCTTCATCCCACAAGATCTGGCCAGACTCACGATCAAAGCATTGGCTCAACCATGCCCAACCACTTTTGCTCAACAAAAGCAGAGGTTCGCACATGCCTTGCTGATAGCCGGTAATGAGTTGCTGCAAATATTGCCGAGCTTCGTCGGCACTCAGACAAGGATAGCGCCACCCGGTTCCTTTACGCCCATACATCCGGCTTTCGCCCTCTCCCCCCGCCGCGCAATACACTAAATGCTCAATCCATAACAAAAGTCCATCGACAGCAGTAAGTGCCGCAGGCCGCCAACGAATTAACCCATCCTCCTGAATCTGATGAATCCATCCGGTAAGCGTGGTTTCACCCAATTCAATATTCAACTCAATACTCTGGTTCTCTTTACGTTCGGCCCGAATTTGTTCTGCCAATGGCACCATTTCTTCTTGCTGGCTTTCCCAATACAGCTCACCAAAGGCACCATAAGGAAGACTGCCTGCCGCGCGGGCGCGGGAGAACACCGTGGTGATGTCACTGTCCTCTATCAGAGCATTGAGCAACTGAGTATTAAACTGGTAGCGATTAAGATTATCTAAGGTAAATGGCTCTTCATCGGGTAGCTCTGTTTCTTCAATCACAAAGTTAACCCCCAAGCGCAGTTGGAAAAATGCTCGAACTGGATGACGATAGAAGCGAATTAATTCATCCAATGTGATTTCAGGTAAGTGTTCGGGCGGTAATGGCCGATTAAATTGTGGATGTGCCTGCCCTTTAGACTCAGCAGAGGGCAGCCATTCCGCAGCATAACTCTGCAATTCACTGCCTTGAATAAAGTTTTCTGCGGAAAATGGCATCCGAGCATGCCAGCAGAGTAAATGGCGGATAACGCGCTTGGCACTTTCATCTGCACTGAGTGCTTCATCTCCCGGCAAATGATAGCTTTGTGAGATATATTCAATCAATTCACTGACCAGCACTGAAGGGTAGCGCTTGCTGTTGTCTTGAATAGAACGCCCGATATAACTGATATAAAGCTGTTGCTGAGCAGAAAGCAGGGCTTCAAGGAACAGATAGCGATCATCGTCACGACGGCTACGATCACCCCGGCGAACCTGTTTTGCCATTAAGTCAAAACCCAGCGGCGGCAGTGTTCGTGGGTAGACGCCATCATTCATTCCCAATAAGCACACGACTTTAAATGGGATGGAGCGCATCGGCATCAATGTACAGAAGTTGATCGGCCCGGCGAGGAAGCGTTGGCTGATTCGCTCATTATCCAAACGCGAAGCCAGTTCATCACGCAACAGATTCAGTGGCACGATATCGGGATATTGGGCAGCAATACCGTAGCTGATAACTTTCTGCCATTGCTGTTCAATCAAAACCAAAACGGCTTCTGTTTCTGCATCGGACTCGAAGAAGGTGTCCAATAATTGACGACAAAGTGGTAACCATTCGCACAGCGCACGAGGTTCACTTAATTGCTGTCGCCACTGACTAAGTTGCATCAACATATCAGCCAATTGCCCGGCGAGTTCTGCGGCTAGACCGCTAGATTCGTCATAAGGCAGAACCCCCTGCCAATCCCCCGCGGTGCTGTCCATGGCGTAACCCAACAACATGCGAGTTATACCAAACTGCCAAGTATGTTGGCCGGTTGCAGGCAGGGACAGCTCCCTCACATTGTCATCATCCAATCCCCAACGGATACCTGACTCCCCAACCCACTGCCGCAAGCGGCGTAATCCATCTTCAGTAATACTAAATTTGTTCGCTAAGGCGGGGACTTCCAACAATGCTAATACTTGCTCAGATGTGAAGCGGCTCTGAGGTAAGTCCAATAGCGTAATGAACGCCTGGAGCGCGGGATGGGCCTGACTGGCTTTACGGTCAGAAATTGCAAACGGTAAATAGCGATCCCCTGTAGCATTGCCAAATGTGGCCTGAATATAAGGGGTATAACTATCGATATCCGCCACCATCACGATGATGTCACGTGGAGTCAGTTCTGAGTCAGTTGCTAATAATTTCAATAGATTATCTTGTAGAACTTCGACTTCGCGTTGCGGACTGTGGCAAACATGCAGACTGAGTGAGCGGTCACTCAGTTGTAATTCTCGTTTCTGGTCACTGCGGGCTAAGGTTTCCGGTGTGGTACCAATAATGGCGCTATCTTCTAATTCCAGCATATCGTGCTGAATACCATGCAATAAATTATCCGGATCGATATCAACAAAAGCATGCACCTCTTGGATCTCATCAACCTGAGACAATAAATACATATGATCTCGCCCAAGCCGGCCCCATGAAGCCAGTAGCGGGTTACTCAGGTCTTGCTCACCCTCAGCATTAAATAGCTGTTCTGCCTTTTCAGGGTGCCGAAATAGTTTTACGTCTATCGACTCACGGTAATGTCTGCGTTTGCGGCTTTGCAGTTTCGCCAAAAAGGCATAATCCTGAATATCACCCCAGAAATAACGGCATGGGTTAGTAAACATCAGGTGGATATCAATGTGTTTACCCAGCGCTTGTAAAGCCTGTAAATAGATAGGGGGCAATGCAGATATGCCGCAAATAAATACCCTTTTGGGTAGCCCTGCTGGGCATACATCAGACTCGAGTAGGGTGCGGATAAAACGCTGATATAGATTGGCACGATGCCATTCCGGTTGCTCCAACTCACGGGTATAGCGCGTAAGCTCGACCCACAATAAGGCTTGCCACTGCTGGGCATCGTCCAAATTGTCAATCAGTTGACCACGCTCCCAGCTCTCAAGCCACTCTGGACGATACACCAAATATTGGTCAAAAAGGTCAGCTACACGGGCGGCAAGTTGATGAATTTTGCGTTTATCGCCATCATCACTTAAATAGCGTTTCATCGGAGAGAATGCCGGATTTTCCAATAAATCAGGCAGTAACCACATCAGCTTCCATGTCATTGCATCTTTACTAAATGCACTTTCCTTCGGGATCCCCGGTAATACACGGGTAAACATCTCCCAGATAAAGGTTGCGGGCAATGGGAATTCAATATTGGCTGCAATGCTAAATTGCTGTGCCAGTTGCATTTGCAACCATTGCGCCATTCCAGGGCTTTGAACCAGCACCACTTCTTGCTGGAAAGGGTTATCCAACGGTTCTCGTTCTATCAGCGCGGTGGTGAGCGCTTTGAGCAAATCCAGTTGATTAGAATGATAGACCGTGAACATGACAACTCCCTTTAGGCACAGTGGAAAATATCCATAAATGATTAAATCAGCTCGTTATCACTTTCGGATGCATCCTGAGGTTTAATACTCTAGCTTGATAATAAGTGAGCGCAATAGGTTATCTTCATTATCCCGCTTTCGCGCCTGATGCCGCATGAGTGCTCACCTCTCTAAGAACAAAACCAGCGACTTAATTTTGCCTGTCGTGCTGGTGGTATTGTTAGCGTAAAATTAAGCTCCGTACACTCCCCATCAACCCTAGCCATCGATTGCTGATAGTGCCAGTTAGGTGCCAATTCAGAGTTCAACTGCTTTGAGGGGATATTATCTGCTCCACTCTCAATATGTTGATTAAGCCAAGACCATGCCTGGCGCTGTTGCCATAAAGCGGAGAACCCTTGCAAAAGCGCCTGATGGTATTGCAGTAATCCCAATAGTGAAACCGTGAAAAACAATGCAGCAATAAGCACTTCCGGCAAACTAAACCCCTGTTGCCCATGTGGGTGGGATGAGGATTTAGCCAGTAGGCGTGGATAAGGAGCTTTCAGTAAATACAAAATTGGTCATCCTTGTCAGGGCAAAAATCCAACCAACCATGTGGGGCTTTAACCAATTGATAGCCATCCTCATGATCTTTCTCTGTATGCAGTTTGACGCGTTGATACAGTATCAACGGGATATTAAAAGCTTGGCTCTCGCCCCTGAGGATAAAATAACCAGCCAATGAAGCCGGTTTAAGGCAGGCTTTCAAACCATATTGTTGATGCTCATTGCATAACCAAGTAGCCCCAGCTCGCCACGGCATAGCAAATACCCAGCGCTGCTTTATCCCCCAATTCAATGATGATGTCGCCTGATTAAAAGCCCTTAAATGGTGCTGCTCCTCAGCTGTAATTTGCTGAATATTATCTAATTGCCGGTGTAACGCTGACAGCAGAAACAAACCAAGGGCAAAAAGTGTGGCGACGGCAGCCAAGGTGCTCGCCCCTTGTTGACGATTCAGTTTCATAGGTTATTGCCGCGAATCGTATAAGTGAGCTGATGATGAATTGCCGGATTACCCGTTCGTTGCCCGGCCAACTTCACCCTATAAACCTTTCCTGAGGTTAGCTGAGACCAGTGATCAACAGAAAAGTGTGTAACCGTAATCTCTTGCGGATCAAACAGTTTTTCCCAACCACGGCTCGAACAATTCAATTCACCGCGCTGGCCTTCTAATGCTTTATTGCGTAGGCGATAACCAAAATATTCAGACTCCGAATGTTTCTCCCCTTCCCATCGGCCATTACGGTTAAGGTCATAAGCCATAATCAAACACGAATTTGTTGTTTCTCCCGGATAATGATGTGTTGTCATCGCTTTTCCCTGACACTCACCATGACAAAACCCTGCCCGTCGCAGATCTTTTTCCAGCGCAGCCATGACCTGACTTAGTGCTAACTCCAGATGGTAGTGTTGCTGCAATAGTGAAATTTGCCGATGCAATTTAGGGAAGGCCTGCGTCGCGGCCATCATAATCAAGCTACCTATACTCAATGCCAGCATCATTTCCGGCAGGGTAAAACCCGTCATATATCTCGGTAAAAAATGGCCTGATATTACTGACTCTTTGGTTATTATTGGCATACATGAATACCTGCCATCGATTGTTCTTCACTGCACAGCCTCATCCGCCCACGGCTGGAAATAATCAGTCTGATGCGCCCAACGGGGTTACTGAGGATGATATTCCCTGCTTGTGCCGTGTTCCTCACACCAAAGAAACCTATTTCTTTTTTCAAGGCAATCGTAAGAACCACATCAGGATAAGGGGGGATAAATATTGAGTTTGTGATTGAAGAACAGTGGGTTAAAGGTTTATTACCCCTACCTAAGCACCCCCGCCCATTAGGCTGTACCCATAATAGTGCCGTGTAGTTACCACGATTAGCCCCTGCCTGCATGTGCGTTAAGAAGGCCAGTAACTGCCGAGCGCTATCCACGAGCCTCTCTCGTTGTCGATAATGATGCCAACTTTGCGCTCCCCATGTGGCCATTGCTCCAACCAATGCAATAACCAGTAGTAGTTCAATAAGGCTGATACCTTTTTGTTTTATAAGGGCATTATTCCTTATAAGACGTAGGGAATATTGTGATGTATTTATTTTCATCCCGCGAGTTTACGGCGCTGGAATTCAAATTCCAGCCACGGGTTATCAAGCTTAGGAAAGGTGCGCAAAACTTTATTTATGACGACAGAAATTCAGCAAAGCTTGCGGGGTGGCTCGCAATTATTACCAAAGGTGAGGAGTCGCTCAGAAGTGAAGTAGTGAAGTAGTGAAGTAGTGAAGTAGTGAAGTAGTGAAGTAGTGAAGTAGTGAAGTAGTGAAGGATAAAAATATAAAACCGGAGCCATCACAGCTCCGGTCAGAATCAGCAATATCTAGATAGCAACGGGAGCTTTGATTCCCGGATGAGGATCGTATCCTTCAATTTCAAAATCATCAAAACGATAATCAAACAATGACTCAGGTTTACGTTTGATAATCAGCTTTGGCAATGCCCGTGGTTCGCGGCTCAATTGCAGCTGTGTTTGCTCCATATGGTTGCTGTATAGGTGCGTATCGCCCCCAGTCCAGACAAAATCACCCACGTCCAAATCACATTGCTGCGCCATCATATGCACCAGTAATGCATAGCTGGCAATGTTAAATGGCAAGCCAAGGAACACATCGCAAGAGCGCTGATACAACTGGCAAGACAACTTGCCATCAGCAACATAGAACTGGAAGAAAGCATGGCAAGGCGCCAGTGCCATTTGATCCAGCTCACCCACATTCCACGCAGAAACAATGATACGGCGGGAGTTAGGGTCTTGCTTCAGTTGCTGCACTACATTGCTGAGTTGGTCAATTTTACGGCCATCAGCAGCCCCCCATGCACGCCATTGCTTGCCATACACCGGGCCAAGTGAGCCGTTTTCATCTGCCCATTCATCCCAAATTGAGACGTTATTCTCCTTCAGATAAGCAATATTGGTATCGCCATTAAGGAACCATAACAGTTCATGGATGATGGAGCGCAGATGGCAACGTTTGGTGGTCACCAGCGGGAAGCCGTCTTGTAAATTGAAACGCATCTGATGCCCAAAGATAGATACAGTCCCGGTTCCGGTACGGTCATCTTTAGGTGTGCCTTCTGCCAGCACTTTTTTCATCAAATCCAGATACTGTTTCATGTTACCTCACGAAAGTTGTTGCGTAGGACGGCGATACGCCCAAATCATCATAATGATACCGGCCAGAATCATAGGTACAGATAATATCTGCCCCATGCTGATCACGCCGTCGAACAAACCAAGTTGCGCATCTGGCTGGCGGAAACATTCCACGATAATACGGAACACACCATAGCCAATCAGGAACAAGCCGGAAACACTGCCCATCGGACGCGGCTTACGTATAAACAGATTCAGGATGATAAACAGCACCACCCCTTCAAGGATCATTTCATACAGTTGTGAAGGGTGGCGTGGCAATACACCGTATTGATTGAATATCGCCTGCCATTTTGCGGGATCGGCAGCAACAATCGCAATATCTTCACCACGCGAGGTCGGGAAGAGCATTGCCCACGGGGTATCGGTGGTTACTCGGCCCCATAATTCGCCATTGATAAAATTCCCCAGACGACCGGCACCTAGACCAAACGGAATCAAAGGCGCAATAAAGTCAGCAACTTGGAAGAAATGGCGCTTAGTGCGGCGGGCGAACCACAGCATCACACAGATAACACCAATCAGGCCGCCGTGGAATGACATGCCGCCATCCCATACCTTAAACAGATACAGTGGATTATCGAGGAACATCGGCAAGTTATAGAACAGGACATAACCGACACGCCCACCGACAAACACCCCAAGGAACCCGGCGTAAAGGAGATTTTCGACTTCTTCTTTGGTCCAGCCGCTACCGGGCTTATTGGCCCGACGAACTGCCAGCCACATGGCGAAGACAAAACCCACCAAATACATCAGGCCATACCAATGAAGGGAAACTGGGCCAATGGAGAAAATGACCGGATCAAATGTTGGAAACGCCAGATAGCTATTGCTCATCTATCACCACGAAATGTCTATTGTTCTTGCCCAGTTAGGGCTACAGGTAGCGCATAATAGCATAGGGCAGAGTGTGTCTGGAAAGCCGCTTGGAGAAAAGTTCTGTAAACAATGATCCCCTGTACAAGAGAATCCTTGGCTCAACGCAGTGACTCGGGTAAGCAAGAGCAGCCAACAGCGCTAAGGAAAAATAATTATTTCCCGCCTCGGATTAACCCGCCCAGCCCTCTTCGCTCCATAAATGCTGCCGTGAGATGGCGCACGTCCGTCGTCATTTGAGCGGCTAATACTCGCTCGGCTAAGGCTTGTGCATCCGCTAACTCGATATTGCGCAGCAAGTATTTAATTCGTGCCACACTGCGGCCATTCATACTGAGATTGCGATAACCCAACCCAATCAGTAATAACGCGCCCATAGGGTCACCGGCCATTTCACCACACAAACTCACCTGAAGACCGGACTGTGTCGCTTGAGTCAAAATATGACGGAGCACTTGCAACACCGCAGGGTGTAGGCTGTCATAGAGTGAAGCCACACGGGTATTATTGCGATCCATCGCCAGCAGGTATTGTGTTAGGTCATTGGTGCCAACCGAGATAAAATCCACCCGCGATTTTAGGTAAGGCAGCATGAAAATCATCGCCGGCACTTCAACCATCACACCCAATTTAGGCTGTGGCAATTCATAACCCAGAACTTCCTGAACTTCACGCCCGGCGCGGTCAATGAGGCGTTTTGCTTCATCGACCTCTTCCAGGCTGGTGACCATCGGTAATAAAATACCTAAATTACCGGTTCCTGCATTAGCCCTAAGCATCGCTCTGACTTGGATCAAGAAGATCTCCGGCTGATCCAGCGTAACGCGGATACCACGCCAACCTAGGCAAGGATTCTCCTCGCTGATAGGCATGTAAGGCAGCTGTTTATCGGCACCAATGTCCAACGTTCTTAGCGTGACCGATTTATTGGGATAAAGCTGCAACATACCTTGATACTGTGCGACTTGTTCTTCTTCTGATGGGAAACCACTTTGCAGCATGAAAGGGATTTCGGTACGGTACAGACCAACACCATCAACCCGCCCACCCAGTAGCTGTTCATGCTCCGGGCTAAGACCCGCATTAAGCATAACCTGAACTCGCTCACCACTTTTCAGGGCTGCCGGTTGTTCAACATCATCTTCCGCCAGTTTACTCAGCTCGATCTCTTCAGTAACCAGCCGCTGATACTCTTTAACCAGCACTGGCTCAGGATCAACCAGCACCTCGCCACGATAACCATCGACAATCAAGAGACGCTGATTAAGCAGCGAAGGTTGAATATCCGCACCCATTACGGTCGGTATCCCCATGGCGCGCACTAAAATGGCGGCATGAGAGTTGGCTGCACCGTCTCTTACCACCACACCCGCCAGGCGATCCTGCGGGACCTCAGCTAATAGCGTGGCAGTTAGCTCATCGGCCACCAGAATAAAGCGCGCGGGCCATTGACTGGCCCCTGAGGTGCTATCATCGAGATGGAATAACAAACGCTGGCCCAGTGCGCGTAAATCACTGGCACGCTCGCGCATGTAGGTATCTTGTAGGCTGGCAAATTGTGCGGCAAATTGCTCAACCACCTGCTTAACCGCCCACTCAGCCACAGAACCGGCATCAATTTGGGCGAAAAGCTCGCGTTTTAGGCGGGCATCATTGAGCAAGTGAGAATAGAGATCGAAAATTGCCGCGCTCTCTTTTTGTGAGCTGGCGGCAAAGCGCTTACTGAAACGGCGGAATTCAGCCGCAGCCTCTTCCAATGCCTGAGTCAGACGTTCACGCTCCAGAGCAGGATCGAGTGTCGAAGCTTCATAAACTAAATCGAGGGAAGGCTGTGAAGTATCTTGCCAGCCTTCAGCTACCGCAACGCCGGGGGCTGCAGCCAGTGCGCGGATTCGGGTTTGGCGGTATTGACCAAAAATCGCATTAAGCTGAGATTGAGACAGGATGCCAGCCAGTTGTGTCGCCAGCGTGACCATGAACGACTCTTCGCTCTCATCAAACTGACGATGCTCACGTTGCTGAACCACCAGCACACCAAGTAATTGGCGGCGATAAATAATAGGCACCCCGAGAAACGCACGAAAGCGGTCCTCTTTAACTTGGGGAACATATTTAAAGCTAGGGTGGCTCTGTGCATCAGCCAAGTTAATTGGCTCGGCCAAACGCCCTACCAGCCCGACGATACCTTCGTCAAAAGCCAGTGTAATAGTGCGACCACGGGGTTTTTTCAAACCCCGTGTCGCCATCAGGTAATAACAACGGCGGTCATTGTCTGCCAGATAAATCGAGCAGACTTCCGTGTCCATCGCCAGACAGGTTTCATTGACCAACAGCTCTAACGCATCCGTTAGGCTGGTTGCCATCGCCACTTTCTCAACTATTTCTCGCAAACGCGTGAGCATGATCGGCTTAACTTAACCTCTTTTACGGCGATAAGCGGGCGGCACCCGTGGCGGAGCGGCCTCCTGCACAGGCATTACGGTTGGCGCAAACTCTTTCATTACGCGACGATAAACATCACGTTTAAAAGACACCACCTGACGCACCGGATACCAATAACTGACCCAGCGCCAGCCATCAAACTCCGGGGTACTACTGCGTTGCATGTTGATATCGGCTTCATTACACATTAACTGTAGTAGAAACCATCGCTGTTTTTGGCCGATGCATACCGGCTTTGTATCCCAACGCACCAAACGCTTTGGTAATTTGTAACGTAACCAGTTACGAGTTGAAGCCAGAATTCGGACATCCTTTTTGTTAAGTCCTACCTCTTCAAAAAGTTCGCGATACATAGCCTGCTCTGGCGTCTCTCCGGGGTTTATTCCCCCTTGAGGAAACTGCCAAGAGTGCTGACCATAACGCCTGGCCCACAACACTTCGCCCTGCCGATTACAAATTACAATACCCACGTTCGGGCGGTAGCCATCATCATCGATCACCGGACTACCTCGATAAGCTTAATACTCAAAGATACCCTGATTGTTTCACACTAGTAACAGGCGGTAAACCACTGCTTATCCGCCAGCAAAACCTGACAACTTTGGGATAACTCACAGATATTAGCAAAGTTATAAACACCCTAGGGGCTACTTGCTCTATTTTATTCACTTTTTCTGTGGATATAGGTGTGCAGAACTCTAGGGAAAAGCAGGTACAACTCATTTTAACGTTATTATACGCCAAAAATATAAAAAAAAATAAATGATTAATTTCAATAAAATAACAGGTTTCCCACAGGTATCCACCCAGCAAAAATGTGATCTATATCCGTTTTAGATCTGGCGCTGGCTAAAGATCCATCAATGTGGTTTTTATCCACAGATAATGGGGTAAAGTTATGCAAAAAAGAGTGAAACTCGCAAAAAAACCTGCCGTCAAGGCTGTAAATTGAACCAGTGATCGTGATTTACTGAGGTTATCCCATAAATCTGTGGATAAATAGGTGTAAGATCCTGTTCATTATTCCTGTCAACAAGTGCACAAGATAGTCAGAATAAAAGCATTTCCTGAGCGGAAGGAAAGAAAACTTCCGTTAAATCATGCTATTATTCATTTCTGCCGTACTGAACAACAATACATCTACAGTCACTTTTATTTCAGCTTGTTTTTTAACCGACTTTAGCAGGTTTTTATCCATGTCTGTTTATTCACTGCCTCCAGCACCACCCACTGATGAACATCAGCTTTTACAGCGTGCTCAAGCTTTGTCAGGTTTTACTCTTGGCGAACTAGCGGCTCAAGCGCAATGGGTTATTCCGGCGGATCTAAAACGTGTAAAGGGTTGGGTTGGCATGTTGTTGGAGTTTTATCTGGGAGCTAGCGCCGGCAGTAAACCTGAACAGGATTTTGCGGATATCGGTATCGAGCTGAAAACGATTCCTATTAGTGCGCAAGGTAAGCCACTGGAGACAACTTTCGTCTGTGTTGCCCCGTTGACGGGCAACAGTGGTATCACTTGGGAAAGCAGCCATGTGCGACACAAGTTAGCCAGAGTATTGTGGGTGCCTGTGGAAGGGGAGCGACAAATCCCCTTAGCTGAACGCAGAGTCGGCGCGCCCTTACTGTGGAGCCCGAATGAAGAAGAGGAAGAACTGCTGCGACGCGATTGGGAAGAGTTAATGGATCTTATCGTTCTGGGAAAAGTCGAAACCATTACTGCACGCCACGGCGAAGTATTACAACTGCGCCCGAAAGCGGCCAACAGCCGTGCACTGACGGAAGCCATTGGCGAGCAAGGCCAGCCTATAATGACTCTGCCCCGCGGCTTTTATCTGAAAAAAACGTTCACAGGCCCAATGTTAGCCCGACACTTTTTACTGTAACGCAGAATTCGCTTATTGATTGTCTGGCAACAATAGCAATTACCTAGGATATGTACCGATTAATAAATAAAAGCGTATAATTGTATTTTTGTGTTTCCGTAAGGTGTGTAGGCGCAATGTTTGAATGGATTGCCGATCCAAATGCCTGGTTGGCGCTGGGCACGTTAACTATTCTCGAGATTGTTCTTGGGATAGACAATATAATCTTCCTCTCTTTGGTGGTCGCAAAATTACCCAAAGCACAACAGAACAAAGCCCGCCGTTTAGGTTTAGCGGGGGCAATGCTCATGCGTCTGGCACTGCTTGCCTCTATTGCCTGGGTTATTCGCCTAACTGAACCACTGTTTACTGTGGCCGGTCACGGTGTCTCTATGCGGGATCTGATTCTGCTGCTCGGGGGGCTATTCCTGATTTGGAAAGCCAGTAAAGAAATCCATGAAACCATTGAAGGCAGTGATACTGAGCACACCAGTAATGTCAGCTCTTTCTTCGCCGCTATTGTGCAAATCATGCTGCTCGACATTATCTTCAGCCTAGACTCGGTGATAACCGCCGTTGGGCTATCAGACCATCTGTTTATTATGATGGCTGCTGTCGTGATATCTGTAGGCGTGATGATGTTTGCTGCCAGGCCGATTGGGGAGTTTGTTAATCGTCATCCCTCAGTCAAAATGCTGGCATTGTCTTTCCTGATTTTGGTTGGCTTCACGTTGATGCTGGAAAGTTTCCAAATTCACATTCCAAAAGGTTACATTTATTTCGCCATGTTCTTCTCCATGGGCGTCGAAACCTTGAATCTCATGCGTGGGAAAAAAAATCAGTCCACCAAAAAATAGAGCAACATCATTCTCTCCGGGCGCGCATTGCCGTGCCCGTTTATCGCTTTTTACTGCACTTTCGCCTTGCGCTCTTCCCCCTGCCGCAGTGCTTCGTTATAGTCGGAATTGACTTATACCCAAATTATTGGCGTTGCACCGTCAGGTACGCAGGGTATGGCCTGATAATTTCAGACATTAAGGAAGGTCGGCAATGCAATATCATCGTATTCCCCACAGTTCATTAGAAGTAAGCCTGCTGGGTCTGGGCACCATGACTTTTGGTGAACAAAACAGTGAAGCCGATGCCCATGCTCAACTGGATTATGCCGTTGCAGCTGGTATTAACTTGATAGATACCGCAGAAATGTACCCCGTGCCGCCAAAACCAGAGACTCAAGGGCGAACCGAGCAATATATTGGTAGCTGGATCAAAGCGCGCGGAAACCGAGAAAAAATCATTTTAGCCAGCAAAGTCTCCGGGCCATCACGCGGGAGCGATCAACCGATTCGCCCGAATATGGCACTGGACCGGAAAAATATCCGCGCTGCGCTGGATGCTAGCCTTACACGCCTCAATACCGATTATCTTGATCTTTACCAGTTACATTGGCCACAGCGGGAAACCAACTGTTTTGGTAAGTTGAATTATCGCTACAGCGAGCAGACCGCCGTTGTCACATTGCTTGAGACACTGGAAGCCCTGAATGAACAGGTGCGGGCCGGTAAAATTCGCTATATCGGTGTCTCGAATGAAACACCTTGGGGTGTTATGCGTTATCTGCAATTAGCAGAAAAACATGACTTGCCGCGTATTGTTTCAATTCAAAACCCATACAGTTTACTTAATCGCAGCTTCGAAATTGGCCTAGCTGAAATTAGTCAGCACGAAGGTGTTGAGTTGCTGGCTTATTCTAGTCTGGCATTTGGGACGTTGAGCGGGAAATATCTCAATGGCGCACAACCCGCTGGGGCGCGTAATACCTTATTTAGCCGCTTTACTCGCTATACCGGGCCACAAGCCCAATTAGCGGTAGCTGAATATGTTGCTCTCGCAAAACGTCACGGATTAGATCCGGCGCAAATGGCGCTGGCTTTCGTACGCCAACAACCCTTTGTTGCCAGCACCTTGTTGGGCGCGACGACTTTGGAACAACTGAAAAGTAACATTGATAGCCAAAATGTGGTGTTGAGTCAGGAAGTGTTGGATGGACTGGAAGAGATTCATACTCGTTTTACTATTCCTGCCCCTTAATTCTACCCATGTTTAAAGAGCAAAAAGGCCGCTGCTGCGGCCTTTTTATTATCGAGTCATTCCGTCGCCTTACGGCGCAGTTGCCGCCACTGCCAGCCCCAGAGTAATGCTATCGCCAGAGCAAAGACCACGCCGAAACCAACACCCACAGCGATAACTGGCACACCCAGTTTCACCACAACCGAGAATAGCCCCAGCATCAACAACATCGCGGTGTTCTCACCCAAATTTTGCACAGCGATAGCATTACCTGCCCCGACACTCTGTTTGCCGCGTTCCTGCAATAAAGCATTAAGAGGAACAACAAAAAATCCGCCTAAAATCCCGATAATAATCAGCAATAAATACGCCATCGGCATACTGTGTTGCAAGGCAAAAATAGCGACCACCACGCCAATCAACACACCCGCAGGTAAACAGCGTTTTACGGTTTTCAGTGTGACAAAGCGAGCTGCAGCACCGGCCCCCAGCACAATCCCAATAGCGACCATGGCATTTAACAGTGTGGGAGTGGCATTGTCGGTAATCCCCAGCGCAATCGGCACCCACAATACCAGCAGGAAACGTAGTGTTACCCCTGCCCCCCAAAACAGGCTAGTTCCCGCCAATGAAAAACGGGTTTCGCCATCACGCCACAAAATTCGGCAAGCGGCAAAAAAACTGCTGGTCATTGCCTTTGGCCGCCATGAACTCCCCGAACGCGCAGCCGCTAACCGCGGAATAAACATATTGGCAACCACGGCGATGGCATAAACCAGCGCACAAACACCCAAAGCCACCACCAGATGCCAATCGGCCAGCACACCTCCGGCGACCGAACCCAGTAAGATGGCGGCAATAGTTGAAGCTTCCATCATGCCGTTGGCTTTCACCAATTGCTCACCAGAGGTGATTTCGCCCAAAATGCCATATTTAGCCGGTGAATAGGCCGCAGCGCCCACGCCCACTAGGCTATATCCCAGAAATGGGTTGAAGCCAAAGCAAATAACCAGTGCGCCAGCCAGCTTCAGGCCGTTCGCCACCATCATGACTCGCCCTTTGGCAAAGCTATCGGCAAATTGCCCGACAAAAGGTGCCAGAATGATATAGGTCGCGACAAAAGCCATTTGTAAAATTGGCTGACTCCAATCGGGATATAGCTGCTGTTTAATTAATGCCAATGTGGCAAAAAGTAGCGCATTGTCGCCAAAAGCGGAGAAAAACTGCGCGCAAAGTACGGCAATCATTCCTCGGGATAGTAGTGGTTTCTCTGCTAATGCTTGCTGACTCATACACTCATCTCCGGGTCTTCAGCCATTTTACTTAACGTCACAAAGTCAGGTTTACCGCTCCCCAGCAGAGGTAAGGCTTTCACGAAGCGAATATCACGTGGCACGTACAGCTCCGGCACACCATTTTCCCGCGCGGTTTTGCTCAATTTTTCGCGGGTTATCTCGCTGTCCGTGGTAAACAGCACCAAGGCTTCGCCTTTGGCACTATCTGCTTTCGTGGCTGCCGCATGTTGTCCCTCAGGGGAGAGGCGTAGCGCCAACTGCTCGACACTCTCCAGTGAGACCATCTCTCCAGCCAATTTAGCAAAGCGTTTCATTCGGCCACGGATGGCGCAGAACCCTTGTTCATCAATGGCAACAATGTCTCCAGTATCGTACCAACCCGCTTCCTGCTCACCCTGAGCATTTTCAGCCGAGGGTTGTTCCAGCACACCGGGATTCTCTACTCGGAGGTAGCCGCGCATGATATTGGGGCCACGCAGTTGCAGCCGCCCAGCATCTTCGATGCCCGGGACCTGAATCAGCCGGGACTCCATACTCGGCAAAATACGGCCAACAGTATTCACTTTGGCTGCCATTGGCACGTTAATCGCCACCACCGGTGCACATTCCGTCACACCGTACCCTTCCAGAATACGAATACCAAATTTGTCCTGCCAAATCTGTTTGGTGCTATCAGCTAACTTCTCGGCTCCGGCGACCACATAGCGCAAGCGAGCAAAATCATAAGGATGGGCGAAACGAGCATAGTTACCCAAGAAGGTTGACGTCCCAAATAATACGGTGCAGTTACGGTCATACACCAGTTCAGGCACCACCCGATAATGCAGCGGGCTGGGGTAAAGAAATACACGGCTGCCAGTCATCAAGGGGGTGAATAACCCAACCGTCAGACCAAAAGCATGAAACAGTGGCAAAGAGGACATAAAGCGGTCACGCGGTGTGAAATCTGCAATGGTGCGGATCTGTTCGACATTCGCCAATAAGCTAGCGTGTGAGTGCACCACCCCTTTAGGATGACCTTCTGAACCTGAGGTAAACAAAATCAAGGCACTGTCATCAGCCTGCTGTGGCACCATTGCTCGGCGTGGGAAACATAAATGGAATAAAATCCACAACTTATCCGCAAGCGTGACAGTATCTTTCAAATCTTCCAGATAGACCCAGTTGGCTTGTGTCACCTGTTCCGGCAAATGTGTTAATTTGCCTTTTTCCAGAAACTGACGTGAGGTGACAATGGTCTTCAATGACGCTGCGGTGATAGCACTGCTCAGACCTTTGGCACCCGCGGTGTAGTTAAGAAGTGCTGGAATACGTCCGCGCACGGAAGCACCAAAAATCGCAGCCGCCGTGATAGTCGCATTCGGTAACAGCATGCCGACATGCTCCCCCGGTACAGTGAAACGTTGCAGGATACGACTGACACCGAGGATTTTCTTCAGCAGAGTTTGATAACTATCTTCTTTAAATGAAATATCTTCGATGCAAGGTTTAAAGCGCCCGTAGCGGGTTTGAGCTGATAATAGTGCTTCAAACAAGGTTTCTTTTGGCTGAACCGTCATCCGCGCCGCCATCATAATGGCATGTAAGCGCTCACCCGCAAGCACCCGGCGATCACGAGCGCGTGGGGCCTGTGGCATAGGCAATGTCGTGGCCGGCAAGACATGAATACTGATTTTCGGGAACCAGCGGACTTTTAACACATCGCCGAGCCGCCCAAAATGAGTAAACTCAGGGCCTTCTATGCGGACTGGAACAACTGTAGCCCCTGATTTAGCAGCAACAAATGCAGCACCGTCGTAGATTTTCATTAAAGAACCAGTGACAGTGATGCGCCCTTCAGGAAAGATAACCACCGGCCTCCCCTGCTCTACCAATCTAACCAAGTGTTTGATTGCCATGGGCTTGGTTGGGTCAAGCGCAACAAAATCCACATAAGGTTTCAACCAGCGCATATACCAACTTTCCGTAATACTGGAATAAACGGCGAACACAGGCTTGATTGGCAGAAACAGGGCTAATAAAGCACCATCAAGGAAAGAGACATGATTCGGTGTAATAATCAGCTTTTGATGTGAGAACTGGTCAGTGACACCCTCAATGGTGACACGAAATAACCCACGAAAAAGAGCACGCAGTGCGCGATAACCCATGTCTATTTCCCTATAAGTCAATGAACAATGATTAAGAAAGGTGCAAACAGGATACTATAATTCTGGCGGGTTTTTATCTAAGAGCACACTGATAATCGGGGGGAAAAGAACAAATAAAAAAAAACCTACGCATCTGCGTAGGTCGGTGCAAATAAAAAACTGGCTTTTAACACACAGCGTATGTTGATTACTCACCAATTAATACCTCTGGGACCACTACTGTATCCGTTTCTGTGAAACCACAGCCAGCACGTAATCGCAACATTTGCGTGCAAAGTGTAACCAGTAGTGAACATTGTCAGAAAGACGAAAAGGTTTGTAATTCATTACGGTACATACCTCAGCCAATTAACACAGCGCGACTTCCACTAAACAACTCATGGCATTCGGGCCTTGGGTCAAACGTGATTTACCAATATCCAATGTCAAAACATTGGGATTACCAGATTGCTCTACTTTATGCTGTTTAGCGCCAAAACCGGGATCAAACCATGCCCCTGTGGCCATCAACACCACACCCCGCGTCACGCCATCGGTGATACGCACGCCCGCCAGACAATGACCACGTAAATTGCTGACTTTCACCTCGCAGCCCTCAGAAATGTCACGCTGCGCAGCATCTTGTGGATGCATATAGAGTGTTTCTCGCCCCGCCGTTTTGTTCCCCTGTGCCAAAGGAGCGGGATCAAGCTGGCTGTGCAAGCGATCCTCCGGCTGGATAGAGATCAAATGTAACGGCCACTGCTCCGTCAGTGATGATCCTAGCCACTCGACTGGCGGCTTCCATTGCGCGTGTGGGGCAAAATCCTCATATTGGTAACTGGCTATCTTTTCACTGAATAGTTCAATCTTGCCACTGGGCGTTTGCAACGGATGGGCCTGAGGATCGTTACGGAAGGCATCAAAGAAAACAAACTCCTTCTGTGGGGCGGGTAAATCCACATGGCCACGTTGCCAGAAGGTGTCAAAGTCAGGCCACTCAACCCCGTGAGGTTGCTGTGCCACACCACACTCCTGATAAATATGCCGGATCCATGCCATCTCATCGCGGTTTTCAGTGAATGCATCGCGATACCCTAAACGTTCAGCCAAGTCAGCAAAAATATCAAAATCGTTTCGCGCCTGATGCTGCGGAGCAATTGCCTGATGCATCGCCAAGACATAGCGATCCCTTGACGAACCACCAATATCATTTCGCTCCAGTGAACTGGTCACTGGTAGCACGATATCTGCCATTTTCGCAGCCGGTGTCCACCAAATATCCTGCACAATCACGGTATCCGGCTTTTGCCATCCCTCCACCAGCCGGTTCAATTGCTGATGATGATGGAAGGGATTACCGCCTGCCCAATGCACTAAATGAATATCTGGGTAAGTATGGGTTTCGCCCTGAAACTGATAAAGCTGCCCCGGTTGGAGCAACATGTCACAAATTCGCGCCACCGGAATCGCCAACCCTGCTGGGTTTTTCCCTGTGGACATACTTGGCCCCGGCGTGTCTATCCGTGGATTGCCGACACCATTCATTGAGCCGTGCCCAAAGGAGAAGCCACCACCCGGTAGCCCCACTTGCCCTAACATGGCTGATAAGGCAATCACCATCCAGTAAGGTTGCTCACCACGATGTGCGCGCTGGACAGAATAAGAGCAAGTCATAAAGCTGCGTACACCGATAAGCTGCTGCGCCAAGAGGGCGATTCTTGCTGCCGGAATACCAGTAATATCGCTGGCCCATTCCGGTGTTTTGGCGATTCCGTCATCCGCTCCGCGAATATAATCAGCTAATTGCTCATAGCCCACACAATGGGTTGCCAGGAAAGCCTCATCCTGTGCCTCAACACGCTGTATCTCATAAGCCAACGCCAGCATCAGCGCAACATCCGTATTTGGGCGAATAGGTATCCATTCCGCATTTACAAAAGCTGGGCAGTCATCCCGCATTGGGCTGATGTTAATGACCGGCGTCCCCTTTTGTGCCAGCTTCTCCAGCCATGGCTTTAATGAATGCTCCGCCGAACCGCCAGAGGAAACTTGAGCATTTTTCAGTGCCAATCCACCAAAAGCGATAAACAATTCGCAATGTTCAACCACACTTGGCCAAGAGGTCACTCTGCCGGTCAGCGGGCTAAACGTCCCTATGACATAGGGCAAGAAAAATTGTGCCGCCCCCCAGCTATAGTTACCCAGTTGATCAACACCCCCACCACCACTGAAATAAAAACGCCGGACTAATGAACGTGCGTGGTGTAAGCGCCCCGCAGAAGACCAACCATAAGACCCGGTAAACAACCCTGAAGCACCGTATTTATCTCTAACTCGGCGATTCTCTTCAGCCACCAAGTCCAGCGCCACATCCCAGTCCACTTCAATAAAATCTTCCCGCCCACGCAGAGTACGATCACTCTTTTCTCGCTGCTGTAACCATGAGCGGCGAACGGCGGGTTTACGGATACGCTTGTCGGAATAGACCATTGGCGTAATAGAATCCAATAAGGGCGACGGATTGGAATCACCAACAAAAGGTTCGCAGCGGATAAGTTTGCCATCTTCAACTACAGCGGTATAAGCGCCCCAGTGGGCAAGCTGGGGGTAACGGGTAATGGACATGGCTATCTCTGGCAATTAAATAGGTCGTAAAAATAGCATTCCCCTAAGGGGAAGACCAAAGCACAATTTTGTCTAAAGTGTGCCGTTTTGTACTAAAGCGCGCGCAACCTCATCTGGTGTCTACCGGTAATTCTCCTAATTTCATGTTCTTTGATTTTTTCTCATCAAGTTGCGATCATCCCCCCTTGCGGACCGCCCTGTTTTCCGCAAAACTGAGTGATGTAAGCGATTACCCTAAAAATCTCTGGAAGAAAAATGGCCACTATTAAGGATGTTGCCAAGCTGGCGGGTGTTTCCGTCGCAACGGTATCTCGTGTTATCAATAACTCGCCCAAGGCCAGTGAGGCATCACGAACAGCGGTGTGCAGTGCCATGGAACAACTGCAATATCACCCGAATGCCAATGCACGGGCGCTAGCGCAAAAATCTACAGAAACCGTGGGTATGATTGTTTCTGATGTCTCCGATCCTTTCTTTGGTTCGATGGTTAAAGCCGTAGAGCAAGTGGCCTATGCGACCGGTAATTTTCTATTGATTGGTAACGGTTACCATGATGCTGAAAAAGAGCGCCAAGCGATTGAGCAGCTGATTCGTCATCGCTGTGCCGCTTTAGTGGTGCACGCCAAAAAATTATCAGATGAGGAATTGACGTCATTAATGGAACAGATCCCCGGTATGGTGTTGATTAACCGCACTTTACCCGGTTTTGAAACCCGCTGTGTCGCGCTTGATGATCGCTATGGCGCCTGGTTAGCCACGCGTCATCTGATCCAGCAGGGGCACAAACGGATCGCAATCATTTGCTCCAATCATGAAATTTCGGACGCCGCTGATCGTCTCCAAGGTTATCTGGATGCATTGAAAGAATTTGGTATTCCGGTTGACGACCGCTTAGTCTCTTACGGCTCACCTGATGAAATCGGTGGCGAGCAAGCCATGACTGACCTACTTGGGCGTGGCAAGCATTTCACCGCAGTCACCTGTTATAACGATCCCATGGCGGCCGGAGCTTTGTCGGTACTCAGTGATAACAGCATCGAAGTGCCGCAAGAGATTTCATTGATCGGTTTTGACGATGTTTTGATCTCGCGGTATCTGCGCCCACGGCTGACAACCATCCGCTACCCAGTGGTGGCAATGGCGACACAAGCGGCAGAATTGGCACTAGCACTGGCCAATAACACTCCCCTGCCAGAAATCACCAATATGTTCAGCCCTACACTGGTTCGCCGTCATTCCGTCGCCAGCCCGCAAATGGTGGCAGATGACTAACATCGGCGAATAACAAAGAGCAACAACCTTCCTCCCGCGCTATGCTAAACTGCCGCTATATCCGGCAGTTACGCACAAGATTCGCCCCCAGCCAGAGGTCTACAATTGATGATTACCATGTTGGATGTCTCTTTGCGCGCAGGTGTTTCCAAGGCCACGGTTTCCCGCGTGCTCAATGGTACCGGGCAGGTCAAAGAGAGCACCCGTGAAGCCGTGTTTAAAGCAATGGATGAGTTGGGTTATCGCCCTAATTTTCTGGCGCAATCACTGGCAAACAAAAGCTCCAATAGCATAGGGTTGGTCGTTTCCAACTTTGAAGGCCCCTATTTTGGTCGCCTACTCCATCAGGCCGCCAAACTGGTTGAAGCCAGTGGCAAGCATCTGATTGTGACTGACGGTCACGATACACCAGAGGGTGAGCAACAAGCCGTTCAGTTACTGGCCGACCGCCGCTGCGACGCCATTATTCTTTATACCCGCTCAATGTCTGAGGTGGATTTAATGCAGTTGCTTGCCAACGTATCCACTCCGTTGATGGTGATTAACCGCGATTTACCACAAGCGCGGGAGCACTGTGTGTTCTTCGAACAACAGCAAGCAGCATTTAATGCCGTTAACTATTTGATTGAACAAGGGCATCGTGACATTGGTTGCATCACTGGGCCTATCACCACAGCCACCGCACAATCGCGCCTTGCCGGTTATCAACAAGCACTGGCCAAACACGGGATTCCGCTCAAAGATGAATTAATTATTCATGGTGATAGCGGTGTACCCGACGGATACAAAGGTTGTCAGGCATTATTAGCCCGTAATCTCACGTTCAGCGCCCTATTTATTTATAATGATGATATGACGATTGGGGCGATGAAAGCCCTCATTCAGGCGGGGAAAAAGTTGCCGGAGGAAGTTTCACTGTTTGGTTTCGATGATGAGCCCACCGCACCTTATTTACAACCTGCACTATCAACCGTTTATCTCCCCATTGATGCCATGATTGAAGCAGCGGTTACTCAGGCATTACGGCTGATTGCGGGGAAAAAAGTGCAGCCTCTCTCTCCCTTTACTGGTGAGTTGAAACTGCGGGAATCGGTAGTGCCGGGGCCTTATTACCGCTGAGGTAATAGGCCCAATAGAATTAAAATTGTTCTAATGCCATCAGTTCTTCGATGGTTTGGCGGCGGCGGATTAAACGTGGTTGCCCTTGCTCAAACAGCACTTCCGGCAATAAAGGGCGGCTGTTGTAGTTAGACGACATTGATGCGCCATAGGCCCCAGTGTCGTGGAATACTAAATAATCGCCAATTTTAGCGGCCGGTAACGCACGGGTTTCCAATCCACCACCCGCTTCTTGTGTGAACACATCGCCTGACTCGCACAGTGGGCCAGCAACCACCGTATCAATTAATGGCTCTGTCACAAGTGAGCGCCCATCCGCAGGCAGCAACGAAATATGGTGATAGCTACCGTACATGGCCGGGCGCATCAAATCGTTAAAACCCGCATCAACTAAAACATAGTGTCGACGGCCCATATTTTTCACCGCCCGCACCTGCGCGATTAATACCCCGGACTCGGCAACCAAGAAACGGCCTGGTTCAATTTCAAGACTGACCGGATGTCCCAAATGCGCAGCAATTTTTTCTCTGGCGCTATTCCATAAGCCATAATAATGCTCAGTATCGATCTCATCATCCCCTGTTTGGTAAGGGATTGATAAGCCTCCACCCGCAGAGATAGCACTGATATCCTGCCCAAGATCAATAACCTGCTGCACCATGGCATCACAGACTTGTTCCAGATGCTGATAATCAACACCAGAACCAATGTGCATGTGAATCCCCACCAGCGTTAAGCCATATTGCTCAATTTTCTCAATGGCGTGAGGTAAATCTTCATACCAGATACCGTGCTTGCTGTTTTCGCCACCAGTATTGGTTTTCTGGCTGTGCCCATGACCAAAGCCCGGATTGACACGCAACCAAACCGGATGGCCGGGCGCATGTTGCCCCAGTTGATCCAGCATGTCGATGGAACCCGCATTCACCGGAATATTTAATTCTGTCACCCGCAACAATGTCGCTTGATCGAGTAGATCCGCCGTGAAGACAATCTCAGCGGGTTCCAAACCCGGTTGGAAGCCAGCCTGTAATGCGCGTTCAATTTCACCCAACGAGACTGAGTCAACTTTAACCCCTTGGCTGCGCATCAAACGCAGAATATGAATATTCGAGCACGCTTTTTGCGCAAAACGAATAACATCAAAACTGCGTAATTGATTGATTTTATGAGTAATGATATCACCATCATAGGCCCATACCGGGCAGCCAAAACGCTCTGGCAAGGCAATTAAATTTTGGGCAGTCAGTGCCGAAGAAGTATCGTTAAGTGCACGTGGCATAAGGCTTTCCTGATAATGAGTCATTAATTTGTTGGGCGAAAAACAGGATTTCACTGATGCACCATTATTAACAATGAAGCAAGCGTTAGGAAAATATCTATTTACCCAGAGTCTATTCATCTATGATATGGATTCGATGATTTTTCCGACACCGCAGGAGCGCTGTATGCCCACCATTTCCCTACGGCAAATAGAAATTTTTCATGCGGTAATGACGACCGGCAACCTGACCGAAGCCGCATTATTGCTCCAGACATCACAACCCACCGTCAGTCGTGAACTGGCCCGCTTTGAGCAAATCGTTCAATTAAAACTGTTTGCCCGGGTACGAGGCCGCCTTTATCCCACGGTGCAAGGTTTGCGTCTATTTGAAGAAGTACAGCGCTCTTATTACGGGCTTGATCGCATCAAACAGGCCGCTGAAGGAATCCGGCAATTTCAACATGCACAGCTTTCTATTGCCTGTTTGCCGGTATTTTCTCAGTCATTGCTTCCCAGTGTGTGTAAACCTTTTATTGAACGCTATCCAGAAGTCAGCCTGAGTGTTATCCCACAGGAGTCGCCGCTCTTAGAAGAGTGGCTTTCAGCCCAGCGCCACGATCTGGGTTTAACTGAAAACTCTCAGACTCCGGCAGGTACTCTGCGTCACGCTTTAATGACGGTAAATGAGGTTTGCGTGTTGCCCAGCGACCATCCGTTGCGACACAAAGCAGTGCTGACACCGCAAGATTTCCAAGGTGAGAATTTTATTAGTTTGTCAGTCACCGACAGTTATCGCCAGTTACTGGATAATCTGTTTAGTGAACAAGGAATTAACCGCAGATTGGTACTGGAAACTCACAGTGCGGCATCAGTTTGCGCTATGGTGCGCGAGGGGGTGGGTGTCTCAATCGTTAACCCATTAACCGCGTTGGATTACATCAGCAAAGGCTCTACTGGAGGCGTTTGTGTGCGGCCTTTTAGTGTTGAGATCCCTTTTACGATCAGTTTAATACAGCCAATGCACCGCCCCTCATCAACTTTGGTAGAAACGTTTATTGAACATTTAAAACAACAGGCAATCACCTTCCAGCGTCGACTGGCGACAGTGATTACCCCTTGATATTCATTTTTACCCGCATTACGCCGTTTTTGCCTGACGGCTGCGCGCTCTAGAAAAGGTAAACAGACACAGCAGTAAACCCATCACAGCCAGTACGGCAGCCGCTAGCGGTACAGCGGTCAATCCTAAACCTTTACTAATCACGACCCCACCGACCCAAGCCCCCAGCGCATTGCCGACGTTAAAAGCGGCAATGTTGAGTGTCGAGACCAAATTAGGGGCTTTTTTACCGTAGGTGACCACGTTAATTTGCAATGCAGGAACTGCGGAGAATGCGGCAGCGGACCATAGGAATAATGTCACTTCCGCAGCCAGAAATGAATGACTCGTCCAACTAAACAGAGCCGAGAATATTGCGATCAGCAAGAAAGTCATGGTGAGGCTAACAGGCAAGCGCCAATCAGCGAGCCGCCCCCCTACAATATTACCCAAGGTTAACCCTAGCCCCATCAGTAATAAGGTCCAACTGACGCCGTGCTCAGAAACTTGAGTTACCTCAGTCAGTATTGGCGCAATGTATGTAAAGAGAGCAAACATAGCAGCGGCAAAGAAAACGGTCATCAACAAAGACAGCCAGATACCCCCACCTCGCAGTGCGGCAATCTCTTTGCGTAACTCGGTTGGGGCTTCCTCTTGAGAAGACGGTAGCTTGCTGTAGAGTGCGGCCAACGAGAACAAGCCAATAACAGAAACCACCCAGAATGTTGAACGCCAGCCGAAAGCCTGCCCCAACGCAGTGCCTAGCGGCACACCCAGCACATTTGCCAATGTTAGGCCGGTAAACATCAACGCTACCGCAGAAGCCCGTCGATTTGGTGCCACCAGATTAGCCGCAACTACCGCACCAATACCGAAGAACGCCCCATGACACAATGCGGTAATGACCCTAGCCAGCATCAAGAAGTCATAACTGTACGCCAATGCACACATCAGGTTGCCAATAATGAATATCACCATTAATAGCAATAATGTCTTTCTACGCGGTAATTTGGCAGTCAATACAGCCATTATGGGTGCGCCGATAGCCACACCTAGCGCATAACCACTGATTAACCAGCCGGCGGTGGGAATTGAGATGTGTAAGTCACCAGCCACTTGGGGCAGTAACCCCATAATGACGAATTCAGTAGTACCAATAGCAAAAGCACTCAGTGCCAATGCCAGCAGCGCAACAGGCATAATACAAGCTCCCAGTAAGACAATATCTGCTCATCACAACAAACAGGCAGATCAAATAGGTGCCAGTCATAATTTATTGGCTGGCACGACGTAGTCAGTAGAAAAGAGGCAAAGAAATAGTGGTCAATTGCTAAAGAACCCAGCAATAACCCTAGTATTTATAATTATTTAATCTCTGAACGGACTTGGTAGAAATAGCATATTCTGATTAATAATGAATAGAGTTATAACTAGCTTGGTAATTAAACAAGTTCTCTTTTCAGCACTAACCTAATGAAATAAAAAATGATTTAGCCCCCTTCTCTACAATAAAAATATGTTTGAGAATGTAACCACACCGCTAACACCGCTACAGCTTCAAGTAAGCAGAAAAAATAACCCAAATTAATTGGAGTTGTAGCAAGGCAGCAAACGAGTTCATCCCGATGAGCTTACACGCAGTAAGTGATTCGGGTGGATGAGAGCAGCTAACACCGCTACAGCTTCAAGTAAGCAGGGTTATGGAAGGGGATGGGTAGCAAACCATACCACCAAAAAATCTAACATCGTCCTCAATGTTGCTGGCATTTGACGCCGGGATGTATAGATTCCATAAATGCCCATCGCCTGCGGCTGATAATCAGGTAATAATTTTACTAACTCTCCGCGGGCGATATAGGGTGCGGCGGAGTAACTGGGTTGCAACGTAATTCCGGCTCCTTCGAGTGCCCCACTGAGCAAAACAACCGATTCGTTGGCGCTTAAATTTCCACCTACGGCGACAGAGGATTTGGCACCTTGCTGCTCAAAGTGCCATAAGCTTTTGCCAAAATAGGAATATGTTAGGCAGTTGTGTACCGCCAGATCCTGTGGCTCTTTAGGAGTCCCTTTCGCTGATAGGTAACTCGGAGAAGCGCAGACAACGGAGTGACAGGTAGCCAGTGGACGCGCAATTAGGTTGGGGTCTAAATCATTGGTAATACGCAATGCCAGATCAATTCGCTCTTCCACCAGATTAATGGCCCGATTATTCATTTGCAGATCAACAGCAACCTGTGGGTAACAGCGCAAATATTCAGTGACGGCGACCACCAAGGCACTTTGCCCAAGAGACTGAGAGCAACTGATTCGTAGCAGCCCCCGCAATTCGTCATTTTCCTGCCCCTCAACCAAATCCATATCTTGAGCAAACTCCAGCATGCGGCGGCAGCGTTCAAGTGTTGCCTCCCCTGCATGAGTCAAACTTAGCTTACGGGTTGTTCGATGCAACAAACGCGCTCCGGCCCACTGCTCCATCTGAGCCAGATAGCGTGTCACCATTGCCCGCGACATCTCTAAAGCATCAGCGGCGGCAATCATGCTGCCCCGCTCAACAATCGCCACAAAGACTTCAGCGGCAGTGATTCTATCCATCATTAGCTCGATTTAAGCAACAAATAATTGCCAATTATCGGGTTTTTCTATCGATTAATGCAATCTATTATCTCGCCCATACCCCGCTACTCTCAGGAAAATGAACATGTTGACTAAAACGCTTTTACAAATGACCTTTGCCGGCTTGGCAACTTTTACTGCAATATCAACTGCCAATGCCGCTGATCAACTGAAAATGGAAGTCTACAATCCCGGTGAAAAAAGTATCTTTCCAGTATCGTCAGAAATTATTAGTGGCAAAACTGAAGTTGCTTTGATTGATGCCCAATTTCAGCGTAATGATGCTGAAGCTTTAGTGAAGAAGATCCAGCAAAGTGGCAAAAAACTGACCACTATTTATATCAGTCAGGCAGACCCTGATTTCTATTTCGGTTTGGATGTCATTACGGATGCATTCCCGCAAGCGAAGGTTATCGCGACCCCACAAACCATCGAAGAAATTAAAGCTACAAAAGAGGGGAAAATGGCTTATTGGGGGCCAATTTTAAAAGAAAATGCCCCTACTCGCGTGATTGTGCCACAAGAATTGCCAGGCAAAAGCTTTACTATTGATGGGCAAAGAATCGACATTAAAGGCTTAGATGGCCCGTCACCAGAAAAAACCTTTGTCTGGATCCCATCATTGAAAGCCGTCGTCGGGGGGGTTGCCGTATCCGGTAATATTCATCTATGGGTAGCAGATACCCAAACACCAGAATCACGCCAACATTGGTTAACGACACTGGAGAACATCAAAGCATTAAAACCCGAGACCGTGGTTCCTGGGCATTTTCTGGATAATGCACCACAAACATTGGCCTCAGTCGCCTTTACTCAAAACTATTTAACAACGTTAAACACAGAAATTCCCAAAGCAAAAGATTCGTCAGAACTGATTGCGGCAATGAAAAAACATTACCCAAAACTAAAAGATGAATCCAGCTTGGAATTAAGTGCCAAGGTGCTGAAAAACGAAATGAAATGGCCACAGTAAAAGCGCAAAAATAAAGTTGAACAGATTATCCGACCAGGAAAAAGTGAGGAACACAAGATGTCTGGCACCAAGTTGCATTACATTTTCGATCCCTTATGTGGCTGGTGCTATGGCGCAGCACCACTCTTACAAGTGGCACAAAATATCCCAGATCTGACATTGGTATTGCATGGCGGCGGGATGATGTCTGGGCCAAATCGGCGACAAATAGATAGCCAGTGGCGAGGTTATGTTATGCCTCATGACCGGCGTATTGCTCAATTAACCGGGCAAATTTTTGGTGATAGCTATTTTAATGGTTTGCTTAACGATACCTCGGCAATCATGGATTCCACCCCACCGATTGCCGCAATCTTAGCAGCCGAGGCATTGGCTGGGTTGGGGGTAACAATGCTCCATCGCACCCAGCAAGCGCATTATGTTGAAGGTCGCCGCATCAGCGACACCCCCGTATTGGTGGAGCTTGCCGAGGATATTGGCCTGAACCGCGAAGCCTTTATCACCGCGTTTAATGCCGCCATAATAGAGTCAGATTCGCATATAGCGGATAGTCGCATGTTACTGGCAAAAGCACGCGGACACGGTTTTCCAACATTTGTATTGCAGGACAATCAGGGGAAAATGACGACTCTGTCAGCCAGCGAATATTATGGAGATCCGTCCGGCTGGCTTGATTTTTTAACAAACGGTATAGCACGTTAAATTTTGGCCAAAACCTCCTCATAACTCTCTTGGGGAGGCCTTATAACGGTAGGTAAAGAAAATCGGGATACAAATTGATTGAGCTGAAAAATTTGCTGCTGTAAAACTTCCGAAGCGCGCGTGGATTGTTCGACAAGTTCCGCATTCAGCTTGGTGACTTCATTAATCTTTCCTACTCGCGTGGTCATATCTTCAATACCTTTACTTTGTTCGTGCGAGGCTGCCGATATTTCCGCCATCAAATCTGTCACTTTGACAACAGCCTCAATGATGGTACGTAAGTTATCGCCAGAACGTCCCACTAAATCGGCTCCTGTTGATATATATTTTGAAGAGTTTTCAATGAGCCGTTTTATATTTAAGGCGGAATGACCACTTTGATTGGCTAATATTCCAACTTCGCGCGCCACAACAGAAAATCCGCGGCCATGTTCACCCGCGTGAGCAGCTTCAATGGCTGCATTCAAAGCTAAAATATTAGTCTTGAATGCTACTGATTCGATGAGGGTGATAATTTCAGTAATTTCGCGCGACCCCGTCGCGATATCAGACATCGAATTCACGACACTAGACATCATATCGCCACCATGACTGGCAATATCTTTTGCTTCATTAGCTAAATGATTCGCCTGATCGGCACTTATGGAGTTCTGTTTTACCCGCGCGGTTAACTGATGCATATTCTGAGTTGTTGCTGCAAGAGATTGAGTTTGTGACTGTGTCTGCTCAGAAATACGGTGACTATCTGTCGCAATTTGGTTAACCCCCGCCAGAATAATTTCAGCTCCGCCTCTAACTTGACTCACTAGTGCCACTAGTCCTTGTTGCATCTGGTATATACTGCCAGCCAATTGATGAACCTCACGGTTGGTAAATGCACCGTGCTCAATCTGGCGCGATAAATCACCCGCCGCAATAACGTGAATTTGTGAAATAAGATAATTTAACGGCCGAATCACCCAACGAGTAACTCCGAGCCAAACGGAGAAAGCCAGTCCTAGCAAGATCACCAAAGCGATAATGACCGCTTGTTTTGCTGAAGATAATGAGGAAAGAAGTTGGGAATCCATGACTGCCCGATTGCTTTCACTTTCTTGCAAATAACGGTAATACTTCTCAGTAAAATCACTCTGGAAACCTTGGATAGGGACTTCAAAAAAAATATCTATATTGTTGTTCTTTTCCAGCCCCTGTCCAATCTCAGCTAACCCCTGATATAACTGCTGATAACTCTCCTTAAGTGCAATTAATTCCGCGCGCTCATCATGAGCAGAGAGCAAAACCAATTGATGGTAGTCATCCTGTGAGCGCTGTAAAGATTGCAAAGCCTCACTTAAAAGACTATGCCAACTTCCTTCGGAACCTGTCTCTTTATCTTCCATATAATAGATTCCGGCACGGTTAAGTTTATCGCTAGCGATTAATAACTCCATCCGTGCACGGTCCATTAATACCTCTTGCTGGTGACTCCGATGAGTACGCTCAACATTAATCTTTGTGCTATCCAATATATGGGAGAGAAAACCTACAGAAAGGAGTTGTAGCGAAGAGAAAAGACTAATCACCAAGATAAGGCCCGACAATATGCCCAGTTTTCCATGTGTAAATGAACGTATGGCTTTTGCATGGGATATAAAATTCACAACATAAAAATTAACACGAGAGAACATTATATTTACACTTAGCTGTGATAGAGACATCAACATTAGCGGCTAAATATGACAAATACATTTCAACAAACGAAGAGATTTATCCATATTCATGGCGGTAAATAGTTATACATCAATACGCGTCATTAATCGTAAATTATTAACAGGATGCCCCTGAGATTGTTCCATCAGAATAGTATCATCGTTTAATTTATAGAAAACAGGGTGACTTACAGCATAAGGGGTGTTTAAAAAATCATATAAATAACGGTTTTCATCATTGATCATCGATAAAGATAATACCTTTCCAATAAAGATGTTTTTACTAACATCTACAACATTAAATATAATGTTTCGTCTAGCTTTCACATCATCAGTATCATCATAAACGTCTGCGGATGAGTTTATCTCCTTTTTCATAATACTAACTCTTGAGTAAACATGATATTTTTCAGCCAAATGGCTGAAATCATAATTAACCTCCCAGTATCCTTCAATACTACTCATCGGATGGAAATAATAATATCCCCGTCCAACACCATACCCTAACACTCCTCCTAAAAAAGCACTAAAGCATATGAGCTGTATTATTTTTTTTCGCATGTAAGCCCTCCGTTTTTATATTTACAGACAGTATAATCACCATTCTTTTGTTTTTTTAAATAAACATAAGGCACTTTATTATAAACAGATAAAAACTCACCATCATGAACTTCATCTAGGTTAATCAAAATAGGTAAACTTGGCACATCTATAATTTTAACTTGATAATAATTTTCAGTTATTTTTAATGAAATTAAAAATAAAGCACAGAAAACCATAAGAGCAATGACTTTATATATTAATCCAACAGATACAAACATCGAGAAATACAGGTTATTTTTTACGTTATTTATCGAATACTCATTAGGAGGTAATATACTGCATAACAAATCATTAGAAACAACAGTAGGTTTAATCCCTAAACAATACCCTTTTTTAGGGATAGTCATCACCAGTTCATGATCTTTGTCATCTAAAGCATTACGCAAGTTACTAATAGTTTGTGTCAACGTATTGTCAGTGACATATGTTCCCTTCCATATTTCTTGTTCAAGACTCTCACGAGAAAGAGAACCTGGATACTGTTCGCACAATAAAGACAGCACTTCAGACTCTTTGTTTCTGATCTTTATAATATTACCCTTTTTGTTGATAATCCTTTTTTTGGGGATAAAAATGATGTCTCCAATAATTATTTCATTCATTTAGTATCTCACCCATAGAAAACATGACGAATAAGAAGCTAGCAAAAATCACATCATTACGCCTTAGCTAGACAGCATGAATAAAACAAAAAGTTATAGTTTTCAATAAAATTCAACAGCGAACAAAATTAAGACATCAAGGTCTATCAATAAAAGTTAATTAATAACAAAAAATGACTATTATTGAAATCTTGTTTGTAATATATCATTTATAAAACATTTTATTAAAAGGCACAGAGGTCGTATGAAAGTAAAGAAAATCAACATTATATTATTTATTACACCAGTTATTTTTGGATGTCAGTATAATGGAAAAAAAAACTCAATTGAAAAAAGAAAAATGGATCAAATAACCGCTCTGACTTCTGGCATTCATTTTCTGAAAGAAAAGTGTAATATGAAAGAACTTCCCAGTGAAGATAAAGTTATTGATGCTGCGATAAACATGATGGGACAAGGGGAAATAGCCACCCAATCAAATTTTTATGCGGAAATATCAAATGAGACTAAAGTAAGATATGAGGAAATAAAAGTATACAAAGCAGAACAGAAGATTAAATGCGATGAACTAAAGAATCTTCTCAAGCATTTTATGGCAAAAATGAACGCATAATATACTCACCCCAAAACAGATAGATTACTCCAGACAATGCGATGTATGGACCAAATGCTATATATTTTATTTTTTTACCCGAAAAGTAATTAATAGTGACATAAGCAATAACGCCACTACAGGAAGATAATAAGACTATAAAAGGTATTGCGGTCGCTCCGAACCAAGCACCTAATGCAGCCATCAACTTGAAATCACCGTATCCCATGCCCTCGATACCTCTGGAGAGTTTAAGCAACCAGAATGGAAGCCATAAGAAACCATAGCCTATGACCGCACCGAGCACAGCTAAAGTTAAAGGAGAAAATATATTATTTATATTAATAAGAAGGCCACACCATAATAAAGGGATGGTAATATGATCAGGCAATAAATAACAGTCAAGGTCGATAAAAGTCAATACAATAAGAAACCACACTAATAAAAGGCTTGCGGCGATTAAATAGTTATTGTGCTGGAGCAAACCAACGGCAAGAGTTAACATTGCTGTCAATACCTCCACAATAAGATATCTAGGGTTTATTTTACTTTGGCAACATTGACTAATGCCTCGCAGGAGCAGCCAAGAAATTAAAGGTATATTATATCGAAAGGGTAAGGGACGGTAACAACTTGGGCAAAATGAATTTGGTAAACATAAACTAAGTCTAACATTATAAATATCTATTTCTTTTCTTGAAGATGAAATAGAGATAATAATAGGAAGTCGATATATAACAACATTTAAAAAACTCCCCACGCACAGGCCAATAATACTAAAAAACACAATTTCAAGCAGTACGTAAATATTAACCATAATATTTCCCATATTTTATAT
>NZ_CACVAF010000016.1 GCF_902726565.1 Yersinia vastinensis
TGTTAGGGCGCGGCTGGCAACAGAGCCTTATAGGCGCATATGAAAAACCTCCGGCTATGCCGGAGGATATTTATTTTGCCTAACAGAGTGATCAATTAGACGATTTTCCTGATCTTAAGAAACGAAACGCAGGGATATTTACCCCTTTGACAAAGATAAATGCCAGCAGCAAAGATCCCCACAATGCCATAGTGATATAGCTACTCACACCCATAATGTTTAGCCCACTTTCCAGCATTTGCAGTAGGAACAGCGCCAACACAATACCGAAAATCTTACCGAACCCGCCGTCAGGATTTACTCCGCCTAATACCGTCGCCAAAATAGTGATAAGCAGCAGTGACTCGCCATAGGAGGCTTTCGCTGAGTTCAATTTTGACATCATCAATAACGCAGCCACAGCGCACAGCAGTGATGAAATGACATACACCCAAATTAGCGTACGGCGCGTATTAATTCCCGAGAAGAATGTCGCCTTCTCATTGGAACCAGACAAATAGATTTGGCGACCTAGGGGGGTTTTAGCCAATATTAACCAGATAATTGTTGCTACTGCCGCGAACAGATAGAGCGGTAAAGGAATCCCAAGAAAATAGCTGCGATCCAGTGCCAGCACATAGTTGGGGAAGTTAGAAATAGCGGAGCCTTTGGATATGAGCACATTCACGCCTTTGAGCAAGGTCATGATGCCAAGTGTTGCCAGAATAGGGGAGACCCGGACAACCGAGATAAGCACCCCATTAATTAGCCCCACAACCAAAGCAACCGACGCACCAGCCAGCAACATCAATATCATTGAGCTGAATGTCGGCTCCAGATGAGTACAAACCCATGCCATGACCAGAGCACTGGCATTGGCGGTCGCAATAATGGATAAGTTAATCCCACCCGTCAGCATAGTGATAGCCATGGCCAATGTTAATACCCCTGCAACAGGGATTTGCGAAGCAATGGATTGGAAGTTAGCCGCAGACCAGAAAACCTGCGGAATCAGCACACTGAACACGACAGCAACCAACACCAGCAGTGCCACCAGCCAGCGTTCGGTATGATCACGTTGCGTTGTTTTCGACATGATTATATCCCTACCTTATGACGTTGGCCCCAGGCCGTCACACTGATACTGATGACAATGACCAGACCGATAACCACGGTATGCCAGTACGACGAAATACCCAGTAAATTCAATCCATTCTGCAATATAGCCAGTAAAATAACCCCCAGCAAAGTTCCGGTTAGGGTACCGCGCCCGCCGACAATACTGGTGCCCCCCAAGACCACCGCGGCCAATACTGTTAGTTCATAACCGAGCAATGAATCCGGCGCGACGGTTAATACGGTATAGGACTGTACGACACCGGCGATACCGGATAAAAAACCCATATAGCCATAGACAAACAGTTGTAGCTTGAGAATGCTGAACCCCATGCGTGATGCTGCTTCCTGATTGCCGCCCAATGCATAAATTTGGCGACCAATACTGGTGCGTGTCATCAGCACAGCGGTGACAATAATGGTGGACAGCAACGTCAGAATAGGCAGCGAGAGGCCATAGTCATAACCATCAGCCGCCGTGAAAGAGAACAACATTGGCCCATGTTCAAACCATTCTGGGTAGGTATATAGCCAGACCCCGCGGCTGAGATAGAGCAATAAGCCATAGAAAATATTCAGGGTAGAAATAGTAATAATGATGGACGGCACGCGCAGCCGATTAACCAGTAGCGCATTTATCAAGCCGAGCAAGAGACCAATACCGCCAGCCAGTGCGAAAGCTATCGGGAAATTACCGCCAAATTTCACAATCAGTGTCACCATGACATATTGAGAAATAATGGTCATGGCCGGGAACGAAATATCAATACCGCCAGAAATCAGCACGATAAATAAGCCGCAAGCCAAAATGGTCAGCATGGCGTAGTTATTTATCAAGTCATAAATATTGGCGAGGGTGAGAAAATCGGGGCTGGTGAAAGCAAGATAAGTCGAAATAATCAAGATAGTGAAAGCCAACATCACTTCATGGCGTTTCAGTTGTTCTTTATTGAATAGACCTGATTTAGCCACATCAGATTTATTGACTGCATGGGGGTTAGCCATTTACTACCTCCGCAATGGCTGCTTCGCTGCTGTTGCCTGGCAAGAACTCCTGCACAAGTCGCCCTGACCGCATGACTAAAATACGGTGGCTGTTAAAGTAAGCCTCATCAATCTCATCACACACCATTAATACTGCGATCCCCCGTGCAGCCAGTGCATTGATAATATTATAGATACCTGCTTTGTTCGCGATATCTACCCCCACAGTTGGGGAGTCTAGAATCAATATTTGCGGATCGGTTGCCAGCCACTTGGCAATGGCGATGCGCTGTGCATTGCCACCCGATAAGGTATTGACTGGCAAGTCGCTGTTACCGATTTTAATCGATAGGTGTTTAACCATATCTTCTACTAATGTATCGACTCGCTCGGTACGCATTAGATGGAAAGCATTTTTCAGCCGGTGCAATACGGTGGCACTGATGTTGTCACGAATCGATTGCTCCATAATCAGCCCAGTGCTCATTCGATCTTCCGAGACATACCCGACACCGGCTGCAATCGCATCACGGTTACTGGTAAAAATCATCGGCTCATCATTGATACGAATAGTGCCGGATTCTGGTGCGGTTAAACCAAATAGGCTGAGGCACAGTTCTGTTCGGCCAGAGCCAAGCAAACCAACCAGTGAGACAATTTCACCAGGGTGCAACGTCAGGGAAATATTGTGGTATTCGTTACCCCGAGATAACTCCTCCACCGCCAGCACCGGTGGACGGGCTGCGCTGTAAGGCGGTAGCACCTGAAAGTCAAACTTCATACCAGTCATCAACCAGGCCAGACGAGCGTCATCTACGTCAACTGCCGGGTAGGTGCCCACCCAATCGCCATCTTTCAGCACGGTAATACGGTCTGAAATTTCCAGCACTTCACTCAAGCGATGGCTGACAAATACTACACAGATATTGCGAGATTTAAGTTCATGCACCACCCGCAGCAAGCCGTTAACCTCTTGGCGAGTGAGAGAGGCGGTGGGTTCGTCCATGACAATCAGGCGAGCATCTTGCGCCAGCGCTCGGCAGATGGCGACCAGCTGCTTCTGCGCGATGGGTAAATTTTCAACCAATTCATCCAGATCAAGATGGGCATTAATACTGTTGATCACCAGCTCGGCAGTTTGCCGCATCTGGCGTTTATCAACCCACAGATGATGGTGATAATGGTTCATGGCGATATTCTCAGCCACGGTTAAATTTGGGAATAAAGATAAATCTTGATAAATCACCTGAATCCCTAAACGAACAGATTCAATGGGGGTCAGGGTCGAATAGGTTTTGCCATCGATAGTGATGGCGGCATCAACATCGGGCTGATAGACACCGGAGATAATTTTGATCAAGGTTGATTTACCACAACCATTCTGTCCTGCGAGGCAGTGAACCTCACCCGGCAGCAGGGTCATGGCAACCTTATTTAGCGCTTTAACGCCATAAAAGGTTTTACTGATATTTTCCAGGGTAATGAATGGCTGCATAGCTACATCCTCTTGATTCTGTTGGGTATTAATGACAGAGCCGGAAGTGGCTCCCGGCTCTGCGATAACACAAAGAATCAATACAGCGAGTCGACGTTATCTTTGGTGACCCGTAGCACATTGTGGAATTGAATCAGACGCTTATCTTGATCAACTTCTGCTTTACCCACCCCTGGAACGTCCATACCAGTCTCAATTTTTTCGCCTTTCAGCACTTTGTCAGCCACGGCTGTCAGGGCATAACCAGCTGAACCTGGGTCATAGGTCACACCCATGGCGATATCACCACTTTTAACCAGCGAAGCGGCTTGAGATGGGATCATCATACCGAACACATGGACGTTGTTTTTCGCGCGTTTTTCTTTCACTGCACGGCCTGCACCAATTGGGCCTTGTGAACCGAAAGCGACAATACCTTTCAAATCACTGTGCGCTTTCATCAAATCCAATGTAGTGCGGCGTGAATCATCAATGCTCTCAGCGACTGGCATACGGCTGGTCACTTCAAACATTTCTGGATAGTGTTCTTTCTGATATTTAACAAATAAATCTGCCCACAGGTTATGTTGTGGCACGGTCAGGCTGCCGACATAAATCACATAGCCGCCTTTGCCACCCATGGCTTTCGCCATTTCTTCCACGTTATCCGCAGCGAATTTGGCATTATCAATAATTTCGATATCCCAGTTAGCACTCGGTTGCCCTGGGGATTCGTTAGTGAGCACCACGATACCGGCATCGCGGGCTTTCTTGAACACCGGCTCCAGCACATCGGCGTCATTGGGTACAATGCTGATAGCACTGACTTTTTTAGCAATTAAATCTTCGATTATCTTAACTTGTTGCGGTGCATCCGTGCTGGATGGGCCAACTTGATAGGCTTTGATACCCAGATCTTTACCGGCGCGTTCCACACCTTCGCCCATACGGTTAAACCAAGGCATACCTGCAATTTTCGAGATATTGACCACTTCTATTTCTTGTGCCAGTGCGCTACCAGAGCACACCATCATGCTAAATAGGCTAGCGGCCAGTAAGGTTTTTACACTCAATTTTTTCATCTAAGGCTCCAAGAGCGTGTGTAGGTTGAGGTTATCGTTATTTCCTGATGCATTGGTGCAATATGTTTAACTCGTAATGACATGAGTTTTATTTATGTTTTTAAAAAAATGAAGATTTAACAGGAGCAGATTTTACATCTGCACTACATTTCCTGTAGGTGGACTCTAATACTCCGGCAGCTATTTTCCCCATATCTCTGAATGCTATTTACATGGACGAAATGGCTGCTTTCCCGGTTTGTGACTGAGGTCATGATTTTCAGCGGTAAGGCCAAGAGAATTGCACAGAAATGGGTATCAGAAAGCTAATAACATTGTTATTAGCATGGATATTTTGGTTTAGTGACAGAGAGACTATTGACGATAAAAAAGGCGAAATAAGGGCTTGATATGAACTAACGCACTCCGCCGGGCACCATCGCGAGTAGGTGCTGACGTGGGTAGTTTTGGGTGATGCCGCTTTGCTCTAGTTGCCAATAAAGTTTTTCTACATCATGGCGTTGGCGGTTTATTAGCAGGCCAACAATGCTGCCGCTATGGGCCACATTCAAACCATATAAATCTAACTCTTCGACTAACGCCAGCAGGGCGGCAAAATCGGGCTTGACCAATAAATGCTGACTGGCTTGCGCGCTAAGCGTAGTAGCCTGACCTAATAGTGAGCAATCTTGCTGCTTGGCGGCTTGCACAAAGAGTTGCCATGCCCGTTCCAAAGACGCGGCACCCGCCAGCAGGGCTGTCTGGCGATCACGACGATGATAGTCCTCGGTGTTGAGGATATGCGGGCTTTCTAGCAGCAGAATATCGACAGTAGGTTGCCAGCCATAAGAAATTTGTGTGGCAGCAGTCTGGTGGTCAAACAAGGTCAGTTGCCGAAATAGGGTGCTGTCGGTAGGTTCGAGGCTAACACACAACGCGGCAAGAGCAGCTTCATCGAGTGTTTCTCCCAAATGGCGAGCGGTTGCCAGCGCGGTGGCTGCAATATCTGCGGTGCTACTAGCCAACCCTTTGGCGACCGGAATAGAGGAGTCAAAACTGATATGTAAGCCACGGGCCATGTCCACAGGCAGCTCGAAATAGGCCAGCACTGCTGTCAGCATCTGGCGCATGCGAGGGCGTTCATGGTGACCTGGCATACCCTCAGTAACCGATACCGTGCTGAACCAGTTTATAGGGCAGGAAATTAGCTTTTCCCCCCCCAATATCCAGCCCTGAATCAATTCGCCACAGGAGGCGGGGCAACGGGCTTCAGCCATGGCCGAAAACCTGCTTCATCGCGGTTACTAGCTTCTGGTTATCCGTAGCACTCTTAATGGCTACTCGATAGTGGTCGCGGGTCAGACCTGGGTAGTTAGCACAATGGCGGATCAGAATATGGTGTTGTAATAATGCTTGTTGCAGGTCGATTTCTGGCCTCAGGCAGCGCAAGAACAGATAGTTTGCTGTGCCCCGCCACACTTGCAATGCCGGAATTTTACACAATGCCTGATACAGCCAGTGCTGCTGCTGTGCTAGCCATTGATGGGTGGCTTGAATATAAGGCTGGTCATCAAGAATAATCTCGCCAGCCAGTGCCGCAAAGGCATTGATAGTCCAAGGTTCGCGCTGCTGTTTCATCTGTTGGATCCCCGCCAGATCCCCGCTGAGTAGGTAACCTAAACGCAGCCCCGGAATGGCGAAAAACTTAGTGAGTGAGCGAAGCACATATAAACGTGGGAAGTCGGTAAGTTGTGGGATCAGTCCCGGTGCATGTGGCTGAAAATCGATAAAAGCTTCATCGACAATCAGGGCAATTTGGTGTTGATGACAACATTGCACAAGGGCTTGTAGCAGTACAGCATCAGGCATCAAGCCGGTTGGGTTGTTCGGTGTTGCCAGAAATAGGCAGTCAGGGCGCTGTTGTTCCAATGTGTTCAGTAAACGTTCATTGGGTTGATACCCCTCTGCTTCGCTCATTGCATAGTCATGAATCTGGCAACCCACCCGTTGCAGAGCGCGGCGGTATTCAGCAAATCCTGGTGTCAGTAACATTGCGCTGCGCGGCTGGAGATACTGCACTACCGCGTAAATCAGTTCAGTGGCACCATTTCCGGCCATGATATTTTCTGGCAAACAATGGTGAGCACGCGCCAGCGCACTGTGTAACTGGCGATATTCAACATCAGGGTAGTGTTCAGCACGCGCTAACTGCTCAACAATGGCCACTTTTAAAGACTCTGGCATTCCTAGCGGATTAATATTGGCACTGAAATCAATGATGTTCGCTGCATCTGTTCCAATTTTCAGTGCCATTTCCAGCACATTCCCACCATGCTCACTCATCGCTACGTTAAACCCTTATTTAGCTTGTGCGTTTAGAGTACCATAAGCGAGGGAATTGAGTTCAGCGACAACACTTCCGGCGTGAATGCCAATATCTCCCGCAGACGTACCACATCACCAATAACGATCAGGGCAGGGGCGGATAAACCTTGGGCGGCAACTTGATCTGCTAGCGTGATGAGTGTGCCACTGGCAACTTGCTGTTGCTGATGGCTGGCATACATCACCACGGCGGCAGGGGTCGTCGGGGCTTTACCACCAGCGACCAATTGTTGGCAAATCGTCGCCAACTGCGTCATCCCCATCAAAATAACCAGCGTGCCTTCCAGCTTGGCTAGTGTTGCCCAATCTTGCGGCTCATTGCCTTGGCGCAAGTGGCCGGTTATCACATGAAAACCGGAGGCATAATCCCGGTGAGTCACCGGGATCCCGGCGTAGGCCAAACCCCCTATGGCGGAGCTTATTCCCGGTACGACTTCAAATGGAATATTTGCCAGCGCCAGTGCCTCGGCTTCCTCCCCTCCGCGTCCGAACACATAAGGGTCACCACCTTTGAGCCGGACCACATTTAATCCACGCTGTGCGCAATCGACCAGAATCTGATTAATTTCCGGCTGTGGCACCAAGTGATGATTTGGATTTTTGCCCACATTAATCATTTCACAGCCATCTGGCGCTTGGGCTAATAGCTCGGCACAGACCAAGCGGTCATATACCAGCGCTTCGGCTTGGCGAATAGCCTGTAATCCTTTTACGGTGATCAGCGCTGCATCTCCTGGCCCTGCGCCCACCAACCAAACTTTCCCACTTTTCATATTGTCTCTCATTGTATGGCGAGAACCGGTTGTACCGGTTGATTCAGAGCCACGCGCAGCACATCACGGGCAATCATTAATTCTTCATTGGTATTGACGATGGCAATTTGCACTGGCGCATTATCCTGTTGAATAAAGAACTGATTTTTTGCGTTTTTTTCTTCATCCAGCGCAATGCCGAGGAAGGCCAGTTCGCGGCAAATTTGTTGGCGAGCATGGCGGGCATTTTCACCAATTCCGCCTGTAAAGATCAGTGCGTCTATCCCCCCTAATTGCACGATATAGCTGCCAATCACGGCACGAATTCGCTCGGCAAACAACTCTAGCGCGACGGCGGCACGGGGGTTGCCGTGACTGGCGGCGAGTTCCACATCACGGTAATCATGTGAGATACCAGAAACACCCAATAAGCCAGATTGATTGTTAATTAGATGGTTAATTTCAGCCGCGCTCTTACCTTCGGTTTGCTGAATAAACGGCAGAATGGAAGGGTCGATATCGCCGCTACGAGTCCCCATCATGATGCCTGCTTGGGGAGTAAAACCCATGGAGGTATTGATCGAGCGCCCATTGCCAATAGCACAGATGCTGGAGCCATTACCCAAGTGGCAGGAGACAATCCGCAAGGTTTCTAGTGGCCGACCCATGCGCTCGGCGCAGACTGTACTGACATATTTATGACTGGTGCCGTGGAAGCCATAACGGCGGATCCCCAGCTCTTCATAGTAGCGCCATGGCAGCGGGTAGAGATAAGAGGTCTGGCTAAGTGTTTGGTGAAATGCAGTATCAAATACGGCCACCGCAGTCGCGTGGGGCAGGGCATGTTGGAACACCCGAATCCCCAGCGCATTCACTGGGTTATGTAAAGGTGCTAATGTGCCAAGTTGCTCTATTTTATCCAGTACCTGTGGGGTGATTAGCACCGAATCGGCAAAAGCTTCACCGCCGTGGGCAACGCGATGACCTACACCACTAATTTCATCCAGTGAATCAATAATATTGTGTTCGATAAGCGCCCTAAGCAGGTGCTCGGCACCTTGGCGGCAATCAGCGATGGGTAAGGTTTCGCGCCATTTCACATCACCAGCCCGCAGATTAAATACGGCATCATCCATGCCGATGCGCTCAATCAGCCCCTGACACAGCACCCGCTCTTCACGTTGGCCGGTCTGTTCATTTGGCATAGAAAACAACTGAAATTTCAACGAAGAACTGCCGGCGTTAATCGCCATAATCTTACCGGGCATGCGACTCTCCAGAATAATTCAAATACGTTATAAGGTCAGTTAACCCTTCGCCGGTGAGCGCCGAGGTAACAAAAATATGTTGTGCGCCTGCTTGAGTCAGGCAATCCGCTGCCCAGTCCAGTTGGTCTGGGTGGCTGACAGTGTCGACTTTGCTGATGATGCCTATCACCGGTCTGTTGAAAACCTGTGCCAGCATGGGCGCAAACCAGCTCTGCGTGGCATCGGCGTTTTGCACCAATCCCACCACATCCGACTCGCAAGCACTGGCAAGCAACGCACTGTATAAACAGCGGTTTTCCAGATATTCACCCGGAGTATCAATGGCATTGTCCTGCCAGATAATGGATTGAGTTTTCTGGTAATTCAGCGCCTCTCCCTGCAAGCGCTGAATCAGTGAGGTTTTGCCGCACTGGCTGGGGCCAATCAACATAATGCGCTGCATGGCATCAGGTCCGAGTCATTGGGCAGGCGGTAAATTTCATCATGTCGCCCAAAGTGTGAATCACTTGTTTGAGTGCGTATTCCACCGCCGAAACATCGCCGGTAAACACCACCGCCCCAGTGAAACGGTCAATAAAACCAATCTCAACCGCACCCGATTTAGTGGCGATATCACTGGCAATAATGGAGGCTTCGCTGGGTGTAATGGTCAAAATGCCGATGGCACTGCTGACATCGTTTAGCCCCAATTTTTTATAAAGTGCCTTATTGGGGTTGGCTATCAGATGCGCGAGAGTTATCTGTTTGCCGGGAACATATTCTTGAATTACGCGCTCGGGGGTACTATTCGCTTCCATCATGCCTCCTGAATTAACTGACGCCACAGCGCCTCATGGGGGCGCGGGATAGTGGCGCTGTAAACCAATAACCCCTTCTCACCGGCGCACTGGCTGGCCACATCCACGGCAGTTTGCACATCGGCAATATCGCCACTGAGCACTTGATAACATTTGCCGCCGATGCCAAATGCCATATGAATGCGTACCAAGGTGACATTGGCGGCTTTGACTGCACGGTCGGCCGCGGTAATACAGGCCGCCACGCTCCAGGTTTCTACCACGCCTGCCGCTTGGCGGTTTTCCACTGGGTTTAGGCCGCTAATGGCTGGCAATACCGAAGGGTGGAGATTGGGAAGCACGATGCTATCGACTAATAAATGGCCGCTGTGCCGCTCACCATTTTGTACAGACTGACTGACGGCACCAATATCGCCTCCCACCATCAGCAGATACTTGCCGGGGCAGAGGGTTTTGCTTACCAGCAAATTGACGTTGGCACTTTTCAGCATCAGGTCGCAGACTTCCATCCCCTTGGCGATACTGCTTAATTCAACAATTCCAATGGCTTGTGACATGCCCATTCCTCTTTAAGAAACCCGTTCAATGGTGATGGCGCTGGTACTAATGGCGGTGACAACACCACGGATGCTGGCGTGCAGTGGTGCACCTAAGGCGTTATTCGGAATCAGCCCGATAAGCTGGCCCTGTTCGACGTGTTCACCTACGGTAACCATCGCTTCGGCGGCGGCGCCGATATGCTGGCGCAGTGGCAAAATGACCCGTGGTGGTAGGTAGGTATCCTCACTAAACGGGGCGGCCTGATACCAGTCGGTCAAGTCCAGCCGGGCGATGAGTCGGGATATCGGCACCATGCGGTAATTGGCCATCGGGTCGGCTTCGCGCAGTTCTCCTTGGTAGCGAGCGCCTTGTGCGCGTAGCTGGGTTTTCAGTAGGCGATTAATGCGCATTGGCGAGATATCCACCGGGCAGGCATAGCTTTCGCACACACCACATTCCGAACAAGTCAGTGCGCTGAGTAAGATGTCTGGGGTAGCGACTTGCTGATAGATAATCGCCCGCACCAACAGATGCGGCGGTAATTCATGGCCGATCAAGTGGCGTGGACACAGCTCAGTGCACATGCGGCACTGTTCACACACCGTACGGGCAATCGCGAGTACATCTTTATCGCTGCGTGCGCGGCGGGTGATTAACAGATGGTCGGCGGGCAGCACGAGCAGGCCCCCGGTGGTTTTGGTCACTGGCTGATCAAGGTCATGCAGAGCGTGACCCATCATCGGGCCACCATTAATATAGGCGGGATTATGTATGGTGACGCCACCGGCCAGCGCCAGCACTTCTCGCAGTGGCGTACCCAGTGGCACAGTTAATGTTACTGGCCGCGCCACGGCTCCATTCACTGTCAGGGTGCGGCGCGTGACCGGCCATTGCTGTTCAACCGCGCGAGCCACATTGAGCAGGGTTTGTACGTTATTCACCACCACGCCAATGCTGACGGGCAGGGCGGCAGGAGGAACCCTACGGCCGGTTGCCAGCCAGATAGTGATCACTTCATCACCGGCAGGGTAAACGTCGGGTAAAATATGCAGGCGAATCTGTGCCGGCAGCAGCGGAGTTAGTGCGGCAATCGCCTCTATATATTTGGCTTTCAGCGCAATAATACCTTCACGCGCACCCGTGGCGGTCATGCCATACAGTACGCCACGTACCAGCCGCGCAGCCTGTCGTGGGATCAATTGTTGATCCACTTTCAGCATCGGCTCACACTCAGCGGCATTAACCAGAAAAATCTCAGCCTGTGCCTGAAGCTTCACTGCCGTCGGGAACCCGGCCCCGCCAGCCCCGACCACACCTGCATCTCGTACCCGCTGCTGGATGGTGGCCGCGTCACAACGTGCCAATTCGCCATAGGCGGGGGGCGAGTGAAGTTGGGTGGCATCAGACATCTGAATATCACTCATAAAGCGCCTCGATGATTCCACGAATATCATTGTCGCTTGCCGGACGCGGATTGGTACGCAGGGTAACGTCTGCCAGTGCGGCGGTTATCATGTCCGGAATCCGTTGTTGTAATTGGCGCTCGTTCACTTTTATCGCCGCGAGAGGTTGGGGTATTCCGCACTGGCGTTTTAGCTGTTCAATCTGATGAATGAGCTGATTCACTGCACCACGGTCGTCCCCTTTTGCTGGACTGAAGTGACATATTTTCGCTAATCGGGCATAACGTTTACGCGCTCGCGAATCGGCGGCGTTAAAACGGATGACCGGCACCAGCAGCAGTGCATTTGCTAGACCATGAGCGATATGGAATTGCCCCCCCAACTGGTGAGCAATCGCGTGGTTAATGCCAAGCCCCGCTTGACTGAACGCCATCCCAGCCAGTGTTGAGGCATTGTGCATTTTGCCGCGAGTTATCAGGCAATCCCCTTTACGGCAAGCGGTTGGCAGATAACGAAATACTAGCTGCACCGCTTTCTCTGCCAGTGCGTCGGTAAAATCGCTGGCACGCGGTGACACGTAGGCTTCCAGTGCATGTGTCAACACGTCCAATCCGGTATTGGCGGTGATAACCGGCGGCACGGTTGCCACCAGCGCCGGATCCAAAATCGCAATGTCCGGATAAATTTCATCGTCAAATAGCGGATATTTAATGCTTTTTTCCGGATCACTTATCACGCAAGCGCTGGTAACTTCCGAGCCAGTGCCGCTGGTGGTTGGGATAGCAATACAGGTTTCTATCTCCAGCCCTTGCTTACGGCTAAACCAGACAATGGCTTTGGCGGCGTCCAGCGCCGAGCCACCGCCAAACCCGATCACGATGTCAGGATGCTGCGCATGCATTTGCTCAATGCCCTTGACCACAGTGGCGATGTTGGGATCTGGCGTGATATCGCTGAACAGGCTTATCTGGTTGTCTGCGGGGAGCGCTTGTTTCAGGCGATCCAATAATGGCGAGGTCGCCAAGAAGCCGTCGCACACAATCCATATTTTGCGCTGATGGAAACGTTGCAGCACTTTAAGGCTGCCTTCCCCGCTATAAATGCGTGTTTGCAGGAAAAAAGTCTTCATACGACCTCGCTCAGCGAATGGAGAAACCGTTGGTCAACACACAGCGGCGTTGACGTGCAAAGGTTCGCGCCGATGTGGTGCCTTCTCCGGTCGGGGTGGCGATGGTAAAGGTCGTAAAACCTTCGCCACCGACGCCAATTCCGGCATAAGATGGGCCGTTTTTCACAAAAATGGAGGTCTGCAAAAGGCGAGCTGCTAGATTCAGGCGCGAAACATTTTGTGAATGCATGGTCGCGGTGTGGTGTAAGCCCGCTTCCACTTGCAGTGCCAGCGTCAAGCCAGCATCAAAGTCCTTTACCCGAACGACCGGTAACAGCGGCATCAGTTGCTCGGTCGTGACGAGAGGGTCATCACCGGCCACTTCGACCAGTAACAGGCGCGGGGCTTTTGCTGGGCAAGTGAGTCCTGCCGCTTTCAGCAGCTCAGTTGGGCTTTTGCCGACCAGATTTTTATTGGCATGGCCTTGAGGTGTCAGACAGGTCTTGCGCAGGCTGTCGACCTCTTGCGGATCACTGATTAACAAAGCATCGAAAGCTTGCATTTGCTGCAATAGGCGGTCGGCGACACTCTCCACTACAATCAGACTTTTCTCCGCAATACAGGGCAGATTATTGTCAAATGAGGCTCCAGCCACGATATCCTGCGCCGCTTTTACTAACTCGGCGGTTTCATCCACTAGGCAAGGTGGATTTCCGGCTCCGGCACCAATCACTTTCTTGCCGCTTTTCATGCCCATGGCCACAATACCCGGCCCGCCGGTGATGGCCAGTAGCGCAATCTTGTCGTGTGCCATCATTTGCTGGGTGGCTTCGAAGCTGGGATCTTGCACGGTCACCACCAGATTGCGGATGCCGCAACTGCTGAAAACGATCTCTTCAATTTGAGCGATTAAATCCAGTGATACTGCTTTGGCTCCGGGGTGCGGGCTGAAATACACCGCATTGCCCGCTGCTAGCATGCTGATGCTGTTGTTGATAATAGTTTCTGTCGGGTTGGTGCTCGGCGCGACGGATCCAATCACACCAAACGGCGAATATTCGAATAACACCATGCCGCCATCGCCGGTTAAGGCCGTGGTCGATAGATCTTCAATACCGGGGGTGTTTTCCAGTGCGGCTTTGTTTTTCAGTAACTTATCTTCTTTATTTCCCATGCCGGTTTCGTTGGCACCGCGCTCAGACAAAGAGGCGAGCTGCGGTTTGAGTTGCTCACGGATAGCGCTGATAATGGCGCTGCGGGTTTTCATTGGGCTTTGCTGGTAGCGCAAAAATGCGCTGTGGGCGGCATTCACTGCTTCATCCACACTGGCAAAAATAGCGCTGGAGGCAGACGCAGGTGTGGGCGTCAGTTGCTCGGTGAGGATAGTACGAATGAGAGATTCAAGATCATGGGTATTCATTATTCATTCCTCAGATGTAAAGCCGATATGGCCGCTTCTGCTATGTGCATATCTTGTTCGACGCTACCGCCGCTAATCCCTAAACCTCCCACCAGTTGGCCATTGCGCCATAGCGGGTAGCCGCCACCAAAACTCACGACTTTGCCGCCGGTGCTGGCTTCGAGTTGGAATAGGTCGGCCCCTGGTTGAATGGCATGGCTCAGTTGGTGTGTGGCGGTTTTTAACGCCACGGCAGTCCAGGCTTTTTTCGGTGCCAGTTCGCTGCTCACCAGCAAGGTATCGGGCATACGGTAGGTCATGATCATGTTGCCGTGGCGGTCAGCCAGGGCCACGACTACCGCGATTTGTAATTTCATGGCAGCGTCGACGGCTAACTTAACGAGCTGATGGACATCAGAAAATCCGAGCCCAGTCGTCGTGGGTGATGCCGCTTTTGCAGCCATTGTGGGGTGTGCTTGCATCATTGATGCCTCAGTCGCGGCCAAATAACGAGCAACCACGGTTTGAGCTGTTTGTTGCAACTGCTGACGCTGGTCTTCATCGCGCGCCAGCGCATACAGGCAATCGGATAGCCGGTTGAGGTATTGCAATAACACCGGGCGTACCGAAATTTGTTCTGCTAATTCAATCAGCCGTCGTTCGCAGCGCCGTGCTAAAGTGCGGGCAAAATGCAAACGGCTACCCGCTTCAGTCTTTCCGGGTAGGATAAAACCGCGCACTGGCGGTAACTGTGCCATGCAGCGGTCAACGGCGTGTTCTAGGGCATGAATATCTTGTTCATTGATGCTTTTACGCCCAACCGGTGGCGTCTCAATACCTTCGCTGGCGAGTTCGGCACTGAAATAAAACAACTGATGCTGTACGGCATCAAGCAACTGAAGGTTTTCCTCGCCTTGTGTCGCACGAGCACACAGACTCAGCGCGGCATTCAGTTCATCCAAGGTGCCGTAGGTTTCTACCCGTGGGTGGGTTTTTTTCACCCGTTGACCAGTGAACAAGGCCGTGGTGCCTGCGTCGCCAGTTTTGGTATAGATACTCATAAAATCACCTGCTCAATCAGTAAGAACACTCATCGACAATGGCGACGATCGCCAGATCGATGGCATCATTCGGTTCAGCAAAGACTCGCCGAGCGCTGGAGCCGCCGGACAACAGCACCAGCTCGCCCTGACCCGCTCCCACTGAATCGACGGCGACTTCATCCGGCGTATTGCTGTCTGGTGGCAGTGAGCCATCACCGGCAACACGGCGTACCAGCAGCAGTTTTTTTCCAATCAGCGTCGGCGATTTTTGCGTTGAGACCACGGAACCTACCACTCTGGCCAGTTGCATGATTTACTCCTGCCTTAACAGTTGAATGTGACCGGCCGACAACTGGTCTTGTGCCAGCGATGTCACCAGTGTGTGGTGGTCAATGAGCAACCAGCCGGGGCTGAGTGTGGCAATATCGCGATAACTCAGCACCTTACCTGCATGAAACCGCACAGCTACGCCACGGCTATCACTGAAAGTCAGCGGGAAAGGGCGCAATGCCGCAGCGGGCAGTGCCGGCAGCAGTTGACTATGCAGGCTAATATGCACTTTCATCCCCCATGACCACGCTTCGTTCAGTGCAGCAACCGCAGGGCAACTTGTGTCGGATTGCGCCAAGCGGCAGATAAATGCCAAGTCCGGTAACATCAAATGCAGATTGGCATATTGCACGAATACCGCAGGATCCAGCCCGGCGCGCAGTTGAGGTAGCAGCAGGGCATGAACCCGGCGTTCGCGCTCAACTAACCGCGTGACAATCTGGCTGACCAGTTGCTCGGTTTGCGCCTGAGTCAGATTCATGGCTGCGTCGCCTGTGGTGGCGTTAACAAGGTGGCAAAAGCCGCTGGATCATCGGCACCTGCGGCATTGGCCTCGTCAGTATCGATGTGCATTTCCAGTTTCATTTGGGGTGAAACGCGGATAGCGACATCATCCATAATCAATCGGCGACCACTGCCTTGAATGGCAACCTGTACCCGGTCACCGTGCTTGACCCGATAGATAAGGGCATCTAGCGGTGACATATGAATATGGCGTAGCGCCACAATCACACCCTGAGACAATTCCAGCTCACCGTACGGGCTGACCAAACGGATAGCCGGTGTGTCGTCTAAATTGCCCGACATCCGCAGAGGGGCATTGATGCCTAAGGTACGGGCATCGGTGCGAGAAATTTCCACCTGGCTACGGCTGCGTAGCGGCCCTAAAATACGAACGTTTTTTAAGCTACCCTTTGGTCCAACCAAGGTGACCGTCTGCTCGGCGGCAAACTGGCCGGGTTGCAGCAGGGCTTTTTTCTCGACCAGTGGCTGGTCTGGGAACAATTGTTGGTAGTCCTGCACCGAAAGATGCAGGTGTCGATTGGAAACCCCAAGCGGGATCGGACGAAGACGCATTTCGTCGAGGATCTTACTGACAACGGGCTCCAGTAACGCTTTTTCCATCAGACTTTTCCTCGTTTACCCAAGTGGATACAGCGAAAGCGAGGCTCGCCTTTATGGCGTCGGCAAGCCGGATCGAGACAGAGATTGCAGCTCACGTGCGGCGCTACTGAAGCCTCACTCTCCTCCATGCTGTTTATTTCCGTGCGGCTTTCCGCACTAGAGGGGGCCTCTGGCGCATCATCGCTGGCGCTATCCGCCAGTTGTGGGGCATCGGTTTCTTCCGTCTCCTCAATAATGAGGAGGGTTTCCACTGCCGGTTCGACCACCGCCACCTCAACCGCAGGAGCCTGCCAATACGCCATCAGCGTATCTGCCGGGCGAGCCAACACTGAGCGGGAAACCAAACCATGATGCTGTTCGGCAAAGGCGGCACCGGTACTGATTGCCGCCTGTACAGAGGCCACATCACCGGTCAGGCGGATTAACATCCAGCCAGAGCCGTTGGTTTTTTCTATCCCAATCAGGTTGACGGATGCCGCTTTTGCCATGGCATCCGCCGCGCCGATCGCCAGCGCTAGACCGCTAACTTCAAGTAAACCCAGTGACGTTTTCACGCTGTGCTCCTCTTCTTGCCCTTAGGCAGAGGTCGGTAAAATGGCTTCTACATCGCTATGTGGACGTGGGATCACATGGCAAGATTTCACTTCACCCACCGCGCTGGCTGCTGCAGATCCAGCATCAACCGCTGCTTTTACTGCGCCGACATCGCCGCGAACCATGACAGTGACCAAACCGGAGCCGATTTTTTCGTATCCCACCAGTTGTACGTTGGCAGACTTGACCATGGCGTCAGCCGCTTCAATAGCAGCGACCAGACCTTTGGTTTCAACTAAGCCCAATGCGTTGTTCATATTTCATTTATCCTTTTATGGGTTATGGCGATAACTTAAACGGTAAACCTTTCACCAACCGGGCGGCGTTATTACCAAGCCGCCGTAATTGATCTTCGTCTTGTGCCCACGCTTGCCTAAATAGCGGGTTGGTGGGCGGTAAATTACGGAAATGCACCACGACTTCATCGGCAGAACCTGCCAGCCCTACCAAGAGCGGAGAACGGGTGGCCGCCTGCCAAGCGCGCTGTATCGCATCACCGTCATCGTCTTGTTGCCAGCACCAAGGAATGCCTTCTTCCTCTATGCCCAGTAACACTTGATGCCAAACGGTCTCCAGTGTTTGCGCGGTCCGGCTTATCACGATGGCGGGGGTATCGTTGGTAAAGTTCATCAGTCACTCTCCCGCTGATAAGCTAGAATCAGCCCGGTTGCCACCGCATTGCGCGGGCCTTCACAAGCGCGAATATTGCCGCGGCCAGCCACCAGCTTGTAATGGGAGAGGGCGTCTGTGACTAATTGCGGAATTTCAAAGTCCAGCGAAGAGCCGCCGACCAGCACCACGAAGGGGATATCGCGGATATTGCCGGTCGGGCTGACTTGGCGCAGGGCGCGTAACGCATTGGTCACAAATACCCGCTCTTTTGCAGAACGTCGGATATTGCGCACTTTTTCCAGTGCGTAATCACCCGGCAGTGGCACCAGACCTTCCGGCTTGACGACCACCAATCGGGCAAAAACTTCTGGTGGCAGCGGTTGTGGGAAAAACTGCACACTGCCGTCCTCGTGGCGCAGGTGGAATAGACTTTCCACTTTTGCCAGCGGGTATTTTTTGATGTCTTCAGCCAAATAGCGGTCTTGGAGATCCAGTTCGGAGGCAATGATCATCGTGACCATGTCTCCGGCACCAGCCAGATGTGTTGCCACAATTTGACCTTGGGCATTGATGATGGAGGCATCGGTAGAGCCGGCCCCTAAATCGAGAATGGCGAGTGGTCGTCGTGTCCCTGGTGTGGTCAACGCACCGAGAATAGCGGCTTCGGCCTCCGCTCCACCAACCTGCACATCAATACTCAGAGTCCTCTCGATTTCACTGGCGATGTGCGCCATTTGCAGACGATCAGATTTCACCATGGAGGCAATACCCACCGCCTGTTCGAGTGAGAACTCTCCCGCCAGACCCCCAATAACATTGACTGGCACGGCAGTATCAACAGCCAGCAAGTCTTGAATGAAGATTTCATTGGTGGGTTTGTTGGTCAGTTCTGCCATCGTTTGGCGCACGTGTTCGAGCATGCCGCCGATGTTGGTGCCGGGTTCGCCGCTGACATTATCCAGATGCCGAAAACTGTTCACTGCCGTCATAATGGTCTCGCTGCCGGTGGCAACATCCACACGAACAGTGCGACCTTCAGCAAACAACTCCAGATGGCCAGCGGGAATAGCACGAGCTTTAACATCCCCTTCGGGTGTTTTAACGACGACCGCTGAACGGGTGCCTATCAAGGCGCGTGCCACCGGAACAATGTTTTTGGTTTCTTCGGCACTGAGTTCAAATACTGTGGCAATGCCATAAGGGTTAGAGAGGGTTTCAATCACTTGACCCGGCATAGCAACTTCAACCGCCGCCAGCATGCCCATAGGGATGCGGTCGATATGCAACACCTCATCGACAATAGGTAATGGGTGGTTTAAGCGGTTGCTGACCAGTACGCCATCATCTCGCTGCAAGATAATCGCAGTGATGCGGTATCCGGCACCATTTGCGGCGTTGACCACGGCGGCGACATCAGCAAAATCGACTGCAGAGGGCACGACCAGAATGTAAGGTTGGGCAGGGTCACGTGTTACCAGCTCATCAAGGGTGATAGTCAGCCCGACCCCTAACCCTAGTCCGCCGGGAGTTTTCGGGTTGTGACCGATCATAGTGGATTCAGTGATTATGGTTTCAGTGATGGTTTCCATCGCCACATCACCAATTACCGGGGTCGCCTCATTGATGCGGATCAGACTGATATCACTGAGCGTGATTCCGGCCTTTTCCACCAACATGTTCAACGCCTTATTGATGCCGAAAATGTTGCGCTGTGTTCCTTTGACACCGGTGGTCTCCGTCAGGGTGCTGGCAACAAATTGCAACTGACCGTCAGCTGCACATTGCGCCAATGCCACTTCTGTTGATGAGTTACCGATGTCCACACCTGCTATGTAACGCATTTCCCCTCCCTCAAATACCCTTTATCTTTCAATTTGCAGCGATGTTGGCCGCACTCGTGACTTGGCCTATCCTTGGGGCTTGCCGCGGCAAGCAGCGTTCAAATCTGTCCCCGGTAGATTTGCCCCCCAGTCACTGACTTGAGTCAGCTTCTGGGGATTCCTTTCTTTGCTGCCTACCTGCAACTTGAAATCTATTGGGTATAACAATTGATTAATCCAGAAATGGATTAATCGTCGCCTTTCAACTTCTTGCGCTGGATATACAAAACGGCAGCTTCGCGCACAAACGCGGCGCAAATCGTGGCGTTGTAATTTTTTTCCAGATCATCAGCGATGGCATTTAACTCTTCTTTACTGGAGCGGAATGGGCGCAGGGCGTTATAGATATCCAATACCTTGTCATCCGGTACCGCAGTCAGTTCTGCTGCGCGTTCAAAGTTCATTGCCAACAGTGGGCGGCCCGCATCTTTGGCGATAGCGGCCTGAATTCGCAGGATTTCCGGTGTAATACGCAAATCTTGTGAAGTCACACTGCCGTTCAACACGTTAGCCAGCGTCAGGTCATCCAACGTTTTATTGGTGGCGGTTTTCACCCATTCAGGGTGTTTATTAGCCAGTGGATAATCCGTGACTTTGGCATCACTGCGCGAACTGCCTGTTGGCGCTGGGCAAGTCGCTGCAGGTGTCTGGCCTTGTAAGCTGTTCATCTTGCTCAGTACATCGCGGACCATGGATTCAATAGCTTCGGAATTCATTGTGTTTTCCTTTGTTAAAGCGCGACCCGGAGTTCCTGAGGATTCTTGCCGGTCACCACATATTTGGTTTCTTTAATGTGCAGAATCGCCGACTTGGCCTGATATTTTGGCCGGGCCATTTGGTCATTTAGGGTCGGAACCGGTTGTGGTGATTCCCGTTTGGCGTAGCGAGCAGCGTTTTTGCCAATCAGGCGGTAAGTTTCCAGCGTCAACAGCGGTGCTTGCGGGAACAACTCCAGATTAGAAAGCGGTGGCAGACCTTGCTGATGAATGACTGTGGTGCCTTTTGACTGGACGCCGATAGAGATCCCAGAGCCACTCAAACGGTTACCTTCGACGGCAACAAAGGCCACATCGGAAGATTTAAAGCAGCGAATAACTCGAGCTTTGATGCCTTCCTCTTCAATACCGGCAATCAGTTCGCGCAGAATATTTTTGTGCGGTATCCCAACGATGTTGGCGGTTTGTGACAAACCAAATGCCGGGCCAACAGCAATAATCACTTCGTCCTGATGCGTTCCGGGACGGGCTTCACCCACTTCAGTGAGAAAATCCCCAGATGCTCCGGTGTTTGCCGCCGCTACAGGCTGAGTCTCTTGCTTAAAGGAGACGGTATTCTGGTCTCCCTGCATTTCCTGCAATACGCCCTCAATAATTTGGCGTAACAGTTTTTCGTTAATATCCACCATCTCGTGAACCCCTTAGCCAAGCTCATTCGGATCAAGCGCGTTTGGAATATTTTTGATCTCTTCCCAACGTGCACCTTCCAGCCGATAACCGGTAGCTGGCCCTGCGTAGTCATTGACGTCATTCACTGCCGACAGCACTTGGTTGTCGCCTTTGATGATCGCCGAGGTATGCAGGTAGTCACCGGCAATTTTGGCTTTCTGGATGTTGAGCATGTCTTGCGCCACATCTTCGAAACCGCCTTGTGCTAAGGCTTTAACCACTTCCAGACCGGTGCGGTTTTTGCTGATGATTTCCTGAGCGAACTTGATGTCTTCGACGATGTTACGCTCCGGCATATCTTTCGAGCCGTGGGCATAGGTTGCGGCAATCACTTCTTCATCGGTGATGGGCGGCAGGCCCATTCCGGCAAAGACGGCTTGTAGAGCGCGCGCAGCTTTATTACGAATAGCCACCACATCGGCTTCTAATACCGGACGCAAGCCACCATCAACTTTCAGGTCGCGCTGCATCACGTTGTAATCGTCAAAGTCTTCGGCATCCTCGTTAGAACCGGCGAACATGTTGTCGTAGTTCGGTACCGCAGAATAACCAGAGGAGATAAAGTCAGTACCCGGCAGGAACTGCATCAGCAGGCGAGCGGTACGACGCATATCTGAGTGGGTAAACGTTTGGTCGTTACTGGATGCACATTCTAAATCCAGTGCCGAGCAGATCAGGTTTTCCGCCAAGATAGCGCGGATACCGGATGGCACAGCGGATGGCACACCGACACAACTGACTGAGCCATTTTGCAGCCCCTGAACCCCGGCGGCTTTCGTGATGTAAATACAGCGAGCTTCCAGATACAGCATGGATTTGCCTTCGGCGTAGCCCATTTGGACCTCAGAACCAGAGCCGGAGGTAAAGCGCATTTTCAGACCACGTGATGCATAGGATGAGGCGAGGAAACCTTTTGACCATGGGGTGTCATCACCGTCGGTGAACACCGGCTCAGTCCCATAAACCGAAATGGTTTCGGCGTAACAGGTGTGGCCGAGCATCCCCAATTTCAGCTCGGTAGCTTCTTCCAGAGAGCACTGTGTTAATACGCCAGGACGCCCCACCTGCGAGCCAACCAATAGCGCGATAGCATTAAAGGGCGCGTAACGGGCTACGGCCACGGTGGTTTCTTGTTCATCGAAACCACGGAAAGCCCCTTCGGCAGCGTCTGCGGCAATCTGCACCGGGTTATCTTTCACGTTGGTGACGTGAGCTTGTTGTGATGGGGTACGACGAGCGCGCATTTTCTGCATCGACATCATCATTTCCACCACGTTCATGTGGGAGACCACCTCGACGATTTTGGCCGGTGTCATGGCTGTCGTCAGCGGCACAATGGTACGGCGCGACACATTTGGGTCACACAGCATATTGGCCAACTTGATGGAGTCCATCTTCATCACTTCTTCCGCATGTGTCAGATTAATACCGTAGCGGGCGATAAAGTGGTCGATCAGGTCGAAACTGCTCTGTGGTTTACCGTCTAACTCAGTCACCACACCATTTACAATCTTGATGGAAGGTTTCGGATCATTCGGGCTTTCCATGGCAATAAAGCCTTCTTCGATCCACTCTTTGACAAAGCCGTCCTGATTAACCGGGCGTTTCGCCAACGCTTCAAATCTTTTCGATTTCATGAAACAGCCTCACTGTGGCGTCAGATATAAGAAGGGCGGTCATTTTTTGGTTCAGCACCCAAGGTCGCCAATACCGTTTTGCCGATCTCACGGGCAGAAATCACTGCCTGACGAACTGCGCCAGAATCGCCGGAGATAACCAGAATCACTTCGTTACTAAAGCTTGTCCCTTGAGCCGGAGAGCTGTAGGCCACTACGTCAACATTGGCAGATTTGACGGCGGTATCAGCCATCAGAACACCAATAGATGCCGGTGCGCCGACAATCACACCGCAAGAGCGACCCAGTGGCGCGCCGAAGGCTTTTTCCAGTGCATGGCTCGCACGGGCGCTGTACTGCAATTCAATGTGGCCAGCTTCATTGGCGTAAACGTCACCGAATGTCCGGTCTAGCTCTTTCAGTGCGACTTCGACAGCACGTTTCACATCAGAAACATCGTCACCACCGAAGATAATCAGCGAACCGTGGCCTGCGCCGCCTTTGGTATCGCGCGGTAACTCAATGCTGACCACTTCGGTATTGGTGGCTTTTACTGCTTCATCTGCCGCCATAATGTGTGGGCCAGCACCGGTACGTGCGCCCAAGATGCCAATGGAGCGATAGCGTTTTTCCAACTTCATTGCATCTAGCAAGGCACTATCGACGTTGGCGATGACCAGTCCGACGGTGTCGCCGATCGCGGTGCCAACAAATTCCGTTAAACTGCAAGTTTTCTCAGCCATAGCCGTATCTCGTTGTTTATAGGATGGTTGTTTATCGAATGAGGGTGAGGAAGACGCCGGAGCGTGTTCGCTGACTTTCGCTATCACCTGCGCCATGATTTGGTCGACCAGGTCATTGCTTTTCATTAGTTATTTCCCTTAGGTAAAAATTTCTCGACATCAGTGTGCGGACGCGGAATAACATGAGTTGATTTCACTTCACCCACATTTGCAGCCGCAATGGCACCTGCATCCGTGGCCGCTTTAACCGCCCCTACATCGCCACGGACGATGACGGTGACCAGACCTGAGCCAATTTTTTCGTAGCCCACCAACGTCACATTGGCTGATTTCACCATGGTGTCAGCCGCCTCAATGGCAGCGGTTAGCCCTTTGGTTTCCACCATTCCTAGTGCTTCTTGTTGCATAAATACCTCGACGGAATATCAGATGCCTTGTTCTGGCTTGAATTGTCATGTTCAGAAATAGCGTTGTCAGGTTCGTGCTGGAATTGAATATACAAACAAGCAATGAAAAAGAATGGCTGTAATGAATTTACTGGCGAGAATGGTTAGTGATGAAATAACAAAATATTGTCACCGAATATGTTAACTTATTATTTTTTAAGTCTATTTTATGATTGCATGGTGATAATAATTGGTTATTGTATATTCAAAATTACAATTAAACTCGTGACAGCCGATATTATCTTTGGTATTGCGCGCATTAATATAAGGAAGGGGCTAGTTCACATTAAATGAGAAACTGCGAGCTTGATAACAATAATAGAAAGAATAAATGGCAAGAAAGTCACATTATTTAATTATCCGCTAACTTGCTTATTCATCGGGTATTGTGGCTGTTTTTTAAGGATGTAATAGCAATAATTTGTTATAGAAACTCTAGTTTTTGTTTAGTGAATGGCAGATCACGACAACACTTTCATTTTTCGTCTCTTTATAGTGGGTAGGTCATGGGCCGTGCATTCGATACAGAAAGTCATATAACCTATTAATTACAAGCAGGGTAACCCTATGAACGACTCGCTAAAAGCTCAGTGTATTGCGGAATTCCTCGGTACCGGGCTGTTTCTATTTTTTGGTATTAGTTGTCTGGCTGCGATGAAAGTGGCCGGTGCCAGTTTTGGTCTGTGGGAAATTTGTATCGTATGGGGGCTTGGGATTTCACTGGCCGTCTACCTGACCGCCGGAATTTCGGGTGCTCACCTCAACCCAGCCATCACCATTGCTTTATGGCTGTTTGCCTGCTTCCCAGGCCGTAAAGTTATCCCTTATAGCATTGCACAAATTGCCGGTGCTTTTGGTGGAGCAGCATTATCTTACATGCTGTATCACAACTTATTTACTGATTTTGAAACTGCCCATCAGATGGTGCGTGGCAGTTTGGAAAGTCTGCAATTAGCCAGTATTTTCAGTACATTCCCATCCCCCGCCATCAGTGTTTGGCAGGCAGCGTTTGTTGAAATCATTATCACCTCAATTCTGATGGGGCTGATTATGGCACTTACAGATGATGGTAATGGTGTGCCGCGTGGCGCATTAGGCCCTTTATTAATCGGTATTCTGGTTGCGGTGATTGGGGCGGCAACCGGCCCATTAACGGGGTTTGCCATGAACCCGGCGCGTGATTTTGGCCCTAAATTATTTACCTTCTTTGCCGGTTGGGGAAAAATTTCAATGACCGGTGGGCGTGATATTCCTTACTTCATCATTCCTATTGTGGCGCCTATTATTGGTGCTTGCCTGGGTGCCGCAGTTTATCGCTTCTTAATTGGTAAAAATTTGCCGTGCAATACCTGTAAGTTAGATGATGAAGAAGCTATTAATTAAACCTGAAAATGAATGACGACTTCCTCATCTTGGGACTGCAAATGGGTATTAAGGTGAGGAAATTTCGTGATCTGTTCGGGTTAATGCATGGATTATCATCCCCTGTTGATTATGACTCTGGTAAGGTGGGTTGTTATTTGTTTTCATTTCACCGGAGAGTATACCTTCACAGGGAAATAGGTTTTTCACCATGGCTAATGGGAATGAAAATATAACAATGCGGTAACACATCTATCATTACAGGGATGATTTATAGTAATAAACGAAATTTAATAACAATAAATTAAAATTAACTGAGAGGTTTTATCATGATTTCTGCCAGTTCTCTAAACTCAGAGCTCATAAATAAAATCGCCCAGGATTTTGCTCAAGCAACGGGGCTGGCGGTGGTGGTTGTGAATATTCACGGTGAGGAGATCTCCGACCTATTCAACTTCACACCGTTTTGTCAATTGATGCGCCAAGATCCGGTGAATCATCTTCGATGTCGTATGAGTGATCGCTGTGGTGGCCTTGAGGCCTCAAAATCCAACGAACCTTGTATTTATCGTTGTCACGCCGGACTCACAGATTTCTCTATCCCATTGGTGATTGCCGGTCATCTGGTTGGCTTTGTTTTATGTGGTCAGGTGCGGCTGCACACGGATGTTTATCTGATTGATATCCTGAATGTTGATAATCACTGGCAACAGAATCCGGCACTGATGGATGAATTTCATAATGTCCCTATCATGGATTTCTCTCGAGTGATCGCGTCTGCGGACTTGCTGAAGTTGATTGTTGAAAATTGTCTGAAAAAGCACCTTAATTTTGTGGTTATCAATGACAACATGGGCAGCAAAGAGCCCGGCAGAATTCGTCCGGTACATCCTCATGACAGTAAAATGAAGAAAGCATTGCGCTATATTGATACTCATCTGTCAGAAGAGTTGCGGTTGGAGGATGTGGCAGCCAAGGTCTATCTCAGCCCCTACTACTTCAGCAAATTATTTAAAAAATATCAGGGTATTGGTTTTAATGCGTGGGTGAATCAGCAACGAATGGCCAATGCGAGAGAGATGTTACAGCATAGCGATTGGAGCATTGCCAGTATTGCCAAGAACCTGGGTTTTTCACAAACCAGCTATTTCTGCAAAGTATTCCGCCAAGCCTATAATGTGACACCACAGGTATTTCGCTCACTTTCTTCTGAGCGTAATGAAATGGAATAGCAGTTATTGAATTAATATCAATTCCTCATGTTTTTAATTCATGTTTGTTTATTTAAAAGTCAAATTAGTAATTAAGTTCTTAAAATAATTAATGACAATATTTTGTTATAATTTTAAAGAAAAAACCAATGGTAATTTATTGTTTTTTAATGATTATTTTTATTTTTTGTAGCAATTTTTTGCTATAACTACGCAATAAAATAGTCACAAAAAAATGAAATTAACCATTTTTTATTTGTGGAAAAGAGTATATTAATATTCATCAAGCTTAATAAGTCAGTTGACGTTACAACTGTGTAAATAAAGAGATAAATTCTATAGTAACATAAAATTAAATAACAAAATCTAAACTCACGTAGTTACTGAAATGGATATGTTATGCACTAAAGCATAACTGGGAAGGGGGTGACAATCCCCCGCAGCCCCCGCTGCTGTGATGCTGACGAACCTGCTGAAACCACTGATCCACAGGATTGGGAAGGTGCAGGGGAGGATGACGCTAAGCCAGAAGACCAGCCAACTCAGTAAAAGATATTCAACTCCTTCGGTGGGAAGCGGGTTGTCATCAGATGCGCGCAGCGGTGACGTTGTGTAGGCGCACCTTTTTGACACTGCTTATCCCGCTTGAAATGGCGGGATTTTTTATGCAGCGCTCAGACAAACAAGCATTTATCATCGCGGGAACCGGTAGCGGATGCGGTAAAACCACCGTGACGCTGGGTATTTTGCGAGCGCTGATGGCGCGTGGATTGTCGGTGCAACCGTTTAAAGTGGGGCCAGACTATCTGGATACCGGCTGGCATACCGCGGTCAGTGGCGTAACTTCACGCAACCTTGATGCGTTTATGCTGCCCCCCACCACACTCAATGGATTGTATAACCAACATGTGCGGCATGCCGATGTGGCGGTGATTGAAGGTGTCATGGGCCTGTATGACGGTTATGGCACTGACCCTGATTATTGCAGCAGCGCCGCCATGGCCAAACAACTTGGCTGCCCGGTTATTTTACTGGTCGACGGTAAAGCCGTATCAACCTCGGTTGCCGCCACGGTGCTGGGTTTTTGTCAATTTGATTCAAACCTCCACATTGCGGGCGTTATTGTTAACCGCGTCAATTCAGATAATCACTACCAACTTATCCGCCATGCCATCGAACACTATTGCGGTATTCCAGTATTAGGCCGTCTGCCGGTGATGGACGATGTGGCATTGCCATCGCGCCACTTAGGATTAATTCCGGCTCAAGAGCGCGGCGGGTCAGTGGGCAAACACCCCGATAGCGCACCACGTTGGCAACGTCTTGCACAGCAGGTTGAAGAATTTATCGATCTGGACCGGCTACTGTCACTGACTTCCCGCACTGAACTTCCTGTGGGAACTTCTCCGGAGCTACCTCCTCAAGCTTTAGCTGAGGGCCTGACACTGGCGCTAGCCGAAGATGAAGCCTTCAATTTCTATTATCCCGATAATCTTGATCTGCTGGAGCAGGCCGGGGTGCGCATTCAACGTTTCAGCCCTCTACATGACCGCCAATTACCCACATGCCAGATGATCTATCTGGGGGGCGGCTATCCAGAAATTCACGCCGCAAAGCTTGCGGCCAATACTGCCATGCACACGGCATTACAACAGGCCCATCGCCTGCAAATTCCATTGTATGGCGAATGTGGCGGCTTGATGTATTTGGGTGAGGGGTTAACGGATGAAAATGGACAACGCCACTCGATGGTAGGGATTTTGGCGGGTGAAAGCCAAATGGGAAAACGCTTAACCCGCTTTGGCTACTGTCAGGCGCAGGCCCGTCGTGACACTTTATTGGCCGCGCAAGGCGAGATGTTACGTGGTCATGAATTCCATTACTCCGATTTTACCAGCCCGCTGACGCCAGTATTTGATAGCAGCAAGTGGCGTGATGGCGAGGTGATTCAGCACTGGAGCAGCGGCTATCAAGTACAACAGACGCAGGCCAGTTATCTACATATTCATTTCGCACAGCGCCCCGGTTTATTAAATGGCTGGCTAAATGCCGCGCGGAGTCGGTTATGACTCTTGCCGCGTGGTTTGTGGCGTTTCTGCTTGATAGTTGGCTCGGTGACCCGCCGCACTGGCCACATCCGGTGCGCTGGATTGGTAACCTAATCACCGTGCTACAACGGGCTATTCGCGCAGTGTGTCCTAGCGAGCGGGCGCTCAAGTGGGGAGGGGCGGTGTTGTGGATAGCGGTGGTGGGGATCACTTGGCTTATCAGTTGGGGGTTTTTATGGCTGATGGCTGAGATTAATCCGTGGCTTGGGTGGTTGGCGCAGGTGTGGATGATTTACACCTTGCTGGCCGGGCGCTGTCTGAGTGACGCGGCACTTTTGGTTTTTGATGCGCTGCAACAGGGGTCATTGGCGCAAAGTCGCGAAAAACTGTCATGGATTGTTGGGCGTGATACCTCGCAATTGGAGAAACCGCAAATTACCCGTGCGGTAGTCGAAACGGTAGCGGAGAACAGTGTCGATGGCGTGATTGCACCGCTGTTCTTTCTGATGTTAGGGGGGGCGCCGTTGGCGATGGCGTACAAGGCAATCAATACCCTGGATTCGATGGTGGGGTACAAAACTCCGAAATACCGGGCTATCGGCTATGTATCGGCGCGCATGGATGATTTGGCGAATGGGATCCCCGCCCGACTGAGCTGGCTGCTATTGAGTGCGGCAGCGTGGCTTATTCGGGCCGATTATCGGCAGGCGCTGCGGATTGGCTGGCGTGACCGTTATCAACATTCCAGTCCGAATTGTGCTTGGTCAGAGGCCACGGTGGCGGGTGCGCTGGGGATACGCCTTGGCGGCCCGAATGAATACTTTGGTGAGCGGGTAGAAAAACCTTGGATTGGCGATGAGCGGCGCGACGTCGCACTGAGCGATATCCCGCGCAGCATCCATTTGATGAAGGTGGCGTCGTTACTCGCCCTTTTACTGTTTGCCCTGATCCATCTGCTGCTCGTTGGCATTTAATAAGGATAACCTGATGAACTATATAAAGAACCCGCAAAAAATAGAGCAAAACAGCTTTGCGATTATTGGCGACATCATTGCCAATGAGCGGCCCGATTATGTTTTTGTCAGTGAAATGCACGAAGCGGTGATCAAGCGGGTTATCCATACCACGGCAGATTTTGACTGGTTGGATATTTTGCATTTTTCACCAGAGGTGCTGACCCGCATTGCTGACGGGATCAGCCGAGGTTGCACCTTGTACACCGACACCACCATGGCAATGTCCGGTATCAATAAAACCCTATTAGCGCAGATGGGCTGCGAATGCCGCTGCTATATCAGTGACCCTCGGGTGGTGGACAGTGCGCCCAGACAGGGCATTACCCGTTCGATGGCAGCGGTGGATGTTGCACTGGCGGAGCCGGGCGAAAAACTGTTTGTGTTTGGCAATGCGCCAACGGCCTTATTCCGTCTGCTGGAGCGTCAGGCAGATCCGGTGGCGGTCATTGGTGTGCCCGTCGGCTTTGTTGGGGCGGCGGAATCTAAAGACGCGCTACTTGAGAGTGACTTGCCGTGCATTGCGGCACTGGGACGTAAAGGCGGTAGCAATGTGGCCGCCGCCATTATTAACGCCATCCTCTATCAGTTAAGGGGGGCATTATGAGTGACAATCTGGTTAATGAGGAGCTGGTCAGTGATGACGCTGCGCTACAAAACCAGCAATTAGACAGTATTTGGCATAACGGCAAGCAATACCGTAAAGGCTATACCACCGGATCTTGTGCTACAGCTGCGGCTAAAGTGGCTGCGCTGATGGTGTTACGCCAACAAGTGATTGACCAGATTTCGATTGTTACGCCATCCGGTGTCACCCTGTGCCTAAATGTTGAGCAACCACTGATTGAGGGCCAACAAGCCACAGCGGCGATTCTTAAGGATGGCGGTGATGATATTGATGCCACCCACGGCATGTTGATTTTTGCCCGCGTGACCCTAACGGATAAAACTGATATCACCTTACGCGGTGGCGAAGGGGTGGGCACCGTCACTCGCAAGGGTATTGGCTTGCCGGTGGGGAGCAGTGCCATTAATCGTACTCCGCGCCAAACTATCGAAGCCGCAGTGCGTGAAGTTATCGGTCCATTACGTGGGGCGGAGGTTGAAATCTTTGCTCCAGAGGGCGAAGAGCGGGCAAAGAAAACATACAACGGGCGACTGGGAATCTTGGGGGGGATCTCCATCATCGGTACCACTGGCATTGTGACGCCGATGTCGGAAGAGAGTTGGAAACGTTCATTGGCGTTGGAGCTGGAGATGAAGCGCGCGGCCGGTGAGGACCGAGTTATTCTGGTGCCAGGTAACCATGGTGAACGTTTTGTACGTGACCATTTGGGCCTTGATAGCCAACGGGTGGTCACGATGAGTAACTTCGTCGGCTATATGCTGCAAGAAACCGTGCGGCTGGGTTTTCGCCATGTCCTGTTGGTAGGGCACCCCGGCAAGTTAGTTAAAGTGGCTGCCGGTATCTTTCACACTCACAGCCACATTGCTGACGGTCGTATGGAGACATTAGTGGCACATCTGGCTCTGATGGGTGCACCACATGCTCTGTTACTTGAAGTGAATCAATGCGATACCACCGAGGCGGCAATGGAATTGATTGCCGATCAGGGCTGGGAAGGCGTGTACTCGCGCATTGCAGAACGCATCTGCGAACGTATTGCCGAGATGATGCGTTTCTCCGTTAATCCTCCGCAGTGTGACGCTATTTTATTCTCTTTTGATAATCAGGTTCTGGGGAGTAACCGCCCGCTGGGTGACATTGTGGAGGTTCTACGATGATTACTGTTGTGGGGATTGGCCCCGGAGGCACCGAATATCTTACCCCCAATGCCCGGCATGCTATTGAACAGGCCGAGGTCTTGGTGGGGGGGAAACGCCATCTGGCGACATTTAGCGGCAATATTAAACAGAGCCGCCTATTGGATGCTGACTTACTGGGGTTATTGGAGTGGCTAGATAGCCATAAAGATCGCGCCATTGTGGTGCTAGCCTCTGGTGATCCTTTGCTATTTGGCATTGGCAAATTGCTGGCCGCAAACTTCAGTCCCGAGGAGTTACATATCGTCCCCGGCATTAGCGCGATTCAATATCTGTGTGCCAAAGTCTCGCTGGATATGAACGACCTTTTTCTTACGAGCAGTCATGGGCGAGAACCTGATTTTGACTGGATTTTTCAGCACGACAAAGTGGCGATGGTGACCGACGGCATTATCGGCCCACGTGCGATTGCTGATGCTCTACATCAACGTGGTCTGTCTCGTACCTTGATTATTGGTGAAAATCTCTCACAACCTGACGAACGAATTCACCGCCTGCCAGTCGAGCAGGTAGCGACCCGCTATGACATGAATGTGGTGGTGATCCTCAATGAGAGATGAACTGTTCTTACGTGGGCAAAAAGTCCCCATGACCAAAGAAGTCGTGCGAGCACTGGCACTGGAACGATTGGTGTTACCCGGTGCGGCTCATCTGATTGATGTGGGCGCGGGCACTGGCAGTGTGGCACTGGAAGCAGCACTACGGTTCCCCAAGCTCAACGTGACAGCGATTGAGCGCAATCCGGTAGCCCTTGAGTTAATCGCTGAAAACCGCCAACGGTTGGGATGCAACAATGTGGCCGTTATTGCTGGCATCGCGCCACTGCCACTGGCAGACAAAGCCGACGCCATTTTTATCGGCGGCAGCGGTGGCCATTTGACTGATCTCATCGACTGGGCGCTGATGATGTTAAACCCCGGAGGTCGTTTGGTAATGACCTTTATTTTGCTCAATAACCTGAATGATGCACTCAGCCATTTAGACCGGTTGGCGCACTCCCAGACCTTCGCCATCAGCCAGTTGGACTGTGTTCAATTGCAACTCTCCACCCTGACCCCCTTAGGCAGCGGGCACTACTTTAAACCGAACAATCCAACTTATCTTATTTCCTGCCACAAGGAGCCGCGCAATGTCCGAGCATCTTAGTTCTGTTCCATCATCAGTCACCCCCGAATGGGATACACAAAAAGTCTGGTTTGTCGGTGCTGGCCCCGGTGATAAAGAGTTGATTACGCTCAAAGGCTACCGTTTGTTGCAACAAGCGCAAGTCGTTATCTATGCCGGATCGTTGATCAATACCGAACTGCTGGAGTACTGCTCGCCACAGGCGCATTGCTACGACAGCGCGAGTTTGAATCTGGAGCAAATTATCCAGTTGATGGTGGAAGGGGTTCGGGCGGGCAAATTGGTGGTGCGGTTACAAACCGGTGACCTTTCTTTATATGGTTCCATTCGTGAGCAGGGGGAAGTGTTGGGTGAGCATGGCATTGGCTTTGTGTCAGTGCCGGGAGTCAGTGCTTTTCTGGGGGCAGCAGCACAATTGGGCGTGGAATACACCGTACCTGAAGTGGCGCAAAGCCTGATTATCACCCGGATTGAAGGGCGCACACCAATGCCACCACTGGAGCAACTGGAGTCTTTTGCGGCACACCAAACATCAATGGCTATTTTCTTGTCGGTGCAAGAAATGGACCGAGTTGCAGAGCGTTTGATCGCGGGGGGCTATCCGGCGACGACGCCAGTGGCAGTGGTATACAAAGCCACTTGGGCTGAAAGTCGTACCGTGCGCGGCACATTAACAAACATTGCTGAATTGGTACGGGCCGCAGGTATTCATAAAACCGCCTTAATTTTGGTGGGGGCCTTCTTGGGTGATGAATACCACTATTCCAAACTCTATGACGCGGGGTTCAGTCATGAATATCGTCAAGCCTGAATCGATAGCCGTTTTTTGCCTCACTCCGGGCGGAGTACGGCTCGCTCGACGTTTGAAAATGCATCTGCCACTGACCTGTTTTACCAGTGACAAATTGCTGGAATCGGGTTTTTTACCATTTAACGGTAGCTTCGGTGACACGCTACGTGAGGCCTTCAAACACTACTCGGCGCTCGTGGTGGTTGGGGCTATCGGCCTGACCGTGCGAGTTATTGCGCCGTTGGTCAATGACAAGATGACGGACCCCGCGGTAGTTGTGATTGATGAGCGCGGGCAGCACGTGATCAGTTTGCTGTCGGGTCATGTGGGCGGTGCCAATACGTTAACCCGCTATCTGGCGGGGATTTTGGGGGCGGATCCGGTGATAACGACTGCCACCGATGTTAATGAGATGGCGGCACTGGACACTTTAGCGACCCAATTAGATGCCGAAATGCAGGATTTCCGCCACGCGGTCAAAGTGGTCAATCAAATGTTGGTCAGTGAGCAAAAAGTTGGGTTGTGGTGGGACACGCCATTGATCTCTGAGCGTGAACGCTGCGATACCCGTGGCTTTGTGCCCGTAGATTCATTGGATGCGCTTCCCTCATTGGATGCCTTAGTGTGCATCACTCTACGCGACTCGTTGCCGTCACTGCCATTGCCTGTTTACAAATTAGTGCCGCGCCGAGTGGTTGCAGGTATTGGTTGTCGCCGCGCGACCTCACTGCAAACACTGGTTGAATTGCTGCAACAGCAAATGGCTGAGAATCACTTCGACGTGATGGCGCTGCGGGCGATTGGCAGTGTCACCATCAAAAAAGACGAACCCGCACTGCACCAACTAGCACAGTGCTGGCGGGTGCCCTTCGAGCTGTTCAGTGTGGGCGAGTTGAGCCGCCACGAACAGCGTTTTCCTGCTTCTGATTTTGTCCGCCAAACGGTGGGTGTCGGCAGCGTGTCACAACCGGTCGCCTGGCTGATGAGCGACGGTAAATTGGTTGGCAATACTCTGCGTCAGCAGGGCGTCACCATCACTCTGGGAGTATCGCATTAATGTTAACCGTGATTGGCATTGGACCGGGCAGTGAATCGATGATGACGCAGGAAGCGATTGCGGCAATCCGCGAAGCTGAAATTATCGTCGGTTATAAAACCTATACCCATCTGGTCAAGCCCCTGACTGGGGATAAGCAGGTGATCAAAACCGGTATGTGCAAAGAGATTGAGCGCTGCCAAACCGCAATTGATTTGGCGCTGGCCGGGCATAACGTGGCGCTAATTAGCAGTGGTGATGCCGGTATTTATGGCATGGCCGGATTGGTTTTGGAGTTGGTCACGCAACAAAAGTTGGTTTTGGAAGTGCGGTTGGTGGCCGGGATTACCGCCAGTATTGCCGCAGCCTCCTTACTTGGCGCACCACTAATGCATGATTTTTGTCATATCAGCTTGAGTGACTTGATGACGCCATGGGCCGTGATTGAGAAACGCATTATCGCCGCAGCACAGGCTGATTTTGTTATCTGTTTCTATAACCCGCGCAGCCGTGGCCGCGAAGGGCATCTGGCACGCGCTTTTGAGTTAATGCAGCCATGGAAAAAAGCGGAAACTCCGGTTGGTGTGGTGAAAGCGGCGGGGCGTAAAAAACAGGAAAAATGGTTAACTACATTGGGCGAAATGGATTACGAACCGGTCGACATGACCAGTCTAGTGATCGTGGGTAACCAGGCTACATATTGCCGTGACGGGCTGATGATCACCCCTCGAGGTTATGCATTATGACGAGCAATTCATTATGACTGGCCGCTATCCGCCGATTCATGTTTTTGGCGGCACCAGTGATGCACGGCTAATTTGTCAGTTGCTGGATACAGCCGGTGAGCGCTATAGCCTGTCAGTCGCCAGTGATGCGGGTTTGCAACTGGCGGGCGATATTCGCGGCGAGGTGGTGGTGGGGCGGATGGATACGGTGGCAATGGTCGATTTTCTTATCACTAGGCAAGTGCAATGGGTGATTGACGCATCGCACCCATACGCCGAGCTACTCAGTGACAATGTGGTGGCCGCTTGCAGGCAAGCCTTTGTGCCACTAACTCGCTATGCGCGCCCGAGTGAAATTGAGGTGCTCAGTCACCCACTGCTACACAAAGTTGACAGTGTTACGGCCGCTTGTGCTGTAGCGCAGAAGTTGGGGGAGCGGATATTGCTCACGACCGGCAGCAAACAGTTGGCTGAGTATCAACAGGGGCTGACAGGTAAAACTCTGCTGGTGCGGGTATTGCCCACTGCTGATGTTCTGAGCCAATGCGAGGCATTGGGGCTAGGCGTGGGGAATATTATTGCGCTGCGTGGGCCATTTAGCGCGCAATTCAATCAGGCGCTGTATGAGTTTTGTCAACCGGATGTCGTCATCACCAAGGAGTCTGGCGCACAAGGCGGCTATCAAGAAAAAGTGGCTCCCTGTCTGGCGCTGAATCTTCCCTGCATTGTGGTGCGTCGCCCGGCCAGCGTGGTTTTGGACAATATTGGGCAGCAAGTCACGTCATTGGATGAATTTGCCCAGCATCTGACGCGCTGGCAGCAACAACGAGGACAATAAAATGAAAAAAGCACTGTTGGTCATCAGTTTCGGCACCAGTTATGAACAAACCCGCCAAAAGAATATTGACGCTTGCGAGCAGCAACTGGCGGCAGCCTACAGCGATAGAGATGTGTTCCGTGCATTCACTTCGGAAATGATTATTCGCAAGTTACGCAAACGTGATGGTTTGCTAATCAATAACCCGCGAGAAGCCCTAAAACTGTTGGCAGAGCAGGGCTATCAGGATGTCGCGATTCAATCGTTGCATGTGATCAATGGCGATGAATACGAAAAAGTGGCCAATGAAGTGCGAGCTTTCAGTGACTGTTTTCATCATCTGGTGTTAGGCACGCCATTATTGAGCAGTTTTGCTGATTACCAGCAATTGCTGGTGGCGCTGCAAGCACAAATGCCGTCGCTGGCCGCTGATGAGCGTGTGGTCTTTATGGGGCACGGTGCCAGTCACTATGCTTTTTCTGCCTATGCCTGCCTTGACCATTTAATGGCCTCACTGAATTTTCCTGCGCTGGTCGGAGCGGTCGAAAGCTACCCGGAAATCAGTCATATCATCACCCGGTTACAACAGCAGGGAGTGCGGAAAGTGCACTTAATGCCATTGATGTTGGTCGCGGGGGATCACGCTATCAACGATATGGCTTCAGATGAACCAGATTCATGGCAATCACAGTTGGAGGCAGCGGGTATTCGTGCCCAGTCATGGCTGCAAGGTTTGGGTGAAAACCCATTGATTCGCCAGATGTTTGTTGAGCATTTAGATCATGCCTTACAACAAAAACAGCAGGAGGCAGCGTAATGAGCGGCAGACTTTATGCATTAGGGGTCGGCCCCGGTGCTAGCGATTTAATCACGGTACGTGCTGCACGGTTAGTCGCCCAACTCGATGTGTTGTATGCCCCCGCAGGACGTAAAGGCGGCGACAGCCTGGCATTGTCTATTGTGCGTGAATATTTATCACCGAATACCGAAATACGCACCTGTCATTTCCCGATGAGTGCTGATGACAGTGAGAAGCAAGCGGTATGGGATGACGTGGCGCAGCAGCTGCAGGCGGAAGTGGAAAAAGGCCGTCAGGTTGGGTTTATCACTCTCGGTGATGCCATGTTATTTAGCACCTGGGTCTTTTTGTTAGAACGAATTGGTCGGCCCGATTGGTTGGAAATTGTTCCCGGCGTGACTTCTTTTGCTGCGATTGCCTCGCGCGCGGGTTTGCCGCTGGCGATGGAGCAGCAATCCCTAGCGATTATGTCTTGCACCGCACCACAAGCGGAGTTAGAGCGCGCATTGCGCGACCATGATTGTGTGGTGCTGATGAAAGTCTATGGCCGTTTTGCCCAAATACAGGCGCTGTTGGCGCGGTTAAATCTGTTCCCGCATGCGCTATTGATGTCGGAAGCCTCATTACCGGGGGAAGTATGCTGGCGTCAACTCGATAGCGTTGCCGCAGATCAGCCACTGCCCTATTTCTCGACCATTTTAGTCAATAAGCAGCAGATCGTGAGTCGCGATGAGTAAGTCAGTTCGAATACGGGTGAGTTAAGTTTTTGCATAAAAAACTATTTAAAGGAATTCGAAATGGAACAACAACTAAAGAAATTGTCATTCACCGGTTTGGCGATGGCAATACTCCTGACGATTGCCCCGAATGATGTTTTTGCAATGCACATTATGGAGGGGTTCTTACCACCGATGTGGGCGCTAGCTTGGTGGGTTCTGTTCTTGCCCTGTCTGTTTATGGGATTGGTACGGCTGAAACAGATTGTCGCGGAAGACAGTAATCAGAAAGTCCTGCTGGCACTGTGCGGTGCCTTTATTTTCGTGCTGTCGGCATTGAAAATTCCCTCAGTGACGGGGAGTTGCTCCCATCCAACCGGCGTTGGGCTAGCGGTTATCCTCTTTGGGCCGGTAGTGGTGGCCGTATTAGGGGCTATTGTGTTGTTATTCCAAGCCTTGTTGCTGGCACACGGAGGACTGACGACGCTGGGAGCTAACGGCATGTCGATGGCGGTTATTGGGCCGGTGGTGGGCTATCTGGTATGGAAAATGGCCTGTAAAGCGGGATTACGCCGTGATGTTGGGGTATTTCTGTGCGCGATGCTCGCAGATTTAACCACCTATTTTGTCACCTCTGTACAACTTGGTTTGGCCTTCCCCGACCCACAATTTGGTGTCAGCGGTTCGATTGTCAAATTTATGGGCGTGTTCTGCATTACCCAAATTCCGATTGCTATTGCTGAAGGGTTGTTAACCGTCATGATTTACGACCAGTTAACTAAACGCAAGCTCATTACTGCGGAGACTCACTAACATGAAAAAGACACTTATTCTGCTGGCAATGGTTATCGCTCTGGTTATCTTGCCATTCTTTATTAATCATGGTGGTGAATACGGCGGCTCTGATGGTGAAGCTGAAACCCTGATTCAGGTTACTGCGCCACATTATGAACCGTGGTTCCAGCCTTTGTATGAACCGGCAAGCGGTGAAATTGAAAGCCTGTTATTCACGTTACAAGGCAGTATTGGGGCCGCGGTGATTTTCTATATCTTGGGCTATTACCGGGGGAAACGCGGTGAGCATGCTGGGGATTGATAAACTAAGTTATCAAAGCCGCTGGCGACAGGCTGATCCCATCGGGAAACTGGTGCTGTATGGGGTCTTCCTGCTGCTGGCCATGTTGAGTCCACCGATGTATCAAGCACTGCTGTTGGTGTTCATCGCCGGATTGACCTGCTATTTACTGCGGGTCGGCCCGCGTCGCTACCTGCGCTGGTTGGCCATCCCGCTCTCTTTCCTACTGGTGGGGTTGGTGACGATTGTGCTATCGCTCGCCCGCCAACCGGAAAGCTTGTGGTGGGGGGTGCAAATAGGCCATTGGTGGCTGGGTATTGATCGCGTAGGACTAATGACTGCGAATCAAACGTTGTGGCGCAGTCTGGCGGCATTGGCTGCGACCTTCTGGTTTGTGCTCAATACGCCGTTTCCGCAGCTGATTCAAATACTCAAACGCTGTCATGCTCCCCGATTGCTCACCGAGCAAATCCTGCTGACTTGGCGCTTTATTTTTATTTTGATTGAAGAGGCGGCGGCGATTCATCATGCGCAGTCTCTGAGATTTGGTTATATCTCATTGCGAACTGGCTACCATTCGCTGGCAATGCTGGTCGGCATGCTATTTACCCGCGTGATGATTCGCTATCAACAGATGGTCATCTCGCTGGATATGAAACTTTATCAGGGTGATTTCCACCTGTAAGGCAGGAGTTGATGTTAGCCACCCAACAGTTAGGTTTCAGTTATCAGGATGAGCAGGTCTTGCATGATTTGACGCTCGATTTCAGCCAGCATGCGGTCACCGGTGTCTTGGGAGCGAATGGTTGTGGTAAGTCGACGTTGTTTATGAACCTGACCGGCATTTTGCAACCAGAGCAAGGTGCTGTGTTGTGGCAAGGCCAACCGCTAAGTTATAAAAAAGCCCATCTGCGTGAGCTACGCCAGCGGGTGACGACGGTATTTCAGGACCCAGAACAGCAGATTTTTTATACCGATATCGACAGTGATATTGCTTTCAGTCTACGCAATCTTGGTATGCCAGAAGCGGTGATCGCCGAGCGCGTTGACCGGGCGCTGACCTTGGTCGACGCGCAGAGTTTTCGCCATAAATCTATTCAACATCTGAGTCATGGCCAGAAAAAACGTGTGGCCATTGCGGGTGCCTTGGTCATGGAAGCGGAGTATCTGCTGCTGGATGAACCCACCGCTGGGCTGGACCCGGCTGGGCGGCAGCACATGATAACTATCATTGAACGCATTGTGGCGGAGGGAAAACGGGTTATTCTCTCCAGCCATGATATCGATTTGATTTATAAGGTTTGTGATTATCTTTATGTCTTATCGCATGGTCATTTGATGATTGCAGGTGAAACCACCGAGGTGTTCCTGCAACAAGATAAATTGCAAGCTGCCGGGCTGGTTCAGCCATGGTTGGTGAAAATGCATAGTGAGCTGGGCTTACCACTGTGTAAAACCGAAGAACAACTTTTTGCGTTGATGCGTCAGCGTGAAGCGGAGGAAGTGCGATGAATCAGTCTGCGGTGAAATTATCAATAATGGTGCAAGGCACGGCCTCGGATGTCGGTAAGAGTGTGTTGGTGGCAGGGCTGTGCCGCATTTTTAGGCAAGATGGTTATCGCTGTGCCCCCTTTAAATCGCAGAATATGGCACTTAATTCGGGGATTACACCGCAGGGTGAAGAGATGGGGCGCGCTCAGATTTTTCAAGCAGAAGCCGCAGGAATTGCCCCGGATGTCCGTATGAATCCCGTACTGCTCAAACCCACCAGTGACCGCAAAGCACAAGTGGTGCTGATGGGCAAAGTAGCCTGCAATATGGATGCCGTGGAGTATCACCAATACAAGCCGCAGTTGCAGCAGCAAATCAGCGAGGTTTACCACAGTCTGGCCAATGAGTATGACATCATGGTGCTGGAGGGGGCGGGTAGCCCAGCAGAAATTAACCTGCGCGATCGTGATATCGTCAATATGGGCATGGCGGCTATAGCCGATGCCCCTGTTTTATTAGTGGCCGATATCGATCGCGGCGGTGTATTTGCATCTATTTATGGCACTTTAGCGTTACTGCATCCACATGAAAAAGCGCGAGTCAAAGGTGTCATCATCAATAAATTTCGTGGTGATATTGCGTTATTAAAGCCCGGCTTGGAGCAGATTGAAGCCCTAACCAATGTGCCTGTTTTGGGCGTGATGCCGTGGTTGGATATTGATTTGGAAGATGAAGACGGCGTTGCTCTGCAAAATGGTAAATATCATGGTGCGGCGGAAAAGGCGCTAGATATCGCCGTTATTCGTCTGCCGCACATTGCCAATTTTACCGATTTTAATGCACTGGCCGCTCAGCCAGATGTACGCGTGCGCTATGTTTCTCAACTCTCGGCATTAGGGCAACCAGATCTGATTATCTTGCCGGGTAGCAAGAATACATTGGGTGATTTGCAATGGTTGCACCACAGTGGGCTGGCGACAGCATTGCTGGCACTGCATCAAGAAGGCGTGCCAGTGATGGGGATCTGTGGTGGTTACCAGATGTTGGGTAAACGTATCATTGATGGGGTGGAGTCGGAACTTGATCAGATGGACGGCTTGGGGCTGTTGGACGTTGAAACCCAATTTGCACAGGATAAAGTCACTACGCGAGTGAGTGGTTATTGCCAGATTGACCTGCCGGGTATGTTAGCCGCCTGTGGTGATCGACCACTTGAGGGGTATGAAATTCATATGGGAGCCTCCCATCTTGGAGCGGATGCTATGCCATTTGCGCGCTTGACGTTACGCAACGGGCAAGCGGAGCACTGGGTAGATGGCGCGGTGAACACGGACGGCACGGTATTGGGCAGTTATATTCATGGTCTGTTCGACAGCCACTTCTTTACCCGCGCACTGCTGAACAATCTACGACAACGTAAAGGGCTGGCAGCCTTTGATGGCCTGACAGTGGATTATGGCGAACATAAAAAACAGCAGTTCGATATTCTGGCAGAACAGATGCGACAGCATATTGATATTGATAGAATTTTCACCTTAATGACAACCCACCAGCAGGAGTGTTCGCAGTGATTTTGATTACCGGTGGGGCGCGCAGCGGCAAAAGTTCGCTAGCGGAACGTTTGGCAGCACAGACGTGTGAGCGGGTATTTTACATCGCCACCTCCGTGGTCACTGATGCTGAAATGGCCGAGCGAGTAGCATTACATCGCGCCAGTCGCCCCGCATATTGGCGGACGTGGGAAGGGTATCGCGACTTAGGCACGGTGATAGATCAACAGCTAGACCCCGATGAAGCGGTAATGCTGGAATGTATTACTACGCTTATTACCAATCTATTATTCGAGTTGGCGGGTGATACCTCGCCGGAGCAAATGGATTTTGCTGTGTTGGAGGTGGGCATTCAGCAGCAGATTACTGATCTGCTGGCTGCGTGCGCCCGTAGCCGTGCGCCTATTTATCTTGTCACTAATGAGTTGGGCATGGGGATTGTGCCGGAAAACCGGCTGGCACGGCATTTTCGTGATATTGCGGGCCGAGTCAACCAGCGTTTGGCGGCAGCGGCTGACGAAGTGTTCTTAGTGGTTTCAGGTATTGAGGTAAAGATTAAATGAGTTTGCGTCTGTTTCTCGCCACATTGCAGTTTATGACCCGTATTCCGGTGCCGGAGCGCTGGACACAGGGGCTGGCGATGGATAACTACGAACGTGGCATTGTGGGTTTCCCCTTTATTGGTCTGATTGTTGGTGTGATTGGTGGGGCGGTTTTTACCTTGCTGGCACCTTGGTGCGGTGTGCCGCTGGCGGCGTTGGGTTATGTTTTGGCACTGGCCTTGATTACCGGTGCTTTTCATCTTGATGGGCTGGCTGATACCTGTGATGGGGTCTTTTCTGCTCGCAAACGCGAGCAAATGCTGGAGATCATGCGTGATAGCCGACTCGGTACTAACGGCGGCTTGGCGCTAATTTTTATCGTCGTGGCCAAGGTGCTGGTGGTCAGTGAACTGGCACTGCGTGATGAGTCGATGTTTGCCATGCTAACGGCGGCCTCGGTGGCTGGGCGCACGGTGATTGTTCTGCTGATGTACCGCCAGCGTTATGCTCGTGAAGGCAACGGGCTTGGCAATATTTATATCGGCAAAGTCACCGGCCGACAAACCGTGGTGACCTTGGTGGGTGGCGCGATACTGACCCTATTGCTCGGCAACAGTGCAGCATTGTGGGCGTTGATCATCACTGTAGTGGTGGTATTGCTGTTGGCAACTTATTTGCGCCGGCGTTTAGGTGGACAAACCGGCGACACGCTGGGCGCGGCAGCCGAAGTGGGGGAGTTTGTCTTCTTGCTGGCACTGCTATAACCACATTTAATGAGGCAGTTATGCGACTTTTTTTGGTGCGTCATGGGCAAACAGAAGCCAATTTGCGCGGTGTATTTTGTGGCCTGACCGATGTGGCTCTTACCCCGCAAGGTGTGGAGCAGGCCGGAGAGGTTGCAGGTTGGCTGGCTAATGTGGATTTCACACACAGTGTCAGCAGCCAGCTTATACGCGCGCGCCATACGGCCGATATCGTGCTGGCAGGCCATCCATTGAAGGCCAACACCGATGCTCAATTGAATGAGATGAATTTTGGTGAGTGGGAGATGCGCCATCACCAGGATTTACAACGGGAAGACCCTGATGCGTGGGCCGTTTGGGTTGCCGATTGGCAGCAAGCCAGTCCCACCGGCGGAGAGTCTTTTTCACAATTTTCGACCCGGATAGAAGGGGTGGTCCAACCCCTTCTATCCGCAGCAACTACATCAGATCATCGCCAAGATAACAATCAGTTATTGGTTGCCCATCAGGGGGTATTAAGCCTGATGTTGGCGCGCTTACTGTTAATGCCGGCGAGCGCGATGTGGCATTTTCATTTTGAACAGGGGGCATACAGTGTGTTGGAGATCCATGAAGGATTTGTCACGCTGCGTGCGTTGAACAGCCGGGCTGCTTGGCAGTCTGCAAACAGAGATTAAACCCATGCAAACACTTTCATCCGTCCTACGCACCATTTCGCCGCTTGATAGCAAGGCGATGACTCGCACCAAAGAACGACTCGATGGCCTGCTTAAGCCCCCCGGCAGTTTGGGGCGGTTGGAGCAGTTAGCTGTACAATTGGCCGGGATGCGTGGTCTGTATGGTCATCAAGTCTGCCGTAAGCAAGTTATCGTGATGGCGGCTGATCACGGTGTTTATGATGAAGGTGTCGCCGTCTCGCCACGTGTAGTGACGATGGTTCAGGCACTCAATATGGTGAAAGGTGTCACCGGAGTTTGTGTATTGGCCGCCAATGCCGGAGCTGAAGTTAAAATTGTCGATGTGGGCATTGATTGCGATGAATTGCCCGGTGTTCTCAATATGAAAGTGGCCCGTGGCACCGGTAATATTGCCCGTGAAGCAGCCATGACCCGCCAGCAGGCTGAAGATTTACTGCTGGCCAGTGCCATGCTCACATTGCGACAGGCTGCAGATGGGGTGAAAGTTTTCGCTGTAGGGGAACTGGGAATGGCGAACACCACGCCAGCGGCGGCGATGGTCAGTGTCTTTACCGATAGCGACCCACAGCTGGTGGTGGGGATTGGGGCAAACTTCCCCACGGATCAACTGCATCACAAAGTTGCTGTAGTGCGGCGTGCCATCGAAACTAACCAACCCGATGGCAGTGATGGGATTGACGTACTGGCTAAAGTGGGAGGATTTGACTTGGTGGGCATGACTGGGGTCATGCTGGGAGCAGCTGCCGCAGGATTGCCGGTCATTTTGGATGGTTTTCTCTCTTATGCTTCAGCCTTGGCTGCATGTCGCATTGCGCCCGGTGTACGTGATTATCTGATTCCCTCTCATTTATCGGCAGAAAAAGGTGCAGTGATTGCCTTGAGTCATTTGCAGCTCGAACCCTATTTGCAAATGGGCATGCGGTTAGGTGAGGGCAGCGGTGCGGCACTTGCCATGCATTTAGTGGATGCCGCCTGCGCGATGTACAACAATATGGGATCACTGGCCGAGAGTAATATTGAGTTACCCGCAAATGGGGGGTGAGCCGTTGGGCTACATCGTGTTTAGCATTGTGGCTGATATTGAGTTTTAGACATCAGCGGTTTTGCCACGGATAACTGACGCAGTCGCTGAATAAATGGCCCCGACTCCTCAATGACTACCTCTGCTGATGGCCTGTTGAGGCACTCCAATGAGATGGCACCTTGATAGCCGCAATGCAGCAGTTGTCGATAGATATCATCGAAAGAGAGATGACCATAACCCGGAAATGCGCGATTAGAGTCGGCAAAATGCACATGGCGCAGCCGGGTTCCCATCAATTGGATTGCGGATGCAAAATGTGGGTCTTCAATATTGGCATGAAACACATCCCATAGAATACCGACATGAGATGGTGCGCCAATGAAATCAACGAATGACACCATCTCGGCAGCATTATTGAGATGCTCCATCTCGTAGCGGTTGAGAGCTTCGATAATCAGGGTAACGCCACATTTTTGGGCATAATCCAGACAAGGGCTTAATCCTTGAGCTAGCAAATGGCGATAGTGTTCCGCATTGAGGGGATATCCTGCGGCGCGCAATGAACCAATGGTGACATAAGAGCCGAGTATTGCAGCGGCATCAATATGGCGATAAATCCGTTGCTGAGTGCGCTGAAGTACCTCGGGGTCTTTAGCCAACAACGACAGTCCTTCTCGCTTACGTGCCTGACCGCTGGCAATCGTTGTACACTCCAAACCCTGTCTAGCGAGTGCTTTGGCGATGGTTTGGATATCAATATCGTTATAATCGGCAATACACAACTCCGCGGCGTCAAAGCCGCTCTTTTTTAACCACGCCAGCCCTAGATGAAAGTCTGTGGCACTGAAAGGGGAAAAAATAGCGTCATATTGGCAGGTGAGCGTGGCACTAAATTTAATCATATTCTCATTCCATGGAAAAAGAGTAGAGCCTTGCTCCCCGACGTTATCGGGGAGCCTGTGACGGAGTCATTATTGGCAAAGATGTGCGTTATTTCATGGCGCGCTTCATAATTCGCTCGGCATTTTTGGCAAAAGAAGATGCAGCCTCTTTAACGGATAAATCACCTTGGTCGATCTTTTGAATCGTTTCGTGGTAGAGCGATACAAACTGTGGGTAATCGAAATAAGGGGAAGTCGGAACATTGTGGGGTAGCGCCATAAATGATTTCAGCCCCGCGACAGCGATACTGCTCTCCTGAATTGCGCCGTCTTGTACCAATTGCTGATAGGCTTTTTCACTTAGCGGAACACCTCTCTCCAGCCCCATCGCTTTAATCCCTTCAGGTTCATTCATCAGGAAGTTAACCAGTAAGGCAGCCTCTTCAGGGTGTTTGGTCGTCCGGCTGATACTGAACATCATCGTCGGTTTAAAGAATAGGCCTGCATCTTTAGCTCCCGGCAACATGAAAAATGGCCCTAGTTCGAGTTTGTTGTACGGCGGCTGTAGGCTGTTTTCATACATGGTGGCGTTGGTATTCCACATATAGATTCCACCCCAAGTTCCGTTAATCCAAGGCTTCATTTCCCAAGTGTTGGCTTTTCCGTAGGAGGCCAATACGCGCATGGAAGGGAAGACATGGCTGTCGACCAGATCTTTATACAGTTGGAAAAACTCTTCCCACTGAGCAGGGGTGTAATTGAATTTTCCGGTTTGCTCATCAATGGCGGAGATAGTGTATTTCTGCGCCATATAAGAGTGCAGAAGCGTCAGCGACTCCATATAGTCCAGAACCAATGGATAGCTATTGTCATTCTTGGCTTTAAAGGCCATTCCTGCGGCTTTCAGCTCATCCCAACTTTGGGGATAGGCGACCCCCGTCTCTTCCCAGAGTTTTTTATTGTAATAGAAACTGCGAGCAGTCATTGCCACCGGGATACCGTTGAGTTTGTCATTGACCGTCACGCTCTTTAACGACTCAGGTTCATATTGCGTCAGATCCAGTGTCTTGCCGAGCTTACGCAGGTCATAAAACCCTGAGCCATCTTTGGAAAAGATCGGCAGCCAGTTCCAGTTAGTTTGGATAACATCCGGCTCTTTTCCACCGGCAATCTGGGTGGTAAAACGTGATAGATAACCCTCCCAACCGGCGTATTCTGCCTGCACTTTGATGTTGGGGTGTTGCTGCTCAAATGCTTTTATTGCCTGAAGTGTTGCCTGATGGCGGCTATTCCCCCCCCACCATGAGAATCTTAATTCTACATCTTCTGCTTGTACGATACCGGAGGTGGCGAGTAACAACATTGCGGCAATGGTTCTTGGTGTCTTTAACATAGCTAAACCCTCTTATTATTATTGAATACTGTCGAGAATTGAGTCGGGAAGAGTGGCTAGGTACAACGCAGGCTGACCATCTTTATCCGAGGAGAACAACACGCTTTTCTCATCGGGAGTGAAAGAAGGGTGAGGATGGGTGACCTGACGGTCGCCATCAAGTACGGCCCACGAACTGCTGTGCTTGGCTATCCTGTGAGTCTGCTTGTTTTTCAGATCGAAAAGATAAAGATAAGGGTCTGTGGCATCGCCATAGTTGTCATTGTCGACGATATCAATAGGTTTTCCAGAACCATCACCGACGGCCAATTGCCCATTATCATTGCTCATCACATGCGAGCAGGGTGGCATTGCCACGATCTTTTCATCCAGTCCAGAATCGGGATTGACCCGGCATAGATAGCGTACCGGACTGTCTTTGACATAGGTAACGTACATCATGGCGGAACCATCGGGCACCCAAAACTCGTGAGTATAACTTTCCCCTGGTGTGGGCTGTTTAACCTTACGAATATGGCTTCCATCTTCATTCATCAGCCACATTCGGGTATCTACCCGATCCAGTGGCCCTTCATGGCAAAATGCTACGGTATTATCATCATATGGACGGTAGATAGGATGACCCAACCACTGGTTTTCCTGTAATAACGTGGTGCGCTGCCCTGTGTGCAAATCGACTCGAATGACCCGGCAGAGTGGCTGCTCTTCGTAAAACTGTTGGAATACCGTCCAGTCGCTGACGGGCCGCCAACTATCGCGGTGGATTTCCACACCCACCAGCTTGGTGCAGTCGGAGTTAGCGACCCACGTGCCATAACCGACCCACTCATCAGCCACCTGATATACCGCGACCTCTGATAAGTCCTGTAACGTCACGCGCATTAAATGACGCTCACTTTTTACGTAGTAGAGGTACTGCTCGTCAGGTGAGAGGAATCCACCAAAGGTGTTATCACCCGGGCCTTCGGTCAATTGAGTCGCTATACCGCTGGATAACTCCAGCCGGTAATAATTGCGAAATCCGTCAAATTCCGCCGCGAAAATCAGTGCGCGCCCTTCGTCCAGAAAACACTTTTGGTAGAAGTAATTACGATGACAGATTACGTTGGGTGGTGTCAGTCTGGTGACACGCGAGCCAGTATCTTGATCGATGTACTCATGATATTCGAGTGGGTAAATGTCGCCCTTGGCCATTGGTTATTGCTCCCTGTTGTGCCGCGACAGAAGTTTTCTGCCAACGGGTAATTGATCGATAAAAATAGGTTGATTGCGCTGCATGGATAAATTGCCGCAAATGCCCGTTAGAATGGACATCGCCCCCGCATGACTATCCGCTCGTCGCTTGAGGGGATCCGGGCCGGGGTTGCCAAAGAGTTCTGCTAATATCAGGGCATCACCACCGCCATGCCCACCTTGTCCGTACTCCACCGCGATGTGTTCTGGCGCACCGAACATTGGATACCAAGTGATATCACAGTCCATTAAGCTGCCTTCTTCCTTACGTTCACCGCCACCATTGACGTAAGAGTTCTCCACCAGCTTCATTTCCAGCCGCCCTTTACTGCCATTGAAAGCGATGTTTAGTCCTTCCCACGGTTGATAGGCATTCAGGGAGTAGGTCAGCAGGGTCTTATTGCGGTACTTCACCATTACTGCCAATGTGTCTTCTATGCTGATGCCATCGCTAAATACGCTTTGATCACGTAAGTAGCCATCTTCGTGCTCGGCATCCAGATACAGACTCTTGAGCATGTCTCGCTCTTCCATATGCAAAGCAAAGGGGTCGTTGAGTGCATGTGGATTGCGGTGGCAGCGCGGGTAAAACTCGGTCACTCCACGGTTTTCGGCATTTTCCTTGCCATAAAAACGCAGGTCACCTTGAGCAAAGACAAACTCGGGTACGGAGTCGAGCCAGAAGTTGACCAAATCGAAATGGTGAGTAGATTTATGCACCAGCAACCCGCCACTGTTGCGTTTATCTCGATGCCAGCGACGAAAATAGTCGGCTCCGTGTTGAGTATTTAGTAGCCACTCAAAGTGTACTGAAAAGACCTCGCCAACCGTGCCGTTGAGAATTAACTCACGCAATTTGCTGTGGTGCGGTGCATATCGATAATTAAACGTGACGCGCAGATCGCGCCCCGTTTTCTCTACAGTGTCAACAATGGCCAGACAACGATCGGCATCAATTGTCATTGGTTTTTCTGTGATGACGTCGCACCCCAACTCCATGGCACGAATGATGTAGTGATCGTGTGTGCGATCCACACTGGTGACAATGACGACATCGGGCCGATGTTGAGCAATCATCTGCTCGAAATCTGTGGCTTTCCATGTTGTTACTGCGGGATGGCCCCATTTCTCGAGATTGTGATTGGCATAATCCATGCGCGTCTGATTCGTGTCACACAGCGCAACCAGACGCGCCGTTGGTCGGTAAGTTGTGGCAATTGCCTCCAAATACATTCCCGAACGCCCACCGGCGCCAACCAGTGCATAGGTTTTCATACTCATTTCCTTTTTCCTTTCGCTCATTCACAGGACTGCGATTGACTCACCACAACCCCCGTTCTACTATCCGTTCACTTGTATGACGTGCCCATACAGCTTGTAGGAGAACCATCATGGGTAGCCCAGTCCCGCTGCTGTTTATTGAGATAAACACGCCTGCCATGTGGCAATGGGAGGTGTTTCTCGACCTGATGCGTCATATCAAAAAACTCCCCTGCAATGGTTTAATCGTGCATCAGCAATCACTGCTGGCGCTCTTGGCCAAGCCTTCACCTCGGTGCCCACGTGCCACGGTCGAGCACATGTTGTTGGCCCGAAATAACGCCCTGCAATATCTGCAAAAAGTGGGGCACTATTGCGAAGAAAATCATCTTCAATTGTGGCTGCAAGGGGAGGCGACACCCGATAACCACGAGCTGCGTCGTAAATTTCCCGAATATTTTTTGTCCAATGACTCTCATAATGAGGCGGCATTTCTTAATCTCTTTTTTAGCGAAACATTGCCGGAAATATTGAGCCATCTGCCTACGGTTCGCGGGTTACGGCTGTCCCTCTCGACACCAACTGTCCATCGAACCGAATGGGAAACAGCACTTCAGCATCTCTATCAGAGCCTACGCCTTCAGGGCCGCCAGTTAGTTTTGCGTGACTATCAGGACAAAGAGTGGCCCCGCCAGCAATTAAAGATGGCGTTAGATGCTTTGTCTTATGATGTACGAGCCTCAATGAAGGCCACAGAACTGGACTATCGACCCGGTTTTGCGAATAACCCAAACTTGACTAACCTAAGTGGCTATCGCAAATGGGTAGAGTTCGACCTTTGGGGCATCGAGTATGGCTGGGCGTTGCTCCCATGTTGCTTATTGGACGAATTGCAAAAGCGTTTGCACTGGGCTACCCAAACCCTCGGTGACGAACTTGAGGCGATAACCGCCCGTATCAACTGGGAATGGCTGCCGAATAACCCATTGCTGGGGGCCGTCAATGAGCTAAATCTGTTCGCTCTTGCGCGCCTGATTCGTACTCCCACCATTTCACCTCGCGCTATCTTTATTGAGTGGTTGGCAGCATATTCTCTACAGCCACTGCCACAGCAAGAGATAGACGATCTCTTTGCCATTTACACCTCCAGCTATGACTGGATATGCAAAACGTCCAGTTTGCTCGGCCGTCTATTGCAACGTCATAGCCAGCCACCTTTTGACTTTGAACAAGCGCTGCAGCTACTGCATATGGATACGCGCAGTGCCAACTGGTCACAATCTTTCCAGCCATTGATGCCCCCTGACGATGAAGTGGTTGGTGAGCAACAGATGCAACTTATCGCACTGGAAAAGCAAAAATCCCGTTTTTTGGCCGAGTATCTACGTACGCAAGTGAACAAGAAATTGCCCGCAATGGCGCTCACTGACACGTTCAAACAGACCCTTATTGATACTTGGGAACGAGCCTTCTGGTATACCCGAGCTTTTAGCCATATCACGGATGCCTTTGCGCTCCGCCTGTGGATCCATAAGTATGGTGATCATCCCCAGCAGCGGCAGCAACTCCAACTCGCATTACAAAAACTGCATCACTTTGTCACCGAACTGGAGACGTGGTTTCTCACCATTGGGGAGCACCATCCTTACACGTTCAAACTGTTGCTCGATCCACAAAGAATTCGGCATTTGGCGATGAGTTTGTCGTGTGATGCTTCTACGCCTTAAGCTTGAAATGAGCATAAGCATTTCCCTGACGAAATAAATGGGGGGGTGGATAGAGGCTGGGATAGAAACAGTGCTATTCGAGTAAAGTGCGAACTACATAGCAAAACCGATAAATTGTGCATGATGCCTATCACAGATCTGTGGAGTGAAAGTGTGATGCTGGTCATTAGTGAGAAATCACGAGCTTGTACTACGTTGAGGGATTTAAAGCGGCGGGATCATCTGGCGGGTTGATAGAATGTTCAGGGGACTTCTCCCCTGAACGGGTAAAACGATAATTACTTACGTTTATCCTGCAAGCCACGAGCACTCAGATTATTATTATCTACCTGCGGCAAACCGGTGGTCGCAGAAGAAGATAACAACCCGGTTTCAACATAGTTGAACAGCTTCTCACGGGTATCGGTGATATCCAGGTTACGCATGGTCAACTGGCCGATACGGTCATCTGGTGAGAACACAGAATCCCCTTTCTCCATGGTCAGACGTTCTGGTTTATATGTCAGATTGTCAGACACGGTATTTAAGATGGAATAATCATTGCCACGACGCAATTCCAACGTCACTTCGCCGGTAATTTCGCTGGCAACCCAACGCTGGGCTGAATCACGCAGCATCAGCGCTTGTGGATCAAACCAACGGCCTTGATACAGCAGGCGGCCCAGCACTCGACCATTGGCATGGTATTGCTCAATAGTATCTTCGTTATGAATACCGGTCAGTAGGCGCTCGTAAGCGATGTGCAGCAACGCCATCCCCGGTGCTTCATAGATGCCACGGCTCTTGGCTTCAATGATACGGTTTTCAATTTGGTCGCTCATGCCCAGACCGTGACGCCCGCCAATACGGTTGGCTTCCATCATCAATTCAACGCTGTCTTCAATGACCACGCCATTCAGCGCAACCGGATAACCACGTTCAAAACGGACAGAAACTTGTTCAGCTTTGACAACGACATTTTCGTCCCAGAATTTCACGCCCATAATTGGGTTAACGATTTTGACGCTAGAGTTTAGGAACTCCAGATCTTTGGCTTCGTGTGTTGCCCCGAGCATATTGGAGTCAGTGGAATACGCTTTCTCGGTCGACATTTTGTAATCGAAACCGGACTGAATCATAAATTCAGACATTTCATGGCGGCCACCAAGCTCATCGATAAAGTCGGTATCTAGCCAAGGTTTATAAATTTTTAGCTCAGCGTTAGTCAGCAAACCGTAACGATAAAAACGCTCAATATCGTTACCTTTATATGTGCTTCCGTCACCCCAGATATTTACGCCATCTTCTTTCATGGCAGCCACCAGCATAGTACCTGTTACAGCACGGCCCAGCGGTGTAGTGTTGAAATAAGTCACACCGGCGGTAGTGTTATGGAAAGCACCACATTGAATCGCAGCGATACCTTCGGCAACCAATTGCTTACGGCAGTCAATCAGACGCGCTTTCTCAGCACCATACTCCATCGCTTTACGCGGAATGGCATCGTAATCTTCTTCATCAGGCTGACCCAAATTGGCAGTGTAGGCATAAGGAATCGCCCCCTTTTTCTGCATCCACAACAGTGCCGCACTGGTGTCTAAACCACCGGAAAAAGCAATACCAACACGTTGATTAATAGGAAGGTGTTTGAGAATAGTTGTCATCAATTAAATCCTGTATGAATTAGGTCTGTCTGGCAAAGGTTTCAATGCCTACATTGATATCGCAAAACCCGAGTTTGGTCAAAGGTATTTTGCATATTTATGTGTATTTCATTGCATAACTATTTCATTGGCGCTTTGGTAAAATCGCGTTTCATTTAAATTAATTAACCGTTCTGTTATGGTGTTTGTATCAACTTTTTATCACGCATAAACCGTTAAAATTTAAAGTGGGAAATCGCCTTTGTAAATCGGCGCATAGGGATATTTCACCATAGTGGTGGAAAGCGCGGATGTATGCAAATAGACATGGTTTCAGGGACTGTTAAGTTGAAAATCTTTCGCGAAAGCGCGTGGTACAAAAAGCGAAAATCCTATCGAGTGCTGTTTTGGCGTGAAATAACACCACTGGCTATTCCGCTATTTATTGAAGGGTTGTGTGTCATGCTGATGGGGGTGTTCAGCACCCTGTTGGTCAGTTGGCTAGGTAAAGAAGCCATGGCTGCGGTGGGGCTAGCTGACAGCTTCAATATGTTGATTGCTGCATTTTTTGGTGCCGTCGCACTCGGAACATCGGTAGTGGTCTCATTCAGTTTAGGGCAACGTAAACGCAAACAAGCGCAAACTGCCGCCCGTGAGTCTATTTCTCTCTTAGTACTCATCTCGCTGTTATTGGTATTGCTGGTGCATTTTACTGGGGAAACCATCATTAATTTGATGGCCAGCCAGGCGGATCCTGCTGTTAAGGCGATGGCATTGACCTATCTGCAATTGACAGTCTGGAATTATCCCGCCATGGCGATAGCGCTGGTGGGGTGTGGAGCATTGCGCGGCGCTGGTAATACACGATTGCCGATGTTTATTAATATCGCCATGAATATTCTCAATATTGTTATCAGCAGTGTGCTGATTTATGGCCTGTTTAGCTGGCCGGGATTGGGGTTTGTTGGTGCAGGAATTGGCATTACGCTTTCTCGCTATATTGGTGCATTGGTGGTGGTACTGGTGCTGATTTTTGGGGCCAGTAATACCCTGCGAATTCCTTTTAAGGCTTATTTTATGCCCTTTACCTCGGCCATTATGTTTGAGGTTCTGAGTATTGGCATCCCTGCCAGTGTTGAGTCGGTGATGTTTAGCATAGGTAAATTGATTACTCAGCGTTTTGTTGCCGGAATGGGAACGGAAGTGATTGCAGGTAACTTTATTGCCTTTTCCATCGTCGGATTGATTAACTTACCCGGCAATGCGCTGGGTTACACCTCGACGATTATTATCGGAACCCGTCTGGGGAAAGGGCAAATTTTGCAGCCGATTCGCCAGCTTAAACATATCTTTTGGCTATCCACACTGGGGGTTTGTTTTATCGCCTTACTGTCTATTCCCAGCGCCGGTTTTCTGGCATCGCTGTATACCAATGAACCGAGTGTTATCGAGGTTGTGAAGCATCTTATCTGGATTAATGCGCTGTTTATGCCCATCTGGGCGGCGGCCTGGGTGTTGCCGTCGGGCTTGAAAGGGGCAAAAGATGCCAGTTACACGATGTGGGTGGCGGTAGCTGCCATGTGGGGTTGTCGCATTGTTGCTGGCTATATTCTGGGGATCACCCTGGGATTCGGTGTCACGGGCGTATGGATGGGGATGTTCCTCGACTGGATAGTCCGTGGCGTGTTGTTTTACCGGCGCATGTCCACTGGCCGCTGGTTATGGCGTTATCGACCCGCGGCGTGATAGTGCAATAGGGCTTGGTAGTATGTGCTGCTAGGCCCGTTGCCTAAAATAATCATTCTGCCCATCATTCTCTTTGTATTTTCGTTCCTGCCTGAAATATCCCCATCGATAGTTTGAACCTTATCACGAAAACAACAAAACAAAATAAAACAACAAAATGGACCTTGATGGTTTTAAATTTCATACTATCTTAATTTTAAAGAATATTAGTTTAACTTTATGAATTTAAAATTTAATTATTGGAATTAATTGCTGTCATGTTAATGGGGCTAATCAATATCGATATGTTGTTTAATGTTGCTTTGTCTGGCTATTTCTGTGATTGTGAATTGCAGTTAAAAACATAATAACACTTTCTAACATTTCTTATCTTTTGAGGCCCGACATGAAAAATGTAGCAATACTCGGAAGCAGCGGGGGAAATCTGTTCAATCTTGGTGGTGCATACCCTGAGCGACTTTTACAAGAGATCTATACCCAACTCCATTCTGCCGGTTTAGCTGTCAGCGCCGTGCAATTTATTGCTGCTGAAGAATCGATGGATGTGGCAAAACCCACCACTGCCGCCGCCGTTTATTCCATAACAGCAGAAGATCAGGACCAGCCCCGTATCAGTTTTCAGGGGCAACTGTCTGAGGTGAATGACGCCGTTAAATCGTCGGATGCGGCAATTGCGGCACAAATTCGTGCTGGTGATATTGATGGCATCATTATCATGAGTGCAGATCCTGAGCGCAGCAATAAAGAAGCCATTCTGGCAGCAATAGAAAAGAAAATACCCATAGTCGGTACGGGCGGTACTTCGATGGCGATTATCACCTCGAAAGGGGCGAATGTCATTGCTACATCAGGCACTACAGGCACCAATAGCCGCACTCGTGCTATCTCCTTTACGGCCTCATTGTGCAAATACTGGCAGATAAAATATACCCCGGTGCTAGGCAGCGGTGATGTCAGCGTACCGGGTAGCAACAAGAGCCTGTTAAAAAGAATCAATATCCGCAGCATTATGATCCCGGCTTTACCTGGTTTTATTGCCATGGCAATTGTACTGGCATTGAGCCATATCCCTGGGCTGCAATCGCTGAATGCAATTTTTGAATTGTTGTTGAAAGGGCTGCCAGTCATTGTCGCGGTGATTGCGGCAAAACAAGTCTCCGAGCTGGATGAAGTATCGATTGTGGCTGGTGTAGTTGCAGGTGTGCTGTCGGTTGAAGGGGGATTAATTGGTGGGATTTTAGGTGGTATAGGTGCCGGTATTATGGTGCGTTACTTATTCGGGTTGTGCTTGAAATGGCAATTCCCAATGACCACCATCAATATCGTCGCGGGTGGGTTATCCGGTTTGTTCTCCGGTTTGGTGATGTATTACCTGCTCAGTCCACTAGCATTAGCCGCTGGCGATTATATCAAATTGGCTATTGAAGCCACACTGGCTTTCAGCCCAATCTTAGCGGGATTACTGGCCGGCTTGGTGATTTGGCCAGCTATTTTGGGCGGTGTGTATCATGCCGTTATATTGCCACTGGTATTACTGGAAATGGAAAAATCCGGAGTCAGTTTCCTTGGTGCGGTGGATATGGTTGGTTTAGTCATGGTGGCGGCAGGAATTAATCTAGCGAACGTTATTGCCCCACGAGAAAAAAGTGAAGCGGCGGTGGCGGCTCCGGGTCTGTTAATTAACCTTGGCTTTGGGACTTTCGTCGAATCAGCTTATCCGTTTATGTTCTCGAATAAAGTCGTCTTTGCAGGAGCAATATTCTCAGCCGGTATTGGCGGCATGCTGCTGGGATTACTCAATATTAAAGGTGTGGCTTATGTTCCTGCGTTTGCCTCACCATTCTTATCAAATAACGCTTTTTATATGGCAGTGGTGATGGCAGTAACCTTGGTACTGACCTGCATTATCACGCTATTAGCTAATAAATTTGTTGCCATTAAAAAGGCAGTGCCCGAATCCTCAGCATCAGGGATCTCGGCTAAGAGTTAACAATTAAAAAAGCAGCTTTATATAAATCAAGTAGAGGTCAATATGTTCCACGCTGATATGAGTAAGAAACGTTCCGTCGCCATGGATAAGGTACGTAATGCAATTGAGTTACATGGCGGTCAAACTATTCTGAGCACCGGAATAACTGGCGATGATGCTCGCTTAGCGAAAGCAGTATGCGATTCAGGTGTAAAATTATTGGAACCTAATCATCCGGCATTGGCATTAGCGCGTGGCCATAATGGCGTAACAAATATGCATGCCGCTGAACGCATCCGCCATGAAATAACCATCGACCAAATGGCAGAAGCAGTACAGGGGGTACGTAATGTGGTGGCCGACGATATTTTTATTACTGTCGGAATTGCCGGGGGCTTTACGGAAACTATCCCCACGCCGGTTACTGAACAGGATATTTTATTGATTTCTCAATCAGGTGCTGATGGTTTGCATACCCATAAATCCAGTTTTGAGGACTTAAAGGAATTGGTCGATTTGGCTCATAAATATGGCCTGACAGTTGACGCTTATATTGGCCACCCAAGTGATCTACACACTTTCGGTATCGCGGCTGAAACACCGGCTGATGTTGCGGCAGTGGCGAAAAAGATGGAAGCACTGGGTGTTGATATGATTGGTTTAATGACGGGTATGAGCTATGAGGGGGTTACTGCTGGCGATATTCCGGAGGCCATTAAACAGCGGCTTCTGGCACTGGTAGGGGCGGTTTCAGTGCCAACATTAGCGGAGGGAGGCATTAATCTGCAAAATGCCAAAGCATTTAAAGATACTGGAGTGAATATTTTGGTGGTGGGAACGGCCATTGATAATGTGGTTTGCAATGCCGCCAAGGACGTTGTCTCGCAGTTTATTACTCACTAATTGCCGTCAGTAAGCAGGGGGGAGAATATTTTCTCCCTTTTTATTGGAGTGAAACTATGTATAAATTACTGGCCCTTGATCTTGATGGCACCTTGCTCAATAAGGAAAATGAAATATCAGCACAGAATATTAGCGCGATAAAGCAGGTTATCAATTGGAATACTATTGTCGTTCTATGTTCAGCTCGGCCCGTTCATGCCATGGCTGCAGTTATTCACAATACTGAGTTAGAGCATCTAATTCGCTACTATGTGTCATTTAATGGTGCATGGGTATATGACAAGGCTGAGAACAAAGATCTTCACTTTATACCGCTTTCTGCCTATGATTTGAAAATGATGACTTCTCTATTGGCAGAGAATAAATTCCCTCATCACTTTTTTACTCGCGATAAGATTATCTCCACATCAAATCATATCAATGAATATACAAAATATGAATCTGAACTCTTTAATATGGAAATAGAGATATCTGACGTGGTTAATACTGTTCAACGAAATGATATTGTTAAAGTCTCTATTGTCGGTTCAACTGATTTTATTAATGGTGTCGCCAATAAAATAGATCGAAAATTTCATCAGCACTTTTCACTCAGTCAAACTAGCCGCCATTATTATGAAATGATGGCGCAAGGAATCAGCAAAGGTAGTGCGCTAAATTACCTATGCCGGCACCTCAACATCACGGCGCAGTCAGTGGTCAGCATGGGAGATCAGGAAAACGATATTAGCATGTTTCAATTTTCTGCCGTCGGCGTAGCAATGGGCAATGCCAGTGATTTTGTTAAATCCCGTGCGGATAGAGTCAGTCTGGATAATAACCAGCACGGCGTGGCTTTTGCCATCAATCAGCTCTGGTCTGAGTGATTGAATAGCCTTTTGTTTCAGCAAATTATTCAGTAGAATAACGCATAAATGTATCACAGTCGGGTCGCTATTCTTATGAATCAGATCAAACGTAAACAGTTTATTTTGGAAAAGCTGGATAGCCTTGGTGAAGTATCTGTTATTGGCCTTTCTGAGGAACTGGGAGTAACGTCTGAGACTATCCGCAGAGATCTTTCCTATTTGGAGAAAAGTGGTGAGGTGACTAAAGTCCATGGTGGCGCAATAAAGGTTCAGAATATACAAGAGGGCAGTTTTGCCCAGCGGATGGATTTAAATCGTCAGGAAAAAATGGCGATTGGTCAATATGCCGCGTCACTGATCACAGAAAACGACACTTTATATATTGACTCCTGCACCACCACACTTATTTTTGCTTCATTCTTGCCATTAGTAAAATTCACTGTTTTTACCAATTCATCATTAATTGCTGACCAAATAAAAAATAAAAATAATATGGCAATTGTGCATGTCTTGGGTGGTGAATATAACCACGCTTATAAAGCGAACTTAGGTATTCAAACCATTGAACAAATGAATGACATTCATACTGATTTTTCCTTTGTGGGGGTCGGTGGGATAGACAGTGATTTTGGTGTGATGGTGAAAAATTTGGATGAAGGGCGCATTGCCAAGAAAATGTTGGCGATGGGGAGGCAGAAAGTCATTTTGTGTGATTCCAGTAAATTTGGTCAAAGTGGCTTAATGAAAATAAGCGACATAAATGACATTGATATTATTGTCACTGATAAAAAGAAAAACGCACACAAACAGGCTATTGAAGCGGTCTACGCGGATAAAATTATTTACGCTAATTAACGTCTGAGACAGTGGCTATTGTTGATAAATTAACCACTTAACTCCATTTCTATCAATTTCCTCTGTATATTAAGCCGAATTATTAAGCATTTTTCGCCCGCTGCCGATAAAGAGATGTGTTCCTCTATCGAGAGAACGAGAAAAAGGCAATGGAAAGACGTGGGGGCGAAAAAGAGCTGTGGGTTGTAGGCTTTTGCGTTCCCAATTGAAAGGGTGAAGCATTAATTGCCGTTGAGCAGAATGTTATTCCTTATTTTCCGACTGGCTGATACCGCCTTGTTACTGCACATCAATCATTATTTGCACTGGGGAAAGTATGGATAATTTTCAAAAAGAGATTGAGGAAAGAACTAACCTCACCTCATCAAACCGATTTGAACTGTTGCTATTCCGTTTAGGGGAATCCCAAGAGGAGCAACAATCTGAGTTGTACGGTATTAACGTATTTAAATTGCGAGAAATCGTCCCGATGCCGACTCTAACCAAGGCGGCGGGGATGTCCTCACCGATGATGGGGATGGCCAACATTCGCGGAGAAATCATTCCAGTGATTGACCTCCCGGCGATTGTCGGTTGTGAACCCAAAACCGGACTCAACATATTGCTCGTGACTGAATATGCGCGTAGTACTCAGGCATTCGCGGTGGAATCGGTTGACGATATTGTTCGTTTGGAATGGAGCCAGGTTCTGGCGGCTGATGCTGGCGTTAAGAGCCGCAATATCACCAGTATTGCCCGTCTCGACAATGATAAAGCCAGTAACCGGCTGGCACTGGTTTTGGATGTTGAGCAGATTTTATATGACATTATCCCAGCCAACCGTGATGTTAAAATAGACAGCGAAAAGAGCAAAGCTTTTGATCTGAAGCCGGGCGCGGTGGCTATTGTGGCGGAAGATTCGAAAGTGGCACGCTCAATGTTGGAACAGGCACTGAAGATGATGGACATTCCGGCAGTAATGCATATCACCGGTCTGGAAGCCTGGAATAAAATCAGAAAGATTGCCGATGAGGCGCGTGCTGAAGGGCGGCCTATTTCAGATAAAATCGCGTTTGTGTTAACCGATTTGGAAATGCCAGAAATGGATGGTTTCACACTCACATTGAATATTAAGCGTGACGAGTTCCTGAAAAATATCCCGGTGATTATTCACTCTTCGTTATCTGGCAGTGCAAATGAAGATCACGTGCGTAAGGTCGGGGCCGATGCTTACGTGGCAAAATTTGAAGCGAATGAATTAGAAGCGGCCATCCACAGTGCGTTGGATGCAAAGAAAGCTATCAATTCGTAGTGTCGGGTATTTCTCACAGACCCGCTCCTGAGGATTTTATGGTCAGGAACGGGTTTGCTTTTGTGATATTAGAAGTTAAAAGTTATATTTGACCCCAAGCATCACGGCAGTATCACTGTAACCTTTCCCCCCGATTTGTTGACTCACATTACCCCAAACATTGAGTTGCTTATTAATTTGGCCTTCCACGCCGGTTTTCAGCTCGCCGATGTTGCTGGCTCCCGCTTGTTTCACCGTAATGCCATCCATTTGTGCCCCAAAGTCCTTGGTATTATGGAGCCAGTTAGCCTCAATAAATGGTTGGAATACCCGGTCTTTACCTTTATCACTTTCATGGAAACCATTCATAAAGGCTTTCACGCCTAAGCGCGTCTGGATATTGCCATCACCTACGCCAGAAACACGGGTGCCATTCGCCTCTTTATGGTCATCTGCCTTCACACCCATCCAAGTGACTTGAGCTTTGGGTTGAATGAAGTATTTTGCATTTTTTGCAGTGTTTTCACCGACGTTAAAGGTATATCCACTCTCAATTGAGGCTGTTATGCCCTTGGATTTGTACTCTTCTGTATTTAAATTCTGACCATCAACGGTGTTATTGAACCAGCTATATTGCGCCCAACTATCTACATATAAACCCGATTTATCGGCTTCATTGGCATACCAAGTGCCGTACATCCCTAAGCTATAGCCGTCGACAGATCCACGCGCGGTATAGCCGGAAATCCGCGATTCAGTTTTATTCTTACTATTACCGTAACCAGCCATGACCCCGAGATGTAGGCGGTCCAAACCGTCAAGACTCCATTGAGCAATATCTCCCCCCAACTGCACTACATAGCGATTCGCTTGTGTGCCCAACTGCTCTTGAGTATCACGAAATCGGGTGTGGCCTCCTTCGTTACGCAACCACATGCTGGTTACTTTTTGCTCGCCTGTCAGCGCGTCAATATATTGCGTTTCCCCCAAACGGTCGTGTAACCGAGTGGCAAACATCGTATTCGCTGCTGCGAGGTTAGCGCTGTAAGAGCTGGCTTCAGGGCGCTCAATCATTATTGATGGGTCGGGCAGGGGAACACGTATGACTTCTGTGTCGGGATCTGTATCCGTGATTAACGTATTGGTTAGATACCAATTGCTGGCATGAGCATCCGTGCCGCGTGTTAGCGAGTAATCAAATGCCCCCGCAACAATACGGCCATATTTAACAAATTCGCCCTCAGAGCTGCCGTTAACTTCAACTAACTCAATACCATTAAGTGTTGCAGCACCGCTGCCGCCTGCATTAAGCACGCTCACCCATGTCGTTCCTGAAGTGCTGCCGTTGACCACCAATTTATCGGTGGCGGAATTATCATCACCTAATACCGTGTTAAAGATAATATCTCCACCGTGGGAGTTGAGGTCTCCATCAATGGTTAACTGGTTGTGAGGCTGTCCACTGGCGATGGCTCCGGTATGAAATTTAATCAGCCCAGCATTGGTCGTCGTTCCTATGGTTTGCTGGTGACCGGCCAAATCTAATACGCCACCACTGCGAATGTCGTAGAGTGAATTGACACTAAAGGCATTATCAGCACCTGCCTGTAATATTGCACCACTGTGGACCTCAGTCTGACCGCCATAAGTTTGGTGATTGCTAAACTGGGTGATGCCTTGATGAGCAACGACAGTACCTGTCCCATTTAATATCTGATTAAAATGGTAGTCCGCATCGGTGTGATTAAAGACAACCCGACCAGCGCCTGCACCAAAGCTAATCTGGTTAGCATTGATACGACCGGTTGCTGTAGCTGCCTGATTTTCTGCGGAGCCAAAATTCAATGTGCCGGTGGAACCTACTTTTTCAGCAATGAGCAAATTATTGCCGACATTCACCACGCCAGCATTAGAGACGGTAAGTGCTCCGTCGCCGAGGCTGCCGACAGTGACATCACCGCTGTTATTCCACTCTGAACCGGTATCAGTGACCGTGACCGTTCCGGTATAACCAGCTTGCAACGCTATGCGGCCTCGATCATTCTCAACCGTAGCACCGTCAGAAATGACTAAATGGCCGCTAGCCAAGTAACCAACGATCGCATCTTGATCCATGTGCCATAAAGATCCATTGCCTGTAACATAAGCATATGCATCACCGGTATTACTGCCTCCGCCTCTACCGATAACGGCCTGCCCTTGAGCGGCAAAGCCTGTCCCCGGAGTGTGCAATGAATATAGTTTGCCGCCATCTTCAATGCGAACGACGCCGCTTTCGACATTATTAATATCGCCGTAGCTGGTGATGATTGAATCTGTGCCCCGGACAGTAAGGCTTTGTGCCGCGCCATTTTTCCCACGGCCAAAATAAACACCGCCATATAATGTTAACTCGCCGCCATTTTCAACCGTCACATCGGCTTCACCAGCCATCATAAATATTCCGGCCCAACCGGTATTACCCAGCGAACTGTTGCCCAATAGCATGCTTGAATCTGGGCCGCTGACTGAGACAGAGCCGGAAGAACCCTCTTGTTGAGCCAGAGACATCCCCCTAGGGGTGATGACACTCGCACCGTCGAGTACTGAAAGCTTACCGGTTCCGTAGTTACCGATTTGCACATTGGTCTGATTACTGGCGTGAGAATCATCATCATAAACACTGCTCCAAACCGAGCCTGCACCACTGACAATCACTTCACCTTGAGAACCGACCCCATTCCCTAAAATAGTCGGAGAGTTCGCGGCATAATAGACTTTACCGCCGTCTTCAATGGTCAGCGTAGCCTTTCCCTTATCTCCAATATATTGCTTGAATCCATTGGCACCGGAACCGGATGCTGGGATGCCTAGAGTCCATTCATTCCCATTATTAACCATAACTGAGGCGTCACTCCCCGAAGATATCCCCATTGCCAAACTCCAACTTTGGCCGTTTGTATCTAATAAGAGATTGCCGTTATTAACCAGAACATTAGTATTACTGTCAGGTAAAATGGCGAGGCTCCAGTTATTTTCATCACTCCAATCAGAAGAGATGGCACCAAGCCATTCATTCGTCGCGGCATGTACATTGCTGATGCTGGTTAAAATAGCGAGTGAAACGAGTAAAGATAAAGTATTTCTTTTAGGTTTTTTATTCGATAAAACAAAATCATGGTGTCGGAAATTCATATTAACTGTCCTTGCTGATTTCTATAGAACAATGACGCAGTAAAGTGATTTATTCAGCATTATTAAATTTTATTAATAGATAAAATTTATTTTTTAATTATTAAGGCACTAGCCTTTCAGATTAAAAAAACTTCCTGTCAGAAAGTTATGAAGAAGTTAGCTTCTCGGTTTTTTTTGTTGAATAATTATTGTTTTTAATGTGTGAGTGTAATGTTGCAATAATTTAACGGGAGTTTTTGATTAAGCCGGGCCTCGAAAAACAGCAACAAACGAATAATAGATGTGGCTGGGCACACCTAGCACTATCTGTAGGA
>NZ_CACVAF010000017.1 GCF_902726565.1 Yersinia vastinensis
TGTTAGGGCGCGGCTGGCAACAGAGCCTTATAGGCGCATATGAAAAACCTCCGGCTATGCCGGAGGATATTTATTTTTGTTCTGGAGTCATGGTGACTTCTTTTAACGCTTAAAACCTCAGGAAAAACGTTCTTGGTCGATAAGTTGTTTGCCAAAGGGGAAAATATTCTCTTTATTGTTTTGTGACTAGTATCTCACTGGCGGTTATTTTTATTGGGTTTTGATTATTTATCTATTTGTATTTTAAGTGTTTTTATTGTGTTTTTTCTTTTTTAATATCTTTTATCAAAGAGAACAAAATTCTCCATGCGCCAAAAACAACAGGAAATAATGAAAAGTATTTCTCTCTATAAAACCATAAGATGAAAATAAATAAAATCACTCACTAATAACTTAAAATGCAAAAAATTACGCATCAACAATTACTCGATTGGTTGAGAAAAGAAGTGAAAATCTCATTAGGTTGTACTGAGCCAATTGCTATTGCCTATGCTGCTGCGGTAGCGGCTAAATATCTTAAGGAGCCACTGGTCAAGATTGCCGGGAATATATCGGAGAACCTATATAAAAATGCGATGGGGGTCACTATTCCGGGGACGGCTTATTCAGGTGTTACGCTTTCAGCCGCAATAGGAGCGATTGGTGGTAATGCGGATGCAGGGTTGGAGGTATTAAAAGATATTACTACAGCACAAATAGCTGAAGCTTATCGACTTAATGAATCAGGTCATGTGCGTTTAGAAACACTTGAGGCTGAGGACTTTATTTTTATTGATATTACTGTATATAGCCTTTGCGAACAGTGCCGGGTTGTTATTCAAGGTAGTCATACAAATATCACTGAACTTTATATTAATAATATTAAACAAGACCTCACAAATGATTTAATGACAAATAATATTCAGAGCCCTGAGTTACCTCAGTTCTCCCTACTCGATGCGTTTAGATTTATTACTGAAGTTGCCGCAAAAGACATTATGTTTATGCTTAAAAGTGCAGAAGTCAACTCGGCACTTTCTGATGAAGGGCAAAGGAAAAATTATGGCTTGAACGTCAGCGGCGCATTAGTACAAGCCAGAAAAAACGGTTTTATCAGTGCTGATTTATTGAGCCAAATGTTAATCAATACGACTGCAGCCTCAGATGCGCGTATGGGGGGGGCACCTTTACCAGCGATGTCAAATTACGGTTCGGGCAATCAGGGGATTACGGTGACGATGCCGGTGCTGACACTTGCCAAACACCTTAACGTTGACGATGAAATATTGGCTCGGGCGCTGGCATTGGCTCACTTGGCTGCTATTTCAATTCACATGCGTTATACCCGACTATCTGCATTGTGTGCAGCTTCTACGGCTGCCATGGGGGCCGCCGCAGGAATGAGTTGGCTGTTGACCAAGAACTATCAGACAATTTCATATGCTGTCAGCAATATGATAAGTGATATCAGCGGCATTATTTGCGATGGTGCATCAAATAGTTGTGCCATGAAAGTCTCTACTGCAACAGCTTGTGCATTTAAATCAGTATTAATGGCACAGCAAAACACCGTGGTCGGTGAGCGTGATGGTATTGTTTCTTGCGACGTAGAAGGCTCTATTAATAATTTATGTAAATTAGTTTTATCACCAATGAGACAAACGGATAAAGAAATAATCAGTATAATGACGCTTAAATAAAATAAGCAGTACTGTTTAACAGTGAAGCCTAGCATCATTATTTATAATGAGCGGTTGGCTATCGTTAAAATTTAAGGGATAAATAATGAAGAAAACAAAATCAATTGCAACTCTGGTGATCCATGCAGGAGATCAAGTTGATCGTGGTAATAATGCTATTTTCCCACCAATTACTACCGCCAGTTCTTTTATTCAGCCAAATTTAGGTGAGGAAGGTGAGTTTTGTTATTCCCGATGCAGTAATCCAACAAGATACGCCTATGAAACGGCATTGGCTGAATTAGAAGGCGGAATCTATGCAACGGCAACCGCTTCTGGTATGGCTGCAACTGCGCTCATATTGGAACTGCTTCCTAAAGATTCCCATGTATTAGTAATGAAAGGTGTTTACGGCGGTACTTATCGTTTATTTGAGCGGCTGCGCAAACAAACATCAGGTACCACATTTAGCTACGTCGATCTAAATGATCTTGCCGCAGTGGATAACCATATCCAAGAAAATACCCGTTTAATCTGGATTGAAACACCGACGAACCCGCTGTTGGAATTGGTTGATATTGAAGCGGTGTGCCAGGTTGCAAAAGAGCGAGGCATCATGAGCTGTGTGGATAATACTTTTGCCAGCGCTTGGAACCAACGTCCTCTCACCCTCGGTGCGGATATCGTTATGCTTTCTACCAGTAAATACATTGGTGGGCATTCTGATTTAATTGGCGGTGCAGTGATTACGAATGTTCAGGATATCGCACAACAGCTCGATTTTTGCAAAACCACCGTCGGGGCTATTGCCTCTCCGTTTGATGCTTATCTGGCATTACGGGGCATGAAAACATTGGATGTTCGTATGGAGCGTCAATGTAGCAATGCCTTAAAAATGGCTCAGTTTTTAGAGCAACATCCGAAGGTACTTGATGTTCATTATCCTGGGTTGGAATCTCATCCTCAATATCAGTTATGTAAGAAACAAATGCGTTCTGGCGGTGCAGTCGTCAGCATTCGATTAAAAGGTGATATCTCGGCGGTAAAAACCTTTATTGCCAAGTTAAGTTACTTCGTTTTAGCCGAGTCTCTGGGGGGAGTTGAAAGTATGGTCAACCATTCTGCGTCAATGTCCCATGGTTCTATGTCCAAAGAAGAAAAGGAAAATATTGGCATATACGACACAACACTACGCCTTTCAATAGGCATCGAAGATATTAATGATTTAATAGCAGACGCAGAGCAAGCCCTTTCCTTTATACAATAATTAATAGGGTAGTTATATGCATGATTACGGCGTGTGGACAATTATAACTCCATTAGTCACGATTTGTTTGGCCATCTTTACTCGCCAAGTCATACTGTCGTTACTTATGGGGATAGTTGTTGGATTTACGGTCATTAACGACCACAATATTATTCAGGGAATCAGTGGGACGTTAAATGGCATTATTGATACGTTCTCTTCTCCAGGAAATACCCGTACTGTTATTTTTATGGTGATGATTGGCGGTATTATGCGCTTAATTGTCGTGACTGGTGGGGTGAGAAGTTTAGTTCGCGCCTTAACAGAAAAGACCCAATTTGTTACCAATAAAAAAGCAGTGCAATTACTGGCGATGGTGATTACTTCAATCATTTTCATCGAAAGTTCGATTAACCAACTTATTGCTGGGGCATCGACCAAAGATCTGGCAAAAAGATACGGCCTGTCACCGGAAAAAATGTCTTACATTATTCAAACTTCCTGTGTCTCTGTTTGCTCCTCGGCAATGATTAATGGGTGGGGCGCCGCTATGATGGGGGTTATCGGTGTCCAGATAGCGAAAGGCTACATTGATGGCCAACCATTTGAAATTCTTGCCAGATCAATGGTGTGGAATCTTATGGCATGGTTCTCTCTGGCTTCAGTGCTATTTTATATTTTCTCTGGTGCTACTTGGGGGCCGATGAAGAAAGCGGAAGTAAATTTCGTTAGTAAACAGGATGTTCATGTCTCGAAAGAAGAAGATGAAGTCATTGATCATCCGGCATGTAATTCATTGCTTAACTTCCTAATCCCTATCCTATCGACTGTCATTGCTGTTCCGGTTGCACTTTATGTGACTGGTGACGGTGATTTTACGAAGGGCAGCGGTTCTATGTCGGTTTATAGTGCCGTGATGTTCGGGACAACCGTTTCATTTATTTGGTTCTGTGGCCGACGAATTCTGAATATAGAATCCTTCTTTAAAGAGCTGTATGTCGGTTATGCCAGCATGGTTAAGATCAGCTCAATTATGGTATTGGCATTTTTAATGGGTAATGTCTCTGCGGATCTTAATACCGGACAATATATTGCAGCTATCACGTCTGGTGTTATTTCCCCCGGTTTCTCCATTGGTTTTATTTTTATTATCAGTGCCATTATGTCGCTCGCGACGGGGACATCATGGGGAACGTTTGCCATCATGATCCCTATTGGTGTGCAACTGGGTGTTTCGGTTGGTATACCTGTGGAATATATGATTGGTGCAGCAATTGCCGGGTCTATTTTTGGGGACATGACATCGCCCATATCTGGGGATGCTATCGTGGCATCGATGGCAACAGATTGTGACCACATCGAGCATATTCGCACACAAATGCCTTATGCCATTGCCACCGCGAGCATTGTTTTAGCCATCTATCTTTATCTCGGTTTCTCAGTATAACGTAGCGTATTTTGTATTTTTTCCCGACAACAATGTACAGAAAATACCGTCTCTAATGCCATTATAGATTCTTATAGTGGCATTATTTTTTGCTGCTTCCATGTATCGGTTTGTTGTGCTTATGTCAGGTTGAGTAAAGTTCAACAATTATATTGACCGAGTAATTATAAACTTTTGCAAAATAACTGACGGCTGTCGGTGAAATATATCTTATATCAAATAAGTGTTGATTTTATGTTTCATAATGTTTGACTATTGCTTTATAAATTGAGCAAAAGGGAATCATTATGCTTTGGAAAAATACCAAGGAGAAGTTTGGTTGCGTCACTATTAGTATCCACTGGCTAGTGGCATTAACAGTATATGCACTGTTTGCTCTGGGCTTATGGATGGTGACATTAGGCTACTACGATGGTTGGTATCATCAGGCACCTGAAATACATAAAAGCGTCGGGTGTATCCTTTTTGCTGTGATGTTATTTCGTGTAATTTGGCGTTTTATTTCACCACCACCAAAGCCACTATCGAGTTATAGCCGTTTAACTCGAGTTAGCGCGATATTGGCGCATGTTATTTTATATATTTTTCTATTTTGCATTATGTTCAGCGGTTATTTAATTTCGACGGCTGATGGGCAACCTATCAATATATTTGGTTGGTTTTCCGTACCGGCAACATTAACCGGATTACCTGAACAAGCGGATATTGCCGGGACAGTGCATCTTTATCTAGCTTGGGCTGTTGTTGTGATTTCACTATTACATGGACTGGCCGCAATTAAACATCACTTTATTGATGGTGATATGACTCTTAAACGGATGCTGGGACGTAGCACCGATTAACCAACTGTATTATGGAGAATTAAGCATGTTTAATAAGACCCTTTTGGGCCTGACTGTAGGCGCACTGATGTTTACCGCAGGTAGCGCCGTAGCCGCTGAATATAAAATCGATAAAGAAGGCCAACACGCCTTTATCGAATTTCGCATTAAACACTTAGGCTATAGCTGGTTATACGGCAGTTTTAACGATTTCGATGGTTCTTTTACTTTCGATGAAAAGGATCCGTCAGCTGATAAAGTCAACGTCGTGATCAACACAAACAGTGTAGATACCAATCATGCCGAGCGTGATAAGCATCTACGCAGTAAAGATTTCCTCAATGTTGGTAAATTCCCACAGGCGACATTTGAGTCAACAGAAGTGAAGAAGAACGCAGACGGTTATACTGTGGTAGGTAATCTGACGTTAAATGGCGTGACTAAGCCTGTGACGTTGGAAAGCAAATTAACCGGTCAGGGTAATGATCCGTGGGGGGGTTACCGTGCTGGTTTTGAAGCTAACGGTAATATTAAGCTGAAGGATTTTAATATCACCACGGACTTGGGGCCAGCGTCACAAGACGTCGAGCTGATTCTGTCAGTTGAAGGTGTGCGCGTTAAATAGTATCACTGTTTACTTGATTAAAAGGAGCCTTTGGCTCCTTTTTTACTGAGCATTTTCCACCGATGACTTATTCTCCATTGAATTGAAAAATGGCCCATTACTGACAGAATCTCTGATAATCAGCTCGGATTGAAATATATTTTCCTTTGATAAATATCCGCCATCTAGCATAGATATAAGTCGATTGATAACTTCATTTATCATACCGCTGACAGGATCTTTTATGCTCGATAGTGGGGGCCGTAGGAAAGGTGCAATAGGAATATTGTCGAAGCCGATGATGGAGATATTTTCAGGAACTTTCATTCCCACTTCATCTAATTTTTTTATTGCACCAATCGCCATATCATCATTACTGGCAATAATTGCACTAAAGGGAACGTTGCTGTCTAACAACAGCTCTACCGCTAATGCTCCACTAGTAGGCGTCCATTTCCCTTGCACAATTAGCTCATCCTGAACCGGCAAAGAAGATGCAGCTAATGCGGCTTTGTACCCCGAAAGGCGTTCTATTGCCGTGGGGGAATCCAGTGAACCTGTAATGAATGCAATATTCTGGTGGCCTCGCTCAATAAGATATTGCGTTGCATGATAACTTGACCCTTGATGATCACAGAAAATACAGTGGCTGTGATTTTTTCTGAGCTTTCTGTTCACCACCATAATGGGCTGCTTATATTTATCAATAATAAGGTCCATGGCATCAACAGTTAGAAATCGTGGGTAGATTATGATTGCATCACAACGTAAATCGAGCAGGAATTGGATGGCTTCTTGTTCCTCTGCTGCGCTGTGTTTCCCGTCAACCAGCACTAATTGCCGGCCATGACTTTCTAACTTTTGCGCAGCCTGAGAAAGTATTTCATTAAAGTAGCTCCCCTGATACAGGGTATTCGTCACGACAAAACCGATACATTCAGACTTATTTGTGGCCAGATTTCTGGCCAGTAAATTTGGCCGATATCCTGTCTCTGCTATTGCCTTAAATACCTGCTCTTTAGTCGCTTCGCTGACATAACCTTTGCCCGACAAAACACGCGAAACAGTGGCTTTTGACACCCCAGCTTTCTTTGCCACTTCTTGCATTGTAGACATAGGCCTTCCTGACACATTGAAAATTATTATTATTCTATACCTTTCGTTCTTGAAGTTGCGAGGGTTCGTCAGGTTCTGTAGCGAAACTGATGTCCTTGACACTGAAAAATCACCCTCTAATGACGATCACTATCACAGAATTAAAATTGAATAAATTCACCTATTGAATTTCACCTCATATTTTAAGATTCTCATGTGGAACCGGTTACCTATTGGGTCGAAAATGACAATATGAACAATTTTTCGTTGGTAACCAAATTATAACTATATGAATATTATAGCTAATTATGAATTTATGCTGGCAAGGGGCATTTCTCTTAAGCCGCAAAGAGTTCACTTAGCTCGGCGTGCGTCATTACGGGGAGTTGCCACTCATGTCAAAAAATTTTGCTGCTGTATCTCGACAAATCGTCGATGCCATTGGTGGGGCGAATAATATCGCAGCAGTGACTCACTGTATGACGCGTTTACGTTTTGTACTCAATGACGATAGTGCGGTTGAACTGGCAAAGTTGAAATCCATCACCGGTGTGCTGGGAGTAGTTCGCAATGAAAACCAGTGCCAAGTCATTATCGGGAATAATGTGTCTTCAGCCTATGCGGAAGTGATCAAATTGCTTCCTGAAGGTATATTGCCCACCAATACACAACCCCAGAAAAATAAAATTACGTTAAAGCGAATTGGGGCGGGGATACTTGATGCGCTGATTGGCACGATGTCACCGTTGATCCCAGCCATCATCGGTGGTTCGATGGTGAAACTGCTGGCGATGATTCTGGATATGACTGGCATCTTCGAGAAAGGTTCATCAACACTCATTATCCTCAATGTCATTGGTGACGGGGCTTTCTTCTTCCTACCAGTGATGGTGGCGGCCTCGGCGGCGATAAAATTCAAAACCAACATGTCGTTAGCCATTGCTATTGCGGGTGTGCTGGTTCATCCAGCCTTTATTGATTTAATGGCGAAAGCGGCGCAGGGGCAGCAAGTGGAATTTATGGGGGTTTCTGTCACGGCCGTGAAATACACTTATACCGTGATTCCCGCTCTCTGTATGACTTGGCTGTTGTCTTATATTGAAAGATGGGTCGATCGTATTACACCGGCGGTGACCAAAAACTTCCTGAAACCGATGCTGATTGTGCTGATCTCAGCGCCGATTGCCATCATGTTTATCGGGCCGTTGGGGATCTGGATCGGTAGTGGTATTTCCTCTCTGGTGTACACCGTTCATGACTATCTGGGCTGGCTTTCTGTTGCGATTATGGGCGCACTCTGGCCGTTGTTGGTGATGACAGGCATGCACCGTGTATTTACCCCCACCATCATCCAAACCATTGCCGAGACTGGGAAAGAAGGGATGGTTATGCCGTCAGAAATTGGCGCTAATCTTTCTCTTGGTGGTTCTTCACTGGCGGTGGCTTGGCGAACCAAGAACCCTGAACTGCGCCAAACCGCATTGGCTGCGGCGGCCTCAGCGATTGTTGCTGGTATATCTGAACCGGCACTTTATGGTGTGGCATTGCGCCTCAAGCGGCCATTGATCGCCAGCCTTATCAGTGGCTTTATTTGTGGTGCGGTGGCGGGTATTGGTGGGTTGGCTAGCCACTCAATGGCATCACCTGGGCTATTTACTAGTGTGCAATTTTTCGACCCGGCAAACCCAATGAGTATTGTGTGGGTGTTTGGTGTCATGGTTCTGGCGATAGTTATTTCATTTATTACAACATTACTGTTGGGATTTGAAGATATTCCTGTGGAAGACAATGAAGGGGACTCTGCCTCTGTAGCAGACCCTGCTGTTTCGCACAGTGCAGTAAAAATTAACTAAATTAAAGAGGTACTTAATGGCAGCATCAATATTTCCCGACGGTTTTTTATGGGGCGGCGCATTAGCCGCAAACCAGGCCGAAGGCGCTTGCTTTGAAGGGGGGAAAGGGCTGTCAACGGTGGATATGATCCCTCATGGACCACACCGTTTAGCCGTGAAATTAGGGCAAGAAAAGCGTTTTAGCTTAAGAGAGGATGAGTTTTACCCTAGTCATCAAGCGATAGATTTTTACCATCGTTATAAAGACGATATTGCGCTAATGGCTGAAATGGGGTTTACCGTATTTCGCACATCAATCGCCTGGAGTCGAATTTACCCGAATGGCGATGAAACGACCCCCAATGCAGAGGGGGTTGCTTTTTATCGTGACCTCTTTAACGAATGTAAAAAGTACAATATTGAGCCGTTGGTGACGCTGTGCCACTTTGATGTTCCGATGTATCTGGTTGCTGAATATGGTTCGTGGCGTAACCGCAAAATGGTTGAATTCTTTACCCGCTATGCCCGCACTTGTTTTGAAGAATTTGATGGGTTGGTGAAGTACTGGCTGACATTCAACGAGATTAATATTCTGCTGCATAGCCCATTTTCTGGTGCAGGTTTGGTGTTTGAGCCGCATGAAAATCAGGATCAGGTAAAATATCAGGCAGCGCACCACGAACTGCTCGCCAGTGCGCTGGCAACAAAAATTGCGCACGAGATTAACCCTGAGAATCAGGTTGGTTGCATGTTAGCTGGGGGGAATTTCTATCCGCGGACTTGTAAACCGGAAGATGTCTGGGCTGCGCTGCAAAAAGACCGTGAAAATCTGTTTTTTATTGATGTTCAAGCTCGGGGCGCTTATCCAGCTTACACCAAACGACTTTTCCGGGAGAAAGGCATTTCTATTGCCACTGAAGTAGGGGATGACGATATCCTCAAACATACCGTGGACTTTGTCTCTTTTAGCTACTATGCCTCTCGTTGTGCATCTGCGGACATGAATGAACATAACAGCAGCGCTGCCAATATCGTCAAGTCACTGAAAAACCCTCATATTCAGGCCAGTGAGTGGGGCTGGGGAATTGATCCCCTCGGTCTGCGTATCACCATGAATATGATGTATGACCGCTATCAAAAACCACTATTTTTGGTGGAAAATGGCTTGGGCGCGAAAGATGAAATTAACTCACAAGGTGAGATTGACGACGATTATCGTATCAGCTATTTGCGTGAACATATTAAGGCGATGGCCGAGGCCATCGATGATGGTATTCCGGTAATGGGGTATACCTCATGGGGCTGTATTGATTTAGTTTCTGCCTCTACTGGCGAAATGAGTAAGCGCTATGGCTTTATTTATGTGGATCGCGATGATCATGGAAAGGGGTCTTTAGCTCGTAAGAAGAAGAAATCTTTCTATTGGTATAAAAAAGTTATTGCCAGTAACGGTGCCGATTTGAGTTAAATCATTCGCTGGGAATTTTATTTATTGCTTATATTCCCAGCGAGTCACGTTATACGGGTAGGGGCTATTTTAATTTTATACTGACGATTATTCGGTACTGCCGTTACGATCGCGTGGCGACCCTTTCTTCAAGTTGGTCATAAAATCCATAAATGCGGTACGTAGTGGTGCAAACAGTGGGTGCTTGCGATTCTCCATCATAGTTTCTGAAAACAGTTTCAAACCCAATGCAAATGCCGCTGTTTTTTCTTTGCCAAAATCAATATCTTCCCGAGCTTGTAACCGTTCGATGATGCCGAGAATATCATCATGATTCTCGGCTTCAAACGTTACCGGGGCTTTATCAATGGGATGACCTTTGTTGTCGGTCAGCGGCTCAATGGTGATGCGATAACGGTAACCGGGCATTATTTTTTCTCCTGCTCACTCTCGTCGGTGGCTGCTGATTGCGGTGCTAACTCTTTCTCAATAATCTCTACCGCGGTCAACAAGGCGGTATTAATGCGCACGACCTGTTCAGGGGTAACATCTGAACGCACCATATTGCTGCGTAAAATGTGACGTAAACGGTGCATCGCATCAGAAATACCTTCAGCCAAATTCCCTTCAGGGCGGCGTTCTGCTTGTGCTAATCGAGAGAAAATGGTGTTGACCATCTCTTGATTTTGCTGCAATTCAACTTTACCCGCTTCAGTGACCTGATAGCTTTTACGACCATTACCGGTTGCCACGGGGGTAATAAAATCTTGCTCTTCCAGCAGCGTCAGTGTTGGGTAGATAACCCCGGGGCTTGGTACATATAGACCTGATGATGCTTCTTCAATTGCTTTAATCAGCTCATAGCCATGACTAGGTTTTTTATCCAGCAGTGCCAAGAGAACAACCCGCAAATCACCATGTTCAAACAGACGCTGCATTTTATCACCGCGCCCACGTCGACCACCTCTGACTGCTTCTGCCCCTTGTGCCGCCATGTGATGACGACCCCCACGATGCATTCTTTTACCACAGCAACCTTGCCCTTCATGATGTTCATTACTGCAATGGCGGCTTCGTTTCATTGAACCAAACATAGTTAATCTCCTTTAGATATATCGAAACGATTTCGATATGTCTAATCTAGATCGATATATCTAAATTAGCAAGAGGGGGAGGTGAAAAAAGATATATCTAAATGAATGCAGCGCTAGGGACTGTTGCCAAGAAAGAGGTTGAGAGAGAGAAATACGCGGAAGGAAAGTGGGGAGTGAGAAATTCCCTCCCAGTATTAAAACAATGGCTTATCTTAAATAACTGAGTGCCAGCGTCTTTGTCGGGAGGGGAAGTGACCGATTAAATTATCAGCTTTTCTTAACAAACTCAGATTTCAGCTTCATTGGGCCAAATCCATCGATTTTACAATCGATATTGTGATCGCCTTCAACCAGACGAATGCTTTTCACTTTGGTGCCAATTTTCAGCGTTGAGGAGCTGCCTTTGACTTTCAGATCTTTAACCACGGTGACGGCATCGCCATCGGCAAGCAGGTTGCCATTGGCATCACGTACAACTAACCCTTCTTCAGCCGCTGCTGAATCACTGTTTTGCGACCACTCATGACCACATTCTGGACAATTGAGTTTTTCCCCTTCTTGCCATGTATATTCAGAACTGCACTTTGGACAGTTTGGTAAATTCATTATGTTAACCTCTTGAAAATAAGCTAAATAAATTCAAAAAAATGACAAATAAAAGACTACTGTACTAATAAGTGCATATTTTACACTTTTTATCACATTAAATGATAGTCAGATGGCGGATTAGGCGTATAAACGATATGGCTTCTTACTTCTATTTTGTTATTACAAACCAGAAAAATTCAAACTCAATGCTTCTCTGATGATGGTCGCTTTGTTGAATAAAACTCAATCCGGCTGACCAAATTCGGCCACAACAAAATCAATAAAGCTGCGTAATTTAGGGGTGGGTCGCCGGTTAGCTGCAAACAAGATATGCATTTGGCGCGAGGGGGCTTGATAGTCAGCCAGCACTTGCACCAATTGCCCAGAGTTAAGGTAGTTTTTCAGTACGACTTCTGCGCCAAGAATAATGCCACCGTTATGTAAAGCTGCGCAGAGTAATGCGGTGGCATCATTCACCTGCAAGCGCCCATTAACTTGAATGACATGAACCTGGCCATCCTTGGTAAAGTGCCAGCCGCGTTCGGGAGGATGAGTCCAGTAGGTATAACCGAGGCATTCATGTGTAGTCAGATCTGCGGGGACTTTGGGGATGCCGTGCTCCAACAAATAGTCTGGCGAGGCGCAGGCAATCAGCCGGTAGGGGGCTAATGAACGAGCAATGAGTGATGAGTCTTTGAGGGCACCAAGACGTATCACCGCCTCATAGCCTTCATCAATGAGGTCAACAAAGCGGTCATTGAGTGTCAAATCAACGTGGACTTCTGGATACTCGTGCAGATAGCGGGTCATCATCGGTGCCAGACTATAGGCTCCGAAAGTCACGGGGGCATTGATGCGAAGGCGACCCCGAGGCGTGGCATTAAGCTCGTGTGCAATCGATTCTGCAGCTTCAGCTTCAGCCAATACCACTTTACAGCGCTCATAAAATAGTGCGCCTATTTCTGTCAGGCTCTGTTTGCGCGTCGTGCGGTTGAGGAGTTGTGTGCCTAAGCGATCTTCCAAAAAGGCGACATGCTTTCCTACCATTTGCGAAGATATATCAAGATGTTCACTTGCTCTGGCAAACGATCCACAGTCTACAACTTTGATAAACACCGCCATGCTTTGTAGCCTATCCATGATTCACAACCTATGGTTTCTAAAATCGCAACTGAATGAGTATTTATCACTGTTTGATTGATAATTATAGTGGTCAGGTACAATTTGATACGGACAACAAGCGAGTGTTGCTATGAAAATCGGAATTATTGGGGCTGGGTTTATTGGACGTGCTGTTGCCGAGTTGGCTGTTCGTCATGGTCATCAAGTCATGATCAGTAACTCCCGAGGGCCAGATACCTTACTTAGTCTTGCCGCAGCAATAGGATGTGAGATTGGCACGGCTGAAGATTCGGCAGCTTTTGGCGAGGTGGTTTTAATTGCTGTTCCACTAAAAAATTATCGTGCAGTGCCTGTCGCGGCGTTAGCGGGCAAAATTGTGCTTGATGCTAATAATTACTACCCTGAGCGGGATGGACAGATGGTTGAATTGGATACGCACCAGACCACAACCAGTGAGCTATTGGCGCGCCATCTGCCGGAGTCAAAAATTGTTAAAACATTCAATTCCATTCGGGTAAAAGAACTCGAGGTTGATGGTCAGTTAGCGGGAACACCGCATCGGCGTGCTCTGCCTATCGCCGGAGATGATACTGAGGCGAAACAACGGGTTACAAAATTACTGGACGAGTTCGGTTTTGATACTTTAGATGCCGGTCCACTGGCCCAAGGCCGATTATTCGAACGTGGTACCGTGCCATATTGTGTTCGCTACACTTTGCCCGAGCTGAAGCAAGCATTGGCTATATAGTGATGAATAGAATTCAGTATGCTATCCGCAATATTCTCATCATATGGATGAGGAACTGCTTAACCTGATTGCGTGGGTAGGAGAAGTGCTAATGGTGTCCCCGACTGGAATCGAACCAGTAACTAGCCCTTAGGAGGGGCTTGTTATATCCGTTTAACTACGGGGACCTTTTTATCAGCGGGTTTACTGCCGATGAAGTGTACTGCCGGAGCATTATACGCATTTTGACCCAGATAATAAGCAGTTAGCTGTCTGTTTGGTTATTCTGTCACCAGCGGGGAGTGAATAATTAGCATTAGTGTGCAAAAAACATCAGACCAAAGCGGTAAAAAGTGGGCCATTATGTGTGCGGGTGATTGTCTACTTTGTCGCTTTTTTTAGGTTGATGGGTCATATCGCTGCGGATCTGTGCGTGACTTATCAATGCAAAAATAAAGGTGCCACCAATAATGTTGCCCGCAAGAGTTGGGATGGCGAACGGATAGATAAATTGCTGCCAGGGTAACGATCCGTTAAATACCAAATAGAAGATTTCTACTGAGCCAACCACGATGTGGGTTAGGTCACATAGCGCCACCAGATAGGTCATCAGAAAAATCACCCAAATCTTGGCCCCTCCCGCGGAAGGCATCATCCAGACCATAGTGGCAATGATCCAGCCGGAAAATATACCATTAGCAAACATCTCACCCGCAGAATTATCCATGACACTTTGTGCAATGCTAACAAACGCGGCACGCGTAGCCTCGTCAAATACGGGCATATAAATAAAAGCGCAGGCCGCGATTCCGGTGCCAATCAAGTTGCCAAACAATACCAACCCCCAGAGACGGAATAGCAGGATAAAATTTTGGCGACTGGGCTTTTGCATTATCGGCAGTACAGGGGTGACGGTATTTTCAGTAAATAGCTGTTGGCGCGCCATAATGACGATAATAAAACCAAAGGTATAACCGATGTTTTCCAGTAAAAAGCTAGCTGGAGTATCTGGTAATTTGGCGTGAAAAATACCTTTGGCAATCAATGATGCTCCCATGGAAAGGCCCGCCGCCACGGCTGACCATAGTAGGGCAAAGCTGTCGCGCTCTAACTCTTTTTCACCCTCGACACGAATAATTTCATGGATTGCTGCGGCTTTGGAGGGCAGGTTTTTTTCGTACACTTTAATTTCCTTACCATCATGTTGTCCGCGGCTCTCCACGTTCAGTTCATCCTCAGCTTGAGAAAGTTTTTCATCACTCATAGGGGATTTCCGGTTAGTCGTGAAATAAGGAGGTCGTCAGAAAATAAGCATAGTAGCTAATTATTGTTCGTGAGCTTTTAGTCACGATAACTAAGATAAGTCGTAACTAAATTTTAACGTTGTTGATTTTTTCTACAGAAATTTGATCTTGACCCGAATATTACCTCTATTAGGGTAGGCCTAGCATTAGACCCATGCTACGTAAGGAATAAGCCTTATGTTATCATTCAGTTTTCCTGAGTGAATAATTCTACGGTGGAAGACAATCCTTCATGCTGGAAGCTAAAAATCTGACCTGCATCCGAGATGAACGAAGCCTGTTCCAACAGTTAAGTTTCTCTGTGGCGGCGGGAGAGATTGTACAAGTGGAGGGGCAAAATGGGGCAGGTAAAACCAGTTTGCTGCGTATTTTGGCCGGGCTTGCTGATGCTGATGTTGGGCAAGTGAACTGGCTGGGTGAAAATATACGCCGTGACCGCGCCCGTTATCATCAGGATTTACTGTTTTTAGGTCATCAGCCGGGCATTAAATCGGTGCTGACACCATTTGAAAATCTGGCATTTTACCAGTCGGTATTCCAGCAGGTGGATAGTGCCGCAATCTGGCAAGCCTTATCTCAGGTTGGGTTGGTGGGATATGAGGATTTGCCGGTCTCTCAGTTATCGGCAGGCCAGCAACGGCGAGTGGCATTGGCCCGTCTGTGGTTGAGTAAAGCACCGTTATGGATTTTGGATGAACCTCTGACGGCGATTGATAAGCAGGGCGTCAGCACATTGTTAGCCCTGTTTGTGGCGCATGCCGCCAAAGGCGGTATGGTCTTGCTCACCACACATCAGGATCTGGATGCTGTCGGCCAGCATGTGCGTAAAATCCGTTTAACCAGCACGCAGGAGAAGTAATGTTTATCAGCGTGTTGCGCCGTGAATTGAAAATAGCCTTCAGAAAAGGCGCAGAAATCGTTAATCCGCTCTGGTTTTTTCTGATTGTTATCACCTTGTTTCCATTAGGGATTGGCCCGGAACCACAATTATTGGCACGTATTGCCCCGGGTATCGTCTGGGTTGCGGCATTACTCGCTTCATTGTTATCTCTGGAGCGATTGTTCCGCGATGATTTCTATGATGGCTCTCTTGAGCAGTTGCTGCTATTACCCACTCCGCTAGCCCTCACGGTGTTAGGCAAAGTGTGTGCTCACTGGGTTGTTACCGGGCTGCCTTTACTTATTTTATCGCCCTTAGTGGCGTTGCTACTTTCCCTTGATAGTGATACTGCCATTGCGATGGCGCTGACCCTGCTGTTGGGGACGCCGACCTTAAGTTTTATTGGGGCTATCGGTGTGGCGCTGACCGTCGGTTTACGTAAAGGTGGCGTTCTGTTGAGTTTATTGGTTCTACCGCTGTATATCCCTGTGCTGATTTTTGCTACCGCAGCTATTGATGCGGCGTCGATGGCACTGCCGATTGACGGTTATCTGGCTATTTTGGGGGCAATGTTAGCAGGGAGCGCAACATTGGCACCTTTTGCTACCGCTGCTGCATTGAGAGTGAGTGTGCACTAGCTAATTATCGCTGGGCACAAAGAGGCTTTTTGTCTGAGAAGTTATTAACAACAACCATTAAAAGAGTAACGGTTTTCAGAAGCTTAAGCGCGGTAGCCAACGCAGATCTGAGCAGATTGTGCGCCGTACCCTGCACCGACATGCCCACGAGGGTGATGGCGGTCCAATTTCAACGTGAGCAATGAAAAATGTGGAAATGGTTTCATCAATTCGCTAAACCCGAGCGACTCTATCAGCTGTGTGGGCGTTTTATTCCATGGCTAGGTATAGTGGCCGTTATCTGTCTGGGGGTGGGCTGGGTATGGGGATTCGGTTTCGCCCCATCGGATTACCAGCAAGGTAATAGCTTCCGTATCATGTACATACATGTGCCTGCGGCGATTTGGTCGATGGGTATCTATATGTCGATGGCTATCGCGGCATTTGTTGGTTTGGTCTGGCAAATGAAAATGTCCGATAACATCGTGGCAGCCATGGCTCCTGTGGGGGCAGTATTTACCTTTATCGCGCTGGTTACAGGGTCTGCTTGGGGTAAACCCATGTGGGGAACCTGGTGGATTTGGGATGCCCGGCTGACTTCTGAGTTAGTCCTGTTGTTCCTCTATCTGGGGGTTATCGCCCTTTATAACGCCTTCGAAGACCGCAAATTAGCGGGGCGAGCTGCCGGTATTCTGGTGCTGGTTGGCGTAGTCAATATCCCTATTATTCATTTCTCAGTCGTTTGGTGGAACACCCTGCATCAAGGTTCGACCAATATGCAGCAAAGCATCGATCCCAGCATGCGCTCCCCGCTGCGATGGGCCATTTTTGGCTATCTGTTCTGTTTTGCCACACTGACATTAATGCGCCTGCGCAATCTGATTTTGCAGCAAGAGCGCCATCGCCCTTGGGTGAGTGCGTTATTACGTAAGGAGCCACGCCTATGAAACCTGCTTTTAACTCTTGGGCGGAATTTTTTGCGATGGGCGGTTATGCCTTATATGTCTGGCTAGCTGTTGCTGCAACGTTATTATCACTGCTATGCCTGTGGGGACATACGCGCTGGCAATACAAACAATTATTAGCGGATATTCAGCGCCGTGAGGCTAGAGAGCAGCGTATTCAACAGGCAAATCAGGCTCAGGTCGAACACGCGAAAAATGCCGCCCGTCCGCAGGAGAAACAACAGTGAACCCACGTAGAAAAAGTCGGCTCTATCTGGCCATTGTAGTGTTGATCGGTATCGGTCTGACCGCCACTTTGGTGCTGTATGCACTGCGTTCTAATATTGATCTATTTTATACTCCAGGTGAAATTTTACAGGGTAAAGGCGAGCGTCATGAGAAGCCGGAAATCGGCCAGCGTCTACGTATTGGCGGCATGGTCATGCCAGGCTCGGTGCAACGCGACGACAAAACATTGGAAATGAGTTTCAAAGTTTACGATGCACGCGGTGCCGTCACTGTGACTTACACCGGTATTCTGCCCGACTTATTCCGTGAGGGGCAGGGCGTAGTCGCACAAGGCGTGTTTGCCGAGGGCAATACCATCAATGCCAAAGAAGTGTTAGCAAAACATGATGAGAAATACACGCCACCAGAAGTGCAAGAGGCAATGAAAGAGAATCATACTCGCCCGGCCGAGGTTTACAGTAGCGCCAATGGTGGGAGCAATGCCTCATGATGCCTGAAATTGGCAGTTTCCTATTATGTCTGGCGCTGGCTATCTCATTATTACTGAGTTTGTATCCACAATGGGGAGCCGCGCGGCAAGATGCCCGTATGATGGCAACTGGCAGACCATTGACCTACGGTATGTTTGCCACGATTGCGCTGTCATTTATATGTCTGATCTATGCGTTTGTGGTAAATGATTTCACTGTCTCTTATGTTGCAGCAAACTCAAATTCACATTTACCGGTTTATTACCGGATTGCGGCGAGCTGGGGGGCGCATGAAGGGTCACTGCTGCTTTGGGTATTACTGCTCAGTTGCTGGTCACTGGCGGTAGCACTGTTTAGCCGCTCAATGCCAGATGATGCGGTAGCCCGCGTGCTATCGGTGTTGGGGATGATTACCGGCGGCTTCCTGCTGTTTATCATTCTGACCTCAAATCCGTTCAACCGCACCTTGCCGGACTTCCCGATTGATGGCAACGATTTAAACCCCCTGTTGCAGGATGTTGGGCTGATTTTCCATCCACCTTTACTCTACATGGGTTATGTGGGCTTCTCGGTGGCGTTTGCATTCGCCATTGCTTCTTTAATGGCTGGCCGTCTCGACAGTGCATGGGCGCGCTGGTCACGCCCGTGGACTCAAGCTGCATGGGTGTTCTTAACTTTGGGCATCGTGCTCGGCTCGGCATGGGCCTATTATGAGCTGGGTTGGGGGGGCTGGTGGTTCTGGGATCCGGTAGAGAATGCCTCCTTTATGCCATGGTTGGCAGGTACGGCGCTGATTCACTCATTGGCGGTGACTGAAAAGCGAGGAACGTTCAAAGCCTGGACGGTATTACTGGCGATTACCGCATTTTCTTTATGCCTGATGGGAACATTCCTAGTGCGTTCCGGCGTGTTGGTGTCAGTACACTCTTTTGCCTCTGATCCTGCTCGCGGCATGTTTATTTTGGCTTATCTGGTGATTGTCATCGGCGGCTCTTTACTGCTGTATGCCTTTAAAGGTGCGCAGGTCCGCAGCCGTACCCAACATGAAGTCTTCTCACGCGAAACTTTCCTGCTCGGTAATAATGTGTTGCTGATTGCTGCCATGTTGGTGGTGCTATTAGGTACCTTACTGCCGTTGGTCCACAAGCAGTTGGGGCTGGGTAGCATCTCTATTGGCGAACCTTTCTTTAATACGATGTTTACTTGGTTGATGGCTCCAATGGCATTGTTGATGGGGATCGGGCCGCTGGTGCGTTGGCGCCGTGATGAACCGAGCAAGTTGTGGAAACGTTTAGGTGTGGCGCTAGTGGCAACGTTGCTCTTGTCAATATGGGTACCGTGGTTGCTGCAAGACACTATTGCCGGTATGACGGTGGTTGGGCTGATGATGGCTATTTGGGTGATTATTCTGACCTTGATGGAGTTACATGAGCGCGCCACGCATCGCCATGGTTTCTGGCAGGGGTTAAGCCACCTTTCTCGTAGCCATTGGGGCATGGTGCTGGGGCATCTTGGTGTGGCTGTCACCGTGATTGGCATTGCATTTAGCCAGAATTACAGTGTTGAGCGCGATGTGCGCATGAAAGCCGGTGATAGCATCGATATCCATGATTATCACTTTGTTTTCCGTGATGTTCACGAGATCAAAGGGCCAAACTATACCGGCGGTGTTGGCATTATTGATGTCACTCGAAACGGTAAGCCAGAAGCCACGCTGCATGCAGAAAAACGTTATTACGCGGTTGCCCGTTCAATGATGACTGAAGCGGCCATTGATGGTGGCCTAACCCGTGATTTGTACGCCGCCTTGGGTGAAGAGTTGAATGACGGTTCATGGGCGGTGCGCCTGTATTACAAACCCTTTGTCCGCTGGATCTGGTATGGCGGGGTGTTTATGGCCATCGGTGGAATTCTCTGCATGCTCGATCCTCGTTATCGAATGAGCAAAAAGTTAAAACGCGGCGCTACAACGGAGGCTGAAAAATGAAATCTCAAGGTTCATTCAATAAGCTGATGTTTATTCCGTTGGTGCTGTTTTTACTGCTGGTTATCGCCTTTTTAGTGCAACTAACCCGTAATGCTAATGGCGATGATCCAACCATGTTGGAGTCAGCGCTAATTGGCAAGCCTGTACCGACGTTCAAGTTGGAATCCCTTGAACAACCAGGGAAAACCTTTGATCAGGCAATATTGCATGATGGCCAGCCGATGCTGCTCAACGTCTGGGCAACGTGGTGCCCGACGTGTCGTGCCGAGCATCAATATTTAAATAAACTCGCCGCTCAGGGCATCCGTGTCGTGGGATTGAATTACAAAGATGATCGCGCCAAAGCTGTGCAGTGGCTCAATTCGTTGGGCAACCCGTATGCCCTGAGCTTATATGATGGCGATGGCATGTTGGGGTTAGATCTTGGGGTTTACGGCGCGCCGGAAACTTTCTTAATCGACGGTCAGGGCATTATTCGTTACCGCCATGCCGGTGATCTCAATGATCGTGTTTGGCAGCAGGAAATCCTGCCACTCTACAAAAAGTATCAGGGGGGCGCATGAGATTATTCAGTCTGCTACTTGGCTTGATACTGAGTTGGAGTGCGTTTGCTGCTATTGATACTTACACTTTTAGCACCGAGGCGCAGGAGCAGCAGTATCGTGAATTGACCGAACAACTGCGCTGCCCGAAATGCCAGAACAATAGTATTGCGGACTCAAATGCCATTATTGCCGCTGACATGCGCGGTAAAGTATATGAGCTGCAACAGCAGGGGCAATCTAAGCAGCAAATCATTGATTATATGGTGGCCCGATACGGTAATTTCGTCACCTATGAACCACCGGTGACTGCTGCCACCCTAATTCTGTGGGTTGGGCCAGCACTGTTTGTCCTGATAGGGGCCGTGATAGTCGTGTTGCGCGCGCGGCGAAGAGTGGCGAGCGAAGCACCACTTTCGGAGCAAGAGCAGCAAAGATTACACCGTTTGCTGGCTGAACAGGCAGTGACAGAACAACACTCCCCGGCTCAACAAGAAAAAACTAACAGGAAACAACCATAATGGCTTTTTGGCTGATAGTGATTATTTTGCTGGTGGTTGCGGGCGCTCTGCTGGTTATTCCGGCTCTGCGGCACAAGACAAATTCGCAAGTGACAACCCGAGATGAGCTGAATAAAGCAATTTATCAAGACCGGTTATCTGAACTGGCGGAAGACGAAGCGCAGGGTGTGGTCGAACAGAGACCTGAATTGATTCAGGAACTGCAACAAAACCTTCTGACGGATATTCCACAGCAATCATCTGAAACCACCAGCCCAATCAATCGTTGGGTACTATTACCGGGTTTAGTGATTATGGTGGTCGTCGCGGTGGGGTTATACCTGAAAACTGGCGGCTTACCTAAAGTGCAAGAATGGCATCAGGTTGAAGCACAAATGCCGGAGTTACGAGCGCGGGTTGCCAATGAACGAGCGGAGCCTCTGAGCATGGAGGAAGTTGCCCGTTTAGGGTTGGGGCTGCGGACTTCTTTGCAGCAAGATACTGGTAACGTTAATGATTGGATGATGTTAGGCCGAGTGGGTATGGCGCTGAATAATGCCACCACAGCAACGCAAGCTTTTGCTAAAGCTTACCAACTTGCACCCGATAATGATGATGTCAGGCTGGGCTATGCCGAAGTCTTGACACGCTCCAATGATCCGCAGGATAACCAATTGGCAACTCAGATGCTGCGCACTATGGTGGGGCAGGATCATACCAACTTGCGGGCCATGAGTTTATTAGCTTTTAATGCTTTCGAGCAGGGAGATTTTAAACAAGCCATTGGTGCGTGGGAAGTTATGCTAAAATTGCTGCCGGCTGGTGATTCTCGAATAGAAGTGATAAAACGCAGTATTGCACAAGCCAAATCACAGGCAGGGCAGGAAACAGCTACACTGGGAATAGAGGTTTCATTATCACCTGATGCCGCCCGGGATTTACCGCAACAAGGCATGCTGATTATTTCGGTAACCGATGGCGTAAACCCAATACCGGTTGCTGTAAAACAACTACCATTGAGCCGATTCCCGCTATCAGTGACGCTGGATGACAGTAATGCAATGATGCCAGAGCGTTTGCTCTCTTCTTTGCAGCAGGTGAATGTACGCGCGCGTATCTCACTAGATGGTACTGTTAATTCTCAACCTGGTGACTGGTTTGGCGAAAGCGGAGTGCAGAGTTTTGACGGTAAAGGGCAGCCTCAGACTATTATTAATGTTCAGATAAACAAACAGATCCCTTAAATCGAAGGGGCTGGATAGAATTTCATGGAGAAAAGTATGAACTACCGCCTGATGGGGCTAGCTTTTGCAACCGTACTGTTAGTGGGGTGCGCCAGTAGCTCATCGGATCACATGGAGCAGGGCCGCTCAGATCCACTAGAAGGTTTTAACCGGGCAATGTTCAATTTTAACTATGAGGTTCTAGATCCTTATATCGTACGCCCGGTTGCGGTTGTTTGGCGTGATTATGTGCCACAACCGGCACGTAATGGGACGAGCAACTTCTTAAGTAACCTTGAAGAGCCAGCCAGCATGGTCAACAGCTTCCTGGTCGGCGACCCGTACAACGCCATGAAGCACTTTAACCGCTTCTTCCTGAACACTATTTTGGGGATGGGCGGCTTAATTGATGTGGCGAGTATGGCGAATCCGAAACTGGCGAAGCAAGTTCCTCAGCGTTTTGGTTCTACATTAGGTCATTATAATGTGGGTTACGGGCCATATGTGGTTCTGCCAGCGTATGGTAGCTTCACGATCCGTGAAGATGGCGGTAATGCCGCTGATTACGTCTACCCAGTGTTGAGTTATCTGACGTTCTGGATGTCGGCAGGTAAGTGGATGCTTGAGGGCGTTGAAACCCGTGCCCAACTGTTGGATTCTGATGGTTTACTGCGTAACTCTTCTGATCCGTATCTGATGGTGCGTGAGGCTTACTTCCAGCGCTATGATTTCTTGGCAAGTGGTGGGCAGCTAAAACCAGAAGTGAATTCGAATGCACAAGCTATTCAGGATGATCTGGAAAGTATCGATTCAGCCAACTGATTATTGATACCCAATGAACAAATAAAAAAGCGCCGAAAGGCGCTTTTTTGTGGGCAAATGTATTGCCAAGCAGGCTATTAGAAAGCGTAGTTGAAGTTCACGCCGTACAGCAATGCCGTCCCTTTAGAGTCAAATTCATAGGTCGTGCCGCCCAATGCTGCTGGTGTTTTTTCCGTAATATGAACGTTCTGGCCATGCATATAGGAAATCCCTACGTCAACAGAGGCATCTTTGTTGAAGGCGTAAGTTGTACCGGCACTGATCCAGAAACGGTCTTGGTCTGGGATAGAGATGGTACGGTTATTGGCTGGAACTGGGCTATCATCGAAGGCGATACCGGTACGGAATGTCCAGTTGTCATCATAATAATAGGTGGTACCCAGTGCGATACGATAAGCATCGTGCCAGCTTTCATCTTTCTGGAACAAGACGTTACCATTAGACCCTGTTGCTTTCAGCTCTTTAAACTGACTCCAACTGGTGTAGGCCATGCTGTAGTGAATTGCCCACTGTGGTGCTACACGATTATAGCCTGACACTTCCCATACTTCGGGCAGGTTCAGAGTCAATGCACCCGGAATTACAGCACCACCAGTGCCACCAAATGCAGGTGGTAACTGATTACTGAAATCACCATCAAAATCAATTTTCACTTTTGAACGGTAGGTGAAGCTGTAACGGTTTTCTTTATCGATTTCATACAGAACACCCGCATTCCAGCCATAACCCCACTTAGTCCCTTCCATTCGAGTGACTTCGGTGCTGTTTGGTAGGCCTAAGCGAGCACCTGCTTCACCAATATGACGCACGATCTTCGCATCAGCATAAACGGCGTTAAAGCCTAAGCCAAAACTGAAGTTTTCATTTAAACGATATGCTGCACTCAGGTTCAGGTTAGCGGTTTTCAGATCAGTCTGACCACCGAGAGCCCCTGCAACATAATCATCATTAAATTCCGTCGCCAAACCGTAGTTCGAAGTACCAGAGGCACCAATTGCCCACTGTTCATTCAGCGGCATAATAAAGTGGATATTTGGGATCCACTCTGATGGCGCGATATTATTGGCACTGGTGCTTCTACCGCTTGGTGATGTTCCGCTGATATCGACGTTTGGATCAACATAAACGAAGCCACCAGAGAAGGAAGGGCGATCAAACATAGTCATCGCGGCGGGGTTGCGGCTCCCCACTGAAGCATTGTCAGCAACAGCGCCTTCACCAGAGAAAGAGCGGCCCAATGCAGCGGCTGAATATTCATTCAGCTGAAAACCGGCCGCAGACACGTTCGAAGAAATTAATGCTACTGCAGCTGCCAGAGCTGATCGGGTAAACAGGTTTTTCTGGTTCATGACCAAAACCTCATTGTTTTAATTAATGTTACATACCGTAACAAGAGAATGCGGGATTGTAGGGTCCGTTATCACTCAGACAAAGCAGACCAGTGGCTGAAGTATAGGTCCGACCTGTATCAATGTTGCAAGTATGTTTTGACATTTGGTCGTTTTTGATTGCAAAAAATAGACGTAGTTAACAAAAAACTCACAATTTAATAGCAATTAATACATTATTGATGAGTGAACAAACAATTTGACTGTGATTTCCATCACTTAATAGGCCTTTAAACAGTAAGTCCTAGTTCCAAGTGACCGAGGAGAGTAAAATAGGGGATAGAGAAATATTTTTTGCACCATGTTTTATTTTTGTGCCATTTGCACTATCTAATAGGCAATTTGCACCTATTTTGAAATATCCGTTGAGGAGAATTGAAGATGTCAGATGCAATTAATCGCTGTAGTGCCGAAGAAACTGCGGCATGCTGCTGCGTAGATGTGGGTACTGTGATGGACAATACCGACTGCACCGCATCCTATAGCTGTGTATTCGATAACCGTGCTGAAGCTGAAGCTATGCTGAAACTGCTGACTGAAAAAGCACGTGCTGTTGAGTCCGAACCTTGCCTGATTGAACATAAGCTGGAAGAGACTGAAGGTGGTGTGCGCCTGACTATCGATTTCACCTTTGCCTGCCAGGCAGAAACTATGATCTTCCAGTTGGGCCTGCGTTAATTTAGACCCTGCCGCCGTGAGGTTATCGAACGCGGAGCTTTTTGCTTCGCGTTATCCTCAAAGGGCCGTTTTGCAATCTTTGTCTTTCCTCCCTTCTTATTTTTATTCCTAAAAGTTGCTCCTGCTCTCACTTTCCTGCTCTATAGGTTTACCAAATGTAAATATTTGGTTAACAATAATTAGATCAGGTCTGACCTGTTAATTTGTTATGCTTTAATTAAAGCCACTTTTTTATCAGGAGCGTTTATGAGTAAGCCATTACCGCTAGTGACGCGTCAGGGCGACCGTATCGCCATTGTCAGCGGTCTGCGAACCCCTTTCGCCAAGCAAGCCACTGCTTATCATGGCGTACCAGCCGTAGATTTGGGCAAAATTGTGGTCAGCGAATTATTAGCCAGAAGTGGTGTAGCTCCTGAATTAATTGATCAACTGGTGTTTGGTCAGGTCGTACAAATGCCGGAAGCGCCCAATATCGCCCGTGAAATCGTACTGGGGACGGGCATGAGTGTGCATACCGATGCTTACAGTGTCTCACGTGCATGTGCGACCAGTTTTCAAGCCGTAGCTAATGTGGCTGAAAGTATTATTGCCGGTTCGGTGACTGTGGCTATTGCCGGTGGCGCAGATTCCTCTTCCGTTTTACCTATTGGTGTCAGTAAAGCACTGGCGCGAACCTTGGTTGATGTGAATAAAGCACGAACGCTATCTCAGCGGCTGAAATTATTCAGCCGATTAAAATTTCGCGATTTACTGCCTGTCGCCCCAGCGGTGGCTGAATACTCAACCGGCTTGCGCATGGGCGATACTGCGGAGCAAATGGCAAAAACCTATGGTATCAGCCGCGAAGATCAGGATGCTTTAGCATTACGATCTCACCAAATGGCGGCACAAGCTTGGCAGCAGGGGCTGCTGCAAGATGAGGTCATGACGGCTTATATTCCGCCTTATCGTGATGCTATCGCTGAAGATAATAATATCCGTAAAGATTCCACGATGGCGCAATATGCCAAATTGCGTCCGGCGTTTGATCGCAAACATGGCAGTGTGACGGCGGCGAACAGCACACCACTCACGGATGGCGCGGCAGCCGTGATGATGATGAGTGAGTCAAAAGCCAAAGCGTTGGGTCTACAGCCTTTAGGTTATCTGCGCAGCTTTGCATTTTCCGCTATTGATGTATGGCAAGACATGTTGCTAGGCCCATCTTACGCAACGCCATTGGCGCTGGATCGCGCCGGTATCACATTGGCTGATTTGACTCTCATCGACATGCATGAGGCTTTTGCAGCACAGACACTGGCTAATTTGAAAATGTTTGCCAGTGACAGCTTTGCCCGAGAGAAACTGGGGCGTAGCCAGGCTATCGGTGAAGTCGACATGAGTAAATTCAACGTATTAGGTGGCTCTATTGCTTATGGACACCCCTTTGCCGCCACGGGCGCGCGTATGATAACCCAAACACTTAATGAGCTGCGTCGCCGTGGCGGTGGATTAGGGTTAACCACCGCATGTGCTGCGGGAGGTTTAGGTGCCGCGATGATTTTGGAGGTGGAATGATGAATCAGGAACCAGTCATTAATAGCGGTGATGAAATCGCGCTGGTGGATAATGCGGCTTCAGTTCATTCAGCATTTACCCTCCATGTGCGCCCCGACAATATTGGTGTTATCACCATCAATGTTGTAGACGATAAAGTGAATACCTTAAAGGCTGAATTTGCAGAACAAATTACTGAAATACTGCAACAAGCACAGGCTTTGACCCAATTACAGGGGCTGGTGATGATTTCCGGTAAACCGGATTCATTTATTGCCGGAGCTGATATCACCATGATTGCCGCGTGCCGAACCGCACAAGATGCACGTGTTCTGGCACAAAAAGGACAATCCATTTTGGCGCAAATCGCCGCATTCCCAGTACCGGTAGTCGCCGCAATTCACGGTGCTTGTCTGGGCGGAGGACTGGAATTGGCGCTGGCATGTCATGCACGTATTTGTTCGCAAGATGATAAGACAGTGCTGGGTTTACCCGAGGTGCAATTGGGCTTGTTGCCAGGGTCCGGCGGCACACAGCGCTTACCACGCTTGGTGGGGGTTAGTAAGGCGCTGGATATGATATTGACAGGCCGGCAAGTGCGGGCACGTCAGGCGCTGAAAATGGGGTTGGTGGACGATGTTGTACCGCAGGATATTTTGCTGGATGTGGCTATCAAGCGAGCAAAAGCCGGTTGGCTTGATAGGCCAGCACTGCCATGGCAAGAGCGCTTGCTCAGTGGCCCATTAGGCAAAGCGCTGTTGTTTAGTCTTGTGCGCAAAAAAACCTTAGCGAAAACCAAAGGCCATTATCCTGCGGCTGAACGTATTATTGATGTCGTGCGTAAAGGGCTGGATCAGGGCGGTCCTGCCGGTTATGAAGCCGAAGCCAGAGCTTTCGGCGAACTGGCGATGACTCCTCAATCAGCCGCTCTGCGCAGCTTGTTTTTTGCCACTACGTCGTTGAAAAAAGAGACTGGCGGTGAAGCTCGACCACGTACTATTCACCGTGTAGGCGTGCTGGGCGGCGGTCTCATGGGCGGCGGTATTGCCAATGTGACAGCGACCCGAGCGAGGTTGCCCGTTCGTATCAAGGATATCAATCCACAGGGGATTAATCTGGCGCTGAAATATACTTGGGATACGTTAAGTCAACGGGTGCGCAATAAACGTATGCGTCCAGCTGAACGGCAACAGCAGATGATGCTGATTTCAGGTAGTACGGATTATCGTGGTTTTGCCAACATTGATATTGTTGTTGAAGCTGTGTTTGAAGATTTATCACTGAAACAACAAATGGTTGCGGATATCGAGAGCGTTGGTAACGCGCAAACTATTTTTGCCTCTAATACCTCCTCATTACCCATAAGCCAGATTGCAGCACAAGCACGACGGCCAGAGAATGTTATCGGACTACATTATTTCAGTCCGGTGGATAAAATGCCGCTAGTTGAAGTGATTCCTCATAGCAAAACCAGTGAGGAAACTATCGCCACGACTGTTGCTCTTGCGCGAAAACAAGGGAAAACGGCAATCGTGGTTGCTGATTGTGCTGGGTTCTATGTAAACCGCATTCTTGCACCTTATATTAATGAGGCTGCTCGCTGTTTGCTGGATGGCGAACCTGTCGACTCAATTGATAAAGCGCTGGTGGATTTTGGCTTCCCTGTAGGGCCGATTACTTTACTGGATGAAGTGGGCATTGATGTCGGCACCAAGATCATGCCAATTTTAGTCGAGCAATTAGGGCCACGTTTCGCGGCTCCCCCTTCATTTGATGTCATTTTGAAGGATGGGCGCAAAGGGCGTAAAAATGGCCGGGGCTTCTATCTCTATCCGGCTAAAAGTTCGGGTTTTAAGTGGAAAAAAAATCCGGGTAAGGAAGTGGATACCAGCGTGTATACGCTGCTGGGTGTCACGGCCAAAGCACATATTGGGTCTGCTGTGATAGCGCAGCGTTGCACCATGATGATGTTGAATGAAGCTGTGCGCTGCCTTGAAGAATCTATTATTCGTCAACCGCGCGATGGTGATATTGGTGCGGTGTTTGGCATTGGCTTCCCACCATTTTTGGGGGGGCCTTTCCGCTACATGGATAGCCTTGGGGCTGACAAAATGGTGAAGACGCTTAAATTGCTCGCGCAGCAATATGGTGAGCGTTTTGAGCCTTGCCAATTGTTGGTCACGATGGCTGAACAACAGCAGAGGTTTTACCCGCTGCAGAGCCAAGTGAATGACGAGCAGGCGAAAGAGAGTGTTATTGGCTAGCGTGACCAGAACATTTTAGGATGTTTTTTCACCTATTCACTGTGGGTCAATACTCTATAATTAACAGTGTGAGCAGGATCACCACCTGCAATTCTAAGAGATAAGGTGGCTGTACACAGGGGTCAACCCGCGCTACCTTACAACCAGAATCACGTGAAGTGACTATTCGTGCCAAAATGAATTAATAGCCACTTATTGTGCAGGTAATAGAGTTTGGATTAAGCTATTGATATGGTTACTCTGTAACCAATCAAGGTTGGCTGTTGATGTTCCTGAGGTAAAAAACAGCCATTTTCTTTACCTTAAGTTTCAGGCAAAATGCCCGGCCGCCATAGAGAGACGGCGCGTTATCGTTATGAAGTTTCTTTGCTTTCCAGCAAAGGTTTCGGCGGTACAGCACGCGAAGCGTTTCTGTATAGCGTTATTTTGTTAACAAAAACGGTGCAATATGCAAGTTTTCATTATGCGTCACGGTGACGCGGCCCTTGATGCAGCAAGTGATGCACAACGGCCTCTAACTCTGTGTGGTCAGGATGAATCACGTCAGATAGCAAGCTGGCTCAACGACCAGTCAGTCGATGTTGATCAGGTTTTGGTCAGCCCTTATCTACGTGCAGGGCAAACATTGGAAGTGGTTCGTGAAGTGATGGCGCTTCCGCCATCACAAGAAGTGATGCCAGAATTAACGCCCGGTGGGGACGCGGCCTTTGTCTGCTGTTACTTGCAAGCGCTGGCAAAAGAAGATTGTGCCGCGGTGTTGATTATTTCGCACTTACCCTTGGTGGGGTATCTGGTCGCTGAACTTTGCCCTGGGCAATGCCCACCGATGTTTGCGACATCGGCCATTGCTTGTGTTGATTTGAATGGCGAGACAGGCAAAGGAACTTTCGATTGGCAGGTTAGCCCAACACAACTTTTAGCGAAAGCTTGCCACGGCTAGATAGAATAATCTCATTCACTGTCAATGGGCGCGGCATAACTGCTGCGCCTATGTTATTTTGTCATCCGCACAATGAATACCCTATTGGCAATAGTGCACAAATCCCTCTAGCATTGTCTTGCTACTGCTCTAACTCAATTAACACCAGCAATGCAGCCGTTCCACCCCACTCTTTAGGGGCCTGATGGAAAGCTAGTACGTCAGGATGCTGCGCCAACCACAGTGGTGTTTGCTGTTTTAAAACATGTTTGCCATGACCATGCATCACACAGGCGCAATGCACGTGCTCGCGTTTACAGGCCGCGATCAATGCCCCCAATTCTTGCTTGGCTTGTTTCTGAGTTAATCCGTGTAAATCCAAAAACATATCGGGCGAATAGTCGCCGCGGCGTAGCTTCTTAACTTCGAAGTGGTCAACACCGGGCCGCACGTACCGTGTCGGGCCTTCGGTATCCAATTGCGGCTGGAATTCATCAGAAAAATAATAGCTAGCATCGACCTGCTCTTGCAGCAATCGTTCAGGTGCAATTTTTTTGCCGAGTTTAGGTGGCACACGGTGAACAATAGTGTCTTGTTTCAGCTTTTTCGCTCCGGCAATCGACTCTTTAAATAGCTGTAGTTCATCCGTTGTCAGGTGATATTTATTTTTCATTGTCTATTCATCGTGCTTATTCATTTTCCTCAGTTTACCTAATGTCCCGCGGAGATTAACCACTTTAATCTGTCTTTCATTATTTGGTTATCATGCAACTGATGTATTGCTGCTGATTTGTGGCGGGCTTCATGGCAAACTAGGCAAATAGATAATGATTTTACGTACCCGCTGGAGAATATTTTGGACAAAATTTTCGTCGATGAAGCAGTCAATGAGCTGCACACCATTCAGGATATGCTGCGCTGGGCTGTCAGTCGTTTTAATGCGGCCAATATTTTTTATGGTCACGGTACTGATAATCCGTGGGACGAAGCGGTGCAGTTGGTTTTCCCAAGCCTATTCTTGCCGATTGATATTCCAGAGGATATGCGCAATGCGCGTCTGACTTCCAGTGAGCGTCACCGTATTGTTGAGCGCGTTATTCGTCGGGTTAACGAGCGTATTCCGGTCGCTTATTTGACTAACAAAGCTTGGTTCTGCGGCATGGAATATTATGTCGATGAACGTGTGCTGGTGCCACGCTCGCCAATTGGTGAGTTGATCAATAACCGCTTTGATGGGCTGATTCGTCATCAACCTAAGCATATTCTGGATATGTGTACCGGTAGTGGTTGTATTGCGATTGCTTGCGCCTATGCCTTCCCTGAAGCGGAAGTGGATGCCGTCGATATCTCCAACGACGTGTTGGCCGTCACTGAACATAATATCCAGCAGCACGGCATGGAGCATCAAGTTACGCCAATTCGTTCTGACCTGTTCCGCGATTTACCTCCAATCAAATATGACCTGATTGTCACTAACCCGCCTTATGTCGATGCTGAAGACATGTCCGACTTACCGCAAGAGTTCCGCTTTGAGCCAGAACTGGGGCTAGCTGCGGGCAGTGATGGCCTGAAGCTGGCGCGCCGAATTCTGGCTTGTGCGCCTGATTTCTTACAAGATGACGGCGTGCTGATTTGTGAAGTGGGCAACAGCATGGTGCATTTGATGGATGAATATCCTGATGTGCCGTTCACTTGGCTAGAGTTTGACAACGGTGGTGATGGCGTCTTTATGCTGACTAAACAGCAACTTATTGACTGCTCATCACATTTCAGCATGTATCGTGATTAATCATCACTTTTAAAACTGCCAGCCGGTTAATACTATGCTGGCAGTGAACTTAATGACTTAGAGGAACCGTGATGGCTGGGAACAGTATTGGGCAGTTTTTCCGCGTCACCACTTTTGGTGAATCTCACGGCATTGCCTTGGGATGTATTATCGATGGCGTCCCACCAGGAATTCCCATCACTGAAGCTGACATTCAATTGGATCTTGATAGACGCCGCCCTGGGACTTCACGGTATACCACACAACGCCGTGAGCCAGATCAGGTGCGCATTTTGTCAGGCGTATTTGAGGGCGTGACTACCGGTACGAGCATCGGGTTGATGATTGAAAATACCGACCAGCGTTCACAAGATTACAGTGCTATTAAAGATGTATTTCGTCCCGGGCATGCTGATTACACTTACGAACAGAAATACGGTGTGCGCGATTATCGGGGGGGAGGTCGCTCATCTGCCCGTGAAACGGCGATGCGTGTCGCCGCCGGCGCTATTGCTAAAAAATATCTTGCGCAGAAATTTGGCGTACAGGTGCGTGGCTATCTGGCACAAATGGGTGATATCAGTTGTGATTTAATTGATTGGGATTTGGTCGAGCAAAATCCATTCTTCTGCCCGGATGCCAGCAAACTGGAACCACTGGATGCCTTAATGCGCGAGCTGAAAAAGGCCGGTGACTCGATTGGTGCCAAAATCACTGTCGTGGCTGAGCATGTGCCCGTGGGGCTAGGTGAGCCGGTATTTGACCGTCTAGATGCCGATTTGGCCCATGCATTGATGAGCATCAATGCTGTGAAAGGGGTAGAAATCGGTGATGGCTTTGCGGTGATAACCAAACGCGGTAGCGAAAATCGCGATGAAATTACGCCACAGGGTTTCCAGAGTAACCATGCGGGCGGCATTCTCGGTGGGATTAGCAGTGGGCAGCCGATTGTGGCGCATATCGCACTGAAACCGACCTCCAGTATTACGGTACCGGGGCACACGATTAATCGGCAGGGTGATGCGGTTGAGATGATTACCCGTGGTCGTCATGATCCTTGTGTCGGCATCCGTGCTGTTCCGATCGCTGAAGCGATGATGGCGATTGTGTTAATGGATCACCTGCTGCGCCAGCGCGCTCAGTGTGGTGATGTAGTTTCAGACGTCCCGCGTTGGTAAACACAATGAAAAAATGGATAACGGGTGTCGTGGCATTAGCCGGTTTAGCGGCGCTCGCGACCATAAGCCCGGTAATGGCAGCGACGCCGTGGCAACAGATTACACATCCGGTGGCCGGACAACCGCAGTCAATTGGTGGTTTTGCCAATGGCTGTGTTATTGGTGCCATGCCTTTGCCGCTTGAGTCAGCTGATTATCAGGTGATGCGTCCGGATCAGCGCCGCTATTTTGGCCACCCCGATTTACTGAATTTTATTCATCGTCTGGGTGATAAAGCCCAACAAAACCAGCTCGGAACTGTCCTGATTGGCGATATGGCGATGCCTGCTGGTGGGCGTTTTAGTAGTGGGCATGCCAGCCATCAATCGGGGCTAGATGTGGATATTTGGTTGCAACTGCCACAACAGCGCTGGAGCCAGAAGCAGCTATTGAAACCACAACCCATTGATTTGGTTGCAGCCGATGGTAAACGAGTCGTTCCTGCATTGTGGCAACCACAAGTTGAAAGCCTGATTAAACTGGCCGCCAAAGATAATGAAGTCACGCGTATTTTCGTCAATCCGGCAATTAAAAAACAGCTTTGTCTGGATGCTGGCGCGGATCGTAACTGGCTGCATAAAGTGCGTCCATGGTTTGGTCACCGCGCTCATATGCATGTGCGCTTACGCTGCCCAGCAGATAGCCTTGAATGTCTGGATCAAGATACGCCACCGCCGGGTGATGGTTGTGGTGCCGAGTTAGAAAGCTGGTTCCAGCCACATCAACCAAGCGCCAAACCGGGTAAAACCTTACCACCACCATTGCCGCCTTCTTGTCAGGCTTTGCTGGATAACCATTTCGCTGCGGAATAAACTTTGATGTTTAATAGAATCCGTTAACATCGAATAAATCTCTCAAGGCCTCGCTATTGCAGGGCTTTGTGTTTATTGGCATCTAACAACATTGATTGACAGCGAATAATAAACCGGACAAGCTACCGGACAAATAAACGGTTATCCGGTGGCCCTATGAAGTTAACTGATACCAAAGCCCGCAACGCTAAACCTCAAGAAAAAGCCTATCAATTGCAGGATGGTAACGGCCTGTACTTGGATGTTCGCCCCTCGGGTGTAAAGACATGGCGTTATCGCTACTGGATCACGCCTACAAAGGACGGACGCTACACTATCGGGAGTTACCCTGCCGTATCGTTGGCCGAAGCTCGTCGATTGCGTGAGTGGGCTAGGGAGCAGGTAAAAAACGGCATCGCCCCCAAGGAAGCCAAAGCAGTTGAGCGGGATATCGCAAAAGCTGAGAACGCCAATACATTCGAAATAGTGGCAAAAGAATGGCTGGATAAAAAAGGGGAGCATTGGGCAAAAAATTCAAAAAATCAGATCACTGGTTTTATGTATAACGATATTTTCCCCGCTATTGGCGCTATGCCTATGCGGGAAATTAACGCCTCTCATATATTAAAAATAATTAGAGACCTTGAGAGTCGGGGCGCTAAATCCGTAGCGGTTAAAGTACGGCAGTGGTGCTCTGCTGTTTTTTGCTATGGCGTAGCGACATTACGCGCAGACTCCGATCCGGCCGCGGCATTAAGGGGGGCTATTATAGTCCCTAAAACCGAACATTCTAGACCGCTCACTGGTGATGAGTTACGTGATTATTATTTGCGTCTTGATAGCTCCACCGGTAACCAAGCGACTATTATAGCGCTAAGAATCTTGCCGCTAGTATTTGTTAGACAAGCTGAATTACGTTCGGCTGAATGGTCACATATTGATTTTGATAATGCGGAATGGGTTATTCCCCCGGAACTAATGAAAATGGGGCGAATGCATAGAGTGCCATTGTCTGCCCCAGTAATATCCCTGCTAAATGAATTGAAGAAAATTACGGGTAATAGGCGTTGGTTATTCCCCAATACCAGACTAAACAACACTTACATGGGAGCATCCACTTTAAATAGGGCTATTGTGCAGTTGGGATACGCTCGTACGGTGATAACAACTCACGATTTCCGCGCTACAGCTTCAACCAGGTTGCATGAAATGGGATATCGGCATGAAGTTATCGAGCGGCAGCTAGCACACGTTGAAAAAAACCGTGTGTCAGCCGCATACAATCACGCCGAGTACATGCCAGAGAGACGGCAGTTAATGGAAGAGTGGGGCCAGTGGGTTACTGGCCTGATTGCTTCTGATTCTCCACAATAAGGTTATCAATCCATTCCTGAATCACCGTTGACGGCCAACGAGAGTTGCGCCCGTCTTTAACTGGTTTTGGGAATGTCCCTTCTTTGATGCGCAGGTAGATGGTTGTGCGGTCATACCCTACAGCCTTTTCTACCCGTTCAATTGTCAATAATTCACATGTGATCATAATTAGCCGCCTTGCTTATCTGTAGGGTAAAACATTGGTGAACACTCGCTTGAGTAACCCGCCTTCCGGATCGCTATAGAGCACATAGCAATGGCAGCGTTGAAATGGTTCGCGGAGTTTAGGTCTTCACCCTCCAGACCAGTGATATCAATCATTGGGGGGGAGCATTACCGGTGTTTTGATTGCCGCTTGCCACCATGTCCAGCCTAAATCCGTTCTGTAGCTAGCGTAGCCGTTGCCATGGCGAGTTAAATCAAAGCCGCCTACGTAGTGACAACGTTTTTCAAACTGCTGACGGTTGCTCATCTGCGCATACCTCCATGACAAAATCAGTAATAGTGGCTTCACCCATCGAGGCCCACCAGTGCCAATGCCCGTAGCAATCGGCCTCGTCTTCTGCTTCGGTAACGCGCTCGAATGGTTCACCGTTCCACTTGCCTGTACATTTGAATTTCACTGTTTCGCCTCCACAATTAGCTCTTCGTATAGCGGCTCTGGGGTTCCTCGAAAACCGGGCTTAAGTGCATCCTCTCGCGTTGAAAATAGGATTCCGGCAATCTCCCAATAAACCGGTTCAGCCATTAGCGCAGATAGGGCAACTCGGTAGCTAGAGAGAACAAACTCAGCGTGTAGCGCGGCGCATGGATTGCTTGATGCTGTCTGTTTTTCCAACAACTCAATCTCAAACTGAAGCATTTTTATATGGTCTTGTTTATTCATCACACCGCCCCTATCGCTTTCTGAACCACCTTATAACCCCGTTTCCGGGGCTGTTTAATCGGCGTTATTGTCACTGGTGCTACCTTCGGTCTGGCTGGTGGTGCTTCATTTATCCCATTCCGCATGCGGTACTTTTCACGCATTTTCCAGTTAAGCCATTTCGTCCAGTCGCGACCATCATCTATCCGAACCGTGGCCCGTACTTGGGTGTCGTTGATATCAGCCTGTTTACCCATTGGTACCCACCTTGCTGTATCCGGCGTCGATAATCGCCCTTGCAACACTGACGGAGTTCGAGTTATCTAGATATACAGCCTCGAAAACAATCAGGTTCAGTTCGCCAGATAGCACGTGGTCATAAGTTGTGGGCCAATACTCGAAAGGGATATCATTTCCGTAATAATCATTCGTAATCAGATCCAAAGTCAGTAGAGCGGCTTCCTCGGCTGATTTCTCTGGCTTACGGTAACCAGCCGCCCATACAGCGCCTGTGATATCGCCGGGGTTACCCCACGCTAATCTGATGATGTACGCCAGTGGTAATATGCTTTGCTGACCAGATTGGCCGATAGCCTTGCTATTAGCGGGAACGGGTGCGACAACCCCCTTATCTTTGCCACCAATTAGCTCAAGTGATTTCTTCATCGCGACACCCCCCGAGCCACAAGTTTATAAGCCCTGAGCACCGCCGCAGAGCGACCGGAAAGCACGGTTTTCATGAAGAATGATCCGGTTCGGTGTGGGCTAACATCTACCAGAAGCAACACCTTATCAACCACACGGTTATGTTTACGGAATTCAAATATCGTGCTGGTGATCGTGATGCTGGCCACCGCGCCGCTGTCTTGATAATCGAATTTCATGCCAACACCTCCCGCAACCAAATGACCCAGCCAAGCCAAGCATAGAAGCCAGAAGTAAGCCCAACGCCGACAAGGGTAGAAAAGAACAGCGTCCACATAATCTCAAATACCTTCTTCATTCAGCACCCCCTGGCAGAGTTCAAAGGCGTTTGAATGTAGCGGCATAATTACCAGAAATGGGTTTCCGTACAGGTGATTAGTGGCTGGGTCGAGCAGTAACTGGCACGGTGCTTCTTTCCCGTAAGGCTTGAATTTCACCGGGCCAAAACCATGACGAAACATCAGGTAAGGCAATGCCAGTAGTCGGGCATTGAACATGGGAAATTCTTCGCATGGTTCCAGTTCAGCGGGTAATAGCTTGCTAAAATCGGGGTATTTGCAATCGAGTAGTTCCAGCATGTTTGAACAAATTGGCTTCTCGTTTTCATCGTAATGGACTGCATACCAGTTGCTGCCGTCAGCAACAATCGCGGTTAATTCGGCATCGGCGGCTTCGTCAGGAATGTCACCATCAAAGACAAACACGCCATCAATATCATTACCGACCTCACAGCCATGCTCCATCATCACCAGCGCACGGCCATCAGTAGCCTTGATATGGGTTGGGGTGATGTACACCCCTTTCAGGTATTCGCGGGTTTCGCTCTCTCCAGCGACACAGAGCAGAGCGGCGCGAAGAATATCGGTTGGAATAAACATTATTTTGTCTCCCCTGTGTGGTTTTCGGATTTCAGACGTAAAGTGAAGCCGCCGAACTCTGGATGCTGCCAGCGCTTAAGTTTGCCGGTGGGTGGTGTGGACTCATCAAGCAAGGTTTGAGCTGCCGACATAAACGAATCACGGTGAATCAGTAAATGGCCTCGCTCACCATTGGTCAGGCGGGTAGGTAGCTTCGAGAACGTAGTCAATCGGCGGCAGGCATCATCTGATAACCCACAAGCCCACGACAGATCAGACACAAGGGCATATTCAGATTGTCCGCTATCTGGCGTGTGGTGGCTGACCTGCAAGGCTTCTGGTGCTGGTGGCGCGATAGCTACAACTGGTTCAACTACGGGTTGGTACTTCTGAATGCCAACAATATCAATTACCGCTTTCATGGTTGCCGATGCGGTTGCCTCAGCTACAACACGCGCCAGAGAAAGAATGTCATTATTCATGTGGGTTTCCTGTGGTGCTGGCGGTGAGAGGAGAGGCTGGGATTCGCCCGTTTCAAGTGCGTGCCAACGATCAATGATTGCAGCGCGACGTTTAACGTCGTAACCAGAAACCAAAATTTCCGAATGTCGGCGATCGAGGAGGAACTCAGAGACAAAGCCACGATTATCGATGCAGGCAATAACGCCAGAAACCAACGTAACCTGTTGATTTTTATAATTACGCAAATTTGCGTTATCTTTGCTGATACCATAAAGAGATTCCAGCATCACCCACACGTCGCGGATCACGTCTGCTGGGCGTTTTTCAGTCATCTTTGCAATTTCTTTGGTACCCATCATTGGCGCACCATTGACTACTAGTTCAGTTTTATTCGTCATTTCACTTCACCTCTTTGATGTTGATGCCAATGTGTTTTGCGTACCGGCGCATGCTTCGGTTTAATGGCATTTCAACTACGCCGTCGTCTGTTCGGTATTTCGCTACTGATTCCTGCACGTTGACGTATTCCCTTGCTGGCGCTCGGTCTAGTCGGTGTCCTTGCGCCAAGGTCACACCACAAAGGCCCTGACGAGTTTTGCTATTGCGTTTTTTAGTCATACTTCTGGTTTTCCTTTGTATTTCGCCTGGTCAGAGCAACGCTGCGCATTGCTGGCACATATTCCCTGAACCTCTATTGATGGGGCGTGAGGTAATGCGTCACGCCAAGCACATGCAGCACGGCGATATAGCCCTTTAGCTTCAAGCTCGGTTGCTTGTTCGGCTCTTTGGGCGTAATTGCTCATTTCACTTCCCGTGTGTCGCTGGTGGCTGGTTCGTCAGATGCTGTAACAAACCCATCAATTAACCGATCAACAAGGGCGTGACCGCTTTGGGTAAGTCCACCAAACTTTTTGACGCAATCCTTATAGGTTTCAACAATCGACTCACGAGCCTTGGCCTTTCCTAATGATTCAATAATTACCAGCTCAAACATTTCTAATGCGCGTGTTAATACCTCAGCCGTTAATTCAATGGAGATAATCTCCCCGCTGGCTGATTCTTTAATTACGCAGGTGCTGCCTGTTTTCCGCTGCAATGAATCCAGTTTTGCAGCCACTATGCGATTACGATATCTTCCGATTAATTCAAGATTGCTCATATTTGGGTTGCCTCATTTACGGCCTTTAGGTATGGGGAGTCCTAACCCGAAGGCCATAGTTAATATTTTGTTTAGTTAGTAATTAAGACTTACAATCTCTTTCTTTAATTCGGCAACCTTATCTATTGCCTTTTTATATTTATCGATAAGAGAGTCAGTTTGCTTTTTCTTTTTGGCTTCCTGTCTTAATATTTCGCGTCGCTTGGCTAACAGGCGGCGAATACGGCGCATACAGCGCGAGTGGGCAATAATATAATCTATAGTGTGTTCACCGCGATTATGTGCAATCCTGCCATCTTCAAGTGTTGTGTAGGTTTCGCCTACGCGAGACTTAACACCCGCCCGTTTAAATACTTTTTCAGTCATAAAGTGAGCTAGACGATTAATTGCAGTTTCACGGCTAAAGCATTTCTTACGGCGACCGTGACGCATAACAAAATAAACAGGTTCCGGCCTTAATTGGAATGCAACCTCGACACCACCATCATCAATTAAATCAAATTCCCACTCTTCGAATCTGGATGGGTCAACTTTTTCAATTTTCATTATTTTCATCCATTAATTTTTTAGCATTTCTGGATGATTGTGTTGTCATTATTACCAACTCTTCTGTAAGGCTCCATAGCCTCGCTGCAACATCTTCATCAACCTTTCGAATTGCGTCATCAATGAGCGTTGTATATAAATATCTTAATTGCTTTGCATAACGATCAGCATTACTAGCCGTGTAGGCAAGGTATTCTATTTGCCCTTTCGGAGGGAAAATACCAAAATTTAATGGTGTAAAATTATCAGGTTCTTTGTACAAGATATCTTTCTTGTCTTGTATGTATACACCTTCGGAAGAGCCACCGGAGACAGAGATGATACCTGGTGTGATTTGGTTTGATGTCGATAAATTACGCATAGATTCCAGCTCCTTTATTCATTTGTAAATAGCGCGTCTGAGTCTTAATAACACAGCCGGTTTCTTTGCAAGCATGCGTGATAGTATAATTACCCAATACATCACCGACGCTAGGGAACGGTTCTTCAATATATATCCCGTAAGCCTCTCTCAACTTCCAATTGGCTAATAACCAACCGTATTCAGTTTTATAGTCACTTGCCAATTTTTGGGCTACATGCCGAGCGTCTTTATCAACTAGAATAACTTTCTCAGATGATGGGTTTGTAGTTGCATTTTTAATTATGATACTATTTGACTTAACCATATAACTAACCTCTCAGGTATGTGTATTTGGCTAGGCTCATGTATTCGATTGGCGTCAGTACATGAGTCGTTAAACTAAGCATTCAAGTTTCTTTCTTTATAATTAGAATAACCAATAATTGAATTTTTAAACTTTTCGCATTCATCAATTATTTTTCGAGCTTGTTCATTTGCTGATTCGTAACTGTTAAAAAAATCCACAAGAACAAAGTAATTTTCAATCCGTTCATAAATGGCGTATTCAACTTCACCAACAAAACAAGTTTGAAGTTGGTAAGTTGATTTAGGGTTAAAATGTTTAGCATCAAACAAATACGACCAGTGGGATTTACTCTCACGTAATTTTTTATGAATATCCTGATGGTTAACCTCTGAGTGTTTCATCTTATCCTCAACGCAATTATGTGTGGCGGTGAGGTAATAATACTAAAAGTTTTAATATCTGCAATACTAAAAGTATATAAAATATTATCATAAGTATTAACTTTTTGAATTTTAATGGTATTTATTTTTATTTTGGCGATAAAAAAGGCCCGAGGTTAACCGTGGGCCTTTTGTTGGGGGTGTGGGTAGGTGGTTTTTAAGAGAACATAATTTTAGCTTCTACCACAACGCCAATGATTTTACAGTTTCCATTAATGGGGATTAATGGGTACTGAGGGTTTAGGGGCTTAAGGTAGGATGATCCTCCGTCTGTCACTAATTTTTTGAATGTGGCTTCGTTGGCATCAGTTAATTTAGCGATAACAAGGCTGCCATTTTTTGCTTCTCGCCCAGTATCTACCAGAACAATCATTCCCTCTGGAATGCTGACACCTACAGGGGATGTCATTGAGTCACCTTGGACTCTCAACCAAAAGCCATCACCTTCAATGTGAGCTGAAGTATCATACCACTCATCGATATCTTTCAGGGTATAGGGTTCTATAGCCTCACACCATGAGCCTGCACTGACCCAGCTAATTAATGGATAACTCCCCTTGGGAGTATTTTGCTCTACAAATGACACGTTGGAGACTTGTGATAAGCGGGATGCCTCTTTTGCAAGAGATGGACTAAATTCTGATATAGGAACCTGTAGAAAACTTGCAAAAACAGCGGCAACATTTAGGTTGAGAGGGTTTCGCCCATTCAGATAATGACCTACAGCCCCCTGAGAAATATCAAGTTCGTTGGCAATTACCTGCTGAGTAATCCCTAAAGATTTTTTCTTTGACTCATACAAAGCCTTCAGACGCATCGCATCTTCCAACTGTTCTGTCGTCAGGACTCTTTTGTTTTCCATATCTTATTTTAATACCTTTAGTTTGATAATGTCTCCTACTTGTAGTAGCATTTATATTAATACTTTTAGTATTATAAATGCAACAGATAGGACATTTATGACTAATATGACGTTGAGAGAGTATGTGGATATGCATGGGCAAGTCCGTACTGGGAAGGCTCTTGGCTTAACCCAGATGGCAATCAGCAAGGCGCTTATATCTGGGCGAAACATCAAGGTTTCTGTTCAGGAAGGAGGAGCTCTTGAGGCATTCGAGACAAAACCCTTCCCGAGTAAGAAAAAAGTAACCAAGCGGAATTAACCCATGACTCCCGATGCATTTACCCAAGTAATCATGCCAACGGTGTTTTGCCCCGAGGATGGGAAGTGGATTCAGGAGCAGTTACAGCAATTGGCACCCTCGTTGCGCAGAAAGGTTGTCGTTAAGTATGCAGAGGCTTATCAGGTCGCGTTTTACACGGAGTCTGTTTCATACCGTCAAGAGAACAAAGCAAGGCATGAAGCTAATACGCGATTGAGATTGTTTGTGAACAGCCACGGAAAAGCACTACAGGGTTACACGGTCAGTCCGCCGTTGGTAGCACAACGGTAAACAACCTGCGGATAACCAGACTTAAAGGTGTTTGGTTGCATTACAGCATCAAGGTGCTGGCAGGTTACTAAATCTACATATCAAGATGCGTAATTTTTAGGTGGCTAGATGTGCGGATATCTAAGCGCTTAAGTGTCTGGATGTATAGATGCTCACCTCAAAAAATGAGGGGGGTAAGGGGGGAGTTGGGTTTAAGTGCGAAGCACTGGAACAGGCTTTTCCAACAGACAACTCCATAGGTTAGGTAGATCTCGATCTAAGGGGTAGCCCTTAAAAATGCGATGTACCACCAATCTAGTACGTTAAGTAATTATGAGGAGACTCTATGAGCAAAGAACTGAAACAGAAATTAATCGCCCTTCTGGAAGAGCAATTCATTCGGTCTGACGACAAGGTCACTTTTGACTACGTCATGCAAAGGAAAATCAAATCTCAAGGTTATTACCTGCAACGCAACTTTGCTATCAGCGTGGCCAGTGGTCGCAAAGGGTTTATTGATTGCCTAGTTACATCGCCTGACGGGCAGCAATGCGCCATTGAAATTGACAAAAAATCTCCTCGTTGTCGCTCACTGATGAAGTTGAACGTATTACCTGACGGTATGTCTGGTTTCGTCCTGCTCATGGATGGTAGGCACCCACTGCGTTATATCGCTGATGGCGTCGAGGTTATCCGAGCCACCAGATTCAAGTAAACGCTTTGTACTAGCTAGATGATATGGGGTCACACAATGCTGAACATCACACCGAACTTTGCACAGGAACGCGCCCTGAACATGCTGCGCAGTGACTGGAAGTCATTCGGCTCTTTCATGGTCTATGCACCGACAGGCAGCGGCAAAACCGGCTTAGCGGCATTTATCGCTGATGGGTTTGTTAGTCGCGGTATGCGTGTGCTCTTCATTGCCCCGTACACAATTTTAATTAACCAGACTGCGCAGCGCTTTATCGAATACGGACTCCCTGAAGATGAGATTAGTTTCATCTGGCAGAAACATCCGAGCTATGACCCAGCGTTAAAAATTCAGATTGCCAGTGCCGCCACGCTGATCCGCCGTCAGTTCCCGGACAATATTGATCTGCTGATCGTTGACGAGGCTCACCTCCGGCAGAAACAAATTCTGATTGAGATTGAGCGCCTGACACGTGAAACACAGGTGAAAGTGATTGGTTTATCCGGTACGCCTTTCTCACCGTTCTTGGGTAATTACTACCAGCAACTGGTTAAGCCGACCACCATCGGGGAGTTAATCCAGCGTGGCGACCTGAGCGGTTACGAGTTCTATGCGCCGAGCAAGCCAGACCTGAAAGGCGTGAAAACAACCAACACCATTGATTGCGGACGAGACTACAACGAAAACCAACTCGCAGAAATCATGTGTGGTGCTGACCTTGTTGGCGACATCGTTGATAACTGGCTACAGAACGGGCGGGACCTGCCCACGGTGGCATTCTGCGTAAATGTAGATCACGCCAATTACGTCACCATACAATTCAATAAGGTGGGGATTAACGCTGAGGTGATGGTAGCTGAAACCCCGCATGAAGAGCGTCAACTCATTATTCATCGCTTCGAAATGGGCGCCACAAAAATTATCGTCAGTGTGGGCGTGTTGGTAGCTGGTTTTGATAGTGATGTTCGCTGCGTTATCTACGCCCGACCCACAAAAAGCGAAATCCGTTGGTTGCAGGCGCTTGGGCGTGGCTTGCGTACTGCGCCGGGTAAAGAGTCTTGCCTTGTTTTCGATCACAGTGGCACTGTTCACCGCTTGGGCTTCCCTGACTCCATCGAGTACAACGAACTGCCCTCCAAAAGCGACGGAATGAAAGACAGCGCCAGTCGTGAGACTGAGGAACGCACTGAAAAACTCCCCAAAGAATGCACCGAGTGTCATTTCATGAAGCCTGCGGGTGTATATGTCTGCCCGAAATGTGGATTTAAGCCACTGGCAGGGCAGGACGTGGAGACCGACACCCAGCGCGGACTGAAAAAGTTAGGTAAGGGTAAGCGGGGGTTCACCCAATCTGACAAGCAAGCGTGGTGGAGTCAGATCAAGTTCTATCAGCGTCAGCGTACATCAATGGGTAAGCCTGTCAGCGATGGCTGGTGCTCACACACCTTCCACGACAAGTTTAGCGAATGGCCTAATGGCTTGAGTGATTTCCCGATGGAGATAACCCCCGAGGTCAGCAACTTCATTAAACATAAGCGCATCGCTTTTGCTAAAGGCAGAGAGAAATCTCAGCCACCCCCTCAACAGCGTCATGACGTCAATGCCGACACCACCATGTCGTTGATTAATGCCAAAAATCAGCTTGAAGATATACGTCAAAGTTTAAGGAAAGCAGTATGAAAACAACAGAAGCGTCAAGAGGCCGGTGGGCTGAAATTTTTGAGTATTTTGGCTTACCACCCATCACAGGCAAAAACCATTTTAAGGGAGAGTGTCCGGTATGCGGTGCTCGTGGCAAGTTCCGCATTGATGACCGCGACGGGGTGGGAACATGGATTTGTATCTGTGACAGTGGCGACGGTATGAAGCTGCTTAATCTGACGCAGGGTAAATCATTTTCAGCACTGTGTGCCGAAGTGGATCAGTTGATTGGCAATAACTACCGTCATGTCAGCATCCCCGTCACCAGTTCAGCAGCGAAACAGCGGCAGCGAGTCATTAGTAAGTTTTCAAAGCTGGTGGGCTTACGTGGCACGACGGGGGCAGATTATTTGCGTCAGCGTGGTATTAGCCGTCTTCCGGTTGAAGCTGTCAGGTTTTGCGATAAACAGCGACATGCAGGGCGGGTATATCAGGCGCTTTATTCTTTGGCTACAGATGATAAGGGTGAACTCTGTTACCTACATCAGACCCTGCTTGATGGAGATAAAAAAGCCAATATCGGTGATAGCGCCAAGCGACTTAAGTCACTTCAGGAACAGAACTACCTCGATCACACCCGCTCAGTAGCGATACGTATGTTTCCAGTCGCTTCCACATTGGGGATTGCAGAAGGGATAGAAACAGCTCTGTCCTGCTATCAAGTTTACGGGGTCAATACATGGTCAGTCATGAATGCTGGATTCATGGAGAAATTCAGGGTGCCGGCAGGCGTCAAACACCTCATTATTTTTGCTGATATGGATAAACATTCAGCCACCGGACAGGCAGCGGCCTTTAATTGCGCCACCGCCAATCTCAGAGCAAAAAATGACCTGATATCTGTTAGCGTACGCTGGCCCGATAATGATGATTTCAATGACATGTTAATGAATGGTGATCAAGTTCGTGAGCAGATCTACACAAAGAGGGCGGCATAGTGAAACTAGAATCAGCAATGAAACAGTTCAGCGCCAAGAGCCAGATGATTACCGATTCTTCCCGCGCGACCTCTTCCGATTCGCTTAAGGGACCGGATTTAGCCGCTGCAATGGGAATGGTTGAGGCTCGTGCCAGTTTCGGCATGGCTGCATATCTTGGCAAGGTGGGTATCAGCAAAGAGGATAAGGTAAGAACCGTTGAGCAGCTTACACAGTTCGCCATGAAGAACGCCCCGAAACATGTCGGTAAAGCATCAGGCCGCCGAATGGCTCAATGCATGGTTATTCTGGCTAAATTTGCCTATGAGGAATACAGCAGTTCAGCAGCGACCACTACTACATGTAAACACTGTAAGGGGAGGAGGCTGATTTACAGCATTCAAAAAGTGACTAAACACCCCGGATGCGGTGAGAAAACAGAGGCATGGATAGAAGAAGAACTGGTGGGCGAATTGTGCAATCCCTGTAACGGAAAGGGCAAAATCTCCCATCGTTGCCGCTGCAATGGAACGGGTAAGGTGCGTGACCTTAAAAAATCCAAGCGGCTTGGCGTGCCAGTTGAAAAAGAGTGTGAACGTTGTTCAGGAATTGGATACAAACGGACACCCTCAACAACAGCATACAGAGCGATTACAGCGTTGCTTCCTGAACTAACCCAATCGTCTTGGTCACGTAACTGGAAGCCGTTCTATGAGTCGCTGGTGGCTAAATGCGACATTGAAGAGAGTTATGCAGAAGATGAGTTCCAGCGGATTACACGATAACGACATGATTGTGACTAATGGCGACAAGTTTTTAATATATCGCTTGCATTTTGCATAAAGTTGGCGTAATTTCTCTAAATCATGGGCGTTTCTGTAGATGAGCGCCAAGGAAAATTATCAAGACCTCGCTTCGGCGGGGTTTTTTGTTTCAGTCTTCACTGCTAATTGGGTATACTAATTGCGAGGTATGCTCAGGTTGATACGCACTATCGACTTTCCAAAAGAAACTGAGCATATTTCACTTGTACGCAGTGACGGCCGGGAAAGACCGGCAACCCCCTAAAAATTATTAATCTTGGTATCAATTTGTATTGGAGCATTTCCACAAGACATATATATACTCCTAGTAATGATGGTAGATACTAGGAGATGAAGCATGTCAGACGTTACATCACATATAACGCTTGAAATATTGGCGCTAAAAAAGATAGTTTCAGCGTTTTATTGCACGCTAGGTCCTTCAGAACGAGCGAGACTTGATGTCATGCTAATGGACAAAAGCTCTCTAGATGGGGAGATTAAGTCGCCGTCATTGCAGCTAGAAATTCAAGATAAAATTAATAAAATCCTGCTGTAGAGTGACTTAGTTGTGATGTCACTGTCGAGATAGTTCGATTAATTATAAAGCCCTGGTATTTACTGGGGCTTTTTGCATTTTAGAGGTATGCGGTCAGCACATTGGTAGGTGTTGACGCCGGAACCGTAACCGGCTTCAAAGAGTCCTCGCCATCGTGCGGTTTTTTGTTTATGTATCTACCTCTAATTGGGTATACTGATTTTGAAGTATGCTCAGGCTGACATCCAGGGTCATCTGTCCAAAAGAAGCTGAGCATATTTCATCTACAATGAAAACTGACAGCCGGGAAAGACCGGCAACTATTCAAGCCCTTGAGTTAATTGCTCACGGATTTATGGTTTTGTGAGTCATGCCCACTGTAAAGGTAGTTATGTTTAAGGTTTGTTTATAATTGCAATGTAAATTATTCAGTGCTGTGATAGCTACCTTGGTGCAAGGATTGCATTATCATTGATACGGTTGCAGGGTTAACTATCACAGCCCCGAATTTTAAAGCCTCGGTTAATCGCCGGGGCTTTTTGCATTCTACATTCGCATGGGTACTGGATTGGTTAATCCAATCGTTGTGAAACAGTATCCAGCCGAATGTGGTGAATGCGCATGCTAAAGCGCCGCAATACTGGAGATGAAGTGACCGTGCAGGCTGGCAAAACTCCAGCAGACGGCCTGCAAGGGAGAGTGTAAAACCATTCCCTGATACACGGAGTAGCGCAGTGAGAGTCTGACATATCCGAGATTAGCGCCGGACACCACATACCAACTTTTAAGGCTCACTTCGGTGGGCCTTTCTCGTTTTAGCCCATCAGTCACCCAATCAACTCCACACACATTACTCCGCATGAGTGGCTGCACTGGTGGGCTAAATTCCTTAACTACGCGCCCAACCCGCAGAACGGGAGGGGGAGATATGAAGATGAACGATACTGGTCAAGTGCCTTATTGGTGGACAGCTTCACTTGCTTTGTTTTCCGCTCTCAGTTTGCAGGAATACATTTTTATTATCGGCGCTTTGGTTAGTGCGTGGTTCACCATCAAAACGTATTACGCCAATCGAAGAGAAAAGGCGGCTCAAATTAAAGAGCAGCAAGAGCGTACGCAGATATTAAAAGACTATTTGCACGGCAAACCTATTGATAGCCATCCGGCTGCAATTCAAGTGGTAAATGAAGTTTTGCAGCAAATGGAGAGTGAGTGATGACGACATTAAAGCGTGTTGCCATCGGTACCGCCTGCGCAGTGTCAGCCATTATTGCTATCGTCGTATCTAACGGAACGGTGAGAACAAGCGAGAAAGGATTAGAGCTTATTGGTAATGCTGAATCATGCCGCCGTGACCCATACGTATGTCCGGCTGGAGTGTTGACCGATGGCATTGGCAATACTCACGGCGTCAAGGCTGGGGTGATTAAGACTGACGCTCAAATAGCCGCTGATTGGGAAAAGAATATTCTTGATGCTGAACGTTGCGTAAACAAATTTGGCAATGGAAAGGAGCTGAATCAAGGCCAGTTTGATGCTGTTACGTCGATCACATTTAACGCTGGTTGTGCGCAGATGCAGAAATCTACGATGTATCGAATGTTGCGCGATAGCAAATTCACCGAAGCCTGCTATCAATTCCCCCGATGGACTTACGGTGGTGGAAAACAACTCCCCGGACTGGTTACTCGTCGTGGAAAAGAAAAGTCTCTCTGCCTGACAGGTGATTTCAAATGAGTGCTATCTGCTTTATCGCCGCTGCTGTGTTGGTATTTTATGGCATTCCGCAATGGTGGTGGTTTTTTGTGGTCGGGATACTCACATCATGAATAAGGTAACGGCAATACTGATCGCAGTGCTGGTAATCGCTGCTATTTGCATCGCTGGTGGACATAAGTGGGGCAGCGATAGTAAAGATTCGGAATGGTCACTTGAATGGGCTAGGCGTGATAAGTCAGACCTAGAAGCAGAAAAAGCCGCTAAAAAGAGTGCTGACGAGAAAGAGGCTCAACTTCAAGCCGCGCAATCAGCCGGATTAAAAGCATATCAACAAGGGGTAGCAGATGCTGAGAACAAAGCAAAAGGCACTATTGCTGCTTATCGCGCTGGCAATATCAGGCTGCAAAAGCGCTTCGAGTGTCTCTCCGCTTCAGTTGGGGATATGTCCGTTACTCCCGCCAGTGGACAGCTCACTGATGCAGCCAGAGACTGCGGATTTTCAGACGCAGATGTCGGATTTCTTATTTCAATCGCTGAACGAGCCGACAAGTTAGTTGAGAAGGTCACCGCATTGCAGAAGGTTATCACTGACGACCGGTTAATCATTAACTCAGATAGAACGGGGCAATAAGATGAATGATCTGGTAAATGCTTTGTTCGCACTCATCTCGTTATTAGCTCTCATTGTTATCTTTCCCATTATTGCAGCTGCTCTTGTTTGTTCTGGACGGAATGGCTCAAACCGTAACGGGCCACCGCCAGCAAACTATAAGCGCCCTAAAGCGCCACCACCACCGCCACTTCGGTAGGTTTTTTGTATCCATCAAAAGGAAATCAAATGTTTAAGTATGAATTGACCCAACTGGTAAATATCGCGATTAGTGATGAGTTTGGCGAGGTGAAAGGCCGCGCAGAATACGCAACACATGAGAACTCTTATTTTGTGCATTACAAGGCTGGCGATGGTCGGGCCATGAGCGCATGGTTCGATGAGAGTGATTTGACTGCTGTTGAAGATGAGCGTCACCCAGGCTGCGCTGTATACGCTGGGCGTGAATTGCCAGAAGGTGCAACAGTCGAAGAGTAAAAGCATTACAGATGGTATTCATTGAGTGCCATCGATAATGTCTGTAGTAATATGGTTTCGTTATTACTTCATTGACCAGAGGTTGTTATATGCAAGACATAATGCTTTTTGGTGAGGGGTGGAATGGGGAAGTGCGCAGTATTGAGCAGGGATTGCGCAAACTACATTTAATTCCACAAATAGCAGATCCGCATTTACGTGAAGCTATCTTTGTGGTTGCTGAACACTATTCTGATAATGGTGAAATGTATCTTGTTGGTTATATTGGCAATGAACCATTAATGGAAGATGTTGAAGAAGCAATTATGAGACAAAAACCAAAACCAATTTAAGCCCAAACATCTTGGTCAATCACTTAGCTAATTACAAGCCACTGGCCTTATAAGCCGGTGGTTTTTCTTTTGGAGTAAACCATGACACAGGACCAGCAAACTCTATTGATGTTCAAAGGGTTGATTGCTTCACAGCCAGAGGAATTTCAGTCCAAAGTGAATGAAGCTGCAAAGAAGCTGCGTGAGGTTCTAGCTGATTACCCTGAAGGTGAGGAAGCAGTCGCTTTCGGTCTGATTGGTGCGGAGTTACAGATAGGTGAGGCCGGAATAATCACAAAGTGAAATCATTTCATCTCAAATGCTAATGAATCTCAAAAGGTACTCCCAGAGGGGGTCCCTACCACGGGGAGTGGGACTCGCGGAAAACGGCTAGTTTTTCAATTTTCATGGTGACAGCAGCAGGTGTCGCATCTTCTTGAAAATTAGAATAAAAATCAACTTTCAGGTGACAAAACTAAAAGCGCACTGTCATCTGACCAGATTGTAATTATTTGAATTTATTTAATAAATACCAGTTTCACCTGACAGGATGAGGTGTCAATGTCCAATATCAGCAATCTGGGGGACGCTTATAACTGGAGCGTAGCGAAGATTGCTGAGGCTTTTGGGCTAAATCGCGGAACGGTGAGAAAGCGCCTGCTCGATGCCAATACGCCAATCGCTGACACAGTGAGAGGCAACCCCGTTTATGCACTGAAAGATGTCGGCCCCATTTTGTTTGGGGAGATTGAGCCTGTCGATCCTGATGGTTTTCAAAATCCACAGAGAATGGGTCCTAAAGATCGTAAAGATTGGTATCAGTCTGAAAATGAGCGAGTGAAGTTGGAAGCCAGCTTGCGTCAACTTATCCCTGTTAGTGAAGTTCATACCGAGATGGCCTTGTTGGTGAAGTCGGTCGCTCAACTGTTGGATACTTGGCCGGATGTGCTTGAACGTAAAAAGAGTTGGTCGCCTGAACTGGTGAATGAGGCGCAATCGCTGGCTGATGAGTTGAGGGACTTAATGGCCTCATCGGTTTCACTGGCAGAAACTGAGGATGAGCATTAATGAGTTATGCATCAGCGGCAGCTATACGGCGTGATGTTTCAGCCCTGCTAAAAGCCCCTCGGCGCATTCCAATTGCCGAGGCAGTACAAAAGTATATGCGTGTTCCCAAAGGCGGGGGTAATTCAGTGCCGTGGGATGCCTCCATGACACCTTATATTATTGAGCCTATGAACTGCCTAGCTTCACGTGAGTATGACGCAGTTATTTTTGTCGGCCCTGCCCGAACGGGTAAAACTATTGGGCTAATTGATGGTTGGTGTGTCTATTCTATTGTCTGCGATCCCGCTGATTTTCTGTTGGTGCAAATGACAGAGGAAAAGGCGCGAGAACACTCAAAGAAACGCCTCTCCAGAACCTTTAGGGTTAGCCCGGAAGTTGCAAAACGTCTCAGTAAAAACCCTAATGATAATAACGTCCACGATATTATTTTTCGTGCAGGTAATTATCTGAAGATAGGCTGGCCCTCAATCAATATCCTTTCATCGTCCGATTACCGATTTGTTGCGCTGACTGATTATGACCGCTGGGTAGAAGATATTGGCGGGGAAGGCGATGGTTTTACACTGGCCTCAAAGCGTACCACCACATTTATGAGTTCCGGTATGACGCTGGTGGAAAGTTCACCAGGCAGGGATGTTCGCGATACTAAATGGCGGCGAACATCTCCCCATGAAGCCCCCCCAGCCACTGGCATTCTTTCGTTGTATAACCGTGGAGACAGACGGCGCTGGTACTGGCCATGCCCGCATTGTGGCGAATATTTTCAGCCTTGCATGCAAGCGATGAGTGGGTATCGTGATGTGCCAGACCCTATACAGGCCAGCCGAGATGCACATTTGGTTTGCCCATCTTGTCAGGGCGTCATCACCTCAGACTTAAAAGATGAGTTAAACAAAAAGGGTATTTGGCTGCGAGAGGGAGAGCACTCTGATCCTAATGGGGATATTACCGGCACTCCACGACAATCGCGTATTGCTTCATTTTGGATGGAAGGCCCCGCTGCTGGTTATCAGACCTGGGCGCAAATGATATTCAGGCTTCTGACTGCTGAGCAAGAATTTGAAGCTACTGGCAGCGAAGAAACCTTGAAAGCTGTCACGAATACGGACTGTGGTATTCCCTACTTACCCCGCTCCAGCGTAGAGCAGCGACAATCTGAAACTCTGATGATTCGGGCAGAGGACGTGACTAAGCGTACCGTGCCGGAAGGTGTGCATTTCCTCGTTGCCACTATTGATGTGCAGGGCGGTAAAAATCGACGTTTCGTTGTTCAGGTTGTTGGTTATGGCACCCATGGCGAACGCTGGATAGTTGACCGATACAACATTAAGCAATCAATGCGTGTCGGCCCGAACGGTGAAAGTCTGCCGATTGATCCCGCTGGTTATCTCGAGGATTGGGACCTGTTACGTTCCGACGTGTTGGATAAGGAATGGCCGCTACATAGCAACCCTAGCGTCTCATTGCCTGTACTGGCAATGGCGGTTGACTCAGGCGGTGAAGATGGCGTCACCGGCAACGCTTACGAGTTTTGGCGGCAATGTCGTCGCGATGGTGTCCACAAACGTGTTTTTCTTTTCAAAGGGGACAGTACGACGCGAAGCAAACTGATCACCAAAACGCTCCCTGACAATACCGATCGCCCCAATCGGCGAGCTGAGGCGGGGGGAGTTGTGCCGCTTTATCTGTTGCAGACCAATCAATTAAAAGACCGGATCAGCAACGCGCTTCAGCGCGAAACACCGGGGGCTAACTACGTGCATTTTCCGGCGTGGCTGGGGGAGTGGTTCTATGACGAGTTGACTTACGAGGAACGCGGTAGTGACGGTAAATGGACGAAGCCGGGCAAGGGCGCAAATGAGGCATTTGACTTAATGGTCTATGCCCATGCGTTAGTGATACTGAAGGGGTACGAGAAAATCAACTGGGAAAAACCGCCGCCTTGGGCGCGGCCTATTGATACCCATTCCTCGTTATCGCCCGTTCAAAAACCGACCTCCACAACATCTCGAACTAAGACACCAAAACCTAAAAAATCACTTGCCCCGCAAGAGGAAAAAACCTCTGCATGGGTATCATCAACTTCAGGAGGCTGGGTGTGAATCAGGCAGAAATTGAAAACATGATCCAGCGTTATGTTGCCGCTGAAATAGCTGTGCTGGAAGGGAAATCCATCACTTTTAACGGTCAGTCAATGTCGATGGAAAATCTGAGTGAGATACGAAAGGGGCTAGCGGCATACCGACGAGAACTCCGGCTGCTGATTGCGGCGCGGCGCGGGCGTCCTATGTATAAAGTGGCGAGGTTTCCATAATGAGCATTATTGATGATGCGATTGGTTTGTTTTCCCCGAGCTGGAAAGCGGCCCGTTTAAAATCTCGGGTGGCGATCCGTGCTTATGAAGCGGTATTACCGACACGCACACATCGCGCCAGACGTGAAAATCGTAATGCTAACCAACTTAGTCAAGTGGCTGGTCGCTCTTTGAGGGAGCAGGCCCGATATTTGGACAACAACCATGATCTTGTGATCGGGCTGCTGGATAAACTGGAGGAGCGCATCATTGGGGCTAAGGGTATTATTGTCGATCCTCAGCCCATCCTCCTCACTGGGTTAATCGCGGATGATTTAGCGAAGCAAATCAGGTCCGCATGGGCCGAGTGGTCCGTTTCACCGGATGTGACCGGTCAATTTACTCGCCCCGTACTTGAACGCCTAATGGCTCGAACGTGGTTACGTGATGGTGAAGTATTTGGACAACTCGTGAGTGGAACGGCTCAAGGCTTGACCGCCACGGCCGGTATTCCTTTCTGGATTGAAGCGTTAGAGCCTGATTTTGTTCCGTTGGAATCCAATGCCCCCGAAAAAAATATTTGTCAGGGCATTTACCTCAATGGCTGGGGGCGACCCACAAAATATATCGTCTACAAATCCCTTTCCACGACAGGTATTGCGCTGGGCAATACAAAAGAAATTCTGTCCGAGGACATGGTGCATCTGAAGTTTATGCGTCGTCTGCATCAAGTTCGGGGTAACAGCTTATTGTCCGGCATTCTGATCCGGTTGAGTGCGCTCAAAGAGTATGAAGATTCTGAACTCACCGCCGCCCGTATCGCAGCGGCATTAGGCATGTATATCAAGAAAGGGGATGGACAGAGTTTTGATGACGCGAATGCCGATGATAAGCGAGAGCTAGATATTGTGCCGGGCATGCTATTTGATGATCTTCAGCCCGGTGAAGAAATCGGAATGATTAAGTCAGACCGTCCGAATCCTAACCTTGAAAATTTCCGTAATGGGCAGTTAAGGGCGGTTGCGGCAGGGAGTCGTGGCAGCTATTCCAGTATTTCCCGTAATTATGATGGTACTTACAGCGCCCAACGACAGGAGCTGGTGGAGTCTTTTGAAGGTTATGGGATTTTGCAGGATGCTTTTATTGCTGCCGTCACTCGCCCGATGTATCGCCAATGGCTGAAACAGGCCATCGCTGCTGGCATTATCCATGTCCCGCCCGATATTGACCAAAAGACCTTACTGAATGCGGTTTACAGCGGGCCAGTGATGCCGTGGATTGATCCGTTGAAAGAGGCTAATTCATGGCGAGTCCTGATTCGAGGCGGCGCAGCAACCGAAGCGGATTGGATCAGAGCGAGAGGCGCTAACCCAGGGGATGTAAAACGCCGTCGTAAGGCGGAAATTGACGAAAATACCGAGCTGGACCTGATTTTTGATACTGATCCGGCTAACGATAAAGGAGATGCCCGTGAGCAAGAACAGCAGAAAGAAACTGATTAAGGCACCGCAGGCGTCTGGCGGTGATAAAAGCTGGTTCCGTATGAAAGCCAGTGGGGAAAAAAGCGCGGATATTTATATCTACGAGGAGATCGGTTATTGGGGGGTTACCGCCCGCCAGTTTGCCAGCAGCCTGAAAGCATTGGGTGATATCGACCATATTAACCTGCGCATCCACTCTCCCGGTGGTGATGTGTTTGAGGGGATTGCCATTTACAACCTGCTGAACACTCATCCTGCCAGCAAAACGGTTTATATCGACGGTTTGGCCGCATCTATGGCCTCAGTGATCGCCATGGTCGGTAACCCCGTCATCATGCCGGAAAACGCGATGATGATGATCCATAAGCCTTGGGGCATTACTGGTGGTGATGCTAACGATATGCGCGACTATGCCGATCTGCTCGATAAGGTGGAAGGGGTTCTTATTCCTTCCTATGCCCAAAAGACCGGCAAAACCCCGGATGAACTGGCTGCTATGCTCGGTGAAGAAACCTGGCTAACGGCTCAGGAATGTGTCGAACACGGTTTTGCCGATCAACTACTCCCGTCGATGCAGGCGATGGCCCGCATCAATTCAAAACGTATTGAGGAATTCGAGTCTATGCCAGCTTCTCTGAAGAATATGATTATTAAACCCAAAGCGACCACGACACAACCAGTCGCCCCAACCCAACCGGTAGTCCCTACAGCGTCTTTGGATGACAACGCTATTCGTACTCAGGAGCGTGAGGCCCAAAAACAGCGGATCAACGGCATTAAAGATTTGTTTGCGATGTTCGGTGGCCGCTATCAGGAATTACAATCTGCGTGTGTCGAAGATGTGGATTGCACGTTGGAACAGTCCCGCGAAAAGCTGCTGGCACTGATGGGTAAAGATGCCACGCCATCGAATAAAACCCCAACTGCAGGTCTGCATATCTATGCCGGTAATGGTAATTTCACCAGCGATGGTATTCGCCAAGCGTTAATGTCACGCGCCGGTTTCGAAGATCGTCAAAATGACAACGTTTATAATGGTATGACGCTGCGTGAATATGCTCGGATGTCACTGACTGAGCGGGGGATCGGTGTTGCGTCATACAATCCTATGCAGATGATTGGTATGTCATTCACTCATACGACATCTGATTTCGGTCATATTCTGTTGGATGTGGCGAATAAGTCACTTCTACAGGGCTGGGATGAGGCTGAAGAAACCTTCGAACAATGGACGAAAAAAGGGCAACTATCTGATTTTAAGACTGCTCATCGTGTTGGAATGGGGGGGTTCCCATCGCTGCGTAAGGTGCGGGAAGGCGCTGAGTATAAATATGTCACCACATCAGATCGTGGCGAACAGATTGCACTGGCCACTTACGGTGAGATTTTCTCTGTTACTCGCCAAGCAATTATTAACGACGACTTGAGTCAGCTAACCGATGTTCCGATGAAAATGGGACGAGCCGCTAAAGCGACCATTGGCGATTTGGTTTATGCGATTCTTACAAATAATGGAAAGCTTTCTGATGGAAAAGCCTTATTCAGTAGCGATCACAAAAACCTCTCAACAGGTGCAATTGATGTCACCAATCTGGATAATGCTCGTCAATTAATGCGGACCCAGAAAGAACCCACCACAGAGCGAACGCTTAATATTCGTCCTGCCTTCCTGCTGGTTCCCACTGCGCTGGAGACGGTCGCAAACCAGACAATCAAGTCTGCGAGTGTGAAAGGCGCGGATGTTAATTCTGGGATTAATAACCCAATTCAAAACTTTGCCAGCATCGTGGGTGAACCTCGCTTAGATGATGCCAGCAAAACTCAATGGTATCTGGCCTCAGCAAAAGGCACGGATACTATCGAAGTGGCATACCTTAATGGCGTTGATCAACCCTATATCGATCAGCTAGAAGGTTTTAGCACCGATGGTGTTGCAACAAAAGTCCGTATCGATGCGGGCGTGGCACCACTTGATTATCGTGGTTTGGTGAAATCCTCGGGCGTATAACCCTTTGTGATCGTGTTTCTCTGCAGCCCGTTAGGGCTTTTTTTATACCTAAAATTCAGCCCTTCGGGGCTGTATGGAGATTTTATGGCTACTAATTTTATTCAGGAAGGTAAGACCATCCCAATCACGAATTCGGGTGTGGAGATTATCTCAAGCGGCGATCCGGTAGTGATTGGCGATATTATTGCTGTGGCGCTGGTTGATATTAGCCCTACAGTCACCGGCGACGGCATGGCCGAAGGGGTTTTTCTATTGCCTAAGTTAGCTGCTGATGTCATTCCAGCCGGGAAAAAGGTTTTCCTGAAAGCGGGTAAGGTTCAACTTGCGTCTGCTGACGCAGTTGCGGCGGGTTGTGCCTGGGCTGCTGCTGCCGCTAGCGAGACAGTGATTGCGGTAAAAATCAATGGCTAACGCCTTTGAACGGCTGGTTGTGAGAATGGATCTGGCGACAGTGGAACGGATGGGTAAACCGGTACTCATCAATGAAGTTGAGTATATTGCCGTTGAAAGTCATCTCATCCCCGAAATGGGACCGGTGACGGGGGACGGTATTTCGCTGGTTATCTTCTCATTAGATTATTCCCCACGCCGCAATGATCAGGTGACTTGGGAAGGTCAATCCTACATCGTCACCCGCCATCAGTCTTTTAATGGAAAGCCCCAAATCTGGTTGGAGTAACGGGAGGTACCATGACCGTTCAAGGTTTAGACCAGCTCATCAGTAACCTTTCCGCGCTCAGTAAAACGGCGGTGCCTCGGGCCACCTCGCAAGCGGTGAACCGTGTCGCCGGTCGAGCCATTAGCCGCAGTGCGTCGCAAGTCTCAAAGAGTACACGTGTCCCGTTAAAGTTGGTCCGAGGGCGTACCCGACTGAAAAAAGCCAGTCCGAGCCGCCCCATTGCGACGATCCGTGTTAAGCGGGGAGATTTGCCTGTTATCAATCTTGGCCCTGTGCGCCTGCAGATATCTCGTCGTAACAGTAAAGGTGGTGCAGACAGCGTATTAAAAGTGGGCCGATTCTCTTTTCCGGGGGGATTTGTGCAACAGCTCAGCAATGGGCGATGGCAAGTGATGCGTAGAACGTCAAAGGCGCGTTATCCGATTGAAGTCATCAAAATCCCAATGGCTGCACCACTCACTCAGGCATTTCACAACCAAACGAAATCCCTACTGATGAGTGATATGCCAAAAGAGTTGGCGGCTGCGTTGAGTAATCAATTACGACTGGTGATCAAACGATGAACAGAAATACCGCAATACGTAAAGCCGTACTAGATGCACTGAAAGCATCGATTACCGCGCCAGATGTCACTTTTTTTGACGGCAGGCCGGTATTTCTTGATGTCACAGACCTACCGGCCGTTGCCGTTTATCTGACTGATTCAGAGTCAACGGGGGAGTATATCGACGGCGACCACTGGCGTTCAGTTTTGCATGTGGAGGTTTTTTTAAAAGCAAAAAGCCCCGATTCAGCACTGGATGAGTGGATGGAAAACAACATTTACCCCGTGATGGGGGATATCCCAGCGTTATACGAACAGATAGAAAGTCTTTCCCCGTTAGGCTACGACTATCAACGCGACGATGAAGCGATTACGTGGGGTTCGTCGGATATCACTTACAGGCTGTCGTATTTTAAATAACGCCTTTTCTTATCGTACATACCCGCCGCCGCGCGGGTTTTTTATGTCTGGAGCAAAATATGACCAGTATTTATGAAAAAACACAGGGTACAGTTTTCAGTGTTTCTGCTGAGGCAGCGACTGAAGCAAACCCAGCAGATGCAACTTGGTTATCAGCATCATGCTCAACAAAAGAACTCAGTTTCACCGGGGGGCAGAAAGATGATATTGAAGTTACAACACTTTGCTCGACCGAAAAAGAGATGACTAATGGGCTTTCATCTCCTGCAGAAATGAGCATTAACCGAAACTGGAGTGCTGGAGAATTGGCTCAGGAATCGTTAATGGAAGCCTATGAAACGAATGAGCGACGCGCTATCAAAGTTGTCTTCCCGTCAGGTAATGGATTCGCCTATCTTGCCGAGGTTCGGCAAAACAGTTGGAGTGCGGGGACTTCCGGTGTGGTTTCTTCTTCTTACACACTACGTATCATCGGTAAGCCTGTTCGAATTATGGCCTCCGATATTGTTCCTGTCACCGGCTTAACGCTTACCCCAACCAGTGGCAGTGTGGTTGCCGGTGGAACAGCGACATTTAACGTCAATATTTCTCCATCAAATGCCACAAACAAGGGTTTCACTCTACTCTCATCCGTTCCGGCCCGAGTAACAGCTACGGCAACGGGTATGTTGGTAACGGTATCAGCACCCTCTGGAGCAACGGCGGGATCAGCCAATATTACAGTGACGACTTCCGATGGCGGCAAAACCGCCACTTACACAGCTAACGTCACCGTTTAATAAGAGGGTGCTAAAACATGTCAGCCAAAAAGAAATTTGATCTCAAATCACTGGTGTCTTCGGCACATGCTGGATTTCGCACTAAAAGTGTACCCGTCAGCGAGTGGGATGGAGCAAGCGTTGTGCTACGAGAACCCTCTTTAGAGGGCTGGGGGCGGTGGCGCGAGATTATGGCATCACCGGAAACAAAAGCAGGGGAAAGTGAAGTTCAACTTTCCATCTCAGAGGAAACTCAGCGCAATATCCGTGCCGATGCGGTGATGTTCATTGATGTTCTATTAGACGAAGATCTGCAACCGGTTTTTGCAGTGAATGAATTGGAAAAAGTCATTTCATTTTATGGTCCGGTGCATGCCCGTCTTCTTAGGATCGCAATGGGGCTGGCAACGTCTCCAGAGGATGCTGAAAAAAAGTTATAGAACCCGGTACCCAATTCATGATGAAACTCGCACTGCGTTTGGGCAGGACGCTGGGTGAACTCAAGCAAACAATTGGTATGAGCGAACTTCGCTTATGGGCTGCATATGACCGTATTAGCCCCATCGGTGATGAACGGGGCGACTTTCAAGCAGCACAAATCACGGCAGCGACCTATAACGCACAAGGGGGGAAGAACCCGCTCAGCATTGAAGATGTTTTGTTGGGCTGGGGTGAGTCGGAAAACGATGACGGATCAGAACTTGAAGCGTTTTTAGGTCAGTTGGCTGAGTAATTCACCCGCTTCGGCGGGTTTCTGGGAGGAACTATGACAGTTCTGGGTGATCTGATCGTCAACCTGTCGGCTAATTCAAGTTCATTTCAAACCGAGATTGCAAAAGCCTCTCGTTTGGGATCTGAATATTATAAGACGATAGAAGGAGGCTCGCGCAAGGCAGAAGCGGCGACACGCCAGAGCAAACGGGCATTAGCAGAACTTAATAACGAACTGGTCACAGTGAAAGAATCTGCTAGTGGCATGGTGGGCATGTTTGCCGGAGCCTTTGCAGTTGGCAGTTTGATCACTACAGCTGACCAATACGGGCAGATCTCATCGCGTATCAAAATGGCGACTGGTTCTCAGGAGGAATATAACAGCGTTCAGCAGCGCCTGATGGAGATCAGCGACCGAACTTATAAAAGTATCGAAGAGCAATCTGAGCTGTATATTCGCAGTGCCAACTCCATGAAAGAGCTGGGTTTCTCCACGGCCAGTACGATTGATTTTATTGATTCAATTTCCAGTGCGTTAACCATTAACGCCGCCAGTGCTGAAAAAGGCGAGAGCGCGATTAATGCCCTGTCTAAATCCATGGTAAATGGCAAGGTGGCGGGTGATCAGTGGCATGCCGTCATGGAGATTATGCCAACTGTTATCGGTGATATTGCCCGTTATTTGGGGACCACTGAGCTTGAAGTGAAAAAACTTGGCGCGGCTGGAAAGTTATCAATGGATACCTTTTCCAAGGCGGTGATAGCGGCAAAAGACCGTAACGCCGAACTTGCCGAGGCTATGCCGACCACTGTCGGGGATGCCATCACCAAGCTGTCAAACCATTGGAAAGCCTATATTGGTGATGCCAATAGTGCAATGGGTGTGACGGCGGCGATCTCCGGTGTGATTGGCACGGCGGCAGATAATATCGATGTGCTGGTTGCAGCCGGTACCGGCTTGGTGGGGCTTGGACTGGCGCGTTACTTTGGTGGCATGGCTGATAGCGTAAGGACAGCCGCTAAAGAAGTCATTAATACAACACGATCACAACTCGCTCTGGCAGCGGCGCAGGTTGAAGGCGTTCAGGCGTCATTGTTACAGATCCGGACAGAGCGAGAATCGGCGGTTGCCGCACAGCGTTCGTTGGTCGCTCAGTTACAGTTGGCGCAAACCGAAAAGGCTCGTACGGTTATTCGTGCACAACTGGCGGTTAACTCTGCTGCAATAGCCGCCGCATCCCGCGCAGAAGCGGCAGCAACGGATGCCCTTACCGAAGCACAAAAACGGTTGAATGTTGCTTCTGGACTGGCGAGTAAGGCGCTGGGCTTGATTGGGGGGCCTGTTGGGGCTGCAATGTTGGCTGCTGGCGCAGTTTATTATTTCTATGAGAAATCAGAACAAGCCAAACGTTCAGCGACAGAGCTAGCGGGTGGTGTCGGTGGACTGATTGATAAAATGCGGGAAATGGGGAATGTTCAGTTAGCGGCTGAGATCGGCAAGCTGAATAACTCATTACCGGCGCTCTCTTCTGTTGTTGTTGATGCGCAAAAGAATTACGACAAAGCAACAGAAGCCGTTGAGCGGAATCGCCGACAGATTTATCTATGGGGGGAAGGTTCAACCATTGGGAAGCAAGCCAATGAAGAATTGAATATCTCTCTCAATAATCAGGCGATAGCGCTCAAAGAGTTGACGGATGCGCAGGACAATAAAAGTCGTGCGGTCAATGGGGCTAATGTTTTAAGCGGTCAGTTAAATGGGACGCTTAAAGAAGGTGTCGGCATCCTTAAACTGGAACAGGTAGAAGTGGGTATCGCAGCCGGAATGATGGCTAATTTTACCAGTTCTCTGAATATTGCTACCCAAGCCAAAACCGCCTTTAACTCAACTAGTCTGATTCTGCCTGTCAGTGAAGAGCTTAAAAACGCGCAAAAGGTGCAGGACGATAAGCTGGCAATATTAAAATTGTCGGGCAGGGCGCAGGCGACAGAAATAGCTAGACAAGAAGCTGAACGGCTCAAAATTACTGATCCGAAAGAGGTATCGAAATTCGTCAGCGGCGAACTCAGAAACTACGATCAGTCTGAGCAGAACAAAGCGAATGAGCAGGCAAAAAGCAAAGCGGCCAGTGCAACAAAAACGGCTGAAAGTGCAACAAAAGCCTATGAACAAGCCATTGCCAATCTGAATAAAGAAATTCAGGTTGAGTCAGTTCGACTCAAACAAGGTGAAGCTGCAGCGTCATTATTTGCCGCATCAATTGAAACCGGCGCGAAATATACTGATGGCCAACGCGCTGAACTGGAACGGCTGAATAAAACCCTCGCAGAGTCAAAGCAGCGCTGGGAAGATCATAATGCAGCGATTGCGTCAGACCCTTACCGCAGCGCCGCTGAGTCACAACGTCAGGCACAGGAGCAGCTACAACGGCAGATTGCCGGGGGTGAGATACAAAGCG
>NZ_CACVAF010000018.1 GCF_902726565.1 Yersinia vastinensis
AATGCCTAGAGAATATAATATTTAACAATATATATACTTAATCAGCGCTAAATATGTGGCTTCACTTGGGGCGAATTATCAAGTTGTCTAATCGCTGGAGTGAAACTGGCTGCAACCGTTGCTATAACGACAGCAATAGCTGACACAAACAAAACAGTAGAAGTACCATAATGCATCGCCAGGGGACCTGCGGCAATTTCCCCAAGAGGAATAGCGACGAATGACCCCATAGCATCATAAGCATAAACTCGCGCCAATCTCTCTGGCGGAATATGAGTTTGTAGAGAATGGGCCCAAACCACGCCAAACTGCCCAAAACCAACCCCAGCAATGAAAAATGCCCCCATCAGAATGGGAGTTGAAGAAATCATGCTGAGAAGCGCAATCGGGATAGCACAAAGGGCAATCAGCATGACACCAATAAATAGGTCACGTCGCGGACGCCATCGAAGCGCAATAAAAGAACCGGCAATCAAACCAAGACTTTGCGTAGCAACAATCATCCCCCACCCCGTTCGCCCAAATGAAGCATCAGCAACGATAGGTCCAAGCACCATCACCACCCCGCTAAAAGCGGCATTCACAATGGTGAACTGAGCGACAATAGCCCACACCCAAGCACGAGAAATGAACTCCTGCCAGCCATCTCGTAAGTCTTGCAAGATATTCGTGTGTGATTCACTCGGTTTCGTTGAGTCAATACGGATCAACATATAAAGTGGTGCAGCCGCAGCAAATCCCAGTGCGTCAATAGCCAATCCCCAGCCTGGCCCAACCGCACTTGTTAAAATGCCACCAAGAGAAGCACCAATTACCGTTCCCGCATAAATACCCAATTGGATAAAAGCGTTGGCTTGTCGAAGGTGACGTGTGGGCACGGTTTGTGGAACCATCGCAGAGGAGGCCGGTAGCGCAATACCCGCAGCCGCACCATTGACAGTCCCCAGCAGCGCCAACCACATCACCGTTGCAGCACCATCAAGCACAAGCCAAGCAACAACACCTTGGGATAATGCAGCAATGATGGAGGATGACAATAGAACAACACTTCGAGAATAGCGATCCGCAAGCACGCCGCCGATCAATAGAAAGGCAACGTTAAAAATAGACCGTGCGGCAACAACCAGCCCTAAATCGGTTGCACTTCCCCCGATATCCAGCACCGCAAAAGCTAGCGCAATAGGGGCGATGCCATTACCTAAAACGGTCAGTAAGCGGGCAAAAAATAAATTCCGAAAAGGGGCATAACTGAACGTATGTCGGGAAGATAAAACCGTAGAATTCACACTCACGTACTTTGCCCCAAACTAATTTCGAGAAGTGATTAAAACAATAACTTCAAACTGTTACTAAAAATATCTCGTCAGTATATCAGACTCCCCCACCCATCTGAGTGAGGAAATCATGAAATTATGTCACGACAGGCTGGAGCTTATTCGACTCAGTAAGATTTAAACAAACATTCGTATCGCACAATAAATTAATGCCGCGGCAAGGATCAGGTTGACTGTTTTACCGTGTTGCTGGAACAGTGTCTGAAAGAGATGCCCTGCTAAGGCCCAACATAAATTACCTATAATGCCGATAATGGCCAGCAGGAGACTAACAATGAGAACCCAAATAACATTGTGCGTATGGGGCAATACGAAAGTAGATAACGCTGTAATGCCGTACAAAATAATTTTTACATTGGCAAATTGAAACCAGAAGCTCACCCAAAAACTCAAAGGCTTTGCTTCCGTATTTGATGACGAGGGTTCACTAATAACAATATGCCAGGCCAACCAAAGCACATATGCCGCCCCGGCCCAACTGAGCCACAGACTGATTGAGGGCAGAATGCTAATCAGTGTGAAAGTAAAAGCAGCACACAACAGCATGATAATTAAAAAACCGGCACTCATTCCTGCCAAAACCCGAGTGCTTTTTCTCAACCCATACTGATTAACCGAACTCAGTGCGAGAATATTATTAGGTCCAGGAGTCATGGCTGTAATAAGCGTATAAGTCAAAAACGCACTAACAATGGCTGATGTCACTTGTCTTCTCCAAAATTTTTTTTAGACTTTATCTCATTCGAAAGAATCAAAAAAACGAATGTTTTGATATCATCAATTCGATAATTTCGATTGATTAAGGTGACAGCCCATGGATTTACGCCGTTTCATTACGCTAAAAACAGTCGTGGAAGAAGGTTCTTTTATGCGTGCTTCAAGGAAGCTGTGCTGTACACAATCAACGGTAACCTTTCATATTCAACAGCTAGAACAAGAGCTTTCAATGCAATTGTTTGAAAAAATTGGCCGCCGCATGCTGCTCACTGAGGCGGGAAAAAACCTGATGCCTCATGTATATGAACTCACCCGCGTTATGGCAGGTATACGTCAAGCCGCGCAGCAGGACGCAGAGCCAACAGGAGAACTGCGGGTTGCTACAGGGGAAACATTGCTGGCATATAAAATGCCGCAAGTATTACAGCGCTTTAAAATGAAAGCACCGAAAGTTCGTTTATCTCTGCAATCACTAAACTGCTATGTCATACGTGATGCATTACTGGAGGATGAGGCAGATTTAGGTGTTTTTTATCGTGTAGGTAATGACGACGCACTGCATATGACGAGTTTTGGAAAGCAAGATTTGGTTCTTGTCGCATCACCATTACTTAATGGTATGGATTTTACCCAGCCAAATCAGCATTTACCGGTGAGCTTCATTATTAATGAAACTCAGTGCATTTTTCGCCAAATTTTTGAAAGCACATTACGTCAGCGTGGTATTACACTCGAAAACACTATAGAGCTATGGAGTATCGAAAGTATTAAACGATGTGTCGCTAGCAACTTGGGCGTCACTTTCTTACCTCGTTTTACGGTTGAAAAAGAACTTCAGTCTGGCGAACTACAAGAACTTCATTTTTCAGAGAGTCCGCTAACCATCACCGCATTGTGCGCCCATCATGCGGGTAAATTTGTCAGCCCGGCAATGAGAGTCTTTATGGAATGCATACAAGAATGTTTATTGCCAGAAAGGGTTGCTGACACCACGGGTATATGACCTGCCAAGGTATCACCGACAAGACAAATGCAGATGGTCTTATATGCCAAAATGGAGAAGGAGGAAGAGTACTTTTCTTATTTGACAATAAAGGTGTACTTGAGAAACACAGAATTATTCACTCTTAGTCCCCTGTCATCTCAGGATTCTATCGCCTCACCACATATAGAATCCTATTAAGCTATTACTGCGGGCAACATCTTGTAATAGCGATTAAATATCCTAATGACACCTTTAGACACATTGAAGTCAGGCCCAAATTACAGCGCCAAAGGCCTATTATGGATAATATCTCTCATCACAAGCGTCGATTTGAGTTTGAGAACGCTTGGCAATGCTGACAAGGTGCTGTCATACAGCTTTTGAAACGTCGTAATATCTTGTGTGACGATATGAAGCATGTAATCGGGTTCACCGAAAAGACGCTGCGCCTGAACTATCTCTGGAATATCCACTAAAGCATCTTCGAAAGCCCGCACGTTGTCACGGCTACTTTCCCGAAGAGAGGCAAATACAATAGCAGAGAAGTTCAACCCCACAGCCTCTGGTGCAATACTTGCCCGATATCCAGTAATAACACCCGCATCCTCAAGCGCCCTGACTCGGCGGTGGCAGGGTGATAAGCTCAAACCAACACGTTTGCCTAGATCGGTGACAGAAAGTCGCCCATCTTTTTGTAGTTCAGCAAGAATTTTTCGATCTAGTTTATCCATGAGGTATATTCTCCCTTGATTTGGCTATTTTAGGCAAGATATTAAAAGCACCTTTCAGTAACCCACTGATATTATTCATCTCATTATTCTTATGAGTTTTGGTGGTGATTAATTGGAAACTAATATGTTAGTGGCATTCTGGATTGTGTCGTTTTCTCTGGTCATTACGCCTGGCGCAGACTGGGCTTTTGCCATCTCTTCGGGGCTGAGAAACAGAGCACTGTTTCCTGCTGTGACTGGCATGCTAATCGGTTATCTTGCAATTACTGTCGTCGTAGCTGCAGGTGTCGGTGTACTTGTTACCAGTGCTCCCGTCGTCCTTGTCGTGCTGACATATCTCGGTGCCGCCTATCTTTTGTGGCTTGGTATTCATGTTCTACGGGATCCTCCCGTTCCAGCCACTGACAATGAACGGTCATCGGGAAGTTACTCGACTACACTGCTTCGGGGCTTCGGTATCAGTGGAATGAACCCAAAGGCACTGCTCCTTTTTCTGGCACTTGTTCCGCAATTCACAAATCAAAGTGCGACATGGCCAATCGCTATCCAGATAGGAGTGATGGGAATTGCGCATATTATCAATTGTGGTGTGGTTTATTCTCTCGTAGGGATCGGTTCAAAAATAGTTCTGCGAACACGCCCAAGCGCTGCCCGGCGAGTGAGCCAATTTTCAGGGATTATTATGATTGTCATCGCCCTCTTACTCATCGGCGAACAGAGTTTTGCCCACTTTCAGTAGTTAGTCAGAGTAAAGTTATGTACTAATGTTAACTATATTATCCGGCAGATAAATTTAAAAAGGCCGCCTCAGCGGCCCCCACTATTTCTATCGTTTATTTATTCTTCAAGATAATGACTGCCCATCTCATCCAGAGCATTTGATATCATCATGATGGTGATACATTGCTTTTCTTTAGAGGGTTGATCATTAAATTTAGACTGACAGAAAACATTCATTTTCCCTGCCCAATACGCTTTAAGCAGAGATGAATCTACTAACTTTATGCACGCAATATACTCTTTGTTAACATAATTACGATTACATACCGCTTCAGAAACTCTTGTTATTGCAGGTACAGCAATAGGTTCATTTATCTGCATTGATAATGAAAACACGGGTGCTGAAATAATCAATATTGCTGTAATAAATTTCATATTAATAACCTAATTAACCATAAGGATAATAAAGTTCACATTGAGTAACTCAACGAATATTAAATGAATAGATATTATCGATGCGCCATATCTCAAAAAATAATGTAATAGGTGGAAATATAAAAAATATATTAAATTAATTTTAGTGCGTATTTTATTACGCTATCTCAAGGTTTGCCCCCCCTCTTTTTATCCTCCCATCTCTGTCAGAAACCACGGGAGCGCGCAAGCACGATAGCCATATGAAAACCAATTTTTCTGACTCACTTGCTCACTTTTTTATCGAAAGAGGGTAAATAGGTATGAACATAACCATTATTCGCATTTAACCCTTTACATAGGTTTTACGGCCCGCTTAAATAGCTGTAACATTTAGACTGTTTCACCCTTATACAGCCACATGATTTTGCTTACCTTGAGAAAATACAAATTCTTTGGAAGATGATAAACAAATAACGTGGACAAAAGGAAAATTGCCCCATGAGTACCGGAGTCGTCCTTCTTTACATTTACGCGATTGGAGCTATTGCCGCAACTTGCATCATCTTCCCTCTCACCCGTGATCAGAGTTTGGCTATCAGGCTGATATCATCACTTCTTATCGGTATAACTTGGCCTTTGAGCTTGCCGGTTGCCTTACTACTCTCTCTGTTCTGATTAAAACCATATTAAAAACACTACAATGACGTTGAGATTAATGGTTATAATTACAGCGGGACATAAAACAAATAGGAGGATGTATGTATCACTCTATTTTGGTACCTGTGGACATCTCAGATCCTGAGTTCACTTCACAAGTTATTGCACATGTTGAAGCACAAGCAAATATTACTGATGTCGCTCATGTTCATTTCCTGACAGTCATTCCAACGTTTCCCTATTATGCCTCTTTGGGTCTCGCCTATTCAGGAGAAGCCCCAGATCAAGAGCAGATCAAAAATGAGGCATTATTAAAACTTTCCGAACTCATTGCTAAGTTTGATATCCCTGAAGATCGAGTCAAAAAACACATTACCTCAGGTTCCCCCAAAGACGAAATACTGAGAGTTGCCGATGTCGTCAAAGCTGACTTAATTGTTATTGCTTCCCACCGCCCCGGCATCATGACTTATTTACTGGGCTCAAATGCAGCAGCGGTAGTTCGTCATGCCAAATGCTCCGTTCTGGTTGTGCGTTAATAGCGCCTATAACCCAAAGTGAGCGATTCACCTTAACAAAGAAATCTCGTCGAAATGGCAAGGTTTCTTTGCAATGGTGCATCCTGCATGGAATATTCTTCTTATTTGATCATATTTATATATCAGCACTATGACTCGATATAAAATTCGTTAATCGCCACCAACAGCCCCATTAAGCCAATAGCTAAATTCGCCAGTCGGCTTAAAATTCGTTATCATCCGCTCCCGCTCTCCATCTGGGTCGCCTGATGTCTAAGATTATCGATACCTTTATTGCTCCACCGTGTCATGACAAGATCGAGACTCTCTATCAGGACGATCACCTCGTGCTTATCAATAAACCCACAGGGCTGCTCAGTCTCTCGGGGAAAAACCCGCAAAATCTCGACTCGGTGCATCATCGGCTGGTAAAGGTTTTTCCCGATTGTACCCTAGTCCACCGCCTTGATTTCGGTACTTCGGGGCTAATGGTGATTGCCCGCAATAAGACTATAAATGCCGCCCTCTGCCAGCAGTTCAGCCAACGCACAGTGACTAAAGTGTACAGGGCACTGCTCTGCGGGCATCTGGCTAACAACGAAGGGATGATAGATGCAGCGATTAGCAAAGATCCGGCGCTGTTTCCGCTGATGTCGATTTGTGCAACCCATGGGAAACCGGCGCGCTCCAGCTACCGAGTCATTGAGCGCTTTTATCATGAATTAGACGAAGGGACGTTACTACCATTGACGCGGGTAGAACTCACTCCAGAGACCGGGCGTACGCACCAACTTCGTATCCACTGCCAGCAGTTGGGCCATCCTATTTTGGGCTGCGACCTGTATGGTGGTCTCCTACTGCCAGGCACCGAACAAGCTCCGCGCCTGATGTTGCACGCCAGTGAGCTACATTTTGTTCATCCCGTGAGTAAAGAGTGGATCAGAACCCATAATGCCAGTCCGTTCTGAATACCAAAGTATCTACTCAGAATAACCCTGTGTTATCCACAAACTGGCTGAACATAAAATCTGAATGAAAAACCCCGAGGGGCCTTTCATTTATCAATATTGGCAAAACGTTAATTACCACATCAGATCATCGGGTACTTTAAAATCAGCATACGGATCTTCTTCATCTTGCTCTTCCTGACTCAGCGCACTATTTAATACAATACTGTTCGCATCTCGCTGCGCAATTTTATCGGCTACGCTTGCGGGAATAATAGCGTATTCACTCTCACCGCTGTTACCAACCACCAAACGAGCAATAGCAAGACGACCGCTAATTAACTGATCTTGAGTCACCTTATCCACAACTATTTTTTTAATTAAATTATTATCAGTGAAGTTAAAACCTATATCGCCTTTTGAAATGTCGATTTTGTTCATTTCAATGAGTTGCTTCACCTGCGCTTTATATTCTTTAGATAAAGCAGCTTGTTTTTGTTGTTCGCTTAGCTGTCTATCACGCTCAAGTTGTGCCTTTTTATTTTCTTCCACTGCTTCTCTCGCCTCACGAGCCTGAACTCGTGATTTTTTAGCCGTTCGTTGGACTTTGGCCATTTTTTTGCTGGTCACTAATCCAGCTTTGAGCATCTGCTCTTGTAGCGTGAGTTTTGTCATCTTCGTTTCTAAACCAGTTGAATAATTTGTGGGATTATACCTGTAATCTTTAAGGCTGTACCAGATTGCAGGATCTGAACGCTGTGTGGCTTAAGTGTGAAAACACCGCTCAGCTAATAATGCCCGCGTCGAGTGCTGCGCTATTTTCTTTCGCCGGTTCCCACACACATGGAACACCACACACCTTTTCAATGAACGCACAAAGCGCTACCGCGCCATCTTCAATCGTATTGTAAGGTTCCGAACCGTAAATTTCGTTTTTCCCTTTGAACCAACCACGATGTTCTGGACGCACATCCACGGAAGTGAAGCGTTTTAAACTATCTGGACTAGTACGGATCCGGAAACCTCCATTCTTGTCGCGCTGAAGCATATGCACACCAGTAGTGTTGTTACCTTTCGTGTTAGCAAGATTGACCATTTTTGATTCCTATTTGTATTAGTCACAATAACGACCTTCGGTATATCTATCAAAGTGTGGCACGCCAAACAACACAACCATCACATCTTCACATGATCAATAAACGCTCTGAGTTTTGGTGCCAGATTTTTCCGACTGGAGAAATAGAGATAAAAACCGGGGAATGTCGGTAACCACTCATCTAATAACGTCATCAGTTCACCGCGCTCAATGTAAGGTTGAAAAGTCTCTGCCATACCAAAGCTAATCCCCCCTCCAGCGCACACGGTACGGATCATCACGCCCATATCGTTAGTGGTGAGCTGGGGATTGACGTTCACATTAAAATCACGGCCCTTATCGTCAAACTCCCAGCGATAGGGCGAAACTCCTGGGCATTTTCGCCAACCAATACAGCGATGATGGATAAGCTCGTTTGGGTGCTGCGGAATGCCATGTTGCGCAATATAGGCTGGGGATGCCACGGCAACCTGCCGCTGCATGGTTGAAACAGGCACCGCAATCATGTCCTGTCCGATGACCTCCCCAAGCCGCACACCAGCATCATAACCCTGCTCAACGATATCGAACTCTTCATCAGTGATAGTAATGTCCAGTTCGACATGCGGATAAGCGGAGATAAAGTCCGCCAGTAGCTTTCCGCCAATTATTCTCTCCGCAATCGAGGAGATTGCCAGCCGTAACTGACCACGCGGCTCCGCCATCTGGTCCGCGATATCTGTCGCTGCACAATTCAATTGTTCAATGGCGGGAGCGGCGTTAGCATAGAGTCGTTTCCCTGCTTCGGTCAGGTTGATACTGCGTGTTGTTCGCTGCATCAGTGAAATGTTCAGTCGATCTTCCAATCGACGTAACGTTTGGCTGATTGCTGAGCGAGTCACCCCTAACCGCTCTGCCGCTATCCGAAAATTACGTGTCTGCGCCACGATAACAAATACCTCAAGCGCGTTCTTATCAACTGTCATTGGTTAGCCACCGTTACCAGCCTATTAAGTAATGAGCGGATTATCTTTATAGTCCTGCCGGCGTAAGATCACCAGCACAATGTAAACAGGAGAGATGTATGACTCATAAAGTGATCTTAATTACCGGAGCATCTAGCGGCATTGGTGCCGGAATCGCGCGCGAGCTGGCAAAAACTAATGCTGTACTGCTATTGGGCGCCCGTCGCGAAGAACGTTTAGCCGCGCTGGCTGAGGAGCTACGTTTTAACGGAGCAATAGTCGAGATACATGCATTAGACGTGACTCGCCGTAGCTCAGTGGAGCAGTTTGCTACCTTCGCACTGGAAAAATGGGGCCGCATAGATGTCATAATCAATAATGCTGGCATCATGCCGCTATCGCTCATGGCCTCGCTTAAAGTGGATGAGTGGGATCAAATGGTCGATGTGAATATTAAAGGGGTGCTTTATGGTATTGCTGCAGTATTACCGTCGATGCTGGAGCGTTCCTCAGGGCATATCATTAATATTGCCTCAGTCGGGGCTTTGACGGTGTCACCAACTGCAGCGGTCTACTGTGCCACGAAGTTTGCGGTACGAGCAATTTCCGATGGCTTACGTCAGGAAAATAGCCAGCTACGGGTAACCTGTGTACATCCTGGGGTCGTCGAAAGTGAACTGGCCGACAGCATCACTGATCCGACAGCCGCTGAAGCGATGAAAAGCTACCGTGCCATTGCACTACAACCAGATGCTATTGGCCGCGCGGTACGCTATGTTATTGAGCAGCCGGATAATGTGGATGTAAACGAGATAGTCGTCAGACCGACGCAGACCATGCATTAATATTCCCCAACGGCTTACCGCTGTTACAAATAGGGCATTAGCTTAACTGTTGATGATGCAGCGATAACCTCGCTGCAGCTTTGCCATTGCCAGTATCCCGCAGAATCGAGCCATTCATATTTAGAGATCTTCCGGCATACTTATTCTGCCAACAAAGGGGAACGCTACGCATAAAGCCCGTTTGACAATTCAGCGCCTCGGTAAACACCTCTATAAAACTCCCGGTGAATCGCCCTTCTTAGCGCAAATGCAACGTGATGCCAACGATAAACAGCCCTAACATACGGTGCATAAGTCTGCTCTATCAAAACTTGTATCAAATTTTCGTCTTAAATTACTCAGCGCGGATAGTTACCCACTGAGCGGTTAACCGCAGCCCACGCCGTTTTTAAATCACGCTGGCTCATTGCCAGTGATTGTCGGGCCTGAATGTAGCTTCGCTGGCTGTCGAGTACATTGATAAAGCTTGTCAGCCCGCCGTCGTAACGCGCCTGAATCAGAGACATTGCCTCTCTGGCGCTTTTCTCACGTTGTTCCTGTTCAGTCAGCTTTTGCTGCGCGGCTGCGTATCGACTGAGCGCATCATCAATTTCTTGCCATGCTTTCAGTACAGTTTTATGAAAATCGACAGCAGCCTGCTGCTGATCAGTCTCACGCAAAACAACGGTAGCTTTGCGGCGACCTTGGTCAAACAACGGCAGATTTAGACTCGGGCCTACCGACCAGGAACGGCTCCCCCATTCGGCAAAGTTGTTTTCACTATAAGAATCAAAACCGAGATGGGCACCCAACGTAATGCTCGGGTACAACTCCGCCTCCGCGACCCCAATTCTGGCGGTAGCAGCATGTAGACGAGCTTCGGCAGCACGAATATCCGGGCGATTCAGGGCGACTTCGGATGGAATACCTAAATTTAGTGGCGGTAGAGTACGCGGGGTCAATAAATTGGGTTTGAATGCTAACTCCTGCTGCAATGCTCCGGGATGCTCCCCCAACAGCAGTAATAGCTGGTTCATCGCGACGCCCTCCTGCTGTTGGAGTTCAATCAAGTTGGCTCGGGTGGCTGCCAGTTCACTTTGTTGCCTTTCGAAATCGGTATAATCCAGCTCACCACCGTCTGTTCTGGCTCGGATAAGAGACAGACGTTCTTCCATCGCCTGCACATCCTCTTTAGCCAGCGCTATTTGCTGCTGGATACCCCTGAGGTTGTAGTAATTATTCACCACGTCGCCGATGATACTGAGCCGAGCAAGCTCCAACATCGCCTGTTGTGAGGACATGTCGGCATCGGAGGCTTCTATAGCTCTGCGAACATGACCCCAAAGATCGATTTCCCATGAGAAATCCAGACCCGCCTGATACCAAGTATAAGGCTCAGTCATTAAGTCAATCAGCTCATCGGGCTGTGGTAACACCTCCTTAAGTGCCCGTGTAGAAGGGCTATTTTCACTCAGTTGCTCGCGGCTGACTTTGCCAGTGGCGTTAATATCAGGTGTCTGAGATGACGCAGTGATGCGGTACTGAGCGCGAGCGCTGGAGAAGCGCAGCGCTGCAGTTTTGATATCAGGGCTGGCCGACAGTGCCCGATTGACCAGACTGTCGAGTACCGGATCGTTGTAACGCTTCCACCACTGGTGGTCGACCATCACTTCCACCCCGTTCACCGCATGAAGTGAAGCATCGCCACTGCGCCAAGTTGTCCAGTCAGCAGGCGCATCTGTTTTTGGCTTTTGATAGTCAGGCCCCACGGTGCATCCATTCAGCACAGCGATAGCCATTAATGTCACTAGGACTGGTAATTTATTACCAAAAACACAAGAAAAACGGCGTTTCATCAGGATACCTGTATCAGTAAAGTCGGTTACGAAAAAGCCATGCGGCCAATGGCAGTGTGATGGCAGACATCACCAGCATCGGAATAAAATTAAACGCGATATCCATAAATCCGGCACCTTCCAGATAGACTCTTCTAACCAGATCGATGGCGAATCGCAGCGGATTGGCGTAGGTCAGGGTGTCGAGAATAGCGGGCATAGTCTGCACTGGTGTCAGCATGCCGGATAACAACATTAGCGGCATCATCAGCAGGAAGGTGTAAAGCATCGCTTGCTGCATATTGATTGAAACAGCAGATATCGACAGGCCGATCCCAACGGCAGCAATGTTGAAACTGACCAAGCCGAGATACAGCAGTGTTATCGAACCATTCATGGGAATACGGAACCAGAACAGAATAATCAGCAAAATAATGGTCGACTGGACCAGCCCCACCATAATCGAAGGCAATGCCTTACCAATCAGTAACTGCATCGGCGTGAAAGGCGTGACCAGCAACTGATCAAATGTTCCCTGCTCACGCTCGCGGGCAACGGACAGAGCGGAAAGCAATAAAGTTTGCATCATACTTAATGCCGCAATTAACGTCGGCATCAGCCCCCAGCGCGATTCCAGATTGGGGTTATACCACGCGCGGGTTTCCACCGAGATTGCGGGTTTGTTGCCCGTTTTACGTTGATTAAAATCGGCGACTACCGCACTGACATAACTGGCTGCAGCACCTGCGGTTGAGGAATTGCGCCCATCCAGAATCATCTGTAATGGAGAGGACTCTCCTCGGTTGAGTTTATCCTCAAAATCAGCCGGGAAGGTCAGGACTAACAAAGCATCACCTGCCAGCACAACATCCTGTATCTGTGAAGCCGACGTCAGAGTTGCCGTACGGTTAAAAACTCCGGTGCCATCTAGATGAGCCAGCAGCTCCGTGGATGCCTGCCCCCGGCTTTGGTCAAGCACGGCATAATCCACGTGGTTGACATCATAAGTCGCAGCATAGCCAAACAACAGCGCCTGCAAGAATGCGGGCGCAAAAAGAATCACCCGATTTGCCGGCTCTTTCAGGATCGCCAAAATCTCCTTATGAATAAGAAAACTGATATGGCGTAGCCAGAGGGTCATGGTATTCATCAGCGGTTATCTCAGTCGTTTGCGCAGAGAAATACGCGAGGCGTTTATCAGCACCAGAGCGTAAAACAATAAAATCCCGCACTCTTTAAAAAACATCGTCCAGTTATCGCCCCCGAGAAACAGTGTTTTGATAAGCGACATAAAATGCGTGGCGGGTAGGATTTGGCTTATCACCTGAATAACAACCGGTAAGTTGCGGATATCGAAAACAAATCCGGAAAGCATCATGGCAGGCATAAAACTGGCGATAAGTGCAACTTGGCTGGCCAAAAACTGCCCGGGGGCAAAACCAGAGATAGTCAGCCCCAACCCCAGAGAAACCAGAAGATAAAGCAGAGAAGAAACTGCAATGGCCCAAAGGGAGCCGCGGACCGGAACCTCAAACAAATAATGTGCAGCCAGTAGGCAAATAACCAAGTCTATTGCACCGAGGACCATATAGGGCGCGAGTTTCGCCAACACCATTTCAAGCGGGCGTACGGGTGTCACAAAGAGCGCTTCGAGCGTGCCGCGTTCGCGTTCGCGTGCGATCAGCAACCCGGTCAGAAATGCACCAATCAGCGTCAGAATCAGCACCACCAAGCCCGGAACGATAAACCAGGTACTATTACCGGATTCGTTAAACCACATACGTTGCTCAACAATGACGCTGCCGGTGTTGAGGGCGTTCCCGCCACGGTCAGCAACAATGGCCGCCTGAGTTGCCAGCGCCCCGGTAACATAAGCCTGCGCCGCACTGGCGACGCTGGTCGATGCGCCATTCAATAAAAGCTGGATCTGCGCATTTCCTGCTGTCATGCGCTGAGCAAAATCTGAGGGAATACGCACAATTGCATCAGTTTCTCCTTTGCGCAGCGCATTCTGAGCAGCATTTAAGCTGGCATATTCTTCAACAGTAAGATAACGGCTGCCTTGTAATGCGGTGACAATCTGCCAAGACTGTGGCGTACGCTGTTCCTGTACCACTGCAATTCTGGCGTTCGACAAATCAAACGACAGCCCGTAGCCAAATAACAGAATCAAAACAACAGGCAGAAGAAGCCCCACAGCAAGGTTACTTTTATCCCGTAGCAACTGGCGTGTTTCTTTACGGGTCAACGAGACCAATCGGCTCATGAAGGTGGAGCGTTTCATCGTTGTGCCTCCGCTTTATGATTCTGGGCGCGGGCATTCTCGACAATCGCAATAAAGGCCGTATTCATATCTGCCGCATGTTCCAGTCCAGCCTGCTGACGTACTTCACGAGGGGTGCCGAGCGCCAACATCTTTCCCGCATCCTGAATCGCGATGCGGTCACAGTATTCAGCCTCTTCCATAAAATGTGTGGTCACGATAACCGTGATGCCCTTGTTGGCCAGCTCACCAATCGTGTACCAGAAAGCGCGCCTTGCTAGTGGGTCAATCCCACTGGTGGGTTCATCCAGAAAGACGATTTCGGGTTCATGTAGTAAAGCCGCCGCCATCGATAAACGCTGCTTAAACCCACCGGGGAGTTCGCCGCTAATAGCATTAGGATCAAGGTCAAACTGGTCAAGAGATGTCTCTATTTGCTGCGTCAAATGTTTACCAGACAGACCGTAGGCCCCGCCGAAAAACGTTAAATTCTCGCGCACAGACAGGTTGCCGTATAAGGCGAACTTTTGCGAAACGTAGCCGATACGCGCTCGCGCTTTGGCCCTTGCCGTTCGCAGATTCATTCCAGCAACTTCAAGATGACCACTGGTTGCAGGCAATAGCCCACAAAGCATTCTGAAGGTAGTGGTTTTTCCTGCCCCATTTGGCCCGAGCAGACCAAAGATCTCCCCCCGATTGACATCAAAAGAAGTGCTGGCTACAGCAGTAAAATCGCCAAACTGACGGACCAGATCACGGACAACAATGACCGGTTTTCCCTCGTCACCAGAGTTATCCTGGCGGGAAACCATATCGGCTTTGACGGGCTGAGAAACTGTCTTTTTATCCTGATGTTGAGCTTGATGAAGCAAAACCATGAAGCCATCTTCTAGCTCGGCCTCACGGCGCGTGGCATGTATCTTGCGGGCAAGAGTATCATCGCTGCCCGATTGGCAGATAAAACGAACTGCATCCCCTTTAGGCACGGCATCAATGATTTGCTGTCGATTTTCCAGCAGACTTGCCTGCAAACTCCGGGCTCTCATCCCTATTGTTGGTATCGCTTGCCATGTCAGACCTTCAGCTTTGCTACGCAATGCGTCAGGAGTGCCCTGAGCGAGAATTTTGCCCTGATACATGACATACACTTGAGCGCAGCGCTCCGCTTCATCCATGTATGCTGTGCTTATAATCACGCTCAGTTTTTCATCTTGGACCAGTTGCTCAATGATTTTCCACAGATCCCTGCGTGACAAAGGATCAACCCCCACACTGGGCTCATCAAGCAGCAGCAAGTCTGGCGAGCGCACCAGCGTGCAGGCCAAGCCCAACTTCTGCTTCATACCTCCAGAGAGTTTGCCTGCTGGCCGGGCGGTAAAACGGATAAGGTCAGTGATAGACAAAAGTTTATCGAATCGTTCTTTGCGAGTTTGCTGGTCGACACCATGTAGATCGGCGTACAGATCGAGATTCTCTTGAACACTCAAATCTTCATATAACCCGAAACGTTGAGGCATGTAACTGATGCGGTTTTGTACTGCCTGCGGATCGATGCTGACATCGGTACCCAATACAGTAAGACTGCCGGAAGAAGGCGCATACAGCCCGGCAATGAGCCGCTGAAAGGTGGTTTTTCCTGCGCCATCTGGACCGACGAGCGCCGTCAGTTCTCCAGCGCGAATATTCATCGTCAGATTATCGACTGCCCGGACTTCTGCCGCGGTTTTTGTTGCCCCGGGGAAGAGCCGCACAAGATCCTGAGCGATAACGACATAATGATTACTCACCCTGTTAGTTTCCACTGTTGACGGAAGCCGTATTGATGTTGACAGTGGCGGGTTGCCCCATCCTCAAGACGTTATCAGGGTCACTGACAACAATACGCACCTCATAGACCAGATTAGTTCTGAGTTCTTCAGTTTGAACAGATTTCGGCGTAAATTCAGCAACCGATGAGATATAACCTACTTTGCCGGATACCGGTTTGTCAGGGAAAGAGTCAGTGACAACCTGCGCTGCCATACCAGATTTAACTCGGCCTAAGTCGCTTTCGCTAACCCAGACTCGTACCCATTTCGGCTCTGTCAGCGCCAAGGTATAAACCGCCTTTTGGGGGCTAGTCATATCTCCGGGTTCCTGAAGTCTAGCCCTGACAATGGCATCTACCGGAGAACGTAACTCAGCCTGTGAAATCCGGTAGCGAAGTAACTCAAGGTCGGCCTCCAACGCTTTTACCTGTGCAATGGCCGCTTCTCGTTGCTCAGTACGGACACCTTTTACCATCAGTTCAAGGCTAGCCTGACGTTCTTTAACGTTAGCTTGGGCAACACTTTGGTTATTTTTGGCAGTATCCAGCTCTTGTTTACTGATGCCCCTTCCCCCTGTACTGGAGGCGATGCGCTGGATGCGTGAGAGATCTTCATTGGCCTTGATCAGTTGAGCCTGAGCTGAAGCCAGTTGCGCCTTTACCTGAGCGATTTCCTCTGGCCGTGCGCCAGATTGCTGTTCCCGTACAGTTTGCTTTTCTGCATCCAACCGCGCCTGAGCCTGCTTCTCCTGAATCTTCAGGGCATGAGTATCGAGCATAGCCACCACTTGGCCCGCCGACACCCTATCCCCTTCGTCAACCATTAACGCGCTGATCCTGCCACTTTCTTCGAAAGCCAGAGAGACCTGCCGAATATCCACATTTCCATGCAAAGTCAGTTGATTTTTATCATCATTGTTACGTCCATTCAGCCAGACCGCTATGCCCACAACCACCAAGGCGGCCACCACCACGCCGGCTATTATCTTCTTGTTCATCACGACGAATTCCTTCCATTGCAGCTCACGACACACCCTTAGTTTAAATTTAATTTAAACTTAATTTATGAGAGTATAAAGTCAATCGCAAAAAAATTCTCAACGCTGGATTGATTTATGAACCGAGCACGTCGTAGTGATGGTGAACTCACCCGGGAAAGAATTCTGGAAGCCGCGGGCGAACTCATCGCCGAACAAGGGCTTGCCAAAACCACGAATAAGGCGATTGCCAGCTCAGCACAGGTTGATTTAGCGACTATCAACTATCACTTTGGTGGTCGGGATGGTATGTATCTGGCCGTTCTATCGCGGGCGCACAGACACTATCTGGACGGTGAAAAGCTTGCGACGCTGGCTGCGAGCAATCTGCAGGCAGAAGAAAAGCTGGGAATGTTCCTAGAAATGTTTATCTCAAAGTTAAATGAAGGAAATAGCTGGCATGGGCGGGTATTTGCACGGGAATTACTCGCCCCCTCAGTACAGCTGTCAGACTTTGTGAACAACGAAGGTATGGGAAAAATTCAGTCGGTGAAAAAAATTGTCAGTGAAGCTGCGGGTATAAGTGAAAATGACCCAGCGTTGTTACCCTGCATGATAAGTGTTGTCGCCCCCTGCATGATGCTAATAGTGGCAGGTAATAGAATCCCCGGTCCGGTCCGAGAAATTGCCGCTATGCAAACCACGGTACTGACCGAGCATTTTAAGCGTTTTTCACTGGCGGGATTGCACGCGGTACGAGAGTTTCAGAAGAAATAAAGTGTATGACCTCTGACAGGCCTGACGGCGTTTTTATTAAGGCATTAGAAATATGGCCGTCAGCTAATAGTGCAAAATCGACTATTAGGTGATTACGTTCACCCTTTCGCTACGGGTTTGCCATCAACTCGCGTGGCACCACCGCAAATAGTCCAAATATTCTTCCCATCGGGATAAGCCACCAGCCTGTTACCCTCTTTTTTATCAAGAAACTGACTGATGCTGGCGCGCGAGCTATAACTAAACCCAAAACTGCGCCGTTGAGTTTGGTTTTTATCGGCGCCATCACTCACCATCCGGTTTATAGCCATGGCGCCTATCTTAAATTTTCACACCAGCATTGAGTAAAAAAGTGAAAGCCATAAAAAACAGCGAACCAAGTACACCAAAGCAGCCACTCATAAGCATGAGTGTGTAGTCATTAATTGGTGGGATAAAACACAAAACCCTGCGAATACAGGGCTTAAAATACGACAATGATGTGAGATTACTTATTACTGAATATATTTTTCTGCCCAAGACTTATGCACTGGAGTCATACCTGAAAAATTCTGAACTTGCTTGGTTCTGGAAGACGTAACGTGAAAAAAACGCCAACATGCGGAGATCATTTCTCCCCACGATAAATTTGTATAAGGATAACGTGAATCACCAACATCAGCTTCCAAGCACCAAACATGGAAACCGTCGGATGGGGCACAATCTGTAATGTTTATTATTAATGCATTAAGAAGTGGATAATTATTATCCATGCAGAACTTCCCAACAGCCCCGGCATACTCTCCGACCATGTTATGGCTTAGTCCAAAAGCATTTTCCAACTCATTGTATGGAACAACTTTTTTATCTTGTGCAACTTGTGATAGATGGCGTAAAAAATAGTCGAACGTAGTAGGGTTTATGACCGACATAATCAATCTCCGAAAGAAGGTATGTATTTGAATGAAGGCATTTAGCAACTTCAATAAACAACATAACACTTCATTCAGGGAACCGAATGATTAGGATCATGTAAGCACTGTAAACAGTACATTTTTAATCTAATACTCTGGCTAGGAAGTATAACTATCCAAATCTATGATTTGAATTCAGTTTTTTACTCCTGCCACATCATATTAAAACTAACGTTTTTGATTGTGTAAGCTACGTGACTAAGTCACCATCCTTATCAAGCAATCATTTATGCTTACGCGTTAATAGTTTATTCACTATTAAACCAATAAAATTGACTTATCTTTTACTAAAGAGCAATACAATCATCTAAATGTTTCACATCACACCAGCCTGAACAAAAAACAACCATCTATCCTTGTGATTTTATTATGAAAAATATCCTTGAATTCGGATATTTCACCTCCATATAAGTAAAGCTGACCTACCCGCAGCAACAGACGGTTAATGTGGCTTCCTTCATATCCCATTCAGGAAAAAGGATAAAGGATATGAAAAAGCCGCTAAAAAATTCTGGCTCACTCAAAGGAAAACGTGCAAGACGGCCAAGTAATGACAAGAAAATAACTAAAGAGACAGTTGATAAACAAGAGTCGCACTTCTTCAAGAAAGCTGGCGATTTTTTTAGATTTACATACTGGCTTCTGCGTTTGTATCGACTCGTTACTGGACATAGTTGGTGGTGACACGGCACCCATCATCAGCCTGCATGTATGGAGGTATTTGACGGAAAAATAAAAACAACATACTGATATTATTATTTATTTTTTTATAGTTAGGAGTAAAAAATGAATTCAACTACTAAGAAAAGACACGACTTAATCTCTCATTAATCGCTGTGAAATTGGAGGAAGCGCCACATCCTCCCAATTAGACTCATTTCGCTGAAGCAGCCGCTAAATGAGTTAGGGTAGTATTTTAGGCTAGGAACCTATGAACAATTCACTACTGGTAACCAAAAGAGACGGAACAAGGGAGCGCATCAATCTCGATAAAATTCATCGAGTTATTGAATGGGCTGCCGAAGGTTTACACAACGTCTCTGTATCCAAAAAGGAATTGCACTCCCATAGTCAGTTTTATGACGACATCGCAATTTCAGGTGAGTCTTTTAGTGAGGCCATAATTTCCTCAGTATTTAGACTCATTGGCAGCCAGCAGCGAATCAAAACAACGCCTTTTATTGGCAATGTTCGTAAATTAGTGGATTCAAAATCACTAAATTTAGGCAAACAATCCACAACTGTTCAGCCTGAAGGTCTTGTCCTATTCACACAACTGCTAAGAGTGTTGTGTAAGCTGGCTCGATCTCCTCCATGTGGAGTTAAACCAATAACCCCAGCAATAAGGGCCATTAGTTGCCAAAAATGAAATTCCAGTGATGATATTTCGACCATGCCATAGCCCCTCTCAGCCAACTGCTTCAGAAAAAAATAATTCTTAATTACTCCTTACACTGAGTAGCAGAATACTAATACATCGCTGAAATTATTAATTATATAAAACTTACTTATAACTAATTGAACATCATAGTTTCAGATTTTTATTCGTTACAAATACCTTGATTCACGTAAAAATGAGTGGGTAGAAATTTAGGCCGGATATCAAGATTTCGGACAAATTTCGGACATTTTCGGACGAAGAGAGAAAAAACCATATAAATCAACACATTAAAAAAAGACCGAATACGATTCCTATATTCGGTCTAGGGAAATGGCTCTTGGGAGAGAGCCGTGCGCTAAAAGTTGGCATTAACGTAGGCTTATTCAGCCGTACTCCTTAAGCGTAGTCGAGTACATGTGTTTCGCCAACTTAGCAGCAGAAGTAATTAATAACGGTTGCAAACTAATTGAGATGATAGAAAATCAATCTTCACATTAGGCGTATTTAATTATCTGTTAAATATAAGCTAATGTTCACAGCACCCATGTTCTCAGCCTATTTTTGGCATAACGTCATGGCGCGTTGCTGGAAGGGTTCTAGGCTCATCTTTTGGCCTGGCTTCTCACTGTCATCCAATAATAAAACATCGAGTGGCTTCGCCAAAACATGACCGGACTTCATCTGCTCTGTTGCAATATCATTTAGCGGGTATTGCGCCAATGTACTGGGGTTTATCACAAATAAGGCACCACCGGCGCGGCATTCCAACATCACTTCTTCCCGAGTAAATGCCCATTGTTTGCCAAATTCAAACTTACTGACCGTAATAATCTTCCCGGCAGCCATAGCGTTAACCGATAACATGAGTAGCGATAGTGTCAGCACAAAACTCTTCATCATAAATACCCTTAATTAACTGATTGTTCTGATTTTCTCTCATACTAAGGAGTCGATGCAAGCTCAGTGGATGCACTGCTGAATCTATAGCTGCACTATACCGGTGCCATTGTTGCGAAAATACTCACCAGCAGCAACACTCCTGCTCCAAGGATGATTTCAGCACAACTGTTAACAACCAGCCAGCTATGAGCTTTCACCGGCAATTGTCGCAGCATAGGAACAATGAGATAGCGGTTAATCAGTGCAACAACAATCATCAATAAGACTAATAACACTTTGCTTAGTAAGAGCATCTGATAAACAGACGTCAGCGCTAATGCCGTCTCTCGCAGCATAATAATGCTGTTAATTATCCCCGTTGCTAAGACCAAAATCACCGCTAAATGTCCCCAGCTTGAAAAACGAATCAACGTAGTGATAGCTTCACGTTTAACATCACTATGCTGTGTATAAGCAAGACAAATTAAAAGTGGCGGTAGACACCCCAGCCAGTAACCCGCACTCAACAAATGTATGATTTGATTGATTTGATGAATCCCCCCCAAAGCACCATCATGCATTGCCGCGTGTCCGGTGAACGCCAAACTGGCCAGTAATACCGTTGAACAACCGACCATTAGCCGAGAGTAAATACGAGTAGAACCAAGTAATACGAGCCACATGCTCAAGATAGATAAACCGAGGTGCCACTGCCATATCTGGCCAAAGCGGGTATTAAATACCGCCCACCAGACACTCAACTTGTAGGTATCAGACCAGCCATCACCCATCATCCCCGCCTGAATAGCAAGAAGCCCAATAGCAGAAATTAGCCCCAAAAAGGTGCTGAAGATAAGCAAGGGGGATAAACGATTTTTTAGTGTCGAAGAGAAACTATCTGGCGCTAATAAGGCGGTGAAGATGCTGATGCCAAACATCAACATCACCGCCAAAAAATGCAGGAAGCGACACAGAACGAATAGAGTCGCCAGAGACATGTTATTTCACTGTGAAGCTGTATGTGCCTTTGGTTTTATGACCATCAACAGACACGACATGCCATGAAACATTATATTTTCCTGCTTTTAATGCATGATCAATAGGCAGAATCAATTGCGTATTATTGACAGGATCCAATTTTAGCTCACCGGTTTTTACCACATTATTATCTGGGCCGGTCACTTTCACACCACTGAAATTCAATTCAATACCTTCCGAGAACCCGAGTGTCAGGGATTCCGGCGCTGAACCAATTGTGGTATCGGCAGCTGGTGACTCGATTTTCAGATGCGCATGGGCTAGCGCTTGCTGGCTTGATAACCCCACAAACAACACAATAAGTGCCGAAAGCATACGGCAAGAAGAACGTACTTTGCGAATAAACATAATGTCCCTTAATCGATGGGGAGAAGAATCAGTCTGCTACCAACCATATCCTATATTGGCAGCACGAACCCCTATCACTTCCAGTCAATTGCACTACCTGTGAGGTAGGGCACAAAATAAAACGCCAAATTCTGAACGGTGATTGAAATATCACCAATAGTTGAGCGGTGATTAAGCTCACGTACTTTTATTATGAATGCAAATGATAACGATTTGAGTATGGCAAGTCGAGAAACCATAACTAAACAAGAGAGTATTAGCGCGAAACAATAAGATAAAAAGGCGTGAACACCGGATTAAAATGAAAAACCGCAGCGTCGGGTTCCACTGGTAAGGAATCAGAAACTGCGGCAAATATTCGGCCTGTGTCTATTAAATCAAGAATTAAGCCTGAACGTGGCTCTGAGCAGCCATTGTCTTCAAATCTTTATCGACGAAGAACAGTGAATTGCCGCTATTACCCACCAACGCTAATTTATCCAGAATAGATTTGAACAGTTTTTCTTCTTCATGCTGTTCAGCAACATACCATTGTAGGAAATTGAATGTGGAGTAATCGTGAGTTGTCATCGCAACATGAGCAAGCTCATTAATTTGAGTGGTAATCAGTTGCTCATGTTCATATGTCAGTTTGAATACATCGGCCAGTGACGCAAAATCAATAGGTGGTGCGCTGATGGTTCCCAAAACCGGCATAGAGCCAGTTCCACTGAGGTATTCAAAAAGGCGCTGCATATGCTGCATCTCTTCTTGAGAATGCTCTTTTAAAAAGGCGGCTGCACCTTCAAACCCTTTATCGCTGCACCAAGCACTCATCTGCAGATAAAGATTAGCTGAGTAAAATTCTAGATTCAGCTGCTCATTGAGCTTTTGCGCCATTTCTTTTTTCAACATAATAATTTCCTAATTTTTATAATGCAGGTAAGTCACTATTCACTCGGCGCATTATGCCAAGATAAAAACAAAATAAGAACACCCTATTCACATTAATAAATGATAAATATTTAACCCATTGTTTTTAAATTGAAATTATTGAAAATTAAATATTTGGTAATTCTTATGATAGTCATTAAAATTACAGACTGTAATACTAAAAAGAATGATTCTTATTTGAAATAAAGTTCAAATAAACACTAACCTCTTTATCTGAAAATTAATATTATCTCTATAAAATGGCCATCAGCAAAAATTGTTTAGTCATGCCTGACACTTGCCAATCGATGCGCTCTGCATTACCTTTTGCGCCATAGGCATCCCACAGCCCGATATGGAGAAAACAATGGGGTATAATCTGGCAGAGCTTTCTGATGAAGAAACGGCGAAAATGAATGTTGATCTGGCGGCTTCAGGCGTCGCATTTAAAGAGCGCTACAACATGCCAGTGATTCCGGAAATGGTTGCAAGGGAACAGCCAGATGAGCTGCGCGACTATTTTTTACAGCGGTTAACGCATTATCGCAGTGAATCAATTAAATTCTCACGTTTGCCGTATGAACCCAAAATGAAGTCATGAGCAAAAGACTCCCGCAAACTGTATGCGGGAGTTAATCAGAGAAAACATTAAGACTTACGGGCAAATTTATCTGTTGCTAAAATCAACTGATGCAAGATCCCCGGTTCATCAAATGAGTGCCCAGCACCTTCAACGATATGCAATTCAGCTTCCGGCCAAGCTTGCGCTAAATCCCACGCATTTTGTGGCTGGCATGCCATATCATATCGGCCATGGATAATAACCGCGGGAATATGGCGAATGCGTGTCACATTATCCAAGAGCTGATTATCACTGTCCAAAAAGCCCAAATGAGTGAAATAGTGATTTTCAATGCGGGCAAAAGCTAAGGCAAAATCATCTTCACCAAACGAAGCTGAACTTCTGGTTGGTAATAACGTGACGGTCTCACCCTCCCACAGACTCCAAATCTTAGCCGCTTCCAGTTGCACCGCTTTATCAGGAGAGGTCAATCGCTTACGATAAGCAGCCGTTACATCCCCCTGCTCTTCTGGCGATAGAATAGAAAGCACACGTTGCCATTTGTCTGGGAAGAAACGTGAAGCACCGTCCTGATAATACCAATACAGCTCTTTTTTACGCAGAGTGAATATTCCGCGCAATACCATCTCACTGACCCGGTTCGGATGTGTTTCGCCATAAGCTAATGCTAAGGTCGATCCCCAAGACCCTCCAAAGATTAGCCATTTATCTACACCAGCCATTTTACGCAGCCGTTCAATATCATCGACCAAATGCCAGGTCGTATTATTATCTAGGCTGGCATGGGGTTTTGAACGCCCGCATCCGCGTTGATCAAACAGCAATACTTTGTACTTTTTGGGGTCGAAAAGTTGCCGATGGTAAGGTGCTATTCCTCCACCAGGCCCACCATGAATAAATACCGCAGGTTTACCCTCAGGGTTGCCACAGAGTTCCCAGTAAATCTGATGACCATCACCCGTGTCTAGTAACCCACTGTCGTAAGGTTCATACGCTGGATAAAGCCCACGTAACTGTTCCATTATGTTTCCATGTTTGTTAAGACATTAAAGTTATCAAAGCCTATACAGCACGCAGGGTCAACGATAAAACATGACATTTACGCCAATCAGTCCATTAATTCCACCAACTGGTGATAATTACGCCATATCTCAATGCCTTTTCAGGATCCACGTCGCAAAAATAATGAAGAGTAAACAGTAACAAGGAATATTAAGACTTAATAATACTCTTGCTAAACAATACATTAAGCATATTGATGTTTTCTTCCCTTGCAACTCCCCCTCAGAAGGTGGTTAATAGATGGGCGTACCAACCTAACCTAAGGTAAAGAGAGGCAAGCCATGAGTAAGGGAATGGACAGCAAAAAGAACGCGAAGAAAAAACCACTAAAAACACCGGCTGAGAAAAAAGCTGAGAAACGCGCTAAGAAGTCATCTTCCACCAGCGCAGAATAACGGACTTTTCATCTCGTCAGTCAACCCGCCACGAACGGCGGGTTTTTTATTGCTAATCTTTAAGAATTACGGGGGAAATATGTATTTTCGTGTTATCGATACTGAAACTTGCGGCTTAGAGGGCGGTATTGTCGAAATCGCCTCTATTGATGTGGTTGATGGTGTATTGCGCAATCCGATGAGTGATTTGGTTAGCCCAGATAGACCAATCAGTATTGATGCCATGGTCATTCACCATATCACTGAAGATATGGTCGAAGGCAAACCTCGAATTGCCGTGGCTGTGAGAAAATATCAAGACAGCCCCTATTATGTTGCTCACAATGCCCCTTTCGACCGAGGTGTGTTACCTGAGATGGGGGGACAATGGATTTGTACGCTTAAGCTAGCTCGTATGCTTTACCCTGATATAAAGCACAGTAATCAATATCTGCGTTATGCTTTGCGCCTGAATGTTTCTGTGCCCGATAATTTGTATCCGCACCGGGCTCTATATGACTGTTATGTCACTGCCGCGTTATTGCAACGGATTATGCAAGACTCTAGTTGGAGTGCCGAGCAGATGGTGGAACTAACACAGCAACCATTATTGTTGCAGACATTTAAGTTCGGAAAATATCGGGGGAAAAGTATTGAGCAGATAGCCCGGCAAGACCCGGACTATCTACGCTGGATACTAGCATCAATCTCTGACCTTACTCCTGATATGCGCCACACACTGACGCATTATCTGGCGTAATATCCTGTATGCAATTATGCCAAGGAAAGAATGAATGCATATTCCAAAGCGATATCTTCATAGGCTTTAAAGCGCCCAGATTTACCACCATGCCCTGAATCCATATCGGTGTGAAGCAACAACAAATGGTCATCAGTCTTCATTTCACGGAGCTTGGCAACCCATTTGGCAGGCTCCCAATATTGAACTTGGGAATCATGCAAACCTGTGGTGACCAGCATGTGCGGATAGTCTTGGGCCTTAACCTGATCGTATGGGCTATATTGCTTAATGTAATCATAATAAGCCTGATCATTCGGGTTGCCCCATTCATCATATTCCCCCGTCGTCAAAGGGATAGATTCATCCAGCATAGTCGTGACCACATCAACAAATGGCACCTGCGCGACAATACCTTTATATAATTCTGGGGCCTGATTAATAATCGCCCCCATCAATAGGCCCCCCGCGCTCCCCCCCATCGCGAAGACACGCTTAGCATCACCATAACCTTTCGCGACCAAGGTTTTAGTCACATCAATAAAATCATTAAATGTATTCAACTTATTGAGCAGTTTTCCATCTTCATACCATTGTTGCCCCAGTTCACCGCCCCCTCGAATGTGGGCCAGTGCAAAGACAAAACCACGATCCAATAGGCTCAAACGACTGCCACTGAATGCGGGATCCATACTGCTACCATATGAACCATAGCCGTAGACCAACAGCGGATTACGCCCAGAAATAAAGTGATCGCGGTGATAAACTAAAGAGACTGGGACTTTTACACCATCCGATGCGGTGACCCAAATTCGCTCACTGCGATATTTTTCCGGTGTGAAATTCTTCACTTCTTGCTGCTTAAGTAACTGACGGGCACCCGTGTCCATATTCAGCTCATACATTGAGCTTGGTGTGGTCATGGATGAATAGCCATAGCGTAGCAATTCCGTTTCGGGTTCCGGGTTATACGCCAGCCAAGTCACATAAGTTGGATCATCAAAAGTAATGGACTTCTCTTCATTCGTGACCCAATGAATTTGTCGCAAATGCGTTAGCCCTTCGCTACGTTCTTCCACCACCAACCAGTCGCGGAATAAGCTAAACCCCTCCAACATAACATCCGTTCTTGGTGCAATAAGGGATTCCCACCGTGATTCATCAGCAAAATCAGATTGTACCGGCCCCTCTTCGGCCATTTTGTATAACCCAAAATTCTTGCCATCTTTATTTGAGCGGATGTAAAAATGCTGCTTATAGTGGTCTAAACCGTATTCATGATCTTTACGCCGAGGCGCGAACATTTGAGGTAGCGCTTCAGGCTGATCAGCATCCAGCAATAAGATTTCAGATGTGGTGGTGCTGCTCAGATGAATAACGATAAAGCGCTCAGAGGTGGTTTTTTCTAAACCAACATAGAATGTGTCATCAGCTTCCTGATAAACCAATTGATCCGACTTAGGATCCGTTCCCACCACATGGCGATAAACCTGGTAGGGCAATAATGTTTTTTCATGTTTACGCACGTAGTACAGCGTTTTTGAGTCATTCGCCCACTCAAAACTGCCTGACGTATTGCTGATCACCTCTTCGTGCCAAGTATCACTTTGTAGCTGCTTGACTCGAATGTCATATTGGCGTCGTGATAAGAAATCCTCAGCAACAGCCAGTAATTGATTATCCGGGCTAACATCCAAGCCACCCAAAGTGTAAAACTCACTGTCTGCGGCACGCTGGTTTCCGTCTAGCAATGTTTCCCAACTGCTGTCAGCCCAAACGGGTTGGCGTACATAGATAGCGTATTCATTACCCGGCTCGAAACGAGTTTGGTAACGGTAGCCATTGCGAATATAGGGAACGGACTCTTCCTGTGGCGGAATACGAGAAACCATCTCCTGATACAAGGTTTCACGTAATGGCTGCTGTGGTTGTAAAACCGTCTCAGTAAAATCGTTTTCCGCTTGTAAATAGCTCAGAACATCAGCATCGGTACGCTCATCATCACGTAGCCAATAATAGTTATCTGTACGGGTGTCACCGTGTATTGTCATTGGATAAGGACGTTTTTCTGCCTTTGGGGGTTTGGTCATTTTCGTTGAGTTGTCCATCTGTGTTCGTTATCGCGAGAGTGACATGATTACTTGCTAATGCCAAGCATTCGCCTATGCCGATAAATTAGTTAAATTAAATCAAATAAATGATAAATAAGATATTTAAAAGGTGTGAAAGCATTTTTAATGAAGGGGATATCAACAGGCGCAGGAAAATTACCACCCGCGCCTGTTGCAAAGCGTCATTTTATTTAATAACAGTTATTGAGGCCCATTGTAGGTAATAGAGCCGGCCTTGCAATCGAGCACCACTTGATACGTTTTATCGCCTTTATTGCCACGGGCGGTCAATGGAACCTGCCAGACATCATCTTTACCTGTAATGTCGACTGCACTAATCCAAACCACCGGGCTATCAGTGCCCAATTGCTTTTTATCGGCTTCCCAACGCGTTATCCGGTTTTGCAAAAAGTCCCGTTTAACCTGTGTTGCGACCTGAGATTGGTTTAAACCCGGACAAGCAGGTACTTTTGCTACCCGTGGCTCTTGGGCTTGTACACTGTGGGTAATCCCTGCCAATGCCGTGGCCAATATCAAAGCGAGTCCTGTCTTTCTCATCATTCCTCCACATATTATTATCTCCATCCTATGGCAGGAACGATGACTGAAAGGTAGGTTACAGAGTTAATATTACTGAATTAACACCGTGTAAATTCAATCACGTAAAACTGTTCCAAACCGGGATAGATATCCTTAATCACTTTTTTCAGTTCATCCAACGACATATTTTCTTGTTCAGCATGGCGTTCAGACAGTGCATCCAATGTGATTGGCGTGACGGACTTGACCACGATATGACAGAAAAATACGCCATCTTCATTACGACATACACGCAGGATTTCACCTGGGCGGAAATCGGACTCACTGCTATCCCGGATAGTGATCGTTTTACGATCAGCCAGAATATCCGCCTCAAACCGGCGAAAGAAGGTGATTTCACGATTCATTTTAGATCCCTTTTCCACTTTCTGCTGAAAGTTGGCAGATTAAGCAGCTTGATTTTCTTCAGGTTTGGATTTTTTATCAGCGGCATTCTTTTCAGCTTTGATTTTCGCTTGCCCGTCTGTAGACACGACCGGATTGGCACCGCGTAAAATTTGCCCCAATGCGTCTTTGTTTTCTGCAAGGAAGAAACCTAATGCTTCACGTTGCTCTTCTTCGAGCGTTAAAGGAGCCTGCGACAACCATTCAGACAAATTATCAGCCAAATCCAGCATTTTATCGTAGGCATCGGCTTCTTTTTTGGTTGTGAAAGTCATTTTTTCCTCACCCTGTCTTACCACGACGAATTTTATTTCAACGGCCATTGATACGGGTCCTTTTTTCTTACAGATGACTGTATATAAACACAGTATAATGTAATTATTTGGAGCGATGCAACCACCATCGCCCCACTGTGATTATTTTAATAACCGGGCTTTGCAGTTTTTGCCTTTGATTTTACCTTGCTGTAACTGCGCCAATGCGCGTTTGGCGCATGCTTTACGAATGGCCACATAAGCATGAACAGGGAACATGTCGATTTTACCGACATCCGCCGCAGTCAGACCGGCATCTCCGGTTAATGCCCCGAGAATATCTCCTGGGCGAATTTTAGCTTTACGCCCGCCATCGATGCACAGCGTGACCATTTCAGGTTCAAGCAAAGTATTGGCACTGCGACTCACCTGCTCCGCTGGCGTCCATTTCAGTTTGATTTGCAGATAATCTTCAATCGCATGGGCTCGAGCCATTTCTTGTGGTGTGCACAGGCTCACTGCCAGACCGCTCATTCCTGCTCGCCCGGTACGACCAATGCGATGTACGTGAACTTCGGGATCAAATGCCAACTCGAAGTTAACCACCAGAGCCAAATCTTTAATGTCCAAGCCGCGGGCCGCAACATCCGTAGCGACTAAAACCCGGCAACTACGATTAGAGAAGCGCACCAATACTTGATCACGGTCACGTTGCTCTAAATCGCCATGCAAGGCCAACACACTGATACCACGTGATTCCAAAGCCTCATACACACTTTGGCAATCTTTCTTCGTGTTACAAAACACCACGCAAGACTCGGGTTGGTAGTGACTAAGGACTGAAATCAACAGTGGTAAGCGTTTTTCGCGGGTGGTTTCGAAAAAGACCTGCTCAATGGCTGGTGCTTCATCGCCATCATCAACTTCAACATTCAATGGCTGGCGCTGAACCCGTGCGCTGATTTGTTCAATACCGGCCGGATAAGTGGCAGAGAACAATAAAGTTTGGCGCTGTGGCGGGGTGTAGGCAATGACATCGTCAATGGCATCGGTAAAGCCCATATCCAGCATGCGGTCGGCTTCATCCAAGACCAAAATCTTAAGCTCATCAAGTACCAGTGTTTTCTTTCGTAAATGTTCCTGAATACGCCCCGGTGTTCCTACCACAATATGCGGAGCATGAACCAGAGAATCGAGTTGATGACCCATAGGCTGGCCACCACACAACGTCAGGATTTTAATATTCTGGGTAAAACGAGCTAAACGGCGTAATTCTTTGCTGACTTGGTCGGCTAATTCGCGGGTAGGACACAAAACTAGCGCCTGAGTCACGAACTCACCCACCGCAATTTTGTCGAGTAAACCAATGCCGAATGCCGCAGTTTTACCACTGCCGGTTTTGGCTTTTGCCCGAACATCCTGCCCACTGAGGATTGCCGGTAGTGCTGCGGCTTGTACCGGTGTCATCTCGGTATAGCCAAGTTCATTAAGATTGGACAACTGCTCAGTTGGCAGCGTCAAGGAAGAAAAGGAAGTTGTGCTCACGGCAGTAACTCTTATAACTGGATGGAATGGCAGCGATGGCCTGAAGGCAAGCGCAAGATTTTGGCGCGATAATACCAGAGATGGAGCCATTGCCGGAACTATACTGTGACACACTGAATACGCAATCGTTTTCGTCGCGGTTTTACCCTATACTACGCCGGTAAAATTTTCCCACTGATGTAGGTATCTAACTATGCTGACTATTGGAACCGCTCTGCGTCCAAACGCCACCCGTGTCATGTTGCTAGGCTCTGGTGAGCTGGGTAAAGAAGTGGCGATTGAATGCCAGAGATTGGGGCTGGAAGTAATTGCCGTTGATCGCTATGCCGATGCGCCCGCGATGCATGTCGCCCATCGCAGCCATGTGATTAATATGTTGGATGGTACAGCGCTAAAACAGTTGGTCGAACAGGAAAAACCACACTATATCGTGCCCGAAATTGAAGCTATCGCCACCGATATGCTGGTTGAATTAGAGAGTTTGGGGCAGCACGTCGTGCCTTGTGCGCAAGCCACTCGCCTGACCATGAACCGCGAAGGTATTCGCCGCCTGGCGGCAGAAACGCTGCAATTACCCACCTCAAGTTACCAATTTGCCGATACTGAAAGTGCATTCCGCCAAGCAGTTAATGACATTGGCTACCCGTGCATTGTTAAGCCAGTCATGAGTTCTTCAGGCAAAGGCCAGAGTCTGATCCGCCGTGAGGAGCAACTTCAATCTGCGTGGGATTATGCGCAACAAGGTGGCCGGGCCGGTGGAGGCAGAGTCATTGTTGAAGGTTTGGTCCGCTTTGATTTCGAAATTACCCTGCTGACCATCAGTGCCGTTGATGGTATTCATTTCTGTGCGCCAATTGGCCACCGCCAAGAAGATGGCGATTATCGTGAATCCTGGCAACCACAGATGATGAGCGAAACCGCGCTGGCGCAAGCAAAAGATATCGCTTCACGCGTGGTGAAGGCACTGGGCGGTTACGGACTATTTGGCGTAGAACTGTTTGTGTGTGGCGATGAGGTGATTTTCAGCGAAGTTTCACCGCGACCACATGATACCGGAATGGTGACATTAATTTCGCAAAACATGTCTGAATTTGCTTTGCATGTCCGCGCATTTCTCGGTCTGCCGATCGGCACTATCCGCCAGTATGGCGCGGCGGCATCAGCCGTCATTTTACCTGAACTAACCAGCCAGAATATTGCTTACCATGGGCTGGAAACTGCCTTGGTAGGTGATACGCAAATTCGCCTATTTGGTAAACCAGAGATTGCGGGTAAGCGGCGTTTAGGTGTGGCATTGGCGGTAGCTGATGACATTGATACCGCGATTGAAGTGGCGAAGCAGAGTGCAGCCGCTGTCATTGTGAGTGGGAAATAATTATTAACTCCATAAATAAACCCGCCAGTACGGCGGGTTTAAAGGCATCCTGCAAGGGGCTACCCCTCGTAGTGGTCTTCTATTTCGTCAGCATCCGGTTCATCATCACGGCGATAATCTGACTCACCATGGTCATCAAAGTCAGTGTCTTCAAAGATAGGCATGGCTTGTGGATCGTTCTGATGCCGTTCACGGATTTCGGCGGCCACCAAGGCAATCGCCTCACCACTGCTCATCCCTTCCGACATGAATTGGTGAATACGTTCGACAGCTTCTTGCTGTTCCTCATGAGAAAGTGAAGGCATACCCGCTAACATTGATTTATCTCCTACATATAATTGATTAAGTATACCTGTTTATTCTTAGTTCAGGTGAATTGCCTGCCCCAAGTAAACTGACACCAAATATTGTGATAATTTATGTTAATCTTCCGCACCGCGTGTTGCGAACATGCAATTTCGCCACCGTCTAACCGCGACCCGAAAGAAAAGAATAGTGACTCATGAGTGTGAAATCCCTGACCTGCAAAATCTTACCCTATCAGCCTGATGCCCTACTCCAGCAATTTGCGCCGCTCGCCCATCAAGCTTGGGCCATGCTATTGCATTCTGGATTTGCTGAACACACCCATAATCGTTTTGATATTTTGGTTGCCGACCCACGGGTAACCCTGACGACTCGCGGCCAGCAAACAGAAATTGTTAGTGCGCAAGGGTCGGAATTCTCTCTTGACGATCCATTTTCTTTACTACAGCAACAACTGGATAAATTCTCTCCCTCAATACCTCCTCACCCTGACTTGCCTTTTTTGGGGGGGGCATTGGGGCTATTTGGTTACGACCTCGGGCGCCGGGTCGAGAAATTACCTCAATTGGCAGAGCAAGATATCGCGTTGCCCGATATGGCTGTCGGCTTGTATGACTGGGCAATAATTGCCGACCATCATTTGCAGAAACTGACTTTGGTCTGCCACGGTGATGCTGAACAGCGCCTTCAGTGGTTACAGCAGCAGAAAGCTCCTATCGCCTCCACGCCTTTCAAATTGACCAGTCAGTGGCAAGCCAACATGTCGCGCGAGCAATATGGTGATAGATTCCGTCAAATTCAAGAATACCTGCACAGTGGCGACTGCTATCAAATCAATTTGGCTCAAAGATTCAGTGCAAAATATCGGGGTGATGAATGGCAAGCTTTCCTATCATTAAGTCGCAGTAATAGAGCCCCTTTTTCGGCTTTTCTTCGCCTGCCACACAACGCTATATTGAGTGTCTCGCCAGAGCGCTTTTTATGGCTGGAGAACCGTCAGATTCAGACCCGCCCGATTAAAGGTACGCTGCCACGCTTGAATGACCCTGAGCAGGACCGTTTACAAGCGGAGCGATTAGCAAATTCGACAAAAGATCGCGCGGAAAATCTGATGATAGTTGACCTCTTGCGCAATGATATTGGCCGCGTCGCCCAACCCGGCACGGTGCGTGTTCCAGAGCTATTCGTGGTCGAGCCTTTCCCGGCGGTGCATCACTTGGTCAGCACTATTACCGCGACACTGCCCGCCGCATCGACAGCAACAGATTTGCTTCGGGCCTGTTTCCCGGGCGGGTCGATAACCGGAGCGCCTAAAATCCGCGCGATGGAGATCATCGAACAATTAGAACCGCAGCGTCGTAATGCCTATTGCGGTAACATTGGCTATATTAGTTGCTGCGGCACAATGGATACCAATATTACTATCCGCACCCTGCTAACAGAAAACGGCAAAATATATTGCTCTGCTGGCGGGGGCATTGTGGCTGATAGTCAGGAACAGGCTGAATATCAGGAAACATTTGATAAAATCGCTCGCATATTACCTCAACTGGAAAATATATAATTAATGAGTGAGCTATTCCGTGAGTGACTTGTTTGTGAATCAATCTGCTATGAATAAATTACTTATAAATAAATCAATTGTTGGTAAACCACTGGCTGAGTTTATTAGTCGATTCCAACTGCAACAGCCGCAACCGGGTATCTTTTCCGCCCATAGCCGCCATGCGGCAGTATTAATTCCGATTATTTGCCGACCTGAACCCACCTTATTGCTGACAAAACGTTCAGACCACTTGCGCAAGCATGCGGGGCAAGTCGCTTTCCCCGGTGGTAAAGCAGACCCACAAGATAGCTCGTTAATTGCCACTGCGCTGCGTGAAGCACAAGAGGAAGTTGCCATTCCCTCTGCGGCTGTACATGTGTTGGGTCAATTGGCACCACTGGATAGCTCCAGTGGCTATCAGGTCACACCTATCGTCGGTTTAGTTCCTGATAATATTGCCTTTCATGGCAATGAAGATGAAGTCGCCGGGCTGTTTGAGATTCCCTTGCATGAGGCCCTAAGTTTATCTCGCTACTATTCGCTGGATATCCATAGAGGAGGAATCAATCATCGGATCTACCTTTCATGGTATGAAAGCCAATTCATCTGGGGTTTGACTGCCGCGATTATTCGTCGCTTGGCACAGCAGGTCAGTATTTGACATTAAAGCCAGATACTTAGTATGGGTAATGAGTGACAAACTTCACAGCCTCTGCGCTAAAAAGTCTGAATTGCAGCATAAAGCGATCCCTATCACCCCATCATATCGATTTTTACTCTACTTTCTCTGCACAACCATTTTAAAAAAACTGTAAACTGGCCTGTCAGCGTTATGAAATATCTGTAAAATATCTTTCATCACTATAAACCACTAAAAATGTAAGGTTAAAGCCTGATAGTGATAACAATAAATTGGTAGCGATATATCACTGTTGCGGCATCAATTAGGTGCGGCTAACACCAGTAGGACCCAAATTAACAGGGCCTGTGGTAGCAATACTTAACCGAAGTAACCTGCTGCTTTCCACAGAGCTCTTATACTTAATACAAATATTCTCAGCCATAAACATGTGTACTGGGAATAACAAAAAGCTTTGTTAAGGAGTTTTAGCGTGATTAGCGTTTTTGACATGTTCAAGATTGGTATTGGCCCGTCCAGCTCACACACTGTGGGTCCAATGAAAGCCGGTAAAGAGTTTGCCGATTTGCTGGTGACTCAAGGGTTGATGCCATCGGTCACGCGTGTCGCCGTCGATGTTTACGGCTCACTGTCACTGACCGGGAAAGGTCACCACACTGATATCGCCATTATTATGGGTCTGGCTGGCAACATGCCAGACACCGTTGATATCGACAGCATTCCTGCTTTTATTCGTGATGTAGAGTTACGCCAGAAACTGATGCTAGCCAATGGCTTGCATGAAGTTGATTTCCCTCGTGAGGGCGGGATGGTCTTTCGCAGTGATAATCTGCCGCTGCATGAGAATGGCATGCAAATCCACGCCTTTGCTGGGGATGAGAAAGTCCTGAGCAAAACCTATTACTCAATCGGCGGTGGTTTTATTGTCGATGAAGAGCATTTTGGTAAAGCGGCAGTCAATGCCGTTAGCGTCCCCTATCCATTTAATTCTGCGGCAGAAATTCTGGCAAACTGCGAGCAAACCGGTATGTCTATCTCCGGTATGGTGATGCAGAATGAGCTGGCAATGCACAGCAAAGAAGAGATTGAATCCTACTTCACTGCGATTTGGCAGACTATGCGTGCTTGTATTGATCGCGGCCTGAATACCGAAGGCGTGTTACCTGGACCGCTGCGGGTTCCCCGCCGTGCTTCCGCATTGCGACGTCTATTGGTCTCTTCGGATAAACTGTCCAGCGATCCAATGAATGTTATTGATTGGGTCAATATGTTCGCGCTGGCGGTCAACGAAGAAAATGCAGCCGGGGGGCGTGTGGTAACCGCACCTACGAACGGAGCCTGCGGTATCGTCCCTGCGGTATTAGCCTATTATGATCATTTTATTGAACCAGTGACCCCGGAAATCTTTATTCGTTACTTCCTGTCATCAGGGGCGATTGGCATTTTGTATAAGATGAATGCGTCAATTTCCGGTGCAGAAGTGGGTTGTCAGGGGGAAGTCGGTGTGGCTTGTTCTATGGCGGCGGCGGGTTTGGCCGAGTTACTGGGTGCAAGTCCGGTGCAGGTATGTATCGCTGCTGAAATTGGCATGGAGCACAATTTGGGACTGACGTGCGACCCAGTAGCGGGTCAGGTGCAAGTTCCTTGTATTGAACGCAATGCCATTGCCTCGGTTAAAGCGATTAACTCTGCACGTATGGCGATGCGCCGCACCAGCGAGCCGCGGGTTTCGCTGGACAAAGTTATCGAAACGATGTTTGAGACAGGTAAAGATATGAATGCCAAATATCGCGAGACTTCTCGCGGCGGTTTGGCTATTAAAGTGCAATGTAATTAATTTCTTTTAGTGGCAAAATTCGCCATCAAAAAAGGGGAGCCGAAGCTCCCCTTTTCATTTGACGCTGTTAGCGGTTTACTCTTCCAGCTCATTATGCAGTTTGGTGATACGTACCAGCTCAATGCGGTAGTCTGACACTTCCATAATCTCGAAGCGCAAGTTATGCAATTCAATCACATCGCCTACCGTCGGCATATGACCTGAATGAGACAGCAGCATCCCAGCAAGTGAAGCATAGTCAGCCGTTGGGCTTACCAACTCCTGACAATCCAGCGCTTGTTCCAGCGAGTGCAAATCTGCCCCCCCTTTCACCAACCAACCATCACCATCAACAATAATGTCCGGTGTTTCATCTTCGTCAGGGAATTCACCGGCGATCGCTTCTAGTACGTCCAACGGTGTCACCAGCCCCTGTACCACACCGAATTCGTCATTAACCACCACTAAGCGGCCTTTTGCTTTTCGCAATACATCCAGTAGATTAATTACGTCCATGGTATCTGGCACCACTATTGGCGGTGTCGCCGCGGCGAACTCACAAATAGACTCACCACGTTCAATTGCCACCAACAGATCTTTGGCACGAACCACACCGATGATTTGATCCAGTGAGTCACGGCATACCGGGAACAAACTGTGTGGTGTATCCAATAACTGTTCGCGGATCTCTTCTTGTGAACGATGGCAGTCTACCCACGAAATTTCAGTACGTGGCGTCATTACACTGCGCAGTGAACGTGATGCTAACGTCAGCACACCACTGATCATATAGCGTTCTTCTTCAGCAAAAGCCTCTGTCGGTAATGCCAACTGCGGGTCACCATTTTGTGGTTCCTGCTGTGCACGCCCCCCCATAAGACGAATAATCGCCTCTGCCGTACGCTGACGTCTTGGCAAACGAGATTCATGCTTAATAAAGTTGCGCCGTGCGATTTGGTTAAACAGCTCAATCAGAATAGAGAATCCGATTGCAGCGTACAGATAGCCTTTTGGAATGTGGAAACCAAAACCTTCGGCAATCAGGCTCAAGCCAATCATTAGCAAGAAGCTCAGGCACAGCACGACAACGGTCGGATGCGCATTCACAAAGTTAGTCAGTGATTTGGATGCCAATAGCATCACGCCCATGGCAATCACAACCGCAGTCATCATGATGGCTAAGTCATTGACCATCCCCACCGCAGTAATCACCGCATCGAGGGAGAAGACGGCATCAAGTACGACTATCTGCGCAACGACAGCCCAGAAACTGGCATAGCCGCGATTCGTACTGTCATCGTGCTGGTTACCCTCCAGCCGTTCATGTAGCTCTGTGGTGGCTTTGAATAGCAAAAATAGCCCCCCCACCAGCAAAATCAGATCACGCCCGGAGAAACTGAAACTGCCGAGGCTAAAGAGCGGCGTCGTCAGTGTGACCATCCAGGAAATGACCGACAGCAAGCCTAAACGCATGATCAGTGCCAGAGACAGGCCGATAATTCGAGCTTTATCTCTTTGTTTAGGCGGCAGTTTATCGGCTAGTATCGCAATGAACACCAGGTTATCGATACCCAGAACAATTTCCAGTACCACCAACGTAAGTAACCCTGCCCAGATTGAGGGGTCCATTAGAAATTCCATGTCAGACTCCGATAATAAGAACACGATTCAGATGATGTGCGACCTGCAACAGACGCAGCAAAACGCCGCTGCACGGTTGTCAGTATAGATACGCAGAAAGATCGGGTGAGATTAAACGCAGCAACAGTGCGTGATTGGATAACCAGATTTAAACCCACTGGCTGGGTATTAACACTAGAGAAACAGTAACTTCGGTGACAGTCCATAGGGAGAGCTGAGGCCCTTAACTCCTGACAATTAATCGAGCCGCTAACTTTATCAGGAATTTTTTTGTCAGCATAGTCTGATTTGTTATCTGGTCGACGATAACCTTCTATGGCATGAAATGACGATTCACTATCAACTATGCTGCTATTTTTTTATCACTAAAAATTTTCCTCACCCCAAATAGCCCACCTGTCAAAATTTATGCAAATTGCACAAATTTCAAGCACAACAATCATACTGTGATGAGTGAGTTAGAGGCAAACACATCAATCTTGTTCATCTATGTGTCTAAATATTATCCAAATGAGCAAAATGATTCATAACATGTCCCAATAAATGAGCATCGTCACATAATTTATTTTTTCACTGACTAAAATAAATCACATCCAACACATTGCGGTATGTACCTGAATCGATTCATTGCTGTTGTGAATAAAACGTCAGCAGTACGCTGACATTGTGACTATCATAATAGATTCAATGTGTACTGAAATTACGTACTGAAATGTTGTTGGGGAAAACTGGTTTTACTGTTACGTGCGAGAACTCAATTCTGAGTTAACAGAGGGGGTAGCGAGTGAGTATAGCTATTATCATCGGCACACATGGGGCTGCGGCAGAACAACTGCTGAAAACAGCTGAAATGATTTTAGGCGAACAAGATAACGTCGCTTATATCGATTTCGTCCCAGGTGAGAATGCCGAAACGTTGATTGAGAAATACAACGGTAAATTGACCGGACTAGATACCAGTAAAGGTGTGCTATTCCTGGTTGATACCTGGGGTGGTAGTCCGTTTAACGCTGCCAGTCGAATTGCTATCGATAAAGAGAACTATGAGGTCGTCACCGGGGTTAACATTCCGATGCTGGCTGAAACCTTTATGGCCCGTGATGATAACCCATCATTTGCCGAATTGGTTGCAGTCGCAGTAGAAACCGGTCGTGAAGGCGTGAAAGCACTGAAAGCGCCTGAAGTGAAGAGTGATAAGCCCGAGACGCAACAAACTGCTCCTGCGCCAAAAGCCAAGGCTCCTGCCGTTGCTTTAGGCCCGAATGATCATATGAAGATCGGGCTGGCGCGTATTGATGATCGCTTAATCCATGGTCAGGTCGCTACTCGTTGGACCAAAGAAACTAACGTAAAACGCATTATTGTCGTCAGTGATGAAGTTGCCGCCGATAAAATGCGTAAAACACTGCTGACACAAGTTGCTCCTCCGGGCGTGACTGCGCACGTAGTTGATGTTGAAAAAGCTATCCGCGTTTATAACAACCCGAAATATGCCAATGATCGGGTGATGTTGCTCTTTACCAACCCAACAGACGTTGTGCGTTTGGTTGAGGGTGGCGTGGATATTAAGTCAGTCAATATCGGTGGTATGGCATTCCGTCAGGGTAAAACCCAGGTGAACAATGCGGTCTCCGTTGATGAAAAAGATATTGAAGCTTTTAATAAATTAAATGCTCGTGGTATTGAGCTGGAAGTTCGAAAAGTGTCTTCGGACAGCCGGCTCAAAATGATGGACTTAATTAGCAAACTTAATAAATAGCTTTAGTAAAACTACGTAGCAAAGTTATGCCCTGTTCTGTTTTGGAACACGGTTATTTTTACTCAGCTTTTTTGGTCATAGGAGAAGTACAATGGAGATCACAACTCTTCAGATTGTGCTGATATTTATTGTTGCCTGTATCGCCGGGATGGGATCCATCCTGGATGAGTTCCAATTTCACCGCCCTCTCGTCGCCTGTACCTTAATCGGTCTGGTTCTGGGTGATATGAAAACCGGTATCATCATCGGTGGTACTTTGGAAATGATCGCACTTGGTTGGATGAACATCGGGGCCGCAGTGGCACCAGATGCGGCTCTGGCATCGATTATTTCTACCATTCTGGTCATTGCTGGCGGTCAAGACATTGGTGCGGGTATCGCACTGGCGATTCCATTGGCAGCCGCTGGTCAGGTATTAACCATTATCGTACGTACCATTACCGTTGCTTTCCAGCATGCCGCTGATGGCGCAGCCGAACGAGGCAGCCTACGCGCAATCACCTGGATTCACATCTCTGCGCTGTTCTTGCAAGCAATGCGTATTGCGATTCCTGCATTGATCGTTGCTCTGTCTGTAGGCACATCTGAAGTTCAGATGATGCTCAGCTCGATTCCTGAAGTGGTTACCAGTGGCCTGAATATCGCCGGTGGTATGATCGTCGTAGTAGGTTACGCCATGGTTATCAACATGATGCGTGCTGGCTACCTGATGCCATTCTTCTATTTAGGTTTCGTTACTGCCGCATTTACTAACTTCAACCTGGTGGCACTGGGTGTTATTGGTGTGGTTATGGCCGTTCTTTATATCCAGCTCAGCCCGAAATACAACAAGTCTCAGGTTGTCGTGCAGTCTGGCCCGGCCAATAACGATCTTGATAACGAATTAGACTAGGAAAAGGTGAGAGAAATGGTTGATACAACAACTGTTACTACGGCAACAACAGGTGAAAAGAAACTCACGCCCGCAGATATTCGCGGTGTGTTTCTCCGCTCTAACCTCTTCCAAGGGTCGTGGAACTTCGAACGTATGCAGGCGCTAGGTTTCTGTTTCTCTATGGTGCCAGCGATCCGTCGTTTGTACCCAGAGAACTCGGAAGAGCGTAAGCAGGCAATTAAACGCCATTTGGAATTCTTCAATACCCAACCTTTCGTTGCAGCCCCGATTTTGGGTGTAACACTGGCGATGGAAGAGCAGAAAGCCAATGGTGCAGAAATTGATGATGCGGCAATTAACGGTATCAAAGTTGGTCTGATGGGGCCTTTGGCCGGCGTTGGTGACCCTATTTTCTGGGGGACTGTACGTCCGGTATTTGCCGCCCTCGGTGCGGGTATCGCAATGAGCGGTAGCTTACTGGGTCCATTGCTGTTCTTTGTACTGTTTAACGTTGTACGCTTGCTGACCCGTTACTACGGTGTGGCCTACGGCTATTCAAAAGGTGTCAATATCGTTAGCGATATGGACGGTGGTCTCCTGCAAAAACTGACGGAAGGGGCGTCTATCCTCGGCCTGTTTGTCATGGGGGCCTTGGTTAACAAGTGGACACACGTCAACATACCGGTCGTGGTGTCCAGGATAACCAACCAAAATGGCGAAACGACCGTCACAACGGTACAAACCATCTTGGATCAGTTGATGCCTGGCTTGGTACCATTGCTGTTAACCTTCGGCTGTATGTGGCTACTACGTCGTAAAGTTAACGCACTGTGGATCATTATGGGCTTCTTCGCCATCGGTATCTTCGGCTACTGGATTGGCTTCCTGGGGCTGTAAACCGGGATTGGTCGTAGATTCAACTCAAACCGGGAGCTTGCTCCCGGTTATTTATTTTTGATAAAACCTCATCCTATACTCTATAAATTTCAACGTGCAGGAAGACGGTAAAATCGTTCAACCCGATAACCGATACTCTGGACGAACGAGCACGGCCAACACACCTGAAATGTGAACGATGACGGGTATACAGGAGTTATTGCATGTCGGTTACTGATCTTGTCTTAATTGTTTTTATTGCCCTGCTGCTGGCTTATGCCATCTACGATGAATTCATCATGAATATGATGAAAGGCAAAACCCGGCTACAAATTCATCTGAAACGTAAAAACAAAATCGACTGCGCAATTTTTGTCGGGTTAATTGCAATCCTTATTTACAATAATGTCATGGCGAATGGCGCACCTTTAACCACCTATTTATTAGTGGGTTTAGCGTTAGTGGCGGTTTATATCTCTTATATCCGTTGGCCTAAATTGTTGTTTAAAAATACAGGGTTCTTCTACGCTAATGCTTTTATTGAATATAATCGAATAAAAAGCATGAATTTATCTGAAGATGGAATTTTAGTGATTGAGTTAGAGCAGCGCAGATTACTTATTCAGGTCAAGCAATTAGATGATTTAGAAAAGATTTATAATTTTTTCATTGAAAATCAAGCATAAACCCAGTTCCGCGGGAAGTTAATCTTTTAATTAATTGATTAATTTCCCGACATCATCCCCTTCCCCTTTACCGCTTATTTCCACACCATTCTTGATGCTTATATGTGCTATTTTCCACTATAATCTCGATAATGAAAATCATTATCAATATGACTAAGTTGGCATATTATCTTTGGGGTTGTCCATACTGGAATTTATATGTTAAGGTTGCGCCGTTCATGGGGAGTAGCCGGTTTCTATACGATATATTTAATTAATATATTCATATTATAGAAACGCCCGTATCAACATACTCGTTCTGTTTCTGGAACGTGGTGCGGGCAGCCAGGTAAGGTTGGCGAGACCATAGACACGTAGCTCCGTCGTTAGGTTGGGGGTGGGTTACGTGTATATGGAGCCGCCCGGCCGAGACTATTTCTATGAATCTATCTGCAACTCTTGTTCTTGCTTTTGCGATGTCTATGGATGCTTTTGCGGCATCTATTGGTAAAGGCGCCAGTCTACATAAACCCCGTTTTAGAGAAGCACTACGCACCGGTCTTATCTTTGGTGTGATAGAAGCGATTACCCCACTTATTGGTTGGGGTATAGGTCTATTTGCCAGTCAATACATTTTGGAATGGGATCACTGGATCGCTTTTAGCCTGCTGTTCATTCTTGGGTGCCGCATGATTTTTGAAGGCGCAAAACAGCAAGTCGAAGAAACCGAAAAAATGCGTAGCCACAGTTTCTGGGTCTTAGTGATGACGGCCATTGCCACCAGCCTTGATGCTATGGCCATTGGTGTTGGTCTGGCGTTCTTGCAAGTGAACATCGTTCATACCGCGATGGCTATTGGTTTAGCCACAATGATTATGGCGACACTCGGTATGCTAATTGGTCGTTATATTGGCCCACTACTGGGTAAACGCGCTGAAATTGCTGGTGGCATCGTACTCATCGCCATCGGCTTTAATATTCTTTACGAACATATTTACCGCATCGCAGCCTGATAGTGGCTATTTTATTCTCATCATAAAATAAAGCGAACGGCAGCGGTCAGTCGCAAAAGCTAAAAATAAACCCCGCACTCATCAAGAATGGCGGGGTTTTTTATTGTTGAAATACCCATCAGCTGGGTGGTTATCTGTTGCTGATTAGAAGTCCATCGAGACTGACAACTTCAGCGCGCGTGGATCGCCCTGATAGATATATGTCCCAGTATCTTCCACAGATTCCCAATAGCGCTCATTGGTGACGTTCTCAACATTCGCACGCCATGTCAGAGTGGTGTCTTTCATCGGCATGGTGTAACGCACGCCCAGATCCAAACGGGTCCACGGCTTCAATTTCAGCGTATTGGCTTCGTTAGCATACTGAGAACCTGAACGCACCACAGTGCCGGCCGCGGTTAAGCCTTCAACAGCAGGGATATCATATTCGCCGCCAAACACTAACTGATAACGGGCCACACCCACTGCATCATTACCGTTGTTGGCACCACTTTGGGTTTTGGTCAGTTTAGGATCCAACCACGTTGCACTCCCTAGCAGACGAGTACCAAAGACCGGTTCACCAAACACATTCAGTTCAATACCCCGGTTGCGTTGTTCGCCGTAGAAGCCATAGATGCTAGTCTCTGGATCAACTGTCCCCGTTGGGCGAGTGATTTCGAACAGCGCCAATGTACCGCCGTAACGCTGGTTATCAAACTTCACACCAATCTCATTTTGTTTTGAATGAACAATCCCTGGGATTTGACCGGCGTTAGCTACGGTTGTCGTTACACCACTCGCATTGCTATAAGTAAAGGGGGCTGACTTACCCGGACCGAGGGCTTCAATATGGTTAGCGTACAGAGACACTTTCTCCCACGGCTTCACCATAATGCCGTAGATAGGCGTGACCTTCATTGCATCCAATGACCCAGCGCTGTTTGGCACTCCACTGTCAAAGTTACGAATAGTGACTTCCTGACGACGAACCCCCAACATCACGATCAACTTATCATCCATCATGGATAAGGTATCAGACAATGAAAAACCTGAAGCTCGCACCTGACTATTCAGTTGTGGGTCTTGGCTGGTGCTGCTATACGCAGTCGGTGGGAAATCAATGACGCCCGGATTATAAATATTGGTATTAACAGGGTTCGACATATTCCAAGCTGACTTGGCTGTACGATAGTTAGCAGCATAGCCCAAGTTCACTTTATGAGTAATAAAGCCGGTATCAAAGTGACCACGAATCCCACCCAGACCTGCAATAGAATCGGATGCATAAGGAACATACAGTCGAGAAATAGTGGCATCGCCGTTATTGGCACTTGTCAGTGTCGGTGAACCATATTGGCCAGTTTCTTCATTGTGGCTGGCCCCAATGGAACCATATACCGTCCAATCTTGGCTGACATCATATTCACTACGCAACATACCGAAGGTGGTCTCCAGATCGGTATACACCCACGACTGACCATAGTTCAAGGTCGAGGATGGCGGTTCAGGAATAACGGTTGCGCCACCAATAGCAACATCGGTACGCATATGATGGATTGTTTGCTTCTGATAACCGACATCCAGTGACGTACGAGCCCGATCACCACGATAATCCAAGCCAGTCGATACAGCCGTAGTACGCTCTTTCTGGTCGTGAATGGCGCTCTCACCTTCACGATGTAATACGTTCACCCGCACACCGAATTGATCGTCATCACCATAGCGACGCCCAACATCCAGCGCACCGCCCACTTGTGAAGATGAACCATAATCCACGCTAACACGAGTCAGCGGCGTATCACCCGCACGTTTAGGTTCTAGGTTAATCATCCCGCCTACACCACTACCACTTGGCGAGATGCCGTTAATAAAGGCGTTAGCACCTTTAAACACTTCTACCCGCTCAACCATGCTAGTTGAAACGATCTGACGAGGTAAAACACCGAACAAACCACCAAATGAGATATCATCGCCATCGAGGTTATAGCCACGAATACGGTAGTTTTGTGATGGGTTGCCATAGCCACGAACGTTCTGGACTGAAGCATCATTTTTGACAACATCAGCAATGGAATTTGCTTGCTGATCTTCGATCATTTTGGAGGTATAGCTGATAACGTTAAATGGTACGTTACGGGCATCTTGCTGCCCGAGGAAGCCAATACGGCCACCATTCGCTACCTGACCATCCAGATAAGTTGGAATTAAGTCATTACCACCCGCGCGGAAAGTATCTTGCGTCCCGACAACTGTGATGGTGTCGGTTTTTTGGCTTTCATCAACCTTCGCCGTGTCTGCCACTGTGCTGGTTTTTTTTACGTTTTCAGCTGCATCAGCTGTTGTCGTTGCAGCCCATGAAGATGCAGATAAAGTGCCGAGTGCAGCACCAATCATAACGCACAACAGACGCGGTGCATGCCGTTTCTGATTCACGCGGATAGAAATTGTATTATTCATCGTATTGATGCCCCTGAATTTTGCAAAACAGCCACTAATGAGAATGCTTATTATAAAGATTCGGAATTATCCTGATAACATCAGTTGATGCAAGCATTTCTGCATTTCAAGGGGATTATTTTTTGATGAGTAAAAAAATAGGATCAGTTGTGTAATAAACCTGATCTCAGCAAAGCCTATGATTCTTTATCGTAACCAAGAAATTTCTCACCGCCGAGTTGTATTAGTTACGCAATAAAACATTTGGGCCTCACCGTATGCCCACTAACTTATCAAGGTGATTCTCACCTCATTTCTCGCAATTAGACACCGGTCAAAATATCGTGAACAGCGATATGATATATAAATATCATCACATGACTGATTGGAAAAATAGATATGCCGTACTTTACGGTCAGTGTCGTTTTGCATAATGCAGTGGAAGGCGATTACGAGACTCTGAATAAAAAAATGATTGATGCAGGATTTACCCGTCTTATCGGCAGAGAAAAAGTTTATAAATTACCGGAGGGAGAGTTCAATTACGGCAGTGGCATACTTAACAAACAGGAAGTCGCTGATTTAGCGCTAAAAGTTGCAGAACAGATACGCTTTATCCCCTCGATTCTAGTGACTGAATCCGGCGGAAGAACTTGGCGAAATCTGGACCTAAAATAAATTAATATCGCTATAAAAATAACACACTACAAATTTGACTTAAGTTAATAAGTAATCCTACACCAGGGAATAATCACATACTATTATCACCATAATAATATTTCCCTTAGGGGCGTTTCATTGTGGTATTCCAAAATAATTAAATAGCGAATATCAATTGATATATACCTGTGGCCCAAAATCTATCGGGCCAAGCAGGCACAGATAAGTCTAACTTTCCGCTACCGAATTGCTCTCGATAGCAGGTTCTTCTTTACGACGATGCAGAGCGATAACAAAGTCTGTTTCACAGATAAAAGATTGTCGCGCCGCCAGATCTTGCCCCGTTTCAATGGAGGCACGCCAGGCAAAAGGCGTCATCTGTAATAAATTAAAACCCTGTTTACCCGTTAACTTCATCTCATAGCCCAATTCTTCACGGCTGACTAACTCAAATCCATCTAGATACTCTTGGTTATCGTCATGGAGTTGTACTTGGGCATAGATCAGTGCTTTTAACTGGTACAGATGGCGTGGGCCAGGGGCTACTGTCACCACAATACCACCGGGCTTGACAGTACGTGCCAGCTCGGCGGCCTTGCAAGGTGCATAAATACGTAATACGGCGTCAAGCGCCTGATTAGCAAAGGGCAACCGGTGACTAGAGGCCACACAAAAATTCACCTGTGGATAACGTTTTGCTCCATATCTTACGGCCACTTTAGCGACATCTAATCCAAATACGGATACTTGGCGCTGCCGATTGAGTCGGTTTGCAACCTCAGCAGTGTAATACCCCTCGCCACAACCGATATCAAGTAACATGGCAGCATCCAGAGGGAGTGCCGTATCTAGAATCTCACAGATACGCTGCTGCAAAGGCTGATAATAACCTGCATCAAGAAATGCCCGACGCGCTTGCATCATCTCTGGGCTGTCCCCGGGCTGTTTTGATCCCTTATGCTGTACCGGCATTAAATTGACGTAGCCCTCTTTGGCACAATCAAACTGATGATTATTGCTGCAACGCCACTGTTGCGGACTTTGCTGCATGGCCTGATGACAAAGGGGACACAGATAAGACATGGTTGAGTTCCAGATAACAGATAAATAACCGCCAGAGTCACCGGCAGACGCGGAGTTAGTCTAAAGAAGCCCCGGTACTGATGCAAGCCGCGGTTTAACATGGTGAATTCACGGAAGATTAGCTGTGTCGAACTCCCCCAACAGGAATGGCATCAGGCTCAACATTCATGGTTCGTAAAATTTGCCCCATAATGTCACTAAATACCGGAGCTGAAACCGCACCACCGTAGTATTTTCCACCTTGGGGATTATTAATCATCACCACCAATGCGAAGCGAGGCTGACTGGCTGGAGCCACCCCCACAGTGTACGCCACATATTTATCGATATATTGGCCATTGGGCCCAATCTTCTTGGCAGTCCCGGTTTTGACCGCCACTCGATATCCACGCACCGCCGCTTTCACCCCCCCACCACCGGGCAATGCCACACTCTCCATCATATGTTCAACCTGTTGCACCAACACCTCGGGGAATACCCGCTGCCCCAACACTGGCGGGTCAACTTTAGTAATCGACAAGGGCCGATAAATACCGAAGCTGCCAATAGTGGCGTAGACTCGCGCCAATTGCAGTGGTGTCACCATCAAACCATAGCCAAAAGAGAACGTTGCACGGTCTAAATCACTCCAGCGCTGGCGATGCGGCATCAATCCACGGCTCTCTCCCGTCAGCCCCAACTGAGTGGGTTCCCCCAAGCCAAATGAGGTATAAGTTTCCATAAGTGCCGAAGCCGGCATAGCCAGCGCCAGACGAGAGACACCCACATCACTCGATTTTTGTAAAACGCCCGTGAGCGACAGCGCAGGGTAAAAACCCACATCTTTAATTTGATGTCCGCTTAATATATAAGGGTGGGTATCTAGCACAGAGTCAGGTTTCACCAAGTGGCGCTGTAATGCCGTCATAACCACCATAGGTTTAACTGTCGAGCCCGGTTCAAAAATATCGCTGATGGCCCGGTTACGAAAATTTTCCTCCGGTGTTGATGCGCGATTGTTCGGGTTGAAAGTCGGATAATTTGCCATCGCCAACACTTCGCCTGTATTGATATCAATCACCACGGCAGAGCCGGAGTCTGCTTTATTGAACATCACGGCATTGGTCAGCGCATGTGATGTTTCCGCCTGTAGCCGTTCATCAATACTGAGTTCAACATTTTGTCCGGGGTGACTATCTGTAGACGAAATATCTTCCACTACCCGACCAAATCTGTCTTTGCGTACCACTCGACTGCCTGCTGTGCCACTAAGCAGTGAGTTAAAACTCTTTTCGACCCCCTCAATACCTTGATCATCAATATTGGTAAAACCCACAAGATTGGCCGCAACATCGCCAGAAGGATAAAAACGCCTTGATTCCTCTTTGATGGCAATACCGGGTAATTTCAGCCGTTGGATATATTCAGCAACATCAGGCTCCACCTGTCTGGCAAGATAGACGAAACGTGCATTGGGATTCTGCCTGATACGGCCATTCAACTGATCCAGTGGCATATTGAGTTCCTGAGCCAATGCCTGCCAACGCACAGAAACGCCCACTCCCCCCTTCTCTAATACCGATTTCGGATCAGCCCAGATAGCCTCAACCGGTACACTGACAGCTAACGGATGCCCATTGCGGTCAGTAATCATTCCACGCGTATTGGGTGTGGCCACCACCCGCACTGAGCGCATATCTTCTTCTTTTACCAGTGGGTCCGGTTCGATAACTTGCAACCAGGCAACTCGAACAATTAGCCCTAAAAATGACAGTAAAATACAACTACACAGCAAGCCAAAGCGCCATTGAATAAAGTTGTGAGCGTCATTTTTGGGTTTAGATATCACAGAGTTCAATCCTAAAGAAGTGCATGAGTTATAGCTGCCATTAAACCCTATACCCCACGTCAATAGGTGCCAAAACAGTGATACAAGATGCGTTATTTTGCAACAATTCGCTAACGACAATTTAAAAGAAAAGGTGGCTGGTCAATAAGTTAAAAAACGGCTTACACTAAATGGCGTACTTTATTTTTCATTAGGTAAGTCCAATGACTGATTTTTCCCCCCAATTCAGCCGTATCACCACAATCTGTCATGGTTTTGGCAAAAAATCCGCCCTATTACCGGACTGTCTGCAACCCTATCAGATGACCCAAGCGAATAAAAAACAGGTTCATGGCACAACGATTATCGATGTGACAGAGCCGGGGCAAGAGTGCGGCGAAGCCGATGGCCTCTATACCACTCAGGCTGGTATTTTATTAACCGTGCTGACCGCAGACTGTCTGCCGGTTATCTTCAGTCAACGGCAAGGAAAAGGTATTGCTGTGGTTCATGCCGGTTGGCGTGGATTGCTAGATGGCATCATCTTAAACATGGTTGAGCGCATTGCCTGTGATGATGACCCTGCGAATTGGGTCGCCGCGATAGGGCCAGCCGCCCACGCTTGTTGTTATGAAGTGAATGAAGAATTGGCCGAACGGTTTATTCGCGAACTACCGTTGGCAAAAAATGTCATCTCACCTTACTTTCGCCACCTCAACCTCACGGCGATTGCTGAGTACCAATTGCGTGGTGCGGGTATTAGTCATGTTGATCGTGTCGGGAGTTGCACCATATGCACGACCACACCCCATGGCGAGGATGATAACCAGCCCCATTTCAAATACACCAGCTTTCGGCGCACCACTCAACGACAGGCCATTGACCCTGCCCATCCGGGAATTAAGGGCCGCAATCAGTATTCCGGCTTAATTATTTTGCCTTAGTGCGCCGATTTCTCAGACCACAGAAACGAAAAAACCCGCACAAAGGCGGGTTTTTAACAGCAAAAGAGCTGATTAGATTGCAGTAACGTTTACTGCAGACGGACCTTTCTGACCGTCTTGGATTTCGAACTCTACGTTCTGGCCTTCAGCCAGGGTTTTGAAGCCATTACCCTGGATTGCAGAGAAGTGTACGAACACATCTTTGCTGCCGTCAGCTGGAGTGATGAAACCGAAACCTTTAGACTCGTTGAACCACTTAACTTGACCTTTGATCTTTGCCATCTTGAGTATTTCCTTTGGATTGTTTAACTCGCCCGTGGGCGTTTACATAGACAAACTAGAGTCGTTACTGCTTGAGGCACTAAGATAAGGATCGGCAGAGAAGCGGTATTCAACGCTAACGTCTTTACTCAGAACTTCTTTACTGAAAATGCCACACATATACAGAACTGTACCTCGTTTTACCCATATGCGTTATCACATACTCTGTATTCGATGGCAAGCCATTTTTAATCAAGGGTGAACCTGTCGCACATATTTGAAACGGTTGCGCATAAAGAATGCGTAAATATGCCAAAATTTGTTGAAGGTCATCGTATTTTCTGCTCTATTTTTTTATACTATCCCGCCCCGCTTTCTTACTGGTTTTTAACATTTAAGCTAACACTTTTTATAATGCTGCTTACGTGAAACTCTTTTGGTTTCCAGCTCAAACTGATGACAAAAAAGTGCATTGGTATAAAATTTATTAGCATTAAATATATAATAATTGAATATATAGCAGCTTCTGTTTTGGTGCCGAGGCCAGCTAACACCGCTGCTCTCACACGTGAAACCCACCAAACTAACTCCTTACTTAACCTCAGGTTATGTTCATTGCGTTATTCGCATAAGAAATACATAAATATCTTATTTTTCCATTCGCATCAGAGATGAAAAAATAACCACTCAGTTCGCCATAGCTGGCCTAGTTTCTAATGAGAAAAATAGATTTAAATAAAAAGCCAGCGAGAGAAAACCACATAAATCCAATCACACTTTATTGTGTCATATAGGTGCATTAATTTAGTCATTTTGGAAAAAACGCACCAGGAAAGTGCATTTTTGTTTTATTTAATCTGTATAAATATACTGAAAATTACACTTTTTTAGTCAGTTTACGGCGATAAAATCTAACGAAAAACGTCAACAATTTGTGCTATAGAAAACAGATTGAGACATTTCTTGATGCTCAGGAATTAAAATTTAATTATTCTGGCGCGCAGTTGAAAACACTATTTTAGTTGCTCGTTATAGAATCGTTTAGGTTTAGGGTTATACCCTCTGCTTTATTATAAATAATGTTTTATTCGTCATTAGTTTTGATAGGTACAAAGATTATCTGATGCCAAGAAATCTTATTTCACCTTATCAGCATCAGAGAGTTATTCCATGAATTACAAACATATTATCAAGGCCGTGTTGTGTAGTGGTCTGTGGTTGAGTCAGGCTTCAACAGCACTTGCCGATGACAAAAGTCCATCCACCAAATCCTCAATAGAAAACAAAACTGCACTGTCTGCCCGCAATGACAGCCTATGGCAACGTTTGGTGAATAACATATCCCTCACTTGGGACTCTCCTAATCAAGAGCTGTACATCCCGCTGAATACTTGGCATAACCGCTGGACCTATGATGATGACAAGATAGAGTCCTACAATGAGCGGCCTTGGGGTCTCGGCTATGGCAAGTATCGCTATGATGAAGATAACAACTGGCATGCAGTGTATGCGATGGCGTTCATGGACTCACATAATGAAATTGAGCCGATTATAGGTTACGGCTATCAAAAAATGTGGATACCTGGAGAAATGGACGGTTGGCGTTTTGGTATCGGCTTTACCGCCAGTATTACCGCACGTCATGAATATCATTACATTCCAATTCCATTACCCCTGCCACTGCTCTCTATTGAATATAATAGGTTTGCTCTGCAAACCACCTATATTCCCGGCACTTATAATAATGGTAATGTCTTGTTTACTTGGATGCGGTGGCAATTCTAATTCAGACTATTCCAACATTTTTTAACCATATTGCTAAAGTGGTTATATTTGTTATTAGGAATTAGTCTCAATTAACTTTGATTGGCGCCAAATGAGATGATAGCTATAACCTATTATAGGTATTCGATCTCAACTTTATTTATTGTTGGGAATTTAAACAATAGATAACATTTAGAAAGTCATTCCAAACAACTAAATAGCCGGGCAGTATTAATGTCCGGCTATTTAGCATCACACAGTAACCAAATCAGGCCGCGTTTGAATCATTGGCTTGTGTTTGATTACTCTTATCTCTACGGCGAGTCAGCATAAAACCGCACCATAATAGTGCTATCCAGACAGGCATCATTAGCACGGAGATCTGAATGCCGTCAGTGAGGTACATGATAACCAAGATCAATGCCAGAAACACCAGACACAGATAGTTGCCATAGGGATACCATAACGCTTTGAAGCGGGGTTCGATGCCTTCTTGTACCTTTGCAGCCCTAAACTTCAAATGAGCTAAACAAATCATAACCCAGTTGATGACTAACGTTGATACCACCAACGCCATCAGCAACTCAAAAGCTTTTCCTGGCATCACATAGTTAATCACCACCCCTGCCGAAGTCGCTAGCGCCGAAAGAGCAATCGACAAAATTGGCACACCACGCTTGTTCACCTTGGTTAGCACCTTGGGCGCGTTCCCTTGCGATGCCAAACCAAAGAGCATACGGCTATTACAATAAACACCACTGTTGTACACCGATAGCGCTGCGGTCAAAACCACCACGTTCAGAATTGTCGCCACCAGATTACTGTCCAATGCATGAAAAATCATGACAAAAGGACTGCCACCTTCGACAACCTTGCCCCATGGGTAAAGGGAAAGCAGCACGGCTAATGAGCCGATATAAAAAATAAGGATACGATAGACAACCTGATTGGTCGCTTTAGGAATGCTGTGATGAGGATCCTCGGCTTCTGCTGCGGTGATACCCACCATTTCCAGCCCGCCGAAAGAAAACATAATTACGGCCATTGCCATGACTAACCCAGTCAAGCCATGAGGCATAAAGCCCCCTTGCGCCCAGAGGTTAGTAACAGAAGCATTTGGTCCACCGGACCCAGATGCCAGCAAATAGGCCCCGAACACAATCATACCAATGATGGCAACCACTTTAATGATAGCGAACCAGAATTCGGTTTCACCATACATACGTACGTTAACTAGATTGATCGCATTTATCAGAACAAAAAATACTGCAGCTGATACCCAAGTGGGTATTTCTGGCCACCAATATTGAATATAGATACCGACTGCAGTCAATTCCGCCATACCGACTAGGATAAACATGGCCCAGTAGTTCCAGCCAGATAGGAAGCCCGCAAAATCGCCCCAATATTTATAAGCAAAATGGCTGAATGACCCCGCAACTGGCTCCTCAACTACCATTTCGCCCAACTGGCGCATAATAAGAAATGCGATAAAACCGCCGATGGCATAACCCAGAATAACTGAGGGGCCAGCCATCTTAATGGTTTGTGCTATCCCTAGAAATAGCCCTGTACCAATCGCTCCACCCAGAGCAATAAGTTGAATATGACGATTTTTTAAACCACGTTTTAGTGTTGAGTCCTGCAACTGCTGTTCCATCCTATCCTCTGCCGCACCTGTTACACACTGGCGTGGTAAACAGCGCCTTTCGTAAATGAATCTGCGGCGGTTTTTTAACACTTAAACCAGATTGCATCAAGGATAAAGGTGGTTAGCTGACAATTGGACAAAAATCCATCAGTTTGCGTTATATAAGGTTGCCAGTTTATTGATGAACTCTTACCCCATCTCAGGGGTGTAGCGCAGAAATACCACAGAGTTTACTCAAATTACGCGCACCAATCATGAGTGTCGCCACGTATGACTGGCGCCGTGTGACAACTTCCACTGCAACACGATTATTTTTATAACGGATAAGGTAAGTTGAAGGCCAGCCCTGCCGCCGCTCGCCATAGGATTTTTGGTGGCAGTCAATGGCGGCATGCGCAATGACCAGATGCGATAAGTTTGAATCGCCTTTAATGATACGTTTCATCATCAGCTCCGCGAAAGTAGTTAAAAAACGCTTACCGTTTGTGATTCCTGTCACTGAGCGCTTGCGGCATATTTTGCTGAAAATTATCAACGCCGCTGATTACGCTTCTTGACTGAGCAAATAACAGATCATTGCCGCACGTAATGGACTTTGGCTGTAGGCTTGCCATTCGCCTTGTGGATTGGTGATCTTGGCATTCCACTGATTATTATCATTAATTTCTGGGGAGTAGATACCAATTTTATTGGCGCAAATGATAGGCCATGCATCGGAAGGGTTTTTGCAGTAATCCTTACCTTTAATACCACCATAGGGATACCACTTATCTGGGTCTTCACCGGTAAGTAACGCAATGCTTCTGTTCACCTCGCTGTCACTTTCTTCATACCATTTAATCATCCGAATCACCGTTCTCCTGAAAAGTTCTGGCTACATTACGGCGAAATTAAGACAAATTCATGACAGTCAACAAAGTTTGTTGTTGCTTACCGAGAGGAGAAAATCTAAGGGGACAGAGAGCAAAGAGAGAAAGGTGTGGGCGAGAAAAGCAACATATCGCCCACAGGCAGTAGCAATCATCTGCCCCCCCTGCTGGGGGTGCCAGAATTAAGAGAAGTTTACCTCTCTGGTATAAAGCCCTTAAAATCAAGCGGAGACACAATATCGCTATCACTTTGCCCATCACTCACGCCTGTGGCGTTTTCCAACAACGCTTTGAGCAATTCTGTTTGTTGCCTTTGCTGTTCGACAATGTCTTGTAACAAGCGGACCTGTTCATTGGCTCGCACACTGGCACGGCTCAAAAAGAACCAAACTATCAAGAAAAAAATGACAGTAAACAGTGATAAAGCGATTGGAATGGCACCCAGTGCGCCCATATTTGTATCTAACATTGACTACCCTATACATGTTGCATGTGTGGCGAAGAGAGTATCTTATCACTCCGCCCACAACATAGGTAAATCCATGTAGGCTATTAACGATTAATGACGATAACTTATAGTAATAGTTATTAAATGTTATTATATATAAAAGTAATAGGTTATCCTAGT
>NZ_CACVAF010000019.1 GCF_902726565.1 Yersinia vastinensis
GTAGTTCAGTTGGTTAGAATACCTGCCTGTCACGCAGGGGGTCGCGGGTTCGAGCCCCGTCCGTTCCGCCACTTATTGCAAAACCCCTGAATCTATGATTCAGGGGTTTTTTGCATTATAAGTTTTATATATTTTCTATTAGCTATATCACTATCGATAAAGATTTATCAAAATATTCCTAACGCCTAACGCCTAACGCCTAACGCCTAACGCCTAACGCCCCTATTTCCCTGACTATCTATCCCGTCAATTTGGTGTTATTTAACAAATAGTTAGATGCACAAGGCTGTTCTGTGAAAGATAGGTAGAAAGTGGTAACTGGCCCGATCCTCTCAGTAGTGATTTGATCATCTGACGGGGAAGGGGAGCTATGTTGATGCTGAGTTTCTACAGATAGACAATTTCGTCTTTGCTGACATTTATACGTCACTGGTGATCCTACGCTGGTCGTAAGCACATTAATTCCGCATTGTTGATTTTTTATCAAAAGTATTGTGTTGAATAGACTGTTTTTAGGCAATAAAACTCTTGGCATAATCGTTTCAGATTTTATCAGGAAGCTGAAATGAAGAGTTTCCTAATAAGCCGCTAGTTTTAAACAGACATAACCTATTGTCTAACAAAGATAAAAAATTTATCAGTTCAAAATGAGGAACTATGATGAGCATACCTGCATTCGGCCTAGGAACTTTTCGCCTTCAAGACCAAGTTGTTATTGATTCTGTTAGTCAGGCTTTAGCTCTGGGCTATCGTGCCATTGATACGGCACAAATCTATGAAAATGAAGCTGCTGTTGGCCAAGCTATTGCAGAAAGTGGTATTAAACGTGAAGAGTTATTTATCACTACCAAAATCTGGATTGCTAATTTAGCCCAAGGAAAATTAATTCCTAGCCTGCAAGAGAGCTTACAGAAGTTGAAAACTGACTATGTGGATTTAACGTTGATTCACTGGCCATCACCCAATGATGAAGTCCCTGTGGCTGAATTTATGCTTGAGTTAGTAAAGGCCAAAGCGTTAGGGTTGACACGCCAAATTGGTGTTTCTAATTTCACCATTGATTTAATGCAGCAGGCGATTGCCGCTGTGGGCGCAGAGTCCATTGCGACCAACCAGATAGAATTGTCGCCACTATTACAAAACCGCAAAGTGGTTGAATTCGCTCAGGAGCACGGTATTGCCATTACCTCTTATATGACATTGGCATATGGCAAAGCACTGGAAGAGCCAATGATTCATGCTATTGCTAAGAAACACGCAGCAACTCCGGCTCAGGTGATTTTAAGCTGGGCAATGCAATTGGGTTACAGTGTTATCCCGTCATCAACTAAAGCGAATAACTTAGCCAGCAACTTGTTAGCGCAAGAATTACAATTAAGCGCGGAAGATATGGCGCTGATTGCTACGCTGGATCGGGGGGAACGGTTGGTCAGCCCTGATGGTTTGGCACCAAAGTGGGACTAACGACCACTTAAATAACGAATAAAACCACCTCGGAAGGGTGGTTTTTTAGTTTATAGGGAGGTCTGATGGTAAGCGCTCATTGATAAAATCAATAAAACAACGCAGCCGATTACTTACTGCCTGATCACTGTAGTACACCGCATTAATAGGCATGGCGACCGGTAAAGTATGCTCTGCCAGGATCGTAACCAAATCTCCACGTTGCAGATCTTGCTGGATCATAAAGTCAGAAAGACAGGCAATACCATTCCCCTCAAGACACAGACGACGTTGAGTTTCACCATTATTAGATGTTAAATCTGATGTTATTTCATGCAGTTGCCCATCCTCGCCGGTCAATGGCCAGCGATTTAATACAGGTAGATCATTAAAACCCAGACAAACATGATGCTGTAAATCTGCAGCAGTTTTTGGTGTGCCGTGCTGCCTTAGATAAGCTGGAGAGGCTAGCAGATGGCGGTAACTGGTCATAAGTTTTCTGGCACGTAAAGTCGAATCCTGCAATGTACCGACCCTAATCGCAATATCCACTTTCCGCTCGATAAGATTAATAAATGTCTCGGATGAAACCAGTGATAAGGCGACTAAAGGGTAACGCTGGCGAAATTCCACCATCAACGGGGCTAGAATGTGTAGCACTACCGGAGTTGATGCATCAATACGCAGTAACCCTTTCGGGTTCAATTGACTGTCTAGCAACTCATTTTCAGCTGTCGCCATGTCGCGCAGAATATTTTGTACCCGCCGAAAATAATGCTCACCTTCTTGAGTCAGGCTGATTTGCCGTGTAGTGCGGTTGAGCAGTGTGACACCCAGCTTACTTTCCAGTCTTTTGACGGTTCGGCTCACGACTGAGTTGGCTTGTTCAAGTTGCTCTGCCGCACGGCTAAAACTGCCACACTCCACGACAGTAACAAAGGTAATCAATTCTTCTGAGTTTGCTTTCATTATGATAACTCCATCCAAAACTATTGCTTATTAAGCAAAAATATTTTGATATTTTGAGCATTTTTGTCATTTAAACATAGGTCCATAATCTCTGCTATCAAATTGACCTGTTTTAATTGAACTGAGTTTTTGGAGCAAATCATGCCACTCGCTTTACTGGCGCTGACTATCAGTGCATTCGCTATTGGTACTACAGAGTTTGTTATTGTTGGGCTTGTGCCAACGATTGCTGAGCAACTGGGGGTTTCTGTCCCTTCCGCAGGTTTATTAGTTTCAATCTACGCATTAGGTGTTGCTATTGGTGCCCCAGTGTTGACCGCATTAACAGGGCGAATTCCACGTAAAATGCTATTGATTGGACTGATGGTGTTATTTACCTTAGGCAACTTATTAGCATGGCAATCCCCCGGCTATGAATCGTTGGTTATTGCCCGCCTCTTAACAGGTCTAGCTCATGGGGTGTTTTTCTCCATTGGGTCGACGATTGCCACCAGCTTAGTGCCGAAAGAGAAAGCAGCTTCAGCGATAGCCATTATGTTTGGTGGTTTGACGGTAGCATTAGTCACGGGGGTTCCTCTGGGGACGTTCATTGGTCAGCATTTTGGATGGCGCGAAACCTTCCTTGCGGTATCACTGATTGGTATGGTTGCTATTATTGCAAGTGCCATTTTGGTACCCAATAATATTCCTCAACAAGTTTCCGCTAGTATAAGACAACAATTGCAGGTATTAACTCATCCTCGTTTACTGCTGATTTACGCGATTACAGCATTAGGATACGGCGGCTTTTTCACCATGTTTACTTTTCTGGCCCCGGTGATGCAAGAGTTGTCAGGCTTCTCAGCCGCTGCTGTGAGCTGGATCTTACTGGCATACGGTGTCTCGGTTGCTATTGGTAACATATGGGGCGGAAAACTGGCCGACCGCCATGGAGCAGTGCCTGCATTGAGTTTTATCTTTACCGCACTGGCTGCCCTGTTATTTATTTTTCAGTTCAGTGCCAGTCACAGTATTGCGGCACTGATTACATTATTGGTTATGGGGATTTTCGCCTTTGGCAATGTCCCCGGCTTACAGGTCTATGTGGTGCAAAAAGCGCAGGAGTATACGCCACAGGCGGTTGATGTCGCGTCTGGCTTAAATATCGCCGCATTCAACGTAGGAATTGCACTAGGGTCAATTATTGGTGGTCAAGCGGTGACTCGTGTTGGGTTAGCACAAACGCCCTGGATTGGAGGAGTGATTGTTATTGGTGCATTAGTGCTGGTTACACTCAGTGGTAAACTAGATAAAAAGCCAGCACCTCAAGCTGCTGTAGGCTAGTTTTCTTATCCAGTCTTCAATTTTAGCCCGCTTTTGCGGGCTTTTTTGTTAATGACGATGTTATTAGTGCATTATGAACAACATAGATTGAATCTATCTTTGACTATCCCAATATCAGAATCATAACGTGGGTAAAAGACATTACTGACCAGAACATCTGAGCGTATAATCAATAAACCACCGGCTGCGGCTATCTTACAAGCCAGAGTGATTTCGAATAAGGAATAGGCCATCAAAGTGCCGAAACGAACATATGCAATGCGGTATGTTGCAGGTCAACCGGTTGAACAGATTTTCCCAGGCTCCGCTAAACAATTGGGGCTGGGGTTGCCGCCAGGCGCGCCATTACCTACATCTGAATTTTTACGTGTGATGGTGTGGAATATCTTTAAGCAGCAGCGGGCCGAATGGCTGTCGGTGCTCAAAGAGTTCGGGCGTGATGCTCAACTGATGCTCCTGCAAGAAGCACAAACTACACCCGAGTTGGTGAGGTTTGCTACGTCTCATTATCAAGCGGCGGATCAGGTTCCCGCCTTTGCGCTGCCTCAGCACCCCTCAGGTGTGATGACGCTAGCTGCCACCCACCCAGTCTACTGCTGTCCGCTGCGTGAGCGAGAACCGTTGTTACGTTTGTCTAAGTCAGCTTTAGTTACCGTTTACCCCATTCATGATGGTCGCTTGCTGATGGTCGTAAATATTCACGCTGTGAATTTTAGCCTCGGTGTTGATGTGTATAGCAAACAGCTTGAGCCGATTGGTGAGCAAATTTCGATGCATCGTGGCCCGGTTATTTTAGCGGGAGATTTCAATGCCTGGAGCCGTCAGCGGGTGAATGCTTTACAGCGTTTTGCCCTCGCAGTAGGGTTGACCGAAGTGGAATTTCAAGCTGATTATCGTAGCCGAGCTTTTGGTCGTCCCCTTGATTTTGTTTTTTACCGCGGTCTCACTTTGGCTGATGCTTCGGTACTCGTTACCCGCGCCTCTGATCACAATCCACTGTTAGTTGAATTCCAGCCATAAAAAAAGCACCCCGAAGGGTGCTTTTTAACAGCTTTATGCCGATTCTAATGTTATGCATCCGGTGTCGATTTGTTGTTAACAAACAACGTCAATTTCAAACCGGGCACTAATTTATTCGCTTTGCTGATTACCGAATTCCATCGCATCACATCGTCGGTGTTTACACCGTGACGCTTGGCAATACTGGCAAAGGAATCACCTTTACGAACCTGATAGGTGATGCTGTTGCTGTTTGTATTGCTTGCCAGTTGCAGGGTTTGCCCAACTTTTAAGGTGCTCTTGGCACGTAAGTTGTTCCAACTCTGCAAATCGCTGGTCTTGATATTCAACCGCTTGGCAATCGTAGATAAGGTATCGCCGGGGCGAACTTTATACTGCGAACTTGATGCTGACTTTGCGCTGTTCTGAGCCAACTTAGTTGGTTGAACGGCGGCAATATCTGTATCTGCCAATGAATCTTTAAGCTGCTCAGCATGGGCTTTCGGCAACATAATATAACGAGGACCATGACCATCCGGTGCCGTTACATTGCGCTTATACCCAGAATTAAAGGATTTCAACTTAGTTAGTGACATCCCCGCCATCTCAGCCGCCTGAGTTAGCTGTATCTGCTGACCAACATCAACACGTGCCAATGCACGGTCTTTGTCGGGTTCAGGTAAGGTTATACCGTACTTTTTGCTGTTTTTGATTAAATCACCCAAGGCCAGCATTTTTGGAACATAAACTGACGTTTCACGAGGAAGCGACAATGCCCAAAAATTCGTCGGTTTACCCTTTGCCTTATTAGCTTTCACCGCCTGCATGACTCTGCCTTCACCACTGTTATACGCAGCGACTGTTAACAACCAGTCACCGTTAAACATTTTGTTCAGGCGCTCCATCATATCAAGCGCTGCTTTGGTAGAAGCAACCACATCTCTGCGGCCGTCATACCATTGGTTCTGTTTCAAGCCATAATTTCGACCAGTACTTGGCACTATCTGCCACAGCCCTGCGGCGTTGGCGGATGATGTCGCGTGTGGGTCAAAAGCGCTCTCCACTATGGGTAGCAGTACCAATTCCATCGGCATCTTACGTTTCTTAATCTGCTCGACTATCAGGTACATGTACGGCTCTGCCCGTAATGTTACATCGTGGAGATAGCTCTTATTTTTTAAGTACTTCTGTTTTTGTTCACGGATCCGGGAATTTTCCGGAACCTTCATCTTCAGCTCGTCGCTAATGAAGTTCCACAAATCTTGCTGCGCGAGGCCACTTTCACTATCAAGCCATCGCGCGGAACCCACTCGGGCGCTATTTGTGTACTCTCCTGCTTCACTCTCTTGACCTGCCGAAGACAAACTCTGTGCATGCTGTACAGGAGCCTGTACGCCCACCTTGGACGACTGGCACCCAACAAGCAAGACTGAGGCGAGAAATATCGCTTTGGTCTTCATGTGTGTGTCAATGTAGTTGCTTAAAAGACGAGCAATCATACTTTGCTTCGACAAAAAACACAACTAAAAGCTCAGAAGTGGTCCTTCTGGGCGCGTAATTCGGAAAAAACTGAGACAAGTGAGTCTGGTGGTGACATTACGCCTATTTTTCTTTGTAAATCAATGTCATTGCAACGTAAAAAAACATTAATTTTACGTTCGATTTGCAATTTTACTGGCAGGCTAGGTAGGTTTTTTGCCCGTAATTGCATGATTTGTAGTTGATATGTTGCAATGTCTTGGTCTGCGGGCAGAATAAAACGGGCAAACTTAAGATTTGCGAGAGTGTATTCATGCGCGCTGCAAATTAAGGTTTCGTCGGGGAGTTGCGCGAGCTGTTGAATAGATGAGTACATTTGGGCTGGCGTGCCTTCAAATAGCCTACCGCAACCGGCAGAAAAAAGAGTGTCGCCACAGAAAAGATAAGGTTTACTGTAGTATGCGATGTGCCCGAGCGTATGACCGGGAACCGCAATAATTTGGTAGTTTTGGCCATCAATAGTCAGGCTATCACCCCCTTTAACAATTATTGTGGCCCCTTTATTGGCTGTTTCCTGCGGTCCATAGACAGGGATTTCGGGATAATGGCGGCGTAAATCAGCGACACCACCGACATGATCGTTGTGGTGATGTGTCAATAATATCGCTTGTGGAAGATAGTGGCCTTGATTCAGCATCGCCAGCACTGGGGCGGCTTCACCAGGGTCAACGATAACGCAATGTTTTTGTGCGTCCGCTAATAGCCAAATGTAATTGTCTTGAAATGCCGGAATGCTGATAAGATTCATTGGATACCTCTAATCGCTTGAAAGAAGATGATAAAACATGAAGCCAGCGCAGACACGCCAAAAGATCGATGCGCCCGCATCCTGGGCTGAGTTACCTTGGGGAGAGTATTATCGCGCAGCGATTGAGCAGCAATTACAGCCTTGGTGGCCTAAATTCTTTGGTTTCCATTTAGTAAAAATAGGCCATTTAAGCGCAGAGATCGCCAGTGATAAATGTGCGATATCTCACCAGGTCAATGTGGGAGAAACGGGCAAGAATATGCAGGTGCTCGCCAGCCCATATCAGTTACCTTTTGCTGAAAAATCAGTGGATGCCTGTCTGTTATCTCACACTTTAGCCTACGCTTCTGATCCGCACCGCATGTTACGTGAGGTGGATCGCGTGCTGATTGACGACGGTTGGCTAGTTATCAGTAACTTTAATCCACTAAGCCTTTTAGGGGCAGGGAAGTTAGTGCCGTTATTGCGCCAGCGACAGCCTTACATTAGCCGAATGTTTACTCAGATGCGTTTGCTAGATTGGCTGAGTTTACTGAATTATGAAGTTTTGTATGTATCACGTTTTCATGTTTTACCATGGCACAAAGAAGGTGGCCGTTTTATCAGTACCCATTTGCCAGCGTTGGGTTGTGTAAGCTTAATTGTGGCCCGTAAGCGCACCATCCCATTGACGTTCAATCCGATGAAGTTTGGTGCGCGTAAGCCGTGGTTTAGTCGGGCGGTTGGTGCAACGAAAAGCTATCGCGACCAATCCTAAGCCGGCCACAACGTCAAAGGTGAAGGGTTAATCAGGATTATAACCGCTATCTTCTAACGTCGGTGAGTTCGCTCCTTGGCGGGCCAATTCATCGCAACGTTCATTTTCTGGATGACCCGCGTGGCCTTTTACCCACTCCCATTGCACTGTATGGGTTTGGATAGCCAGATCTAGACGCTGCCATAAATCAACATTGCGTACTGGTTTGCGGTCAGCTGTTTTCCAGCCGCGCTTTTTCCAATTGTGAATCCATTGGGTGATACCTTGACGGACATATTGGCTATCAGTGCTAAGTGTCACTTCACAAGGCGAAGTTAAAGCCTCTAGCGCGACAATGGCCGCCATCAATTCCATACGATTATTGGTCGTCAGGAAATAGCCAGCACTAAAGGTTTTTTCATGTTGTTTGTAACGCAAAATTGCGCCATAACCACCGGGGCCCGGATTGCCAAGGCAAGATCCGTCGGTGAAAATTTCTACCTGTTTGGTCATCTCTGGTAGACTCTTCCTATCGGTTTAAACGTTAAGTCTGACATAAACGAGCGCTATGAGCACTGGCAATATGCAAGTTACACCGACCAGACAGATTGTTCTGGATACTGAAACCACCGGTATGAATAAACTGGGCGTTCATTATGAAGGTCACAGAATTATTGAGATCGGTGCGGTTGAAGTGATTAACCGCCGCCTGACAGGCAGAAATTTTCATGTGTATGTGAAACCCGATCGTCTGGTTGATCCAGAGGCTTATGGTGTTCACGGTATCAGTGATGAATTTTTGGCTGACAAACCCACGTTTGCTGAGATTGCTCCAGAGTTTCTGGAGTTTATCCGTGGTGCTGAGTTAGTCATCCATAATGCAGCGTTCGATATCGGCTTTATGGATTACGAGTTTCGTATGTTGCAGCAGGATATTCCGAAAACGGAAACCTTCTGTACCATCACCGATAGCTTATTATTAGCGCGTCGTCTGTTCCCCGGTAAGCGCAACAACCTTGACGCCCTGTGTGACCGTTATCAGATAGATAATACTAAGCGAACATTGCACGGCGCGTTACTCGATGCCGAAATTCTGGCTGAAGTGTATCTGGCGATGACCGGCGGTCAGACATCCCTTTCATTCTCAATGGAAGGTGATCAGTCCCAGAATGATTCTTCAGAAGATATTCAGCGCATTACCCGCCCAGCGTCTGGATTAAAAATAATTTATGCGGCTGAAGACGAATTGGCAGCTCATGAGTCACGTTTGGATTTGGTGATGAAAAAAGGCGGCAGTTGTCTGTGGCGGATGCCGCTGGAGCCAGAAGAGGGCGCAAACGCAGAATAAAACGACATCCAGACGAAAAACTGTCCAAATGACTTATTTTGCTGGAAAAAGTGTTGACGAGTATATGTTCCGTACGTAATATTCGTCTCGTTCTTAACCGGAACAACAGCGTGGTGCGGTAGTTCAGTCGGTTAGAATACCGGCCTGTCACGCCGGGGGTCGCGGGTTCGAGTCCCGTCCGCACCGCCAACATTTAGAAGCCCTGAGTTATCACTAACTCAGGGCTTCGTTGTTTTTACGCTTAGTCTTTGACGCCACTGCGGTGTTAGCTGCACTCGCGAACCCGAACCACTTGCTGATCTAAGTGATTCGGGACGAATTGATTTACTGCGCGGCCTCAGTATTTCCTGCCTCAGCGGCGGTTTTCACCCAGCCATCAAAGGTCGCCTGATGAGCCTGAATCCAACCATTTACATGGCGTTCAATATCGGCATCTGAAGACTCACCGGCATGCATACGCATATTCTGAGCATTCACATCATTAATGGATAGTTTCATGATGGAGAACAGTTTCGCGGCGGCAGGGTTGGCTTCAGCCCATTTTTTGTTCGCCACGATATGCATCACGCTAGGTGGGAAACCGTAATTCGCGCCGTTGGAAAGCTGGGTGTCGATAGTCTTATCTGGCAAGGAGGAGAACGGCACCTGTAACCACACCACATCACGCCCCGGTACTAATACATCACTGACCCAATACGGCGTCCAAGTGTAGTACAGAATAGGTTTACCTTCTTTGTAACGAGTGATGGTATCGGCAATCATCGCGGCATAGTTACCCTGATTGTGGGTTACCGTATCACTTAAGCCATAAGCTTGAATTTGGTGATTGAGCGGTGCTTCACAGCCCCAGCCTGGATTACAACCGGTGAGGTCAGCCTTGCCATCATTATTTGCATCAAACAACTTGGCGATTTTCGGATCTTTTAACTGCTCAATATTGGTGATGTGATATTGATCGGCGGTTTTTTTGTCTATCAAATAACCCTGTGCCAACCCTTCAATGAAGTTACCCTGACGGTAGAATTTAGCATCGCCACCGGCAGCAGCGTATTGATCGTTATGCAATGGTTCCCAGTTTACCGCCAGAAAAGTGGCATCACCGGCGGCAATGGAAGAATAGGCGACGTTGTAGTCAACCTCTTTGGTCGGCTGGACATCGTAACCGAGTTTTTCTAGTGCTTTATTGACCAGTGAGGTCTGGAAGGTTTCTTCCGAAATAGTGCTTTGCAGAGGTTGGACTGTGATGCCTTTACCCGGTAACTCTGCTGCGGATAATTGAGTGGTGATCAGTGTGGTGAGGGCTAAGGCCCAAACTGTTGTCGTGCGCATAATTTTCCTCTTTATTAAGCTATTTTACTTGCCATTTTGAACCAGAGCAGTGCTCATCATCCTCACGTACGGTCTGTATGTTGCGGTGATTGCGTGCTGTTCCAGTCCAAACTGCCGGCGACAATGACGCTTATTCTCTTAGTTATTCGTTTCTGGGCTTTATGTTGAACACAGCTCATTCAAATAACTAATAAAGCTAATCTTTAAGGAGAGAAGAGTGATGGGGGGAGTGGCGTGAGCCACCTGAGTGCCCCACGCTGTGCTAGGCCCGAGTCTCTTGGTCTTCTTTCCAACTTTGTCAGTAAACTCAATTAATTGAGCTTACTTATCGTGACGGAGTATTGTGGCGAAATGGTTTGGTGAGCAGCCCAACAGGGCCTGTGGCATACCAGCGACCGACACCTTTACTGCGACGATCGCGGCCTAATGATTGTGTCAGGCGGTCAAGGATAATGGCTAAAATCACGATACCTACCCCACCGACGGCCGCAAGCCCCATATCGAGCCGACCAATGCCACGCAGTACCATCTGGCCTAAACCCCCTACGGCAATCATTGAGGCGATAACCACCATGGACAGCGCCAACATCAGGGTTTGGTTCACACCCGCCATGATGGTGGGCATTGCCAGAGGTAATTGCACTTTGAACAACATCTGGCGTGGATTGGCGCCAAAGGATTCAGCGGCTTCAATAAGGTCTTCTGGTACCTGTTTAATGCCCAAAATGGTCAGACGGACAATTGGCGGCAGTGCAAAGATAATGGTCACCACGACACCTGGAACATTACCGATCCCGAATAGCATGACGATAGGCACCAGATAGACGAACGCTGGCGTGGTCTGCATTGCATCCAGTAGGGGGCGTATAATACGCGCGGCATTATTACTGCGTGCTAACCATATTCCGAGCGGTAGTCCGATAAGAATACAGAAGAACAGCGAGGTCAGAACTAACGCCAGTGTCACCATAGCCTGCGACCATGCGCCAATCGCGCCGATAGCAATCAATGATACCAGTGTTGCAACCCCCATTCCTAAGGTAGAGAACTGCCAAGCGATGAGGGCAAAAACTAAAATTGCCACGGGTGCTGGCATACCCAGCAACAAATGCTGAAAACCGCTGAGAATAAAATCGACGGGCACACGAATGCCTTGGAACAGTGGGCGGAAATGCAACACCACCCAATCAATGCCATGAGTGACCCATGAATCCAGCGGTAACCAAGTGGTATGGAAAGGGTCCATCAGACTGAAATGTTCGGGAGCAGCAGCAGGGGCGCTGTTCAACCAGTCGGTATTGGCAACTTGGCTCTGAGCGGCCTGAGCGGCAACCTCATGGCCGGCGTTTCCTGCGGCATGGCTACCCTCGGCCATGCTGGCTCCCCAAGGGTCAGCAGCGGCAGATAAGCTCTGAGAGGCTGTATCGGTAGTTGCAGGGGCTGCGGACGCCGCAGTATCCGTTGCCCACGGGTTACTGACAGTTTGGTTGTCAACCTGAATTTGATCACTCATTTGGTGTCTCCTTATCTAGGGCCTGCAACAGCATGCCTTTGGAAATAATACCGATATAACTGTTGTCTTCACCGATTACCGGAACCGCGCACGGTGCCTGTGCAACCAGTGAAATCAGCTCACTCAGGGGCATATCTGCCGGAACCGGTGCTGGATCGGCCAGCAAGGCACTATCCAGTGATTGATTCTCAGCCAATGCTTTTTTCAGTGAATCTATCGATACCACACCAATAAATTTCTGCCCGCGTTCCAGTACATAGCCGTAATCGCGGTCTTCATCCTGAAGCAGTTTTAACGCCGAACGAGGGCCGAAACCCGGAGTTTTACGAATTAAGGATACTGGGCGACGGCGCGCAATATCTTTGGCACTAAAGACATGACTGATATCGACACCACGGAAGAAGGTGCGAACATAGTCATTTGCGGGGTTATTTAGTATTTCATCCGGGGTGCCGACTTGTACTACTTCGCCACCCTGCATAATGGCGATACGATCGCCAATACGCATTGCTTCATCGAGATCATGAGAGATAAAGACAATGGTGCGTTGATGTTTGGCTTGTAACTTAACCAATTCATCTTGCATCTCGGTTCGGATTAAGGGGTCGAGTGCTGAAAATGCCTCATCCATCAATAAGATATCAGGGTTGTTTGCCATGGCACGAGCTAGGCCAACACGTTGGCGCATCCCACCGGAAAGCTCATCGGGGTAAGAGTGTGCGTAGCTCTCCAGACTCACTTGACGCAATGCTTCCAGTGCTTTTTCATGACGTTCCTGTTGTGGGACGCCAGCCAACTCCATGCCGAATGCGGTATTGTCGAGCACATTCAGATGGGGCATGAGTGCAAAGGATTGGAAAACCATGCTGATTTTGTTGCGGCGTACAGTACGCAAGGCGCTGTCAGAGATCTTGGCAATATCTTCGCCATCAATCAGCACTTCACCACGGGTGGGTTCTATCAGACGATTGAGAAGGCGTACCAGGGTGGATTTACCCGAACCGGATAACCCCATGATGACGAATATCTCGCCTTCTTCAATGGCCAGATTGGCATCTTTAACGCCAACGGACAAACCGGTTTTGGTAAATATCTGCTCTTTATTTTTACCTGATTCAAGTAGTTTAAAAGCGCGTTCGGGATGCTCACCAAATATCTTATATAAGTTTTTTACTTCGAGTTTAATTGCCATGCAGCTGGTGTATTCCTCTGTCAATTTTAATTTATGTTTATTCGAACGATGTTATCCTGATGAAAAAATAGAGCGCCATATACCCTAACACAGTGAGAATCTGAGACAACCCTCAATATTCATATAATGAAAACTTCAATAGTCATCATCTCAATATATATCTTTTTAAATCGTTAATTTACTTACGTTAATATTGTGGTTTTTTTATCGTTGATGTATTGCCAATATTGATGGTGTGAGCGGTGTCTAATTATCGCGTTAATGGTGTAAATATTGTACATATATCTTTAATTCATTCTCTACATTATTATGGATAATATCCTTCAAATATTTTCGCGTAATGAATAGCCAAATCAAACACCTCCAATAGCCCTAATATCAGCATTAAAAAACCGGGTGTAGATACGCTGAATCCCCTATATGCTCTAGCCTGTGGCCAAATGAGTCGCCAGATAATCATGACTCATTTTCGTGCTAAACCGAGCGAGGAAAATCACAAAAAAGGGCATGGATTTGTAGGGTGTTTTCGGTGCGTTGCGGGTAAGAAATGACGGAAAAAAAATAGGCAACCTTCTGTAGCTGCCTATTGGTGCGGTATACCCCTTTTTAAGGTGATAAAAAAGGCGGGGTGAAAAAGTATGTGGGAGCTTAAAAGTCCCAGTCTTCATCTTCAGTATTGACGGCTTTGCCAATCACATAAGATGAGCCTGAACCAGAGAAGAAATCGTGATTTTCATCCGCATTTGGTGATAATGCGGCCAAAATCGCCGGGCTGACCGCAGCCTGACTGGCTGGGAACAACGCTTCATAACCTAAATTCATTAAGGCTTTATTGGCATTGTAATGAAGAAATTTTTTGACATCCTCTGTCCAACCGACCTTATCATAAAGGTCTTCTGTATAGCGCACTTCATTATCATATAAGTCTTGTAACAAATCGAAAGCAAAATTCTTTATTTCCTGACGACGGGTATTATCGACTTTCTCTAGCCTTTTTTGGAACTTGTAACCAATGTAATATCCATGTACTGCTTCATCGCGGATAATAAGACGAATAAGGTCAGCAGTATTAGTTAATTTGGCCCGGCTTGACCAATACATGGGTAAATAGAATCCAGAATAGAAAAGAAATGATTCCAAGAATACACTGGCAATTTTTTTCTTCAGCGGATCGTCATTATGATAATGCTGAAGGATAATATCAGCTTTCTTTTGCAGTGGGCCATTCTCCTCACTCCAGCGATAAGCATCATCGACATCAGATGTCATGCAAAGTGTAGAAAAAATGGAACTATAAGAGCGAGCATGAACCGCTTCCATAAAGCTGATATTCGAGAATACAGCCTCCTCATGGGGGGTCGTAGCATCTTTAATCAGCGCGGGTGCACCCAAGGTATTTTGAATAGTATCCAGCAAGGTTAGCCCCGTGAAAACCCGAATCGTCAGTTGCTGTTCATCGGGGGTTAAGGTAGCCCAAGAGGGAATGTCATTTGATAGGGGGACTTTTTCTGGTAACCAAAAGTTAGATGTTAAACGGTTCCATACTTCTAAGTCTTTATCATCTTCAATTTTATTCCAATTGATGGCACTGACTGTTTTTGTTGGTTTTACTGTGTTCATAGAGAATACTTCCTTATTCATCCGATTCTGTTTATTCAGTACTGCGCATTACAGTGAGCAGGAAACACAACCTTCAACTTCCGTGCCTTCGAGCGCCATTTGACGCAGTCGGATGTAATAAATAGTTTTAATCCCTTTTTTCCAGGCATATATCTGCGCTTTATTTATATCGCGTGTCGTGGCGGTATCACGGAAGAATAGCGTCAGTGATAAACCTTGATCGACGTGTTGGGTTGCCTCGGCATAGGTATCAATGATCTTCTCAGGACCAATCTGATAAGCATCTTGATAATATTCAAGATTATCGTTGGTCATATAAGGGGCGGGATAATACACACGACCAATCTTGCCTTCTTTGCGGATCTCAATCGGTGAGACAATAGGGTGGATACTTGATGTCGAATGGTTGATATAGGAAATAGATCCGGTGGGGGGGACGGCCTGTAAATTCTGATTATAAATGCCATGCTGCATCACTGAGTCGCGCAGTTCGGCCCAATCTTGCTGATGCGGAATAGTAATGCCGGCCTCAGCAAACAGTGCTAGTACCTTGGTGGTTTTCGGCTGCCAGCACTGTTCAATATACTTAGTGAAATAGCGACCGGAGGCATAATCTGACTCGTCGAAGCCTTTAAAATAGCTGCCCCGTTCTATTGCCAATAGGTTGGATGCACGGATAGCGTGATACACCACGGTATAAAAATAGATATTTGTGAAATCCAGAGCTTCTTCTGAACCGTAAAAAATACGTTCACGCGCCAGATAGCCGTGCAGATTCATCTGCCCGAGACCAATGGCATGAGATTCCTGATTACCTTTTTCAATGGAGGGAACAGAACGAATATGACTCATGTCTGAGACTGCAGTTAGTCCACGAATGGCCGTTTCAATTGATTTACCAAAATCAGGTGAATCCATAGTACGGGCAATATTCATTGAACCAAGGTTACAAGAGATATCCTTACCAATATGGCGATAGCTGAGGTCATCGTTATATTCAGTTGGTGAATTAACCTGCAAAATTTCTGAGCACAGGTTACTCATATTGATCCGGCCTTTAATTGGGTTGGCGCGATTGATCGTATCTTCAAACATCATATAGGGATAGCCAGATTCGAACTGAATTTCTGCCAAAATCTGAAAGAACTCACGTGCTTTGATTTTGCTTTTACGTATGCGCTTGTCATCAACCATCTCGCGGTATTTCTCGCTGATACTGATTTCTGACATTGGCGCGCCGTAAACCTGTTCCACGTCATACGGGGAAAACAGGTACATATCTTCATTATTCTTCGCTAATTCAAAGGTAATATCTGGGATCACAACCCCGAGCGACAAGGTTTTAATACGCACTTTTTCATCGGCATTTTCCCGTTTGGTATCGAGAAAACGCAAAATATCCGGGTGATGGGCATGGAGATATACCGCCCCTGCGCCCTGACGTGCGCCTAACTGGTTAGCGTATGAAAAGGCGTCTTCCAGCATTTTCATGATGGGAATGACCCCAGAAGACTGATTTTCAATGCGCTTTATGGGAGCGCCGACTTCCCGGATATTACTTAGCAGGAAAGCAACACCGCCACCTCGTTTAGAAAGTTGTAGCGCTGAGTTAATCGAGCGGCCAATCGATTCCATGTTGTCTTCCATTCGTAGCAGGAAGCAGGAAACCAGTTCCCCACGCTGTTTTTTGCCGCAGTTGAGGAAGGTCGGGGTGGCGGGTTGGAAGCGGCCAGAGATGATCTCTTCGACTAAATCTCGCGCGACTTGCGGGTGGCCGGCGGCCAGTGTCAAGGCCACCATACAGACGCGATCTTCATAGCGCTCCAGATAACGTTTGCCGTCAAAGGTTTTCAGGGTATAGCCGGTGTAGTATTTAAATGCGCCAAGGAATGTTGGAAAACGAAATTTTTTGCTATAAGCTTGCTGGAATAAGCTCTTGATAAAGCTGAAATCATACCTATCCAGCACCTCTTTCTCGTAATAACCCTCTTCAACCAGATAATCGAGTTTTTCCTGCAAATTATGGAAGAACACCGTGTTTTGATTAACGTGTTGTAAGAAATATTGTCGTGCTGCCAACCTATCTTTATCAAACTGGATACGTCCGTCAGCATCATAGAGGTTCAACATCGCATTCAGTGAGTGATAGTCAAGCTCATTGCTGGATGAATCGGTGATTTTCAGTGTTGTCGTTGCCAAAATTCAGTTACTCCCTTGCGCACATTTGCCACATCTTCTGCTGTACCCAGTAGTTCAAAGCGATACAGATAAGGAACCTGACATTTTTGGGAAATAATTTTCCCCGCCAGACAGTAGGCGTCGCCAAAATTAGTGTTGCCCGCAGCAATGACACCACGGATCAGTGAACGGTTATGGGGATCGTTGAGAAATCTAATAACCTGAATGGGTACCGCTCCGACGGGGCTACCGCCGCCATAACTGGGTACAAGCAAAATGTAGGGGTGCTCAATCCGTAGTTTTTCCCGTGCACCCGCAATGGGAATTCGTATTGCCGGGAGATCCAGCTTCCCGACAAAACGATGAGTGTTCTCCGATGAACTGGAGAAATACACCAACGGATTCATTTCTTCGCCCTCATCAGGCGCTGACCGCCTGAACCAGTGCATTTATTTTGTCAGGACGGAAGCCTGACCAATGATCCTCACCGGCAATAATCACCGGAACCTGCTGATAACCAAGGGATTTAACATGATTGAATGCCTGTAAATCTTCAGTTAAATCAATAACCTGATAAGCAATGCCTTGTTTATCCAATGCACGGTAGGTGGCATTGCACTGGACACAGTCAGGTTTACTGTAAATAATAATGCTCATGATTCGCATTTACCTTTTGTCGTGAGGAAAGGCGTATTTGGCAGGTTGTTAATGTATATCGACCACCTGCCTCTGATTATCAGCCACGGTTTCATTCTCGCAGGTGATAAATAAATACTATATCTAGTGTTTATTTAATTCAACCACACTATATGTAGTTATTTTCGATGATTTATGCGAGAAGCAGAGACAAGGCCGCCAGCACGGGGCTGGCAGCCGACTTTAATCATAATAAGCAGAGTAAAAATATTTTTATTGCAGGCTGACTGAGGGCAGGGGTTATTGACGTAGGCTGACGGCTAACCGGTTAAATGCATTTATGATGCTGATAGCAAAAGTTAAATCGGAAATTTCGGCATCAGAAAAATGTGCTTTTAAAGCATTAAACGTGCTATCCGGGGTCCCGCTGGTGGTGATGTGAGTCACGGCCTCAGCCCATTCCAATGCCGCACGTTCTGCTTCACTGAAGAGGTGGCTCAACCGCCAACCGGCAATCGCATCCATTTTTGCATCATCAAAACCATCCTTGCGTAAGGCTTTCCCGTGCATGTCCAGACAAAATGCACAGCCGTTAATCTGTGATACCCGCATGAAAACCAGTTCTATTAATGTTTTTGGCAACGAACTTTTATCAAGTGACATCGATGCGTCAACCAACGCTTTGTAGGTGACAGGTGAGAGTTTGGAAAAATAAAGACGTTGTTCGACCATGGTAAGCTCCAGCTAGGTTAACCATCAATTAAAGCGCTACTTTAGTGATATCATGACCTACACTATAGGGCCATAAATGACTTTTTTTAGTAGGGCATAATGAAGGCGTTTTCACATCTTCTCCAATTGGATCGTCATCATAACGAACCTATTTATCGCCAGATTTATCAACGAATTAAAGAGGCCATTGTTCAAGGAGCATTGCGTCCAGATACGCGAGTGCCCTCTGTCAGGGCGCTGGCCAGCGAAGTGGGTGTGGCGCGAGGAACCGTGGAGAATGCTTACGCCCAGTTGATTGCCGAAGGTTTTTTACAAAGCCGGGGGCAGGGAGGGACTTATGTTTCCGCACAATTACTTAATGCGCCGCTATTACCCTTGAATATTGTAGACCAGCCTGAACAACCCATTACGGTCAACAATGCTTTATCGGCACAACGCATGATGGCGAGGCCATTCCAGTTAGGGCTTCCCGCGCTTGATGCTTTCCCCCGAGCGCAGTGGGGAAAAATAATGACCAAACAGTTGCATAACCTCACTACCGCTTCACTTGGGCACCCTCCGGCAGCTGGATTACCGGCTTTGCGTGAGTCTATTGCCCACTATTTGTTGTTATCTCGAGGATTCAGCTGCCAGCCGGAGCAGGTTTTTATTTGCGCGGGCTATCAGTCTGTGCTGGATCTGGTAGTTAATACTGTACTGGAACGTGGGGAATATGGCTGGCTGGAAGATCCTGGCTACCCTGCGACTCAGCAGTTGATCCGCGAAGCGGGGCTTATTCCGCATCCGGTGAAGGTGGATAGTGACGGTATGGATGTTGTCGCGGCTATCGATAATTGCCCTCAGGCGAACTTCGCTATCATCACACCTGCACACCAAAGCCCGCTGGGTGTTGCACTCAGTTTAGCGCGGCGTATTGCGCTGCTGGAGTGGGCGGAACAGCAGAAGTCGTGGATTATTGAGGACGATTATGACAGTGAGTTCCGTTATCAGGGGAGGCCACTGCCACCACTGAAAAGTTTGGATAGACATGGTCGAGTTCTTTATGCCGGAACATTCAGTAAAGTGATGTTTCCCGCATTAAGACTGGCCTATTTGGTTGTACCGCCTGAGTTGGTGCCTATTTTTAATCACCGTTGCCAACTACGAAGTTGCGCCTGCCCACCCTTGATACAGGCTAGTGTGGCGGAGTTTATCAATCAGGGGCATTTTTATCGTCATCTGAAACGTATGCGCCATTTGTATGCTGAGCGCCGTGAAATGCTGGTAGTGAGTTTAATGCGCCAACTGGCAGGTGTTGTAGACGTTGAACAGCAGGCTGGAGGTATTCAATTGTTGGCGTGGTTGGATGAGCGTTTTGTCGATAGCGTTGTTGCTGCGCAGGCGCAACGTCAGGGTTTGGCTATTGAAGCGTTATCGGATTGGGCGTTGGAAAAAAGGGAAAAAACACACCAGAAGAATCGTCAAAATGGTTTGCTGATGGGGTTTACCAATCTGACGTCTGTAGCAGAAACAGATCGGTTAGTGGCGAAGTTGGTCACGGTCATTACTGCTTTATCCGAGAGATAATAGAGGTAGGCCCGCAGTGAAAATGGCGCGGGCCACCGATAAGCTACAGCATAAACGCAATGGTAGACACAGCAATGAGGGGTAACTGCGGTTATCGGTAATCCGAAAGATATCAGCGGCGTGCTAGCAGTACTCCCAGTACAAGACCTATTGCTGCGCCAATACCTACACCTTGCCAAGGTTTATCATGCACATAGTTATCTGCATTGCCAGCGACGTCGCGCGCATGTTGTTTTAAGCTGGTTGAACCACTAAAACGCGCACGTGCGTCACGTAAGACTCCCTCGGCATTTTGGCGCACCTTGGTAAGTTCCTCTTTCGTCTTCTCACCGGATGAGCGCAAGACCTCGTCGAGGGTATCTGCCAGAAGGGTCACGTCCTGATCGAGATCTCTTTCCACTTTTTCTGATTTCTTGAACATTTGACGCTCCATTTTGCTTGATGAACATTAAGCATAGACCATCAAGGCACGAGTCAATTAGCTTCAGGAGGAATCTGAACTAGGGCGTCAGGATGATAGGTGGATTTGCTGCAAGGAAATGAAATCGTGCAAATAACCCTCATTGCTGCTTTGTACATTTGGTTACTCAACGAAACCAATGACTCACGGAAAGGAAAATTTCATTCCTCTATGATTCTTCCAACGGCCCCAACGGGGGCTTTGCGAAACAAACTCTGAGGATTTGAAAATGAAAAAAGTATTAGCGCTGATCGTTGCTGCAACCATGGGTCTGTCTTCTGTTGCTTTCGCTGCTGAAACTACTGCGGCTGCAGCAACAACACCAGCTGCAACCAGCACTACTGCCGCTCCAACTGCAGAGAAAGCAGCGCCAGCAAAAGCCACTCATCATAAAAAACACAAAGCAACTAAACAAACGACTGAACAAAAAGCACAAGCTGCCAAAAAACACGAGAAAAAAGCCCCAGCACAAAAAGCACAGGCTGCTAAAAAACACGTGAAAAAAGCGCCAGCACAAAAAGCACAAGCGGCTAAAAAACATCATAAAGCCGCTAAGAAATCCGCAACAGCACCAGCAGCATAATCATGCCGAAAGGCGAACCATTGCGGTTCGCACAGCTAGCCAATCATAGACACCCGGTAAATACCGGGTGTCTTTTTTGTAGGCTAATCATCTTCAGCCAGAAAGTATATTGGCGTATTAATGCGGTGTAGACTATTCCGAAATAGTTGCTTTGAGCCAATAAATACGTGGTTTCCCTTATTTATTACGGTAAGGTCGCTCAATTGGAGTTAAAAAGAGGGGAAATAAATGTATTTACGGCCAGATGAAGTGGCTAGAGTCTTGGAGAATGCCGGCTTTGAGCGAGATTATACGGTTGATCAGGCATACGGGTATCGGAAAGCAGAGCATTACGTTTATGTGAATCGTGAAGCCCGCATGGGGAGGACTGCATTAATTATCCACCCGGCACAAAAAGATAAAAGTTTATTGTTTGCTACACCGACGGCAACACTGCGTATTAGTGATAAGTATGTTGAGTTTCCGCTTTATTTGGCGGGTGAAGCTGAAGATCGCTACGGTATTGCTCACGGTTTTAGTTCAAGAGAAATGTTATTGCGCTACCTGAACAGCATGTTCCAGTAAATTATCCCTGCCGCAATGAATTTCATCCGCCGTAGTGTCACCTTTAATGCAATACGGCGTCCGCTTCCTGATTAAAATGCAGATTATAATTGCGCCTAAATTGTGCCAATTCAAAGGCATCTATATCCAGCTCTGCAAAATAGAACAAGGCAGCTTCAGTGTGTTCAGTGGTTAACATCGGGGATATGTGTGAGCGAATGAGCGTATTTCGCCATTGTATGATGTTTTCGTCGGAAGAATCTTTGATAAAAGTTTGATAGATAAAGACCAAATATGCCGCTTTTCTGACATCTTCAGCGTAGCCATTGCTGGTGGAGCGAATAAACATTTGTGTTTGACGCGGCCCCATCTCTTGTAACATTGATTCAATATAAATGGGTTTTATCTTCAGCAAATTAGCCAGTGTATCCACGGCTTTGCGGGTATCTGACGTCAATACACGATAGCCCACAATAAAAACCACGATCAAAACAGCAATAATTATCCACGTCATGTAATGTTTTTTTGCGCCATAAAAGGTGAAATTGACAACGTAAAATTATCTGGCTGTTAAATCGCTGGTCTCGATAAAATCAACCCAATACTTACTGATTATCGCCACTAAAATTATCACTTTTGTTTTGCTGATTATCCAAATGGTGATTAAAAGCGGCAGCATCTTTCGCTAAAGCATCAAGATGCGCACCCAGCATTTTGATCTGCCTAACCAGCGAATGTTGCTCTGGCAAGGTATTTGCCGTGTTGAGTTTTCTCAGTAGCATATCATTTTGGGCTCGTAATGCTGTTTCCCGCGCTTTTGACTGCTCCAACTCATGTTGCAGTGCAGTATAACTTGCCTGCCATGTTTGGTGCTGTTTCTCAAAAGTAGACTGCAACTCACTCATTGCATTAAGAAACTTTACTTCAAGTTCACGCATTGTCATTACTGTTCCTTTACGACGGCTTCCGATTTTCAGTGGCAGTATAGCGAAATATGAGCATAACCTCACCTGCAAGAGTTTGTCATTCAATGACAATACAACGTGCCATTGAACGACGTCTTATCGTTGGTTTTATCATAATTTATACGTAATTTGTTTCCATCATTCATTAATACATGAAATAAATAAGCCTTGCTATTAATAGCTCAGCATGCGTTAATAGCATCATCGGTTTGTAGTACAGACCTATTTATGTAAGCCATTTAAGTAAAGCAGTTCCTAGTTAAAGCGATATTTTTTAGACATCACTTCTCCGACGAATTTCCTTCTTTAGTGCCCCCATAAGTAACTCTTGATAAACAGACCTCAATTACCACAAAATAATGAAGGAAATACCTCTATGTCTACTAAAATGACTGGTTTAGTAAAATGGTTTGATGCGGGTAAAGGTTTTGGTTTTATTTCTCCTGCTGACGGCAGCAAAGATGTTTTCGTACATTTCTCTGCCATCCAGGGTAATGACTACAAAACGCTTGATGAAGGCCAGAACGTTGAGTTCAGCATTGAGCAAGGCCAGAAAGGCCCTTCAGCAGTAAACGTAGTTGCACTGTAATTAATACTGCCGCAATTAATGTTTCACTGTGATTAAATCTGATTTCGGTTAGATTTTATGTTGGTTATAGTCATTAAAATAACCCGCAATCAGAAAACCTCGCTAAGGCGGGGTTTTTTATTTTCAAAAACCTCATGTATATTTTCTTTTGTATAGAATATCTGCTGCTAATTATATTTGAATTGCCGCCGATATACTGCCGGTGTAATACCCACAATTTGGTTAAATGCATTTCTAAATCCTTCTACCGTCTGAAACCCACAATATTCGGCTATCTCTGTAATATTCATCTGATCTCTTTCCAGCAATTCCTTTGCTTTATACATTCTTTCATGTTGCAGCCATATTTTGGGCGTTTGGCCGGTGCTGGCAGAAAAACGGCGCAGAAACGTTCTTTCACTGAGCGCCAGTTCAGCCGCCATTAGGCTAATGGTCCAGTTTTTTCTCAGATCCCCCCGAACTTGAGCCATTAGCTTTGCCATATCCCGATAAGGTTCTTTGGCGATGGGGGTCGGGATGAATTGTTGTTGCCCACCACGACGAAGCGGTGCCATTACTAACCTTTGAGCCACTTGATTGGCTATTTTGGCACCAAAATCACGGGTAATCAGATGTAAGCAGGCATCAATCCCAGCGCTGCTGCCCGCTGAGGTAATGATTTGCCCCTCATCGATATACAATACATTGGCATCGACATGAATGTCGGGGTAGCGCCGTGCCAGATAATCGGTATAACGCCAATGCGTAGTGGCACTTTTGCCTTGTAATAACCCCGCAGCCGCCAAGACAAAAACTCCGGAGCAGATAGAAACAATGCGCGTACCGCGTGCGACAGCTTGCTGCAATGCATGGATAAGTTCCTGCGAGGGTAGGGCATCGGGGCTGCGCCAGCCCGGGATGATGATGGTTTTTGCCTGTTCCAGCAGATTGATACCAGCATCAACTTGAATGTGCAGGCTACCATTGGCGGTCGAAATACTTTGATCTACGCCAACCACTTGGTGTTGATACCAAGGGAAATCAAACTCAGGGCGAGCTAGACCAAATATTTCCTGCGCAATACCAAACTCAAAGAGGCACAAACCATCATAAACCAGAGTGACAACCAGCCCTGGCTCTTGCTTTATGGCAAAGTTAGGAATTTTAGTGGCTGAATGATGCATTGGCGTATCTCAGTGGTTTATTGTCATTTCTGCCACTGTAATCGGCTAATACTATTTCATAAAGTGATGCTTCATAATATTTAATGGAGAAATCATATGAACAGTTTAGTCAGCCAAACCCCTGCAGCCCCTACTGAGCTAGCTTTGCAGCACTTTTCTCAGCGTTTGGCATTTGAAACGGATTGCTCGGACGTTTATACCAGCCAGCAGCTGGGGGTAATGGATTTTGTTTTAGTCGATGTACGTAATGAGGCTGCATTTGCGGCAGTACATGTACCGGGAGCCGTTAATATCCCTCATCGATTAATGGATGCAGCTCTACTTTCTCGCTATCCGGCAAAGACGTTATTTGTTGTTTACTGCGCAGGGCCGCATTGCAACGGTGTCCACCGTGCAGCAATAAACCTAAGCCAACATGGTTTTGCGGTGAAAGAGATGATAGGTGGGGTGACTGGTTGGCGCGACGAGGGACTGCCGTTGAATTATGCTAAAAATAGTCCTGACGGTAACGCCAATGATACGGTGAGTTGCGGTTGCCATATTTGAGCCTTTTCACCACGGACATAACAAGATTGCTTCCCAAGTGTTGATGATGACTCACGATAATTTTTAGCGCTCATTATGAATTAGCTGGTAGAGTATTGGCGGCTTCTATCATTACAGGAATTCTGTATGCGTTCTGTTTATCTGTGGGTCATTGTGCTGGCTGTCTGTATCACTGCGATTGTATCTCAGCTCAGTTTCTTTTTCATTGAACCTCAGTCGGCTGCTGATGAGGGGAAAGTGTTAGTGCTTAAGCGTACCCCTAAAATGGGTTTCATCGACAGCCCTCGTGGTTACTGTCAGCGCGAGTATCCGACTGAGGATGACTTTCGCTGCGAACCTCGTATTCTTCCTCAGATAATGGAAAGTACTTATACCCTTTATGAGTTGCCATTTAGCCCTTATTTTTACGATATGACGTATAAAACTTATCATTGAGTTAATAGTATCAATGATGAGCACTCCTATAGCACCGTGGCATACAAGATTTTAATATTGGACTATTGTTAAATAGCTTCATAAATTTAATATTTAAAATATAAAGGAGTTGGCTGTGAATTGGATGGAGGTCTTAGTCTCTGGGGGAATTGCGGCTGTTTTAGGGGGGATCACAGCCTCATTACGTAACAGAAATAAATTGGGTAAAATTGGTGCTGTTTTATGGGTTATTATTCCTATTATCATCGGGAATGTTATTTATTACCAATATAATAATCCTAACGGGTTCCGCAACAATGACCGCACCCAAATAGAGCAATCATTAGAGAGTTTCCCTGTCTTTCAAACACTCAAGCAACAAGAGCCAGCCCTTTATACTCAGTTGATCGATAATTTTATTAAATCGAGCAACGCAGGCCATTCTGAACAACAATTGATTGATGAAATGAAACAGTCTGTCGCTGAGTTAACTGTACAGAGAATTCAACGAGCGTCTGATGAAAATGTTATCGATTATATGAAAATCATCTTGGAAGAGTTACGTTATTATCAGGCCAATCATCGCAGTGAAAAACTTTGCTTTAAAGCATTGTATCCGCAAGTCAGTGGGGGGGTAAACACCACGAAAATTTTACCTAAAGAGTTGCAAGAGCGTGATCTTGACTCAGTTAATCGTCTGTTTCAAGCTTCTACAGGTGAGTTGATAACGCCGCAGAATCAAGAATATGAAAGCAAACTGGATAACATCGTACAGCAAATGCAGCAACAATATGGTGATGATTTGCAGATGTTCACTAATCTGACTAGCCCGAATGTAGATCGTGAAAAAGTTTGTGATATGGCGATTGATATGTATAGCGAGATATTGAAATTGCCACCAAATGATGCCGGGGCTATTTTACGTTCAATGTTGGGTGGTGAATAAAAAATAGCCTATTCCTGTTCGGTCATTAAAAATAATCCTATAGGCAGGAATGTCTACTGAATCACTCTCTTCTCCTTCTTATTATGATAAGTTTCAGTTAGCGATATTAATCTCTGGTTGGAACTTATCTTATTATTCTCTGTATGCTCTGGTTATTCGGATTAAAGAATAGCGATACAAGATTTAATAGTGAACGTGCTATTTTGATAAGTTACGTGAATAATGAGCTGACTAACTTATAGGTGATATCTCTCGATAACTAAGTACCAATAGGCTATTCATTGTGAATGAATAACCTGATAGGGCTTATGGCGAACATTTTAATTTAACTTTTTTGTCATATTTATAGATGTAGATCAATTTTATTTATTATCTATTTTATTTCTTGCTTGGTTTTTTTTGATTTCCCTCATCTAAAACTGATATTTGTCATATAAATGCTTTAAAACTCTGATAATCAGATGGAAAATTAGTCTTTAATGCTAAAGAACATGCACATTACCTACATTAATGTTTAGTGCTACGCTTAATTGCTTGTTGAATCTTTTTCTGACTGGCAATGATCTATATTCGCTAGCTAATTTATCAAAGGATGATTCATGTCTAAACGTTTATGGCTTCGAAATACCTTACTAACAGCCACCTTATTGAGTGCTTTTTCTGTTCCTGTCAGTGCTGCGACGCACACATTGCAACTGGCTATCGGTGATGAACCGACCGAAGGTTTTGACCCCATGTTAGGGTGGAGTCATGGTAGTTATTTACTGCTGCACAGCCCGCTGTTGAAACAAAATGAAGATCTAAGCTGGAACAACTTTTTGTTGAGTCAGTATAAAACCAGCGACGATGGCAAAACCTGGTTACTGACACTGAAACCTGACCTTAAATTCTCTGACGGTTCGCCACTGACCGCCAAAGATGTGGTGTTTACCTATAACAATGCGGCTGCCAGCGGCGGCAAAGTTGATATGGGCAACTTCCTCAAAGCTGAAGAAATCGATCCCCTTAATATTCGCATTCAACTGAAAGCCCCACAAAGTACGTTTGTGAACGTACTCGGTTCGCTGGGGATTGTTTCGGCGGATAAATACGATGCTAAGACTTATGCACAAAAACCTATTGGTGCTGGCCCCTATCGCTTAGTGAGCTTCCAACCGGGTCAACAAATGATAGTGGAAGCCAACCCGTATTATGCAGGCAATAAAAACGACTTTGATAAGCTCATTTTTGTTTTTCTTGATGAAGATAGCGCCTTTGCTGCTGCACAAAGTGGGCAGCTAGGCGTGGTTCGTATCCCACCATCGATGGCGGTAGGCCCGGTCAGTAATATGAAGCTATGGGTCAGACCGAGTGTGGAAAACCGTGGCATTGTTTTCCCGACCACACCGGCGGGTAAGAAAGATGCGCAAGGTAATCCAATTGGTAATGATGTCACCGCCGATGTTGCTATCCGTCGCGCGATTAATTATGCCATTAACCGCCAACTACTCGCCGACCAAATTATGGAAGGCCATGCTATCCCAGCCTATACCGGTGTACAGGGGTTGCCATGGAATAACCCAGACTCCGCCATCAAAGATGGTGATGTCGAAAAAGCCAAGGAGATATTGGAGCAGGCAGGCTGGAAAGTGAGCAGCAATGGCATCAGAGAGAAGAATGGTGTGCCTGCCAAAATCACACTTTGGTATACCAGCGGTGACACCACCCGGCGTGATTTAGCACAAGCGATGCGCCAGATGTTGAAGCCTATTGGTATTGACGTCGATTTGAAATCTGGGAGTTGGGAAACCGTCGAGCGCAATATGCACGCCAACCCGACACTGTTTGGCTGGGGCAGCCTTGACCCGATGGAGTTGTATCACCACTACAGCAGCAAGGCGGCTGGCGTTGAATACTATAACCCTGGCTACTATCAGAATCCTGTGGTTGATAAACATCTACAACAAGCGTTGGATGCCCCGACTTGGGAACAAGCCGTGCCATTCTGGCAGCAGGTGGATTGGGATGGCACCACTGGGGCGGGTATTCGTGGCGATGCGGCATGGGCATGGTTATTGAATGTTCAGCATACTTATCTGGCCAACAGTTGTGTTGATTTGGGTAAGGGAGCACCAGAGATCCACGGTTCCTGGTCGTTGCTGAACAGCCTTGATAGCTGGAAATGGACCTGTCAGTAATGAAGGGGGTTTCACTATTTGCTCTGCGTTTAGCCTGCCTGCTGCTGATCACTGCAGTAGGCACTTTTACGCTACTGAGTTTCTCCCCAGTTGACCCAATACGTGCCTATATCGGCAGTGAATTGCTCCATGTACCACCGGAGCAGTATCCGCTGATTGCTGCACGTTGGGGGCTGGATTTACCTTTATGGCAGCGTTTTCTGCATTGGTTTACCCAAGTCTTACAAGGCGACTTTGGCTATTCAATGCTATACAACGCACCGGTTTCACAGGTGATAGGCGAGCGTTTTGCGACCTCGTTCGCTTTGTTATTTTCGGCATGGTTATTCTCCGGCATTGTCGGATTATTGCTGGGATTGACGGCGGGGCGTTACCTTAATCGCTGGCCAGACCGAGTGATCTCAAGTCTGTCTTATTTGCTGGCATCATTGCCCACGTTCTGGATTGGTTTATTGCTGCTGTCATTATTTGCAGTGAAATTGAACTGGGCTCCGATTTGCTGTGCGTGGACACCAGGGAGTAACGCAGAGACCGCCAGTTGGAGCGACAAGCTGCACCATCTTATTTTGCCGATGCTTGCATTAGGCTTATTGGGCGTCGGTAATATTGCTTTGCATACTCGTGCCAAAGTCGCCGAGGTGATGAACAGTGAGTTTATTCGTTATGCACAAGCACAGGGTGACAAAGGTTGGTCGTTGGTCAACTTCCATATTTTACGCCATGCCATTACTCCTGCGCTGTGCTTACAATTTGCCTCTGTTGGCGAATTATTAGGTGGTTCCTTACTGGCCGAAAAAGTCTTTGCTTACCCCGGCTTGGGGCAAGCCACCATTGATGCCGGATTACACGGTGATATTCCGTTGTTGATGGGGATTGTGATGTTCTGCGCCATCTTGGTCTTTTGCGGTAATAGCATTGCCAATGCACTGCTACACCGCCTCAATCGGGGGGCTGCACGGCAATTATGACTTATAACCCAAACCGGGCTTTGTTCCGTCTTTTCGTTTCACTGGCACTATTGTCCATTTTAATCGTTTATGGGTGGGCCATATATTCTATTGAAATCCCAATGGATTTAATGGCGCGTCGCCAGCCACCGTCATTGTCATATTGGTTTGGTACTGACAGTTTAGGGCGTGATTTGTGGTTGCGCTGTTTTCAGGGCATGACCACCAGTTTACAAATTGGTTTGATTGCCGCTTTTGCCAGTGGCCTGTTGGCCATGCTGACGGCCAGCTTATGTGCAGTTAATAAAACACTGGATTATCTCATCCGAGGGCTTATCGACAGTATGTTGGCGTTACCGCACTTACTGCTGTTGGTATTGATTTGCTTTACATTAGGTGGGGGAAAACACGGTGTTATTCTGGCGGTGGCGTTAACTCATTGGCCAAAGTTGGCTTTGATTTTACGTGCTGAGATTTTACGTATTCGCGAGACAGATTATGTCATGTTGTCTCATCGGCTAGGTAATAGTAATTTTTACCGTTGGCGTCATCATCTGCTACCGTTATTACTGCCACAATGGATTGTTGGCACGCTATTAATGTTTCCCCATGCGGTGTTACACAGCGCGGCACTCAGTTTTTTGGGGTTTGGTTTGTCGCCTCATGAACCGTCACTGGGGATATTATTGGCCGATGCGTTACGCTATCTGAGCAGTGGCGCATGGTGGCTGGCCTTTTTCCCCGGTCTGATTTTGGTCAGTTTGGTACTGATATTTGACCAGTTTGCCCGATCGTTGCAACAACTCTGGGTGAGGATAGCCTGATGTTGAAATTTTCAAGGTTTGCCATTGATGTTGCCCATTATCGTTGGTTGGGGCGAAAAACGTGGCACCCTTTATTGAGCAATATTTCTCTGGAGGTGAATCCGGGGGAACTGGTCGCGCTAGTGGGTGGCAGTGGTGAAGGTAAAAGTTTGTTATTGCAAAGTGCGTTGGGTTTATTGCCGGAGAACATGCGCTGTCACGGCGAGATTATTCTTGATGGGGACGTCTTGTGTGCCCAAGACAAAATTGAGCGGCGTGGTAAAGCCTTATGTTATGTTCCTCAAGGCGTCAGTGCACTGAATCCCTTGATTAAAGTCGGGTCGCAAATGACGCGGGCGGCACAGTTGAGTGGCGTAAAACTGCGGCTGGAAGATGTTGCGATGCAATTGCAAACCTACAATCTTGCACCGGGTTTGGTGCATGATTTCCCGCGTCAACTCTCTGGTGGTATGGCAAAACGGGTGCTCACGAGTTGCGCTACCCTCACCAATGCTCGCTATATTTTGGCTGACGAAGTCACCTCATGGTTGGACGACGAACATGCCTGCCAGTTACTCACCCACTTGCGCGCTTTTTGCCAGCAGGGCCGCGGTATTTTATGGGTGACGCATGATCTGGCACTGGCGGCACGTTTTGCCGATAAAATTGCGGTGCTGCATAAAGGCGAATTACACGAAACACTGAGCGCCGATGAGCTGAAAAATAACGGCGGTAGCCCGTGGTTACAATCATTGTGGGCAGCATTGCCGGAACAACAATTTGTCAGCCAGCCGAGGCCTTTAACGGAGGTGGCGGAATATGTTTAGTGTTGACAGCCTAACGATTGTTCAGGGGGGGAAACGGCTGTGGGATTCGGTCTCATTTTCACTGACCCCAGGGGAGCGGCTAGGTATTTCAGCCCCCAGTGGTTTTGGTAAAACCACGTTGGGCCGTGTATTAGCGCAGTGGCAATCGGCGACATCGGGTCAAATTCGGGTCGGAGGGGCTTTGCTGGATAAAAAGGGGTATTGCCCTGTCCAACTGGTACCTCAGCACCCTGAACAAAGTTTTAATCCCTACCGAACAACCGGTGAAAGCCTACATGATGCCTGGCGACCAGATGCGCACTGGCTTGAGCGTATGGTGGTTAATCCTGATTGGTTAAAACGCCGACCTGATGAACTTTCTGGCGGAGAGTTAGCCCGTATTGCGCTGTTACGTGCACTGGACCCGCGAACTCGCTATTTGATTGCCGATGAAGTAACCGCACAATTGGATGCACATATTCAGGCCCAAGTCTGGCAGGTTTTATTGGAGGAGGCTGCTCGTCGTCCATTAGGGTTAATTGTTTTTAGTCACAATAAATCATTATTAGAAAAAGTGTGCTCGCGAATATGGATCCCCGAAAGGGAGAGTAAAAATACGCTGTACCCGCGACCCCAAGTTAAGCCTCACCTTGGTTTGGCTATGATAAAAACAGGGTGATTTGGATGAGGATTAATAGGTGTAACATTAAGTATTAATGATGAAATAATAATGTTTCGTGATAGTGACAGTTAGAAGATAATTGTTTTGTATTATGCGCCATTATAAGTTTATTGATTAAGATCATATTATTCTTAATTAATTATAATAGTACTCGGCCAGACAAAACGAATAATGATTAACATAGTGGTAAGATAAGTTTACATCAAAGAATAAAATACTGATAAATAGACATCGATAGTGAGGCTAAACGCCATTTTGAATGCCGATTATCTGTTTTAGTGTGTTTCTTATCCGAATTTTATCCGGTTAAATACCCTCGTAATTTGTATGGTTCCTCTCGCCCATCATGGCTTTTCTTACATAAAATCCCCAGTTGGAGAGGTCTTGAATACTTTATTTTTGACAAATAAAAACCCTCTCAAAATGTTAGTTAACATATTGATTTTTATCTAAAGTTAAAGACTATATTTAGGTGAAGTATAGCGCTTTATATTAAATTTTCAATTAAGGGTGAATTTTCTAGGTTTTGGTCTATATTGGTTAAAGGTGCATTTTTATAGCAACGTCTTGATTTATAGTTATCTATGCTGCAAAAAACGATACCGACATTTCGTTATAAATAAAGGGACTCTTTAGCTATGACACTAGCTATAAAAAGCAAACGATTAATCGGTCACTTCTTATATTTGCTACTGTGGATAAATGCAGTGGTGCATTTTCGTTTTAGTAAAAAAATATTAATAAACTTAGTTTTAGTATTGCTTGGGATAACTAAAAGCGGTAAAAAATACCTATCAAGAAAAATCATCATACAAATATAACGCTTTGTTTTCTACAGTTGTTGCCTGCGAGGTGGCGGGGAATTCATGCTGCTTTTAGCCGGTCACTCGACATTAAAAGCACAGGATAAATATTTAGCAGAAGATCGATGGTAATTAAAAAGTAAAAAAGAATTCGAATGAAGAATCTCTACAGGAGGATGCACTTAAATTCTGGAAGACTCTAATTAGCAGCATCAATGTCTATTTTTATCAGCAATAACAAGGGATAACCCTTTATAGGTAAGCGATAGAGCTTATAGGTTGTTTTTTACTCTCACTTTCTTAACCAGATACAGGAGGGCTTATGCAGCTCACCCCAAGAGAAGTTGAAAAGCTCATGATCTACACGCTGTCTGATGTGGCGCTCAAACGCAAAGCACGTGGCTTGAAACTCAATTATCCAGAAGCTGTTTCTATTATTACAGTGACTGCGATGGAAGGGGCCAGAGATGGCAAATCCGTAGAAGACGTCATGAAAGAGGCCAGTAAAGTTCTCACTAAGGATGATGTGATGGACGGGGTGGCTGATCTGATTCCCAATGTTCAGGTTGAAGCAATTTTTACTGACGGTAGCCGCTTGGTCACGGTGCACGATCCCATTAAATAAGTGATGGCAACATGCGAGTAAAACCTGAATTAAATATTGCAGAGGATTAAAGCATGAGCGCAAAAAAAGGTACTAGCACTACAGGCACTACAGGCACTAAAGGCATTGATACTAAAGGCACAACGGAAAAGAATACGCCCCTTGGTGGTTGCATTTTAGCTGATGAGCCGATCACCTTTAATGAGAATAAACCCGTGACCAAAGTGAAGGTTCGCAACACGGGTGACCGCCCAATCCAAGTCGGTTCTCATTTTCACTTCTTTGAAGCTAACCGCGCACTTGAATTTGATCGTACCGCGGCTTATGGCAAAAGACTGAATATCTCTTCAACAACCGCAATCCGTTTTGAACCCGGTGATGAAACTGAAGTTTCGCTAATTCCTTTCGGTGGTAAGCAAACACTGTATGGCTTTAATAACCTGGTGGATGGCTGGACCGGTGAAGGTGTGGTTCCTAATAGTGAGCGCCCGGATAAGCTAGAAGCTATCCGCCGTGCGGCTGCACGTGGTTTCAAATCATCATCTAAATAACACCTTATCTCAATGAAACATCATCGAAATTCGCATACGTGTAATTAGGCAACCCATTACACGCACCGGAAAAAGAAAGGAGCGACAGATGCCTCAAATTTCTCGGCAAGAATACGCGGGTCTATTTGGCCCAACGACTGGCGATAAAATACGTTTGGGTGATACCAATCTGTTTATCGAAATCGAAAAAGACCTGCGTGGATATGGTGAAGAGTCAGTTTACGGTGGCGGTAAGTCACTGCGTGACGGGATGGGGGCGAACAACCATCTGACCCGCGATAACGGTGTACTGGATTTAGTGATAACCAACGTCACGATTGTTGATGCCCGTTTAGGGGTGATTAAAGCTGACGTCGGTATTCGTGATGGCAAAATTGCCGGCATCGGCAAAAGTGGTAACCCTGGTGTGATGGATGGCGTGACTCCGGGTATGGTGGTAGGGGTCAGTACCGATGCTATTTCAGGCGAGCATTTGATTCTCACCGCAGCGGGCATCGATTCCCATATCCATTTAATCTCTCCACAACAGGCTTATCATGCCTTGTCCAACGGTGTAACAACCTTCTTCGGCGGTGGTATTGGCCCAACCGATGGGACTAACGGCACAACGGTAACACCTGGCCCATGGAATATTCGCCAAATGCTGCGTTCTGTCGAAGGCTTGCCAGTTAACGTGGGTATTTTGGGTAAAGGGAACTCTTACGGACGTGGTCCTCTATTGGAGCAAGCCATTGCCGGTGTTGTGGGCTTTAAAGTCCATGAGGACTGGGGTGCGACGGCCAATGCCCTGCGTCATTCACTGAGAATGGCGGATGAAATGGATATTCAGGTGTCCGTGCATACCGACAGTTTGAACGAATGCGGCTATGTGGAAGATACCATTGATGCGTTTGAAGGCCGCACTATTCATACCTTCCATACCGAAGGTGCGGGTGGGGGGCATGCGCCGGATATTATCCGCGTAGCCAGCCAGCCTAACGTACTGCCAAGTTCAACCAACCCAACTCTGCCATACGGTATCAATAGTCAGGCTGAACTGTTTGACATGATCATGGTGTGTCATAACCTCAACCCGAATGTGCCAGCCGACGTCTCCTTCGCTGAAAGCCGTGTACGTCCGGAAACCATCGCCGCAGAAAACGTGCTGCACGATATGGGGGTTATTTCCATGTTCTCCAGTGACTCACAGGCCATGGGGCGTGTTGGGGAAAACTGGTTACGCGTTATGCAAACAGCCAATGCGATGAAAGCATCACGTGGCAAATTGCCAGAAGATGCTGCGGGTAACGATAACTTCCGTGTACTGCGCTACGTAGCGAAAATCACCATTAACCCAGCTATTGCACAAGGTGTCAGTCATGTTATTGGCTCCGTCGAAGTGGGCAAAATGGCCGATTTGGTGTTGTGGGATCCGCGCTTCTTTGGTGCCAAACCTAAACTGGTTATCAAAGGCGGCATGATCAACTGGGCTGCGATGGGTGACCCTAACGCATCACTGCCAACCCCACAACCGGTGTTCTATCGTCCAATGTTTGGGGCAATGGGGAAAACCCTGCAAGACACTTGCGTCACCTTCGTTTCTCAAGCGGCACTTGATGATGGTGTGAAAGAGAAAGCGGGGCTAGACCGTCAGGTTATTGCGGTTAAAAACTGCCGTACCATTTCTAAACATGACTTGGTGCGTAATGACCAAACACCAAACATTGAAGTGGACCCTGAAACCTTTGCGGTGAAAGTGGATGGCGTGCATGCCACCTGTGAGCCTATTGATACAGCGTCAATGAACCAGCGCTACTTCTTTGGCTGATGGATGAGTCTGGACGCAAATCCAGTTTGTTTAAGCATTCAGCTTGCCCATGGTAAGTGTCATCTGGCTCTTGGATGGGGCGATCAACAATTGCTGGGATGAATGACACAGAAAAGGATTTCATTACTGTGGGCAACTGACAAACGCAAGGAATAAATAACATGATTTTGATAGAGCACATTCTTGGCAATGTGAAAAAAGATCCGGTTTGGCAGGCGAAGCTCAAAGATGCCACGTTTGATCTCTTGGTCTTGGATCAACGGGAAGCGCAAAAAAGCCGCTGCCGTAAATCCAGTACCCAAGGTCTGGATCTCGGTATTTCTCTCGACCGACACGTTGTTCTTGCTGATGGTGATGTGCTGGCATGGGATGAAAAAACCAATGTCGCGGTAGTGGTACAGATCAATTTGCGCGATGTCATGGTCATTGATTTGAGCGAACTGAAAAGCCGTTCACCGGATGAGCTGATTAAAACCTGTTTTGAGCTTGGTCACGCGTTAGGCAATCAGCACTGGAAGGCGGTCACTAAAAATAATGAGGTCTATGTACCTTTGACGGTGGCGACCACCATGATGGATTCCGTCATGAGAACCCACGGTTTTCAGCATCTCCCTTTCCGTTTTGTTAAGGGAGCGGAAATTCTGCCATTGCTGAGTAACTCCGAAGCCCGGTTGTTATTTGGTGGTGCAGAAGACACTGACACCCATGTTCATGTAGCCAGCCCCTTGGATGAGCCTCATGGGTCCGGTTTACATATTCACGGTATTCATTCTCACGGTGATGGGCACTCGCATAGCCATGATGGTGACCACAGTCATGGTCACAGCCACGGCGATCATGACCACGATCATAAACACTGATCCGGCAGGGAGGCACCGCAATGAATGCATCAGATCTCATTCGTATCATGCAGTTTGGTGATTCCGTACTGCCGGTCGGGGCCTTTACGTTTTCCAATGGCGTGGAATCGGCTATCCAAACTGGGGTTGTTCATGATGTGCCAACACTGAAAGGCTTTGTGTTGACGGCACTCAAGCAGGCTGCCAGTTGCGATGGAATGGGGGTTGTCGCTGCTCACCGTGCGGTGGTGGCCGATGACCGAGACGGTATCATCCGTGCTGATTGGGCCGTGAATAACCGCAAGTTAAATGAAGAAAGTCGCCTGATGGCAACCCGAATGGGGAAAAAATTGGCAGAGATGTCAATTCATGTGGTGGAACACCCACTGATCAGCTGGTGGCTGGAACAGATAAAAAATGGCAATACCGCGGGGACGTACCCAGTGACTCAGGCCATCGTTATGGCCGCTCAGGGAATTGGTCAGAGAGAGGTGGTCGTCATGCATCAATATGGTGTGGCGATGACAATATTAAGTGCGGCGATGCGGTTGATGCGTGTGACCCATTTCGACACTCAGCATATTTTATTTGAATTAAATCATGATATTGAGAAGTTCTGTGATATTGCCGAAATTGGCGATATTGAACAGATGTCTTCTTATGTCCCGATTGTGGATGTGCTAGCGGCGGTGCATGTAAAAGCGCACGTCCGCTTATTCAGTAATTAATAAGAATGAATTCTGAGTACTGGGTTTTTCTGCCAACCGAGTACAGGCTCAACATCAGATTAAAATTAAGAGGATTATCCCGTGAATAGCCATTCAACCGACAAACGCAAAAAGATAACTCGTATTGGTATTGGTGGCCCGGTGGGTTCAGGAAAAACCGCCATCATTGAAGTGATCACCCCTATTTTGATTAAACGGGGCATTAAGCCACTGATTATTACCAATGACATCGTGACAACTGAAGATGCCAAGCAGGTGAAGCGCACACTGAAAGGCATCTTGGATGAAGAAAAAATTCTCGGGGTGGAAACGGGGGCCTGCCCGCACACGGCGGTACGCGAAGACCCAAGTATGAATATCGCGGCGGTGGAAGAGATGGAAGAACGCTTCCCCGAGAGCGACCTTATCATGATTGAAAGTGGTGGTGACAACCTGACACTGACATTCAGCCCTGCGTTGGCCGACTTCTATATCTATGTTATCGACGTGGCTGAAGGTGAAAAAATCCCACGAAAAAATGGCCCTGGCTTGGTTCAGGCTGACATTTTGGTTATCAATAAAATCGACCTTGCCCCATATGTTGGTGCCAGCCTGGATGTAATGGAAAGTGATACTAAAGTGGTGCGCGGTGATCGCCCTTATATCCTGACCAACTGCAAAACTGGACAAGGTATTGAGGAACTGGTGGACATGATTATGCGCGACTTCTTGTTTACTCACGTACAACCGCAAGGAGAGCATGCATGACATCTCAGAGCCAGAATATCGTGGAAACTCCTTCACGGGTTCGTGCTCACGCATTAGGTGTTAACGCGCCGGAACTAGCGAAATATCAGGACGAACCGGCGCAAATGCGTAGCGGGGCAGTAGGAAAAAGTGGCTATCTCAAATTGAGATTCGCCAAACGTGAGCATCGCAGTATTTTGGCGGAAATGGAAAGACGTGTGCCCTCATTGGTGCAAAAGGCGTTGTACTGGGATGAAGAAATGCCGGAATTACCTTGTGTCACCATGATTTCAACATCGGGTTGTATTTTACAAGGCGACCGGCTGGCCACTGATGTGCTGGTAGAGGCAGGGGCTTGCGCTCATGTCACCACACAATCAGCGACCAAAGTTCACATGATGAATGCGAACTATGCTTCCCAGATCCAGAATTTTACGGTGGAAGAGGGGGGCTATCTGGAGTTTATGCCAGACCCTCTGATCCCACATCGTAATTCCCGCTTTATTACGGATACCACCATTCATATTCACCCTACGGCAACGGCGATTTATTCCGAAGTATTGATGTCAGGGCGTAAATATCACCATGAGGATGAGCGTTTTGGTTTTGATGTCTATTCCTCACGCGTGGCCGCGCACAATTTGGAAGGTAGAGAGCTGTTTGTTGAGAAGTATGTGTTGGAACCGAAGTCTGAAAGTCTGGATGCCATTGGTGTAATGCAATCATTCGATGCGTTTGGCAATGTGATTTTATTAACACCTAAAGAGCATCACGACCGCATTCTGGCACGCGTACCTGCACATTTTGATATTAAGGGCGGGATTGCCAGTGGGGCGACTCGCTTACCGAATGACTGCGGTTTAGTGTTTAAAGCACTGGGTATTGACAGTGCGGGAGTAAAAGCTGAAATCCGTCAGTTTTGGAAGATAGCCCGTGAGGAGATTCTCGGCATTACATTGCCGGAAAAATTCTTATGGCGCTAGGTGTCACCTAATGCCACTTGCTGTTGTAGTCACTTATCGCTACAGCAGTAAGTGATTCAGGGAATGAGTGCAGCAAGGCAGCAAACGAGAGACTCTCGATGAACTGATATCAGTCAGTGATTCGGGGAATGAGTGCAGCGAACACCGCTGCGACTTCAAGTAAGAAGGATAAAATAATGAATGCGAAAACGGGCAACCTATCCGGCTGGGCACAACTCAGTGCTTCAAATGTTTTCATTGAATTTATCGACACAACGTTGCGTGGCTGTGCTCAGGTGATGTTCCAGAATAACCCGTTGACGGGTTTATTCTTCTTTGTTGCGATATTTGTCGGCGCGTATGGTGAAGGTAATCCGGCAGTGGCTTATGGTTGTGTGCTAGGCACTGTGGTGGCCACATTCACCGGGTTAACCATGCGTGACCGTAAATCATGGCGCTCGGGGCTATATGGCTACAATGGGTGCTTAGTTGGTGCGGCATTACCCACGTTTTTGGTTACTACACCGGTAGTTTGGGCTTGTATTGTCTTAGGCAGCATTGTGTCAGTGATTGTGATGGCTTGTATTGCTGATATTTTAAAAACGTGGAAAGTGGCGGCGTTAACGGCTCCTTTTGTTCTCACCACTTGGATAATATTACTGGCCAGCTACGCTTTTGCCGGTCTGCAGAGTAACGGATTGCCAGCACCAGCACTGCCTCATTCATTTGTTTTGGATGCCGGGGTCCCTGTTGCGGGTAATATTTTCGTCAGCATGTTTAATGGTATTTCCGAAGTCTTCTTACTCAGTAGCTTGATTGGTGGCATTATTTTTGTCATTGGGCTGGCGGTAGAATCACTTTGGGCAGCGGTATTTGCAATGGGTGGCTCGCTACTGGCACTTTTCACTGCCATATTCCTTGGTGCAGACCCTGCCAGTATTGATACCGGGCTTTATGCTTTCAGTGCCGTGCTAACAGCTATCGCTCTGGGATCGACATTTAATAAACCCAGTTGGCGTGTTTTGGCTTATACCATCATCGGCGTTATTTTTACGGTGATCGTACAAGGCGCTCTAAATATCTTATTGGCGCCTGTTGGTATTCCTACTTTGACGATGCCGTTTGTTCTGGCCTCATGGTTATTCCTGGTGCCGAATAAAGATGTGATGCCAGCACATAGACAATAGCGGTTTTATTCTGGAGCACGAATATGACGACTGGAATAGAGAAGCGCAGCGCTTTTGGTGATCCGCAAACGAAGCGTCGCGCGATTTACTTGCTGATTGGTCTGCTGGTAGTTAATGGGCTGGCATGGGTTTGGGCTTTCACCGAATTTAATAACAATGCGGTATTGATGGGGATGGCGTTTCTGGCTTATAGCTTTGGCTTGCGCCATGCCGTAGATGCAGATCATATCGCTGCCATTGATAACGTCACCCGCAAACTGATGCAGCAGGGGAAAACACCGATTGCGGTCGGAACATTTTTCTCACTTGGTCACTCGACTATCGTAATATTGGCCTCATTGGCCATTGCGGCAACCGCAATGGCATTTAAAAATAATATGGAGTGGTTCCATGAAACTGGGGGATTGATTGGCACCCTAGTTTCGTCGGTATTTTTGTTGTTGTTTGCTTTTCTTAATTTAACCATACTGATTTCAGTATATAAAAAGTTTAAGCAGGTTAAAGCGGGGCATGTCTATAAAGATGACGAGCTTGATCTGTTGGTGACGAATAATGGGGGCGTTCTCGCCAGAGTTTTTCGGCGGGTATTCAATATGGTCAATAAAAGCTGGCATATGTATCCAGTTGGTTTTTTATTTGGCTTAGGTTTTGATACCGCCACTGAAATAGGTGTATTAGGGATCTCTGCTGCCAGCGCAAGTCATGGGATGAATTTGTGGTCAATAATGGTATTCCCGATTTTATTTGCAGCCGGGATGGCTTTGATTGATTCACTTGATAATTTTGTGATGATTGGTGCTTATGGTTGGGCTTTCTCTAAACCGGTAAGAAAACTGTATTATAATATTACTATCACGGCAGCTTCAGTTATTATCGCTTTCTTTATTGGCGGGATAGAGGCTTTAGGGTTAATTGCAGGTAAACTTAATTTGACCGGCGGGATTTGGACGCCAATAAATAACATCAGTGAGAACCTAGGTGAGATAGGTTACTGGATTATTGGAATGTTCATACTGTGTTGGTTAGTTTCTGCCGTTAATTATTATGTCCGTGGTTATGATAAGTTGAGTATTAGTGGTTAATTTTTTATCGTAAAAAATATAAGGCACTCATAAATGAGTGCCTTATTTATCATATTGATCTTTTCAGATTACATATGATGTTTTTTCGCGAAGTTTAAAATGTCTTGTTTCATTTCAGACAGTTTACTTTCAGGCGATTTTTTACACACTTCGACCACTTTTGGTGTCACGATAGTATCTGTTTCTTGAAAATCAACATAATCGCCTTTCTTATATTGAGTATCATCATTTAATACCCAATACACTACCGGAGTTAATGACTTAGGATTCAAGTCCAGGAATTCTTTGCAGGTCATATCACTCGGGGTAGTCCCCGTTGCGCTAGTGGTTGTCGGGGTAGCTGCAAAAGTCGTTGCGGCAGCGGAAAGCAATAAACCAGTCAATGCAATATTACGAAGTGATTTGTAGGACATGCTTACTTCCTTATTTGTCTGTTAAAAAACCACAGCCTTAAATTAAGGGTGATAAATATCACTCAGGTATGATGACTCCAGCGTTATTATGTGCTGGAGCGCAGCTATATTATTAGTTATAAATTTTATTAATGCCAATAATTAATTTTATTATTTTGCGTTCCATTCAGTATACATAGCTTTACACGGTGTAAAAATAGCTTTAAAGAAATATATTCATCAAACAAGGAAATAACATCATCTTTAATTTGATTACTTAGCGTTAATATTAGATGACTATAAATGTCATTATTCTATTTAATTCACATGAAGTTTATCGTTTGATTTTTATCAAAAATAATTGAATTTAATCATGAACTATCTGGATTTCTATCTATACTTAATTCACCTATAACAATTTTAGTCACTCTATTGATGAAAATATTACAGGAAATTAAATCTAGGTTCTCTATACCGCATTGTCTGGCTATTCTGGTGGCAATTAATGGGTATCTGGTTTTAAGCCCCGTACTTTTCAGGGCTATTTCTCATTTTGCCGGCACAACAAACGATTTTAGTACCTGGAAGGAGGCGCTAAGTTTTCTTGAGTTATTTGAAATACCACGATTTATGATCGGGTTGGTCTTGATATTGATGGCTGTTGCTTTGTCGATGAAAACCCGTATTGCTTGGTTTTTCACCGTGTTGCTGTTATTTACCATTGTCTCTATCAATATCTTTATTCTAAAAGATCACAACACACTGACGACTTATTCCATTGTGATTATTGTCGCCTTGATATTTTATTGGCGGAAATTTAATTATCACAGCCTCGCCAGCGGGACGTTTTTTGCTATTGTCAGTATTGCTTCCCTGATCGTTTATAGCATGCTGGGCACACTTTACATGGGTGATGAATTTGCCCCTGTAGTGACGGATTTACCAACAGCCTTCTATTTCGCCATTGTTTGTATGTCAACTGTCGGTTTCGGGGATATTATCCCGCATACCACGTTGGCACGGATGTTTACGCTTACGGTGATTATTTCCGGTATTACTGTCTTTGCTGCTTCCGTTTCTTCTATTGCCGGGCCAATGATCAGTAATAATATCAAACGTATAGTTAAAGGTAGGGTTTCTGACGTGGAACGTAAAAATCATTTTATTATTGTGGGGACCAGTTCTCTGGCGCTAAATGTGTATAACGGTCTGCGTGATCGTGGCGATGAAGTCACTGTGGTTTGTGCTGTTGGTAGCCAGCACAGTTTCCCTTCAGATGCAGATATTATCGAGGGTGACCCTTCTTCCGTTGCAACACTGAAATTAGCGGGGGCCGACAAAGCGAAATATATTATCGCGCTGTGTGACAGTGATGCAGACAATGCTTTCACTATTTTGGCTGCTAAAGAGATAGCTGGTGAGTCCACCAAAACGCTAGCATTAGTCAATGAAACCGAGAACATGAAGAAAGTAAAACGTGTTGAACCTAGCATGGTCTTCTCTCTGCCATTATTAGGCAGTGAACTGCTGGTCAGAACGTTGAATGGCGATACCATTAATAATGAACTGATTACAGAGATGTTTTTTGGTAACTGCCAGAAATTAGACTGACTTTATACTCGTTGGCTTGCACCCATCTTGTTGATCACAAAGCATAAAACACCCTCTATATGAGGGTGTTTCCATCTCTATTTTTCACTAAGGCAACATTATTCAGTGGTGGCTTGCGGCGCTTTAGGCTTTTCTTTAGGGCCGACCATTAAACCCAATTCAACGGCAATAAAACCAACAATCAGGCTGGCGACCAGATAGCAGATCGAGACTAAAACTTCACTTGGGGTTTTCATCATTTCAACGGCACCAAATACAAAGCTGGAAAATGTTGAAAGACCACCCATGATCCCTGTTCCAACCATCAGATGGACGTATTGGTTAATTTTACCGTTCTTAAAGAAAGAGGTGGTCAGCCCTAATAAAAATGCGGCGATGATATTGGCTGCAAAAATATCCATAGGGAAGCCATCGGCCAGTCTCGGTACTGATAGCATAATAAATTCGCGACACATGGCACCAAAGGCACCGCCCACAAAAACTAAAATAATAAGATTCGGCATAATAATTCTCTCCGATTAATAAAACCGTTTCTGCTTAATAAGCCAGCCAGGCACCGAATGCCGCCGCCGCGAGGCCAACTAATACAGAAATAATCAGATATCCGGCAGCTATTGCTCTGCCTCGGGCAGTCGCCAGTTTTGCTGCATCTAATTGCATACTGCTGAATGTGGTATAGCCACCTAAAATACCGGTCAATACTGCGGCATTCATCAAATCGCCGTAGCGATCACGCCAGTCAACACTGAAAAGAATACTCAGATAGCCAATAACAAATGCACCGGAAATATTGATTAGAAAAGTCCCTAGAGGGAAATTACCTTTATATAGCTTGCCAACACCTAGCCCTATCCACCATCGCAAAAGTGATCCGATGCCGCCACCAAGCCCTACCCACATAACGTCAATTGCCGTCATAACAAAGCCCCTCAATGACCCTTCATCAGAGTAAACATAATTGTAGTACAAATAATGTTAGAAATGTTCGAAGGGATCACTTTCAAAGGCGAAGGATGGCGCTAAAATAGAAATGCCGTTTCAAAAATACGATAAATGGAGACAGAAGCCATCATGCCTTACAACGCAGATCCTTCCCGCTACAACCAGATGCAATATCGTTTTTGTGGAAAAAGTGGCTTGCAGCTTCCAGCATTATCGCTAGGGCTTTGGCATAACTTTAGTTTTAACAACACATTAGAATCACAACGGACGTTACTGCGCAAAGCCTTTGATCTGGGAATTACTCATTTTGATTTAGCGAATAACTATGGCCCCCCACCGGGGTCCGCCGAGCAAAATTTTGGTAAGTTGCTGCAAGACGATTTTAAACCTTATCGTGACGAGCTGATCATCTCGACCAAAGCCGGCTATAACATGTGGCCCGGTCCCTATGGGGCGGGAAGCTCACGGAAATATCTGCTGGCTAGCCTAGATCAAAGCTTAAAGCGCATGGGGTTGGATTATGTGGATATTTTCTATTCCCACCGCGTTGATGAAAACACGCCAATGGAAGAAACTGCATCGGCACTCGCTCAAGCAGTGCAAAGCGGTAAAGCGTTGTATGTAGGGATTTCGTCCTACTCTTCTGAACGAACCGCCCAAATGGTGGCGTTATTGCAAGAATGGAAGATTCCACTGCTGATCCATCAGCCTTCTTACAATATTCTTAACCGTTGGGTTGAGCAGACGAATCTATTAGACACCTTGGATAAGCACGGTGTTGGCTGTATTGCTTTTACCCCACTGGCGCAAGGGTTGCTAACCGGCAAATACCTCAATGGCATCCCTGATGATTCGCGGATGAAGAAAGAAGCGGGTGGTTCGCTAAAAGAAAATATGTTGTCAGAGGCCAATTTGCGCAGCATCAAGCTGCTCAATGAATTAGCCACCCAACGTGGGCAATCACTGGCACAAATGGCATTAAGCTGGTTGTTGAAGGATAACCGCGTGACGTCAGTTTTGATTGGGGCCAGCCGTCCAGAGCAGCTTGTGGAAAACTGTGCCGCACTCGATAATCTCAGTTTCACAGCGGAAGAGTTACGTGCGATTGATCAGCATGTTACCGATGGGCAACTTAACTTGTGGCAGGCTTCATCTGATCGCTAATTATTCTGCAACCTTTGGGTTGCAGAGCGAGTATTTGTCATAAAACAAAAGCCGGAGGTGTCTCCGGCTTTTTGTTGACAGGTACAGGGATTATTCTTTCGGAGCTAGGCCTACTTTCAATAATTTACCGTCACTCTCATCTGTTAGCAGATAAACATAGCCATCTGGCCCGATGCGCACGTCACGGATACGTTCGCCGCGATCCGCCAACAAGCGCTCCTCTGCAATCACTTTATTGTCATCCAACTGCAAGCGAATCAACTCTTTCTGAGCCAATGCGCCGATAAACAACGAATGTTGCCAAGCGGGGAAACGCGTGGCGTCGTAGAATGCCATCCCACTGATCCCGGGCGATACTTCCCAGTAATATGCGGGTTGCTCAGTGCCATCTACATGGGTGCCTTTGGCTTCAGGGATGGCGAGGCCTGAATAATTCACCCCATGTGTTGCCAGTGGCCAGCCATAGTTTTTCCCTGCCATCGGGATATTTATTTCATCACCGCCTTTCGGCCCGTGTTCATTGGACCACATCACTCCACTCCATGGGTTGAGCGCCAATCCTTGTGGATTTCGATGCCCATAAGACCAAATCTCGGCTCTTGCCGGCGATTTATTGGCGAAAGGATTATCTTTCGGCACTTTACCATCAAGAGTCAGACGCACGATTTTACCTTGATACAAGCTCAGATCCTGAGCCGTGGGGCGCTGATTATTTTCCCCTAAGGTTATGAAAAGATGGCCTTGCTTATCAAAAGCTAATTTCCCACCAAAGTGGTTACCGGTCGACAATTTAGGCTGCTGGCGGAAAAAAACGGTAAAGTTTTCGATGGCGGTAGCCTGAGGATTGAGGCGTCCATAACCTACCGCAGTACCTGCCTTACCGTCTTTGCCTTCTTCAGCAAAGCTGAGGTAGACACGGCGGTCTTGGGCAAATTTGGGAGATAATGCCACTTCCAATAGGCCGCCTTGTCCCTTGGCATATACCGTGGGCACTCCTTTTATGGGCGCCGATAGTGGTTTTCCTTGCTGCCACAAGCGCAATTGTCCAGAGCGTTCAGTGATCAAAATTCCCCCATCATCAGGCAAAAAAGCCAGTGACCAAGGGTGGTCTAACCCATCTTGCAATTCAGTTACCGTCACCGTGGGGGTCGTAGCGGCAATCGTGGCTGTTGAGATAAATACACTGAGTAAAAGCATTTTAATTAACGGCAATGTTGGGCGAGAGATCGGTGTTCTATTTCCGAATAGCGTCATCATTCACTCCATAAATACGTAAACACCTGTTAACCATAGAGTATTAACCGAGAATCGGCTATTTCCGGTTCTAAAATATGTGGCATTGAGGGGGTTCTATAGGGAACGTGATATTAACAATGTGGCTATACCCGCTGTCTTTTAAGCCACAGAAGGATTGGCTGCCATCATTCACTCAAGCTATTGAACTATCTTAGTTCCTTGAGTGAATGCGGTTGTCACCTACCTGCAACTCGAAACTTATTGAGCATATGCACTTCGCTCCACGAATAAAGTCACGGCGCAAAATTATGATAAAAAGCGGAAAAGTTTGGATGAAACGATTATCAAACCAATAAGATTCTCTAATTTATCCTTGCATCTATTTCAATTCATTTTTACGGTTTTATTCTGTTGCGTAGTAATAGGTAAATAAAAACTAACCATATGAAATACAAATGAATTAAACTTAATTCGCCGAGCAAAAAAATAATCATTTTGCGATAAGCATCACATTGTAATCGATGAGAAATGTGAAGGGCGTCAATATGAAAAGTCAATAAGAGACGATTATAGAGGTGCTCGAATTACTGGCTTGTCTGTCAACTCCGTATACTGCCGACAACCAGAAACAATGGAGCTGGGCAAGGGGCACGATAAAGTACAGATAAAGGGAATTCACCATTGCACTGGCATATGAATAACTTGTGTCTTTTGAACCTCAAAAGGTGTTGGGTATGGAAAAGAAAAAAATTTACTTATTTTGCTCTGCTGGTATGTCTACCTCGCTACTGGTTTCCAAAATGAAAGTTCAGGCAGAGAAGTATGAAGTGCCCGTCGTCATCAATGCTTACCCGGAAGCATTGGCGGCACAACATGGTAAGGAAGCCGATGTCATCCTATTAGGGCCGCAAATTGCCTACATGTTGCCAGAAGTAACCAAAATGTTCCCTAACAAACCCGTGGAAGTGATCGACTCAATCCTTTACGGCAAAGTCGATGGTTTAGGGGTGTTAAAAGCTGCTGTTGCTGCAATAAAAAAAGCAAAACAATAAGGGGAGCACTGTGAGCGCATTTATTAATTCTCTGGAAAGGGTCATATTGCCCTTCGCCATTAAGATTGGCAAACAGCAACATATTAATGCCATCAAGAATGGGTTTATCCGGCTGATGCCGTTAACCCTGACGGGTGCCATGTTCGTGCTTATCAATAACGTGTTCTTGAGTTTTGGTGAAGGGTCATTCTTCTTCTCGATGGGTGTCCGTTTGGATGCTGATACCATCACGACCCTCAATGGTTTTAAAGCGATAGGCGGTAACGTTTATAACGGTACTCTTGGCATCATGTCATTAATGACGCCATTCTTCATCAGTATGGCCTTGGCTGAGGAGAAAAGAGTCGACCCACTGGCGTCTGCCTTGCTGGCCATTGCCGCCTTTATGACAGTGACGCCATACAGTGTTGGTGATGCCTATGCCGTCGGTGCCAACTGGTTGGGTGGGGCGAATATTATTTCGGGTATCATCATTGGCTTAGTGGTTGCTGAGGTCTTTGCCTTTATCGTGCGGCGTAACTGGGTTATCCGCCTGCCGGACAGTGTGCCAACTTCTGTTTCTCGCTCGTTCTCTGCTCTGATCCCCGGCTTTATCATCCTTTCCATCATGGGTGTGATTGCCTATTCTCTGGGATTGCATGGCACCAACTTCCACCAGATCATCATGGACACCATTTCAGCTCCGCTGTCGAAAATGGGCAGTGTGGTGGGTTGGGTGTATGTCATGTGCTCTTCATTGTTGTGGTTCTTCGGGATTCACGGCGCGATGGCGTTATCTGCATTGGAAAGCGGCATTATGATGCCATTTGCGCTGGAGAACGTGGCAACGTATACCCAGTATGGCTCTGTTGCTGCGGCATTGGCTGCGGGCAAAGAGTTCCACATGTGGGCTAAACCTTTCGTTGACTCCTACATCTTCTTGGGGGGAACTGGGGCAACACTTGGCTTGGTTATTGCTATCTTTATCGGCTCCCGCCGTGAAGATTATCGTCAGGTAGCAAAACTGGGGGCACCCGCGAGTGTGTTCCAGATTAACGAGCCTATCTTGTTCGGCCTGCCGGTCATAATGAATCCACTATTCTTTATTCCATTTATTCTGGTTCAACCCGTTTTAGCCATTATCACCTCGATTGCCTATTACACAGGGTTTATTCCACCGATTACCAATATTGCGCCGTGGACCATGCCAGTCGGCTTGGGCGCTTTCTTTAATACTAACGGCAGTATTGCTGCCATGCTGTTAAGTCTGTTCAACCTAGGGATTGCCACATTGATTTATCTGCCGTTTGTGATTATCGCCAACAAAGCACAAAACGAGATAGACCGTGAAGTTCAAAGTGAAGAAGAGATAGCCGATAGCTTGAAATTCTAATTGTTAACCCTATTGAACGTATAAGGTTGGAGGTCGGAGTGAAATATCAATTTCCCGATAATTTTTGGTGGGGTAGCGCCACTTCTGCAACCCAATCTGAAGGGGCGTCATTGCAGGATGGCAAGAGCAAGAACATCTTCGATTATTGGTATGATATTACACCCGAACGTTTTCATGGACAAATTGGCCCGGAAAACACCTCCACCTTTTACGATAATTACCAGCAGGATATCTTGCTGTTAAAACAACTGGGACATAACACATTCAGGACGTCGATTTCATGGTCGAGACTGATTCCAAGTGGTGACGGCGAGTTGAACCCTAAAGCGGTCACTTTTTATAACGCGGTCATTGATTCCTTATTAGCGAATGGCATTACACCTTTTATCAACCTTTACCATTTTGATATGCCGCTGTGCATGCAAGAGAAAGGGGGCTGGGAAAGCCGAGCAGTGGTGGATGCCTATGCGCGCTATGCCAAAATCTGCTTTACCTTGTTTGGTGACCGAGTAAAACACTGGTTTACCTTTAATGAGCCGATTGTACCGGTTGAGGCCGGCTATCTGAATGACCTGCATTACCCTTGTGTGGTTGATTTCAAACGCGCAGTCACTGTGGCCTACCACAGTGTGTTGGCGCATGCCAAAGCAGTAGAAAATTACCGGAAAATGGAGCAGGGCGGTGAGATCGGTATCATTTTAAACCTTACCCCAACCTACCCTCACTCGGACAGTTCGCCAGATTTGGTGGCGGCTAATCGAGCCGACTTATTGCTTAACCGTAGTTTCCTCGACCCTGTCACAAAAGGTGTTTATCCCGAGGAACTTATTGCATTACTGCGCGAATATGATCTACTCCCGCAAGTTGAATCCGGTGATTGCCAACTCATCGCTACAGGGGTCATCGACTTACTGGGCGTTAACTATTATCAGCCAAGAAGAGTACAGGCGAAAGATACTCCAACTCCGCCGGAGCAAGTGAAAACACCGGAAGATTTATTCAGTTTCTATCAAATGCCAGGGCGGAAAATTAACCCTCATCGCGGCTGGGAAATTTATGAAAAAGGGTTATATGACATTCTGATTAACCTGAAACAGAATTATGGCAATATCCCCTGTTATATCTCCGAAAATGGCATGGGTGTTGAGGGCGAAGAGCAATTTCTCGCGCCATCGGGGCAAGTTAATGACGATTATCGCATTGAATTTATTCGCGACCATCTAAAATGGTTGCATCAGGCATTACAAGAGGGGAGCAACTGCAAAGGCTACCATCTATGGACCTTTATTGATTGCTGGTCTTGGCTCAATGCCTACAAAAATCGCTATGGATTAGTCCGGTTAAATATCACAGATCAGTCGAGAGTCATAAAGAAAAGTGGCTATTGGTTTGCAGATGTTACCAGACAAAACGGCTTTAATTAATTGGAGTAACCGTATGTTTGACTTAGATAAAATTATTGATGATGCACAGCCCACTGATGAGCTGGAAGATGTGGTTATGGGGCTAATTATTAATGCTGGGCAAGCTCGCAGTTTAGCTTACAAAGCATTAAAACATGCCAAAACGGGTGACTTTGTTCAAGCTGAGGAACTGATGGCACAATCACGTCAAGCACTGAATGAAGCGCACTTGGTACAGACTCAGCTTATTGAAGCTGACCAAGGCGAAGGCAAAACCAGAGTCACCTTGGTACTGGTGCACGCACAAGATCATTTAATGAATGCGATGTTAGCCAGAGAGTTAATTGCGGAGTTGATTGAATTGCACCAAAAGATAGACTGATCCTCCAGCGTGAATATCCATTGTTTTAGATGAATGAGTGAGGGTAAATAAGATGGAAGTCAGATTAGTTCGTGAAAAAGACTTTTTTAACGGAAAAGAATTCCATCTGTTTATTTATAATAAAACGGAGAGTGCGACCGGCTTACATCAACATGATTATTATGAATATACTCTGATATTAACGGGCATGTGTTATCAGGAAATTAACGGTAAGCGGGTCTTCTTAGAACGCGGTGATTTCGTTTTTATTCCGATGGGTTCCCACCATCAAAGTTTCTATGATTTTGGTGCGACGCGAATTTTAAACGTTGGGATCAGGAAAAACTTCTTTGAAGAACACTTTTCTCATCTGCTCTCCAGACCTATTGTTGCTTCACAAGCGTATCGCCTAAAAGGTGATTTTCTTTCTTATATCGAATCGGCTATTTCTGCTCCGCACTTTAGAGAAGATGAGCTGAGTGAACTGGTTGAATTACTGACCTTTTATGTCACTAACCGCATCAGCCATTATAAAGAGAGTGATGTCAACGATGACATTCCGCAGTGGCTGAAAAACAGCATCGATAAAATGCATGACAAGTCGATGTTTGGCGAGAAAGCGCTAGTGAATATGATTGAGCTGTCTGGTAAAACTCAAGAGTACCTTACTCGTGCTACTCGGCGTTATTACCAAAAAACGCCGATGCAGATTATCAATGAAATCAGAATCAATTTTGCTAAAACTCAGCTTGAAATGACGAACTATTTTGTCTCGGATATTGCCTTCGACGCGGGTTACAGCGATACCACTTTATTTATTAAAAACTTTAAAAAACTGACCTCTTTTACGCCGGGGAATTATCGCAAGAAATTCAACTGTGTTAGAGAGGGATTATCCGATTAGCTTGGCCAAAGATTTATCGTCTTAATAGGCTTATGAGGCACCCTCAATGGAAAAGTTACTTATTGTTAATGCCGATGATTTTGGCCTCTGCAAAGGCCAAAGTTATGGGATTATTGAAGCATTCCGCAATGGTATTGTCTCTTCAACCACGGCAATGATGAACTGTACGGCGATTTATCACGCCGCAGAACTCAGCAAACAAAATCCTGATTTACCTGTGGGAATGCACTTTGTTTTGACCTATGGCCAACCACTAACGGTCATGCCTTCTTTGGTTGATGCTAAGGGAGAATTGGGTAAATGGTTGTGGCAACGGGCTGACGCTGGTGAGTTGAATCTGGATGAAATCGCCCAGGAACTGGCCGCACAGTTTGATAAATTTGTCACTGTTTTTGGCCGCTTACCCACGCATATTGATAGCCATCACCATGTTCATATGTTGCCACAGATTTATCCGCTGATTGAGTCATTCGCCCGCGAAAAAGGGGTTGCGTTGCGCGTCGATCGTAATGAAGTACAGCAGCAAGGCATTGTGCTCAATGAACCGCGCAGCACAGAGTGGTTTGATGCCGGTTTTTATGGAGAGGATTTATCGAAACAATCATTTTTAAAATTATTGGATTACGCACAGCAACACCAGATTAATTCACTTGAAATAATGTGCCACCCGGCATTTATTGATCAAATCCTCATGACCAGCGGATACTGTTACCCAAGACTGGCCGAATTAGATGTGCTCACCTCACCGCAATTAAGACAGGCAATTGAACAACGCGGCTACCGGCTAGGATCGTATTTAGACTGTTGAGTTTAATCTGAGGTTAGGGGCAAGTTTTACTCTATTAAATAGTTAAATAGTTAAAAAGTTAATAAGTTAATAAGTTAATAAGTTAATTATTAAATAGAGTCTTCGTGAGTGCCAGCTTTAATAGTATGGGTATATAAGGTTTGGCTTGTTACGGCATAAAATGAGTAAAAATAATAATCATTATCAACAAGAGTTAAACGAATCAACTTACTTGATTGATAATTGAACGGACGGAATCAATTATCAGGTGGGCTGCTGCTTTTATAAGCAACAGTAAAATCAACCGTCAATATCATTCATGCCGATTTGACGGTAAATCAAGGAGGATATACCGATGAAAGATATACTAAGAAGCTTACTGCTGGTGGGGATTATGTCTGTATCTGCGGGCACTGTTGCTGAGGAAGGTAAGTTGTGGCCAGCATCTAGCGATGAGTGCTCTGATGGCCCCGACCCTGACACTTTGGAATACGAATATTGTCAGGCTGCTGGTGGATGCAGTCATTAAATCAGTATAAATAACGCTAACATTGTGGCTTAAAAGCCGTCTGTATGAAGTGTCTAATATAAGGTTGTCACTTTATGCAGGCGGTTTTTATATTTTAAACGATGGTTTTTTATCTATCACGATAGTTAATTCTCTCGTTTTCTCAGGGGCAAAAGGGGAGGTTCGTTGAATACCAGATAAGAAATATAAATGAAACCCGAAGTATGAATGCTTGCCAGTTTATTAAAAAATAAACATATTCATAATAATATATTGAGTAACCTAAGTT
>NZ_CACVAF010000020.1 GCF_902726565.1 Yersinia vastinensis
AACAGATCTGGATATTGGTATTGGCGAAGAGAACCGTAAACGTTGGTTGCGTACAGGGAAGTGCTCATTCTTGCCTGAAGAGCGCGCATGGTTAGAGCGTTTACAAAATTGGGGTTTAGTCGATACTTTCCGTGCCGCAAATCCAGATTGCCATGATCAATTTTCGTGGTTTGATTATCGTTCACGCGGATTTGATGAAAATAGAGGGCTGCGTATCGATTTACTATTGGCGAGTAAGCCACTGGCTGCTCGTTGTATTGCCACGGGTATTGACTATGAAATTCGCGGGATGGAGAAACCTTCAGATCACGCCCCTGTCTGGTCTGAATTTGCACTCTAATTCTATCTCTTCGCCCTCGATTACCTTATGGCTGACATGAGGTATATGTGCAACTTTGATTGTGTCGGCGATACTGGCCCTATTTTAAGATAGGGCTATTTTTATGGCATAAATAAACCACTGTCACTGAGAAAATAAAAATGATTGATGTCGTCGCAGCAATTATCGAACAAAACGGCAAAATTTTACTGGCACAGCGAGATTCACATCGCGATCAGGCGGGAATGTGGGAGTTCCCTGGCGGAAAGGTCGAGGCTGGCGAAAGTCAGCAGCAAGCATTGATACGCGAACTTGCTGAAGAGTTAAATATCAGGGCGACAGTGGCAGAGTATATCGCTACCAATCAGTGGGACTCGCCAAAAGATAGGATCCGGCTACATGCCTGGCACATAGACAATTTCAGCGGTGAGTTGGTATTGAATTGCCATTCAGCATTAGTTTGGCTAGCACCAGAGGACGCATATAACTACCCTCTGGCACCCGCCGACATTCCACTATTAGAGGCTTTTATTGCTCGAAAACTTTTATTTCTCAAAAACAAATAAACTACTATCTGGTTAATCTTTTCCAAATCAGTGGATTTGTCCCGACCACACTGGAGTCACGCACGCATTGCAGAACTTCTCCCTCGACTCGCAATACGGCCCCTTCCGAGTAATTTTGGTTTTGATAAATGCAACAGCGCGTACACGGGTTATTATTTGTGTTGCGATTTGATGAGTTATTCCATACCTCTGGCGGCAAAGGAACGACAACATCGACATTATTTCTGTTCGCCATCGCCGCACCGGAAATAAGCGTGGTGAAACCAATAAGGCCCAGTAATAGCTGTGTTCTCATGACTTATTCTCCTTGGCTTTAGACGATGTTTTCTTTCGCTTCTTTGTCGCACTAGCAGGGGCTGTTGGCAACCCACGAAAAACCTGAGGCGAACGATTTTGTTTTGCTTGATTGATTAAATCTTGCAACGTGGTTACTAGCGGCTGCATAAAATCCTGATATCGACAATTCTTTTCACTGATTTGCGTCAGCGTCGATTCCCAATGTGCCGTCATATCTGGGCGGGCGGCAATATCAGGTAACGCATGAATCAATGCTCTACCTGCCGGGCTAGCATGGATATAGCGGCCCTTTTTAAACAAAAAAGTCCGTTTAAAAAGCAGCTCAATAATACCTGCGCGTGTCGCCTCAGTCCCTAAACCGTCGGTGGCTCGCAGGACTTTCTTTAACTCTTTATCTTGTACAAAACGCGCAATACCCGTCATTGCAGAAAGTAGGCTGGCATCGGTAAATGGCCGTGGAGGTTGAGTTTGCCGCTCAACAACCTCACCACGTTCACACAATAACTCCGCGCCTTTCTCTACCACGGGCAGCGGCGCACCTTCGTTTTCTTCATCGCGTTCTTTGCTACCCAGCAGAGTCCGCCAACCCGCCTCAGCCAGAAAACGCGCTTTAGCAATAAACTTGCCACCAGCAATATCCAATTCAATAACGCACTTACGGAACTGTGCATCTGGGCAAAACTGCATCAGATATTGCTGCGCAACTAATCGGTAAACCTTACTCTCATCCGTGGTGAGATTCACTTTAGTGGATCGTGCCGTTGGGATGATCGCATGGTGCGCATCCACTTTTTTGTCATCCCAGCAACGGTTACGTCGATCGCTATCCATCACTTCTAACGGCAGTAAATCAGCCTGATGGATGCTGATAGCATTGAGCACCGAATGGCGGCCGGCAAAATGTTCTTCTGGTAGGTATCGGCAATCTGAACGAGGATATGTAATCAATTTGTGCGTTTCATATAAACGTTGACAAATATCAAGCACTTGTTGTGCACTCAGGCCAAATCGTTTTGCGGCTTCAATCTGTAAAGTCGAAAGCGAAAATGGCAAAGGGGCTGTTTCTGATTCCCGTTTATCATTATAAGACGTGACAAAAGCAGGTTGGCCAGTGATGCGATTAACGACATGATCCGCCAGTGGTCGGTGCAACAAGCGCCCTTCTTCATCTTGATAAGATTCGCAGGAATCACTCGGTTGCCATAAAGCAATAAAACGCTCATCAGCAGGTGTGACGATGTGCGCTTTAACTTCAAAAAAGTCTTTAGGGACGAAATCTTCAATCTCTTCATCACGACGTACAACCAGCCCTAATACTGGCGTTTGTACTCGTCCGACAGATAGAACACCGTCATAACCCGCGTTGCGCCCAAGAATGGTATAGGCACGTGTCATATTGATGCCATAAAGCCAATCCGCTCTAGCCCTCGCCAAGGCGGAAACACACAGCGGAATAAACTCCCGGTTATAACGTAGTCGCTCGACTGCGCGCTCCACCGCCTGGGGATTTAAGTCATTAATCAGACAGCGGCGCACATTTTGCCGTTTCTCCGCCTCCAAATCGAGGTAGTCCAATACTTCATCAACCAGAAGTTGTCCTTCGCGATCAGGGTCACCGGCATGGATAACTTCGTCAGCCTGCTGCAATAACTGTTTGATGACATTAAGTTGTTTACTAACAGAAGGGCGTGGCTGCAATCGCCACTTTTCAGGAATAATAGGCAGGTCAGCCAAAGACCAACGGGCATAGCGGCTGTCGTAAGCATCAGGTTGAGCCTGCTCCAGCAAGTGGCCAATACACCACGTCACCATTTGGTCATTGCCACAAGCAATGAATCCATCACCTCGGCGATGCGGCTTTGGCAGGATATCGGCAATCGCTCGCGCCAAACTGGGCTTTTCGGCAATAAAAAGTCGCATCATTCACCGTATAAATACATCAGAGAGAAGGTCATTCTGTTATCTCAATCAGCGCCCGACGATTATCCACCGCATGTAGCTCACCAATTGCGCTGAGTGTCATACCGTGTTGAGCTGCAATCTCTTGCACTTGGTTTTGTGCCTCTGGTAATACCGCCAATAACAATCCACCCGATGTCTGCGGATCACAGAGTAAATTTTTCTGCAGATCAGACATCGCGCCAATCAGATGGCCATAGCTATCAAAGTTGCGTCCAGTTCCTCCCGGCACGCAACCTTTCGCAATATACTCTTCGACCGCCGGCAGACGAGGAATGGCCGAAAAATGCAAGGTTGCCTGAACACCCGACCCCTGACAGATTTCGCTTAGATGCCCTAGCAAACCGAACCCAGTCACATCCGTCATCGCAGTCACTCCGGCAATATGCGCAAAGTCGGCACCCGATTTATTCAACTGACACATGGTTTGCGTGGCAATACCTTGATGTTCCGGGCGTAATTGACTTTTCTTTTCTGCCGTAGTCAGGATGCCTATCCCTAGTGGCTTAGTGAGAAATAGCTGACAACCCGCTTTTGCTGCACTGTTTTTCTTAACCTGATCCGTGCTGACAATACCGGTTACTGCTAACCCGAAAATCGGTTCTGGCGCGTCAATAGAGTGCCCACCAGCCAGCGAAATTCCGGCCTGTTGACAAACATAGCGCCCACCTTCAATTACCTGTTGGGCGACTTCTGGCGCTAATTTATCAATAGGCCATCCTAGAATGGCAATCGCCATAATCGGTTTGCCACCCATAGCATAAATATCACTGATGGCGTTCGTCGCCGCTATACGCCCGAAATCAAACGGATCATCGACGATCGGCATGAAAAAGTCGGTAGTGCTGATAATGCCAACCCCACTGCCAATATCATACACCGCGGCATCATCACGGGTTTCATTGCCCACCAGCAGACGGGGATCAAGAAATTTTTGTTGCTCAGAATGCAAAATTTTATCCAACACTTTGGGTGATATTTTGCAACCGCAGCCCGCTCCGTGGCTGTATTGAGTAAGACGTATCGCTGGCGATGTCATAACACTCTCCCGTCTGATGGTTCAGTAACAAACAATCTAACCAATATGCTATTAAATCAATGAATAAGCTATTTAGTCAGGAATGATGCAGATAAGGTAAATATCCAGAGTATCTATGGTAGCGCCTCTAGCTTGGCTTGGTAAGTGGAGAGCCGTGATAAGGCGGATAGGTTGGTCACAAAGCGGGCTAAAACGCAGCTTGCCGCTGAAAAAACAAGCAAACTGCGTTTTGATATGAGAAATCAAGTCTCAGAAATAACGAACAAAAGGCGAGTAATCCGGCGGAGTGACTTTGGTGGCTGATTTCAGTTGTGGAGTACCAAGGTAGAGGAAACCGACGATTTCATCCTGCTCGCGGCAGGCAAAACCCTGACGAACAACTGGGTGGTGAGTCCAAGAACCCGTGCGCCAAATACCATTGAACCCTTGTGCCAGCGCCGCCATTTGCATAGCCTGCACGGCACAACCAGCAGAAACAACCTGCTCCCAATTTGGTACTTTAGGGTTTTCTGTGACATGGGCAATCACCGTAATAATCAGCGGTGCGCGGAAAGGCGCTAACTTCGCTTTTTCCAAAACAGCCTCATCAGACCCATCGTGTTTAACCGCATCTTGCAGTAATTGGCTAAATCGCTCCAGACCATCATTTTGAATTAAAACAAAACGCCACGGCTGTAATGTGCCATGATCAGGTGCACGCATACCTGCATGAATTATATTATCCAATGCCTCACCTGTTGGGGCTGGTGTGGTTAAGCGGGACGCCGAACGACGATTGAGTAACAATTCCAATGCATCCATCATTTTCTCCTGATAACGATTTTCATTTTCAGCACGGTAGCATAAGTTGTCGTTTTGTTACCAGTGTTGACCGATTCTCGAGGTTTTTCGGTGATTTAAAGCTGACTTTTGTTCATCAGGTCATTAGGATAACTGCACTTGCCCGGTTTTGTTGGAGATAACATGCGCACTTTGTGGCGAATTATTGCTGGTTTTTTTAAGTGGACTTGGCGTCTGCTGAATTTTGCCAGAGAGTTTATTCTTAATCTTTTTCTCATCCTGCTGATTTTGGTCGGCGTTGGTATTTACCTTCAGTTCCAAAGCAAACCGGCAGAACCGGTTAAGGGCGCACTATTAGTTAATTTAAGTGGTGTGGTGGTTGACCAGCCAGCAGTGAATAATAAGCTCCGTCAACTGGGGCGTGAATTATTAGGGGCATCCAGTAATCGTCTACAAGAAAACTCCCTATTTGATATTGTAGAAACTATTCGTCTAGCCAAAACCGATAGCAATATTACGGGGTTGGTATTATCGCTGAGTGATTTTACCGGCGCTGATCAGCCTTCGCTGCAATATATTGGCAAAGCACTGCGGGAATTCCGTGATACGGGTAAACCGATTTACGCTATCGGCGATAGTTATAATCAGACACAATATTATCTAGCCAGCTTTGCCAATAAAATCTATTTGTCCCCACAAGGGGCCGTCGATCTGCATGGTTTTGCCAGCAATAATCTTTATTACAAATCGTTGTTGGAAAAACTCAAAGTCACCACCAATATTTTCCGCGTGGGCACATATAAATCGGCAGTTGAGCCGATGATCCGTGATGATATGTCTCCCGCTGCCCGTGAGGCTGACAGTCGCTGGATTGGCGGTTTATGGCAAAACTATCTGACAGCGGTTTCTGCTAATCGTCAATTAACGCCAGAGCAATTGTTCCCGGGTGCCGCGGGTGTTATCAGTGGATTACAAGCTGCTGGCGGCTCCCCTGCGCAATATGCACTCAATAGTAAGCTGGTCGATCAACTGGCGGCTCGCCCTGAAATTGAAACTGAGTTGGTGAAGACGTTTGGTTGGGATAAAAGAAATAATGACTTTAATTACGTCAGTATTTATGACTATCAACCGACACCAACCCCACAGCAAGGTGAGCAAATTGCGGTTCTCTTTGCTAATGGCGCAATCATGGATGGACCACAAACACCGGGGAATGTCGGCGGCGATGCTCTGGCTGCGCAAATTCGTCAGGCGCGTTTAGATCCAAAAATCAAAGCGGTTATCTTGCGAGTGAACAGCCCTGGCGGCAGTGTCAGTGCCTCTGAGTTGATTCGTTCGGAATTGGCGGCGCTGCGGGCTGCTAATAAACCATTGGTTGTATCAATGGGTGGCATGGCCGCCTCTGGCGGGTATTGGATTTCAACCCCAGCCAATTATATTATTGCCAACCCAAGCACACTGACTGGTTCTATTGGTATCTTCGGCGTAATTAATACTTTCCAAAACTCGCTGGAAAGCATTGGTGTACATACCGACGGCGTGGCAACGTCACCACTAGCGAATGTATCGATAACCAAAGATTTGCCACCTGAATTTTCCCAGATGATGCAAATTAATATCGAAAACGGCTACAAAACCTTTATTGACTTGGTTGCTACCGCTCGCCATAAAACACCGGAGCAAGTCGATCAAATCGCGCAAGGCCATGTGTGGATAGGTCTGGATGCCAAAAACAACGGGCTAGTAGACCAACTCGGTGATTTTGATGATGCCGTCAAGAAAGTCGCCGAACTGGCAAAACTGAAAACCTGGCAACTGAATTGGTTTGTTGATGAACCGAGTCTCAGTGATTTGATTTTCGGTCAAATGAGCGCGTCAGTACAGGCGATACTGCCTGAAGCTATTCAGGCATGGTTACCTGCACCAATATCAGCCATGGCACGAGCAGTTAAAGATCAACCAAGTTTGCTCAATACACTCAATGACCCACAGAATCGGTATGCGTTATGCCTAACTTGTGGTGATGTGCGCTAGTCAAATCCTCAAATCGTAGATAAATACTCCGCCCGGCACCTGCCGGGCTTTTTTTCCTCACCAACCGCCCTATAATTCACTCATCTTATTCAGTTCGACTTTTCAGGCATATGACTCATGCAGAAGAAATCTATTTATGTCGCTTATACCGGCGGGACTATCGGTATGCAGCGTTCAGATCACGGCTACATTCCCGTGTCTGGTCACTTGCAACGCCAACTGGCCTTGATGCCTGAATTCCATCGGCCCGAAATGCCTGATTTTACTATTCATGAATATGCTCCATTAATTGATTCTTCTGATATGACGCCTGAGGACTGGCAGCATATTGCCAATGATATTCAGCAAAATTATGATTTATACGATGGCTTTGTTATTTTACATGGCACTGACACTATGGCGTTTACCGCCTCGGCCCTCTCCTTCATGCTGGAAAATCTGGCTAAACCCGTGATTGTCACCGGTTCGCAAATTCCCTTGGCGGAGTTACGTTCCGATGGGCAAACCAATTTACTTAATGCTCTGTATCTGGCAGCTAATCACCCAGTGAATGAAGTCAGTTTGTTCTTCAACAACAAATTGTTTCGCGGTAACCGTACCACCAAAGCTCATGCCGACGGTTTTGATGCTTTCGCCTCTCCTAATCTCTCTGTTCTGCTAGAAGCGGGCATCCATATTCGTCGTATGGCATCAGTTGAGTCCCCTATCAATAATGGGCCATTGGTCGTTCATAACATCACGCCGCAACCCATTGGCGTAGTCACTATCTATCCCGGAATCTCTGGTGCAGTAGTGCGGAACTTCCTGCTGCAACCGGTCAAGGCTTTGATTTTGCGATCCTATGGTGTGGGGAACGCACCACAGAAAGCAGAATTACTGGATGAGCTAAGAAATGCCAGCGAGCGCGGTATTGTGGTGGTAAATTTAACCCAATGTATTTCTGGCAGGGTCAATATGGATGGCTACGCTACGGGGAATGCACTGGCCCATGCTGGCGTGATCAGTGGTTTTGATATGACCGTTGAGGCTGCCCTGACAAAACTGCATTATTTGTTGAGTCAATCTCTATCCCCCGAAGAAATCCGCCGGTTGATGCAACAAAACCTGCGCGGCGAATTAACCGACACCCACTGATCTGGCGGAACTCTCATGAATGCGGCACTGTTATTAATTGATTTGCAAAATGATTTTTGTCCGGGAGGCGCATTGGCTGTCACCGAAGGTGACGAGGTTATTGCTATTGCAAATGAGGCTATTCATGCCTGTTTGATGTTAAAAATACCTGTTATCGCCAGCCAAGATTGGCACCCAGCCGAGCACCGTAGTTTTGCGATTAATTCCAATGCAGAACCGGGTTCTGTTGGCGAATTAGACGGTTTAACGCAAGTCTGGTGGCCCGTACATTGTGTACAAGACAGCCCCGGTGCAGCTTTGCATCCACGTTTAAACCATGAGGCTATTGCTGCGATTTTCCGTAAAGGCCAAGATCCCGCGATCGACAGCTACAGTGCTTTTTTTGATAATGGCAGACGAGCAAAAACCCCCCTGGATGGGTGGTTGCAGCAACACGGAATTGAGCGTTTGTATGTTATGGGGTTAGCAACAGATTATTGTGTGAAATACACCGTTTTAGATGCATTAACTTTGGGTTATCAAACCACCATCATCAGTGATGGTTGCCGTGGTGTCAATCTGCAACCACAAGACAGCCAACAAGCCTTTGACGCTATGCGTGATACTGGCGCCAACATACAAACATTGGCGCAACTTCTGACGGACTTAGAGGTAAAAGCAACTTATTAAACGAGGCACTCAACGGAGCCGATATCGACGCCGTTGAGTGATTCATTCTGGTTTCAACTTCACCAACGTCGGCTGGCTAAATTGCTGCTTAAGCTCTTGTTTGGTTTTCATCACAATCTGACCATCGGTGCCAATACTCATATGCTGGGCATCAGTGTTATGGCGCGCTTGCCATAGCATGACCATTTGCAGACTGTTCTCTTTCTGCTCAGGCGTCAGTGCCACACCATCTGGCCATTTACCTAACTCTACCGCCTGAACTAAACGCTGGTAAATTTCGGGTGTCATCACTGATATTAGGTCTTCAAGCTCCATCGGAACATCCTCAGATAAAGGAATAGCAAGCTGAATCGATTTTTCACTTATCCGGTTACGGTTTTTATCAGCCGTTATCCCGCAGTCTGTTCGCCATTTTGGTCATCAACAAAATTCAGTGATGCCGAGTTCACGCAATAGCGCTCTCCGGTAGGTTGTGGGCCATCAGGGAACACATGCCCCAAATGTGCATCACAGTTACCACAACGAATCTCGACACGGTGCATATTATGAGAATAATCATCAATATAGCGGATTGAATTCGCGTCAAGCGGTTGATAAAAACTCGGCCAACCACAACCGGAATCAAACTTAGATTCTGAGATAAAAAGCGGTTGGTGGCAACACAAGCATTGATACACACCGTCACGTTTATTGTGCAGTAATTTGCCACTAAAAGGCGCTTCCGTCCCCCGCTGCTGGGTGACATGCCGCTGAATATCGGACAGTTTCTCAATATTTTCTGTAGGGTTCAGTTCTTTAGCCATTTGTGCGATTCTCTGGCAGGGAATAAAGTCAACGAAAACAACGTCTAATAATAACAAAAAATTAACAACAAAGCAGTTAAAATTGTCCTAAACTGTATGCCATCGAAGCGATAACGGTGTAAATGTGATAAAAATCGCAAATATTACTGATTCTCACTTTAAACTAAATTATTCGCCCCAATATAAAAATGAGGCTAATCGTATCAGGAAACGCGTGATTAATGTTCGATCTACCTCCCCTGGTTTGATTTGTAGCAATAATTGACACGATTCCGCTTGACGCTCGGTAAGGTTTTTGTAATTTTACAACCAACCTTTTATTCACTAACAAATAGCTGGTGGAATATATGACTATCAAAGTAGGTATCAACGGTTTTGGCCGTATCGGTCGCATTGTTTTCCGTGCTGCTCAGGAACGTTCTGACATCGAAATCGTTGCAATCAACGACCTGTTGGACGCTGACTACATGGCGTACATGCTGAAATACGACTCTACCCATGGTCGTTTCGACGGTACTGTAGAAGTAAAAGACGGCCATCTGGTTGTTAACGGTAAAACCATCCGTGTTACCGCAGAGAGAGATCCGGCTAACCTGAAGTGGAACGAAGTTAACGTTGACGTTGTTGCTGAAGCAACTGGCCTGTTCCTGACCGACGAAACTGCACGTAAGCACATCGCTGCTGGCGCGAAGAAAGTGGTTCTGACTGGTCCTTCTAAAGACGACACCCCTATGTTCGTTATGGGCGTTAACCACAAGGCTTACGCTGGCCAAGAAATCGTTTCTAACGCTTCTTGCACCACTAACTGCCTGGCTCCACTGGCTAAAGTTATCAACGACAAGTTCGGTATCGTTGAAGCGCTGATGACCACTGTGCATGCAACTACTGCAACTCAGAAAACTGTTGATGGCCCGTCTCACAAAGACTGGCGCGGCGGCCGCGGCGCATCCCAGAACATCATCCCTTCTTCTACCGGTGCTGCTAAAGCAGTAGGTAAAGTTATCCCAGAACTGAACGGTAAACTGACTGGTATGGCGTTCCGCGTTCCTACCCCTAACGTTTCTGTTGTTGACCTGACTGCGCGTCTGGAAAAACCAGCTTCTTACAAAGAAATCTGTGCTGCCATCAAAGCAGCTTCAGAAGGCGAGCTGAAAGGCGTTCTGGGCTACACCGAAGATGACGTTGTATCTACCGATTTCAACGGCGAAAAACTGACTTCAGTATTCGATGCTAAAGCAGGTATCGCGCTGAATGACAACTTTGTGAAACTGGTTTCTTGGTACGATAACGAAACTGGCTATTCAAACAAAGTTCTGGATCTGATCTCTCACATCTCCAAATAATGGATTGATGTAGATTTCTGTCAAAAGCCACCCTCGGGTGGCTTTTTTATTGTCTAAAAATGCGGTGATGGCTACACGACTCCATCGGGTCAGTGTAATAAATTGCGTAATATCAATGATTCACCACTACTCTACTGTAGGCTTGCTGCAAGATTTTGCGTCTGTGATATTATCGAAAGTCTGAAGTTCAATGGATCTCAAGTTCCTATTCCCATAAGGCCAAACGAATGAACGAGAAAGTATTCACCCTACCTGTTGTTGAACAAATTTCGCCTTACATCAGCCAACGCCAGTTAGACGAATTACCCGTCGTAGTTGTATCCCACCCCAAAGTGCGCGCTGCAGTCACCTTGCAAGGTGCTCACCTGCTGGCTTTCCAGCCAAGTGGTGAACAGCCAGTTATTTGGTTGAGTAATAACACACCATTTAAAGATGGCGTTGCGATTCGTGGTGGCGTTCCTATCTGTTGGCCTTGGTTTGGTCCATCCGCGCAACCTTCCCATGGTTTTGCGCGTTTATTGCCATGGACTCTCAGCGCTCATGATGAGAACGAAAATGGGGTTATTTTGACCTTCACACTGGAAGACAGTGATGCCTCACGTAAATTCTGGCCACACGCATTCACTTTAATCGCCCGCTTCAAGTTGGGTGAGGAATGCGAAATGGAACTAGAATCACACGGTGATTATGAAGCGGTTGCCGCGTTACATACCTACTTCCAGATTGGCGATATCAACCAGATAAAAATCAGCGGACTTGGCGAAAAATACTTAGATAAAGTGCTGAAAGTGGCTGATGCCACACAGCAAGGCGACTTAGTGTTTAACGGCCAGACTGACCGGATCTATACTCAGCCAGAAGCCTATAGCCTGATAAAAGATGCCGCGCTGAAACGTACTATTGAAGTGCATCATCATCATCAAAGTGATGTTGTGGCCTGGAACCCTGGAGCTGAACTGTCTAGCAGTATGGTCGATATGCCAAATGATGGCTATAAGACGATGGTTTGCGTGGAGACTGCGCGTGTGAATAAACCTTTAGTTGCAACGCCGGATGCACCTGCTCGCCTTTCCATGACGATTCGTAGCCGTAAACACGCCTGATTGTGACATACACGGTCAGGCACAAAAATGGGGCATAACGCCCCATTTTTTATGATTCAGATACCCTACGCACAAATTAGCGGAAAGTATAAGTCACACCTGTCCATAACACGCCACTGTATGACGCATCGACCATTGGGCTGTTTTTCACTTCACTTGCCAGACGGATATAGCGGCCAGTAAAGAAAGCATTCCAATTAGGGTTGATGTTGTAATTAGCGGTCAATTCCAGATACGGTGCCCAGCTATCACTTGGGCTGTATTGCGCCAGACCACTACGAGCCGACTCATTGCGACTCACACCGTAGTAGTAGTCGTTTTGGTCCTCGCTATTCCAGCTTACACCCACGCCCGGCGTCAGTGTCCAACTATCAACATTAAAGCGATAGAGATAAGCCAGGTCTGCAACAAAACCACCGCTATTATCCAGCACATCGCCAGAGAACATGGTACGGATGGTCCCCCAATCTTCGATATGAGAATATGACATCCCTGCCATCATAGTACTGCGGCGTTTGTCCAGCTGTTTCATCTGCTGGTCATCACTGTCACCTGGCTTAAAGTGCAAAGGCAAATAATAGGCATCAATCGACAAACGATTAGTGTCATCTTTCCACAGGTAATAGCCAGCCGCCAAAGTACGGAAGTAGAAATTATCACTTTCATAAGAAACGATAGGCACGGGATAGACACGGTCATTCTTACCACGATAAGGGTCTGGACTGACTAATGCAGATGCCCCCAGAGACCATGTACCTGCCATCGCTGTTGGTATACAAACAGCGGTAGCAACAGCCAATGCTGCCAGTGTTTTTATTTGCTTCGTTTTTATGTCATGTTTTTTCACGGATTAAATCCCATTGGTCACTAAATCATGAGGTAACTTAGTGTAAATCAATTGCTTGCCTGTGGCGAAATCTTTACACATGCAAGCCTAATAATCATTTTACCTGTACAACTTATCATCAATAAGTATCAAACAGGCAAGCTAAAAATTTACGCAGATTTGATTACAATAAAATAACAATATATTCAAACAGATAATTTCGATTAATCATATATAAAACTCTGCAAACGAAATAAAAAATAGATTTAATTACCAAATAGTGGTTATTTATTGTACTAAGGGTGGAAAATCTAGGGTTTAGGTGAACTTGACCTTTAGAGGAGACGCGACCATAACAATAAGGTAGTAGTTTCAAAATTTTAACCCAATAAAGCACTACTATTATTTTATGTTCCCAACCATTCAAACAGGACGGGCATCGCTATGAACATATTTGATCACTATCGCCAGCGCTACGAAGCTGCCAAGGACGAAGAGTTCACACTGCAGGAGTTCCTTACTATCTGTCAGCAAGATCGCAGTGCATACGCCAATGCGGCTGAGCGTCTGCTGATGGCTATTGGTGAACCTGTGATGGTCGATACCGCACTTGAATCCCGCATGTCTCGACTGTTCTCTAATCGGGTTATCGCCCGTTATCCTGCTTTTGAAGAATTCTATGGTATGGAAGAAGCCATAGAACAGATAGTTTCGTACCTGAAACATGCTGCTCAAGGGTTAGAAGAGAAGAAACAAATTCTGTATTTACTCGGCCCTGTAGGGGGGGGGAAATCATCACTGGCCGAACGTCTTAAGGCTCTGATGCAACGGGTGCCTATCTATATTTTAAGTGCCAATGGTGAACGTAGCCCAGTCAATGACCACCCATTATGCTTATTTAACCCGCAGGAAGATGCGGCAATTTTAGCCAAAGAATACAATATCCCTAGCCGTTACCTCGGCACTATTATGTCGCCATGGGCGGCCAAACGCCTGCATGAATTTGGCGGGGATATTACCAAATTCAAAGTCATAAAGGTCTGGCCTTCTATTCTTGAGCAAATTGCGATAGCGAAGACAGAGCCTGGGGATGAAAACAACCAGGATATCTCGGCGTTGGTCGGTAAAGTTGATATCCGTAAACTGGAAAATCACGCACAAAATGATCCTGATGCCTATGGTTATTCCGGCGCATTATGCCGGGCAAACCAAGGGATTATGGAGTTCGTGGAGATGTTCAAAGCTCCTATTAAGGTGCTGCATCCACTGCTGACGGCGACACAGGAAGGAAACTATAACGGTACTGAAGGGATCTCTGCCCTGCCATTTAGCGGCATTATCCTCGCGCACTCTAACGAATCAGAGTGGGTCACATTCCGGAATAACAAAAATAATGAGGCATTCCTTGACCGTGTCTATATCGTCAAAGTGCCTTATTGCTTGCGTGTATCGGAAGAGATCAAAATCTACGACAAGTTATTGAATCACAGTGAATTAACCCATGCACCTTGTGCTCCGGGGACGTTGGAAACACTGGCTCGCTTCTCGATTCTTTCCCGTATGAAAGAGCCGGAAAACTCCAGCATCTACTCCAAAATGCGGGTATATGATGGTGAAAGCCTGAAAGATACCGACCCGAAAGCTAAGTCCTATCAGGAATATCGGGATTATGCCGGGGTTGATGAGGGTATGAATGGTCTCTCGACTCGATTCGCCTTTAAAATTCTGTCTCGGGTATTTAACTTTGACCATGCAGAAGTTGCCGCGAACCCAGTCCATCTCTTCTATGTCCTGGAACAGCAGATCGAGCGCGAGCAATTCCAACAGGATGTTGCAGAAAAATATCTCGAACACCTTAAAGGTTATCTGATTCCGAAGTATGCCGAATTTATCGGTAAAGAAATTCAGACCGCCTATCTGGAATCTTACTCTGAGTATGGCCAGAATATCTTTGACCGCTACGTTATCTACGCCGATTTCTGGATTCAGGATCAAGAGTATCGTGACCCAGATACCGGGCAATTATTTGACCGTGAATCGCTGAATGCTGAGTTGGAGAAAATTGAAAAACCTGCGGGTATCAGCAACCCGAAAGACTTCCGGAATGAAATCGTCAATTTTGTGTTGCGCGCCAGAGCCAATAATAATGGCCGTAATCCAAACTGGACCAGCTATGAGAAACTGCGCACGGTTATTGAGAAGAAAATGTTCTCTAACACCGAAGAGTTACTGCCCGTTATCTCCTTTAACGCGAAGACCTCAACGGATGAGCAGAAAAAGCATGATGACTTTGTCGATCGGATGATGGAAAAAGGCTATACCCGCAAGCAAGTACGCTTGCTGTGTGAATGGTATCTGCGGGTAAGAAAATCATCATAATTTGTGACTGATTCTCTATGGCATCTGGCTCTGAAGGCTTAGTCCGTTGAGTTCTCAGGGTAAGTGAAGGCGGCAATTTAACCCATCCCCAGTCATTGAGTTGACTCAGTGACTGGGGTCAGTGAAGACCGTCAACACAGCAACAACGTGAAAGATGCAGAGGCTGGGGGAGCTATGGGCTACTTTATTGACCGACGACTTAACGGTAAGAATAAAAGCATGGTTAATCGCCAGCGCTTTTTGCGCCGCTATAAGTCGCAGATTAAACAATCGATTTCCGATGCCATCAATAAAAGGTCGGTGACTGATATTGAGAGTGGCGAGTCTGTCTCAATACCTATTGACGATATCAATGAACCGATGTTCCATCAGGGCCGGGGCGGATTGCGTCATCGTGTGCACCCCGGCAATGACCATTTTGTTACCAATGACCGTGTGGAGCGCCCTCAAGGGGGTGGGGGCGGTGGAGGTAGCGGTCAAGGTAATGCCAGTCAAGATGGTGAAGGTGAGGATGAATTTGTCTTTCAAATTTCCAAAGACGAATATCTCGATTTATTGTTTGAAGATCTCGCTCTACCTAACTTGAAAAAAAATCAGTACAAGCAACTGACGGAATTTAAAACCCATCGTGCGGGTTATACCTCCAATGGGGTGCCGGCCAATATTAGTGTGGTACGTTCACTACAAAACTCACTGGCGCGTCGTACTGCCATGACTGCCAGCAAACGCCGTGAACTGCGGGAGTTGGAAGAAACTCTCGCCGTGTTGGAAAACTCAGAACCCGCGCAATTGTTGGAAGAAGAGCGCGTTCGTAAAGCCATTGCGGAATTAAAACAGAAGATAGCCCGCGTACCTTTTATTGATACTTTCGATTTGCGTTATAAAAACTATGAACGACGCCCTGAACCATCAAGTCAGGCAGTTATGTTCTGCCTGATGGATGTGTCAGGCTCGATGGATCAGGCCACCAAGGATATGGCGAAACGGTTCTATATCTTGCTGTATCTTTTCTTAAGTCGTACTTATAAAAACGTCGATGTCGTTTATATTCGCCACCATACGCAGGCCAAAGAAGTGGACGAGCAGGAGTTTTTCTATTCGCAAGAAACCGGTGGGACTATTGTATCCAGTGCACTGAAACTGATGGATGAAGTGGTTCAAGAGCGCTATGACCCGGCACAATGGAATATATACGCCGCCCAAGCGTCTGATGGCGATAACTGGGCCGATGACTCGCCATTGTGTCATGAATTATTGGCGAGAAAAATTTTGCCTGTGGTGCGTTACTACAGCTATATCGAGATAACACGCCGTGCCCATCAAACACTGTGGCGAGAGTACGAGGACCTGCAAGCAAACTACGAGAATTTTGCTATGCAGCATATACGTGAACCTGAAGATATTTATCCCGTCTTTCGTGAGTTGTTCCATAAACAGACCGTTGATAACTGATAGCAGCCCTACCCAGCCGGTTAACTCTTTCTATGACAGAAATAGCTTTCCGGCTTTTTCATGGGCTAAAATCACCCTACCTTCATTATTCTCAGAACTTACCCATGAAATGGCATGATGGATTACGACAACCCGGCGTCGCCGCTGCATTAATTGCCGCAGTACTGTTCGGTGCGGGCACCCCGCTGGCAAAACAGTTGCTGAATACCGTCAGCCCGTGGTTATTGGCGGGTTTGCTGTATCTAGGTTCTGGCGTTGGTTTGGCGCTTTATCGAGCCATAACCCGGCAGGCCGCTGTACACCTGCCTCGAAACGAACGCCTGTGGTTTATCGGTGCCATTACCTCTGGAGGCGTTATTGCTCCAGTGCTGCTGATGGTTGGCCTGACCGGGATGCCTGCATCCGGTGCATCATTGTTACTCAATGCCGAGGGGGTATTTACCGCCCTACTTGCCTGGTTTGCTTTCAAAGAGAATTTTGACCGCCGTATTGCCTTAGGCATGGTGGTCATTGTGGCTGGTGCTGCTATTTTAAGCTGGCCCGGAGAAGCTCAATTTTCCGGATTGTGGCCCACGCTGGCTATTTTAGGAGCCTGCTTTGCCTGGGGGATTGATAACAACCTGACACGTAAAGTCTCGCTGACCGATGCCACCTGGATTGCCGCTGTCAAAGGGTTGGTAGCCGGCGTGGTGAACCTTGCTTTGGCTTTCGCGCTCGGGGCAACATTACCACCGCTGATAAATTTAGCTGGTGCACTGTTAGTGGGATTTTTTGCGTATGGCGTCAGTCTGGCACTGTTTGTGATTGGTTTGCGCCATCTTGGCACCGCGCGGACGGGGGCTTATTTCTCCATCGCTCCATTTTTAGGTGCAGTATTGGCCGTTGCTATGGGCGACACCATTACCTTGCCTTTGGTTATCGCAGGCTTGTTGATGGCGATAGGGATTTGGCTACATCTTACCGAACAGCATGAGCATCAACATCATCATAGTGACTTGATACATGAGCACGAGCATCTGCATGATGAACATCACCAGCATTCACATGACTTTCCTGTTAACCCGAATGAGCCACATAAGCACCGTCATCAGCACCAGCCGCTGGCGCATTCTCATCCCCATTTTCCAGATTCACACCACCGTCATAAACATTAGTTTCCCTATTTATATAAAAAGGCTTTTATAAAACACCACTTTTACGGATATTTAATAGGATAAATATCAGTTTGTAAGTTGCCATCAGCATAATTTACCAATTAAAACTAAAATACAGATGAGCTGCATCAGAGAGATTTCTAAAAATAACAAACGACTATGGTGAAACTATTAATATGTATAATTATTTTATCTGTCGTCATTTTTAAAACAATAAAATGGTTTTAAAAGATCACCTAAAATCATCGGTTTATCTCTACAAGCAAATCATCTAATATAAGAATATTCTTATTCGCATGTGTTGTAGAGAAAACTGTGCGCCTCCTACTTTCACTGACACTATTCTTATCATTCATCCCTGTATCTCAGGCGGTGTATAACCCAAAAGAATATAATATTTGGTATATTCATGGCGGCGTTTTATACGGGGCGACTCAAACAGAAGACGAGGAGCCAGTACTTATCAGTATTGCTGGCCCCACAACAGATTGGGCAAATATGGTGATTTCATTGATGAGTCATGAGCCTTGTGACCCTACGAAAGTCACGACGAAATTTGCCTTCAATAACGATATGCTCACGGTAGAATATCGCTGTTTAAAAGCCGCAGATCACACAGTAAGCAGCTATACCCTGCATGATGCAGTCAAAGTCAATCAACTCTATAACCAACTGAAATCAGGTTTTACTGTCACGCTGGATAAGCGCATTAAAGTGTGGGCGGCAAATATCGCCACCCCTAAAAATAGTGACTGACAGTGTTAATCCTGATTTATCGATCATCCAGTTGACTAAAACGCGACTCGAGATAATCAAGCACACTGCGTACCGATGGCAGCAGTCCACGCCGTGAAGGAAATACCGCATGGATGATTTCGTGGCGCTACGACCAATCAGGTAATAAACGAATCAGTGAACCTGAGGCCAGTTGTTCAGTCACCATCATGACCGGAAGCTGCACCGCACCGACACCACGGAGTGCGGCACTGCGCAATGTGGTCATCTCTGCCGTCACCAGCCGCGGTTGATGGTAAATGGCAGCATGTGCCCCCTCTGGCCCATCTAAATTCCAGATAAACTCCTGCTGCGGTTGCCCTAATCCCAGACTTGGCCATCCGGTCAAATCAGCCGGTACCTTTACCTCACCTTGACGTGCTATCAGTTCAGGGCTAGCCACTAAGCACTGGCAGCGATTACCTAAGATTTTCAATACCAGATCACTGTCTTGCAGCGGCGGTGGCCGGACACGAATAGCAATATCAATAGCTTCTGCTACGGGATCAACCTGCCGATTCGTGGATTCAAGGTGAATCGTCACCAAAGGGCACGTGGCCATAAAATCGGCCAATATGGTACTGACTGTTGCCTGTAACAGAGCCACAGGGCAAGTCATTCGAACGATGCCCCGTGGCTCTGCCCTCGTTAAGTCGATTGATTCCTGTGCTGCTTTAGCTTCCTCCAACATCGCCTTGCAATGTTCGTAATAGGTACGCCCAACATCAGTAACAGCGAAACGCCGAGTTGACCGCTGGATTAGTCGCACACCCAGCCGCTCCTCCAACAAAGCCAGCCGCCGACTCAGCTTTGACTTTGGCAACCCCAATGCTCTGGCGGCCGCACTGAAACCACCATGTTCCACAACCTCAGCGTAATAATAGAGATCATTGAGATCTTGCACACTCAGCCCCTAGATTATCGATAACCATCTGTCTCATTGTTCCAATAATAGGACACTGATAACCAATTTTGCTATCTACTGCTTGGATTATTGCAGATATATACTTTCCTCAACTGGTCGCAAGAGCTGTTGAACATAGAGCGACCGTCCCTAATTGAGGAGAAAACAGATGAAAAAAGTCCAAGGTATTTATCGTGCGCCACGGCAACATTGGGTAGGTGATGGTTTCCCGGTACGCTCACTGTTTTCATACCAAAGCCATGGTAAACAACTCAGCCCTTTCCTACTGCTGGACTATGCTGGGCCGATGGATTTTACTGCCACCCAGCATCGCCGCGGTGTCGGGCAACATCCACATCGTGGCTTTGAAACTGTCACTATTGTTTATCACGGTGAAGTCGAACACCGGGATTCCACCGGTAAAGGCGGTGTTATTGGCCCAGGTGATGTGCAATGGATGACGGCGGGCGGCGGGATTCTGCATGAAGAGTTTCATTCCGATGCATTTGCGCGGCGTGGTGGAGCCTTTGAAATGGTGCAATTGTGGGTCAATTTGCCAGCAAAGGATAAAATGACAGCCCCAGGCTATCAGGCGATCCGCAGTGAAACCATTCCTCAAGTCGCACTACCCGATGCCGCCGGTAACCTGCGCGTCATCGCCGGCGAATATGATGGTGAACACGGCCCAGCTAACACATTTTCACCGCTGAACGTATGGGATATCCGGCTGAATCAGGGAAAAAGTGCCGAATTCTCACTGCCTGATGGCTGGAACACCGCTCTGATAGTGTTGCGAGGCACTGTGCAGGTCAATGGTGATGCGATTGCTCGTGATGCGGAAATGGTGTTACTGGACTCTGTGGGCAGCAATGTCACCGTCGAGGCCAACAATGATGCAGTGCTGTTATTACTCAGTGGTGAACCAATCGATGAGCCTATTATCGGTTACGGGCCCTTTGTCATGAACACACAGCAGCAAATAGCCGAAGCTATCGAGGATTTCAATAGTGGTCGCTTTGGCTCAATGGATAACCACGCATAATCTTGTTCTACTGGCCATGGCCTGACTGCACAATTGTCAGGTCATGGCATTTTACTTTTAGCCCAATAGCGATACTTTAATCAAACCATTTGTCGCTCACGCCTGACGATAAATCACCCTTTTCCTCTCTGGTTATCAACTAAACTTATTACTGTATCGAGCTTATAAAAACAACATTGAAATAAATAAGACTACGGTGTTTTTTTAACATTCCGATTATTTATCCACACATTAATATTTGTCATTTATCCTATTTTATTTACTCATAAATAATGATATTTCAATAAACAGTAGCAATGACTTTATTTAACCAAATAATGACTGCCAAGCGCTTCTTTTACATAGGAATTTATTATGAAGCCAGAAAATACAGCAATATCGCAAGATGCAACGCAGTCTGAATACAACGAAAATAGCGCATTATTAAGTGCTCTGGACCGCTCATTAGCCATTATTGAGTTTGATCTTTCCAGTCGTATTATTGCTGTTAATCAAAACTATCTTGATTATTTTGGTTATCAACGTGATGAAGTCATTGGTCAGCACCATCTTATGTTTTGCCCTCCGGATTATGCCACCAGCAAAGAATATCAAACACTTAAAGAACATTTACATGCTGGAGAATCTCAAGAAGGTACATTTGAACGGCGGCACAAAGATGGGTCAACAGTCTGGTTGGCTGCGATTTATCAACCTGTAGCAGGCCCCGATGGCACATTGACTCGTATGGTAAAAATTGCCAAAGACATTACTTTTTTAATTGAACAACAAAAAGCCACACAAGAATGGGTACAGCTACTGACTCAATTAACTGATCGCAGCGACAGCGCCATGTTTATTGCCGCCAATAGTGAGCATGGACAACAAGCCGTGTATATCAATCAGGGATTCACGAAGCTATTTGGTTATACCCCTGAGCAAGCTCTGGGACAGAACATGGTCGATCTGCTGCAAAGCGCGCATCCAGAACAACTGGCATTAATGGGTTCAACATCAACGGATGCACGCCAACAACTCTTGCCACAAGAACTGTTCTACAGCCAAGACCGCCAACCCCATTGGTGTTCGGCCATTATTAACTCGTTGGTTAATGAGCACGGTGAACAAAGTTATAGCATCGGGGTATTAACCGATATCACCCTGACCAAAATGTACGAAGTGCTGCAATATAAGGTATTAGAAGCGTTGGTGCGAGAGCGCCCTCTCGAGGAAGTCATGTCATTGCTGTGCCACGAAGTTGAGCGTATCGCCCCAGAGGTGACCGCCAGTATTTTGCTTGCCACAGGGACTGATATGCTAAGTCATCTTGCTGCCCCTAGCCTACCGCTCAGTTACACCGCAATGCTTGCCAATGTTCCTATCGGACCATTAGCCGGTTCTTGCGGTACTGCCGCATTTCGCAAAGCCCCCGTCGAAGTACAGGATATCGCCACAGACCCATTGTGGGAAAACTACCGGCATCTCATTCTACCTCACGGGTTTTTGGCGTGCTGGTCAACCCCTATCCTGTCGAGCCAAGGCGATATTCTGGGGACATTCGCTTTTTATTACAAACAGATACAAGGCCCAAGCCTATTTCACCGTCAATTGGTCAAACTCATTGCCAATTTATGTTCGCTCGCAATGGAGCGGGAGCTTTCACGCAAGCAGATTCAGCATTTAGCGTTTTATGATTCATTGACCGGGCTACCTAACCGCAGCCAGTTCTTAGTTTACGCCAAACAAGCCATTGCGCTGGCAAATGAAGTTAGCCATTCGTTGGCCGTATTAGTGATTAATCTTGACCGCTTCAAGCAGGTTAATGACTCGCTTGGCCATGCGGCTGGTGATGAACTTCTGGCGGTAATTGCACAACGCCTGCGAGATGAATTGCCAAAAAGTGACATTATTGGCCGCCTATCTGGTGATGAATTCATTATTATTCTGGCATCGTGCACCGTGCAGCAAGCCACCGTAAAAGTTGAGAAAATGCTCAGTTTGCTGGCTCAACCTTGTCTGATAGCCAACGTCAATATTATTCCTTCTGCCAGTATTGGGATCAGCTTATATCCAGAAAATGGTCAAGAAATGGATACGCTGATGAACCATGCCGATATTGCGATGCATAAAGCCAAGAATATGGGGACCGGACACTTTAATTTCTTCAGCGTGGAAATGAATAATCTCAATCAACAACGCCAAGATATGGAGGATGCCCTACGCCACGCATTCCATATTGGCTCCCTTGAGCTATTTTATCAGCCACAAGTGATGTTGAAAGACGGGCATCTATACGGTGTAGAAGCACTTAGCCGCTGGATTCATCCGGTGTTGGGGAATATCCCACCGCAACGCTTTATTCCTATTGCCGAAGAGAGTGGGCTGATTAATGAGCTCTCCCTATGGGCTATCGAAACGGCTTGTCAGCAGTTGGCGGACTGGCGTCTACGGGGCATTGACGTACCCTCGGTGTCAGTGAATTTGTCACCGACCAATTTTCACAACCCGGGTCTGCCGGATATGATTGCGCATATTTTGCAGCACTACCATTTACCGCCGCAGGATCTGACATTAGAGATTACCGAAGATATCTTGATTGAAAATAATCTGGCCATTTTCACTACCATCGAAAAAATTCATCGATTGGGCGTGAGATTGTCAATGGATGACTTTGGTACAGGATATTCTAGTCTGAGCTATTTACGCCGTCTGGATCTTGATGAAATCAAACTGGATAAAAGTTTTGTCCATGACCTTGAACATGATGAAACCAGCCGCACCCTGAGCGAAGCCGTAATACGCATTGGCGAAAGCTTGCAACTTTCAGTTATCGTTGAGGGCGTTGAAAATGAAGCTCAACGCACATTATTGAGCCGACAGGGCTATCAGATTGGTCAAGGGTTCCTCTTCTCTGAGGCCCTGCCTGCCGTCAAACTGGAGAAGTGGCTAGCACATCGGGCGACACCTTAATTGATCTTAGATACACATAAGTGACATTGTCACTTTAGATGATTTGGTAGTACACAACCTTTTCATTTGTCGGCAAATTCTTTATCCTTGCCGCCTGTGTCATTTGGATGTTGTTTTGTTGTTATGCAAAAATTTCTCTTCTTGCTGTTAAGCCTGATTCTGCTAGGCCCACTGGGCATAGATCTCTATCTACCAACGATTCCCGCCATAGCCAAAGGGCTTAATAGCAGTGAGTCACTGATCCAATCCACCATTGCCTTATTTATTCTCGTCCTGGGGATCGGCCAACTGATTGCCGGCCCTCTAGTGGATAAATATGGTCGTAAACCGATAGCTATTATTGGCATTGTCCTCTACATGCTTGGTGCCATTATGGCCGCTCTAGCCGTCAGCCCCTTGATGTTTGTCAGCTCGCGCCTGCTGCAAGGTGTTGCCGTTTGCTGTACTGCAGTGGTGGCATTCAGTGGCGTCCGCGACCGTCTCAATGGTAATGAGGCCGCCCGTGCCTTTGGCTTCCTTAATGGCACGTTAAATATTGTTCCGGCATTAGCGCCACTGCTTGGGGGGCTATTGGCCGAAGCTTTTGGCTGGCGAGCACCTTTCTGGTTCTTGGCGCTGTATGGATTGTTGGTACTCATTCTTATCATTATTTTCCTGCCAGAAACCCGCCCGGCAGATACGCAGCCAGTGAAGAGTTTGCCGATTAAAAATTATTTGCGCATCTTACGTGACGACCGTTTCTTGATTTTCTCGCTGGTAAACGCCGGGGCTATGGGCATGGCATTAACCTATGTCTCACTGGCACCAAATGTGTTGATGGTAGGCGCTGGACTCAGCCCATTGCAATTCTCATTAGTATTTGGTGCCAATGGTTTTTGGATTATGGCCGTTAGCTTCTTTGCCAATCGAATTATCCAGAAAGTCGGCCGACCAACGTGTCTGATGACCGGTAGTTTACTGATGGCATTGGGTTGCCTGGGGTTATTATTTGGCCTGACTCAACTGTCAGTAGAGACACAGCATCACTGGCTGGTTTACATGTTACCGGTCGCCAGCGCCTGCGCCGGTTTGGCCTTTATGATGGGGCCGGCGACCAGTTATGCACTGGAACCTTATGCTAATGAAGCCGGTGTCGCTTCAGCATTGGTCGGGTTCGTACAGATGGCGGGTGGCGCCGGATTGGGCCTACTGGCAATGGCTCTGCCCATTGAGCCTAAACTCTCACTGGCTATCGTTATGCTGGCTGGTTGCTTACTTGCATGGCTAGCGCGCCGTACCAGTAAACATATGCGTGGGACCTTGCAGAAAATAAACTAGAAGCCTGCACGCATAGCCATTGGCGTCGTCGCAAAGCCGCAAAAAAATCCCGATGAGCTTACCCAAGTAAGTGATTCGGGGTTGCCCTACCACTGCGTCAAGGGTACAAAGTCACTGGCACTCGGCTAGCCAGTGCACACATCAATTCATACCCCACAGTCCCAGCGGCTTTCGCCACATTGTCTATAGGCAGATTTTCACCCCAAATCTCAACTTTGCTACCAATTTGCGCATGCGGACACGCGGTTAAATCCACCGTCAGCATATCCATCGAAATCGCCCCAACAGTATGCGTCAATAAGCCATCCACTCGGATAGGTGTCCCACTCGGTGCCAGTCGTGGATAACCATCAGCGTAACCACAGGCCACTACACCAATTCGCTGCGCGCCACTGGCGGTGTAGCGACTGCCATACCCCACCGAATGCCCCGAAGACAATGACTGTACCGCTATGATTTCACTGTTCAGATTCATCACCGGACGCAGACCAATGCCCGCAATATCGGCTGTATCGCCGCTGGGCGATGCACCATAGAGAATAATGCCGGGACGAACCCAGTCATAGTGAGTCTCTGGATTACGCAGTATTGCCGCTGAATTTGCAAAGCAGCGTGTTGCGGCAAGATGCTCACTGGCTTGCTGAATCACGGAAAATTGAGTCTGTGCACCAATATGATTATCTGCATTGGCGAAGTGGCTCATTAAGGTTACCTCAGCCACATTGCTCAAGCTTTTCGCCCATTGCCAAACAGCATCCACCTGCCCGATGGGAAAACCTAAGCGATTCATACCGCTATTGAGTTTTAAATAAATATTAAGGGGAGTAGACAAGCGTGCAGTTTTAATCGCTTCAAGTTGCCAGTCACTGTGCACCGCTGTGGTTAGGCGATAATGGTCCAACACTTTCAGGTCTTGCGGCTGAAAGAACCCTTCGAGTAACAAAATAGGCCCTTGCCAGCCCTGCTCACGTAGCAGCACGGCCTCATTCAAATCCAGTAATGCAAACCCATCGGTTGCCGCAAGCCCTTGCCAGATACGCGCCAGACCATGACCATAGGCATTAGCTTTAACAACGGACCAAATTTTTGCTGTTTTGGCGTAGCCCCGAACAATATTCAGATTGTGTTGCAGTGCAGATAAATTCAGTGAGGCAGAGATCGGGCGAGGCATGCTTATTCCTTTCAGATAAATTCATTGCTTCACAGCCCGGCACTCCGCAGAGCTGTGACTATCAACAAGTGCCTTAGCGAACAGGATGAATATCGTGTAAAGGCGCGGTATTCAATGGCCGAAAGCCAGCGTTATAACGTGATACCGCAAGATCATCAGCTAAGATTGCCGGGCGGCGGCCATACATAATATCGGCCAATAATTGACCGGAACCACAAGCCATGGTCCATCCCAAGGTGCCGTGCCCCGTATTGAGGTAGAGGTTTTTGAGAGAAGTTCGCCCGACGATAGGCGTGCCATCCGGTGTCATTGGGCGCAGGCCAGCCCAGAACGTAGCCTGACTGATGTTCCCTCCGTGGGGATACAAATCACTGACTACCATTTCCAGTGTTTCACGTCGTGCTTGTGCCAATTGCGTATTGAACCCTACGATTTCCGCCATACCACCAACGCGAATACGATCGTCAAAACGGGTAATAGCAATCTTGTAGGTCTCATCCAATACCGTGGAAAATGGTGCAGATGCGGGATCAGTAATCGGAATGGTCAGTGAGTATCCTTTAAGCGGGTAAACAGGAATCGACACTAACCCGGCCAATAACGCTGTCGAGTAGGCACCAAAAGCAACGACATAGGCATCCGCCTTGATAATGTCATCACCGCACAGTACACCTGCAATCTGGTCACCCTCCACCAACAACTTATCGACCGAGCGGTTAAACATAAATTTCACCCCAGCCTGTTCAGCCATTTTGGCCAATCGTTCCGTAAATAGCTGACAGTCACCGGTTTCATCATTAGGCAGACGTAACCCCCCCGTCAGCTTATGCGCGACCTTAGCTAATGCAGGCTCGACAGTCGCTAATTGGTCAGCGGTGAGCAGAGAATATGGCACGCCCGCATCATCTAATACCGCGATATCTTTAGTGGCATTATCAAATTGCTGCTCGGTACGAAACAATTGCAACGTTCCCCCCTGACGCCCCTCATATTGAATGCCGGTATCTGCACGTAGGTCTTTTAAACAATCACGGCTGTATTCTGCCAACCGCACCATTCGGCTTTTGTTAATCATGTAGTGGGATGTGTCGCAGTTTCTTAACATTTGCCACATCCAGCGCAATTGGAATGCACTGCCATCGAGATGAATTGCGAGCGGCGCATGGCGCTGGAACATCCATTTAATCGCTTTCAGTGGCACGCCCGGTGCAGCCCAAGGGGCAGCGTACCCCGGTGATATTTGGCCCGCATTGGCTGCACTGGTCTCCTGCGCAGGTCCCGACTGGCGATCAATCACGGTGACATCATGACCGTCTTTGGCCAAGTACCAAGCGCTGGCAACGCCCACCACACCACTTCCTAAAATGACAATGCGCATATCATCCCACTCCGAAATCATACCAAAAGCATAATATTCTGTTGACAGAAAATTAACCCAGCAGAAAAAACTATCCAACACATTAATTATAGACTGTGACATTATTCACAATTAATTTACGGCGCAATGACTTCCCAATTCAATAGCGTCAGAGAAATAGCGATAAGATGCTATTTTTTACCCATTACGCGAAATAAAGACTGAAAATCGACCTAATTATCCTTATTTACAGCATGAATAATTGGCATATTGTATAAATGAAAGTTATTAGATTATTGTTCTGATTAACCGGCAAATAAACAGAATAATAATCTAATAAATTGTCATTTAAGATTATTGATTCAATTGATAAAAAATAATCTATATTGACATAAGGTCTTGCCATGCCTCAGTTTGTTCATATTGAGCTAGGATTATTGAAGTGACCGGTATTTTGCAGGGTTATAAAACCGTGAGGATGCGCTAATGACAACTTCAACACCGAAACACACCGCGCAAGATAAGCGCCTGACTGACGGCCCGGACTGGACATTTGAGTTGTTACAGGTCTATCTGGATCAAATAGACAAAGTGGCAAAACATTACCGTCTAGATACTTATCCTCATCAAATAGAGGTGATTACCTCAGAACAAATGATGGATGCCTACTCAAGTATCGGCATGCCAATTAATTACACGCACTGGTCTTTCGGTAAGAAATTTATCGAAACCGAGCAAAAATATAAGCATGGACAGCAAGGGTTGGCTTATGAAATTGTGATTAACTCCAACCCTTGTATTGCTTATTTAATGGAAGAAAATACCATTACTATGCAAGCCTTAGTCATGGCGCATGCTTGCTATGGTCATAATTCTTTCTTTAAGAATAACTATTTATTCCGAGCATGGACCGATGCCAGCTCCATCGTTGATTACCTGTTATTTGCCCGTCATTACATCAGTGAATGCGAAGAACGCTATGGTGTAGAAGAAGTTGAGCGGCTACTGGACTCTTGCCATGCGTTGATGAATTACGGAGTAGACCGTTATAAACGCCCGCAAAAAATTTCATTGGTTGAAGAAACTGCGCGCCAAAAAAGTCGTGAGGAGTATCTGCAAAGCCAAGTCAATTCTTTGTGGAAAACCCTACCCCGCAAGGACAGAGAAGAAGTGCAAGCTCAGGCTCAACGCTACCCAAGCGAGCCGCAAGAAAACCTACTCTATTTCATGGAAAAAAATGCCCCATTGCTGGAATCATGGCAACGCGAAGTGCTGCGCATTGTTCGTAAAGTCAGCCAATATTTTTATCCACAAAAACAAACCCAAGTGATGAATGAAGGCTGGGCGACTTTCTGGCATTACACCATTCTTAACCATCTGTATGATGAAGGTCAGGTCACCGACCGGTTCATGATGGAGTTTTTGCACAGCCATACTAATGTTGTCTATCAGCCGCCGTATAACAGCCCTTATTACAACGGCATTAACCCTTATGCTCTTGGCTTTGCTATGTTTCAGGACATCAAACGTATTTGCCTTTCCCCAACGGAAGAAGATTATTATTGGTTCCCTGATATCGCAGGGAAAGATTGGTTGGATACACTGCATTTTGCCATGCGTGATTTTAAAGACGAGAGTTTCATCAGCCAATTCTTATCACCCAAAGTGATGCGTGACTTCCGTCTCTTTACTGTGCTGGATGATGATAAGAATAATTATCTGGAAATCTCAGCTATTCATAATGAGGAAGGCTATCGTGCCATCCGCAATGAATTGTCTGCTCAATATAATTTAAGCAATCATGAACCTAACATTCAGGTCTGGAACGTGGATTTACGTGGGGACCGGTCCCTGACGTTGCGCTATATTCCGCATGACCGAGCACCACTGGATAAAAGCCGCCAACAAGTGATGAAACATATTCATCGGCTTTGGGGATTTGATATTCACATGGAGCAGTTGAATGATGATGGCAGTATTGAACTGCTCGATAGCATCCCGCAGAGAACCAATAAGCTCTAAACAAGTTCAACGCGGCTAATTCTCATCAAAAAGGGGCACTATATGCCCCTTTTGTTTTTCGGTTTTGCCGCCTTTCTCTAGCGGCGAGCTTCAGCCAAATCACTTGGCATGGTGCCCTGCATACTGTGCCAGATAGCACCACTCTCTTTACCATAGGTTCGCAGACATTCAACAACCTGCTCATGCCCTTTCTCATCACACAGTGTCGACAACTTGCTATAAAACGTCAGTGCCAACTTACGCGCTTCTGGATTCGAGAAGTAATAACGCCCTACGCGAGTATAAAGCCCTTTCAACCCATTGAGAATCAAACCATAAATCGGGTTGCCGGAGGCAAATGCCAACCCACGGAAAATGCCATAATCCAGTGCAGTAAATGCTTCTGAATTATCATCGACCGTCTGTGCTTGAGCCAGAATTTCCTGCGCTTTTTCTGGATGATTGCGAATGGCTGTGCGCACAAAAATTGTCGCGATATTTGTTCGAACAGCCAGTAAGTTGTCTATCAATTGTGGAACGCTGTCGTGGTCAAGCCGCGCCAGTGTTTCCAAGATATTAAGACCGGACGTCTCCCAAAAGTTGTTTACTTTCGTCGGTTTACCATGCTGAATAGTGAGCCAGCCATCGCGGGCTAACCGTTGCAGCACTTCGCGCAATGTTGTGCGGGTAACTCCAATTAGCTCTGAAAGTTCACGCTCCGCGGGCAAAATAGTGCCTGGAGGGAAGCGATTATTCCAAATACTTTCAATAATATACTCTTCCGCGAAACCGGCAGGACTTTGCGCCTTTATAACCATATTTTTTGACGTTCCGTAGCGATACATATCAGCAATTTAGTGCGCTCATCATACCAGACGACTCTATTCTGATATAGCTCCAGAGCCGAACAAATGGTGAAAGCAGTCATAAAGTTGCAAAAATTGCGCAGATGCAATGATGAGCAGATTATACATATTGCTTTTAGGTCGATAACGTAAAGTAAAATGTAACTTTGAACAGTAATAGCACCATAATCATTTATGAAGGAGACCACGACCCACAATGGATATGACCATTAGACAAGCCATACTCAGGAATTTTCTTGGAAGTTCACCCGACTGGTACAAACTGGCCATCATAGGGTTCCTTATTATCAACCCTTTGGTGTTCTTCTTTGTCAGCCCGTTCCTCGCAGGCTGGATGTTGGTTATTGAGTTTATCTTTACCTTGGCGATGGCACTAAAATGCTATCCCTTACAACCCGGTGGTTTATTGGCTATTCAAGCCGTAGCGATCGGTATGACCAGCCCACATCAGGTTGCAGAAGAAATTGCTAATAATTTGGAAGTCCTGTTGCTGTTGGTGTTTATGGTCGCAGGTATTTACTTTATGAAGCAGTTATTGCTGTTTGTTTTTACTAAACTGCTGCTAAATATCCGTTCAAAAATCATTCTCTCGTTAGCTTTTTGTCTCGCTTCAGCCTTTCTCTCCGCCTTCCTGGATGCTTTAACTGTCATCGCGGTAGTCATTAGCGTATCTGTCGGTTTTTATACTATTTATCACCATGTAGCATCCAATCACGCTGATAAAGACATAAATGATGACAGTTGGATAGACAGTCAGGAAAACCGTAAAACACTAGAGCAGTTTCGGGCGTTTTTACGCAGTCTGATGATGCATGCTGGTGTGGGTACGGCTCTGGGTGGGGTGATGACCATGGTAGGTGAACCACAAAACCTGATTATCGCCAAAAGTGCAGGCTGGCATTTTGCCGATTTCTTTATGCGCATGTTGCCTGTTACTCTGCCGGTACTGTGTTGCGGATTATTGGTTTGTCTGCTGGTCGAGCGTTTTAAATTGTTTGGCTATGGCGCTGAACTCCCTGAGCGCGTTCGTCAGGTTTTGACTGATTATGATAAACAAACCAGTGAAAAACGCACCCAGCAAGAAAAAGTCAAACTGTGGGTACAAGCACTGATCGGTGTTTGGCTTGTGCTAGCACTGGCATTGCATTTGGCTGAAGTTGGCTTGGTGGGGCTGTCGGTGATTATTCTTGCAACTTCACTTTGCGGCATCACCAATGAACATACGCTGGGTAAGGCGTTTCAGGAAGCCCTGCCGTTTACCGCATTACTCACCGTATTTTTCGCTGTGGTCGCGGTTATTATTGAGCAAAGTTTATTCACACCTATTATTCAATTCGTTTTGCAATCTTCGCCGTCAGCTCAATTATCGCTGTTTTATCTGTTTAACGGCTTGCTGTCGTCGGTATCAGACAATGTCTTTGTCGGCACGGTGTATATTAATGAAGCGCGAAAGGCATTTGAGCATGGCATCATTTCACTCCAGCAATTTGAGCTACTGGCTGTCGCCATCAATACCGGAACTAACTTGCCATCTGTCGCCACGCCAAATGGTCAGGCTGCATTCTTGTTCCTGTTAACCTCAGCACTCGCTCCACTTATTCGCCTATCCTATGGTCGTATGGTATACATGGCTCTGCCATATACTATCGTAATGACTGTTGTCGGTTTGTTGGGCGTTGAGTTTTTGTTGGTTCCCATGACGGAATGGATGACGCAAAGTGGCTGGATAAGTTTACCTCATATTGCAGAAGGGGTTAGCATCACGCACTGATGACTTGCATTATTGTCTCTGCCAGCCCTACACTTTCTTTCGCCGCGAAAGGTGACCTAAAAGCCAACGTCATGCATATTGACCGACGATGGGGATAATCTTCGAGGGATTCGGGGCTGGCAAGACAAACCAATATCTCATCCAAAGCAAAATTTATACCCGTGACAGCCTGTCATTCGCGAGAAATCGCTGATTTTTGCCTAATTTTACCTTTGGGTGGCTGGCAGCAAAGATGAATTGGTTTACACTGCCGGTACAATTGCTTACTGCATGGAAAATAAAGATATGTTGCAATTCCTTAACCGCTGCTCTAAAGGGCGCGGTGCTTGGCTATTACTGGCCCTGACTGCACTTGCATTAGAATTAGTTGCGCTCTATTTTCAGCACGTAATGTTGCTTCAACCTTGCGTGATGTGTATTTATGAACGGGCCGCATTATTTGGTATCCTGGGTGCCGCGTTATTAGGGGCTATTGCGCCTAAATCACCCTTACGTTATCTGGCTATTTTCATCTGGATTTACAGTGCTTGGAAAGGAGTTCAGTTAGCCTGGACACATACGATGCTACAACTGCATCCGTCCCCATTCACCACCTGTGATTTCTTTGTAAGCTTCCCTTCTTGGTTACCATTGGATAAGTGGTTCCCGGCTATTTTTGTTGCCAGCGGTGATTGTGCTGTCAAACAATGGGAATTCCTGACATTAGAAATGCCACAGTGGTTGGTGGGTATCTTCGCTGCTTACTTATTGATCTCAGTGCTCGTCTTGATTAGCCAATTTGTTAAGCCAAAAAGACGCGATCTTTTTAGCCGATAAGTCCCATACATATCTTTATCTATTTAAGACGCCATATGATGTGGCGTCTTTTTTATTTCTGTCCGCGCTTTTGACATAAAAAAGGCCGCCCTAAGGCAGCCTTTTTTCACACTAATTATCAACGAATTAAGCTTTAGTGTGCGTACAAATATATTGATTAGCTTGCTCACCATCAACAACCGCCAAGCGAATTGGCAGCGCAGAAATATTGAGGGACGCAATAACCTGCTCCTCGCTACTGGCCTTTTGGAAGATTAGCGACTCACCCTGACCTTCTGGATTAACTTTTACAAACTTAAACACCGACTTATCAATGGTTAATTGTTGGTTCGGACCATCTAATACCGCAGTAAGATTCCCGCCATCCTTCAATTCGCAATCAAGATTAATTAATGATGCGCCAGCCGCTTGAGCCTGATGTGAAACGCTACCTAATGTAGCGGATAAGCCGATGATAACAGCGGCTAATGTTGAATATTTCATATTTTAAGTTTCTTCGTTAGATACGGCGTATGTCAGCCAAATCTGGCTTATTAATAGGTAAGTATTATCTGGCCCACTGCGGTTTATTCAGAATATGATCTTGCCAGTCAATGACTTCACTCTCGCGAACGGCAATATGACGCACCGAAATCCGCTCACCATGCATGGCTGATTTCGACCCTGTCAACAGGGGGTGCCAACTCGGTAAATCTTGTCCCTCACCGATTAAACGATAGGCACAAGTGGGTGGCAACCAATCAAAAGTGACCAAATTTTCGCGGGTTAACTTGATGCAATCTTCTTCTAATTCAAAGCGACGCTCATAGTTACGGCACTGGCAGGTTTTAATATTGAGCTGATCACAGGCCACATTGGTGAAATAAATTTCATCAGTGTCCTCATCAATCAACTTATTCAAACAGCATTGACCGCATCCGTCGCACAGTGATTCCCATTCGCTATCTGACATCTCAGCGAGTGTTTTTTGTTGCCAAAATGGACGTTGCGACATATCGGTATCCGGTGTGGTTAATGAACGTGCAGTTAATAAGCATATAGCTAAATGAGCGGGTCGTTATAGACGCTTTGGCTACCAGATGCAAGTATTTGCCGCCCAACCACAAGGACAGGCGGCCTAAACTACTTTAGATTATACGGGTACTCATCGTCTTGTCATTGAGCTTAATCGTTAGCATATCGCCCGATATCATTGGCCCAACCCCCTGCGGAGTTCCCGTCAACACAACGTCGCCTGCACGTAATGTAAAGAAACGACTGATATAGCTTATCAATGGGATGATCGGGGTGATCATATCGCGGGTATTACCCTGCTGGCGGATGTCCCCGTTAATGGTCAGGGATAAATCAGCATCTTGCGCATCGCCGAACTCAGCGACTGGAATAAAACCGGAAATTGGGCATGAGCCATCAAAGGCTTTCGCTTTTTCCCACGGTTGCCCAGCTTTTTTCAAACCTGCCTGTAATTCACGCAGAGTTAAATCCAATGCCACACCATAACCGGCAATAGCACGCGCCACTCTATCTTCACTGGCTTGCTTTAATGGCGTGCCAATCAGAACAGCCAACTCCACTTCATGGTGTACAGCACCAAAATCTTTCGGAATGGCGACCGGCTGGCGAAGATCGCATAATGCCGTTTCTGGTTTGATAAACAGCACCGGTTCCGCCGAGGCCGTACTCCCCATTTCTTTAATATGCTCGGCATAGTTACTGCCAACGCAAACCACTTTATTTACTGGAAAATCCAGCAAAGACCCTTGCCAGTCTCTATGTTGATACATACTGCCTCTCCTGAATTCACATCCTGATAGACACGACACCGCGGTCATTTTAACCACAGACATTATTGACCAACACTATCGGCCATCATACCAATGCTGATGGCAAAATAGTAAGAGCGGTTCCAGTGCATAATGGTCCGAAAATTATCATAAACCAGAAATGCCCGCCCTTGCACATCATCGGGAACGATCACCCAAGCACGTAACTCAGGGTGAGTGATCTTCTTCCCAGATACAGGTTTGATACCAAGCCGCTGCCATTGCCCGATAGTCTTGGCTTGATTATCTTTCAAACCCGCCAGAGCAACATTGAACCCTTTTGGCAACTGTACTTCTTGCCCCCAACCTATCCCTGATGTCCAACCTTCAGTAGATAGATAGTTGGCAGTTGAAGCAAATACATCATCAATATTATTCCAAATATCGATTTTACCGTCACCATCACCGTCAGCACCATAATTCAGGAAAGAACTGGGCATAAATTGACTTTGTCCCATAGCTCCAGCCCATGACCCCTTCAATTGCGGGTCTTCCACTCGACCTTGTTGGATAATCTTGAGTGCGGCCATCAGTTCTTTAGTAAAGAATGCTTCTCGCCGGCCTTCAAATGCTAGTGTCGAGAGCGCAGAAATGACGTCTTCTTTACCTTGAATTTTACCAAAGCCACTTTCTAGCCCCCAAAGCGCAACAATATAGCGCTCTGGTACGCCATAACGTGCCGTCGCTTGTGATAACTGGGGCTGATAGCGCCGATAAATTGCCTTACCTTGCTCTATTTTTTTAGCCGTCAGAACCTTAGACAGATAATCATCTAATGTGACTTTCTTTTCTAGTTGGTTACGATCAGATTGAATCACCCGGTCAACAAAATGAATATTCGCAAATGCAATATCCAACGTCGCGCGACTGATCCCTTGCGCACGAGCATGCGCTTTCAACTGTTCGACATAAGCCGGGAACTGAGCCGGATCCCGACCTTGCTGAGAGAGCGTTGTTGTAGTGCTGTTCTTATTGACAGAAGCCGCGGCTGCAGCGCCTGAATCAGCCTCAACTTGTTGGGCGCTCGGCTGGGTTGGTATCGGGGCCGCGGCATTCTTACTGGAACATCCTACAGAGATGACTGTCGTCACAGCAATGGCAATTATTGACAGTTTCATCGTCACGTTCCTTTATAAAACAGGGGATTATGCCTTGATTTCACCCAAATGCATTTTTAGCAAACTTTCTGGTGGCGGTGGGACTTGCAGATAAAAACCCTGCTCGACAAGCGCATTCTTCACTTTCTCAATATCGGCTGTCGCCAAGCTTTTTCGCTCGTTTAATGAAAGTAACATCGCAAATTGCGGTTGACCAAAACTGGCCAGTAGCTCCGCAGGAACTCTTGAGAAATCATCTTTCTTTTCAATATAAAGGTAGGTCTGATCCCGTTTCGGGCTTCGGTAGATAGCACAAAGCATGTTCTGGACTCTGGTTGGTAAATTCAATAATAAAATTGCATAGTTAGCTTAAGATTATAACACGTCATGCTAGATTGCATGTCTGAGATCTCAATAGATAGGGATGTCTATGCCTATACTCTGTGCACATGGGTCAGGCACATAATGTTGATACTTTCCATTGTTGGTGCGTCGATGTTGTTGGTATCCCTGCTGTCTATTCTGCTGATACCCCTGCTGTTGGCATTTTGCCTGTTTATCACTTTCACGTTTTGCCGACTCGGCGTCTATCCGTGCCTTTTCCTGATCAAGCTGCCGCTGCCATGAATCAGCATTTGGAGTGACAGACCTCAGTGCTTTACGTTTTTCCAGATAATCCTTAGAAACCTTACTATCTTTTGGAATTTCAGCGTGATAGCTAAAATCAGCCCAGCTTGTTGCTGGAGCAGAAGTGGCAATAACACAGATAAATGACAGTGAGATGAAATTCCTTTTCATCGTTGATTTCCTTTAGAGTGATTGGTGTAAAAACCGCAAATTATCACAAAATGATTATCATTCTCAATATTAAATAACTAAAAATAGTACTGATTGGCGCAGTTTATAGTGAACAGAAAAGATGCCCGACAGTGAATGTTTAATTATTGCACGCTCTCTACTGTCGGCGTTGACAAAGTATCTGATCAGAGTTTTCTTAAATATTATTGTGAGCTATTTCACTAAGTCGATATTAACCATAATCAACCACTCTATTTCATCGTCTTAAAAGTGATAATAATGGTTACGTATTGTCATATCTTATAAAAACTGGAGTCACTCGATAAAAAACCTTGTTTGACTGAAAATAATGCTTTTTATGGGCGGCAACAAACCAGCATGAAGTAAATCTGACTGTTGAAAAAATATCCAATTTAATCATGGCAGTGATAATAGCCAAATATAGACAGGCCAAGGCTAGCGAATAAGCGGAAGTTATGCTGTAATTTCTTGTCAGATTGAAGTCATTAACGCTTTAGGATTTCAATATATTGATACGGATAGATTTCTCTTTATATTACCTATAACATGCTTGGGAAGATCAGAATATTGTACCCCGAATGGTATTTTGGGGATTAAACGCAGCTGAAACTGAGTCAGGATAGATGTCACAATCGCCAATTGAGTTAAAAGGCAGTAGTTTTACCCTTTCGGTCATTCATTTGCATGATTCACGACCGGAGGTAATCCGTCAGGCATTACAGGAGAAGGTGGATCAAGCGCCTGCTTTCCTGAAAAACGCCCCTGTTGTGATTAACGTTGCAACGTTACCTAACGGTGCTAACTGGAAAGATCTCCAACAGGCTGTCACCTCAGCGGGTTTGCGTATTGTTGGCATCAGTGGTTGTCAGGATGAACGTCAAAAACGGGCAATAGCACGGGCAGGTTTGCCGTTACTGAGTGAAGGTAAAGGCCAGAAAATGGCACCAGAGCCAGTTGCCAGCCCACCAGAAAACGTTTCTACCAAGACACGAATTATCAACACACCTGTTCGTTCCGGCCAACAGATTTATGCTCGTAATTGCGATTTGATTGTTATCAGCAGCGTCAGCGCCGGTGCTGAATTAATTGCCGACGGCAATATTCATATCTATGGAATGATGCGAGGCCGTGCGCTAGCAGGTGCATCAGGTGATGGCCAATGCCAGATTTTTTGCACGCATCTCGGTGCTGAACTAGTCTCTATCGCAGGGCAGTACTGGTTGAGTGATCAGATCCCGCGCGACTATTTTGGTCAGGCTGCGCGTTTGCATCTGCTGGATAACGCATTAACTATACAACCTTTAAATTAAGCCCTTTTGACAAGGAATCCATTTCATGGCACGCATTATTGTTGTTACATCGGGTAAAGGGGGCGTTGGCAAGACCACATCAAGCGCGGCTATCGCAACCGGCTTGGCCCAAAAAGGTAAAAAAACCGTTGTTATCGATTTCGATATCGGGCTGCGGAACCTAGACTTGATTATGGGATGTGAGCGCCGAGTCGTTTATGATTTTGTTAATGTGATTCAAGGTGATGCCACATTGAACCAAGCATTAATAAAAGATAAGCGTACAGATAATTTGTATATTTTGCCCGCCTCTCAGACGCGTGACAAAGACGCCCTGACCAAAGAGGGTGTTGAAAAGATTTTGAATGATCTTGGCGACATGAATTTTGAGTTCGTGGTGTGTGACTCGCCAGCGGGTATTGAAAGTGGCGCATTAATGGCGCTGTATTTTGCTGACGAAGCCGTCATCACGACCAACCCTGAGGTTTCCTCGGTTCGTGACTCAGACCGTATCCTTGGAATATTGTCATCCAAGTCACGTCGTGCAGAAAATGGTCAGGAACCGATTAAAGAACATCTGCTGTTAACCCGCTACAATCCAGGGCGTGTTAATCGCGGCGATATGCTGAGTATGGAAGATGTCCTCGATATTCTGAGGATCCCACTGGTTGGCGTTATTCCAGAAGATCAGTCTGTATTGCGCGCCTCAAACCAAGGTGAGCCCGTGATTCTGGACAAAGAGTCTGATGCCGGTAAAGCTTATGACGATACCGTTGACCGTTTACTAGGAGAAGAACGTCCTTTCCGCTTCATCGAAGAAGAGAAGAAGGGCTTCCTGAAACGCCTTTTTGGGGGATAAACCATGGCTTTGTTAGACTTTTTTCTGTCCCGCAAAAAACCGACAGCCAATATAGCCAAGGAACGGCTGCAAATTATCGTCGCAGAGCGTCGTCGTGGGGACAGTGAGCCCCATTACTTGCCTGACTTGAAACGCGATATTTTGGCGGTTATTTGTAAATATATCCAGATCGACCCTGAAATGCTGCACGTGCAATTTGAGCAGAAAGGGGATGATATTTCGGTACTTGAACTTAACGTGACATTACCGGAAACGGAAGAAACGCCTAAATGATTTCTTCGCAATAACTCCCCCCTGTATTTATTTACAGGGGGGAGTTTTCTGTTATTGACTGTATAAATATCCAGTTTTGTTTCTGCTATTAATATATACCCATCTAAACAAGAAAAATCTTAATCTCTATTTCAGTTATTCATAAACTATCTATAAATTTAAACTGAAGTATTCAGAGTGAAGTTCCCTCCCCTCTGAATTTCGATTAATACTGCTGTAAAATCTCCGTCAATTCCACAGACAGCAAATCACCACGCCAGCCACTTAATAACTCAGGCTGTGTTTCTGTTGATTTCAGTTTCCAATGCCAACTGAGTAATTGGTTTATTTGACGACGTGATGCCAGTAACTCGCTGCTAAGTCCGCTGCGCTCACTGACTGATAATATTAGCGCTTTAATATCTTTAAAGACTTTCTTGTAACCGGGTTGATCAATCAAATTAATGACCGGTGGAGGGAGTTGATCTTCAGGGACAGCATCACTCTCTGCCACTAGCGCTAGCAAGGTGCGTCCGTGATAACGAATCTCTTGCCCACTCAGCCCTAGAGAATCCAGCTCACCTAGTGACGTCGGTTGGTAACGCGCAACTTGCCATAGGTTCTCTTCTCGCACGACAAAATTCACGGCTAAATCACGCTCACGCGCTTGGCGTAAGCGCCATGCAGCCAGCTTCTGCAAACAGGCCAGTTGACGACCACGTAATTGCCAAGCATTGGTGATTTCACGGTATGCCAATTCCGGGTCAAGTGTTTCGCTGCGGCGTCGGCACAACAATTGGCACTCATCAATCGCCGCATCCATCCACCCTGCGGCCTCAGTGGCTTCCACTAACTTAGCGGCCAAAGGTAACAAATAGAACACATCCGCAGCGGCATAATCACACTGTTTTTCACTTAGCGGACGAGCAATCCAGTCTGTCCTAGATTCACTTTTATCTAACTCGACACCTTCAAATTCATTCACCAGCATGGCAAAACCACACGATAGCGTGCGCCCAGAAAATGCGGCCAAAACCTGAGTATCAATCATCGGCGTGGGCATCTGATCAAAGGCATTTAAGAATACTTCGAGATCTTCACTGCCCGCATGCAGATATTTCACTACATTGATATCTTGCAGCAGCTCGCGGAAAGGTTGCCACTGTGTGATAGGCAAAGGGTCAATCAGTGAAAGTTGTTCACCGTCATACAGTTGAATCAGGCCCAACTGCGGATAGTAAGTGCGTGTTCTGACAAACTCTGTATCCAGTGCGACATGGGCATGTTTTTGAGCTTGCTCGCAAGCCTGCTGCAACGCACTGTCGGTCGTGATCAACTGATAATTCAAAACGTCATTCTCTTGGTCGTTATACCCGTTATCTTTGGGGTATAGTCTATGGCAAACACAACAACGCCGGTGATGACCGGCGTTGTTGATGATGATTAGGTGACTCAGTTAAGTTAAGCCGCGTTTTGCTCGCTAGCCTTAGTGTTAACTTGCTCGTCACGCAATTCCCTGCGCAAAATTTTACCGACATTCGATTTCGGCAATTCGTCACGGAACTCTACAATTTTCGGTACTTTATACCCAGTAAGGTAGCGGCGGCAATGGGTTAGCAGCTCTTCTGGCGTCAGTGAGGCATCTTTTTTCACTACAAATAATTTTACCGTCTCGCCCGAGACTTCATTAGGCACCCCAACGGCGGCAGACTCCAGCACTTTGGAATGTAACGCGACCACATCTTCAATCTCATTGGGGTAGACGTTAAAACCAGACACTAAAATCATATCCTTTTTACGATCAACTACACGCAAAAAGCCCTGTTCATCAAGAGTGGCAATATCACCCGTTGCCAGCCAGCCATCTTTGAGCACTTCATCGGTCGAATCTGGCCGCTGCCAATAGCCTAACATAACTTGAGGGCCGCGCACCCATAGTTCGCCCGGCTCGCCGAACGCAGTGACTTCATTACCCTCATCATCAACCAAGCGAACATCTGTCGAAGGCACTGGTAGGCCAATGCTGCCACTGTAATGTTTCAAATCATAAGGGTTGCCCGTGACAAGCGGAGAACACTCAGTCAGCCCATAGCCTTCCAAAAGGTGTCTACCGGTGAGTTTCTCCCATTTTTCGGCAACGGCTTTCTGGACTGGCATGCCGCCCCCCACCGAAAGCCGTAACGAGGAAAAATCTAATTTGCTAAATTCTTCATTATTTAATAGTGCATTAAATAATGTGTTCACACCCGTCATTGCTGTGAATGGATAACGGCTTAGTTCTTTAACCATTCCCGGAATATCACGTGGGTTAGTGATTAATAAGCTACGCCCACCGAGTTCAATAAACAGCAGGCAATTCATGGTTAACGCGAAAATATGATAGAGCGGCAGTGCCGTCACGACCAACTCATGGCCGGGTTGCAGTAAGGGCGCATAGGCCGCTTTCGCCTGCTCCAAATTAGACTGCATATTCCGGTGCGTCAGCATGGCGCCTTTCGCCACACCAGTAGTTCCACCGGTATATTGCAAAAATGCCATATCCGTATTGATAACATCCGGCTTCACATATTGCATACGGCGACCTTTCTGTAATGCCGTACGGAACGAAATGGCATCAGGCAAATAATATTTCGGCACCAAACGCTTTATGTATTTCACTACGAAATTCACCAGCGTACCTTTAGCTGTCGATAATTGGTCACCCATACGGGTTAAAATGACGTGCTTAACCTGAGTTTTGAAAACGATTTTTTCTAGTGTATGAGCAAAGTTGGAGACGATAACAATGGCTGCTGCCCCACTGTCATTTAGCTGATGCTCGAGTTCACGCGGGGTATATAGCGGATTAACATTTACCACCACCATGCCCGCGCGCAAAATACCAAACAAGGCGATAGGATATTGCAGCAGATTTGGCATCATCAGGGCGACACGGTCACCTTTTTGTAATCCTAAACCTTGCTGTAAATAAGCAGCAAAAGCACGGCTACGCTCTTCCAGTTTACGGAAGGTCATTACCTCCCCCATATTGATAAACGCAGGTTGGTCCGCATAACGCAATGCTGCGTTCTCAAACATTTCCACCAAAGAAGAATAGCGATCCGGGTCAATCTCTGCGGGGACGTCTGCCGGATAACGCTTTAGCCATACTTTTTCCAAGGTAGCACTCCTGAAATGATTATTGATCGCCAGAGTAAAACTCAAATTCACATCATAACTTTAACAATATTTTAACTCAGCTTACCAGTTTGCTTTTAAACAATTTTGAGGTTGCGATATACGTCACTATTTTCTGGTGCCGAGATAACTCAAATAGGCAATACAACAATCGAAATTGAATAAATTCCAATTAAATCAATAAATTATAGTTTTATGAAATGTTAAATTATGTAACCTTATGATTATGATACAAAATAAATATCCTCCGGCATAGCCGGAGGTTTTTCATATGCGCCTATAAGGCTCTGTTGCCAGCCGCGCCCTAACA
>NZ_CACVAF010000021.1 GCF_902726565.1 Yersinia vastinensis
TTCTCTGTTCTCTTTGCCGGTCACTTAACTACTTGATTCGTTGTGTGCCGTCTCGATGGATGCGCATTATAGGGAGTTCTGAGCTGCCCGCAACCGCTAATTTCAATAAAAATGACTGTTTGCTGCATTCCACAGCAAAACCCCGCCTTATACCCTGTTGTACACAAACTTATCCACAGATTGAATCTGAACTCAAAATTGACGAGCATCGCGCAATCGTTTTCGCTACAATTCCTCGCGTTGAAAAACGTAACCTTGTTGGCAAAGTTGGGACGTTATCTGAATCTGTTCTTCTCTTTATAGCGCTATATAGATAGAAGAGATCCACGTAACGCTCTATTGATTGATTGCGAAGAACAACTGCGACTCCAAAGCCAAGGGATAAAACCATGCAACAACGCCGCCCAATCCGCCGTGCTCTACTCAGTGTCTCTGACAAAGCCGGGATCATCGAATTCGCCACTGCACTTTCACAACGTGGTATCGAGTTACTTTCCACTGGCGGGACCGCCCGTCTGCTGGCTGATGCTGGTCTGCCAGTAACAGAAGTTTCTGACTACACCGGTTTCCCAGAAATGATGGACGGACGCGTTAAGACTTTGCATCCCAAAGTACATGGCGGCATTCTAGGCCGTCGTGGTCAGGATGATGGCATCATGGCTCAACATAATATCCAGCCAATTGATATTGTGGTTGTGAACTTATATCCGTTCGCTCAGACGGTCGCCCGCCCTGATTGCTCACTAGAAGATGCAGTGGAGAATATCGATATCGGTGGCCCAACCATGGTGCGCTCCGCCGCTAAGAACCACAAAGACGTCGCGATTGTCGTTAAGAGTAGCGACTACCCAGCAATTATTGCTGAACTCGATGAAAATGAGGGTTCACTGACTTATCCAACCCGTTTCGATCTGGCGATTAAAGCTTTCGAACACACCGCCGCCTACGACAGCATGATTGCCAACTACTTTGGTGCGCTGGTTCCGCCTTATTATGGCGACACTGAACAACCTGCTGGCCGCTTCCCTCGGACTCTGAATCTTAACTATATAAAGAAACAAGATATGCGCTACGGTGAGAACAGCCACCAGAATGCCGCCTTCTATATAGAAGAAGATATTAAAGAAGCCTCCGTTGCCACAGCACAACAATTACAAGGTAAGGCGCTCTCTTATAACAACATCGCTGATACCGATGCCGCACTTGAGTGTGTGAAAGAGTTCAGCGAACCTGCCTGTGTCATCGTCAAGCATGCCAACCCATGTGGCGTCGCAATTGCTGATTCTCTGTTGGCAGCTTACGACAAAGCGTATAAAACTGACCCCACATCGGCTTTCGGCGGTATTATTGCTTTTAACCGTGAGCTGGATGCTGAAACCGCAAACGCCATTATCAGCCGCCAGTTTGTCGAAGTGATTATTGCCCCCTCTGTCAGTGCCGAGGCACTGGCGCTGTTAGCTGCCAAACAGAATGTTCGCGTTCTGACTTGCGGTCAGTGGCAAGAACATACTGCCGCGCTGGATTTCAAACGCGTCAATGGCGGTTTATTGGTGCAAGATCGTGATTTAGGTATGGTGACCGCAGCAGATCTGCGTGTGGTATCCAAACGCCAACCGACCGAGCAGGAGCTACGTGATGCGCTGTTCTGCTGGAAGGTTGCCAAGTTTGTTAAATCTAACGCCATTGTTTATGCGCGCGATAATATGACCATCGGCATAGGCGCAGGCCAAATGAGCCGTGTGTATTCAGCCAAAATCGCCGGTATCAAAGCGGCCGATGAAGGTTTGCAGGTGGCAGGCTCCGCCATGGCATCCGACGCGTTCTTCCCGTTCCGCGACGGTATTGATGCCGCTGCGGCCGTAGGTATCACTTGTGTCATCCAGCCTGGTGGCTCTATCCGTGATGACGAAGTTATTGCTGCCGCGGATGAACACGGTATTGCCATGATCTTTACCGACATGCGCCATTTCCGTCATTAATTAAACCTCTTGTCTAAGTGGGGTATGCGCTCTGGTGTATATCCCACGGAGTTATCCAAATGAATATTTTGATTATTGGCAATGGCGGGCGCGAACATGCACTGGGCTGGAAAGCAGCACAGTCACCTTTAGCGGATAAAATTTATGTCGCCCCAGGTAATGCAGGGACGGCACTGGAGCCTCGGCTAGAAAACGTGGATATCGCTGCTACCGATATCGCGGGTTTACTGGCTTTTGCGCAAAAGCATGATATTGGCTTGACTATCGTCGGTCCAGAAGCTCCGCTGGTGATTGGTGTCGTTGATGCTTTCCGTGCAGCGGGCCTAACCATCTTTGGCCCAACACAAGCGGCCGCGCAGTTAGAAGGTTCTAAGGCTTTCACCAAAGATTTTCTGGCACGCCACAATATCCCAACCGCGTTTTATCAGAATTTCACCGAGGTCGAACCGGCTTTAGCCTATGTTCGTAAGATTGGCGCCCCCATCGTGATTAAGGCTGATGGGCTGGCTGCGGGCAAAGGTGTGATCGTCGCCATGACGCTGGAAGAGGCGGAAACCGCTGTTCACGATATGCTGGCAGGCAATGCATTTGGTGATGCAGGCCATCGCATTGTTGTGGAAGAGTTCTTGGATGGCGAAGAAGCCAGCTTTATTGTCATGGTTGACGGCGAGAACGTGCTGCCAATGGCAACCAGCCAAGACCATAAACGCGTGGGTGATGGTGACACCGGCCCGAACACCGGTGGTATGGGAGCTTATTCTCCCGCCCCAGTTGTCACAGATGAAGTTCATCAGCGCGTCATGAGTCAGGTTATCTGGCCAACCGTGCGTGGCATGGCAGCAGAAGGCAATGTTTATACCGGCTTCCTCTATGCTGGTTTGATGATTTCCGCAGATGGGCAACCGAAAGTTATCGAATTCAACTGCCGCTTTGGTGATCCTGAGACCCAACCCATTATGCTACGGATGCGTTCAGATTTAGTTGAGCTATGTTTAGCCGGTGCACAGGGCAAACTGGATGAGAAAACCTCTGAGTGGGATGAGCGCCCATCACTGGGTGTTGTTCTGGCCGCTGGCGGTTATCCGGGTGAGTATCGTCAGGGTGATGTTATTCACGGATTGCCACAGCAAGAAGTGGCCGACGGGAAAGTATTTCACGCCGGAACCAAGCTCGATGGCCATAATAACGTCGTAACCAGCGGCGGCCGAGTGTTATGTGTTACAGCGCTCGGAGCTACCGTCGCTCAAGCACAACAACACGCTTATAAACTTGCTGAGAATATTCAGTGGGAAGGTGTTTTCTGCCGTAAAGATATTGGCTATCGTGCAATTGCTCGGGGTAAATAACTCGCGAGAAAGATAATAGTCATCACTTCGAAGGGTACCGTTCGCGGTGCCCTTTTATCTTTGTATTACAAACTGCCGGCAGTAGGTTCCCAGCGGCAGAAATCTTGGTTGGCCACTAATAGCAATTGTTGACCTTCAGGTGAGTCCAGCCACGCAATCCCCAGAGGTTCTGTGCTATTCGCACCTCGCTTATTCAGCCATGCCTGCGAATTATCATCAAGGCTCAGACGTAATGTCTTTCCAGCACAGGTCGTCACGATCCCTTCCTGCCAACGCCCCTGAATTAACTTAACGTTTCCGGCACGCAGCGCACTACTTAACTCCAGGATCCGTTTGGCTTCCAATTGGTAAACTGCAATATTATCGGCAGAAAGTTGCTCACGCCGTGTCGCTAATTGGCGCTGCATAAAACTGACCTGACCTTGTTCATCAAAACGTAATTCGACACTTTGTGGGTTTTGCCCCAAATCATTACGTCGGATTTCCCGTAATAAGCCATTTTGATATTCGTAAAAGGTCACGCGGGTATTATCCCCAGAATAGGGGCTGTAGACGCTCATCAGCATTTGTGGTTGCTGCTGCGCATTATCCTGACGCCATAAACGAACGACACCGTTATCGGCGATATATCCGCTGGCGCTAAATTGGGGGGTGCCCGACTGACTGCTACAGGCGCTGAGACCAAAAACTAAACCGAGGGTCATCAGCACCCGCTGCATAAACAAAAGGGGCTTTGCCACCCCTATGTTTATTATTTTCACTGACACACTATGACTTAACAGCGTCTTTCAGTGCTTTACCAGAAACAAACGCTGGCACATTAGCTGCAGCAATTTTGATTTCTTTACCGGTTTGTGGGTTGCGGCCAGTGCGCTCACTACGATGGTTTACTTTGAAAGTACCGAAACCAACCAATTGTACTGCATCACCCTCTTTCAGAGATTCAGTAATTGCACCCAAAGTGGACTCCAAAGCTGCTTTAGCTTGTACTTTAGAAAGGTCCGCTTTCTCCGCGATTACGTCAATCAGTTGAGTCTTATTCATAAGTTATCCTTACAGTGTGTTTATCGTTTGCAAAGCATCGAGTGCGACGGATATGCCGATTGACAGCACTCTCCTGCATACACGCACCGATAGCCACTTTTTTTCGCCCCCCAAATGTAGAACAGACAGGGGGCAGATGTGAAGCCTTAAGACGTGACAAATCAGGCGTTAAATCACGTTTTCTTGCCTTATTGCGCTAAATTTATGCCAATGTTGCTAACAGCCGCTTCCCGCAGGTCAGATCGTAACCCTTTGATCAGATCTAGGTCGCGCTCTTCACAGTCAGCTAACAGGCGGAAAATCTCCCATTGGATATCCCATTCTTCTTCAATCGCGGGCAAGATTTTCAGTTCTTCATCGGTCATTTCTTTGCCAGCTAACGTCATCTCCAACATCGCCACAGTGCGGATTGACGTCTCGCTGATAGCGATAGCATGCTCTAGGGTTTCGCCACTCAAACGCGAATGAATAGCTTCACCTAATGCAATACATGCATCGATAGCAGGGTAAACACCGTAGATAGCATAGTCATCAGCAGAAGGAATTGCCTCTTCCAATTTCTCTAACTGGCTATCAAAATTGACCTTAGCATCCTTTACCACCAATGTTTCCCAGATAAGATCCAGAATACGCCGGTAAACCGCCGGATCACCGAACTCGGTCTCCAGACAAAATTGCTGATAGTTGGGATACATCCGCTCGCACAAGCAAGCCATGAAAGTCAGATGTTGCCAACTTTCTAGCTTTTCGAGACGTAGATGAATCGGATTACGTATCATGATGAGTTCTCATTATTCATTATCTGCGCGGCAGTGTACCCGAAATTAAATCATATCCCTACGCTTGCCAAGAAAATCAGGATTTTTCCATAACCCAGCGCTGAAATAGCGGACGGTTTGATGCGATAGCATCCGCCCAACGTGTCGGTTCTGGCAAGCGGTAACCAGCCATGCAGTGCTGAACCCATACCAGTGAACTTGCCACACTCACCCGATGACCGGGCGAAATAAACAGTGGATTGCAACGTGTTTTGCTGCGCCAGACCCAACCAAGCTGCTCGTCACCATCCACCAGCGGCTGAACGGCACCATTATCACTGTTCAATGGCAAAAATTGCCCGCATAGGCGGCTTTTAGCAACACCAATCGTTGGAACATCTGCGAGCAAACCAAAATGGCTGGCAACCCCCAAACGACGAGGATGCGCAATACCCTGGCCATCAACAAAAACTAAATCGGGCTGTTGTTGCAACTGCTCCCAAGCGGCTAATAATGCAGGATATTCACGAAAAGAAAGTAAACCGGGGATATACGGCAGTGAAGTTGGCACTCGAGCAACCTGATATTCCACTAGCTCAAGCGAGGGATAACGCAAAATGGCAATAGCAGCACGGGTTATTTCCCCCTGCTGCTCAAAACCCACATCGGCCCCGGCAATAAAGCGCACTGACTCGCAAGCAATATCATCTTGAAGATACACTTCAGATGCCCGCTGCCGCTGTTCTTCCCGTAGCGCTTGAGTGTCGATCATCCGTCTTGTTATCCGCTAACTTATTGATGATACGGCTTGGATAAGCGATGTACCGCATCAACGAATACTCCAGCATGCTCTGGCGGAACATCCTGATGAATACCGTGCCCTAGGTTAAAGACATGCCCTTCGCCTTGACCAAAACTCGCTAAAATAGTGCTAACTTCCTGCTCGATACGCACAGGTGGCGCATAAAGAATGGAAGGGTCCATGTTGCCCTGTAGAGCCACTTTATCCCCGACTCGACGCCGTGCATCAGCAATGTCCGTGGTCCAATCCAACCCCAAGGCATCGCATCCGGTGGCAGCCATAGCTTCAAGCCACTGCCCACCGCCTTTAGTGAACAGGGTCACCGGCACTCGCCGCCCGTCGTATTCACGGACCAAACCATCAACAATTTTGTGCATGTAGTGCAAAGAGAATTCGAGGTAATCGCGGCCGGTCAAGACACCGCCCCAAGTATCAAAAATCATCACGGATTGCGCCCCCGCTTTGATTTGGGCATTCAGGTACAAAATGACGCTATCCGCCAGTTTATCCAGCAACAGATGCAACGTGTGCGGTTCGGCATACATCATTTTCTTTAGTTTAGTGAAGGCCTTACTGCTCCCCCCCTCAACCATGTAGGTCGCCAATGTCCATGGGCTACCAGAGAAACCGATCAGTGGAACCTCACCTTTCAGTTCACGGCGAATTGTCCTCACTGCATTCATGACGTAACCCAATTCTTGTTCAGGATCAGGGACGGGGAGCTTTTCAACATCAGCGCGGCAGGTAATAGGGGAATGGAAACGAGGACCTTCACCCGTTTCAAAATAAAGTCCCAAGCCCATTGCATCAGGAATTGTCAGAATGTCGGAAAACAGAATCGCCGCATCCAGCGGGTAACGACGCAATGGCTGCATTGTCACTTCACAGGCCAATTCAGCATTTTTGCACAGTGACATAAAATCCCCGGCAACAGCGCGAGTGGCTTTATATTCTGGCAAATAGCGGCCTGCCTGACGCATCATCCATACCGGAGTCACGTCTACCGGTTGGCGTAATAAAGCACGCAGATAGCGATCGTTTTTCAACTCATTCATGTGGGGCTCCCTTAGTTATCTGGCGCTACTGTTTTATCTGGCGCTATTGTAGCATGCCAGCTTTAGCTGTCCTGTTCGCTACGACACAATGCGACGGTATCTTCAATTAGCCGACGGGCTACTGTGCCCGGAGGTGGCAGCAATGGCAATTGGTCATAACGATACCAACCGGCATTCAGCAACTCTTTAGGATCATGACGTAGCTCGCCGTGATCATAATCGGCCATAAACGCCATCATCAATGAATGCGGAAACGGCCAAGGCTGCGATGTGACATAGCGAAGATTTTTAATATGAATATTACTTTCTTCCAAGACTTCACGGGAAGCGGCCTGCTCCAACGTTTCACCCACTTCAACAAACCCCGCCAGTACGGTGTTAATACCACCACGATGACGAACATGCTGCGCCAATAAAATCTCATCGCCACGACGAATAGCAACAATAACGCAGGGCGCTATTTGTGGGTAATAACGTTCACGGCAATGATTACACAGACAGGCCCACTCGGTGCGGCTGGCGTGCATTTGATGCCCACAATAACCACAATAGCGATGAGAGCGATAAAACTCGGCTAATTGCACACCACGCCCAGCCAATTGAAACAAACCGCGATCCACATCCAGCAATTGCCGTACTGACCCCATATCTGCAGACATCATCTGGCGGATAAGCCAAACCGCCTGCCCTTGCCATTCCCCAATTTGTCTGGCAGTTGCGCCTTGTAATGACCAATTGGCCGCATTGCCCTGCGGCAACTCTCCTTTTGGTAACCATAATTTGTTGTCATGACTGACAATCCACCAGCCACTTTCTTTACCTGTAAGTTGTAGTTCCATATCGTTGTTGCACAACCTCGACTTCACTGGCAATCTAGGATCCGGTTTGTTACATTTTTGTAACCCACTATTACTTTTTCTTACTCATGGAGTCGCTTATGCTCAACCGATTAGAAAGCCTGACTCAACGCGTTGGCGGCAGTAATGAATTAATTGATCAATGGCTTCATGCACGTAAAGAACTTTTAGTTTCGTATTGCGCAGTGATCGGTATTAAGCCGCAAAAAGAAAAGCATACCCCGCTTAATGAAAAAGCGCTGGAGAACTTTTGCCATAATCTGGTGGATTATCTCTCCTCCGGACATTTTCATATCTACGATAGAATAATCAAACAGGTAGAAGGGGCGTCCAGCCCGAAAATGGCGCTAACGACCAAAGTATATCCTGCGTTAAAAAATAACACTCAAACTATCATGGCATTCCATGATCGTTATACAAACATTGAGATAGACCAAGATAGCTGCACTGAATTCCAACAAGCTTTATCTGATATCGGCGAGGCACTGGATGCCCGTTTCAGGTTGGAAGATCAATTAATTCAATGGGCAGCAGAATCATGGCAAGCCGCTCAACCGGTAAATAGAGAAGGGTTAGCAAATTAACTCAGTTCTATAAGCTGATTTTTATTCAATCTCAAATACCCAAAGACTTGGAATTGCAAGCAGCGGCCTCGTAGAAGCGAGGCCCATGGATGGGGCGAGTAATAAACGTCGCGAGTCCCCCTGCAATTTCAAGTAAGAAGGGTATATACTGAGGACTCTTGTCGGAGTGCCTAGCACCTGCTTTCTTAGGGAAGCAAACGCAGGCTGAGACCGTTAATTCGGGATCCGCGGAACCTGATCGGGTTAATACCCGCGAAGGGAACAAGAGTAATTTATCGCTACAGGCCCGTCTTCACCTTAAAGGTGGCTGCCGGTCACTGGCCAACATCGTTACTCCCGCCAAGCTCCAGACAAGCAATTTTCCCTATAAACCACACTGGTAGGAATTTGCTATGTCTAATAATACAACTCAAAGTGCATCACACCCACGCCATGCTATTCCCCGCAAGCAAGTGCGCGAAGAAGCTCAACAGTTTATCGATACCCTACAAGGGGTAACTTTCCCCAATTCTCAACGTATTTACCTGCAAGGCTCACGGGCCGATATCCAAGTTCCGATGCGGGAGATCCAACTCAGTCCAACGTTGATTGGCGGCAGTAAAGACTCCCCACGCTACGAAGATAACGAAGCGATTCCGGTTTATGACACCTCCGGCCCTTATGGCGACCCGAACGCAAAATTGGATGTCCACACCGGTTTACCCAAATTGCGTGATAGCTGGATAGCGGATCGTCAGGATACTGAAGCACTGGCCTCCGTCAGCTCTGGTTTTACCCAGCAACGTTTGGCAGATGAAGGTTTGGACCATTTGCGCTTTGAACATCTCCCGCGCCCTAAAAAAGCTATTGATGGCAAATGTGTTACACAACTGCATTACGCCAGAGCCGGTAAAGTGACGCCGGAGATGGAATTTATTGCCCTACGAGAAAATATGGGCCGTGAGCGGATTCGTGGCGAAGTGTTACGCCACCAGCACCCGGGACAAGCCTTTGGTGCCAATTTACCGGAAAACATCACGCCGGAGTTTGTTCGTCAGGAGGTCGCCGCTGGGCGTGCGATTATCCCCGCCAATATCAACCACCCCGAATCTGAACCCATGATTATTGGCCGTAACTTTTTGGTAAAAGTGAACGCCAATATCGGCAACTCTGCCGTGACCTCCTCTATTGAAGAAGAAGTGGAGAAATTGGTATGGTCCACTCGCTGGGGCGCGGATACTGTGATGGATTTATCCACCGGCCGCTATATTCATGAAACTCGTGAATGGATCTTGCGTAATAGTCCGGTCCCCATTGGCACCGTACCCATCTATCAAGCACTGGAAAAAGTCAACGGCGTAGCAGAAAACCTAACTTGGGAAATGTTCCGCGATACCTTGTTAGAGCAAGCAGAGCAAGGGGTTGACTACTTCACTATTCATGCCGGCGTATTATTGCGTTATGTGCCGATGACTGCCAAGCGACTGACCGGGATTGTTTCCCGTGGTGGGTCAATTATGGCGAAATGGTGTCTCTCCCATCATCAGGAAAATTTCCTCTATCAGCATTTCCGTGAGATTTGCCAGATTTGTGCCGCCTATGACGTTTCATTATCACTGGGTGATGGCCTGCGCCCTGGTTCTATTCAAGATGCCAATGATGAAGCCCAATTTGCTGAGTTACACACCTTGGGAGAATTAACCAAGATTGCTTGGGAATATGATGTGCAGGTAATGATCGAAGGCCCCGGACATGTACCGATGCAGATGATTCACCGCAACATGACCGAAGAACTGGAACACTGCCACGAAGCGCCATTTTATACACTAGGGCCACTCACCACGGATATCGCCCCGGGTTATGATCATTTCACATCAGGTATTGGTGCGGCGATGATCGGCTGGTTTGGTTGCGCCATGTTGTGTTATGTCACGCCAAAAGAACATCTTGGCCTGCCCAATAAAGATGATGTAAAGCAAGGCCTTATTACTTATAAAATTGCCGCCCATGCTGCAGATTTAGCGAAAGGCCACCCCGGCGCACAGATCCGCGATAATGCCATGTCAAAAGCTCGCTTCGAATTCCGCTGGGAAGATCAGTTCAATCTGGCACTGGACCCTGAAACTGCTCGTGCTTACCACGATGAAACTCTGCCGCAAGAGTCAGGCAAAGTTGCCCATTTCTGCTCCATGTGTGGGCCGAAATTCTGCTCGATGAAAATTTCTCAGGAAGTGCGTGACTATGCCGCAGCCCAAGAGGCAGAGACTCAAACAATCCAGCTCCAGCCCTCACGGCAAAATCAACAATCAGGTATGGAACAGATGTCAGCCGAGTTCCGCTCCCGTGGCAGTGAGCTATACCATAGCCCAGCCAATCTAAAAGCAGAGGCCAATAATGAACCCATCTAATCATGCTTCCTTTTCCGCGGAGAAAGGTTTCCCTGCAACCCAACAGTATCTCGGCCTATATCCGGTCGTTGACTCACTGTTGTGGATAGAACGGCTGCTGGCAGTCGGCGTAACCACCATCCAATTACGTATTAAAGATTTAGCTGACGCACAAGTCGAGCAAGACATTGCAGCCGCGATTGAATTAGGTGAACGCTATAAAGCACGCCTATTTATCAATGATTACTGGCGGCTGGCGATTAAACATGGCGCTTATGGCGTGCATCTGGGGCAGGAAGATCTGGAAACCACTGATTTAGCCGCCATTCAGCAGGCCGGATTACGGCTGGGCGTCTCTACTCACGATGCACATGAACTGGCAATCGCCAAAGCTGTACGCCCCTCCTATATCGCTATGGGTCATATCTTCCCGACACAGACTAAACAGATGCCGTCAGCACCACAGGGGCTATCAGTGCTCAAGCAGATGGTCGACAACACTCCTGATTACCCCACCGTCGCTATCGGCGGTATCAGTATTGCGCGCGTTCCTGCCGTGTTGGCAACCGGTGTCGGCGGTGTAGCGGTAGTCAGCGCCATTACTCAGGCCGATGACTGGCAGCAGGCGACCGCACAATTGCTGCACCTGATTGAAGGCAAGAGGCTAAATGATGATAAACACGCATGAACTGAATGACAGCGAATTCTTGCGCTATAGCCGCCAATTATTGCTCGAAGACATTGGCCCTGAAGGCCAATTGCAGCTAAAAAGTGCCAGTGTGTTGATCATAGGGCTGGGTGGGCTGGGTTCCCCCGCGGCATTGTATCTGGCAGCAGCCGGTGTGGGCCGCTTGCTATTGGTTGACGATGACCAGCTCGAATTGACTAATTTGCAACGTCAAATTCTGTACCGCACCACCGATATCAGCCAGACCCCGGACAGTAAAAATAAGGCCCGATTAGCACAACGTCATCTGCAAAACCTCAACCCACTGATCGAAGCGATTGCATTTGATACACGACTGGCGGGGAAAGCATTGATTGATGCCGTCGCTGGCGTTGATTTGGTGCTTGATTGCAGTGACAACATGGAAACACGCCATCAAGTGAATGCAGCCTGCATCACTGCGCAAAAGCCATTAATCAGTGGCAGTGCGGTGGGGTTTAGTGGGCAGTTGCTGGTGATAGAGCCGCCTTACTCCTATGGTTGCTACGCCTGCCTTTATCCAGATAAAGAACTGCCACAGCGAAACTGCCGTACAGCCGGTGTATTAGGGCCTGTTGTGGGGGTGATTGGCACCTTGCAAGCTCTCGAAGCCATCAAAATGTTGGCAGGACTGCCTTCGCCATTAAACGGCAAATTGCGGTTATTCGATGGTAAGCAACAAAGCTGGAGCACTTTGCAACTGACACGGGCAGTACATTGCCCCGTCTGTGGAGGTGGATGGTGACAACAAACCACATGCGCATTGTGCTCAACGACCAACCGTTAGAGGTTGAGACTGATATCACCGCTGACAAGCTGCTCAATCAGCTAAATCGCCACCAGCCGGGTACCGCACTGGCGATTAATCAAGTCATCATCCCCCGCTGTCACTGGGAAGAATGCCAGCTATGCGAGGGAGATAACATTTTGCTATTCCAAGCGATTGCCGGGGGCTAACATGCTGAAAATCGCCGATACCACATTTACCTCGCGTCTATTTACCGGGACGGGCAAATTTGCCACCGCTGAATTAATGCTGGAAGCACTGCAAGCCTCTGGCTCTCAGTTGGTCACTATGGCAATGAAACGCGTGGACCTCCACGCCGGTAACGATGCCATTCTGGCGCCGTTACGCCAATTAGGGGTGCGCTTACTACCTAATACCTCTGGAGCAAAAACTGCACAGGAAGCGGTTTTCGCCGCTCGACTGGCACGAGAAGCACTGGGCACCCATTGGGTGAAACTGGAGATTCATCCGGATGTGAAGTATTTGCTACCAGACCCAATAGAAACCCTGAAAGCTGCCGAAACACTGGTGAAAGAGGGTTTTGTCGTTTTGCCTTACTGCGGCGCTGACCCGGTATTATGTAAGCGATTGGAAGAGGTTGGCTGTGCTGCCGTGATGCCACTGGGAGCGCCCATTGGCTCAAATTTGGGACTACGCACTCGCGACTTTCTGCAAATCATCATTGAGCAAGCGAAAGTCCCGGTCGTGGTGGATGCCGGAATTGGGGCACCCAGCCACGCTCTTGAGGCGATTGAGTTGGGCGCTGATGCCGTTTTGGTGAATACCGCCATTGCTGTTGCTCACTCACCAGTACACATGGCGCAAGCATTCCGGCTGGCCGTTGAAGCGGGCACCTTAGCACGACATGCTGGTTTAGGCCCGAGCCAACGACAAGCCAATGCCACCAGCCCCTTGACTGGTTTCCTTAGTCTGCTTGAGGAAAACAGTCATGTCTGAAGACTTCACTCAGCGTTGGCGGCAATTAGATTGGGACGATATCTCACTGCGCATCAACAGCAAGACTGCCGTGGATGTTGAACGGGCGATAAATGCGATTAAACCCACTCGCGATGATTTGATGGCTTTAATTTCACCCGCAGCATTAGCCTATTTGGAACCCATGGCGCAAAAAGCACAACAACTGACTCGCCAGCGCTTTGGCAATACCGTCAGTTTTTATGTGCCGCTTTATCTCTCTAATCTGTGTGCCAATGATTGTACTTATTGTGGTTTTTCAATGAGTAATCGCATTAAGCGCAAAACCTTGGATGAGGCGGAAATCATTCGTGAGTGTGAAGCCATCAAAGCGCTGGGCTTCGAACACTTGCTATTGGTCACTGGAGAGCATCAGGCAAAAGTCGGGATGGACTACTTTCGCCGCCATTTCCCGACGATCCGCAGCCAATTCAGCTCACTGATGATGGAAGTTCAACCATTGGCTGAAGCAGAATATGCGGAACTAAAAACTCTGGGATTAGACGGCGTGATGGTTTATCAAGAAACCTATCATCCGGCCACTTATCAACAACACCATTTACGCGGCCAGAAACAAGATTTTCACTGGCGGCTAGCAACGCCGGATCGCTTGGGACGTGCGGGGATCGATAAGATCGGATTAGGTGCTTTAATTGGGCTATCAAACAGTTGGCGCACTGACTGCTACATGCTGGCGGAACATCTGTTCTACCTGCAACAAACTTACTGGCAGAGCCGCTATTCTATCTCGTTCCCGCGTTTACGGCCTTGCGCCGGGGGCATTGAACCCGCCTCTCTGATGAGTGAGCCACAACTGCTGCAATTGATTTGTGCTTTTCGCCTGTTTGCGCCAGATGTGGAATTGTCCTTATCGACCCGCGAATCACCTTTCTTCCGCGATAACGTGATTCCGGTGGCGATTAATAATGTCAGTGCAGGCTCGAAAACTCAGCCGGGAGGATATGCAGATAATCACCCGGAGCTTGAACAGTTTGCTCCGCATGATAATCGGACTCCAGAGCAGGTTGCACAGGCATTGACACTTTCTGGGCTACAGCCAGTCTGGAAAGATTGGGACCGTCATTTAGGCCGATCTCTTTCCTAGACTCCGTGTTTTCGTCCTGAAAAATAAGCAAAAAAAACCGCCCCGAAAGGAGCGGTTTTTACGTTGGTGACGAACAAAGAGATTAGTCTTTGCTGTTACCAAAACCAGCGTTGAGCAATTCAGCCAGGTTAGCAGTCGCTTCATCCGCGCTAACTTGCGGAGCCACTGGAACTTCACCCAGAGCTTTGCGACGCATACGATCCTGGTGATAAGCATAACCAGTACCGGCTGGGATCAGACGGCCAACGATGACGTTTTCTTTCAGGCCACGCAGTTCATCACGTTTACCGGCAACAGCCGCTTCAGTAAGAACACGTGTGGTTTCTTGGAACGAAGCCGCAGAGATGAAGGATTCGGTCGCCAAGGATGCCTTGGTGATACCCAGCAGGTCACGTGTGAACGTAGCCTCGATTTTGCCTTCAGCTGCCAGCTTACGGTTAGCGATTTTAACGCGAGACATTTCTGCCTGCTCGCCTTCCAAGAAGTCGGTGCTACCTGCATCAACGATGGTGCCTTTACGCAGCATCTGACGAACGATAACTTCAATGTGTTTATCGTTAATCTTAACGCCTTGCAGACGGTAAACTTCCTGCACTTCGTTGGTGATGTAACGGGTCACGGCGTGAACGCCACGCAGACGCAGAATATCGTGTGGAGATTCTGGGCCGTCGGAAACCACGTCACCGCGTTCTACAACTTCACCTTCGAACACGTTGAGCTGACGCCACTTAGGAATCATCTCTTCGTATGCATCGCTACCATCTAACGGTGAAATCACCAGACGACGCTTGCCTTTGGTCTCTTTACCGAACGAGATGATCCCGCTGATTTCAGCCAGGATTGCAGGCTCTTTCGGACGACGTGCTTCGAACAAGTCAGCAACACGTGGCAGACCACCGGTAATATCCTTGGTACCGCTTGATTCCTGAGGAATACGCGCCAAGGTATCACCCGCACCGATCTGAATACCGTCTTCCAGCTGAACAATCGCTTTACCTGGCAGGAAGTACTGAGCAGGCATATCTGTACCTGGGATCAATACGTCGTCGCCTTTGGCATCAACAATTTTCAGTGCCGGACGCAGGTCTTTACCGCTACCGGTACGTTCTGCGCTGTCCAGTACGACCAGAGAAGACAAACCAGTCAGTTCGTCGGTCTGGCGAGTAATGGTCTGGCCGTCAACCATGTCCGCGAAGCGAATGAAACCGCTCACTTCGGTCACAACTGGCATGATGTGCGGATCCCAGTTAGCAACGGTTTCGCCGCCCTGAACTTCTGCACCATCGCCTTTACCCATGACAGCACCGTAAGGCACTTTGTAGCTTTCTTTAGTACGGCCGAATTCGTCGATCAGCTTCAGCTCAGTGTTACGAGAAGTAATCACCAGCTTGCCAGCTGCATTGGTAACGAACTTGGCGTTGCTCAGTTTCAAGCTACCTTTGTTCTTAACCTGGATACTAGATTCTGCTGCCGCACGAGATGCCGCACCACCGATGTGGAACGTACGCATCGTCAGCTGGGTACCCGGCTCACCGATGGACTGTGCTGCAATAACACCAACTGCTTCACCTTTGTTGATGATGTGGCCACGTGCCAGGTCGCGACCATAGCAGTTAGCACACACACCGAAGTCAGTTTCACAGCTTACTACGGAGCGAACTTTAACGCTGTCGACGGAGTTTTCTTCTAACAGATCACACCATTTTTCGTCCAGCAGGGTGTTACGCGGAACCAGAATATCAGCCGTACCCGGCTTGATAACTTCTTCTGCGGTCACACGACCCAGTACACGATCACGCAGTGGCTCTTTAACATCACCACCTTCGATAACCGGGGTCATCACGATACCGTTATGGGTACCACAATCGTCCTCAGTCACCACCAGATCCTGTGCCACGTCAACCAAACGACGAGTCAGGTAACCGGAGTTCGCAGTTTTCAATGCGGTATCCGCCAAACCTTTACGCGCACCGTGGGTTGAGATGAAGTACTGAAGTACGTTCAAACCTTCACGGAAGTTCGCGGTGATTGGCGTTTCAATGATCGAACCATCTGGCTTAGCCATCAGGCCACGCATCCCTGCCAGCTGACGAATCTGTGCAGCAGAACCACGCGCACCGGAGTCGGCCATCATAAAGATGCTGTTGAAAGACACCTGCTGTTCGACAACGCCGTCACGGTTGACAACATCTTCAACAGACAAGTTATCCATCATCGCCTTGGCAACACGTTCGTTAGCCGCGGCCCAGATATCGATCACTTTGTTATAACGTTCGCCTGCTGTTACCAGACCGGATTGGAACTGTTCCTGGATCTCGGCAACTTCAGTTTCAGCTTCTTCGATGATCCCTGCTTTCGCTTCTGGGATAACCATGTCATCGATGCCTACAGACGCGCCTGAGCGTGCTGCATAAGCAAAACCGGTGTACATGATCTGGTCAGCAAAGATAACCGTTGGTTTCAAGCCCAGGATGCGGTAACAAGTGTTCAGCATCTTGGAAATTGCTTTTTTGCCCAGCGGCTGGTTAACGATAGAGTAAGGCAGGCCTTTCGGGACGATCATCCACAAAATAGCACGGCCAATAGTCGTATCGATGATGCTGGTACGCGAAGTGCTTTCGCCTTCGGTATTACGAATTTCTTCAGTAATACGGACTTTTACCCGGGCATGCAGAGATGCCAAGCCAGCGCGATAAATACGCTCCGCTTCTTTCGGGCCAGTCAGTACCATGCCTTCGCCTTTAGCGTTAACACAGTCGCGGGTCATGTAATACAGACCCAATACAACGTCCTGAGAAGGAACGATGATTGGCTCGCCGTTCGCTGGTGACAGGATGTTGTTGGTCGACATCATCAACGCACGCGCTTCTAACTGAGCTTCCAGTGTCAGCGGTACGTGAACAGCCATTTGGTCACCATCGAAGTCGGCGTTATATGCCGCACAAACCAGTGGGTGCAACTGGATTGCTTTACCTTCGATCAGAACCGGTTCAAACGCCTGGATACCCAAACGGTGAAGGGTTGGTGCACGGTTCAGCAGTACTGGGTGTTCGCGGATAACTTCATCCAGAATATCCCAAACAACCGCTTCTTCACGCTCAACCATCTTCTTGGCAGCTTTAATGGTGGTAGCAAGACCACGCAATTCCAACTTGCCGTAAATGAACGGTTTAAACAGCTCAAGAGCCATTTTCTTAGGCAGACCGCACTGATGCAGACGCAGGTATGGACCAACGGTAATAACCGAACGACCTGAGTAGTCAACACGTTTACCCAGCAAGTTCTGACGGAAACGACCTTGCTTACCTTTGATCATGTCAGCCAGTGACTTCAACGGACGCTTGTTAGAGCCGGTAATAGCACGACCGCGACGGCCGTTATCCAGCAATGCATCTACTGCTTCTTGCAGCATACGCTTTTCGTTACGTACGATGATGTCAGGAGCAGCCAAGTCCAGCAGGCGTTTCAGACGGTTGTTACGGTTGATCACGCGACGATACAAATCGTTCAGGTCAGATGTCGCAAAGCGACCGCCGTCCAGCGGAACCAATGGGCGCAGATCTGGCGGCAGCACAGGCAGCACGGTCAGGATCATCCACTCTGGCTTGTTGCCAGACTGTACGAACGCTTCCAGCAACTTGATACGCTTGGTCAGCTTCTTACGCTTGGTTTCAGAATTTGTTTCGTTTAATTCTTCACGCAGGATCTCGCATTCCGCTTCCAGATCCATGTTTTTCAACAGGGCCTGAATAGCTTCGGCGCCCATTTTCGCGTCGAACTCATCACCAAACTCTTCCAACGCATCCAGATACTGCTCTTCAGTCAGGATCTGGCGACGTTCTAAGTTGGTCATACCGCCTTCAACCACCACATAGGATTCGAAGTACAGTACACGTTCGATGTCACGTAATGGCATATCCAGCAGCAAACCGATGCGAGATGGCAACGATTTCAGGAACCAGATGTGCGCAGTTGGAGACGCCAGCTCGATGTGACCCATACGCTCACGGCGTACTTTGGTTTGAGTCACTTCAACGCCGCATTTCTCACAAATAACACCGCGGTGTTTCAAACGCTTGTACTTACCGCACAGGCATTCGTAATCTTTTACTGGGCCAAAGATACGGGCGCAGAAAAGGCCGTCACGTTCTGGTTTGAACGTACGGTAGTTAATGGTTTCCGGCTTTTTAACTTCACCGAACGACCATGAACGGATCATGTCTGGCGAGGCCAGAGCAATTTTGATCGCATCAAACTCTTCGGTCTTAGTTTGCGCTTTCAGAAACTTTAATAAGTCTTTCACGGATTGGCTCCTGTCGGAGTTAGACCTGATAGGCGCCCAAACCTAAGTTTGAGCGCCCCTGTGACCAGTGCGAACCACCAGCAGACTCCCGGCTATGAGAGCCTGCCGTCTGGAGAAGAATTACTCTTCTTCCAGCTCGATATTGATGCCCAGCGAGCGGATTTCTTTCAACAATACGTTGAAGGACTCCGGCATGCCCGGTTCCATACGGTGATCGCCATCCACGATGTTTTTGTACATCTTGGTACGGCCGTTTACATCGTCAGACTTGACGGTAAGCATTTCCTGCAAGGTGTACGCGGCGCCATAAGCTTCCAACGCCCACACTTCCATCTCACCGAAGCGCTGACCACCGAACTGAGCCTTACCACCCAGCGGCTGCTGAGTAACCAGGCTGTAAGAACCGGTAGAACGCGCATGCATCTTGTCATCAACCAAGTGGTTCAGTTTCAGCATGTACATGTAGCCGACAGTAACCTGACGTTCGAATTGCTCGCCGGTACGGCCGTCAAACAGAGTAATCTGACCAGAAGTTGGCAGGCCACCCAGCTGTAACAGTTCCTTGATTTCTTTCTCTGTTGCACCATCGAAGACTGGTGTTGCGATTGGCATACCTTTTTTCAGGTTCTCTGCCAGACGCAGTACTTCGTCATCGGTGAAGGTGCTCAGATCAACTTTCTGACAAACGCTATCGCCCAGATCGTAGGCTTTCTGGATAAACTCACGCAGTTTGGCAACTTCTTCCTGCTTCTTCAGCATGGCGTTGATTTTCTCGCCGATACCTTTCGCTGCCATCCCCAAGTGGGTTTCCAAAATCTGACCGATGTTCATACGCGATGGTACGCCCAGCGGGTTCAGAACGATGTCTACCGGCGTACCGTTTTCATCGTAAGGCATATCTTCGATCGGGTTAATCTTAGAGATAACACCTTTGTTACCGTGACGACCGGCCATCTTGTCACCCGGTTGAATCTGACGTTTAACGGCCAGATACACCTTGACGATCTTCAGCACGCCGGGTGCCAAATCATCGCCTTGGGTGATCTTACGACGCTTGGCATCCATCTTCTTCTCGAATTCGGATTTCATTTCGTCGTACTGCTCTGCCAACTGTTCCAGCTGGTTTTGCTTGTCTTCGTCGGTCAGGCCAAGTTCCAGCCAGCGATCACGTGGTAATTTGCTCAGCTTGTCAGCTTCGATGCCACCAGAAACCAGTACTGCATGGATACGTGCAAACAGGCCCGCTTCCAAGATCTGCAACTCTTCAGTCAGGTCTTTCTTAGCCTGCTTCAGTTGCATCTCTTCGATTTCTAACGCACGTTTGTCTTTTTCTACGCCGTCGCGAGTAAAGACCTGCACATCAATAACCGTACCGGAAACACCGTTTGGTACACGCAGAGAAGAGTCTTTAACATCAGACGCTTTCTCACCGAAGATCGCACGTAACAGTTTCTCTTCTGGTGTCAGTTGAGTTTCACCTTTAGGTGTTACCTTACCAACCAGAATGTCACCGCCAGTCACTTCAGCACCGATATACACGATACCGGATTCATCCAGTTTAGAGAGCGCAGCTTCACCCACGTTCGGGATATCAGCAGTGATCTCTTCAGGCCCTAACTTGGTGTCACGAGACACACATGCCAATTCCTGAATATGGATAGTCGTGAAGCGATCTTCTTGAACCACGCGCTCGGAGACCAAGATGGAGTCTTCGAAGTTGTAACCGTTCCAAGGCATGAACGCTACGCGCATGTTCTGACCCAATGCCAGTTCACCCAGATCTGTTGATGGGCCATCTGCCAGCACGTCGCCGCGCTCGATAGGCTCACCCAGATTCACACACGGCATCTGGTTGATACAGGTGTTCTGGTTAGAACGGGTGTATTTGGTCAGGTTATAAATATCAATACCTGCTTCGCCCGGATACATTTCGTCTTCGTTAACTTTAATCACGATACGAGATGCATCAACGTATTGAACTGTACCGCCACGTTTGGCTACAGAAGTTACCCCTGAGTCAACCGCTACTGCACGTTCCATACCGGTACCAACCAGCGGCTTATCAGCACGCAGAGTAGGAACCGCCTGACGTTGCATGTTCGCACCCATCAAGGCGCGGTTGGCGTCATCGTGTTCCAAGAATGGAATCAGAGAAGCACCAACGGACACCACCTGTTGAGTGGAAACGTCCATGTAGTCAACTTGGTCGCGGCTGAACAGGCTTGATTCGCCTTTGCTACGACAAGTGACTAAGTCTTCGATGAAGCGACCATCTTCGTCCAAGTTGGAGTTCGCCTGAGCGATAACGAAGTTGCCTTCTTCAATAGCAGACAGATAGTTAATTTCATCGGTCACCACACCATCACGAACGCGACGATACGGAGTTTCCAAGAAACCATACTCATTGGTCTGTGCGTACACGGACAAGGAGTTGATCAGACCGATGTTTGGACCTTCTGGCGTTTCGATTGGACATACGCGACCGTAGTGAGTCGGGTGTACGTCTCGAACTTCAAAGCCAGCACGTTCACGGGTCAAACCACCCGGGCCCAATGCAGAGATACGACGTTTGTGCGTAATCTCAGACAACGGGTTGTTCTGGTCCATAAATTGTGACAACTGGCTAGAACCAAAGAACTCTTTCACCGCAGCCGAGATAGGCTTGGCGTTGATCATGTCCTGAGGCATCAGCGTGTCGAGATCGCCCAGAGACAGACGCTCTTTAACCGCACGCTCAACACGAACCAGACCCACACGGAACTGGTTTTCAGCCATTTCACCAACAGAACGAATACGACGGTTGCCTAAGTGGTCAATATCATCCACTTCGCCTTTACCGTTACGGATATCGATGAGCTTTTTCATCACTTCAGTGATGTCTTCTTTGCTCAGGATACCGGAACCTTCGATCTCGTCACGCAGCAGTGAACGGTTGAACTTCATCCGGCCAACCGCAGACAAATCGTAGCGGTCTTCAGAGAAGAACAGGTTCTCAAACAGATTTTCAGCTGCTTCGCGAGTTGGTGGTTCACCAGGACGCATCATGCGGTAGATCTCAACCAAAGCGCTCAGACGATCACTGGTTGGATCAACACGCAGGGTCTCGGAGATATAAGCACCGTGATCCAAGTCGTTGGTGAACAATGTTTCGATTTGCTTGTGGCCCGCTTGGCTTAACTTAGCCAGCAGATCCAGTGACAGCTCCATGTTGGCTGCACAGATAAGCTCACCGGTGTTCTCATCGATGTAGTCTTTTGCTACGACTTTGCCAGCAATGTATTCAACTGGAACTTCGATGCGGTCAATACCGTCTTTTTCAAGCTGGCGAATATGACGTGCAGTAATACGACGCGCTTTCTCGACGTAAACTTTGCCATTCGCTTCAATATCAAAGGATGCCGTTTCACCGCGCAGACGCTCTGGAACCAATTCCATCTGCAGCTTGTTGTCACGAATCTCAAAGACCACTTTCTCAAAGAACAGATCCAAGATCTGTGCAGTGGTGAAATTCAATGCACGCAGAATGATGGTTGCCGGCAATTTACGACGACGGTCAATACGGACAAACAGGTTGTCTTTCGGGTCAAACTCGAAATCTAACCATGAACCGCGGTAAGGGATGATACGCGCGTTATACAGCACTTTACCCGATGAATGGGTTTTACCCTTATCGCTGTCAAAGAATACGCCAGGACTACGGTGCAGCTGAGATACGATAACCCTCTCAGTACCGTTAATGACAAAGGTACCGTTCTCGGTCATGAGTGGAATTTCACCCATGTAGACTTCTTGTTCTTTGATGTCTTTGACCGTACCTTCCGGAGCTTCGCGCTCATAGATTACCAGACGCAGTTTAACGCGCAGCGGTGCGGAATAAGTCACACCACGGATCTGGCACTCTTTGACGTCAAATACTGGCTCACCAAGACGGTAGCTAACGTATTGCAGCTCCGAATTGCCGCTGTAGCTCTGGATTGGAAAAACAGAACGGAATGCTGCTTCTAGGCCGTACTGCCCTTCGGGATCTTGCTCGATAAACTTCTGAAACGAGTCAAGTTGGATAGAAAGGAGATAAGGTATGTCCAGAACTTGTGGACGTTTACCAAAATCCTTACGAATACGTTTTTTCTCGGTATAGGAGTAAACCATAGGGTTCCTCAGCTCGCTGATCAGTGACCCACTCTGTCCGCCCTAAACTAGGACAGGTCATGCAACACTATTATTTAGACTGAGAAGTCGAAACACTTCTCGGAATACTCTTTTCTATCACTCTTAAACCATTTCATCGCGTTACTTTGACTACCGAGCTACCCGAGTGGGTCGTAGCTGAGAACGCAGTATATTAAGTCGTCAATAGAAAGGAATATTGGGGGGTTAGTTAGCCGCTAAACAGTGTGAAATGCGACTAACGCCCTACAGCGCAAAAAGGCTGATGACTAAAAAGTCACCAGCCATCAGCCTATAAGTTAGGCTGCAAACTCAAAGCTTAACTTACTTGATCTCAACAGAAGCACCAGCTTCTTCCAGAGATTTTTTCAGAGAATCAGCTTCGTCTTTGTTCACGCCTTCTTTCAGAACTGCAGGTGCAGATTCAACCAGGTCTTTAGCTTCTTTCAAGCCCAGGCCAGTTGCACCGCGAACAGCTTTGATTACTGCAACTTTGTTGTCGCCGAATGAAGCCAGAACAACGTTGAATTCAGTTTGTTCTTCTGCAGCTTCAGCAGCAGCAGCAGGACCTGCAGCAACAGCAGCAGCTGAAACGCCGAATTTCTCTTCCATAGCAGAGATCAGTTCAACGATTTCCATTACAGACAGAGCTGCAACGCCTTCCAGAATTTGGTCTTTAGTGATAGTTGACATAACAAGTGTTCCTAAAATACAGAAATAGTTTATACGTTAAAAAGCAATGATGGAGAAAAAAGGCGATTAAGCAGCTTCTTTCTGATCACGCAGCGCAGCCAGAGTACGAACCAATTTGCCAGCAGCGGCTTCTTTCATGGTTCCCATCAGTTTCGCAATTGCTTCTTCGTAGGTTGGCAGAGTTGCCAGGCGGTCGATCTGAGCCGCAGGGATTAACTCGCCTTCAAAGGCTGCTGCTTTAACCTCAAATTTCGCATTATCTTTAGCAAATGCTTTGAACAAACGAGCAGCTGCGCCCGGGTGTTCTGAAGAGAATGCAATCAAGGTTGGACCAACAAACGTGTCTTTCAGGCATTCGAATGGAGTGCCTTCAACAATGCGACGCAGCAAGGTGTTACGAACAACTTGCATGTGAACGCCAGCTTCACGACCTGCTTTACGCAGTTCAGTCATTTTATCAACGGTAACGCCACGAGAATCCGCAACAACCGCAGACAGCGCACCTTTGGCTACTTCTTTAACTTCAGCAACAATCGCTTGTTTGCCTTGAAGATTTAGTGCCATTAGTTCTTGCTCCTGGATTAACCGGGGAATCATTCCCCGGAACTCACGTCACCCAAAACATTACTCAATCGTAATGAACAGGCGTTGAAACACGGTGAGCAGAATCCAGCAAAGGCAATTCTTTATAAAAAAAAATGCTTTAGGTTCTGTCACCGTCTACGCAGGAAATTAAGTGTCTTGCCACATGAGTTTTTCAACATAAATGTGTTAAGCACACCTGCGGTCTTGGACGGAGGCTTGGATAAGGCCAAGCTCCAACCGAAAAATTCTGTTTATCTGCTGATTAAAAATACTGTCAACAGAAGCATGGGCGTAAGATTCTAGACAAACCTTACGCCCACGTAAAGCGATAAAAGCAAATAGTGATTAGTTCACTACTGCAGTCAGGCCGCTTTGATCAATAGCAACGCCGGCGCCCATGGTAGTGGACAGGCTGATTTTCTTGATATAAACGCCTTTCGCTGTAGCAGGTTTAGCACGCTTCAGCGCAACAACCAGAGATTCTAAGTTTTCTTTCAACTTATCTGAGTCGAAGTCAACTTTACCAATGGTAGTGTGGATAATACCGTTTTTGTCGTTGCGATAACGAACCTGACCCGCTTTAGCATTCTTAACTGCTTCAGCAACGTTAGGAGTAACAGTACCCACTTTAGGGTTAGGCATCAGGCCGCGTGGACCCAAGATCTGGCCCAATTGACCTACAACGCGCATTGCATCCGGAGAAGCAATAACAACGTCGAAGTTCATTTCGCCTTTCTTGATCATGTCAGCCAAGTCGTCCATACCTACCAATTCAGCGCCTGCTTCTTTCGCAGCTTCAGCGTTTGCACCCTGAGCGAAAACAGCAACGCGTACTGAACGGCCAGTACCATGTGGCAACACAGTTGCGCCACGAACGTTTTGGTCAGATTTACGTGCATCGATACCGAGGTTAACGGCAACGTCCACGCTTTCTACGAATTTAGCAGTAGCCAGCTCTTTCAGCAGGGCAACAGCTTCATTGATATCGTATTGCTTAGTAACATCAACTTTGTCACGGATCACGCGCATGCGCTTGGTCAGCTTAGCCATTTATTAACCCTCCACTACCAGGCCCATGGAACGAGCAGTACCTTCGATTGAACGCATCATAGCGTCAACGTCAGCACCAGTCATATCCGCAGCTTTGGTTTCTGCGATTTCACGGACCTGAGCACTGGTCACAGTCCCTACTTTGTCTTTGTTCGGCTTACCGGAACCAGACTTAATACCTGCCGCTTTTTTCAGCAGAACTGCTGCTGGCGGGGTTTTAGTAACGAAAGTGAAAGAGCGGTCAGAATAAACTGTAATAACAACAGGGATCGGCAGGCCTTTTTCAATGCTTTCAGTCTTAGCATTGAACGCTTTACAGAATTCCATGATGTTAACACCCTGCTGACCCAGAGCTGGACCAACTGGTGGACTTGGGTTCGCCATACCAGCTGCAACTTGCAGCTTGACATAGGCTTGTACTTTCTTAGCCATTTACGATTTCCTCGATTTGGGTAGTAACGCCTCGTTGGAGGCTCCCCGTGTTTTGTCTCGCTTGTTATTGCCACTGATGGCAAAAGCAAGACATCTAAAAACAAAAGGCGCGAAATTATATTGTAATTTCGCGCCCAAGACAAGACTCAAATTTCAACCATTGGCGAAAAATGAATCAGCCTTTTTCTACCTGACTGAAATCCAGTTCGACCGGAGTAGCACGGCCAAAGATGGAAACAGACACTTTCAAGCGGCTCTTTTCGTAATCCACTTCTTCGACGACACCGTTGAAGTCTGCAAACGGACCATCGCTAACACGGACCAACTCACCCGGCTCAAACAGTGTTTTAGGACGTGGCTTATCACCCACTTGCTGAAGACGATTCATAATCGCATCAACTTCTTTATCACTGATTGGCGCAGGGCGATCGGATGTACCACCGATAAAGCCCATTACACGTGGTACGCTACGCACTAAGTGCCAGCTGGCATCGTTCATCACCATCTGAACCAGTACATAGCCTGGGAAGAATTTACGTTCACTTTTACGACGTTGACCGCCACGAATTTCGACGACTTCTTCCGTTGGAACCATGACTTCGCCAAACAGCTCTTCCATGTCATGTAACTTGATATGCTCGCGCAGCGATTGAGCTACACGGCCTTCAAAACCGGAAAACGCCTGAACGACGTACCAACGCTTTTTGGGTGCTTCAGACATCTTAGAACCTCAGGCCAGTAATAAATGATACCAAGCGGACCAGAATACCATCCAGCCCCCATAGAATCAGTGACATTACAGCAGTTACCGCAGCAACGATTAACGTCGTGTGCAGAGTTTCCTGACGGGTAGGCCAAATCACTTTACGCACTTCCGTGCGTGCTTCACGAGCAAACGCTACAGTGGCTTTGCCTTTTGCCGTCATCAATGCAACAGCACCGGCAACAGCGATAATTACTACAACTGCCAACGCACGCAGCGGCAGGCTGAAATCACGGTAATAATAATTGCCAACAATAGCTGCAACTAACAGTACAGCAACGATTAGCCATTTAGCCGTTTCCAGGCCGCGTCCGCTCCCTGGAGCCTCGGTATTCGCACTCATAAACCAACCTGTCACTATGATTCAGAACAAACAACTTTGCTTCGCACCGCAAAGCAAACCAAGCCGAAGGATGCTCTAGAGACTCTCTAATCGGCACCATTCAGCACTATTCGCCGTACTTCCAGAGCCCATCTCACCAGTAATTATGATGAAAAAACCGCTGATGAGATAGGTTCTAGTATGACAACGTAGAAAAAGGGCATCAAATGATGCCCTTTTATCGCATGTCGCGTCAAATCTTATTCAATGACTTTAGCAACAACGCCAGCACCAACGGTCCGGCCACCTTCACGAATCGCGAAGCGCAGACCGTCATCCATTGCGATAGGAGCAATCAGGTTAACAATCATTTGAATGTTATCACCTGGCATCACCATCTCTACGCCTTCTGGCAGTTCGATAGTACCGGTCACGTCAGTTGTACGGAAGTAGAACTGAGGACGGTAGCCTTTGAAGAACGGAGTATGGCGGCCGCCTTCATCTTTGCTCAGAATATAAACCTCTGATTCAAATTTGGTGTGTGGCTTGATAGAGCCTGGTTTAGCCAGCACCTGTCCACGTTGTACGTCATCACGCTTAGTACCACGCAGTAGAACACCCACGTTCTCACCAGCACGGCCTTCGTCCAGCAGTTTGCGGAACATTTCAACGCCAGTACAAGTGGTTTTGATCGTGTCAATGATGCCAACGATTTCAACTTCTTCGCCAACTTTAACGATACCGCGCTCTACACGACCGGTTACGACAGTACCACGGCCAGAGATAGAGAATACGTCTTCGATTGGCAGCAAGAATGGTTTATCAATCGCACGCTCAGGCTGTGGAATGTAGCTATCCAATGCTTCAGCCAGCTCAATGATTTTTGCTTCCCACTCAGCTTCGCCTTCCAGCGCTTTCAGCGCAGAACCACGAATAACCGGAGTGTCATCGCCTGGGAAATCGTATTGAGATAGCAGCTCACGAACTTCCATCTCTACCAGTTCCAGCAACTCTTCATCGTCAACCATGTCACACTTGTTCAGGAAGACTAGGATGTAAGGAACACCCACCTGACGACCTAACAGGATGTGCTCACGAGTCTGTGGCATAGGGCCATCAGTTGCAGCAACAACCAGAATAGCGCCGTCCATCTGAGCAGCACCAGTGATCATGTTTTTAACGTAGTCGGCGTGCCCTGGGCAGTCAACGTGCGCATAGTGACGTGACGGGGTGTCATATTCAACATGTGAAGTGTTGATGGTGATACCACGCGCTTTCTCTTCCGGAGCGTTGTCGATCTGGTCGAATGCACGAGCACTACCGCCGTAAGTTTTTGCCAGTACGGTAGTAATTGCAGCAGTTAGGGTAGTTTTACCATGGTCAACGTGGCCGATAGTACCCACATTAACGTGCGGTTTTGTACGTTCAAACTTTTCTTTAGACATCGATTGTCCCTCTAAGACACGGAATCGGTGGTTTCACCACATCAACCAAGCGCATGCTTGCTGAATCCATAACACAGAAAGAAAATCAGGGGACGAGAGAATGAGAAGTGGTGCTGATAGGCAGATTCGAACTGCCGACCTCACCCTTACCAAGGGTGCGCTCTACCAACTGAGCTATATCAGCACATCTTGGAGCGGGCAGTGGGAATCGAACCCACATCATCAGCTTGGAAGGCTGAGGTAATAGCCATTATACGATGCCCGCATCTTAGAACTCGGCTACCTGACTTAATCTGCAGAAACTTGAAAGGAAGGGCTTGGCCACTTCACTCTTCATCGAGAGCGTTGCTCTCGCCTTGAGTGTTTATTGGGGTTCGGTCTTCTGAATCGCCCTGAGACTCAAGGTTAAATATGGTGGTGGGGGAAGGATTCGAACCTTCGAAGTCGATGACGGCAGATTTACAGTCTGCTCCCTTTGGCCGCTCGGGAACCCCACCTAATTTTTATACTTGAATGGTGCCGGCACCAAGAGTCGAACTCGGGACCTACTGATTACAAGTCAGTTGCTCTACCAACTGAGCTATGCCGGCATCAAGTGCAGCGCATTCTAGGTAGAGTGGGCCTATGATGCAACAAAAAAATTGCATAACTTGCCCTTTCGCTCAGAAAACAGCCGCTTTTTAAAATCCAGATGTATTATTAACCATGATTAGCTTAATTAGCATCCAGTGCTTTTGCTATTCTAACTAATTCTATCGATAAAAATCACCCCCTAAAAACTGAACCATGTCTCATTGCTACGCAATCTTCAGTGTCATTCCGATGAAAATGACCTCTTTTTATGCCCCAAAATAGGGAAATCACCCCAATACAGTGCGTAGCAACAAAAAATAATCATCCCAATTCAGATAATTACTCTGTTAACAGCTTGGCTTGTTTATTGCTTAAGCATAGGTATATACGCAGACAGGCCGTTAGAAAGAGGGATTTGTCATGAAGATTGTTTTGCTTAATGCGTCAACATTACCGATATACCGAAGTGATCTGGCAAGTTTGTTGATTGATGCAGTGTCTCATGGCGCATCGATAGGGTATGACACTCGGACGCTCTCACGGGAAGACGCCGAGGCTTATTTCCATAACCTTCGCCCTGCCATTGCAAAGGGGACGCTATTGTTATGGATAGCCCGTGATGAAGTTGGAATAGTGGGGACGATTCAATTAGACCTTTGCCAAAAACCCAACGGTTTAAACCGAGCTGAAGTACAAAAGTTATTAGTCCATAGCCGTAGTCGCCGCAGTGGTATTGGGCATAAGTTGGTCATTGCCATGGAGAATACAGCCATTCAACTTCATCGTGGATTGTTGTATCTCGATACACAGGCTGGCTCTCCCGCTGAATCTTTCTATCGGACGCAAGGTTATCGCCGCATGGGGGAAATTCCTGATTATGCTTGTACGCCTGACGGTTGCTATCACCCAACAGCGATTTATTTCAAACGTTTATTTTCAGTAAATCAAACACATACGTCTATAGCCAGTTAATAAAGATAGATATGACCAGTAAGAAGATTATAACTTGCTGCAGCTCGTCTTAATTGATGGGAATAGCAGCACACATCAAAGAAATCACTCACTAAATACAAAAATGTCTACGCCAAAGAGCAAGCTGCCTATAATATGCAGCTTGTTTCTTATCTGGAGTTGGCGTCCAGCGCCTTTCCCAACCTGCGTTAACAGGCAGAATTTGGCTTATGACAAAAAGAGATCAGTCTTTAGCGACGCCTTATCTACAGTTCGATCGTACTCAGTGGGCTGCCCTGCGCGACTCCGTACCATTGACGCTAACAGAAGAAGAAATCGTTAAACTCAAAGGGATTAACGAAGACCTTTCATTAGATGAAGTGGCACAGATTTATCTACCACTTTCGCGTCTACTTAATTTTTATATCAGTTCTAATTTACGCCGACAGGCAGTTTTGGAACAATTCCTCGGGACTGATGGCCAACGTATCCCTTATGTTATCGGTATTGCAGGTAGTGTCGCTGTAGGTAAAAGTACAACAGCACGTTTACTGCAAGCCTTGTTAAGCCGCTGGCCGGAACACCGCAGCGTCGAGCTGATTACTACAGATGGTTTTCTTCACCCCAATAAAGTATTAAATGAACGTGGGTTGATGAAGAAAAAAGGCTTCCCAGAGTCTTATGACATGCATAGCTTGGTGAATTTTGTCTCTGAAGTTAAATCAGGTGCCAGCCAAGTGACAGCGCCAGTCTATTCACATTTGATCTATGACGTTGTACCTGATGGAAATAAAGTCATTAAGCAACCTGATATCCTTATTCTGGAAGGATTGAATGTATTGCAAAGTGGTATGGATTACCCTCATGATCCCCACCATGTATTTGTCTCTGACTTTGTCGACTTCTCTATATATGTAGATGCGCCAGAAGACTTACTGCAAAGCTGGTATATCAATCGGTTCCTTAAATTCCGACAAGGTGCATTCTCTAATCCAGATTCTTACTTCCATAATTATGCCAAACTGCCTGAAACTGAAGCAGTCAAGATTGCAACTCAGTTATGGAAAGAGATTAATGGGTTGAATTTAAAGCAGAATATATTACCGACTCGTGAGAGAGCAAGTCTGATAATGACTAAGAGTGCTAATCATGCAGTTGAGAGTGTACGATTGAGAAAATAATTAATAGCGGGTAGTAATAACTGCCCGCTTAATCTATTAATTAAATACCTCGAAGAGATATCTCACCACCAATATAAGGTTTTACATTACCGTCTTGCTCTAACAATAATGCACCTTGTTGGTCTATGCCGCGTGCTATCCCAAATATTTCTTGGTTTCCAATAATTAATTTCACAGGGCGATCAAGATAATTATCCATTTCACGCCAACGAGAAATAAAAGCAGATAAACCCTCATTCTCGAACTTAACTACGGCTAACCTTAATTCAGATAACAGTTCAGCCGTCAGTTTATTACGATCAATAATAACCCCAGCTTCCTGCAAATTAATCCAATCCTGATTGATAACATTGGTTGTTGATACTCGCATGGTCAGGTTGATACCGGCGCCAATCACTAACTGGGCTGCATCACCCGTCTTCCCTGTGAGTTCGACTAATATACCGGCCAGTTTTTTATCATTAAGATAGAGATCATTTGGCCACTTTACTCGAACCTGCTCAGCACCCAGCTTATGTAGCACTTCTGCCATGACAATACCGACAACCAAACTTAGTCCCATCGCTGCAGCAGGACCTTGTTCAAGACGCCAGAACATTGATAAATAAAGATTAGCACCAAAAGGAGAGACCCACTGACGCCCGCGTCGGCCTCGTCCAGCTTGCTGATATTCAGCAACACAAGCATCACCAGATTTAAGCTCAGCAATCCGCTCTAAGAGATACTGATTTGTAGAATCTACAACTGGCAGTACGGTTACCTGCCCAGAGGGTAGATAACGTAATATCGCTTCCTCATCGAGCAGTTGAATAGGTGCTGGTAGACTATAACCCTTACCGGGGACCGTAAAGACATCTAATCCCCACTCTCTGATAGTCTGCATATGCTTGTTAATCGCTGCACGACTCATGCCTAACATTTCACCCAGTTGCTCGCCAGAGTGAAATGCGCCATCAGCAAGTATGCCAATTAACCGCAAGGGAACTTTAATATCTTTCACGACAAACGCTCCACAGCATTAACCTCACCATTACTTGCGATAAAGCGAACCTCTGGTTCCAACCAGATAGCGAATTTATTTGCGACCTGCTGGCGAATATAGCTAGCAAGGCCCAGAACATCCTGCCCAGTCGCTCCTGCGAGATTAATGAGTACTAAGGCTTGCTGTTGATGCACTGCAGCCCCACCAATCTGATAGCCCTTAAGCGCGCATTGATCAATCAACCAGCCCGCGGCCAGTTTTACTGAACCATCAGGTTGCAGATAATGAGGTGCATTGGGATAACGCTTCACGATATCTTCAGCCACGCTTGCATCCACAACTGGATTTTTGAAGAAACTACCGGCATTACCTGTCACGGTTGGATCAGGTAACTTACTTCGACGCATTGCACAGACTGAATTGAAGATATCTTCTGCTGTGACCGTCAATGGATCCATACGAGCTAAGTCGCCATAGCCCAGTGTTGGAGTCCAAGATTTTATTAATCTGATCCCCACCGCGACAATGGCAAATCCATTCCCATAGCGGTGCTTAAAGATGCTATCGCGATAACCGAACTGGCAATCTTGGGCGGAGAGACGCAGGACTGTACCCGTCTCCATATCAAGTAAATCAACGTACTCACATACCTTTTGCAGTTCAACACCATAAGCACCAATGTTCTGGATTGGCGCAGAACCGACACATCCAGGGATTAAAGCCAAGTTTTCCAGCCCCGGCATATTGTGTTGCAGTGAATAGCATACCAGTTGATGCCAATTCTCCCCGGCACCAACATGCAAATGCCAGGCAGTATCGTCTTCAGTAAAAGTGATGCCCTTGATACGATTTAATAATACTGTTCCCGCGTAATTCTCAATGAACAGTACATTACTGCCTTCTCCAAGCAAAAGTACAGGTTGCTGCTTAGAGACTGACTCGCGCCAGGCGTTAATCAATTCTTCCGTAGAGTTGGCACTGATGACGTTGCTCGCGTAGGCTGATAACGCGAAAGTATTGAGATGTTTTAGCGGGGAACCTTGACTCGACATTGCATTGGATACTCATTCTAGCTAGCTCTAGCGCTAGTCTAACCGATCATAATACTCATATTGTATTTTGTTTTAAGTACAAACGTAAAAAAGCCCTCTGCGTAGCAGAAGGCTTTCTCTTTTCATATTCCACACATAGCAAAAACCCCACGCTTTTGGCATGGGGTCTCGGCTTGATTTGATGCCTGGCAGTGTCCTACTCTCGCATGGGGAGACCCCACACTACCATCGGCGCTACGGCGTTTCACTTCTGAGTTCGGCATGGGGTCAGGTGGGACCACCGCGCTATGGCCGCCAGGCAAATTCTGTTTTAATCAACCCGCTACACAATCACTCTCATGCAG
>NZ_CACVAF010000022.1 GCF_902726565.1 Yersinia vastinensis
CTCTTGCCTTAAACATAGTAATGTAAAAATAATATTTGTCGGTGAGAGCAGTGGTCCTTATAAAAAATTAATTGATGAATTAATTTCTAATTTTGAGCTTGGCGATAAAGTTATAATTACTGGCTGGGTTGATGATGAAAAATATTATGATTATTTAATCTCTGCTGATATAGGTATTCAATTAAGATCTCATTCACGTGGTGAAACATCTGCAGCTTTACTAGATTGTTTGAATTATGGGTTACCGACAATATACAATGCTAACGGCTCTATGGCTGAAATTAGTAGTGAAATAGCCTATAGATTGAATGATGATTTTGAAATTGATGACTTAACCATAGCGTTAAATAATCTATTCTCTAATCAACAACAACGGGAGTTATTATCTACTTTAGCCAGGGGTTATATCAATAAAAACCATTCCCCAGATTATTGCGCAGAGATGTTTTATAAGAAGATTACCCAAATATATAATAGTACACCAGAAAGTTTAGTACCCCTTTTAGCAAAACTATCTGTTAGTCATAAGAGCGAACTTAATAAATTAGCTGGTTCATTAGCTGAAACGTTTCCAATATTGAAACCTAAAAAAAGAATTTTTTATGATGTTACTGCAACTGCTCGTACTTCATTACGGACGGGAATTGAGCGAGTCACAAGAACACTTGTAGCTGAATTAATTAAGCGTAACATTGATGATGTGATTATCCTTCCTGTTTATATGGAAAAAGTTAATGATGATTATATATTAAAACATGCTCATGGTTTTGTAAGAGAATTGTTTAATAAAGTGCCAGATTGTTTTAACGATGAGCCTGTAGACTTTTATGAGGGTGATATATTATTTTCCTCAGATCTAAATTGTGATGATGTTGTTGATGCAAATATACATGGATTTTATTTAAAATTAAAACAAAAAGGCATGAAGATTTGCTTTATGGTCAATGATATTCTTCCTGTCACTAATCCTGAATTCTTCCCCCCAGGCAGTAGTGATAATTTTAAAGAGTGGTTAAAGGTTATTACATCTATTTCAGAGAAGATCGTTTTCATATCAAAAAGTGTGCTTAATTCATATGAAAATTGGTGTGATAAAAATAATATTAATATAGATAAAGTTATTCTTGGGTGGTCACACCTAGGAGCTGATATAGATGCTGTTCCAGTAAAACCAAGTGATAATAGTAAAAAGAATCAAACAGCTTCTCTAGTAGATAAAAAAATAACATTCTTAATGGTAGGTACTCTAGAACCTAGAAAAGGTCATTTACAAGTTTTAGAAGCATTTGACATATTATGGAATAAAGGTATTGATGTTAATTTGATTATTGTAGGGAAAGAGGGGTGGCTACAACTACCAAATGAACTCCGACGTACTATCCCTAATATTGTTTCAAAATTGAAAAAACATAGTGAGTTAAATCATCATCTTTTTTGATTTGATCATGTAGATGATAATGAACTGAATTCTATATATTCATCTTCTAGTGCCTTGATATTCGCTTCAGAAGCAGAAGGTTTTGGTCTCCCACTAATAGAGGCAGCAAGGAAGTCACTACCTTTAATTATCAGAGATATCTCTGTTTTTAGAGAAATAGTAGGTGAAAATGCATTTTATTTTGACTCTCAAGACCCCAACGTGCTTTCTGATGCAATTATTGAATGGATTATGCAATACAAAGATGACACTCATCCAACATCAGAGAATTTATCTTGGCTAACATGGTCTGATAGTGCTTCTCATCTAGTTAGGTTTCTATTAAAGTAATGATTAAATTTTGTAACTTAAAGGTTAATTAAAATATGAAGACTGCAGTAATAACTGGTATTACAGGCCAAGATGGCGCATATCTCGCAGAACTATTACTTGAGAAAGGCTATAAAGTTTATGGCACTTATCGCCGCACTAGTTCGGTTAATTTCTGGCGTATTGAAGAGTTAGGTATTGATAAACATCCTAACCTACACTTAGTCGAATATGATCTTACCGATCTTTCTGCCAGTATTCGTTTATTACAAACTACACAAGCAACTGAAGTGTATAACTTGGCTGCTCAAAGTTTTGTTGGTGTTTCTTTTGACCAACCTGCAACAACCGCAGAAATTACTGGTATCGGTCCACTGAATTTATTAGAAGCTATTCGTATTGTTAACACGAAAATTCGTTTTTATCAGGCTTCAACCTCTGAAATGTTCGGTAAAGTTCAAGCTATACCACAGGTTGAAGAAACACCATTTTACCCACGCAGCCCTTATGGTGTAGCTAAATTGTACGCGCACTGGATGACTATTAACTATCGTGAGAGTTACGGTATTTTTGGCTGCAGCGGTATTCTCTTTAATCACGAATCACCACTGCGTGGTCGTGAATTTGTTACGCGTAAAATTACTGACTCAGTAGCAAAAATTAAATTAGGCAAATTGGATATTCTTGAATTAGGGAATATGGATGCTAAACGCGATTGGGGTTTTGCTAAAGAGTATGTAGAGGGTATGTGGCGAATGCTGCAAGCTGATGTGCCTGATACCTTTGTTCTAGCAACCAACCGTACTGAAACTGTGCGTGATTTTGTTTCTATGGCATTCAAAGCTGCTGGCTTTAATTTACGCTTTGAAGGGAAAGATGAAAATGAAATCGGGGTCGATACAGTAACAGGAAAAACTTTGGTTAAAGTGAATCCTAAGTTCTACCGCCCTGCTGAGGTTGAATTATTGATTGGGAACCCACAAAAAGCAAAAGATGTGCTTGGTTGGGAACCAAAAACAACATTAGAAGAACTCTGCCAAATGATGGTAGAAGAAGATCTTCGTCGGAATAAACAAGGTTTCTCATTCTGATGATAATGAATGGCAAGCGTGCCCTGATCACCGGTATTCAGGGATTTACGGGCCATTATATGGCGGCGGAGCTATCCGCCGCCGGTTACCGGGTATATGGTTTAGGTTCTCAGCCTTCAAACGATCTCGACTATTTTCAAGTAGATCTAATGGATGTGGATGGACTAACTTCTGTTATTGAACAGGTAAAACCTCAGGTTGTGGTTCACCTTGCGGCTATTGCTTTTGTTGGTCATGGTAACCCTGCCGCTTTTTATGATGTAAATATTGTCGGAACTCGAAACTTACTGGCAGCTATTAGTGCTGCAGCTAACAGTATTGAAGCAGTCTTACTTGCAAGTAGTGCCAATGTTTATGGTAATACACAAGCAGGGATGTTGAGTGAAACGGCAGTGGTGAATCCGGCAAATGATTACGCTGTTAGTAAGTTAGCTATGGAATATATGGCTAAACTTTGGTCAGAAAAATTGCCAATTATCATTGCTCGTCCATTTAATTATACTGGCGTAGGACAAACAGATAATTTCTTGCTACCGAAGATCGTTTCTCACTTTAAACGTAAAGCGAATGAAATTGAGTTAGGCAATTTGGATGTATGGCGTGATTTTACAGATGTAAGAGCTTTAGTTAAAGCTTATTTGGGATTATTATTAGCCAAACCTATTGGCGAAATTGTTAATGTCTGTTCAGGTAGAACTTATTCTTTACGCGAAGTTATTAATATATGTGAAGAAATCACCTCGCATAATCTAACTATTCATGTTAATCCCGCTTTTGTTCGCGCTAATGAAGTGAAAACGTTATGTGGAGATTCTAGTAAATTACAAAGTATTGTTGATGGATGGAATACCCCACCATTAGAAGAGACTTTGCGCTGGATGCTGGAAGCTTAATAATGAAAGTTATTTTTGGTACTGATCCTATTAAATATCCTTTGACTGGGATTGGTCGTTATACTTATGAGTTAGCTCGAGAATTACAGGGTAATAATGAAATTTCAGATCTTCTTTTTTTGCAAGGAAGAAGGATATCTCGAGATTTATCTAGTATAAATGTTAAATCGAGTCCGACATCAAAAGTAAAAACTTTTGTCAAAAATAGCGTAGTCGCCAGTGAGCTATATCGTCTTTCTGCACCTTGGCTAAAGAGTCTAGCTTTAAGATCTTACGATAGTTTTATTTATCATAGTCCAAACTTTTATCTACCTCCCCGTGTTCCTAATGCTGTTGCTACTTTTCATGATCTTTCCATTTTTACTTGGCCTCAATGTCATCCGGAAAATCGTGTTCGCTATATGCAAAAAGAGTTATTACTCACGTTAAAAAGAGCTAAAGTATTAATTACAGACTCTGAATTTAACCGCAAAGAGCTAGCAGAGTATTTTGATTATCCTATCGAGAAAATAGTCTCAGCACCATTAGCGAGTAGTGGTGATTTCTATCCTCGTGAATATGCTTCTTTGCAAAGTTTAATGGGCCGATTGAACTTAATTGCAGGTCAATATACGTTATTTACAGGAACAATCGAACCAAGAAAAAATATAGCAACTTTACTCGATGCTTATGAGCGCATTCCGTTGAAGATGCGCACCCAATATCCATTGGTAATTTGTGGTTTCTCTGGTTGGAATAGTGATGTCTTGCACCGTCGCTTTGAACTAGCCGCCCAACAAGGGTGGTTATTGTATCTTGGTTACCTGAGTTCGGAAGAACTACCTCTGCTTTTCTCTGGGGCAAAAACCTTTCTGTTTCCTTCATTATATGAAGGGTTTGGGTTACCAGTTCTAGAAGCTATGGCTTCGGGAGTACCTGTTGTTTGCTCAAATGCGGCCTCATTGCCTGAGGTTTTAGGTGAGTCGGGTTTGATGTGTGATGCGCTGGATGTTGAGGGATTGACTACCGCTATTATTAAAAGTCTGGAAGATGAAAATTGGCGTAGTCGATCAATAGAATTAGGCCTCTCCAGAGCGAAAACATTTTCATGGGCTAAATGTGCTCAAGAAACAATAAAAGCCTATAAGCAGGTATGACAATATAATGTTAAAAGTACTGCATTTTTATAAAACATATTATCCGGATTCATTTGGTGGTATTGAGCAAGTTATTTTCCAATTGTGCGAGGGTGGTGCAAATAGAGGTATTGACTCGACAGTTCTTTCTTTAAGTAAACGAGGTAGTATCTCTAATCAGAGAATAAAATCGCATACGGCATATTGTTCTCCAATAAATTTTGAAGCAGCATCAACCCCTTTTTCCTTTCAGGCATTAAGGGATTTTAAAAAGCTAGCTCAACAGGCTGATATTATCCATTATCATTTTCCATTCCCTTTTATGGATATGGTTCATTTTCTATCGGGTATTAAAAAGCCGACTGTTGTTAGTTATCATTCTGATATTGTTAAGCAAAAAAACATATTAAAAGTATATGCACCACTAATGAATCTGTTTCTTGGTGATGTTTCACATATTGTGGCCGCTTCTCCTAATTATGTGGCAACCAGTGTAACACTGAAGAAGTTTTCACATAAAGTTAGTGTTATTCCTTATGGGCTAGATGAGAAATCTTATCCGATACCAACACCGAGTCGTCTTGAGTTTTGGAAAAACAAATTTGGTTCTCGTTTCTTTTTGTTTGTCGGAGCTTTTCGCTATTATAAGGGTTTACACATTCTTATTGAAGCAGCTAAAAACTCAACTTACCCGATTGTTATTGTTGGTGCGGGGCCCATTGAGTCTGAATTAAAAAAACAGGCAAAAGAACTAAAAATTGAAAATATTCATTTTTTAGGTGCGGTATCTGATGAAGATAAAACGGCTTTGTTAACTCTATGCTCTGCAGTTGTCTTTCCTTCTCACTTACGTTCTGAGGCTTTTGGTATCACTTTGTTAGAAGGTGCTATGTACGGTAAGCCCTTAATTTCAAGTGAAATTGGGACAGGAACGACTTTCATTAATATCAATCAACACACTGGATTGGTTGTCCCTCCATCAGATCCTGCAGCATTAAGATTAGCGATGGATCAGTTGTGGGATAATATTGAGTTATCAGAAGAGTTTGGCCGTAATGCCCGAAATCGTTATCTAGAAAACTTCACCTCTGAAAAAATGGTTTCAAGTTATATCGATTTATATAATGAAATAATGGCTAGATGATTTAATGTATCTTTTTTATGTGTGTTTTTAAAATGAATGTTTTTAACAGTATAATATTTATTCGTTTCTCTTTGTTATGATTAATTTATGAAATATCTGCTGATATTTTATAAATGTAATCAGGAACTTTCTGATGTAAGCTTGGATACAGATAAATGAATAATGAATTATCCTAGTTTATTGCGTTTCGTTCACAGAACTAATCCCACCAGATTTAACTGTTTAAAGTTGAAGAGGTCATAACAAATGAAGTGTTTGAAAGCAGTCATTCCTGTCGCAGGACTTGGCACCCGCATGTTGCCGGCGACCAAGGCGATTCCGAAAGAAATGCTGCCAGTGGTCGACAAGCCCCTGATTCAATATATCGTGAATGAATGTGTTGCCGCCGGGGTTAAAGAGATCGTGCTGGTTAGCCACTCATCCAAAAATGCGATAGAAAACCATTTTGATACATCATTTGAATTGGAAGCGGCTCTGGAATCACGAGTTAAGCGGCAGTTATTAAAGGAAATTAAAAACATTTGCCCACCGGATGTCACTATCATGCAGGTACGACAGGGTCATGCCAAAGGCTTAGGTCATGCAGTCCTTTGTGCTCAACCTATGGTGGGAGACAATCCGTTTATTGTACTGCTACCTGATGTTTTACTTGATGATTCAACAGCCGATTTATCTAAAGAAAATCTTGCCAAGATGATTCAGCGCTTTGAGGAAACTGGGCGTAGCCAGATTATGGTTGAGCCGGTACCACAAGCTGATGTTTCTAAATATGGTATTGCAGACTGCGGTCATGTCGATTTAGCACCAGGTGAGAGCACCCTGATGACAGCAGTTGTTGAGAAACCTTCCGTAGCTGATGCACCGTCTAACCTTGCGGTGGTCGGGCGCTATGTGTTGTCAAAAGATATCTGGCCACTATTGAAGAAGACACCCCGTGGTGCAGGGGATGAAATTCAGCTTACGGATGCAATTGCGATGTTAATGGAGCAAGAACCTGTAGAAGCTTTCCATATGACGGGTAAGTCTCACGATTGTGGCGATAAACTTGGCTACATGAAGGCATTTGTCACCTATGGTGTTCGTCATAATACCGAAGGTGAAAATTTTGCGGCTTGGTTAAAACAGCAAATCAACTAACATGAGTTAGTGGCTGTATGTAGAATGATTTTAAATTTTCACAAGAAATCAGTAGGTTAATTATGACCAAATTGAAAGCAGTGATCCCTGTGGCGGGGTTAGGCATGAGAATGCTCCCTGCTACGAAAGCCATTCCAAAAGAAATGCTGCCTATTGTTGATAAGCCATTGATTCAATATGTAGTTAACGAATGTGTTGCTGCCGGTATTAAAGAGATTATCTTGATAACCCATTCATCAAAGAATGCGGTAGAAAACCATTTTGATACTTCCTATGAACTGGAAGCGATGCTGGAGGCCCGCGTTAAGCGCCAGCTATTGGACGAAGTGCAGTCTATCTGCCCGCCGGGGGTGACTATTATGCATATTCGTCAAGGGCATGCTGAAGGTTTGGGCCATGCGGTGCTCTGTGCCAAGCCACTGGTGGGGGATGAGCCATTTGCTGTGTTACTGCCAGATGTTCTGATTGATGATGCGAAATCAGATTTGACTCGGGATAATCTTGCTCAATTGGTCAAACGTTTCGAAGAAACAGGTACTAGCCAGGTATTAGTGCATTCGGTTGAACCAGAAGCGCTTTCAAATTACTCGGTAATCTCTTGTGAAAAGCCAGATCTGGCACCCGGTGAGAGCAGTCGAATTAAAGCCATGGTTGAGAAACCACAAAGCCCGGTTGACTTACAATCAAATCTATCAGCAGTTGGGCGTTATGTGCTGTCAGCCGATATTTGGTCGTTATTAGAGAAAACCAAGCCCGGGGCATGGGGGCGCATTCAATTGACTGATGCCATTGACGCATTAGCAGAGGAAAAGCCGGTCGACGCTGTTGCTTTAACCGGGCAATCTTATAACTGCGGTGAGAAATTAGGTTATATGCAAGCATATGTTGCTTATGGATTACGTCATCCAAAGCAAGGCGCTGAGTTTAAAGCTTGGTTAAAAGATTTTTTAGCCTAGGCTGCGATTTAAGATAAATGAAAAGCAATCCATGTGATTGCTTTTTTTTTTGTGTCATTCGTCTTAATGAGTTGAATCATGTTTAACGCTCAGTCAGGGAAAGCAAACCATTGCGGACAGCAACTGGTCAGTTGTGCTATCTATCGCACCAATCACTACCCAGCTGACATAATCCTGAGTTAACATGTTTCCCACATCAAAAACCTGTTGGCCTCATAGCCGGTAACAGGTGTCATCCTTCAGACAGGAGTTTTTTTAATGTCCAAACAACAGATCGGCGTTGTCGGTATGGCGGTGATGGGCCGTAACCTGGCGCTCAACATCGAAAGTCGTGGTTATTCCGTCTCTATCTTTAACCGTTCATCAGATAAAACCGACGAAGTGGTCGCTGAGAATCCAGGTAAGAATCTGGTGCCAAGTTATACCGTTGAAGAGTTTGTTGATTCACTGGAAAAACCGCGCCGTATCCTGCTGATGGTGAAAGCGGGTGAAGCAACGGATAAGACAATTGCCTCACTGACGCCACATCTTGATAAAGGTGACATTCTGATTGATGGTGGTAATACTTACTACAAAGACACCATCCGTCGTAATCGTGAACTTTCTGAGCAAGGCTTTAACTTTATTGGCACCGGCGTTTCCGGTGGCGAAGAGGGCGCATTGAAAGGCCCTTCAATCATGCCTGGCGGTCAGAAAGAAGCTTACGAACTGGTTGCACCAATTCTTGAGAAGATTGCTGCTCGTGCCGACGATGGTGAAGCATGTGTTGCTTATATCGGTGCAGACGGTGCAGGTCATTACGTGAAGATGGTTCACAACGGTATCGAATACGGTGATATGCAATTGATCGCTGAAGCCTATTCTCTGTTGAAACAGTCTTTGGACCTGAGCAACGAAGAATTAGCAAGTACCTTTACTGAGTGGAATAAAGGTGAGCTGAACAGCTATCTAATTGATATCACCAAAGATATCTTCACCAAAAAAGATGAAGATGGTAAATATCTGGTTGATGTGATTCTGGATGAAGCTGCGAATAAAGGTACAGGTAAATGGACCAGCCAAAGTTCTCTGGACTTGGGTGAGCCATTAACATTGATCACGGAATCAGTGTTTGCTCGCTATTTGTCTTCGTTGAAAGATCAGCGAGTAGCTGCATCTAAAGTGCTGACTGGTCCTAAAGTACAGCCTTTTGCCGGTGATAAAGCTGAGTTTATCGAAAAAATCCGTCGTGCACTGTATCTGGGTAAAATTGTTTCTTACGCACAAGGTTTCTCTCAGCTGAAAGCGGCGTCTGACGAAAATAACTGGGATCTGCATTATGGTGAAATCGCTAAGATTTTCCGTGCGGGTTGCATTATTCGTGCTCAGTTCTTGCAGAAAATCACTGATGCATATGCAGAAAATGCAGATATCGCTAACTTGTTGCTGGCACCCTACTTCAAGACAATCGCTGATGAATACCAACAAGCACTGCGTGATGTAGTGTCTTACGCTGTTCAAAATGGTATCCCGACGCCAACTTTCTCCGCGGCGATTAACTACTATGATAGTTACCGTTCCGCAGTGCTGCCCGCCAATCTGATTCAGGCGCAGCGCGATTATTTTGGTGCACATACTTATAAGCGTATAGATAAAGAAGGTGTATTCCACACCGAATGGATGGAGTAATCCGTCTTTCGGCTACTGCGCTTTGCCCTTCTGGGATTGCGCAGTGTTCGGACTCCTCACTTACTACGTGTACGTTCCGGGTTCCTGTGCGCTGGGCGCCCCCAGACTAATGTTGCTCGCAACACCTTGGTTTGGTGGCGTGATTAAGCGGCCAAAGTGCCCTTGAGTACATGCGTTGATGGGTGGTTTACCGCAATAAAAATGCCCCCGCAGTGAAACCTTCGGGGGCATTTTTTATCTTTCATACGTGCACAGGAAAATTACTTCTCGTGGCGTTCCCGCAGACGACCAATGACTTTGCTCAGATCCAAATCCTGATCCTGCAATAATACCAATAAGTGATACATCAAATCGGCGGATTCGTTCGTTAACTCTTCGCGATCATTTACCGTCGCGGCGAGGGCGGTTTCGACACCTTCTTCCCCCACTTTCTGCGCAATGCGTTTAGTGCCACTGGCATAGAGTTTGGCAGTGTAAGAACTGGCCGGATCTGCTGATTTACGTGATGCCAACAACTGCTCTAATTGATATAGGAAGCTCCAATCGCTAGCTGCCGGCGCAAAACAACTATTATGGCCTAAATGGCAGGTCGGGCCGACAGGGTTAACCAGTATCAATAGCGTGTCATTGTCGCAGTCAGGGTAGATATTTACGACATTGAGGAAGTGACCAGAGCTTTCGCCCTTAGTCCATAGGCGCTGTTTAGTTCGAGAGAAAAAGGTCACTTTTCCCGTCTCTTCAGTTACCGCTAGCGCTTCCCGATTCATATACCCCATCATCAGAACTTCGCCGGATACGGCATGCTGAACGATAGCTGGCATCAGGTTGTCGACTTTTTCCCAATCTAGTTGGTTAACTTGTTGTTCGCTTAACACACTCTTATCTCCACGCCTTGTTCAGACAAATACTTTTTCAATTCGCCGATATTAATGATTTGCTTATGGAACACAGATGCTGCCAGCGCGCCGTCAACATCGGCATCTCGGAATGCTTCGAGGAAGTGCTCTGGTGTTCCGGCACCGCCAGAAGCAATCAGAGGAACATGGCAGATAGCCCGCATCTGTTTCAACTGACGCAAATCATAACCGTTACGCACGCCATCCTGATTCATCATATTCAGCACAATCTCACCGGCCCCGCGTAATTGGACTTCTTTGATCCAATCTTCGGTCTGCCAGGTGGTAGCTTTGGTGCGTTTTTCATCACCAGTAAACTGATAAACCTGATAACTATCACTTTCCTCGTCATACCACGTATCAATACCAACGACGATACATTGTACGCCATAGCGGTCGGCTAGTCGGGTAATTAACGTAGGGTCAGCCAATGCTGGTGAGTTGATGGAGATTTTATCAGCACCAAAAGTCAGGATCTGACCGGCATCTTCAACACTCTTAATTCCCCCTGCAACGCAGAAAGGAATATCAATCACTTCAGCGACTCGTGATACCCAGCTTTTATCGACAACACGGCCATCGGAGGAGGCGGTGATATCGTAAAATACCAGTTCATCGGCGCCTTCCTGCGCGTAACGCTGCGCCAACGGTACGATATCACCAATGATTTCATGATTACGGAACTGGACGCCTTTAACCACTTGACCGTCTTTTACATCCAGACAAGGAATTATACGTTTTGCCAGCATGCAATCGCCTCCTTCACATTGAACTTACCGTCCAGTAGCGCCCGGCCCACTATCACGCCTTGTACACCACTGCCACGTAGGCGAGCGATATCATCCAAACAACCAATGCCACCGGAGGCCTGAAATGCCACTTGTGGATAGCGCTGGCAGACTTCCTGATACAGTTCGACATTCGAGCCACTCAACGTACCATCACGGGAGATATCCGTGCAGAGCACATGTTTGAGGCCAAACGGCAAAAATTGTTCGACAATTTGCTCTAACGTAGCATCGGAGTTTTCCTGCCAGCCGCTGATGGCCACTTGCTTGCGACCTGCATCATTAATGCGTACATCCAGCGCCAAGACAATGGCTTCAGAACCATAGCGCTCGAACCATTGTTGTACCATTTCGGGTTGCTTAACGGCGGTTGAACCAACAACCACGCGCGTCGCACCGGCTTCCAGTAGGGCAATAACATCTTGCTCATTGCGGATACCCCCCCCCACTTGTACCGGCACATCAACACCGGCCAGTAACTCGCGCAATAGCGGGATTTGGCGGGCAGCGGGATCTTTGGCACCGGTCAAATCAACCAAATGTAATACCTGAGCACCTTGTTGCTGATAATCTTGTAAGCGTGGCAATGGGTGATTGCCATAGTCACGCTGTTGGCCGTAATCGCCCTGATGCAAACGCACCACCTTGCCTTCGATCAAATCCAAAGCGGGAATAATCATGGTGCTTACATCTCCAGAAAGTTTTTCAGCAATTGGGCTCCAGCCGCTCCGGAGCGTTCCGGATGAAACTGCACACCAAAGAAGTTGTCTTTTTCGACTGCGGCGGTAAACGGCTCGCCGTAATTGGCTTGGGCGATGGTATTTGGGCATATTGGCATTGCGTATCCGTGCACAAAGTAGAAATAAGTTCCGTCTGGGATACCACGGAACAGATGACTCCCCGCCTGAGGGGTTATCTGATTCCAACCCATATGCGGTAGCGGTAAACCGAAGTCCGTCATCTGTTTTACCGGAGTATCAATAATACCGAGTGTCTCGATACCGCCACTTTCTTCACTGCTGGTAGCCAGCAATTGCATACCGAGGCAGATGCCCAAAACCGGTTGAGTGCAGCTTTTTATCAGCTCGATAAGCTCACGCTGCTTCAGTTGATCCATTGCAGCATGGGCGGTACCCACACCGGGCAGAAACAGCTTATCGGCCCGCAACACAATCTCTGGGTCACGGCTGATTACCGGCGCATAACCTAAGCGCTGCACCGCGTAAGTGACAGAGGAGAGGTTGGCACAACCGGTATCCAGAATCACCACTTCCATTAGAGCACCCCTTTGGAACTTGGCAGGGTGTTACCCTCTACGCGGATAGCCTGACGTAAGGTGCGACCAAATACTTTAAACAGGCTCTCTACCCGGTGGTGATCGTTGCGACCCTTGGTTTTCAGGTGCAGGGTACAGGCCATAGCATAGGAGAGGGAGCGGAAGAAGTGCTCGACCATCTCGGTACTCAGATCGCCGACGCGTTGGTAGTTAAATTCAGCTTTGTATTCCAAGTGTGGGCGGCCAGAAATATCCAGTGCGCAACGTGCCAGACATTCATCCATTGGCAGTACAAAACCAAAGCGGCCAATACCTCGTTTATCACCCAGTGCGTTGTTAATGGCTTCACCCAGTGCCAGCGCGGTATCTTCCACAGTGTGATGATCATCAATATAGAGATCACCGCTGACCTGAATATCCATACGAAAACCGCCGTGAGTGGCAATTTGGTCCAGCATATGATCGAAGAAACCAACACCGGTTTTGATCTTGCTGCCGCCTTCGCGATCTAGCCAGACATCAACATCAATAGCGGTTTCTTTGGTGACACGGTTAACATGAGCATGGCGGTCGCGTTGGGTGAGTTGCTTGGCAATTTGCGACCAATTTAAGCCGTCACGTTGATAACGCAGGCCGTTGATACCCATATTTTGAGCGAGCTGTAAATCAGTCTCGCGGTCGCCTATCACATAGCTGTTGGCACTGTTCATCACGCCTTCGGCCAAATAGCTTTCAACCAAGGCTGTTTTTGGCTTCCGACAAGCACAGTTATCTGATGGCAGGTGTGGGCAAATTAATACTTGCTCAAAATTGATTCCCTGAGAACTGAAAATTTGCATCATCAAATTATGCGGCGGATCAAAGGTTTCCTGTGGGAAACTACTGGTACCTAAACCATCTTGATTCGTGATCATCACCAAGCGGTAATCTGCTTTTTGCAATGCCAGTAGTGCTGGAATAACGTCTGGCTCCAGCGCCAGTTTATCCAGCCGGTCAACCTGATAATCTTCTGGTGGTTCCGCAATCAGGGTGCCGTCTCTGTCAATAAAAAGAAATTTCTGGCTCATATTGTTTCCTTACGGAGGCTGGAGGTATTAGTTTTATTCGTGCTATCAATGCCGGGCAGAGGAGCCAGAGCCGCAATAACGCGTTCACACTCTTCACGGGTACCGATAGTAATGCGCAAGCAGTTGGATAAACTTGGCTGTTTATTTTGGTCACGTAAAATAATGCCTTGATCCCACAGTGTTTTGAACACACTGCTCGAGGCAGTGAAGCGCACCAGTAAATAGTTACTCTCGCTAGTAAATACTTGTTCAACACAGGCGCAGTCTTGCAGCGCATTCTGTAGCCATTCGCGATTGGCTCGGACTTCATTTACCCGCTGACGCATTTGCTCAAGGCCCTGCGGGCTGAGTGCTTGTGCGGCAATATCAGCAACCGGTGTAGATAATGGGTAGGGCGCAATCACCTTAAGCAATAGTTGGATGATATCGCTGTTGGCGAGTGTAAAGCCACAACGTAAACCCGCTAATGCAAAGGCTTTCGATAAGGTACGCAAAATGACTAAATTCGGATAATCTTTTAACCAACCACTCACTGAGGCTTGTGGACAGAACTCAATATAGGCTTCGTCGATAGCCACGATAGCGCGGCCTTGTGCCAGTTCCAGTATTTCACGTAAGTCAGCGGGGTTGATTAAGTTGCCTGTTGGGTTGTTTGGGCTACAAACGTAAATCAGTTTCACCCCATCCAAACTTTCTTTAATGGCGGGTAAATCCAATTGCCAATCTGTTTTAGCTTGTACGGTGCGTCGTTCAACACCAAAGGTTTCGGCGCTCACGGCATACATACCATAAGTCGGAGGGCAGAACAGAATGGCATCTTTACCCGGCTCACAGAAAGCGCGAATCAACAGTTCGATACCTTCGTCAGCGCCACGGCTGACCAAGACCTGCTCTGTCTCTAATCCTGCATAAGCGGCATAGCGTTCAATAACCAACGTTGGCTGGCACTCAGGGTAGCGATTGAACGTTTGTGCAGTCAGTTGGTATTCGCTCGCCAGTGGATATTCATTGGCATTGAGCCACACATCGCCATTTCCCCCCAAACGGCGAGCAGACATATAAGGGGTCAGTGCGCGGACGTTGGCGCGGGCCAAATCAGTGACATTGGCAGACTTACTCATGCTTGCTCCTTATTGGTGGCTGTCAGGGCAGCGACACGTAGGGTAACGGCGTTTTTGTGAGCGGTCAGTTGTTCAGCTTGCGCCAGCGTTTCAATGGTCGATGCCAAACCCAACAAGCCTTGTGGAGTTAATTGCTGCACGGTCATTCGTTTTACAAAGTCAGCCAAGCCCAAGCTGGAATAGGTCGAGGTATAGCCATAGGTGGGCAGCACATGGTTAGTCCCAGAGGCATAGTCACCTGCAGATTCGGGTGACCAGTCGCCCATAAAGACGGAACCGGCATTGTCAATTTGGTCGATAACATCTTCTGGTTGACGTATTTGTAGAATTAAGTGCTCTGGGCCGTATTGATTGCTGATATCAATACATTGCTGCAAATCTTTAGTGATGATTAAGCGGCTGCTTTCGAGTGCCTGACGGGCGATATCCGCACGCGATAACTGTTTGAGTTGCTCTTCAACGGCTTCGGCAACAGCTTGAGCAATTGCGGCATCCGGGGTCAGCAGGATCACTTGTGAATCCGGGCCATGTTCGGCCTGGGACAGCAAGTCAGAGGCGATAAACGCTGGTGTGGCACCACTGTCGGCAATCACTAACACTTCTGACGGGCCTGCTGGCATGTCAATTGCTGCGCCGTCCAGTCGTTGGCTAACCTGTCGTTTCGCTTCAGTCACATACGCATTGCCCGGCCCGAAGATTTTGTTCACTTTCGGCACGGATTCACTGCCGAAAGCCATGGCGGCGATAGCTTGCGCCCCACCAATCTGGAACACTTCTTTAATCCCACACAATTGCGCAGCGTACAGAATTTCATCAGCAATTGGCGGTGGAGAACATAAAATAACTCGCTGACAACCGGCAATGCGTGCGGGAGTCCCAAGCATCAATACCGTAGAGAGCAACGGAGCAGAGCCACCGGGAATATATAAGCCGACGGAGGCAATTGGGCGAGTGATTTGCTGGCAGCGTACGCCCGGCTGAGTTTCAACATCCACCACCGGCATTTTCTGTGCGTTGTGGAAGATTTCAATATTGCGTACCGCTTGTGCCATAGCTTGTTTAATATCGTCATTCAAGCGCCCGGCGGCAGCGGCTATTTCATCGCTGCTGATACGGATATCATTAACTTTCACAGTATCAAAGCGTTGACTGAAGTCGCGTAAGGCACTATCGCCCTCGGCTTTCACTCGGTCAAGGATTTCGCTTACTGTGGCGGTAATCCGGTCTGAAGCATTAATCGCCGGGCGACTGAGCAGCGTTTTTTGCTGCTCTTCGCTGCATTGCTGCCAGTCGATTAAGGTATTGAAATTCGTCGGCTGCATGGGTTACTCCATCATTTTTTCAATCGGTAAGACCAGAATGGAGCTGGCACCCAGCGCCTTCAGTTTTTCCATGGTTTCCCAGAACAGTGTTTCGCTACTCACCATGTGCATAGCCACGCGGCTCTTATCACCGGCCAATGGCAGAATGGTAGGGCGTTCAGCCCCCGGTAGTAGGGTAATTATCTCGTCCAGACGCTCACTCGGAGCGTGCATCATTATGTACTTAGATTCACGTGCTTGAATTACACCTTGAATTCGGGTCATTAAGCGGTCAATGAGCTGCTGCTTTTCAGTCGGCATTTCACCATCACGCTGAATCAGACACGCTTTAGAGCGATAAATGACTTCGACTTCACGCAGGCCATTGGCTTCCAGTGTGGCGCCGGTTGATACCAAATCGCAGATAACATCAGCCAAACCAGCACGTGGGGCAACTTCGACAGAACCGTTCAATAAGCAAGATTTGAACGTCACGCCTTGCTTATCAAGATATTGTTTTAAAATGTGTGGGTAAGAGGTGGCGATGCGTTTATTTTGCAGGCACTGCGGGCCGGTGTACTCGGTATCAAGTGAGGCGGCAAGTGACAAGCGGCAGCCACCGAAATCCAGACGACGCAAGGTGAAGTAACGAGGATCTTCGCCCTGAGCGCGGCGGCTCAGTAACTCTTCTTCCAGCACGTTTTCCCCAATAATGCCCAGATCAACCACGCCATCCATCACCAACCCTGGGATATCGTCATCACGTACACGTAGGATATCAATTGGCATATTTTCAGCAAAAGCGATCAGGCGCTGTTGTTGTAAATTGATTTTAATCCCGCAGCGCGATAGCAATTCATGACAATCATCACTCAGGCGGCCTGATTTCTGCATCGCAATGCGCAAACGTGTTTTATCTAGCATGGTAATCCTCTTAACTCATTAATTTAATTTTATAAAATCGTGGACAACAAAAAAGCCCTCGGAAGATAATCTTCCGAGGGCTTTCTCTATTGCGTTCTACGCCACCTGGAAGATTCGTTAACCGTCTTCCAGCACACATCGGCCTGCAAGACTAGTCAGGATGATGGTGATGATGGTGATTAAATTGAACGCGATTCATAGTAGCTTCTCTGTTTGGGCTTTCTTACATAGCTAAAATAGCCATATTTGGAACGTGCCATAATTTCTGTCAATCAACGTAAACCATTAAGCGGGTAGGGCGCAACCTTTTTTTCATTGAGCTGTTTTATTTCAAAGTAAGTGCGGTACGTTATCTGCTGATTGTGCCTTGTCTTTCGGTGATTATCTCCTCTATTTTGGATAATTTAAGCAGAAAGTTATTACGGACGACTCTTGTGCCGATGAATGAAAAACTGGCATGTTTTATGAAAACTCCAGCCGTTTGTGGAAGCTAATTGGGTCTGCATGCCAAAGACTTTGCTGCCACAATGGATGGGACGGTCTAACAGGGTGGCGCGGCTAATATTGCGGTGCTGAAACTGGGCGAAGAAGGCCAGATAAATAAGCATGCCAATTTCTGGGGGAATGGTGGCCAACAGGTTGGCAAGGTACATCCTCATAGTTCAGTTATATTGATTATTTGATATGAAGGATGGATTTTCTATATAAGTAAATACCTATTAGCATGACTATAACGCCGGTTGAGAATAAATATAACAATGAATTTACATTTCCAGTCTGATAATTTGGCATTCCAAACAGATCGGTTTCCATAAAATAGCTTCTTATAGATTCAATACAAAGTAAAATCCCGCAAACAATGCCTGATGTGCCTAAATATCTTGACGGGTTCTTCATAAACAGTTCAAAGGTATTATTTGAAAAAAACATATTGTGCTCCATATTTTAAAGTAAACGACAAAGTGTACTTAATTAGCTGAGACGACTTCCTTTATAGAGTCTGAAGCTTGTATATATCTGCTCTCCAGGCGTTACATACAACGAATTAACGTGAAAAAATGAATCTTTATAGCAAGATAAAACGACTGAATTGTCAGTCAGTTAGATACTCAAAATCCACATAAATGTATAACAAGATCATCAGCAAATTTATTGAGCGCGGACATTATTTATTTTAATCATATTCATTATATTGAGTGTACTATCAACCTAAAAGGGATTTTTATGAGAGTGTTCACTAAACTTAACATTTTATCGACCATTGCTGGAACAACAATATTTTTTCATTCTCCTTTATATGCCACTGATACAGTTAAAAATTATAAATACTCATTATCAGACGGAATAGATATTTGTCTTAAGAAAGTTAAAGAAAAGCTTGGTGATGAGACAAAGGTTTCAACATTAAGTACATTTTTTTCTTCTGGGGGGGAAATTAAGTCCCGTAGTACTAAGGAGCCGCAAGGTGCGATGACGACTTGTAGTGTCTCTTACCTGAACCCGGAAAACGCGAATAGATTGTTAAACATGCGCATGGATACTCGAACCGGTGAGTTTCAAAGCCCACGCCAGGTAGAGATCCGCGTGAGTGGTGATTCATCAAAATTCAACCTCAATAACTACTTAATTTCTCTTGATAAAATTGATATGTCGTCGCTTCCCGCGTTCATGGCAAGTCAGGAGAAAAAGTTGAGTGAGCATTACTCAACATTTGCCTGGACCGGCGTCCGTCTAACCAGTCCGGGTACCTTTAGTAATAAGCATCAGTTGCGTGTTGACGTGGGAGGGCGGCTTGCCGTCAATGACATATTAGATACCGGCTATGCTGAACTCTCAGTAGATGGTAAGACAGTCAATAAAAATCGACTAGTCAAGTAAGGGGAGTTGTAATCTATATTCCTCAAGGGCGGTTAATTGGATGGACACCCACCTAACTTGAGTTTTGAAGAACTACGGCTTAAGTCCCTTGCCAATCTAGGTAAGTTGACGAATTCCCAGATCGTTATAAAATCAGCCGCAGCCATCAGAGTATGGCTGCGGTAGATCTTTCCTTTGCGCATATCCTTAGAGAAATCAATCAGATTACTCAACAACAAGTCAATACCATGGTATGGCAATTGTTAGCTTTTAATTATTGGCGTAAGTTTAGGGTGAAGCCATTCTGGAGATGATGACAATGAAAAAGGTATCGATTATAGGTCTTGGTTGGTTAGGCCTGCCTTTAGCGCAATCACTGATTCGCCGTGGTGTTCAGGTGGTAGGGAGTAAGACAACACCCGATGGCGTTGATGCTGCCAGAATGAGTGGGATTGATTGTTATCAATTGCAACTGACACCGGAACTGATTTGTGAACCGGATGATTTGGCACAACTGATGTCGGCCGATGTCCTGATTATCACCTTGCCAGCCAGTCGTTCCACTGACGGTGGCGCGCAGTATTTTCAAGCGGTGCAGATGGTGGTCGATAGTGCACTAGCATTTGGTGTGCCGCGCATTATTTTCACCAGTTCCACCTCGGTTTATGGCGATACCCGTGGCCGTATCAAAGAGAGTTCGCCGTTGCAACCGGTAACCACAGCAGGCAAAACCCTAGAGGAACTCGAACTTTGGCTGCACAAATTGCCAAATACTTCGGTGGATATCTTGCGGCTGGCCGGGCTTGTGGGGGCCGATCGCCATCCTGGGCGTTTCCTCGCAGGCAAAACTAACGTGAAAGGTGGTTCGCAGGGGGTGAATCTGGTGCATCAGGAAGATGTCATCTCCGCAATCGAGTTGCTGCTTAATTTGCCAAGAGGCGGTCATATTTACAATCTGTGTGCGCCAATGCACCCGCGTAAGCGTGACTTTTATCCTGCTTGTGCACGGGCTTTGCAATTGACGCCGCCCGAATTTGCACCTGACGATATTGAAGAGCCCATCCGTGAGATCGATGGCAGTAAGATTTGCAGCGAGTTGGGATTTGAATATGCTTATCCTGACCCCGAAAGAATGCCTTTAAACTAATGATATCAAATGGCTAGCGGTGCTAAGTGCCGCTAGCCATTTGACTCAATACACCGTTAAGTATCATCGTTTCTGATGAATATAGGTCAGTGCCAAGGCCATCGCCAATACCAGCCCTTTGATGATATCCATCGCATAATAAGGCACTGACAGCATAACTAACCCGTTTTGCAGCACCCCTAGAATCACGGCACCAATGAGAGTACCAATAGCATTAGGCTTGCCTGAACCTGCCAGTGAAAAACCAATATAAGCTGCTGCCACAGCATCCATCAGGTAACCACCGCCAGCATTGACTTGCGATGAGCCTATACGTGACGCCAATAGAATCCCGCCTAGCGCCGCCAACAGTGACGAAAACACATAGGCCAGTACTCGATAGCGCACGGTGCGGATCCCCGCTAAACGGGCCGCTTCTGGATTACCACCCATGGCATACATTCGTCGGCCATGTTTGGTTAGTGACAAATACAGCTGCACTATAATCGTGACGACCAACATAATTATCACGATTACAGGTACTTGTCCCAGCGCTGAAAACATCTCAGGAATGACGCCTTCCGCCATGTCGCCATTTGGCAGCAACATATTCTGCGTGATAGAGCCGCCGTAGCTGTAGGTCATCGCTACACCCTGAATCACAAACAGGCTGGCAAGGGTCGCGAGCATGTCGGGGATTTTCAGTACCACAATCAGAAACGCGTTAAATAACCCCACCAGAGTACAAATCAACAGTGTCAGAATGATAGCCCCGGTGGTGCCAAAGCCGTACCAGACAAACAGCGACATCACAATGGCATTAGCCAGTGAGGCGGTAGAACCGACCGATAAGTCGAAACCACCAACGGACAGTGAGATGGACACACCGATGGCAATCACTGTAACAATAGCGATGGACCGCAAGATATTGATGATATTGTTTGGATCAAGAAAATTGTCTGATGCCAAGCCAAATAACGCGATCAGCGCCACAACGGTGAGTAACATCCCCCATTTGTAGAGAAAATCAAACAGCTGGTGACGCCATGGCTGCGCGTCCGGCAGGGATATTTCTTTACTCACTGAGGGGTTCCTCCGGTTGAAAATAGTAATAATGTTTCTTCGTCGATATCTGCGGCATTTAGCTCGGCGACAATACGCCCATCCCACAGCACGCAGATACGATCACATAGACCGACCAATTCTGAAAATTCACCGGACGCATAAATAATGCCTTTTCCCTGCTGGGCCAATCCGTCAATCAGAGCGAACAGATCCTGTTTGGCTTTGATATCCACCCCTTTGGTTGGCTCATCAAAAATCAACACTCGTGCATTACCGCGCAACCACTTACCGATAGCCACTTTTTGCTGATTTCCGCCAGATAAACGGGCCAGTTTTTGTTGCGGTGATGAGGTGCGAATCCCCAAGCGCTGGATTAACTCTTTAGCCCAACTCAACTCTTGACGACGGCTAAAAAGACTCCAGCGAGAAAAACTGTCATCAGCGGCGACACTGAGGTTCATCGGAATGCTTTCGTGAATAAAAATACCTTCTTTACGTCGCTCTTCCGGTACCAGTGCCAGCCCTTGTAAAACTGATTTTTCAGGTGAGCGGGGCTTCCAGGCTTTCCCTTGTAATTCACCTTGTTCAACCCGACTGGGCGTGGCGCCAAACAGCGCTTTGCACAATTCGGTTTTGCCCGCACCGGCTAACCCAGCAATGCCTAAAATCTCTCCTTCATGTAGTACTAAGGAGATATCACGCAGTTTATGTTGATCATGTAGCCCTCTGACGGATAGCAGAGTTTTATGGCTAAATGTTGTCCGTCGAGGAGGGAAAATATCATCCAAAGTATGGCCGAGCATCTTCTCTACAATTTGCTCACCCGTCAGATCGCCCATCACATCATGGCTGACACGGCGACCATCACGTAGCACCGTGAGTTGATCGCAAATTTCACGCAATTCATGGATACGATGTGAAATGAAAACAATGGCCATCCCTTCGGATTGCAAACGACGAACAACACGAAACAGGCGCGCACTCTCTTCTTGATCCAGTGGCGCGGTGGGTTCATCCAAAATCAGAAAACGGCATTGGTGGGATAGTGCGCGGGCTAACAGCACTTGCTGTTTCTCCGCCAATGTGCAGGATTCAAGCCGTTGGCGCACATTCAGTTTAAGATCAAGCTGGTCGAGCAAGGCTTCAGCTTGACGGTAAAGTTGCGGCCAGTTAAACAGATGCCCACGTTCCGCCAGCGTATCCAGCATAATATTTTCTGCGACAGACAGGGTGGGGATTAACGCAACATCAACCTCTTGTTGAACCACATGAATACCGTGCTGCTTTGCTTGCCGAGGAGAATGAATATCAATCTGCTGACCGTCAATATAGATTTCACCGCGATAGTGGCTGTGGGCACCGGAAAGAATCGCCATCAAGGTCGATTTTCCTGCACCGTTAGCCCCCACTAACGCATGGGTAGAGCCGCCTTCTAGCGTGAAATCAACTTGTTGTAGAGCCTGAAATCCAGAAAACGAGATAGAGATATTCCGCATCTCAAGGCGGGAGGAGGAGGCGCTGGACATATATTTCTGCAACTGCCCTATAAAAGTTTTGTAACGAATCAGGCAGTCAATAATGCTGCGGTAGTCCTCTTTTTTAACACAGTTTCGATAATTCGCAACAAACTAAAATAGTTAAGGTATATCAAAAAATTATTAAACAATGGAGGGGATGCCCTTAAGATGGAAAACACTGCTGACATCGCAACGTGTAATAAATAATGAGCTAAAAGGAATAGTGGCATGAGCACCAATGCAATCCGAGTGCAGGTAGGGCCTGCAAATTATTTCTCTTTCTCCGGTGCTATCGATAAATTGAGTGAATTTTATCCTCAGGTGGCACTAGATAATGCACTGTGGATTTACGGCGAGCGCGCATTGGCGGCAGCAGGGGATTATTTGCCTGCTGCGTTCCATAGCCCACACGCAGTACGCGCGGTATTTTCCACCCATTGCAGTGAGTCGACGGTCGCCGATTTGGTACAAAAAGCGGGGCGTGACCGTCAGGTTGTGATTGGCATTGGTGGCGGGGCTGTATTGGATACGGCAAAAGTGGTCGCACGTAAATTAGGGGTGCCGTTGGTGGCAATACCCACTATTGCGGCGACTTGCGCGGCATGGACACCGCTTTCGGTCTGGTATAACGATGCCGGGCAAGCACTAAATTTTGAGATTTTCAAAGACGCCAATCATCTGGTGTTGGTTGAACCGCGCATTATTTTGCAAGCGCCCGTGGAATATCTGCTGGCGGGTATCGGCGACACGTTGGCAAAATGGTATGAAGCGGTGGTTCTCAGCCCACAACCAGAGACGTTATCATTGACGGTGCGCTTAGGATTACAAGCTGCACTGGATATTCGTAATGTGCTGTTAAAGCAGAGTGAAGCGGCATTGCAAGCAGTTAGACAGGGCGAACTGACGCAAGATTTTCTTGATGTGGTGGATGCCATTATTGCTGGTGGTGGCATGGTTGGCGGGTTAGGCGAGCGTTATACTCGTGTGGCTGCGGCACATGCGGTACACAATGGACTGACGCTGTTGCCACAAACCGAGCATTTTCTCCACGGCACCAAAGTAGCCTACGGGATTTTGGTTCAAACGGCATTGTTGGCGCAGGATGATGCATTGCAATCGCTGATTATCGCTTTCAATAAATTAGGCTTGCCGACACATTTAGCAGCTTTGGATGTGAATATTCATGACCGTGATGCTATTGAGCGAGTTATTGGCCGAATTCTGAAGCCGGGAGAGTCGATCCACTATCTGCCTGTTGAGTTGAATTCAGACAAAATGTGGGCAGCAATTGAGCGGGTGGAGATTGCCGCTCAGCGTAGGTAGCACGCGGGAATAGCCGTTTAGATCAAGGCCGAATAATATTATCGTTTCAAGCTGTTTAACATCTTGTTTTTTGATCTCAAGTTAGGGCAAAATACGCCCTATGCAATAACCGACGTTTAAACGCGTCGGTTATTTTTTTGCATTCATGTTTTCACAAATCAAGAGGCCGGACAACGATCCGGATAGATAAACAGGTTCGCGAGCGATTATTCACATACGAAAATCGCCGTTATGAGGAAAGAAAGATGGGGCAATTATTCACACTGGCGCCGGTGCCCACCGGTATGCGCTGCACATGCAGCGATTATGGCGCAACAGGTATGGCAAATACCCGTTACACCGCTCTCGTTTCCCCACTTACGTATCCCAGGCAGATACGAAGTTTCCCCGTCACCTCTGACCTGCGAGCCACACTTGCAAATCGGGTTAAAGGTATGGGGAGGCTGAATCATGACGCATAATGCAACTGTTGCAGTCGGCACCAATCAAACTGGCGCAAATAACCGCGTTCAACTCAGAAAAACACTGACGTTGGTACAAGTGGTCATGATGGGTTTGGCTTATTTACAGCCGATGACCATTTTCGATACTTTCGGCATTGTATCCGGCCTGACCGATGGTCATGTCGCGACGTCTTACGCCATTGCGTTAATTGCCGTGCTGTTCACGGCCATCAGCTATGGCAAATTGGTTAAGCGTTTCCCTTCTGCGGGTTCGGCTTACACCTATGCCCAGAAATCCATTAGCCCGAATGTAGGCTTTATGGTGGGTTGGTCATCACTACTGGACTACCTGTTCATGCCGATGATTAACATTCTGTTGGCAAAAATTTATCTCGAAGCCATTTTCCCGGGTGTGCCATCATGGATTTTTGTTGGCGCACTGGTCACCCTGATGACGCTGTTTAACCTACGTGGCATCAATGTGGTGGCAAACTTGAACTCCATCATTGTGGTGGTTCAGGTGGCTATTATGGTGGTCTTCATGGGGCTGCTGATTCATGGTGTTTATCAGGGGGAAGGTGCGGGCACATTGGTTAGCCCACGTCCGTTCTACTCTGAAAATGCACATTTGGTGCCAATGATAACCGGGGCCACGATACTGTGCTTCTCATTCCTTGGCTTTGACGGTATCAGTTCGCTGTCTGAAGAAACACCGAATGCCGGTAAAGTGATCCCGAAAGCGATTTTCCTGACGGCGCTCATTGGTGGCATCATCTTTATTGTGGTGTCTTACTTCTTGCAGCTCTATTTCCCGGATATTTCGCGCTTCACAGATCCTGATGCGTCGCAGCCAGAAATTATGCTGTTTGTGGCGGGTAAATTCTTCCAGTCAGTGATTCTGTGTTTCTCTTGCGTCACCGTATTGGCATCCGGTATGGCTGCGCATGCGGGCGTTTCTCGCTTGCTGTATGTCATGGGGCGCGATGGGGTGTTCCCAGAGAAAGTGTTTGGTTACGTGCATCCGAAATGGCGTACTCCGGCCATCAACGTATTGTTGGTAGGGGGCGTGGCATTGTCCGCTATTTCCTTTGATTTGGTGACGGCAACGGCATTGATTAACTTTGGCGCGTTGGTGGCCTTTACCTTCGTTAACCTGTCGGTGATTTCACAGTTCTATATTCGTGAGCGCCGTAATCGCACGTTTAAGGATCATTTCAGCTACTTGATTCTGCCGATGATTGGGGCAGGGACAGTCGGTGTGCTGTGGATGAATCTGGAAAGCAGCTCAATGACATTGGGCTTGGTGTGGGGAGCAATTGGCCTGTTGTATATGGTCTGGAAAACCCGTGCTTTCCGTCAGGCATTGCCGCAATTTAATGGCGAACTGGCACAGTAATAACCTGTCATTACTAATGAAAACGGAGCCAAATGGCTCCGTTTTTTTATTGGTCAATCATATGCGACGGCTAACTCACCAAGCCTCTGGCATAGTCAAACAGGGCTTTCAGCAGTGCTAACTTCTCTTTATCATCTTCATACTGGTTATAGAATTGCTCGAGTTGCAGCACGTAATCTTGCACTCGCTCAGGGCTAAGTGCTTCACGGCGATGTTCTAACCAGCGCTGCTGTTCACTATCCGTTAAAGTGTTCGGATAGTTGCGGGCGCGGAAACGGAAGAGCAATGCCTCCAGCCGGGGATCTTGGAATGTTAAATCCAGCGCAGGCAGGTTTTGCGGCTCCGTTTGCAGAATAATTTTCATAGTGGCGCGGTCAGCATCGCTGAAAAAGCCGTTATACAATTGAGCATCCACATCATCAGACGCCGTAAAAGCATCGGCTTGAGCAAACAGCGCGACCACTTTTTCGCGGATTTGCGGGTTTTGCCGTAGTAATTGCAGATTTTCCAAGCAGCGATGACGATCGATGCCCAAGCGTTCGGCGTTCTCTGCCAACAAGGTTTTGGCAGGGGCCAGCACTGGGCATTTGTTGATATGGACCAGTTTTAGCGGCACTGCAGCATCTTGTGCATTGAGTTTATCGCGACGGGTATATAATCGTTCGCGCAGAGCATCGCTATCGAGTTCCAGTAATGGCGACATATCTCCAGCCAAATCACACATAATCACTGCATTTTTATTCTCAGGATGCCATGCCAGCGGTGCCACCCAACTGGTATTACCGCGTGCCGCTCCAAACATTCCTGAGACATGAACCAGTGGTGTCATGTTGGCAATATCAATTAATGCATTTATTTTATGCTTACTACGATGTTGGTACAGGTAGTCGAATAGCCGTGGTTGTGCCTGCTTAACCAACTTTGCCATGGCGATGGTGGCGTGCACATCAGACATTGCATCATGGGCGTGTAAATGTTCGACGCCATTGGCTTTGGTCAAATGTTCCAATTTAAAACTTGGCAAACCATCTTCATTCTCCGGCCAGATAATGCCTTCTGGGCGTAGGGCATAGCAGGCACGCATCACATCGAGCAAGTCCCAGCGAGAATTCCCCCCTTGCCAGCTATAGGCATAAGGATCATAAAAATTACGATAGAAAATATTGCGGCTAACTTCATCATCAAAACGAATATTGTTATAACCGAGGATGCAGGTGCCAGGCACATTGAATGCCTGATGGATTTGGCGTGCGAACTCGGCTTCATTGACCCCATGAGCTAAGGCATGTTGCGGAGTAATGCCTGTTATCATCACGGCTTCGGGTTGCGGCAGGTAGTCATCTGCGGGCTTGCAGTAAATCACCAGTGGTTCTTCGATGATGTTGAAATCCAAATCGGTACGCACCCCGGCGAACTGTGCTGGCCTATCCAGTGCAGGGCGCTGACCAAAGGTCTCATAATCGTGAATGTAGAAAGTTGGTTGCTTATTTTTATCTGACATTATTCGGTTTAACCCTTAATCCACTATGGTCATGCTGTATGGCAGGCCTATTTTTGCCGGAGATAACTTATCCGTAGCGACCCATGACATTGGCTTAAGAATACCATTTCAGGTCAGGGAGACGTTAATTTTGTCATGATTATCAGCAATACCCACAATCTTTTAAGACGCCAAAGGGCGGCTGCAATGATTGAGTCATGAATGAAGATTTATTTTGCAACGATTATGTTTTTCTCTAAAAGTACCGATCTAACTCATATTTACCTGTCGTTTACTTAGCTATTCATACAATTCACCTACTGAATATTATAGTAGGACTCATGGTGAAAACACTTCTGTTAACCGGTGCCACGGGCTTTCTAGGCGGCGCAGTATTAGAAAAGTTATTGTTAGAGAATTCGGATTTTAATTATTTATTACTGGTACGGGCTAATACACCGGAGCAGGGCGTTATTCGTATTCGAGAGAATCTCGCAAAATTCTATTTACCTAATGCATTGCTGAATAAAATAAATGTCAGTCATATTTTATTAGGCGATTTGGCATTGCCGGACAGTTTTATTAATGATCCGCGCATCGACGGTGTGACGCATGTTATTAACTGTGCTGCTGTTGCATCATTCGGTAATAACCCATTAATTTGGAAAGTGAACGTCGACGGCACATTGGCCTTTGGCAAAAGAATGTCACAAGTTATTGGTTTACAGCGATTTATTCATGTCGGCACCGCCATGTCTTGTACGCCAGATGCAGATACTTTAGTCAATGAGCGGATATTATCCACAGAAGATGATGCACACTTAGTGGAATACACTAAATCAAAGTCGGCCATCGAACGTATGTTGACTGAACAATGCCCAGCATTACCTTTGGTCTTTGCTCGTCCTTCCATTGTTGTTGGGCATACCCGCTTGGGTTGCCAGCCCTCAAGCAGTATTTTCTGGGTATTCCGCATGGCATTAATGCTGCGCAAGTTCATGTGTTCATTAGATGACCATATTGATGTTATTCCGGTTGACTACTGCGCCGATGCTTTACTGTGTATTTTGCAACATCCCAATTTACCCGAGAATATTTATCATATTTCTGCCGGAGAGATGGACAGTGTCAGTTTTGCTGAAATTGATCAGGCTATGTCTTTCGCCGCCAGACAAAAACCCGTGGGGACGGATTATTGCCAAGTTGAATACGGTGTCTTGGTGCAGATGAGGAAGCAACTTAAAGGGATTTTTGGCCCTTGTAATGAGCGCCTGATGCTAAAAGCTATGCGTTTATATGGCTCTTTTGCCATGCTAAATGTGCGTTTTAGCAATGAACGATTACTGAGTTTAGGTATGCCACGCTCACCTCGTTTCACCGATTATATCGCTCGTTGTGTAGAGTCCAGCTCCGGCATGACTATTGCGCAACAAATGGCGGTTGATTTTAAATAAGTTGGTTTCCCCGTCTGGTCGCGACCTGCGGGGAACTCATTTTTATCCTACTCCCCTCTATAAACGCCTACCGACGACACGCCGCTACGTTGGGGCATTTTTAACGTGCTGCAGCCGGTAATAATTGAGCTAGACTTAGGGCTTAGTGTCTTATTGGATGTAGATATTGCGTGCGCCTGAATAAAAAAATATCACCATTGGATAACTTGATTTATACCCATTACCGGCTGACGCACGCTTTGCGTATTACGCTGGCTTTTATCCTAACCTTCATGATTATTCGGTTGTTGGCCGTTCCAGAAGGCACTTGGCCACTGATCACTTTGGTCGTGGTGATGGGGCCGATATCTTATTGGGGCAATGTATTATCCCGCGCGATGCAGCGTATTGGTGGCACAGTTTTTGGCGCAATATCCGGCTTAATAGCCCTTTATCTTGAATCGTATTCACTGATATTTATGTTGGCTTGGTGTGGAGTTGTGATGTTTCTGTGCGGCTATCTTACGTTGGGTAAACGGCCATACATGGCTTTACTGATTGGTATCACACTGGCCGTCGTGTGTGGTTCCGCGCCGGGGGATATGAATACGGCACTTTGGCGTAGTGGTGATGTGATTTTTGGTTCATTACTGGCATTGGTTTTTACCAGTATCTACCCCCAGCGCGCCTTTACTCATTGGCGCATGCAAATGAGTGACAATTTGCGTGCAATTAGTCAAATCTACGCGGCGTATTTGTCACCGAATGTTGTTGAACGCCCGCGCTTAGAAGCTAAATTAAAAGCTGCATTGAATCAATCAGTGAAAATGCGCGCTCTGATTGCACCATCCAGCAAAGAATCTCATATTGATAAGGATATTTTTGAAGCGATCCAAACATTAAGCCGTAATCTGATATGTACTCTAGAGTTGTTGGTAGATGCTTATTGGTCGTCACGAGAAAGCCACTTTATTATGCTTAATGCTAAAGGGTTACGTAGTACGCAGCTGATGACAATTCGCTCTTTGAACACATTAAGTGACAGCTTGCGAGATGGCTCACCGGCGCGTGAGCGCGAAGTGGCTGCCGAGTTGAGTGAAATTGCGAACGAATTGAAATCACTGATGTTGGCTGTTACGCAGGAGCAGCAAATAGAAACCCCGATTTATGGCTATGTATGGCTGAGTATGGAGTTGACCAAACAGCTTGAGGAATTAGATGATCTGATTAATATGACCTTGCGCAGGTGATCAATTGAAGCTTAAGACAGATGAAATTTCTGTCTGGCGAGTAAAGCAGGTAAGATAAGCCTATGGGTCTGATCACCAGCAATTGAATTTGTGTAAAACTTAAGTGAAGGTGTAAAAATGGATAATGCAATTAAGCCGACTTTCCAGGACGTTTTGGAGTTTGTGCGTATGTTTCGTCGCAAAAATAAGTTGCAGCGTGAAATCGTTGATAACGAGAAGAAAATCCGTGATAACCAAAAACGCGTTCTGTTGCTTGATAACCTGAGTGATTACATCAAACCAGGGATGAGCATTGAAGAGATTCAGGCCATTATCGCTGATATGCGTACCGCTTATGAAGATCGTGTCGATGAGTACACCATCAAAAACGCCGATCTGTCTAAAGAACGCCGTGAACTGTCGAAGAAACTGAAAGCGATGGGCGAAGTGAAGTAATATTTTCACCCGCAGATAGCACAATTAATAGAAAGGCTGGCAATCAATGCCAGCCTTTTCTTTGTGCACAGAAAACCTCCAGCTAGGCTGGAGGTTCCGTAAAGCTTTCAGCTTTGAATCAGTTATAAAAACCCCTT
>NZ_CACVAF010000023.1 GCF_902726565.1 Yersinia vastinensis
AGTAGACATTATCACTAAGCACGAAAAGTTAAAACGGTAAAATTGAAGATATATAGGTATAAATAGGTAATCAATTGTAACAAAATATTTTTTACGGAACTATTCATAACCCTTTGATTAAATGAATTTTTAAGTAATTACATATAACCAAAACAGTGCAATAGCACCAAATCAGTGCAAAGTCATTTCAATTTGTTTCTTTTTTGTTCTGTTGGATGATTAGATTTGTAAAATGCAGCTGATATCACAAATCCAATGCGTTTTTTATATATCCAAAGTAATTAATTGACTATTTAAAATACAAACACCATAGAGATGGATGTCACATTTGGTGCAATGATAAAAACAAAGCATCAATGTCATTAATAGGTTTATAAAAAGTAAGTCTTTAGTGCTTGAGGAATTAGATGGATTTAAATTAACGATGTGTGATTTATAAAAAACTCAATAAGATAATCTTTAATCTTAAGAAGAAAAAATGAGCTATTATGGTGAGTAGCTCATTTTTTGTTTGTAAAATACGATATATAACTTCAAATTTAACTTAAGTAGAATTTTCTTTAGTTATATTAACTAAGGTAACTATCAGTGGGTGTATTCGTCATATCATCTTACTTATGATTTTGGCAGTTCACTTCCGTCCATTTGCACCAACATGATCCCAGCTCGTAATCCTAAAGCAACTCGCGGGTTGGGAAATAAAATCCACTCGTATTCATGTTCAACCCGATAAACCTCACTCAGTTGTTCCGCCATTAATGTACCTTGCTTAAAGCGGGTAAAGTTCACCGTATCATCTGATACCCACAATTTAAAATCTGGATGTTTTTTGAGTAGCGATTTCACAACACGATAAAATTTCATTGAGCCAGAAGTCCGCTCTGGCAGTTGTCCACCACAGGCAACAGCACGTAACCCTGCGATTATCATGCTAAATTGCTCAAGCTGATTTTTACCAAAAGGCAGCGCTTTACCCAGCTCCAAGGTACAGCTCGCTGCCTGGCAATGCTCGCTACTGAAATGAGCAAATGTCCCCCCCGCCGAGGTGTGCATAACCAATGCATCCAATTCAATATCCTGTAGCCAACGTAACATGGTCGATGAGTAGGGTGTTGGTTGATAAGGAAGCAACCCAAAACGGGTATGGTGAGAGGCGCGAATTGCCGTATGTAAATCATAATGCAACCGGGTTGAATGAGGGTCTGCGGCAAAAAACTCAATCACCTTTTGCTCAAGAGTTTCGGCTCGTCGCGTTTCGTCACAAGGTGGGTAATTCTGATGACGCCCACCAAACATACGATTGATATCAGCAGTGAGATAGCGCTCCCCCACTTTTATTGCTGGCGGATTCCCTAATATCACCAATAGACGTATTGCTAACAATAATTTTCCAGTTAACAAATCTGATACCAATTGGTTGAGAATCTCAATCGGCGCGGTTTCATTTCCATGGATACCCGCCGATAGCACCACCGACTGCGTGTGACCACGACGAGGCGTGAGCATGAATACTCCGTCCTCGATCCATTGCCATTCAAGGTTTGCCGTTTCACCACCGGTAACTGGCGGTGGATGACCCGATAAGGTGACCGACAGGAAATCTAGCATCATCATCCTTTCCCAAATATTTGTGCGGTGCAGGTCGCTGAATGACAGTTCTTACGGTTAGCAACGCTGAAACGGATATATCGAACCGAGGTTGAGTATTCTTGTCAGTTCATCCAATGCTTGCCGCCCTTCCTGCAAGAGCTGAGGATCAGCTAAATCCTTAAACTGCAAGTGGTCACGATAATGCTGATCGACCCAATTATTTAGTGTTACAAACAACGCTGGCGTCATCATAACCCGGCTATTAACCGCCTGTAGTTCCGTGTCACTTAGTGCAACACGCAATCGCAGGCAGGCAGGCCCACCACCATTGCGCATACTTTCACGCAAATCGAATACCCTGACTTCATCAATCGGCCCGCCACTGTTTATTAATTCAGACAGATATCGCCATACTGCGGGGCTTTCTTGCGATTCTTGTGGAATAACCAATAACATTTTGCCATTCGGTTTGCTCAGCAACTGACTGTTAAATAAATAAGTTGAGACCGACTCTGCAACTGACACTTGAGCAGCAGGCACTTCAATCGTGATCAATTGTTGCTCAATACTCGCCATCTTATGGCGAATATCGTCCATAACCTGAATATCGGGTACAAATGCATGTTGATGATGGAACAGCACATTTTTATTGCTGACAGCGATAACATCATTGTGGAATACGCCTTGATCGATCACCGCCGGATTCTGTTGTACAAAAACCGTCTGCTCAGGCTTTAGCAGGTGTAAACGTGCAACCGCTTCACTGGCTTCCAATGTCTGGCGGGCTGGATACCGGCTAGGTGTCGCCCCACTTTCTAACCCTTTGCGGCCAAAAACAAAGAGTTGAATTGCCGGTTGGTCATACTCCCCGCCCAAACGGTTATGATTTGCAGCCCCCTCATCACCAAACAGTTCGACACCCGGCAATGCTTCGTGATGAACAAAATGGCGATGGTTATTGAAAATACCTTTTAATATCTCGGCGGTAGTATCAACTTCTATGGCCCGATGAAACTTATTATTTAAATTGGCAACAGTGAAATGGACACGACTATCCGCACTGTCGGCAGAGGGCGAAACAGTGGCTGCATTGGCAGTCCACATGGATGATGCGGAGCTTACCGCAGACAATAAACGAGGAGATTTGCGCGCAACCTCACTTAATACCTGCTCATCTGAACCACTAAAACCGAGCTGGCGCAAAACATTTATTGCTGGCCGCTCTTGTGGCGGCAGCACCCCTTGTCGGTAACCTAAATCAGCCAAGGCTTTCATTTTCAGTAAACCCTGCTTTGCTGCCAACCGGGGATTGGAAATGTTGTTTTGATATTTGGCTGAGGCTTCATTGCCAAAAGACAAGCCAGCATAGTGATGTGTCAGCCCGACCAATCCATCAAAGTTAACTTCATATCCTGCCATCGTGTTCTCCGTGATGGGTCTATTGGCTATCGGGGAGATCAAAAGAAATGCCCGGCGATAAGGTTGCAGGCAGTGTCAGACTCTCGCTTTCCAATGAGGCCATTGGCCAAGCGCAATAATCTGCAGCATAGAATGCACTTGGCCGGTGATTACCTGAGGCTCCAACCCCGCCAAACGGCGCGGCACTAGAAGCTCCGGTGAGAGGTTTATTCCAGTTAACAATGCCGGCGCGAGCCTCTAGCAGCAGTTGATCAAATTGGTCGCGGTCTTCTGAAACCAATCCGATAGCTAAACCAAATCGAGTCTGGTTAGCAATTTGTAGCGCCTGGTTGAAGTCGGTATAGCGAATGACACTCACCAGTGGCCCGAAATATTCCTCATCGGGAACACCGCTGACGCCGGTAATCTCAATGATGCCTGGAGTCAAAACAGCACTTTGACTATCAGGCCGAGTCATGGTCAATAATGGCTTGCCCCCAAGCTCGATTAAATGTTGCTGCGCTGCCAACATTTTTTCCGCTGCCGGAGATGAAATCACCGCGCCCATAAAAGGGGCTGGTTGCATATCCCAAGGGCCAATACGCAATGCTTTAGCCACCGCAATAAATCGCCGTAAGAAGGCGTCGCCTTCCGCGCCCATCTTGACCAATAGGCGGCGTGAACAAGTACAGCGCTGACCGGCAGAGATAAACGCTGACTGGATCGCAAGGTTCACGACAGCATCACAGTCTGTTATCTGCTCCACAATCAATGCATTATTACCGCCCATTTCCAACGCCAGAATTTTTTCTGGCTGGCCTGCTAATTGGCGATGTAAGTGATAACCGGTATTGGCGCTGCCGGTGAACAGCAAACCATCAATATCAGGTTGAGCGGCCAGAGCTTCTCCGGTCTCACGCCCACCTTGCACTAAGTTAATAACCCCATCAGGAAGACCGGCTAATTGCCATAATTTAACGGTTTCTTCTGCGGTCAGCGGGGTAAGTTCACTGGGTTTGAACACCACGGTATTACCGGCTAACAGAGCAGGAACAATATGCCCATTGGGTAAATGTCCAGGGAAATTGTAAGGACCAAATACTGCTAACACACCATGTGGTCGATGGCGTAATACTGACATACCATCCGCCATCGCGGTTTGGCTGGTCCCTGTTCGAACTTGATAGGCCTGCAATGAGATAGCCACTTTTCCAATCATTGCCTGCACTTCCGTCAACGTTTCCCAGTGCGGCTTGCTGGTTTCGAGACTAATTGTGCGTGCCAATTGCTGCTTGTGCTTTTCAAGTAAAGTCGCAAACTTTTGAACTAGCGCTACGCGCTGTTCCAGTGGCGTGCGCGCCCATGCAGAGAACGCATCTCTGGCCGCTTGGCAGGCAGTGGCAACATCGGCGCTGTCTGCCGCTCGCGCTTGCCATAATAATGTTTGGTTTATAGGGTCATGTTTATCAAAATGAGCACCTTTGCCAGTGCGCCATTCCCCCTGAATAAAGAGTGCAGGATGGGTCATTTTCTTGTCTCCGGAGCAAAAAGGCTGACTATGCGAACCGAATCACCGGCAACGACACCCAGTGCAGCAGCATTTTCCGTGGTTAAATGCAGTAATTCGTCTGATAGGTGAGTGTTAATCAATATTGAGCGGAAATATTGATAACTGTCATTAGCCACTAAATAAGCCGTGCCACTTGGGTCTATATCGATATCATCAATGACCACGGTTCGCTTGCTGCTGTCGCGCACCGCCCGAACTTCATCGGTGTTGGCTTCCAATGTTGGCCCACCGTCAAAAATATCCACATACCCCTGATATTGCAGGCCTTCCGTTTCCAGCACCGCTCGTGCAGGTGCGGTATGGGGATGAACTTGACCTATCACAGCACGGGCTTCTTCCGCCAGGAAATCAACATACAGCGGGTGCTTGGGCATCAATTCAGCAATAAAAGCTTTTTGACCCGTGCCACTGAGGTAATCTGCTTTGGCAAACTCAATGGAGAAGAAGTGACGGCCAACATTTTCCCAAAATGGAGAGCGGCCTTGCTCATCCGTGTAACCTCGCATCTCGGCAATCACTTTGCGTGAGAAATACTGGCGAAATGCCGCAATAAATAGGAATCGGACTTTTGATAAGAAAGGACCGTTTTTATCCTTACGATATTCAGGATCAAGAAACAGTGTGCAAAGTTCGCTATAACCGGTGTGATCATTACTTAGAAATAAGGTCGGTACTGATTTGTACACATTGAGCGTTTTGGAGGCATGAACCAATGTCCCGACACGAAAATTATACCAAGGGTCATTCATCCCCACCGCCACTTCAATGGCACTGACGCCAACCACCTTTTCTCGTTCACTGTCTTCCAATACGAACAGATAACCCTGTTCACCCGTCGCTAAAGAACCTTGCCAAGTATTTAACGCGCGCTCAATCCTAGCCGCCAAATGGGGCTCATTTTGTGGCAGTGAGGTCATGCCAACGCCAGTTTTTCCAGCCAACTCCAGAATATCAGCTAAATCACGGCGCTCTACCGGGCGAATGATCATCATATTCAAGGTCCCTTGCTTACTGCATAAATGTTACGGCTTAGTCTTACGACAGACCTGCTCAATACCTATGGCAAGTCGGGCCAAGCCCTCGTTAATATCGCCCTGAGAGATAATCAGTGACGGAGCAAAACGCACCACATCTGGCCCGGCTATCAAGGCAATCAACCCGTGTTGAGCGGCAGCCTGAATAATGTCTTTTGACTTACCGGCATAATCGCTGTTGAGCACACAACCAATGAGCAACCCCCGCCCACGTATTTCTTCAAATACCTTGTACCGCGCATTGATTTCAGCCAGCCCATCCAAGAACCACTGATGCCTTTCTTTAACTCCGTGCAGTACTTCAGGGGTATTAATAAGGGAAAGAACAGTTCCAGCGACAGCGCACGCTAGTGGGTTGCCGCCGTAAGTCGTGCCATGGCTGCCAACATTCAGTGCACTGGCATATTTTGTTGTCGTCAGCATTGCCGCAATAGGGAACCCACCACCGAGTGCTTTAGCGCTGGTCAATACATCCGGAGTGACGCCATAGTGCATGTAAGCGTACAGTTCTCCGGTACGACCTACACCCGTTTGCACTTCATCAAAAATCAGTAAGGCATTGTGCTGATCACACAACATCCGCAAACCGTGCAGAAACTCTTTATCTGCGGGTAACACACCGCCTTCACCCTGAATTGGCTCGACAATCACTGCGCAGGTTTGGTCTGTAATCAGAGCTGCCGCGGAGGCTAAATCATTAAAAATACCGTGGCTGATACCGCCCGGTAATGGCGCGAAATCTTGCGAGTATTTAGGCTGCCCCCCTGCCGAGACGGTAAACAATGTCCGGCCATGAAATGCATTTCTGAATGCAACAATCTGGTTCTTCTCACCCTGCTGACCCGGTTTGTTGGCAAAATTATCCAATGCATATTTGCGTGCCAGTTTCAGCGCTGCCTCATTGGCCTCAGCACCTGAGTTACAGAAAAACACTTTCTCGGCGAAAGTGGCGTCAATCAGTTGTTTTGCCAAGCGCAATACTGGCTCGTTGGTATAGCCATTCCCCAGATGCCACACTTTGTCGGCTTGCTCAATCAATGCAGCTTTGACCGCCGGATGCCCATGCCCCAGAGCATTGACCGCAATGCCACCGGCAAAATCGATATAAGATTTGCCCTGCTGATCCCACAGCGTCGCACCTTCACCGCGCACCACGATAAAATCTGCCGGAGCATAGGTTGGGACGATCCATTCATCAAAAGACTGTCGGGTAACCGGGATTGGCTGTTCCATATTGGCCTCTTTAATCAGCGTAAATATTGGGTTGAGAGAAAGGTTGTCGGGATTATCGTCCTCACCAACAAAAATCTCGTACTCTGTTAACAATGAAGAATGAAATATATTCACCTGATATAAAGTGTACAGCAGCTTTCGTGCCACACCAGTCACTATGTGAATAGAATGTATTAATTCCATTAAAACAATAATTTAAATTGCATAATTATGCATACGACTAGCATTCATACTGAATTTAAGCGGTTACACTGCCCAATCCAGTAGATTTTCTCGATATTATATGCAATTGAGGCCAATTTTGATTTTTGCTCTATCAGATCACACTTTAGCAACACAAAAATAACAATGAAGTTTTATCATGCCCTATAAATGAGCAGTGAACGCATCAATTAAGTGCATTTCTGCTGTGAGGAATGTGGCGTTGCAAAACGAAATAAGGTTGTTTATGCATAACGCAAACAGAAAGAAATCGAGGGTATCAACAGAAGATTATGCTGGCATTAACGCTATTTCTGGGCGCAGCCAGCATCATAGTGCGAGGAAATAAACGGCTGATTAGCGAGAACGGTGCCCTGTTTCTCCCGTCAATTGAGTAATGAGTTGCGCCAAAATGCGAATGGCTTTTTCACTTTGCTCTGACCAAGCGAAGGAAGCATTCAGGCGAAAACAGTGATCAAATTGGCTGCCTGTCGTGAACATCCTGCCCGGTGCAATACTGACCCCCAGCGCCAATGCTCGCCGGTACAATTCACTGGCATTAAAAGGGGGTTCCAATTCCACCCATAAGAAATAGCCCCCTGCCGGGTGGCTAATTTTGACGTTTTTAGGAAAATGTTCCACCACCGTCTGACGCAATGCATTTAAGCGCTGTTCCATTATGCGGCGCAAACGGCGCAGATGGATATCATAACCCCCTTGGCTGAGGTAATCGGCAATAGCCAATTGTGTAGGAACACTGGCCGAGACGGTACTCATCAGTTGTAAATGCTGGATCCGCTGTGCATGCTCTCCCGCCGCTACCCACCCCACGCGAAACCCCGGTGCCAAACATTTAGAAAAAGACGAGCAGTGCAGAATTTGCCGATGTTGATCAAGTGCTTTTGCCGGCAGTGGTCGCTCGGCACCAAAATACAGCTCACCATAAACGTCGTCTTCGATCAGTGAAATATTATTCTGTTGCAGCAGCGCCACCAGCCGTTTTTTCTGCGGCCAAGACATCATACAGCCCAATGGATTCTGAAAATGTGTCATCAACCAGCAGGCTTTGATCGGGTACTGGCTAATCACCTGCTCAAGCGCATCCAGGTCTATCCCGTTTTGCGGGTGGGTGGTAATAGCAATGGCTTTTAAACGTAGACGCTCTATCGCCTGTAATGCGCCATAAAATGCAGGCGACTCGATAACCACCCAATCTCCAGGTTGTGTCACTGCCTGCAAACTGAGACTCAATGACTCCATCGCACCTGCGGTAATCACAATTTCCTCTGGCGAAACATTCATGCCACTGGCGGCATAACGCTGGGCAATATTGCGCCGTAAACTTTCATTGCCCGGAGGTAAGTTGGCCACAGAACTCTGCGGTGATATTTTGCGCGCGACACCGGCCAACGCCCGTGATAAACGCGGTTGCAACAATAGACTGGGGTCTGGAAATGCCGAACCAAAAGGCATAATTGCCGGATCTTTTCCGGCCTGTAACACATCAAAAATAAAGGTATTAATGTCTACCTGTTCATCCAAATGCAGTTTTTTGCCCCGTTGTGGCTGAGGCAATTGGGTTGGACGAGAAGCAACATAATATCCCGACTGCGGACGCGCCACGATCCAGCCCTGACTTTCCAGTAACTGATAAGACTGCACCACAGTCATTAAACTTAAACCTGATTGTTTACAACTTTCCCGCAATGAGGGCAGTTTGTCACCTGCCTGCCAAACCTTGGACTGTATTTGCGCCCGGATTTGTTGCGCTAACTGTTCATATCGAGTCATAGGCCAACTGTTATAGGTAAGATTGATTTAATTGTCACTATTATAGCCACTTTAACTTATGGTTAACTATCTGCCAAGTTCACTCCCCGAAATAATCGCCAGTAATGACGCCAATAAGTCACGACTGTGCGCATGATTCATTTTATCGATTGATGAGGCAGTACCATGTTTGCAGCGAGGTCGCTATGTTTGGCTTAACCGCTCTTGAGTTGGCCAGAATCCAATTCGCTTTCACCATTTCATTCCATATCATCTTTCCTGCGATCACTATCGGACTCGCCAGTTTTTTGGCGGTACTGGAAGGGTTGTGGCTAAAAACCAAAAATGAGGATTACCGCAGTCTGTATCATTTCTGGTCAAAAATATTTGCCGTAAACTTTGGCATGGGCGTGGTTTCTGGTTTAGTTATGGCCTATCAATTTGGCACTAACTGGAGCTTTTTTTCTGAGTTTGCCGGTAGTATCACCGGCCCATTGTTAACCTACGAAGTCCTAACCGCCTTCTTCCTTGAGGCTGGTTTTTTGGGTGTCATGCTGTTTGGTTGGAATCGCGTCGGCCCCGGTTTACATTTCTTCGCCACCTGTATGGTGGCATTGGGCACCTTAATGTCGACCTTCTGGATTCTGGCCTCCAACAGTTGGATGCAGACGCCTCAAGGTTTCGACGTTATTAATGGGCAAGTTGTACCCGTTGACTGGCTAAAAGTGATCTTTAACCCCTCATTCCCTTACCGGCTGCTACACATGTCGACAGCTGCTTTTCTGGCCTCCGCATTTTTTGTCGGCGCTTCTGCCGCTTGGCATTTGCTGCGCAAGCGCGATACCCCTGCGATGCGAAAGATGCTCTCAATGGCGATGTGGATGGCTCTGATTGTTGCGCCACTTCAAGCGGCTATTGGTGATGCTCATGGGCTAAATACGCTGGAATATCAGCCGGCTAAAATTGCAGCCATTGAAGGTCATTGGGAAAATGAACCCGGCGAACCGACCCCGCTAATTCTGTTCGGCTGGCCGGATATGAAACAGGAGAAAACTCACTTTGCGCTGAAAATCCCCTACTTAGGAAGTCTAATCCTGACACACAGTCTGGATAAACAGATCCCAGCGCTGAAATCATTCCCACCGGAAGATCGCCCCAACTCAACCATTGTGTTCTGGTCTTTTCGCATCATGGTTGGATTGGGTATGTTAATGATTTTAGCTGGTTTTTGGAGCTTATGGCTGCGCTGGCGTGGCGGATTGTATCAATCTCGCCCCTTTCTCTATTTCGTTTTGTGGATGGGGCCATCAGGGCTGATTGCGATTCTAGCTGGCTGGTTTACCACCGAAGTGGGCCGCCAGCCCTGGATTGTCTATGGCCTCCAGCGCACCAGCGATGCCGTTTCATCTCATGGTGAAATACATATGAGCATCAGTCTGGCTATCTTCATCTTGGTCTATGGTTCGGTATTTGGTGTCGGTTACGCCTACATGATGCGACTCATTCGCAAAGGCCCAAAAACAGGAGCTTATTATGGGCATTGATCTGCCACTGATTTGGTTTGTCATTATCGTCTTTAGCACCATGATGTATGTGGTTATGGACGGTTTTGACTTAGGGATCGGGATTTTGTTTCCGCTGGTCAAAAATGGCCGTGACCGTGATCTCATGATGAACAGCGTTGCCCCGGTATGGGATGGCAACGAAACTTGGCTAGTGTTGGGGGGGGCCGCCCTCTTGGGGGCTTTCCCGTTAGCCTATGCTGTTATTTTGGATGCGCTGGCGATTCCACTTACTCTCATGCTGTTAGGCCTGATTTTTCGTGGCGTGGCATTTGAATTCCGTTTTAAAGCCACCCCGGAAAAACAGCATATCTGGGATAAAGCTTTTATTGGCGGTTCACTGGTTGCCACATTTACACAAGGAATGGTTGTTGGTGCTTTCATTCATGGATTCCCCGTCACAGGGCGCAGTTACAGTGGCGGAGCATTTGATTGGTTGACTCCCTTTGCTCTATTTTGTGGTTTAGGCCTTGTCACGGCTTACGCCTTATTGGGATGCACTTGGCTGATTATGAAAACCGAGGGTCATGTACAACAGATAATGCACAAACTGGCTACGCCACTCACTTTGCTGATGTTATTAATTATTGCGGTTATTAGTCTATGGACACCGCTGACACATCCACAAATTGCCGCACGTTGGTTCAGCTTGCCCAATCTGTTTTGGTTTTTGCCCGTGCCCATATTAGTGCTTTTCGCCAGCGGGTCATTGCTCCGTTCAGTCAATCAAGGCGGCCATTATGCTCCCTTCCTGCTGACCCTGCTTCTCGTGTTTTTGGGGTATAGCGGCTTGGGCATCAGTATTTGGCCTTACCTTATTCCACCATCAATTACCTTATGGCAGGCCGCAGCACCGCCACAAAGCCTGGGGTTTATGCTGGTTGGCGCGCTCTTTATTATTCCAATCATATTGGTTTACACCTTCTGGAGCTATTACGTCTTTCGAGGGAAAATCAATCACGAACAGGGTTATCACTGAATGATGAAATCACACTCGACCTCCCAACCCCTAGAGCAGGTAAAAGCACCTTGGTGGAAGAAATTCGGTTGGATGCTGCTTATCTGGTGCGCTAGTGTGCTGGCGTTATTGGCAGTCTCGATGCTGTTCCGTATGATGATGACTGCCGCCGGGATGAAGTCTCATTGACATCATCCCCATCAGCGTTCATTCGCGGCAAGGTCGCTACGCTTATTGGCTAAAGGAACTCCACTTTATGAAACGTTATCTCATCCCATTGGTTAATCAGATAGCTTTGCTGATGATACTGCTGGGAATGCTAGGGCTCGCTGGCATGACAATTTCGTCATGGATGGCACAAAGCATTCAGGGTAACGCACATGCCATTAATAAAGCGGGTTCGCTGCGCATGCAAAGCTACCGGTTACTTTCAATGGTGCCGTTGGATAATCGTGATCTGCCCTATTTGACGGCACTGGAGCAAGACAAGACCAGCAGTGATTTACAGCATGCCCTTCAGCGGGAAGGCTTAACCAGCCAGTACCAGCAAATTGAGCGCTACTGGCAAAACACGTTAAAACCGCAACTGTTGCAAGCCAAGCATCCCGATGATGTCTCCAACAGCGTGGCAGATTTTGTCCACCAGCTTGACGCACTGGTACTCGCCATTGACCATAAAACCGAGCAGCGCCTCCTACTCGTTACCATGATTCAGTTAGTCTTTATCGTTCTGACATTGGGGCTCCTACTGGCAACTATTTACTATCTGCGCCGCCGTTTATTGCGTCCATGGCTGCAATTAATCTCAATGGCGAATGCGATTGGCCGTGGGGATTTCAGTAAGCGCTACACTCTTTCATATCAACGAGATGAAATGGGGATGTTGGGTACTGCACTGAATCGAATGTCGCAGGAGTTGTCATTAATTTACAGTGACTTGGAACAGCGTGTTGCCCAGAAAACAGCCGACTTACAACAAAAAAACCAAGTGTTGGCCTTTCTCTATCACAGTAGCCGTCAACTGCATACCCACCAGCCGCTGAGTGAACGTCTAGTGCCGGTTATTGAGCAATTACAAGCCCTGACGCCGTTGGAAAATGTGCAGATATGTTTGTATGAAAATCATCTCTATCGCGCCCATCTTGCTGATAATGCCGATGGAGAATATTTACCACCACAAAATCGCCCTACACCGCTAACCATTAGTGGTTCAACAACGGTAGTGAGCCACACCACCTCACGTGAATCGCTGAGTTGGAGTCTGAGTGATAAACTTGGCCAATATGGTTTGCTGCTGGCAAAGCTGCCATCAGATAACCCGCTTAATTCTGATCAACAGCAACTGGTGAATATGTTAGTTGAGCAGTTGACCAGTACTTTGGCGCTAGAAAGTCAGGCGCGGCATCAACAGCAATTACTACTGATGGAGGAACGCTCCGCTATCGCACGTGAGTTACATGACTCAATCGCCCAATCGCTCTCTTGCCTGAAGATACAAATCAGTTGTTTGCAAATGCAGGCCCCGGATTTGCCCGAACCCAGTAAGTTATTAGTGCAGCAAATGCGCGATGAACTGAATGTTGCTTATCGCGAGTTACGCGAATTGCTGACAACATTTCGTCTGAAATTGAATGCAGCCACATTGCAAGCGGCACTACAAACACTGGTCAACGAGTTCGGCGAGCGAGCCGGTGTGCCTATTACTTTCGATTTTAACTTAGCTTCAGGCGCCGTTCCCGACCACCAAGCAATTCATATGGTCAATATTGCTCGTGAGGCACTCAATAATATTTATAAGCACGCTCATGCCAGTAAAGCTGCTGTCAGCGTCACGGCGGAGGGTGGTGATATCGTTATGTCAATCATCGACAACGGTTGCGGGATCGGTCAGGCCAGTCAGCGGCCGAATCATTACGGCCTGATAATCATGCAAGATCGCGCCGCCAGCTTGCACGGCCAGTGCGATATTCGTCAGCGAGACGAAGGAGGGACGGAAGTCCGAGTGCGGTTTACGCCAGATAACGATGATCTTGACTGACGTTTTGACCCGGCCCATCACGTCATCTTTCTAAATTTGGTAGTCGATCACCACCTCATTGCTTGCTTCAGCCAACACTTTCTCTTTAATGTCATGCAGAGAAAGTGTTGGATTACAGAGCTGGATAAAGAACCAGATAAAGTTACGTTGTAACTGACCGCGTTTTAATCCCAACCAAACCGTGTTGGCATCAAAGAGATGTTCCGCATTCAGCCGTACCAGCCCTTTATCGCGATGCGCCTCATAGGACATATCAGCCAGAATCCCAACCCCCAGCCCCAATTCAACATAGGTTTTGATCACATCAGAATCTTGGGCACTGAGCGCAATATCAGGTATCAGACCTGCGTTTTTAAAGGCGTTGTCCAATCGGGAGCGCCCGGTGATACCTTGACGGTAAGTAATTAATGGCAAACGACTTAAGATTTCTAGCGTGATATTGGATTCTTGCGTTAATGGATGATTTTCCGGCACAACAATCGCGTGATGCCAGCGATAATATGGAAATGCAGCCACAGCCTCATCGCTCATCAATACTTCGGTAGCAATGCCAATATCAGCCTCACCGGATTGCAACATTGCGGCAATTTCTTGTGGATTCCCCTGACTGATGACTAACTTGACCTGCGGATACAGCAAGCGAAACTCTTTAATGACTCGGGGCAAGCTATAGCGCGCTTGAGTATGAGTCGTTGCTATGTGTAGCTGCCCACTATCATTGTTACTGAATACATCGGCTAATCGGCGAATCTGATTCGCATCATTTAACATGCGTTCCGCTACCGTCAGCAATTCTTTCCCCGGCTCAGTCATCCCTAACAGACGTTTACCACGCCGAATAAATATCTCAATGCCTAATTCTTCTTCCAGCTCTCGAATATGCCGGCTGACACCGGATTGCGAGGTAAATAAAGTATTTGCCACTTCAGTAAGGTTGTAATTGCAACGGGCCGATTCCCGAATAATTTTGAGTTGCTGGAAATTCACACTAACCCCCTTTTATCGTGTTTTGTTTGATGTATAGATTTACGGGGGACAAAGGTGACAAACAAATACAAAAAAGCCGCTGCTTATGTTTTTTTGTACTAAGCAAAGTGAATGATGGAGACCAGGCAATCGCTTTAAGGTGAAAAAACAAAAATAATATTATTTATCAAGTAAATAGGAGTTTATACGGTGTTATATATTTAGCTGAATTCAAAACATAAAAATGAAATTTGCTATATTTAATTACTTTTTAATATAGCACTTTGCCGTTAGACGCCATTTAGGGTCGATGATAAAATTGTCCAATTAAATTCACCTACAAAGACTTTTTCTCTTTCATATTCATGTCAGGGAGCGAGTTGATATTGTTGTTATTCAGTCTCTCGCACCAAGGGAGACTGTTCGGGAGTTATTCATGCCGTTGGCTATTATTGCACTAACCATTGCTACATTTGGCATTGGCACCAGCGAGTTTGTCATTATGGGACTGTTGCCAGAAGTTGCCCATGATTTGGGGGTCAGTATCCCTAAAACCGGTATGCTGGTTTCTGTTTATGCCATGGGGGTGGTGGTCGGCGCTCCTTTATTGGCTATTGCGACGGCAAGAATTCCACGTAAATCCACGCTACTGGGCTTAATCGTCCTGTTTATTATCGGCAATGTTCTGTGTGCCTTGGCTGAAACCTATAACCTATTAATGGCTGCTCGTATTATTGCCGCTCTGTGCCACGGCACATTCTTTGGGTTGGCATCGGTAGTCGCCACCGATTTGGTTCAGCCCAATCGCCGTGCTCGCGCAATCGCATTGGTCTTTATGGGTGTCACGTTAGCGAACGTGTTGGGTGTGCCTCTGGGGACGGCAATTGGTCAGGCTTTCGGCTGGCGTGCGGCATTTTGGGGGGTTAGCGCTATCGGTATTGTTGCCATTATTGCCGTCATAGCGTGGCTACCAAGTCATATTCCAATGAAGAAAATCAGCCCAAAGTTAGAGTTCAAAACGCTGATGCAGAAGAAAGTGCAAACTGCCCTGCTGTTATCCGTATTAACCAATACCAGTCTCTTTACTGTTTTCACCTATATTGCTCCCTTATTGCGCGAAGTTACTCGTGTGTCTGAACACGGCGTGACAGTTGTACTGCTCATTCTTGGCGTTGGCTTGTCTATCGGGAGTGTTCTAGGGGGGCGATTAGGGGATAGAAATCTGGTAGGTTCGATGACGAGATTGATAGCCATATTAATCGCTATCCTGCTCGCTCTTCACTACACCATTGGTTTTTATTTACCGGCACTACTGACATTATTTATCTGGAGTATTGTCGCATTCGCTCTGTGCCCTATGCTGCAACTCTTGGTGGTGGATCAAGCCCGTGATGCTCCTAATTTGGCATCAACATTTAACCAGAGTGCTTTCAATCTGGGTAATGCTCTCGGCGCTTGGCTTGGCGGCACATTATTAGCCTTTGGTTTACATTTACAACAACTTCCATTGGCAGCTATGGCTGTGATGGCCGTAGCGTTGGTCACAATGTTACGCCTAAGAATGCATTTCCGACGCACTGCAATTGTCCAACCTATCAGCTAAATATCGCTTTCCTGTTGCCCCACTCCGGCGGGGCAAACTCTCTTTTCGCTTTCCTTACACTCTTCTCATGCAAATAATTATCATTAACATTGGTTGGTGATATAATTTACGGCCTTATAAGCCATAGATCCTACTGGCTGACGTAGCAAAAATAAAACACCATAAAAGTAATAAGGATAAACTGTGACCACAGAATCAACCGCAGCCAAACCCAAATACCGTCCCACACCTCCGCGCTTGGTGCAGGTAAAAAAGATAGTAGACACCTCCCCCCATTTGCGTCGAATTACCTTCCATAGCCCTACATTAGAGAACTATCCGTCAAATTGCGCTGGAGCTCACTTAAAGGTCTTTCTACCTTTACCGAACCAAACACAGCCTGAATTACCGGTACTGGGAGAAAAAGGCCCGATATGGCCCGCAGCAGACATTCGTCCGGTTGTTCGCACCTACTCTGTTCGAGCAGTTCGCCCTGAACAAGGCGAGATTGATATTGAATTTGCTCTTCATGATCACAGTGGTCCAGCGGTGAATTTTGCCCGTCATGCTAAAGCTGGTGACTGGCTAGGCATCACCAATCCCGGAGGCCCAGAGACCATGTTACCCGCAGCCGCGTACAGCTATTTGGTAGGCGACCCCTCTTCACTCCCGGCTATTGCCGCGTTATTGGAAACACTGTCAGCCGATGCGCAAGGTCACGTCATTATTCGTGTGGATACTCCACAAGATGTGCTTGATCTGGTTAAACCTGCCGGTGTTGAACTGAGCTGGGTCATCGGGGGTACCGAAAAAACGGATGAAGTTATCACCCAATTCTGTGCATTGACGTTGCCGATGGAAGAAGCAACTTTCTGGCTAGCAGGTGAAGATAGATTGGTGGTCGTCTTACGTCGTTATCTGCGTCGCGAAAAAGGCTGTGAACGTCATCAACTTTATGCCGTTCCCTATTGGCGTGAAGGGTTGAATGAAGAAGATTATCATCACAAACGCCATGAAGTGATGGACAATATTGACGACTAGACTACATTAATATCTATAAAATCAATGGACATCACTTTGTTATGTCCATTTTCATGACTTTTTTTCTACTCTTCTCGGTTAAAACCTTGTAAATTTCCTGCGACAATTTCCTGTTATTTGTTAGTCTTAAGGCTACTTAGCCTACAATATGGCACTTAATTATCGTTAAATGGCTCTAATGCCTATTTAATGCAGTAAAGTTATTAGGAGCGCTCTCGAAATGAAGTCGCAAAACGATCCTGGCCGATCTAAATCCCGCCACCACGAATACTCTTTGATCTTGCCTATCGTTGCACTGGTTATCCTTAATATCTGGGGTGACACCAGTAATTTTGCCGCCGTTATTATCATCAACCTCATAGCGCTGGTCGGTATTCTGAGCAGTGCATTCAGTGTGGTTCGTCATGCCGATGTATTGGCACACCGCTTGGGTGAACCCTATGGCTCCTTAATTCTCAGCCTCTCCGTGGTAGTGCTTGAGGTCAGTTTGATCTCGGCGATGATGGCAACTGGCGATGCTGCCCCCGCATTAATGCGCGACACACTCTATTCTGTCATCATGATTGTTGTGGGTGGATTGGTTGGGGTGTCTTTGCTCCTTGGTGGCCGTAAATTTGCTACCCAGCATGTCAATTTGGTCGGTATCAAACAATATCTAATGGCCATCTTCCCACTGGCAATTATTGTATTGGTACTCCCAAGTACCCTACCCGGTGGGGATTTTGGGGTAGCGCAATCATTGGTTGTTGCCGCAATTTCGGCAGCGATGTATGGCGTATTCCTGCTTATCCAAACTAAAACACATCAAAGCCTGTTTGTTTACGAACATGAAGACGAAGGTGATGACCCTAGTGACCCTCACCACGGTAAACCATCTTCCCACAGTAGCCTGTGGCACACCTTCTGGTTGTTAATTCATTTGGTGGCAGTTATTGCGGTCACTAAATTTGATGCCAACCCACTCGAAGCGTTGTTGACAGAATTAAATGCGCCAGCGAAATTTACAGGTTTCTTGATAGCTTTACTTATCTTGTCACCGGAAGGTTTAGGGGCGTTGAAAGCGGTATTAGCCAATCAGGTACAGCGTGCGATGAACCTCTTTTTCGGTTCCGTGCTGGCGACAATTTCATTGACTGTTCCTGCGGTGACCTTAATTGCTGTGCTGACCGGGCAAGAGCTAACCTTTGGTCTGGAAGCGCCTCATATTGTGGTGATGGTGAGTGTCTTGATTCTGTCGCAAATTTCATTCTCTACCGGCAGAACGAACGTCCTCAATGGCACCGCCCATCTGGCACTGTTTGCAGCTTATATGATGACAATTATGCTGTAGTGGTTAATACCTCAAAATAGCCTGAATAAGCAAAGGGCAAGCGTTTTGGCGCTTGCCCTTTTTTATCGGGTCATCTATTCATAATCTTAAGTTACGAATAGGCATTTAACGTGTGCTGACAGAGTGCAGAACGGACACAATCCTGTTTATCAAAGCGGATGATGCCAATCATCTCATCCTCAGCAAAGCGCTCTAACGCATCGCTAAGACCTGATTTTACGCCACGCGGAAGGTCGCATTGGGTAATATCACCATTAACAATGACCGTGACGTTTTCACCAAGACGGGTCAGGAACATCTTCATCTGGCTGGCGGTTACATTTTGTGCCTCATCGAGGATCACCACCGCATTTTCAAAGGTACGCCCACGCATGTAGGCGAAAGGTGCAATTTCTACCTTGCCAATTTCCGGTCGTAGACAATATTGCAAGAAAGACGAACCAAGTCGGCGCAACAGAATGTCATACACCGGGCGGAAATAAGGCGCGAATTTCTCAGAGATATCACCAGGCAAGAAACCCAGATCCTCATCTGCCTGTAGAACAGGCCGCGTCACAATTATCCGATCAACTTCTTTGTGAATTAATGCTTCAGCAGCCTTGGCTGCGCTGATAAAGGTTTTACCGCATCCCGCTTCACCGGTAGCGAAGATGAGTAGTTTACTTTCTATGGCTGATAAGTAATGACCTTGAGCTTCCGTACGCGCCTGAATAACGGAGGTATCACGGCTATCCCGTGCCATACCTATTGATTCAACACCGCCCATTTGTACTAACGATGTCACGTTTTCTTCCTCACGCTGACGATGACTACGTGAATCACGTCTAATTACGCGTTTCGCTTCACGACGAGCTTTGATCACTGCTTTCTGTCTTCCCATAGTGGCACCTTTCAGTTTGATTCACCTACCGCAGCAGAAATTGCCTGCGCGATTATGTTTCACATACGGATGAGGTTTTGGCTTCCTTTGCAGCCAATAATAGCCAATGAAAAATGCGAGTAAGGTAAACTCTCAAATGGGCTGAGTAAAAACAGACATCGATTGAATACAGTATCGCAAGGGGAGTTATCACGTATTATTAATACTGGGAACAAGAACGCGGGTAACAAGAATATTGTTAATACAGAAATAGTCGGGATAGATAATGATTGTATTACTGGAATTTTAGAGTCGGATGGGAAGCCCTCGTTACAACGAGTTGCTTGAATGAAACTTTGGTCTTGTCTTAACAGCCCAATCATGGACTCTACCATTAGCGATCCCCGCAGTGATAAACAACAGCCTAAGCTGTGCACCGTGTGAAAAATACCGCCAGATGATTACAGTATAATGACACTCTTAAGTTTCGCGATACAAAAATGTAAAAAAATATAATTTATCTGTTTGCTCACTTTTCACTCTAATTATTTTTTACATCGCGCTATACTATTAAACCCCGTAATACTCCTCGAATTAAATCTCCAGTCTTATTTCACCTTTACTGCTTTTCTCTCTGTTTTAAGTAAAGGCGAAATTAAAAATGGCAAATAAATACAATAAGATAGAATTAATCATTATCACTAACGACTAATTCTTAAATCCTGCAAGCGCGCGTTCTGTTTACCTTGGCTATCAAAGTTATCCATAGCCAACCAATCATTAAAGGCCTGCTTAATTATTGGCCACTCGCGGTCCGTTATGGAATACCAATTAGTATCTCTATTACGCCCTTTGGTCACAATAGCCTGCCGGAATTGCCCTTCATATTGAAATCCGAATCGCGATGCTGCTTTGTTTGATGGTTCATTCAATGAGTCACACTTCCACTCACAGCGGCGATAGCCTAACTTGTCGAATACGTAATGCAGTAATAGATATATAGCTTCAGTTCCCGCTGAATGACGTTTTAAACGGGGTGACCAATTAACTGAGCCTATCTCGATAACACCATTATTTTCATCAATTCGTTGTAACCCCACAGTCCCTAAAGCAAAACCTGATTGCGCATCAACAACGGTATAGTGAAAGGCATCTTTAGCATTAATTAATGTTTGGAGATATTGATGGAAGTCAGCTTCACTTTCAGGTCGTTCACAATAAAAATAAGTCCAATCGCTTGTTTCTTTGACCATGTGATATGCCTGATATAAGCATGTTTCATGTTTATCGATATTAACTGGGGCCAGATAACAAAAATGCCCGGGCAGAATCTCCCGTTGAGGTCGTTGCGCTGATTGCCAATGCGCTAATTCTGCTCCGATAGTTTGTCCGAAATGGTTTTGTTTCATTGCATGCTCCCGTTATTGCGCAACTGCCAAAAATATCAATAATGAACATCCGCGCATTATCATCCAAGATAAGTCCTGTTAAATCATAGCAATATATAAAGCAGAAGTAATATACAAAACAGAATTTGGTGATATTGACTCTGTGAGGAACAACATAAGGTGAGAACTGAATACCCGCGTAGTTGCACATCGGGTATTCAGTAATGCTTTAACGATTATCCGCGTCGTAAATTGACGACGGGCGCAACAGAGGGGAGCTGTAACCCTTCTTTAACCTCTAATAGCTGCCCATGCTCATCGTTATACAACGTGAGGCAAGAACCCGCTTTTAATTGAGCAATCATGTCACCGGAAACATCCAAACTGTCGGCTAACTCATCATCATTAAGATGCGGCCGATGCCCGCGGCGCTCAACCTGAAAGCGCACTTGGTTATATTTGGCCCAAACAATCAGCACGATGGCATTGAATGCCGCAATTGCCGCATACAGTGCCAGAGTCGTTAGACCAGCCAGAATATACATTCTGAACGGGATCGGCCCCATATTTGGGGCTCGGTGGATCATATCCAAAAAGCCCTTCACGAACAGAAAGATAAAACCGAACCAAGCCAATGCAGTAATAATAATATCGATCCAGCGGGGGATCGCCCGTTGTTCGGTATGAATCAAAGGTGCACTCATGGTTTAACCCTCCCGATCCCGCGGTCTGGGCTAACCCAACGCGCACGTTTACGCTTGGTGTTGAGCATGACTTTGGGGAACGAAACCACTGTGGTGAACAAACTCAGCATCCAGTAAACCATTGGATACCAGATAATCCAGAACAGCGAACTCCCCAGGTTAGGCTCATAGCGCCGTTCAATCACCAAACTGATAGCAAACTGCAGCAGGCAAGTCAGCGCCAATACCATACCGGTAAAGGCTGGTGGGAAGACCGTCTGCACATGAATTCCCGGTGGTAAAGTAATCACCAAACCCAGCAGGAACAAAATGATACTAAACAGATAAGTAAATGCCCACGTGATAGACAGTGAATACTCAAGGAATAACAGCCACATCCGGCGATTACGCCAGCGCCACAGTTTGAACATATTCTTCAAGAAGACTTCTGCCCCACCCTGTGCCCAACGCAGACGCTGTTTCCATAACCCTCGTAAGGTTTCTGGCATCAAAATCCAGCACAAGCCGCGTGGCTCGAAGAACACCGACCAATGTCTTATCTGTAATTTCCAGCTGATATCAATATCTTCGGTAATCATGTCTGGGCTCCAGTAGCCCACATCAGCCAACGCCCTACGGCGAAAAGCGGCCACAACACCCGACACAGTGAAGACTTGACCATAGACTCGCTGAGTCCGTTTAATCAATCCGATGATAGATGAGAACTCACCCACCTGAACGCGACCAATCAGTGTTGAACGTGTGCGAATACGCGGGTTACCGGTGACCGCACCGGTGCGAGGGTTCGCAATCAACGGTGCGACCAAGTACGGCACCGCATTTTTATCCAGCAAAGCATCGCCATCGATACAGACCAGATATTCACTACGTGCCGCAGCCGTACCCATACGAAGGGCTATCGCTTTGCCCTGATTATGCGCCAGATGAATAACACGTAAACGCGGGTCTTCAACCAACATTGCGTCCAGTATTTGTGCGGTATCATCACTGGAGCCGTCATTGATGGCGATAACTTCAATATTGGTATAGCTCTGCGCCAAAGCTGCGTGAATAGTTTCCCGTGCATTCAGCCCCTCGTTAAAGCAAGGGATCAAAATAGACACGAGTGGGTTCCCTTTCAGCTCCGGAGGCGGTACATCATCGCCCCACGGCCAATGTCTTTCCCGGCGTAGCCAGAAGTAGACGCCGCCTGTTATCCAAATACCGGACATAAAGAGTGGGTAGAAGAAAACAAAATTCAGCAGCACATCGCCGGTAAAGAGCAGGATCATTCCCGCAGGAATGCTCAGTACCAGGCATAGGATGAGTAACGCAATAATTCTATCGATCATATAAAGGATACCAAGCAGAAGATAGCACAGGGCGGACATCTTTTAGCGGTGGTTCGCCAGTGATAAAGTTATCCGGGTAGTAACCAAAATTTTGCGCGCCATTTAACTGCAACTGGCGCATCCATCCCGCCAGTATCGGGCCACTGATAGCATTGCTGCCTTCAGGTTTGGTCCAGTCCTTCGATTGCAGTTCAAATACAGTTTTATTGAGTGCGCCTGGGCGCTGCGCAACTTTATTAACCAATTCAGCAAGCCACTCGTTAGACTCTGATAGTGGCACCTTCTCCATTAATGGCATGGCCATTGGGGCAACCCAGTCATAGTTAGCCAAAAAATCATCAAGATTCTGGGCAAACCATGCTTCGCTTTCCGGTTCCAAAATCGGCATAGCAAATATATTGCGGGCTGACTTCACTTGCGGGCCACGGATATCTCGCACTTGGCGGGTCAATTCGTTGGTAAAATCGACCAAATATTTGCTCTTATAGCGAGTCCAACGCGCCATCATTTCTGGATTATTACGTATCTCGACAATCGACCCAGGGAAGCCCGCTTTTTCGTACGCACGAATAGCATCCGGTGATGCATCCTCGAAATCAGACATAACCGCATCGTCATGATATAGAATCCCGTCAATCGGTGCGCTATATGCCATATCGCGGTAAATATCAATAATGCGCTGTCTAGCTTCCGGATTAAATGGTGATAGACGACGATATTGATCCGGATCGATACTGGTTTTACCCGTTTTTGGATCAATACGTTGAATGCGTGGTAACGACGAGTCCATTTCAAATGCCAATACCGGCATCCAGGCATATACATCAACATCTGGGCGTGAAGCTAGCTGCCACGCCACTCGGTTAAACAGGTCTTGGCGCATCGGTATCCAGCGGTTAGGGAAATAAACCTGCCGAATATTGCCATCCCCTTTTGGATCAGAGAATGCCTGTAAAAACACGGTAGTCACACGTAAATCCGAAATACGCTGCACTAACTTATCGAGGTTTTCCTTTTCCTGCACCGGGTCCGGATCGTAGAGATAATCCAAATCCACATGCGCTACCCGCATGATGTCTTTTTCCTGTACGGAAGTGACTAACTGGGCAAAATCCTTTAAGGACGGATTATTACTGATCAGAATACGCGGGATATTCATCAGATCATTAACATTGCCAATACCCGGTTCCAGTGTCATTGCCATCTGGTAGCCGTGTTGACGCAATATATTGATAACAGTGCCATTTGGTGCACCGTAAGGCCAAACCCAAACTCGTGGCTGTTTACCCGTAGCTTGGGTAATCCGCTGAGTTATCAATGAAATATCTTTTTCCATCCGTTGCTTAAAAGCAGCTTCGGTTTCATATTTTTTGGTTTTAGGGTCATACATGAGATTGGCCGCTGCCGGTTCAGTATTCCCTTGCGGGTTGGCTATTACGCCATAATGTGAGGCGTAGGTGTGCGCACCAATTTCAATCAATTTTGATTTTGACATTTCACCGATCTGTTTCCAGGTTAGGAAACGATCCCGGTCAGTACTTAAACCACCAAAATCCACCTTTTTATTGGCCGGTGTATCAATCCACGTCCCAACCGGGGCTAACACCGCACTCAGATTATTAGCTTCTAATAATGGGTAAACGCGAGTGTAAAAACTGCTGTAACCATCATCAAAAGTAAGTAATACCGCCTTATCGGGTAAAGGTGCACCACCATTACGAGCCGCCAGAATTTGATCTACAGAAACCACGTTGTAGCGATTGTCCTTCAACCAAGCCAATTGTTCACTGAGTGCGCTGCTGCGTACCGAAAGATAACGCTGGTCTGCGGAATCATCTTCAACATCATGATAAGCAATAACCACAAAGGTATTCTTCTGCCACGGTCTTTCACTGAGTGGCAATGCGCGCTCGGCTGGGGGAACAAATACCGGCTTTTCTGCATAACAGACGGATGCGAGTAGCGTTATCATTCCAACTACAAGTATCCGAATAAAAAATAGTATCTTTGCCATGGAGCGTCCCTTAGAAACGGTAATTCAAATCGAAAGCGAGCGAGAGATCATGCTCACGGGTGCCATCATAGGGGCGCTTGTCGTAGGTAATGGCCACTCCAGTATCAACAACATCATTCCATTGGACCCGTTGCCCATAACTTGCCGTGGTGACTAGGCCATTTCCGTAGTTTTTCTCCCAATAGCCACCGACACCAAGCTGCACTTGCTGACTCCAGATTGTTTTATAATGACGATACATAATGTGATTTATCGTGACCGCAGGAAGGTAGGTAAAGTCACTTTTCGGGTTGTAATAAATCACGTCTTCTTTGGTGTTGGTGCTAGCAGCCAAACCCAGATTGAAATCTGCAGTTAGGTAAGGCCCAGTCCAGATGCGCTGACGCCCATTAAGCTCATATTCCCAACGTTTGTTGCCATCTGAAAAATCTGACGGTGTCACATTAAATTCGAGATCACGTCGGTCATCAGCCTTCCAGAACACAAAAGCTGAAGCACTATTGGCATAAATGTTGTTTTTTAATGCACGCAGTGGAGTATCTTTAGCCAACCTTTCAACTTGACCTCCGACTCGCCAATGGTCATTAAAATCATACCAAGTCGATAAACGTGCACCGGTTTTATTACCAAAACCGTAATTCTGATTATTTACCTCAGCCTCAACCCAATGGTCGCGAGAAGTCCACTCTCCGCCTAATCGCATAACACGGTTAATGCCGGTTCCTTCTTCAAATTGTGAATTGTTATAGCTGCCGCCGCCGAATACCCGCCAGTTGTCAGCAATAGGCGGACTATAAAGCAAAGTTTCAATACCGTAGTCTTTGTTGCCACTGATAGGGCTATTAGAAGAAATCGTTCGGTTGCCGGTTACCCGCAACTCATACATATTATGAACTTTACGTTGGCGGTCTAATTCCTGCGATGGAACATCTTCGGGCGAACGAGCGATCACATCATCCGTCAACAACTCCATCTGACGCCATTCTTGTAAATCCATCGCTGTTTCAGCCTGCGCACGTTCTAAAATCAGGCTACGAGGTGCCAATGATTCTACGGCCTTCAATTCTTGTTCAGATTTGCGCGGTAAATCTCTGGCCAGATAAACGCCAGCCAAGGCAACACGTAAATTCTGGTTAGCAGGTGCCGTACTGGATAATGTCTCCAGTTTTTTCTGTGCCGCAGGCAGATCATTGAGCGCCACCAGTGATTGCACCAATAGCGTCTGACCCTCCATCCAATCATCATTCGGCTCTTTCCCCGGCAAACCATAGACACCGACTTGATAAGGTGTTTGTTCGCTGTAGTTCTTAGCGAATTGATGTGCTTTATCTAATTGCTCGCTTTCATTTAGTGAGTAATAGAGATCATCAGCATCAAGCAAGTCATCACTGTTACGGAATGTTTTACCATCGGCATAATACAAACTGGTTAGGATCGGGGCTGCTTTTTCTGGCATCCGGCGGTCGATATAAGCAGAAGCCGCCCAACGACGGGCATAGTCAGGCATTTTGTAGCCTTCGGCTTCCATGGCCTCATATTCTTTAATCAACTCAGCAGTGTTGCGACGAACCAACAATGCGCCCAACCTATCAATACGCGCTCGTTGGTAATCGGACTGTGCTGCGGGATCTTTACTCCAGCGAGTCAACAAATCCTGATAATCCGCTAATGCCTGATCCGCGATATAAAAACGTTCAGTTTCACTGCGAGTCGGCAACACAGCCATACGCACTTGCTCTGCCGCAGCATCTCGCTCGAGTTGACGATATTGCTCTGCAGTCACTAATTTCGGGTTCTCTTTCGCAAGCTGTAACGCCGGATCAGCAATACGGTTTCGTTGCAAAATCTCAAGGTGGTTTTTTAACACTTCCTCAGATTCTGGTGCCAAACGCACCGCCTCACTCGAAGCCTGTAATGCATCATAATTACGATTGGTTGCTCGGTTCAGATAAGACAGAGTCATATAATTTTGCGCGGAAGGGTTGCGCTCGGCTAACTCTTTTGCCTGTTCTAACACGGCACCACCACGCCCTGAGTCAGCCTGCGTCATGATCATGCCGGTGATAAGGTCTGGGTTAGTAGGATCTTTCTTTAAGCTGCTTTGCCACAGCGCCAGTGCTTGATCCCAGCGTTTTTCATTGCGATAGGCACGCGCTGCAGAGGCTAACCCGCGCGAGGAGAGATTCATAGAAGAGTGATATCGTTCATAGACATCTATTACCTCCTGATCGCGCCCTGCCCAACCGGCTATTTGTAGCCAATCGTCAACTTGACTGCTATTAAGCGGCCTCGCTTTGGATTCTTTTTGTAAATAATCAAGAACCGGCGCGGTATCCCCAGATCTGGCTTGGATGATTAATGAATCATACTGTGTTTCTGCCAAAACTGGATTAACCGAAAGGCCGGAAATTAATAGCGCTAATATAGTAATTCTGTGCCGGTGCAACGGGCGCAGCAGTGTCGTAAATGCGTTATACATTATATAACCCTTAAGCCAGCAACTTGTTTGATGATCAAGAAAAGCTTCTTCACGAACATTCATTTTTCATTATGGAATTATGTTGAAATGACGTCCTTGGAATGTATTACAGCATGTTACATAGGATAGTTGAAAGAAAATACTATTGCCGAATTATTATAGAATATTGTTATTCCAGCGATTAATAGAGGTAAAAACGTGATATGGGCGTTAATTTAGATACGATTAAGAATATTCTTAGTCAAAAATTCTTCAAAAACACGAAAAATAAAGACTAAATATTTTTACTAAGGGAATGCTGCGATACAGTATCCTGCGAAGAGAAGATTCGATTTGGTTTTCAGGCTGTTTGAGAGAGGTTTTTGCTACTTGAAATTTTGAATATCTAAAAGATTCTTTATATTTACAATCACAAGAAAAAAGTCATTACTGGCAGAGTTAATTATCACTTCCGTTATAATAAAAAAATCAAATAGTACAAAATTGATTATCAACTACATAATGTCGATAACCACAACATTAAAACACTTTTCAACCTTAACCTTATATTTTATATGTGTATTTTATTGCTTATTTTAAAGTTATCTCTCTCTATTCTTGCAGTAATGGAATAGCCTCCATGACAAAATTGTGGAGTCTATTCCATAGATAACTTTAATTCGCTTAAAGTGACAAACCGTACGCAGCTTAATTACAGTGCAATAAATCACGGTCAAGTTTACTCAAAAACTCAAAACCGCTCTCAGTGATGAGAATCATATCCTCCAGCATAATCGAGCCAACCCCAATACCGTAATAAGGCGTTTCAAGGCTCAGTACCATCCCAGGGCGGAATGTTTCAGTTGCCACTGTGCTAACAAAAGGAGCCTCTTCCAGCCCCAGAAATACGCCATCGCCATGTCCCAAATGACCACGGTTATAATGTGGCATACCTGATTTTTTAATAAAGTCCATTGTGGAGTCAAAAACATCTTTTAATTTCACGCCTGGGGCGACCATCGATAACATATGTTCATGCCCGGTTCTGATGGTGTCGTATATCTGCTGCGTTAGCTGGTCAGGTTTTCCAAGAACAAATGTACGGGCAAGGTCAGCTCCGTAGCCGGCTACATCCACCCCACAATCAAACTTAATTAAATCTCCTCGCTTCGCAGGTATTTCATCGGCGAACATTTTAGGTGAGAAATTATCACCTACAGAAATAAGATTGAAACGAGAGAAGTTAGTCGCTGGGTCACTCATCACCGCAGCTTTAAATGCTGCGGTCAATTCTGATGCCGTGCAACCTACACGGATATGTTTAACTGCGCTGGCAATACCGTATTCAGTGATTTCAGCACTTTTACGTAGGTGATTAATTTCCCAAGAACTTTTGATCATTCTTATTTCATTAAACAGTGGTGTCGAATCAACCAACTTTAATCCTGGTGCCACTTTGTCCAAAACGCCTTTACCACCGTTGGACATAGCATGTAATTCAATGGCAATTTTCTTATTCAATACACCAGCGTTATCAAGAGCGCTTTTGACTAAATTAAAAACAGCCTCAATAGGTGGACCAATTGGTCGCTCACTCTTTCTCTGATAATTAAGAGGATTACGCGGATCATCTACATCAACCCATACAGGGAAAGTCTTAAGCTCCATATTAGGCATGTCAAAGTGGGCACTGGCCGCCTCAAACTCATTCATGATTATCTGTGAAGGAATATTGGCATCGCGGAACATAATTGCGACAGCCGCACCGGTATGCCGGAAGGTATACATAAAGAAGCTGGCAAAGCCGGTGAGATAATAGAAATTATCACAAACGGTCACGACCAGAGCATTAAGCCCTTCTCGCTCCATAACCGCACGAGCTTTACGACTTACCGCGTCTAAATGGGCAATTTTTTCTTTATTCACCGACATATCCTTAAGACTTACTTTATCTGTAAGCCGAATCATATACCGGTTATGGGCGAGATTCTAACGGACAATCAAGGCAGCAACCTACACCTGGCAGTTTATTGCGTTGACAACAGGTACGACGTTCCATGCCACCATTGCGTGGAATAACAGTACGATAGAGAGGATTATTTCGCCCATCAGGAAGGTTAGGGGTGAGGAATAGGTTTGCAATAATATCCTCATAACCGTCAATAGTGCCCAGTTTATTCCTGAACTCACGCAGATACCAAAACATCAGATAACCGATGTTATTCCAAATTAAACGGGAGTTAGCTTTTGGCTGGCGAGCTATTTTCTGCATAACAGGAATAATATGATGATCGAGTAATAAATAGAGCCGCACTAATAAAGATGATGGAGACTTATCCAACCAACGATGTTGGTAGTAAATAGCTTCAGGCCGCCCTGTAGCATGGAGCTTAACTCGAATTCTTTCTGGTCGAGTATCTATCGCCACGGGCAATGCCAGTAACATCAATATCATCGGAGGAACAACCAAACCAAAATACCACTGCCCCCATAGTGAGTGCAGAGCTTTATGATTTGGGTTTAGCTCACTATCACTGTAATAGTGCTTTTCGTAGGTTTGCATTAATCGTGGCAAACTATTCTCAGCCGACCACTGCTCTAGCCATAGGCTTTCTTGGGGAGTTTCAGCTGCATCGACATGAAACGATTCTGAAAAGTGTATGAATGTACGAGCAAACAAACTAGCGATTTCATCAGAAATCGCCGTTGTTGAAGGGTAAATCACTTCAGCTGCATTCGACACAATCCATACTCCACGAAACCGGTATGGAGACATTATTACACTCAATGATAATGATTATCAATGAAGTTAATTAATAATTCTCAACAGCATCAAATGAGAAAGGTGTTGATTTGAGTAACAA
>NZ_CACVAF010000024.1 GCF_902726565.1 Yersinia vastinensis
TGTGTTTCGTTGTTCCCGGTCAGTGGAGGCGCATTATAGGGAGTTCCTGACAGCCTGCAACCCCTAATTTAAAAAAACTTTTCAACCGTGTTTTTTTTCAGCAAAAATGGGGTAAAAGGCCAATATTTAAACAAATATTAAGCTAAACATTCAGTACCCGAGTTAAACAGTAGAGTAAAATAGAAGTATAAGAAGACAGATAGGACAAAACACCATGCAACTAAATACCCAACAACAGGCCGCCCAGCGCAATCTTTCATATCTGCTGGCCGAAAAAATTGGCCAGCGCATTCTCGCAGGAGAATATGAAGCCGGCAGCATATTGCCTGGCGAGATAGAGTTGGGGGAGCAATTTGGTGTTAGCCGTACTGCTGTACGTGAAGCGGTGAAAATGTTGGCAGCAAAAGGGATGTTATTACCACGACCACGAATTGGTACCCGCGTAATGCCGCAAGCAAATTGGAACTACCTTGATCAAGAATTATTGACCTGGTGGGTGAACAGGGAGAATTTCGATGAAGTCATGCAGCACTTCCTTATATTAAGGAGATCACTTGAACCTCAAGCCTGTTCACTGGCGGCTATCAATGCGAATGAACAGCAGCGGGAACTGTTGGCTTCATTAATAGAAGAGATGCGGGCGCTGCACATCCAGTTTAACCGCGAGCGCTGGATTCAAGTGGATGCTCAGTTTCATCAATTAATTTATGAAGCCAGCGGCAATCCATTTCTGACATCTTTCGCCAATTTATTCAGTTCGGTGTATCACAGCTATTTTCGTGCCATTACTGGTGATGAGGTGATTAAGCTGCAACACCATCAGGATATTGTCGACACCATTCTCGCGCGAGACAGCCAAGGTGCATTATTGGCTTGCCAAGTGTTATTAACAGAGAAAGATTAGCCGCGAGATGTTATTTATATCTATATAAATAGAGAGGGTATTCCTCCCAATATAACCAGGACGGACAATGATAAAATCTGCACGTAGCATGGCGGGACTTCCCTGGATAGCCGCCATGGCTTTCTTTATGCAGGCTTTGGATGCCACCATACTGAATACGGCACTCCCATCAATAGCTGAAAGCCTTAACCGATCCCCACTGACTATGCAGTCAGCCATCATCAGTTATACCCTGACCGTCGCCATGTTGATTCCCGTGAGTGGTTGGTTGGCTGATCGCTTCGGAACCCGACGCATTTTCATTCTGGCGGTTTCACTATTTACGTTAGGGTCATTATTGTGTGCACTTTCAGATTCATTGCACTTTTTGGTCGCATCTCGTGTGATTCAAGGTGTCGGGGGAGCCATGATGATGCCGGTAGCTCGGCTGGCGCTCATTCGAGCTTACCCACGCAGTGAGTTATTGCCAGTCTTAAACTTTGTCACCATCCCCGGATTAATCGGCCCTGTCATGGGGCCACTACTCGGTGGGCTGCTGGTGACCTATGCCACATGGCATTGGATTTTTATCCTTAATATTCCTATTGGCTTGCTCGGTATCTTTTACGCTCGTAAATATATGCCGGATTTCACCATGCCTAAACGCACCTTTGATTTTATCGGTTTCCTGCTATTCGGCAGCAGTTTAGTCATGATATCCGTAAGTCTGGAAATTATGGGCCGGCCCGATATTGCTGATTATCTACCTGCCGCGACAATGGCCGGTGGCTTATTAATGCTGTTCTTCTATATATTCCATGCTAAACACCATCCAAATCCACTGATTGGTTTACCACTGTTTAAGACCCGAACCTTCTCGGTCGGGATTGCAGGTAACGTAGCGTCACGTCTGGGTACGGGGTGTGTACCGTTCCTGATGCCATTGATGTTGCAGGTTGGATTTGGTTATTCAGCAATTATTGCTGGTTGCATGATGGCCCCCACAGCGATTGGTTCGATGATGGCGAAATCTGTGGTAACTCAAGTATTGCGTTCGTTGGGCTACCGTAAGGTGTTGGTAGGGGTGACGGTGATTATCGGTATTCTGATTGCCTTGTTTGCGTTGCAATCACCGGGCATGTCGCCTTGGATGATGATATTGCCACTTTTTGTCTTGGGTATGGCGATGTCGACACAATTTACCGCGATGAATACCATAACGCTGGCTGACTTAACGGATAACAATGCCAGTTCAGGAAACAGTGTTTTGGCCGTGACCCAGCAACTTGCCATTAGCTTTGGGGTTGCTATCAGTGCTGTCGTCTTGCGATTCTACGATGGATTATCTGTGGGTGATAATGTCGATCACTTCCACTACACCTTTATTACCATGGGTGTAGTGACTTTACTGTCCTCTGCGGTGTTCTTATTACTCAAACCGAAAGATGGCAATAATCTCATTAAGGGTCGAATAGTGAAAAAAGCCACGCAACCCGCAGAGAGTGAAGTTTAACGGGTTGTCACTGATCCCCGCTCGATAAGCTCGGGAGTAAGAATCAGAACTTGTGGTTCCGCTTCCGGGTTATTGAGCCGATGAATAAGCGTATCAATAGCAAGTTCACCCAGATCATCTTTAGGTTGATGAATCGTCGTTAGCGGTGGCGTCATATATTGTGCGATTTCAATATCATCGTAACCAATAACGGCCATATCTTGCGGAATGGATAACCCTGCCTGATGCAAAGCCTGATAAACCCCAACAGCCATCGCATCGTTGCTGGTAAAGACCGCTTCAGGTGGCTCGGCCAATGCCAGTAACTGTTTCATGGCAACCAAACCGCCACTAAATTCAAAATCACTAGCCACTTCGTACCCCGGTAGCACCGGTAAACCAGCACGATCCATTGCTTGGCGGAATCCTTCCAAACGTTCTTTAGCCGGTGTTTTATCTTGTGGGCCCGCAATACAGGCAATTCGGGTATATCCTCTGGCAATTAAATATGAGGTTGCCATTTCCCCGCCTAATAATGAGTTGTCCTGAATAACGTCATTGACCCCTTCGAAAGGGGCCCAGTCCATCATAATGATCGGCAACGAAGGATAACAACGCAGAATATCCTGTGATGGACGATGACTTTCGGTACACATTAATAGCAACCCATCGACACGCTTTTGCATTAAGGTTTCAATGCTGCGGCTCATGCGGTCAATATCGCCCTCGGTATTACACAGAATTAAGCTATAGCCACGTTCATAGCAACTACGCTCAACGCCACGCACCACTTCAGCATAAAACGGGTTGCTACTGGCAGTAACTAACATACCGATGGTTCTGGTTTGATTGAGTTTTAAACTCCGCGCCAGCGCAGAAGGGGCATAGTTGAGTTGCTTGATGGCAGCTTGCACTTTGTCGCGGATAGGATCGCTGACAAAACGGTTTTTATTAATCACATGCGAGACTGTTGAGGTTGATACGCCCGCGAGGCGGGCGACATCTTTCATGGTGGCCAAAGTTATACCCGGTCTTGTAAGAAACTGTCGATCTCGGCCCGCCATGGAATGGACGGTTGCGCGCCAGAACGAGTGACCGCAATAGCCGCCGCAGCGTGAGCAAAACGGACTGCTAAGCCCATCGATTGACCTTCTAATAAAGCAGTCAGTAATGCGCCATTAAATGTATCACCAGCAGCAATGGTATCGACTGCATTCACCTTGAACCCAGCGATCAATTTCCCTTCCCCTTGCACACTAAGCCATACCCCACGACTACCCAACGTAATGATGACGGTCGCGATCCCTTTATCATGCAGAATTTGTGCTGCTTTCGCTGCATCATCATCCTGCTCAATATGTACGCCGGTTAAGCGCTCTGCTTCTGTTTCATTCGGGGTTATCATATCCACCAGCGTTAACAGCTCATCTGGCAGTTCGCGGGCTGGGGCCGGGTTAAGGATAACTTGGGTTTGATGCTGTTTTGCCAGTTTAGCGGCAGCAATAACCGTCTCAAGTGGTGATTCTAGTTGCATCAAGAGTGCATCAGCATCGATAACTTGCTGTTGGTAGCGATCAAGATAGTCGGGCGTGACTGCTGAGTTTGCACCGGCATCAATGCCAATCACATTCTCGCCTTCACCATTCACAAAAATCAGTGCAACCCCAGTGGTAGCGCCTTTTATCGCTTCGATTGGTGCAGTATCAATATTATCGCTGGCTAACTGCTGGCGCACCCGGTCACCAATATCATCTTCACCCACACAGGCAATAAACGCGATATTCGCCCCACTACGGCCAGCAGCAACCGCTTGGTTAGCGCCTTTGCCACCGAAAGCAACTTTATACTGCTTCCCGATCACCGTTTCACCTGGACGCGGAAACTGCTCAATATTCAAAATATGGTCGGCATTGATGCTGCCTAGAACCACTAATTTACCTGTTTCCATCACATGTATTCCTTTATAGATGACGTCACCGCCCAGATAACTGTGGCGGCGACGTTATGCCCTGCTTTTCTTTATTTTTTAATGAAGAACGTTATTGCTTAGTCACTAACTTCAAATCAACCGGGATAACTGCCTGTACTTTTTCGCCTTTCAATACTTTATCCGCAGTTTGTACCCCAATGACACCAATCTGATCTGGGCGTTGGGCAATAGTTGCGCCCATTTTGCCGCTTTCTACAGCTTTGATTCCATCGTCAGTACCGTCAAAGCCAACCACTAACACGTCAGTTTTACCCGCAGTCTGCAAGGCACGCAGTGCACCTAACGCCATTTCATCGTTCTGAGCAAATACAGCTTGAACATCCGGGTGGGCCGTCAGCAGGTTCTGCATGACGTTCAGACCTTTGGTGCGGTCAAAATCAGCCGGTTGGCTAGCCAGCAACTGGAATTTATTTTTCTCCATTGACTGCTTAAAGCCTTCACCACGTTCACGAGCCGCAGACGCACCCGCAATCCCTTCCAACTGAATCACTTTGGCATCGGTGCCTGCTTTCTTAGCGATGAAATCACCCGCCATTTTGCCGCCGAAGCGGTTATCAGATGCTACGTGACTGACTACAGTCCCAGCATTAGCCAGACGGTCAAGGGTGATCACTGGAATATTGGCCTGATTCGCCATTTTAACCGCGTTACCCACAGCATCAGAGTCTGTTGGGTTAATCAACAGCAACTTAGTGCCACGAACAGTTAAATCCTGCACGTTAGCCAACTCTTTCGCCGGGTTGTTTTGGGAGTCCAATATCACCAGATTGTAGCCAAGTTTATCCGCTTCTTTTTGTGCCCCGTCTTTCATTGAAACAAAGAACGGGTTATTCAGCGTGGAAACTACCAGCGCGATCGTGTCTTTTGCCAGCGCGTTAGCACTTACGGTAGCGCTCAGTGCAACAACAGAGATCAATGTAGCCAGTTTTTTCATTTTCATGGTCGCAATTTCCTGTAGGGAGTTAGCTAACTCAATTTAGTAGGCGTTATTGTCGCTGACAGTCTGGGTGCGGCCAGCGCGTAAGAACCGAAACGTACACAAAGTACGTGAGGATTCTAAGCACTGCCCAACGCCAAAATGGTCAGTAAAATAACCTACTGCTTTTTATTGTCTACCAACACCGCCAGCAGGATAACCACTGCTTTAACGATCATTTGGTAGTAGGAGGAGACACCCAATAAATTTAAACCGTTATTTAAAAAGCCGAGGATTAATGCGCCGATTAGGGTGCCAACAATCCGCCCTTTCCCCCCAGCAAGGCTAGTACCACCCAGAACGACTGCTGCGATTGCATCCAGTTCATAGCCAGTACCGGCGGTAGGTTGTGCTGACGACAAACGGGCAACTTCGATAATCCCTGCCAATGCCGCTAACAACCCACATAATGAATAAACAATAATTTTGACTTTATCGACACTGATACCCGAAAGGCGAGTCGCTGATTCATTTCCCCCCAGAGCATAGATATAACGCCCCAGCCGCGTGTGATGCAGCATGTACCACGCAGCAATAAAGACAATCGCCATCAACCAAATCGGAGTGGGTATCCCCAATGGGCGGCCAATACCAAACCAGCCAAAGGTATCTGCTACATCAGTAAAACCGGTATTTATCGGGCTACCATTGGTATAAACCATGGTTACGCCACGCAATAACAGCATCATGACCAATGTGGCAATAAATGCCTGCACTTTGCCTTTAGCAACAATCACCCCTGTGATGCCGCCAACAAACGCCCCCAATGCCAATGCGGCTCCAACAGCTACCAGAGCATTAACCTCCAGCCCAACAATCGAGGCCGCAACTGCGCCAGTCAATGCCAGTAATGACCCCACCGACAGATCAATTCCTGACGTGAGGATAACCAGCGTCATGCCGACAGCCATGATGGCATTAACCGACGTCTGCTGGAGAATGTTGAACATGTTATTAAGGGTAAAGAAGTTCGGGCTAAGTGACGAAACCACAGCAATCAGCACCAGCAGCGCAATCAGTGATTTTTGTTCTAACAACCATTCTTTACTGAACCAGCGTTTTGTCTGGATAGTCTGGGAACTCATATCTGATCACTCCTGCTCTGCACACTATGACTTACCGAGCCATTATTTATAAATGAATCACGTTTGCCGACGGCGGCGGCCATCAATACTTCCTGAGTCGCTTGTTCGATTGAGAATTCGCCACTGAGTTGACCCTCATGCATCACAATAATGCGGTCACTCATACCTAGCACTTCTGGCATTTCAGAGGAGACTAAGATGATGCTCAGCCCTTCTTGTTTAAATTGGTTAATTAGCTGGTAAATCTCTTTTTTCGCCCCGACGTCTACCCCACGGGTGGGCTCATCCAAGATCAATACTTTTGGCCGAGTCATCAAACCGCGCGCGATAGCTACTTTTTGCTGATTACCACCGGACAACAGACCAATAGGTTGTTCCATGGAAGGCGTTTTAATATTAAATAAGCGAATGAAGTCCGCCACCGCTTGTTGCTCATCCGCATGTTTGAGTGAACCACCGCTGCGGCTGAAATAACGCAACGCCGTCAAAGACATATTCTCTTTAACCGACATGCCGAGTATTAAACCATCACGTTTGCGGTCTTCGGAAATATAGACAATACCGTTTGCCAAGCCATCTTGTGGGGAATGGGTGACAACTTCACGCCCATCAAGGATGACAAAACCAGATTTACGCGGCAGTGCACCATAGATGATTTTCATCAGTTCAGTACGGCCTGCGCCCATCAAGCCAGCAACCCCCAAGATCTCGCCACTGTAGAGGGTGAAATTGACGTTTTTCACACCGGGGCCGCATAGCTGTTTGACCTGCAAGCGCTTTTCGCCACGCGGTAAATTCAAGCGCGGGTATTGTTCTTCTAGCTTGCGCCCCACCATCATCTCAATCAGGGAGTTTTCCGTCAGGCTGCTTACCGGTTTCTCGGCAATAAACTGCCCATCACGAAATACCGTGACATCGTCGCAAATCTCAAAGATTTCTTTTAGTCGGTGGGAGATATAAACAATACCGCGGCCTTCCGCTTTCAACTCGTTAATTACGTTAAATAGTGAGGCGGTTTCGGTATCGGTCAGCGCATCCGTTGGCTCATCCATAATGATAACTTTGGATTCGAAACTCAGCACTTTGGCGATTTCCACCATTTGCTGATCACCGATGGAAAGCTCACCCACCAGCCGATGGCTGCTGTAACTGATATTGAGGCGCGCTAGCAGTAAATCGGCTTCGGCATACATTTTTTTCCAATCAATGCCGCCAAAACGATTAACAAACTCACGCCCTAAAAAGATGTTTTCTGCGATGGTTAACTGTGGGATCAGGTTAAGTTCCTGATGAATAATGCCAATCCCCGCTTCCTGAGAGTCTTTCGGGCCATTAAACACCACTTCTTTACCCAAGAAATGCTGACTGCCGGCATCCTTACTGTAGATGCCAGTCAGTACTTTCATCATGGTCGATTTTCCGGCCCCATTTTCGCCTACCAGTGCCATCACTCGGCCAGGATAGACACTAAGCGCGGCACCGGAGAGTGCTTTGACGCCGGGAAAGGCTTTATCAATCCCTTTCAGTTGCAGCAAAGGTTGCATAAATGCCTCAGAAAGTTACGCCGGAGCTGAGAATGATGTTAGCAAAGGGGGAACATTCCCCGCTACGAATCACGGCTCGGCTTTGTTTGGTCTGCTCTTTAAAAGCCTCATGGCTGATATAGTGCAAAACAATTTGGTTTCCCTGGTGTTGCTCAAGTTGTGTTAGTTGGGCGAGTAACGCTTCATGGAGTTGGGGATTATTTTTAACTATCTCCTGTGCAAGGTAGACACTCTCAACCTGCATTTCTTGCGTTACCACCTCAAGAACCTGGAGGAAACCAGGGACGCCTCGTGTCAGTGCCAAATCGATACGTGTGGTGGTTGCCGGTATCGGCAGCCCCGCATCACCTATCACAATCTGATCGGTATGACCCAGACGAGAGATAACAGCGGAAATATCAGAATTCAGTAATGCGCCTTTTTTCATTTTTTACTCCAACAGCGAAACGTTTCGCTGATACTGAGTTTAGGAAAATGACAGCAGAAGGCAAACCCAATTTGGTGAAATTGTGATCGTCATCGAAACGTTTCGCTGAACCGGTACAAAGCGGATGACAAATAATCAGAATATTGAATATTTTCTGATAGAGAGATAGTCAACGTAAAAAAAGGCCGTTAATCATAACGGCCTTCATCGCTAAATCTCGACTTGCGTCCCGAGTTCTATGACCCGGTTGGGGGGGATCTCAAACTGATCGGCTGCGCGTAGCGCATTGCGGCTAAGAGCAACAAATAACTTGCCTCGCAAGAACAGATACCATGGACGCTTGGTCAGAATAAGTGACTCGTGAGACATAAAGAATGAGGTTTCCATCATCTGGCACGGCAAACCTTCCAAACCACAGCGATGGAAAATCTCTTCCACGTTTGGTGTTTCCCGCCAACCATAACTGGCGACAACACGCCAGAATGTTGGTGAAAGCTGCTCGATAGTTACCCGGTTCACATTATGAACATAAGGCGCATCTTCAGTTCGCAATGTCAGCAACACCACCCGCTCATGCAACACTTTGTTGTGTTTAAGGTTATGCAGTAACGCAAACGGAATGACATTCATCGCTCGCGACATATAGACCGCCGTCCCTGTTACGCGCACTGGTGGCGATTTTTCCAATGAGGCAATCATCGCTTCCAGTGAATTCCCGTGTTCATGCATACGACGCAGCAGACTGAAACGCTCGCTTTTCCAAGTGGTCATGATGATAAACATCACGAGACCCAGTGATAACGGTAACCAGCCACCAGAGAATAATTTCAGGGCGTTAGCGGAGAACATAGGCACATCGATAATCAGCAAAACCACCAGCAGACAGCCAACAAAAGCACGATTCCAATGCCAGTTTTTCAACGCCACAGTACAGAACAGAATACTGGTTATCACCATGGTGCCGGTCACTGCAATCCCGTAAGCCGCGGCTAAATTACTGGAACGCTCAAAGCCGACAATCACCAACACGACGGCCAAATACAGTGTCCAGTTAATTACCGGTATATATATCTGACCTGATTCCATTTCTGACGTATGAATAATCCGCATCGGCGGTAAATAACCTAAACGAACCGCCTGCCGAGTCAGTGAGAATACACCGGAGATAACAGCCTGCGAGGCAATAACGGTCGCCAGCGTTGCCAGTATTAATAATGGGATCAGTGCCCAGTCTGGGGCTAATAGGAAGAAGGGGTTTTTGATGGCTTCTGGGTTTTTCAGTAATAACGCGCCCTGACCAAAATAATTCAGCACTAATGACGGTAAAACCACCGTAAACCATGCCAACCGAATAGGAAATTTACCAAAGTGCCCCATATCGGCATATAGCGCCTCCACCCCTGTAATAGCCAGAACCACAGCACCAAGGGCAAAGAATGAAACAGATTTGTATTCGGTAAAGAAGCTTATTGCCCACTTAGGATTCAATGCAGCCAAAACATCTGGGTTTGCGATAATGCTACGCAGACCAAGGAGTGCCAAAGTCAGGAACCACACCAACATAACAGGTGCAAATAACTTACCAACACTACCCGTGCCGTGTTTTTGAATAACAAACAGCAGAGTCAATACCGCAATAGAGCAGGGGACAATGTAGGGATCAAGCGCGGGCGCGGCAATTTCCAACCCTTCAATGGCCGACATAACCGATATTGCGGGCGTGATAACCACTTCACCATAAAAAAAGCTGCCGCCAATTAAGCCGAGTATCACCAAAATTGAAGTGGCTCTGGAAGACGTATTACGCCCAGCCAAAGACATCAACGTTAAAATCCCACCTTCACCGGCGTTATCTGCGCGCATGACATAGGTCAGATATTTAACTGAGACAATCAGAATTAACATCCAGAAAATCAGCGATAAAAACCCAAACACCACATCTGGGCGAACATCAAAACCATAATGACCAGAAAAGCACTCTCTCAAGGTATAGAGCGGGCTAGTACCAATGTCACCGTAAACCACCCCTATTGCAGCCAGAGTTACCGCCGATAAAGACTGTTTATGTTCTGTGCTCATAATTGATTTCTTTTT
>NZ_CACVAF010000025.1 GCF_902726565.1 Yersinia vastinensis
TCAAGTCTTGAAACGCCATCCCACCACATCATATCGCCGTCAATTATTACTTTCTTTGAGGCCCACTCAGGTGCGCCAGTAAAGCTCTTTTCACTTCCAGAGATAATGTTCCATTTCATGAGTATGTGTCCTTTGGTGGGGTGGCGATAGGTTATGAGTTGATCAGTAAACATTCAAATTGATTACACAGATCAATAATGAAAGATTGATCGTTTAAAACGATCGTTGAGATTTATCAGGTTTATAAAATACAAAGCCGGGCTTAATTGCCCGGTCTATTCATACCATCAGGCACAAAAAAGCCCACTCGAGGCGGTGGGCAAGGATGGTAATTCGATTATGTATTTGTAATCCCTAGTGTTGGTAATTCAATTATTATCGTATTTTGCAACATAGCAAGTTACAGGCACAAAAAACCCGGCAGCGGGGCCGGGTTAGGTGTAGCTACTGCTGGGGCCGAGGGTTTGGCCGCTTATTTCTTTGCTGCTGTCTGCCTGCGAATTTCCCATCATTAGCTGCTGGCTTTTTCTTTGCTTTTCTTTCATTCCACCAGTCTGGAGCTGGATTTGGATCGGTTTGTAAAGCATCAGACATTCCAGATATAAGGCTATAGGATTGAACGCCATCAATATGCTCAGAAAGCGATGGCGTAACAACTTGACGCAATGGGTCAAGGATAAAATCAATCCCCTTAATTCTGGCATGCTTTGCTGCTGGGACAAAATCAGAGTCACCAGCAACAAGGATAATAACATCCACCAATTTTTCATAAGCTAAAGTGGTTATATCCATGCCTAATTTAATATCAACCTGCTTTTGCTTTATGTCGTAATAAAAATCATTATTGGTTAACTCATCCCACTTTTTTGTGCCTTTAATTAATTGCTCTAAGGCGTAGGTAGTTAACTGCCATCTTTTATTATCAACGAGAGTCCCTAGTCGCAACGCAGTTTTTCTGCTTTTTCTCAGCTCTTCATGAAGCGCTGACCTCAAAATATAGTTTGGCTCAAGTTTAAAATTCTTTCTTGAAGTTGTTTTATGTTCAGGGTCGGAAGGGAGCGGCGTCCTGGTTTGGATATCAAGAGGCGGACAATCGTAGAAATAAATACGGTAGAGCTCCAATGGCTCTTTCCTATCTTGAGATGATCTCTTGGGATTAATGTGAGAGAGAACCATTGCCCATACTATTTTCATTATATGCTGGGCTGTTAATTCGTTCTCTTTGAAGTGCTTCCTATGCGTAGCATGCACACGCTGCATAAAAAATCCAGCGTCAATTAATACAGCGGCTTTTTTCATTTTTTTTCCAAAAAAAATAGCCTAGAGCCGTTATGTAGATATTAACAATTGTCTACGAACGGGGCTAGGCTGGTGAGATAAATGTACTTTAAATTGACCATCCCGTCAACATGAATTTAAGTGGAAAACTAAAATGTCAATAGAAATTGAAAATATTTGTTGATAAGTTATCCACAGACTGTGTTTTAGTACAGCATATTGTTAACTATCCACCCCTCTATGGGCTAGCAGTGCTTCCGGTAAATATGAAGATTATCAATACACACGCCGCTAATGTTCAGCCCATCGCCTAGCAGATCGAGCATACTCACCGCTACAAGCGAAAGGCTGACTACGCTCACAGCGACTAAGACTGTAGGGATTACATACTCTTTCATTACTCCTCCTTGAGATATGGGGATATCAGTTGGTTAGCCGTGGGTTAGCTGAGTAATCGGAAATACCAATCTCTAAGCCTTTAATGTTTCTTAAGCATCATAGATCGAATAAGTTGTAACACAAATACTGGGGATATATCAGGGAGGGAGTAGCCGGTAGGTAACCGGCGTTGTATGAGGGGTTAAGCCTGAAACCAATCGTCAGCACTTTCCCACGTTTCCTGCAAAATCTCCTGAATCACTTCTTTGTCGTCAGGCGACCCACCGAATACAGTTAACCCGTCCATACCTGCCAATCTTATTGTGGCTTCCGCATCTGGATAGCGACGCTTTACGCGATCATTAAATTCGATGGCCAGTGCTGATAGAGCGCCGGCGGGTAATTTCTTGGTTTTATCAACGGTCACTTCGATACGTAGCATGATTATTCCCTCAACTGTGATAGCGGGTTTTGGCATTGATATCCTCAATACCTGATTCGATATAATCCACGCGCCGCTGTAGTTCGCGGATAAGCTTCTTGGCGGCATCTAAACGAATCATGACTTGTTGGTCTGGGTAAACCTCTGGCTCAATGTGCCTAAACCCAGTTAGGGTGTCCGTGAAGGATGAGCGCATGATTATGAACTTACCAAAGGCGCTATGCTCGGTATTAAAAGAAGTCAGTTCCCGCATTCCGCTAATTTCGTCTTTTGGATTTCTAGCCATGATGCCTCTCAATTTTTATTACTGTTTGTATATACAGTAATGAATTCTTTTTCGGTTGAAAAGTCATTCTGCAAAACTATTTTTCTTTGCTTGATAATCAAGGGGTTAGAAGCATCATTTTTTGACGGTTTTTATGAATAGAAAAGCCAGCAACCATTTATTAATCATGTGGTTACTGGCTTTTGGTCTATCTACTGCTGCGTCACATGGGCTGGTTCGAAGCGGCTGATTTAATTATCAAAGGCACCGAAGGCGCAATTCAGGCCAAGACCGTGACTTACGATTTCGAACGTCTGATGGATGGCGCTAAACTGTTGAAATGCAGTGAATTTGGCAACGCCATTATTGACCACATGTAATTCTGCTGTTGATGTCATATCTCACGGGGGCTTCGGCTTCCGTGAGTTTTTAGTACCCGTTTCAACTCTTCTGCAAAACGCTGCTCCAAAATAATCACGTCCTGCTGGTGGTGTTGTTATTCAGTCTTCAAAGATGAAAAACTAAAATGATCAGTCATTTGTTACTCATATCCAGTCATCGTTGACACAATAATGTGAAGAAAATATTTGACTGATCAGGTTAACTCTTTATCCTTTACCGCAAAGTTATTCGGCATATATCTGCTTTCTACTCGCATTGAGTTGATTTAATCATTAGTTTCCAAGAAATTATAAAAATTTATTTTTATTTTCTCTCTTAAAACAGAGGCTTATATTGTGACAAAGGATGTAGAAATCGTTAAAGCACGGCATCCGTTAGATAAGCAGCACATCAAACTGACTTATGTAACTCATTTTTATTGTAATCAGGGGAATATGGATTCGGTAGAGTCCTTGTTGAAGGAATATGAATCTTATCCTGACGATATTAAGGATGCTGTAGAATTTGTCATCGTCGATGATTGCTCACCATTAGAGTATGAAGTAAAAGATTACGATTTGAATTTCACGTGGTTGAGAATCACCACAGATATCCAGTGGAATCAGGCAGGCTCCCGTAATCTTGGGGTGACTTATGCAAAATCAGATAAGATTATCATCACTGATTTAGATTGCCTGCTGCCTGAAGACACGATGCGCTATCTGGTTAATGCTGGTAATCCTGGGCGTTCACTGTATCGTATTTACCGTACAGATGAAGAAACAGGGAAAGCCTATCGTGGTCATCCTAATTTGTTCTTCATGTCCAGAGCACGTTTCTTTAGGCTTTATGGTTACGACGAAGAGTTCGCTGGCCACTATGGTTCGGAAGATTATCGTTTTGTAAAATTCCATAAAGATCACGGTACTACACCGCGTTATCTGCCAAAGAAATATCGATGCATTGAACGTAATGTTGATAGGAAGAAAAGCTACCATTCACTGGATCGTGACTTGACGTATAACGCGCCGATTGATGACCGGAAGAAAAGTGAAATTGCCCGCTTTGGTGCAGAATATGGCCACAGCAGAATTTTCCTTAACTTTAATTGGGAAATCAAAAAAGTGCATTCACGTCCACCGACAGTACCTGCGCGTAAGGTGTGGTGGCGACCACTATGGTGGTTCCGTTATCTGTTCCGTTCACTCGCGGCATAACGAAATACCGGGTAAAATATCCCATCGCTAACTATTATCAACGAGTTGGCGATGTCATCGCTTGAGGCTGCGACACTTGGTTAACCCAAGTCAGGCAGCCTCTATTGTTTATTCATCTGAAGTGAGTGACTTATGATTTCTCCTGCTTCTTTGCCTGGTTCACCACCGGCGCATCGATATGTTGGCATGTTCTCTTGTGCAACTGCATTTCTACTAGGTATTGGTCTACCCACTTCTAATTTTATAATGAACTTGTCGATGGTATTGGCCGTCATCTGTTTGCTGTTGAGCCGAGATACCCGCTATGTGAAAGTTTTGGCAAAAAATCCGCTGATTTGGCTACCTGCCCTCATGGTGGTATTACTGGCGATCTCTTTGCTCTGGCATCACAATCTGTACGGCAAGGTGATGGTCAGTAAGTATTCTAAGTTGCTGTATATCCTGCCATTAGCTATGTTTTTTGTCCTTTCTCGCACATTAGTCGGTTATTTTGCCAAAGGGTTTTTATTGGCAAATGCCGTTATTCTGGCGGCGAGTTTGTGGGTAGGGGTCTTGCATATGCCGCTAGGTCATATTGATCCACTGAATCCATCTGTATTTAAACTACAAATTACACATAACTTCTTTATGGCACTGGCAGCAGTGATATGGCTTTCACTGGCATTCAAAAACCAAGGGCTTAAACGTTGGGGCTATGCCCTGTTAGTGTGTTTGGCTGTCTATAATATTGTGTTTATGGTGCAGGGCAGAACGGGTTATGTTGCGTTAGCGGCAACGTTTGGGGTATGGGGGCTATTATCGCTATCAACCCGCCAGCGCTTAGGAATGGTTGTTTGTGCCTTGGTCATCGGGGTTATTGTGCTCATAGTACCAAACCGGGCGGTTGATCGGTTGCAGAAAGGTGTGACTGAGATTCAATCTTGCCTGACGGTGAGTGAGGGCAGTGCGGATGAGTCATGTGACTCTTCAATGGGGTTACGGACTGCATTCGCGCTTGAGTCGATCAAGCTGATAGAGAAAGCACCTATTCTAGGGCATGGTGCCGGAGGTTTTTGGTACAAAAATAATGAGGCCGGTTTTTATAGCATCAACCCACATAATGAATATCTGATGCAGACCGTTCAGTCAGGAATTGTCGGTTTAGCTTTATTCTTGGGATGGATGTGGTGCTTTTTCCGCTCGGCTTGGCGTTTGCCTACCCACATTAGAAATGTGTTGATTGCTTTGCTTAGTGGTTATCTGGCTTGTCATCTGTTTAACTCCTTTTTACTGGACTCTTCAGAAGGTCACTTATTTATCATTCTTACGGCGATTGTTGCCAGTTACTCGGTGTTACCGCCCAAAGAACAGCCAGAAACAAGGCAATCAGAATAAAGTTACTGGTAGAGTGAAACCAAGAGTTAATTAAATCAACAGGTGCACAGTGTGGCACCTGTTTTTTATCAGTCAATTTGCTGTTTCTGCGGGTAAACTAAAACCTAAGCTGTTGTATCCCTCGTTGAAACCAAACAACTCCAGGAATTCATAAGCTGTTGAATACATATGATAGGGTGAGAAGAACATCCAGACAAAAAGTGATAATAAAACCATAATGGCAAGCAGTAAGATTTTATCCAGCAGCACTTTTCCTCCTTATAGTATTTAAGCCAATAAACCTTATCAGACTGGCGATGATATTGAATACGCTTCATACAATGACGATAACGCAAAACTTATAAAAATTCATGGATCAAAATGAGCTTTTTACCATTATGACGATGAAACCCTATTCAACCCGCCATTTTAGGCACTTTTTGTAGTTGATAGATAATTAGCAAACCCTCTTTCCTTGGTAATATACAACTCCCTTCTGAGTAGTTTATTTTCGTGAAATACATCACATAAAACACTTGTTAACGTTAACATTAGAGATTAACATCACATATTCAATCCAGTCGCTCTTCTCAAAATTAAAAGTTAACGTTAACAATAGACGTAAATCTCCAACAGGACATCGCCATGAGACATTCTGCCCGCAATCAATATCTGATTTTAAGTGGCTTATTGTTTACGTTCTTTTTTACCTGGTCGTCGGCCTTCTCTTTGTTCTCTATCTGGCTCAATCAATATGTAGGGCTAAAAGGAACAGAAACGGGTGCAACTTTTTCGGCTATCGCCTTAACGGCATTGTGTGCTCAACCGATATATGGAGTGGTGCAAGATAAGTTAGGGCTGAAAAAACATCTTTTATGGGCCATTGGTATTTTGCTGCTGATCAGTGGCCCTTTTTTTATTTATGTTTATGCCCCTTTATTACGGGTCAATACGCTGGCTGGCGCGGTTGTCGGCGGCTTATATATAGGAATGACGTTCTTCGCCGGTATTGGCGCTCTGGAATCTTATACTGAGCGAGTAAGCCGAATTAGTGGATTTGAGTTCGGCAAAGCTCGGATGTGGGGGTCATTAGGGT
>NZ_CACVAF010000026.1 GCF_902726565.1 Yersinia vastinensis
CTGCATGAGAGTGATTGTGTAGCGAGTTGATGAAAACAGAATTTGCCTGGCGGCCATAGCGCGGTGGTCCCACCTGATCCCATGCCGAACTCAGAAGTGAAACGCCGTAGCGCCGATGGTAGTGTGGGGTCTCCCCATGCGAGAGTAGGACACTGCCAGGCATCAAATCAAGCCGAGACCCCATGCCAAAAGCGTGGGGTTTTTGCTATGTGTGGAATATGAAAAGAGAAAGCCTTCTGCTATGCAGAGGGCTTTTTTACGTTTGTACTTAAAACAAAATACAATATTGAGTGTTATTTCATCAAAAAGGTTCTAATACGTAGGTATTTGGTAATGACTAACCCTTCAAGTATGGAAAAGGCCAGATGGCTTCATTACCGTATTAAACTTTTCGGCCATTTTTATAATCTCTGCCACAGAAAAAAAATGTTATTCACTTAGAATCATTATCTCAAAAATTGAAACGATGTTTTGATTATGAGGTTTAAATGAATGCTGGTCGCTATGCATATACGGCAATATTGGCTGCTATGTTCACTTGCACAACCATTCAGGCAAGTCCGGTGACATATCAAAAATCCGCAATTACCGAGAATAACCTACCGGTATTTTATCCACAGCTTAAAGAGCAAATGACTTATCAAAGCTCATGGTTGGCAGGGCAGTATACGGATTTTGCACAGTGGAAAAGTGATACCAGAAAAATCCTTCGTCAAGCATTACTGACTCCTGATTCAACAATGGCATTCTCGGCAGAAACAGCAGATCAGCAAGATCGTGGAAGTTATATTGCTGAAAAGATAGCCTTAAATATCACTGATGAAAGTCGCGTGCAGGGTTTGCTATTAACACCTAAAACTAAAGGGCCTCATCCGGCGATTGTTTTACTGCACGACCATGGGTCTAAGTTTGATATTGGCAAAGAAAAAATGATCCGTCCTTGGGGAGACAATGCGCAGCTTGCCTCTGCACAGGCATGGTCGGATAAATTCTTCAGTGGTAAATTTATTGGTGATGAATTAGCAAAGCGTGGTTATGTGGTGCTGTCCATTGATGCGATTGGCTGGGGTGATCGAGGGCCGATGAGTTATGAGCAGCAGCAAGCTTTAGCCAGTAACTTCTTTAATCTGGGGCGCTCTCTTGCTGGCACTATGGCTTATGAAGATATACGCACTGTTGATTTCTTGGCAACATTGCCATCAGTTGACCAGAAACGTATCGGTGCGCTGGGCTTTTCGATGGGAGCCTATCGGGCCTGGCAACTGGCTGCACTGTCGCATAAAGTGGCCGCAACTGCGGCCATATCTTGGTTTGGCAACTATCAAGGCTTGATGACTCCGGGCAATAATGTGCTCCGTGGGCAGTCAGCCTTTTATATGCTACACCCCGGTATTGCCAATAAGTTAGATTTTCCTGACATTGCCAGTTTAGCGGCACCCAAGCCGATGTTACTTTTCAATGGTGGAAAGGATAAGTTGTTTCCATCGGATGCGGTAGAGCAAGCATACAACAAGGTTCATGCTATTTGGCGGTCACAGAATGCCGACTCTCGGTTAGTGACACGCAGTTGGCCCACATTAGGCCATGTCTTTTATCAAGAGCAGCAAGATGTGGTTTTCCCATGGCTAGATCGTTGGTTGAAGCCATAAAAAAGGCCCCGAGGGGCCTTTTTCTCTGACGAAAATGCTTAGTGAGAACTGCTTTGCGAGATGCCCAATCCAGTTTGCGAGCGTACAAACTGTGCTTTAAAGCGTAGGCGCTCTTGCTGGCCCTCTTCCGAGTTATCTGTGATGGAGAAGAACCATATCCCAACGAAGGCCACTATCATGGAGAACAGTGCAGGGTATTCGTATGGATAGATTGGTTTTGCATGGCCCAAGATAGTCACCCAGATAGTTGGGCCTAAAATCATCAGGACAACGGCGGTTAATAACCCCAGCCAGCCTCCAATCATTGCGCCACGAGTCGTCAGTCTTGACCAATACATTGAGATGAAAATGATTGGGAAGTTACAACTGGCGGCGATGGAGAATGCCAACCCTACCATGAAAGCAATATTTTGTTTTTCAAACAAAATACCCAAGCCAATAGCTACGAAGCCTAAAACCACAACTGTAATTTTGGAGACTTTCAACTCATCACGTTCATGAGCTTTGCCTTTCTTAATCACGCTAGCATAAAGGTCATGAGAAACCGCAGATGCGCCAGCCAGCGTCAGACCCGCCACAACAGCAAGAATTGTTGCAAAGGCCACTGCTGAGATAAAGCCGAGGAAGAAACTGCCCCCAACGGCATCAGCCAAGTGAACTGCCGCCATATTGTTACCGCCGAGTAATGCGCCAGCAGCATCTTTAAAGGCCGGATTTGGGCCAACCAACAAGATCGCGCCAAACCCAATGATAAAGGTCAGTATATAGAAGTAACCAATAAAGCCAGTGGCATAGAACACACTTTTACGGGCTTCTTTAGCATCACTCACAGTGAAGAAGCGCATCAGAATATGTGGCAAGCCAGCGGTACCAAACATCAATGCTAAACCAAGAGATAGCGCGGATATTGGGTCAGATACCAATCCCCCAGGACTCATGATTGAGAGACCTTTAGGGTGAACTTTGACGGCTTCGCTGAATAAGGTGTTGAAGTTAAAGTTAACGGACTTCATTACCATGATGGCCATAAAGGATGCCCCGGCCAGCAACAGAACCGCTTTGATTATTTGTACCCATGTGGTGGCCAGCATGCCACCAAACAAGACGTACAGCACCATCAGAATACCAACCAAGACCACGGCAACGTGGTAATTCAGGCCGAATAACAGCTCAATCAATTTACCAGCACCAACCATTTGTGCAATCAGATACAAGGCCACAACGACTAATGAGCCACAAGCTGATAAGGTACGGATAGGTCTTTGTTTCAACCGGTAAGAGGCCACATCGGCAAAGGTATAGCGTCCTAGGTTGCGCAGGCGTTCAGCAATTAAGAATAAAATGATTGGCCACCCGATAAGGAACCCAATGGAATAAATTAAACCATCGTAACCTGAGGTATAGACCAACGCAGAAATACCGAGAAATGATGCCGCAGACATAAAGTCACCGGCAATTGCCAAACCATTTTGGAAACCCGTTATACGCCCGCCAGCGGTGTAATAGTCTTGTCGGGAGCGGGTGCGCTTGGATGCCCAATAAGTGATATATAGTGTTGCGCCAACAAACAAAACGAACATGACGATCGCCTGAATGTTTAGCGGTTGACGATGAACTTCGCCAGTAATTGCATCCGCCTGTGACAGCGCAGGCAGAGCCAGTAAGGATAGTACAGACCAATGACGAGTCTTCATTGCTTCACCTCACGAAGAATTTCTGCCGTCAGACGGTCAAACTCGCCATTAGCACGAATAACGTAAATACCGGTAAGAATAAAAGAAATAACAATTAGCCCCACACCAACGGGAATACCGCGAGTGATGCTGGAACCTGCATATAGCGGGGTACCGAGCCATTGTGGTTCGAAAGCAATAAGGAAAATGAAACCAACATATAACGCTAGGGTAATCAGCGACAAAAGCCAGGCAAAGCGACCACGCTTTTGCACCAACTCTTTAAAGCGCGGGTTATTTTCAATCTCTTGATAAATGCTGTCATTCATCAGAGTCTCTCCTTTGAGGCATTAATTAAGGTTGCCGCCCGAAGGCGGCACAATTTACGACGGTGCTTGCATTGATTGTTTTTCTTCCAGTAATTTGTCGACGACCCCCGGATCGGCGAGTGTTGAGGTATCCCCTAAGTTGCTGGTATCCCCTGCTGCGATTTTGCGCAGGATCCGGCGCATGATCTTCCCTGAACGGGTTTTGGGGAGTGAATCCGTCCAGTGCAGAATATCTGGTGTCGCTATTGGGCCAATTTCTTTACGTACCCAATTACGCACTTCGGTATACAGCTCTGGTGTTGGCTCTTCGCCATGATTCAATGTGATATAGGCATAAATTGCTTGCCCTTTAATATTGTGTGGCACGCCAACAACAGCAGCTTCAGCAATTTTGGGATGTGCGACTAAAGCAGATTCAATTTCAGCAGTTCCTAACCGGTGGCCTGAAACGTTCAGCACATCATCCACGCGGCCAGTTATCCAGTAGTAACCATCTTCGTCACGGCGTGCGCCATCACCGCTGAAATACATGCCCTTAAAGGTAGAAAAGTAGGTTTGCTCAAAACGATCATGGTCACCAAACAAGGTTCTAGCCTGGCCCGGCCATGAATCGGTGATGACAAGGTTACCTTCCGCGGCACCTTCTTGTGGGTTGCCCAAGTTATCGACCAATGCAGGTTGAACACCAAAGAATGGGCGAGTGGCAGAGCCAGCTTTTAGCTCAGTTGCGCCCGGTAGTGGTGTTATCATGAAACCCCCGGTTTCCGTCTGCCACCAAGTATCAACAATTGGGCACTGACTGTTACCGATTTTGTTGTAATACCACTCCCATGCTTCTGGGTTGATAGGCTCACCCACTGAACCCATGATGCGTAGTGATGTGCGCTTGGTCCCCTCGATGGCTTTGTCACCTTCAGCCATTAAGGCACGGATAGCCGTAGGAGCGGTGTACAAAATATTAACCTGATGTTTATCAATGACCTGACCGAGTCGATTGACCCCCGGATAGTTAGGGACGCCTTCAAACATCAATGTAATTGCGCCACAAGCCAGTGGGCCATATAGCAGATAACTGTGTCCGGTCACCCAGCCAACATCCGCGGTACACCAATAAATATCGCCGGGATGGTAGTCAAAAACGTATTTAAAGGTGAGTGCGGCATAGACCAGATATCCACCAGTTGTATGCAATACTCCTTTGGGCTTACCGGTGGATCCAGAGGTATAAAGGATGAACAATGGGTCTTCTGCATTCATTTCTTCTGCGGGGCAGTCTGCAGGAACATCCTTAATAAGGTCATGCCACCACAGGTCTCGCCCATCTTTCCAATAACTAGCATTACCAGTACGTTGGAATACGACAACATTTTTGATGCTAGTGATGGCAGGGTTTTTCAGTGCTTCATCGACATTTTTTTTCAGTGGAATTGCGCGACCAGCACGAATGCCTTCATCGGCAGTAATCACCAGTTTTGAGTTAGAGTCGATAATTCGGCCAGCCACTGCGTCAGGTGAGAAACCGCCAAAAATCACTGAGTGAACGGCACCAATACGTGCACATGCCAGCATTGCAACAGCCGCTTCGGGCACCATGGGCATATAAATAGCCACGACATCGCCTTTCTTGATACCTAGCTTTTTCAGCACATTGGCAAATTGGCATACGTCGTGGTGAAGTTGTTTGTAGGTGACCGTTTTAGACTGATTAGGGTCATCACCTTCCCAGATAATTGCAGTTTGATCACCGCGTTCCGCCAAATGACGATCAAGACAGTTAGCGGCGAGATTCAATGTGCCATCTTCAAACCAGCGGATACTCACATGACCGGGGTCGAAAGAGGTATTTTTCACTGTTTTATACGGCTTAATCCAATCAATAATCTTGCCATGTTCTCCCCAGAATTCATCAGGGCTCTGCACAGATTGTTGATAGTATTGATTATATTGTTCCGGGTTTATCAGGGCATGCTCTGCAATTGCAGTTGGAATAGGGTGTTTATGTATTTGGCTCATAATAGTTCTCCTTGAGATTGTTAATAATATGTCAATCAAAAGTTAATTATAGTGTGAGGGGTTGTTTTGTTTCTTTTTTGGGCGGCAGATCACGCATAAAAGATGTTGATTTAGTGACTTACTTAATGCGCTGCGTGGTGAATCGATATCTTAATGATAGGAGAGGCGCTATAGAGCCATGTAATAAAGGAAAGGAAATGTGCTCATCAGCTCATTTTCAGTATGAAAAGGGGATATTGGCTGACCTTTGCACTGAGAAACATTAACGTAGAGTGATTAATGCAATAAAATAAAAGTTGTTAACTAAAAAATGGTGTGTTTATTGACAACTGTAGTGAA
>NZ_CACVAF010000028.1 GCF_902726565.1 Yersinia vastinensis
ATATTGCTCTTTAACAATCTGGAACAAGCTGAAAATTGAAACAATACAGCTGAACATTATCTCTCCGTAGATGTACTGAGATAATAAGTAACCTGTATTAGAGTCTCTCAAATAATCACAACGCAAGTGGTCGAAAGACACCTTCGGGTTGTGAGGTTAAGCGACTAAGCGTACACGGTGGATGCCTAGGCAGTCAGAGGCGATGAAGGGCGTGCTAATCTGCGAAAAGCGTCGGTAAGCTGATATGAAGCGTTACAACCGACGATACCCGAATGGGGAAACCCAGTGCAATTCGTTGCACTATCGTTAGATGAATACATAGTCTAACGAGGCGAACCGGGGGAACTGAAACATCTAAGTACCCCGAGGAAAAGAAATCAACCGAGATTCCCCCAGTAGCGGCGAGCGAACGGGGAGGAGCCCAGAGTCTGAATCAGTTTGTGTGTTAGTGGAAGCGTCTGGAAAGTCGCACGGTACAGGGTGATAGTCCCGTACACAAAAACACACTTGCTGTGAACTCGATGAGTAGGGCGGGACACGTGACATCCTGTCTGAATATGGGGGGACCATCCTCCAAGGCTAAATACTCCTGACTGACCGATAGTGAACCAGTACCGTGAGGGAAAGGCGAAAAGAACCCCGGCGAGGGGAGTGAAATAGAACCTGAAACCGTGTACGTACAAGCAGTGGGAGCACCTTCGTGGTGTGACTGCGTACCTTTTGTATAATGGGTCAGCGACTTATATTTTGTAGCAAGGTTAACCGAATAGGGGAGCCGTAGGGAAACCGAGTCTTAACTGGGCGTCTAGTTGCAAGGTATAGACCCGAAACCCGGTGATCTAGCCATGGGCAGGTTGAAGGTTGGGTAACACTAACTGGAGGACCGAACCGACTAATGTTGAAAAATTAGCGGATGACTTGTGGCTGGGGGTGAAAGGCCAATCAAACCGGGAGATAGCTGGTTCTCCCCGAAAGCTATTTAGGTAGCGCCTCGTGAACTCATCTTCGGGGGTAGAGCACTGTTTCGGCTAGGGGGCCACCCCGGCTTACCAAACCGATGCAAACTCCGAATACCGAAGAATGTTATCACGGGAGACACACGGCGGGTGCTAACGTCCGTCGTGAAGAGGGAAACAACCCAGACCGCCAGCTAAGGTCCCAAAGTCATGGTTAAGTGGGAAACGATGTGGGAAGGCATAGACAGCCAGGATGTTGGCTTAGAAGCAGCCATCATTTAAAGAAAGCGTAATAGCTCACTGGTCGAGTCGGCCTGCGCGGAAGATGTAACGGGGCTAAACCATGCACCGAAGCTGCGGCAGCGACACTTAGGTGTTGTTGGGTAGGGGAGCGTTCTGTAAGCCGTTGAAGGTGAACTGTGAGGTTTGCTGGAGGTATCAGAAGTGCGAATGCTGACATAAGTAACGATAATGCGGGTGAAAAGCCCGCACGCCGGAAGACCAAGGGTTCCTGTCCAACGTTAATCGGGGCAGGGTGAGTCGACCCCTAAGGCGAGGCTGAAAAGCGTAGTCGATGGGAAACAGGTTAATATTCCTGTACTTGGTGTTACTGCGAAGGGGGGACGGAGAAGGCTAGGCTAGCCGGGCGACGGTTGTCCCGGTTTAAGCATGTAGGCGGAGTGACCTGGTAAATCCGGTTGCTTATCAACGCTGAGGTGTGATGACGATGCACTACGGTGCAGAAGTAGTTGATGCCAAGCTTCCAGGAAAAGCCTCTAAGCATCAGGTAACATTAAATCGTACCCCAAACCGACACAGGTGGTCAGGTAGAGAATACTCAGGCGCTTGAGAGAACTCGGGTGAAGGAACTAGGCAAAATGGTGCCGTAACTTCGGGAGAAGGCACGCTGGCATTAGGTAAAGAGACTTGCTCTCGTAGCCGAAGCCAGTCGCAGATACCAGCTGGCTGCAACTGTTTAATAAAAACACAGCACTGTGCAAACACGAAAGTGGACGTATACGGTGTGACGCCTGCCCGGTGCTGGAAGGTTAATTGATGGGGTCAGCCGCAAGGCGAAGCTCTTGATCGAAGCCCCAGTAAACGGCGGCCGTAACTATAACGGTCCTAAGGTAGCGAAATTCCTTGTCGGGTAAGTTCCGACCTGCACGAATGGCGTAATGATGGCCAGGCTGTCTCCACCCGAGACTCAGTGAAATTGAACTCGCTGTGAAGATGCAGTGTACCCGCGGCAAGACGGAAAGACCCCGTGAACCTTTACTATAGCTTGACACTGAACATTGAGCCTTGATGTGTAGGATAGGTGGGAGGCATTGAAGCGTGGACGCCAGTCTGCGTGGAGCCAACCTTGAAATACCACCCTTTAATGTTTGATGTTCTAACTCGGCCCCGTAATCCGGGGTGAGGACAGTGTCTGGTGGGTAGTTTGACTGGGGCGGTCTCCTCCCAAAGAGTAACGGAGGAGCACGAAGGTTAGCTAATCACGGTCGGACATCGTGAGGTTAGTGCAAAGGCATAAGCTAGCTTGACTGCGAGAGTGACGGCTCGAGCAGGTACGAAAGTAGGTCTTAGTGATCCGGTGGTTCTGAATGGAAGGGCCATCGCTCAACGGATAAAAGGTACTCCGGGGATAACAGGCTGATACCGCCCAAGAGTTCATATCGACGGCGGTGTTTGGCACCTCGATGTCGGCTCATCACATCCTGGGGCTGAAGTAGGTCCCAAGGGTATGGCTGTTCGCCATTTAAAGTGGTACGCGAGCTGGGTTTAGAACGTCGTGAGACAGTTCGGTCCCTATCTGCCGTGGGCGTTGGAAGATTGAGAGGGGCTGCTCCTAGTACGAGAGGACCGGAGTGGACGAATCACTGGTGTTCGGGTTGTCATGCCAATGGCACTGCCCGGTAGCTAAATTCGGAAGAGATAACCGCTGAAAGCATCTAAGCGGGAAACTTGCCTCGAGATGAGTCTTCCCTGGGGCTTTAAGCCCCCTGAAGGAACGTTAAAGACTATGACGTTGATAGGCTGGGTGTGTAAGTGCAGCGATGCATTGAGCTAACCAGTACTAATGATCCGTGAGGCTTAACCTTACAACACCGAAGGTGTTTTGTGTTTGAGAGATTTTCAGCGAAGTTTACAGATTGAATTGGCTGGCTGCATGAGAGTGATTGTGTAGCGAGTTGATGAAAACAGAATTTGCCTGGCGGCCATAGCGCGGTGGTCCCACCTGA
>NZ_CACVAF010000029.1 GCF_902726565.1 Yersinia vastinensis
GCTAGAACATCCATTAACTGATGCGTGTATTTAAGAACCACTTTAGCGGCTCCTGTATTCTTTGCGTGCCCACCAAAAGGCGCACAGTATGCACGATTTCAATGGATTGCCTACTCTTAAATCAATCAGCTAAAGAGGCTAATATGTATAAAAATATGACTAATCAACAAACTATCCTATTACGATGATCGCGTAATACCACAAAGAAAAAGAGGATTTATTTCCCGTTATCAGGTAAAAATCAATCAACTAACAGAGCATATAGAGCAATTATGGCGCAATCATCACAATTAGCTGAAAGAATCTCCCGTTTGAGCAGTGCGCTTGAAAGTGGTTTGTATGAAAGACAGGAAGCTATCCGTTTGTGTTTGCTGGCCGCCCTCAGTGGTGAGAGTGTATTCCTACTTGGCCCTCCGGGAATTGCTAAAAGCCTGATTGCCCGTCGTCTGAAATTTGCTTTCCGTAATGCTCGCGCATTTGAATATCTGATGACCCGCTTTTCTACACCTGAAGAGGTGTTTGGTCCGCTCTCTATTCAAGCATTGAAAGAAGAAGGGCGCTATCAGCGTATGACCGGAGGTTACCTGCCCGAAGCTGAAATCGTCTTTCTTGATGAGATCTGGAAAGCAGGCCCCGCTATCCTGAATACATTACTTACCGCCATTAATGAGCGGCGTTTTCGTAATGGTGATCGGGAGGACAGTATTCCAATGCGCTTGCTAGTGACCGCTTCGAACGAGCTGCCCGATGCCGACAGCAGCCTCGAAGCACTTTACGACCGAATGCTGATTCGCCTTTGGTTAGATCGCGTGCAAGAAAAACAAAATTTCCGCTCATTATTGCTCAGTCGGCAAGATGAAAATCATAACCCTGTAGCGGAAAATCTCAGTATTAGCGATGAAGAGTTTTACCAGTGGCAACCCTTGATTGATAAAATCACACTACCGGATCACTGTTTTGAGCTTATCTTTCAGTTACGTCAACGGCTCAGTGCACAAGAACAAGCGCCGTATGTCTCTGATCGGCGTTGGAAAAAAGCACTACGCTTATTGCAAGCCAGTGCCTTTTTCAGCGGCCGGAGCGAAATTGCTCCTATCGATTTAATTTTGCTAAAAGATTGCCTATGGCATGACCTGAGTACACTAAAGCTGCTACAGCACCAATTGGAGCAACTCTTAACTGAGCAGGGATACCAGCAGCAAAGCCTGTCAATGAAGCTGCAACATATTCATAGTCAATGGTTGCAGCACCAACAACAGCAAAGTGACCATCAAGCACTGACCGTCACCAAACAAAGCGGCATGTTCAGCCGTAAACCGCAATATGCCCTGCCAGAGCACTTAACCGACAGCACGCTGACCCTATTACTGCAAAAACCGCTTAGTTTGCATGATATTCAAGTTAATCATCTGCAAATTGAGAAAGAGGCCTTGGCGCAATGGCTGAATAAAGGTGGGGTATTACGTGCAAAATTAAATGGTGTGGGTTATGCCCAATCCATTGATGCAGAAATTGATGAACAAATGCATATCATTGTGCTGGATGTGAGTCGCCAGTCATCAATACTCTCACAACCCGGAGCAGCCACTACCAGTGTGCCACCTGAATTGCTGGTGGAACTGACTGAATTGGAAAATAGCCTGGCTGAACAACGGCGATTATTCAGTCAACATCAGCCTTGCTTATTCACACCGTCCTCTTGGTTGGCAAAAATAGAAGCCAGCTTGTTGCAAGTGGCGGAACAATTGAAACAGCAACAACAAACACTGCGCGGTCACTGATCAATGCTCAGTCTGGCAACATTGGATTTGCTGCTATCGATAAGTGAAAGTGAGCTTATTGAAGAAATGGTCGTGGGATTACTGGCATCCCCTCAATTAGCGCTGTTCTTTGAAAAATTCCCGCGTATTAAACGGGCCTTAATGAAGGATATCCCCGGCTGGAAGCAAAATTTACAACAGCGCATCCATGAAGCTAAGGTTCCTGCGGGGCTGGCTGATGAGTTTTACCTATATCAACAAAGCCTACTCGAACATAGCCCACAATTTTATGCGCACCTCCCTGAGATAGTCGCACAACTACAGCAATGGCATTCCCCTTTTGCTGCACAAGCAACAACATTATTACAAACCGCAGATTTAGAAAGGAATCCACAAACCGGCGACAGCCTGCAAACCCTCTTTTTGCAACGCTGGCGAGTCAGCTTGACGTTACAAACCATCACTATTCATCACCAACTACTCGAACAAGAGCGAGAGCAACTTTTAGCAGAGTTACAGCAAAGATTGGCACTCAGTGGTGCATTGGAACCAATTTTGGCGACCAATGAGGGTGCCGCTGGGCGGCTTTGGGATATGAGTCAAGGGCATCTACAGCGCGGTGATTATCAATTATTACTGCAATATGGCGATTTTCTACAGCAACAGCCGGAATTGCAGCAACTCGCTGAACAACTCGGTCGTAGCCGTTCAGCCAAAGCACAGCCCACACCCGATGCGCGTTTTGAGCCTTACACAGTGATGGTGCGCCAACCAGATGCGGTACCAGAAGAAGTCAGTGGCATTCATCAAAGCAATGATATTTTGCGGTTACTCCCGACTGAGTTAGTCATGCTGGGGATGAGTGAACTGGAGTTCGAATTTTACCGCCGCCTACTGGAGCGGCGCTTGCTCACTTATCGCTTACAAGGTGATGACTGGCAAGAGAAAACGTTACAACGGCCCGTCAGCCTTAAAAGTCATGATGAGCATCCTCGTGGCCCCTTTATTGTTTGTGTTGATACCTCGGGTTCGATGGGCGGGTTTAATGAACAATGTGCCAAAGCTTTTTGTTTAGCACTACTTCGTATTGCATTGGCGGATAACCGCCGCTGTTACATCATGCTCTTTGCGACAGAAATAATTCACTACGAACTATCCGCAGCCAATGGTATTGAACAAGCAATACGCTTTCTCAGCCAGCATTTTCGTGGTGGCACGGATCTGGCCGCCTGTTTAGCCAGCACGCTGAGCAAAATGGAAGATCGGGAATGGTACGATGCTGACGCGGTGATCATCTCAGACTTTATTGCCCAGCGCTTACCCGAAGATTTGATCAGAAAGATTAAAATCCAGCAGCAAGCTCACCAACACAGATTTCATGCCGTGGCGATGTCAGCCTATGGCAAGCCCGGTATCATGCGTATTTTCGATCATATCTGGCGCTTTGATACCGGTTTAAAAAGCCGCTTGATGCGCCGCTGGAAGCGATAGCATATTTAGTTAAGTAGGCCCGCCCCAACGTTAATTGACAGCCCCAATATCGTCATATTGAAAACAAAAGATAATACTGACTGCAATAGCACTACGCGGCGGATATCTGATGTGCCAGTTGCCACATCGGCAGTTTGTGAAGCCACGCCGATAGTGAATGAGAAATAAAGAAAATCCCAATAGGAAGGCGTGGTTATCTCTTTAGGGAAGAGTAACGGCAACGTGGTTTCATCGTCATCACGACGCATATAAAACAGATGGGCGTAATGCATGGTAAACGCCGTGGGTAATAATAGCCACGACACTAATAAAGTCATGCCGGTCAGTATCAGATGGACGGCTTTCGCCGAACCCGTCAACTGATTTGCAGTACTCAACTCAAACAATATAACCAGAATGCTGGCCAAACACGCCATGCTGACAATCGTCAAAACCATGCTGGCACTCTCATCTTGCACTTTGGCTATTTTACCGATTTTTTTCGGATCAGTACGTAAGAGTTGCAGCCAT
>NZ_CACVAF010000030.1 GCF_902726565.1 Yersinia vastinensis
CCGCAGCGCCGCTGAGTCACAACGTCAGGCACAGGAGCAGCTACAACGGCAGATTGCCGGGGGTGAGATACAAAGCGCCGAGGAACTTTCCCGCCGTAAACAACAGATCCACACGGACTATCTGACGGCGCTGGCCGACGCTAACCAACGTTACGCCGTCAGTGCCAATGATGAGTTAGCCGGTAACGTCGATCCGGTGCAAAACCTCAGTAACCAACTGGCAAAGCGTCAGGCGCTTATTGAGACTTATGCGGCGGCAGGTGTTATCACCGAACAGCGAAAAAACCAGCTTATTCTTGCTTCCGAGACAGAAACCCGCGAACAGCAGTATCAGGCATCATTGCAATTATTCGCCTCGCAAGGCGACATGCAACGCATGGCCGTTGATCTGTTTCAGGACTCACAAGACCGGCTCTCTAATATGTTGACGGGGCTAGTAAATGGTACGCAGTCCACTAAAGAGGCGATGTCTAATTTATTTGCCTCACTGTCTCAATCGATTATCAAAAACCTTATTGATATGGCCGCGCAAGCCCTGATCACCAGTACGATCATGCAGACGATTACGGGCGTCTCTGGCGGGTTGTTGGGTGGATTCATGGGCGGTGCAAGTGGCGCGGCAGGGTCTGCCAGTAATGCATTCTCGGGTGGCGCTTATAGCGGGTTGTCATTTAATGCCAAGGGCGGTGTTTATGATTCACCCAGTTTAAGCGCCTACAGCGGGCAGGTTGTCAGTTCACCGACCTTTTTTGCTTTTGCAAAAGGGGCTGGCGTCATGGGCGAGGCGGGGCCAGAAGCGATTATGCCACTCACCCGATCTGCAGATGGTTCGTTGGGTGTAAGGGCGGTCAGTAGCAATATGCCGACTAGTTCTGCTGGTTCAGCAGCGCCACAGGTTTATATCACCATCGATGGCAACGGCAACACCTCCACACAAAGCAGCCAAGGCATGGAGCAGTTTGGCGCGGAGATCGGCGCATTTGTTGATAGTCGCTACAAAGTGCTGATGGCTAAAGATTTGGGACCAAATGGCACACTAACAAATCGAATCAGGGGGCGCAGATGATCAGGGAGTTTGAATATTGTCCGCGCATAAATCCGGTCGGAGACATCACAACCCGAACTCGAGAGTTGCAGCTAGGGGATGGGTATACGCAGCGGTCCGGCGATGGACTCAATGAAGAGGATCAAAGCTGGCCGCTTTCGTTCGTGGGTGAGCTCGACTACATCATGCAAATCCGGCAATTTTTACGCGAGCATAAAGGCTATAAGGCTTTTCAGTGGCGAAACCCCATGGGGGAGTTGGGTCTGTATTGTTGCCAAAAGCAGCAGGTGAAAGCCTCGGGGAAAAACGCAGCCGGAAAGCCAATGTTTGAACTCTCTGCAACATTCATTATTGCTTATCATCCATAGGAACTCATCGTGTTAAACACTGACTTACAGATGTTGGAGCCGGGCAGTAAAGTATTGCTGTTCGAAGTGGACTGCACCGAGTTTGACGGTCCGCAGCTTTATTTCCATAACCATTCCATCCCTTATAGCGAAGCCGATTTAGAGGTCGCAGGCGGCGACCCTGATTTATTGCCAGTGAAGTCAATCTGGTGGCAGGGGCGCGAATATAAGCCATGGCCGACTGCGATAGAGGGAATGGAAGTGACCAGTGATGGCAATGCATCAACACCAACACTGACTGTCGGTAATCTGGATGGAACGATTACGGCGCTATGTCTGGCTTATCAAAATCTGGTATTAGCGCAGGTAAAAGTACACAGCACGTTTGCGCATTACCTCGATGCCAGAAACTTTCCGGA
>NZ_CACVAF010000031.1 GCF_902726565.1 Yersinia vastinensis
ATAATTGCCAGTTGGCCAGAGGGGGATGTTCGCCAGATTATGCCGAGCGAGGGAATAAAACCCCTCAAGGGGAGGCCATTTGTCCATGGAATATGGGATTGTTACGCTATCGTGCGTGACTGGTACCGGCTTGAACGTGATATTACCTTGCCGAATTTTGAGCGGTCAGATGGCTGGTGGGATCGCGGTGAAAATTTGTATATGAAGCATTACGCTGATGCTGGTTTTTATGCCCACGCCGAGCCATTGGAGGTGGGTGATGTGATATTGATGCAGTACAAAGCGAATGAACCGAATCATGCAGGGGTTTATCTGGGTGATGGCAAAATGATACATCATCGGTACGGTTCGCTGAGTGAAATTGTTCCTTATGGTGGCTACTGGCTCGATCGCACTATTAAGGTGTTGCGGTACCAAACCCCGGAGTAAATGCTATCATTCGGTTTTCTGCATGGAGATAAACGGATGAAAAGGTTGTTCCTATTGGCGGCTATGACGACGTTTTTAGCGGGTTGTGCAACACCAAATGAAATAAGAGCCAAAGGGCCAGATAATCAGTATCACTCATCAAAAGATATCTCAGAGGTTTCCGAGTGCATCCTGCTTGGTTGGCAAACGAAAAGTTACGTTGCTGAACCCATGAAAGCATTTATACAGCCACTAAAGAATGGGAAGACGGTTTATACGGATGATTACATTGAAATAGCCGATTTAACAACAACAGAAAATGGTGTTGATATAAAATTCTATTCTCAAGGTAAATATCATAAAAGTGAAATGATTGATGTGATCAAGTCATGTATCTAATTTTCCATTTAACCTAAGAACCCGCTTCGGCGGGTTTTTTATTGGGGGTAATATGTCAGAAGTAAAAACAATCCGCTTATATGGTCAGTTAAAACAATTCACAGAGAATAAAGACGGAATTTTTCGGTTTGCTGCCAGTTCAACGCAAGAGGCTATTAAAGCCTGTTGTGTATTATTACCGGGCTTTGAGCGATTTCTTAATGACGCTAAAGACAAAGGACTTACATTCGCTGTTTTTAAAGGTAAACGTAATATATCTAAAGATGAACTGGAGTTTAATATTGGTGATGAAGAAATAAAAATAGCGCCAATAATTATCGGCAGTAAAAAAGCGGGCTTATTCCAAACTATATTAGGTGCCGTCTTAATTGCATCATCACTATTTTTAGGCCCAGCATACGGGATCGGTGTTTTAGGCGCGAAAGTCGCATTTGGTATGGGAATGATGGGAGCTTCGATGGCTCTCGGCGGAATGGTTCAGATGCTATCACCACAACAGGGTGGGCTAGCAATGCGAGAATCACCGGACAATAAACCCTCATACGCATTCGGTGGGCCGGTTAACTCCATTGCTCAGGGTAATCCAGTGCCACTGGGGTACGGTAAGCGTCGAATTGGCGGGGCGTT
>NZ_CACVAF010000032.1 GCF_902726565.1 Yersinia vastinensis
ATAATTGCCAGTTGGCCAGAGGGGGATGTTCGCCAGATTATGCCGAGCGAGGGAATAAAACCCCTCAAGGGGAGGCCGTTTGTCCATGGGATATGGGATTGTTATGCCATCGTGCGGGACTGGTACCGGCTTGAACGTGATATTACCTTGCCTAATTTTGAGCGGTCCGATGGCTGGTGGGATCGCGGTGAAAACCTGTATATGAAGCATTATGCTGATGCTGGTTTTTATGCCCACACAGAGCCATTAGAGGTGGGGGATGTCATACTGATGCAGTACAAAGCGAATGAACCGAATCATGCGGGTGTTTATCTTGGCGATGGCAAAATGATACACCATCGCTATGGTTCACTGAGTGAAATTGTCCCTTATGGTGGTTACTGGCTCGATCGCACTATTAAGGTGTTGCGGTACCAAACCCCGGAGTAAATGCTATCATTCGGTTTTCTGCATGGAGATAAACGGATGAAAAGGTTGTTCCTATTGGTAGCTATAACTGCATTATTATCTGGCTGCTTGACCTCCCCTAATGAAATAAGGGATACAAAACCTATAATTTCAGGGCATACAACAAAATCAGCTCATGCATATATAGGGTGTGTGTTGAACAACTGGAATGAAAAAGAGTTAACAGATCCAGTAGTTGCCCAGCCAACAGCAAATGGTTATTCAGCTCAAGTAAATGATATGGCCAGAGGTGTGGTGGTTTTACTCGACGTAGAAAGTGATCCATCTGGTGGTAATAATTTCAAACTGTATCAAAAAAGAGACCTCTATTTTTATAATGCAGCAGTTTTATCCTGTAAGTAACTATTAATCAATCTAAACCCGCTTCGGCGGGTTTTTTATTGGGGGTAGTATGTCAGAAGTAAAAACAATTCGTTTATATGGTCAGTTAAAGCAATTTACAGAAAATAAAGACGGAATCTTTCGTTTTGCTGCCAGTTCAACACAAGAAGCGATTAAAGCCTGCTGTGTATTATTACCGGGCTTTGAGCGATTTCTTAATGAAGCAAAAGATAAAGGGCTTACGTTCGCTGTTTTTAAGGGAAAACGTAATATATCTAAAGATGAGTTGGAATTTAATATTGGTGATGAAGAAATAAAAATAGCTCCAATAATTATTGGTAGTAAAAAGGCTGGGTTATTTCAAACTATTTTAGGTGCAGTGCTTATAGCCGCTGCTCTTTGGAATCCAGTCATTGGTGGAGCTGCGCTTATGTCTGCAAAAGTAGCCTATGGTGTTGGCATGATGGGAGCATCCTTGGCTCTAGGTGGAATGGTTCAAATGCTCTCACCTCAGCAAGGTGGGCTGGCAATGCGCGAATCACCTGATAATAAACCGTCTTACGCATTTGGTGGGCCGGTTAACTCCATTGCTCAGGGTAATCCAGTGCCACTGGGGTACGGTAAGCGTCGAATTGGCGGGGCGTT
>NZ_CACVAF010000033.1 GCF_902726565.1 Yersinia vastinensis
TAATCCATATCACGGGGCATATCGGCCAGAACGTTCATCTGATTATTGGCCCAGAAGGTCATGCCACGGAATATAGCCCCCATGTCATTAATAAGCGTCCATGCTTCGGCCTGAGCTTGGATATAGATATTACAAGTGAATCGAGGCTCCGTGCCGTTACCGCCCCGCCCATCAGGAACAAGCTGATCACAATATTGAGCAATCTGATATAAATCTAATTTTGTATAATAAAGATTGGCCGCTTTTATACGCTGACCTAAACCAAACCGATCACTCACTAAAACATCGTAGTAAATCCATGCAGGGTTATCCGTCCAAGCCCACTTAAAAGAGCCATCCCATATGCCTGAATAACTCCGAGTGGCAGGGTCATAGTTAGATGGAATACGGACGATCCTCATCTTTGGTTCAGAGGAAACTACTGGGATATTTTGGAACTGGCTAGCATCAAACTGAATGAACAATAAAGCGGTTTCGGGGTAGCGCAACTTTGCGTCAATAACTTCAGTAATGGCATCGATCACCATTTTATCCGCAATCATATTGCTCGTTGAATTGGCGGTAATACGGCGAATACGGATCTGCCAGCCAGTAGTGGCATCGGGTAAATCAATGCGGTGGCTGCGCTCATATTTTGTTGTCGTCTTGCCGTCCACTGCAGAGGTCAATACTTGCTGATAAGCGCCGCCATCTGTTGCCACATCAACTGCATATTCAATTCGATAACCAACAACATCACCATCATCTAACTGACGCTGTAGCGCAGACCATGAGAATCTAAACCTGACCGCTGATAATTGAGTATTGGTAACAGCACGAACAAACGGTGTTTGACTAGTCAGCTCGAGGCCGATCGCTGTTTCATTCTCAATATCTGGAATGCCGGGAATGTGAGTTTGATCTGGGGTACCGGAACGGAATTCATACTGAACGCCGGGGAAGTTAATAGAGCCGTCTGGGTTTTTGATGGGGGTACCATCAAGGAAAATATTTGTACCATCTAGCCCACCTTCCCACTCTCCCTCGCCAAGCGCAAAGAGTAATTTTGCATAGGATGTGGATTGCAGTGAATCTGGAGATTCTACCGGTGTGCGGGTGTTAGACGATCCGCCTTTAGACATTATCTTTTCTCCGGGCATAAAAAAACCCGCCGAAGCGGGTTATGTGAATAAGCTAATTATCATTGTTGGTCTTCGGCGTGGATGCCTGCGGATATTAACGCCCCGCCAATTCGACGCTTACCGTACCCCAGTGGCACTGGATTACCCTGAGCAATGGAGTTAACCGGCCCACC
>NZ_CACVAF010000034.1 GCF_902726565.1 Yersinia vastinensis
ATTCCCATCACGTAATTGTCAGACATTATATACTGACCGATTTTGGCATTAGTTATTGAGCCATTTTGAATAAATCCATCATTAATAAACGTCTGCCCATTTACGACAGCCCATGGAGAGAATTTATTATCTTCGGGTCCACTTAAGAGAATAAAGCTATCAGCATTAAATCCAATCGATGCTTTCGCCACACCATTAATAAATTCAGCACCAATGACCATTCCGGCACTGACAAACTGGCCGTTATAGTTCAGACCAGCACCTAAGCTGTATGTCGCAATAGCACTATCAGCATCAACTACAGCCGTCATTTTTTGACCAATAGCCGCTGTCTGATCTTCAAATGTTGCGGTAACTACCAACTGATATTCTGCAAATGCTCTAGCCGCATCAGCCTGAGTGGTCCATATCTCAACAATCCCCGCTTTATTCTCCCCATAGTGCGCCCATTGCTGGCGAATACTGGCGTTATTGGCGTTGGCTGTTTCAAGAATAGCCTCAGCATTCATGAAGTCGTCGTTAAGTAGTTGCTGCCCGGCAACGGTGTTTGTAATGAACTCATCGCCCACAAACTCAAGGATCGAACTTGTGTCTGTACTGGACATGCCGCGAACCCAGTCTATCCATGGCGACTGATTACCTGATTTATCAACTATTCGAGCACGGAACCAGAAGACTTGCCCTGCTCTTAAGCCTTGCATCGTGTAGTTCCGTTGCGGGTGCGGCACGTCACTCAGCAGCATCGCATCAGTACCATCAGCAGACAGGCTATATTCAATCTCTGTTTTTAGCGCATCTTCAGCCCCTTCCGGATAACCCCAACTCAAGGTAATACCAAAGATAATGCCAGTTGCAGCAAAGCCAACAGGCATGGGAGGATTCCCCTCCTTGCCTTTTAGTGTTGTTTCCTGCGCGTTCGCCCAAATACTAGATATCTCAGAGGGGTTAATAGCACGAACACGAGCCTGATATTGTCCCGCATAAATCCCTTCAACCTGAAATCCTTGTGCGGATGTACGTGGCGCTGATATCCAGTT
>NZ_CACVAF010000035.1 GCF_902726565.1 Yersinia vastinensis
CGAGCCTGATATTGTCCCGCATAAATCCCTTCAACCTGAAATCCTTGTGCGGATGTACGTGGCGCTGATATCCAGTTTCCGTTATCACGTCGCCACTCGGCCTCGTACGCTATCGCGCTGGCTGCTGGTTCCCATGTAACACGCAAGGTGGTTATGGCCAGCCCTTGAGAAAGAGCAGAGAAACTATCAATAACAACATTTGTTGGTGGCGGCTGAACACCAGGAGGAATGACGCTGATTGGCCGATCTTCAATTCTGGCCCCGGTATCGATACGAGCAAATTTATTCGGGTCATACTCGATAGCCGTGATGTCGTAAGATACCCCATCGCTCCCCTCTGTAATGCCCGTAACACGAAAAAGCTGTAAAGCTAGATCACTAGCATCAATGGCCCAAACCGATTGAGGAACAGGTGTTACGCTAAATGCCGTTGTGACAGTAATAACTTTCCCCGCAACAGTTTGAATCGTTCTCCCCTCGCTCTTTCCGGTAGGAAGATTCACGATGAGTCGCTCACCCACTGCAGCAGAAGAAACTCTATCGAGTGTAATATTGCGACCGTTAACCTTGCTTATTCGCCCCCCAAGAGGGCGACCGGCAACCATTTCATCGGCAATTCCCACGATATAGCCGGGTAATGGGATCTTGCCATCCAGACCAACAGTGAACGATACCGAACGATCAGCATCATTAGTGTGTAGAACCCACTTTCCGCGCCGAATCGCCTCAGTTTGTCGAGTGCAACCGATAGCAGTAACATCCGCCTGCTTCACACCGAACCGGCGAACTAGCGCAATTTCAGATACTGGCTCAATCGCATCTTGATAACCATTGGCCGGATCAGACCACGACACGAACGCATGGCTATAATGTGTTTTTTCACTGGCGCTGCTGTAGGTAAATTTTCCATCTTTCACGTTGGCGCGGGTGATTGCATAATCCATATCACGGGGCATATCGGCCAGAACGTTCATCTGATTATTGGCCCAGAAGGTCATGCCACGGAATATAGC
>NZ_CACVAF010000036.1 GCF_902726565.1 Yersinia vastinensis
CGAGCCTGATATTGTCCCGCATAAATCCCTTCAACCTGAAATCCTTGTGCGGATGTACGTGGCGCTGATATCCAGTTACCATTATCGCGCCGCCACTCTGCCTCGTATGCTATTGCGCTAGCAGCCGGCTCCCATGTCACACGCAATGTTGTTACGGCCAGCCCTTGAGATAGGGCCGAAAAGCTATCAATAACAACATTCGTTGGTGGCGGCTGAACGCTGGGAGGAATAACGCTGATTGGACGGTCCTCTATTCTGGCCCCAGTATCGATGCGGTCAAATTTATTAGGATCATACTCAATAGCTGTGATGTCGTAAGATACCCCGTCACTTCCCTCAGTTATGCCCGTGACACGAAAAAGCTGTAAAGCCAGATCGCTGGCATCGATGGCCCAAACTGATTGGGGAACAGGTGTTACGCTAAATGCCGTTGTGACAGTGATAACTTTCCCCGCAACAGTTTGAATCGTTCTCCCCTCGCTCTTTCCGGTAGGAAGATTCACAATAAGTCGCTCACCCACTGCAGCGGAAGAAACTCTATCGAGTGTAATATTACGACCGTTAACCTTGCTTATCCGTCCCCCAAGAGGCCGACCAGCAACCATTTCATCGGCAATTCCCACAATATAGCCGGGTAGAGGTATCTTCCCATCCAGACCAACTGTGAACGATACAGAACGATCAGCATCATTGGTGTGTAGAACCCACTTTCCGCGACGAATCGCCTCAGTTTGTCGAGTGCAACCGATAGCGGTAACATCTGCCTGTTTCACACCAAACCGGCGAACTAGCGCAATCTCAGATACAGGCTCAATCGCATCTTGATAGCCATTGGCCGGATCAGACCACGACACGAACGCATGGCTATAATGTGTTTTTTCACTGGCGCTGCTGTAGGTTAATTTTCCATCTTTCACGTTGGCGCGGGTGATTGCGTAATCCATATCACGGGGCATATCGGCCAGAACGTTCATCTGATTATTGGCCCAGAAGGTCATGCCACGGAATATAGC
>NZ_CACVAF010000037.1 GCF_902726565.1 Yersinia vastinensis
TTTGTGCACAGAAAACCTCCAGCTAGGCTGGAGGTTCCGTAAAGCTTTCAGCTTTGAATCAGTTATAAAAACCCCTTTTGATTTGTTAAAACAGTTTGCGGTCTGGCAACTGCAAATGTTCAACAAGAAATCAAAAGGGGGTCCCTATGAGGGACGAAAAGAGCTTAGCGCACACGCGATGGAACTGTAAATATCACATAGTCTTTGCGCCGAAGTACCGAAGAAAGGTGTTCTACGGGGAAAAGCGTAAAACGATAGGCAGTATCTTAAGAAAGCTGTGCGAATGGAAAAACGTGAATATTCTGGAAGCGGAATGTTGTGTGGATCACATCCATATGCTTCTGGAAATCCCGCCGAAAATGAGTGTGTCGGGCTTTATGGGATACCTGAAGGGAAAGAGCAGCCTGATGCTTTATGAGCAGTTTGGCGATTTGAAGTTCAAATACCGTAACAGGGAGTTCTGGTGCCGAGGGTATTACGTTGATACGGTTGGGAAAAATACAGCGAAGATACAAGAATACATAAAGCACCAACTGGAAGAGGATAAGATGGGTGAGCAGTTATCGATCCCCTATCCGGGTAGCCCGTTTACGGGCCGTAAGTAACCCATAGATGCAAATGTCAGATCGCGATGCGCCTGTTAGGGCGCGGCTGGCAACAGAGCCTTATAGGCGCATATGAAAAACCTCCGGCTATGCCGGAGGATATTTATTTT
>NZ_CACVAF010000038.1 GCF_902726565.1 Yersinia vastinensis
GGCCTCCCCTTGAGGGGTTTTATTCCCTCGCTCGGCATAATCTGGCGAACATCCCCCTCTGGCCAACTGGCAATTATCCATGGCATTTGTGACACGTCACACTGCGCAATATCTAGCTGTGAGGGTTGAGTTGTAGCGTCTGGGTGGCTATGAGCAATGGCAATAATCGTCCCGCTTTCCTCTGCTGCCACATATTCAACCGGATCAATACGAAATTGCTCACCTGATTCTGGTGCAGTGTTGATGCAACGAACGTAAACCTGTTTACGGTCGATTTGTACCACCAGCCCACAGCATTCCGCAGGATAAGCGTCTTTTGCATGGGCCAATAACGCAGTAATAATATGTTTACGCATGACTACCTCTTTATCAACGCAGAGCCGGGAAAGCCACCGAACGGGAGCGGTTTACCTTTTCCGAAGCGTGTTTCACACCCCGTCGAAAGCAGTCCGGAGCATTTATCCTTGCTGGGGTCGTCCGTTGGGTTGCCGTCTTCATCAAAATAAGCGGTACCGGTATACCCGCATGA
>NZ_CACVAF010000039.1 GCF_902726565.1 Yersinia vastinensis
TGGGGTGAAGTCGTAACAAGGTAACCGTAGGGGAACCTGCGGTTGGATCACCTCCTTACCTAACGATACGCATTGCGCAGTGTCCACACAGATTGTCTGATAGAAAGTAACGAGCAAATAAAGCCGGACTGAGAAATTGGTCGGGCTTTAGTACCTTGTTGGGTCTGTAGCTCAGGTGGTTAGAGCGCACCCCTGATAAGGGTGAGGTCGGTGGTTCAAGTCCACTCAGACCCACCAACTCACCATTCCCTGTTGAGTTGCAGCAATAAGGTGATTTTGCTTTTTATATGGGGCTATAGCTCAGCTGGGAGAGCGCCTGCCTTGCACGCAGGAGGTCAGCGGTTCGATCCCGCTTAGCTCCACCATATAAAAAAACTATTTCAAAACGCACTGAGGTCGCAAGACACAGTGGGTTGTGAAATATTGCTCTTTAACAATCTGGAACAAGCTGAAAATTGAAACAATACAGCTGAACATTATCTCTCCGTAGATGTACT
>NZ_CACVAF010000040.1 GCF_902726565.1 Yersinia vastinensis
CTGTTTGCCACCGGTGGCAAATTGACGGGCAAGCTGAATTTCCAGACGGGCGCACAGAAAGGTGAAGGTCTGACGCTGGATGTGTCGAAGCAAATTGGTGATCTGGTGAAAGAAGTTGCTCAGGATACTAAGGCGGCTCATGGTACGGCAGCAAAAACTGCTGAGACAAAAGTGACTGATGCTGAAGCAAAAGTGGTCACTGAGAAAGCGGCATATGATGCTGACCCCACTGATGCAACTAAGAGAAGTGCATGGGAATCTGCGCTGACTGACAGAAAAACCGCCGCTGATGAGTTAGATACTTTGTATGCTGATGCTACAACTTTTGAGTCTGGGGTGATTAATCTGAAAGTGGTCGGCCCGAAAGCCGCTATGCGTGCGGTTCAGGAGCTGGAAAACGCGGTGGCGACTTACGGTGAAATGCGCTCCACACTGGGGGCTAGCATCAACCGTCTGGATTCCAGTGCCGCTAACCT
>NZ_CACVAF010000041.1 GCF_902726565.1 Yersinia vastinensis
GAGCATTTATCCTTGCTGGGGTCGTCCGTTGGGTTGCCGTCTTCATCAAAATAAGCGGTACCGGTATACCCGCATGAGGCCCCGCGATATTGATTGCGCATGCACCAAGTACAAAGAGAGTGGATCTGACGAGTGGGTAGCATAATGCCCTGCAAGTCTGCAGGACTGGATAACGCAAATTGGATCTGCTCGTTATCCTCATAGCTCTTGCTGTCGATATACCAAACTTCGAGTTTCTCTTCATCTGGATTCGCTTCTGGGTTTCCTTCCGGAAAGTTTCTGGCATCGAGGTAATGCGCAAACGTGCTGTGTACTTTTACCTGCGCTAATACCAGATTTTGATA
>NZ_CACVAF010000042.1 GCF_902726565.1 Yersinia vastinensis
GAGCATTTATCCTTGCTGGGGTCGTCCGTTGGGTTGCCGTCTTCATCAAAATAAGCGGTACCGGTATACCCGCATGACGCCCCGCGATATTGATTGCGCATGCACCAAGTACAAAGCGAATGGATCTGTCGGGTGGGTAACATAATGCCCTGCAAGTCTGCCGGACTGGATAACGCAAATTGGATCTGTTCGTTATCCTCATAGCTCTTGCTGTCGATATACCAAACTTCGAGTTTCTCTTCATCGGGATTGGCTTCAGGGTTTCCCTCCGGAAAGTTTCTGGCATCGAGGTAATGCGCAAACGTGCTGTGTACTTTTACCTGCGCTAATACCAGATTTTGATA
>NZ_CACVAF010000043.1 GCF_902726565.1 Yersinia vastinensis
ATGGTGGGTCGTGCGGGATTCGAACCTGCGACCAATTGATTAAAAGTCAACTGCTCTACCAACTGAGCTAACGACCCGCTGCAATGCGGTACTGCGTAACATAATGGTGGGTCGTGCGGGATTATTCGCCCTACGGACTCACCTTTCAGGCCAACGCTATGCGTTGTTGTCTCACTTCGCTCGACTCGAACCTTTGACGGTTCTCATCCCGCGATTTGATTACCTTACAGTTCTTCATAATGGTGGGTCGTGCGGGATTCGAACCTGCGACCAATTGATTAAAAGTCAACTGCTCTACCAACTGAGCTAACGA
>NZ_CACVAF010000044.1 GCF_902726565.1 Yersinia vastinensis
CTTACCTAACGATACGCATTGCGTAGTGTCCACACAGATTGTCTGATAAAAGTAATGAGCAAGAGCACCTGTTGATGAGGGTGATGATTGTGCGATAAAACCTCGGCATCGAGTTTTTACTGCATCAGTCGTTCGAATGTGTCACCACATTCTCACCTTTACACAAAAATACTGAATCGCTGGTTCAGTAGAAATTTTTGTGTCCCCATCGTCTAGAGGCCTAGGACACTGCCCTTTCACGGCTGTAACAGGGGTTCGAATCCCCTTGGGGACGCC
>NZ_CACVAF010000045.1 GCF_902726565.1 Yersinia vastinensis
AGTACATCTACGGAGAGATAATGTTCAGCTGTATTGTTTCAATTTTCAGCTTGTTCCAGATTGTTAAAGAGCAATATCTTAAACACGACTCGTTAAAGTCATCTTTAAGTTATTTTGTGGTTCATCAAGAACCGGTGATAATGTCTTTCACACATTATCGGATTGGCGTCCCCAAGGGGATTCGAACCCCTGTTACAGCCGTGAAAGGGCAGTGTCCTAGGCCTCTAGACGATGGGGACAC